>NZ_SLWK01000005.1:0-299535 GCF_004345615.1 Natronoflexus pectinivorans
CTAGCGTTCATCCTGAGCCAGGATCAAACTCTTCGTTGTATAAAAAAGTTGGTGGCTACTTTCATAGCCTAATTTCCTGACATATCTCAAAAAAATTGACTCAAGGATATTGCTAAATTAAATTTTTGTCTAACCTTAGATCTTTTGGTATTGCATCAATATTGTCAAAGAACGTTTTCTTATTTTTTCTATCTTAAAATATCAGGGATCTGACTCCCTTCTATCCCACTCCCCTTGTCGGAAAGCGGCTGCAAAGATAAACACTTTTATTTCCCTTTTCCAAAATATTATTCAACTTTTTTCAAGTTTTTTTCAGTAACGCTGAAAACCAATCAAATAAAATGTGATCAGTTTTCAATTGACCTTATAAACAACAAAAAAGCTAATTCCTTTATCTCAATATCTCAGATTCCGGCGCCCCTTAACCTTCTTAAGAAGCGGCTGCAAAAGTAGAGGTTCTTATTGGGGTTTCCAAATGTTCTTTGCTTTTATTTATCTTAAAAAATGTCAATCCGCAATGAATCAATCCAAAGAAACATGCTTTAAAGTTCTTAAAGAATCAAAACATCGTGTTTTGACTCTTGATTTAACAAACATCAGAAAAATGGAATTAAATTTGTACATGTATAAACAACACTATTTTCCTGTAAAAAAACAAATCTCTAATAACAATAGATCGTTAGATTATTAGATATTAGATACTGAGCACAGTGAAGTCCCGCTTAGCGGGATTAGATGCAAGCAGGTTTTTTATAATCATCTAATTAAATACCATGAGCTCATAAACACCTGTTATTATGAGTGTTAAAAAATGATTAGCAAACGAATATAATAATGAAAGCAACTAAGTACATAAATATAATATTCCTGTTATCAACAGGGATAATTCTCATTTTATCATCCTGTAAAAAAGACGATGAAATAAATCCCGGCAATATAGAAAAAATACCATCAGACATATTAAATATCAATCAATTCATTTCCCACTATATGAATCTGGGGTATTTTTGGAATAACGAGATGCCTGATATAGATTACAAAACCGAACCTGATCCGGAAAAATACTTTTACAAGCTTCTTAAGAAGCCGGATGACAGATGGTCGTTCATTACTGATAACATCACCGAGCTTGAAAACTACCTCCAGGGCATAACAAAAAGCAAAGGCTACTCAATAGCTCCATACTATTTTAAGGAAGGCTCGAGTCAGGTAGTTGTTTTTATTCAGTTTGTTTATCGTGACTCTCCTGCCGAACAGGCAGGACTAAAAAGAGGCGACATGTTTTATAAAATCAATGGGCAAACTATTACCGATATTAACTATCAACAATTGTTGTCACTTGATGATTTAACTCTTACAATGGGGCAAATTATTGATGGAAACATTGTAAAACTTGAGCCTGAAGTAAGCATTTCTGCTGTTGAAAAGTTCAGTTCCCACCCGATATTGTCGACCAGTATCATTGAGGCAAGCGGTTTAAAAATTGGTTACCTGGCCTATGGATCATTCATCAACAACTTCGACACAGCGTTAGTAAATACATTCAGCAGGTTTCATGAAGCAGGAATTGATGAACTAATTCTGGATCTTAGGTACAATGGTGGAGGTCATGTGGGATCTGCCGTCACTCTTGCGAGTTTAATTGGATCTGCTGATCTGGCTGACGAGACATTTATATTTGAAAGATGGAATTCGAACCTTTCAAGTTTCAATGATGCAATTAAGTTTGAAGAACAAGATTTTAATTTAGGGTTAAATCGTCTGTTTGTTTTGACTACTGACAGAACAGCGTCCGCCAGTGAAATGGTTATTTATGGTCTTGAACCATACATTGACGTCATACAGGTTGGGGAAAACACATATGGGAAGTATTATGGATCAGTAATCATTTCTGACAACAACCAAAGGCCTCAAATGAGAAGACACAATTGGGCCATACAACCAATCGTATTTCGTGCAGAAAACATCAATAATAACATCAACTATCAACAAGGTTTGCCATCAACATTTGAACTCGATGACGACATGTATGCCGTTCATCTCTTTGACGAAGGAGCACAACTGGGGGAAATAGAGGAATTTTTTATTGCCAACGTTTTGTCCATCATTGAAACCGGAAGCCCAATCTTATCTGATACGGAATTAAAACGATCCGATCTTAGATCATCGAAAGCAGATAAACTTAAAGACATGCTGAGTCCCTATCATGGAATAATGGTTACAGAAAGGCCATCAGGTGATTTTTAACAAAAGCTCACAGAGACGAATGTCTGATATCCAGGAAACTACGAGGCCCGCAAACCGTTCAAGTCGTTAGCATTATAATTTATCCTTTATTTTTCTGAAGAATTTGGAGGCAAAGATAAAATCATTCAACTCCTTATTGTCGCTTTTAAAAATATCCTGACTGCTACCTTCCCAATATTTCTCTCCTTTAAATATAAAAATAATGTGCTCACCTATACCCAGAACGGAGTTCATATCATGTGTATTTACAATGGTGGTCATGTTATACTCTTTGGTGATTTCCTGAATCAGTTCATCAATAACAATGGCCGTTTTTGGATCCAATCCGGAATTGGGTTCATCACAAAATAAGTATTTTGGATTAAGAGCAATGGCACGGGCTATGGCAACACGCTTCTGCATTCCTCCACTTATTTCGGAAGGATATAGGTGATTAACATTTTCAAGATTAACCCTCTTCAGGCAGAAGTTGGCTCTCTCACGGCGCTCATCCAGCTTTTTCTTTGTAAACATATCAAGAGGAAAACGTACGTTTTCCTCAACCGTTAAAGAGTCAAACAGAGCCGATCCCTGAAACAGCATCCCCATCTCCTGCCGAACTTTGATGCGATCCTTATCGGGCATTCGGGTAAAATCTCTGTCGTCATAAATAATATCTCCCGAATCAACTTCATGTAAACCTACCAACGACTTTAAAAAAACTGTTTTACCCGAACCACTCTGACCTATGATCAGGTTCGTTTGACCAGGCTTAAAAATTGCTGATACATCCTTTAAAATTGTATTCCCATCGAAGGATTTTATGATGTTACGCGCTTCAATCATGCCAGTAAAAGCTGTGTTAAAATCAGATTAAACAAAAGTATTTGAATGCTGCTTATAACCACAGCACGGGTACTTGACCGCCCCACTTCAAGAGATCCGCCGGTTGAATAATAACCCCAATAACCAGCTATGGTGGTTATGAGAAAAGCAAACACCACCGACTTAATCAGGGAATAAGCTATATAGAACGGAACAAACATATATTGGATGCCGTAGATATATTCATCTGAGGGGACAACCCCTGTGGTTGTCCCTGCTGTCCAACCGCCAAAAATACCAACCCCCATGCTGATGATAACCAAAAAAGGAATTATAATAATCAAAGCCATCACCTTTGGTAAAACAAGGTATCCGGCTGAATTTATTCCCATCACATCAAGCACATCAATCTGTTCAGTAACACGCATGGTTCCAATTTCTGATGCTATATGAGAGCCAACTTTTCCGGCCAGAATTAAACTGACAATGGTGCTTGAAAACTCCAATATAATGGAGTCACGGGCAGCAAGACCAATGGCATATTTTGGAATAATCGGTAAATCGATGTTATAAGCTGTTTGAAGCGTTATGACAGCTCCCATGAAAAAAGAGATAATGACCACAATGCCCACTGAACTCAAACCCAAAACATCCATTTCACGAATGACCTGTTTGAAAAAAATACGATGTTTAACAGGTCTTCCAAAAACCTGTCTCACAAACATCGCATAGCGTCCTATATGAAACAAAAAACTCATAACTGTTCTACTAAGATTTTAAAGCAAGGTGCAACTGATTGCAGATGAAGAAACCACAAACAAGAAAAATACGGGATTACCTGTTATAGCGCATCTTAGTTGCTTCATCGCAAAAAAGAAAATCTAAATATAGTCAGAAGTTTTAAAAAAAGACAAATGGTTGCTATTTTTGAAGTATGGCACGAATTTTATGAGTATGTATTCTGCTCAAAATGATATGTTGTTTCAAACAAAGGAAGCCTGTTGAAATATTAAAAAATACTCTGTATCTTAATATATAACATCACATTTTCACAACCTTACATGCGCACTAATAGTATTTAAAGCACTGAGACTAATACTTTAAAACGACTTATAGAAGTATATAACATATAAACATCAATAAAATGGATAAAAACACATATTGCATCATCATGGCCGGAGGCGTCGGTAGTCGATTTTGGCCATTGAGTAAAAGTTCAACACCCAAGCAGTTTCTTGATATTCTGGGAACCGGAAAAAGTTTGATTCGACAGACCTTTGAAAGATTCCTTCCGTTATGTCCTGTGGAAAACTTCCTTGTTGTGACAAGCAATGAATACAAAAGTAAGGTGCTTGAACAGGTTCCGGAATTAACCGAAGATCAGGTATTACTTGAACCGTTCAGAAGAAATACTGCTCCATGCATTGCATACGCAAATGCATGGATAAGATCAAGAAATAAGGATGCTAACATTGTGGTAACGCCTGCCGACCACCTGATCCTTAACGAGATCAAATTTATTGATTCCATAAAAAAAGGAGTTGAGTTCGTGGACAACCAGGATGTCCTTCTTACGTTGGGAATTAAGCCTCATCGACCAGAGACGGGCTACGGATATATCCAGGTTGGAGATGAGAACAACACAGAATTTAAAAACTTTAGCAAAGTAAAAACTTTTACTGAAAAACCAGATTTAGAGCTTGCAAAAGTATTTTTTGAAAGCGGGGAGTTCTTCTGGAACAGCGGCATATTTATCTGGTCTCTTTCATCAATTGATCAGGCATTTTCAGACCATCTACAGGATGTCCACAAGCTTTTTGCCAAACTTGATAAAAAGATCGGAGCAGAAAACGAGACAGAGATCATCAACACAACCTATGCCGAGTGCAAAAACATATCTATTGACTATGGAGTAATGGAAAAAGCGACCAATGTATATGTACAAACAGTTGATTTCGGTTGGTCTGATCTTGGAACCTGGTCGTCTCTTTATGAATACTCGCCCCAGGACAAGAATGACAATGCTGTTATTTGCGGCAAAGTACTTTTATATGACACCCAAAATAGTATTATTAACGTACCAAAGAATAAAGTTGCAGTGATTCAAGGTCTCAATGATTATATCGTTGTGGATTCCTCCGACGCAATATTGATATGCCCTAAAGATAATGAGCAACAAATAAGACAGTTTACTACAGATATAAAAACTGAATTTGGAGATTCCAGTTTATAAAAAAAAGGGGTTGTCGTTCGACAACCCCTTTTTAATTCTTCAACTCAGAGAAAACATTAGTAAAATCTTCTACCATTCCCAAAGATCATGCTCAAATGTGAATATCTCATCACGTATCCTTTGAGATTCCAGGATAGCTTCAATACCTACAGCATACTCTTCAATGCTCCGATTTTGATGCACATTTGACTCCTGAACAATGTAACTGCTGAAATACCTTTTGATAAAAATATCATCAAAAGATCGACGCTGGGCATCATTTATGGGATTGAACACCTCGTGACGAGCAAACAGATCTCTCGCTTCAGGGAAGTTTATCCAGAAAGTCTGACGTCGAACAACTTCTCCAGCTTCATTAACCTCTTCTCTGATGGGGCAAAGTCCTAAGATACGGACATCCATTCGACTATAGTTCTTATCGAAAAACCACACTTCTTTTACCATAATCTGTCTTACCTCATCGTACCGAACGTCTCTTGTAACTTCCATCTCCACATATGTATCGGTATCCGGATTATACACCTCTGTAAGCTCAGTAGTAGCTCCCATGACTTCATTCACCTCATTAATTCCAATTCTCACGCGGAATTCATCATCGGTAGTACTGTATGCTGGCAAACCTTCATACTGAATACCATGCATCAAAAGACCAACCAAGCTATAACGATCATCTGCAGGAGCAATGGGATAATAAAGTGGAAGATTGATCTTTTCACGTAAATCAATGATTCGCCATATTCTTTTAGACCAAATGATGTCCGCCTCTCTAATAGACGGGTAAGGAATTGGTCTTTTGTTTGTAATGTGTTCCTTTTCGAAAATATTATCTACCGGCCTGCCATCTCTTTGGCTGAAAGACTCTGCAGGCAAA
This sequence comes from Natronoflexus pectinivorans, assembly GCF_004345615.1. Classification (GTDB taxonomy): domain Bacteria; phylum Bacteroidota; class Bacteroidia; order Bacteroidales; family Marinilabiliaceae; genus Natronoflexus; species Natronoflexus pectinivorans. Next base: position 6,156 of record NZ_SLWK01000005.1, read on the forward strand.
ATCAATAAACCGAAAATAAATACACTTACTAGAAGAAATACCTGTTTTCTCATGGTTGTATGTTTTAGTAATTCTAAAGTTTTTTCAATCATATATTGTTAATCTATCGTCAGAGTAATGGAACTTAAGTTCCGTGTTCTTCCATCAGGACCAACAGCACGAATATCATCAATAATGATACGTTGTCCCCGTGTGGCGGCTCTAATTAAGTCCTTTTGCTCTTCAGTAAACATGTTATTGCTGGAACGCTGGTCTACCATAAAACCTCTTTGAACTGTAGAAACACGGAATTGAGTTACCCTGAATGTAAGGTCAAAATCAAAATTCTCCATATCAGCAACAATTCCCATCTGAGCAAGGAGTACCTGTCTGGCAATGGCTCCCTCACTAACTCCACCAACTTTTGCAACGGGGTTAGGCACTCGGTTAATCCTGAAATTACGACTTCCAAGATTTTGCATTCGTCCATTAATTTCTGTGGTCACAGTTACTACGGCTTCCCTACCGGCAGAACCAGCATTGGGTTGCACTATATACTCATTTCCACGTCGTGTATGTGTCGCATTGGAAATATTTACCCTCAAACGCTCAGAGGGTACGCCCGGCGCGGATATCTCAACAGGATTTTCTACCCCTTCGTAAAACACATTCATTTTTGTTGGTGATACAACCACATTTGGCTCCATTACATGAAATTGACCGCCTACCTGGTGAGGAGTAGTCCATCCCTCAGGCCCCATTATGGATATCTCTGCCTGCCAGGAATTATCTCCAAGTCTGGATGCAGGAATTTCAAGGATTCCACGTCCGTCCTGAGTCCTCAGTTCCTGACCGTTAAACATAACCCTGGGCGGAAACTCATCATCATAAGCGGCCATCATAATTTCTGCCCGGTAAGTATCACCTCTCATTACATGCTGAGAACTTGGAATCACCAAAGGTCCGATCTTATTAAACCTAAAGGTTCCTTCATCCACCCGCATAAACAAATGACGAACCACATCTGCTTCCATATTTCGAACATCTGCCTGTATCTGACTTAACATTGCCATGGATCCTGCCATTGGAACATAATAAAACTTTTCATCTTCCCAGCTCCTCTGCACTCCCCCCCGTGGTTCAGGATCAGCAGTGGAAAGGTTGGTGTTAATTCGGCTAATTAAAGCAGTATCTCCTACAACAAGGCTTGATAATAATTCCCGGTAATCGTTTATATGGTTTTTAAGCGTATCACTTCGGCGACGTCCAGATGGCTCTGATAACAATAACTGACCGACAACACTGGTGTTATTCTTCGATTTATAATTTTCCAAAGTGTAGTTGGGGCCATCAGCAGTATGCACCAATAAAATTTTAATTCCCTGTATATAATCAACAAGAAAATCTGCTTTCTCTCTTACCTGCAGAGCTTCCTGGTAGAATTCTTCAACTCGGGGGTTTAATAAAGCTCCCTCTGCAAATTGTCTGTACATTTCTTCATTCTTCAATTCTACAGACTCCTTTGCTTGCAAAATACTCCTATCTACCAGAATAAATGCATTTAATAGTTCTGCTGAAACATTTAATGCTAGCATCGCGGTAAGAAAGAGATACATCATCCCAATCATCTTTTGCCGCGGTGTTTCAGGACAGTTTCCTCCAGCCATAATTCAAAGTTCTTTAATATCTTGTGATTAAGGTTTTGCTATTTATTACCGCCCACGCTCATAGCACTTAACATGTTTCCGTAAATGGAGTTAAGATCGCCTAACGTTTTGGTTAAATTTGCCACTTCTTGTTTATATGCAGCTGTATCAGAAACAGATTGGTTCATGTGTTGGGTAATATCTCCAAGACTTTTTGTCAATTGTTGAGATGATTGAACCTGATCATTAATACTTGACAATTGCAACTCATATGCAGAATTAATCGCAGCAAGTTTTTGATTTGCAACAGATAAACCTTCAGTGTACTTTACACTATCCCCGGAAACCTTCTCAACCTGCGAAGCCATTGATTCACCAAGAGACTGATAAGATTGCACCAATTTATCGCCACTCTCTTTTAACACATCAACAAATGAATCTCCGGTAGCTGATAGTTTCTGAGAAAACTGTGTTCCAGATGATGAAACAGATTGAGCTGTATTTACAAAAGAACTGGCTAGCGACTCTGCTGATTCTCCAAGTTTAGATGACACTCCTGCAAAACTACCAACACTGTCTGATGCAGTTTTCATGGCTTGCAAATAAGCCTCTGTTGCCATACTTGCTTCGCTGAGATTTGAAAGACTGCTTGCAGTTTGAGATAGTTTCTTTATACCTTCACTTAGTTTTTCGACTGTAGATACATCCAAATGGCCTCCCTGTATAAGAGCTGCAAGTTCACTTCCTCCGCCTCCTCCTACAGCAATTCCACCACCTCCGGCATTCAGACTTACTTTTGATTCGCGAGGTTCAAGACCAACAAGTTCGGGATAAACCAAACTCCAATCAGGCATTTCATGTGGGGGTTCAAAAGCTGAAAGAAAGAAAATCAACGCCTCTGTACCCAATCCTGCCATCAACATATAGTCAGCTCCAGGCCAGTGTAATATTTTCCATAACGCTCCTAAAATCACTACTGATGCACCGATTCCGTATGTCTTAGCCATTATCTTTTTATAGGCCGGACTTCCAAAAAAACCACTTCCACTCATTTTTCTCTTTATTATCGTGGGTTAATACTTAAAGCTCAAACTAGTTACCAATATAATCTCTTACACAACGGAATCCAATATAGGATTTAGCAGAATCCTGATATTCGTATGTACGAGTACTGTTCTGAAGAAAGAATCCGATGTCTTTCCAGGATCCACCTCTCACTACCTTACGTTTCATCACATGATGATCTCCGGGCAATGCATTATATTTATAAGTAGGGCTCATATCGTGCATGAAACTGTAGGAAGATTCATCAAAAGCACTTGAAGTCCACTCCGCAACATTCCCTGCCATGTCATATAATCCGAAATCGTTTGGAGCAAAAGAACCAACCTGCATGGTATACATTCCTCCGTCATCACCATAGCGACCACGTAGAGGTTTGAAGTTGGCAAGGAAACATCCCTGATCATTTCTGGTATAGAGGCCTCCCCATGGATACGTGTTGCTGTTTAATCCTCCGCGTGCAGCATATTCCCATTCGGCCTCACTTGGTAAACGGTACTGCATTACTTCAGGTTGCCCTTTAGAGCGCAGGAAATTATTCAGTAACTGAGTTCTCCATATACAAAAGGCTGTGGCCTGCTTCCAATCCACACCTACAACCGGGTATTCATCAAATCCGGGATGCCAGAAATACATTTCTGTCATTGGCTCATTGAAAGAATAGGTAAAGTCTGCGATCCATACCAAGGTGTCGGGATATACATTTACCCTGTCCTTCATAATAAAAGCTGAACGATCTGCAATTTCAATCCGCTCTCCAAATTGGTTGTAAACTTCGCCCTCATAGGAGTTGGTTTCGAAGTTATACCTGTTGGATCTTCTGGCAGCCTGTTGTAGGTCAACCCATTCATAATCGTAATTCAACAATCTGGTGTCAATCTCTTTTCTTCTAAAGAACCTTTCATTCTCAGGTAGAAACAGATCTTCCAGAATTTCGGCATATTCTTCGTTGTTCCAATTCAATCTGGTACGCCAGTTAAGGAAAGGCGGATCTATGATGTTACCAAACCGATCTTCGGTAATTAAAAACTCATCAAATTGTTCGCCCAACATTGAACGTGCAATACTGTCTCTAACCCAGTAAACAAACTGACGGTATTCAGTATTTGTAATTTCTGTTTCATCCATCCAGAAAGAGGGAACAGAAACTGTTCTGACTTCAGTGGTCAACGACCCGGTTATGTCCTGATCATTTAACCCCATGTTGAAGCTTCCCTGAGGAATAAACAGCATTCCATAAGGTTCAGGTTCATAGAACGAAGCACGTCGTGGAACCCCAACAAGCTCACCATTACCGGATCTACCGCATCCGCTTAAAATCGTGAGTACAATGATACAAAGGGCAAGTACTTTCTTCATAGTTTTCGGATATTCTTAAACTGTTCTGTTAATTTCATACTCTCATGTTATAAAAAACGTACACTTCTATATCGTTTTTCTCTCCTGTTAAGAGATAGATCAAATGTGTATCCAACCATAATTTCGTGGCTTCCGCCACTTCCGGCCCGGCTAAGTCTTGATGTGGTTATATCGTAACTGTAACCTATTTTCAGACCGTTTTGTAATTCCACTCCTCCCAATAAAACAACCGCATCTTGTATTCTGTATGACAATCCGCCCCAATATCGCTCCCTGAAAATCATATTCATGTTTAAGTCCAACTGCCATGAATTACTGGAATTCTTCAGGAAAAAAGAGGGCTTTAAAGTAACCGGAACTTCATACAAAGTGTGGCTATATCCAGCTGTAAAATAAAAAGAACGTGGTGTATATACGTTTAACTCTTCATTAAAGTTTGGTTTTGGCTCAAATAAATGCAAAATTGACAATCCTGCATAAATATTTCCGTCTTCATACCATACGCCAATCCCTGAATCGAAAGCTGTTCCGTTATACTCAATCTGATCAATTGAGGGGTCTTCATCAGAATGGTAATCACTGGATGTTCCTGTCCTGACTTTTGTTCCATCAAAAACCTGATTAAACAAACCAATAGTTACCCCAACTCCGATTCTGCCATCTCCAACAAAATATCTTTGTGCGACACTTCCATTTATGGTTATATTCCGGAAAAATCCGATTTCATCGTTCATGACAACCAAACCTACACCCCCGGGATTTCCAAAAAAATTATTTATCGCCATATCTGCTCCAACAACCGTTGTTCGAGGAGCGCCTTCCATACCCACCCATTGGTGTCTGTCAACAGCCACCAGGTTGATCTGTCCGGAATGTCCTGCAAAGCCAGGATTTACCACCAATGGGTTAAACATATTCTGGCTAAACTGTGGATCACTTTGACTATAAGCCAAAGGAGTTATGCAAAATAACACAAAAAAAACAAAACTGACAGAACAAAATGATCGAAAAAGGAAAAAAAACATTCCATCCCCGGATATGCTATCCGGCTTTTTCAAATCTAAGTTGCACTTAAACCTCTGTTCTATTTTTTTTCTGAACCATGACCTCATATACTACATTCGGGCTTCAAAGGTTTCATTTTTTTAATTCTTTTAGTTTTTTTCAGAGCATCTTATCACTCTGTCCTTCTGTGCTTTTAAGGTATAATCTCCACCATTTTTCGGGAAACTCCTTTTTTAACGCCCGACGGTAATCGTCAAAATAACACGAGACTATTTTTTGATTCACCTCCATCCACCATCTGTTATTATTCAGATTTCGATAAAACTTTATCCCTTCTTCAAACTCATCAAATTGAACAACATAACATTTATAAGCGTCAACGGAACATGCCGGAAAATCATATACACGACCGCAGTAACCATCAATAAAATGCCAAATAAGTTCTGCGCCAAGTATGCTGTTTGCCCCCTGTGTACCAGCTGGCATTTCAAATAACCCGACTGCTTTTAACCGGTCGCTATAGCCTGCATATCTCATGATTCGGCAAGCCTCATGTGGCTCGCATCCATGCGGAGACATTTTTTTGTCATGAAACTGTGGCTGATCTCTTATCACACGAAAGTCCATGCTAAAAAAATCAGAGTCACGTAATATGGTCTCACATTTTTCAATTCCATCGCCTCTTATCTCCGCCAGACGAACTATCTCAAAGAACTTACTTGTTATAATTTGTTCCTGTGATGGTGATACCAGGTAATTCTGGACACCAAAAACAGTTAAATCTTCAGGTGCAATCTCCGCTTGCTGCAATAAAAAACTGATCCAGCTCCTGGAAGAAAAATCCTCTCCTTTTGCATCGGCATCCAAAAGTGCATCGGCTATGGCAATAGAGCATTCACTTTCCTTGCTCAATGCTTTATAAACCGGCCATGAAAGATCCTGTGTTCCACCCAAAATCAAGACAACCGATCCTTTTGACCGAAAAAAGGCAACGGCCTCTTCCAGTGCATGATATCTGTCGTTCAATGTATTGCCACGAATATTACCCAGATCAGCAATGCTCACTTCAGATTCGAAACCTCTCAGCGAATAAAGCCATGAACGGATTTCATCCGGGCTGTTTTTACTGGATAAATTATCGGCTCCATTTCTTGATTCCGGCACTCCCATCAGAACCAGATCATACTCAAAATCTTTAAACCACTCCTTTTTTCCGTTGAAAAAAGAGACCTGCTCCCTTAGCGATTCCTGTAAATCTATACCCGGAATTGCTGCAGAAGTAAAATTACAAGGTTCAAAATAATGGAATATCTCCACGATTAATGTTTTAAAAACCTATTTCTTTGCAGCACTTTTTTTCGCCTTGGTGCTTTTTGATGCAGTGGTTTTCTTACCACTTGCGGTTGTTTTCTTTTTGGTTGTGGCCTTTTTTGTTGCGGGAGCTTTCTTCCCACCGTCCTCAACCAGTTTCAAACACTCTTCAAAGGATAATTTCTCTGCATCTTTTTCTTTGGGGATTTTGAAATTTTTGCCTTTATAACCTATATATGGCCCCCAACGTCCATTCAATATTTGCAGGTCCGGCTCCTTTTCAAACGACTTAATTATTTTTTTATTGTCTCGCTCCCTCTTTTCTTCGATCAACTCAATGGCTCGTTCGAGTGAAATTTCCATTGGATCATCCACACCTTTCTTCAAAGATGCAAACTTCCCATCGTGCCTCACGTATGGCCCAAACCGGCCAATGCCAACCACAACCTTCTTATCTTCATAAAGCCCGAGATCCCTTGGCAATTCAAACAACTTTAGTGCCTCCTCAAGTGTTATGGTTTCTATGCTCTGCTCCCGGGTTAAAGAAGCAAAGGCAGGTTTTTCATCTTCATTCTCTGTATCCCCCAATTGAGCCATTGGCCCGTAACGGCCAATTCTTACTATCACAGGTTTCCCGGTTTTAGGATCACTTCCCAGCACTCTTTCACCCGTATTGCGTTCAGATTTTTCAAGTGTTTCTTCCACCTGATTATGGAATGGCTGATAAAACTGATCTATTGCTTTGGTCCATTGAACATCACCAACTGCTATCTGGTCGAACTCCTTTTCAACTTTTGCAGTAAACTCATAGTCCACAATATTTGGGAAATATTTAACCAGAAAATCATTCACCACCATACCAATATCTGTAGGGAATAATTTAGATCGTTCAGCTCCGGCATTTTCTGTTTTTACGCTTTTCTTCACCTCTCCTGCTTCGAGTTGAACTAACCGGTATTTTCTGGGGTTTCCTGGTCGATCCTCTTTCACCACATACCCCCTTTGCTGAATCGTACTGATGGTTGGAGCATAAGTGGACGGACGACCAATTCCCTGCTCTTCAAGTTTACGAACCAGAGCGGCTTCTGAGTATCTCGGAGGTTTTTGAGTCCATCGCTCCCTGGCTTCCATTGCTATAAGACCCAAAACATCCTGCTCCTTTAAAGGAGGCAGAAACCCTGGTGCTTCCTCATCTTCCTTTTCAACATCCGAGGATTCAATATACATTTTTAGAAAACCATCAAAAAGAATCACCTCACCAGATGCATGAAACTTATACGTTGAACCTGAAACAGTAATATTGACATTGGTTCTTTCGATTCGTGCATCACTCATCTGACTGGCCAGAGTACGCTTATAAATCAGATCGTAGAGTTTCTGTTCGGCAGCCGTTCCGGATACGGCCTCCTTGTCCATGTATGTTGGACGAATGGCTTCGTGAGCCTCCTGGGCTCCTTTGCTCTTTGTTTTGAATTGACGGGTTTGCACATACTTTTCACCCATATCTGATTTAATCTTTTGAACAGCAGCAGCAACTGCTGTATCGGCCAGATTAACCGAATCGGTTCTCATATAGGTGATTTTTCCTGCTTCGTATAGTCGCTGCGCCACCGACATGGTTTGGCCGACTGAGAAGCCAAGTTTTCTTGAAGCCTCTTGCTGAAGTGTTGATGTGGTAAATGGCGCTGCCGGACTTTTAGTAAGCGGCTTGCGGGTTACCTGTTCAACGGAAAACTGACCGTTTTTACAATGGGAGAGAAACTGAAAAGCCTCTTCTTCAGTCTTGAAACGGTGGTTTAATTCTGCTCTTAACTCGTGTTTTTTACCATCCTCATCGGTAACAAAGAATCTGGCAACGACTCTGAACGCTGAATCTGCGTTAAAGGCATTAATTTCCCTTTCACGCTCCACAAGCAAACGAACCGCAACAGATTGAACGCGACCTGCAGATAAAGAAGGTTTTACCTTTTTCCAAAGAACCGGAGACAGCTCGAAACCAACCAACCGATCGAGAACACGTCTGGCCTGCTGTGCATCTACCAGATTGATGTCGATTGGACGAGGGTTTTTAATGGCTTTTAGAATTGCTTCTTTGGTAATTTCGTGAAACACGATCCTTTTGGTTTGTGCCGGTGTAAGTCCAAGCACCTCATAGAGGTGCCAGGCTATGGCTTCTCCTTCGCGGTCTTCATCGGAAGCGAGCCATACCGTTTCAGATTGTTGTACCAAAGACTTTAGCTCTTTTACAACATCCTTTTTATCAGAAGATATTACATACTGGGGTTGATAATTATTTGCAAGGTCAACTCCAAAATCTTTCTTTGCCAAGTCACGGATGTGTCCGTAACTTGATTTCACCAAAAAATCTTTCCCCAGAAACTTTTCAATGGTTTTTGCTTTTGCAGGTGACTCAACTATCACCAGGTTTAAAGCCTTCTCTTTCGCTTTTTGCGTCATTTAAAATAATCTTAATCAATTATTACTTTTACCTGAGGATGAAAACAGATGATACGACTCTGCAGTGCAGGCAAATAAACCGGAGGAATGAATCATGTTTATATATCTTCAACCCATTAAAAGAAATGATGCATTTAACAGAAAATCATCTGAAAACCCATTCATGCTTCAGTTTAATTCCGTTCGAATTAAACGTTTTTGATGGTCAAAAACACCTCCTACTTATTAAATATTCTGCCATTTCTACCCACATTTCATGAACGCATCCCTTCACTTTAGGCAAAATAACATATTTAATAACAAGCGGCAAATTTATAAAATATTGTTTTATACGATCAAATGTTTAAGAACATCTTAATGATATTTCTGAGTTCTTTGCAAAAACAGAGTCTCAGGAAATGAACATTCATGCTATGGATAATGTTTTGAATAAACTGTTCTGTTTTAATAAAGTAGTAAGGGAAGGACTACATTCTAAAGGGCAAAAATCATTCAGTTTATTAACCACGTAGGTGGTTAATAAAAAAGTTTCAAAATTTGCCAGCAATCATCTTCATCTTAAATAAAGAACAAATTATTCGCTATAGACATACTCCTTTATCATAGAATCAAATAGTTACATATTTTTTTTTGAGCTATTCAATGCATTATTGATTGGATTAAGTATGAAAATGATTATTTTTGAAAAAAACTGAGATTTTGAAGAAAGGCACAGTTATAAAATCCACCGGCAGCTGGTATCTTGTAAAAGAAAATGGCGGGGAACCTATTCCCTGTCGCATTAAAGGCAAATTCCGGTTAGACGACCTTAAAAGTACCAACCCGGTTGCCGTTGGCGATAAGGTATCTTTTGAAACCGATCCAGCCACCGGAAACGGTGTGATCGCTGAAATTGCACCCCGAAAAAACTTTATTATCCGCAAAGCCACAAATCTTTCTAAACAAAGTCAGATTTTAGCTGCTAATATAGATCAGGCTATATTACTGGTTACCATTAACTATCCCATAACCACTACCATATTTATTGATCGTTTTTTGACTTCTGCCGAGGCTTTTAACATTCCTGTAACACTTCTTTTTAATAAGGTGGACAGGTACGATGAGAAACACCTGCGGCAGATGAAAGAGCTTAAAGTGATATATGAAAATATTGGGTACAAAACCATGGCTCTTTCCGCCAAAACTCAGGACGATTTAAGTGAGGTAAAAGAGCTTCTGACGGACAAGACAACAATGATAAGCGGTCATTCAGGGGTTGGGAAAAGCACCCTGATCAACAGACTTGAACCGGGCCTAAATCTCAAAACACGTGAACTATCAGAATCACACCATACCGGTAAACACACCACCACTTTTGCCGAAATGCATCCTTTTTCATTCGGGGGGTATGTTATAGATACGCCTGGAATCAGAGGCTTCGGGTTAATCATGATCGAAAAGGAAGAGCTGTATCACTACTTCAGAGAAATTTTTGCCGTTTCCCACAAATGCCAGTTCCATAACTGCACCCATTTGCACGAACCGGGTTGTGCGGTAAAAAAAGCTGTTGAAGAAGAGGAAATTGCTTTCTCCCGATACAATAGTTACATAAGTATTTTACTAAACAAGGATGAAAAATACAGATAAGAAACGATTAAAATACAGAACACTCCAATAATGAAGAAATCCACGATTATTGCATTTCTGAGCATTTTAGTTCTGACAGGAATTAATATTTACATTATTTTCTCCCTGCCGGCCGGAGTAAGCACCTCATCAGTTCTTGAGAACTCCTATTTTGCAGGCTTTATATCTCTCCTTATCATTATTCTTGTTGTAACATTCTATTACATCCACATCAAGGATCACAACATTGAAAAGTCTAGAATACAACAATCAGAACAGGCTCTGAGCAAGGTGCTTCAATATTTGCCAACCGGTATCATACTTCTGGACAATAACCAGCGCATCAGGGAAGTAAACAAGGCTGCCGTTAAACTTTTTGAGTTGGAAGATTCTGATATAATTAAAGGATCTCAAATTGATGAAGAGATTCTTTTCAGCAGATTTCACATACGGGAGAAAAAACCTGTATCTTCTAATGGTACCCGCTATGTGTTAACTGATAACGATAACAATGAGAGGATTATTTATAATGAAAAAATTGCATTTTTTCTACAATCAGAAAAATATGTCATCAAATTCTATCACGAACTCACTCCCTTCATTCAAAATAGTGAATCTTCACTGAGTCCTCAGCAAACTGAATTCATTGCCAACATCAGTCATGACCTCCGCACCCCTTTAAACGGAATAATAGGCATGACAGATCTTTTGCTGAGCTCACCTCAACTGGCCGGGCAGGAAAAAGAGATGACTACCGTAGCAAAACGATCAGCTGAAACCTTACTTTCTTTGATCAACGATATTCTGGATTTCAGCAAACTGGAAGCCGGAAAATTTGAGATTGAATCCATATCATTTAACCTCATGGAAGAGGTTAATCTGGCCATAAAAGATTTATCTTCTTTTGCCAGAGATAAAAAAATCACCATTGTTACCCGGCTAAACAACCTGCTGCCTGAAGATTTTATTGGTGATCCCATACGCATCAGGCAGGTAATGAACAACCTGCTTAACAATGCCATAAAATTCACCCCGCATGGGCGAATAGAGATATCTGCTCACCGCACCAAGACGGTGCATGGAAATCCTGCGATTCTCATGAGTATTAAGGATACCGGAATTGGGATTAAGCCTGACAAAATCAAACATATATTTGAACCTTTTGCACAGGCCGACAAATCTTCTGCCAGGCAGTTTGGAGGAACAGGACTTGGAACAACCATTTGTAAACAACTCATACAGTTGATGGGAGGAGAAATTTGGGCACAAAGTCCATCCGGTATTTCCGAATATCCGAATCAGCCGGGAACCGAGATCTGCTTTACCCTGCCTCTAAAGACAAAACGCTATCAAAAATCACTGGACTTTTCAATGATCCATTCATTTACCCAGATAAAAGCTCTGGTAGTGACTGATAATCAGCTGCACGTACAAGTTCTAACGCGAAATTTAATTTCAATGGGGGTTGATTTTAAACTTGAACCTCCTACCAATGATACGGTTAATCATTTAAAGCAAAATAAACCATATCATCTTATTATAATAGATCACCGATTTGATCTTAATGGTCTGGATTTTCTGCACGAACTACATAACCAACACCTTCACAAGGATTTCTTCATCATCATCCAGAGTAGTGATTTGCATACATCAAATACCAGCCTGGCCAGGAGACTTGGTGCCGATATCTATTTACGAAAACCAATTCCGATTTTTACACTTAAAAGAATTCTCACACAAAATTTTCCCTCCATCTCCGAAAGGGAAAAACGAGAGCCGCTCTCCATCCCCGAAGAGTTTAACATCATGATTGTTGATGACAATCGGCTGAACCAGAGAATGACCGTTAACATATTATCAAAACTGGGATATGAAGCGACTGTAGCTCCTTCAGCGGCTGAATCGGTTGATTTGATGAAAAATAAAAAAATTCATTTGGTTTTGTTGGATGCATTTCAGCCTGAGGAGAAAATGACTGATTTAATAAGCCGTTTAAAAACGACTAATGCCAAATGTCCCATCATCGTTATGATGCTGGAGAAAGATATGAACAAAGAGTTTATGAGCAGACTGACACAAGCGGGTGCTTCCGACTTCCTGCCAAAACCAATTCACTTTGATCTGGTTTATCAAACCATACAAAGATGGGGATATAATTAACGAAACTGATAAATGGAGATTTATAATAAAAAAAGATGGTGGAAATTCATGTTGTTCATAGGGGCTGCAGCCATCAGTCTTTTTTCTTTACTATATACCAACAGATTAACATCTGAACTCAAACAGGAGGAACAGATAAAAATAGAACTATGGGCCGAAGCCAACAGGCTTCTGGCCATTGATGCTTCACCCGGCGAAACCATGTCACTTATCGTTGAAATATTGCGGCACAATACAACCGTTCCTGTGATTGTGACAACTGATGAAGATGAAATCATCTTTCATCGCAATGTATCTCTTCCTAGAAACAACCAGGAGCAACATTTAGAGCAGGTTCTTGAAAAGATGAAAAGACACCGTGACCCTATTCCCGTAAAGCTTGCCGAAAACGAATTTCAGTATATCTATTTTCACGATTCAATTCTGCTCAGGAAATTGCAATGGTTTCCCATTGTTCAATTAATTATTGTCTTTGTTTTTATGTTGGTGGCTTATGTTGCCTTTAGCGTAGCACGTAAACTTGAACAGGATCAGGTTTGGGTAGGAATGGCCAGAGAAACAGCACATCAATTGGGAACTCCAACAACATCTCTGCTGGGATGGATGGATGTATTAACAATGAAAAATACCGACCCGGAACTGATTAAGGAGATGCACTTTGACATTCAACGATTGCAAACCATTACCAGTCGTTTCTCAAAAATTGGATCCAAACCCGATCTGAAACAAGAAAACATTATTGAGGTAATTGAATCAATGGTGTCATACCTAAGAAAAAGGAGCTCCTCCCTTGTCTCATTTACAGTGGTTCATTCGGTTGATAACCCACAGATACCACTTAGCAAGCCCCTTTTTGATTGGGTTATTGAAAATTTATGCAAAAATGCCATTGATGCGATGGAAGGGGAAGGACAAATATCAATTCTTATCAGATCGCATAAGGATTCAATATTCATTGATATATCAGACACCGGCAAGGGGATGAGCAGGCAAACACAGAAAACAGCCTTTAAACCAGGCTATTCAACCAAATCGAGAGGTTGGGGACTGGGCTTGACATTAAGCCGCAGAATAATTGAACATTATCACAAAGGAAAAATCAGCATATTAAGTTCAGTTCCCAACAAAGGAACCACGTTCAGAGTTGTTTTACCTTCAGAAGTCTGAAGTAAAAAATTATTTATCATCTCTTTTTCTGATGGTTAAAGGCTTAAGAGATCACTATGCTAGTCTTAATGGGAAAATAAAAACAGTTTTTTTTTCGGATAGAATGATATTTTTATAACTTTGCACAGTTTTTACGGAGGGTATTGTGAAAAAGATCAAGGAATACAACATTGGTTTTAAAGGACTTAAAAACGGTTTACACACGTTTAAGTACACTGTTAACAAGGACTTTTTCGCACTTTTTGAAAGTGCCCTTTATGAAAACGGCAATTCAGAGGTAACGGTTAATCTGAATAAGAGCGAACAAATGCTGATTCTGGACTTTGACATCAATGGAACCATTGAATCGGTATGCGATCATTGTTTGGAGGAAGTTAACATGCCAATCAATTGCCAGTCAAAACTATATGTCAACTTTGGAGAAGAGTACGATGAGCCATCGGAAGAGATCATCATCCTTCCGCATGCAGAGCATGAAATCAATGTGGCCAGATTCATCTATGATGTAATTGCCACCTCTTTGCCAATTAAGCATGTACATGGTCTTGACCAAAATGGTAAAAGCACCTGTAACCCTGAGATGGTAAATAAATTATCGGAATACCTGGTAGATCAGGAACCCGGAGCTGATGATTCCGAGGAAGAAACTGACCCAAGGTGGAACGAATTGAAGAAATTATTAGATAAAAACAAGTAAAGAGGTTGAAAAATGGCACATCCTAAAAGAAAAACATCGAAGACCAGAAGAGACAAGAGAAGAACTCATTATAAAGCAGCAATGCCTGCTTTAGGTGTATGTTCAAACTGTAGCTCGGCTGTTAAACTGCACACCGTTTGTGGAGAGTGTGGATATTACAGAGGCAAATTAGCTGTAGAGAAAGAAGTTACAGCATAACAACATCAAAAATATCATGATTTAAGGCTGTCTTTTTTAAGACAGCCTTTTTGTGTTTGTCTGCAACAGAACTTGTGCACCAAGAGAAAACAAGGGAAAAAACCAATATCAGTTGTACACCACGCATCTTTTTGTAATTTTGTATACAGCAGAACAGATTTTCATACCGGGAATGATTTGTCACTCCCGCTTTTATTTTCAAATTAAAATAAGTACCGGGCAGGACTAACAGGTATTGGCGGACACCTGTTTGAATATTTGTGAATTACCCCTCACAACTCCTCCTTTAATCAATGCATTGAAAATGACAAAACAGAAAGCTGTGATCACTGCCATTGGCGGTTACGCTCCAGACTACATTCTCAACAACGAAGAGTTGAGTAAAATGGTTGACACTTCCAACGAATGGATCATGACCAGAGTTGGAATTAAAGAAAGGCATATTCTCAAAGGTGTTGGAAAAGGAACTTCCGATATGGCTGTTGAAGCCATAAAACAAATCTTTGAAAAAACCGGCACAAAACCTGAGGAGATCGATATGGTGATCTGCGCAACCACTACACCCGATCACATTTTCCCGGCCACCGCCAACATCATTTCCGACAAATTAAACATCAGAAACGCGCACAGTTTCGATCTGAACGCCGGCTGTTCGGGATTTCTTTATGCGCTCGACACCGGATCTAAATTCATTGAAACCGGTGCAAAGAAAAAAGTTCTTGTGGTAGGTGCCGATAAAATGAGTTCCATTGTTGACTACACAGACAGAACGACTTGCGTCCTTTTTGGAGATGCAGCAGGTGCAGTCCTTTTGGAACCATCTTCAGACGAGACCGGAATCATTGACAGCATTTTACAGAGTGATGGTTTCGGACGAGCCTACCTTCACATGAAAGCAGGGGGATCGGTTAAACCACCGTCACATGAAACAATCGACAACCGCGAGCATTATGTTTTTCAGGACGGGAAGCATGTTTTCAAACATGCCGTTTCCAATATGGCCGATGTTTCTGTGGAGATGATGAAAAAACATAACATCGCTCCCGAAGAGCTGGCATGGCTAGTTCCCCATCAGGCAAATCTTCGCATTATTGATGCCACAGCTCAACGCATGGGTATTGACAAAAACAAGGTGATGATCAACATCGAAAGATATGGAAATACCACTTCCGCCACCATTCCCATGTGTTTGTACGAATGGGAAAAACAGCTAAAAAAGGGAGACAACATCATCCTGGCAGCTTTTGGAGCCGGATTCACCTGGGGTTCTCTTTACCTGAAATGGGGATATGACACAAATGAAATGTGAAACAGTTCATCATATATGGTAGCAAAGGACCCGCATTAGGTTTCCTAGGCCGGATAAACCAGATTTTATATATCTCGCTGGTATTGTTATTGGGTTTTATTATGCTTTTTAGTGTGGCCATAGGCATTCTTGAGCTACCATTCAAACTAATTTTTTACCCCCTTTCAATGTGGCTTGTGCTTTTGTCGCTCTCAACAGGCTTTAATTTTTATTTGAATAAAGTCATGATCCCAATTGGTATTCTTGAGAGAGAGGCGAAGGCCATGAAAAAGTCTATTGGTGATTACTCCCGCATTTTCAGAGATTCAGATATTGAGAAAATATCCACAAAAAGCCACCTGAAAGGATGGCTTTTTGTGGACTCCAATAAGACCATCATCGTTACCATTTCTACCAAAGCCAAAGAGAATATATCTTTCGTTATCAAAAATAATTCTGAAAACCACCCACAAATTACCTTTGAAGAGATTACAAAATCTATACGTACAATAAAGTAATTGAATTTACATATTGGCTATTGAAATACAAATATTGAAGCGCTGGCGATTTAGTCGGTATTTGATCCATGGTAACAAAGAAATCCGTGCCATCGTGAGAAAACTCGATAACTTAGCGGCTAATTCATCTCTGGCAGATATAAAAACAACGACTTTCAGTTTATTGAGCGAAACTTTATATTGAAATCCATGTATACATATGTGAAATATAATGTAAATTTGCATAACTAAATTTACACATTCACATCTTACCTTTATCGCCCATTAAAGCATTTACCCACATTTGCTAAAAGCCCATTTGTATATACATGTCTTAGCCAATTCATGAATCCGCTTTTCAGCAAAACTGTCATTGAATAGAACTGAAGTATGATTAACTGAGTGTTAGTCACTCACAAAAAAAGATAAAATGAAAAAGTATTTTACATTTGTAATGTTTTTAATGGCCATAATGCTATCTGAGAGCGCCTTATCTCAACGAACTGCCGAAGTTATAAGAGAAGAGGGTGAGCCATGGGTTGCTAAAGTAAATGGGAACCAGGTTTACAGTGGCCTGGATATGATTCTAGCAATTCAAACGGCGATAAACAATTTGACACAAAATCGTACCGAGAAAGAGGTTGTGAATGTTAGGACATCGGGCTCAACCGGTCGCCATAGCTGGAATGGGGATGTAAAAGCAATAAACCTGCCAAGCAACACCATTATAGATTTTCATGATAATACCATGAATGTAAATGACGACGCTCAAGATAATATCATTGTTCCAATCAGAGCAATTCGTGCAAATAACATTGAAGTACGGAACATGAGAATCACAGGGAATCCACGTTACGGCATTTGGATTTTTGGTTCTGAAAATGTGACATTAGAAAATATTCATATTTCAATTCCCCAAGCATACAATATTGGCCTTGGAATCAGAATTCAGGAGCGCGATGCCACATGGTCAAGGAATGTGACAATGGACAACATTTATGTAGAGCACAGCAAACATCACGGAGTTGAAATCTGGAACACTGATGGTTTAAGTATAGGAACTGTAACAACTAAAAATACCGGAGGATGCGGCCTACTATTGAACAGTACACGCAACGCTACCGTACAATTGGTTGATGCTTACCGTGCTAATCATGGCGGAGGATATGCAGGATTGAGGTTTGCCAATAATTGCGGTCCCAATGTGGTTGTAGAAAAAGTCATTGCGAATAGTTGCGGAAGAGGTGTATTCAGCGTATCCGGGAGCCATGGAATAACCATCAACGAAGTTGACATTTACGGCTCCACAAATCAAGGCATTCTAATTGAAGACACAAAAGATTTCACTATTAATGGAGGAGTGGTAAAAAACAGCAGTTCGCAAGGTGTTAGAATTACGTCCCGAAGCAGTACTGAACACCATGCCTCAAGTAATGTGTTGGTTCAGAATCTTCGGGTTTATGATGACAGGACACCTATGGTGCAAAGCTATGGGATTCAGGAAACAACCCCTCGAACCAATAACAACAAAATCCTTAATAATGATTTAAGAAATGGTGGAAGGACTGCTGATTTATCATTTTCCGGTCCGGGAACAATAGCAGAAGGAAATATTTTAACAGGCATGGAGCCTCCAACAACAAAAATCTCAGATTTATTGTCTGATCAAACCATTGCCATTTATCCAAATCCATCGAATGGATCGTTTACTATCCATTCCTCTCATTTGGCGACACATGTTGAATTTAAGATTGAGATATTTGATTTGCAGGGTAGATTAGCGTTTTCTGACAAAAAAACCTTTACCGGAACAATTGATCTAAACACTGAATTAAACAGCGGCGTTTACCTAATCAGGATAAGTAACAATAATGATATCTTCAGTAGTCGATTAATTATAAGTAGATAAGTTTTTTACCCTTAAAGCAATTCATTGCAGTTAATGTGAGGTATGCCGAATAGCACTATACTTTTCATATGCTCTAATAATTTGTTTTTTAGGGAAATTCAGAAGTAAGATGAATTTGCTATAAAATATAAAAGTCGGGATGAAATTCCCGGCTTTTTTATTTAAATAGTTTTTAAATTTGTTGAGTTTTGACCCAAAATCATTGTGATATTTACTTTTTAAAAATACAAACCCCATGCGCCTGTTTTCCGCTCTTCACCTACTGCATGACCATCAAATTCTTCAGCGAAACATCCCCCCCGGCACTGTTAGCTTGTAATATAGCCATATTAAATACCGTTGCTACTGCGAAAAAAATATCTTTTCATATGTTTATAATTTGTTTTTCAGTTGCCACATGAAACTCACCAGATAATCATCCTTACTTCGACTGGGCTCAGTACTTCGCCTGTGTGAGAACTCTTTGACTTCGTCGATCTTGCGATTCTCATGGCTCGTTTCATCATTAAAAAAACTAATGCGACCTTTGACAACCAATTATGAACCAGTTTTAACCTCCTACTCAAACTTTGGTTGATAAAATACTAATACAGGATTGGAAGCATAGGTAAAATCGTCCGGCAATTCAAACTCCATGTAACCCTGATTATCTATAAAAAAATAAGGCTGTGCCAGTGTGATTAAGCTATTTCCATAATGTCCATATGTCCCATAAAATCCTTCCGATTCCCATATATCATTGTTAATGCTATGTGGAATAATCATAATTCTTGTTCTCTCTATGTCATAAAAATAAAAATGGAACATGTTGTCATAGTAAAAATTAAAAAAGACATAACTATCATTCTCAACAAATGACATAACATCATACATTTGATGTGGCATTGGGTAATTGAACATAGTATAGGGCGTTGCATCTAAATATTTTTTGATTTCTGTCTCTGACATTGGTGATTCAAAATTAACAAAGTACTTAGGTAGAAGAAGGTTGTTCGTAAATTGATATATAGTATCATTGAATCTCTGGGTTACGAATACTTCTTCTGATATGGTTCTTGTTAAATGGGTAAAATTGGCTCTATCCATAGTTCCTCTTCTTTTTATCTGCGATGAAACAAAAGCCTCTTTAGATAAACTATAAAAATAATAATGATAACATGCCGTAGGATGGTAAAATAAAATGGTGTCACTATTAAGCATAGTGAAATGATGATACCCCGGATGCACAAAAGGCACATCCTCGCCCCATTTGATATCTATGGATTTATGAAAATTAAGATCTTTATCCAAAACAAAGAATCGCTCAGGAGCAGCAAGGACATACATCTCATCTTCGAAGAATGAAACATCCAATATATCAGTATATTCTTTAGGTCCTCTGCCTATGCTTCTGTATGAGTTTATAAAATTGCCGCTTCTGTCAAAACAAAAAATTGATTTTGATCTAAGCCTATCAAAGATATAAATCCGATCCTGTGTAACAAGAACCTTATCAATCTCTCCTATAATTGACTGATTACTATACTCTAAAAAGACAAGAGAGTCTATGCTAATAACATTTGAAAGGTTCGCATTTAATAGGATGTCTTTTTTGTTTACATCAAAACTGCTTAATGCTGAAATAGACTCTTTTTTTTCCGGTTTACAAGAAAAGAAAATAAGAACTAAAATTAACGGTATATATTTCATTACATGAAATTTAATATGTTGTTTATGAGTTTAGGGAGCTAATTTAAAATTAGCTCCCTCATAAAAAAGCTCTAGTTAAATATTTATCCAGCTTAGTAATGCTTAAGATATCAGATTTTGATTTATTTTAATTCAGTTTAAATGCATTCAGAACTACCTGGGGTGCTACAACCGCTGGCATTTTCTGGGGCATCTTCAACGAAAATACATACAAAACGCATCCCTTTTCTATTACCTTGGCCAGGGAGATCACATTCAGTCTCATCAGTATAAAGCACATATCTACCACTTCCTGAATCTCCATCCTCATCGCCCTGCGCCTGCGCCATCACCAGTATACTGTCCAACGAAACATCCCCGGCACTACTACCCTGTAAAACATTCATATTAAACACAGTTGCCACTGCGAAAAAACCTGTTGGTATTGCGAAAATTATTTTTTCTTCATAAGTAAATAATTTTATAGCTGTTAATTAATCATTTCTGGCATCAATTCGGGTTGGAATGACTCTGAACTATCCTAAACAAAACAACTACATGATGTGGGTGCTTTTTGATTTGATTGACTATTTGAAAAAAATCTTTTTTAATGCTTTCATGTTCTGCACTCCATTTCATATCAGGTATAGCTCGCAAAAAATTAGGAGAATTGAAATCTAAATAGCTAACGAATTTATCCTGATGGATTCCACTATCCATGCCATTAAATATGAATGAAGTAAGGTCATCACTTCGAAATTTCTCAAATCTAACATTTTCGGCAGTAGCATTTTTTACATAGCATGTCCGTAGGGGAACACCAGGTATCTTATTCTCATAAGAGACCCTAAAGGAATGGAATCCATTTACATGAGCGTAATCATAAATCACTTTTGCATTCTCTATTTTCAGAAATTTAGATACTGTATTGCTGCTGATGTTAAACACTTCATTGTTTAGATATACAGAAAACAACACCTCATCATCATTCCCCAAGAAAAACCTCGGCCTAAAGATTGAATCATTTGTTCTACTTATGAGAAAATATTGTTTCAATAAATTTAAGGAATGATCAAACACATTAATTCTTACGGTATTATTTCTGCGGCCTGTTTCATGCTTGCAGATAAAATGCAGACCTTCCGTATTAACCATAAAGTCATCAAAATTAAATGTCAATAATTCTTTGGACAGAAAATCCCCTTGCGCTGTAAATTTGAATAAAAACAATGATTTGTTATCAACAATGTAAATAGTATCCTTATATACTGTAAAATCAGTTATCCAGGCTCGTTCATCATACCGGGTAATATCAATTTTATTTTGTGCTTTACCCTGTAAATCGTAAATAAATAAGTTCGTATTACTAATATCCGTGACATAGATAAGAGCATCACTCATTCTTACTTTTCTAATTGTGTTTACACGGTAACCACGTCGTGATTGCAAGAGCGTAAGGGATTGTATCTCAAAAGTCAAATCGGCTTCGTGGATGATTTTTGTCTCATAGAGATTGATTTTATGATAGGCATCTTCTTTTTCAGAAATGTCAAAATAATGTCGTTCTTGCCCAAAAGCATTAATCAAAACAAAGGAAAGAACAAGGGATAGGCAAAGTGCTTTCATCATTATAGTGTTTTGGTATCACATAATTGTTTCAAAAGTAAATCTTTTAAGCTTGAAATAGTCCGGATAAGACTTGCCACTAATTCTTTAAATTAAATATAAACACAACCGGATTATCCTCAATATTGCCATTCTCAATAACTCCTTTCAGTTGATTATAAAACCCTTCTAACTTATATTCGCTCTCCGAGAATGTTCCGGCTCTATGCACATTACTCATAGATTGAGGCATGACAATTTTATTGTCAATTACCCATCGATGCGAAAACATAAAGAATTGTGAAAGGTTTGAATTTACAGCAATATCAAATATTTGATGAGTTTTCTCATCCTTATCATACACAAAACCGTGATCAAATCCCACTGTTTCAATAGATGTAAAAAAATAGCGTTCAGATTCGCTAACCCAGTCAATATTCACAATTCTATCGTCTTCATTTTCTTCATAAACGAGTTCCGGTCGTCTGGATGGATATTTAGCCCTTTTACCTTTAAAATCGAAAACGTAAGATGGTGAAACAATCCCTTCTTTTGTAATAGAAAAAACAGTGTCGCAACCGGAGTATATCAAAGAGGCTTTATCTTTGCAAATCGAATAAGATGGCCCCATATTCCCAAGAGTAAGCGGTTCTTCATCAAATGATAAGAAAAACTCAAAGTTTTGATTTGAAATATCATCCAGTAGATATAAACGACTATTGCCCCACTCGCACTCATCCCAGTCAGTATATAGATAAAGCTTGTCGTTAAAGAAAAAAATATCATTCGCCCAAATATCTGATTGTAATAATGCTTCAGTAATTAGGTGGCCATCAAAATCGAACTCTAAAAATTTGCGAAGTGCCATATCAAATATCACAATGGTAGAATCACTGGCTCCCATTGCGCTGATCTCCATATATTCACCAGGACCACGGCCGAGTCGGGAAATTTTACTATAAGCACTACCGTCCATGTTAAACAAATAGATCGAACGCGACATTCGGTCAAAGATGATTATTTTGTTATCCTTAATTTCAATCTTTTCAACTCGTCCAATTAAAAAATCTGGAGAGGTCTCCAAAGGAATTATCTGATAAGAAGTATCTGTAATTGTCGCAAAATCAAAATATGGTTTTGATTTGGCGGCATCAAAAACAAATTTTTCAATGGGAGAATTATAGCTGTTACTTTTGTTACAACTCATAACTAGCAAAAGCATAATGGTAATCTGGAATAGTTTTAGGATTTTCATATGTCTATAATTTGTATTTTAAGGTCACATGGAACTCGCCAGATAATCATCCTTACTTCGACTGGGCTCAGTACTTCGCCTGTGTGAGAAAAGCTTTGACTTCGTCGATCTTGCGATTCTCATGGCTCGTTTCATATATTTAAGTTTTTGATTTTCAGTTTCATAAACTACAAAATCGTTTCCCACATTGTAAAATCAGCCTGAATAATGTTTTATTCTGCGATTTTTTGGAGTTTAAATTTCATAATCAAAGCATTACCATCTGGATCAATCGAATGGTTTTCAATAATATGTTGGAATTTATCAACCTCATCAAATAACCAAAATGTTTCAATAACAGCGTAATAGTAATTACTATAGTAAACTTCAGGACTCCTGAAAATGTGCTCATCATTGATGATTGAATTTATTATGACCGATTCTCCTGTGGTTTTTGAAAAAAAACCATGCTTATACTGCATCTTATCAATAACAGAATAGTAGATATAATCGCTTCCTTCAATAAAGTACCGATGAATAATTGAGTAATTCTGAAGATTCTTTATGTACTTTTCTATATTGCAGAGGATTTCAACTGGCATCATCTTATTGTTAAAATCCAAAACATATTCCGGAATAAACTGTTCCTGTTCCTTTCTTAACAAAACACCTTCGAAATAATCAAATAGCTTCAGACTGCCATCTTTAATATACAATGGAGTGTTGAACGTCACCGAATAGTTTGCACCAGTTTCAAATTCCAGATAGCCATCTGTTTTTCCCCCTTCAAAGTTCAATTTAATCAATGAGTATTCGGATGAATAGTTTTCTCCCCTACCTGTGAAGAAATAGATACTTTCGTTATGCATCAATACTCGACAGCTCATTGGGTCTCCCTGATCAATTATCAATTCCTTGATTAACTCTCCTTGTTTATCAAAAACAACAAGTTTCCTGTTAATATCTATCGCCAAAATACGATTAGTGATATCGCAAACGGTAAAGTCAACAAGCTGCTGATACTCCCCGGGCCCTCTACCGAAACCTCCAATTATCTTGATGAAACGTCCGTTGGAGTCAAACTGAAATAACTTCTTTGCATGCTCAACATCCATCACGAAAATATAATCATCGGTTATTATCAGTTTATCAATCTTTCCAATAACTGAATTGGGAGTCCTTTCTAATATGATGTATTCAACATCACTCAGTAAATCAGAAGATAGAGCACTTTCAGAGACATTCGAGAACACCTCTATTCTTTTAATATCACAAATGCCTCCCGCATTCTCTTTGCTTCCAAAATCACACCCAATAAACGTAATCGTGAATAGAAAAATGCATATATTTCTAACTAACCCGAGACGCCCCATGAAGTCCGGGAAGCTAAAAAGCCGGAACATGCCGGTTACAAATGGCTTTGCATCATTCATAAGCAAATCTATATTATTTGGGCATCCCTTCAACTCTTAATACAATTTACAGCATTTTACACTCTTTAGATATGTTAGCTGTGCAAGTAGCAACAACCTGGTATTTCACCTCAACTATCTTAAGCTAGAAAAATCATAACTAACCTATATTGAACCGTTAACAAGACAAACGTTCAATGAAGTTTATATAATGCTAAAAATGCATTACTGCGAGGAGATAAACGCAAGTGTTCAAGTTTTTCTGGAAACTTTTCCTCATCATCTAATAACAACAGTGGTTCAATTACAGTAATAAGCCTGTTCTGGTTATTCCCAACCGCACGCCCAAATATTGCATTGTTTATATCATCATCCGGATATCCAATGCCGACATGAGAAGCTTCATTGAGTTTGTCATAGATGACTGAATACATTTTGTCATTAGAGATAAAAGTAAAATACAAATGGTTCTCGAACTCAAAAAATTGATTGGAATAGTAGGTTGCACCTGTTTTCCTTAAGTTAAAAACAAATGAACTTGCTAATCCATTATACTGCCTGAATTCATTAATAAAATCACAATTTAATGAGCCAAAATCAAGATAGTATTTAGTTCTAAACTCTCCTTTACGATAGTGATAAATATAGTTACTCAAAGGAGAAACTATATTTACCCCTTCTTTATAGGGAGATAAACTGCTTGGCGATGACCCATTCATTACACCCATAAATTCTTTTGGAACCTCAAGATATTTGCTCTTGATGTTTAAGTCTTTGTTTACAACATATACGTTCCACAATTGGGATTCATCTTTATTCATTAGGTCGTTGTAAAGATTCCCGACCCAAAAAATAAAATCATCGTCATTCAACCAGGAAAATTTCAATGCATGTATTGGCAGGTCATTTGAAAACTTGTATTTTCCTTCAGTGCAATAGTAATGCATCTTTTGAACCATTAAATCCATCAAAACAACCTCGTTTTGTTGGTGGTTTATTGTGAAATCGTGTAATCCGACATATTCGCCCGGGCCGCGTCCATGTTTGCCTATGTTGTGCTTAAATCTACCGTCACTGTCAAAAACAGTGATGGCAGGGTTAGAAGGGGTGTGCCTAATAAAATATTCGTTGTTATGGACAATTACTTTTTCAATTGCACCAATTCTTACTCCCCTGGGTGCTCTTAATGTAAGATATTCTACCTCATCAATAAACTTCGACATTTGCACCTTTTCATTATTTGGCTTCAAATGTATTGAGATAAAATCATCAGACACTCTTGAACAATTCGTTCCTGTTAGAAGTAATATAATGGCACCTACATTGATTAAGTAAGGAAACCATGTAAAAGTCAAACCCGAGCGAAGGGTTTTAGCAGAAAAAACATGATTGAAAAGTGAAGACCAACCGGAAACATTTAAAATGTTCCGATATTGATTGGTAAGAAGTCTGTGGGTTAGAGTTGGCATACAGGTTTATGGTATAATTACTGAATCAAATATATAAAAACCAACAAGAAGAACAAAGCCCCGATGAAAATTCATCGGGGCTTTGTTTATTGTTTAACCTATTGGAGAAAAGTCATCAATTAGATAAACTTTATTCCTTTATGGTAGTCCTGTAGGGATTTAACCTGGTAATTTCCATTCTGACGCTCTTTTATTCCGGCGGTGGCAGCTTTAGCTGCTGCCGTGGTGGTAATATAAAGCACATTGTGCTTGATGGCATTTTTCCGAATGTATGAATCATCAAACTCACTCTGTTTTCCCGACGGGGTATTGATAACGAGATTGATTTCATCATTCACAAGCAAATCCACAATATTGGGGCGTCCCTCATGCACTTTCAGGACTTCTTTGGCTTCGATACCATTCTCTTCCAGAAACTTTTTAGTTCCTCGGGTTGCCACAATACCAAATCCCATTTTAACAAAGTCTTGCGCCACATCAACAATCTTGTCTTTATCGTTATCGGCAATGGTTATCAAAACATTTCCATTTACCGGCAACTTAAGTTTGGTAGCCTCCTGAGATTTAAAGAATGCCAACCCAAAAGAATCGGCCATTCCAAGAACTTCTCCCGTGGAACGCATTTCAGGCCCCAACACAGGATCTACATCAGGGAACATATTGAATGGGAAAACAGCTTCTTTTACCCCGAAATGTGAAAACTCAGGCTTTTTCAAGTCAAAATCGCCCAGTTTCTTACCCAGCATAATCTCGGTAGCTATCTTGGCCATTGGGATGTTGCAAATTTTCGAAACCAAAGGCACAGTTCTCGAAGCCCTTGGGTTCGCTTCTAGTATATACACTTCGCCATCATAAATAGCGTATTGAATATTCATCAGACCCACCACTTTCATTTCTATGGCGATTCGTCTGGTGTACTCCTCAATGGTTTTGATTTGATCATCGGTAATCACAACCGGCGGAATGACGCATGCAGAGTCGCCTGAATGGATTCCTGCATACTCAATATGCTGCATAACGGCAGGCACGAAGGCATCTGTTCCGTCTGCAATTGCATCGGCTTCGGCCTCAATGGCGTCCTCAAGAAACTTATCTATAAGCAACGGCCTGTCGGGCGAAACTTCAGCCGCGGCAGCCTTTACATATTGTCTTAGCATCTCCTCATCCAGAACAATCTTCATTCCCCGGCCACCCAATACATAAGATGGACGAACCATAAGCGGATAGCCAATTCTTGAAGCAATCTCAATAGCCTCTTGCTCCGTGCTGGCCATTCCTGAAGGTGGCTGTGGAATGTTCAGTTTCTCCATAATCATACGAAACTGATCGCGATCTTCAGCCAAGTCGATTGTTTCAGGCGACGTTCCAATAATCTTCACGCCGTTTGCCTGTAGTTCAGCAGCAATGTTGAGCGGAGTTTGGCCTCCAAACTGACAAATGACACCATCGGGCTTCTCCTTTTCATAAATGCTGAGAACATCCTCAACTGTTAATGGCTCAAAGTAGAGTTTTCCGGAAGTATCATAATCTGTGGAGACAGTTTCGGGGTTACAGTTCACCATGATGGACTCACATCCGCCATCACGTATGGCAAATGCTGCATGCACGCAGCAGTAATCAAACTCAATCCCTTGTCCGATGCGGTTTGGCCCTCCACCCAACACCATGATTTTCTTTTTGTCGTCCACCTTAACCTGGTTTGGAGCGTTATAGGTTGAGTAGTAATATGCAGCATCCTCTACCCCACTCACCGGGACCGGTTCCCAAGCCTCTTCCATGCCAAGTTTTAAACGACGTTGGCGTATCTCCTTTTCAGGAATATCCAATATTTTCGCCAGATATTTATCAGCAAATCCATCCTTTTTAGCCTGAACAAACAGATCGTCGGGCAGTTGCCCTCCTTTATGAGATAAAATCTGTTCTTCCAGCTCCACCAATTCTTTCATCTGCTCAATGAACCAGGCTTTAATGGCTGTTTTTTCGTGAAGCTGATCCACGGTGGCACCTTTACGCAATGCCTCATACATCACAAACTGCCGCTCACTGGTTGGAAAAGCCAGTCGACTCATCAACTGCTCCAATGTCAATTCATTATAGTTTTTGGCAAAACCCAATCCATATCGTCCGGTTTCAAGGGAGCGGATGGCTTTTTGGAAAGCCTCTTTATAGTTCTTACCAATACTCATCACTTCACCAACGGCCTGCATTTGAGTTCCAAGCTTATCGTTAAGCCCTTCAAATTTTTCGAAGGCCCATTTGGCAAATTTCACAACCACATAATCACCATAAGGCTTATATTTATCGAGGGTGCCTTCTTTCCAGTATGGAAGTTCATCAAGCGTAAGTCCACAAGCCAGCATGGCGGAAATCAAAGCAATGGGGAAACCCGTTGCTTTTGAAGCAAGAGCCGACGAACGGCTGGTGCGGGGATTGATTTCAATCACCACCACACGCCCGGTTTTGGGGTCGTGTGCCCATTGAACGTTAGTTCCTCCAATGACTCCTACACTTTCCACAATCCTATAGGAATACTCCTGCAGCTTTTCCTGCACTTCTTTCGATATGGTTAACATGGGAGCCGTACAGAAAGAATCTCCGGTATGAACACCTACTGCATCCACATTTTCGATGAAACAGATGGTGATCATCTTTCCGCTATGATCGCGCACAACTTCCAATTCCAGCTCCTCCCATCCCAAAACCGATTCTTCCACCAGAATCTGGTTGATCATACTGGCGGCAATTCCCCTGGCAGCAATCACTCTAAGTTCTTCAACGTTGTAAACAAGCCCGCCACCGGTACCTCCCATGGTGTAGGCAGGACGAATAACAACCGGGTATCCAAGATCTTCAGCAATTTTCTCAGCATCTTCAACCGTGGTTACGGCCTGGCTTCTGGCCATTTCAATGCCAAGTTCCTCCATCGATTTCTTAAATTCAATGCGATCCTCACCTTTTTCAATGGCTTTAAGATTTACCCCAATTACTTCAACATTGTACTTATCTAATATTCCTTTATTAGCTAAATCAAGGGAGAGATTCAAAGCCGTTTGTCCTCCGAGATTTGGAAGAAGCGCATCGGGACGCTCTTTTTTAATAATTTCAGTTACAGCATATTCGTTCAATGGCTCGATGTAGGTATAATCGGCCATTTCCGGATCGGTCATGATGGTGGCCGGATTGGAATTAACCAATACAATTTCGTAGCCTAATGATCTTAATGCTTTACATGCTTGAGTTCCTGAGTAGTCGAATTCGCAAGCCTGACCAATTACAATGGGTCCTGAACCAATGATCAGAATTTTGTGGATGTCGTCCCGTTTTGGCATTTTAAAGTAGTATTTAAACTGTTATTAAAAGGGATTCTGAAGCGGATTACCAAAATATATAGAATTGCCAAGGCAATTCCACCTTAATAAATTCTGTTTATTTCACTCCAAAACGGATGCAAAAATAACAAAAATCATTTGATAATTAACAATCTGAAAGTATGTTTAATGGAAAATGAGAGAGTTTTTTCTCAAAACATTTTGTTTTGTAAAGGTTTTCATTCCACCGACCCCTTCGGTAGAACGAAATTGAGATTTAAACTTTCACTATTCGCCTCAATTTGCGGTCCCACATCCGGATTATTTAGTTCGACCTTCCCTACCCCTTAAGTGAGGTGTGGAAACAGGATAGCTCGTAGTCCAGATTAGGGGCATTAGCCCTGCTATCTTAATGCTACTAAATAGAATAGAATTCACATTTATCAGCAACGTCTATTTTTCAAACTGTCACCAAATTTTAGATTTTTCTTTAGTTTTATGTGTCTAAGATTTGTATTACCAGGTCTCGATTTATCGGGATAGAACTCGTCCCGAAGCCTCGAGCCTCGTTTCAGGGCTACGCCCCTGAAATAAGCTCAAGTGCTGTGGAGATGCCTGAAGACAAATTTGAGACATTGATCGTATTGGATTGGTGGTGTTTCCGTTGAACTAATTACTTAACCCTCCGACTGAATTCAAATATCTGGTACTGCACAAACATCGGTCGGTTTACAAGACCAATATTGGCTCCGCGTGTTCGGACGAAATAGACTTTATCATTAAAATCATCCACTATAAAACTCTCACCGCTGGTGAGCGGAAAATCTTTTTTTGACTCTCCGGGACTACCCTTTACACCTACTACCGTTCTGATTCCGTTGCCACGCTCTCGCCCTGTTATATTCATTGGTTCAACATAAAAAGGAAGATCTTCGTAATGGGCTTTATATTGATCGTAAAACAACTGAGACTCGCCAAAACCAATGGATGCCGTAAAAACAGGATTTATTTGCAAATCGTAAGTCACTTCCATGTATCTTTCCAATCGCAGGTCGTTAAAAAGATTCAACTCTTCAAGATTGTTTTTCAGAATTGAGCCCAACACCAATGAATCGCTTGCCATTACCGAGAAATTATTGTCCAGACCTTTTAAATCAAGGTTAAGACGCCCCACGTAAACTGTATCGTTGGCCATCAAACGGTTGTTGCTGGCAAGTCGAAAACCGGAGACATCCAATCTTCCCATTGCATTTCCCGAATGACTATAAACGGTGAGGTTATTGCCAAGCATCAATTGGTTGTTCTCGTTAATTTGTTGCTCTGAAAGCTGCCAATTGATGATAAAAGCGCTTCCAATAAGTGCTGCAATACTTCCGCTCAGCTTTACGGGTCCCATGTTGAAATTGGAGTTCTCAATGCCACCTAAAAAATAAAATACCAGTGTTGAGATGGCCATAGCGATGAGCAACGAAGGAACAATGGGTGGGAAATTCAGGAATACCAGGAGAACACCTCCAAATAGTCCAAATCCTAATGTAACTGAAATAATAATCTTCTCAAATTTGGTAATGTTTTCCATTTAGTTTTGGGTTTTTTGATAAAATCTAAAATCAATCCATATTAACAAAAGTAATGTTTTGGTTCTAATTCTCACTCTTTTTGACCTGTTACTATTTCATTAAAAAATGGAGTTTGTGGGTGTAATGCGTCAAAAATAAACAACAAACCAAATATTCCGAATACCAAACTTTGAATCATCTCTCCAACAGTCAGGAAGTCTAAAGAATAAGACAAAAAGGCTACTACTACAGCATTTGCGATTAAAAAATAAATTGCCTTACGTTGCCGGGAATAAACTATAAATAATACGAATTCAATAAAACTGAACAAAATAAGAAATGATAACATGGCTCTATCCTGAGTATAAGGGAAAAGTCGAACAAAGGCAAAAACAGATACGACAACTCCGATTAGTCGCATAACAATCAAAAAGTTTCTGACATTGTCTCGTTCGTCCCTCAAGTATGATTCACGGTAACGTTTACTGTTTTCCATCCTAATCTGATGATCTTCATTTTTCTTAGTATTGGTAATGAAATACAAAAGGAAAATGTTTATTACGGGAATCATTAAAAACAAATAGTACCAGGAGGTGATTCTGTTATGTTGATGTAACCATTTCTTTGAAATGGTTACAGTTTGCAAACCGCTTAGAACAGCTGCTGAAAGCAAAAACAACATCATATAAAGAGGATAGAATAGAGGCATTTCATACTCCAAGTAATCATCAAAACGCCCCACCACTCTATTAAATGCCCAAACCACAAAAAACAGAAATGAATAATTGAGACAAAACCCAACTAAAAACTCCTTTTGGGACAATAATTTTGTTTTAAAAGTACGCCGATTGGCTTTAAACAGCTCTATAAAGCCTGAATTATCAAAAAAGAATAAATAATAAAAAAGAAATGAGAAGCACAAAATGTAAACAAACAGATTGATTAATTGCGCAAACCAAAATCCCTGAAAACGATAAAAAACAGAGACCACCAAATCCATATTGATTCCAGTATTGGTCATGAGATAAAACATCCCAATGCCCAGCAAATACTTTATTAAATAGTTAGACTTGTATCCCAATAAAAACGATCTGGCAATTAATAGCAACCCGAAATTATTGATTAGAGGATTGAGATAGATCTCGATTTCTATTGGGATTTGACTAATTAAAAATCGAAAAAGTAGAACCACTGCCACCACTCCGGAGAGATAAAAAATTTCTCTGAATTTTTTATCATAAATAAATTCCCATACAAACAACAAGAACAAAAAGAAAAAAGTCTCAATGTGTCTTAAAAATGGATATTTATGTATAATTTGAAGTTCTCTGAAATCACCAGTTGAAATCACCGGATTTAACCAGCTAAACAACATCCCACTTAGAAGCACCAAAATAGCTGGCAGAAATACAAATTGAAGTTTTTTAAAATTGGGTAGGTAAATCATATCTTCATCATAGTTTATTCATAAATAAGCCGGAATCCCACAGGCACCTGCAAATGATCAGAATCATACATGTTAATATAAAGAATAACGGGCTCTTCTATCCCATCATAAGACAATTCATACATATCAAGTAACCCGGTATCACCAAATGTTCCATTTTGAGTCTTAAACATACAACAGCTACCAAGTCTTCTATAGCTCACAAACTGTCCTTCCGGCCCTGCAAGCGCATTTAAAAATCTTCGCTGATTCAATACCCGATCCACTCCTCCTCCGGTCATTATTGGATTCTCTTTTGTATAGCCGTAAGAAGGGTCTTCGCTGTACTGCGAAATGAGGAGAACATAATCATTTAAAAGAACCTGTTCAACATTGGGCGATTTATAATCAAGTTCCTTTTTTGTACTACATGATATTAGACATCCGGAAATGATGAAGTAAAGAGCAAGTTTATTCATTTAGGTAGAGATAAAATTATGATTTATAAAAATAGTTTTTTTATTCAAATTCATGAAGTAATAGTAAACTATTATTCCATCTCGCTTAACTTAATCCCATACTTACCAGGGGATAAGCATCAAAACAAGATTATATCCTTACAGTGATACATCCCTCATAACACTACCACTTGCAGCTATGCGCCAAACCTTATAATCCTTTCCTAGCATTTCTAAAAAGGATTGTGTAAAAAAAATAGAATTAATTAAGTATGACAAAAAAATAGGTGATAAATCAAAGGTATATACAAATTCATTTGTAATATTGCTGATTCAAATAGAGCATTTTCTTCTACCATATATTTTCATTAATAATGAAAACTTTAACCAGGGAGGTCTCCAACTCAAAAGAGTTTAGGTTGTTTATAGAGTTTCCGAATAAACTCTATAAACAGAGCGATTTCTATGTGTCACCGTTGATTTCGAATGAAAAAAAGACGCTTTCGCCAAAACACAATTCCGACTTTAATCACTGTGATGTGAAACTATGGCTTGCCTGGCAAAACAATCAGGTTGTTGGAAGGGTGGCCGGTATCATTGACCATAAATTTATTGCAAAAACAGGCAAAAAACATGTTCGCTTTGGTTGGTTTGATTTTATTGACCAACCAGAAGTAGCTAACGAACTGCTTAAATCCGTTGAGGCTTGGGGTACTAAAAAAGGGATGACTAACATACATGGCCCCTACGGACTTTCTCAGTTTGACCCGTCAGGAATTCTAATTGAAGGATTTAACGAATTACCGACCTCATTCGGGAAATACAACTTCCCTTATTACGCAACAACAATGGAAGCATTGGGTTATCAAAAAGAGATAGATTGGTTGGAATTCCGCGTAATGGTACCGGAGAAAGTTCCCGATAAGTATTTTAAAATTGCAGAAATTGTTGAGTCTCGTTACAACCTATCAAGTGTTACAATTAAAAAGAAAAAGGATCTGCATCGATATGCCGATGAGTTGTTTGCATTGATGAACAAGGTGTATGGCGAATTATACAGCCATTTTGAACTGACACCGGAAAAAATTAAAGAGCTTCAAAATGGATTTATCCCCATGCTAAATCCTGATTTCGTTTCGATTGTTGTCAATTCAACCGGGAAAATAGTTGGTTTTGGCATTTGCCTGCCATCGCTGGCAAAAGCCATTCAAAAATCGAAAGGGCGGCTGTTCCCATTTGGGTTTTTAAGAATCCTTTATGCATTAAAATACAATGACACCATTGACACCCTGCTGATTGCCATTGATGGTAATTATAAAGAAAAGGGTGTAAATGCTCTGATTTTCCGGGACATCGGCCAATCCATCATCAACCACAAAATCAAGTTTGTTGAGACAACTCGTGAGCTGGAAGGAAATCTGGACGTACAAAACCTATGGAATAAATTTGAATACAGGCAGCACAAAAAAGCACGGTGCTACATCAAAGATTTATAATTCTCATTTTTACCCACTTAACACAATAATTATGATTAAAAAGTTTTTTGCAATTGCTGTTTTTATTTTAGCAGGCATGACAGCAATCGGACAAGAGGGTTGCGATTACAGCAAAACTCTTAAAAAGATGTTTGAAGTTTCAGGTACTGAAGCGTCATATCAAACCGCCATCAAACAAATGATATCGATGTTTAAACATCAGTATCCTAATGTTGGAACAAAGGTTTGGACGGAACTTGAAAAAGAATTCCTGAAAACTTCAATGGATGAGTTAACAGAAATGCTGGTTCCTGTCTATTCTAAATATATGTCCATCGCAGATTTACAGGACATCATTAAGTTCTATGAATCGCCGGCTGGTTTAAAATTTGCCGAAAGCACACCTCTGATTATGGAGGAATCGATGCAAATTGGACAAGCATGGGGAATGAAACTCGGTCAGGAGTTTACGAAGAGAATGGAAGAAAAAGGGTATTAACACAAAAAATAAAGAGAAAGGAGGCTGTTATAAAAGTCAAATAATATTAATCAATCCTTACAATTTGCAAGCAACCTCTCTTTCTCCCCTCCAAACCTCCCCCAAGCGGGAGGCTTAAAGTCGCCTATTAGATTGAGGAGTGAATTGTTAATCTAATATTTACGATCTGAAAGACAAGGGTTATTAAGATTAATTATAAGACAGACTCTTTCTCTAATTCCATCATATGGGAAATGAATTGAATGTTTCCAATACCACCTCCGTAATCCTCTTCTTACTGGCGTATAAAATTCCCTTGTGGTTCATATAAGTTGATTCAGGTCTGTTTAACTCAAGTGGCACACCAAACATATCGCAGGAAATCGCTCCGGCCTCATTAAAAATACAAGCCGATGCTGCGTAATCCCAAAAACTGCCTCCACCCTCTTCATCCTTAGGAAACTTAAAATAACAGGCATTAGCGTGCTGTAAAACCATACAAGCATTCATGGCTCCTCCGGCTGTGGTGTGCAGTTCAACTCTCTTACATCCGGTAGATTGATGCTGCTCTTCAAATTTCTTTACTACGTCGGGAAAAAATTTCTGTTCTGCAAAACTCCTGTCTGAGTAAAGATGCAACACCTCATCATTATTCTCAGGAATCACAATTTTGTTGTGATTAAAAAAGGCTCCTCCATCGAAATATGCATGATAAAGGTTTTGTTTTAAAGGATCGTACACCACACCTACTACCGGCACTCCATCTTTCCTTACCAGAGCGATGGACACAGAATATCCATGCTGTTGGTTAATAAATGGGAGCGTCCCATCCAGCGGATCAATGCACCAGAAATAATCCTTTTGGAGGCGGCTCCCGTTGTCGGGACTCTCCTCGGCCAAAAAGCCGAGGTCAAATGCTTCAAGGGTTGGCTCCAAAACCTGTGAAACTATATTCTGGCTTTCCATATCAACCTCGGTAAAAACCTGAGATGCCAAGCTATCGCCCGAAGCTTTTGTTCCAACATTTAACTTTCTGTTGACCTGTTTTGATATGTAAGTTCCTGCCTGGTAAGCAGCTGATATGGCATTTTGTTTCAATAACCAAAGTTGCTCTGTTGATAGTTCCATGTTTTCGTTCCTTTTGAATTTGAATTAATCCTTTTGCCGATAGAGCCACTTTCTACCTGTTCTCCAAATCTTGTATAACCCTCCTGGTCATTTTTTCACTGTAACTGTTTATTTTCCAATGCCCGGGACTCCATCCTTTCAGGAAACGATGAAAATCGGCCCAGGCGTAAGGGTACATCTCCCGCCACTCTTGTTCCAGTTTATCGAAATTAACACCTTGTTGACTTCCGGAGATGGCATCTTTAAGATGTTGAAAATAGATATTGAGAAGTTGAACTTCGTACTTTTCACAATCCTCTTCATATAAACAACTGCCAATAAAGTACGCCACATCTTTCATGCCGCAACCACCACCAACATACTGAAAGTCCACGGCAGCAACTTTTTTCATGTCATCAGAAAAACAGAAATTTGCAAGTTTGGCATCACCATGCACCAACGTCTTATGTTTAGTATGGTTTAAAACACGGTCAATGCCGGGAGCTGCCTGTTTCAGGTTCTTGTCCGTGAGTAACTTCAATTCATCGGGACGGGTATCCAAATGCCAATATGTACCAATTGGCCATAATCCAACAGGCTCACTATGCATATAAATGGCATGAAAATGGGCAAGCCAGCTCAAACAAATCTCCATCCGCTCCAACGCAAGAGCTTTAGCTCTTGCTGGAAAACCCGTGCTGTTCAAATCCTCCAACACAATCAGGATTTCATTCCCTTGCTGTGCCACGCCCAGGCAAGCTGGTGCGTAACAATTATTCGTACAACGGTTTCTCCAGTTCTTGTACCATTCTATTTCAACCTGATAAGAATGTAATTTTCTTTGGTGCGAAACAGAGGTATTCCAACCCCGCGGATGGTTCATCTCTTCGGGATATGAAATGTGTTTTACAACTAAGGATGAGCAATTACCTCCTTTAAAAAAAAATCTCTGGATGCGGCCATAGCCGCTCCAGAGTGACTGAATATCTTCAACCTTTACAATAAGTTCTGTTCCGGCAATCCTGATTATTTCTTCCTTAAAGTAGCTGTTCACGGTAAAATGTGTGTTTCTGATAAAATATCGGCAAAATTACAATTTGCCTGCTAATTAAGGAAATATTACTTTTACTCTTTCTAATTTCAGAATCTCAATCAAAACCCATGAACAATCAAACAAATTCCTTCGGCAGCAATTCAAACGAATTCACTTTTCTGAAACATCTTTTTTGGAGCTCTGAAAAACCATTATCACGCGGCGAATATATTACTGCAATTCTATTGCTATTTACAATTTCCTCGGCAAAATTTGTTGGGTATTTCGTTGAAACATTCAGCATTAATTCTCTGGAACACATATATTCATACAGCCTATACTTTGCATTTCTGCTTCCCCTAAATGCAGGATTATTTTCGATTCAAGTGCCATGGACTATTATGATGCTGGCCGGATCTTTTCTCTTAAGCATTCGCATATTTAAACCAAAAACTTCATGGCTCATAACATTATTATCAGGCTTTTTCATGTACATGTTTTTCTTTGGATTAACATCCATCCCAATATACGCGTCTTTCCTAGAAGTTTTGTTTAGATATGAAATTCAAAACAAGATGCTGATTTTGTTACTGTTCCTGTCATTTGGTTTTTTGGCCGGAGTAGTTGTGTTGATCGTCACATTCTTTTCTCTTAAAACGAACCGGGAATCTACAGAGGAAAAAGTCGTAGGCTTTAACAGAGGGAAATTTTCCAAATGGATGCTCATCTTAACTCTTTCTTCATTAATTTATTATGCCCTAATCGTATTCATTCTTATAAAACTGACCCTCGACCACTTTTTCTCTAACCCTGACCAATCCGTCCCTATCATACTCCTGATTTTTTCATTACCAATATTAGTAATCCATCTTGTTCTTTATACAAAGCGTCTAAAAAATGCCCGAAGGTCATTACTTCTTCTTGCGCTGATATTCCTTCCGCTGATCGCGTTGTTATTAATATTTGCAGCGGCCAATTGGTTGCTAATATTTGAACTTACATTCCTGATTGCTGTCTTAGAGACGACTGTAAATGCTTCGTTTCTCTTTCTATTGTGGCTCTATATTGCGCCGAGCCGAGAAGAAGTCGCTAATTCGGAAACCTAATCGCTGTTTACCAAAGGAATTACCTCTTTCCCTATCAACTCAATGGAACGCAACAACTGCTCATGGGACAATAATGCACTATCCATTTGAAAGGTTACACGATTGATTCCTCCCAGGGCTTCGCTGTGGCGAAGAATTTTTTCAGCCACGGTGGATGCATCTCCTACCAATAGAGCTCCCCGAGGTTCGGTAAGTGGATCAAACCTACTGCGGGTAACCGGTGGCCATCCCCGTTCCTGCCCAATTTTTGTGAAAGACTCTGCATATCCTGGGTAAAACTCTTCGATGGCATTTTGAGTGGTATCAGCAACATACCCCAATGAGTGCAGTCCCACCTTCATCTCAGATTCAGGATGCCCGGCCTGCAACCATGCCTCCCGGTACTTATCAACAAGCGGACGAAAACGGTGAGTTTCCCCACCAATGATGGCCACCATAAGCGGGAGCCTCATTTTCCCTGCCCTCACAAATGAAGCAGGAGTTCCTCCAACTCCCAGCCATACAGGTATGGGATTTTGCAATGAACGCGGATACACAGGTTGGTCATTCATGGCCGGACGAAACTTGCCTTGCCAGGTGATTCGCTCCTCCTTTTGAATCTTTAGAAAAAGATCCAGCTTTTCTGTGAAGAGATCATCGTAATCGTTCAAATCCAGGCCAAACAGAGGGAAAGCATCAATGAACGATCCCCTGCCGGCCACCATTTCAACCCTGCCTTTGGATATGAGATCCAGAGTGGCGAATTGTTGATAAACCCGCACCGGGTCGGCAGCACTTAAAACTGTAACCGCACTGACCAGTCGAATTTGCTTGGTACGTGCAGCTGCTGCTGCCATTATTATGGTATTGGCCGAATCCAGATACTCCTCCCGATGATGCTCCCCAAAACCAAAAACATGAAGCCCGGATTCATCAGCCCTGACAATTCTTTCAAGCAGTTCTGTAAGGGATTCCACACCGTTCTCTACACGGTTCTCGACCTGTCCGGGTTTTACTGCTGCAAAACTATCGATCCCAATCTCAATCATAAATCGCTCCTTATTTTTATTGTTTTTAGTTATTATGTTTTTGTGTATATAGAAAAAACTAATAAAACAAGAAATTGTTCAAAGATTTAGATTCAGTCTTGGGATTGTGAAGCCCAGATAAATTGCTAATTAATTGTTTAATATTTAAACCCGCTGTCAAACAAACACAACACAGGTCTATCTGAAGGATTTCAGGTTTCCAAATTCATCAACCAGCTTTTTCTTAGAAAACAGTATGCTTAGGATCAATGTTAAAGTACAACCCACAAAAATTGCAAGCATTATCATGACCTGATATTTAATAGCAACCCCCGGGGAAGCGCCTCCTAAAATCTGTCCGGTCATCATACCCGGAAGGGAGATTAGCCCCATAACCGACATGGTTGCCAACATCGGGTTAAGCCCTTTCTTTAAGGCGTCCTGTATGAATGGAAGCATGGCCTGACGCTTGCTTCCACTGTTGGTCAATAAAAAATAATACAATTCACGCTGTTTTGACAACCCATCGAACCATGCAGTAAGACCAACAATATTGTGGTTGAGGGAATTGCCAAGTACCATTCCGGTAATAGGGACAAAATATCGTGCATCAAAAAAGTAATCAGGCTTTATAACCAACCCCAGGAGAAAGGCATCAATAATAAAAATAGATATAAAGCCGGCCAAAAGCAATGGAACGAGAAAATGTTTCCATGAAAGGGCAACCCTCTTTACCACAGTTGCTGCACCAATTATTACCATGATCAACACCCACAGGGTGTTAATCCAAGCACTGTTTTGTTCAAAAATCCATTCAAGATAAACAGCCACTAAAAATAGTTGAATGATCATCCGCGTAACGCTTATGATTAAATCTTTATTCAGTTTTACCTTGTAAAAGCTAAAAATGAAAATGGGAATCACCAATATTGTAAAACCAACTAGTAAATCCCACCATCCTATATCAACCATTTTACCCATTATATCCCTTCTATTTTAATTTCCTGATCCATCGACTGAATCCACTCCGGATTATGTGATGCGGATACAATCGTTTTCTTATCCAGATTTTTCACCACCTTTATCAACCGGCTGATCGACCCGTCGTCCAATGATGAAGTTGGCTCATCCAAAAGTAAAATCTCCCTTTCCAGAGACAAACATGTGGCAATGATGATTCTTTGTTTTTGACCACCACTCATCTCATCAATAGAGCGTGTCAACATCTCTTTTTCAAGACCCAGGTTGTCAATATAAGATTCTACAACATCTCTCTTCTTCTCGCTACCTATCAACCGCATCAACTCCAGACCATTGGCTACAGGTAAGTTGATGTTTTGTGGTACATAAGCCATTTGCATACGAATATCTCTTACCGAGATTTTATCCAACAAAATTCCGTCAACAAAGATTTCCCCAAACGGGGGAATCAAATAGCCTTGAATCATTTTAAGGATTGATGATTTTCCACTGCCTGACGGACCAGAAATGCAAGTGTTTTGCCCGTGGTTTATAAAGAATGAAAGTTTGTTAAAGATAATCCCCTCGTTAAAGGATAATTGAACGTCCTTAAATTGAATCATATTTTGAAATTATCAATTGATTTTGAAACAGTATGCCACAAAACTACTGAAACTAAAATCAAAACTGCATCATTCGGCATGCATAAATAATTCCTTTGGTTAAAATTCAATTCTATAGCTGATGTTTGGAATCATTATACCTTCGTACCTGCTCTCGATGGTTTCATCTTTTAAATGATAATAGTGTGAATTAAACTCCTTTGCAGCCAGCATGTTCAAAATCTGTAACGACCAGACAGACGAGTAGCGGGGTCTGTTTTTCCGATAGGAAAGAGAGACTGAAATTATTGGCATGTCGCTGTGTTGTTTATCGAATGCCAGGTTTCCGTATGTCTCCCCATAGATCACTTCGCCGGCTAGAAGGGATTCTTCCATGTTAACAGGCTCTTTACGAAGCCCTCCCATATAATTCAAACGAATACCGGCACTCAACAAGTTGTTGTTGTCTTGACCAACGACCCACTCTTTTCCGGTCAAAAAATTAATTACATAATTGCGATTAAAACGTGTATTTCGTTCAACGCCATCAGGTGTTTTGTATTTAGAATCAAACAACGATGTGGTAAAAAGATAATAAAAGCCTCTATTTAAAAACTGTTCGAAAGTAAAATCAATTCCCAAATTTCTCCCGATTCCTTTATTAACCAAATGGTCATTAAAAAAAATCTCCTCCATAAAATTCACACTTGCCAAATAACCATCAGGGGATACCGGAATATTGGTCAAGCGCTGATAATAAGGTTCAATTTGCAATCGTAAGTACGGAGACAGTCTCATGTTCCATGAAAGAATAAAGTGTTGATTTCTCATTAAATCCAGATCTTTATTTGGCTGTTCTCCATCAATCACCACAAAGTAAAGAGGAAGCTGTTCAACGCGGCTGTGCACGCCATAAGCCATCGCTAAATTTTGATTTTCGTTGAGATGATATTTTATACCCACTCGGGGTTCTACTGAGAAGCTGTTGTTCAGTAACAACAACTGTGTATTAATTCCCATATTCAATTCCAAATCGGGAAGTATCCTGTATGTTGATTGTGTATAAACCTGAAACAACCCTGTTTCACCCTTCCCATCAGCAAACGGAACCGGAGACGTCCCTTCTGCAAGGGCTTTTTCAATACCCACATTGTAGTATATATAGCTATAACGAAACCCCGTTCTGTTGACATGTTTATCGGAAAAATGATGCTGTATGCGAGATTGCAACGAAACCCTGCCAGAGTGATTTTTAACTTTTGAGTACGGATTTTCTTGCAGATCGATGAAACCAAGCCTGGTTTCACTATGCGACAATCCATCTCCGGAGGTTGATATTGCTGAGCGGACAAAAGTACGAGAACCTAACCTCAGTTGGTGAGATAATCCGGTAGCATACAGATATAGACTGGTTGACGAGTTTTCACGGTCAAAATCAGCTTTCCAATCAACACTGTCGGCTGCAACCATATCCACTCCATCAAAAGCACCAATACCCCAAAAAGTAAAAGTTCCGGAGTTTTGCGTAGGAAAAACAGACTTAAAAGCTAAATCCTGATATTTCAGAACGCCTGCATTATCGGGCAACAAAGGAGAAACCAGTGCCATTGTTGAATATCGGTAATTCATAATATAAGAGGCCTCTTCCCCTTTTATAAAAGGCCCCTCGGTGGCAAAATCAACTCCTAATATCCCGGCCTGTAGAGTATATTCCCGTCTTTTTGAGTTCCCGGTGCGTAAATGGATGTCAAATACCCCGGAACTGGCGTTTCCATATTCAGCAGGGAAAGCACCGGTATAAAAATCGCTGTTACCCATTATTTGATTGCTGATGGCGGTTAGCATTCCGCCACCTACTACTGAAAGATTGGCAAAATGGTTTGGATTGGGCACCTCAACACCTTCAATTTGCCACAATAACCCGTTGGGGTTATTGCCACGTACCGAAATGCCGTTGCTGCCTACCGATGGTGTAGCCACACCGGCAAAGGATGAAGCCAATCGTGCAGGGTCATTTAACCCTCCCGCATAACGTTCGGTCTCTTCAACTGTAAATTGTCGTCCGCTCAAAGTCACCATTGAATTTTGCGGATTGTCCTTTCTGGTGGTGACAACTACCTCGGCCAATTCGGAAGATGTGGGTCTGAGATTTATCTGGAGATTAACCTCACGGCCTGAACTTACTATTAAATCATTAACAATATAACTTTCATACCCCACCATACTTACTCTTAAAATTCTACGGCCAAC
Source organism: Natronoflexus pectinivorans (assembly GCF_004345615.1). Lineage (GTDB taxonomy): Bacteria > Bacteroidota > Bacteroidia > Bacteroidales > Marinilabiliaceae > Natronoflexus > Natronoflexus pectinivorans. The sequence goes on from NZ_SLWK01000005.1 coordinate 48,653, forward strand.
AGGGACATTCAATAGCTCAAATGCTCCATGATCATTGGTGGTAGTCCCCACAACCGGATCTGAATCTTCAATAAAAACAGTACAAAAAGGTAAGGGCTCCTGTGTTGATTGATCAAACACCTGGCCTCTGATGGTTTGTGTTATGGTTTGAGAGAATGTGTTCGCAGATATTGCTGCGAAGAAAATTAAAAAAAGTACTTTCTTCATGGTTGTTTTAAAAAGTTGGCAACATTTAATTTGTAAAAACCACAAAGGAACAGCAAATAACTATTGGTATCGTCCAAACGTGTATGCTTGCACCTTTTCCCCTTCTGCTAAACAGTAATTATGTTTCCAATCTCTGCCTCAGAAATTGAGATGGAGTTATCCCTTTGTGCTTTTTAAACACTGCATTAAAGGACGATTTGGAATTAAACCCTGAGTCTAATGCAAGACCAAGTATGTTTAGATGATTATTTATAGCAGAGATTGATATAAATTCATCAACTCTATACCGATTAACAAAATCATGAAAATTAACTCTCTCGTATTGATTAATAACCTGAGATAACTGATTTGGAGAAATATTTAACAAAACGGCCAATTCACTTAATGTGAGGCGGGGGTTTAAATAAGGTTTTTGTTCTTGCATCAACTCTCCAAGATTCTTATGAATTTGCATCCCCGTTTCACTATTTAGTCCCGTTTTATAATATTTTCTCGCAATATCGTCCTCTTGCGTAATCACCACCAGATCTGATGTATCATGGCTAAAAATATTCTTTTGGCGAATTCCAAAAAAGCCCATCATTAAAATCAGAAAAACAATCATACTGTAGAATATCAGATCGGCGTTAAACGGAAAGGTAATTCCAAATCCTTCGCGCAAGATGACAACTAAAGCGACTGTTATAAAAACGCCCCCAATACCATAGATTCCATATTTCACCCAATCAAGTGTCAATTTTTCGTCATACGAAAAATTGGCGTCAACAATTTGCCTGTGACGACTCAGCAACCGATATGCAAAAATGGGATAAAGCAAACCTGACAGAATAAATGAGATCAACAATACACTGGAAAAAATGCTAAAATCATCTACCAATCCTTTATCTACCATTACCTTTTCGTCGGCTGAGTAAAAAAAGAAAAACCTTGACATGTAGAGGTAGGAAAAAACAAAGGGTACAAAATGAATGTAATCTGCTTTTCGTAAACTTAAATCGTTGCGCAATGAGAAACGAGAATATAGATACAAAAACGGCCCATGCAACAGTGGGAATGGCGCTGTAATACCAACTAAATGTGGATGTGTATCCCATAATCCAAGGTAATAGAGGTGGTACCCAAGCAGATGAAACCCAATTACCAAAACCCATATCGACAAAATTTTGTCAGGTAATGCCTTCCCTTTCTTTGTGATCAGGAGTAACCCAATAAAAAATGACATAAAAATGCCGGCAATAAATATTACATCCATACAGTAGATCCTATGCCAATTTACTTGTTTTTCGGGCTTTGTATTTTACCGAGGGTTGATACCCGCCTGGAAATAGACGACCAATCTTCATCTGCAACTTTTCGGAAAAAGCATCCATGGTGCTAACCCCGGCAAATTGAAAAGCCTTAACGACCAACTCGGCGGTAGCCCTGCTATCAGGGCCGGCTCTATGGTGTTGCAAATCTATGTCGTGATAATGGCATAAAGCCGCTAGTCCGTATCCAGACAACCCCTGCCACACATTTTTTGAGAAAATATAGCTGCAACTGTACATCAGTTCCGGATATTCCAGCCCATAATAATCAAGAGTTTTTCTCAGTACACTTAAATCAAAAGAAGCATTGTGTGCAATCAGCAATTGATTTTCGATTAACGGGCGGATTTCTGGCCATAATTCACAAAAATTCGGGCTGTCAGAAACATCTTTCGGCGTTATTCTATGTACATGAATATTGTAAGGGTCAAAAACCGGGTAACAACCCGGTTTTATCAGCCACGATTTAGTTTCCGTAACTTCAAAATTCTTCACAAAAGTGAGACCGATCTCGCATGCACTATCGCGATACCTGTCGGCTGTTTCAAAATCAATGGTGACGAAATCCACTGGTAAAATCAGATTAAATGTAAAAAAAAGGGACACCCCTGTTTTCGAAAAACGATGCTGAAAGTCTCTTAATGGTGATGATGATCATGTGCATCTTTAGCTTCTTTGTAGGTTTTATTGGTGGTTCCTTTTGCATGCTCAGGTGGCCCGTACAGAGTATAAAGTTTCAGATCGACATCGCCAGTATTTTCAACTTTATGCCAGTAACCTGCCGGAATCATAATTGCCCAATCGTCCTCTACCTCTTGTCTGAATGTTAACTCGCCTTCAGATTTCCCCATCCAAACCACTGCTTCTCCCTGTTCAATGCGAATAAACTGGTCATGGTCTTCATGAATTTCGAGATCAATTACCTCACCCGGCTTTAAAGACATAAACACCAACTGCATATATTTACCAGTCCAGTTGGCTGAACGGTAACTATCATTGACCAAAGTGGCAGCCTCTATATCAAAAGCCCAGGGCTCTCCTCCCAAGTCAACATCAAAATCAACATCAGAAACAGGTATTTCAGCGACAACAGGAGTTGTGATTCCTGTTGTTTCCTGGCCTCCCGAGCCGGATTGACAGGAAAACGACATCACCACCAGCGGTAATGTTAAAAGTAAGATAAATTTCTTTTTCATAACTGTCAGGTTTTTGATTTGTATGCCGAAAGTTAGTGAAAATCATGTGCCTATCAACATTATTCCCAAATAAAAATAATCATCAGGTGAGTTTACGCGTAATACGATAAAAACAAAAGATAGATAAAAATTACAGGTTGTTGATTTTTATTATCAAAACCTATAGTTCAGACTTGTAATTTAAAAATCCATGTTTATAACTTGCTTTTGCATCCCGGTTGGTTGCAAAAATTTTATTTTAACACCCTCATTTCCATTCATTAGCCTCTCACCAAGAAAGTGTTTGTAATGAATTGAATTTTAAGTATTGATGTTATTTTGAGATAGCAATACTGCATCAGCAATATGGTTAAAATGCCCATTCAGTCTATGACAACCTCTAGTTTTTCTCTGATTAAAAGGCTAAATCCCCCAGAATAAATATCTTTGCCGGATGTTTACAGAATTGGGATATCTCGCACTCTTTGCAGCCAGTTTCCTGGCTGCAACTATTTTACCGTTTAGCTCCGAAGCCGTTTTATCAGGGATGTTGGTGGCCGGATTTGATCCATACGTTAGTTTAGTTGTGGCCACCATTGGCAATTGGTTGGGGGGCATGTCATCTTACTACATCGGATGGCTCGGAAAGTGGCATTGGATTGAGAAATACCTGAGAATTCCTCAAAAAGAGATAGAGAAAGTTCATGCCAAAATAAAAGGCAAAGAAGGCTGGGTAGCCTTCTTTACCTGGTTGCCCGGTATAGGTGATCCAATAGCTGTTGTTTTGGGACTTATTAAAAGTCGCGTAATCCCAACTGCAATCTGGATGTTTATAGGAAAAGCATTGCGCTACGCAGTATGGGGATACCTCACATTAAAAGCTATGGAACTTTTTTAATCCGGTTACTCCTTTTTCTTACCGGACACCACTTTGAAAACAATTAATCCTGCTACTACGGCGATTACAATAATACCAATTACCATACCGGTATTGTTGCTTTTCTCAGCAGCCACATAATCATCATCAGAGTAGAGAATGGGGTCCATGTCATCAATTGACAAAGTGTCAGGCGCTACGGTTTCATATTCATAGTCATATTGCGCCATTACGTTGTTAACTGTTCCGGCACCCATGGCCAGAATAATTGCCATTGCAATAATCATCCAAAATTTTCTCATAATCGCATTGTTTTATTGTTACAAATATACTAATATTCAGTTAGTTCTAAAAACAATTCTCTTGCCGGCATCCAAGATGGCTGTATTTTCAGGCACTTCTTTATCTCATCAAGTGCTTCGGCTTGTCGGTTAAGGGCTATCAGGTATTCTGCTTTCAGGGTGTATGCGGGGAGGTATTTTTTATTATACCCTGTTAGTCGATTCAACAAATTTAAAGCCATTTCCGGATTTCCAAGAGCGAAACTAATCCTTGCGTATTCCATCAAAGCCGGTTCAAATGTTGGGTGGATTTCCAATGCCATATCCAGCGCATTAATTGCCGAGTGGTAATCTCCTAACTGATGTCGGGCTCTTGCCAGATTTAGCCAGGCACCTTCCAATCCGGGGTGGACATCGGTTGCCAGGTTCAAAAGAGAGTCTGCCAAGAAAAAGTCCCGTTCCTTTAACGCTTTCCAACCCAGGTAATCATACAAAGTCTCTCTTTTCAATACCACGCAAACCGGCATCCCATCCACATATACTTTGTGAATGGTTTCAGAAGGTGGCCATTGTTTGGGGCTCAAGTTAAATGCGTGTAAATATGTCGCTGAAAAAATGGCATAGTCCCAATTTTCAAAGCTGCGGTTATACCAACTGGTCTGACGATGTTCTTTTAACCTGTCGTTGTTTCTGAAAAACCATGCCGTTTCAAAGTTGGATGCTATAATCAGATCTTCTTCCCCGGTTTCGTTTATGTAGTCGTTTAGCCACTCTGCAGCTGGCCTGATGGTATGAAAATAATAATCTGCCTCGTATTTACCGAATGCTCCTTTATAGCCTCCTGTTAGCTGATTAAAATAGAGGTATTGGAATGGATGATTAAGGGCCATAAATTTTATGGGATGGATCATGGATATTAATAAAAGAGCTGCCACAACAGCTCTGGCTGTTATGGCTTTCCTGATTTTCAGGAATTGCCACAATCGGCTTATGCCGATGGCCGAAAGCACCACCATGGGAGGATAAATAAACAATACATGCCGCCAGCCTCCGTAAACATTCGATTCTTTAAAAATGATATACAGAAGGGGAAAGAAGATTGTAAATACTATGAATCCAAAAAACAATCGTTTTTTGGATGATTTCCAAAAACCTGAGAAAAAGAATAATAAAAATCCTGCTAAAACCGGAAAGGTGATGCTTATAAGCATCATCCATGGAAGATAGAACCAGGGAAGCATATCAGACCAGATCATCTCTCCCATAAAAAGTTGCCTGATGGTAACCGGATAAGCTTCCATCAGCAGATGAGAAATGATCGGGTGCTTAATTGGATTCATCAGAGCAAAAGGCCAGAAAAGTAGTCCCAACAAATACCCTGATATGGCAACCCATAGTGTTTTAACCCATAATGAGTGGCGCACCCCGGATGTTGTCCTGTTTAATAAATAGCCATGGATAAGCATCAGAAAAGTAATCAGAAAAAGCCATCCAATCAGGATCAGGCCGGGAGGTCTGATGCTGATGGTAAAAGCAATGGTCAACATCATCGATATTAAGGTCTTTTTTGATACAGAAGGCCATTCTTTCATCCATCTGATCAAAAAATATATGCCGGCAATGTATCCCAAAGCAAACGGAACATCTTTCAAATTATTAAAACTGTGACCAATTAACCGGGGAGACAGAACGCAAAGTAAAACAGCAAAGAAGGCAGCACGCCATCCACCAAGAGTGAAGGCTAAAAGGACAATGAAAAGAAAAATCAGCCAACCGGCTACTGCATTCATTAAATGCCTGATAGTGAAAATGTCATCAATGTTAAATATTCTGGCAACCAGAGATGCCGCATTATCAAACCCTTGACCATAATATTTCAGATTTGTCACCGGCGTATGAAGGGCAGTGGTATCGCTGCCACAAGAGTAATACCAGTTTACCACAGCTTCGGCTTGATTGAGATGGAAATATTCATCGCCGGATATACCGGCATCCAAAGCCATCACCAGCATTGCCGGCAATGAAATTGCCAGGAATGCTTTGGTAAGGTACTTGAATATTTTATCCTCATTTATCATTCGTTTCTCAATCAGAAATACTTTTTACGGATGAAATATATGGGTCTGTCCTGACTCTCTTTGTAGGTTCTGTAAATATATTCGCCTAAAACACCTAAAAAAGTTAGTTGTATGGATCCTAAAAAATAGATGCTTATCATGGTCGAAGACCAACCCAATGGCGCCCATCCTGTTATTTTTGATACCAGAACATGAATTCCTGCCAACAGAAAAATAAAAACACCGGTTAAACCCAACCATAAACAGGCTCTTAATGGGAATTTTGAGAAAGAGAAAACGGCATCGGCTGCTAGTCCAAAGAGATCTGTCAGAGACATTTTCGATTCTCCTGATGCGCGTTCCTGGCGTTCATAACTGATGCTGGTTTGCCTGAAACCAATGTAGCTTCTGAGACCCGGTATGTATCGGGTTTTCTCTTTCATGGTGAGCAGGGCATCCAAAGCTTGTCGGTTGATCATTGAAAAATGACCCGTGTTTTCAATTTGGCTTAATCCGCTGGCTTCAGTAAAAATCCGGTGGAATAATTTGGTCATCCATCGTCTTCTTTTATCATCTTTTCTGGCATCGCGAAAGCCGTTAACCACATCAAACTGCCCATCCTTTAGCTTCTCGTGCATTTGGGAAAGTAACTCGGGGGGATCCTGCAAATCAGAATCCATTAATGCAATATATTCACCTGTGGCATGCTCCAGTCCTGCTGTTATGGCTGCCTGATGACCAAAATTACGTGAAAATTCTATGATTTTTATCCTGTTGTCAGCAGCTCTTTGCTCATGAAGTATCTCCAAAGTTCTGTCCCTACTGCCATCATCCACGAATATAATTTCATATGCCTGATCCATCTCCTGCATAGAAGATTTAATTCTGTCGAGTAGTTTCGGCAGAATCAGTTCTTCATTGTAAACCGGAATAACTATTGAAATCATAGCAGTATATTATATGTTATACTTTTGCGTTGGTCTTTAACCCTGAATTAATTTCATCAGGATTGAGTATCACTTTCAGGGGTTTTAATTCTCAATATTTACCCATGTATTATTGGTTCGGTTCGATTTTATAACAGCATGGATAAACTGCATCCCTCTTACACCATCCTGCACAGTTGGGAACTCTCCATGTGTCAATTGCTCTTTTCTTATGCTTTTTGCAATTCCTTTATAAATATTAGCAAGCGCTTCATAAATTCCTTCGGGGTGTCCGGCAGGCATGGTTTGTCCCATTTCGCACAAATCAGAATTATAGCTGTTTCCGGGTTTGTAAATTCTGGCAGGTTCATTTTCTGCCGTCATGCAAAGATGGTTAGGATTCTCCTGACTCCACTTAAGTGAAGCTTTTGAACCATATATGCCAATGGTAAGATCGTTCTCAACTCCTCCTGCTACCTGCGTGGCCCGAATAACTCCTTTTAATTTCTCTTTAAAGCGCAGCAAAACGGTACCGTCTAAATCCAGAGTAATATCTTCACGGATTGTATTAAGGTCGGCCAGAACTTCTTTAACATTAAATCCGGTAATATATTCAATCAGATTAAAGGCGTGTACTCCAATATCTCCCATGCAGCAACTTGCTCCGGCAACTTCCGGGTTCAGCCGCCACACGCCTTTTATGCGTGTGTCGTTACCATGAATGATGCTGTTGATCCATCCCTGGTAATATTGTGCATCTATTCTTTGTATTTCTCCAAGTAATCCCTTCTCCACCAACGCTCGCATTTGCCTTACCATGGGGTAACCGGTATAGGTATGTGCGAGAGCAAAGGTTATGTCGTTATCTCTCACTAAATCCTCAATAACTTTGGCTTCATCAACGTTAAGAGTCATTGGCTTTTCACACATCACATGAAACTGATGAGCAATGAGTTCTTTGATTATGGGGAAATGTGATGCATTAGGAGTCACCACCGCAATGAGTTGCATTCTTTCCTCTTCGGGTAAGGCTGTTTCACCAGCGATTAGCTCCTCAACATTTTTATAGCACCTTCTTAAATCAAACCCCTCTTTTCGGGCAAATTCCAGACTTCTGCAGTTGTCAGAACTGAAAATCCCTCCAATTAACTCAAATTGACCTGATGACAATGCTGATTTTCGGTGAGTATCACCAATAAAGGCTCCGGTACCACCGCCAATCATGCCCATTTTTATCTTTTGATTTGCCATTATTCAGTACGATGAAAGTGAAGAAAATTCTTGTTAGTAAAATTGAGATGTCGCCCTGTTTCCTGAATTGTGATAGAACGATATTAACCAATACAAATTATGAATTGTAATAGACCCGGTTAAAACAGGGGCGACATCTCATTTGAAATAGTCCAGATTTCAAATACTTGTTTTTTAGATGTTGAATCTGAAATAGACCTATTGCTAAAGTTCTCTTGATATTTCTCTTAAATGTTCGATTGATTTTGCAACTTTTGGTGCCGGATTCTCCCAGTCCCATTCATGCTCAATTGTGATAACCCCCTTAAAACCGGTCTCTTTAAGCACCTGAAGAGCTTCTCTCATGTTAAAAACGCCTGTGCCGAAGGGAACAGTGTGTGCATCCATATCATCAAATGCTGTCATATCTTTAAGATGCAGGTATTTGATGCGCCCTTCCAACATTTTATATACATCAATTGGATTCAGCCCCGAACGCATCCAGTGTCCGTTGTCTGCACTCACACCAATTCTAGAATCCCTTCCCTCTATAACATCCAGAACTGTTTGAGGATTCCAATAACGGGTGGGAGGGGGGTGATTATGAATTGCCAGTTGAACATCATATTTCTTCACGAGACCCTCTATTAGATCCATCCAGATTGGATCTGGCTCGCTTCCTATGGTTTTGATTCCCATATCGGCTGCAAAAGCGAATAATTGCTCCCACTCTTCTTCTGAACCGGCAGCCACAATTCCGTAATTGATGATTTTTATATCATATTTATTTGTCAATTCGCGCACCAGATTTTTGGTCTCCTCGCTCATGCTGAAATGTGTGGTTGCTTCGCTTCCTTCAGTGATTTTCTGTCCGGGATATGCTTCAATATATTTAAGACCCAGTTTATTTGCCGCCTCCAGTGCTTCTTCAAATGTGAAGCGATTAAAAGTCCACGCCTGCACAGCAAGTTTCCAACCGTGATCCTCCCATGGATGCATGTTCTCCTCGGATTGTTTACACGAAATGTTCATGAGCATGAGTAGCACTAATAAAAATAATGTTGATTTCATAGATGTGAATTTAGGTTATTATTTATACTCACCTGACTGTGGCCTTTTTAATGCTCAAACTTTCGGGAGTTCCCAAGGTTTTCTATAAACCGGCCAAATAAGATCATTCGCCTTTTTGTTGTTGACAAACTCCTTTTTGTTGTCGTCCCAGTAGAGCTTTTCGCCAACGCGGTGTGCAATGTTACCCATATGAGAAACAATGGCAATCTCCTTTCCAACTTCAATTGAACCCCTTGGGGTTTTCCTGGTTCTCATGCAGTCCAGAAAATCTCTAACATGGTTGGCGGCATCTTTTCCGTCTCCAGTTTGTCTTGGAACCTCAGCAATGGAACCTTCTTGTCCTGGTCTTTCAGGCAGGACTTCCCACCCACCACGATCTACTACCAAAGTCCCATTGTCGCCAATGAATGCAACGCCATGGCCGCGATTATATGGGCCGCGATCAATTCCAATGGCGTGCTCCCATTGTAAAATGAAATCATCAAATTCGTATATGGCAGTTTGCGTGTCCGGAGTTTCCATGGCAGCTTTATCAATACTGAAATTTCCACCTACAGACATAATGCTGTTGGGCATAGAGGCTTTCATTCCATACAGGGCAAAATCAATAAGATGTGCTCCCCAATCGGTCATCAGACCTCCTCCGTAATCCCAGAACCATCTAAAATGGAAATGAAATCTGTTTCCATTAAAAGGGCGCTTTGGTGCGGGGCCAAGCCAAAAATCATAATCCACTCCGGCCGGGGGATTTCCGTCGGACCTTGGAACTGGTTTTAGCCATGATAGGTATGCCCAAGTTTTAACTTTGCGAATGTTTCCAAGTTTACCTGAGTGAACGTAGGCCATGGCATCCTGCCAGTGGTCTCCGCTTCGCTGCCATTGTCCAACCTGCACCACCCGGTTGTATTGTTTGGCGTACTTTTCCATTATCAGGCATTCGCCGATGGTGTTGGCCAATGGCTTTTCAACATAAATATCTTTTCCTGCTTTACAGGCATCAATAAATGGCAAACAGTGCCAATGATCAGGAGTCGCGATAATAACGGCGTCAATATCATCACGTGCTATAAGATCACGGTAGTCGCTATACTCTGCTATTTCGGGTGGCTGAACTTCACCCTGACCAGTTTTTTCTCTGGTTTTTAGGTAGTAGTCGCGGGCATCATTTACCCGCCTGGTAAGAATGTTTTGATCTACATCACACATGGCTACCAGCTCAGTGTCGGGCTGCTCCATAAAACGCATAATGTTTGTTAGTCCCATTCCGTTAACCCCAATGACTCCATATCTGATTTTTGGTCCTTTGCTGGAACAACCTGTCATGCCGGGCAAGGCTGAAGCCAGACTTGCCCCCGCTATTACTGCGGCACTGTTTTTGCAAAATGATCTTCTTGTTTGTGTCATATTCCCCTGATTATTATTCTTTTATTTACGATCTCACTGGGGTTCCCGGTATGGGAACCTCAAATTTCATATCTACATTCCCCTTTGTTATGTCTTCCGGCCCCAGTTTTAAGTTGGAGTTATATATTTCATCCCATGTAATTCTTCTTCCCGTATAGGCTGATTCTCTTCCCATGATTGCTGCAAGATTGGACAATGCCGTACGCTCTCCTTCGTTGATGTAATACCCGGTTCTGATGGCTGTTACCAGATGGATATGTTCCTGTATATAGGGTGAAATTTTTGGCGTATTCATTGGGTTGCCCTGTTCATCATTTGGGTATTGATATTGCCATTTGATGCTGCCATCCAAATTATATATGGTATTTAGACAGTTGGTGTATCCTTTTGTTCCCATTACAATTTCGCCAACTCCGTTGGCGCAATTGTCAATCTGTCGGCACATGCTGTGAGAAGATACCCCGTTGCCAAATGAAAAGTCAATGCTAAAAAAGTCAAATTGGTCGCCTGTTACTCTTCGGTGACGACCTCCGTATCCAATCGCTGCCACCGGATATTTTTCCATGAACCAATTTACCACGTCAATATTATGAATGTGTGTATCCAGAATGTGGTCGCCACTGAGCCATGTATAATTGTTCCAGTTTCGTAACATGTACTCCATATCAGTCCAGCCTTCCTGGCGACGTCTGAACCATACGTGTTCCTGATTCCAGAAAGCCTTGGCAGCAACAGGCTGGCCAATGACGCCGTTGGCTACTCGCTCAAACGTGGCCAGATAGTCATGTTGGTGTCGTCTTTGTGTGCCGGTTACCACATTTAATCCGAGAGTTTTTGCCATCCGTGAGGTGGCAATAACCGACCGGATTCCTACCGGATCAACGGCTACCGGTTTCTCCATGAATACGTGCTTTTTTGCTTCAATAGCAGCTCTGAAATGATCAGGCCTGAAGAATGGCGGGGTAACAAGCAGAACCACATCAACATCTGTCTGCATTACTTTTTTATAGGCATCAAGCCCTGAGAAGCATCTGTCGTCAGGTACTTCGATGTTAAATCTGCCCAAACGTTCTCTAACTTCTGTTATTTTATCGGGAAATACATCTGCTAATGCTCCCACTTCAACACCCGGGCCTGTACTCAAAAAGTTAAGCAAAGCTCCAGTACCTCTGTGTCCGCAGCCAATCAGCCCAGCCTTCAATCTTTTTCCGGCAGGAGCGCGCTCATTTAAAGGTGGAATTTCCAACTCTTCAGCTCTTCTTTTTTTTGAACACCCGGCAAGCATTGATGCTCCCATTATTCCTATGGTCCCAGCCAATGCGGTGTTTTCAAGAAATTTTCGCCTGTTCATATTTTTGTTTTTCTGCATCTTGTTTCTCATTAATTGTTTGTATCTGACTGAGGCACGTGAACAACTCTGAAGCCCACATGGTTTGCATCGGAATACCACCATCTGCTTTTGGGTATTTGCGGATCAGTTCTCAGCCATAAATCGGTGCGTGTATGGTCTCGGGCAGCCACGCGCAAATCTGCTGCGTCGCTCCTGAAAGAACCTCCCCGAATGACTCTTTCCTGTCCGGTTGCAGGGCCTCTGGGATTTCGGACAACTCCTTCCGGATAAGATGAATATGTGTTTGGTGCGTACCAATCAAGACAGAACTCAGCCACATTCCCCAGCATGTTAACCAATCCAAATGGATTTTCCATTACATTTCCAGGTTCGGAAGTTCTGTTGCTGCTGTTTTGATTGTAAATGGCGTAGTTTGCTATGACATCAGTGGATGGACCAAAGATTCTGTTCCACCATGTTTGTGACGAGAACCTTCTGGGGTTGCCTTCAAAAAAATATGGCGTTTGCGTGCCGCCACGGGCAGCATATTCCCATTCGGCTTCGGTTGGTAGCCGATAATGTTTTCCTGTTACAGCAGATAACCATCTGCAATACTCCATGGCTGCGTGATGTGTCATGGTAATGGCCGGTCTTTGACCGGTTCCCCATCCCTGGTCAGGTGCTCCCCAGGGTGGTGTGGCTCCTGAAAAGCCGTCCACTTGTGCCTGTTCTTCGGCAGTGAGCCGGCCTTCTGAGGATGTGGCATTAAACCAGGCAAGGAATTCATTCCATGTAACCTCAATTTTGGCCATGAAAAAGTCATCTAAATACACTTCCCTCTGAGGCCCTTCATCTTCCCGGCGGAATGGCTCATTTTTTGGGCTACCCATTAAGAAAGTTCCACCTGGAATTGCCACCATTTCAAACGAAACGGTCGTCCCGGGTATGAACTCTGTATAGTTTTCGAATCTTTCTATTTTTGCAGGGTTGGTGAATGTTTCACCCTCTTCCTCTTCCTTTTGTCCAAATGCCAAATTTTGTGCATGCACATAATCCGGATTGTAGTGGCCTGTATGTATGTGGCAGTTAAGGCAACTCAGATCATCTTTGTTTCTTTCGTAGTGTAGGTGACTGTCAACACCTTCTGTACTTAATCCTACAGGAAAAAGATTGTCGTGACATCTGATGCATGATGATTCGTAAGTGAAATTAATGGCTACTTCCGGCGAACGCTTTGCTTCCCAGTTATAATCAGCGGAGTCTTTGAACAAAAAACCGTAAATATCATTGGCTCCATGTTTTATTTTAGACCACAAACGGTTCTCTCCATGAGGGGGGAGGTGACAATCGACACAATTTACTGTAATTCCTGCTTTGTTGTTAACGTGAGGCGATAAGCGCCAGGCATCTTCTGCATGGCCGTGCACATGACAAGAAAAACAATATTCGTTTGTTTCTGTAAAACGAACAGCCTTGTTGAAAGGGTAGATCAAAAATAGCACGGTGACCACTCCGGCTGCAAACAACAGAAAGTTTTTTCGTCGATGAATAAAATCCCAAAGGGATTTTTCTATTTGACCCAAATTCATAATCAAACGTGTTAATCAAATTATTTTACACTGCCAATTACAAATTTATCTTTGTCAGCATGCTTTTTTGTTAAAAAATGCTTACAGTACCCTTATGGTGATATTAATGAGATATTAATATTAGAAAACTACGCACTGTAACAACCAGATATTCAATCAAAATCACACAGACGTCTTTGTTGTTTAGATTCTATCTAAATTAAGAAATTGGAATGATTAGCATTATGAATAGATAAACTGTTCCGCTATCAAAAAAGGGATGCTGGTGTTATCTTTTGCATCAAAGTGAGCTCTAACTTATAAATTGATTTGAATTATTTATAGTTGGACTTATTTCTCAACAAATGATTCAAATGCAAGAGAAAAAGGTTCCCCCAAGCTTTTCTCATAATTATCAGAAAACCATTGATAGGTATACTTCGCCTGATTAAAATGACGCTGTTTAATCAGTGCATTAATTTTAAGTTTAAGAGCTTCCTCACTATACGGATCTCCGATAAACACGCGGTCGCAAATCTTAATAATCATATCATGGTTTCCGGTAAGGAATGGCTGTTGAGCACTCTTTAAAAGAGTATCTACTATTTCTGATGCAGTATGACCTTTGAACTCATCCAGCCACTCTTCTTCCATGTCAATTAGCAGAGCGCCCGTTTCCACCGTTGAAAAGAATTCGACAAACCCTTCAGGATTATCAATCATAGATCGATTGCGCAACATGGCCTGAACTTCAACATAGTCGCAAAACAACTGTTCTCTGTTAATATTTATCATCCAGTTTTCCATCTGGCTGTCAATGCGAATCCCATCAAGAAACGTTAAAACCTGGCGCAACTTACTCATATTAACACCCCTGTTGTTGGTCGCATTCTTTCTGCTTAGGCCATACCATAAAATTTGGTTGATGTCATCAGAAGAGATTCCTCTTCGTGGCTTTTGACTGTATAGCAGAAGTAACACAAGCAATTGCCTTATCTTTGGTGTGAATTGCAAGGAGATATCGTTGCCTTCACGGTCTATTACCTGGAACTCACCAAATAAACATATTGAATTTGGTCTGAATTTCTCCGATGTAGGCATATTTATAACCGGAACATCCTGCGCTTCTGTTTTTACAGATGATTTTTGACGATTCTTTCGCGTATAGAGTAAAATAATTAGATAAACCACCAGCAAAATTCCTGCAGTAAGGAAAACGATCAGATTCCAGTTTGTTTTTTTAGATTGATAAAGAGGCACCACATCCTGATAGAGCTTCCATATTTCCTCGTTTCCCAGCGGTCTGTCCCAGATTGCCAAATCGTCAATATAACCATTCATGTAGTTATACATTTGTATGGCACGGCCAATGTTAACCGTTCCGCGCCCCATAAAAGAGGGGTGCTTTTGAGATATTCCATCGGGTCGTCCATTAACAAAAATGGCCTGTTCTCCTGTTCGTTTCGTGTACCTCCAAACAACATGCACCCATTCATTGGGTCTTATTTCGGTGTTACCTGTGATGTCATTTGCAAAAAATCCAAAATAGGGTCGCGCATTTCGGAGTTGCAGGTGAAGTCCCTGACGGTAGGTCGCCTCTTCAGTTCCAAGTATTGTGATATCCCTTCTCTCCTCTTGCAATGGAGATATCCTTAACCATGCACTAACGGTGAAATCATTGTTGTGTAATCCCAAAGTTTCGGCATCGGGTAGTTCGATAAAGGTATCATCGGTTAAATATGCAACAGAACCTCGTATGGGATCTTCCGCAAAACGAACACCGTGATTTTTACCGTGATTTCTATTTGCCGAGGCGTCACGTGTGCTGCTCTCAAAAGGGAAATATGCCTTTAAGCGATGATGCAGATCAAGCGGACTGGCTAAAAAGTTTTGAGTTATATCTTCCCGCACATTGCTCAGATTTACTCTCTCAGGAGTAAAGCTGTAACCGGGCTTAAATGGTTGCAAAAAAACATCCTCACCGGCAAGAAACGGAAAGGAGTAGTGACCGCTGGTAAGCGCCTGAGTTGAACCTTCCCAACTCACATCGCTTAGTGGATGGAGGTTGTAGGTTATATTTCCACTTATGGTGTTATGTGAATTTAAATTTTCAATAACACCCAAAATGACATAATGATACCTGTTTCGAACAATAAAATTAGGCCTTTTGCCGGTTTTCTTCCATAAATTTATTAAATGGGAAATGAGAAAAGGGTTCTCGTTAATATTCATCATAAGAAAAGGGATCTCAATTCCTGTTGTATCCCGGGGAAGATTGTAGCCGGTGAAAAACATGAATGGATTGCTGGCTCTTCCCCTAGCAAAACTACCATGAAACTCAGGCTCCAAAACAGTAGAAAAATGGGGCTCAACAGCATAGTCCCATAGATGATAAAATCCGGGGGGCGTATCTTGATTTCGTTGCAGAGTAAAACAGACTAACTGGTATCCCCTCTCTGCCATCATTTTGGTTGAAGGCCATAAATCATCTGTTTCGGATACAAATATTTTATTGTATAAATGGTGTGCTTTTAAAGCTGTTTCGAGATAGAAAAACGGAAAATTGTAATCAAGAAAAAGAGTTAGAACTTCACCGGGGTTCTGATTTAGAAAGATGCTTATTTCATCAAGAAAATATGAAAAAGGTTTCTCATTCTTCTGGGGGGTTATCATTCGGATGATTGCCGAATCGGCATCTACTTCAAGACGGATTTGAAAACCTCTCACATTCGCCTGAAGCAATTCCCTGATGGTCATTGTTTCAGGCTCCAGATGGTTGTTTAAATCAGAATAATTTGATACAAGAAAAAACTGATCAACAAAGGCATTTGAGGCAGCACGTCGTCTTTGCGCATCGGAATGATACACAAAGAGGAACAAAAAGAAGATCATGAGCACAAATTGCAATGATGAATGCCCAATACTATTGATTTTCCAGTAATTCATACCATGAATGTAGTGATTCGTGCCTTATTTTCCAACCCCTTAAAAAGAAAACAAATTACGTTGTTAAGCTATCCTTTTCAATGTCTTTAAAATATTTATAAGTTCCAACGCGCAATTCGCTCGTTGCATCTTCGTCACATACAATTATCCCTTTCGGATGAAGCTGCAACGCACTAATGGTCCACATATGATTAACCCCCTCCTCAACCGCATGTCGTAAGGCTCTGGCTTTATTATGACCATTTACAATAATCACAACTTCCCTGGCATCCATAACTGTTCCCACACCAACGGTGATAGCTGTTTTTGGAACTTTGGACAAGTTGTTTCCGAAAAATCGGGAGTTCGCAATGATGGTATCCTGTGTTAGGGTTTTCACTCGTGTGCGCGAATGCAAGGATGATCCTGGTTCATTAAAAGCAATGTGTCCATCAGGCCCGATTCCTCCCAAAAAAAGATCGATGCCGCCTGCTTCCTTAATGCGCTCCTCATAATTTGCGCACTCTGCATCGATATCTTGTGCTGAGCCGTTTGGTATATTTACATTCTCAGGGTTTACATCTACATGTTTAAAAAAATTGTCCCACATAAAAGAATGATAACTCTGGGAGTTATCTTTTGGGAGACCTATATACTCATCCATATTAAATGTAATCACATTTTTAAATGAGACCTCTCCATTTTGGAACATTTCAATCAGGGCCTTATAAGTACCCAAAGGTGACGATCCTGTTGGCAACCCTAACACAAATGGGCGTTTGCTTTGATGCTCTTTAATTTTTGAAGCAATATATCTGGCAGTCCAGATTGAAGCTGCCTCATAATCTGAATGAATCAATAATCGCATAGTTTACCTGGTTTTTTAAAAATTGAATAAATATACTTAAACAATTTATTTTAACAATCAATTTTTCGCATGCGATTAGGTAGAAACAGCACTAAAATTTGCCTCAGGCAAATTCCAACTAATTGGAGCAATGATCATGAATAAGATTTATTGACTTAAATAAAATCATGTCAAACAAAACGGGCAAAAGCATTTTTACAAGAATGCTTTTGCCCGTTAAGCTTTTCTTTATTTGATTACTGCCCTATAACAATGCTCTTTTATAGCAGATCAGCAATCAATAACGGCTATTTATATTTTATATATCGAACTTTCATTTGCGGTGCAAACTCATCATGCTGATTGAATAGAACCGTTCTTCTGAAATTGAATTGTGGAGATGGGATAGTGAGAAACAATGACTCCAATTCTACATCGCCCTTTGCTACATCCATAAAGAAATCAGGATGCATTCTAAACCTGAAATGATTCTGGGTGCTGTTATAATCTGACACACTTCTGGTAAAAGCCTCAACGGTTTGCCCTCGTTTATCTGTAAATAACAAAGGAACGAACCTCCCATTGGCATCTTTCTTAACCAATGATATGATTTGATTCATAGGCATATACAAATTGCCCCATCCATTCATCAGCGCAGTATCGGGGAAAAAGAAGAAATCCACACCACTGATGCTGTAATTGACATCTCTCTGTGAACTAACAGTAAGAGAATCGCTCCATTGCTTGATGATATCTGAGAACGTAATTTCGGGATATAATCCGGCCATTCCTTGCAGATACAAATGATCAGTTCCTACATCATTCTTAATTACATCCTCATTATAATCATGCTGATACCTGTTGAAAAATCTTGTTTCCGTTGTAATCGGAAAAACATAGTTTTTCCGATCGGTTTGAAGTATTTCATCGTTATTCTCTGCATCATATATGACATGTCTGTACAACATTTCAAGGTTTGTTTTCTCATTCCAGATATCAAATTTCAAGAGAGACCCAATGGCCTCCGGGTTATTCGGCTGTTTTACTGTGACATATAACCCATTCAACACCTCTTTGAAAGCATCTCGATTCTCCATCTCAGCTGCAGTTAAATTAATCAGTCTGTTAGCCAGCTCATCGCTCAACCTGACACTGATCTGATGAACGTAGTTTTGTTGCTGCCACACCGAGTCAGCAACATTATCTTTAATTGTAAATGTAGTTTCTCCAATGGGGTCTGGATATATGAAACTTGTAATATCTTCATCGTTATAATAAACTTGCAATGGCGCCGGTAGAAGGGTTTCACTCAACTCATACACCTGTATTGTGAATGGCTCATTTACATCTCCATACCAATTTTGATATCTGTAGGCAATATTCAAAACAACAGAATCGACAAAAACATCTCCAACCAGCATATAAAAACTGTCCATTTGAGTCGAATAAGTAACCTCAGTAACTACATCAGCCCTTGTGACTCCCAGAACAGGATCGTTAAAATAACCTAATATTCCGGCTGCATTGGCAAAACTTGACTGCCCATCTGTTCTGATTCTTTCAGGCTGAAGATTTTTCCCATAAAAACTTTGGGCAACTGTCCCGGCGTTTAATAAGTCTGACTCGGGCAAAGTTTCAACACCAATTGTCAGGGGGTCATTGTCACAACTTAACAAAAGTCCGGATAGCAAAACCGCTGCTGTAAAAAAAAGTGATGCTTTCGTTTTAAATAAATGCATATTGCAATATTAATTGAATGATTGATTTCCTAATATTTTTTGGCATGACTCGCTGCAAAAACCCTGCCGACTTTTAATTTTACCTTCTGGTATTACAACGATTCATAAAACTCGTTATAAGCATCAATGTATTCATCCTCGTTTTTGTAGTCGAGGAAAGGTTTTCCTGAATCTTGTGCATACTTCTTAACCTCTTCATTAATGGTTGGGCTTCCTTGAATAACGGCATCAGACATGTTTATTGCCAATTTGGTCAGGTTTTCCCATGTTGGGTCTTCAAGATTTTTTATTTCATTCTCACTTATACCCAATGCCTTTAATTTTTGTATTACTTTCGTATCAAGTGGGTTCTGAAACTCGTCATCGTATATGGTGTAAACGACCTTTGCATTGGCGAAAAATGGATCATCGTTCATGATTTTTTTAATCAGCAATGGAGCCAAAGCTGTAAACCATCCCTGACAATGAACCACATCCGGAGCCCATCGCAGTTTTTTGGTGGTTTCTAAAACACCTCTTGCAAAGAAAATGGCACGCTCATCATTATCCGGGAATTCTGTTCCATCATCATCGGCCACAGTCGCTTTCCTCGAAAAATAATCCTCGTTATCAATAAAATAAACCTGCATACGAGCAGCTTGGATAGAAGCCACTTTAATGATTAAAGGGTGGTCGGTATCATTAATGATTAAATTCATCCCTGATAAACGAATGACTTCGTGCAACTGATTACGACGTTCGTTTATGGTTCCAAACCTTGGCATGAAAGTTCTGATTTCTCTGCCACGTTCCTGGATTCCCTGAGGCAAATTCCGGGCAATAATTGACATTTCACTTTCGGGAAGATAAGGTGTTATTTCCTGAGAGATAAACAAGACTTTGGTATTTTCCATTTTTCTTGAAAAATTTGAAATTAATTTACAACCAAGTGATGATATACGCTTGGCTGAAATGTATGTGAGCCTTAGCTCACAAAATTGAATATATTCTTAGCTCATTCAAATCACATCTTGTCAAAGACTTTAACATGTATAAAGATGAATATGAAGAGTAGTTTATTTTGATATATCCTGGTTGCTTTTGGGT
The DNA here is from genome assembly GCF_004345615.1 of Natronoflexus pectinivorans. Classification (GTDB taxonomy): domain Bacteria; phylum Bacteroidota; class Bacteroidia; order Bacteroidales; family Marinilabiliaceae; genus Natronoflexus; species Natronoflexus pectinivorans. The sequence goes on from NZ_SLWK01000005.1 coordinate 68,683, forward strand.
GATACATTTCCTGACATTGCAAATCAGGACTTGTAAACGCCATGCAAAATTACAAAAAATATGGTTCTAAAACAAAGTTACTTAACAGTCAAAAACCAAGAAGCATGGGATAACGATCGTAAACATCATAACTTCTGATCAAAGAATCCGTAATAAATTAAAAACATTGATCCAATCTGCATTTAACGTGTCAATAAGTTTTTTTTAGGAAATTCTTTTTTATTGTTTGATTTTATTTCCTTTAATTTGCCGCGTTTTTTATTTTTAAACAATGATGGAAATTGTTGAATCGTCGGAGCATCTGTCCGGAATTATTAACAATGCGAAAGCCCAGGGTAAAACTATAGGCTTTGTGCCAACTATGGGAGCCTTGCATCAGGGACACATATCGCTGGTGAATAAAGCCGCTGAAACTTGCGACTTTGTATTGGTCAGCGTATTCGTTAATCCAACGCAGTTCAATAATCCGGATGATTTGGAACGCTATCCGCGTGATTTGGCAAAGGATTTGCACCTACTTAAGAACACAGGCTGTGAACTTGTTTTCGCACCAACTGTTAAAGAGATATATCCCGAACCCGATACCCGGATCTTTGATTTTGGAAGTCTGGATAAAGTCATGGAAGGGGAACATCGACCCGGACATTTTAATGGAGTAGCGCAGGTTGTAAGCCGGCTTTTTGATATTACGCAACCCGATTTTGCTTTTTTTGGAGAAAAAGATTTTCAGCAATTGGCTGTTATCCGGGCAATGGTTCGTCAGGAGAAATATGATGTAAAAATTGTGTCTTGCCCCACCATCCGTGAGGAAGACGGCCTTGCAATGAGCTCAAGAAACCTGCTGTTAACCACGCAACAACGAAAAAAAGCACCAATTATAGCACGTACATTGTTTGAATCTTGTAATTTTGTCAACGCAAAGAGTATTGACAAAACCATAGAATATGTCATAAATTCCATTAACAGAGAAGAAGAGCTGAAGGTGGAATACTTTGAAATAGCCGATGCAGATTCGCTGCAACCCATAAAAAACTGGAAGGAGAGTGAACACATCGTTGGGTGCATTGCAGTTTTTGCCGGTGAAATACGATTGATTGATAATGTGATTTACAAAAAGAGTATATCATGAACATTCATGTTGTGAAGTCGAAGTTACACAACGTAACGGTTACAGAAGCCAACCTGAACTATGTGGGAAGCATCACCATTGACGAAGAATTAATGGAGGCGGCCAATATTATGGAGAACGAGAAAGTTCAGGTGGTTAACAACAACAACGGAGAGCGAATTGAAACCTATGTTATTACTGGTGAAAGAGGCTCCGGTGTTATTTGTCTGAATGGAGCGGCTGCCCGAAAAGTAGCCGTTGGTGATGTGGTCATCATCATCACTTACGCCATCATGTCCCAGGAAGAGGCAAAAAGTTTTAAACCGATTTTTATTTTTCCGGATACCGAAACAAACAAGCTGGTATAGGTAAATTAAAATCATAAACCGAAACAAAAACCAGACTTTGTGATTACAAAGTCTGGTTTTTTCTTATCCATTTTCCCATTTTTGTATCCTCAGCAGTTAATTTCAAAATATGGCCAAAACCAAATCAGTTTTTGTTTGCCAGAATTGTGGCAGCGAATCACCCAAATGGATTGGGAAATGCTATTCGTGTGGCGAATGGAACACTTTCGTGGAAGAGAAAGTGATGACAGGTAAGCCCAAAGGAAAATCGGCTGTTTTCGTTTCCGAAAACAGCCTGAAACAAAAACCTCAGCCGGTAAATTCGGTGAACGTGGAACAACTACCCCGCATCAATACAAATATTGATGAGTTTAACCGTGTGCTGGGAGGTGGTATGGTTCCGGGCTCCATTGTTCTCCTGGGAGGCGAACCGGGAATTGGAAAATCCACCTTGGTGCTTCAGATGGCATTAAAACTCACATCTCAAAAAATCCTTTATGTTTCGGGCGAAGAGAGCGCCCAGCAAATAAAACTGCGTGCCGACCGGCTTGCCCCGGGCGAGGGTGATCATTGCCTGGTGGTAAATGAGACAGCCCTGGAAAGAATTGTTAACCACATAGACAATACTGCACCCGAGTTGGTGATTATTGATTCGGTACAAACCATGGAACGCGAAGACATTGAATCTGCCCCGGGTAGTGTTTCACAAATTCGGGAGTGCACCGCAACCATTCTCCGCATTGCCAAGGAGCGTTCCTTACCTGTTCTGTTAATTGGCCACATTAACAAAGAGGGCAGTCTGGCCGGCCCAAAGGTGCTGGAGCACATGGTGGACGTAGTTCTTCAGTTTGAGGGCGACCGCCACTATATGTACCGGATTCTTCGCTCCATAAAAAACCGGTTTGGTTCTACTTCCGAAATAGGGATTTTTGAAATGCTTTCTAACGGTCTTCGTGAAGTTTCCAACCCCAGCGAACTGCTCCTTGCTCACCAAAATGAAGAGATGAGCGGCATTTCCATTGCCGCTGCCATTGAAGGAATGCGACCATTTCTGATTGAAGTGCAGGCATTGGCCAGCACGGCGGCCTACGGCACGCCTCAACGCTCATCCACCGGATTTGATTTGCGAAGACTTAACATGTTGCTAGCTGTTTTGGAAAAACGAGCCGGTTTCAAACTGGCCGCTAAAGATGTCTTTCTCAACATTGCAGGAGGACTCAAAGTGAGCGATCCGGCCATTGATTTGGCCGTGGTGAGTGCCGTTTTGTCATCCAATACCGATTTGGCCATCCCAAAAACCATTTGCGTAACCGGCGAAGTAGGACTATCAGGCGAAATCCGTCCGGTAACTAGAATAGAACAACGCATCAGTGAGGCAGAGAAACTGGGTTTTAAGACCATTGTAGTACCCCGGTACAACAAAGGCATTGACTTGTCAAAATTTAACATTAATGTATTCCAGGCAGGGAAAATTGAAGAAGCATTCAGGCAACTGTTTTCATGACACTAAAACAATTCATCCCGTTGCCATCTTCCCCAGCCCACTTCAATTTCATCGGCCGAATCAGGAGCAACCTCGTCGGGACATGTCAAATCCAAATCAAAATTCAATGGCTTTTCAAACAGATCCTCTTCAGTAACACCTGTCTCTGGATGATCATAAACACCTTGCATATAGAGTGCCCAAATGGGCAATCCTGTATTTGCTCCCTGACCGTGATACAGATTATCAAAATGAATATCCCTCACTTCTCCTCCAACCCACACTCCTGAAACCAGGTTTGGAGTCACACCAATATACCATCCATCAGAATTATTTTGAGTTGTTCCCGTTTTACCTCCCATTTGTCCTTTAAACCCGTATCTGAATCGCAATCGGTATCCACTACCGGTATTTACGACACCTTCCAGTAGGTTCAACATTAAATATGCACTCTCTTCATTGATGGCTTCATTACGTCGTGGACTAAACGTAGATATGACGTTTCCATACCTATCTTCAATTCTTGTAACAAATAAAGGCTGTGTATGCACACCCTTATTAGCATATGTCGAATATGCAGCAACCATCTCACTGAGGGAAAAATCCGGTGTGCCCAATGACAAAGCCGGAACCGGATCCATGGGACTTCTGATGCCCAGGGTGCGAATCATTCTTGCCACCGCTTCCGGATTAAACTGTCGCATAATCCAAGCGGTTATGTTGTTGTTTGATTGTGCCAGCCCCCACTTTAATGAGACCATTTCTCCTGCTCTTCTTTCACTTGTGGTACGGGGTGTCCAGGTTTGCCCGGTTGGCAGGTAAAATGTTTGTGGTATATTAGGTACCATATCACAGGGAGTGAGCCCTTCCTGCATTGCCAAGGTATAGACAAAAGGCTTGATGGTTGAACCCACCTGACGTTTCCCTTGCACAGCCATGTCATATTTGAAATGACGGTAACTTGGCCCTCCCACATAGGCTTTAACATGGCCTGACTGGGGATCCATTGAAAACAGACTAGCACGTAAAATTGATTTGTAATAGTGAATAGAATCCATCGGGGTCATGATGGTATCCACATCTCCCTCGTAGGTAAAAACCCTCATTGAGAAAGGTTGGTTAAAAATTTTTCTGATGCTATCGGCCGAAACACCAGCATTGCTTAATGCCCGGTATCTTTCAGTCTGGCGCATGGCCCGATGAATGATGGTTTCATATTGTTCCTGCGTGATATTTCTTGAAAACGGAGCTCTCGGACGCCCTCTCTTTTCTCTCCAGAATTGAGGTTGTAAAGTCTCTCCAAGATGCTTTGTCAAGGCAGCTTCTGCAGAGCGTTGCATTCTCGAATCAATGGTCGTATATATTTTCAATCCATCATTATAGATGCTGTAGCGACTTCCATCTGCCTTCAGGTTTTTATGTACCCATCCATACAATGGATTGGTATTCCATTCAATACTATCTTCAATAAATCGCTGAGTATCCCAGGAAGCATAATTCTCTCTTAGGGGCTGGCGTGCTGTTAATGTGGTTCTTAAATATTCTCTGAAATATGGAGCCAATCCTCCAATATGATCAGTCCTGTTGAATTCCAAATTTAACGGGAAATGACGCAAAGAGTCAAACTCCTCTCTGGTAATATATTTTGCCTTCAGCATCTGCCCCAGCACAACATTCCGGCGCGACGTTACCAATTCCGGACGACGAACCGGATTAAATAATGAGGGATTCTTAAGCATACCAACAAGAACGGCTGCCTCTTCAACCTTTAAAGAATCTTGAGTCGTACTAAAAAAAGTAGCGGCAGCAGATCTGATCCCATAAGCATCATAAATAAACGGTGCTTTATTCAAATACATGGTCAGTATTTCTTCTTTGGTATAGCTTCTCTCAAGCTTTACGGCAATGATCCACTCCTTTAATTTCTGAGCACTTCTGTCCCAAATATTTCTTGCAGGATCATGAAAAAGTAGTTTGGCCAACTGTTGGGTAATGGTACTTCCTCCACCTGCTCCCTGATCGCGCATCAGGATGGTGCGCACTAAAACCCGGGCCAAGCCCCGCGCATCTATACCGGAGTGATCATAAAAACGGACATCTTCGGTTGCTACCAAAGCGTTTATTACATTTGGAGATATCTCATGAAATTCAACAGGCGTTCTGTTCTCAAGAAAGAAATTACTTAACAATACATTGTCTGCTGAATATATTTCTGTAGCAAGGTTGCTGTGTGGATTCTCCAACTCCTCAAACCCAGGCATAAACCCAAGAGCTCCGGAAGAAAGCAAAGAAAACAAAAGTACTATAAGCAAAATAGCCCCGGCAAAGATGCCGTACATCCACAATACAATTTTTTTTATCGTTGTTTTTTGTTCCATTTCTTAAAATATCAAGATCTCATTGCCGGGTAAAATTAGAAAAAAAATACCGCTCTACCTTCAAAATAGACATAATATCAAAAAACATTCCATAAAATAGAAAACTTCAATTATTCTAAACCCTATGATTTTCCTATAATGCTGATTATTTATAGCATAGCTACAGATATTAATCACCAGAAACCTTTATCAAAATTAAATCTGATTGATGTAATATAGCCAAATTGCTATGAAAGCAATTCTTTAGTTATAAAGTAATTCAGAAACAAAACGGGGCATCCCTGTTTTGTTTATCCCATTTTGAATAAGTTTTATCAACTTTTTTAATCATATTATCAAAAAAACGCAACATTGTTTAACGTACTCATCCAAAGAATTACTAATTTTAGGTTTTAGACAAATAGATAAAGACTTTAAACCCTTAAAATGTAACCTATTATCGTCAATAATAAACCATAGTTAATGTAAACCTAAAGAACTGATAACCACCCAAAACAACCTAATGAATTTTAAGGAGATAGTAAATAGATTCCTTCCCGATCATACTTCTGCACGCAGTGGGAGGTCGATAGAGACTACAAATACTGTAAGTGCATACAAAACTGCTCATTCTGAAATGTCAGGCAATTCAGTACCAGGTCACCTACCTCTTACCATCTCAAATATTCTCTCTTCTTCAGGCTCTTTTGATGCAAAATTACAGAAAGTTGTTAATTATCTTGGGTTATACACAAACGTATGCCGGGTGTACATATTTGAGAATTCATCCGATGGTGAAACCTGTAGCAACCGTTATGAATGGTGCAACGAAGATGTGATTTCGCAAAAAGAAAATTTACAAAACGTCTCATTCAAATCTGTTCCTTCATGGATGAAGTTACTTAAAGAAGAAGGTCAGATTGAAGCGGTAAACGTTGCAAGAGAGTTACCGGCAGATATTTCATCTCTTTTAACCCAACAAGATATTAAATCGATATTGGTTTTCCCAATTCAGATTGGGAAAAAAATCATTGGCTTTGCTGGTTACGATGAGTGCAAACAACATCGTCACTGGAGCAATTTGGACAAATCTCTCTTAGCCACCGTTTCAAAACTTCTGAGTAACGCATACCAACAAGAGCACTCCATTAGATTCATCAGAGAGAGTCTTCATAAACAGCAATTTCTTTTTGATATTGCGTCTTTGATAAATCAAGCTAAAACCCTTGATGAACCCTTTGGGAAAATTGCTGAGAAAATTTCAACAACCTGGGGACTGTCCGGATTTGCTTTATATTCAGTTAGCGAACAGAATTCAAAACAATTTCGATTGAATACCGCTTACTCTGATACAAGCCAGGACATCAGCTTTCCGGAACAGGTATTACTGCCTGACTCAGGTTCAATTATCACAATCCCGAGTCTCAGAGATGAATCACCAATTAAACAGGAATACTCCGCAATAACGAAGGAATTAGGGTTTCCCACCACTCTAAACACATTTATTCGTGGCGTCAGAACTTTTAACGGGGCTAATGGAATTATCTTCTTATGCTGGACTGAAGCTAATAAGGAATGCCCAATTGAGCACTCAGTACTTGAGACTCTTGCAGGAATGCTGGCAAGGCAGATTGATCATATTAAAACAGAAGAGAAGATTCTTCAAAATCATCAACACATCATCAGGATAAACGAGCAGTTGCAAGAAAAGGAGTCGTTTTTGAACAACATCATTTTGGCAGCACCTGTTGGGGTAATTCTGGTTAAGGATTATCTTATAAAATATGTAAATCAGCAGGTTTGCGAATCGTTGGGTTACAGTAGAGAGGAATTGCTGGAAAAATCAATTGCCGAATTCTACACAAATAATGAAGAGGTTGAAAAATTAACCAGAAAATTTTTTCGGGAAATTGAGGTTAAGGGAATTTCTTCAATTGATTTGCATTTAAGAAAGAAAGACGGATCTCCACTTTTCTATCAAATTACCGGAACGCCCGGCCCTGAAACTAAAAACGAAGATCTTTTCCTGTTAATAGGACAAGACCTCACAGAGATAAAAACAATCGAAAACAGCCTAATTGAGAGTGAACAACGCAATAGTAGAATTATTGAGGCTAATATTGATGGCATTTTTATAATGAGTGAACCCGGGAAGCTCGTATATGTCAACAAATCTGCGTGCGATCAAACTGGATACAATAAGGAAGAATTGACAAAACTAAGCCTTAGCGAATTGTTCCCAGATAAAAACGGAATAAGGGATTATCTTAAAATCATCAATCAGTTGCGCCAGGGTTTTGATTACCGGGGAGACAGTCAAATCAGACATAAAAATGGCTCAACTCTATACGTAGAAATACATGGTACCAGCATCACCCTTGCCGGAGAACCGCATTTTTATTTTAGCATACACGATATTACCAAACGAAAACAAAACGAAGCAGCTTTAAGGCTTAGCGAAAAAAAATTTCGAAGTCTCTCTGAAAATATTCCTGACTGTGTTGTTAGAATTAACAAAAACGGTCTTATTTTATTTGGAAACACCTTATTCCTTGACTTATATAAATTGTCGGAGAAAATCACAAAAGAATCCTTGTTTCTTTCGGAAGCCCTTCCTGAAGATTTTTCTGACTATTTTGCACCTGCTGTTAATTATGTTTTCAAACAAAAAAAGATTGTTCAACTGGAAATTGATCTTTCACGCAATGGAGAGAAGCAAACATTTGACTGGTCATTGTCTCCCGAGATGGATGATCATGGAAATTGCATTTCTGTATTAGGGATTGGCCGGAATATTACCCCCCGAAAGAAAGTAGAAAAGGAACTCCTTCTGGCTAAAGAGAAGGCAGAAGCAGCAGACAAATTGAAATCGGCATTTCTGGCAAATATGAGCCATGAAATACGCACCCCGTTAAATGCCATTGTCGGGTTTTCCAATTTGCTTGAACAAACAGACCCTGAAAGCAGTGACAGAGACGAGTTCATTAAATTAATAAATGATAATGCAGATCAGCTTATGTCTCTTATCACAGATATTGTTGATATTGCCAAACTGGAAAGTGGTCATCTGGAGATAAAACGCGAGCCGGTTGAAGTTGATCAATATCTTGAATCAATTTATCGTACTTATTTAAAACGAATTTCACTTCAGTTTAAAGAAAAGGTGAATCTGAAATATTCTCCTCCTGTTCAACCAAAAGTTAAAACTGCTATTATTGCCGATCCAAACCGGTTTATTCAAACCGTAAATAATCTGCTTGACAATGCCATAAAATTCACTCACCAAGGGACTATTGAATTTGGATACAACATAGAAGATAAAAAAGTTCGGTTTTTTATCAGAGACACCGGAATAGGCATATCCAAAGAGCACCAACATGTTGTTTTCGATGCTTTTAGGCAAGAGGACGAAACCAATGCTCGGAAATATGGCGGAACAGGACTAGGCTTAACGTTATGCCGAAAATTAATTGAGTCCATGAATGGACAAATCGGACTCATCTCTGAAAAGGGAAAAGGATCTGAATTCTATTTCTACCTCGACAGATTTAAAGAGGAAAATTTCAAATCAAAAACCAAAAATGATCTCCAGATAGAGCAATTTAGAAACGAGCCACCTTACTGGGAAGGCAAAATATTGCTTTTAGTCAGTTTTAACAGCAATACACATATCCGAGCCAAGAACATCCTTAATAAAACGGGAATAACAATCCTTTCCGCCCGTTCACTAGCTGCTCTCTATAAACTTATGGATATAAGAGAAGATATAGACATTGTTCTTATTGATGAAGAGTTTGAATTAAATAAGGACATTGTGAAACCACACGATGATTTCAGTCTGCTACTACTGAGACACGGCAATAAACACCATACCAACCTTGTTCCGGAGAAGTTTGACGGAAGCGTTATGTTAAACGGGAATGAAGCAGAATTTATTAATCGCTTGAAGATTTTTCTTAATCCGGTTATTACTCCCTGATGCAACGCAAAACACACTGCTCATTCAGCAAGTTAGCTTGTCGGCGCATATTTTCCATATCGAGTCCGATCTCACGATAAAGTTCAATTTGAGAGCCATGTTCAACAAACCGATCTGGCACTCCAAGTCGCTTAACAAGGATGTTATTATAACCCTCCTCGGCCATGAACTCCAAAACAGCACTCCCTAATCCTCCAATAATGGCACCGTCCTCTATCGTGATTAAACCCTTATATCTTTGACAGATTGATTTCAAAAGCTCTTCATCAAGTGGTTTTATGAAGCGCATATCGTAATGCCCTACTAACAGTCCTTCTTTTTCAAGCTGATTGCAAACCCTCGCCACTTTAGCTCCAATGGGGCCAGTTGAAATAAATGCGATCTGGTCACCTTCTTTCAGCATTCGACCACTTCCAATCTTTATCTCTTCAAATGGCTTTTGCCACTCAACAATAGAACCAATTCCCCTTGGATAGCGGATGGCAAATGGCCCCTGATTTGGCAACTGGGCTGTGTACATCAGATTTCTTAATTCCACCTCATCCATAGGCGATGCTAGAATAAGGTTTGGCACAGACCTTAGAAAGGACAAATCATAAACTCCGTGATGCGTCGCTCCGTCTGCACCAACAAGACCTCCTCTGTCCAGACAAAAAACTACATTTAGATTTTGAAGTGCCACATCATGAATCACCTGATCAAATGCCCGTTGCATAAATGAAGAATAGATATTGCAAAACGGAACCATCCCGGAAATGGCCAAGCCTGCAGAGAAGGTTACGGCATGCTGTTCGGCAATTCCCACATCGAAAGCACGGTCAGGCATCTGTTCCATCATGATATTCAAGCTGCATCCGGTTGGCATCGCCGGGGTGATGCCAACAATTTTTTCATTAAGGCGTGCTAGCTCCACAATGGTATGTCCAAACACATCCTGAAACCGGGGTGGTTTTGGATGAAGAGAGGGAATATCAATCATCTGACCTGTGGTTTTGTCAAACTTACCTCCCGGAGCATGCCAGGCTGTTTGATTCTCTTCGGCCAGTTTAAATCCTTTTCCCTTTTTAGTAATCACGTGAAGCACTTTGGGACCGGGAAGTTCTTTAAGGTCTGATAGAATTGAGGTGAGATGCATCACATCATGCCCATCCACCGGACCAAAATAACGTACATTAAGACCTTCAAAAATGTTGGTTTGTCGTGTAAGAAGCGCTTTAATGCTGTTGTTAATCTTCACAATCATCTCTCGCGAGCGTGGACCGGTAATTTTAAGTTTGCCTAATCCCTTAAGCAATTCCCGGCGCACTTTATTGTATGTTTTGCTTGTGGCAATATCCACCAGGTACTCACTTAAACCTCCCACATTTGGATCGATGGCCATGTTGTTATCGTTAAGGATAACCAAAACATTGGCCTGTGAAGCAGCCAGATTATTTAATCCTTCGAAAGCCAATCCTGCTGTCATGGCTCCATCACCGATTATTGCCACCGCATGGCGATGCTGCAATCTTTGCTTTTTAAAAGCAATGGCCATCCCTAAAGCGGCGGAAATGGAAGTGGAGGAGTGCCCAACAGTAAAGGCATCGTATTCACTTTCAAAAATATTGGGAAATCCGCTTATGCCTTTGTATTTTCGATTGGTATGAAAATTGTCCCGACGTCCGGTCAATATTTTGTGTCCGTAGGCCTGATGGCCTACATCCCACACCAGTTTGTCATCAGGCGTACTAAAGATATAATGAAGAGCTACGGTAAGTTCCACAACCCCCAAACTGGCACCAAAATGTGCAGGATTACATGACACTGCGTCAATAATAAAATCACGCAATTCCTGACATATCTGCGTCAGTTCACTTTCACTTAACCGGCGCAAATCATGCGGTGAATTTATTTTACTCAAAAGGGGGTATGCGGCCTCTTCCATTCCTGATTGTTAACTTATGCTGCAAAGATAACACTTTGTTAATATTTATCTTAACTTTCAGTGCAATTGAGAATGATTTTAACTTTATTACAATGTGGCTGAATATCAATCGTAAAATATCACACGGGTTATATTTTTTGAATCTGCTTTCCATTAAACGAATTGTTAACTTATTAAAGCTAACAACCTCCTTTTTTTTGTCAAGATTAACCAGGAAACCTATGGTTAAAGGAAAACCATGGACCATCTCTGTGGAACCTTCGGGACAATGTAATTTACAGTGTCCTGAATGTCCGGTAGGAGCGGCTGTTTTAAACCGGAAAGGAGGATTTATGACAACCGAACTGTTTCAAAAAACAGTTCAACAAGCTGGAGAATCTTTATTTTATATCAATTTCTTCTTTCAGGGCGAACCAACCCTGAATCCGCATTTATCTGAAATGATAAAAATTGCTACGCAAAATCGCATTTATTCTAACATGAGTACCAACGGGCATTTACTTACTCCCGAAAGAAGTCGTACATTGGTTCAATCCGGTTTGAGCCGGGTAATTGTTTCAATAGATGGATTAACCGATGAAACCTATGCCATGTATAGGCGAGGAGGATCTCTTTCAAAAGCAGAAGCAGGCATTCGCAATTTGCTAGTTGCCCGTAAAAGTTTGAAATCAAAAACCCCATTTGTGACTGTTCAGTTTTTAGTATTCAGGCACAATGAACACGAAATCCCACTGCTTAAGAATTGGGTCAAAAAGATTAATGCTGATCAACTGGAAATTAAAACTGCTCAATTTAACGATTATGGAGATGGGAGTATTAAACCTCCGGTTAATTCGAAATATTCACGTTACACTTTGGCTGATGATGATTCGCTTCAACATAAAGGACGAATGTATAACCACTGTTTTAAACAGTGGGGAGGAATGGTGGTTTCCTGGGATGGTCAATCGGCACCCTGTTGTTACGATAAAAATCTGGATTATTCGGCAGGAAATATCAAGAATGTCTCTTTCAACGGAATTTGGGACAGTGATAAAATGAATGATTTCCGGAAACAAATAATGACCAGCAGGAAAGCTATTGACATGTGCAGAAATTGCCCCGAAGGAAGAAATTCATTGCTTTAATTAGGTTCAGTAGATGGATAAGGACATACCAGTTCCAGCGCTTTGGAAAGACTGTCAGACGTTTCGGCCAACACCATGAGTTTGTCTCCAGGATAAATAATCGTGTTCCCATTGGGCGTAAGGAACTTATTGTGTCTTTTAATCATTACAATAAGTGCCGTTTTCGGGAACCCAAGATCAACTATTTTTCTCCCTACTGCGGGGCTATCATCCTCTACATCAACTTCTATCAGTTCGGATTTAACAGTATCTGATAGTTCAATATCGGCAGGAGTCCTTCGCCTGAGTTTGTGCGGCAAGGCCACACGAAGCAACTTAGAAACCATTGGCAATGATGTTCCCTGAACCAGCACAGATATAATAGTGATAAAGAATACCAGGTTAAAAATAATATGAGCCTTATCCAACCCGATTAGGGTTGGATAGGTGGCAAAAACAATGGGAACAGCTCCCCGTAATCCAACCCATGAGATAAAAAGCCTGTCCCGCATATGCATTTTAAAGACACTAAGTGACAACATCACTGCCATAGGTCGTGCTACAAAAATCAAGAACAACGAGATTAAAACTCCCGGAATAATAAGTGGAACCATTTGCGATGGATAAACCAATAGCCCCAGGGTAAGGAACAGGATGATTTGCATGAGCCATGCAACACCGTCAAAGAACCTTATTAATGACCTCTTGTGCATCAGTTCTTTATTCCCTAAAAACACTCCACAGATGTAAACCGCCAGAAAACCATTCCCGTTAAGAAATTGTGTGGCTGAGAATGTCAGGATAACCAACGCCAGCATCAATACAGGATAGAGTCCTTCATAATCGAGTTTGATACGGTTTATGACCAGTTGCCCCAATTTCCCCAATCCAAATCCCATTACTGCACCAATGGAAAACTGCATAAAAAAGAGGGGGATAATACTCAACAATGTTTTATCGGGAGCCTGAATGATGGATATAAGTGATACGGTGAGGAAATAAGCCATGGGGTCATTGCTCCCGCTCTCAAGTTCCAGCGTAGGACGTAATTGCCCTTTTAAACTTACACTTTTGGAACGAAGGATTGAAAAAACAGCAGCAGCATCGGTTGAGGAGACAATTGCCCCCAACAACAGAGACTCCAAAAAAGAGAATGATGTAAAATGCCACACAGGCAGAGCCACCAATAAAGCTGTAAACACAACCCCAAAAGTTGAAAGCATCACCCCCTTCCCGATAACCGGGCGGATACTTTTCCAACTGGTATCAAAACCCCCTGAAAAAAGTATGTAATTCAGTGCAATAATCCCAATGACCTTTGCTGTTCCCGGATCATCAAATGGGATTCCACCCAAACCCTCGGAACCTGCCAGCATGCCTATCAGCAAAAACAACAACAGAGTTGGAATTCCTAACCGGTATGATGTTTTACCTGCCAGAATACTTATAAATAGAAGTAATGAAATTACCAATAAAATTTGTTCAATGGGAATATTCATAGGTATGAAATGGCATGAATCTTAGACACAAATATAATGATAATGCCTGTTAAATAAACAATAAAACCTGACAACGGTTCAAAAAAATGCCGGCTTGTGGCCGGCATTTTGAAATTATAGTTTTTTAAACAGTTCAGTCATACTGACCTTTTCGGAAATAATTCCTTTTAATTCGGAAATACTGACACGTTCCTGCTTCATGGTGTCCCGATGGCGTATGGTCACTGTTTTATCCTCCAGCGACTGATGGTCGATGGTGATACAAAACGGCGTGCCAATGGCATCCTGTCGGCGATAACGCTTTCCGATGGAATCTTTTTCATCGTATTGGCAGTTGAAATGGAATTTAAGATCGTTCACAATTCCTTTAGCCATTTCAGGAAGACCATCTTTTTTAACCAGTGGTAAAACGGCAAGTTTTACCGGTGCAATTACCGGTGGCAGTTTTAGTACTACGCGAGACTCTTTTTTCCCGTCTTTTCCTTCCACCTCTTCTTCGCAATATGCTCCTGCCAACATACTCAAAAACATCCTGTCCACCCCGATTGAAGTTTCTACAACGTAAGGCACATAGCTTTCCCCTTTTTCGGGATCGTAATAGGTGATTTTTCGACCGGAGTACTCCTGATGTTGCGACAGGTCAAAGTCGGTGCGGGAGTGAATCCCCTCAACTTCTTTGAACCCAAATGGCATTTCATACTCAATATCGGTGGCAGCGTTGGCATAGTGAGCCAGTTTGTCGTGATCGTGGAAACGGTATTTGTGTTCACCCATACCCAGAGATTGGTGCCATTTCATGCGTATATCTTTCCACTTTTCAAACCATTTTAGTTCCTCACCCGGAGCCACAAAAAATTGCATCTCCATCTGCTCAAATTCCCGCATGCGGAAAATGAATTGACGAGCTACGATCTCATTTCGGAAGGCTTTTCCGATTTGAGCTATCCCGAATGGGATTTTCATACGTCCGGTTTTCTGAACATTCAGGAAATTAACAAAAATTCCCTGAGCCGTTTCGGGACGCAGAAAAACTTTTAAAGCCCCATCGGCAGTGGAGCCCATTTCGGTAGAGAACATCAGATTGAACTGACGAACATCGGTCCAGTTTTTTGTGCCTGAAATGGGGCAAACCACATCGTAATCTTCTATGATTTTTTTCAGCTCAGCAAGGTCATTGTCGTGAAGAGCTTTTACAAAACGGCTGTGTATTTCTTCTTTCTTTTTGAGGTTTTCCTGCACCCGTGGATTGGTTTCGCGAAACATGGCCTCGTCGAAACTATCGCCAAACCTTTTGGCAGCTTTTTCAACCTCTTTATCCATTTTCGCGTCAAACTTGGCCATTAAATCTTCAATCAACACATCGGCACGGTAACGCTTTTTGCTGTCCTTGTTATCAATCAACGGATCGTTAAAAGCATCCACATGGCCTGATGCTTTCCACACAGTAGGATGCATAAAAATGGCAGAATCAAGTCCCACCACGTTGTCGTTCAACAACACCATGGAGTCCCACCAATATTTTTTAATGTTGTTTTTCAGTTCAACCCCGTACTGGCCGTAATCATAAACCGCAGCCAATCCATCGTATATCTCGCTGCTTTGAAATACAAATCCATACTCTTTACAGTGTGCAACCAACTTCTTAAACACATCTTCCTGAGCCATAATAAAAACTTTAAGCTGTTATTTTAATAATTTATTGTTTCCAAAACATATAAAATTCCGTCATACGGAATTATCAGGCATTACTTTGACAAATAAAGCACAAAAATAACTCAAAATTTGAGTTTTACAGCATTTTAGGGAGAATTAACTCATAACAGATTGCTGGTATTGATTATTAAGATGCAAATTGTCTCCAGCCATTGTTAACTAAAACTAAATGGGTTAATAGTGCCTCAAAAACCAGTAACTTTGCAGAATGATGAAAAAAAGCAGATTTGAGATCATAAATCCTTCTCGTTTTCCATTCTTTTATGGCTATGTGGTAATGGTGGTGGGTACACTGGGAGTTTGGGCCAGTTTGCCGGGGCAAACTGTGGGGGTTTCAATTTTCACAGATCCGGTTAAAGATGCTGTAGGCTTAAGCCGCGACCAGTTCAGCACAGCCTATATGATTGGAACGCTGATGAGTTCGTTCTTCATTAGTGCAGCGGGTAGGTGGTTTGACAGATACGGAGCAAGAATTGTGGCTGCGGCATCGGCTTTGGTTCTTGCTTTTTCCCTCTTTCTGGCATCCATAGCGCATAAACTGACTGCGGGCGTGGTCTCCTTGGTTACTTTTGACCATTGGGTTATCCCATTTACTGTAATGGTTTTGCTCTTTTTTATGTTTCGATTCTCGGGGCAAGGTGTCCTGACCATGTCTTCCAGAAACATGGTAATGAAGTGGTTTGAACGATTTAGAGGAAGGGTTAATGCATTTAGTGCATTAAGTATTTCTCTGGGCTTTTCGGTGGCACCAGTAATTGTGGACAAGCTGATTACATCTTACCAATGGGATGGAGCCTGGCGTATAATGGGGGTTTTCTTGCTGCTGATGACCCTCCTCATTATTCTTACTTTTCGGGATAATCCCGAAAAATACGGACTCATTCCCGATGGAAAGAAATGCAAGGAAGGCAGTAAAGCCATAGAAAGCAAACCATTGAGAAGTTTTGAGCCATCAGAGGCGTTTCGCACACGGGCATTCTGGATGTACGCCCTGATGTTATCCTTCAACTCTTTCTTTATTACCGGTTTTACATTCCACGTCATTTCAATTTTTGAAACTTCGGGCTATGCTCGAAGTGAAGCAGTTGCCATATTTATTCCCATCGCGGTGGTGTCTGTTGCAACATCGCTCATATTTAATTTCATTTCTGACTGGATTAGGTTAAAAGTGTTACTCTACATAATGATCGCCGGAGGATTGCTGGCCTCGTTTGGCATGGGATTAATCTCCTCTACTAATGGCGTATATATGGTCATTGCCGGACAAGGTATTATGGGAGGCATGTTTTCAGTGCTGAACGCAGTTACCTGGCCTCGTCTGTTTGGTCGAAAATATATTGGCACCATTTCGGGAAAGGCCATGTCAATGATTGTGTTGGCCAGCGCACTTGCACCGGTACTATTCAGCCTCTCGCATACTCGGCTCGGAAATTACGAGTATATTGCCATTCCATCGGTTCTGTTCGTTATTTTTGTCGGTTTGGCATCAATAAAAGCCAACAATCCAAGATTACCCGCCTGAAACTTTGGCACTGAAATTGAATTAGAAAAAATATGATAAAATCAATTTTGATAATGGTACTACTGATAATGGGATTATCAGTGACCGCGCAGGGACGGATGGATAGTGATGAAATGTTGCGACACGTAAATGAGGCACGAGCCAATGACTGCTTGTGTGGCGATGAGGAGATGGCAGCTGTTGAACCACTCCAGTGGGATGATAAACTGGCAAGAGCGGCACAAAGACATGCAAACGATATGTCGCGCCGCAACTTTTTTAGTCACACCGGCTCCGACAGGTCATCGGTAAGCGATCGGGTAGATAGGCAACGATTCGATTGGCAAAGGGTTGGAGAAAATTTGGCGATGGGATTTCATGATGAAAAGACGGTTGTAGAGGGGTGGATGAATAGTCCCGGGCACTGTAAAAATATTATGAACGGGGATTTTACCCATATAGGAGTGGCTGTTAGTCGCGATGGAAAATACTGGGTTCAGGTATTTGCTACACCAATGCCGGGGAAGGAATAAATGTGCTTATTCTGCTCGCTCAGAGACATTTCTCGTGGGTTTAATTATTCATTTTAAAATATAAGGAGTCATAAACCTAGGGCTTGTTGACTCCTTTTTTCATGAATGTGATTTTCATTAATGGAATAAAAACATCAATCCGTCAAGTATTATATCCTGGACTGATCGTTTTTACTATTTTCAGATTCGAAAATAATGCACTATAAAAGGATGTTTGGAGACCAGAAACCAAATTAAAAACGGGGCGAAGACCGAAAAGCCAGAAGAGTAGGTAAACTTAAACTCAGGATTATGAAAGGTTATCTTATTTTATTGATTACATCACTGTTCATTCTGTCTAGTTGTGGAATCCATCAAGGTTTAACTACCAATGCAAATCTTAATTCAACCGAGGTTGTATTGGCAAAAAACAATTACAAAGTAATATCTAGCGTTGAAGGTCAATCTGAAGCCATGTTCATCTTTGGAATAGGTGGTTTGTCAAAAAATGCAATGATTGCAGAAGCCAGAAATCAAATGCTTTCCAGAGCTGAATTGGTGGGTAATTCAAGAGCAGTAATAAACGAAACAGTTGAGATAAAACACTCCATTTTTCCGATCATAAGGATGTATAAAGTTATGGTATCCGGGTACGTGGTTGAGTTTATTGATTAATACAATCTAATGGTGCATTATAAACAGGCCTCAATAAAAAACTTTTTAGTTTTTTATTGAGGCCTGTTTCAGATTCTAATTTCTCACGGCAAAATAACACCGTCAATCACATGAATAACTCCATTGGAAGTTTGAACATCCGCCAAAACTACGTTGATATCTCCATCAATTGTAACCCCTCCATTTACAGCAATGTCGAGAGATTTTTCATCATTTAATGTTGATACACTTCCACTTGACAGGTCACCGGAAAGCACATTTCCTCCTACCACGTGAGCCAAAAGAACAGACGTAAGTAACTCAACATCTATATCGTCAATTCCATCAACCTCAAGAGCTGCAAAAAGAGCTTCAAAAGCTGCATTGGTGGGAGCAAAAACGGTAAGAGGCCCTTCGCCGGATAATGCTTCTACAAGTTCGGCTTTTACGACTGCTTCAACCAAGTATGAGAAGAGTGGATTGCTCAACGCTGCATCAACAATGTTTGGTTGAGTCAGCACCTGGTCAATGGCATGAATGACGCCGTTGGTGGCAACAACATCAACCACCACCACATTTGAGGAACCATTTAACACCACACCGTTGTCAACTGCAATACCAAGTGAAACATTATTGTCAAAAGCGGTTGCCAGAGTTGGGAAATAGCCACTTGTTACTGCACTTGAAGGTACAATTCCGTCTAAAACATGGTAAAGTAGGATTGGCGTTAAATCTTCAGCTGTTAAATCAGCCAGGGTAACTCCTAAATCACTCAACAATTGACTAAAAGCTGCGTTTACAGGTGCAAAAACAGTGAGCGATACCTCATCAGAGTCCAATGTTCCGGCCAGTTCTGCCTTTTCAACGGCAGCAACCAGTGAACTAAATGCATCATTTGCAACAGCATGTCCTGTAATCGATAGAGGTAGAATTACCTTATCAATTACATGAATTACTCCGTTATCGGCCATAATATTTGTAGCAGTGATGTTTGCGCGATTATTTAATTTTGTTCCACTCTTATACAGAGAAAGATTCAGATTCTCAGCCGGGCCGGCAGAAAGAGTACTATAATAGCCATCGTTTAGTTGAGCAGCTGTTTTTTGCTCTCCCAATACATGGTAAAGCAGAACCGATGTCAGCAAATCATTCGGAATATCATCGAGAGAAGAAGCGCCAAGCTCCTCTAAAAGAGACGCAAAAGCTGCATTTGTGGGGGCAAACACCGTTAGTGAAGCATTTCTGTCTGCTAATGCATTAGCCAATCCCGCTTTTGTAACAGCTTCCACTAAGATGGAAAAATCTTCATTTTCTACAGCCACATCAACGATGGTTTTTGAAGTAGCCATTTGTTCGTCTTTGTCGTCATCACTACAGGCATAAAATAAAAATCCTGATAACAGAATGGCTAGAACCGGAAATCTCAAATACTTTTTCATAATTGTAAGTTTTAAATAAATTTTTGGTTAATTCTTTTTTAATTTTAGTAATACATTCTTCTTTTTAATTAATTCTTATAAACATATGCTATCTATGCTTTCAATATTTAAAGGTTAAACAGACGATATTTATTTTTGTTTAATCTTTTGCTTTTTTTGTTGCACATTTATTCATTCCTGCTTCGCCATAATTAGTATTTACAACTGTTCTCACAAATAGAAAAAAAGAGATATTTTTAGCGGCTAATCATTTGAGGCGTTTTTCAACTTATTATAAATAGTGACTGCGCGAAAACACCCAGAAACAGCAATCAACCTTCTTCCCCCCTTAATCCCCGTTCGGCTGAGCTCACGTCGAAGCCAAGGGGGAAGCCCCTAACAGAAAATGCGTTAAAACCCTCCCCTTTAGGCTTCGGCGTGAGACTTCGGTATGAGCGTTCGACTGAGCTCACGCCGAAGTCTCAGTCGAACACTCAGTCGAACGGGGAGTTAGAGGGGCGAGCGTGGAATTAGAGGAGTTTTCGCGCAAGCTCTAAATAAGCGAACTTGACCTGCTTGTTTCAACGAATAGAAAAAAAGGATACTGGTCTTCATAATTTTAAAGAGAGCTAATAATGAAAACCAGCACGAAGGAGTATTTTGATAGAGTTTTTAAAAGGAAATGGAGTGATTTGAAAAAAGCCCGGGAGCTATATGCTTCCGGGCTTTTTTCTTTTTATGCCAAAACCACCTTTACAGGGGTTGTATTCTGAATATTGTCACTTACCGGACAACGAGCCTCCACTTCGTGGAGCCATTTTTTAAGAGTATCTTCATCAGCATCGCAATCGGGTTGCATTGAAACCGTAATTTCTTTATATCCGGCACGTTCATCATTGCTCTTTCCAAAAAGCTTATCTGGATTCAGCGTACCTTCAATATCAATTTTGAGCCCTCGCAATTCAAAACCCATCTCGTTTGCAATCAAATGCCCCATTACATTCAGACATCCAGAAAAAGCAGCCAAGACATACTCTACAGGATTTGCTGCCTGATTGGTTCCCCCAAGCTCCTGAGGCTCATCAACAATAATCTCAAAATTTCGGGCCTGAACTTTGGTTCTGGCCGCAGTTTCGCTTTGTGCGCTAATCTTAAATTTTAAGTCTGCCATTTCTATATAATTTTTAAATGTTTAAATCATATAGTAACGCTCAAAAAGCAGGCCACAAAGCGATAACTCGACAATACCAGGAGAAGAGAAACTACGAACAGGGAAAGCTTCCAATCCAAACATCAAATTCATGGATTAAATCGTTATGCTTCTTTTAAAGCCATCATCTTGCTGATATACTTTCCAATAATGTCGAACTCCAAATTGACTATGGTTCCCGGTTTAATCTGGTGAAAATTGGTATATTCGTAGGTATAAGGTATAATGGCCACTGAGAAGCGATCGTCACGGCTATTCACAACTGTCAGACTTACTCCGTTTACGCAAACCGAGCCTTTTTCAACAGTCATATATCCCTGTGCCGCCATTTTTTTGTCAATGTCGTAACGGAATGTGAAGTACCAACTGCCATCTGACTCTTTCACCTCAACGCACTCTGCCGTCTGATCCACATGACCCTGAACAATGTGGCCGTCCAAACGGCCATTCATCAGCATGCTGCGCTCCAGATTGACCTTATCTCCAATCTTTAGCAGACCAAGGTTCGACTTTTCAAGCGTTTCCTGGATGGCAGTAACGGTATAGGTGTCACCATCTTTTTTCACCACAGTAAGACAAACCCCGTTGTGCGAAATGCTTTGGTCAACCTTCAATTCATTGGTGAATGAGCACTTCATGGTGATGTGCACATTGCTTTTTTCCTTTTCAACAGCCACTACAGTGGCGGCTTCTTCTACAATACCTGAAAACATATATTTTATATTAAGGTTATCGGATAATATAATTAATCCTCTCCTACAGTTTTGAGAACTTCTCGTTTTAATTTCTCACTAATCCAAACTTCTTTATCAGTCAATTCGTCTAGCAAAGGTTTCAATTCTTGGATTAGTCCTTTATTTTTTGCCTTTATCAAAACTCCAAGCGTTCCTGTAACCTTTAATTCTGCATGCTTGGCATAATACCTGCCAAGTTTTTCATCGAGAATAATTAAGTCAGACCCTATTTCTGTGGCTAATACGATTGCTTCAGCTTCTCCTGCATCTAAATCAAGAAAATACTTAACAGCCTGTCTATCTGTTATATTTAAAATTTCAATCCAGTCAAATTCAGATAAATCCTTATAATATGGTTTAGCTTTTCCTGCTTCAATTTCTTGGTATACAGCAAAGGGTATATGTATTTGGGAGTAAAGCTTGTGGAGTAAATCAAGACGATTGATTTTCAACAACGATATTATCGGAGTTGTATTTGATACTACTGTTCTAGGCATTTTCAACATCCTCTTTTAAGTCATCAGCATCATATAACCCAAGAACTGACACCTTATACTTCCCAAGTAAATCGTAAAAATCAACTCTTGACAACCCTAAAACTTTTGCCGCAACTCCGGAAGAGATTTTTCCAAGTTCATATAGCTTTACTAACGAACTTGTTTTTATTTCATTTTGAAATTCTTTTTCATTTAGCTTTAATGAATTAGCTAAAAATTCCGGATATTCTATGCTTATCATACCTTTCATACATATTTGCTTTTAAAATTCCCGGCTCTGAAGGATTCGAATAGAACTCATGAAAAACCAGTTAAAAAGTTTGTTTCATATACTCTATAATTTGCTTTTCAGTTGGCACATGGAACTCGTCCCGAAGCCTCGGGACTCGTTTCAGATACTCTACAATTGTTTTTTTAGTTGCACCCAATGCATCTAAAAAATATCGCTTCAAAATCTAAGTCTCTATACAAATATAACTTAAACAACTGACATCTCAATAAGCCATCTATTATAGCCCCAATATTTAAAATATCATAATCAATTCTCCGTTATTTCTATGAATGTGCTAATTTAGTAACATTTTCTATTCAATAAAACCAGATTATGATTTTAGTTACAGGCGGCACGGGGCTGGTCGGTTCACATTTACTATATCACCTTACCAATGAAGGGTTGCAGGTTAAAGCCATTTACCGGAAACAAAGCAATCTTGAGGAGGTAAAACAAATTTTCGCTTACTATAACCAGAACTGGGAACAACTCTTCAATCGTATCCAGTGGGTTGAGGCCGACCTTTCGGATTACTATGCTCTTGAAGACGCACTGCAGGGTGTTAAACAGGTTTATCATGCAGGAGCCAAGGTGTCGTTCAATCCCGGCGAGTCGGATAAAATGCTTAAAACAAACACAGAAGGCACTGCCAATCTGATGAATGCCTGTTTGAAACAAAATGTGGAAAAAGTGTGCTATGTCAGTTCCATATCGTCTCTGGGCAAACAAATAGACGGTGGCCTTATTACCGAAGAAGTTGAGTGGCAGCCGGATGATTACCGTTCGGCCTATTCGTACAGTAAGTTTCGGGCTGAAATGGAAGTGTGGCGCGCATCTAAAGAAGGATTGAACGTGGTCATTGTTAACCCATCTGTCATTATCGGACCGGTTAACTGGTTGCGCAGCAGTGGTCGCCTATTCTATTCGGTAAAAAGAGGTATGCCGTTTTACACATACGGGGCAACTGGATTTGTGGATGTTAGAGATGTTGCCAAAGCCATACATTTGCTCATGAACAGCGATGCGGTGAATGAACGCTTTATTCTGAATGGTGAAAATTTACCTTTTAGCGATTTCTTTAAAATGGTGGCCAAAGAGATGAACAAAAAACCTCCATTTATTAAGGTATCAAAATGCATTACAGAAATCGGTTGGAGAGTAAATCTTATGCTCTGTTTTCTTGTCGGAAAATCACCTGCTATAACCAAGGATTCAGCACGTGCAGCCCAATCGGTTTCCAAATATTCTGCCGACAAATTCTCAAACAGATTTAACTACACCTTCATGCCCATCGAAGAGTCGGTGAAAAATGCTGCTGAATGGTTTAAAATAATTGAAGCAAACGATGGCAAAATCCCAAAAATCTGCTAATAACAATACGTCTAAGCCAACTAACGGGAAAAAGATTTTTCTGTGGGGACTAAGAATTTCCGGCTTCTTTCTGAGTTTTGTCCTGATATTTATCATGCTGATTTATGCCGGACTATTCGGCAGACTTCCATCTAAAACCGACATTGGCAACATTAAAAACCATACCGCATCGGTGGTTTACTCTGCCGATGGGCAAATGATTGGAACATATTTTCTGCAAAACCGCTTAACCATTGACAACGAAAACATATCAGAGCATGTTAAAAATGCCCTGATATCAACCGAAGACAGTCGTTTCTTTGAACATAAAGGACTCGATTTGAAGAGCATGGGACGTGTTTTATTCAAAAACATCATTCTTGGCGACAGGAGTCAGGGAGGAGGGAGTACCATCAGCCAGCAATTGGCTAAAAATCTATATCCACGCTCTTCAAAAGGAATTTTCGGACTCTTCATAGACAAAACCAGGGAGATGATTATTGCTCATCGTCTGGAATCGGTTTTTTCGAAAAATGAAATTCTAAACCTTTACCTCAACACCGTTCCCTTTGGAGAAGAGGTTTTTGGAATTGAAGTGGCTGCGCGTCGTTTCTTTGGAAAATCATCGTCGGCTCTGACTCTGCCTGAATCGGCTACTTTAGTGGGGATGTTGGCGGCTAACACCGCTTTTAATCCTCGTCGTAATCCCGAAAGGTCAATGGCAAGACGAAATATTGTTATTGACAGGATGTGTTCTAATGGATACATTTCTGCCGAAGAGGCAGAAAAACACAAAGCCGTTCCTTTAAGAACATCCTATTCCCGCATTGACTATAACCATGGCCCCGCTCCCTGGTTTATCGAACATGTAAGAACCGAGGCGGCCAACATCCTTAAACAGGAGTACGGTAACGAGTACAATATTTTTACAGATGGGCTGAAAATTCATACCACTCTGGACGCTTCACTACAAATACATGCCGTGGCAGCTGTAAAAAGCCACATGGCTTATCTTCAAAGAACATTCGATAATCATTGGGGGAACCGCGACCCATGGCATCAAAATCCATCAATTTTTGACAATGCACTGACACGCACAGAGCGATACAGAGCTCTGGAGCGAAAAGGGTTGGATAAAGCCGCCATCCTAAAAGAGTTGGAAAAGCCGGTTAACATGACCATTTTTACCCATGAAGGAGAAAAAAATGTCCAAATATCGCCCATCGACTCTGTGAAACACTCGCTTCGGACTTTGCATTCTGGTTTTTTGGCGATGAATCCCACCACAGGGCATGTTTTGGCATGGGTAGGAGGTGTGGATTTTAAATTTTACAGATACGACCATGTGAAAGCACGTCGTCAGGCAGGTTCAACATTCAAACCCTTTGTTTATGCTTCAGCCATTCACAAGGGTTTTAACCCTTGTGAATTCATCTCCAACGAGCAAAAAACCTATGCCCGGCATAACGACTGGACTCCGGCCAACGCCGATGGCAACCACGAAGGATATTACTCCATGAAAGGAGGCCTGATTCACTCCGCAAACACCATTGCGGCTGATGTGATTCACAGAAGTGGCATCAATGAAACCATACAATTGGCCAGAAAACTAGGGATTGAATCTGATATTCCAAATGTGCCATCCATCGCACTGGGAACAGCCGAAATTTCTCTTCTGGAAATGGTTTCGGCATATACCGCCTTCCCAAATTACGGACGTGCCATAAAACCCGTTTCGGTGTTGCGCATTGAAAACAACCGGGGTGAAATATTATATGAAGCTCCTCGTCAATTCATGCTTGATGAAGCATTCAATGAAGAAACTGCCCGAATCATGATTCAGGTGATGAAAGAGGTCATTGAAAAAGGAACCGGACGTGCCCTATATAACCGTTACCAGTTACGAGGGGAGTATGGAGGAAAAACCGGAACGACCCAAAACAATGCCGACGGCTGGTTTATTGGTTTCACCCCTACCATGGTGGCAGGAGCATGGGTTGGAGCCGAAAATCCGGGCATCAGTTTCAGGACTCTCGCTTTGGGACAGGGAGCGCATACGGCGCTTCCCATTTTTGGGCGGTTCATGCAACAGGCAGAGCAGCATTCTGATTATGCTCATGTCCGAACTTCCAGGTTCTACCCGCTTCCCAACGATTTAGTAGCTTATCTCGATTGTGATGATTTCGTAGAGCATTTGCATCAGGACGATGACAGGAATTTTTTCCAGAGACTATTTGGCGGATCATCATCCCGTGAACGGGATGATGAAAAAGAACCGGATGAAGAGGTAAAAGACAAAAATCTGATTAACCGGATGCGGGGCATTTTCAGAAGAGATGATTAATGATGGTCTATCTGACCATCACTTTTCCTGAAACATTAAAAGTGTCACCTATAACATTTACGATATAAAGACCTTTCGAAATATTCTCCGGAAGTTGAATGGTTGTCTCCAGCGCAGAAATCTTCTTTTGAAGAATAATCTGTCCATCTATTCCAACGACAGAAACAACTGCACTATTAAAATCTCTTTCTGCCAGTTGTAATTCAAAAGCTCCATAACGAACAGGGTTTGGTGAGATTAATAATTTTGCAGTATGTAAATCGTTGCTATTAATCATTGAAGCCTCAAGAGGGGTAAGCTTGATCCAATCGAGATAATAACTTCCTGATGCGGAATTAAACCCAAAATAATAGGTTGCCGCATTTAAATCAACCTCACTGCTGATGATGGTCCACCCATCAGCACCGCCAGTATTGGGAACATCAAGTATGTCAAAGAGAATAACTCCAGAGTTGGCTTCCAGTCTGATTTGTCCTCCCTCCTGCTCCGAAGCAACCCGAAGTTCCATAAGATATTTTCCTGCCTGGGTAATGTTGAACGGCGGGTACGCCGCCCAACTTCCACTACCATTAAATCTTATATATTGACCATCAGCTTCCTGAAAATCAAAAACTGAAGTATTGTTTTCGTAGGAGTAATCTTCGGCCTCAATGACAAAAGGGTCCATGGGAACTTCAGGATCTTCCATTTCATCATACCCTGGGATTTGATAAACCCTCACATAATCTACCACCATCCTTGCAGGGAAAGCAGTATCATCAACATCAAATCCAGGCCAATTACCCCCAATTGCCATATTAAGAATGATGAAATGGGGCTTATGAAAAGCATGGGTGTTGTTTATTCCGTTTGTGATGTTAATGGAGTAAAATTCCTGATCGTTTACAAACCATGTGATGGAATTTCTGTCCCACTCAATGGCATAAACATTAAAATCAGTCACATCAACTTCAAAGCCAGTTGAGCTCCCTTGGTAATGATGACCGCTACCTGCATTCCAGTGTAGAGTTCCATGGGTATCCATGTCGGTGTTAACCTGCTCCATAATGTCTATTTCTCCGCACTCCGGCCAACCAACTGATGTGATGTTTTCACCTAGCATCCAAAATGCAGGCCATGATCCTTGAAAAGCCGGAAGTTTTATTCGCGCTTCAACCCGGCCATACCGAAAAAAAGCATTCCCTCTCGTAATCATACGCGCAGATGTATACTCGCGATTGTCGTAATTCTCCTTTTTCGCAGTTATCACCAGCATGCCATCTTCAACTGTGGCATTTTCTCTTTTGTAGGACTGTAGCTCATTGTTACCCCATCCGCATAAGTTTGGACAACCATTTCCTGTCTCAAATATCCAGTCATCACTGATTTCTGTTTCAAACTCATCGGACCAGACCAACTCCCATTCTGGCTCTTCCTGAGAAAAAACACTTATTGAAAACATGATGGCAATGATCAATATAACTATCTTCATTTTATAGCAAATTTAATGAAACCATTTTTTATGTGATACAAAGATAGTTGATAACAAAAGGGAGCAAAATAAAACACCTCACAATTAACTCACTCCATAGAAGGGAGTTAATTGTGAGGTGTTTGCCAGGTATGTGATTTTTTGTCTTTTGGCTTTATTCATTCCACAGATCAGGGATACGCTCGTATCCTCTTGCTCTCTCAACTATTGTATTAAAAGGAGCTTTCTCACCTTTATGAACCTGATATAATCTTTTTGATGTTTCTGAAATGGCATTCACCAGGTGTTGATATGGACGATCAGTTACATCTATAATTCCGCAGTTAAGATTTTCTCCGTCGTACCCACGACCGGTTAAATCCTGATCACCCCATTGAAAATATCCCGTTCCAATAAGTGCAGGATGAGAAAAAGCTTGTTCAGTGTAGTAACGATATGCTATTCCGCGCTCCTCTTGTGTGTCAACCTGCCATAAGGATTGTGACATGCCTCTGTCAACAGTTCCAAAATGATATTCTCCAATCAGCAGAGGCATCCCCGTTCCTTTTACAAGGGAATCCATCATCGCATGCTCTGGTGTTAAGGTATAGGAGTTGAAACTGAACACATCAAAAATCCCTTTACATAAATCCAAAATTTCTGTCCTGAAATTCCCTCCTCCAAACCTGATTCCTAGATTTAAATGGCCAGGGCTATGGCGTTTCAGCGAAGTGTCAACAGTCCTAATGAAGGTTCTGAATGTTTCATGTACAAACTTCACTCTTCGTTCAGGAGAATCATTTTCGGATAAATATTCAACCAACGCCTTTTTAATTGGACGATCGTCCTCCAGTTCAAGAATAATATCCACCACTCTTAATTCCAACCCTTGCCATGAAGGTTCATTTCCGGTAAAGTATCCAATCAGCCAGGGGTTCCCGGCAAAAGGAGCAGTAGAGCGTTTTACCGCTTCATCAATCTTTTGATTGAAGTCCGGATCATAAACATCAACCAATCCCATTAAAGTTCCATCTATGCCTAATCCGCTAAGTTGAGTCATAAATGGGACTCTGTTTTGTAACATCACTTCACGATCAGACCAGTTGGCAATTGTGTTAAGTCCCCACCTGTTCATTCTTTTGAAAATGTTCTCTATGGCGGGCTCCATAAAGTCTTCTCCATATCGCCGAACCAGATTCCAAGTTCCAAATGAGGCAAAATCTGGTTGATCCGAACTAAACCCTTTCCCTTCGGGGGGAAGCTCTTTATATAAATTGGGTCTGTGATTTATTCTGACGGCATTCCCTCCAGCACCTGGGGTTACACAATCCACTCCATGCGAAAGAAATAAATAACCTTCAGGATCTACAAACCACCAACGTCCATCGGTCTCCACAACCCTAAAAAAACCTGTTCCATTGTCATATCGTGCATTTAAATACCCTCCATATTTGGAGTAGTTGTACTCTTCAACATTTGTTGCAAGAAGGTCTTCTGCTTTCCACTCCTCACGAAGCTGTTCCAAAGAGTATATTTTATCATCCCAGTCTCCCATATTCCATTGTCCAAACTCGTCAACAACCGGCGTTTCGCCTAAATAAACATCACCCGGGTCATCAACAGCTAATGAAACCGACCGGATTTTAATTACCGGATCACCAATTGGAACGCGCATTCTGATGCCAATGGAATCTACACCCTGTAACGAACCACGATCACCCTCCCCAAGGTTAATCCATCCTGTATATCTGGGTTGATTATACATCCCGGCTAAATCATGCCAGGCTCCGGGCAGTTCCCTGTAAAATTTTAAAGGGATGGCAAGTCTGTTCCAGCCGTTGGGTGTATAACTCATAACCCGCAATTCGTTATACCCGCTGTTAGTTGTGAACCCCACATTAAATCGTTGCGGTGTGGTAATCATAAATTCCAGAATAACATAATTATACTCATCCCAGTTTTTAGGTAAATTGGGAGAGATGTCCTTTAACGCAAACATCTTTCCGGAAACCTCTTTACTGCTATCGAATCTGATTTCATGATAGCCTTTTTCACAACAGGAAAAAAGGAGGAGTCCGCCTCCGCAAACAGAAAAAAGCAAACTTTTCAATTTCATAGATAGAAATTTTGATAAAAAAAAGGTTGTAATCAAATTTCTACAAAAAAATGATTACAACCTAAATATGTTTTAAAAAGTCTATGTAAAAAAGGGCTTATTTTATCAACCCTGCCTTAATCATATATTCCGCAATTTGAACCGCATTAAGGGCAGCTCCCTTTTTAATCTGGTCAGAAACTGTCCAGAAGGTTAACCCGTTGGGGTTTGATAAGTCCTTACGAATACGTCCAACAAAAACCTCATCTTTGCCGGCTAAAAACATTGGCATGGGATATTCATTGGCCGATGGGTTATCAATCACCTTAACACCTTCAGCTTTGTTAAAGGCATCACGAGCCTGCTCCACACTGATTGGCAATTCTGTTTCAACCCAAATCGATTCTGAGTGGGCTCTCATTACAGGAATGCGCACACATGTAGCACTCACTTGCAAGTCGGTTCCCATAATTTTACGGCTCTCGTTGTACATTTTCATCTCCTCTTTGGTGTAGCCGTTATCGGTAAATACATCCACGTGAGGAATGATGTTCATGGCCAACTGATGCTGAAATTTCTTAACAGTGGGCTTTTCTCCTTTAACCACCTGGTGAACCTGCGCTTCAAGTTCTTCCATTCCACTGGCTCCGGCTCCGCTGGCAGCCTGATAAGTGGACACATGAACACGTTTGATGTGCGATAAATCCTGGATGGGCTTTAACGCCACAACCATCTGGATGGTTGTACAGTTGGGATTGGCAATGATATTCCGCGGCAGATTTTCACACGCTTTGGCATTCACTTCAGGCACCACCAACGGAACGTCGTCGTCCATTCTGAATGCACTGGAATTATCAATCATTACGGCACCATATTTTGTAATGGTTTCGGCATACTCCTTTGATGTGGATGCACCTGCCGATGTAAATGCTATATCTATACCTTTAAAATCGTCGTTGTGTTGAAGTTCCTTAACGGTTAGTTCCTTCCCTTTAAACTGATATTTATTTCCGGCACTTCTGGATGACCCAAAAAGAACCAATTCATCCATCGGGAAATCTCTCTCTTCCAAAATTCGCAGGAACTCCTGGCCAACAGCACCACTGGTTCCAACAATTGCTACTTTCATTTTCCAGTTTTATTAATTCTACATTCCAAAAACAGTGACATCTCTCATATTGCCGAAAACAATTCTCCGGCACTTTACTTTTTTTAAAATTCTGTGTAATTTGAGACACAAATCATTTTGGTCTGACAAACAGTTTGTTTTTCAGACGAAAAACAAAAATAACCATTTAATCCTAACATCACAATGGCACGCCTGTTTATTTTATTTCTGCTCCCGCTGCATGTTATAAATGCTCAATTCGCAGATGATTTTTCCGATGGCGATTTCACTTCCAACCCCGAATGGACAGGGCTTACCTCCCGGTTTAGAATAGACCCGCAAAGAGAATCACTCCAACTTAATGCACCTGCCGAACCAGGTGCAGCATGGTTGTTTACAAGTTCTGCAGCAATTGAAGAAGCTTCATGGCAATTCAATTTCAGATTTGGGTTTAATCCATCATCATCCAATTATGCGGAAGTTTTCCTAGCTTCCGACTCAAACAGTCCGGAAAATATCAGCATCGCCTATTACCTTGTAATAGGCACCACTGCCGACAACATTTCACTTTGGGAAAGGCGCGGAGGAAGAAATACCAGGCTCATTGAAGGTCAACACAAGCGGATAGATTTTAATGTGGTTGAAGCTGCCATTAGGGTCACGAGGGAAAAAGGCGGCAAATTTATTCTTGAAGTAAAATTAGAGGATGAATGGATTGAAGAGGGACGTACTCTGGAATCCCAAGGTTTCAGTTCGGAATGGTTTGGTGTTGTGTGCCGCTATACGGCCACGCGAAGCACGCTCTTTTGGTTTGATGATTTTGTTGTTACCGGAGAACCTTTCAGGGATACCATCCCCATCGTTGTGGAAAATTTTATACCTGTTAACAGATATAAAATTGAAGTTGATTTTAACAAACCCATCGAAACCTTGCACTTTGCTCCGCAAAATTTTGTTGCCCACCCGGGCAACAAAATCCCTGAATCCATAACACCCGGGAGTCATTCAAATTCCATCGAGCTCCATTTCCCAACCGGAATACCTGTTGACGGGGGGCCAAACCTGCACATCTCATCCATTTCCGACCTAAATAATAACATCATCAACGATACCACCATATTTTATGAATACGAACCAGCATCGATTCAATCATTCATGATGACGAGTCCGAAGCAGGCAAAACTTTGCATCAACAAGCCGCTTGACGCTGACTTGAATGCTGTTTCATTTCACTGGTCAACATCGGGTCCGGCTTTGCAGAATCTGGAGTTGGATGGCAACAGCTGTCTGTTGCTTACATTTTCTGAAGCTCTTCCCGATGGAGAGACACTGGAGATTTTTGTTTATAATTTATTGTCGCACAACGGCGACACCATTTATTCCGGCTCCTATACTCTGCTTTACTACCTCACAAAGCGTAATGACATCGTCATCACGGAAATTATGAACAACCCCTCTCCGGTTGTTCATTTGCCGGATTCAGAATACATAGAATTATACAACAGGGGCGACTTCCCAATAGAACTCAACGATTTCAGGGTTACGGTGGGCTCCAGAACAGGCCGGCTATCTTCACGTTTGATTTTTCCGGGCGAATACTTATTGCTTGTTCCTTCAACAAGAGTGCAGTTTTGGGAGGACATTCCAAACAAAATGGCGGTTACAAGCTGGCCACTTTTACCTGTAACAGGCGGGCAAATTGTTCTTACCGACAAATACAACCGCGTTATCACGTCGGTTCAATACAGCAGAGATATGGGTGAAGCGGGATACAAACAAAACGGTGGATGGGCGTTGGAAGTTAAGGACCCTGACAACCTCTCATTTGGTTTTGAGAATTGGGATTTTTCAGTGCACCCCGACGGGGGCACACCCGGCGAGGAGAATTCCGTCAACCAAAAACTTGCAGATAACGAAATGTCTGAAATTACAGGCCTTTATCTCTTGTCCGATTCCTGCATTGCCATTGAGTATTCAAAACCCATGGAGCCAAACCATCTCATTTCGACTGACAATCTGATGATTACTCCTCCAATGGCTGTCGGCTTGGATTCCATCTATCAGGAACCTCTGTTTTTGAGGGAAACACACATTTGCTTTTTAGGGAAAATTCCAGCACTGCAGGAATTTGAAGTGGGCTTTTTGAATGCTCCCGTAGATTTATCCGGTAATCAATTGCAACAAACTGCCGGGATTCGGTTTGGTTTACCAGTTGCTGCCAATCCAAACGACATCGTTATCAACGAATTGCTCTATGACCCTCCCACCGGGGGGCAAGACTTTGTAGAACTTTACAACCGCTCAGAAAGAATCATTGACATCAGCTCATTGTATTCAGCAAGGGACAATGCCGAAGGCATCCCCGACAGGCTAATCAGGCTTGACAACAAACGGAGACCATTTTTCCCGGGCGAGTACCTCGTCTTCACAGCGGACAGAGAGTGGCTGGTAAATTACTACCAGGTAAAGAACCCATTAAATATCCGGGAGGTCAGCAATCTCCCAAACTATGTGAACGATGGAGGTGTAGTTTATCTGACCAATGTACAAGGTGAACCCATCGACAGGTTTGATTATCATCCCAGATTCCATTTTGCGCTGCTCACTTCCACCAAAGGGGTTTCCCTTGAAAGAATCAACACTGAAATACCTGCCAATGATGCTTCCAACTGGCATTCAGCTTCGGCCAACGATGGCTATGCCACTCCTGGGCGAAAGAATTCTCAGGCTGTTACTCAAACGGAAAATACTCCCAAAAGTCGCATCCATCTTGAACCGGAAATATTCATCCCCAACCAAAATGGGATGGATGATTATTTATTGATTCATTACGCTTTTGATGAACCGGGTTACACCTGCAGCATCACCATCTATAACCGTGCAGGACATCCTGTTCGCCACCTTGTAAACAACCAACTTGCCGGAACCAACGGTTTCTACAAGTGGGACGGAACCAACGACAATGGTCGTTTATGCAACACCGGAATTTACATCGTAGCCATCCGTTACTTTAACCTGCAAGGCAAAGTAACAGCGGAGAAGAAAACAGTGGTTTTGGGGGCTGGGAGGTAAATTATATCTCCTTAATCAACTCAGTTATAAGTTTGGTCATTTTAGGTTCTGCTTCTGCTGCAACTTGCTGAACTTCTTCGTGACTTATTTCAACTATTTTGCCGGGAACTCCCAGGTCGGTGATGATGGAGAAACCAAAACAGGTCATTCCCATGTGGCGGGCTACTATCACCTCAGGCACGGTGGACATTCCAACGGTATCTCCCCCAATGGCTCTGAAATATTTATACTCAGCAGGCGTTTCAAAAGTTGGACCTGAAGTTCCTACGTAAACTCCCTGCTTTACCCGGATGCCGGCATCTGCGGCAATTTTCTTGGCTTTTTCAATCAACTCAAGACTGTATGGCTGGCTCATATCGGGGAAACGGGGACCAAGTTCGTCAATGTTTTTTCCGAGCAACGGGTTGTCGCCAAACAGGTTGATGTGGTCATCAATAATCATAATCTCTCCCAGTTCGTACTCCGGATTCATTCCCCCACTTGCATTTGATACTATCAGATGGGTTATGCCCATAAGCTTCATCACTCTGATGGGAAAAGTAACCTCCTGCATGGAATATCCTTCATAATAATGAAAACGCCCCTGCATAGCCAATACCGGAACATCTTTAATGGTCCCAAATATCAATCGTCCCTGGTGTCCCTCCACCGTCGAAACCGGGAAATTGGGTATTTCTGCATAGGGAATGCTCTTTTCCACCTTAATCTCCTTAACCAGACCACCCAGTCCGGTTCCTAAAATAATCGCAATGCGAGGATTTAGGGTTTGTAAATTGCTAAGGTATTCTGCCGTCTCTTTAATTTTTTCCAACATAATCTTTAATCTTTTTATCGAATATAACTTGTTCACCAAATAAAAACTCCAATTCAATGGGAATGTACCATATTCTGGATTTCATCTGCTCACTTACATGTTTATTTGAGTCCAGCCTTATGGCATCTTTTTCGGTCGTTAATATCATTGGGTTCGGGAAGCCTATTCTCTTCCCCTCTTCATCAATTTTTCGGATGTCGTTCTCAGAAAAATCATGGTGGTCGGGAAATCTGATGGTCGAAACAGGAACCCCGAACTCCCGAGCCATTTTAAAAAATGGCTCCGGATTTCCAATTCCTGCCATGGCTACCAAAGGTGTGTTTTTCTCACTTAAAATCTCCTGAAAAGATTTATCCTGTGCATTGTTCTTCAGTAAAGGTGCCGGATTCTTATAAACTACAGTGGTGAAGAACATCTGTTGCGAATCGCATTTTCTCAGTTTTTTGCGAATGGCGTCTGCTTCAACTAAAGAGAGATTGCCTGGAACTTTGTTAACCACAATCAAATTGGCTCTTTTAATGCCGCTTAACGGCTCTCTGAGGTTTCCTGCCGGAAAACAAAAATCCTTCCACATGGGGCGGTGATAATCTGTTACCAGTATTGAAAACCCGGGCTTTACATATCGATGTTGGTATGCATCATCCAAAACAACCACATTGGGGGATGATGATTTACTGAGCAGTAATTCCATACCGGCCTGTCGCTTTTCAGCCACCACCACCGTAAGTTCTTTGAACTTACGATGCATTTGCATGGGTTCATCTCCTATGGTTTTATAGTCAGATGCAGCATCAGCAAGAAAAACCCCACGGGTTTTTCTTCCGTAACCTCTGCTCAGCATGGCACAACTATGATGGGGTAAAAGCAGCCTGATTACGTGTTCGGCAAGTGGCGTTTTACCTGTTCCCCCCACCGTAATATTTCCAATTGAAATAACCGGAACGTTGTAGCTTTGGGATGATAGAATTCCTTTATCGAACATAAAATTTCGCGCATGCATGATGAATGCATACAACCATGTAAAAGGGAGCAACAACTTTCGCAAAAACATCATACCGAAACACTGAGTTTTAAAAAGGCACAAAAACCAGAACTGAATCATGGCTTTTGTGCCAAATTACATTTTCCTTTTCAGGATTTTTAGTTGACACTTATCTCGTAAGGAATACGAGCCTGTACCGGATAGGCGGTTTTCAAATCCTGAATGGTTTGAAATATCTGGTATTCCTCACCAAAAAAGAATTTACCAACACGGGCTCTGGCATCACCCCCTAATCCCTTCATGATTTGCTCAATGGGCGAAAGAACTTCGGGAAGTTCAACCACACGGTAAGTTTCAATATCGGCCATGCGGGCAGCCACTGCCACGGCATCACTCACGCCTCCAAGTTTGTCCACCAGGTCAATCCCTAGAGCGTTTTCACCACTCCACACCCGACCTTCCCCAACGATGTTGATGGCATCGGTTGTGGTGTCGCGACCATCGGCGCAACGTTGTAAAAACACATAGTAAAAGCGTTCAATGTATCCCTGCATCAGTTCTTTTTCTTCTCGTGTAAAAGGACGGTCGAGAGACGGCATGTCGGCAAACGTGTTGGTTTTAACACGGTCGGTAGTAATTCCCATTTTGCGTAACAACTCCTGTGTATTTGGAATCAGGCCAAAGACGCCGATACTTCCGGTTAGCGTTGTGGGATGTGCAATAATGGTATCGGCTGCACATGCGATGTAGTAACCGCCGGATGCTGCCAAATCACCCATGGATACCACCACCGGTTTTACTTCCTGAGCCAATTTAACTTCGCGCCAGATGATTTCAGAGCCAAGACCTGAACCTCCGGGTGAGTTGATGCGTAGCACAATGGCTTTGATGGTGCTGTCGCGTCGCGCCTGACGAATGGTTCGTGAAAGTTTCTCTGAATTAATGCCGCCTGATGTGCCATCAATTTCACCTATGGCATAGACAACCGCAATTTTATTTTTTTCCAGACCTTTGCGTTTTCCGGGCAGATATACATCTGCGTACTTCATCACACCAATGGCATTCAGGTCTTTCTCTTCTTCAATGCCGGTTAATTTCTTGAGTTCACTAAGCACCTCATCCTTGTATCGAAACCCGTCAATTAACCCGGAGGAAATCAGCAACGTATCCTCTCTGAAAGTAGGGAATAGTTCAGCTGTTGCTATCACTGATTCAACATCAAGATTGCGCGATTCAGCAATTTTTGTTGTGATGTGCTCCCACATGGAATTAAGATAAGTCTCAGTCTGAAGTCTGGCTTCGTCACTCATAGACTCAAGAATGAAAGGCTCCACGGCCGATTTGAACTCTCCATGCTTAAACACCTGCATTTCAACACCCAGTTTTTCCAGGGTACCTTTAAAAAAGGTGTATGCCGAACTCAGACCTTTAAACTCCAGCATACCTGTTGGGTTTAGATAAACCCGATCTGCAGCGGATGCAAGGTAATATGCTCTTTGCGAATAAATAGGCGCATAGCTGTGTACGAATTTTCCCGATTCACGAAAATCAATCAACGCATTGCGAATCTCCTCAATAGAAGCATACCCGGTAGATATCATTCCGGCTTCCATATAAATACCCCTGATGCGATCATCCTCTTTCGCCTTTTTTATTGAAGCCAGTATTTGGTTGAGACCTTTGGGAGATTTTTGTCCGGATAATTGAGACAACATCATGTCAAACGGATCGCTGGTCGTTCTCTCAACCACCGGGCCATTTAAATCGAGTACCAAAATGGAATCATCTTTAACAGTGACATCCTTAGATGCCGTTGAGGCAAGAATTGTGATAAACATCACAATTCCCAAAATAAAGAAAAAGGCTGAAACCATGGATCCCAGCACTACGGCGAGAAAATACTTAAAAAACTTGTTCATAATTTACTTTTTGTCAGAGTTAATAACTTAAGAGATGACAGTATTTTAATAATATCAGAATATTCAGACTCCATATGCTAAAAAGGCCATAACTGTAGTGATCGACAGATCTCCATACAATTATTTGAAAGCCCAGAATAGCATGAGGCAAGTTAAATAATAATGTTTGGCTAATTTATAAAAATTAATGATGAGGCATGTCTCAATTATTCAATTAATTTTGTGAGATTAATCATTTCAGTTCATTAGATAAATGTCGAATCATAAAGCCATTCTTCTATTAGGTGGAAATAAAGCAGATACCCGGGGACTTATAACACAAGCTTTAAAACAGATTAAGAATCTCGCCGGAGAGGTCATTTGTCACTCCTTTGGTTATGAGAGTCCGGCGTGGGGGTTTCAGTCCAACCACCATTTTACCAATTTGGTGATAGAAATATCTACTGCCAAAAACCCAGAGGAGCTTCTGATCACAACGCAACAAATCGAGAAAAGCCTTGGCCGAATTCGAAAATCCGACACAGGTTACACCGACAGGGGGATAGATATCGACATCCTGTTTTTTGACGATGTTTCAATAACATCTCCCACATTGACGATTCCGCACCCCAGGCTCCATTTACGAAGGTTCACTCTAATTCCACTATGCGAAGGTTGGGGAGAGTTAATCCATCCCGTTTTCAAAAAAACAATGAACGAGCTGCTAAGCGAGTGTCCTGACGAGGGAATCTGTAAAAAAACAGATTACAGCTTTGAGCCATAAGCAAGATCTCCCGCATCACCCAAACCCGGGATAATATATGATTTGGCGTTAAGTTCTTCATCCACAACCCCTAGCCAAAGGGTAACAGGTTCTCCTGCTAGCATGTTTCTGACATAATCAACACCGGCCTGACTGGCAATAATACTTACGATATGAATGTGTGATGGCTTTCCGTTCTTTTGCAATGCTTTATAAGATAATTCTACGGAGGATCCTGTGGCGAGCATGGGATCTGTCAGAATCAGAACCTTATTATTTAAATCTGGTGCTGAAATATATTCTATGTGAATATCGAATTCTCCATCCTCGGTGTATTTTCGGTATGCAGATATGAAAGCATTTTCTGCTCGGTCGAAATAATTCAACAATCCGTTATGCATTGGTATCCCAGCTCTCAAAATGGAAGCCAACACAATCTCCTCTTCATGTAAATATTCCGTGGCCACTCCAAGTGGTGTCTTTACCTCCTGTTCTTTGAAGGTGAATGTTTTGCTTATTTCATAAGCAAAAATTTCGCCGATGCGTTCAAGGTTTCGTCTGAACCTTAAAGGATCTTTTTGTATGTGAATATCCCGAAGCTCAGCAATATAACGGTTTAGGATTGTAGGTGGATGATTGATGTGTTTAATTTCCATATGTTATTTTTCAGAAGTTGGCCGGACTCACAATCACATAAATTTAAGAAAAAATCGTAACAAAAATTGCTCATAGGCAAAATATGGTTCGCATTTACTCCCAAATCCCTTATAGAACCTTGCCACATTTCTGTTCTCAGAACCTTCAAAATCCAATATCAGATTACTATAGGCAAATTTCCGAATCACCTCATCCATCAATAAGAACATACTTTTCTTTTGAAACCCTTCTGCTGAGGATGCACCGGATAAGAATGTAACTGAATGATTAGTTTTAACAAAAAACCCGACTGCAAGCAGATTGCCTTCACTGTTACATACGGTTTCAATGAATGCTTTTCCTGTATCGATAGTTTCAGTAACAATCCTTTTAATTGTTTCTCGATAACCTTTCTCAAAGGGATAGTGGGAGTTTTTAAATAGAAAATCGAGAAACTCATTCACCGTGATTTGTCGGCCTCCAGTCATCTGATCTTCTCTTAAAGCCTGTTTAATATTTCTTTTGCAATTGGAATTGTAAAGACTATAAAGATCGGCATAATCATGCCTGAGATTTAAAATGTAATTATCTTTTTTTTTCATTAGGAATCTTACCGGAATATCTTCACAACCTGGATGTGTGTTCATAGTAAGAACCAATGCCGGGATGGCTCTAAATATCAATCCTACCTCCTCTTTGGACAATTCGGATTTCCGAAACAGACCCAATTGTTGACAATAGGGAGGTTGCATCACATAGCGAACTCCCATTTTCGTTTTTATATAAAGCGGTAATACCGCTTTATAGTCCCCTAAAATAATGGCAGACCAATCCGGAGAAACCAAATCAAGATACCAACTGTAACCATACACCAATGGATTTTGAGAATTGCTTATGCAATCGTCCCATTTTTTGCGATTAATATCTTGTTTTTTAATATAATAAGGTTGTTCCGGCATAAAACAAAATGATTAAGCTCCACATTCCCCGTTACAATGTCGCATTACATGCAACCTTCATCAGCGAAGCTAAAATAACCATTATCTGTTACAATAACATGATCCAGAACGGGAATATCCAGAATTTTCCCGGCATCGTGAAGTTTTCCGGTGATGTTTTTGTCGGCCTCGCTTGGATGAATGTTTCCTGATGGATGATTGTGACAGAGGATAATGGAGGCAGCGCGGGTTTCCAGAGCTTTCTTCATGATCAAACGAACATCAATGACGGTACCTGTAAGGCCGCCTTTGCTTAAATGATATCGATGAATGACTTTATTTGATCGACTCAGCATTAAAACCCAAAACTCTTCATGAGGCAAATCTCCAATCACTGGTTGCATCAACCGGTACACATCCGAACTTGATTTGATGGAAGGATATTCCGGAACTTCATGAAGCAATCGTCTTCGGCCTAATTCCATAGCCGCAACAATGGTAATGGCTTTTGCTTCGCCAACACCGTGGAAGTTGCTTTTTAATTGGTTTATGTCGGCTTTACCAAGTTCCTTGAGGTTGTTTTGGAATCCGGCCATGATTTTTCTGGCCAACTCTACTGCCGACTCTTTTGTGCTTCCGGAACCAATAAGTATGGCGATGAGTTCGGCATCGGAAAGGGATGCCATCCCCTTTTGAAGAAGTTTCTCTCTGGGACGATCTTCTGCCGCCAACTGTTTAATGCCAAGTTTTGGGTATTGGGTCATATATCCTTTTTGAACGGAAACTACAAAAAGATTTCGAAAAAGTAAAGCAAAAAAACCTCTTCGCGTTGCGAAGAGGTTTCAGCAGTCCCTAGGGGAATCGAACCCCTGTTTCCAGAATGAAAATCTGGCGTCCTAACCCCTAGACGAAGGGACCGTATTTAATCTTTATGAAAGATTATTAATGTGCAGTGCAAGGCTTGACTTCAAGTTTGAAGCCTTGTTCTTATGAATGATATTCTTTTTTGCCAGTTTATCAATCATAGAAACCACCTTGGGATAAAGAGCTGTTGCTGCTTCTTTATCTGTTGCATGACGCAAAGACTTAATTGCATTACGGGTAGTTTTTGCATAATACTTGTTATGCTCTTTTTTCGCCGCGTCTTGTCTTGCTCTCTTCTTTGCTGACTGATGATTTGCCATCTTAGTATAAATATAAGTTCTTAATTCCGTTTTAGCAGTCCCTAGGGGAATCGAACCCCTGTTTCCAGAATGAAAATCTGGCGTCCTAACCCCTAGACGAAGGGACCGTGATATTTGCAATGAATTTTTCTTTCATTTGCGGATGCAAAGATATACCAATTTTATATTCTTCCAAATATCTATATTGAAAAAAATGCTAAAAGTTTAAATTCACATTTTTAATTTGATGATGAATAGATTGATCCTCTACGTAAATACTTATAAGATCAAGCATTGTGAATTTTTACTGAGTCACTATTCATTTAATTTGGTGGCAACTCTTTCAACCCGTTTCAGTTCGGAACGAACTGAAGAGATTGTGTCGTAATAGGCACCGGTTACTTCATCAACTGTAAGTCTGGATGCCTCCATCTTTTGAAACGATTTCTGAAGCATTTCCATGGTATTGGTAATTTTTGACGCATGCCGCCTGGTCTCTTCTGAGAAGTTTATGATCTCGCCGGAGATTACCCGAAAACCGTTACTTTTCACCATGCTGCCATTAGTGCCTACAAAATTGGATGCTTCTATCGAAGCATTCAACCCTAGAATTTTAACCTGATAGGAGATGTCATTGATAAATTTGATAACCTGTCCGGAGTCGTCCAAAAGTTTGCCTGCTTCTATGATGCTTTCCATCATGGCTGCAGTTTGGGTCTTCATCAGCGACTCTTTATGCGAAAGGCTGCTAATGCGTGCGGAAAGATTATGTATGGCATCCACCAACTCATCGCCGGCTTCTCTTCTTCTGGAGATATCGGAATCAATTGCCGCAAGATATGTTAGTTCTTGATTATCATTGTAAATGGGTGTGAGTGAAGTGTGGGTCCACAATCTCTCTCCATTTCTTGTAATATTAAGCGCTTCATAGGTGACAGACTCCCCCAATTTTGTACATTTGTACAAGCGCTCTTCAATTTCATTGCTAAAACTGGTTTGTCGAATATTACTTCCCAGTGTACTTACAAACTCCTCATAAGTATATCCATACATTCTGGTAAAACCATCGTTAACCCACTCTATATTCCCATCCGGATCCATAATCATGATGGCATTTTCAGTTTGTCGGGCTACGATGGAGAGACGCTCCATCTCCTTTGAAACTCCGTTTGCAGCATTTCTGTCAATGTGTGTATTTTTATTTAAGACATAAATTGTCTCCTCATATTTATGGGATATGTCCTTAAGCTTCTTTCTTTCAAATAAAAACAGAAACCAACCTGCGAAAAACAAAACCAATAGGAGGGCTAAAATTCCAATCATCATAAAATACCTGTTTGTAATTCATTCGTCGCAAATATAATCATTTTGATATTATTCCAGGTGTTATATCGCAATTTAATAGCTATAAAAGCGATTTTAATTACGTTTATTAATCTGGTGTTTGAATTTGAAATTTCACCAAAAAAATATTTATGATACCAAAATTGATTGTTTTATCCAAAAAAAAAGCTGTCCCCATGGACAGCTTTTTAATTCGAGATTTTGGATTGCTTCAAAATTATTTCTTATCGCATCCTGATTTCTTTTCTTTGCACTCAGCCTTTTTCTCTTTACACTCGGCTTTCTTTTCTTTGCACTCAGCTTTTTTAGCTTCGCAATTTTCCTTTTTTTCAGCTTCTTGTGGTGCTGCATTAGAGAAAACAGGGGCTGCCATTGCAAAAGTAAAAGCAAACATACATGCTAAAGCAATTCTTCTTTTCATAACTTTATTCGTTTAGTGATTAATTTTAATAACAACACAAATTTAGAATCTTTCCAGATTAAAGCAAGTTATATTGCTGTTAAAGGCCGTTAATGTAATGTTAACGTTGTTATTGTGGATGTTCTTTTGGTTAAATTTGCCGTAAACACAAGACATTGTAGACAACAGATCACGTTAAAATTTATATATTTAATCTGTCTGCTATTCAGGAAGCCTTTTTATATACCAGTTCATGAAACGAGTCCGAGATCTTGGGAACCAATTGAAACAAATTAAAGCCACATGAAACGAGCCATGAGAATCGTCAGATCAACGAAGTCAAAAACTCTCAGACTCAGGCGATGCACTGAGCCCCGTCGAAGTAATTATGATTATTGGCAGTTCTCCCGAGGCCTCGGGAGCCTATAAAGACCAAACTATAAACAGATGAATAAAAACAAAGCAGAATTTGACAAACAAACCATTCTGGCTGTTATTACGTTCTCCCTTCTGACCTTCCTGATAATAATTCAGGTAAGTTGGATATATCGGGCGGCGCTGTTAGAGGAACAAAACTTCAATCATCGTGTGGCAATGGCATTAAAATATGCCAAAATTGAATTGGGTAACAGGGCTCCATATTGTGAAGAGATGACCAATTTCCTTTGCGGCAGAGGACATGAAGAAAAAAAACATGTGAAAAAGTATTGGGAAGTTGACAGCATCATACGTTCAAGTCTGAATGCGCATAAAATTGAACTTCCGTTTACATTTGAACTCACAGATACTCTATTACATTACAGCAAAGGACGCTTGTTTACCCCGCCATCATATACTCAGAATCTAAACGGATTAACTGATCAAAGCGGATTCCAGATTAAAGTAGAGTTCCCTACCCGAAATCAATTCCTGATAGGACAGATAATGAGTCAATTGGGGCTCTCCATTGTTTTTATCCTTTTTGTGATGTATGCTTTTCTGGCATCCAGAAATCTTTACAAACGGGAAAAAGCTCTGTTGTTGCGAACAACAGACTTTATAAACAACATGGTTCATGAATTTCAAACCCCCATCGCCAATGTTCGTTTTGCCACGAATCTTATTAAAAAACAAAAAGATATATCGGTAAAAACCAATGAATATTCTGAAGTAATTCTGGAAGAAACTAAACGGCTTCAGCATCATGTAGAAGAAATCCTTCGTGTAGGGTGCTCAGAACACAATGACTGCGACCTGGATGATCTGGATATGCATGAGTTGATAGAAAACGTAATACAATCATTCAAAGTAAGGCTTACACATTCAAATGCTACCATCAGATTTAAACCAGATGCTGAAAACGCTCTCATTAAGGGAGAATACGGACCTGTATCGCTCGTCATTTCAAACCTGATTGACAATGCTTTGAAATATGTTGCAAAAAAGCCAATCATTGAAATCAATACCACCAATATGGATTCCAATTTAATTATAAAGATTACTGATAACGGTATTGGTATAAAAAAAGAAGATCAACAACAGGTTTTTGAAAAGTTCTATAGAGTTTCCACAGGAAATGTGCACAATGTTAAAGGATTTGGAATGGGTCTTACCTATGCAA
This sequence comes from Natronoflexus pectinivorans, assembly GCF_004345615.1. Classification (GTDB taxonomy): domain Bacteria; phylum Bacteroidota; class Bacteroidia; order Bacteroidales; family Marinilabiliaceae; genus Natronoflexus; species Natronoflexus pectinivorans. The sequence goes on from NZ_SLWK01000005.1 coordinate 112,953, forward strand.
AAAAAGTTACTGATGATTGTGGTGGTAGCATTGAACTGGAAAGTAACCCTGGAAAAGGAAGTGTTTTCACTTTAATATTTCCTGTAACCAGACTTTAACTTTTTAATTGTGTCATATGCTTTAGCTCTACAAAATATTTGATAAATTTCACGAAGCACTAGAGGAAAATCATAGATTTAACTTTTGATTCGCACCATATAAATAAACACCACATGACCAATCAGAAAAAAATACTGATCATTGAGGACGATGCCAACATGGGCTTTCTTTTGAAAGAATTTCTGACCACTTCAGGTTTTCTGGTTGAACTGGCAACAGATGGAGATGCAGGGTTGAAAGCTTTTCTTAAAAACGGTGCTGATTTTTGCATCATTGATGTAATGCTTCCCGGTATAGATGGGTTCACTTTAATGGAGCGAATCAGAAAGGAAGACCCGGAAATTCCTGTGATCTTCCTGACAGCTAGATCTATGAAGCAGGACAAAATCAAAGGATTTAACCTGGGCGGTGACGACTACATAACTAAGCCGTTCGACGAAGATGAACTTCTTTGCCGCATCAATGCCATCCTTAATCGTTATCAGAAAAATGATTTCACAGAAAGCGAACCTGAAATCAGTTGTAATATAGGAAAATACCTCTTTGAAACACAAAACCAGGCACTAACCTTTGAAAATGAGACTCAAAGGTTAACATACAGAGAGTGTGATGTGTTACGAATGTTATGTTCTAATAAAAACAATATTGTTCGTCGCAGCGACTTGCTCAATGCATATTGGGGTAGAGATGACTACTTTAACGGGCGAAGTCTGGATGTTTTTATTACACGATTGAGAAAACGTCTTGCAAACGACCCCAATGTATCAATTGAGAACATCCCTAAGGTGGGATATGTTCTTAAAGATTAGTTGATGTACAAAGAAACTCCAAAAGAGAGATTCCATATTTTATCAATGGTAACATACTTCGTTCGAATGAATTCGAGAACGTAATTATCCAAAGTGCTCATTTCGGTATATAAACCCACCGCATTAAAGAATCCATCGCCAGGCAAATCAATTTTCCATTCGCCTCCAAAAAATGGCGCCACATGAATCCGGTTCTGGAAATAATAATTATTGGGATAATGAGCAGGCAGTCTGTGAAAAGTATTATTGGTAAATCCCAGATTTACCGAAAAACCGGCTTTGGGGGTTATATCTCCGAGCAATCCGGGTCGAAAGAGCTTCCAGCTGTTTTTAAGCGATATGGTATGAACAGTAACTGAACTCCCGCCAAAGTTTTGAGTCAATAATCCGTAATACAATGTTGGTTCATACCGATCTGTAACTTCATAACCTGCACCAACCGACATAAATCCAATCAAACCGGCATACTGTACCTTTATGTGATCTGGGATGTACCAGCCTTTCCTAATAAGGATGGTATCGTACTGAATTGATGACTTTTCATCTATTGAAACTTGGGTTTTGTTCTGACTGGAGTTGGTTTGAGCGAATCCTTTAGGGACAATCAACAGCAAGATCAGCCATGCAAATATTAAATTGAATTTATATCTCATTCCGAAACTTTTCAAGATTTACATTTTCTTTAATTTCGATACTTCGGTGTTCTTAAAAAACCTGTTACCTGTAATGAATTTAACAAACAGAATTTTTCTCAAATCTGTCAACCTAATAATCCTCTCTTCCCGGATAGAAGCCGTCTTCATCTACATGTAAAAAAAAGATTTCTCCTTTTTGGCTGCTTGAAACCACCAGATATGGAGGGCCGGTTTCATAAGGCTGTTTATACCTGTAGTTATGGGTATGTCCGTGAATCGATAAATCAACATTGTATTTATCCATCAACATATTGAAATAATATTCATTACCGATGTTAAACTGGTCGCTCCAAGGTGGTATGTGTGAAAACACAAAGCGATAACGGTAGTCTTCCCCATCTTTTAAAACAGATTCCAGCCACTCAAAATCGGGGTCTTCCACGTTCTTTTCCCAAATAACATTGTCGAAAAACACAAGCAAGCAGTCGTTGTATACCATTGAAAAATTGAGAGGGCCAAACATCTCCTGATACATGTACTCGCCGTTCGATAAATAATCATGGTTTCCGATGATGGTAATCATCGGGTGCTTTAACTTCGCAGTGATATCTCTGAACCAAATAAACTCACGATAAATGCCGCTGAGGGTGATGTCGCCCAAATGAACCACAAAGTCGATGTCATCGTGCTTATTCATTTGGCGAATTTGCTTTTCATAATAGTCGTAATAGGTGTGGCTATCGCCCACCAACCCTAATTTGAAAGGCCGGAATTCATCCTCACTATATTCAGAGATACGATTTATTGCTTTGATGTTCAGATCTTCATCAGGTGATCTCACCCCTGCTTTGTACGGACTGTATTCTATGATTTCATTACAACCAACCATCAGAAAAATCAATCCGGCAAATAAATGAACCTTCTTTTTGAAAAACCACATAGCATAAGAATTTAGATTCATTATATATTATTTAAAATCATTGTTTTGATTGTAGAAGGATTGTATCAGGAAAAAGTTGTGCAAAGTTAGAAAAATTAAGGTGATTACACCTTAATTTTATTGAAACACAAAAGCTCCAGTCAGTGCCTTGTCCATTTTAACATGCCATCTTTCATCGAATCATTAAAAAAGTTAAAAAAATATCGGTATTTTCACCGCCGAAAAATTTAAATCCATCTATCTAAAACAAGATTTCGATGAGTACACAACAAAACTCAACCGGCTGGATTGTTACCATTGCAGCCACAGGTATTAACCTTATTCTGGGTTTGCTATACTCCTGGAGTGTAATTGCCGCTGAATTAATCGAAAAATGGGACTGGACCAACACGCAGGCTGCTTTGCCTTACACTGTTTGTGTTGCACTTCTTTCGTTTATGACCATTTTCGGGGGGCGTTTACAGGATAAATACGGGCCTCGCATTATCGCTCTGATTGGGGGTTCTCTATTTGGCCTGGGTATTTTCCTCTCTGCATTTGCCACAACACCTGCATTAATGGTAGGTACGTTTGGTATTATCAGTGGAGTGGGTATGGGCTTTGGATATGCAAGCGCAACGCCATCTGCAATTAAATGGTTCGAACCTCGAAAAAAGGGTCTGATTGCGGGAATTGTTGTTGCGGGAATAGGTCTCTCATCGGTGTATATGGCTCCTTTAGCCACTCGTTTATTAAGGCTTTACTCCATTGAAAGCACATTTATGATTCTTGGTATCATTGCCATTGTTGCATTGGTATCGTTTGCTCTCATTTTAAAAAACCCTCCAGCTGGATATGTCCCCAAAGCCAAAGCCGGACGCCCGGTGGTTGCGAACGCAGAAGATATGCCCTGGAATAAAATGATAAAAACCCCAGCATTTGCGCTTCTTTGGTTAACCTACTTGCTGAGTGCAACGGCAGGGTTGATGCTGATTGGGCACATTGTGAGAATAGTGAGGGTACAGACCGATTCAACCGAAGGATTCTACATCGTTATGGTGATGGCCATATTTAACACCTTGGGACGTGTCATTGGTGGATATTTATCCGACAGCATGGGAAGAACCACGGCTCTTTTAATTGTGTTTCTGATTCAGGCCGGAGTCATGTTCTCTTTCTCGTTTCTTGACACCATTTTCCTGATTGGTGCGGGGATAGCGGTTGCCGGATTGGCCTACGGTGCTTTGTTTTCATTGTATCCTGCAACCACCGCCGACTTCTTTGGTCTTAAAAATCTCGGCGTAAACTATGGGCTGATATTTACAAGCTGGGGTGTGGCTGGTATCATTGGACCAATTCTGGCCGGACGTGTTGTTGACTTAACAGGAACTTACACTTGGTCATATGTCGTTGCTGGTTCCATGTTGTTGTTGGGAGCTCTTTTAATTAAATTTGTTAAAGCTCCAACTACGAAGTAAGATATTGAATAAAAATAAACATAAAAAGCTGCCTAAAAGCAGCTTTTTATGTTTATAGTCTTTTAAAATCCAGATGAAAATATTACCTCACACGAGTTTTCCAGAAATAAAATGCGATTATTATTTACAGTAGCCCACTGAAAAATTAGAGCGCTTTTCATCTAAACCTTCTACCTTTATATATTTGCAATAAAAATATGAATATGGCCAAACGGGACAAAAAACAACGCAGTAAAGGATCTGCAGGAAACAACCGAAAAAGTGGTGACGATTTTCTGCTTCAAAACGCTCAAAAGCCTGGTGTTGTTGAAACTGAAAGCGGCTTACAATATCTGGTGGTAGAGGAGAGCAGTGGCGAGAAACCTCATCAATTCAGCACCGTAGAGATACACCAACGGGCACTTCTTCTTAACGGGACTCTGTTGGAAGATACCTACAGAGCGAACCAAACGTCAACCGTCCCACTGAATGAATTAATTGAGGGGCTGCAAGAAGGATTACAGCTGATGTCCGTTGGAAGCCGCTGCAAATTCTGGGTTCCTTATGATCTGGCTTGGGGGAAAAAGGGAACAGGAAACAAGATTCCTCCTTTTGCTGTGCTCCATTTTGATATTCGATTGGTTGGCATAGACTGACTTTTGAAAAACAAGGATTATTTCACTAACGGTTGAATATTGGCATCTGATGCATCATAGTTCGTTATTCATCGAAAAAATATAGACTGAATTAATTTTTTTGAGGTTATTTGCAGATGTAGAGCAAAAAGTAAATCCAAATTCCAGAAATTATGTCAAACAGTTTTTCCCCAACATCCCCCGGACAAAGAATCGAAGTTCTTGATACTTTGCGCGGTTTTGCCATCTTTGGCATTTTAATGGTTAACATGCTATGGATGAATGCTCCGGTTGGATACGCATTTCTTAGCGAGTCCTACTGGACAAGCCCTTCAGATAAGATTGGTGAATTTTTGATCTATTTCCTGTTTGATGGAAAATTCTATGTGCTGTTCTCTATGCTTTTTGGATATGGCTTCTGGCTGTTTTTACAAAAGCCCTCGTCGGAAGGCAAATCAGTAGTTCCCACATTCGTTTGGAGACTGACAATCCTGATTGCTTTTGGTGCATTACATGTCCTGCTGTTGTGGCCGGGCGACATTCTACTCTTTTACGGAATATTTGGTTTAATATTGATTCTTTTCAGGAAGAAAAAAGATAAATCATTGATTAAATGGGCCATTGGAATCCTACTCATCCCCATAGTACTCACCACACTTCTGTCTTTGTTTATGTATCTCGGAATGCAGGATCCGGCATCAAAGGAAGCCATCGAAGGTGCCATGGCTCAGCAAAAATCGGAGACATTGGCACTTGTACAACAAGCATTACAGACCTATTCAAATGGAAGTTTTTCAGAGATAGTTCAAATAAGATTAAAAGAGTACAGCCTGATTTTACCTGGAGTTTTCTTCTTCTACCCCAACGTCCTGGCCATGTTCCTGGTGGGACAATATGCCGCCCGTAAAAGGTTGTTAGTAAACACCCATGAAAATAAGGTGTTCTTTAAAAAAGGTCTTTTGTTGGGATTTGCCATTGGTCTTCCTGTTTCACTGGTGTATGCATGGCTGTCGTTGACGATTCCTGCCGATGAGATGTCAGTAGCAGCTGTTATTGTTGTTTTTTTAAGAGGATTTGGGAGTCCACTCCTTACCTTTGGTTATGTGTCAGGAATAGTACTTATGATTCATTCAGGAATATTAAAAAAACTGACAAAAGGATTTGCCTATGTTGGAAGGATGGCATTGTCAAATTATTTAATGCACAGCATCATTGCCGCTTTTCTGTTCCATAGTTATGGATTGGGATTGTTCGGGAAAGTAGATATCTGGCAAGGAATTGCACTCACCTTTATCATAATTGCAGTTCAAATCCCATTGAGCAAATTTTGGTTGGAGAGGTTTAATTTCGGCCCATTTGAATGGCTTTGGAGGACTCTGACTTACAGAAAACGACAAGTGTTTAGAAAATAAGAATTCTGAACAAAAATAAATTTCATATATTTCAGAAAATTTTCTCAATTCGACTCTTATGGAAATCCTAATCTTATTATTGCTCTTTCTGCTGTTTGATGTCATCTTGCTGATACATTTTTCAAAAAAATATAAAACCAAGCCATGGCATTTAAGAAAAATGCTCAAATTATGGCATAAGGAGTTTGGAGGGGCATAACATTGATTCGAAAAGGGGAATCATAGTCTCTCAAAAAAAGACTTTCATATTGAATGTTCATTGGGTCTGCTGGAGACTCAACTATAACATATTAATTGTCAGAACCCAGAAACTTCACACTTAAAAATATATTCTATGGCTGCAGGACTAATTGCTCTGATCATTTTTTTGCTGGCTGACACCCTTTTGTTGGTTTATTACTTTCAGCAGAAAAGGAAGAGGAAGAACCAATCTTAGAATGAGGCATGATAAGCATTCCCAACGAATCAATCCCTATTTTTATGAAAACATTTTTTCTCTTCCTATCAATAATATTACCTATTCTAGCTTTAGTTACAATTGTTCTAGGAATTTTTCACTTCAAAAATCCACACATAATTAATTTAGGGATATTGTTTATTGTCGCATACCCAATCTTTCATTTTCTTGGTAAGAAAAAGAAAAAAGTTGAGAATAATAAAAGGGATATGGAAACAAATTGAAACTTGACTTTTCCCCTTTTTGAGAAAAACAAAGAATTAAAAGAAGCAGACCTGAGAGAAATTGATCGTGATGATCCTGTTAACATATTTGTATTTGGGATAGCTGCTGATTCAATTTTTGGTGAATTAATGGCAGTAATATTCCAACTTCGCAAAAACGGATGATAATGTTAAAATGCTAAATATTAGGAGTGCCTGTATAACACTCCTATTATTAAATATTGCAATAAATCATCAAACAAAACAACTATGAACCCAAAGCCATTATGACATTATTTCCTTAAAACTCTAGCAGCCTTATTCATTAGTATTGTGGACTAAAGAGTATTTTAAGTTATATACCCAAACAAGCACTTTGCTAACGGGAGATTTCTTGCCTCTTCTGTTTATTTTTATTGCATCTGTCATGATATCCTCTCTTTAAACATATCGACGACATAAGCAAAATTCATAAAGCCCCAAAACCTTTGATTTTAATTTCGCACTTAATAAGAGTGCGAAGGCAATCTATCAGTCGAACATAATACCTTCCATCTAAGATGGCAGTTTAAAAGTATACACCTATTTATGAACCCTACCTCAACACATTCAAACGTCTGTCCCCATCTATTTCCATCCCTTCGGGTATTTCGATGGTAACATTCACTCTTTGCTTTCTAAAGCTTGAGTTTTCCTTTAATTCAAAAAAACGACTTATTTCCAATACCGAATCATTCTGATTCCAGAAATAGTCAATGTTTGATGCATTTTCAAATGCATCGTACTTGTTTCTCCCCCTGGCATGTCTCTCAATGGAGATCAAAAAGTCAGGTGCATTCTTTCGTAAATAAATATTGGCACGCGCAGACACCCTGATCTGATCGCTGTCTTTATTGACATAGAAATCTTTAAAATATACCGCATCTTTCCCTGCTCCCTTATTAGTATGTTTTACATACAAAGTATCTCCATTAAAATCATCCAATAAAAACTCTTCCTGAATCAATTCGTGTGTGCTGAAGTTTTTCGCTATCCAGCCACCACCAATGGAAAGCACTCCTATGCTCACAAACCATAAAATAAGACCTGTTGCCCCAATATATTTTCCACCTCGTTTAAACCTGAACACCAGATGTAACCCCAGATAGAAGATCATTATAAACGGAATAGCCAAAAACATAAACAAGGCAGAGGAAAAGAACCAAGGTATTTCGGGAAAGAATATAAATGGCAGACCTGCAATCCATTCACCTCCCGGGATGTATTCAGCTAACCCGACAAACGGAAAAATCACCATAGCAATGGTTGTGAGTACCACAAAAGAGATCAGCATCAGCAAAAAGCCGAAAGCAACACCTAAAATTCTGAAAAACGTATTTGCTCCCGAAGATTTATAAGGTTGCCGACTTTTTGCCATTAACGGCTCTCCTCCATACATTTGCATTCGTTGCTCAATTGAATAAGCCTTAGGCATAACGATCCACAAAATAAGATAAGGTAAAAATGATATCCAGAAAAATGGACCCAGAAAAATGGCCAGAACAAAGAAAAGCCTGAAAAAGATGGGATCAATATTGAAGTAAGCACCTAGGCCACTACATACCCCTCCCAGTATCCGATTGTGTACATCACGAAACAACCGCTTTTTCACCGGTTTGGGGGCAAAAGCAGCGGAACGGGCAGAAGGTTCTTCTCCTTCGAAGGGTTCGCCGGTCAGTTTGTAATCATCCGGTGATCCAAGGACTTTTATCACATCATCTACGTTTTCTGAATTGACCGCTCTATCGTTTTCACCTGCCAGCGGGTGAAGAAGCTCTGCAATTCTTCCTTCAATATCGTCCAGTGTCTCTTTTTTGCCGGGATCGGAACCCAGAGCTCTATCCACGTCCTTCAGATATTGCTCAAGTTTGGCATATGCATCCTCCTCAATATGGAATGCCATACCTGCCAGATTAATATGTATTGTCTTTTTCATGTGTCTAATATTTGTTATTCAATGGTCACATAGAACTCGCCATCATAGTCATTGGCTACGCCGATCTTCGATTCTCCTGTGTGAGAAGGTTTTCTCATGGCTCGTTTCATATACTATATAATTTGTATTTTAAGGTTCCCGAGTACTCGGGACTCGTTTCATTTGTCTTCAATTTTTGTTTTAGGCCACATAGGACTCGCCACATAGTCATTTCCCTGTATGTCGAAACGCTTTTTAAGGCTCGCTTCATTACAATATTAGACTTAACCAAACCATGGAATAAAATGAAACCATCGGAGAAAGCCCAACAGAAAGAAAAATGCAACCAGAATTCCTATTATTATTAAAAAGCCCTTTAATGCCGTTCTAAACACCAACCCAAGAATTAACAGAACTACCAGAATTGGGATTAAACCAGGAAAAGCGAACCATGCGAATGGGAAGGAATGTCCAAAATGAACAAACGGTAAAAAGAACGAGGTAATTTGTCCAAGCAACAACAAACCCACAACCACAGCTATTACTATTAAGACTGTTTGATCGCGCTTTTCCATCCTATGGATGTACTCCTCTCCTTTTCGGAATGATTCACTTTTTCGAAACTGACTGAACTGCTCCTTGGCCTTTCCGTATTGCTCTTTCATTGCTCTTTCGATATTGGAGATGGTAATGTTTTCTCCTCGCATCTCAAGTTTCTGAGATAAGGTAATCGCTTCCGGAACCGCAATCCAAAGAACAATATAAACCACTAATCCGGTTCCAAAGCTGAAGAAGGTGAGCAAAACAAACAGAATTCTTACTAAAACCGGATCAAGATTAAAGTATGCTGCCAGTCCGGAACAGACGCCTCCCAATACTTTATCATCTATATCCCTGAACAAACGTTTACTGCCGCGATATGAGGTTCCGGCTTCAGCGTATGTTGATTGTTTACCGGCATCCTCATCGCCATCGGGGATAAAATCCTCGGGCTGCCCCATAATAGCGATCACTTCATCCACCATGGAAAGTGTAATTACACCAGTTTTAGGATTAATTCTTTCGAGGAAAAGCTCACGGAAACGATTTTCTATATCGTTGATGATCTCCTGTCCCCCATCCTTTCCGGAAAACCATGATTCCAGTTTGCGTAAGTAATCGTTTAACCGGCCATATGCATCTTCATCGATAAAAAAGGCCGTTGAAGCTATGTTTATTGAAATGGTACGTTTCATTTGTTTATGTTTGTTTGGCTAAATAAACTCGCCTGAGTAAAGAACTGAATCTAGGCTTGTTTTATCAATATTATCTAATCTGTTCGTTGTTCATAGTTACGAATAAATGCCACGGCATCGACCAACTCCTTCCAGGAGTCGTCCAGTTCATTCAGAAACTCTTTGCCTTTTTCCGTAATTTCATAGTATTTCCTGGGTGGCCCCTGTGAAGACTCCTCCCATCTGTAACCCAAGAGTTCAGAGTTTTTCAACCTGGTTAAGAGCGGGTACAATGTTCCCTCCACCACTATCATCTTTGCCTCCTTTAGTTTATTGATGATGTCCGATGCATAAGCATCGTGATCTGACAAAACCGAGAGGATGCAATACTCCAAAACCCCCTTGCGCATTTGCGCTTTAGCATTTTCTATTTTCATATTTAGCTTATTAAACAATCCATATTACAATCCATTCATCGTGCCAATAACAATGGCCGGGATCATCCGTACAGAACCTGATTTGAGGTCTCTATTACTAACAGAATCAACAGGTGCTGTAAATCTGAATGTACTCTCTTCCTGTAGAGATTGCGTATGAGGCAATCTGCAAGTTCCGCTTTGCATAAACCAAAGAAACAGAAACCCCAGGTAGAAAACACCTCTTCCGATTTTTGAATTAATTCTATTCATGCCAGTTCATTTATCGCATCACGTTAATACCATGTTGTTGGTAATGCAAATATATGATATTTTTATAGTACCTTGCAATACATGGTACTATATTTTTTAAAAATAATTATCGCGCACCTACAGTGCGCAGGATTTGGGCATTCCATCTCAGCTATCAACATGTGCCACCTACGGCGACAGGTTAAGATACATCATTTAATCAGTTCAGATTACCGTCCTCGTAGAGGACAAATGTTGATAGAATAGAAACGTCGTGAGAATTATCGCACCTCGTAGAGGTGCAATAATTATAATGAAATGCCTGAATTCAATTATTAACCATTGCTCGTCCGATATTGGCTATCAAAATGCCACATTATAACGAATCAATCTTTTAAACATCATAAATCCATACAAAAACCCTATTTTTGTACTAATTATGAAACGATGTGCCACAAAAGGTGCAATGGTAAAATAAACCGTCATGGATTCTACAAGACAGAAAAAAATAGGACGCCTTATCCAGAAAGAGATGAGTGAGATCTTTCAGAAAGAGGTGAGAGATATAACAATGGGGACAATGGTAAGTGTTACCACTGCCAGGGTGAGTCCCGACATGGGAATGGCGAAAGTCTATTTGAGCATATTCCCTTCAGATAAGAAAGATGAAATTTTTAGCAACATCAAACAGCAAACTTCTAAACTCAGGTTTCTGCTGGGGCAAAGGGTTGGCAAACAATTGAGGGTCATTCCCGAATTGAGTTTCTTTATTGATGACTCGCTGGATTATATTGAGCGAATCGATGACCTGTTAAAAGAATAGTTGATGCAATACGATCCAATTAAACGTTCGCTTGGCAAGGTTTTTAACCGGAATCCGTTTTTAAGAATTCTGTTTTATCGGTTGCTGGATCTTCTTCTTTTACGTTCCTGGTATATCAGGCGCGAACTTCGCCAATGGAAAAAAACGGCTCCCAATAAGGCAAAAATACTGGATGCGGGAGCAGGGTTCGGCCAATACGTATGGCGACTTTCGCAAATGGGCAGCGATTTCAGAATTACAGGTGTAGATGTAAAACAGGAACAGATAGAGGATTGCAACCTGTTTTTCAGAAAGAAAAAATTACAGAAGAGGGTGGAATTCAGACAGGCCGACCTCACCAAGTTTGTGGAGCCGAAAACATATCACCTGATTCTGTCAGTTGATGTGATGGAGCATATTGCCGAAGATGAAAAAGTGATGGCCAATCTGAATCAGAGCCTGAAAACGGGTGGAATGCTGCTCATCTCTACTCCGTCGGATTTGGGAGGATCAGATACCCATCATCACCATGATCAGCCTGATCAGGTAACCGGGTTTATTGATGAACATGTGCGCGACGGCTACAATGCCGATGAGATAAAAGACAAACTTAAACGTGCCGGATTTACTTCCGTTAAGGTAGAATATTCCTATGGTAAACCGGGTAATATTGCCTGGAAGCTATCCATGAAATATCCAATAATGATGCTGAACAAAAGCAAGTTCTTTTTTGTCTTGCTTCCGTTTTATTATCTTTTAACTTTCCCGGTGGCCTGGATTTTGAACCACATGGATGTTCGCAAAACACACAACGCGGGAACCGGTCTTATCGTTAAAGCCATAAAATAGAAGGATATGACATTAGCCATTCGCATAGCCATCAGGTATCTGTTTGCCAAAAAGAGCCAGAACATCATCAACATCATATCGTGGATCTCTGTGATTGGCATTCTTACCGGTTCGCTCGGATTGCTTCTTGTTTTATCTGTATTTAATGGACTTCATGGCCTAATTGGATCATTTTTCAGCACTTTCGACCCCGATTTTAAAATAGAACCCGAAAGGGGCAAAGTTTTCAGCATCGACAGCATTGATTATCGCGGATTGGTTGCCATTGACGGTGTGGAGGCCGCCACCATGGTAATGGAAGACCATGTTCTGTTCAGGTTTAGTAACCGACAGGTGCCGGGGCGGGTTTTAGGAGTTGATGATTCATTCAACCAGGTATCGGCCATTGATACCATTATTGTGGATGGAGAGTTCAGACTGCAATACAACAACATGCCGGAGGCAGTTGTTGGTTATGCATTGGCCAGCCAATTGGCATTGCGAATGAACTTCGTCACACCGCTTATGATGTACGCGCCTGAACGCACAGGCCGTATCAACCCGGCACGTCCCGATCAGGCTTTTCGTTCTCAATATGCACAGCCTTCGGGCATGTTTATGGTCAACCAGATTGACTACGACGCCGGCTATGTCATCATCCACATAAATCAGGCACGGGAACTATTGGATTATGATGAAAGTACTGTTTCGTGGATTGGCGTGAGGGTGACAGAAGGCGTTCGTCAGGAGGGAGTGCGACAAAGATTACAAAATCATTTGGGGGATCACTTCACGGTTAAAAACCGTGAAGAGCAGCACGACACTTTCTTTCGTATGATGAAAGTTGAAAAACTGATGTCGTACCTCATCCTCTCATTCATTCTGCTGATTGCCATTTTTAACGTGATTGGAACGCTTTCGATGTTGATTTTTGAAAAAAAGGAGAGCATCACCACACTTCGCAGTATGGGTGCTACACGCCAGCTTATTAATAAGATTTTTCTTTTTGAAGGATGGCTTATTTCCCTTGCGGGGATGACCGGGGGAATCCTTTTGGGAGCATTGCTTGTATGGCTTCAGCAAACCTATGGTTTGCTTCGCTTTCAGGGCGGCGAAGCCTTTGTGGTTGATGCCTACCCGGTTATACTGCGTTGGGTTGATGTATTAACCGTGCTCCTGACCGTATCCATCACAGGATTTTTGGCAGCCTGGTATCCGGTTCGGGTTATTGTGCGTCGCTATTACCCAGTAAATCGCCAGGAGTAAAACCGGCGTAGTCGGTTTTAATTCCAGTTAGAATTTCATCAATTTCTGCAACACTCTCGCTTCGGAGCATTTGAATTTTCGTGTTTCTGAAATTCTGTAATCCTTTAAAAGTTACCGCCAAATGCCGCCTTGAATGCAATATACCTCTCCGTTCACCCAAATGTTCAACCGCTTTATGCAATACTGCTCTAATCATTTCCACATGTTCATCCATGGTGATGGGTGGAAGAAGTTCTCCGGTATCCAAATAATGCCGGATTTCTTTGAAAATCCGTGGTCTCCCAATGGATGGGCGACCAATCATAATGGCATCCACACCATATCGATCAAAATATTGACGAGCCTTTTGGGGTGAGTCCACATCACCATTCCCAATGATGGGAATATGAATTCGGGGATTGTTTTTAACTTCGCCTATCAGCGTCCAGTCAGCCTCACCGGTATAAAGTTGCGATCGGGTTCGGCCATGTATGGTGAGGGCTTTTATGCCTGTATCTTGAAGCGGCTCGGCAATCTCGGTGATGATTTTTGAGTCGTGATCCCACCCAAGCCGGGTTTTCACGGTAACCGGCAACTTAACTGCGTTTACAACTGCTTTGGTGATTTTCAGCATCAGCGGAATGTCTCTCAACATTCCCGAACCTGCACCTTTTGTGGCGATTTTTTTTACCGGGCATCCGAAATTAAGGTCAATTAATTCCGGATTTGACGCTTCGGCAATTCGGGCTGCTTCGGCAAGTGCATCGGGATCTTTCCCATATAATTGTATCCCTACAGGTCGCTCCTCCTCTAAAATAGTCAGCTTGCGTTTGGTTTTTTCCACATCACGCACCAATGCATCAGACGACACAAACTCTGTGTACATCAAATCCACACCATACTGCTTACATAAACTGCGAAACATGTGGTCTGTAACATCCTCCATGGGAGCCAGTAACAGAGGCTCCTTTCTTAATTCCAAATCTCCTATCTTCACGCGACCTGAATAGTTGTAATTGTTTTATTTTGACGTCACAAATATACTACTTCTCAGAGACAGTCTAAACATTTATTAAAACTCTGCTGATAAGCCAACCATGTTTTGGTTGATCATTTTGTCCAACATGATGGCGCTTTCCTTGAATTAAAGAGGTGGCGAGGATTATTTATCTCGAGTTTATAATTTTCAAATACCAAAACTACTGCATAAGTGAAGTTGCGGATCAGTTATCTCGAAAGAGAAAAAAGTGATCTGACTCATTTAATTAGAAATATTATTCGGAGATTGATATTGATAGTTAGAGGCAATAATTGATAAAATTATTACTGTATAATATGGTTCCGCACCATCTTTTCATATTAAATATCCAGTGAAAATTTTGAAATTATAATCAGTTAAGCGATGAATAAAAAATAAAGGTTGCTTGCAATAGGCAATTTCCCTAAATTTAGTGATGTATAAATGGCCAAAAGCAAGTTATTCTTTTTATACAGAACATCTTGCCTGTTTAGGTGTTAATCAAAAACAAGTAAATTCAACCTTTAAAGAAGTGTTTGTGAGCATTATTCTCTGAAAAAATTAGGCAATGACGATTCGATTATTAAAATACCTCTCCCACCGCAGCCTGTTTCTGTTTTTGTTGATTTTATCAGGGCTATTTTATGCATCCTGTAACACACAATCATCCAGAAATCAGGCAGGAAAAGCTCATCTGGGTGAATCTCCCATGACTGATTCCATGGTGGTAGATCAGTTGATTCAACGATCCAGATCATTTTATGATGAAACCGGAATGAGAGCAGAACCTTATGATAGATTTCTGCAAGAAGCCATGGAAATAGCATCGCGTCACAACTTAATGTGGCAACAAGTTAGGATTCTCAACACCATAGGACGAAGATACAGGGACAGATCAGCCTATGGGGAAGCTCTACGATACCATAACAGAGCTTTAACCATAGCGCAAAACATAAACAACAAAGATCTGCTTTCAGAAGTTTATAATCAGATTGGCGTGGTTTTTAGACGAACAGACGATAATGCCATAGCTCTGGACATGCATTTTAAGGCCTTACGCTTAGCAGAGGAGACACGGGATTCATTTAATATCAGTGTCGCAATAAATAGCATTGGGAACGTAAATGCAAATTTGGGCAGATACCACTCGGCCATTGAGTATTTTTTAAGAGCTCTTGACTATGCCACTAAACTCGACAATACACTGGGAAAAGCAATCAACAATCATAACATAGGCGAGTGCAGATTAAAAATGGGGTATCCGGATGAGGCATTGGAATATTTTCAGAGGTCGCTCGCATACAATAACCAGATAGGGAGTCGTGCCGGGCAATCCATCTGTTACAATAGCATTGGAGCAGTTTATATCGCCAAGGATGATCCTGTTACAGCTTTAGAATATCTTGAAAGAGCTTTAAATATAAATGATAGACTTGGAGACCTGATGCAGGTCTCCATCAGTCACTCAAAAATAGGTGAAGTGTATCTGTTGTTAGGGGATTTCGCAAAGGCCGATGACCACCTCAACAAATCCTACGAACTAGCTAAGAACATCGGTTCTAGATTTCAGGCAGAAGAGAGCTTGCGACTACTTTCAAGACTTCATGAAGCCAATCACAATTATTCAACATCTCTGGAATATTTTAAAACTGCAACAGCTTATCGCGACAGCATCCTGAATGAGAAAAACATAAATCACCTAACAACCATGGAGGCCATGCTGGAAACCGAGGCTCAACGAAACCGGATTTATCAATTGGATCAGGTGACCTCCCAACAACTTACAACCCTGAGCAGGCAACGACTGATGCTTACCATAATCTTTATTGTTCTAATTATTCTTACTGTTATAACCACCCTGTTGATATATCAGCACAGGCTTCGCATTAAATATAACAACCTGAAAAACCAGCATAAGCTTTTGCGCTCACAAATGAACCCGCATTTTATATTCAATGCACTGAGTGCCATACAGGTTTATGTGCTTGAGCATGATGTGGAGAAGTCCACAAAATTTCTGACCGATTTTGCCAAACTTATGCGGTTGGTGCTAAAAACATCGCATCATGACTATATTCCGCTTAAGGATGAATCTGAAATTCTAAAATACTATCTTGAGCTTCAGCAGCTTCGGTTTGTATCTCCATTTAATTATCAAATCATAATTGATGAGAGCCTGAACCAGGATCAAATACTTGTTCCTCCTATGCTTACTCAACCGTTCGTAGAAAACGCCGTGGAACACGGCGTTAAATTAATGGAGAAACAGGGTCATCTTGATATCCGATTCAAAAAACTCAACACACAAATGGTTGTGGAAGTTGAAGACAATGGCATTGGAATCTCATCCAGCATTGATCAAAAGCATAAAAGCGGAATAAGCAAGAAACATGAATCCATGGCCATAAAAATCACCAAAGAGAGGCTTGATGTAATTAGAAATGATATTGGTGGGAAAGTGAGCCTTGAAATCATTGACAAGAAAAATATAAATCCCTTTGACAGAGGAACGCTGATAAGAATCATTCTGCCAATAGTCTCTCAAAATAACTGATTTAGATGGAGCCACTAAAAATCATGATCGTTGAAGACGACCTGTTTACCCGTCGGGTTGTAGACGTGATTATAAAGAATCACTTCACTGAATTTGTCGTGTCTGCAACAACTGGATCGATAAAGGAGGCTCATCATCTATTGGAAAGGGTTAAACCCGATTTACTTATACTGGACATACAGCTTGAGGATGGAAATGCTTTTGAACTTTTATCTCAAATTCCTGTGATAGATTTCAAAATTGTATTTATGTCATCCTATTCAAGTTATATGGAGCAGGCTGTACAATTTTCGGCGGTTGATTTTATAAAAAAACCATTTGATGAAAGTGAATTTGTTCAAGCGCTTGATAAAGCGCTTGATGCTTTTAACGACAGCGAGTACCCAAAAAGAATTGAAACACTTTTATTAAATATCAATGAAGAACCTCAAAACAGGACACTACTACTCGTAACAAGAAACGGGAACGTTAAAGTTGACATTAACAGTATTGAATATGGCGAATCAATCACAAAAGGAGCATATTTTCATCTTTTGTCGGGCGACACCATCCATGTTTCGTTCCCATTACGAAGATATGAGCCACTTTTGACAGAGTATGCCTTTTTCAGATGCCATCCTTTAATGCTTGTCAATCTCAGACATATTGAGTCTTTGGACAAAAGCAGATCTGAAATCCGGATGAAATCCGGCACAATAATACCTGTTGATGGTTGGAGGCTTGCCAATCTGATCAGCAAACGAGAGGCGTTGGCGCTGATTTAACAATCAAAAGGAACGAAACCCAATCAGTTCACGAACCTCCTTCAATGTTTTAGATGCACTTGCATGTGCTTTTTCTCTTCCAATTTCAGCCACTTTTCGCAAATAAGCATCATCGGCAGCTATGGCTTTGATTTTTTCGCGCATAGGCTCTGTGAAAATTATGATATCTTCTGCCAGCTGCTTTTTTAAATCACCATATCTGATTGAACATTTGCTGTACTCCTCTTTGAAAAACTCCAGAGTTTCGGGCTTCGAAACTACCGACATTAAAGTAAAAAGATTGTTGATGGGCTCAGTAACCGGCGTGTTTGGCTCAGTTGGACCGGAGTCTGTAACCGCTTTCATTACTTTTTTGCGAATCACTTTCGGGTCGTCAATCAAATAGATGCCGTTCCCTTCTGATTTCCCCATCTTTCCTGTTCCGTCCAAACCAGGAATTTTAACCAATGCCTCACCAAAATTAAAAGGTTGAGGTATGGGAAAATATTCTGTGTCGTAAATCCGATTAAATCGGTTGGCAAATTTACGAGTCATCTCTAAATTTTGCTCTTGGTCTTTTCCAACCGGAACTTTATTGGCATGGTGAATGATGATATCTGCCGCCATCAAAACAGGATAGGTGAGCAATCCGGCATTTACATTTTCAGGTTGTTTGCGAGCTTTCTCCTTAAAAGAGGTTGTTCTCTCCAATTCCCCCAGGTATGCATTCATATTGAGTAGGAGCGTTAGCTCTGCAACCTCGGGCAAATCACTTTGAATATAGATGGTTGCCTTTTCGGGATCAAGACCGGCAGCTAGATATTCGGCCAAAACCTGACGAACATTCCCATGAAGATCCTCCGGGGCAGGATGCGTTGTGAGCGAGTGATAATCAGCAATAAAAAAATAGCAGTTAAAATCATTCTGCATTTTCAAAAAGTTCTTCACTGCTCCAAAATAGTTTCCTAAATGCAGGTTTCCTGTTGGTCTGATTCCGCTTACAACTGTTTCCATGTTATCGTAATTCTCTGTCTTAATATTAAATCAGGTGCAAAAATAATCAACAAAACGGCAAAATGTTATTTTTTTTCATGAAACTTCCATAAGTAGGAAATCACTATTCAAAAAGTGGTGGTGTTTTTTCTCTCTATCGTTTCATTAAAAGTAGGGTATTCTTTTTTAATAGTTCGTTAATCTTTTTTATTTGCCTAATTATCAAATATTTATGGATTCATGGTCGTGTTATCCAATCAGCTGATAATAAGAAGCTTACTCACATCTAATTTCTAATAATCTATAAGTCTAACGATCTACTGCTTTTTAGATGATCGTAATATAAGCAAATACAAAACTGCATGAAGACGCACAAATGCATTACCCTTCCCGATCCAATTGGGAGGATATTTTGGCCTGATGAGAGGGCACAATTCCCAATGATAATGATTGGTCTGTTTTAAAAAAATATTATATTCGTGTAGCCGCGCATTGCGCTAAATGTTAAAACATTAAAGAATAACCCGGTTGGCAGGATTTTAAAATAGCAGTTGCAATGGGGGTTATATAATCAACAAATTCCATGAAGCGAGTCCCGAGAATCGCCAGATCGACGAAGTCAAAGAGTTCTCACACAGGCGAAGTTCTGAGCCCAGTCGAAGTAAGGATGATTATCTGGCGAGTTCTCCCGAGGCCTCGGGAGCCTATATAAAAACAAATTATAAACAGATGAAAGTCTCATTAATAGTTCTATCTATTATATGTTTATCCACGTTTAATATTCAATCACAAGTTTTTCGGGGTGGATTTAAAGGAGGAGTTGTGGCTTCCGAAGTTTCCGGAGATCATTTATCCGGGCCAAACAAATTCGGTCTATATGGTTCAGCTTTTACCATGTTACCACTCTCGCAATACTCCTTTTTGCAAATGGAGGTGATGTACATTCAGAAAGGGAGTCGTTCGGTTCCAAGTGAGAGTAACAATTATTTTGACTATCGTTTTGACCTGCAATACGTGGAGGTCCCATTCCTTTTTGTGCAAAACATGTCGGCCTACACCTCCTTAAATTACCTCGATAAAATTTTGTTTCATGGAGGGTTGTCTGTATCATTCCTCGTCAATTCCAATGAGAGCGAAGATTTAGTAGAGTATCCCAACAGGAGCGACTTCAATGCAGCAGAGCTCAACCTTTTAGTTGGATTTTCTTACCCACTTTATGAAGCACTTTACCTGAATTTTGGATATTCTAATTCACTGACCCCAATTCGATCTCATGCCGACGGACAAACAACCTGGATTAACCGAGGACAATACAATGTACTATGGACGCTTGGTTTAACATGGATATTTTGGTGAAGAAAAGATTGAGGAGACTTCTCAAAAAATTCCAGAGCGCGGCACAAGAAAAACAGCCCTTATTCAGTCCAAAAGAGATGATTCAGAGAATATATTTTTTCGTTATCCGGATTAAAAACAGGCATACAACTTGAAATTAACATCCAAAGATGTTAATTTGAAAATCTTTTAGACAATAGGCATTTTTCTTTCTTAATCAAAAAGAACAATAATTAAGGAATGTGAGGCTTGGTGTGGATTTCAGAGCGTCTAACTTAGAAATTATATAAATAAAGAAGTTTTTCTTTATTTTATTTTTAAATAGTGATCTAAGCCATTACATTTGCATTTTAAAAAGAAAATTTGAATGGTTTTTGGTTATTTCCCCCTCCCAAAACGTTACTTGTTTTGCAAATCTCTTATAAACAAATAAATATCAATTAATATTAAAACAGAATCTTTATGAGCAGTTTATTAAGTTCTTCCATCGGGAAGAAGTTGCTGATGGGGTTATCGGGGCTTTTCCTGATTTTATTTCTACTTATCCACCTGGCGATTAACTCCCTGATGTTGGTTCCAGATGGCGGAGAGACCTTCAATGCGGCAGCGCATTTTATGATCACCAATCCCATTATTAAGGTGACAGAGCCTCTACTGGCAATTGGATTTCTGGTTCACATTATCTATGGTTTTATGTTGACCATTCAAAATCGCAAGGCCAGAGGAAAAGACAGGTATGCGTCGGGCAATAAAACCGCTGGTGTTACCTGGGCTTCTCAAAACATGCTAATTTTGGGAATTACCCTTTTGGCATTTTTAATTATGCACCTCGCTCACTATTGGGTGAAGATTAAAATTACGGGCGATCCGCTGTTAGACCCTGTAATGGTTAGTTTAGGAGGGGTAGAGACAATGGTTGACAACGCGTATGCGTTGGTTAATACATCTTTCGGATACCTTTGGATTGTAATTGTATATGCCGTTGCCGGTATCGGTTTGGCTTTACATCTATCTCACGGGTTCTGGTCGGCTTTTCAAACAGTTGGTTTCAGCAACAATATTTGGCGTAAGCGCCTTACTGTTATCGGACAAATTTATGCCTGGTTCGTTGGATTAGGCTTCTCTCTTATAGCAGTGTTACAGTATTTATTCTATCAAGGTTAATTATTTAATCCTTTGTGATTATGGCAAAAATTGATGCAAGAATTCCCGAAGGGCCTGTAGCCCAGAAGTGGACAAATTATAAGAAAAATCAAAAATTGGTTAACCCTGCCAATAAAAGGAAACTCGATATCATTGTTGTAGGAACAGGATTGGCAGGAGCTGCAGCTGCAGCATCCTTTGGTGAAATGGGTTTTAATGTAAAGATTTTCACCATTCAGGATTCTCCTCGTCGTGCGCACTCCATTGCTGCCCAAGGTGGAATTAACGCCGCTAAAAACTATCCAAACGATGGTGACTCGGTAAACAGATTATTTAGCGACACCGTTAAGGGTGGCGACTACCGTGCCCGTGAGGCAAATGTGTATCGTCTGGCTGAAGTTTCAACTTCAATCATAGACCAATGCGTAGCTCAAGGTGTACCTTTCGCCCGAGAGTATGGAGGATTGCTTGACAATCGTTCATTTGGAGGAGCGCAGGTGAGCAGAACATTCTATGCCAGAGGCCAAACCGGTCAGCAATTATTATTGGGAGCATACCAGGCTCTTATGCGTCAGGTAAACCTCAAAACTGTAAAACTATATACCCGCAACGAGCTGGTTGACATCGTGCTTGTTGATGGAAAAGCAAGAGGAATTATATCTCGTGATTTAGTAACCGGAGAAACTCAGCGCCATTTTGGTCATGCTGTGGTTATGGCAACCGGAGGCTATGGAAATACCTTCTTCCTTTCTACCAATGCCATGGGATCGAACGGTTCTGCTGCATGGCAGGCCTACAAGAAAGGCGCTATGTTTGCGAATCCATGTTTTGCGCAAATCCACCCCACTTGTATTCCTGTTCATGGAGAATTCCAGAGCAAACTGACTCTTATGTCGGAGTCGTTGCGTAACGATGGACGCATTTGGGTTCCTGCAAAAAAAGAGGATGCTGAAGCCATTCGTGCCGGAAAACTAAAACCAACGGATATTGCGGAAGAAAACAGAGACTATTTCCTTGAACGCCGTTACCCGGCTTTCGGAAACCTGGTTCCACGTGATGTGGCATCACGTGCAGCAAAAGAGCGTTGCGATGCAGGCTTTGGAGTTGGCACCACCGGATTGGCCGTATATCTTGATTTTAAAGAATCCATCGAAAGATTGGGCAAGGACGTGATTGAAGCCAGGTATGGTAACCTGTTCCAGATGTATGAAAAAATTGTGGACGACAATCCATACGACACACCCATGATGATTTACCCTGCCATTCATTATACCATGGGAGGTGTTTGGGTTGATTACGAATTGCAAACCACCATTCCCGGGCTCTTCTGTGCCGGAGAGGCCAACTTCTCAGATCACGGAGCCAACCGCCTTGGTGCCTCGGCTTTGATGCAGGGATTGGCCGATGGTTATTTTGTTCTGCCATATACCGTTCAGAACTATTTGGCCGATGACATCAAAACACCAAGAATGACCGGTGATGAGAAAGAGTTTGTTGAAACTGAAAAGGCCGTAAAAGACCGATTTGAAAAAATTCGTAATGTAAACGGAAACCGTTCGGTTGACAGCATCCATAAAGAGCTTGGTTTGGTGATGTGGGACTTTGTTGGAATGGCCAGAAATAAAGAAGGCCTTCAACAAGCCATTGAAAAAATCCGCGCCATTAAAAAAGAGTTCTGGAGCAATGTCCGCATTCCAGGCGATAAGGAAGGGATGAACATTGAACTTGAAAAAGCAAACCGTCTTGCTGATTTTATTGAAATTGGCGAACTGATGGCCATTGATGCACTTAACCGCGAGGAGTCATGTGGTGGACACTTCCGTGAAGAGTTCCAAACCGAAGATGGTGAAGCCATGCGTCAGGATGATAAATTTGCTTATGTATCTTGCTGGGAGTACAAAGGCGATGGTCAGGAACCGGAACTGCATAAGGAAGAGCTGAAGTTTGAAGATGTGAAACTGATTCAGCGGAATTACAAATAGTGGTCGCAGGCAATTTCAATTATATTAACAGAGTTTTATCATGGAAAAAAATATAAATATCACTCTAAAAGTCTGGAGACAAAAAAACGCCCGCGAAAAGGGGCGTTTTGAAACGTACCAGGTAAAAGATGTTTCTACCGGGAGTTCATTCCTGGAAATGATGGATATTCTTAATGAACAGTTAATTAACGAGGGAAATGAGCCAGTGGCTTTTGACCACGACTGCCGCGAAGGGATCTGTGGCATGTGCTCGTTATACATCAATGGCCGTCCTCACGGACCCGATGATGGAGTTACCACCTGCCAGTTGCACATGCGCAAATTCAAGGATGGTGATACCATCTGGATCGAACCTTGGCGTTCGGCTGGATTTCCTGTTATTAAGGATTTGATTGTGGATCGTACCGCTTTTGACAAGATCATTGCTTCAGGAGGTTATGTATCGGTTAATACCGGAGGTGTTCCCGATGCCAACGCCATTCCAATTCCAAAACCCGATGCTGATGAAGCCATGGATGCTGCTTCATGTATTGGTTGTGGAGCTTGTGTTGCAGCCTGTAAAAACGGTTCGGCCATGTTGTTTGTATCTGCAAAAGTGAGCCAATTGGCACTTTTACCACAAGGAAAAGTTGAAGCTGCCCGCAGAGCCAAAAATATGGTAGCTAAAATGGATGAACTTGGATTTGGAAACTGTACCAACACCGGTGCTTGTGAAGTTGAATGTCCCAAAGGAATTTCGGTAGCTCACATTGCCAGGCTAAACAGAGAATTCCTGAAAGCAAAAGTTCAGGATTAGGCAAGGCACTCATTTGATATTAAAATGGCACACAGTCAAAACTGTGTGCCATTTTTATTATAATTATTAAGGGTCATTAACCCTCATAGTAGGCAAAAGTTACTTTTCGTCCAGTGCCTTCTCCTTTTCCAGTAAAAATGTTATTAAAAAAAGCTGCAGCAGCCTGAATTTGAATCGTCTCACCACTTTTTCGCACCACATCCCAAAATCTTACTATCTCATATTCATTTTTGATGAACATATCGTGCGCCGTTTAAAGTTTTCCATGATTCTCAGCAGGAACAACCACCGTAAAATGTTTACCAAAAAGCTCTCCTGGACCGTATCCATATATTTCGCTGTATCGTTCATTTACATGAACGTAGTTTCCCTTTTCATCGGTAACACAAATTCCAAGTTCGCGTTCTTCATCGATGATGGTTTGCGCCTTTTGCGGATCTGCCTCAATAAGTTGCTTAATCTCCTTGGTTCTGAACACATTAATTCTTCCCATACCCTGATTTTTAATTGCTAGTTTATATTTCATTTGTATGATGTTTCAAACAGACCAATCAAAGTTTTGTTCAATGTTGAGCCGCGAAATGTTTAACAATATGGAAACATCAGGCTATAACGGAATCTCAAAAGTGAATCTGCTTCCCTTTTTCGGAAATGAAGCTACCCGAATTTCTCCACCCATCAGTTCAACAAGACTTTTGCAGATGGATAGCCCCAACCCTGCTCCTCCATAATCCTTTCCGCTTTTTTCATAAACCTGGTTAAACCGGTTAAAGATGGACTGATGATGCTTCGGATCTATGCCTATGCCGGAATCTTCAACGAAAAACTCAACTTTATTTTCATTTAGATGATAGCCAAACTCAATGGTTCCATTTTCGGGAGTAAACTTAATTGCATTGGCAATTAAGTTGTTAAAAACCTGGGTGAGCTTCGGAAGGTCTCCATTGATAATCACCTCTTTTTTGGGAGGAATCGTTGCTTTCAGAATGATATTTTTATCATTGGCAGGAACTTCAAAAAAAGCAGTTAATGAACTCATCAACTCAGCCAGATCTATATGTTCCCTATTTAAAACAGCGCTACCGGTTTCTATTCTGGAAATCTCCAGAACGTCATTGATGAGTCCCAGTAATTGCAGTCCGCTCCTGATAATTATATCGAGGTAGGACTCACGTTTATCCTCAGAAACCTCTCTTTGCTTTAATAACTCAGCAAAACCCATGATGCCATTCATCGGGGTTCGTATTTCATGACTCATATTGGCCAGAAAGGCAGATTTTAACCGGTCACTCTCTTCTGCCTTTTCCTTTGCCAATAACAGTTCCTTTTCTATCTGCTTCTGGTGGGTTACGTCGCGTACAATGCAGATGGTTTCATTCTCCTGAAAATAGATCATGCGCGACTCATAAACCATCTCTGTCTCTTCCTCTCTGATTGTGTAGTTGTATGTCTCTACACCTTTTCCTGTGATGGCTTTATTAATGTTTTCAATTGTGAGGGTTGCCAATTCCGGTGGTAATACTTCGCTCACATGCTTATCCATAAAACTTGCTGGAGAAACCAGCAAACTCATTTCATCATGGACATGGTAATCAATAAAATATCCATCCCCATTAAATACAAAGATGATATCGGGAATTATCGCCAACAATCCACGCAGTTTGGCATGGTTACTCTCAGCCACGTTTAAGGCTTCACGCAGGGTGTGTACCAGCTCTTTTTCACGGGTGATGTTGGTGATTGTACCATAAGCTCTAATCTGTTCTCCATTCTCCCTTTTTTCAACAATCCCGCTTCCCAAAAGGTAGATGATGTTGTCATCAGGTAATAAAAGCCGGAACTCATTTTTCCAAATTTTATTGAGTTGATCAGATTGTAAGCGCCATGTTTCAATCATCCGACTCCTGTCGTCGGGGTGAATCATACGAAAAAGACTCCTTAAGGAAGTTGGACTTTTTATGCTGCCCAAAATAGAATCAATGTTGCCATTCCAGATAAATGAATTGTTTGAATTGTTCCATTCAAAAATAACATCGTTGGTATGCATGGCAACCAACTTAAATCGCATCTCATTTTCCAGATTCTCTTGTTCGGCAAGCTTACGGCCTGTGATGTCCCGACCAAGAATGACCAAACCCTTTCTGCTTCCATCAACATTAAAAAGAGGTGCTTTTATTACATCAAAAACTTTTCTGACTCCATCACTTTGCAAAAAATGTTCCTCAACATTAATTGGTCTCCGTGATTTCCAAGCCAAATTATCAGTTTCATGGCAGAATTTAAGTTCCTTGCTTCTATTGGGAATCAGTAAGGAGAGATCCAGATAGTTTTTCCCACGGTAATCGTACCCTTCAAGGCCAAACAAACTGATTAACGATTGGTTTGCCTCCATCCAACGCCCTTCGCCATCTTTAAAACAGATGAAATCCGGTGTTGAATTAAACAAAGTGAGCAGTTGCGCATTGCGTTCTTCCAGAGCCTTCTGAATACCTACTCTGCTGTTATAATCATTGATTGGTTCATTGCTTTTACAATATGAGGAAATCGATTTTTGTGAAAAATCCTCATTATTTAGATACAAATCATTCTCAATAATCTTTATTGTTTGGCGAATAAGGGTCTGTTTGTAGCTCTCGTGAGGCACAAAACCACTTGTTTGAATGCAGAGAAAAATGGGGTTGCGATTTATTACTTTGAGGGGAGAAACAAGACAATGACTGACAATTGATGATGATTTGATCTTAAACCATTCTTGTTTGTTACTCAACTTTAAATGTGGCTCGATTTCTTTCAGAATTTGGTGATCTTCACCAGTGGAACTCCCATTTTTGTGTTTATAAAACCAATCAATGCGATCCTCCATTTTTTCAACAAGCCCCACATGAGCACTCAGAACATTTGACAAAACATCCAGGCTGCTTTTCCAATCCGGCTCTCCGGGTGAGTTAAAGAATTGTTGATTTTTTATCATTAAACAACAGACTATTGGATTAAGAGTTTATGAATATTTAAACAATATTACAAAAAAAAGATATTGTATCGCAAAAAATGATGATCAGATTTTTTACATATCAGATAGGAATGAATTTATTTCTGTAATAATGCAGAGGTAGCGGAAAATGAGTCGCTATTGGCTACTCTCCAATATAGTGGCTGCTGCAAAAACTCTCCGAATGCCAACCTCGCCCCTCTAACTCCCCTAAAAGAATTTCAACGCAATGCCGGTTCGGTGTTCCCCGCTTGCTAATGTCATTCAACCAAAAAAAATATTGGCTGCAATTATCGCAGAATATAAAGATCTTATCCGTAATTTTAAACCTTTCAAAAATCGATTGGCTGTTAATCACAACATTTTATGCAAGATAGATTTATCATTTTACTTTTCTGTAGAATCTGGATGGACTGGTTTACATGGTTGTTACGCATTGGCGTAACAACGTATTCCATTTTAAAACCAAAGAAAATCAGTATTCCTCTGCAAAAAGCTATCGCAATTACAATCGTCCTTTTTATCCCATTGTCGCTCAAGGCCAACAGTTCTGATTCCATTCCAATCACGGAAGTTGAGACAAAACCAATCAGTCGCCACATCCCTGTAATAGCAGGAATTGCAGCAGTCTCATTTCTTGTTGACCAGCCGGTGAACAGCCATTTTGAGACCAATCGCTCGTCCTTCTTTAACTCAGCTTCAAAAATTACCGATCTGGCAGGAGATAAATACCTGATAATACCTGCCTCGGTTTTAACCTATGGAGTGGCCGGTTATATAATTCGTGATGAAAAACTGACAAACACCAGTTTAAATTCCATTCAGGCATTAGCAACCACAGCCATTTCAACTGAAATAGTGAAGCAATTAGCAGGCAGATCTCGCCCGTATACCGAACGGGGAGCACATCATTATTCGCCATTTCCAATGAAAAATGACGATTATAAGTCCATGCCATCGGGACATGCAGCGCTGGCTTTTGCAGCGTTTACCCCGTTTGCAGAGAATTACTCAAAATGGATCTACCTGATTCCGGCATCGGTGGCTGCGGGAAGGGTGTACCAAAACGAGCACTGGTTTTCAGATGTGGTAGTTGGCGGAGCCATTGGTTTTATAAGCGGATACCTTTTTACCCACTACCCAAACATTCAAATTATTCCCAACGGAATTGTTGTGAATTTTTAAAAAATCACAACAACTTTCTAAGCTAAAGCATTGGTAGTTATAAAAAAATGCGTTACTTTTGCGGCCTGATTATTATCCGTGTAGAGTGGTGTAATCGAATTGGAACACAGATAATTGTTCACCATCCCAATGGTCATGCCCGTCTGTTGGGGTGTTTTCGTCTGTTTCTGAAAAGATGCACCGGCAAATTGTTTTAATTAAATTGTAGGTCTAATTATCAAATTAAAGAAAGACTGTGGATACATTAAGTTACAAAACCAAATCAGTCACTCCGGCAACCATTCAGAAAGAATGGCTTGTGGTGGATGCTACCGATCAGGTACTTGGCCGGTTAGGTTCAAAAGTGGCTCAGCTTCTAAGAGGGAAGCACAAGCCAAATTACACTCCCCACATGGATTGTGGTGACAATGTAATCATTATTAATGCCGACAAAGTAAAACTTACCGGCAATAAGTGGCAAAACAGAGTATTCTTCTACCATAGCGGTTATCCCGGTGGACAAAGAGAAGTAACTCCGGCTATGCTTTTTGCAAAAAGCCCTGAAAGATTGGTTGAAAGAACCGTTAAAGGGATGTTGCCAAAAAACAGCCTTGGACGTCAACTCTTTAGAAACCTGTTTGTTTATACCGGCTCTGAGCACAAACAAGAAGCTCAAAAACCAAGAGTCATTGATATCAACACCGTTAAATAATTGTTATGGAAGTAATAAATGCTATTGGAAGAAGAAAGAGAGCCATCGCGCGTATCTATCTTAGTGAGGGTAAAGGACAAATTACCATCAACAAAAGAGAGCTTGATAATTACTTTCCCGCTGCTACTTTACAGTATGTTGTAAAACAACCGTTGGAACTTCTTGGAGTTGCCGGTGAATTCGACATCAAAGTAAACCTTGATGGTGGTGGTGTAAAAGGTCAGGCTGAAGCATTGCGTCTTGCAATCTCTCGTGCACTTGTAAAAATTAATGCAGAAAACAAGCCCGCTTTAAAAGCGAAAGGATTTCTTACCCGCGATCCTCGCGTGGTTGAAAGGAAGAAGCCCGGACGTCCGAAAGCACGGAAGAGATTCCAGTTCAGCAAGCGTTAATATACCTCAGGTGCGTTTAGTATCTAAACCGGAAAGATTTCTCAAGGAGAACTACTTACCGGTTGCCTGAAACAGAATGTAAACGACTTAAAAAAATTAAAATGCCAAAATTAGAATTTCAACAGTTACTGGATGCCGGAGTACATTTCGGTCACCTAAAAAGAAAGTGGAACCCCGCCATGGCGCCTTACATCTTTATGGAGCGCAACGGGATTCATATCATAGACCTGCATAAAACTGCCGTAAAAATTGACGAAGCAGCTGCAGCTCTGAAACAAATTGCTAAATCAGGACGGAAAATATTATTTGTTGCCACTAAAAAACAGGCCAAAGATATCATCGCCGATAAAGTAGGGTCAGTGAACATGCCTTACGTAGTTGAGCGCTGGCCGGGTGGTATGCTTACCAACTTCCCAACCATTCGCAAGGCGGTAAAAAAGATGACTTCCATCGACCGCATGATGAATGAGCCAAGTTGGACCAGTCTTTCTAAAAGAGAAAAACTCCAAATTGGACGTCAAAGAGCCAAAATGGAAAAAACCCTTGGTAGTATTGCAGATTTGAACCGTCTTCCAGCTGCTATGTTCGTGGTAGATGTTATGAAAGAGCATATTGCCGTGAAAGAAGCTGTGAGATTGAACATCCCCGTTTTTGCAATGGTGGACACCAACTCAGATCCTCGCAACGTGGATTACCTGATTCCGGCTAACGACGATGCTTCAAAATCAATTGAACTTGTTGTAGGTGCAATGACCGAAGCCATTAAAGATGGTTTGGCCGAGAGAAAAGTTGACAAGGACAATGATGCCGCTGCTGCAAAAGAAAAAAATGCTGCAAAAGGTGCTAAAAAAGGTGAAGGCCGTGCAAGGGTAAAAGCCCGCAAAGAGGATGCAGAACCTGTTGAAGCAACAGAGAGTAACGAAGCAACAGATGCAACCGCCGAAGACAAAGAGTAATTTAAATTAATCTTTAAAACAGACAAAAATGGCTATTACTGCTGCAGACGTAAGCAAACTTAGAAAAATGACCGGTGCCGGAATGATGGACTGCAAGAAAGCTCTTGCTGAAGCCGACGGCGATTTCGATAAAGCAGTGGATCTGATCCGTAAAAAAGGTCAGGCTGTTGCAAACAAAAGAGCAGACCGTGAAGCTACCGAAGGTGTAGTGCTTGCTAAAGTCACTGCCGACAATAAAAAAGGTGCCATCGTGGTGCTTAACTGCGAAACTGATTTTGTTGCAAAGAATGAAAGCTTCATTGCTTTGGCCGATTCAATTCTTGACCTGGCAATTGCCAGCGATGCCAAAACTCTTGAAGAGGTAAAGGAATTGCAACTTAATGGAATTGCAGTTAAAGACGTTATTACCGAGCAAATTGGTGTAATTGGCGAAAAGCTGGATTTACCATACTTTGATGTGGTTAACGCCGACACAGTGGTTGCATACATTCACCCTGGAAACAAACTTGCAACCTTGGTTGGTCTTAACCAGGCTGGTATTGACACCCAAATTGGGAAAGATGTTGCCATGCAAGTGGCAGCTATGAACCCTGTTTCGGTTGACAGAGACTCAGTTCCCCAGGAAATTGTTGAGAAAGAATTGGAAATTGCCAAAGAACAAACCCGTCAGGAAGGAAAACCTGAAAATATGGTTGACAAGATTGCACAGGGACGTTTGGCCAAATTCTTCAAAGAAAGCACTTTGCTTGACCAGGTATTTGTTAAAGACGGAAAAATCAGCATCCGTGAGTACCTGCAACAAACAAACAAAGATCTTACAGTTACAGAGTTCAAACGTTACTCATTGAGCAACTAAGATTTTTGATATACCATCAATTAAAAGGCAACCGGAAATGGTTGCCTTTTTTGTTAATTGATCTTCTGGCATGGTGTGTGGATGAAATCTGCTACAATAACGGTTAACTTTCAAAAGGAATACAAGAGCATATTGCACCTCTACGAGGTGCACATTCTAATACCACAATTCATTGCTATCAACATTCGCCCTCTACGAGGGCGCAACAATAAACATTACATTTTCACTCAAAAAGGTATCTCGCATAAGCGCCATCGTAGATGGCAGATGTTGATAGAACAAACAATCCGGGGTCATAGCGCTCCGTAGGTGCGCAATGTTACATATTTGATGAGTATATCTTCCCCTCATTCAAAAACAGGCAAACTTCAATTATCTGCATCCCTGCTTTACTTTTCCAACAAATAGTGGTAAGTTTAATTCTACGGCATTTCGTTTAAAATGATTGTGAAACAAATTCATTGATACTATGACAAAAATTGCCTTATTCAGTTCAAAAAGCTACGACAAAGAATATTTTGAACGCTTCAAGCCCCAGTCAGAGATCGAAATCCGCTATTTTAAGTCAGCACTCAACGAGGACACCACTGAACTGGCCAAAGGTTACGACGTTGTCTGTGTGTTTGTAAATGATCAGATAAACCAAACCGTACTGACATATTTAAAAAACCACGGAACACGACTGATTGCCTTACGATGTGCCGGTTTTAACAACGTTGATCTTGAAGCTGCAAAGGATTTAGGCATTAAGGTCGTACGTGTGCCTGCATATTCGCCCAGCGCTGTTGCCGAGCATGCCATGGCTCTCATTCTTACGCTTAACCGAAAAACGCACAAAGCATACAACCGTGTGCGTGAAGGTAATTTTAGCCTCGAACGACTCACGGGTTTTAACATTCATCAGAAAACCATAGGTGTAATAGGTACCGGTAAAATTGGCAAAGCATTTTGCGAAATATGTCTCGGATTTGGAGCAAAGGTTATGGCTTATGATCTGTATCCCGACTCTAATCTAGAAGAAAAAGGCGTTTTATACTCTTCCATAGATGAGCTTTTCAGGCAATCTGACATCATTTCTCTGCACTGTCCGCTCAACTCAGACACAAAACACATGATTAATAAGGATGCCTTTAAAGTCATGAAAGACGGCGTGATGATTATCAACACCAGCCGTGGAGCTTTGGTTGATACCAAAGCAGCCATTAAAGCTCTGAAAAAGCACAAGCTTGGTTATTTAGGCATTGATGTTTATGAGCAAGAGGAGAACCTCTTTTTTCACGATCACTCTGAAAGCATCATTGAAGACGAGTTAATCATGCGATTAATCTCATTCCCAAATGTTTTGATAACCTCCCACCAGGCCTTTTTTACCCACGAAGCACTGGAGCAAATTACCACCACTACTTATGAGAATATTACGGACTTTGCAGAAGGCAATGAGTTGAAAAATGAGGTAAAAAGTGAAAATTAGTTTAGAGGTGCAATGCACCTCTAAACTAGGTGTGCTTTCCACATATAGAATCGCTATCCACTAATGTATGGAATCTGCATAACCAGGGTTTTCTTCCATCACTACCTCATCATATATATCAAATCATGATAGAAACTAATGACACATGATTTCCGACATGCCGAAGTTGAACGAATTTGTTTCCAAAAAAAGCGCAGAAGTATTGGGTTCGCAGTTAAGTGAATTAATCTAACGGCAGATCTACGTAGAAGGTAGAACCCTGATCCGGAACAGACTCAAGCCAAATTTTTCCGCCTAATAATTTGACTAACCCTTTAACAATAGAAAGCCCCAAGCCTGTTCCTCCGGCATCATAAACAGTTTTCGATTGCAGCTGGCTAAAGCGTTCAAATATGAAATCATGCTTATCGGGAGGAATTCCCACTCCGGTGTCTTTCACATAAAATGAGAGTGTTTTAACATTGGCGCTACAGCCACATTCAACATATCCCCTTTCCGTATATTTTAAACCATTACTAATTAAGTTTATCAGAATTTGACGAACTTTTACTTTGTCAAGATTTATTTGCTGGTTTATTAACTTTTGGCAAACATTAAACTTTAATTGAACATCTTCTTTGTTAATTCTTCTGGTATATTCTGAAAAGAAAACCGATAACTCTTGAAAATGTCCATCCAGATTACATGGCTCTTTATTGATGTTTAATTGTCCGGATTCGATCTTTGATATATCAAGCAAAGAATTAATTAACGAGAGCAGATCAAAACAGCTTTGATTAATAATATCTGAGAAATGAGTCAGGCTCTCCTTTTCATCAAAATACTCCGAAAGAAGGCTGGAAAAACCCATGATTGCATTCATTGGGGTTCTTATTTCATGGCTCATATTTTGAATAAATGCAGTTTTTAAACGGTCGCTCTCCTCAGCTTTTTCTTTTGCATCCACTAACTGCATCTCAATTTGCTTTCGCTCAGTGACATCTCTTACATTAAATACAACACCATTGATATCCGGGTTCTGCAACTGATTAGACCCCCAGGATTCTAAATGAATCCATCCTCCATTTTTGTGCTTGTGCCGGTATCTGGCAACACCGAATCCCTCTTCTATGGTTTTTTGAAAATCACGTTTCACCTCATCGATGTCATGCGGATGGATCATTTTATCTATTACAGGTATTCCGGTAAGTTCCTCTGCGGTGAATCCAAGGATTCTCTCTACTGCATCGCTTACAAAAATTTGATTCCCCTCCTGATCGAGAACCAAAATGATGTCTGAAGAGTTTTTGATCAGCTCTTTGAATCGCCGCTCTCTTGAATGCATCATATCCTCTAACTTCTTCTTTTCAGTTATATCATGAAACAAAACAGCCATTTTCCGGGGAGATGTTTGAAAAGCCCATATTTCAAAAGCCCCAGAAATACCTTTATCATCAGAATAGTGAAGTTGCTCCAACTTACATGGTTCTCCGCTGATGGCAACATTTCGATAAATCGATGGTATATCAGGATCGTCAAGATTCGGAAACGCCTCTTCAATGGTCTTTCCGATGAACTGACTGTTGTCAACACCTAAAACTTTATCGGCAGATTGGTTTGTTCCTGTAAAAATCAAACTATTATCAGGCAATAACTCATATAGATGAGCTCCAAAAGGAGCTTTATCAATCATAGAACGAAACATATACTTAGCAGCATTTAGTTCGTCCTCAATTTTTTTGTGACTGGAAATATCAGTTGCTATATGAAGGATGTTTTTTGTTTGTCCCGTTTGATCTTTCACCGGTGTACACGACACAATATAAACGCCATTCATGGCTTCAATGTACATATCTGAGGTTACATGCTCATTATTTTCACATGCCATTTTAAATGGGCAACCCTCCGGGGTGCATCCACAATGAAAGAACTCCTGACAAACCCGTCCTATTAATTCCTCTTCTGTTTTACCGGTCTTTTTTTGCAGAGCCCGGTTTGCCCTGATCACTCTTTTGTCATAACTCAACAACATGGTCGGGTGACCAATGGCATTGAAAATATCTTCCCATGACTTTTGGGCTTCAATTATCTCATGTTTTAATTTATGAACACGGCTGATATTAACCCATACAATCTTTAAGCAAAAACCATCTGCAGTATTTATAACCGATAGTTTTTGTTGAAAAATGAGTGGTTTTTCTTCTTGTATCAGAGTTATTTCCGGAATTTTTTGCTCAGTAATGATACCTGTTTTCAATATCTCCTTAAATTCTTTTTCAATCCTTTTAAAAGAAGGATAGTCGGAGACATTTAGTTTTCCATATACATCCCAAATTCCCCTATCCTTCACTTCAACCCTCGAAATCCCGGTGTTCTTCTCCTGTTGCTTGTTCCATACAACAACCGCACCAGTTTCATCAGTAATCACAATGCCCTCGGTTGACTCTTCAATAACAGAATTGAAGAAAAGTTCCGTATGTTTTTTATCACTGAACACCCTACCCTAAATTAAATGATGAAATTATCTACCAATAAGCCTGTCACTGACAGAACAGCACATTCTAAAACAATATAATATTTTTGCTTTTATAAATCAAGAAAAGAGAACAAGAGATTTTTTGCCATAGAAGAAGTTAGTAGGTGCAGATCTGTTTTCAACTAAAGAGTAAAGGAAGAAACTAAATCAAAAAACGAAGAAATAAATCTGTAATAAAAGTTCACTCCGCACTAAGAGGTAGTGTTAGTGGGGCTTAACCTAATTTTCTAAATATATTGCTTCCTCACAGGGTTGAGAACCCTTCCAGAATTTGTCTGGAATGCTTATAGGCTAAACAAAGAGAAGTATTGATTAATTAACCTTATTTCTAATGCTTTTAGGTAAAAACAGAAGTGTTACTCCGGAAATTTTAAGTGCTACAATATCTTTGTAATCAAAGACATTTCGAAACCCGTTGCCTCGAATTTGCAATCATGAGTGGTCGAAAGATTTGCAATTCGTGCCTCTATACTTACTGTAACACCCCAATTAGCCCTTTATACAATATCTAAACAATTCCGGTTTCTGCTCTGATATGGATTTTTACAGCTGTTGAGATTCGCTATTGTTTGGATCAAATCATTATAATAGATTATAACTACGAATTGCAAATTTGCTCTATAAGGGTTAAAGTAGTAGGAAAAAGAACCGATCAAAAATCCTAATGTTTCTAAATTTTAATCGGTTCTATAATTTTCATCTACATAAAAACAAACCCATCATAATTTGCAGCCCTGTGTCCATCCACAAAAGCGTCCCAAGCGTTATGAAGATGACCAACTAGCATTCCAGACCATCTTGCAATTCTTCCGCCCCCGGATATTTGTGATAACTCTTTAATATTTAATCCAGTGACACTGATTTCTTCAAAAATGATTTTATTCATAACTATTAATTTATTGATTACTTTTAACACTAAACACTTGACAAATTAGGAGATAAACTACTAACGATATCCAAGTGCCAATGATTGCAAAAAAGAGATCCATTGGATCAATAGGAATTCCTCCATCAACAAACCTTAGAATCTCATGAGTAAAACTTACAATTAAGCTAAGTATTAATGATTTTAAATAACTGAAGTTTGAAATCATCCACAAAACAAATGGTAAACCAAGTGCAAAATTAAGACTTGGAAGAGAATCCAAAAACCAATTCGAATAAATTGGGCGGATCTCATATTGAATTTGCCGGGTAATATAAAAAAGGACATATTGCATCCCAGCTATTATAATTACCAATAGAATCCTATTTCTAAAATCAGTAAATTTATATGCAACTACTTTTTTTGTGACCAAGAACTCTGAAAAACTCATAATTCTGATTAATTTAATAAATGCTTAACTTAACGTATTCTTCAAACTATTACTTCCTCACAGAATGATAACCTTCCCAGAAATCGTCTGGATTATCTATTGAGGATACAGCCATAGTAGAAACTACCCATAACAATAAGCTAAGTGCAAAACCTCCATTGGCCTCTTTCATTTCCTGAACACTAAGTTCTTTTAATTCCAAATTATTCATAACGAAATTAGTTAATATCAACCCAACCTTCTCCGGGCGTTGGTAACCTCCCAATCATGGAAGTAATCTAATTTTAGCCGGCATGTCAGAAACTCCAATCATACTGCTAAATTAGTTTCGTTGCGTGCATAAAAAAAGCACGGAAATAAATTTAATAATTTTCCACCAAAAGTTTTAATATTTTCTTCCGGTTCTAATACTTCAAGATTAAATTCAATCTTTAAGTGTTTGCTTTCATTAAAATAAAATGAACCCAGCTTACGAGAATAACTGATTTCCAAACCGAGTACTTTTAAGTCTTCTATATGTGCATAGAGTTGTCGTCGGCTTATACCAAGCCTGCTTGCTAATTCATCGGGGGTTCCGGTGCATTGTTGGTGTATAAGCTTATTTAGGGTCTGAAACCTCTCTATTTGTCTGATAAAGTTCATAGTTAGACAGGTAAAAGTTAAACATCTGAATTAATCAAATCACTTAACACGGGCAACTGTTTTTGCCACATTTGGTAATATTTGCCTTTTTTATAAAATAATTCTGAATGTGTCCCTTCTTCAGCTAAAACGCCATTTTCCAAAACAACGATTTTATCGGCATACATAACCGTGCTTAAACGATGCGCAATTACAATAATAGTTTTACCGTCGTTCAATAAGGATTACATCGCTTTCTGAACAAAATGTTCTGACTCTGAATCCAGTGAAGAGGTTGCTTCATCAAGAATCAAAATTTCGGGGTTCACATATAAAGCTCTTGCGATGGCTAATCTTTGCTTTTGGCCTCCGGAAAGTGTCGCCCCGTTTTCTCCTATGTACGTATTGAAGCCTGCGGGCAACTTCTCAATAAAATCAAGAATTCCCAATTGCTTACAAATCTTCAATACACTTTCCATATCAGGCTCAAACTCTCCTACAGCAATATTTTCTATTATATTTCCAGCGAAAAGATCTAGTTTTTGAGGAACACTGGAAATTATGCTCCGCATACTTTGGTTTGTAAAATAGTCGATATGATGATCACCAATATAGACCGCACCACCGTTTAACGGATATATTTTGAATAACAGCAACATTAATTCAATTTCTCTTACCATAAAGAAGCCTATTATTAGACCACTAGATACATATATTGCAATTTTAATATTATTGCAGCTAAACATATAACTTAGCAAATAGACGATTGGAGTAATAAAAAGAAATTTACAAGCCTCATAAATAATAATTGATTGTGAATAAACCAAACAAAATAGGTATAGAAACATAAATATGGAGAAAATTAAAAAAGGTAAAATCGTTTTTCTTTTCATAACAATTATACTTTAATATGACTACGTTTAGTCAACAACTCGTTAAACCTTCGGCATAAAGCATTGTTTTTTAACAATCAAGACAGCTAAGTCGCTTGTCTACAACCCGAGGAATCTACGTTTTAATAAATTCTTTAAACTATAAAAAAATATGACTCTCAAGGATCAAAAATCCTTACAAAGAGCTAATAAACGGCATGTTAGAAAAATTGTCTACCCTCAACGAATGACAAAAAGTGCCTGTTGTAGAAACACTTACCCAATTTATGTCTATTCGGGGACGGATTACTTCCTTCGGTTTCCAAGATATGGTAAATATAAGAACAACGATACCGCCAACAGTTTAAAAAAGTTTTTGATTTTCTTACATTCAATTCAGAGTTAACCCTATCACTGGGTAGCCGTCATTACGCCATCGCCTTTGACTCATGCTATGTAAGCAAATCCGGAAAAAACTCTCGGCGTTAATTGGTATTGATCTGGCTGTGCCAACAGTTCCAAATGGAGCTTGGGAATTTGTGATTTAGCAGCTATTGATAATCACACAGCTTTTCATCTTGAAGCTATACAAACCCTTAACTCAGAAAAACAATCCTTGTCAGATTGGTATGGCAAAATAATTTCCGATAGAAAAGATTCTCTAACCTCCATTTCTAAATACTTGATTGCCGATGCTTGGTTTTAAAAAACTTTTACTGATCCGATTAGAAACGTGGAATACCCAGAAAGATGGCAAGCAACGCACAGAGCTGAATGACTCGCAAGCAAGAAGTGAGAATAAGCTGCATTCTCTGTTCAATGCTTCGCTATTTGCTATCTTCAATCAATATTACGAAAACAAATCATTGGTTAAGCATACCAAAAAAATAACGAGGTTCATTTTCTATGTCTGATATTAAAGCAATGAATCATAACATATTAATGCTTGAGCGATTTTTTGACGTGTTTGGTATTTACCCATACTCTACCAAAAATCAGAATTATGCCAAATAACTTATATTATACGGCACTAAGGCCGCTTAAAGTTTAACGAACTATTGTATAGTAAATAAAAGTGAAAACAATATGGCATGAATCAAACCGGAAATATTAAAATCTTTAATTTGAACCATAAATAAAAAGCCAGGATTAATAAAAATTCAGCATTACCAATTGTGTACGATAATTGTGATGATTAAACTATCATTTACAAAGGAGCAAATGATTTTATGCTTTTTAGGTGAGTATATACTCCCACATTATAAATGAAAATTAAAGTCAGCAAATAAACAACTCCGATGTTTTTGTAACAAAAGTGTTACAGAGAATGGGCTGAGCCATCCTCTGTAACATAAAGAGTCTTTCCTAAGTGAAACCGATAAAAAACTAATTGAATTTTCTGTTTATATCCTAATACTGCACAAACGGGCTGGGTTTAATATACCCAGCATCAGTTAGGTGTTGTTGCATTTTTTGAAAAACTTCCATTGCCCACTGTTGTGATACACCCATTGACTCCATGGTTATTTGAGTGGTTAATCCTGCAAGTTTCTTACCAACCGGACTCTCATAAAAACTAGTCATCGCTTGAATTTCTTCAATGGTGAAGTGTTTTAAGTAGATTTCACTTGTAAGATGAATTAAATCATCAAGTTTGGGTTCATAAATATTGGATTTAATTTGCTGCCAAACTGAATCAGGAGTGCTACTGGCTATGTGCTTTAATTGCATGGTAAGCTGCTCAAACATCATATCGTAGGCGGCCGAAGATCCGTTAACTTCAAGAAACCTCATGATTTCCGGATTCAATTCATTGCTGTTTTGCGAGGTGGCACTAAAACCAACCAATACAACAACGACGAATAAAATAATTTTAGTTCTCATTTTTTATATTTGTTGCTAATTACCAGAAATGAAAATACAACACCAATAATTAGCAGTATTATGGAAGCGCCAATCCAAACAGCATTTAGATCGAGATAAATAAACAGTATTGCTAATAATAACAAAACAGAAGGCACAACAATCCACTTTTTTAGATGATTCTCAGAAACAGCCAAACCACGCTTTTTAGAAAAGTAAGCAATATTTGTCCCAATTGTCACACCCATAAAGATAATTGCAAAGCTCAAAAGATTGTCTGCTGTTAATAAAGCGATTAGCAGCAGCAGCACAGCCAATATATTTTGTAAGATTATAAGAACACGATCATTGAATGAACCTCTCTTTTCCTTCATATTAATGTTTTTTAAAATCAACATTTGCACCTTAAATATTCTGCATGCAGCAACATAAGCTACATGCAGAACAAATGTGTATTACTCTCTTTTTGTTGTTAAAAATTAACTGGTTTGTATTATGATTCTTAAAATGAAATGCCTTCTATTTTTTGTCCTTTTTCCTGGCAAAAACTGCATTGAGGAAAAAATTCA
This sequence comes from Natronoflexus pectinivorans, assembly GCF_004345615.1. Taxonomy (GTDB): domain Bacteria; phylum Bacteroidota; class Bacteroidia; order Bacteroidales; family Marinilabiliaceae; genus Natronoflexus; species Natronoflexus pectinivorans. Next base: position 153,150 of record NZ_SLWK01000005.1, read on the forward strand.
CTGAGCCCAATATTATTGCAGCACCAATTAACACATCTTGATATGGGAGTACCTTTACAAAGTAATTTATTAATGCTAAAACAATAAATATATCAATCACTATTTGAGTTTTGTTAATAAAGAATGAAGCCTTTGTATTCATATGGCCAAAAGTTAATGAACATTAAAATAAGATTCCAACTCCACCAAAACATTTTTCTGAACATTTATATCGTTAATAATATTGCCGTTGTCTAATAATAATATTCTCGAACATACATCGGTAACATGCTTTAAATCGTGGCTTGACATTAAAACAGTAACACCATTTTGGTTCAGTTCAGTTAATTTTCGTTTTAGCCATGATTGCGATCCGGGATCCAAATTGGCAAACGGCTCATCAAGTATTAATAGTTCGGGGGAAGTATAAATGGCGGCTAAAATCCCGACTTTGTTTTTATTTCCCAAAGAAAGATCCCGTATATATTTATTTTCCATGCTTTCATTTGAGAAAAAACCCGATATTTCTAATAAAAAGAGATCCAAATCGGCCTTATTCTTTCCATGGAGAGTCCCAATATAACTCAAATACTCAACCGGAGTTAAAAACGGAATAAGAAAATTCTCGCCTAAATAAGACCCGGTATATGTTTTCCAATTTTCCGTTTTAGCAACATCATTACCCTTTAATAGAACCTTTCCTGATGTTGACTTTATTAAGTCGAGAATTAAACTCAACATCGTGGTTTTACCTGCTCCGTTATTACCTACAAGTCCTACAAAACAACCACTGGAAATCTCAAGTTGTTTTACAGCCAACACAGTTTTGTTGCTGTAATCTTTTTGTAAATCTATTAACTCTATCATATCTATTTACTTCTAAATCCCATACCTATTTTATACTTGCGCCGGATAAGCAATTTCACTATATAACTCAACATAAAACGATTCAAGACAATACCATTTATCCCAATAATCCCAAGTCCGTAAATAAAATACCCGGTTATATCAAACACAACAAAGCCCGCATACAATAAAGCTGGAAGCCCTAATACAGGTAGAATAATCAAAAAATCCACAAAACTAACTCCTTCATGGTTAAACATCTGATTTTTCCCCAAGCTAATCGGTTTGCTTTTAAAACATCCAAAAAACAATATCAGTTTCGAAGAAATACCGATTGTATAAAGCAACATTGCAGGGTGTATTGTAAGCATCTGTTCATTTTTAATAACAAAAGGTAGCGACAGAATATAAGACACCACTGCTAAAACAGAAAAAACAAAAAACTTTGATTTTACATACCTATGCAAATTTACATTATGCGCCATCAGTCCGTCAAAACAAGAACTTTGCCATGAGAACACAAACTGACCATAAGGCATTGCTAATGCTGAAATAATCAAAAAACCAATAAACATCTGCAGTAAATAATCATCTGAATTAAAACTATACAGAAGAAAACCGTATGGGATCATCAACAATCCATATAACAATGCTGACTTTGGTCTTTTGTTGCGCACAATCATCTTTAACTCAACAAGCAGAATTCCAGCAGTCTCGCCATAATAATCTAAAAAGGTCGCACCTGAGGTTCGCTTTAGAGATGGTTCAGCTTTATCATCCAGACGATGATTATTCATTAACGTCCGGTATGCCGTAAAATAGCTAACTACCAAAAGTAATATTGGAAAAAAAATCCCATAATACTTACCGGAAATAAAAAGAAGAACCGCAGAGAAGCGACTCGATAAATTGTAAACTTCTCCGAAATTTACATACAACACCACGCCCAAAAACAGGACAAACGAAATAATAAAAACAGGATTTGATGAGAATTTCTTTTTTACAGTAAAAGCAATAAAGTTGCTGGAAAAAATTAGTGCTAAAACCGAAAAGAGCCATACTGTTGAGAAAGCAAAACCGTAAGACGGCACTACAGCTTTTATAAAAAACGGTATAACCAAACACAACCCCAATAGATTAAAAAGACCTAACATGCTTTTTAAAATGGGATAATGAATTAATTTTTGCTTTTTAATTGGCAATGTCAGATACGGTTGAATAATTAAACTGGGGAATTTTTGCATCATAAACCGCGCAAAAAAATCAAATATCAAATAAAACAATAGTAACCCTGTGAAATGATTGATTGTGTCAGATACAGGATAAACGGATTGGATCAATTCATCGGCATAATAGCCAATTACTACAAAGTTTAGCAATATGTAAATACCAACAATTCCCAACAATATATTTAGAAAGACACTTTTTTGCCAATACAAAGATCGTCTGGCTGCTAACCATTGATGATAGAATAATTTAAGCATAGATATTAAAATCAATAGAACGTTAGAGTTTTAGAAATTCATATGCTAGACAAATGCCTTATTATAAACAAATTACGTGCTTGCCAATTGATTTAACATATGCCTAAAATCAAACAAACATAAAAGTTTTGAAATATTATTAATTAAACTTATAGTTAAACCTTGTTCTTAATTTACAAATCAAAACATACCCGCTAGTCATAGATATTGCGAATGAAATAAAAGCCAATAAATATCCATACCATTCAAGATCATTAACCCATATCAACAAAACACTTGGCGGATAAATCAAAAATAACTCCGGGACTTCTATCTTAAAAACTGCATATACAAAAGAAAAAAACACAACCGGGAGTGCTATCATAAATAAAAAATAATAACGATAGTTTTTTGTGTTGATGTTATAAAATATCAGACAAAGATAGAGCGATGATATGAATACACCGGTTACCCCAAGTAAAACCAGCCTATTAAACATCATATTGAAATCAAAATTATTTACAAATATCGAAATTGCAATGTATAGTAATATAAATATTGCAGCTTTTATATCAAGGAATTGCTTCAAAAATAACGTATATACCTTCAATGGCCTATTAGAAGGATCTATAATCGTGAATGGTGATATGGAAAATCTCTTGGTGGAGGTTTCAAGCCAAATAATATACAAGCATGATACAATGAGTCCTATTAATATATCCATAGCCCAAAAATCATCCTTGGGGTTAATAATAGATGCTATTAAAACAATAGAGATAAAAAATGAATATACTATTTCTGAAAAAAGATCTCTTCCTCTAAACATAATTACCTGCTATTGTTATTAGGGTTACTTTTTCTCTTTTTTGTTCTTCCAATATAATACAAAATTGGAAATAGTATAATTAATAATATACCCAAATTCATTAAGTGCTGATTTTCAAAAAAAATATCCCCAAAAGAATTATAACTAATGCCGACACAGGGAATAAAACGGTAAGGAATTGAAATAGTACTTTCATAATAAATAGGTTAAGATTTTTGCAAGATGAATAGAAAACAATCAGTTACAGAAAACTGAGCAGTCATCCAGAAAATTTAAAATATAACTTCTGCTAATAAAATCTGAGCATCTATTAACCTGCTGAATATTCTTTATACCATGCTTTGATTAACTTTCTTGCTTGCCAAGGTTTAATGCTATATTTTTTCGATAAATATCCCAATAGGATTATATCAAAGATAAGAAAAAGAAGAATTAAGAGTATTGCTTCCATATGAATTAATTTATATCTCTTACCAAAAGGAGATTCTTTTGGCAAGTTCGATTATTTTTAAACTAGGCATTCTTTTTACCCCAACGATAAGTAAAATACGCTGCTACAAAACCCGCAGCAATTAAACTGAATAGCAATGGCATTAAATCTCCGGAAAGCAATAAACTTGAATGGTCAGTTGTTTTGGCATATACAAACTCGCTTAAGAGTTTAATTGTTGCTATAACTGCTAAATTAGTTTCGATCCTTGCGGAAAAAAGTCCAGAAAAAAATTTAAAACATCATCTTCATGCCAATTGAGAATCCCCACCCGCTAAGACGTAGTCCACTTGTTTCTTGGCGTACATCATTAATTCTATAATTGATTTCCGTATTCGATAATTCCTCATAAGCTGATTTGCGAAACAGTAAGAATCCGGATTTTTCGCTTAAGATGGCCACATCTTTCATCGATATTGGATGCAAATAATTAGAGCCAACCTCGATATGGAAGAGAGAAGAGACCTGATAAGATAGACCCGCTCCTCCTTTAAAACCAATGCCCCTCAAACCGGTATAGGCTTCTACTTTGTCCGCATTTAATCGCCTCCCTCCAAAAGAAAAGGATTGATAAGACCGCTCCTCACCCAATGATACTCCCATATTTTGCCATGATAATCCTCCATCAATATTCAGGAGCACTTGATTTCCAATGGTTTTTAAAGGAAGGTAATAACGACCACCTAAATAATAATATTTATAATAGAACTCTTTATCAAGACTTTCTGCAGAGTTATAAGTAGCATAAAACTGTTTATTAATCCTATAACCTACATGAGTTTTGAATAATAAGGCGCCATGTTTTTGATTTCGATGTTTGTAGAAATCCAAGTCTCCATATTCCATAACATAATCTCCCCCGGGAGCATCAAAATCAATCCAGCTGACATTAATACCATATTCTATGTTACGCATTATATTCGCAAAGCCTTGCTTAAATGATTTTGGCCTTTTTGATTTAGAACTAAGTAAATTAAAGCCCTGTATGGTATCTACCATATTTACATCACCAGGTAGTGTCAAAACGTTATAATCTTTCCAGTCAGATTTTTTATAATCAACAGCCTCTAAAGCCGGGATATGCATTTCAGAGACCTGATCCCGATAAGAGAAGTTAGAAACGTTATCCGTCTCAATTTTAAAAGTAACATATTCATATCCAGAAATAATTCTCCTTTCATTCTCGTCCTGAAAGGTTTCCGACCCATGTGCGGATTTTAAAAAATACCTACCATTGTATTGATCATACAACACAGTACCCTTTCTTTCAATTGAATTTAGTTTTCTTAAGGCTGGACTTTGGTTTCTTTTATCAAGCCCATTTTGATTATACTCATAATCAATTTTGACAAACGTAAGACTGTGTATATCTATATAAAGACGTCCTTGAATTTCAGACTTTGATTCCTCTGTCGGGGTAAATGCGATCTCATATACCTTATTGTTGTTGAAATTTATTATCCCGGATAATTGATAATTATAGTTTTTATGTCCCTCTAACACTTTTGATCTGTATTTAACCATGTCCTGAATATGGGCAACATGCGTTCCTCCATAAAACAAAGAAGGAAAAAAATCTTTCTCTGAAACATATTTTCGTGAATTGATAATTTTTACTGTTCCGTCTCTCCTGTCAGAATAGGGAGTTTTAAAGGATTCAATCAGAGTCTCTATAAAATGAAGATTGTTTGAGTTTTCTGTATCGTTTAGTGTTTGTCTGAAAAATCCGGAGAGTATAGAATTTGAGGAAGTATAATTTTCGGGAATCTTGCGTGAAGCCCTTCTTAAGAAGGAACGTAGAGTGCTGTCTGGCATTATTGTTACTTCCATTAAATTGACAATAGATTGTTCCAACCGGACAACCTTATCGTCTAATAACAATAAAACCGGCAATTCTTTTGTTTCGAATCCGATATAACTAAAGCTTAAAACTTCATTTATGTGTTCATCTGGAATATTTAATACAAAGTGTCCCGATAAATTACTGATTGTCCCATAACGAGTGCCTTTCAATCCAATATTTGCATAAGGGAGAGGATTGTCCGTTTCTGAATCAACAACAATTCCTGTTAACGTAATAGCTGATAACGGAATATAGACAAATAAAAATACACAGATAATTTTTCTACTCATACTTCATAACATGAATGGAGGCTGTCTTTTTAAATTGTAAACTAATTAAGAGAGTCTTAATTAATATTCACGTTGATTTTTTTTCTTTTTTAGACTTTCGGGTAATAACAATAAAAAAATCATTGAGATAGTTAACGCAATTATATCAAGAAAATCAAAAGTTTTATGCACACCAATAAGAGAAAATAGTTCATAAGCAACCAACCCGCTATAAATTGATATAATAATCTCGTTAGTCAAAATTTGTCTTCGCGACCATCCGAAATAGAAGAATACTGTCGCTGGTGTAGCAAATAAACTTGGGAAAACGTCTGAAAAGTAAAAGTCATTTAATCCGTTTCCATAAATATATGGACGATAAAAAAAGTGCAAAATCAAAGAGATTCCTCCAAGAGAAAGACCAATAAGCACATAAAAAAAACGATTCATTCTGAAATTATTAAATTTGGGGGAAATTTTATTCCCCCAATATGTATAACTATGAGTTCCAGCCTGCCTTAAAAGCCGCAACATTTGCTGACCAATCAGAAACTATATCGTAAGCTAGACTCAACCCCACAGCAAGGGCTAAACCCTTTATACCTCCATTCACTTGCTCTGATTGATTGTCGTCCAAAAAAATCAAATCGATATTATCTAAAGTATTCATAAATATAGATTTTAAAGTTATAAATTATAAAAGAATCATTCCATTTTGGAGCGCATCAGCATGTGAATCAACAATGGCTCGAGCGGCCTTCCCTAAATAAAAAAAGATCTTTTGGCTCATAGGGCTGCCTCCATCAACTATGCGCATTTCATCATGCGACATAATAACTAAATCTTTTATTTCGTTCATTTTTTAATTTTCTCAAAATCTCCAACCTTCTCCGGGCGTTGGCAATCTCCCAATCATGGAAACTTTCTGGTTTTAGCCGGCATGTCAGAAACTCCAATCATACTGCTAAATTAGTTTCGTTCCGTGCATAAAAAAAGCACGGAAATAAATTTAATAATTTTCCACCAAAAGTTTTAATATTTTCTTCCGGTTCTAATACTTCAAGATTAAATTCAATCTTTAAGTGTTTGCTTTCATTAAAATAAAATGAACTCAGCTTACGGGAATAACTGATTTCCAAACCGAGTACTTTTAAATCTTCTATATGTGCATAGAGTTGTCGTCGGCTTATACCAAGCCTGCTTGCTAATTCATCGGGGGTTCCGGTGCATTGTTGGTGTATAAGCTTATTTAGGGCCTGAAACCTCTCTATTTGTCTGATAAAGTTCATAGTTATATCGGTTAAAGTTAAACATCTGAATTAATCAAATCACTTAACACGGGCAATTGTCTTTGCCACATTTGGTAATATTTGCCTTTTTTATAAAATAATTCTGAGTGTGTTCCTTCTTCAGCTAAAACGCCATTTTCCAAAACAACGATTTTATCGGCATACATAACCGTGCTTAAACGATGAGCAATTACAATAATGGTTTTACCTTCATGCATTAATGACTCCAGAGCTTTCTGAACAAAATGTTCTGACTCTGAGTCCAGTGAAGAAGTTGCTTCATCAAGAATCAATATTTCGGGATTCACATATAAAGCTCTTGCAATAGCTAATCTCTGTTTTTGGCCTCCGGACAGTGTCGCCCCGTTTTCTCCTATGTAAGTATTGAAGCCTGCGGGCAACTTCTCAATAAAATCAAGAATTCCCAATTGTTTACAAATCTTCAATACGCTTTCCATATCGGGATGAAACTCTCCTACAGCAATATTATCAATTATATTACCGGCGAACAGATCTAATTTTTGAGGAACACTGGAAATTATACTCCTCATACTTTGGTTTGTAAAATAGTCGATATGATGATCCCCAATATAGATAGCACCACCATTTAAAGGATACAATTTTAATAATAATCCTGCCAAAGTGGTTTTTCCGGAACCACTCTCCCCAATTATGGCCGTCATCTTGCCTAATGGTAGCATTAAATTAAAATCTTTAAACACTTCTACCCGGGTTCCATAACTAAAACAGACATTATCGAACCTGATATCCCCAAGTAAATCTTTTCTTAACTCTATTTTATTTTCCTCCGACTCTCGTTCCAAATCCATAATTTCAAACAAACGATCAGCTGCAATCAATGCATTTTGGATGGTTTTGTTCATTTCAATTAGTCCGGTCGCAGGCCCGGTCAAATACCCGAGAATCGCATAAAAAGACAAAAGTTCTCCCGGCGTGATGCTTTGATTAATTACATAATATGAGCCAACCCATAACAAAACAATAGTAAAAACCCTGTTTAAAAACTCAGAAGAGTTTGAAGAAAAAACAGAATTAATTCCTGAACGGTAAACCGTTTTCAATAAAGCAATAAACCTGGTTTCAGTTTTAATATTGGCATATTCTTCTAACCCAAACTGCTTTATAGTTTTTACTGAGTTTAATGATTCAACCAGCTGGCTTTCAAGATCAGCTGCCTGCTCCATCAATTTCCTTTCCCTCTTTTTATTCAGTTTATTAGTAATCAGATAAACGATAAGATATAATGGCATAATAATAGCCATAATCAATGCCAGCTTCCAGCTATAAATAAACATTAAGCCAAAAGAAAAAGCGACAATAAACACATTTACAATGAGTGATACCGCAGCATCATTAATAAAAACACGAATTTTAACTGCATCATTTATTCTGGAAATAATTTCACCTACACGCATGGTATCAAAAAACCGTTGAGGCAATTTCATCAGATGTTTATAATATCCAAGTATCAACTGTGCATCAATTTTCTGTCCGGTTCGAAGCATCAGAACTGTTTTGGATACTCCAATAAAAATCTGAAACAACAGGAGAACTACCATTGTTACACTCAGCAAATTCAGTAAATTTGTATTCCCTCCTACCAAAACATGGTCAGTAATCTTCTGGATATATATTGAAGTGGTAAGCCCAAGTAAAGTATAAATAATAGCTCCTGTCAACGCCTGAGTAATTATACTTTTATGAGGTTTCAATAAATAAATAAATCTGTTGAAATTAGATATCTTCTCATCTCTGGCAGAAAAGTCATCTCCCGGAACCAGTAACATTAAAACACCTGTCCATATTTTTTCAAACTCCTCAATTGATTTTTTATGAATCTGTCCATCGCCAGGATCCATAAATTCTACAGTGCCATTTGAAACTTTGTAAATAACTATATAATGATGCAAAACTTCTTTTACAATTACATGAGCAATGGCAGGAACCGGTATTTTTGGTAAAGCATCTGTGCCGCCTTTAACAACTTTGGCAGTAAATCCCATTTTTTCCGCTGCTTTTATCATACCCAATAAGTTTGTGCCCTTTTTATCGGTGCCAGCCATCTGGCGAATGCGCGCAACAGGTAATTGTAATTTATAGTGGGAAGCGACTGATGTCAGACAAGCTGCTCCACAATCTGTAATATCTCTTTGCTTAACTTTTACTGAAATTTTTATGAATTTTTGAGTTTAGGGTTTAACCAATTATCAACTTTGTCGAACAGTAACTGAAAGAGACTCCTTCGGGTAAGGTCAAAGCGTCCGGTTAAAGTCATTCCCTTCTTTAAATATCCTTTATGCCCGGATTTAAGCAGTAAATGATCTTCAAAAATACTGCATCGTACACGAAAAACCGGGTTGTTACCATCAAGAATTATGTCCTCCGAAACATGCATAACTTCGCCATAAATAAGCCCCCATTGATTATAGTTAAATGCATCAACTTGAATCCTGACAGATTGCCCAGGGAATATAAACCCGATATCTTTTGGAGAAATATAACATTCCACAATAATGTCATCATCAGGGGATATTTGCCCTAAAATGACACCAGGACTTACAAAACTATTAGATTGAATGCCTAACGTTTGACTTAGTGTACCGGAATCCGGAGCTGTTAGAACATATTGAGTCTTTTCTTCTTCCAACTGTAGAATTGTGGATTCTATATGAGTATTTTCACGAATAAGACTTGTTTGCTCCGACATCCAATTGTTTTTTGCTTGCTTCTGAAACAGCTCGATTTGAGAATAAAACAGTTCATATTGATTTTTTGCTTGTACATATTCCATTTCAGCCGTTACTTTTTCATCAAACAGATGTTTTGCCAACAAAAACTCCTTTTCGATTAATTGAAAAGAGACATCCAACTCATCAAGTTTTGCTTTGTATTGAGACATCTCTTGTCGAAATCTCGGAGAATTCACAAGATTATAATCCCCAACTATTAAGTGATTTAAGTCATTGATGTATTCATGATTCTCTGCTTTTTGAAAAGAATTATGTCTAATCTGTTCATCAATTCTGTCAGACCTTAAAACCAAAAGGGTATCACCCTTCGAAATCGACTTGCCTTCTGTGATATTTGAATATCTTACCTGACCATAGATTGATGTCAGCACATTAACATTTTCAGAAACACTACGTACTATGTCCCTGGCCTGAGTGCTAACCGTGATTTTAATAACCGGCAGCAATAAAAAAGCTGTTACGATAGCAACAATAAGCCCAATATAAATTAGGCTAAAAGATTTATTGTTTTCAGAGAAATGTTCCTCGGTAGTAAATTCAATAATTTCAGGTGGGAATAGGTTTTCTTTCTTCATTTTCCTTTCCGATTAAAAACGAGTTAATGAAAATTGACTTGCGATTAATAGAATATGAGTAAATGCATTTAGTCATTCTAAAGAGCAGGCATTCATTCGGAAAAGAAGAAGAATAAAACACAATGGTTTTGATGAAGACGGGAACTGGATTATTATCAAGTCCAATTTTGTAGAAAACAGAATTTTGGGTTTCATCTACGTTAAGGTTTTATTAAGACTATTTGCTGCAAAATAAACGCAAATGTGATAAAAATCATATAGGGGGGGGGTTAAATTATGTTAATATTTGTTTTTAGTCATTGCGCAAAGACTTACAAACCATATCTAAAATGCTCAACATCTCTACCTATTGATTCATAACTTGAGTAACATAGCAACAAAGCAAAACAACAAAAGCAAAAAATGACAAACACACCCTTACCCAAAAAAACCACCCTCAAATTACCCTTTCACTACAAAAAAACTCTATTTTTGAAGCACCATCAAGAAACTTGAAGAAAAAAACCATGCAATTTAAAAGAATACTGCTGAAACTGAGCGGGGAATCGCTTATGGGTGAACAGGGCTACGGAATTGATGCCACCCGCCTGAACGATTACGCTGAACAAATTGCCGAGATACATCAAATGGGCATTGAAATGGGCATTGTAATTGGTGGCGGAAACATATTCCGCGGACTGAGTGGCGCTTCAAAAGGATTCGACCGGTACAAAGGCGACCAGATGGGGATGCTGGCCACTGTAATTAACGCACTTGCATTGTCCTCAGCTCTTAACGCTAAAGGGACTAAAGCCCGCGTGCTTACTGCCATTAGAATGGAGCCGGTGGGCGAGTTTTACACAAAACCAAAAGCCATTGAAGCCATTGAAAATGGCGAGGTGGTAATTCTGGCCGGGGGGACAGGCAACCCATATTTCACAACAGATACAGGATCGTCGCTGAGAGGCATTGAAATTGAAGCCGATGTTTTCTTAAAAGGCACCCGTGTAGATGGCGTATATACCGCGGATCCCGAAAAAGACCCCAATGCGGTTAAGTTTGACACCATCAGTTTTGATGAAGTTTATAACCGCGGACTGAAAATAATGGACTTAACTGCTACGGCCATGTGCATGGAAAACAAACTACCTGTGATGGTATTCAACATGGACGTGAAAGGCAATCTGAAGAAAGTCCTTTCAGGTGAGAAAATTGGAACTTTGGTTCATCCTTAAAACGGTTAAACTCTGCTTTTTCGGATGATATCTCTGATGTCGGCCACAATCATTAAAGCCTCATCACGAATGGCGATGGGGGGAGTAATATTTCTCAGTTGCAGGCTGCGTAGCCAGCCTGCAACCTCATCATCATTCATGGTGTATAATACCTCACGGAAAACCTCAATTTCATCGTTGTTATAAGAATCGGGTAAACGATTCTTATAAGCATCCAACTCCTCATCCTGGTAATAGACAATCTCATCAGATGATGAAAGCAGCGTTTCCTTATCACAAACTTCATGCGCACCACAACAATCGGCATCAGGCAATGACTCTGGATCCTCCCCTGTTTCACCGGCAGCACCATTACCCCATAACTTTGTGGCTATGAGTGTTAGCAACACTGCTGCAAGAATACTTAAAACAATTATCCACATGGCCGCAAAGTTAACCTGTTTTATTGATAATTTTACATTTACTATTTGTATAAATGGTTAAAACAGGTTAACCCCGACATAGGAAATGTTGGTGTTTCAAACCTTTGAAACCCTTACATTTTATCAGTGGTCAAAATAATTCATATTTATTGAGAAAAGAGCTTCAATGTCGACATTTATTTAGGGTTAGAAAGAGAAAATATGATTCTCAGTTAATTTTTATTTAATTTGCACTAATAATGGGAAAAATAATGACATATGAGGAGTTGCACTTCTTTGGCATCAAGGTGGTGTATAAAAATCTCATCGACAATGGCTTTGAAGTGTTGAACGTGCGAAAGGAACTGGATGTTAACCCACAAATTCTGGCGCGCAAAAATGAAGAGATGTACTTTGTCGTGGTTCGTACGGCGACCTACCCAGAAATGGGAGTGCTAACGCCCGATGTGGCTTCAAAAGTAACGCTGCATGCGTTAAGGCACAAAGCCATTTGCCGTTTTGCAAGCGTGGGGGTTGCCAATGCCAACGGAGAAACCGAAAAAGAGATGGGAAAACCAGAAACCGGAGGAGAATTTTACATCAATTACAATGGATTAATGCCGTTTCCGCAATAAAACAAGATGGACAGAATTACAGACTTTTGGATTAGAAACCGCACCTTTATTATCTCAATACTGGCTTTCTTGTTGTTTATGAATTTATGCGGCAGGATCATGCTTCCTCCTGCCGAACAAAGAACAGAAATTCGCAAGGAGCCACAAATTCAAACAAAGCCATCTGATGATGGCCTCATTTACAGAGATGACCGATTAAACCGGCGGGCAGTTGAACAGACCGAAAGAAACCGATCTTTCATGAGTTTGTTATTCTGGCTTACGGCATTGGCACTTACAGGATATTATCTCTACCGCAAAGGCTGGCTGGCGAAACTTTTACCTCAATGGGTTTCATTTACAGCTTCTCTAACCTATCAAAAGGATGAAGAGCGTTTACTCATTACTTTGGTTATTTCGAACCGAACCAGGGAAAGCCGAACATTTCGCGAACCGGAATTGGTATTTAAAAGATGGTTTAGGTCAAGAAAATTCAAAATTAAAAACTCTTTATTTCCACTGACACTCATGCCGGGAACTTCACATTCGCTGACCATTAGTGTTGACCAGTTTTATAAAAAAATACCGGAACTAAAAGGGTTTAACAGAATTGGAGCAACCATTGTTTGTGACAATAAAAGGACTTACCGAACCAAAACCCTACATAAATGGTTTGTAAAGAAAGAATAATTAAACTTCTATGGGTATAATTAAGCAGAAGTGGAACAATTACAGAAGAAGAAAACGTTGGTGGAGTATCACTCTTGATTTTCTGTTTCTTGTCCTGATTGTTATGATGTTGATTCCTACTACCAGAAAAACATTATCGGCCTTTATTGTGCGACAAACCCTGTTGTCGCCCAGGGAATCGTCCAAAACCATCTTCATGTCTGAAAATGACTGGGCATTCAGGCTAGTAAGCTACAATGGAGAAATTACCACTTTGGGAGAAAAACGAGACAAGCCCGTTTTTCTCAACTATTGGGCAACATGGTGCCCGCCATGCATTGCAGAAATGCCATCCATACAAAATCTTTATGATGCGTATAAAGATCAAATCAATTTTGTTTTTTTAAGCAATGAAGACCCCACAGTTGTGAATTCATTCATGGAGAGACGGGGATACAATCTTCCGCTTTATTACCCCGGGAGTCCAGCCCCGGAGACCCTTGAATCATCTGTATTACCCACCACCTTCATCATTACACCGGGTGGGAGAATCGTTCTTTACAAAACAGGAGCAGCTAAATGGGACTCAAAAAGAGTTTTTGAGATGATGGACAGACTGATAGATAAGGAGGAAATAGATGGAGAGTTTGTTTTTTGACAAATAAGTCCGTCATCTTTTCAACTAAACACTAACAATTAAACATCTGCGTTTCGAATTTCAATAGATGCCATTCTTGTTTTTGGGTGTTTATTTTGCTGAATAAATTTCTTATATTTAGTAAACTTAAATATTTACCTAAAACAAAACGATTATGCCAACAACAGGAGAAAAGCCAGGAACTGGAGATTATAAATGTACAAAATGTGGTAAAGTGGTAAACTTGACGGATGATAATGAGTCTTTACCAGTTTGTCCGGTTTGCGGACATAAGGAGTGGGTTAAAGTCTAAATCATTGACTCATTTTTTATTAGCATTCATAATTAAAAAACTATGAAACGCGACGTCTTGCTGATTCTTGTTAATCATCGTCGGGAAACTGCAGAAAATGTTCAAAAAATCCTGACAGGTTGGGGTTGTTATATCAAGACCCGTCTCGGAATTCATGATGGGGTTTTAGAGAATTGTTCTGATAGTGGGCTTATTTTTCTGGAACTCCCCGGAGATGATTTAACCAAGCATGAAGAAATTGTCCGTAAACTAAATCTGCTTAATGGTGTTGATGCAAAACTTATTTCATTGGAGGTTTAATCTCTGTTGATTGGGACAATCTGCATCAAAACCTGGAAAGAGACTTAAAGATTAGAGCGACTTTAACCGCCAGGGAATATTAGCCCAGTATTCTCCTGCATAGTCTATGCCTACTCGCGGTAGGGTTTGATATTTGTCCGAATTATCAAGCGGGCACCATTCCAGCCACAGACGGTCTGAAGAGGTGATTTCTTCGCCATAAAATGATTTGTCCAGTTCAAGGGCCCTGCCAATTCTTCCGGGTCCTTGAATCTCTTTGGTTCCTCTAATCAGGATGGCTTGTGGATGATTTTCCGGACCAGTGGTGATGTTAAGCAGCCAATACATGCCATAAATGAGATAAACGTAAATGCAACCGCCTGGAAGGTACATCACTTCGGTTCTGGGAGTTCGTCCCTTGCTTGCATGGCAACCAAGATCTTCTTCACCTCTGTATATTTCAACTTCGGTTATTTGTAGTTTAATTCTCTTTTCATTGCTGAATTGCCTTACCAGTCGCATTTTTAGAAGATGTGGTGCTACATCAAGTGCATCGGCATGGAAGAAAGAAGGATGAACGACTTCGCCAGCTTTGTACATTAATATTCGGTTTTATCAGGCATTGTCTGCCACATCTTGAATGTTGAGATGGCCTCACTGGTTAAAAGCGGTTCCATCAGAATGCTTCTCTGATCCATAGAAACTCCAATTTCTCTGTAGATGAAATCATCATCAAAGCCGATTTTTGCTGCATCTTTCCTGGTATTACCGAAGAATATTTTGGGAATACGAGCCCAGTAAATGGCTCCCAAACACATTGGGCATGGTTCGCAGGAAGTATATAGAATGCAATCCGATAAATTATAGGTTTTAAGATTCTTACAAGCTTCTCGGATGGCCAGCACTTCAGCATGAGCAGTAGGGTCATTATGGTTTGTTACTTGGTTAGATCCCTTTCCTACAACTTCCCCTTCTTTTACAACTATTGCCCCAAATGGTCCACCACCGCGTTTTATACTATCATTGGCTAATTCAATGGCCATACGCATGAACTTATCGTTTTTGTCGTTATTCATCTTTGTTAGTTTTATACTTCAATTCTACAAATTTTAAACAAGAAAACAAAGTGAAATTCAAAAGCTGTTAGCATAAAGTAAAATCCTCTCTTTTCAATATAATATAGGGGGTTTATTGGCTGATTTTTTCTTGCACTATTATGGATCATGATAGTTAACAACAGCTCATTATTTTTTGTTTTTAGCCATAATTAAAGTGTTTGGTCAATATTAAAGTTCGAAATTTGACCTTGGTTGCAATATTGAGAATAGTTTAATATCTCATTAATGCTTATAAAAGCTTTTAGTCTTATTTTTTCATAACTTTACCCTCGCAAATAGGATTTACATGAGATCAAAAGATATATCGCATAGGAAGAAGTATGATTTTCTGATAATTGGATCAGGAATTGCCGGCTTGAGTTTTGCACTTAAAGTAGCTGAGCATGGAAAGGTTTGCATTATTACCAAACACAAGCTGGAAGATACAACAACAGTATATGCCCAAGGCGGAATTTCATCCGTAACTTATCAGCCTGATGATTTTGAGAAACATGTAAAAGACACGTTAATTGCTGGTGCCGGGGTATGTAATCCAGATGTGGTTAGAAAGGTTGTTACTGAAGCACCTGAGCAGATAAATCAACTCATGGAGTGGGGTACGCGATTTGATAAAACTCTTGATGGAAAGTTCGATTTGCATAAGGAGGGAGGACATTCTGAATATCGCATCTTACATCATAAGGATAATACTGGATATGAAATTCAAAGAGCCCTGTCTAAGGCTGTAAAAACCAATCCAAACATAGATTTACTGGAAGACCATTTTGCTGTTGAAATCATCACCCAGCATCACCTCGGAGAGGTGGTAAATAAATGGAGAAATGACATTGAATGCTATGGAGCTTATGTACTTAACCGAAAACGTAACTGTGTTGAAACCATCCTTGCAAAAGTAACCCTCATGGCTACCGGTGGAGTAGGAGCCGTTTACCAAACCACAACAAACCCAAAATTTGCCACTGGAGATGGAATTGCAATGGTTTACAGGGCAAAAGGACGAGTTGAAAACATGGAGTTTATTCAGTTTCACCCAACTTCATTATATAACCCAAAAGAGCGCCCTTCCTTTCTGATAACTGAGGCCATGCGTGGTTTTGGAGGCATTTTAAAAAGGAGGGACGGACAAAAATTCATGCATAAATACGATGAGCGAGAAAGCCTTGCACCCCGTGATATTGTTGCTCGTGCCATCGATAACGAAATGAAAATTTCTGGGGATGAATATGTCTTTCTTGATGTAACGCACAAGGGCGCTGATGAAATCAAGCAACATTTTCCAAATATTTATAAGAAGTGTTTATCATTGGGAATTGATATTACCAAAGATATGATCCCTGTAGTTCCGGCGGCTCATTATGCTTGTGGAGGAATAAAAGTGGATTCTTATGCTCGCTCAAGTATTGGAAGGCTATATGCAGTGGGTGAGTGCAGCTCCACCGGTTTGCACGGAGCAAACCGGTTAGCATCCAATTCTCTTCTCGAAGCAGTGGTGTATGCCGATGTTGCTGCCAAGGATGCCATATCCCGAATTAAGGAGTATAAATTTCAGGATGTGGTTCCTGAGTGGAACGATGAAGGAACTTCAATACCAGAGGAAATGGTACTGATTACCCAAAGTCAGAAAGAACTGGAACAGATAATGAGCTATTACGTTGGGATTGTGCGTTCCAACCTGCGACTGAAACGCGCCCTCGACCGGCTTGAAATTCTCTACCATGAAACAGAAAGTCTGTATCAACGATCGATTGTATCAGAAGAACTTTGTGAATTAAGAAACACCATTCAGGTAGGGTACCTTATTATTAAAATGGCACAACAGCGGCGAGAAAGCAGAGGACTACATTATAACCTTGATTATCCAAATCAGATTGAGGGATAATAAGGAATAGCATAGAGTTGTATCAAAGTATGTTTTATCAGCCCTGTAATAAATTAAGCCGTTTATCAACTCATGAAAGAATTTTGTGTAATAATTGCGCATATGTCTGATCAAATCCGTTATTTTACTATTCGTTTTAATTAAGAGATTATTTTTATTCTGACAGTAAACTATTATGCTTCAAAAGTTATTAAATAAAGAGACTAAGCTTTCGGTCATCGGATTGGGTTATGTTGGTCTGCCTATCGCACTTGAATTTGCCAGAAAAATGAAGGTCGTGGGATTCGACATAAAAAACGACCGCATTGAGAAGATGCGCAAAAACATCGACCCAAGCAACGAACTGGAAGCGGAGGCTTTTGACGGATGTGACATTCACTTCACCAGCAATGTTGAGGATTTAAGGGACGCTACCTTCCACGTTGTGGCCGTTCCTACTCCCATTAATCGCCACAATCTTCCCGACCTGAATCCGCTGCTGAGTGCCAGTCATGCCGTAGGAAAAATTCTTAAAAAGGGCGATTATGTGGTGTTTGAATCCACCGTTTACCCCGGCTGTACCGAAGAAGATTGTGTGCCTATTCTGGAGCAGGAATCGGGATTGAAATTCAATGTGGATTTCAAAGTGGGATATTCACCTGAAAGGATAAACCCAGGCGACAAGGAGCATACGCTTACCAAAATTCTGAAAATTGTATCCGGTAGTGATGATGAAGCACTTGAAGTAATATCAGCTGTTTATGAATCGATCATAAAAGCCGGAATACACAAGGCCAGCTCCATAAAGGTGGCAGAAGCAGCTAAAATTATTGAAAACACCCAACGCGATGTAAACATCGCGTTGATGAATGAACTGTCCTTAATATTCAATAAACTAAACATAAACACTTACGAGGTGCTTGAAGCGGCAGGAACCAAGTGGAATTTCCTGAAGTTTTTCCCCGGATTGGTAGGAGGTCATTGTATTGGAGTCGACCCCTATTATCTCACCTATAAAGCCAGTGAGTTAGGCATACATTCAAAAATAATAACAGGAGGCCGGGTGATTAACGATAACATGGCACCATACATTGCCAAGCAAACGGTAAAGCGGCTGATATCAAACGGGCATCCAATCAATGGCGCTCGGGTTTTGATTATGGGAGCTACCTTTAAGGAAAATGTGAGTGACATCAGGAACTCCAAAGTCGCAGATTTGGTAAACGAGCTCAAATCCTTTAGTGTTAATGTTGAAGTGATTGACCCCCATGCTTCATCTGAAGAATTGATGGAAGAGTACGGTTACGGGTTGGTAGATAAGCCTACAGGTAAATATCAGGCTGTTATAGTGGCTGTAAATCATGCTGAATATATAAGTCTGAATGAAGACTGGTTCAGTTCATTTATGGACGAAAAGGCTCTTTTTGTGGATGTTAAAGGAGTTTTCCGCAACGTTATTAAAAATCTTGAATACTGGAGTTTGTAAATCCGAGGCTTGTGAAAATATCCCGGAAACAAAACATATTGGTAGAAAAACTACTCAGGTTATGGGTTCAGAAAGAGTTGCTTTCGGAAGAGAAAGCGGATGAACTGCGTGCCGATGTTGAAATAAAATCACTGAATTGGAAACGGATAGCCCGAAACTTAATGGGGCTGTCCGTTTTGTTTATGGTCATAGCTTTTTTGCACCTGGTGGTCGATAAATGGGTGCTTGAAATCATTACCCGTTTTTTCTCCCTCTCTTCTCTCTTTTTCATGGGATTGCTTGCTGTACTCACCATTCTATTTGTTTGGTTGGCCAATATCATTTATAAGCGTAAACAGTTAACCGTTATTTCAGTTGAAGCACTACTGCTTCTTTCAATCATCTCCTTTTCCGGAGCAGTTTATTACGCGGTTAAGGCTTTCGATTTCGAAGATTTTTATAAAGTGCTGCCTGTTTTTATCACAGGTTGTTATTCGCTTGTAGTAGCATCATTTTTTCGTTCTTCATTAATCTGGATTGTCGGATTAGTAGGGTTTTCTCTATGGATGACATTGGAAACAGCCCGGCTGGGAAACTGGGGGAGTACTTTTTTGGGAATGAATTTGCCTCTTCGTTGGCTGGTGTTTTCATCGCTTTTTTTATTGATGGAAAAGTTTATTCCAACGCCTTCAATTTTCAAAACATTTTTCCGGATTACGATTCAATTTTGGCTTATTATATTTTGGGTCTCTTTGTGGCTGTTCGCCTTGTTTGGAAACTATAGCTCTATTGAATCATGGGATAACGCATCAGCAGTTGACCTTCTGCCCGGAGGATTACTGATGGCTGCATTAGCAATCATTGCATTGATTTACGGAAAGAAAAAATCGGAAAAAGAGTGGGTGTGGATGGGCAACCTGACTCTTTTGGTGAACCTTTACACGCAATTCTTCCTTTTTCTGTGGCATCCATTACCGCCAGCTTTGTTTTTCTTTATTCTTGCTCTGTCCTTATTCATTCTTGGACGAAAAGCGGAACTGATTTGGGGAAGGAAATAAACCTGAATGGGTTTATTTAATTTTCTGTATATTTACCACAATAGATCTTTTGACTTTTCCCGAGACATTCGGGATTAGATATTAGACAGAGGTAAGTTTATGATATTAAGCATATTTTATTCTGCGTAAGCATGCTTTTATGAATATATAAATCAGGTAGATACATAATTTAATAAGCTATTATTTACCACATAGGATACATAAATTGAATGCTAATGAAACGAGTTCTCCCGAGTGCTCGGTAGCAACTGAATAGCAAATTATAGACACATGAAATCAGACATTGAAATAACCAGAGAAGTAACCCTAAAACCTGTTAGTGAAATTGCTGAAAGATTAGGCATTAGCAAAGATTTGCTGGAGCCTTACGGCCATTATAAGGCCAAGCTTCCTTTATCAATAATTGATAAAGGGAAGATGAAAGGGAAAAAACTGATATTGGTTTCAGCTATTTCACCAACACCTGCCGGAGAAGGAAAAACCACCATTTCTATTGGTTTGAGCGAAGGTTTAAACCGGATAGGAAAGCAGACCACGGTTGTTCTACGTGAGCCAAGCCTTGGGCCGGTTTTCGGCATAAAAGGAGGAGCTACCGGCGGAGGTCATGCGCAGGTGGTTCCCATGGAGGATATTAATCTTCACTTCACCGGTGATTTTGCCGCCATTGAAAAGGCAAACAATCTATTGGCAGCACTTATCGACAATAACATACAAAACAAAAACGGATCGCTGGGTATCGACCCGCGAACAGTGCACTGGAAGCGGGTAATGGATATGAATGACCGGGCATTACGTCACATCATTGTGGGATTGGGAGGAACAGCCTCCGGTGTTCCTCGCGAAACCGGATTTGATATCACTGCGGCCTCTGAGATTATGGCTATTTTGTGTCTGGCTGAGAATTTTGAAGATTTAAAGGAACGTATAGGGCGCATTTTTATAGGGTTTACATTAGACAAAAAACCGGTTTATGCACGTGATTTAAATGCACAAGGCGCCATGGCAGCCTTGTTAAAGGATGCCATTAAACCAAATCTGGTGCAAACACTAGAGGGAAACCCCGCCATTATCCACGGCGGACCATTTGCCAATATTGCCCAGGGAACCAACTCGGTTCTTGCCACAAAAATGGGCTTAACTCTTTCTGATTATGTGGTGACAGAAGCCGGTTTTGGATTCGATTTAGGAGCAGAGAAGTTTCTGGATATTAAATGCGTCTCTGCAGGTTTGCAGCCTGATGCGGCTGTTTTGGTGGCTACGGTTCGGGCACTGAAGTATCACGGAGGGGTGTCACTCTCGGAAATTAATCATCCCGATGCTGCCGCAGTAGAAAGAGGGTTGGAGAATCTCGAAAAGCATGTTGAAAACATGCGTAAGTTTAATGTTTGTCCTGTGGTTGCCATCAATCACTTTGCCGATGATACCGATGCCGAGATCAATGCCATTCAACTGAAATGTAAGGAGCTTGGTGTAAAAGCAGCTGTGGCAAAAGTACATGCCATGGGAGGCAAGGGAGCTGAAGAACTTGCAAAAATAGTTAGTGAAGTGGCTGAAACATGTTCTTCTGAACTTAAACCCCTTTATGAGTGGGAATGGCCGGTTGAAAAGAAAATTGAAACCATAGCCACTAAAATTTATGGTGCTGCAGCCATTGATTATACTGCGCAAGCAAAAGCTGATCTAAAAAAAATCTACGATCTGAAGCTGGATAAACTGCCCGTATGTATTGCCAAAACACAAAAGTCGCTCTCGGATAATCCAAAACTATTGGGTCGTCCGGAAAATTTTGTGGTAACAGTAAGAGAGATTGAAATTGCTGCAGGAGCAGGATTTATTGTTCCAATTACCGGAAACATTATGCGGATGCCTGGTTTGCCTGAAAAACCGGCCGCTGAAGACATTGATATATCTTCTGATGGGATTATATCAGGGTTGTTCTAGAACAAGCTTCTGATAGGTTTATTATTTAACCACAATGATCACTAAGGATTTCACTAAGCCCACAATTGTCTATGTGTTATTGCTGTAGCCATAGAGTTCATTGTGCTTTCTTGGTGTTCATTGTGGTTAACTTTTCATGTGTCTAAAATTTGTATTTTAAGGTCACATGGAACTCGCCATCATAGTCATTGGCTACGCCGATCTTGGATTCTCCTGTGTGAGAAGGTTTTGACTTCGTCGATCTGACGATTCTCATGGCTCGTTTCTTGTTATTAAACATCAAACTTTTTAGTCCTACTCCTCTTCATCCTCTTCAATATCCGGATAAAGAAAATCATTATAAGGAAACCTTGTTACATGAATCTTGAGCACTTCTTTATACAGTGTATCCTTAAATTCGTCAAAGTTTGTTTTTTCCAGTGCTGAAATAAAAATGGCGGGGGTGTCTTTAGCCATCCATGTTTTCTTCAAATCATCAAGGGTGAGGTTTTGTTTGGTAGCGGGAGTGAGATCGTCCTCATCTTTCGGGATGTAATTGTAAGCATCAACCTTGTTAAAGATCATCATGACCGGTTTTTCGGTGTCATCTATTTCACGCAGGGTATTGTGTACTATATCAATTTGCTGTTCAAACCCGGGGTGTGATATATCAACAATATGCATCAGCAGATCTGCTTCTCGAACCTCATCAAGCGTTGATTTAAACGATTCCACCAAATGGTGAGGCAGTTTTCGGATGAAGCCCACCGTATCGGCCAATAAAAAGGGCAAGTTCCCAATCACAACTTTACGAACAGTTGTGTCTAACGTCGCAAACAACTTGTTCTCGGCAAACACCTCGCTTTTGCTAAGGGCGTTCATCAGGGTGGATTTTCCCACGTTGGTGTAGCCTACAAGAGCTACACGCACCATTTTGCCTCGATTCTTTCGTTGAGTAGCCTTTTGTCTATCAATCTTCTCCAGGTCTTTTTTTAGTTTGGCAATGATGTCCCGAATAATCCGGCGGTCTGTTTCAATCTCTTTTTCTCCCGGGCCACGCATGCCAATACCACCTCTTTGTCGTTCAAGGTGAGTCCACATTCGGGTAAGACGTGGTAACAGGTACTGATACTGAGCCAATTCTACCTGAGTTTTAGCGTGTGCAGTTCTTGCTCTGCTGGCAAAAATGTCCAGAATCAGGTTGGTTCTGTCTAAAACACGTCTTTTAATGGTTCCTTCCAGATTTTTCAACTGCGAAGGGGAGAGTTCGTCATCAAAAATAACACCCGTCACATCTTCATGAACCTTTAGATAATCCACTATTTCCTCCAGCTTACCACTGCCTACATAAGTACGTTTGTCGGCCATGGTTAAATTCTGGGTGAATTTTTTCACAGGTTCTGCTCCGGCTGTTTCCGCAAGAAAAGCAAGCTCATCCAGATGCTCCAGAACCTCAGCTTCGGTTAAATCAGGTGTTCTGACAGCTACCAGCACTACTTTTTCAAGATCTTTTTGGGTTTCTATCATATATTTTATAAATGTTTCAGTTAAATGGTAAAGCAAAAATAATGATCTTTTGGAAACTTCTGAATAATGATTGACCAAACCCTGGACGGTATCTAATATAAACAAAAAACCCGGCTAAAAGCCGGGTTTTTTATCTTATGATTAAAAATGTTCTGTTATTGAAGAACAAAGTTAATAGGTACAGTATAAGAAACCCTTACCGGCCTGTTTCTCTGACGTCCGGGTGTCCAGTTTGGCATGGCCTGTACAACCCTGAGAGCCTCTCGATCCAAACTTGGATCAACTCCCCTTAAAACGGTTGCATTGGTTACCTCACCATTTTGATTAATTACAAATTGAATATATACCCTTCCCTGAATTCCATTTTCCTGTGCAATTACAGGATAACGAATAGATTGTGCCAGGTAGCGTTGTAAAGCTTGTACTCCTCCGGGGAACTCAGGCATTTCTTCAACTATGATAAAGATCTCACCATCGTCACGTTCTTCTTCATAATCCATATCAACGAAATCAATCATTGAGTCATCGTGCATTTCAGTGTCAAAGATCTCTAACTCTTCATCCAGATCAATATCGTCATCAACAATATTAAGAATATCAGTTACCGCTGGTGGCGGTGGTGGCGGTGGTGGTGGTACCTCTTCCTGTCTGGTGATTGGAATAATTTCCTCTTCAACCTCCTCCTCTACATCCATTAACCCCAGGTTTATATTTACTTCCGTGGTTGTCCACTCAAAAGCAATTAAAACCAAAGAGAGGGTTACCACAAGACCAATCTGCATAAATACAGTTTTCTTGCTTTCCAGATCCGCTTTGGGTGATTTTTTAGTGTCCATAACTACTGGTTACTGTTTATAGTTTAAAACTAATATAATACTCAAATCGTCTTTTTACAAGAGCTTTATGTTAATTTAACGCTTGAAAAGAACGTAAAAATAAGTTTTTCTTCTGAAATAAAAGAGCCTTTGCGCATTTTATTTCTTAGGTTAAATAAATTTCAAGAAATTTAACACAACGATCATTTGTTGATTGATTTTCCCAATTTCTTGTTTTCTATTTCTTACCAATTTCTTATCTCAAAATTAACGGGTACCGTGAATGCAACATTAACCCGCTCCCCGTTTTGTATTCCTGGTTCCCAGTCGGGCATCAGTTTAATAACCCGAATTGCTTCGTTGTCCAATTCGTGATGTTGACCTCTCACAACCTTTATATCTGTTACTTTCCCGTTTCGGTCTACCACAAATGATACAAATACTTTGCCCTGTATGTCGTTTCGTAATGCCGTGCGCGGGTATTGAATATTCTCGGCCAGAAATCTAAAAAGAGCCTGCTCTCCACCTGGATATGTCGGCATAATTTCGGCAAAAGGGAGGACCTCTCTAGGATCTTCGGTTGGTTTCCATTCTACAAATATAATCTCATCGGTATATTCGGACGAACCTAAGTAAAGCGTTTCCTCAAGAGGCTCGTCAGTATAAACTATTTCCAGTAAATTTAAAGGTTGTGGAGCCTTAGGCGGCGGAGTAATTTCTTTATGTACCGTAATAGGAACCAATTCCTCAGTGGCTTCCGTTTCAGCGCCATACCAGGCGTAGTTATATGAAACATCGGAAGAAGACCATTCAAAAGCTATCAATGCTGCAGTAAGAGAAACTACCAATCCAATTTGCAAAAACATAGATCGCTTGCTTTCCAAGTCTGATTTTGAAGTTTTTCTGGAGTTCATATCGCATAGTTTTAATGGATTTATAACTTCAAATTCGATTATTATCCCATCATAGTCAATTGTTTTAGTGTTGTTTAGATTTAATTTGGATTTACATATAGTCTTGAATGTATAAAACATTGATAGACTGGCTGATGAAAATTAGAGCACGTTAACAGGATGTTAAGATTAACATTACTGTTAATCTATGTTAAGCTTGCATCGATTTTTAATGATCTAATTATAAGATAGAAAGGGTTGGATTGTCATTTTTATCACCAAATACCATAATGATGTTCCAAGACGCCCCGATTGCAAACCGGCGCGAACGGAGTGTGGCATGGCTCAATTCCCTATACCAATTTGACCTTTAAAACCCTAAAGCAAGTGAAAAAGGACGATTATTAATTGAATAAAAAATTCACTGTTAAAACAACGACGAATACAGCCAAGGCTTTTAATTGATTTATTTTCTGAGAATTAGTCTTTGAACGAATAGTTTCCAGATATAGTGAAATGTCGCGTAGCTTAATTAAGCTGTAAAAACTAGCATCAGGGAACACTTTTTTATTCAGGATAATAATAAAAATAAACCATACGGTACCCGAAAGCATTAAAAACAGGGCTAAAATACTCCATAACAATCAATTTGGGCCTGTTTAAAGAAGCTCCCTCCAACAATACAAATTCAATAATAAAGAGGGGCTTTTGAATATAACAATACCTGCAAAACCTTCCTGACATAGTCAAATCGTATGCCAATAGGCTTACATTGATTATCTGTTTCAAGGTGAGCCATTTTACCCTTATTTACACTGACGCCAACACTATTCACTAAACTATAATTGTCTACATACAGTGTTTCTGCAATTCCTGTAGATTCGTCGCTTGTAATATTACTTTCATAATAAATCTCCCCATTTATATATATCTGAATTAAATCATCATTAAAATAACCTTCCACAATTATCAATAATGAGTCAATATCACATGGCTGTTGGTTATCAATTTCGTTTAAATAAAATACTTCTATATCATAGACGTAATTTCGAGTGGGGTTGCAATCCTGACCTGAAGCACATATGCTTGTATGCCATAGCACTCCCATCAATAAAAAAAATTTATCTAAGCCTACGCAATTCATGTTTTTTAACTTCTTGTTTTATTGCTGTAACTCTAGCCTGTTCCTTATTTATTGAAACCGTTCTGTATATTTATAGGTTCCATTAAACCTATAAATATATATTAAATTCCACGCAAAATTTCAATCTAATTATAATCAAAAAGCTTTTGATGCCGCAAATCTTCGCCATGACCAACTTCTTGTCCAAGAAGCCCCGATTACAAATCGGCGCGAACGGATCATCACCAACTAAATGACATTAAACCATAATTACTCATCTGCAAATTCTTCTAATTCGATTAACAAATCTTGAATTTTACGTTCCCATCTGTTTTGGTTGCTTATATTTACCCCAAAACCCGTTTCAAAATCAAACTGATAGTGAACTGAATCAAGCTTACTTAATTTGAGATCTATCACATTATTATATACATCAATATTTCTTTCATTTCTTTTTTGCAATATTTCGACAGCTCTTCTGATTTTCCGCGTATACACCTCATTTATATTAAAATGAATTTGTTCATGCTGCAACCAATATTTAACTGTTGTGTCATTTACAAATGATAGATTTCTATCCATTTCATTCATCACAGAGACTTCCCAGTAATTTGTTGCATATCGAGTTTCGATAGAAATTAACGTAGCTAAATATGCCGCTGGGATATCATTAAAAACTCCTTTAGGGAACCTTGTCTCAACTAATGATGGTAGTCCTTTAAAGTCATCAATCGTAATTGGATGTTCTTTACTCCATCTCTTCATATTGTCCTGAGCAGGAACATTCGCAGATAATGCAAATACAATCACAAAGAAGATCGTTGTCAACATATTACACTAAAATTTTAAACTCAGGACTCATTACTTTTGGTTCTATCTCTGCGAAGCTTCTTTGCAAGTAAAGCAGTAGAGTCGAGTGGAGGTCTGGCAATTTTGTTCCAATGTACTGTTCTCATTTAAACTTCAAGTTTGGATATTTGCCTCTGGCTTCTTCCATAACTTCTTCATGGGTAAAAAATTTCCCTTGCTTGCTTTCTTCTAGGGCTTCATCAATAGCCGCTTTTTCATCTTTAGACAACTTATACGCCGAACTGGCATTTAATAATGCTATGAACTTATTATACATCTTTTCAAGCTCAGACTCCTTTAACTTATCTATCTTTCTGAACAAATCCAGTTTTATTTATGCTGCATTCATAATCGCAAAGTTTTTATCCTATACAAAGTTCACGATAAAATTGGTCATCTGGCAAAAATTTCGTTTGTCCTTACACCTTGTGTGAACCAACCAATAATGCCAACTCAATATAAATCCAGATCCCTCAAAAATTTAATGAAAATCCAACTGTGTAGGGATACAACTCAGGTCCACGATTATCTTTGAACATGGACATGGGCGAATATGTGGCATAAATTCCAAAATTGTCATACCCTGCTCTCGCAATGTATGAATATCTGAAAGTTCTCAGATCAAAATCATCCCTAACTTTGTGCTTTCTCTTTCGTCCGTCGTCACGAGAATCTGTTCTTGTGTGCGATCGTAATCGCATGCCGCCTACCACACCTGCTCCAAAATATAGATTATTACCAGACCCATCCGGAACCTGAAACTCCATAACGAGGGGCACATTCAGAAACAGGGTTGTCAGTTTTGACTTTCTGATCGTGGCTGTTTCTGATAATACAGGAAACCAATCAATGGAATGATCAGGAACTTCGGACAGACTCTTGAACGAAAATCTGTAGTTATTATACTCAAGCCCCAAAGCACTAACAAGTCCTATATTCGAACTAAAAAGCGGCGTGCTTCTCTGAAAAGGGTAAATTGAAAATTCAATGGATCTGGAATGATTCAACTCCATGAACTCATACCCGTCAGGCATTTGTTCTTTAAAATTGCTGTTTAAATACCCATTTATCCCCAGATTTATACCGGCCAGGTTACCATCAAAGTAATTCCTGCGCTTGGTATAAGTTCCTTTATGAACGCGTATCTCTTTTGAATGAGTTTCACGATGCACTTCAACATGATCCCGACCGATACGAACCCGCGGAGCGGGTTCTTCCTGAATGGATTCCCGTACGGGCAATTGAATGGTTTCAACTTCTTTATCTAACAAACGCCCCAGTGTATCAATATAATGTACTTCGGTGCCTGATAAAGCCCTGGCTTTCCCGTTTTCAAAATTCCAAACCTGCTGGTATACCGGAGCAATGATTTCAAAACCTTGCCTGTTGATGAAGCCCATTTTACCATCCTTTAAAACCCTGGCGTATCCCTCTTCAAAGGACCATATTTGTTGATAGCCGGGATAAACAACCATACGCCCTTCCAAATCAATCAACCCCATTCGTCCATCTTTCAGAACTTTATAAAAACCGTCCTCAGCAGGCCAAATATGGTTATACTCGGTAGGAATCAAAGTTGAACCATCACTCTTCACAAATCCAACCTTCCTGTTTTTCAACACCTTTGCCACACCATTTTCAAATGGCCATATCTGATCATACTCTGCGGGTAAAATCATTCCCTTATCCAGATGATAAAGCCCTATTTTCAGATTTTGCAGAACCCGAACATACCCTTCCCGATCCAAATCATATACCTGATCGTATTGGATGGGAACCAAAATATCCCCTTCCTTATTCACAATGCCTATTTTCCCATCCTGAAGAACCCGAAATATTCCCGGTTTCATTTCCCAGGTTCTCTCCCACTGCCGTGTAGAATTACTGAAGAGGGTCGCTGCTTCTGACTTCTCCGCAAGGAGAAGCAGTGCAAGCAAAATTTTTATGATTAAAACCACACGTATCATAATGCATCTTAAAATCTAGAAACTAACAAGAGTTAACCCTACGGACCAAGGATATAATTCCGGTCCCTGATCTTTCTGAAATAACGGAGTCATATCGTAAGTGGCGAATAGCTTTATCATTCTATACCCCGCCCGAACCGTGAATCCATATTTAAAGGAATTGAGATTCAGATTGTCCCTGGACTTCTCCTTTTCTCTGCCATCATAAACCAGCTTGGTATGAGAGCGAAGTCGAAAAGCACCATAAACTCCTCCACTTATAAATATTGGTTTTCCTGAATCTGCCACCGGAAACTGATGCTCAAGTAACAAAGGAACGGTTAAAAACATGGTGGTTAGCTTATTTTTCCGGATGTTCAGGTCTTCCTCGATGTAATATCCCGTTTTGCCATTTTCCAGTCGGGTAAGAATGTAGTCAGAATCCAACCGATAATTGTGCCAGGTAATGCCTAAACCGGTTACCAAACCGGTATTGTTGTTATAGCTAGACAATCCGATATCATATTGAAAGAAATTCAATCCAACTGCCACTGATTTTCCATTGTTCAGATCCATGAAATAACCATCATCGGGTAAACTGCTGTCAAATGAAGATGAGAAAAAATTATTGAGACCAAGGTCAAACCCAGACCAATGTCCTCTGAACTTTTCCCGGGGTCTGTGAACCATTTTTATTCGGGTACACCCGGATTTATCATCTTCAATAATCTGCAATTCCCTTCTTCCAACAGATAGTCTGGTAATGGTATCTTCGATATGATCTACAATAACAGATCCTCCCGGGAAGATCACACTCGTTTTGTGGGAAGTTTCTTCAACAGTCACCAAGTCCCTCACTTTTTGTCTGTCTGTCTGTCCGTTTTGTGCGTCAGCTGTTGAAACAAAAATGATGATGGATAACATCGTCAGAATAGAGAAAACACCTGGTTTGCGTCTCTTAGTAGCTAAAAGCACCCTGTCCTGATTGAAACAGTTGTGGAATTTTGCCACGTTATCAGGATATATATCTTTTGGTAAATTATATTGCTTCATCACTTTAAATTTTTAATTAGTCATCTTACTATAAAGCTATCTCAAAACTATTCAAACACATTCCGGAGTGTTGTTTATGAATGGGACGCCTGTGTTACAGCAAAAGTTACAGGGCAAACAAAAAAACAGTGTAAGATTATCTCGGAGCCAACCATTTGGGAACTCTTTGAGTCAGTTCAAAATTATCTGAACTGATGTTGATGGCCACAACTTCACCCTCCTCATCATACACTCTGTTGTATGCCAGATTTGAAAGCGGATTGACACTCCTGAATAAAACACCGGTTCGCTCCAATAAAGTTTTAGTGTCTTCTTGTTGAGATCCTGATCTCTCCGGATCTAGTTGAGCCATTAATCGTCTGTTTTCAACATATTGAGGCAACATTAAAGCCAGGCCAGCCTCGTATGCATTTGGCATAATCCCGGGATTTAAAGGTTGGATTGCGGGTCGCGGCAATTGAAGTAATTCAGGTTCATCAAGAACGTCTGACACCTCAGGTTTGGCCGTATAACTGGCAACTCCATCAGCTAAAATCGTTGGTAAAGTGACCAAAATATCGGAAGATTGCATGGCAAAAACCTCTTCATCCATAACAGGCTCATGAATAATTGGCTCTACTTCAGTGACACTAGCCAACCGGAATTCCTGCGATGAGTCATTCAAAGAGACATTTTCTCTGTAATTAAACATCACAAAGATCAGGATGGCAGCAGCAGCCACCTTTAAATAGTTGAAGTAATTAACTTTTACCCTGCGGCGAAGCAGTTTTGCACGACCGGGCATAACAACTTCGGGAGCCTGCAACTTTAACCTTTCAAAAAGTTTTAGCTCACTCTCAGAAGCGGGGTCATTTTCTAAAATACTGTTAAGTTGACTCTGTTCGGAGTTGGTTAGCTCCTCTTCTGAATTTTTGATTAACAGGTAGTCATATTCAGAGATATTGCTGAAAGGTTCCGGTGCCTTTTTTAGTCTGGATTTATTTGGAAAGGAATCTTCTTGCGAAAAAGACAAACACAAATCGGAGCCGGAAGTTAATTCATTAAACTCCTCCTTTAAATCAGGGTTGTCTGACAAGAAATGTTCAAGCACACCCTTCTGTTTTTCGGAAAGATTTCCGTCTGTAAAATCCAGAAACCACTCGAAGTAGTTCTCTCTGGTAATTTGCTTATTATTTCTATCCGTTGTCATATTACCGCCTCCATTTTTCCGATAAATTTTCTTAAGAAAAGTCGTGCCCGGTATATGTAAACTTTAACCTGACTTTGCGAAAGACCTGTGATTTGTTCTATCTCCTCGTAACTGTATCCCTCATAATCACGAAGCATTACCACCATTTTCTGGTCTGGTGGCAATTTTTCAACAGCCTGGTGTAGCAGTTCATTCAGATCGGAGTATTGCGCGTGAGTGCAATATTCCGATATTTCATTTTCTATGGATTTGGTTGGTTTTTCTCTTCTTACATAATCAATGAGTACGTGATAGGCTGTAGTAAACAGATAGCTTTTGCTCTTTTGCGGATTCACACCATCTTTATTTCGCCACATTTTTTCATAGGCATCCTGAACAATATCTGCCGCTTTGTCCTCATCTTTTATGTTTTTGAGAACAAAACGGTAAAGATTGTCTGCATGCTGCTCCACACACTGATTATATTGAGCCTCAGTCATCCTGTTTTTTAAGGTTTATATGAATGTGACGCTTAATGTGGATGTGAAGTTACAGCAGAATTAAAAAAAATCAAGTTTTTTTTAATTCCCGACTCATCTTTGATTCATTCCACCTGGCCGCAAATATCAATACAAAAATGACGGCCACAGAATAGTAAACAAAGGTAGGAATAGGCACCGGATCGCCTCCGGCATATGAATGGAGCCCGGCCAAATAATAATTTACTCCCAGATAAGTCATAATAACCGATGCAAATGTTAAAATGGAAGCAGTGTTAAATGCTGTTTTCCCTTTTAACCCGGGGATGAATCGCATGTGCAGAACAAATGCATAAAGCACAATGGTTATTAGCGACCAGGTCTCTTTGGGATCCCAGCCCCAATAGCGTCCCCACGATTCATTAGCCCAGATGCCGCCCAGAAATGAGCCTATGGTCATAAGGTAAAGCCCGGCGGTTAAGGACATTTCATTGATGGCGGTAAATTCATCAATGGTAAGTTTTAGTCGGTTAAAATTAGATTTGTTTTGAACCGAAGTTATAAGCAGGTTCATGAACCCTAAAAGTGCACCCAAAGCAAAAAATCCATATCCGGCAATGGTGACCGAAACGTGAAATGTTAACCAGTGTGATTGAAGTACGGGAACCAGATTGGTGATGTGAGGGTTCATCCAGCTTAAATGAGCCACCATTAAAACGACTCCGGTGAACAAACCCGATATTGGCAAAACTGTTGAACTCTTTTTGGCCATTAAAAAAGCTGCGAAGAGTATCGACCACCCAACAAAAATCATTGATTCGTACCCGTTGCTCCAAGGGGCATGACCTGCAACAATCCATCTTAAAATAAGGCCAAAAGTATGATACAAAAACCCCAAAAAGAGCAACAGATATCCACCACGCATAATCCACTTAAAATTCAGCGTTGGTTTTAGCATGTTAATAAATTGTAGCAGAACCAAAACACCCCCCAGGGCAAAGAACCAGGTTGCCAGCCAAAGGAAAATACTCAGTCGGTTGTATAATAATTCCAGTCTCCGAACCCTGTCGGTTGGTAATATTTCATCTGCATGGCTGCGTTGGTATTCATCAATGGTTTTTATTTGACTGATGGCAGCCTCATTGTTTCCCTCACGAACCATCTCTATAAACTTCCGTATGGAGGTTGAAACAAACAAGCTATCGCCCGTGGTCAGCGTCTGAGGTTGGGATGTTGGAGTGTACCAGGGTAAATGAGAATCCTTTGTTGAGGGAAAAATTCTGTGCAAATTACCCATTTGGGTAAGATAAAAAACATTGACCTGTTCATCAATCTTAATCAGTTCCTGCTCCGTTTTGTTACGTGCAGCCGGGCTTTGTCTGTGGGCTGCATCAACCCACTGATGCAATTTATAATGTCGGTTACTGTCAAAAAACTCTGCAAAAGCAGCTTTATCCTGTGTAATACCAAGAATGGCTCTGATTTGTGGATCCTTAACTGTAATAAGCGGGAAGGTTTGCCAGTCAGCCGGATGAGTAAACATCCCCAAAATCATCTGATCGGCAGTCATTCCCCTGAATGTATGATGCTTCACCAACTTTAATGCAATTTCCTGATGAAGAGAGTTCAATGGCTTAATTCTTCCACCGTTATCCTGAACCAGAATGGCTCCGAACGCATCAGCAACTTCACGGTCGGGAGCGGGAGGTAACACCTCCCGTGATTGAGCTCCCGCATTTAAAGCAAATACCAGCAATAGAATTGTAATAAGATGCTTCCGCTTCTCATGAATTTTCCCAACATGGGACATCAATTGTTTAAAGCGTGTTTTTCCTCCAAAAAGCGCCCACATCATACCCAGTGTCATTAAAAAATATCCTAAATATGTAATGATGGTTCCTGCTCTGTCATGATTCACCGATAAAACAGTCCCCTTTTCATCCTGATCATAGGAACTTTGGTAAAGTCGGTATCCTCTGTGTGTCACAATATTGTTCATAAATACCGACTGATCCTGTTCAAACTTTCGCTCAGTATCAAATAGGGTAATTTCGCTTCTATAGCCTGAAGGGCTGGATGACCCAGGATATCGGTCAAGAATAAATTCATTGAGTCTAACGCTGAAAGGCAGTTCAATTGGCAGTGCTCCAAAACGCATGGTTAATTCACCTCCGGGCAGACTTAGTTTAAAGGGATCGCCTACCCTGCCGTTGCGTCCGTAAGCGGTAAACAACTGAGTTTCGCCCCTGTGAGTGACCTCAAAAACAACCCCGTGCGGCATTCCGCTTCCCTGGTCTCCGGGCAAAGCTACAGGACGCATCATGGCTGATGGATAGTAGCGACTCACAGTTATCCTTAAACCATTAAAATCATACAGCAGCCCCGGGTTAAAGGGGTACTCAGTATTGGCCTCAAAAGATCTGGTTGAACTGTCTTCCATATTCAATCCTGAAAACGGCTGATTGGCGGTTAAAACCAACCCTGTATTGGATGCATTTCTTTTAATGAAAACATCGGGATTGGTATCATCTGAAGTTTCAAAGCCTAATGTAAAGGCTGCTTTTTTTATTTTTTCGCCGGGAGCGATAAAATGCTCAAGACGTTCCATTCTGTCAGAAAAAACAATGGCAGCCAGGGGCTTGCCGCCCATGGTTTCCAAAGGTTGCGGAACAGCATTTGGAACAAATGCCACGCTGCGAATTCGGACCCTCTCTCCGCTTGCTTTAAGTGAGGCCCGGAATTGACGAGGTGATGCCGGAGACAAAAATGCGAGGCGGCTCATTTGAACAACCTCATCTCCTGATTGAAACTCTGTTGTAACAAATGGGTCGGTGGATAACATCAGATTTTCAGTTTCTCCCTCCCTGATGTGCAATAAGCCCTCATAACCAACATAACGAGTGATTGCAGCACCAGCTATGATGACAAAAAATGAAACATGGAACAAAAAAACCGGCATTTTTTCCAACTTCCACATGTTAAAATTGAAAATATTACCCAGCATATTGACGGCTAATAAGAAGAAAATCAGCTCAAACCACCATGAGTTATACACAATGGCCTTCGCAGCATGTGTTCCGTGGTCGTTTTCGATAAATGTAGCCATTGCCATAACTGCGGCCATCAAAACAAAAAGGCTTCCCATAAGCCATGGTGCTGAAAGAATCCGAATAATGTTCTTCATTTTTTTTGGTTTTGAAACGTATAAAGATATAAGATTTGCGCAATTACATAAAAGAATTGTTTGTTGGTTTGGATAACTTTTTGTTTTTTCGCAGTGCGAAAAACAAAATAAAAAAGGACTATCCATCTGTAAAACAGACAAAAACATCTTCTTATCATCTAAACAAAAATTCATGCAAAAGATTACTTTTTTACTGTTAGCATTGTTTTGCACTTCATCATTTGTGATGGCGCAAGAGAGTGAAGAAAAGCTATTTGACATTTCTTTCCACGGCTTTGTGGCCGTGGATGCCGCACATAACTCCAGAGTTGGAAATACACTCAGAAACAAACACATATACCTTTACCCATTACCAGAAGTTTTAGATACCGAAACAGGTATTGATTTAAATGGTCGTGGAAATACGGATATTGATGCTGCCCACTCGCGCTTCGGCATTCACGTTAAAGGACCTATAGTTAATGGCATTTCAGTATATGGGCTTATTGAGGCCGACTTTTTGGGAGATGCCCGGGCAGCAGATTCCAATTTCAGACTCCGACATGCTTTCATCAGATTAGGTTATGGTGATTTTACTTTAACAGCCGGACAAACCTGGCATCCATTTTTCATTCCCGAGAATTTTCCCAACACTGCGCATACGGGGGTTGGCGTACCCATGCACCCACTGAGCAGAAATCCACAGTTGAGGCTTACATGGCACCAGAAAAACTTTGAACTATCCGCCTCATTCATCGAACAAAACAATTTCCGAACAACTGGTTTCGGCGAGGGAAGCGAATTTGGAGAAATGCCGGAAGTTACCCTTCAACTTAAATTGTGGAGAGGCAATGCCTGGGGTTCGGTTTCGGCAGGATATAAAAGGTTGGCGATGCCTGCCATTGAGGAAACGGCAACCATTGGCACCTATGTAGGCAGTTTCCATGCACAAACCACCTTCAGATACCGTTTCCCTGGCGTATTGGTTCGTGCCGGTGCATTGTATGGCGAGAACACTTCAGAACTGGCAATGCCCGGTGGAGTAGCACGCACTCTTGCATCTACTCCTGAGAATCCGGAATTTATCCCACTGGCATATGGTTCGCTTTGGACTGATATGGAAAGACATTCAGCCACATGGAGCCCCGGTGTTTTTGTGGGATACACGGAGGCTCTTGGTGCTTCAGAAAACGTTGATGGAGCTACCGCCTTTGGTCGGGATACCAGAGTTGCAAATGTATTCACCATTTCTCCCCGACTTCGCTACCACATCAATACGGCTACCTGGGTAGCACTGGAATATATGTACACCGAAGCCGGCTGGGGTAATAGTTACGATGAAAAAGGCGTACCGTCAGATGTAAAAACTTACGCCAATAATCGCATTCTTTTATCTATGCGATATACTTTCTAAAATTTTGATGTAAATAGATATTTTCAGAATTTTGAGATTGACTAACGCTTTTAACCAAAAAGATCACAGAGGAAGCACAAAGTGTACGATGCCATAATTAATCATAGTGACCTTTGTGCCTTCTTTGTGCCATTGTGGTTAAGACCTAGCGACCTATTAACCTATCAACCCAATAATCTATCAACCTCAACAAAAAAGCAATTCATTCAAAACAGACAAGAAATGTTCAACAAGGAGGAAGCCAAAGAGGTAAGATTAGAATTCTGGCAAAAGCTGAACAACAAAACGCGCCGGCTTCCTGGTCAGAAAGGACGAAAAAAGTTCTGGATATTTGATAATACCGGCATAAAAGGGCTTGACCTGCGTTTTGATGTGGACAGAGAAAAAGCCCGGGTTGCTCTTGAAATTAACCATACCAAAGAGGAGCGCAGATTGCAGCTTTTTGAAAAACTTGAAGCAGCCAAGTCCCTGTTCGAAGCTGAATTCGGGGAGCCTCTCAATTGGGATTTCACCTACGAAAAGCCAACCGGAGAGATGGTTTGCAGAGTTTACACCGAATGTCCCGGAGATATATTGAATCGGGAATTATGGTCTGATATGACTTTCTTTTTGATTGATAAGATGATAAAGATGGAAAAAGCCTTTCTGGAGGTAAAAGATTATTTGCAAAGCAACCTGAACGAGTAAAGCAATGACAACAAGACACTTTCCTGCAGAATGGGCGCCTCAAAGCGCCATTCTTATGGCCTGGCCTCATAAAAACACCGACTGGGACTACATGCTTGAGGAAGTTCAGGTCTGTTTTTCTGAAATCATTAATTCCATCCTTCCTTTTGAGAAGATTCTCCTTTTGGTGCCTGATGAAGAGACCGGAAAAACATTAAGCACGAAATTTGGACACAATCTGATTCCCGTAGTTGCTGAGACAAACGATACCTGGGCACGCGACTTTGGACCGATTACCATATTTGAAGACAACAAACCGGTTTGTCTGGATTTTAAATTCAATGGATGGGGTCTGAAATTTGCCGCAGATAAGGACAACCTGATTACAAAAACATTATTCCAGAAAGAAGTCGTCGCAAAAAATGTTCTTTACAAAAACCGCCTCAACTTTGTGCTGGAAGGTGGTGCATTGGAGTCCGACGGCCAAGGAACATTACTCACCACAAGCGAATGCCTTTTGTCACCAAACCGAAACGGAGAGTGGAATAAACAGCAAATTGAGGATTATCTGATTCAGGAGTTGGGACTGAAAAGAGTTCTCTGGATAAATAATGGATACCTTGCCGGCGACGACACCGACAGCCACATTGACACACTGGTACGATTTTGTAGCCCGGATACCATTGCATACGTAAAATGCGACGATTCATTGGACGAACATTATCAGGCTCTTAAAGCCATGGAAGAAGAGATATTTCAACTCCGAAATGCAAATGGTGAACCCTATCAGCTTATTCCTTTGCCAATGTCAAAGGAAGTTATTTTTGATGGAGAAAGACTTCCGGCCACATACGCCAATTTTCTGATTATCAACCATGCTATTTTGGTTCCAACATACAACTCAGATTTGGATAATGAGGCAATATCCCAATTGAAAAAGGCATTCCCCGACAGGGAAATCATTGGCATCAATTGCCTGCCATTAATAAAACAACATGGTTCATTGCATTGTGTAACCATGCAATTACCCATAGAAATT
Organism: Natronoflexus pectinivorans; assembly: GCF_004345615.1. GTDB lineage: Bacteria > Bacteroidota > Bacteroidia > Bacteroidales > Marinilabiliaceae > Natronoflexus > Natronoflexus pectinivorans. Next base: position 191,182 of record NZ_SLWK01000005.1, read on the forward strand.
CATCTGTAACCAAGTTTTTATCATCTGTTATTTTCTACGAACACATAAGGTCTACCGTCACTTTATGGTTGACTTGGCACGAGCAGACTTTCTCCTTTGGGAAATCGGATGTATGTAACATTCTAAACTAAACACCTAACCATTCTCAAAATTTTGTTTGATTTTGTTACCAGCTTTTGGTAACTTAGGCATTGGATAATAATATTAAAAAATGGGAAAGAACACATCAATATCAATAGGCGCACATTTTGAAGATTTCATAAATTCATCTGTTGCCTCTGGAAAGTACAGTTCTGCGAGCGAAGTTGTTCGTTCAGCTTTAAGGCTTTTAGAAGCTGAAGAAAAGAAACTTAACGAATTAAGAAATGCTTTGATTGAAGGAGAAAACAGCCAAATGGTTGAGAATTTTAATGCCGGCAAACATCTCACAGATTTACATCAAAGATATTTATGACTAAAAAATATCGGATAAGTAAAAAGGCCATTTCTGATTTGGAGAAGATTTGGGTTTACACTTTAAATAAATGGTCAAGAGAACAAGCAGATAGGTATCATAATTTGATAATTAACGAGATTGAATATATTGTAGATGGTTTTGACTTATGCCAAAGAATTGATCATGTTCGAGTTGGATATAGAATGACTAAAGTTAAATCTCATTTGATTTTCTTCAAAATAGCAGAAGATAATATCATAGAAATCATAAGAATACTGCATCAAAATATGGATATTGAAAGTCGTTTGAAAGAGAAGGGTTAAAAACTACTGCATTAATATAAGCAGGCATCCAAAGAATTTGAAACCCAACGATGTTTCAATGACCTCAAAAAGAATAATTATAGTTTGAACGACATCTTATCCGACATTTTTTTGTGGATTATGACGGTTTTAAAAAAAGCCTGGCAGTCAATTAAAGAAAGTTAAGCTAATTTCCTTTTTTTTACGGTTAATTGTTTGTCACAAAAACGTTAAGCTAACTGTTAGTTTTGTAAATTTGCGCTTTAAAAAAATAGCGCAACATGCCCGGAAAAAGCAAACAAAAATCAAATCAAATTAAGTTTCTTACAGGTCTGATACTCGGAATTATCGGATTCTGTTTGCCCCTGTTCTTTACGTTCAGCGGACTGTCATATGCCGGGCATATTGCCTTGGGTATTTTTCTTATGGCTGCCGTCTTTTGGATGTTCGAGACCATTCCCATCTACTCAACATCCATGCTGGTTATCTTCCTTCAGGTAGTACTCCTGAGTCAGCAAGGGGTTATTTTTTCCGATGCCAGCTTGCCAACCACAACTGCAAAGCAACATACGAGCGACTCATGGCTGGTACCAGCTGAAGCAGTCGATGGTGAGAGAATATACATAGCTAATGATAGCAGAAACTATACTGCCATTGATGTTAAAATACTAGACCGCGCCGATTGGGTTGAGATAAGAAGCAACGAACTACAAACAGACGCGAAAATTGTCAGTAATGCCAACCATAAACTGGTTGGGTATAAACCGGTCTCATTTTCTCTATTCTTTGGGACACTGGCCAGCCCCATCATCATTCTGTTTTTAGGAGGTTTTATGCTGGCAGGCGCAGCGGTAAAATACAATCTCGACAAAAACCTAACTTCAGTATTACTAAAACCATTTGGCACAAAGCCTGGTTTTATTGTTTTGGGTTTGATGGTTGTTACAGCAACTCTGTCAGCATTTATGAGTAACACTGCAACAACCGCCATGATGATGACAGTGGCCATTCCCATAGTTGCCCAGGTAGCCAGAGAGGATAAATTTAGAATAGTTTTAGCCTTGTGTATTCCCATTGCCGCAAATATTGGAGGTATGGCCACGCCCATTGGAACGCCACCCAATGCCATAGCAATTGCCAATCTGGGTCAGCAAGGAATTAACATAGAATTTGGCACATGGGTAGTGATGATGCTCCCCCTTGTCATTTTGCTTCTGTTTTTAGCCTGGTTAACAATGAGATTCCTTTTCCCTACTAAACTACGCGAGTTTAAGCTTTCACTTAAAGTGGATTTTAACAAATCACGCCCGGCCATTATACTGTATCTTCTTTTTGCCGCAACGGTTTTGCTCTGGTTTACCGAGTCGGTACACGGCATCCCAAGCTCTATGGTGGCTTTTCTCCCAATAGCAGGCTTAACCGTTACCGGGGTAATGAAGCAGGAGGATATCCGCTCTTTACCCTGGGAAGTTCTTTGGCTGGTGGCCGGAGGTATTGCCCTCGGTATCAGCATGGAAAATACAGGTCTTGCCATGTGGCTGGTTTCAAGCATTTCATGGGATGCTTTTCCTCAGATTGTACTATTGGGTGTATTTGGATTGGTTGCATTAAACCTATCAAATTTTCTTTCGAATACTGTTACCGCAACCTTAGTGATTCCACTGGCAATCAGCATGGGTACGTCAGGCATTGCAGGTGAAGGTTTTAGTTTGGTCATATCCAGTTTAGCCATTGCTGCAGCTTGTAACATGGCTATGTTACTTCCAATATCCACACCGCCAAATGCCATTGCCATGAGCACTGGTTTTATTAAAACACCCGATATGGTGAAGGTGGGAATTGTTATTGGATTAATTGGAATTGTTGCTACATTAGTACTGTCGCAACTATATTGGCCTTTCATTATTAACTAAAAACTGCGAACTATGTCTGATATCTATATTATTTGCGTTGAGGATGAGCCACAAGTGCTTGATGTTGTTATTCGTGATTTAGAGCAATTGGAAGAATTCTTCCCCATTGAGGGAGCCGCCTCGGCCAATGATGCACGCCAATTAATCAATGAAATAAAGGAAGACGGAAACCGAATTGGACTCATTTTGTGCGACCACATCATGCCGGGCGATAAAGGAGTTGACCTTCTCGTTGAAATGCAAAAAGATGAGTTCACTCAAAGTACCAGAAAAATATTGCTAACCGGCCAGGCAGGGCTGGATGATACCATACAGGCTGTAAACAAAGCACGGCTCAATCAGTATGTTTCCAAACCTTGGAAAAAAGAAGAACTGCTTAAAATAGTCATTGATGAATTAACCGACTTTGTTATTGAAACTGAAGATGACCTGCTTCCATATTTATCAGTTCTGAACCAGGAGAAGTTGCAGGAAGCAATCAGGTCAAAGGGGTATATTTAATCACTGTCTTGTCGGTAGATTGTTAGACTTATAGATTATTAGATGTAAGATACTGAGCACAGTGAAGTCCCGCTCAGTGGGATTAAATACAAGTAAATTTCTTATTATCAGCTAACTGAATGACTTGACTGAAGATTTATATATGCTTGATAACTAAGTAAAAAAAGATTAGCGAACTATTAGTTTTTGAATCAGTAGCAGAAAATGAATTCTTCCAAAAAACAGGGCTCATTGCATCTTACAGAAGAGAGCACCCGCTCTCTTTATGATAAGGAGATATTTGTTCAAAATATCAATCAGTTAATCACTGAGTCGGAGTTGCTGAAAAGTTTGCTGAAAACCTTTGAGGAAGGTGAGGTCCTTCTTGAGGAAGGCATGCCAAACAAAACGCTCTACGTAGTTTTGGAAGGAGAAGTCAGCCAGCACAAGGAAGGAGAGGACATAACTGCAGATATTGGATTGCTTGGGCCGGGTGAATTTTGCGGACTGCTCTCATTCCAGACAGGTGAACCAATTTTTATTACCATAAAAGCTCAGAGCCAGGTAAAAACCCTGGCTTTTGATCATAATAACTTCGACCTTTTCTACACAAAGTATCCGGAAATAAGCAGAACACTCAATGGCCTGATTTTCTCAAATCTGGCTGAACGTTATCGCAACATGCTGGGACTTCACCTAGAGGTAGCCAAGCTAACCAGAGAGCTTGAAAAGGAGAAAAACCAACTTCGGAAGACCATCAAGGAGTTAGAGAGAACCCGAAATGCATACATTTCCCAGGAAAAGATGGCCACATTAGGGGAACTCACCGCAGGTCTGGCACATGAAATAAATAATCCGGCTTCTGCCCTGCTGCGTTCAGTGGATTATTTATCACAAAACCTGTCGCAGTTGGTAGAGAGCTCTGCAAAGTTTCCAAGCACCACCGAAATCAGATACTTTTTTGACGCCGGTCTCAGCAGGGAGTACGCTGATTCGATTGAACAGCGTGGGCGAATGAAAAGCCTGGCAGGTGTTTTTTCTCATTTACAGAGAAGTAAAATCAGGATGGTGGCTGAGATGAACGATGATTTGATAGAAAGGCTTATGCCTTATTCAGGCAAAAAATCACAACAAGAGCTGCTAAACCTACTCATAGATGCATACCAATCGGGGCTGTTTCTCAATGGAATACGTCTGTCAACCAGCAGAATTGAGTTTTTGGTAAAAAGTCTTAAGAGCTACAGCCGTCAATCGGGGAAAAGTCCTGAAATGACGGACATTCGAAATGGCATACGTGAAACACTACAAATACTCGGACACAGACTTAAAAGTGTAAAAGTACATCTCAATTTGGAAGAGATTCCTCTGATTAACTGTTTTGTTGGGGAGCTCAATCAGGTTTGGACAAACCTGATAATAAATGCATGTGATGCTATGAATGATAGTGGAAACCTCTATATTTCATGTGGGGTGAATTCAGCGAACGATCTTGTTTGGGTAAAAATAGCCGATGACGGACCGGGTGTACCTGACAAAATAAAGAAAAAAATATTTCAACCTAGTTTTACAACCAAAACCGCCGGTGGCGATTTTGGACTGGGAATTGGACTGGCAATTACCCAGGGAGTCATTGAAAAACATCAGGGCACCATTTCAATCACCGACCGTGATGGCGGAGGCGCCGAATTTTTGATGATTTTTCCGATTGATGAGTAAAACTTCACCTCTTAGAAACTAAAAGTCAGTTGTCCCATCCCTGGACTCATTGATAACTCAATATCGTTTAGAAAATTTGATTTATGGCTGTTAATAACACCATATAAAATCAAGTCGAAAACAAGAAGAAAACCACCTTGCAATATGACCGAATTACCGTATCCCTTAAGCAAATCGGCTCGTTTTTCGGAATTTCTGCTCTGATGGCGCATCACAAATCCTCCGGCAATATACAATAAATCCAACCCGGCATTTATTAACAACAGATTTTCCAGGCCTGTGACATGTGAAATCATTTCCTGTGCATCCATCCCCGCAATATCTCTTCCATAATTTGAGGCCAACGACCAGGTTGCGATGGTCAGATTTACACCATTCCACAAGGTGTTCATCTGATGAAAATATTTCTGCTCTCCAGAGGATTGAATCCAGCCGTTTACCCCAAGAGCAATATTGGCAACAGCCCATGTTCCAAGAACGTACATCCCTTTATTCGTAATATTTTGCGACTCCTCAAAGAAATCATAATAGGGATTCTGTGCATCCAATGTTAAAGAGATAACACTCAGCATTAGAACAATGTATGGAAGTTTGAATCTTTGGAACATAGCATTGCTTTTCCCTATTTAACAATTTTGGATGTGAAAAGTTTTTTCAGTGTTTCTAGTATAACCAGACTTTCAATGTAAAATTGCAACCAATTCCATTTATTCTTGAAAGATTTAAATGTGAAATCTGTTAATGTTTTTTGGGAATATTTACCTGAAAAACAAGTAATTTATTGCTTGTTTTTCTTCGAAAACAAGTAGTTTTGTCCTGCAAAATTTAGTCAGATGCTTATATCTGCAATAATAATAGAACTGTATGACTTGCCCACTTTGTAAAAATCAAGAATCTACTTCATTTATAGGGATTAACGACATCCTTTTCTGGAAATGCCCGTCATGTTATCTGATATACAAAGATCAGTCATTTCATCCAACTCCAAACGAAGAGGAATTGCGCTACAACCACCACCACAACAACTCTGAATGTGAAGGATATGTTGACTCTCTTAATCAGGCATTGGAACCATCTCGCAATTACATTGATAAACATATGGTGGGTCTGGATTTTGGCTGTGGGCCGGAACCTGTTTTGGCAAAAATGTTAGAAGAAACCAGTGCTGAGTGTTACCATTACGATCCCATTTTTTTCCCTGAACTACCAGATGAACGGCTGGATTTTGTGATCTCTACAGAAACTTTTGAACACTTTTCGCATCCATCCCAAGAGTTAAATCTGATTACTTCTCTGCTTATTCCCAGCGGAATTCTTACCGTCATGACTCATCGATGGAAAGATGACACCAATCTGGCTGATTGGTGGTACATGCGTGACCAAACCCATGTCTGTTTTTTTCATGATAAGACATTTGAATACATCTGCAAAAAATATGGCTTCTCCACTGAATATGATGACGGAGACAAAGTAATCATTCTAAGGAAAATCATTGCCTGGGAGAAGTAAATTGAATAAAATCAGCTAAAAATATTTTTTAATTGAAACTCATTTCGTTATTTTGCGTAACGTAAAAATACAAAATAAAACTATGGCAACAGAAATTAAAGTATTAGGTCCGGGTTGTGCAAAATGCAAGACCCTTGAAAAAGCAACTCGTGAAGCAGTTGAAGAGCTTCAACTGGATGCAACTGTTACAAAAGTTGAGGACATCATGGAGATCATGTCTTATAACATTGTTTCAACACCTGCAGTTGTGGTAAATGGGAAAGTTGTGGTAAAAGGGCGTGTTCCCTCAAAAGATGAGCTAAAAAAACTAATTGGAGATGGTGCAAACGCTTAAAAAAGCCCCTTTTGATACAGAAATAGAAGGCGTGGCACGTCTTATGAAAGCCATGAGCCATCCGGTTAGAGTTTATATTTTAAAAAAACTCTCGCAAATGGACTCCTGCTGTTATAGTGGGGACTTGGTTGAAGAGCTGCCTATTGGACGTTCCACTTTATCGCAACATCTAAAAGAGCTAAAATATGCGGGACTCATTCAGGGTGAAGTAGAACCTCCTTTTATAAAATACTGCATAAATCCGGATAACTGGGAAAAAGCCCAAAAGTTAATAAAAGGCTTTTTTCAAGGTTAAAGATTTGTTGGATTGATAGCTAAGGAAGGTTTAAGAGCTATAATCACGCTAACCAAAAACATCTAAATTGATAAAAACATGATTAAAAGATTTTTATTGGCAATAATGGTTGTATTGGCAGCTATTTCTTGCGGACAGACTCAATCGGGTCAAAGCAGTCAAAAAACAACATCTGTGAGTGATGCTGATGAGGCGAAGGTGTTGGTATATTATTTTCACGGACGTATGCGATGCCAAACATGTGTTAATATTCAGGAGGTTGTCCAAACTACTATTAAAGAGAATTTCAAGGAAAACCCCGAAGTGGTTTTCCTTGAAGTGGACTTTTCTGACAGAGCCAACTCTGATTTGGCCGAGAAATATGAAATCGCTTGGAGCAGTGTGGTTATTGCAACTGAAGATGATCATACCAATTTAACAGACCAGGCCTTTGCATTGGTAATGAATAATCCGGAAGGACTCAAAAGTCTTGTTGTAAAAGAAACAAAAAAGTTTTTAGATAAATAATTCTCCATTTTTAAAATAACAGGTGCACCACAAATCACACAGATTTGCACAAATTGATATCATCCCGTTTATATGTTTCAGAGGACTTATCTGTGAATTTATAATGCGTAAAGTTTTATTCCTTATTGTTTAAGTTTGAAAAAAATCCGTGATTATCTGTGTAATCCGTGGTAAAAACATATCGAAATTATGAGAAAATTAATTTTAATCGCAGCCATCGCCTTAATGAGTGGGATGGCAACTATGGCACAAAAAACAGAAGTCCTTTATTTCAAAGCCAATTTGGGTTGTTGTATGGCCAGAGCTTGTGACTTGCTCCAAAACGACATTAAATCGATGGTAGAAAGTAATTTTGAAGCTTCAGAAGTCATCTTTAAAGAAGTACGTCTGGCCGATCCTGCAAACGCTGATTTGGTTCAAAAATTCAACGCCCGTTCTCAAACCGTTATTATAGTCAAAAACGGAGATACAGAAAACTTTAAAGACATTTCTGCCGACGCAAGAACCTATTTAAGATCCCGAAATAGTGAAGAGTTTGAGAGCAAATTAGTTGCAAGTGTAAACGACAACCAATAATCATTATGGAGTTTTTGCAAAGTCTTGCAGACAATACACAGTTTCCTCTATTTACCGCATTTATTCTGGGGCTGATGACTGCCGTCAGTCCCTGCCCTTTGGCAACAAATATTTCAGCCATTGGATTTATCAGCAAGGATATTCAGGATAAAAGAAAAACCTTTATCAATGGCTTGGTATATACATTAGGACGAACCATCAGTTACACGGTATTAGGGATTATTCTAATACTAATACTTAAACAGGGTTCCAGTATTTTTCAAATTCAGCGAGCCATTGGAAATTATGGAGAACTTTTTATAGGTCCTCTTCTGATTGTTATTGGAATTTTTATGTTGGATTTTATAAAATTCAACTTTTCTCTAACTGGCGGTTTGTCCGACAAAATGGAGAGTAAAACAAAAAAGGGAAGCTGGTGGAGTTCTTTACTTTTGGGAATTGTCTTTGCTTTGGCATTTTGCCCTTATAGTGGTGTAATCTACTTTGGGGGATTGATTCCATTGTCCGTATCGTCAAACATCGGCTACCTTTTACCGGTGGTTTTTGCCATAGCCACAGGATTACCTGTCATTATATTCGCCTGGGTGCTAACATTCAGCGTTTCGAGTGTAGGAAAAATGTACAATAAAATTAAAACCTTCGAGTTTTGGTTCAGAAGAATAGCAGCTGTAATATTTATTCTGGTCGGACTTTACTACATCTGGCTGATTTATTTATAAGAGTAAAGCAGTAGTCTTTTTTTTGAATTAAATTCAAACTAAATCTACACCCATGTTTAAAAGAGTTTTAATAGCCAGCGATCTTTCTCACGTTTCAGATGCCATTATTGGATGCATGGACAACCTAAAAACACTTGAAATAAAAGAGGTGGTGCTTTTTTATGCGCTCGGATTCAAGGAAAAAGATGAAGTTTCAGAAATTGTTCGCCAACAAATAAAGCCGGATTTGGAACGACAGCAGGAACTGTTAAAAAAAGAGGGGTTCAATGTAACGCTTGAACTGGCAAACGGAATTCCCTCTGAAGAAATAAAACGAATTTGTAAAGAAAAGAATATATCCATCGTAGTGCTCGGATCGCACGGAAGCAGTGCTTTTACCCATCAGTTGTTCAGGCTTGGCGGTGTGGCATCGGAAATTTTAAATAGCCATGAAAAACCACTGCTTTTTTTACGGATTAAAGGTGATGAATCTGGTTTTCAGGCTGCCACAGGCAACCTGAAAGAGAAAATACTTTTTGCCACCGATTTTTCAGACATTTCTATGTATGCATTTGAATATCTGGAAGAACTGGTAAAAGATGGAGCCAAAAACATCACTTTAATGCATGTACAGGACAAAGGGCGAATTTCCGGACATCTGGATCATAAATTGGAAGAATTTAACCATATTGACAACGAACGTTTGATGCTTCGCAAAGAGCGTTTGGAAAGATTGGGTGCTACAAACATTGAAATAAAAATTCCTTTTGGAATTCCCGCTCAGGAGATAATAAATGAAGCGCATCAAGGTTATTCACTCATTGTAATGGGTAGTCAGGGGCGAGGGTATTTTGCCAATGTCTTTATTGGAAGTGTTAGTTATAAGGTAGCCAGAAATTCAGATGTTTCGGTATTACTGGTGCCGGAAAAATTTAGGGAATTAAACTAAAAATCTGATTATTATAAGTAGTCTTACTTGACTATCTAAACGTTTAAATTACAATTATATATATTATTATTAACACTGAAACATGCGTTTCGGTTAGGGAATGAACATCGTAAAAACTAAATAAATGGAATTAAAGAAAGAACTAAAAATCCTTTTTTGGATTGTAGTGGTTTTCCTGGGAGCCTTTTATATGCCATTGGAAAGTGAACGTTTTCAGGATGCCATTGCGGCCACACTGGATTTAACCAGATGGTATGCTCAGGAACATGTGATTTTGTGTCTTTTGCCCGCTTTTTTTATTGCCGGTGTAATTTCTGTATTTGTAAGTCAGGCTGCTGTACTCAAATATTTTGGCGCCAACGCCAAAAAATGGCTGGCATATACTGTGGCATCGGTATCAGGAACCATTCTCGCAGTTTGCAGTTGCACCATATTGCCGCTATTTTCAAGTATCCATAAAAGAGGTGCAGGATTGGGGCCTGCCGTAGCTTTTCTCTATTCGGGTCCCGCCATAAATATATTGGCCATTATTTTAACTGCCCGAATTTTAGGTTTTGAAATGGGTGTTGCCAGGGTCATTGGAGCCGTTACATTTGCCATTGTTATCGGACTGGTGATGTCTTTTATCTATCGTAAAGAGGAGAAACAGAAAAAGGAGGAACAGATGAACATACCGGAAGTTCCGGAAAAACGCCCCATGTGGCAGACCTCTTTTCACTTTTTTACATTGGTTCTTATTTTGGTTTTTGCCAACTGGGGAAGACCGGGTGAAGGAGTAACTGATGGACCATGGTACTGGATATGGGCCAATAAATGGAATCTTACCGGGTTTTTCTCTCTTATGTTGGTTTACTCACTGATTTACGTACTGAAAATCAAATGGCAATGGGTCGTTGCAGGAGGAATCATTACCGCAGCGTCTGCTTTTTTAACCACATCGCCTTTAGTACCAATGATTGTAGGTGTATCAGTTTTAAGTATTATCACTTTGCTGGACAAACAAGACGAAGAAAACCGTGAATGGACTTTAGCCACCTGGGATTTTGCCAAACAAATCATGCCAATGTTGGCCATTGGAGTTGTCATTGCCGGATTTTTACTGGGAAGCACCTATGATGATGTATCTATGCCCGGAATTATTCCCGACCATTGGGTTTCATCTTTAGTTGGTGGCAATTCTATATGGGCCAATCTGTTTGCATCCGTTTTGGGAGCGTTTATGTATTTCGCTACATTAACTGAAGTCCCTATTTTGCAAGGTTTAATGGCATCGGGAATGGGGAAAGGTCCTGCGCTGGCATTACTTCTTGCCGGGCCATCGTTATCATTACCCAACATGCTTGTTATACGCAGTGTGATGGGAACTCAAAAAACTTTAGTTTTTGTGTTGCTGGTGGTGATTATGGCTACAGCTTCAGGATTGATTTATGGATCTTTGTTTTAAATAAAATAATTGTGACGATGAACAGGAGGAGAGCAATCAAAGCGAGTTTAGGCACATTGACTGGAGGTGCGGTTGGCTTATTTGCACTTTCCAGACTTTTTAAACCTGATTACCAGGCCAACAATGACCCATTTAAAGTAGAATATATACAGGCAGGCGATTCATGGGATTATGAGATTCTGGATCCGCAAACTACAGCAAATATTGCTTATGAGCAATACAGCAACGGGAGTTGCATGTATGCTGTTGTGGGAAGCGTTGTAATGCAACTGGCCGAAAAATATGGAGAACCGTACAGGAGTTTCCCATTACATTTGTTTCGCTACGGACATGGTGGGATAGGAGGATATGGCTCAATTTGCGGAGCACTAAACGGTGCAGCGGCTGTTTTGGGTCTCTTCGTTTCCGAAAGAAACGTACGCGACAGAATTGTTACCGACATTTTTCAATGGTACGAACAAACTCCGCTCCCGGTATTCATCCCTAAAATACCTGCGCATGATTTTATTCTCCCGGCATTTTCCACCGATTCCGTCCTGTGTCATGTATCCAATACTTCCTGGAGCAAAAAGGCAGGTGTGAAGGTGGACAGTAATGAACGGAAAGAACGTTGTAGAAGGCTCTCATGCGATGTGACTGCAAAAGTTGTGACTGCACTAAATGAAATAAAAGCAGGCAATTATGTTGGAAATAAATATGCAAATGAATCTGCTAATTCATGTGTTGCCTGTCATGGAAAAACCGGAAAATTAGACAATTCGTTTGGGCAAATGGATTGTAATTCGTGCCATCATGAATCGATTGGACACAGGGCGTTCTCAAATATCCACTATAAACTATTACCTAAATAATAGCAATTAGTAAAACCTGCTATTTCATATGATTAATCTTAACAGGCTCAATAAATACATTATCCCTTAACGAAATAATACTTGCTTCTATGCAATCCCGTTACTTACCTCGAATTTAGTTTATGAATATTTAGCAACGGAAACCATTTTTTGCGATATGAAGTTATTGCAGACCACTTTCATTCACCTGCAACACCTTCCACCGGGGAGCATAAAATCTACCGTGAAACCATTTAATTTGTAATTAATTATATATCCTGAAAGAGTCCTTTCAGTTTCCATGTCCATTACCAGGGGAATCCCTTCGATAGAAATAATTTTATCGTTTACTTTTTTTCTTGATTCTACAGTAAATCTGATGCCAGGGTTGTTTTTGTTCTCTTCAACTGCGACACGAATAAAAGCAACTTCACTTTTTTTGCCTTCAAGCATTTCTTTTATCTTATGTATGGCATTTGGTGTAAGTTCCATAAAAATTTGTATTGGTTATGGGAATTTTAAAAATAAGAAATCGTATTTTATTCCTGTCGCCTCCGCGAGGGTGGATTAACAACAAATCTATCAACTTCAGAAAGCGGGGAACTATTCATAAATCTCAGTGCCCCACACCTCCTGCCATCTGCCTAACATTCTTAATACTTCTTCTTATTTGCAAATGCTACCAATGATAACATAATTGGCACCTCCACTAAAACACCGACCACGGTTACCAATGCTGCACCTCCCATCACTCCATCAAAACCAAATAGTGCAATGGCAACAGCAACAGCCAACTCAAAAAAGTTACTTGCACCAATCATAGCAGAAGGAGCACAAACAGCATATTTCAATTTGAGTCTTTTACCACCGTACCAGGCAACAAAAAATATAAAATATGTTTGAATAATCAATGGCACAGCAATTAACAAAATAATGAGAGGACGTTCCACTATCCTGTATCCCTGAAAAGAAAAAAGCAACACCAATGTCAGTAAAAGTGCCGCAATACTGATCGGTTTAAGCTTTGGTAAAAATACTTTCTTAAACCAATCAACTCCTCGTGATTTAATTAAAATGCGTTGGGTAATAACGCCAGCTACCAAAGGCACAACCACAAAAACGATCACACTTGCTGCCAAAGTATCATAAGGAACCTGAAAACGTTCCACATCTGGCAACATAACACCGGTTAATTCCAAAAGCAATCCTACAATAGGAATAAATGCCACAAGAACAATAATGTCATTAATCGAAACCTGTACCAAAGTGTAATTTGGATCCCCATCAGACAGGTAAGACCATACAAATACCATGGCAGTACATGGGGCGGCTCCCAGTATAATAGCTCCTGCAATGTAGTAATAAGCCTCCTCAGGATTAACCCATGCCTGATAGAGTTGAGTGAAAAACAGCCAGGCAAAAAAGGCCATCGTAAATGGTTTAATTAACCAGTTTATAATTATTGTCCATACCACCCCTCTGGGTTTTCTACCTATTTTTTTAATACTGGTAAAATCCACCTGCAGCATCATGGGATAAATCATGAACCAAATAAGAATGGCAACAGGAATATTTACTTTTGCAATTTCCAGATTTCTAACCAATTCAATATTATCGCCTAAAAAATGGCCAATTACAATCCCGGCAATAATACCCAAAGCCACCCAAATGGTAAGATATTTTTCAAAAAAGCCAATGGTTCTTTTTGGTTGAGCCGGAATCGTAACTTTCTTTACGGGTTCAGTCATCGTATTAATTTTAAATGTATTAAATTAATCCTATTTAATATTCGTAAGTTGAATGTGTTCAATCCTGGAAATTAAATTACCGTCCAACCACTTATGGTAATAGAGATAATACCTGTTGAACCATCCTGAAATCCTTTAATCTCTTTATCTGAAAGAGATTTTTTTAGAGTATCCTGTGGGATGTCGATGGTACGTTGTTTATGTACTGTTATTTTTTCGAATCCGGCACTTCTGATGATGTTTAAGTAATCCTCCATTTGTATGGCCCCGGATACACAACCTGCATACATTTCCGCATCAGATTGCAGTTGTTCGGGTAATTGTCCTTTAATCACCACATCCGACACACAGAAATGACCCCCTGGTTTAAGTACCCTCTTTATTTCAGAAAATGCTTTGGTTTTATCGGGAACCAAATTGAGAACACAATTGGAAATGACCACATCAAACTGGTTACTTGCCAATGGCATATCTTCAATATCCCCTTCGACAAACTCAATATTTTGGAAATCCAGTTTCTGTGCATTATTCTTAGCTTTTACCAGCATCTCTGCCGAAAAATCAAGTCCGATAACCCGTCCCTTTTCACCAACAATGGCACGAGCCACAAAACAATCGTTACCGGCTCCACTTCCAAGGTCAAGAACATGTTGGTCTTCCTGTATCCCTGCAAATTCTGTAGGTGTACCACATCCTAATCTCAAATCAGCATCGGGGTTATATCCTTTTAACAAAGTATAGTTTTCACTAAAAATGGTGTAATCAACACCGCAACAATCGTAAGAAGGACCACAGCACGATGTGTTTCCAGATTGCGATGCAATCTGGCTGTACTTATCCCGAACCACAAGTTTCAACTCTTCCGGTTTCATAGTTTCAATTGAATTTCTTCTTTATATAGTTTATAAAATCCCTCTTTTATCTCATCACGCACACGAATAAACTCACTCCAAATGAACTCATCAGTTCCGGTAGCATGTGATGGGTCGTCAAAACCAATGTGCAATCGCTTTTTAACTTTTCCCATAAAGGCAGGACAAGCTTCATTGGCTCCGCCGCACACGGTAATCACATAATCCCATTCTTCGCCTAGGTATTTTTCTACCGAATCAGAAGTGTGTTGACTGATGTCGATGCCAATTTCTTTCATGGCTTTTACCGCACTCTGGTTAAGTCTGCCGGAAGCCTCAGTTCCGGCTGAACATACGTTCAGCCTCTTATCAAACGATGCCATAAAGCCATGAGCCATTTGGCTGCGGCAGGAGTTGCCGGTACATAAAATTAAAATCTTCATATTTCTATTTTTTACAGTTTATTGTATCAATATTTAAATCCCCGAGAAACGAAATGGCGGACGTTTTAAAATCTTTAATGGCCTGAGTGTTGAGACAATAATTGGTTTTTACCCCTTCAACGGTTCCAACTATCAGTCCGACCTCTTTTAATTCCTTTAAATGCTGATTAACAGTGGTTCTGCTTAAGGGCAGTTCATCCGCAATATCTCCGGTGATACATGTTTTAGTTTCAGCCAGATATTGAAGAATTGATAAACGCGCCGGATGCGATAAGGCTTTAAAAAATTTGGCCTGACGAATCAAATCAGCAGAAAAAGTATTTTTAGTTAAGTTAGCCATATCATATTGAACTTTAGATTTGATGTGCTTGTCAAGTAAATGAACTACAAATCTTCCCATATATTTTTATGACGTAAATTTACGTCATAAAAATATATGACGCAAAAATACGTCATAACAAAAAATTAAATAATTGTTACATAGTTATTCTTTGACACATTCGAGGCTATTCATTGGGGCTATGATGTTTTTGGCCAAAATAGTTATACTAACCCTGAAGGCTTTAATCAATAACCCGGGTACAGCCCCGGGATAATGAAACAACAAAACCACAGCCCTGAATGGGCGACAGCAATTGAAATAAATATGTGATGAAGGTATCTAACCAGGGAATTACCGCTTAACCTTTTCAGATTTTACAATGACCTGATTTTTCAAGTCTTCTTTATAATCAATGATTTTCTGAAGAATTTCCTGGTTGTTTGCTGCTACGATTTGTGCAGCCAAAATACCGGCATTTTTAGCGCCATTGAGTGCCACGGTAGCAACAGGTACTCCGCCGGGCATTTGTAGAATAGACAATACCGAATCCCAGCCGTCGATAGAATTACTCGATTTTACAGGTACGCCAATTACCGGAAGCGGAGTAATGGCTGCAACCATCCCCGGAAGGTGCGCGGCACCACCGGCTCCGGCTATAATTACTTGTATGCCGCGTTTATGGGCATTGGAAGCAAAATCATACATCTTTTCGGGTGTACGGTGGGCTGAAACTATGTCCAGTTCATATCCTACTCCGAAAAGTTCCAGCATTTCAGCTGCCTGGTTCATAACAGGCAAATCCGAATCGGAACCCATTACGATGCTTACTACTTTTTTTCCCATGATTTTACTTTTAATAATTCCTTTACTTTGTCTGCTTTTTTCAATGCATCATTCATATTCTCCGACAGGATGGTAACATGTCCCATTTTTCTGAATGGGCGGGTCTCTTTTTTCCCGTATAGATGAACTTTAACTCCGGGAATTGCCATGCTTTCGGTAAGTCCTTCATATTTCACCATTCCCTGACACCCTTCTTCACCAATGATGTTAAGCATAACAGCCGGAAGCTTTAATTGGGTGCTTCCCAACGGCAGGTTTAAAATCGACCTCAGATGCTGTTCAAACTGCGAGGTTATGATGCTTTCGATGGAATGGTGTCCGCTGTTGTGTGGGCGTGGAGCCATTTCGTTTACAATCACCTCCCCGTTCTTATCGACAAAAAACTCAACAGCCAGCAAACCTTCCATATTTAATAAGCCAATGATTTGAGAAGCCATGCCAATGGCTTTCTCAGCTTGCCCGGTTGTGATGGTTGACGGACAGATAAGTTTATCAACCAAGTTGGCTTTGTCGTTAAACACCATCTCCACGACAGGAAAACAGCTGATATCGCCATTTCCATTGCGTGCGGCAATCACTGCTATTTCCTTATCGATATCAATTTTATTTTCTATAATGGATGCTCCATTCAGGGTTTTACCAAGTTCTCCCGGGCTATTTACCACCGCAACGCCTTGACCATCGTAGCCTCCTTTTCTGATTTTTTGTACAAAGGGAAATTCTATTTCCCCTGTTTTAATCTTTTCATTAATCTCATCGGCTCCATCAACAAAAACATATGGAGAAGTGGGAATGCCATTCGTACTGTAAAATTCCTTTTGCAACCCCTTATCCTGTATCATTTCCAACACATCAGGGTCGGGTTTAATAACTACGCCTTCTGATTTTAATTTCTTTAACGCGTCTATGTTGATATTTTCCATCTCATAGGTTAAAACATCAACCATTTTGCCGAAATTATATACATCATCAAAGTCGGTCTGGCTTCCGCTTACCAGGCATGAAGCGATGCTGCCTGCCGGACAATCCTTCTCCCTATCCAGTACATATGTTGCGATGTCCCATTTACTGGCTTCCTGAATCAACATTTTTGCAAGTTGTCCCCCGGCAATGATTCCAAGTTTCAGATTCGAAGTAATCAATCGTTCCATTTATATTGAGCGCATTTATTTAATTAGTCTGAACGCGGAGGCGCTAAGACACAAAACTATGTATTTCATAAAACACGTTGGTATGTCAAGATTAAGTAACTGTTTAAACTTAGTTTCTAAAGATTTTTATAGATTATAGATCTTTAGAATTTAGACAGATAGAATAGTTAAGAAAGATGAAACGAGCCACACCAAATGCTTTGATAAGCATGGGTGTAATTATTTGGCGAGTTCCATGTGACATCTAAAGAACAAATTAAAAACACATGAATAGATACAACTGGTTTTCAATTTTGTCTTGTCTGTCGGTCTAAAAATCTAGCATCTAAAAATCTATTTATTTTATTCTATACAAATTTAAACAGTCTCTAAGCATAAAACTCAAATTACTTTTACCAACCAACGTTTGTTGCCTTTAAAATTTTATGCAAAGAAAATGAAATTTGTCGGGATTAACTGAGAAAATAATGATTGTTCGATGTTTTCTGTAATATTTATTTTACTAGTGTCAAGCCAAATCTGAAGTGTCTCCTTCACTCACCCCTGGCCCCATTCGGCTGAGACTTCGGTGTGAGCTCAGTCGAACACTCACGTCGAAGCCAAGGGGGAATCGCCAAACGCACCAGATTAACCCGTAATCCCCCAGCTCGACGAAGTTGCAAACTTCGCCGAGCTGGGGTACTGGTTTAAGGGATTGACACTCGGCTCTACAGCCTGGCTTGCAAAGAACGTAAAAGCACGAATTGCAAAGTCGCGCTAACGGGGGGACGAGGGGCGAAACGCTTATAAAAAGTAATTCACCATACCCATTGCGCTCATTGTGCAACCATTGCGCCCTTTGTGGTGAAATCTTATGTGCCTTATGTGGTGAAATACAACGCTGAGACGCTAAAACGCAGAGTTTTTTATAACAGAGAACAAATGGGTTTTCCGGTTTAGTAATTATGGGGATTGTATTTTCATCACAAATATTTGCTCTATTGCACCTCTACGAGGCGCATGCAATGGATGATGCACGGTTTTCTATCAACATTTGCCCTCTACGAGGGCGGAAAAATTGAACCATAAGTCCCTGTTATCAACTCTTCAAAACATGCTTTTCATTTTAAAAAGGGACTAAATTTCATCCACTCCCCTCCCCAACCTCACCTCAGGCAAAATAATTTTTATTTCAGAGTCTGTATCGTCAGGCTTCCAATAGAGGATATGGTTAATTTCTGCGCTTTGCAATTTATAACCCTTTAACTCGTAGGCTGCAATCCTTTCTTTACAGGCGGTGGAGAACTTCAATATACGATTTCCGGCTAAATCGTTACAGCCTTCAGAGTCAATTTGCAATGAGTCTCCAGACGTGAGGTTTGAAATCAGCCTTTGGCGATGCACAAAATAGCTTAACCAGATATCTTTATAAGAAAGATGCAGTATGAGCAGTTCCGGAATTGGGTAACTCTGAGTATTGTTCTTGACGATGATGTTGCTTATTGCCGCATCATCCAGAAACTGACCATTTGTATGTATAAAAAGATTATCCTTAGCCCTGGTCATCGCTACGTACAACTGCCTGATTTTTTCATCCCCATCAACCAGATAATTCTCAAGCAATAGAAAAACATTGGTGAACTCCTTCCCCTTCGTCTTATGGATGGTAGAGACAAATATGGTTTCTCCGTTGGGATTGATAAAGTCTTCCGACTTCGACTCCCGGACGAAGACTTCAAAATCGGATTTATATTTTAGTTTAGGATAACTCAATTCAAAAGCTTTTACAAGATTGATACAAATCTCTATTTTCGAACTGTTTTTAAATCTATCCCAAACACTCTGCTTTGCCCGTGTCCATGTTTCATCACTAAGAACCACCTTCCCGTCAACTAAATTTAATTGGTCTATAAAATGACGTACTTCAAACAGATTATAGAGATTAAACTCATTGTTTGACTGAATCAATTTTGCCGGAAACCCTTTCTTGTTTAGTAACCCGGTAATTAAAAGTGCCTCATCATTGGTCTGGGTTAAAATGGCTGTTGTGCCATAAAGATTCTGAGCTGCAACATCCTCTACCAATGGGGTTATGAGCCCCCGGCTTTGGTATTTTGTAATCTGTATGGTTCCATTATCATTTTGTCTCGCCACAATGGGAATTTCTTTTAGCCGGTGGCTGATTTTTGTCACCACGTGGTTGGAAAATTCAACCAGATTGCTTTTACTACGAAAATTCTCATTCAATTCATATTTTATGGCCTGATGCTGAAGGATGAATTGTTCCAGGTGTTTTGAACTGGATCCTCGGAATTCATAAATATTCTGATCGTCATCGCCAACAGCGATGACGCGCATCTCTTCATTAAACGCCATCAGCGTTTTTATCAGCAAGAATTCATTCGCATCCATATCCTGAGCCTCATCAATTACCAGTACACTTTTGCTGATGCGGCTCGGTTCAATGTCCTTGTTTCTGATTCTATCAATGGCTTGTTCAATGATGGTATTTGATTTTTCAATGGAACCCACTTTTCCCATAAGATCAAAACAGTACGAGTGAAAAGTTTTGATTTCCACAAAAGCAGCCGCATTTCCAATAAGACTAATTAACCGTTGTTTAAATTCGCTGGCTGCGGCACGCGAAAAAGTAATCATCAACAACTGCTCATGCTTCACATCCTCCATAAGCAACAAGGAGGCCAATTTATGCACCAAAACTTTGGTTTTTCCGCTTCCCGGACCAGCAGCTACAACTATATATCGAGAAGTATTATCGGTAATGATCTTAAGTTGCGACGGAGAAAGGTTTCCAAACAGCTGCCTGAACTTCGCAGGCGTTAAATTGCGTTGAATCTCCTTTTGCCGGGTTGCATTGAAATAGCGGTTGATAAATGTTGTATAATTGAGATTAAAATAGTCGTTTACAAATTGTAGTGCCTCTTTGTAATCACGGATCATCTTTCTGGCATACTCCCCAACAATGTGGATCTGTTGGATTTTATTGTTGTAATGCTGCTTAAGTTTGGTGTAATCATCGGTTTTGTAACGTCTTTTGTTATCCTGTTCAAGTCGTTCAATGCTCAATTTGTTATAAACGACTAAAAATCCACCTTCAATCTTTATGGCATCAATTCGTGAAAGATAAAACAACGCATCTTCAACATCCTCAATGGCAACAATCAATTTAAAAAGTGCCTGCTGCTGTTCATACTGCTGCTTTAACTCATGCACTGAAAACTCCACAAGCAGTTGCTGTTTGTTCTTGTCTTCTTCCGACAAACTTTCGTTGCTTTTCGAAAACAGGTAGTTGACAATAAAAGCTGCAAGATGGTGGCGCTTCTCCAGTTTCTCCTTTAATACGCCAACCGGATTGTTGGCCATGACCGAAAAATGGTGATTCAAGTAATCATGATTCTTCCTTTTTATCCAGTTCTTAATGACCCAAAAGTTAATGATGGTTCTCAGTTTATTTGGCGAAACATCCACACAGCCTGCTGTCTCTGCCATTTCGACCAGTTCTTTCAGATGCATAGCTTTTTCACTTTCATCGATAACAGATAAAAAGAAGTTCTCAATTTTACTGTACGATTGTAAAATAGCAAATGACCGGTTTTTGTTTTCACCGCGTTTTATAAACGCGGTGAGATCCTTCGCATCGGCAAGTATTCGCTCTTCCCTAAGCAAATTCACTGCGTTTATCACCTCCTCCTTAACAATTCCCAGATGGTCTGAGATGTAATCAATCCTCGTTTCTGCCACCTCATCCGTTGCTTGCTTTCTGCTTCGGCTGGAAAATAGTTTTTTAATGATGCGCGTAGCTTGCATCTTTTGCTTTTCGCTGAAACGATGGGATAGATTTATTCTATCGATGGCCTCTTGAGCATTTTTCGCCAATATACTATTGGCGAAAATTCTTGGCATATTTTGCCCCCGCCTGATATACCCGGCCTCTTCCAGTGCCGCAATGGCTGTAGTTACCCGGGTTTCTATTTCCACCACATTCTCGTCCCAACCGGCTTTGCGAGCTATTTCCAATGCAGAGTTAGATGCCGTTGCACGAAAGCGGGTTATATCCTTTATGGCCGACCAGATTTGTTGAATCTCTCTAATATTAAGTTTTGTCTGATTAAGAAGAATAAAGTGTTTGCTTAAATCCTCCTCGCTAAACAGAATGTAACATTCTGCAGTAATATTTTCATCACGACCGGCTCTGCCGGCCTCCTGAACATAATTCTCCAGCGAATCCGAAACATCATGGTGAATAACCATGCCCACATCCTTTTTATCAACACCCATTCCAAAGGCGGAGGTGGCAACCATCACCTGAACATCGCCACGAATAAAGGCATCCTGGTTTTCTGATTTTTCCTGGTTATCCATTTTCCCATGATAGGCTTTGGCCGGACAACCATCTTCAATCAGTCGCTGAGCTAACTGCGTGGCACGTCGGGTACGGGAAACATAAACAATAGTGGGGCATTGTTTCCCATCTACCAAATGACGAATGGTTTGGTACTTCTCTTCGTCCGTTTCTTTGGGAAGTACTTTATACAGGAGATTCTCGCGGGTGGCAGCCGAAGTAAATAGCTCCAAATGAAGCGACAGTTTTTCCCGAAAATAGTTTTTAATGTCTTCAATCACCTTTTGTTTGGCCGTTGCCGTGAAACAGGATACAGGAATTGGATCTGCCGTGTTCTTTTTTTCCTGAAGGGATTTAATAAAATCTCCAATGTAGAGATAATCCACGCGAAAATCTTGCCCCCACGCCGAAAAACAATGTGCTTCGTCGATAACGAAGCGCACGATATTACGCCCCAACAGCAGATGCTCAATGGTTTTTGATCGCAACGATTCGGGGGAGATATAAAGCATGGATGCAGATCCGTTTTCAACGCGATGAAAAGACTTTGCACGTTCAATTGGATCCAACAGGCCGTTAATGGTAACGGCCTCGGTGATACCGGCACGCTCTAGGTTATCAACCTGATCCTTCATCAGGCTTTGAAGTGGAGAAATGACTACTGTTAAACCTCTGACATTTTCACCACTCATCAGTGCAGGAACCTGAAAAGTAATGGACTTCCCTCCTCCCGTAGGAAAAACCGCCAATAACGAGCGGTTTTGGATGGCTGCCTTCACAGCCTCCTCCTGTAAAGGCTTCCCTCCATATTGCCGATAAAACTCAAACCCGAAGAACTTTCTTAATCCCATCCCGGCATCAAGAGCCTGATCACAATATGAACAACCTTTCAAACAAGGGTTATTGCGTAACAGATACATCACCCTGTCGACCTCAGGAAAATTCTTTAACACCCACGGCGGTGCAACTGAGCTCCGACATCCGGTATTAATGAGTGCAATGCAATAGGCAAGTTCAATAGGATTGTTGCGGATCAGTCTTTCCAAATCAATGTGAGCACAAATTTGTGAAGCAAATTTGCGTCGGATCAATTCTATAATATTTGTCTTTTCACTTTCATAACCTACAAACCGAAAAAATGCAGCAAATTCGTCCTGATTCCCCAAAAGGGAATAAAAAATTAACCGTAACTCTTCCTCCGACTCTTTAAATGCAGTCACCTCATCGCAAAAGAGATCCTTCGCTTTAATGGCGTCATTAAGAGGATTATTGAGCTCGTCAGTTTGAAGTTTATCGTCCTTTAGTAAAGCATGATAAGGCTTTTTAGGAAAGAGAAGGGGCGAAAGAAACAAGGTGTCAATAACCGGACTGCTTACGATTTTCTCTCCCAATACCTTCGTAAGATATGGCAAATCGTGACGGATGATGTTATGTCCACATAAAAAACTACCGTCTTTTATCAATTTAATTAAATCGGAAAGAGCATTGGAGTGCATTTGGTGCCCATGATCATTGATTGCACCAATATCTAATATCCTTTTGTGTTCAGGATCCGTTTCAATATCTACAAACAGGATGGATTTCATTGTATCTTATAAAAAACAACCCTTAACTTATATTATGAGATTATAAACATTTATACGATAAGTCTTTTACGAAAGATCACGTAAATATGGAACGCCTTCTTCATATTCGAAAAACATGAAAACATCAAATATAAAGATTTAACCTGCATTATCTCAGAAATAGATTGTTAGACTTATAGATTATTCCCGAGACATTCGGGATTAGATACAAGTAAGAGTTTTATTTTCAACTAATTGATTAATACGACCTGTACTTTGAATGCAACTGATATTCAGATAAATAAAGAAGTCTAACGAGCTATAATCTCAGAAAATTAGGATCAAATGATAACAAACAAAGGACGAAATATTCAGAGAGACAAAAAATAAGAGACCAAACCATCACAAACAAAAACAGATAACACCAAAGTGTTATCTGTTTTAAAATATTTTAAAACAAGTTTTTAGAACCTGTATCTGACACCTAAAGCCAAACTAAAGACGCCCCTGTCATATGTATTAATCAACCCCAATTCAGGACGAATGTCTACTGAAAGTTGAAGTGGAATCTCTTCAAAATTATACTCCACACCGGCATTTAAGGCAGCAGCTAAAAACATTCCGTCATCTCTGTAACCAGGACCAGAATAAGAACGATTCCCAATTGAGGGACCAACACCCGCATACCAATAGAAACCTCCTTCAATTTGCCACACCCATTGGTAAATACCTGTTAGTGACCAATGACTCCAGTGCGACGAACTTTTAATCCCCAAATCCAGCTCCAGGCGATCACCGTTAAATGGGGTTTGATATGAAATTTCGGCACCAACCAGGTTTCCTCCCCCAAAGCGAAGTCCTATTGCCCTTCCCTGTGCATTAGATACCGCTGGAATTATCAGCATGCATGCCAATATAACAAATACTGCTTTTTTCATATTAATAAATCATTTTTAATTAGTAATATAAAATCTAAATGAATGATTCTTTATGTTGTAACTGTTCAAATTCTCTCCCAAAGAACATGTCATTTGAAAATGTTTAGGTACAACTTTAATACCACAACTCCATGAAATTTATACTGGCTAAAATCAAACAGTCTCTATACAGGTGACAATATTAGCCAAAAAGTGTTCATTCTGCAAAAGAGGACTAATTGCATCCCTCATTCCATAAAGCGAAAAAGATTAACAATCATCAGATAATCAGCCTGATTTCAATTCTAAGGATTGCTTCAAATAAACGAACAATCTGACAATTTAGTTCGTCGGAGCAAAAAAAAAGCGATCGTAAACGATCGCTTAAATTGTTGTCTCGCAAGGATTCGAACCCTGACTAGATGGACCAAAACCATCTGTGCTACCATTACACCACGAGACAAACTTGATTGCTTCTTCCTTTAAAAGCGATGCAAATATAGAATGTTTTCAGGTATCTTTCAAAAAAATTAGTCTAAAAAAAAGAAAAAGTTGCATAAACACTGTAAATCAATCAATTTTAACTCTACTTTTTACCGTTTCACTTTTTTGTTAGCTGGCAACATCTTAACCATCTGCACTTAAAAGTATCAATATTGATACTTTTTTAAGCAGATTATTGTATTTTTGGCAATCAGTGAAAAATGATAATCAAGATAAATTGTTGAAAACTATAACCTATGCATAAATATTCCAGGTACAATAGCATTTTCGGATGGCTGGCATTTTTAGTCGCCGCTGTTGTGTATGCTTTAACTTTAGAGCCAACTGCAAGCTTTTGGGATTGCAGTGAACGTATAACCGCAGCTTACAAGATGCAGATTCCTCATCCACCGGGGGCTCCGTTTTTCATGCTAATGGGGCGCTTCTTTTCACTGTTTGCACCCGATGTTTCGTATGTGGCATATACGATAAATTTGATGTCGGCCATGGCAGGAGCCTTCACCATTGCGTTTCTTTTCTGGAGTATTACGCATCTTGCAAAGAAAATTGTTCTGAAATCTGAAGAGGCTTACAATGAGCCATGGAGAATTTGGTCAGTAATCGCAGCAGGTTTTGTTGGTGCCATGGCCTATACTTTCTCTGATAGCTTTTGGTTTGTGGCAGTGGAGGCAGAAGCCTATGCCACCTCATCCATGTTCACAGCCGTTGTCTTCTGGGCCATTTTGAAGTGGGAATCCATTGCCGACGAGCCTCATGCCAACCGTTGGTTGATTCTCATCGCCTACCTCATAGGACTCTCTATTGGGGTTCACCTGTTGAACCTTTTGGCAATTCCTGCTATTGTAATGGTCTATTATTACAAAAAATATGAGGTGACTCGCAAAAATAGTCTCATTGCTCTACTCACCTCTTTCGCCATACTGGGTTTTATTCTTTACATCATTATCCCGGGAACCATTAAAGTTGCCGGATGGTTTGAACTCATGTTTGTGAACAGTTTCGGCTTAAGTTTCAATTCAGGTCTTATTTTCTATACGGTGGTACTGTTTGGAGCACTTGCGTATGGGGTTTATTACACCTATGTAAAGCAAAAAGCAGCTCTGAACTTTATTTTGACAGCCATCATGGTAATACTCATGGGATACACATCCTATGCCACCATCATCATACGCTCTTCCGCAAATCCGCCAATGGATCAGAACTCTCCGGACAATGTATTTGCTCTTCGTTCTTATCTCAATAGGGAGCAATATGGTGATAGCCCGCTTTTTTATGGACAATATTACAACTCCCCATTGGACTGGGATGCTATGGAGTCGGAAAAAGGCCGCCCGGTTTATGCTAGAATAGGAGATCGATATGAAGTGATAGACCACAGGAGAAAACACCGTTTTGATAGCAAAACTACCACATTTTTCCCCAGAATGCACAGCCGTGATGCTCGTCACATTGAGGAATACAAACAGTGGGCCAACATAACAGGACGAAGAATGACCGTGCAGGATCAAACCGGCGCTCCAACAACCATTCAGTTGCCAACATTCTTTGAAAATCTGACTTTCTTCGTGCGATACCAGGTCAATTTTATGTACTTCAGGTATTTTATGTGGAATTTCTCAGGTCGCCAAAACGACATGCAGGGGCATGGCGAAGTGCATAAAGGGAATTGGATCACCGGAATTTCGGCCATTGACAACTGGATGTATGGTGACCAGGAGTTGTTGCCGGATTCATACAAAAACAATCCGGGGAGAAACAAATATTACTTGCTGCCCCTAATTCTGGGAATCATCGGATTACTTTATCAATATGGATCAGGGAAAAAAGGGAAACGCGACTTCTGGGTAGTGATGCTCCTGTTCTTCTTCACAGGTCTTGCCATTGTGATATTCCTTAACCAAACACCCCTTCAGCCCCGTGAACGAGACTACTCCTATGTAGGCTCATTCTACGCCTTCTCCATTTGGATAGGATTGGGAGTTCTGGCAATCATCGATGGCTTTCGAAGATTTCTTCCGGCCATGCCGGCAGTAGCAGCAGGAACGCTTTCCGCACTGGTTCTTGTCCCTGCAAATATGGCAAAAGAGAACTGGAACGATCACGACCGCTCCGGCAGAACCATTGCACGTGATTTGGCATTCAACTATCTCAACACTGTTGATGAAAATGGTGTCATCTTTACCATGGGGGATAACGACACATTCCCTCTCTGGTATGCACAAGAGGTTGAAGGAGTAAGAACAGATGTAAGAGTATGTAACCTCAGCTACCTGCAAACCGACTGGTACATTGATCAAATGAAAAGGCAGGCCTACGAATCTGAACCATTGAATTTTTCAATGGAGCGGGAACAATACATACTTGGGAAGCGGGATGTTGTTTGGTTAATCGACCGAATTGAAGGGTATGTGGATTTGAAAGAAGCCATACGTTTTCTGGCAAGTGAAAACCCAAGGACCAAACAAATCCCCAACTACAGTGGTCGCATTGAGCATCTGCCTTCAAAATCGTTCACAATACCAGCAGACTGGCGCAAAGTAGTTGAAAACGGAATGGTAGGCGAACGACATGCCAACCTGATTGATTCATTGATGTTCATTGACTTGAATAAAGAGAGAATCATGAAAAACGAGGTCATGGTACTTGATCTCTTAGCTCACAACAATTGGGAACGACCAATATATTTTGCAGTAACAGTTGGCAGCGATAATTACGTTGGTTTACAGGATTATTTCCAGCTTGAAGGATTTGCTTATCAAATTGTACCAATCAGAACCAAGAGCGTTGATGGTCAGTTTGGCAGGGTTGACACTGATCGCATGTTTAATAATGTGATGAACGAATTCATTTTTGACGGTTGGAATGATCCATCCGTATATCTTGATGAGAATCACAGAAGGATGGGGGTCAACATTCGAAACAATCTTTCCAGATTGGCTTCGGCTCTGATTGAAGAAGGACGGGATGAAGAAGCTTTGGCCGTTCTGGATAAAACCATGAACATGCTGCCACCTTCAAGGCTACCCCATAACTATTTCTCCCTGTTTATTGCAGACAGCTATTATCAACTTGGTGAAATTGAAAAAGCAGATGAAGTTATACGTGGCTTGAAAGAGGAGAATTATCAGGAACTAAGATTCTTCACAAACTTGCCACAACGCATCAGAAACGCTCACATGGGTGAAATACAAAGATCTTTTGCCATCTACTCTGAAATAGTGAGGACTTTGAGACTATTCAGAAGGGATGAATTAATCAGGGAGTTTGAAGAAGATCACGAACGCTTATTTCAACGAATTGGCTTTTTTAACAGTTGATATGAAGGTACGCCCCCCTCTGCTTTTGCGCTGGGTGTTTCCCGGCACAACATGGAGGATTCCGGGAAAAGAGAAACGAGTCTATATCACTTTTGACGACGGCCCAATTCCCGAGGTAACACCCAGGGTAATAGAGATGCTAAACAAATATGGAGCAAAGGCTACATTTTTTTGCGTGGGAGATAATGTAAGAAAACACCCTGAAGTTTATAGCATGCTCATAAAAAACGGCATGGCAACAGGAAATCATACATTTTCGCATCTAAAAGCATGGAAATCATCCAAAAATGAATATTTCTCTGATGTAAAAAAGGGAAGTGATTACATAGGAGCCAATCTGTTCAGACCACCTCATGGCCAACTCTACCCATGGTATATTGGTTTCCTGAAAAGAAACTTCAGTAGAGTAGTGATGTGGGATTTGCTTAGTCAGGATTGGAGAAATGATTTATCAGCGGACGACATATACAGGAATGTCATCCGGAACGTACGTTCCGGATCGGTCATCGTATTTCACGATTCATTAAAAGCCTGGCCCCGACTTGAAGCAGCCTTGCCTTTAACCCTGGAATTCCTGAAAAGAGAAGGATATTCAATGGACATCATTCAATAAACAACTTATTACACAAAATATAGAAATAATGAACATCTTAATTATAGGATCAGGCGGCAGAGAACACGCATTGGGATGGAAAATCAAACAAAGTCCACTGTGCGATAAAATTTTCTTCACACCCGGTAACGCAGGTACTGCAGGATTGGGAATCAACGTGCCGGTTGGGGTTAACGATTTCGCAGGGATTAAAAAAGTAGTTCTTGAGAACAATATTAAACTCGTTATTACCGGACCTGAGGAACCATTGGTTAATGGGATTACCGATTTTTTCCGTCAGGATAATGATCTGAAAGAGATAGGCATTATTGGCCCCTCAAAAACAGGTGCTCAATTGGAGGGAAGTAAAGATTACGCCAAGCAATTTATGCTCAGGCACAATATCCCAACAGCCCGATACCTTGCAGTAAATGACAAAATAAAGCAGGAAGGCAAACTTTTCATGAAAAAGTTAAAGCCTCCGTACGTATTAAAGGCAGACGGACTTGCTGCCGGAAAGGGAGTTCTCATAATTGATGATTATGATGAAGCCTGCTCGGAACTTGACAGAATGCTTGGCGGCAAATTTGGAGCAGCCGGAAAAACCGTTGTCATTGAAGAGTTTCTCAGCGGCATAGAGCTCTCGGTTTTTGTTTTAACCGATGGAAAAGACTATTTCATTCTTCCCGAGGCTAAAGACTACAAGCGAATCGGGGAAAACGACAGCGGCCTTAACACAGGAGGTATGGGAGCAGTTTCTCCTGTCAGTTTTGCCAATGCCGATTTCATGAAAAAAATTGAAGATCGCATTATACGTCCTACCGTTAACGGAATAAACAAAGAGGGCATCGACTATAAAGGTTTCATTTTCTTTGGACTGATTAAGGTCAACGATGAACCATATGTAATTGAATACAACGTTCGCATGGGCGATCCGGAAACAGAAGCCGTTTTACCCCGTTTAAAAAACGACCTCGTAGAGTTGCTACAGGCCACGTTAAAGGGAACTCTTAACGAGCACAAAACCCAAATGGATCCCCGGTTTGCAGTGACGGTAGTGCTTGTCTCCGGTGGATATCCCGGCGATTACAAAAAGGGCATTAAAGTTTCAGGTCTGGATCAAGTCGACGGAAGTCTGGTATACCATGCCGGCACAGCTCTGGAACAGAAAGATGTTTTAACGAACGGAGGCCGTGTTTTCGCAGTTACATCTCTGGCATCAGGCATGAACGAAGCGAGAAACACATCACTGAAAAATGCGGATAGAATCATTTTTGAAGGGAAGTATTTCCGTAAAGACATAGGGTTCGATTTATAACTTTCAAGGAAATACGAGGCAGGAAGGATATTAGCTAATGAAGATTTACGCAAGTTAAGAACAAGATATGCTTTTACGAACATTTCATAATAATTCCATCCCGGCATTTGTTCTTATCCCACTCACGATACTGGGGTTTTGGATGCGTTTCTTTTTCACTGACATGGTGCACATAACAGCGTTAGACAACCCTTCCATGCCTTTATGGGACAGCATCATATATCCTTATTTGGGGCAATCTCAGTTTACCTCCGGCTTAACCACCTTCTTACTAGCGCTGTTAATAGGATGGTCGTTAAGCAGAATGGTTTCGCAATATGGCCTTTTATCGAAGCAGAGCATGCTACCACTGCTGCTGTATGGTCTATTTACATCAGTTTTCTTAAGCGTTCAGAGATTAAATCCAGTCTGGTTTTTTGTTCTTTTTCTAACGCTGGGTATTGAACGTCTTTTTTCCGGAACGGGAAGCAAAAGACCCATGGCTATCTGTTTTGATGCCGGATTTTTAGCCGGAATTGGAAGTCTTTTTTATGCTAAGGGGCTGATCTTTTTCCCAATTTTGATCGTTACAATGGGAATATTACGACTGGCTTCATTCAGATCCGTTGTTGCAGCTATTTTGGGAGTTTTATTCCCATTTGTAATAAGTATTACCTGGTTCTTTCTGCACGATAAAAGCATTGAGTTTCTTTTGCTCCTAAAAGAGAACCTGATTACCAATCCCGGGCAATACAACCATACCATTTTCTCTCAAATGTATATGTCCGTTATCATTTTATTCCTTGGACTCTCAATCATTGCCACATTCAGCTATATGCCAATGCAAAAAGTGATTGTCAGGCGGTATCTGAGGGTGTTCGTTTGGATTTTACTGCTTACAGGAGCAACAGTTTTAACACCTTTCTTCTCCATGGAGATGATTCCACTGGCAGCTGCCGGATCGGCAGTAACCATGGCGTTTTGGTTGGATAAAATGCGTAAGAACCGGATGAAAGAGATGATATTTTTACTATTGATAGTTGTGACCATATCGGCACAACTATTTCTTTAATAAAGGCTTGTTAATCCATTGATTCAACATCTTTTCAAGAAGATCAATTTTCACCGGTTTTCCGATGTAATCGTTCATACCGGCTTCAATGCAGATTTCCCGGTCTCCTTTCAACACATTGGCAGTCATGGCAATGATTGGGATAAAAATGTTCCTGGCTCGGATGGCTCTTGTTGCGTCCAGACCGTTCATCACCGGCATTTGTATATCCATTAAAATCAGATCCGCGCTTGTGGCATCCTTTTCGAGTATATCAACAGCTTCCTGGCCATTTCGTGCAATGATGACGTCATACTTTAAGCGGCTCAACATCTTTTCGGCAATTTTTTGATTAATCAGATTATCTTCAACCAGTAAAACCTTTTTCCTTTCTTCTTCCGCATCGTCTTCATCAGCATCAGCTATTGCAGGAGATAATTCACCATTTTTACCGGGATTAAAAAGATCATAAATGGTTGAAAAGAGTGATGAATGTTTAACCGGCTTGTAAACAATCCGGTTAAATCCTCTGTGTGTTATGGCCGAGATGGAATGATTTTCAGGCATCAACAAAATCAACCTGATATCGGGATGCAACGCTCTGAGACCGGAAACAAAGTCACTTTTATTCACTTCTTCAATATGGCTATCTGCAATGATCAGATCGAGATCGGGATTATCTTTAAGCAACTCGATGAGAATTTTGTGGTTATCTGCCACATGAACCTCTACCCCCCAGGTTTGAAGCATCTTCTTAAGCAAAAGCTGCCCTAACGGATGGTTATCAAGTAATGCTACTGACAAACCAGCGAACCGATTCCGGTAAATATCCTCCTGCTTTCCACCTTTTTCAATGAGAAAAGGGAGTGTAAAATGAAATACCGAACCGGGAAACTCCTCATTGTCTTTAACCGCCGGATTTGGGCTTTCAACCCAAATTTTCCCACCCATTAACTCAACCAGCATCTTTGAGATGCTGGTACCTAAGCCGGTTCCGCCATATTGCCTGGTAGTAGAACCGTCGGCCTGTGTAAATGATTCAAAAATCTTTTCTATTTTCCCGGGAGGAATCCCAATTCCGGTATCCTCAATAGAGAAATGCAGAATGACCTCTTTACCCTTCAGAGACTCAGTATCAACACGTAAAACAACCTCCCCTATATCCGTAAATTTTACAGCATTGCCTAAAAGATTCATCAACACCTGCAACAATCGGCCTTCATCTCCTTTAACAATCACCGGAACATTATCTTCAACACTTGCCATTACATTCAATCGTTTTTCATTGCTTTTAAAGGATATCTGATCCATTAAATAATCAATGGATTTTCTGATATCAAACGGATTGGTTTCAATGGTCATTTTCCGGGCTTCGATTTTTGAAAAGTCCAGAATATCGTTGACTATTGTGATCAAATTATCACACGAACGTGAAATAACGGACAAAATATTGTACTGCTCTTGTGTAAGCCGCGTGCGGACAAGCAACTCAGCAGCACCAACAATGCCGTTCATGGGCGTTCTTATCTCATGGCTCATATTGGCCAAAAATTCCGATTTGGCCTTGTTCGCCTCAGCCTCCCTTTGTTGGATCTCCTTTTGAGCAGTGATGTCCATAAAAGCTTCCAGCTTGACTGTCTGGTTATTGTTCTTAATCGGGATAATGTTTTTAAGAATAATCCTTGAAATGTTGTTCTCTTTTATGGTGAGTCGTTCCTCCAGAGCGATCACCTCAACTCCCGAGTTAAAATCATTGTAACTGTTCTGATGCATCACCTCAAATAACTGATGATAATCCCTTGAGTTGACAAAATTGATGGTCTCCTCCACCGAGTTGAAGCCCATTATTTTTGATGCCGTATGGTTTACCTCTATTATTTTATGATTGGCATCCACAAGCATTACTCCCACAGGTAGATTGTCGGTGATGTTTTTAAGATTTTCGATTGATTCATTCAACGATTGTGTGAGCAATCGTTTCTCGGTAATATCCTCCCTAATGATAATGAAGTTACTGATGGTGTTTTCATCGTTTAAAACTGGGGAAATCTGCACCTTTTCCCAGTAAGTTTTCCCAGCTTTGTCCTTGGTTTCTATCTCTCCCGACCATTTATTCCCAACCTGGATGGTTGCCATTACAATTTCAGAAAAATCATAAATCCCGTTATTGCTGAAAAAATATGGACGAGACCCAATGATCTCCTTTTTGGTATAGCCGGTTTTATTCACAAACGAATGATTCACATATTCAGTGATTCCTCTGGTATTGGTAATCATGATGGCGACAGGACTCTGTTCCACCGCCATCAATAACTTGGCATTATTGGCTTCTGCCTTTTTTCTGACTAGTATTATTCGGGATATTTGAACAATTATGAGATAGGTTACTAAACCTGTAACAATTGAAAACAGAATCAACCCGAAATACTTTAACCGATTGTATCGGTTAAGCACATTAATGCTTGTATTGTTAACGGAAACGACATTGCTTTGAATGTCATACGCAATTTTTCTTTCTGTTTCATATATTCGATCAAAAACACTCTCGGCCTGTTTCAGATAAAAATTAGCTGTTTCAAGGATCGCCGGCGCTTGAGCTGCATCTGCCTCCAAATACCCTCTCATTGTTGCTGCAATTCTTGCTGACAAAGATTGTAAATCCTGAATTGGGGCATACAATTCCCGTACCTCAGGAATGGTTCCGGTGTACTGATCTCTTTCGTATGAAATGATCTCTATAATTTCGTCTGCAGAGGTAAGGTTTACCCTGTTTCTGTATTGAAACCGCCCCCCTTGATCTAGAATATTAAGCAAATTGATGCAATTATTGATTTTTTCTCTGATCTCAACATGTGTATTAGCCAGTTGTTGGGGATGACGAACGGATGAATAGCTGTTAAACAGCAACTGGATATTCAGGAGCTGCTCTTTAAGCACGAATTCAAGTTTTTGTTTTTGTTCTTGATTCCTGATGGTTTGATGGTATCTTAACGTATAATTCTGGTCGAAATAGTTCTCAATAAAAATAATCACAAACACAGTCAAAATAAAGAGCCCCATTAAAAGAAAGAGCTTTTTTATCACAGGTTCCCGGAAATTTAAAAATTCCGGGAGTCGTATGCGTTTCAAAACCCTTTTTTTAATCCAGGATAATATTTGATTGTTCTCGATCATTATTTAAAAGATATAGAAATTAAACTGTGTTAGGACAAATACACTGTGAGTTACAATTAAAAGAGGAATTATTGGAACATGGCACCATCAGCTATATTAATTCTTCTTTGCTTATTTATCCCATACTGGCCAAGCACACCAAGACCTTTCTCTGAACTCAACAATGCCAGAAAAGCATAGGCTAAAGGTGCATTATTTGTCGTTGATAAAACAGCTGCATATATTTCATGTCCCGGTGTGGTTCCGTTAATATGTATGGTATCGGTATACATCTTTGTGCTGTTCCTGTAATAACTCGAAACCCAGTCTATTGTAACAGAAGCATCTCCATTTACTACGGCACTAGTTAAACGTCTGTTGTCAATAGCAAGTGCCAAAATATTTCCTGAAACGTTTTGAAAGAGATTGTGATTCATTAGTAATTGACGTGTGACATAACCCAGGGAACTGGTTTCCGGATTAGCAAGAATCACCATATGCCTGTTATTTGACAAGCATTGAAGTGTTCCTTCAAAATCGGAGGGGTTACCTTTGCTCACATAAAACGCCAACTGATTATACCCAAGAAAAAGGGAGTCTAATATCGCATCTGATTTTTTTTCATGTAAAATTTGTAACCCTCTGTGGCTGTCTGGGATAAACAAATCTCCCTCTTCCCATCTATTTACCATTCCGGCGAGTGTAAAAGCGTCTCCGTTTTGAATTCTTACCCGGGTCTGATATTGAGATTCAAAAATCTCAACCAAATCAACCATAGCCGGAACCATCCCATTTTCTACAAAAATGACAAGTTCCGGAATGCCCTTATCAGCATCCGGTTCACCGTTTGGCATGCTGCAAGCCTTTATCCACAAGACACAAAAAAACAGAAGTAATTCTCTCATAATCTACCAATTACATCATAAACAAACACTTCTTATACCTGCGGACAATTCCATGAGATATACTAATAACGTAACGAAGTGAATAATAGTATGATGCAAATTAAGAAACCAATTACTGATTTTCCTGTTTTTAGTCACAGGATTTACGGCATTTGTCAAAAAAACACTACTTTCGGGCTACAAAATGCTTTTTAACCCATTTAGGAATTACAAATGCACCAATAAAAAGATAAGGATAGTAACTTATGAGTCGCCAGAAGAATGCCATGGCAACCCCGGTTCCAAGAGGAATAAATATTGCAAGAAATTCGCGAAAAACATACTCAGCAAAACCACTCCCTCCGGGAGTCGGGCTTACCAGCATCATGATCCACATCACCAATTGCTTACCAAACACAAGCAGATGTTCGTCCCAACTGAGCCAATGCATTCCAAAAAAAGTAAGTATTAATGCATTTACAACCCAATAACGAGCTGTCCAACTAAAGAATGTAGCAATAAACGCCTGTATCCATTTTTTAAATGGCCATTTTCTAAACTCTTCAGATGTTTTGATTAGGTCGGTTCCTGACTCATTGGCTTGGGGCCGCCATTTCCTGATGATGGGGAGTTTAAAAATCCAAAGTAACACCCATTTTAACCCTCGGGGGTTAAAAAACAGCCCATACGATATGATGAGTGTGTAAAGAAGCTTAAGTGAATAACCTACAATGGCGAAAATAAAAAACTGATTCCGATACCATTCAACTGCAACATCGTCTGCACTCAGAGCAAAAATATCTGAACGTCCAATTAAAAGTAACAGAATGGGGAAGGTAAGGATAAAATACAGCTCATCAAGAAAAGATGTAACCATTACAACCGCCGTACTTCTCCCCAGCTTTACACCTTCTTTGTTAATAAAGAAAATGGCGACGCTTGTTCCGCCAATGGCCGAAGGTGTAATGGCCGAGGTAAACTCCCAAAGCATGACAATATTGAAACTCTTTCGCCATGAGAGCTCTTTATTTGTTAAAATACGGAGTCTGACCATATACCCTAAATCCCTGATGCACATCATCACAAAAGCAAGCATCAGCCAAAAAAGAGATTGGAAAGTAAAACTCAACAACGAAAAACTACCGGGTTGATATTCCCTGTAAAGCATAAATCCGGTTACACCAATTCCAATTAGTATGGGAAGTACTATTCGGGCTGGATGTATGCTTTTAAGAATTTTACCGGAGTTGTCTGTCATTGGTAATATTGAGTGGTTATTTGATCTTGATATATAATTGACAAAATTAACTTATTCAATGCATAAGGAGAAATAATATCTTGAGTTTTCAAGTTAAGAAAGCATAAAAACAAAAAATGACTAAACGTATCAAAGAATGATTTCTGTTTACTGCAATTTCTCGAATATTACGAAAAAAGAACATCTTTATTAAATCACATCTGTTCAAACAGACATTACTATAGCTAATAGATAACATTGCTTTAGATTAATCAAACCATTCGGACAAATTACTTGAGCAGCTATGTAATTTTCATTTTTTTTACTATTTTAACACCCGGAAAATAGATAAATAACTTGCATATTATCATCATCAATAATGAAACTTATCATATTAGCCCTATCCATTTTACTTCTAAATTCACAGCTTTTTATTCTGCACAGTCAGAATACGGCTCTTACGCAACTTCCATATATTAACTCTAATATTTATACATTCGATATCTTAGGGAATGGCAAGTATTTATATTTTGCAAATGAAAATAGTATAATTCAGTACGATTTAATAAATAATGTAACTGTCAATATAATAGACGTTCACACAGGAAGTCCAGTCGTTTCGATACTGGTTCACACCAACATCATTTTATTAGGGACCAAGTCAGGCAAGCTCATTTCGGTTTCAAAGGAAACGGGGAAAACATTGTTTGAAAATGACTATAGATCAGGCAGAGTAAATGCCTTAGCCTTAACAAGTGATGAGCGATATGTGATAAGTGGTCTTGAAAGCGGGATGGTGTTTAAGCATTCGATAGAAGATTTAAATCTGGTGGATACCATTTTTCAACACGAAAAAGCCATCACATCAATAGATGTTTCAAGGGAGAAGCAACTGATTGCCATTTCAAGTGAAGATGGCAGCATTTCATTGGTTAGCGAGCCAACTTATGAATGGATAAAAAAATATTGGTTTCAGATGATTGGATAAGAAACGTTTCTATCAACCTCCATAAAGTTCGCTTGCTTTGTGTGGGAGATGATAGGAAACTTTATGAGTGGAATATCGAAAATTTAAATAACATCCGTCTTCTCAATCAAACAAGAATATCAAGAAATTGGGTATTAGCTCTGGATGTTGGAATGAATGGCGATATAGAATGTTGGGGAGGATTGGATCATTCATTAAAAGTCAGAACGCATTTCGGAACCTATGAAAAAAGACTTAATGAGCCTATATTAAAGGTAGAAATTATTAACAACAATTCATCTGAAGTTTTCATTTTAGCTTGTGTATTAAGTAAAGGAATTCAAAATATATCTCTAAGAGAAATGAAGCTACATTCACTTTAAAAACAATCCTGAAATGCAAAGATTAATTTTATTGAGCTTACTAAGCTTAGTGTTTATAAGCCTCTCTGCACAGTCTGACTTCCGTGCCGGGTATATCATCACCAATTCAATGGATACAATTCATGGATTCATTGATCATAGAGGTGAAATAAGGAATATGCGAATTTGCAGCTTTAAAGAATCAATCGAAGGTCCGGAAAAAGAGTTTTTACCCGGTGAGATATATGGATACCGATTTAATTCAGGCAAATTTTATATCTCAAAGGAAATTAATACTGAAGAGGTAAATGACATTGTGTTTGTAGAGTTCTTGTTAATGGGGATTTCAAATCTATATTATTATAGAAATAGCAGTTATAATGCTTACTTTATAGAAACAGAAGACAAAGAATTACTTGAACTTCGAAGAAGTATCGATGAGATACAAAGAGATGGCAGAGTATACCGAAGATCAAATGACAGCTATCAAGGAGTTTTAAACTATGCATTTTCCGATTATCCTGAAATAAGAAATGAGATCTTTAAGACAGATTTTTCACACAAATCTTTAATTCAAATAACACGTAGGTATCATGATTATAAATGCAGTGATGAGGCTTGTATAATTTTTGAAAAGAGACTTCCGGTATTAAGGGTTGAAATAAAACCAATGATTGGTTATGCCTTAAGTGGAATTACTTTTAAGAACACGCAAGTAGACCATATTAACTTCCAGATGAGTTCGAGCTCTTTTGCAGGCATCGCATTGAACTTTATTGCACCCAGGTGGAATGAAAAAACATCATTTTTGGTTAATCTAACATTCAACGAAGATTACTATTATGGCTCATTATCTCAAGGAATTAATTCTATAAATTCCTATTACCACATATACAATACTAATCTAATCAGCAGTTTTTCGCTTAAATATACTTACCCCGGGAACCAGATCAAACCCGAGTTATTTGTAGGCCTTTTTGGGAAAACCATCCTGAAAAGTGATACAGAATTCTATACTGAAAGATTTTCTTCCTATAATCAACGAGTTCGAACAACTAGACTGGATGATGAATCATTTAGAAAGTTCACTAAAGGTGTCACCGGAGGAATTGGGATAGAATATAATTTACTTAAGAAACTCAGGGCTTTTAGCAATTTTTCATATTATTACGGCATAAGCTCTCAGGTTCAAATAGAGTCAATTTTTACTTCATACAGATTTTCAACAGGCTTAACTTTTTAATCCAGTTTACGGTGAAAAAAACTTCTTTAATTCTTCAAGCAATATTCGTTCTGATTTTATGTGTAACATGTCAGAAAGAGATTATAGAGTCTCAGGATTACCCACGAATTAGGACTCTTAAAGTAAGTCGCATAACAGCAGATGGAGCCACTTTTAATGCTGAAATACTATCAAAAGGAACTAATCCAATTATAGAATATGGTTTTTTATGGGATATTGAACCAAACCTCGATTACCATAGCTCTGAAAAGGTTAGCTTTTATGATCCCATAGGGAAAGGGTCATTTAGCTATAGATCAGAACCTTCACTTACAAAAGATCAGGAATATTTTGTGCAATCATTTGCAATAACTGATGACTTCATTGTTTATGGTAACACCGTGCAGTTCGTGAGTAGTGGGAGCATGTCCCCTGAAATCAAGGCTTTTTACCCGGGCATTGCTAGCTATGCTTATTTTGGAGATTCTGACAAATACAATATTGCAAAAAACGAGTGGTAATTGCAGGGAATACAAAGGGCAGGTAT
The DNA here is from genome assembly GCF_004345615.1 of Natronoflexus pectinivorans. Taxonomy (GTDB): domain Bacteria; phylum Bacteroidota; class Bacteroidia; order Bacteroidales; family Marinilabiliaceae; genus Natronoflexus; species Natronoflexus pectinivorans. Next base: position 230,486 of record NZ_SLWK01000005.1, read on the forward strand.
AATGGTGTTTGTTTTAATATCAATGATGCTGCATACATAGGAGGTGAGCATAACTATAGTCAATCTTTTGATGATTTTTGGGAATACAACCCAAATCCTTAAAACTCTATAAATGAGGAAATTCTTCTTGCTATATAATATCTCACTTAGTTTACTTCTATTTCGTGAGCAACTTTTTGCTAGTTCCTTAATGGCAGGGATGATTTTCACCTTTGGCAATTACAAAATGCTGTTATAAAAAATGTGTGTTGTTTCATTTAGCGAGTAAAAACTACTTATATAAATAACGTCTTACATTTTATAATGTAAGACGTTATGCTTATTGTGGAGACAAGGGGAGTCGAACCCCTGACCTTTTGACTGCCAGTCAAACGCTCTAGCCAACTGAGCTATGCCCCCGTAATCGGTGTGCAAATATAATCACATTTAAACTTAAAATCCAAAAAAGGATAAACATAAATCACTTTCATCCGAAAGTTTTTTTAGACAAGGCACAAATGACATGTAGAGATGACGAAGTCCGCACCACAGCTCTGTACTAATAGCCTACAGGATTCTTAATCTTATTCAATGATTACTTTTTGGTTAACATTTACTCCGTTCGAAATCAATTTTACGATATAAATACCTTTCATAAGGTTTTTAGAATAGGAGTTATTTTTGACTGTATCATTTAGAATTAAAATACCACTTAGGTTGTATACCATTACATTTGTTTCATACGTTAAGTTTTCAATCATTAACGAGTTTTCAAGACCATATATCATGGGTTGAACATCATTTAATTGAGGTGTTGAACTGACAACGTTAGCGCGTCCCAACAAATTGGTATTGTTGAAACGAACTTTATAAGGCCACTGTTCATCGTTGGAATTATCATCATCCCACGGATGACGCCAATGAAAAGATGGAGCACCAGTCACCACCAACCACAATCGATCAACATGATCCGGAGAGTCAAAACTTAGTTGATTTGCTGGTGAAGAGTTTGATGCAGAAGCCATTTCACTATAAACACGAGTCCCGTCTTTAAGCAGTGCAACAAATCCAAATCTCCAACCGGCAGCAGTAACATTTCTGCTCCTGTAACCATCAATTCCTGCCAACCCTTCAAAATGCACTGTCAACGTTGTGGCTTCAGAGGGAGCGTTTAGTTTTATAACGTTGTAACCATAATTGGCAGGCGTGACTGACTGATCAATTATCCAAAAGTCATCACCGGCATTATTCATTCGTGGTTGAGGACGTGTATTGATTCTGCTCTCTCCAAACGACCGCAATCCCGGAATATCCCAAGTTGCGAAACGAGTTGCCCTATCATACATCTCATCATTAAACTGGCTTTGATTTATACTGGTCATACGTTTATATGCTTCAACCGGATCTTCGGGGCGAACCGATTCATTCCACATGCGACCGATGAAATCCAAACCATGCAGATGGGTCCAATAGTCTGGCAGGAAAAAGTTGTCATATCGTGGAGTTTCATGAAGAATGTGTTTATGTGCTGTCCGGTAATAATTTGCAAGTCGGCCATCGGTGAATTGCAACTCAGGATATATTTTATACGCTTGCCATTGCGCGCACATTTCCCACCAAACATTGCCACCAGACGCATTTGGACCAAAGCCATACATCCAGCCATTTTGATCTTCGTTATCGCAATGAACCTGATACTGAAAACAGTGAGCAACTTCATGAGCCAACGTATGTCCCCCCACCTGAGCCGACCATGCTGTGAGTGTTAACAAACCTATCATATCGTCTACTCCAGAGCCGGAAGCCTCCCAGTCTCTGGTATACCGCAACCGTATAATCATTTTATAATCATCGGTCTTTGAATTGCCTCTGGTTATAAATTTCATAGAGTCTGCATAATAATCGAAACTCTCCTCCGCCACTTCCAACAGACCGTCTATATTTATACGGTAATTGCCATCGGCCAGAACGCTAGGGTCTTCACCATAACCGGGTTCCCAAAATATGATCCAGTTTCTCGATTCCCTGCTCCGTGTTATACTCCAATTATTGTTCTCATTATAAACATCGCCAAGCATCCATGTTGGCACATAAATACCCTTGTATATTAACTCCGAGATTTGCGAAATGCTCCCATTCAGTTCATCGATGGTCACGTTTGAATCATCCACAAGCACATTCGCTTCTTCAAGTAATGGCATCAGCATTACTTTTCTTGATTCTCTCAACGTCTCAAAAACATCGTTGGCATCATCTATTACATTTTGAAGTTGTCTATAGGCCTTTTTCGACTTATGTGCAGTAAAAATCGCATTGTTTATGGTGCTATTAACCTGCCTTAATTCCTCTAAATCAATAATCCCATCGGCAATTGTGGACTCCGCAAAGTCTATGGCATTATTTAAATTCTCCTCATCCGTGATTGTAATTTTCAAGGAAAGGAGTTCTTGAGCCTTTGAGATTTGTCGATCGAGAGCATCCAACAAATCATCGCTGTCAAAAGTCCCATGATACTCTAATTGAAAATTATCAAACAAAACCCAATAAGCTGATTGCTGATGGTCGCTCTTCGCTCCAATTCTAAGGGTATCGCCTTCCTCAATTAAAATCCCGGGAACAGTTATTGAATAACGTTCATCAGAGGCAGATAAAAAAGAGGATGCAGCAGCCATTGTATTCAGATACCCATTCAATGAACCTGCTGCCGAGTAACCTTCGCTATACAATGAGTTAAATGGGCTAATCAATTCAGGAAAGCTATTGGCATCTGCATACAATTGGGCAGAAATGGTCTCTGTCCCTGCCTGATAAGCAGCTCCGGCATCATTCCCACCTGGACGTTCAAATCCCTGAGCTCTTAAGGTATATTTTCCTGCTGGCAACCCTGTAATTGATTGACTCATGTTAAATGTCCTCTGGTAAAATTCAACCACCCGGTGGTTGATGGTGCCAATACCCCTCCAACCCGTGGGAGTATTATTATCAAACCCCTGATTGATGATGTAATTTGTTACATCCAAAGGGTTATCTGAAGATGCATTCTGAAATTTATAAGCCGTTATGGCTTCTTGTAACTCCTCAATGGCAGCAAGAACCTCAGAAGGAGATTCACTGTTAAGAAAACCTTCGGCGCTTTCAATGGCCAATAGAAAATCAGTCGCTCCAGGCGTATCTGGTTCATAAATCTCCTGCGCCTCTTCAATGATTGCCTGAAGATCGTCGATGTTAACAATCTCAACCACTTCATGTAATGCGAATTCATCGAAACCAAAACGGTTGCTCAACCAACGAAAACGTACAACCAAATATGCATAGGAAGGATCTTCGTTGGTAAAGACAAGTTCATTGCGTGTCCATTGTCCTCCACTCTCTACGCTTGTGGAGTTCATTAAAATTTTTGGTTCAGCAGAAGAGGTTTTATTATTCGTAAGTGAAACTTTTAACCACTCCTCCATTCCTGCAACAGCTGATGCATCCAGGTATTTTACATGATATGAGAAATAATATTTTTTACCTGGCTCTAGACTCCAACCGGTTCCGATAGAACCTGCGGAACTGGAACTTTCGTTCCTTGTTCCTACTAAATAAGAGGAATTGTTAATTCCTCCGGAAGGAACGATATTAAAATTTGCAGAACTAAGCGTGGCAGCTGATGTTGTGGCATCAGTCCAGTTGGCAAAGCCATCTTCAAAACCCGGATTAGGGATCAGATTTTCACTTAAAATTCGATATTTTGATCCATCTAGTGTAATAATCTCACCCAAACCTTTCGCAGCAAAAACATTGCTTGAAAAAACAAAGTAAATTGATAGGGTAAATAAATATTGTAAAGACCTGCTCATATTATAGGCAATTAAATAATTAGAAAGCATCATTAATTTTTCATCGTTAAAGATAGAGTCCTGATTTATATCAATCTGACACAAACTCTGCGAATTGTGTCAAAAATCCTGTACATTAACACAATCATTAATACACAGAAAGTAACAATCGATTCGCCCTTGTTTGTCACACCTTTTCTGTCTCTTGATAAAAACAATCCGATAAAGGACTATCATAAATTGCCTGAGGAAATGATAAATAGGTATTTATCATTTGTTTTCAATTACACCCGAAGCATCGGAAGTTGTTTCTTGTTGATTTTGAGTGATCCTATGTTGGAAGTTGTTGCAAAAATTAGAACATTTGTAAATTCCAACACGTATGTGTTGGAATTATGTGCTAAAATACTAATCAAATTGATCTCAGTAATGAAAAGTCTCGTTGCAACTGCTGTCATTCTAACCCTGTTCATCATTCAGAATAATATATCTGCACAAATCGAACCCTGGTACTACATCCCCGAAAACAACCTTCATGAGCAGAAAAAAAATCAGATTTTTCTCAACTTTGATTCACATCATTTCCTTATAAACAATGAATTTTTTGGTTCCATCGTTGAGGGATATACTCTCCCGGGACATATCATTCAGCCAACGATTGTAGCATACGCAGGTGACCACATCAGGCTGGAGGGCGGCGTTAATATCAGAAAGTATTACGGAAAAAATGAGGAACTGGATTTCCGTGCCATTTTATCAGCACGGCTAAAATTTAACGACAACCTGCAACTGGTAATGGGAACCCTGAATGGTCACCGGCATCACAATATGCTTGACGCTCTCTATTTAAACGAAAGAGCAGTTTTTAACCCAATAGAAAACGGAATTCAGTTTTTGTATGACAAAGGAAGCACCAAGGCAGACCTGTGGCTTAACTGGGAACAATTCATCCGAACCGGAGATTCCATTCCTGAAATATTTACCGTAGGTCTGAACTTCAGGCAAAAGCTTGTGAATAATGAATCTGGCTGGGAGCTTGCCATGCCCATTCAAGGCATTGTGATGCACGAAGGGGGCCAAATCAGCGATTTTGCCACGTCAAGTGAATCATTGGTAAACATTTCAGCCGGTTTGGAATCACATCATGCTCTTGATGGCCGAATTTCAAACATTGGTTGGTTTGGCCATTACATCTTATACAAAGATCTTCGGGAGGTAAATATTCATGAAATATACAGCGGCCAGGGTATTTATGCCGGCGTTACCGCCGCCACCGACGAGAGCACTTTAATGCTGGGATATTGGGATGCAAATAACTTCATTGCGCCAAGAGGAAACCCTATTTACCAGTCGGTTTCATTTATCGATCCCATGGAGGTTGTTAAAAAACGCCAACTGGTTACTGCCAAATACAGCTGGCACAGGAGATTCTCCAGAAATGTCAACTTCTCCTTTTTGTTTGAAGCTTATTACGACGTGCCCATATCTCACTTTGATTATGGATATGGGATATACCTCACCTTTACACCTGAGTTTTTCATCAGTAATTTTTCATTCTAACAACATAACTGCAATCATTAAAAATCTTTAAAACATTTGAATTACCCAGAGAGTTATAACTTTTTGCTAAATTTGTGTTGTAAAATGTAAGGTGTATAATGAGAAACAGCCGTAAAATAAAGACATTCTTCGTTCTTTTGGCTCTGCCAATGGTGCTGTGGCTATATTATAACCATCTGACCAACTGGCACTATCACCTTACGGACAACGGAATGGTGGTTAAACATGCTCACCCCTACAACAGCAACACGCTTCCGGGAACCCCTTGGCAAAACCATCACCACAGCAATGCTGAATTCTTCCTATTGGCCATGCTTAGCATTACCGCTACTTTGCTGGTGTTCTTGCTTGCACTTTCATTGGTTTATCAGTTTTTATATAGCCGCTTACGCAGCTATAAATCTCTTTTCATATTCAACAAAGGGTATAGCATCACCAATCATATGCGAGGCCCTCCCTCAATCTCCCCGACACTAAACGGTTAGAACTTTGCCCTTTTTATATTTATATTCAGAAAAGGCTATACAATTTGAACAATCCGTTTTATGCAAATTTTGAAAAAGCATAAAACAGATATCTTAGTGATCCTTTTTATTTTGTATTGCAAAGAGCCCTTCAGTTTGAAACCGTAGAAACCTCATAGTGCAAAATCTGTAGTGCAAATCAGACATAAGAACACGTTCTTATGTGTTCTGTCGGCAACATTGTATCGATGTGTTCAAAAACAGATCAGCAGAACACCAAAATGCATTGTGAGCAAATAGAGTCAAAATATTAAAATCTACACCTGCAGGACAAACAAACAGGTTCAAATATAAAACCAAATCAGCTCCGGCATAGGCATTCTATAGTTGAGCATGATTTTAAACTTTTAATCTAATGAAAATTCAATACAAATTCTATATCATTCTTATTATTCTGTTTACTGGACTTAATCCATCTCATGCGACAAATATCCCTCACAGCCAAAGGCCCAGAACAGACGCCAATATTTTCGGACATGTAGTTGATGCAGACACAAAAGAACACCTTCCTTTTGTAAACATTGTGGTAAAAGGTACCCGGATTGGCACCATTACAGATGTAAGCGGACACTACTTATTGACCAATCTTCCGGAAGGGAGACATATACTACAAGTTCACAGCATGGGATATGCCATGAATGAAGTTGAAATTGTTGCCACAGCCAATACCACCAAAGAGGTAGATATTGAACTGAAATCAACCAGCATCAATCTGGCTGAAGTCACCCTGACTGCCTCTCCCACTGCCAGCGGATTCAGGTACCAGCCCGATGCGGTTTTCATGGGTGAGCAAATCCAACGCAGAAGTGAACCTTCATTTGGAGAAATGCTTAACGGACAACCGGGAGTCAGCATGCGCAGCTTTGGTTCTGCTCCGGCAAGACCTGTTATTCGCGGGATGGATGGAGACAGAATTCTTGTTTTGGAAAATGGCGAAAGAATGGGAGATATTTCTGAGACATCGGCCGACCACGCCATTTCGCTGGACCCATTGGCCGCCACCAGAGTTGAAGTAATTAGAGGCCCGGCCAGTTTGCTATACGGATCAAGTGCTTTGGGAGGTGTCATCAACCTGATGACCACCGACATCCCAGACCAGTGGGATCCCGGTTTAACAGGGGTTGTTTCCGGTCAAACAGCCACCATGAATAACATGGGTGCCGGATTTGGAAGAATGACTTATGGTGGAGAAAAAAATGCTTTCACAGCACGTGCCTCCATGCGAAAGTCAGGAGACATCACTACTCCAGAAGGAAAACTACCGGGAACATCCATGGAAAACTACGATGCTGCCATGGGATGGGGTGTTAACGGAAAAAATGGAAACGGACTAACCGGAGGGTTGAGCTTCTCCATCTCCGACCAAACTTTTGAAATACCCGAAAGCATCGACGATCCCGATGAAAGTGTTGAAATCAGAGCACAACGGATGTCGTTTCAGGGACGATTCGGAAAGAATATACAGGGAAGATTCTTTGATCAGGCCCAAATCCGATTCAATGCATCACATTTTTCTCAGCAGGAGGTTGAGATTGAAATTGAAGAGGACGGAAGCATTGATGAAGATGTTGAACTAGAGTACGATCAATATGCCTTTAGCTCAACATTAACCCTACAACACAAACCGATTGGTATTTTGGCTCGCGGAGCCATGGGGTTAAGTGTTACCGGACAAAATCTTGATGTGGGAGGAGATGAAGCATACACTCCGGGAGAAAGAAGATTTACCGTTGCTGCCTTTACATTTCAGGAAGTGCCCATGACCAACATGTTGCGATTCCAATTTGGCCTGCGTCTTGACTTCATGAACTCAAAAGCTTTAAGCAATGAGGTTTTTGACAACATTGATCTAACCCGAAACAGACTTAACTATTCCGGTTCACTTGGACTCAACTTCCGTCCAACACCCGGAATGGAAATTGGGGCACAACTGGCTCGCTCACATCGAAACCCCATGGTAGAAGAACTCTATGCGGAAGGCATGCATTTAGGTGCTGGCGTATATGAAAGAGGGAATCCCACTCTGAACGATGAAATTGGGCATGGAGGAGACCTCTTCATAAGGTACAAACGAGGCATCATTGAAATGGAGCTGGCAACTTTTATAAATAACTTCCATAACTACATCATATTCCAGCCTACGGGAGTCATTCATGAAGCATCAGGCTATCCCGAGTTTGAATATGTGGACGGAAAAGCCAGGTTGCACGGGGGAGAATTCACGATTGCAGCATCTCTGTTTGATGGATTAACCTTGCAGACAGGCCTTGATCTGGTTCGTGGTCGTCGTATTTTTGATGACGCCTCAAATGAGAATCTTCCATTTATTCCTCCTTTCAGGGTAAGAAGTCAGATTGAATATGACTTTGGAAGAGTTTGGCTGGGTGCCAGCCACCAAATTGTAAACCGCCAAAGTAGAGTGGCGCCGGAGGAAGATAAAACCGATGGATACAGCTTGGTGGGATTCCAGGCCGGATACAGAATGAACAGAATGGGGAACCATGTGTTTATTCTCAGGGTTGAAAACGCTTTCGACACAAAATACCGCGACCATTTATCGCGAATTGAAGACCGGAACTTTGTTATGCCGGGAAGAAACGTAAACCTGTCATACAGATGGTTCTTTTAAAATAAAACAGCAAACACCAAATAGATAAAGCCGGGCAATTGTCCGGCTTTTGTTATGAAAAGAAGGAAATGGATAAATCCATTATAAACATATTCAAATAATTCCATAGCCCACGGTTTAAACCGTGGGCGCAAAGTTAATAAATTATGTAGCTGAGAAGACTTTTGTCCCGAGACATTCGGGATAGTATCACCTACCAAAAAATATCTCAATGCAAATATTTACGTATTTTTGTAGCATTGAAAATCATTAAAATGAACCAGCCAACCATCATTCACTTTGAGCAAATTGGCAATGTCACATTCCAGTCCGACAGGCGTTGCAAGCGGCTATCAATTAGAATAAAGCCATTGCAGGGCGTTTCGGTGCTTTTCCCGCCGGGATATTCCATAAAAAACGCAATGGCCTTTGTGAATGAAAAAACGCCATGGATTTTAAAATCCATGGAAAAAATGGCTGAGCATGAAGGAAACTTCACGATTTTCAATGAGAATACCACTTTCAGAACCAGATCATTTTCCCTTAAAATTGAAAAAGCGCAAAGAGAGGATGTCCGGCTTAAACTAAACCGGGGCATTTTAAATGTGTGGTATCCGTATCATATAGACGTCACATCGGAACCGGTACAGGAAGCCATACGTTTTGGAATAGAGGAAGCATTGCGACTGGAAGCGAAAAGAGTATTGCCTTCCAAAGTCCATCATTTTGCAGTAAAACATCAATTCTCCTACAATCGTCTATTCATTAAAAACCTAAAGAGCCGTTGGGGAAGCTGTTCAGGAGTAAACAACATTAATCTAAACCTGCATTTGATGCGGCTCCCGGATCATCTTATCGACTATGTCATTTTACATGAATTGTGCCATACCAGGGAAAAAAACCATGGATCTGGATTCTGGAGTTTAATGAACCAGGTGACTAGCGGGAAAGCAAAAATTCTGGCCAACGAGATGAAACAGTATAGCACAAAAGTATATTGAATTGTGTCCCTGATTTTCTTACCGGAAACTCAAATCTCTTCACCCGGTCCACGAACCTGATAGATTCGTTCAATAATATCCACAATCTTCATGCCTTCCAGCGCATTGGTGGCTACTTCGGTGTTTCCGTTGAGCGTTTCCACCACATTTTCGATAACCGCTGAATGATTGGATGCAGAACCCTTGTATCCGCCATAATCGTTGGGCGGATTCACCGGCTCCAGTTCCGGCATCTTATAATCCTGAATATGACAACACGACACATCATCCATATACTGACCGGCGATTTTCACGGTACCTCTTTCTCCAATAATGGTGATGCTGCTCTCCAGATTGCGGTCCCATATCGCTGTGGAGTAATTGATGCTTCCCATGCCGCCGTTCACAAAGTCAAATACAACGCTTCCAGCATCTTCAAACTTGGTGGAATGACGATGCGCAAAATTCCCAAAATTCCCTTTTATGTTGCAGATATCACCAAACAACCAATACATTATGTCCATAAAATGGCTGAACTGAGTAAAAAGAACCCCTCCGTCTAAGTCGGCAGTTCCATGCCATCCCCCGGGTTTATAGTAACGGTCGTCCCTATTCCAGAAACAGTTCATCTGAACCATGAATATTTTCCCCAAACGCTCCTCCTGAATAATCTGGCGTAACCATTTCACCGGTGGTGAATAACGATTCTGCATAACAGTAAAAACCTGTCGCGATACCTGTAGAGCCTTAAAAATTACCTGCTCTGCATCTTGCTTTGACAGTGCCATTGGTTTCTCAACCACCACATGCATGCGAGCTTCCAATGCCTCCAAAGTTTGTGATGCATGAAAACCATTTGGCGTGCATATGTTTACCACATCTATTTCAGTATCACTTTTAAGCAGCTCTGAAATGGATTTATAGTATGGAATATCCTTATCGTTAAAGCCGGTATCATTGGCATCCAACACATCACATACCGCTACAAGACTGGCATTGGGATTTCCTTTAATCATGGCAGCATGTCGCTTTCCGATGTGTCCAAGGCCTATAACGGCAAATTTTATTGGTTTATGCATTCGTTTCTCTATTATATGGTTTTGAGTTTGATGGTTTTGAGTTGAGAGTTGATGGTTTATTGTTCTAATTTTTAAGTTTAAGGTTTTAAGTTAATTTGTGGTGTCGTCTTTGGCGACAATTTTGACCACTTTACCACCGGAGAAAATATAAATATCTCCACTTTCGGGACATTCAGCCAATCCGTCGGGTTTGAATCTGAGGCGGTGACCATATTCGCTCATCCATCCGGAATGACGCGCAGGTGTGCCCAATACAAGACTGTATGGCTGAACATTGCTGGTAACCACAGCTCCTGCTCCCACAAATGCAAAAGCTCCAATTTCTACACCACATACTATGGTTGCATTGGCTCCAATGGTCACTCCTTTTCGAACGATGGTTTTTTTGTAGGCATTTTTTCTGCTGATGGCACTTCTGGGATTGATGACGTTGGTAAATACAGCCGAGGGGCCAATAAAAACATCGTCTTCGCAGACAACTCCTTCGTACAACGAAACATTGTTTTGAACTTTTACATTATTACCCAAAACAACGCCTTTGGCAACCATTACATTCTGGCCAAGGCTACATCCCTCTCCGATTTTGCAGCCAGTAATCAAATGACAAAAGTGCCATATTTTACTGCCTGAGCCAACTTCACACCCCTCGTCCACAATGGCCGATTCGTGAATCATGATGTTGTCATTTTTTTGTGACATGCTGATGTGATTGAATTGTTATGTTTTAAGTTTTAAATTCAAGGTTTGAGGTTCAAGGTTGAGGGTTTATGGTTTATGGGTTTTTTTCAAAGAAAGCGATAATTGATTTACCAACCAGCTCGGCTTCTTCTTTTTTCATTTCGGTATGAATGGGCAAAGATAGTACTTCATTGCATAGTTGTTCTGCCACAGGCAGAACAATTCCGGGACAAAATGCTTCAAAGGCCTTTTGTTGATGCAATGAGAGCGGATAATAAATTCTGGAAGGAATACCTTTCTCCTGAAGATATGTTTTAAGAGCATCCCGATGTCCGTTTTTGACTCTAATGGTATATTGATTAAACGTATGGCTCGAATCGGCGGCTCTTTCAGGGGTTGATATTTCTTTAAGATGCATCAAAAGTGCGTCATATATTCCGGCCACGTTTTGACGTGTCCGGATAAAATCCTTCAAATAAGGGAGTTTAACTTTTAATATGGCAGCCTGCAGTGTATCAAGGCGTGAATTGATTCCTGTGATATCATAAAAATAACGCTCGCGTGACCCATGCGATGCTATCATTTTCATTTTGGCAGCCAACCCGGCATTGTTGGTGAAGCATGCGCCACCATCGCCAAAGCATCCCAGATTCTTTGAAGGGAAAAAGGATGTGCAGCCAATGTGGCCTACAGTTCCGGCCTGACGATTCTCTCCCTTAAAATCTACCTCCGCACCCAACGATTGAGCGACATCTTCCACCACGTATAACCCATGTTCATCGGCCAAATTCATAATGGCCTCCATGGATGCAGCCTGCCCAAACAGATGCACAGGAAGAATCACTTTGGTTTTTTCAGTGATGGCTTCTGCAATCTTTGATACATCAATGTTATAAGTGCCAATTTCCACATCAACAAAAACAGGTTTTAAGCCGAGAAGAGCGATAACCTCAGCGGTGGCCACAAATGTAAATGGAGAGGTAATGACCTCGTCGCCCGGACTCAGGTCAAGTGCCATAAGAGCCAACTGCAAGGCATCGGTTCCGTTGGCACAGGGAATGACGTGTTCAACAGATAAATAGTCGGCCAGATTGATGGCAAACTGCCCAACCTCCGGACCACCGATGTATTGACAGTCGTCCATGGCCTGCATAACCGCTGCGTCAATTTCGCCTTTGTATTTATGGTATTGCGAACGCAAATCTACCATCTCAATTTTACTCATAAATCGTCGTAAACTTTTAATGCCTTAATTCTGTCTGCAAGGGAATGAAAAGCAATCTCCTTTTTGGCCAAAGAGTCCTTCAACATGTCCATTGTAAAGGGTCCCATGTTTTTTGAATGCAGAACAACCATCCCGTTGCGCCTTGATTTCTTAACCAGCCACGACCAGCGATACTTATCCATATCTTCGGGGGTAAGCCTATAAAAACGGGGGCCAAGCTCTGAAATCCAGTGGCCGGACTGTTCCCTTCGGGTAAAGCGCAAACGTGTGCCGTCGCCATAACAACTTTTAAACGGATAAACCATATTGCGCAAAAACCAAAACATCATCCGGATATAAACCGGTACTTTGATGCTCTCCTTTGGGAATTCCCAAAAGAAGCCGTCATGCTCCTGTTTCAACACGGAGGTGTTGAAACGATAATGCAAAAACGGGGGCATCATCCTAAAATCAAACGGATAAGCCGGATTAAAACTCTTCATCCCATAAGCGGCTGATGCATCAACCCTGATGTTGTTATGTTTTAAGGCCTCTGCCAATCTTTCAAATGGCTCAATCCTGTAGCCACCTGCTCTTATGGCTCTTACTTTATAACCGGGATTCTCCTTTTTGCATATTTCTTCAATCAGATTTTTGCAGATGGTGATGCATCCCGGTATGGTTTCAATGTTGTTCAGTTCCCAACCGTCCCACAACTTGTGAATGGAGAACCGCATGTATGAAAAATGCCACCTGTTGTTTTCCCACCTGGCATCCAGCCAATGGGGATGAATGTGCATTTGCACATCATGCCCATTTTTTATCAATAGCCGGATTTGCTTTTCTATCATTTCACGTTCAAGACGAAGAGAGTCAACCTGATCTTCCAACTGCTTCAACCGATAGAAATGCAAAACATCCCAAAAAACAGTCATCTTATACTCATAATCGTCGAGCACCTCCATCAGATGCCTGACAGGGCGTATCATACAGTTCTCCACAGTACCAGGATCGGAACCAAAAAACAGTTCATAATCCACCGTGAGTATAAGGTGCTTCATAAGCGACGGGAATCAGGTTGTAAAATAAATGAAATTTTATCTGTTTTCACAATCATTATTATCCGAGAAAATAATCTCATATTATTTAAGTGCTCAAGCCGCACGGGCTCTTACTTTTTTGCTACAGCAAAAAAAAGTAAGCAAAAAATGCCGCCGCTGCAAGGAATTTTTCGAGGATGTGTTTGTTTTTTTATGGCCTCAAAGAACTACGTTTCCTAAAAATCAACCTTATTGTCTAAAATCCGGGAACTCGCTACGCTCAAACAACCCGGATTTTTCAACGACAATAAATTTGATTTTATTAACGGAAATTTCTTGAGGCGGAAAGAAGCCTCCATTAATACCAGAAGCTACTAAACACCAAACGAATAAAGACTTTTTAATGCGTTCAAAGATTTTAAACGGACATCAGTGATAAACAATTAAAGTCCGAACTCCTTTTGGATGGCATCCACATAATCGAGCTTCTCCCAGGTAAAAAATTCCACTTCTTTCTCGGTCTCGTTTCCGTTATTAAAAACTTTAACTTTCTCCTTGTATGGCGAACGACCCATGTGGCCATATGCTGCAGTTGGCTCAAAAATAGGGTTTTTAAGTCCAAGACGGCGAATGATGATTCCGGGACGCAAATCGAAAAGTTTTCCGATTTTTTTGGCAATCTCTCCATCAGACAGATTTACATTGGAGGTACCGTAGGTATTTACATACACGCCAACGGGATCGGCCACACCAATGGCATAGGCCAACTGAACAAGCACCTCATCGGCCACGCCTGCTGCCACCATGTTTTTTGCAATGTGACGTGCAGCGTAAGCAGCTGAACGGTCAACTTTGGAGCTGTCTTTCCCTGAAAACGCACCTCCTCCGTGAGCTCCTTTACCACCATAAGTATCCACAATGATTTTCCGTCCGGTAAGGCCGGTATCGCCATGGGGGCCGCCAATTACAAACTTCCCGGTAGGGTTTACATGCAGAATGTAGTTATCGAAAAGTCCGGCAACGTTGGAATTTAGAACTTTTTTGACCCTTGGAATCAGGATGTTTTGTACATCTTCCTTAATTTTTTTAAGCATGGCTTCGTCTTCATCAAAAGCATCGTGCTGAGTAGAAACCACGATGGTGTGCACCTTGATGGGCTGACTGTTATCGTCATACTCAAGCGTAACCTGCGATTTAGAGTCGGGACGCAGATAGGTCATCTCTTTTCCTTCTCGACGAATGGCTGCCAACTCTTGTAACAACAGATGCGACAAATGCAGTGGCAATGGCATAAACTCATCGGTATCCCGGCAGGCATACCCAAACATCATCCCCTGGTCGCCGGCTCCCTGGGTCTCTTCGCTTTCGCGATCCACGCCCCTGTTAATGTCCTCCGACTGCTCATGGATGGCAGATATAACACCACATGAACCGGAATCGAACATATACTCTGCTTTGGTATATCCGATGCGCTCAATGACATTTCGCGCAATTTGCTGAACCGGCACATAACCGGTGGTTTTAACCTCTCCGCTGAGAACCACCAAACCGGTAGTTACCAAAGTTTCGCAGGCAACTCTTGAATTTGGGTCCTGTCGTAAAAATTCATCTAATAGTGCATCTGAAATTTGATCGGCCACTTTATCGGGATGCCCCTCTGAAACCGACTCTGAAGTGAATAAATATCCCATAAAACATAGAAATTAGTGTCTGTACCATACATAACAAGCGGCACACACAAAAGTTGAACTTAATTTTATCGGGAAATGGACGTTGAAAAGCCAAAAAACTGCGTTTTAGCATTTTTTTTGAGTGGTTGCAATCAGCCAAATCCCTCCACTTTTTTCTTTACAACAAAGTAAAGAAAAAATACGATAAAAATCAATTGTAAAAATTAATGCCGGTAAAAGATTGGGAAATGGCGGATTACTGTCATTGCACCTCTACGAGGTGCAAATTCTTAAATCTGATGCTTTTCTATCAACATTGGCTCTCTACGAGGGCAATGTACAACTCAATTAAAGACATTACTAATTAAACCTGAATTCTATTCTGCTTATTAATATTCGGTAAAAAATATATCCACCAATCAAGCATGAGGCAAAAGAGGCAAAAACCAATAAATATTCTTTATGTTATCGGATATGCACATATGTTGCTTGCGAACCAATAATACCCACAATATTTAAAATTGCAAACACAATATATCCATATTTGCTGTTTTCATTTTTCATAAATATATATCTGAATTTGTTCCCGGCTCAAACAGATAATATTGCACAATTGGTTAAGAAACAATATAACCATAATCACTTAAAAGTTTTTAAAAAAACGTTGCGTCGAAAAATTTCGAAAGACTCCTTTATTTAATTTTATTTGTCACAACAAGAATCACATAAACAACACTAATAATCAACATAACCAAAGGTGTAAAAATCCAAACAGGATGAAGTTCTAAATAAATGCGCCCTATAGTAACAAGCAACAATACAGTTGGGATAATATAGAAGCTCTTTTTGAAATTTTTAACTGAACCTCTTTTAGAAAAGTATGCGATGTTTGTTCCAAATATTGTTCCCATCAATGTATATTTTTTGAATACTCTGTTTTATAGTCTGATTGAAATCCTGTGTGGAAAAATCAATGGTTTGCTGTCCCCGGTAATTCTTGATATAATCCAAACCTTGGTTATAGAGCATGTTAATCTCAGCAGGCATATTAGAAATGCCAATTGTTTTAACCATTTTGTACGTGCCCGAACTTTTGTCAACCACTTGAATGCTAACAATTCCGCTTTTGTTCTTCTTTTTCTAACAAACATGGTGCGAATATACCGCTGGGACACCCAATCCAACAACTAAAAAACAATTAATCTGCTGATTGAATGTCTTTTAAAGTTTTTGGTTAAAAAAAAGTGCGGAACTCAGGAAAAAAGCTCTTTCAGTACATCAAGAGACCTGATCTTGCCAATTTCCTGATGATGAAACTCATAGAAAAGTACAATTGAGTTGAGCAGTTGGCGTCGGCGCGTTACATTTTCAGCGATATCGGCAAGTTGCTCCACTTCAATATGGAACAACGATGCAAGCCAACCACTCTCCTCTTTATTAAGAAAATATGGGTGAGATGGTTCTCCACTGACAAAACAGCCCTCCTTGATATCAAAACGGGAGTATGCATCACTGAAATTATTGTGAGGGAACAATCCCAGATACCGTGTTAAATTAAATAAGAACCAGATGTGATAGTTCTCCATTCCGGAATGATCTCCATCCATAAATTCCACAGACTGATCTAAAAATTCGAACAGGTATTGATTTTTACCTTCACCCCGAAGTCCCCTTGATAAAATCTCAGTAATCAAAAAGGCCTGTGCTCTGCGTGTTTGTGAGTATGGGATACGCAATAAAGGTCTGACTGGACGAAACTCCTTTATTCGATGTATCTCCTTATTTGAATGGTGATACACTTCCATTTCAAGCACATTGAGAGGTTGGAGTAAAAGTCCATTGGACTTTTTGCGTTTCCCAAAAACGCGGTTAGCCATATAACTCTGCATACCAAACATCGATGTATAAACATGCACTATGGCGCTGGAATCGCCATAACGTGTATGATTCAGAACTATACCGCGGGTTTTGTGTATCATTAACAGAGCATTTGTCCTGCAAAAATAAATAAAATGTAAGGAATATGGTTTTTTCTTGTTTGGGATGATGAATTATTATATATTTGCCGCGCAATAAATCTTAATGTTGTTTGCCCGGATGGCGGAATTGGTAGACGCGCTGGTCTCAAACACCAGTGACAGCAATGTCGTGCCGGTTCGACCCCGGCTCCGGGTACAAACTTCAATTAAAGCTGCCTTTTTAAAGGCAGCTTTTTATTTTTACTCCCATATTTAATAGTTCGTTAAGCTTTTTTATTTGCCTAATTATCAAACGTTTATGAATTTGCTGCAATGATATTTAATTAGCTGATAATAAGAAGCTTACTTATGTCTTATATCTAATAATCTATAAGTCTAACGATCTATTGATATTAATCCCTTTAAATATTCTCAATTGATAAATTACTTACAGTAATTGTCGAATTTTGAAAAATAGAAATCAAATTAACTTCATAATTTTAAGGCATTATTAACCTTTTTTATTAATCGCAGAATTATGAAGAAAAAAACTTTACACTTGAGATTATTGTCAGTGAGCCTTTTGACATTATGTTTAAATGCATTTTCAATAAATGCAGAAACTACTGCATCAAATCATGCTCTAAAGCTGTTGGGTGGAAATGGGAGTGAAAGTCACATAAACATTCCAGAAATCCCTTTGACCAGCAACAGTTTTACCATGGAAATGTGGTTTAAACCTGAAGGAATTCAACCGAATAATGCCGGATTGATCTATAGTAGAATTGGGGAACATCATGCCGGAATTGCTTATGCTTCAGCATGGCAGGGAACCGGGAAGTTACGTTTTATGACAAACATTGCAACGGATGATTATGGAACAGTTTCCGAACAGATTGCAACACCAGGAGAATGGCATCACATAGCTGTTGTGTTAACCCCCACCAGCAGCACGCTCTATTTAAATGGAACTGAATCTCAAAGAGATATTGTAAGTCCGGTATACGATTTTTCCACTGGTAATCTGTATATCGGATGGGATAATGCAGATGCAAACAGAGCTTTTAAAGGAGTTATTGATGAAATAAGAATCTGGGATACGCCTAAATCATCTGAGGAAATAATTGAAAAAATGTATATTACATTGGATGGAACTGAAGACAATTTGATTGCATATTACAATTTTGATGATGCTAATGATGGAATTGCCACAGACATGTCTGGAAATGGGAATAACGGTCTTATTGTTGGGGGTGTCTACACCAATAATTCTTCATATTTAGCAACCCTTTCAGAGCTCATTATTGATGGCATCAATATGTACCCACCATTTAAGAATGGACATCTAGAGTATAACATTATCCTACCGGAGGAAACGACTTCTTTGAACATCAACGCTGTAACTGACATACCTGGTGCAACTGTTCAAGGTTCAGGAGCAGTAAGTCTAACAGATGATGAAAAATCTATTATTGTAGAAGTACTCTCGGCTGATGAAAAGTCCATATCTCAATATATCATTTATATTGCGAATACTGAACCTACACTTAAACACTCTTATACCTTTGTGGATGGCACCGCCAGAGACATGGTAGGAGATGGTGACGGAACAATAATCGGCGGTGAAATTTACAGAGGCGTATATACTTCAAGCCAGGATGGCCATCACATAACATTTCCTGCAAATAAAATAGCAATTAACTCTTATAAATCTATTACAGTTGAACTTTACGTAAAAGCAGGTAATGAAGCCAATGGGAACAACCACATGTTAACATATTTTGGAGCAACTCAAGATGGATGGAAAGGGGTAGATTATTTCTTCACCTCTCTCAAAAGTCGAACAGCCATAAGCTGCGGAAACTATGGGGCGCCATGGGGTGCGGAAAACGGTGTTGATAGTGAAAAACTGGATGCTGGAGGCTATCACCATTTGGTTAGTATATTGACCAACGAGTCCATTTCTTGGTATGTTGATGGAGAGTATAAAGGCTCAGCAGCACTTTCTGAGGAGAATAAAATCCATAATTTAAGCACTCAGTTTGCTTACCTTTGTCGAGCTGGATATAGTGACCCAACCTGGATCGGCTCTATTTATGAATATAATATTTACAGTGGCGTTATGGGTTCTCAGGAAATTGCCACAAGGGCTACGGACTTTCCATTTTTTGTTTCGTCAGATGCAACTTTATTTGATTTAAAAGTTGACGATATTACCATAGACAATTTCGATGCAAACACATTGGAATATACTATGGTTTTGACCACTGATATTTCAGAATCCCCTGAGGTGACAGCAATCGCATCTGATGAGCCATATGCAAATGTTGTTGTAACCAACGCGAACCAAATTCCAGGTACAACAACAATTGAAGTTACAGCTGAGGACGGCACAAAATCTACATACACCATCAACTTTATATATGATACCCAGACTTCGTTTGAACAAGAAAAAATTAGCAGTGTAATTGTTTACCCGACTATTACAGACAATGGATTTTATGTCATTTTAAACAATGAATTTGTTGCAGTAAGAGTATTCGACATAACAGGAACTCTTATAAAAACGGCCATCAACCCGAGCGAGAGCAAAATGATACCATTGCCACGTCCCGGGGTATACATCATTCAAATAGAATCTGAGACCCTAAATAAAACCTTCAGAATCTTAAAAACGAAATAGTTATATTAAATTGACATCCAACCCCGGATTTAGAATTCACTCTCTATCCGGGGTTCTTTAACTAAGACTTAAATTGAGTTTAATCCAGTTTCCCAAAAATTGTTAACAACTTTTTTCTAAATCCCAAACAAACTAAAGCATAAATATTTATATTTAGCCATGAAATATGATTGAGGAGAAGAGACAAAACCTATGTCTAAAACAACAAAAACCTACATTCGTCATTTACATGCTTTGATTAACAGGCATTTGGGGCCGTCGTCACTTCCCGGTGAAGGCATCCAATATTGGAGACAACGGATTTTTCACTACTTTTCTCTGGCGATAGTGTTTTTTGGGGTAACTGTATATCTGTACTACGGTTTATATTTTCTCTTTTCTCAGGATTACCATTTGCTTGCTTTCAGCACTTTTATTTTTATCTCTTCACTTTTGATGGTCAGCCTTCCGGGCATTCCACTTAAAATCAGATCAGGTTGGGTGCAGCTGATGCTATTTATTACCGGGACATTCCTCCTTTTCCTTGGCCCCCACACCAATATTGGGATGATTTTCCTTTTTGCCTGTTCCATCATGGCTGTTACCATGTCGGGAACGATTACGGCCATCAGATATATGATTTTACACTCAATTGTGTTGACAGCGGTAGGCTTTTATTGGTATTCAGGAAGATTCCAACTGACCAATTTTCCTGACATATCACTTCACACCTATATAAATCTGGCAATAAGTTTCATGGTGCTGAATACCATTACTCTGGCACCGTTAATTTCTCTGATTAATGGATTAATGTTCAGCATAAAAAAAGAACGCAGGTATCAGCGCATTCTGGAAAAAGAGCAGGATGATCTGGTTTTGGCCCGGCAGAAAGCCGAAGAGTCCGATAAACTGAAAACGGCCTTCTTATCCAATATGAGTCATGAAATCCGAACTCCGATGAATGCCATTCTCGGATTCTCGAACCTTTTATCACATAAGGGGGTCAGCGATCAGGAGAAGAAAGAATTTGTAAATCTCATTCGAATAAATGCCAACAACCTGATGTCATTGGTTGAAGATATCATTGATATTTCGAAGATGGAAAGTGGCCAGTTTGAATTACACAACAGCCCTTGTCAACTGCACCAACTACTTGATGAGACCAACAACATTTTTGAAGAAGAGATCTTCAGACGTGGAATTACCAATGTAAAGCTTTACCTGAAGAAGGGCTTGGCAGATGAAAATCTCCAGATATTAACGGATGGAATCCGGTTGAAAAAAGTTCTGGCCAACTTAATAGGTAACGCTATTAAGTTTACGCACAAAGGATATGTGGAATTTGGCTATGTGGTAAAAAATCATCATCAATTGGAATTCTACGTTAAAGATACCGGCATAGGTCTGCCTGAAGGAACTGAAGAGCTTATTTTTAATCGTTTTTACAAATGCAGCAACAACAGTGAAAAACTTTACGGAGGAACCGGTATTGGGCTCACCATTGCCCGACATTTGGTCAGATATATGGGTGGAGACATTCGTGTGGATTCCAGATCGGCTGTTGGAACAACCTTCTATTTCACCATCCCTTTCCAGAAGGTGTTAGTTCCATTGCAAAACCAGGTAAAACCCTGGCTTTCAGACAGCATAAACTGGGAAGGAAAAACCTTTTTGGTAGCAGAGGATGAGGAGGATAATTTCCGTTATCTGGAAGTGGCTCTGTCGCTCTTTAATGCGTCTCTGATTTGGGCAAGAGATGGGAGAGAAGCTGTTGACATCCTTCAAAAAGTGAACCAGATAGATCTGGTATTGATGGATATAAAAATGCCTGTTATGGATGGGTATACTGCTGTTCGAGAGATACGAAAATTCAACAAAACGGTACCTGTTATAGCTCAAACAGCTTATACAATGAGGGGAGAAAAAGCCGAAGCGCTGAAAGCCGGATGTAACGAGTATATCTCCAAACCCATTAATTACAACGAGCTGGTTGATATGATTAAACAGTTCATTCCCGACAAAATGGAAAACCAGACCCAAAGTCAAGGGATCGTTTCATGAGAGGATTAATAGAATCCCATTCCTACTACCGAAATATCATCAAAAATGGATTGCCTCTCCACATGTTTTGATATAAACTTTCTTATTTCCTCAATATTGGTATCAATTGATTGAGAATTTGAGATGATTTTCTCAACAGCATTCAACCCAGATGTGATCTCATCGCCACGTTCCAACTCCACCAAGCCATCAGTAAAAGCAAGCAGTTTAGATCCTCTTGAAACGGTCACGCGACCGGTTTCAATCACCGGAATTGTGTCCAGCATCCCCAGCCCGATGCAGCCTTTATCGAGTGAAATCAGATGTCCCTTTTGCGGCTCAAACAGCAACGGAGGCAGGTGTCCGGCATTTACATAACTAAGCCGTCGTGTCAGAATATTATATTTCCCAATAAAAATGGTAATAAATTTTTCACTATTGGCACTTTCGTTTACCCTTTTGTTTAATTGGTGAATCAGTTTTTTCATTTTCACCCGTGAAGTAAAAGCAGACCTGATAACAGCCTGAAAATTTGACATCAGCAACGCTGCTGAAATACCTTTGCCGGAAACATCGGCCACACAAAAACCGATGGTGTTTCGCGAGAGTTTCACAAAATCGTAATAATCGCCCCCCACACCATAGTGAGGATGATATAAAGTGTGAATTGCCAGCTTCCGGTGTTGAGGTAAATCGGCGGGTCCGGGAATCAACTGATTCTGAATGCGGGAAGCCAGCTCCAGCTCCTTTTTCATTACTTGCTGCTCAAGTAGTTCTGCATGCATTCGTTTGTTTTCAATGAAAACAATTATCAGATTTGAGATAATCTGAATGAGCTTTAGGTGTTTGATGGTTGGACTTATACCTTGTTGTTCTTCCTCCACATCCCCAATCAGGACATACCCTATCGCCTTAAACCGGTGGAAAAGCGGGATGATGGCATCAAAGCCTTTAAGATTTTCAGGAGGAGAGAGTGTGATGTTTTCTATGCCTTTAAAAACCGTCAAATCTCTTTCCACATCAATGCCTGCCACCTCTTCGGGAGTAACTCCTGAATTCAACAAGTTGGACCAGACTCCTTCAGTGTTGGTATATACAAGAATTTTTCCAACATCCAGTTCTTCACGCAGCAAAATTTCAAACTCAGACAACAAATCTTCAATGTTGTGGTCTTCATTGATGGTCTGCGCCAGATCCAACAGGATGTTTAGCCGGTCTTTATATAATCTAATGCGTCTTTTCCGTGTATGTGTAATCATTATAACTCTTTTTCCCGTTCTGCGACAGACTAAATTTACAAAAAAAATATATGTAGTCAAGTAACAAATCATGCTTAGATCATCTGATTTAAACATATTGTCTGGAAATTTGATATAAATTCAGATCTTGTTACTATTCGGTTATCGCTAGTTAATCGGAAAAAACTTTAAAATATTTGCTATAATGCACTCATTATAAAATGAATGGTTGTCAAAATGACAAACCGGGTTAGCGCAGTAGACGCTAACCCGGTTTGTCTATATAGATTAATTTTAAATCGAAGAAATATAAATTCAAAGAATTTATTCCTTGGCTCTCTCAACATAAGATCTCTCTTTGGTATCCACCTTAATTCTTTCTCCATTTTCAATAAAAAGTGGTACCATAACAGTTGCTCCGGTATCAATCGTAGCTTGTTTCAAAGATGATGTTGAAGAGGTATCCCCTCTCACACCAGGTTCAGTATAAGTTATTTCGTAAACAATAAATTGTGGGAGATTGACCATTAAAGGTGTTTCAGAGTCCACATGGTAAACAAGATCTACCTCCTGACCTTCACGCATCAGGTCGGGCGATTCTACCAACGCCTCCTGAATGGTCATTTGCTCAAAGCTCTCAGTATTCATAAAATGATAACCCATATCATCCTTATACAAAAATTGGTGAGGACGATGCTCCACGCGAGCTTCGGTTACTTTAACTCCGGCTGAAAAAGTGTTTTCCAATACACGACCGGTTGAAATGTTTTTAAGCTTGGTTCTTACAAAGGCAGGGCCCTTGCCCGGCTTTACATGCTGAAATTGCACAATGGAAAATAATTGCCCGTTGTGCTCAATACACATCCCGTTTCTAAAATCTGCAGTTGTTGCCATATTAAAATATCGTTTTTTCGAATAATCTCAACAAAATCAGGCTGAGAATGATCTGTTTTTTTGGCAAAAATAGTCTAAAACAATAAAATATGCTTTATATAACCTTAATAAAATACTTCTTCAACTACAGATCAACCTCATTTACAAATAAAAAGCGACAACCGATGGTCGGTTGTCGCTTAATGTAAATCTTGATTCTATATCTTCACTTATCTTCCAAACAAAAATGCAGCTCCAAAAATTCCTGCAATAAGAATCCATAGTACGATACCGATGGCATACCATATCAATGCTGCTTTTGCAAAATTGGCTTTGCTAACTTTGGTGTTTCCGCCGAAGGCCCAAACAAAAAGCATAATTAATCCTATAAGTGGAATCATTACAATTAAAAGAGAAAGTACCCATTCTCCAACCGATACATTTTGACTTTCCTGTGCGTAAGCTAAAGGTTCTTGTTGATTTTCCATAGTTGTTTGATTTAAATGTATTAAATGTGATTTAATGGATGGCTAAAACTTATATTAGTTTGTCACAAAAATCAATAACCAAATTACTAAAATAGCACATTGACCCATTCTCTTTTTTGACTAAATCATTAATTAACAAGATAAAACCTTTTATTCTGTTGACTAAGAGATCTGAAAAGCTAAATAATGGCAAACTAAAAATTTAATAGTAAATTTACACGATGAAATTCCGCATCTTGTTAAGCGGAATAGAAAATTGAAAACTTTTTAAAATGCATATTTTTGATATTATTGCATTAATCATTATCCTTTTCTTTCTAATAAAAGGTCTAAAGAACGGTTTCATTATTGAGTTGGCTTCGTTGGCTGCACTTTTTTTAGGAATTATCCTTGCAGTGATGTTCTCAGAAGTAACAGCAACCTGGTTATCTGATTACATCACCTCCAGATATGTATCCATTCTCGCGTTTATTTTGGTATTTACTGCTACTGTACTTGGGGTGCATCTGGTTGCAAAAATGATTGACAAGTTGGTGTCGGCCATTGCACTGGGTTGGCTGAACCGCCTAACCGGAGCGGCCTTTGGGGTTGTAAAAGCAGCCATTTTAATAAGCATCGGTATTTTGTTGTTCGAAGCCACCGGCCTCAGCGAGAAATATATGACTGTGGAAAATCGTGACAATTCTCTCTTCTACAGCCATCTGCAAAAGGCAGCTCCACACGCTCTGCATCTCATCAATCTCAGTGTCGATCATTTACTTCCCAGACTGGAAGAGTTACCCGTTATGCCGCCAGCTTCCATGAGCTGATAAATAAATCAAAGCAAAAGATAGTATTTAGGCTGACAAATTTAACCGGCTTTTTTTGATATATTTGCGCCGCAAAAGCGCAAAAAAATAATTGACCATGAATTTTGTTGAAGAATTAAAATGGAGAGGCATGATCCACGACATCATGCCCAATACTGAAGAGCAACTGCAAAAAGAGATGACTTCTGCCTATGTTGGCATTGACCCAACTGCAGACTCCCTGCATATTGGCCACCTGGTAAGCGTTATGATGCTGAAGCATTTTCAGGTAGCGGGACACCGTCCCATAGTATTGGTAGGTGGAGCAACCGGTATGATAGGCGATCCTTCCATGAAATCGGCAGAACGCAACCTTCTGGACGAAAAAACCCTGCGCCACAACCAGGAGTGCATCAAAAACCAGTTGAGCAAATTTCTGGATTTCAACAGCAGCGAGCCCAATAAAGCCGAAATGGTCAATAATTATGACTGGATGAAGGAATTCACCTTTTTAGACTTTATCCGGGACATTGGCAAGCACATCACGGTAAACTACATGATGTCGAAGGATTCTGTTAAAAAACGAATAACCGGCGACTCACGTGAAGGTCTCTCATTTACCGAATTTACATATCAGTTGGTACAAGGGTATGATTATCTGCACCTTTACCGCGATAAAAGCTGCAAACTGCAAATGGGAGGTTCCGACCAATGGGGTAACATCACCACCGGAACTGAACTGATTCGCAGGGTGGCAGGAGGTGAGGCTTACGCCCTCACCTGTCCGCTTATTACCAAAGCCGATGGAGGTAAGTTTGGAAAAACCGAGTCGGGTAATGTGTGGCTTGATCCGGAAAGAACCAGTCCCTATCAGTTTTACCAGTTTTGGCTGAATACATCGGATACAGATGCTGAAAAGTACATCAAAATATTCACGTTGTTGACGCGTGATGAAGTGGAAGCCCTCATACAAGAGCATCAGCAGGCACCACATGCGCGCGCCTTACAAAAAAGGCTTGCACAAGAGGTAACCACCATGGTTCATGGTGCGGAAGCATATGAGTTCGCAGTGGAAGCATCACAAATTCTGTTTGGAAAAGGAGCAACTGAAACACTTAAAAAAATGGACGAAAAAACACTATTAAGTGTTTTTGACGGAGTTCCTGTATTTGAAGTAAACCGTTCTCTGCTTGAATCCGGCATAAATGTTCTGGATTTGATAGCCGATGCAGCTGCCGTTTTCCCGTCAAAAGGGGAGGCCCGAAGAACTGTAAAGGGTGGTGGGGTCAGCATCAATAAAGTAAAAGTGGAAACCCAGGACGATGTTGTTGATACCTCAGCATTGCTGAATGATAAGTACATTTTGGTTCAGAAAGGGAAAAAGAGTTATTCGCTGATAATAGCACAGTAATAACTATTTTTAGTAATAATAAGAACTCAAAGGGGTTGTCGATCATTCGACAACCCCTTTTTGTCAGGTGTGACAGTATTACTAAACTTCAAAACCGACTCCGGATAGAAACATGGAAAAAATTAACTGGTCTGGTCTGTATTAATTTTCCGGAATCTCTTACCTAATTTGATTACGCATAAATCTCAAATTATTTCGACCCATGTTTTTATGCCGGCTTCCGATTTTAATGTAAATATATGTTTACAATTCCATTTGAACCTTAATCTGGAGTGTTAAAATCCCTTAGATGTATATTAACAAGTCATTAATTACAACTTCTAACGCAGGTAAGAATCTTGTTATTGAGGAGGTTAGCGTCTGATTACGTTTTGTGAAAAAAATCAGAAAAAAATAGAAACCTCAACACATAAAAAAAGGCCGCTCTATCGAGCGACCTTTTTTCTATACAGTCATAATATCTTGTTCTTTCCTTTCAAGCATCTCTTCGATGCGTTTCATGAACTTATCGGTGAGTTTCTGAGTTTCTTCCTCGGCATCTTTAGCCATATCTTCAGGAAGACCATCCTTCTGAAGTTTTTTAAACTCGTCTATGGCTTCTCGGCGAACGTTACGGATTCCTATTCGGGTCTCTTCCCCAATCTTTTTCACCATTTTTACAAGATCCTTTCTTCGCTCTTCGGTTAATGGCGGAACATTTATGCGTATAACGTCTCCATTGTTATCGGGGTTCATACCGAGATTAGCAGCCAAAATGGCCTTTTCGATGACGGGAATCATCCCCTTTTCCCACGGCTGAATAGCGATGGTTCTTGGGTCGGGGGTATTTACATTTGCAACCTGTGCAAGTGGAGTCATGGAACCATAATAATCGACCATAAGGCCATCAAGCATTTTGGGGTTGGCTTTACCGGCACGTATTTTGGCCATTTCACGATCTAAATGGTCAATGGCTTTATCCATTTTTTCTGTGGCATCTTCCAGAACTAACTTAATTTCATCTTCCATAATGCAAATATTTTGTTAAACATTGCTGAGTTTAGTAACAAATATAAAACTTTTACGCTGACTGACAACCCTCCAATTCAGCTAAAATATTAAGTGCCTCAAGTCTGGAATTGCCACATATTAGCAACTCAGCTTTAAATCCACCGCAAACAGGAGGTCTGTCAGGACTTTCAAAAATAGCACAACGGTAATCTTCCGTTAAATGTATGCAACGCACACCAGCCGGTTTGCCATTGGGCATTCCGGGAATTGGGGAAGATATAGAAGGAGCAATACAACATGCTCCACAACTAGGTCTGCAATCCATTATTTTTTTTTGCGAAAATAAGAAAACCTGTTGTTGATAACAACACATTAACAAATATTTATACGGCTACTATACAATGAATTACCTTGCTATTAAAAACTACCATGGATGATATCTCAGTGGATTTTTGTAATTTAGCAAAAAAGACTCTTTTGTCTCTATAACATAAGAATAAGAAAATGAATCAACATTTGATTGAATTAAAGAGCTGGTTTACAAAGCACAATGGTGTTTTAACTGCTTTGTCGGGGGGAGTTGACTCTTGTCTGGTTGCCTGGGCTGCACGTCAGGCGTTACCAAAAGAAAAAGCCATTGCATTAATAGGCGATTCACCAAGTTTAAAACGTCGTGATTTGGATATTGCCATCGATTTCTGTAATCAGCACGACATACAATACGCCATCATTTATCCCAACGAGATTGATGACCCAAACTACAGGGTAAATCCTGAAGATCGTTGTTTTTGGTGCAAAAGTTCCCTTTACACCGTGATGGGTGAGTTCAGAGAAAAAAACTATCCAGATTTCATCTTGGCCAATGGCAATAACAAAAGCGATTGGGGAGATTATCGTCCCGGCTTGAAGGCTGCCGACAAATACCACTCCTATAGCCCACTGGCTGAGTGCGAAATGACCAAAGAAGATATACGCAATCTGGCACGTGAAGCTGGTTTGCAGGTTTGGGATAAACCTGCAAGTCCTTGTTTAAGTAGTCGTTTCCCTTACGGTGAATTGATAACCGTGGACAAACTGGCGCTGGTTGAAAAAGCTGAAGATATTGTGGCCAATCATGGTTTCATGGATTCACGAGTTCGCTATTTTGGCTCTAAAGCCAAAATAGAGGTTCCAGAATTTCAGTTATCTATCCTTAAAGAGAAAATCAACACCATCACCAAACAATTTGCAGAAATTGGGTTTAACGAGACTGAGATAGATGAGGAAGGACTGGTTTCAGGAAAGCTAAACAGACTCATAGGGAAATGATATTTCAACAAAAACTGGTTCACGGAACTTTAATAAAACGTTATAAACGTTTTTTGGCCGATATAAAACTGGATTCCGGAGAAATTGTAACAGCCCATTGCACCAACAGCGGCTCCATGAAAAGTTGCCTGGAGGAGGGAGCGGAGGTTTACATATCGCATGTAACCGATCCTAAACGAAAAACCCGGTTCACCTGGGAAATGATTAAAATCAATGGCGACTGGGTTGGCATTAACACGTCACATCCCAACAAAATTGCTTATAACGCCATTCTTAACAGGGAAATTCCCGGGTTGGACAACTACAGTTCAGCGAGACGTGAGGTGAAATTCGATGAGAGTCGTTTGGATATTCTGGCTGAAAACGATCGGGAGAAATGTGCCATTGAGGTAAAAAACGTGACCATGAAAGATGGTGAGTTTGCACGGTTTCCCGATGCACGAACCGAGCGGGGTCTGAAGCATCTGCACACCTTAATACGATTGAAGAAAGAGGGGTTCCGGGTGGCCATGGTTTACATCATCCAGCGATCAGATGTGAATCTGTTTGGCCCTGCCCACGATATCGATCCGGAATACTCCAACACCCTGATTCTGGCTGAAAAGGAAGGTGTGGAAATATTTCCGGTTCAGGTAAAAGTTGAACCGGAAGGGATTCATGTTTGCAGAGTCTTAGAGTATAAGCTTAATAAATAAAACCGTATCCCTGAAATCAGAGATACGGTATGCTATTGCCTTTTTATTAGTTATTTAAGGATTAATCTTCATGGTCTTACTCATATTGTAAGCATCAATTAATATTGAGTATGATTGTGATAATTCAGAGATAGATTTCACGCTTAAACTTCGTTTCTCACCCGGCAAGAGAGATATAAAATTATCGCACCAAAAAGCTGGAAGGATTTCGTGATTAGAAACTGGGTTTACCAATTGAATTCGTGTGAGAATGGATGGAACTTTTCCAATGTTTTCGACGGTAACAATAAATTTATCCTCTGACTTCCTGTTGGCTGTCACTTCCAAAATAGGCTCCCCTATATTCATCATTCCGGTGAAATCATTCTCATTGTGTAACCAATAAAAATTATCTGCAATTACACTCCCATCAACTGTGGTTATAGACAATTTTAAGAAGTTGAGTTCATCCAACAGGGGAACACTGGTATCTATCGTTTTAACCCCATTTTTGGGGATTCCGATCTCTTCATTGTACCCCCAAATCACTTCCATTTCTTCATTATACAAAATGGCCGAAACATTTGTACCCCTGTTTTTTTTGTATTGAGAATTTATAACAGAAATTGTCATATTATCCCGGTTTAATTGAATGCCAAGAGGAGCGAATGCCTTTTTGGCACCGTAATACCCAGCATGCGACTGTAAATACCAGTCATACAACTGCCATACCATACTTGGCCAGCTTGCATTGGACTTCCAAAGTAGCATTCCTGTTGAATTTTCCCAAAGTTGTCTGTTTATAGACTCGATGGCTGCTCGGTAAACATCGTAGTTAACCATTTGAGCAATGTAAAAATATTCTTGAATTCCATTTTCATCTTTGGTACGTGGGCCACCATAATCTAGTCGGACAATATCATCGTACGCGGTAAATTTCCGTAAATCTTCGCCGGGAAAATTAGCTGCATCATGATAAGCCCATGTGCCATCAATTGGGAAAAAGCCGGGTTTCCATACCTGTCCAATTTCCGGCATAAACCGCATAATACTCTCTAATACAGGAACCCCGCTTGGCCCAATCTCACTACTAAAACCATGCATTCTTTCATGGCTAAAATACTCTGCAGGGCGAATGGTATGGTATGGGCCTCCTCCATGTAGACCATCTCCATCTGATTCGGTGAGATAAACACGCCCAGATTGACCGTCATACATTGGTAGTAATTTATTTACAATAAGATCTTCTCGGGGATTAACGCCTTCATTGCCACCGCACCATATAATCAGGGAGGGATGATTTCGGTAACGCTTGATGATACCGGAGGTAATAGTTTCATATAAATCTGCGTCGGGCAGATACCCAGGTGTATTTCTAAAAGTACCCCAATAATCATTGAGAAAATCCTGCCAAAGTAAAATCCCATGTTTATCTGCTGCATAATAGAAGGCCTTTGGTGGAACACCTGTAGGCCCCCATACCCTAAGCATATTCAAATTTGCATTCTTGGTCATCAGAATTTCCAGTTCATACCGACTTGTAGTCCAGTTCAGCATCATATCAATAACCCAGTTACCTCCCTTGCAGTAGATCTCTTTTCCATTGACTTTAAATACTCGGCTGTTTGATCCGATGTAGGTTTCAATGGTTCTGATTCCGTGATGTTTTTTCACTGTAAAATGATCATCATCAGTTGTTTTAAGGGATACTGAAACCTGATATAAATCAGGCTCTCCATAACCTACAGGCCACCATAGAGCAGGCTCTTCAATTCTTAGAGCAGCGTTAACGTGACTGTTCAACGAAATTGACTTTACCTGATTTCTTCCAAGGGAAAAAGGGATCTCAAAAATATGAGATTTATCATTGTGAGAAATCTCACCCTTTACTGTTCCTTCTTTTGGTGAACCAGAATGGTTCACCAAATCAAACGAAATGGTCATATCGGCATGAGAAGCCTCCGGAAGATTTGGAACTGATGTAATATAAAGATTTTCTATTTCAACATCATCCGTAAATGAAATAAATACATCCTCGGTAATTCCCATGTTGCGATCGCGTATAGCAGGTTGCCAATCCCATCCAACGGCATCCCATTTGGTGTAATTACGACTGATTATTCCATCTCCCATATTTACCCCGGGATCTCCAAATGGCTCAAGAGGCTCCACACCAGGCTCGCCGGGATGATCAACAGGATAAATAGCAACCGCTAATCGGTTTTTTCCTTTAGACTCAAGTAAATCGGTTATATCATATCTGAATTGCCGTTCCATGCCGACCATTGCTGAGGTGTCTGTCAATTGGTGTCCATTGAACCAGAGTTCTCCTCTGTAGTTTATTTCACCGAAATTGAGCCACACACGAGTCCCGCTAAGGTGATGATCAATTTCAAATTCATTTACATACCAATATGGCTTTGCCCAAGGATTCTCTCCAGATATATGGCTGTATTTTATCAAATCGTATTCCTGGTTATATCCATCATGAGAATCCGGAATTTTCATGTTATTCTTTCCAACATATGGATTGGGATATACACCATTGCGTACTAAGACTGAAAGAGCTGTTGCTGGAATGGAGGTTTGATACCAATCCGCCGTATGAGCATTACCGGTCGACAAAGTTTCTCCATCGTCTGAAGTTATCAACGCTGACTGAACCCTCCAATTATGACGCAAAAGCTGTGAGCGACCTGGCAATTTAAATAGTGGTTCATCATCTACGACAAAAGATCCAGTTGGACTTTCTACTTTACCGGAACCGTTTATGGCGACTATTTTCCATTCGTTAACTCCGAAGGAAAGAGGGAATGGAACATAAGAAGTCACATCACTTCCAAGTGTTGCCATATGAATCCCATTTATCCAAACTTCTTGTGAATCAGATTCAACAGGCATCCAGGACAAAATCGGAGTATTCGTTTGAACAACACCTCCTTCCATCGGTGTTAAAAGTTCAGGTTGATCGGCATTACAACCGGAAAATACCATTAACAGGAAAAATAGAATTCCAGTTATTGAGGATTTAATAAAATAGATTTCTGTTTTCATTATATAAATTTAATTAAACATTGTTAGAGTCCTTTTTTACAAACACACTCAACCTTGAGCACTTATCAATATTTTGGATTCGTACCCTCACTCTGCCTGTTTCCTGGTTATTTCAAAACATTTTTTCCTTATTTAAAATGTTCTTTTATCGAAATTATGAAAAAAGAGGCTTACAACTCGTAATTTTAGAGTTAGGTTGACTGATTAATACAAGTTTTTGATGAAATGATATAACAATAAACAAGTTGTCTCAATTCTTTATTATTTTAAATGCTTCTGATTCCTGTCCATAATTAAATACCATAATATAATATCCAGAATTTAAAAAGGACAGATTCAAATTCTGTCTGAAAAATTTATCGTTATTACTGGTAAATTGGCCTTGATACACCATTACTCCGGAAATTGTATATATTCCATAATTAATTTTACCGACAAAATTCATAATATCTATGTGCACATTGTTTTCTATAGGGTTAGCAGAAATATCTACAGAGGATCTATGCAAATAGATGGGATCAATATAAGTTCCATCTGATTCGGTAAAGGCTTGAAAGGCATATATTGAAAACCCCCATTGTGTGGCTCTTTCATTTCCTTTCATTCTTATGAAGCGTGCTTCAGTCTGTTCGAATGTTATAATATCCCAACCACCATTTCCCGAAGTTTCGTGATAAACTGTTACCCATTCCTCTCCATCGGAGGAGACTTGAATTTCATAGTTTGATCCAAAAGCAGTCTCCCAATGTAACTTTACCATTTCAATATAGCGACTCTGCTCCATTTCAACTGCAATCCATTGATTGTCGCTATATGCTGAAGACCATCGTGTATTAAGGTTTCCATCTATTGCAAATGCTTCTATGCGATCAGCAGTTTCATTTGTAGATGAAAATGCTCTTCGATTTAGTAACAAGTCTTCAGAATCGGGATCGTAAATAGCTACTGTAAATGTTGTTACTGCAGTTTTTTGGTTGCTGTCTATAACTCGCACTCTAACCTGTGCCATACCAGTTTGATTTGCCAATACATTAAGTTTCAATTCATCGTTTTCGATAAATGGCTCAACTAAATCCTCATTGGTATTATCAATTACCTCAAAAGTAAAAACCATATTTTCAACACTCGAACCAAATACAGTGTTTAGATCTGCAACAGTAAAAGCGGTACTTTCATTAGTATAACCATTAAAAAAAGTAGGAATAGCTTCTTTGACAAAAGGAGGATACTGAAAATCAGGATCGGGAATTACATTTATTAAATCAGGATAATCATTCTGAAGATTGAGCATGGCCTGGCGGGCATCATTGAGATCTCCATGTCCGTCATGTCCAGTCATGGTCCAGCTTAAAGCTCCAGCATAGCCATTTTCAATGGCATAAGCGTATGCCTCTTCAGTGGTAAAAGAACTACCTCCTCCGCTGGGAGTACTAATGCCTATTGCAGAAAATTCTCCAATAACGATGGGTTTATCAAGATCCCAGTGTGAAGCAGGGTTATGAAACGGGGACATGGAAGTGCCAAAGTGCTCAGGATAATAATGTACCATATAAAAATCAAGCGTTCCATCAGCGTCCCCGCCGGCAGCAATAAGCCGCTCATCGGTATAGTAGTTGTAAAAACTGCCTATATCACTAAGCACCAAAATATTCCATGACCCATTGGAGATTTTGGTATTGGGATCTGTACGTCGTATGGCTCCCGCTGTAAGGTTAACAAATCTCTGAACATGATTCATGGTGGTTGTTTCCGGCGTCCATCCAGCCCAGTCAATATCACTACTCATTCCTTCAGGCTCATTAAATATTTCCCAACTGATAATGCCAGGATGAGCTTTAACGCGCTCCACCATGGGTATTAAAGCATTCTGAATATAAGAATTGATTCTGTCCTCGTTTTCAAGCAGAGTTTTATTACGGGTTAGATTTTCAGCACCTGCATTGTTTTGTAACATATCAAACGACCATAAACACAACATCACCAAAACACCACGTTCATAGGCAATATCCAAAGCCTTTTCGAGGTTGTCCAACTCTACCGGATCAATACCGGTTACAAAACCATCATTGTTAATTATCGGACTATTTCTTCCATTGGTGTGTAACCACCAACGCACAGTATTTCCGCCTGCTTCGGATAAATCATCCATTCGTTGAATGAACAACTCCTCGTTGAAATCACGCAAGTCATTTGCAAAATTTAACCACGCGAGGTTCATGCCACTCAAGAAAATGGACTGATCATTATGGGACAATAGATTATTATGATTAACTTCTGCTCGACTGATTATAGAGAGAAAAAGAAAACTCAAAATAAAAAAACGCATTTTTTTCATCATAGCATAATATTTAGTAGGTCAATGAGATAGTGTATGATTTGATGTCAGATGCCACATAAATAAATCGTTTAATCTAAATATAGAATCCTAAATTTCGGAAAATCATCAGCTTCGCTATAATAAGTTTCGTAAATTATTTCGGTTGATGAGTCGGTCCAATCCAGACTTCCATCCACCCTTATTACTATATGCCCAACTTCAAATGTGTGCAGGTTCTCAATAAATATATTACTCTCTTGCTCTAAAGTTGGAACAACATTATTCATAACATCGCTTACAAAAGCAGCCCGATCATACGCCACATCACAAGCGGATGCAATAAAAAGATAAGGGTTTATATGCTTTAAAAAATCTGTTGATAAGCCACCATGAAAATGGTGATTGCCATGATAAACATGAGTTTTAGCGAGTAATTCTGGGAAGTGTTGCAACATTGCGATTTGTCCATGCTGATATGTATCTCCCCCAAAATTAAATACAAAATCCTTAAATTTTAAAATAAAAGAGAGGGAACGATTATTAGCGTTGTCCCACTCTCCAAAGTATTTTGAATGAAAATATGGATACCTTTCTAAATCAAACTCCGCAGCATTCAAAATTTTAATTTTTACATCATCCCCTCCTATATCATCTATAACATTTCCTACCTTAAATTGAGGACTATGAACCGGTTCAAAGCCATGTTTTGCATAATTGTAAGGATCCTTGCGCCAATCACCTCTTTCTGGTTCAGAAAGATTATATTTAATACTTCCTACATCAAATGCATCAAGAATATTATTAAGCCCGTGAAAGTGATCATAATGCCAATGACTAATGAATATGTGATCAATTCTCTGTTTTCCGTGTCGGTTAACCGGCAAGTGGCTTTTCATAAATGGTATTGTATATTTTTCGGCCATGTGATCGTATCCGGTATCAACCAACAAGGTTTCACCATTTGGCAAGAAAAATAGTACAGAAGTTCCATGACCAACATTGAAAGCCACAACATTTAATCCATAGTTTTTTGCTTCACTATCTGAAACTATCTTTAATTGAGATCTTAAGACTTCACCATTATCCATGACAAACTTAATAGAGTGGAGTCCATTACCAATTTTGGATAATTCGTTATTTGATATTTTAATTAAAAGACCGGATTCAAGGAATTCTGTTTGCAAAGGCTCGGTTTCAAAAGCTAACGGGTTGTTTTTAACATCAATATACAGCAATGAATGCTCGTTTTGATGAATGACGAAATATAAGTCTCTGGGTGAATTTTTATAAAAAACATTGTTATGGGGGCTAATAAGAATTTTCTCCGATAGATGTTGGGCATGACATAGATTGATTAATGAAAAAGCCAAAAGAAATAGGAGTCCGGGTAAGTATTTGCAAATTGATTTCATAAGAAACTTTTTAACTTAATATTACGATGCAAATGTTATTCCGGGGGCAGGAAAAATTCTGCGAAACCTGCCACCCGGAAACACACTTCAAAACAAACTAGAGATGTAAAGACTAATTACACATTTTAATCATACATTTTAAATGTACGCACTTCATTTAAAAACATGGTTTGCTTATCTTTATGGAATTTTTTAAAGTCATTTTTAGCGGCTTGAGGCGATTGGCTATTGGGAATAAAGAGATCATTTTGAGTAGATGTCCATGGAGCATTAAACCATGCTAGCACCCAGGCAATCCGGATGTCATCCCCTCCATCTTTGATTGCTTTAAGGATGGTGTTTGTCCAGAAATCCGGATGATTACTGATATAATTATCACGGTTTCCGACTTCGGTAAGTGCCGCAATTTTATTGTTTTCCAATGCAAAATCAGAAACCTGTTTCAGCAAAGAGGTCAACTGACTGGCCGATGGCTCGTAAATATCTACTCCAACAACATCCACATAGTCATTACCCGGATAATAAGTGGTTCCAAATGGATGATTAGGTGACCAGCTAAACAATACCAGGTTGGTTCTGTCTCTGATATAGTCCACACTCAATCTGAAAAAATCAATATAGAGTTGCGGTGAGTGGTTTGTTGCATTTGTTCCCCACCAAAACCAACCACCGTTCATCTCATGAAAGAGTCTGAATACAATAGGGAAACCCAGCTCATTATTAATAATATCAATAATGATATCCATCTCTTCAAAAAACCATTGCCGTGAGCCATTTTGATCATTAACAATGTCATACATCAGACTCTTGTCCAACTCATTGTTAATCCGATTCATGTAAATTGAATTGTCGAATCGACTCTCCTGGTGAAAGTCAAAGGTAACTACAGCTCCATTTTCGTAAGCATACCTAGCTTCTTGTATATGCAAATCGCGTTGTTGAGATCCTTTATAAAGCATATAATGTGGATCAATACCAAATACTCCAGGATGATCGCCTACAACGTCCTTGCAATCAGAAGTGTTTAAATTCCATCGCAGATTGTTCAATTGAAATGACATGGGGAACTCCTGACCGAATATAAACTCAGGCCCATTGGCAATTTTCCCTAAATTGATTAATAAACTCCTTGTTTCCTGAGTAGCATTTGGATCTACCGGAATATATTGAATTACTTCTCTTACATCAATTATCACCTCATCCTGAGCGGTTGAACCGAATTCATCTTTTACAGTCAACAACACTGAATGTCGTCCAATCTGAAATGTGTGGACTATGAATGGTTCTGTTCCAATTACTTCATCTTCATACTTCCAGGTATATTCAATAATCTCGCCATCTTCTTTATATGATTTTGATCCGTCAAGATTAACTAATGTAGAGCTTTTACCGTCATCAAGAAAGAGGATCTGGTTTTCACCGGCATTAGCAACCGGTGCTTTATTTGGCAGAAATCCGGTAATGATTAAATAGCTGGTTCTATTCCCGTTTTCAGCCACAACAGTTAATTCTACGGGAGTCGCAAATGAGTGCTTTGAAGTGCCGGAAAGCACCTCTCTATTTTCGATAAAGGCTTTAGCCTTTTCGGATATTTCAAAAACCATGGTACGATCATCCAGGATTGAACCCGCAGGAACCATGGCCGATGCTGCATTGGCTGTGATGTTGTAAGCAACATCAATTTCAACAAGAGAAAAGTGGATTAATTCAGAAAGGGTACTTTTATTCTCATCCTTTTGACAGGAGGATCCTAGAAGTAATATCGCAAAAACAGGATAGAAAAAGATTTTCATACTTTTAATTTCAACAGATTATTATAATGACAATTTTTACATAGTATTGGGAATTTGGTTAAGAAATAAGAGAAAAGTGAAAAATTCCCGGGAGAAGATTCCTTCTCCCGGGAATTTATAAAAGAGTTGGTTACCACATAGCTCCATCCGAAATATAAACATCATCGATGTTTATCTCGTATGTTCCTCCATCAACATTTCCTGTGGAAAATCCTATTTTGAAATAATCCATAACACCTTTAGGATCGAATTCGGATGCAGTTCCAGAGCCACCCCAATTTCCAAGGAAATCAGTGAGCCTGAAAGTCATTACTTCCCATCCATCAGTGGTAAATTCATAGATCCCAGGAGGACCTCCACCCCATTTTACGTCATTCTGGTGAGTTTCAAACTGCATGAAAGCTCTGTTGCCATTGGTATTTACCAATAGACTAACATGAGGATCAATGGTTCCACTTAAATCAATAGACTGAGAGTATTCAATTGCTCCTTTCCAGTCCCAACTGCCCTCAGAGACAAAACTCAAATGATAATAGCTTGAACCGCCTCCAGTTGGAGCATCCGTTTTAATAACACCACCTTCGGCCAAAGTGTTGGCATCCCACGCCGGAGCTCCATCTTCAAAGTCGAACACCTTAACAACTGGTAGCTGTAATCCATCGGTAATCATAATTTGATCGATATGAATTTCAAAATCTTCAGGATCGCCTGAGTTTCCAACATTTCCTGAAGTAAATCTCATTCTTACTTCGTCAAACACACCAGTTGCATTAAAATCGGGGAAAAGTTTGCTTACCGGGTAAGATCTCCATTCCCATCCATCAGTTTCAATCAGGTAGTTATCACCATATGGCATACGCTCATTAGCTGTTCCATTATGAAGATGGTTGTCTCTCTGATCGCCTCCCTGAGTCATAAACGGATTTACATATCCACGCTTGCCGTTGGTATTAACAAGGAAAGTAATGTGTGGATCGTGGAAGTCTGAAAGATCTATCGGACCTTCTCTTGTTATGTAGATGAAATTAGTCCAACCACCGGTTTGATTAGCCAGAACAGAGAAGTAGTTATCGCCCCTTGGAGCAGTAAGTCCACCATAGTTGCGCTCTGCAACGTCCGGAGCGTTACCCGCATCTTCTATTATTGGATTTCCATCTTCGAAATCCCAAAGAATGATCGGTGCAACTGCATTAAAGATATCAGTAGGTTCCAAAATCATTACTCCAGACACTTCTGAAGCACCTTCAATCTCACCTAATCCGACAATTCTAATTGTCGCAGTTTCTCCAATAGTTAAAGGAACTCCAGCAGTTGATATGGTTATGGATTCCTGATTTGTTCCTGGTCTTACAACTATTTCATGATCTTCAATAAAAACTCTGGTAATCAGATCCACATTCTCTCCATCTATAGTGAAAGTTTGACCTGCTACTATTTCAGTTGGCCACCCGGTAACGAGAATGGAAGGGTATGAAATGGTTAAAATTGACTCATATGTATATGACCTTTTATAAACATTTCTTGAAGTAACCATGCCACTTTCAACCCTGCGTGGGAGTTTAAAGCTTAATTGATTTGGAGTATGTCCTTCCTCAAGAATTTCGCAATTCGCAGTTCCCACTGAAATTGATTGAACTTTATCGAGATTTGTTCCTGTTATTGTAATAACATCTTCGATTTGGGCTGAATTTGTCGAAATCGACAGTATTTCAGAAACAGGCCATTTTATGTCATAATCTTCACCCCACTCCTTATCCTCACAGGACAGAAGTCCTATCATCAATAAGGAGGTAGTAATGGAGACATATTTTAAAAAGTATTTTTTCATAAGTATTGATTTAATGTTTTTAATGAATTAATAGCCTGGGTTTTGTCTTAATCCCCAATCAGCAACTTCCCGTAATGGGATTGGCAGTAGAAAAACCCTGTTTCCATTGGGTCCCGGAATAGATCTTTCCAAGGCATTGGATCTCAGGTCTATATTCGCATAGCGGAGAATTGATTCATCGTGTGCAGGAGTAAATGTTTGCCTTATTTTATCAAGCGTCTCCAAATACCTTCCTGTTCTTACAAGATCAAAATATCTTATGGCTTCCATTCCTAACTCGGTGCGCCTCTCTTGATAAATGGCTTCCAACAGAGCTTCACCACTTGCTGTTACATCAGGCAAATTCCCGGAGAAACCTGTAACCGGAAAATCAAGTGATCCCTCGTCAAATCCTCTTGCAAATGTGCTGTTTCGGGCTCTTTCCCTTACCATATTTATCATATCACGGGCCTCTGTCTCATTACCAGTATGGTATGCGGCCTCCGCATGATTCAATAGAACCTCTGCGTAACGAGCCAAACGGATGTTGTAGCTGCTGCTTTTTGTGATATTTGGTCGCTCACCAGGCATTAAAGCAGCCTTTCTATTCAAGAAGGGTGTCATTTGTTCTGTAAGGTCATAATCCCATTGTTGGCCACCCATAATTCCATTGTTAAATGTAGGTCCATACAGAGTTACGCTTAATCTAGGATCATCCTCTTCAAAACTATTAAACAGATCTAACGTAGGGTTATTAAAGCCCCATCCCCAGTCTAATCGGTTGGCTTGAAACTGATTAAAGTTTGATCCTGTTTTCCTAGGTTTGTTATTATGGCTGCCTTCAAGCATCTGAAGCTCAAACACTGACTCTGCGCTATTTTCTCCCATGGGCTCCCATATTAACGCATAATTATCGGCCAATCTGTACTCCCCGGAAGAAATAATCGCGCTGGTAACATCGTACACGCTCTGCCAAGTGATGGAGGTGTTGTCAATGTCGGTACCAATCATATACATATATAGTCTGGCCAGATAATGACGTGCTGCACCTTTCGTGGCTCTTCCCAAATCTTCTGGAGCATATCCGCTGCGTTCAGGAAGCCTTTCAATGGCCGCTTTAAAA
Organism: Natronoflexus pectinivorans; assembly: GCF_004345615.1. Lineage (GTDB taxonomy): Bacteria > Bacteroidota > Bacteroidia > Bacteroidales > Marinilabiliaceae > Natronoflexus > Natronoflexus pectinivorans. The sequence goes on from NZ_SLWK01000005.1 coordinate 271,565, forward strand.
TCCTTTTCAGCTTGTAAATAAGTTTCATGCAAGGACGCCCGTTCTACATTTCCAAACTGAGATGGACGAACTGGCTCTGTAAAAATAGGGAGACCACCAAATACTCGTGAACCATAAAAATACCAGTATCCCCGAATAAAATAGACCTCACCCATTAATCTTTTTCTTAAGCGGTCTTCAAGGGTGCTTTCAGCAAGACGCTCCAAAGCAGTATTACATCTGGAAATACCATCATAGATCTTAATCCACAATGCATCGATAACTCCATTGTCTGGTTTCGCATCCCAAATTTTCATGTCAGTTATATCGGGAAAGTCTGATTCGTTACTTCCCTTTTCTGCATCATCACTTAGAATATCACCAAAGAAAAATTCATAGTTATGAGCCTGCCAGTTTCCATCGGGTCCTGGTCCTTCAGTCATTCCCAACAATCCGTAACAGCCATTTACTGCCAGAATTGCATTTTCGGGAACGTTGAAAAAATTCGCTTCACTTTGGGTGTTAATTGGATCAATTTCAAGAAAATCACTGCATCCCCAGCCAATGCCCAGTGCCGCAATAAAGAATAAATATTTTATCTTTTTCATAAACATTTTTTTTCTGTCATTTACACTTTAATTAAAAAGAAATATTGATACCTCCTGTAATAGTTACAGCCATTGGGTAGGTAACATAGTCAACTCCGCCGCTAAGTCCCCAGCCACCAACTTCTGGATTAAAACCTGTGTAATTGGTAATGGTTATTAGGTTGTCGGCATTACAATATATGCGAACACGAGACAACCCTAGACGATCAATGATTCCTCTGTTGAAGGTGTATCCTAGTTGGATGTTCCTGAGACGGATGTAGGATGCATCTTCAACGTACCTGTCTGAAAAACGGTTGTTCCTGTTCGGATCATTAGAAACCATTCTAGGCTCATTGGTGTTGATGTTATCGGGTGTCCAACGGTTCAGCCTATCACGATGGTAATTTGATTCAGGACCGGAAGTATGAGAATAGTATCGGTATACGTTTACTGCTTCAACGCCAAAAACACCATAGAAGAAGGCTCTGAAGTCCCAACCTCTGTATCCCAGTTCAAGATTCAAGCTACCAGTGAAATCCGGGATTGCACTTCCAAGTTTTACTCTGTCATCATCATCAATTCGACCGTCTTTGTTGGTATCAACAAATCTCACATCACCAACACTGGCATTTGGCTGAATTCTGCGGATCGCCCCAGTGTTAGGATCAACCCATACGTGTGCATCCAGTTCTTCCTGTGTACGGAATATGCCATCGGTTTTTAATCCGTAAAAATATGCCATGGCAAACCCTTCTTCCGTTCTAGTGACAGATCCAAGCCGCTGGGCACCGCCTCCACTGATTGGTTCTCCACCAGCCAAACTGGTAACCTCATTCTGAATCATTGAGCCTGTTATTCCAATTCCGTAATTAAACTCTCCAATTTGCTCGCTCCAGGCAGCAGAAAACTCGAACCCGGTATTGTTCATGGTTCCGGCATTACGATATGGTCTTCCAGAACCAACGTATGTTGGGATTGGTGTACGAAGAATCATGTCTTTGGTATCTCTATTGAACCAGTCTAAACTTACATTTAAACGGCTATTAAGCAGTAACATATCCAAACCTACATTTACCTGTTCTGTTACTTCCCATTTTAAATCTGGATTGCTCAAGGCTCCGGTTCTTGCTCCATCAACAATTCTTCCTCCAAAAACGTAATGATACCCTGTATTCATAGTGGCCAAATAAGCGTTAGGTGAAACAGAGCCTTCATTTCCTACTTGTCCCCAACCGGCACGTAATCTCAATTGATTCAGAGCATAAACATCAGACATAAAGTTCTCTTCATGGATGTTCCATCCTGTGGAAAAGGATGGGAAATATCCCCATTTATTGTCTCCAATAAATTTGGAAGAACCATCGGCACGCATGGTTGCAGTAAATAGATAGCGATTATCAAAACTATAATTCAAACGGCCGAAATAAGACATCAGAGATACTTTACTCGCGCCACCACCAACAGTTCGTTGCTCCGGATCTTGTGCCTGATCAAAATACATCAGGTTTTCGTCAAACGGGACATCATAAACAGTCGCATTAATTCCGTTCCAATTAAACTCCTGGGTCTCCATTCCTAACGTAGCGTTGATGTTATGAGATCCTTCTCGGCGGTTATATGTGAAATATCCGTTCCACACCCAGTTATTGTTAAAACCTCGGTTTTCATATAAACTGCTCTTTTCCCTCATTTGGTCAGGAGCAATATAGAATTCGGGATAAAATGACTTATCATTTGTGAAATTAAGATCGGAGGCAAACATGGTCTTAAAATCCAAGCCTTCGAAGACTACGTTTTTGATGTTAAGATCGAAATTGGATATTAAGCGGTGAGCCCCGCTGGTATTGTATTTTGCCTCATCCACAATTCTGGCAGGATTTTGAATGGTTACTCCCCCTGTAAGAAAGCGTTCTCCGTAATAACCCGTATAGTCATCCCAAGCAACTGTTAGTGGATCCATTTGCAAACCATCGGTAAGAGATCCTCCATAGTGCGCATTATTGTTATTGTGCTTTTCGTAATGGGTATAACTCAGGTTTACACCTAAAGTAATACGGTCAGAAAAATGATATTGAGTGTTAGAAAACAGAAACAGTTTATCGATACCACTGTACTTAATTGTTCCTTCTTGAGAGTTATAGGTACCTCCAATGTTATAAGTCATGTTATCGGTTCCTCCAGATACCGATAATGAATAGTTTTGTATTGGGGCTACATTAAAAAGTTCATCCTGCCAATTGGTTCCCTTCAAGTTATTGGCGATAACATAATCAAGCATCTCAACATTAGGAATTGCCAATCCGGCATTGGTATATGATTCTTTACGAAGAGTTGCAAATTCGTGAGCATTAGTTAGATCTAACCTTCTGGTTATCATTTGTGCCCCAGCGTAAGCATTTACATTGAAAACCGGTGCTCCTGAGCGGCCGGTTCTTGTTGTTACTAATATAACACCGTTTGCTCCTCTTGATCCATAGATAGCCGTTGCAGAAGCATCTTTCAATACCTCAATGCTTTCAATGTTTGATGGATCAACATTACTCATGTCTCCCATTGGAAATCCATCCACAACATAAAGCGGACTGCTGTTGTTAATGGTCCCAATACCACGAACTCTTATTCGGGTTCCACTTCCTGGTTCTCCAGAATTTGAAACTACATCCACACCAGCCAAACGGCCTTGTAATCCTAATACCGGATCAGCCGAGGCCATGGTATTTATTTGGTCTCCACTAACTCTGGCCACTGCTCCGGTTACATCGCTTCTTCGGACACTACCGTATCCGATTACTATTACCTCATCCAATCCGAGGATAGATGATGTCATCTGAACATTCACCACACTTCTTCCGGCCATCTCTATTGTTTGCGTATCGAACCCAATAGAAGAAAAAACCAGAAATTCACTACCCTCAGGAACATTGATCTGGTAATTTCCTGAAAAATCAGAAATCGAACCAATCGAGGTTCCCTGCACAACAATTGTCACCCCGGGAATGGGTTCATTCATGTCGTCGGTAACGGTTCCTGTTACTACTCTTTCCTGTGCCCATAAAGCACCAGAAAATGTAAAGTAAACCATCACGACAATTAACTGAATCGTTTTTTTCATAGATAAATAATTAAATGATTAATAAAACACACCGAATTTATTTTTCCGGCAGACATCTTTTGAAAATCTTTATTTGATTTTCAAATGCCTTCATTTCTATTGTGCTAAATTATCACCGATTAAAGAGAAAAGCAGGGACAATTATTTCAAAAGAGGGGGGCGAATCCTTCATTTTTCATTATTAAAAACATTTATAGAACTACCTTACATGCTGTTATTGTGGCGTTTTAAGAGCTTTTTAGCATCCGGACTATTTGTAAACAAATACTAATATTTGTAGCAAACAGAAAACATTGAATGATACTATTTTGTCATTTTCTTATTAAAAATTATCTCCAATTTGAAATTTTCAGCCACCCTGACATCTAAATTCATATCTTTGCTAAAAACTTTAAGGTAAAGACGTGTTATATTAGAATAGCTTCTTATCCAGAGGAGTTTAAAAGCGGTATATCAATAGAGCCAACAGACAATTAATTTGAAGAGACTGATCTACATATTGCCACTATTTGGAATAATTCTCTCCGAGAGCACTTTCAGCCAACTGGTCTCACAACAGTTGTTTTTCCGACAATTAACCACTGATAACGGACTTATCCATAACAATGTATATTCAATTGCACAGGACAGGGACGGCTTTATCTGGTTTGGAACAGAAAATGGTCTTCAACGTCATGATGGGGTGGATTTCAAAACCTACCGGTATGACCCTGGTGACAATAATTCAATACCTGGAAATGTAATTTATGCCATACATAAAGACCTAAGAGGTCATCTCTGGATTGCAACCAATTCAGGTTTGGCAAGATACAACCCCGCTAAAGGGAATTTTGATAGAATTGGATTAATGCGAGATAGTAACAATCAATCGGAAGTTTTATATAGTTATTACGTTCCTGCACTGGCAGAAAGTGCAGATGGTGTTCTGTATGTTAGTTGGGGAAATCATGGAATATGGAAGCATAACCAAAAAGAGGATTTGATGGAACCCGTTACAATTAAGAGTCTTAACGGAGACAGGTTTTCCCTGGGTAATATTACCGTCATGCACTTTGATAAATACAATAGGTTATGGTTAGGCTCAAGAACACAAGGTCTTTTTATCTATTGTCCTGATAAGAATACAACATTGAATTTTAGAGAAGGTCAGAAGAATTCTATAGGATCAAATCTGATTTTTTCAATAAATGAGGACAAATCTCACCGCGTTTTCGTTAGTCATAATAAAGGTTTGGATATTTACTGTAAAACTTCTGAAAAATTTACTGCATACGAACCTTCCATGAGTGAGCAGCCATTTAACGGACGTTGGATTTGGCAAATAGATTCTGATCAGAGTGGCAACCTATGGTTTTGCAGTAACGATGACGGACTTCATAAAATGATTGATGCAAATCTGAACTTTAGAAGCTATTTCCGTGATGAAACCATACAAGGTTCTCTCAATGATAATAATGTGCAATGTTTTTTCGAGGATCGGCAAGGAAACAAGTGGGTTGGTACACAAAGAGGCGGGGTTAACTATGTTTTAAACAGCAATCAATCAACATTTGTAGCTGTACAAAGAAATCCATTTAATAACATCACTTTATCCAGCAATCGGGTTACTGCGCTAAGTGAATTAAATGATTCCATTATAATAATTGGAACCGATGGTGGCGGAATTAATTTCTTCAATCGTAATACTCACAGAATAGTCTCTCCAGATGAATTCGACTATTCAATTTGCAACGCACCAGATGTCATTCTGACGATCCATGTAGATGAGAAAAAACAAATATGGGTAGGTGGATTTTTGACAGGGATCAGGATTTATCCAAAAGGGAATGCTAAGTTTACAACATATCTTAATAAGGCAGATGACCCAGGTGCTCTGTCTCATAATGATATCCGACAGATATACAAAGACTCCAAAGAAAAGATTTGGATAACAACGAACGGGGGAGGACTTAACCGGTTTCTGAGAGATGAGAAACGTTTTATTCACTACCTTAGCGATCCCTCTAACAACCAAACAATAAGCAGTAACTATTCACTAACCATTGTTGAGGATCACACTGGTCGCCTTTGGCTGGGTACCTATGAGGGATTATGCCGAATAGACCCTATAACCGGGGAAATTCAAAGATTCTCAGAGAGTCAGAATCTGATAGGGGAGTGGGTATATGTCATATATGAAGATTCAAATAAAGAAATTTGGGTTGGAACAAATATGGGTCTACATAGGTTTAACAGAGACCGTGGAGTATTTCAAAACTACACTTCCAAGATAGCTCTTCCGGGAGAAATAATTACCGGAATTATAGAGGATTATAGCCATAATCTATGGATAGCCACCTCTAATGGTCTGGTAAAATACAACCCTGCAAGCAGTTCAACCATTCATTTTTCCAAACTAGACGGACTCCCTGGTAATGCATTTAATAATGGTGCTTCGTTACGAACATCCGATGGAAAGCTTTTGTTTGGAACTTCAGAAGGATTGGTCTATTTCGATCCAAATAAGATTCGGGAAAACATAGATCTTCCTCAAATATTTATAACAGAATATAGTCATGCACCAGAAACAGGAAAGAGATCCCATATCAATAATGGAGAAATCATAACTCTGAGCCATCATGAGGCTGCCTCTGTTACCTTTTTTTTCTCAGCATTGAATTTTATTAATGCTTCTAAAAATAATTACGCATATAAACTAGAGGGGCTCGACAAACAATGGAATCAGGCAGGAAACCAAAAGTATGCCTCCTACACTAACTTGTCCCCCGGAAAATATCTGTTTACAGTTAAGGCTTCCAATAACAACAACTTATGGAATGATGAGGGTGCATATATCTATCTTAATATTACTCCTCCATTTTGGAGAACCAATGTTGCCTATTTACTGTATTCAATAGTTATTGCTCTTCTTTTATTACTTATTTGGAGATACTCTTTTTTAAAAGTTACTTATGCAGGACAGTTAAAAATTCAAAGAATTAAAGCCCAGAGAGCCGAAGAAATTGCAAAAATGAAATCGGACTTTTTTATTAATGTATCTCATGAATTAAGCACCCCGTTATCATTAATTATAGCCCCCGTTGAAAGATTGTTGAAGAATGAGATCTATGATAAAAAAATGCTCATAAGCATCCAACGAAATGCTCATAACCTTCTCAATCTTATTAATGAACTTATTGACACCCAAAAAACGGAAAATGAAAATCACAAGAAAGAATATTTAATCAGTGATTTAAATGAATTTATAAAAGTTCTGGTTGATGATTTCCGTGAAAAGGGATTTGAAAAGGATATATCATTTGATCTAAGATGTGAGAGTAATACACTTTTTTTCAGGTTTAATCCTGAAGAGATGAAAAAGGCATTGTCAAACCTGATATCTAATGCCATTAAGTACAACCGTCAACATGGACATATTGTAATCGAAGTTAGAGAATTCCATTCTTTAAAAAATGGATTACATAACTATATACAGATCATAATATCGGACACAGGGTATGGAATACACCCAAAAGATTTGCCGTTTATATTTGACAGATATTACAGAGCCACGTCTGGCATGATTTCAAAAAAAGCATCTCATATAACTGGCTTCGGAATAGGCTTGTATAATACCCGAAAGATTATAGAAGCACATAATGGTTCCATACAGGTAAATAGTGAAGAGGGCGTCGGGAGTAGTTTCTTAATTAATCTACCTTATGATAAAATTTTTGGACAAAGCAAAACACCTAAAAGAAGCTCAGTAAAGCATACCATTCAAGAGTTGAAAAAACAGGAAAAATGTGGCAAAGAGAGAAAAAAGAAAAAACACTCCGTTGTCATTGCTGAGGACAATGCAGAATTACTAAGTCTCCTAAAAACTATATTTGAATCAGATTACGATGTATATCCTGCTGAGGATGGACAAACTGCATTAAATTTGGCAACAAAACTTCAACCAGACATTATAATAACAGATATAATGATGCCCGGAATAAATGGAATAGAACTTTGTCAACGGCTAAAGTCTGACATTTACGTCTCACACATTCCAATAATCATGCTTACGGCGCTTAATACAGGGGACACAATAGTTAAGAGCTATAAACTTGGAGCCGATGATTACATCGCCAAACCATTTAATCCGGAGGTGCTGATAGTGAGAACAAAAAACATTATTCAATTGAGAGAACTGCTAAAGAGAAAGTTTGTTACCGAAGTGAAAGCAGAACCTTCAGAAATCACATTTACCTCAAAAGATGAGATTTTTCTTTCTTCGTTGGTAAAAACTATAGAGGACAATCTTGATAATCCTGATCTCAATAATGAATTTTTGTCATCAGAAATGAACATGACCACCATGACTTTATATAGGAAGGTTAAATCTCTTACAGGGCAATCAATAAATCCGTTTATAAGAACAGTTAGACTAAAGAAAGCTGCCAGTCTTTTAAGAATTGGAGAAATGACAGTTCAGGAAGCTGCTTTTTTGACGGGATTCAATGATATTAAATATTTTCGAAAATGCTTCCAGAGGCAGTTTGGCATCAACCCCTCAGAAACAAATATTCATTGTAATGTAATCTAATGCACAATACTCGAAAAAGGATGCTGCAAGCCACGGAAGCTCTCCAAATCGCAAACAAAAGCACCAACCCTTAGGTTAAAACGGATGCGAATGGGGACACGATTAGCATCACGTGTGATCCATACATGCATGTCATCTTCGGTCTTAAAAGCGCGTCCAACCTCTGTAACAGGCGAGAATTTATAGCACTCCACTTTACCAAAACGCGTATTAATCACCTCAATTCCTCTGTACCGGATGCGCAGCGGAAACTCCTCGTCGGAGAAGTAGGTCATGAATTCCATCACCTGGCCTTCAACCATATCATCGTTAAAATGATGCTTGCGGGCAACATAGAAAGCAGCTACAATGTCATAAATGTTTGGGTAAACGTATTTCTCACCAGTGCGCTGACTGATTATAAAAGTGGAATCAGACCCATGATCAAACAGCACCTCATTATATCTGCGGTAACTGCCTTCTCTTACATTCCGTATGGCCTTAACGGGAAAGTCAGTTTTGGGGTCGATAAAGCTCTCGTAAACATTACGAACCCGAAAAACCCGGTCGGCCAAACCTACTGTATTTGCAGCTCCTACCAAGTGATGGACATGTCTGCCATTTAAAATAGTATCCTTTACTGATAGAACTCCACGACCGCCGGTAATAAACCCGTAGGACATGATATAGTGTAACTCCTCTCCGGGGCCGTACGCCGGTCGGTTCTGTGTTTTAGGTGAATTGCTTGCTGATGCAGTATCAGACATAATGGCCATCAAAAAAATGATGATGTATAGAATAGGTTTAATTGTGCCCATGTGCATAAGATTTTAGTGAATACTCACATCACAATGATCTTTGGTTCACTGTTTATCGTATAACAATCCAAATCATGATTTGGATTGTTAATATCTGTTATACAAAATATGAGCCTTTCTTGTTTCAGGAATAGAAAAAAAGAAGAGATAAATTGCTTGAGAGTTGATTTAAAGATTGTTGCAATCTTTAAAAAACTTTGCGTTTTGGCACCGTTACCAGAAAATCTTTTAAGTAATACGGCTCAAAATAGGCGACACTTTCAAATTTATTATCCAAAAATCTTTGATGCGCAAGACTGGCCATTTCTGCGGCCAGGGGCATCACCTCATCATCGGGGAAGATGGCATTTGAATGGCGTATGACTCCACGACATTTTACAGCTCCGTTTCCGGCAAATATGATCCGCGACTGATCCAGATGTTCTCGGTAACTCTCTTCAGTAATTATTTCAGCCTCTGTGTTTCGGATTCTCTCAAGTCTGCTGTTGTACAAAGCAGAGTAAACCTCCATTCGTCTGGCATCCAACATGGGACAGATAAGGGTGTCGTCAGAAAACTCCTGATGATGCAAAACCATGGCTGCCAATATTTCTAAAGTGGGAACCGAAATCAATGGTTTGGAGGCTCCGAAGCACAATCCCTTTGCAACAGAAACCCCTATTCGCAAACCGGTGTAAGATCCCGGCCCACTGCTAACAGCCACTGCATCCAGATCTTTGATTTGCAGATTTTGATTTTTCAGTAATTGTTCAATAAGCACTGTAAGCCTGGCAGAATGGGAGTTGGGAATATCTTCCCTCAATCTGGCAATGGCGATACCATTTTCTGAAAGAGCTACAGAACAGGTTACAGCAGAAGTTTCAATACACAAAATCAAAGCCATAAAATCATTTTTGGATGCACAAAGATAGAAAAAGAATTGTTGAGAGAGAACATTAAAAAATTAGCCCGGTTTTAAACCGGGCTAATTTTTTAATCAAGCTAAACATCGACAATCTGTTATAATTCGATGGGATTTCCCTGGTAAAACTCCAGAATCTTCAATCGCAAAATATAGGAATATTTTGCCTGTATATAATCAGATTCAGCTTTCATCAACTCTGTTTTAGCCACATTATAATCAACAGGATTAAGCAAGCCTACATTGAATCTTTTTTCAGTGTACCTGAATGACTCCTGGTAGGATTCAACAGCCGTTTGGCTTGCCAGATATTGACGAAATGCAGCTTCTGCATCGGCATATGCCTGCTGTATTTCTTTTCTAAGTTGTTGCTTTTGGCGATCCAGTTCAAACCTGGCATTTTTTACACCTAAATGAGCATTTTCAACGCCGGTTCTGGCCTGAAATCGATTAAAAATCGGAATGGCCAAGTTCAGACCAACGTAACTGTTGGCATTGTCTCTGAACTGGCTCCCGAATGAAGGATTCTCAAAATCTTTAACCGACACATAATTGGTTCCCCAACCCATCTCAAAAGAGAGCGTTGGTAACATTCTCCCCTTGGCAATTTCAACATCCAGTTCACTGCTGGATAGACGATGCTCTGAAGCCGCAATTTGTGGCATATTATTGATGGCGTACTCAAGAACGTCGGCTCTTTCTACCAGTTCAGCACCTGATAATTCGTCCAATACAGGTTCTTGTATATCAAAACCTTCAACCACCTCAAGATCCAAAGCCTGAGCCAGATCAAGCAACGATAATGCAACGCTGTTTTCTAACTGCGTGATGTTTAATACTTCCCTTGCGGCCAAAGAACGCATTTCAAGGAAGTTTCCTTCAGGAATGCTTCCGGCATCCACCAAGCGACGGGTTCTTTGCATCTGTTGTTCAATTACCTCGTATTGCCTTTTGGCTGCCTCGAGCAGCTCTTTATCAAACAAAATCTGAAGATATAGAGCTGTGATGTTCAAAGTCAGATCATTTCTGGCACGATCTACATCCTTGAGCGCAGCCTGCCAGTCTGATTGATTTCTTTCAATGGTATTTCGTCTGGCAAACCCTTCAAACAAAGGAGTTGATGACCCCACATAAAAGTTGGTGGTATTTGATGTAATATCCACAATTCGCAGGTTAACCTGATCCGTAGTACGTCCGCGTGTTATACGGTGGGATGAACCTGCATTCAGATTTGGATATAACTCATATCTGCTCTGTGTGTATTGATTCCCGGCATACTCAGCATTTAAGGATTGCTGTTTTATGGAGAGATTATGTTCCAATGCGTGATTGATACAATCCTCCAGGCTCCATGGTGCAGAAGTCTCATCTGCATTGGCATAACCAACAAACAACAGAAAGCTGCTTACCAGGATGGGATGTATAAACTTCATATTCAATGTATTTAATAATTACCAATAATTTGATCGTTTGAATTTTGAATGCTAAATGCTGCACAAATTCCATCTTCATCTCCAGTTTAAAGATCTTCAACGTTCAAACGAACCATGACACACCGACAAGGGGAATACATCCTTGCAGATGAATCAGTGATTAAATCCGTGGAACTTTAACTTTGTCGTTTTCACTGACTCCTTCCTTAATTTCTATATTGAGGCCATCAGATAGACCTGTCTTTACCACTCTTTTTTCAAAAGTCTGCGGAGCTGTTTCTATCTCCACGAAAATGGAGTCCCCATTAAACTGTAAAACCCTTTCTGTAACAGCCAGAACACTGTCACGACGATCAAGAACGATGTCGGCATTGGCACTGTAGCCGGCCCTGATAAAACTCCCTTCTTGTAATTTAACCGCTGCTCTGATTTCAAATTGTATGGCACCGCTTTCTTCCTGACCTTTTGGTGATATATACTCCAGATAAGCATCAAAAGAGTCACCCTGAAGTGCTCCAATTGTAAGCAAAAGGTGCATCCCTTCGCTGATACGTCCCACTTCTGTCTCGTCTACTTTTCCTTCAAAAATCATTTCATTCATATCGGCCACGATAGCAATTGTGGTGCCCTCGTTGAATGCGTTGGTTCTGATAACTGAATTTCCTTCCCGTACAGGAACATCCAGCACCATTCCATCTATTGTTGAACGGATCAGGGTATTGGTTTGAGCACCCATTTTCCGGGTTACTCCTTCCTGAATCAACTGTAAATGATTGTCCGCAGCATTGAGATCCTCCAATCTGGTTCTGTATCTCAACTCTTCGGCTTCAAATTCAGAGCGGGCAATAACATTCTGTTCAAACAACCCCTTTTTTCTTTCGAATTCAATCCGGGCATTTTCATATTCCAGTTGAGCTTTGTTCAACCGGCTTTCTGCCGCATTGACTTCAATCATTTCAGGAATGATCTGAATGCGGGCAATCAAATCACCCTCTTTCACACGATCTCCCGGATCCACATAAATTTCCCTTATAATTCCGTTCTCCTGCGGTTTAATGGCAATTTCGCGTCTTGGAATAACAGACCCCGTAGCCACCGTTTTGTTTATTATATCGGTGGTAAAAGGTGTTTCTGTGTCAAATACAACAGGGTCAGATTTTGATTGCTTGTAAAGATATACAAATACCCACAAAACAAGGCCTACAAATACTAAAAGGCCGAGAATTTTAAAAAATCGTTTCATTGTTATGGCGTTTTAACAGGTTTTTCAAAAAAATATTTATACTATTCGATATTTTATATTTAGATCTGTTGCTATTCATGCCGAAGCGCTTCAATAGGCTTGATTCTAACTGCTTTTTGGGCAGGAATTAATCCTGCTATTAATCCGGTAATTATTAGAATGATCAGAGAAGCCACCGCCATTGTAACACCTATTTCCGGATTTGTGAAAAACACTTGCTCATCAGCAGGCATTGATGCCTGTGCATGAGTTAATGCTGTGTCAACTCCATGCAAAACTAAAGTTCCAAGCGAAAGTCCCATGAATCCGGCAAGGGTGGTTAAGAATACTGATTCGGTTAAAATCTGAGAAACAATGGTCCATGGACGTGCCCCTATGGCACGTTGAATCCCAATCTCTTTGGTTCGTTCCTTCACCACAACAACCATGATGTTACTGATTCCAACTGCTCCGGCTATCAATGTTCCAATTCCAACAATCCATATCAGCATGTTGATTCCAAGGAATAGATAAGTCATGGTTCGAACCATTTCTTCCACATTGAAATGACCAATGGCATCGTTGTCATCAGGTGCAACTGAATGGTTGTTTTTAAGCACCGCCATTACCTGTTCTGCGGTTTCAGCAACACTATGACCATCTTTGGCGGTGAAGCCAAAGTAGTGAACCCTGTCACCGTAGTTATAAACCTGCTGCATGGTGGTGAAAGGAACATAAATGCTCTCACTTTTATTACTTCCAAGCTGTATATTTGGATTTAATGTTCTGAACACTCCTACAACCTGAAAATAGACACCACTCACTTTCATATACTGCCCAACAGGATCTTCTCCACGTTCGAACATCACTTCGTAAACGCGTTCCCCTATGATACAAACCTTGCGACGTAAATGAATATCCATCTCATTTATAAACCGTCCATGAATCATTTCACTCGGATCTATGAGGTTATATGCAGGATAATCTCCGTTAACAGTGAATGAACCACTTCTCAAACCCCGGTGTACATTCTCTCCCTGTGAAACATCCCAACCTTGCAAACGTGGCGCAATTACGTCCACACCCGGAACTTGGTCGCGGATAATTTCCATGTCTCTGTTGTTAAAATTCCACCAGCGTCCTTGCCGAAATCCTTTATAAGGTTTCGTTGTATTCTGAGTCCACATAAATGCGCTGTTGGATGCAAAATTTGCTGTTCCTTGGGTAACGCCATTAACCAGGCCGTTACCGGAACCGGTCATAACAACCAGCATAAATATACCCCAAAACACCCCGAATGCTGTCAGGACACTTCGTAACTTATTCTGCTTAATGGCAATAAATATCTCCTGCCAACGATCTTTATCAAACACAGTTTCACTTTTTTAATAGATAAATAGATCTAAAACTTAGTAACTGTTTAAATCTAGTTTCTAAAGAACTCTATAGATTATAGAACTTTAGAATTTAGACAGATAGAATAGTTAAGAAAGATGATTAGACACAACTGGTTTTCTATTTTGTCTTGTCTATCGGTCTAAAAATCTATTCTATTTATTCGATACAAATTTAAACGGTCTTTTATACGTTTTACACAAATGAGGAATCCTACATTCCGAAAGGATATTTACAAATTACTCATCATGTAGTGCTTCTATTGGTTTAATTGCGGCAGCTTTTCGTGCCGGAATAAACCCTGCAATTAATCCCGCAGCAATAAGGATTAATGTAGCGGACACAGCCACTCCAAAATCCGCCGATGGGTTATAAAACATCCTGTTTACCATATCGTTACCTTCCGCAATGCCCATTAACACCATATTGGCTAAGTGTAATACGCCCATTCCAAACAAAAGACCAAAGAATCCTGCTACAGCAGTAATAAATACCGATTCGGACAACACCAAACGGATCACACTCCATGGGGTTGCTCCAATGGATTTTCGAATGCCAATTTCGCGGGTACGTTCTTTCACAAGAATAATCATGATGTTGCTTACTCCAACAATTCCGGCAATGATGGTCATAATCCCAATTACCCATACAAACATGCGAATTCCTGCGAAAACCCCTTGCGCCTGTCTGAAATGTTCAAGTGTATTCCAGATGAAGATGGCACGGTCATCGGTTTCAGAAAAGCGATGGCGCCTGGCCAGCAGAGATTTTATTTCCGATTCAATTTGTTTGTTTTCCTCAACCGATGTGGATGCCGTGGTTATGGCCAGGTTGGCTAATCGGTTGGCTCCGCCAAACACACGCTGCCCGGTACTGATAGGAATAAATGCCTTTCTTGCATCCTGGTTCTGATAATCGTAAAAAGTTCCAACAACCTGAAAAGGGACACCACCTGCCTTAATATATTTTCCCATAGGATCCTCGTCCTTAAAAAGAACATCTACAATGGGTTGAGACAATACGATTACTTTCCGATAGTTATCAATATCCAGGCGATTAACGAATCGCCCTTGTTGCATATCCAAAATTTCGATTCCGTTATACTCCGGCATAACTCCGGTAATGGTGTATATTCCAAATTCATTTTTATAGGTAAGCGGGGCACTGCTCCTAAGATACATTCTTCCGGAAATGTTCTTAATGCCGGCAAGTTCCCTTTTAAGCATGTCATAATCTTCATTGGTAAACTGTATGCGTCTGCCTTTTCCCAAACCTTCATATGATTCACCGGTTTCACCACTATGTATCCAAATAGCATTGGTAGAAGACCCCCGGAAATTATATTCCATGCCATTTTGCAGTCCTTTTCCTGAACCAAGCAACAAAAGCAGCATAAAAATTCCCCATGCCACGCTAAAACCGGTCATGATGGCGCGGAGCTTATTTTGCTTCAATGTGCTAAATATTTCTTCCAGATAATCAATCATAATATAGCCTGTTTGTTCTCTAAAACATTACAGATGATAAAAGTGGTACTATACGAAATTGCATTTTAATTCAAATCAAGGAACTCATCGCTGCTCTAGCAAAACACCAGCAGAAACCTCATTGCTGAAGTTATGGTTTACCTCATTCGATTCGATGATTCCATCCCGCAATCTGATGATTCTTTGCGTCTGTGCTGCAATCTCATTTTCGTGCGTTACAATGATTATGGAGATCCCGGTAGCGTTGACTTCCTTAAGAATCTCCATGACCTCTTCGGAGGTAACCGAGTCCAATGCTCCGGTAGGTTCATCAGCCAAAATAACCTTTGGTTTTGAAATGAGAGAACGTGCAATGGCCACCCTCTGCTTTTGACCACCCGATAATTCGGAAGGCAAATGATGCGCCCATTCTCTTAACCCAAGCTTTTCGAGATATTCAAGCGCAATCATATTTCGCTTTTTGCGGCTTACCTTTTGATAATAGAGCGGTAAAGCCACATTTTCCATGGCATTTTTGAATGATATCAGATTGAAAGACTGAAATACAAAGCCGATGTATTTATTCCTGAAACGTGCTGCGCGTGTTTCGCTCATCTTTTCAATTTTTATCCCATCCAGGTAATATGCACCAGCATCATAGTTATCAAGAATCCCAATGATATTAAGCAATGTAGATTTTCCGGAGCCCGAAGATCCCATAATACTCACCATCTCTCCCTGCCTGATATCCAAATCCACCCCTTTCAATACATGAAGCGCATTGCTTCCATTCACATAAGACTTGTGCAGAGTTTCGACACGAATGATACTGTTATCCATTGTATAAAAATTAGCTGGTTGTATAAAAATGCGAAAAATACTTATCAATGATCAGACCAAAAACTTTTTCATCCTGATTTTGTGATAAATAACAAATTTGAGAAGATTCAAGAAAATATGATAATTGTCTGTTTTTGAACAGGAGGTGTACGTTTACGAACAATTTGTAAAGATAAACCAGAATAAATTTCATTGCAACTATGCTCGTTAGATTTTAAAGAAAATTCCATTTAGAATTAATCCCAACCTATTTTAGAGGTTGTTGGTATGGCAGCATCACCTGATATTGGCGATTGATTGACCAAATATTTGACTACAGCCCCCTTTAATTTACAATTAATTCTTCCTTTGATGCAATCAGAAAAATTATAGGAGAAGATTTTCAAACAGGACTATTAAATCTTTTTAAGTTTAAAAACCCTATAAACAGGATGTTTATAGTTAAAAAATCAGAAAATTGATGTCTTTGGACATCAATTACAGAAATAAATCTCTATATTTGCAATTGCAATCTCGAGATAGCAATAATTGATGCTTTATGAAATGTTCGTTTGATAACATTTTTTAAATCTTTAGTTTCTCAGTTTGCAATCAACAGAAAAACAACAACATTCAATCACCAAAAACCTAGTATCATGTTTAAATCCGGCAATTGGGAAAAAGCGATAGACGTTCGTGATTTTGTGCTGAAGAACGTTCGCCCCTACGACGGCGACTCACAATTTTTATGTGAAGCCAGTGAACGCACCAAACATTTATGGAACATCTGCCTGGATGCCATTTCAAAAGAACGCGCCAACAACGGAGTTCTGGCAATCGACACCGAAACCGTTTCGGGAGTGACCTCGCACGGCCCCGGTTATATTGATAAAGATAATGAAATCATAGTTGGTCTTCAGACTGACATGCTTTTAAAGCGTGCCATGAAACCATATGGCGGAATTGCCGTGGTTGAAAAAGCATGCGAAGAGCATGGTGTTGAAGCATCAGAACGTGTAAAAGATATTTTCAACAATTATGCAAAAACCCATAATGATGGGGTTTTTGATGTATATACGCCTGAAATTAGATTATACCGCTCTTTGGGTATTTTAACCGGTCTTCCTGATAATTACGCCCGTGGACGCATCATTGGTGACTACCGTCGTCTGGCTCTTTACGGAACCGAAAGATTGATTCAGGCTAAAAAACTTGACATGTTATCACTGGTTGGCCCCATGACCGATGAACGCATCAGATTGAGGGAAGAGGTTGCTGAACAAATCAAAGCGCTTCACCAATTGAAAGAACTGGGTGATATTTACGGATTGGACTTGTCTCGTCCTGCAAAAACTGCACAAGAAGCTGTACAGTGGGTTTACATGGCCTACCTGGCTGCCGTTAAAGAACAAGACGGAGCGGCCATGTCTTTAGGAAATGTGAGTTCATTTCTGGATATATATATAGAAAAAGACATTGAGGAGGGAAAAATCACTGAAGAATATGCGCAGGAATTGGTTGACCAATTCGTGATGAAACTTCGGATGGTTCGCCACCTTCGCATGGAAGCATACAATGAAATTTTTGCCGGCGACCCAACATGGGTAACCGAAGCCATTGGCGGTAAATTGGCCGATGGACGTCACAAAGTGACCAAAACTTCGTTCCGTTTCCTTCAGACATTGTACAACCTTGGGCCATCGCCCGAGCCAAACATGACCATCCTTTGGTCGCAGGATTTGCCCGAAGGATTCAAAAGATTTAGTGCCCAGGTTTCAATTGATACGTCATCCATTCAGTACGAAAATGATGACTTGATGCAATGTACCCGCAACAGCGATGACTACGGTATTGCCTGCTGCGTTTCGTTCCAGGAGATTGGAAAGCAGATTCAATTCTTTGGTGCTCGTACCAACCTGGCTAAAACTCTGTTGCTTGCCCTTAACGAGGGTCGCTGCGAACTGAGTGGCAAAAAAGTACTGAGCAACATCCCAAAGCTACAGTCTGACACTTTGGAACTGGGTGAAGTGATGGATAATTTCAAATTGGCCATGAAAGAAGTGGCAAGAGTTTACAATGAGTCCATGAACATCATCCACTACATGCATGATAAGTATTACTACGAAAAAATGCAGATGGCTTTGGTGGATACCAACCCAAAAATCAATCTGGCATACGGAGGAGCTGGTTTGAGTATCGTTGCCGATTCACTATCTGCCATTAAACATGCAAAAGTTACTGCTATTCGTAACGAAGAGGGACTTACCACCGACTTTAAAATCGAAGGCGATTTCCCTTGTTATGGAAATGATGACGACCGCGTGGATATTTTTGCTAAGCAGATTCCTTCCTATTTTAACGGTTTGCTTAAAGAACTGAAAACCTACAAAAACGCGGAGCCAACGCTTTCAATATTGACCATTACCTCAAACGTGGTATATGGACAAAAAACAGGCGCAACACCTGACGGAAGAGCGCTTGGAGTACCTTTCGCCCCCGGAGCAAACCCTATGCACGGACGCGACAAAAGCGGAGCAATTGCATCTTTGAGTTCGGTTTCGAAAATTGATTACCGAGACTCTTTGGACGGCATCTCCAACACCTTTAGCATTGTTCCAAAAACGCTTGGTGCCACACAGGATCAGCGTACTGAAAACCTGGCTTCCATTATGGATGGTTATTTTGCCAAAGATGCCCATCACCTCAATGTGAACGTGATGAACCGTGAAATGCTTGCCGATGCTATGGAAAATCCTGAAAAATATCCTCAGTTGACCATCCGTGTATCAGGTTATGCCGTGAATTTTGTAAGACTAACAAGAGCCCAGCAACAAGATGTTATTGCAAGAAGTTTCTTCGAAACCGTATAAGAGGGTACAAACCCACGCAGCCTGCACAAGCAGGCCGCGTGTGGCGCCTGCCCCAAAACTGAGAGTTCATTCCGTTGAATCTCTGGGAACTTATGATGGGCCCGGTATTCGGTTGGTTATTTTCCTTCAGGGATGTAATCTCAAATGTTTATATTGCGCCAATCCCGATACCATTGAGTTTGGAGGAGGCACCGAATATGAGTTAGACAGTCTTGTTCAAATGGCTCAACGCCAACGTCCTTTTTTCGGAAAAAAAGGAGGAGTTACCGTTTCAGGTGGTGAACCTTTGATGCAGGCAAGAGATTTGGTTCCTTTCTTTCAGAAACTACAAAAAGAGGGACTACACACTTGTATTGATACCAACGGAACCATTTTAAACAACAACTCCAAAGAGTTGTTGAAACATACAGATTTGGTGTTGCTGGACATCAAGCACATCGACAGCCAAAAACATCTTAAACTTACCGGAAAGCAGAACGACCGCACATTGGCTTTTGCTGAATACCTGGCATCTGAAAACATCCCCACATGGATAAGATATGTTTTGGTGCCCGGATACTCCGATGATGAAGAGGATTTGCATAAAATGGGACAGTTTCTTGCAAATAAGGGAAACATCGAGAAATTGGAAATTCAGCCTTATCACAAACTTGGCGAACACAAATATGAATCGCTGGGATGGAAATACCAACTAACAGACGTTCCGTCTAATACAGAAGCACAACTTCTAAAAGCCAAAACCATTTTTGAACAGTATGTAAAAGAAGTGGTGATAAACTAGGCACTTTTAAGTTCAAAATCATACTTTTGCGGATTGGATTGCGGGGCAGAAACAGGATAGATTCATCAGAGGGAAAAGATTTTTTGACATCTGAGTCTCTGTCATTTTTTCGATCTATCTAATTTTCATATATCAAAAACGCTTAAAGACAAAATTGAAATGTCTTATTTTACTTCAAAGGAGATTCTGGCTGAAGTTTACGATGCTGCTTTTAAGCGGAGTAACTCTCCCGTTTCAAAAACCATTGTTCTTTCATTTTTAGCAGGTGCCTACATTGCATTTGGCGGACTGCTTTCTATTTCTATTGCGGGTGGCATGCCCGAAATAGCTGCACAAAATCCCGGCATACAAAAATTTGCAATGGGAGCAGTTTTCCCCTTGGGACTGATGCTTTGTGTGATAGCAGGTGCCGACCTGTTTACCGGAAACACAGCCTATTTCATTCCCCCCGTGGCATCCGGAAAGATCTCGGTTAAAGCCATGTTTAAAAACTGGGGAATTGTTTATGTGGGAAATTTCATTGGCTCTGTTTTCGTTGCCTGGGCATTGGCTTATCATACCGGCATTTTTCAAAGTGAACCATGGCTGGGATTCTTGCACGGAATTGCTGATTATAAAACTTCTGCCACGTTTACTTCTGTTTTTGTAAAAGGGATTGGAGCCAACTGGCTGGTGACATTGGCGGTTTGGACCGCCTTTGCCGCTCGTGATATTCCCGGAAAGATAATGGCCATTTGGTTTCCGATCATGGCGTTCGTTGCCATGGGGTTTGAACACAGTGTGGCCAACATGTTCTATATTCCGGCAGCCATCTTTCATGGAGCTGATATTACCTGGGGAGAATTCATTACCAGCAACCTGATTCCTGCTACACTTGGCAACATCGTTGGTGGTTCATTCTTTACCGGAACACTTTATTGGTTTGTTTATGATAGGGAGTAAAGGGACGAAAGGTGGGAAGGTAAGATGGTAATAAGGTGAAAAGGTTATTTGTTAATGGTTTATTGTTCAGGGTTTGAAGTTAACGATGGGAAAACATTGAAACTAAAACTTCAAACTTCAAACATTGAAACTAAAAATAAAAAAGGCGCAAAGCATAAACTTTGCGCCTTTTTGTCTTTGCGTTTGTGATGCTATAAAGCAAAAACTTCATCATCAATTCCGGTGTTCACTTCAATGGAATCAATGGTTATATCAAATGTTTGTGGTCCGGCGGTTTGTCGCATAACGGACGGGAATTTAACACCATTAACCTCTTTGTAATCTATAAAAACAGAGATAACAGTCCCCTGCATACCAGTGCTCACTTCTCTCAATTTTAAGCCGGTTTCCACGCTGTAGTAAAGACTCTTGGTGTTTTCTCCATTGCTCAACACATTGATTCGGAAGGCTTCCATTCCTTCAACGTTTTCCACTCCCACCAGCTCAATTTCAGCATCGGGCTTTAAAAGTGCCTGTTCTGCAAACAAGGCTGATGCTTTCTTCATCTCTTCGAGCATCTCACCTTCCAGGCGCTGTTCTCCCATTGGGGATACAATCAGTCCGTTTTCACCATCAAACACCTGTTTTGTAACAACATTTCCACCCATCAAGGTTTCCACCAACATTTTATTTGGCGCTTTTTGTTGGGTTATCATATTTAACTGCATACCCTGAATTGTAAAACTGGCATGCATTTTCACATCTTCTACGGCATTCACCGCATCATGGCCTCCAATGGCTTCCAAATAACGCTCAATGACTTCAACCGCATTGACGTCTGTCACTTCTCGGGGGCCGGTTACAACATCCCCATAAAAATCATATTGAACCACCTCACCAGTTGGCGAAAATTTGCTTAACGGCTCCCGGATTTTATCGGCTTCTCCAACAGCAAGTATGATCACGTGATCGGGATGCAGATATTTATTAGCCATGGCTTTGATGTCCTGTGGGGTAACTGCAGCCACTTTTTCCAGATAAGTACGGTAATAATCAGAAGGGAGATTATAACGTTCAATGTTGAGGGCAAAACGTGCCACGGTTTGAGGATCTTCAAGGGAACGGGAGAAACTTCCGGTGAGAACATTTTTCATCAAATCCAGCTCCTCCTCACTCACCAACTCTTTGCGCATTCTGGTCATTTCATGTAAAATCTCATAAACAGCACTGTCGGTAACCGAAGTGCGCACCTCTGTAGAAGCGGTAAAGTGACCGATTCTTTTGTCGGTGCTCAAACGGGAGTATGCACCATAGGTAAACGCTTTATCTTCCCGCAGGTTTTGAAATAAGCGTGCGTTAAAGGAGCCGCCACCCAAAATCTGATTCATCAGCGATGCTTTAATGGCATCGGGATGACCAGGGGTTAAGTTTACTGTATGCGTTACATTAATGGTGGACTGGTTGGCTCCCTCCCTGTTGGCAATGGCAACTTTAGGTTGCTCATATTTTGCAGGATCATCATATTGGTGCGTAGGAACATCTCCTTTTTTCCATTTTCCAAAGTATTTTTTTGCTTGCTTTTTTGCCTCTTTCAGGGAAATGTCACCAACAATTACCAGATACCCCACATTGGGTCGGAAATAGGTTTTATGGTAATCCTTTAAAAGATCCACCGTGATGTTTTCCAGGGTCTCCTCAGATACCAATTCTCCGTATGGGTCATTTTTTCCAAAGCGCAAAACATTGGCTACATTAGCAGCAATGGATCCCGCATCTGATTTATTGGCTTGCAATGCAGAACGCATCCTCAGGATGCTTCGATCCAGTTCTTCCTGTGGGAATGAGGGGTTCATAACCACGTCTGACATGATTTCAAGTAAAGTTTCACTGTGCTTTTTCAGCGAACGTGCATACATGCCGTCTGAAAAGGTATTAAAAGTAGCACCTATAAAATCAATGGCTTCATCAATTTCACCTTTTGTACGATTGGCAGTGCCTGAGCGCATGAGCGAACCGGACAAAGAAATGTAACCTACAGCATCGCCTTCCACTATGGGATCGATTTCCAGGTTCAGACTATAAGCTACAAATGGGAGTCTGTTGTCTTCAACCACAAAAACCTGCAAACCATTGGATAGCTTAAACTTCTTGTACTCTCCTATATTGATCTGCGGAGCCGGACCGGCCGAGGGCGGAATGCTTCTGTCGAGCTGAGCTAGCAGCCCGGTGGTAAAACAAATTGTAAGAATGGATAATATGATCTTCTTCATTGTATATCAATTTTCTATTATCTTTTTGGTAAATAGTATAACACCACGCGGTTATCGGAACGGAAATATTCTCTGGCAACTCTTTGAATATCCTCACGGGTTACTGCCATATACTTTTCCAATTCCTTATTGATGAGCGATGCATCGCCAAAGTAAGTGTGATATGTGGCCAGATTATGAGCGCGCTCAGCAATTCTGGAATTCCCGCCAATGATATCGTTTTCAAACTGATTTCTCAGTTTTTGGAACTCCTCTTCGGGAATCAATTCGTTGCGAACCTTTTCAATCTCAATATTCATGGCCTCCTCCAAAACATGAGGTTCTATTCCCATATTGGCAAAAGCATAAGTTAAGGTTACCGTTGGTTCATTGTAAGGCAGCGGAAAAGTTCCTACCTGAAGTGCCAACTCCTGATTATCTACAAGCTCCCTGAAAAATCTTGAACTCTGCCCGGTTGACAGCAAAGTACCCAGCATATCGATGGCAAAGTAATCTTCGGTATTTAGAGCGGGCGTGCGGTATGCCTGCAGAACCAGAGGAATCTGCACATTATCGAATATGGTATCGCGCACCTCAGCTTTTAATGGAGGCTCAATGATGTTAGGTCGATAAATCTCTTCGGTTCTCGTAGGGATATCACCAAAATACTTCTCAATAAGAGTACGTGTATCTTCTTTTACAATATCTCCGGCAATTACCAGAACAGCATTGTTTGGGACATAGAACATATCATAGAATTCCTGAAACTCGTGGTCTTCAGCAGCCATGATGTGTTCAGGATCTCCAATGGTGGTCCACTGGTATGGATGTTTTGTGAATGCCCGTGCCATGGTTTCAATCAGAATGGTTCCATATGGCCGGTTGTCATACATCTGTTTACGTTCCTCAATCACCACTTGTTTTTGGGTTTGGATTCCAACGGAATCAACCGATGCGTGGAGCATCCTTTCCGATTCCAGCCACAATCCAAGTTCAAGCTGGTTGGAAGGGAGAGTCTGAAAATAGTAGGTTCTGTCGGCAGAAGTGTTGGCATTGAGGGTTCCACCTGCCATTTCTACAAACCTTGCATACTCGCCGCGGGGAATATGTTTGGTACCTTCGAACATCAAATGCTCAAAAAAGTGTGCAAACCCGGTTCTGTCCGGACGCTCATGCTTGGAACCTACATCATACATTACAGCCACTGTTACAATAGGAGTGGCGTTGTCCTGATGTAAAATTACATGCAGGCCGTTGTCCAGGGTAAATTCCGAGAACTCAATCCTCCCGGATTGAGCATCCACCGGAAACATGGCGATGAACAAGCCAAGAAAAAACAGTAATAACTTTTTCGTTTGCTTCATGTTAAATAAAAATTTGTTTTAATAATTTGGTTGGGATATTCAAAATTTCCAAGTTTTCAGACTTGTAAAATTAAATCATTTGAAAATGGTTTTCAACCAGAAAATTGAACCTATGATGAAAGGGTTCTATAAAATGACAAAGGGGGAAAAAATCATGACAAATAGCAGGCCACCAATTGTTAAGTTCTATCTTTTAAATGTTTGAAAGCTGTAAACGATATTGAATTCAATAATATGTGTTCGAAACCGAACATGTGCGTGCACGTATTCGGACACACTTTAACGCATCGAATAAAAACGTCATGATGTAATAAGGCACTCTCTGATTTTATTTTTACTTTTGCCATAGTCATTAATGCAGAAATTCATGCTGAGACCATTTAAGTTTTTATTTATTATTCTATTCGTTGCCATGATGCTTCCGGCATCATGCACGCAGGATCAAATCTGTTTGTCGAACCAAAGTGCCGTTCAGGTGGAATTGGTATCTTTTCATACTAACAGAGATACTACTCTGGCCGGCACCACCATTTTTGGTCTTGATCGCTCCAGTGAAAGAATCTACGACAGCACCAGCGTATCGCGACTGTTTTTACCGCTCTCCTTTTCATCTGATACCACGGCCTTTGTAATTTCAAGCGACAATTATCTGGATACCATTTGGTTCAGGCATCAAAGTGAAATGGAGTACATTTCAAGAGAATGTGGTTTTACGTTCAACTTTGAACTGGATACCATCTGGTTTACAAACACTTTTATCGATTCTGTTTCGATCATATACCCCCTGATTAATTATGGAGAAGATTTTCAGAATGTTCAAATATATATCTATTAGTTTTTTCCTTTTGATTTCTACGGCCACAGCCGCACAAATCAACATGGAAAAGGTTCCCCGCGATCCACAGGGATTTACCCTCGGCATTAATCTGGCAGGACCTTTTAACCGGATAATGGATAACGATCGTACAGGGATTTCTTTTCTTACTCGGATTAATGTGGCCGAGGATCTCTTTTTTCGTGGTGAAGCAGGCTTCGAAAATGTCAGTTTTAATCAGGATGCCTATTCATACGACTCAAACGGCACTTTTCTAAAAGCCGGGATTGAGCTCAACTCACTTTCCAAGCGAGAGCCGGGAACACATGCCCATCTTTTGTTTGGTATTGCATACGGAATGGCCATACAAGAGCAAAGTGCGTCACGATTTACCATTGAAAACAGTTACTGGCCGGACTTTGTTGATCGTGTAGGTTCTCACACTGTAAATACCCATTGGGTTGAACTATCGGGAGGCCCGAGGATAGAGGTTTTTCAAAACTTATACCTTGGCTGGAGCATTCACCTTCGGGTTTCTGTCTTACGCGACAATCCCGAAATGCTTAAGCCATACTACGTGCCCGGATTCGGAAATGGAGATAACAGACTCAACGGAGGTTTTTCTTATACCATTGAGTATCTGATTCCATGGAAGAAATGATTAACTAGTTTAAAAAAAGGATAAATATATTGTATTGACAATGGATGAATCAATCTATTGCAGTAGAGATTATTTATATTAATTAACCCAATTTTACTAATTCAGGTGTCTATTATTTATTATAAATGGCTCCCGAAGCCTCGAGAGCAGTTCTTTCTATAGAATATTTTTCAAAACCCTCAAAACACCATTCTCATTATTGTCGTACTCAGTTATAAAACGGGATGCTTTGATGATTTCCGGATGTGCATTCTTCATGGCATAACTGTGCATTGCTGTTTGCATCATTTCCAAATCGTTAAGGTAATCGCCAAATACCATGGTCTCTTCTGGTTTAATGTTGAGCTTTGTCTGGATGGTTTCAATGGCTTTACCTTTGCTGGCTGTATTATTAAACACATCCATCCACTCTTTCCCTGATACTACAACTTTGAGTTGGCCATTGCTGTGTTTCAAAAAATGTTGATAGCTGTTCTCTTCAGCAATTCTGTAATCGAACATGCCCAATTTTAGCACGGTATCTTCTACCTGTGTTAAATCCTTTACCAACTTCAGACGACCATAATACTTGCCGGTTTCCTGCACAAATTTTTCATTTGTACACTCAATATAAGCGCTGTTTTTACAACAGAGCACGATTTCAGCATCATTAATCTCCCGGCCTGTTTTTATTAGCTCCGTTGCATGACCAAAATCAAGTGAATCCACATGTATCTCTTCGTCCCGATGGCGAACGTAAGTCCCATTTTCGGCAATAAACAGCGTTTGATGCCTGATGGCATCAAACATATCCTCCATGGTGTAATACTGCCGGCCACTGGCCAAGGCAAATAGAATTCCTTTATCAATGAGTTTTTTATGAATCTCCCAAAACTCTGTCGGCAACTCCTTTTTGTCATTTAATAATGTGCCATCCAGATCAGATACTATCAGTTTTATATTCATTGTAAATGTGTTAATCAAAAAAATAAGATTCCTGTTATTACAGGAATCAGCGAAATTAACCAACCTTGTGTTGGGGAACAAATTAATTAACCTTGTTTATGTAATTTTTCTGATATAGAAACATTTAGTCCTTAAAACAAAGACAAACTGCTTCTATAGCAGAATAGTTCAATGCAAAAATGAAAGACTTCGGAAGACAGGTACGAGGTGTTGTTGACATGAAGTTCTTCCTCCATAAATTGTGTAAAATTTATGTTTACCCAACTTTTGGTAGTGATCCTAGATCATGGGGTTAAATTTTAGGGTAAAAAAAATCCTACACTTAAAAAAATGTAGGATTTTTGGCTCCTCAGGTAGTCCCGAGCATTCGGGATGAACCGGAGCATGTCCCGATGAAATCGGGAACCTACGGATTAATCCCGAGTACTCGGGACCGCTCTAAGCAACCGATAGAGAACTATTATTGCGACTTAGAAAGTGCCGAACTCATAAGTTTCTCAATAAATTCTATATCCTTCTGATTTGCAATGAGTGATTCTATAAAATTTCTTGATTTCTGCTGTTTGATAAATCTTTCTAGTTTCATGGCTTCCCCTCGATCCTGAGACACCTCTATATGTGCAACAATTCGCCAAGGTAAATATTTTGAAGTATACTTGGTCTGAACCTCTGGATTGTTGTGTTCATATAACCGCTTTTCAACATTTCCGGTATGACCAATGTAATAACGATCTGAGGTGTCGGAATACAAAATGTAAACAGAGTAGATCATGGGGTTAAATTTTAGGGTAAAAAAAATCCTACACTTAAAAAAATGTAGGATTTTTGGCTCCTCAGGTAGGACTTGAACCTACGACCTACGGATTAACAGTCCGCCGCTCTAACCAACTGAGCTACTGAGGAATATTGATTTCATTAAATTATTATACTTGCTTGGTTTATCTTTATAAACCGGATTCCTACGGATTAATCCCGAGCACTCGGGACCGCTATAACCAACTGAGCTACTGAGGAATATTGATTTCATTAAATTATTATACTTGCTTGGTTTATCTTTATAAACCGGATTCCTACGGATTAAT
>NZ_SLWK01000005.1:299633-325539 GCF_004345615.1 Natronoflexus pectinivorans
TTATACTTGCTTGGTTTATCTTTATAAACCGGATTCCTACGGATTAATCCCGAGCACTCGGGACCGCTCTAACCAACTGAGCTACTGAGGAATATTCATTTCATTAAATTTTTATACTTACATGGTTTATCTTTATAAACCGGATTCCAAAGTTCTAATTAATCTAAGGAATTCTTTACACCTTTAACGCAGTTGCTGAAAAGCCCTCCGTTTTTCAAATGCTTTGCAAAAGTATGTGCTTTACTTTAATTCTCCAAAAGATTTTGGAAAAAAATTCCATCTTTGTAGAAATATTTTAGCCGGTTCATCTTGTATTCAGAGCAAAGTTCTGAGATATTGTTGGTTAAGATTTTGTAGGGTTTGAGAACAGTTCATATCTTTATCATGTAACAAAAGAGTTTCTCGTTAAAAAAGAGTATTTGAAATATAAAATAATAACAATCAGATTAGTTGCAGTTACTGGTTTGTTATGATATCTACTTAAAAGAAATTATGGGTAAAGTATTAGGAATGGGCAATGCATTGGTAGACATACTGATGCAGCTAGAGAGTGACGCTGTGTTAAATGAACTTTCGTTGCCAAAAGGCAGCATGCAGTTAGTAGATGGAGAGACAGCCAACAAAGTGCTTCAGATACTTGGGAATGGCAAAAGCAGTAAAGCTTCGGGAGGTTCGGCAGCCAACACCATTCACGGACTGGCAAATTTGGGAATTGAAACTGGGTTTCTCGGCAAAATCGGAAGGGATAGCTGGGGCGATTTCTTCAGAAAAGATATGGAATTTAAAAATATATCGCCTTTATTGTTGGAGAGCGACAGTGACTCTGGACGTGCCATTGCTCTGATTTCGCCTGATTCGGAACGTACTTTTGCCACCTACCTCGGGGCAGCAGTGGAGTTGAGTGCAGCCGATATCCCAACGGATATTTTTCAGGGATATGCATATTTCCACGTGGAAGGCTATCTGGTACAAAACCGTGATCTGATTCGCAAGGCATTGGTTAAAGCACGAAAAAACGGGCTGAAAGTTTCGCTTGATTTGGCCAGTTTTAACGTTGTGGAAGATAACCTTGCCTTTTTAAGAGAGGTTGTTTCCGATCATGTGGACATATTGTTTGCCAACGAAGAAGAGGCTCGTTCTTTTACAGGAGGATTAAACAACCATGAAGCACTCGACTATATGGGCAAGATGGCCGAAATCACCATCTTGAAGAAAGGATCTGAAGGATCCCTTATTAAACATTTTGATACGGTGGTTAAAGTGGGTGTGGTACAGGCCAAACCGATTGATACAACCGGAGCCGGCGATTTGTATGCTGCTGGATTCTTATATGGGCTTATAAAATCGCTTCCGCTGGAAAAATGCGGGCAACTTGGCGCTCTTTTATCGGCCAGTGTGATTGAAGTCATAGGTCCCAAAATGGACGAAGAGCGATGGGCAGTCATTAAATCAGAAATTGAACGTATAATCGGATAAAATGCAGGTAATAAAGACAGGATTGATTCAGCAATCCAATGGAGAAAACATACAGGCCAACATAAAAAAGTTGGAAGAAAACATCAGGCAATTGGCAGCAAAAGGGGTGCAGTTAATTGTGCTTCAGGAGTTACACAACAGTCTCTATTTCTGTCAGACCGAGAATACCGATGTGTTTGACCTGGCAGAATCAATTCCCGGACCATCCACCGAGCGGTTTGGAAAACTAGCCGCAGAATTGGGAGTGGTCATTGTTACATCTTTGTTTGAAAAACGTGCGCCGGGTCTCTATCATAATACTGCGGTGGTACTGGAAAAGGATGGAAGCATCGCTGGAAAATATCGAAAAATGCACATTCCGGACGACCCGGCATACTACGAAAAATTCTATTTCACTCCAGGCGATTTGGGGTTTGAACCCATCTCTACTTCTGTGGGGAAACTGGGCGTGTTGGTTTGCTGGGATCAATGGTATCCCGAGGCGGCTCGGTTAATGGCCATGCGTGGTGCGAACCTACTTATTTATCCAACTGCTATAGGATGGGAAAGTACCGATGAAGAAGCAGAAAAAATGCGCCAACGCGAGGCCTGGATTATTTCTCAGCGAGGACATGCCGTTGCCAACGGCTTACCTGTAATTTCAGTGAACCGCGTCGGTTTTGAGGCCGATCCATCGGGTGTGACCAATGGCATTCAGTTTTGGGGAAGCAGTTTTGTAGCCGGCCCACAGGGAGAAATTTTGGTACAGGGAAGTAGCAACAATGAAGAGAACCTCATTGTGGATGTTGATTTGGCTCGCTCGGAGGCAGTTCGCCGGATTTGGCCATTTTTCCGTGATCGACGCATAGATGCTTTCGGAAATATAGTGAAAAGATATATTGATTAAGAAAAAATGATCTTTCCCGGTTTTTTCTCTCAACCGCTTAAATATAATGAACCGCTCTTTCGTCCCCCCGGCGAAGCTCGTTCTGCCATTTTGCAGGCCACCATTGGGTGTTCATGGAATCGGTGTTCCTTTTGCGAAATGTATACTTCAAAAAAGTTTCAGGTAAAACCACCGGATGTGCTCAAGAAGGAGATCAACATACTTGCCAATCACTACAGGGGTATTGCAAAAAAAGTGTTTTTGGGTGATGGCAACGCTTTTGTGTTGTCATACGAAAAACTGCTGCCCATACTGCAAGAGATTAACACTGCATTTGGAAGATTGCAAAGAGTATCTGCTTACGCTTCGCCTAAAGATATTCTGGATAAAACGCCTACTCAACTGGAAACGCTTCGCAGCCATGGGTTAAAACTTCTATACGTGGGTGCCGAAACAGGCGATGATGAGCTTTTATCGCTCATCAACAAAGGAGAAACATTTGCCTCCACCAGCGAAGCTTTGCTAAAAGCGCATTCGGCTGGCATCGACACCTCTGTCATGATTCTCAATGGACTTGGCGGAAGAAATTACAGCCATCAGCATGCCAAAAAATCGGCAGAATTAATCAATCTCACCAATCCAAAATTCTTATCCACCTTAACACTCTCTTTTCCGATGGGTGAACCCCATTATCACAATCGGTTCGGAGGCGATTTCGAGTTGCAAACAGTACCTGAAATCATCAGGGAGTTGAGGTGGATGATTGAAGACATTGATGCTGAGCGCGTCATTTACAGAAGCAACCATGTTTCCAACAATCTGGTTCTTTCCGGCACTTTATCAAGAGATAAATCAGATTTACTGGCGCAAATTGATTTGGCATTGAACGATACAAATTTATAAGATTAAACAAACGGTTTTGATAGATTATTGTGTTTGCGGAATTGATTGCCAAAAAAACAGAAGCAATTCTCCACATTGCTCATAAATCCGCATAAAAACATTTATCCATAAATCCAAATTATCTCTCTATCCCAAATACTTTCGGGATAGTAATTTTCAATTCTGCTTCAACAGGAAAATGATTGATCCTCAAAATTATTTTGATAAAAGCTCGCTTTCGTTGAATAAATGGGATTGTTGGTCAAAATGACTTCTGATTTTGAATGATTTTGGGTATATTTAAACGTTAAGTTTAAATATAAGAAATTGTTATATCATGTCATTATAATAAATTCGAAATCATAACAAAACAATGCGTTTATACAAGTACCCAACATGTTAATATGATCAACAATGTAAAGTATTTACCATTAATTATAATTACCTTTTTATTATGTACTGTCTTTAATGGCAATGCATTGGGAGAGGAATATAATAACCGAAGAAAAGTTATAGTTGGAGGTGATTTCGACTATAAGCCTTTTTCATATCTTGATGAAAAAGGCGAAGCAAGAGGGTTCGACATTGATATTGTTAAGGCCATTGCAGAGAAGAACAATTTCGATATTGAATTTAAGTTGACCAATTGGGATGAGGCCTTGAAATCATTAGAAATGGGTGAAGTAGATATGCTTGTTTCTATACTTTTCACTGAAAATCGTAATAAAATATACGACTTTACCATTCCTCTCACTGAAGAGTTTTATGCAATATTTGCTCGTAAAAATTCTGACATTGACGAGATCAGTGATCTGGCAGATAAAAGCATTATATCTTTAAAGGGTGATGCATCGATAGAAAAATTCTTGAAGCCAATGGGCTTTAATGAAAATACGACGTTTATAAACTCCTTGCCATTGGCAATTTCTCTTCTGTCTCAAGGAGAGCAAGATGCAGTGATAGTACCTTACTCAATCGGAGTTGAAACGATGATTTCAGAAAAGATAAGAAATGTAGAAGCTGTTGGACCACCCATAATCCCAAGTTTGTACAGGTTTGCAGTTAAAAAGGGGAATTCTGAACTACTTTCCATTCTTAATGATGGTATATACTACGTTAAAACCACGGGCATAAGTGATGAATTGCGGAAAAATTGGAATTTTCATAAACGTGGTGAAGCTCCTGTCAGTAAAATTATGCGTTACATCGCATATTTTTCAATTCCGTTTATTCTGGGTTTTGTCATTCTTATATTCTGGTCATGGAGCCTAAAGCGAGCTGTAAATATTAAAACCCAATTGCTCAAGGATAAAAATTCTCAACTTGAGAACTTAAATGCGGACAAAGATCTGTTTATAACCATTCTGGCACATGACTTAAGAAGTCCCTTTAATGGCTTGCTGGGGTTTCTGGAAGTGCTGAAGACTAATGTTCATGAATATGATATTGAAACAACTAGGAACAACATCAATTTAATATATGAAATTGCGCAAAACACCTTTAAGATTCTGGAAGATACTTTGATGTGGATACGTGCAAATTCCGGCAAAACATCTTTTGAACCTCAAAAATTAAACTTCGGGGCAATATGTACCAATGTTATTGAAAACATGAAAGAGATTGCCAACGCAAAAAACATAACCATAAATCACGACTTGGCAGATGACTTATTGATATTTGCCGATAAAAACATGTTAATTTCAATTTTAAGAAATCTCGTTTCAAATTCGATAAAATTTACGAACAGAAACGGAAGGATTGATATTCGAGCAGAAGCAGATCATACAAATGCAACAGTAACTGTTTCCGACAACGGAATTGGAATGGAGCCTGAGATAATCAATATACTCTTTGGTATTTCGCAAATATTATCAACCGAAGGAACGGAAAACGAAAAAGGAAGTGGTTTTGGTCTGTTAATTTGCAAAGAGTTTGTAGAAAGACACGGGGGCAAAATCTGGGTAGAAAGCAAAGCTGGAATAGGAAGCGACTTTAAATTTACGATTCCCCTGAATCAGGGATGACTGCGAAATACTCTTCTTAAAACGTAAATGCAGAAGTAAAACAGCATGCTGATGAATGACATTACCATAAGAGAAGCATTAGAACGCGATGTTGGACAGATAACGCAACTTTTTTTTGATACGATTCAATACATCAACGCCAAGGATTATGCCAAAGAAGATATTGACGATTGGTCGTCATGGAAATGGGATACGGACAAATGGTTAGAAAAAATTCAAGAACAATACTTCATTTTGGCTGAGATAAACAATCAAATTGTAGGTTTCAGTTCATTGGCAGAAGATGGCTATTTGGATTTTATGTATGTACACAAAGATTATCAAGGTCAAGGGGTTGCAAGTGCTCTTTTGCATGAGATTGAGAAAAAATCAATTGAACAAAGTAATGACTTCATATATTCCGACGTAAGCATAACGGCAAAACGTTTCTTTGAATGCAAAGGCTTTATTATTGAAAAACAGCAATTAAAGAAATCAAAGAAGAGGGAATTGATTAACTTCAGGATGAAGAAAGTAAAAATGATGTAATTGAGCGGAACATGTAGGTCATGTCGGGTGAAGTAGCTGTTTTGTGTGATTCTGAACGATTCACGAGAAATATCACCTTACGGTTCTAGTTTATTGAATAAAATGGATTGTTGGACAAATTGCTTATATCGATTTAAGGTTTTTGGGATATATTTAACTGTTTAATTGAGTTTAAACTATGAATGTCAACACCAACACTTGGAACAAGATTAGATATACCCTTTATACGCCTGTATATGATTTAATAGCCGGGTATATAAAGAATTCAAGAAAGAAATCGGTTGACTCTTTAGATATTAAAGCAGGTGATAAAGTACTGATTATAGGAGCTGGGACGGGGTTAGATTTGGAGTTCCTGCCCAAGGACTGTGAGATTATCGCAACGGATATTACGCCTTCCATGGTTGAAAGAATCAAAAAACGCAATCAAAGATTAAATCGTCAAGTTCAGGCAATCATCATGGATGGACAAGTTCTTGATTTTGCTGACAATTCGTTTGATAAGATAATTCTACATTTGGTTCTTGCTGTAATTCCTGGCCCTATTGCATGCATTACTGAATCAGAGCGAGTTTTAAAACACGGTGGACAAATTGCTGTTTTTGATAAGTTTGTTCGTAAGGGTAAAAAAGTGTCTGCTTTTCGCAGATTCGTAAACGTATTTACAAACTTTCTTTTTTCTGATATTACACGTGATTTTGAAACAATTGCAAATAATTCAGGACTAACAATACTTTCAGATGAGGATGCAAATTTCAATGGCCACTTTAGACTGATTAAAATGAAAAAGGAATAATAAAACCGGCTTACAATATCTTATCAGTTGTTTGTCCAACCAAATTTTTCAAGAAATAGAGGACTCCTATCATAGGGGTTGCTGAAAAACTTTTACAGAATTGATAATGTGCAATCTATCCTTGTTTTCAATCATTAAAGTGCAAGCCTTTTTAATATAGCAGGCGTTAAAATATGCGTTGTTTGAAGCGTAGCGAGTTCGCAGATTTTAGACTACCAGATTGTTATTTAGGCAATTTTTCAGCAGCGGCGGCATTTTTTGCTTACTTTTTTTTGCTGTTGCGGAGCGATGCGGATCACGCAATACCTTAAAAGGAAAACACAATATGAGTAAAAAAAGTAAGAGCCCGTCCGGCTTGAGGACAAAAGAAATATTAATTTGGTCTGTTGACTTTTTCAGCAAACCCTAAATAAGTATCATAACTATGAAAACAAAGTTTTATTCTGTAATAAAAAACAATAAGACCATCGTATTAGTATATATGCTAATTTTACTTGGTATCGTAAATCACTTTGCAGAACTATTCCCCTATAATCTTGTGATTTTTGGTGCTGCACTGTTTTTGAATTGTATAGATATAATATTCAGTATCTTTTTTAGTAAGGAGCCAAATGCAACGATGAAATCAAGATTTCTTTCTGTACAAAATAAGACTCTGGTATTAGTACAAGTACTATTTATACTTGGCATCGTAAATCATTTTGCAGAACTATTGCCGTATAATAGTGTGATTTTTGGTGCTGCAATCATTTTGGGTAGCTTGCATTTTTTAGCCATAGCCTTTTTTTAGTGAGAAGTCAAATTAGAATGATACATCCATGCTGAATTTACCCTAAAATTGCAGATTACTAATGATATAAATGTTCAGAAATATGAAACGATTCCCGAGGCCTCGGGAATCAATAAAACACAAATTATTAGAGTATATGAAAAACAAACATGAAATTATGGGTTTAAGGAGCGACCGTATT
The DNA here is from genome assembly GCF_004345615.1 of Natronoflexus pectinivorans. GTDB lineage: Bacteria > Bacteroidota > Bacteroidia > Bacteroidales > Marinilabiliaceae > Natronoflexus > Natronoflexus pectinivorans. The sequence goes on from NZ_SLWK01000005.1 coordinate 307,176, forward strand.
AGTAGTTTTGTTTTGGGTTGGCTATTATAACACATTAGCTCTTTTGTTGCTTCTATTTGCTATATTTTTTAATAATAATCTCTTGGTTCCTTCAATAATTTTTATGGGAACAATATTTGGAACAAACATCGCATACTTTTCTAAAAGAGGTTCAGTTAAAAATTTCAAAAAGAGCTTCTATATTATCCCAACTGTATTGTTGCTTGTTACTATAGGGCGCATTTATTTAGAACTTCATCCTGTTTGGATTTTTACACCTTTGGTTATGTTGATTATTAGTGTTGTTTATGTGATTCTTGTTGTGACAAATAAAATTAAATAAAGGAGTCTTCCGAAATTTTTCGACGCAACGTTTTTTTAAAAACTTTTAAGTGATTATGGTTATATTGTTTCTTAACCAATTGTGCAATATTATCTGTCAAAACAGGTAAAATGATTAAGTCTTCAATTAACAATCGGGGTTACAATAAATATCTAAAACTAGAAGGAGAGATCAATATTACAATTGACCATAAAAAATTTGCTGAAGATGCAGCATGGGATGGATTGAAGGGATATCTGACCAATACAACACTATCAAAACATGATATTATCAGTAATTACGGCCAACTTTGGAAAATTGAAAAGGCATTTCGAGTTTCAAAACACGACTTGAAGATCCGACCAATTTATCATCGATTACAGAAGAGAATAGAAGCTCACATTACCATCAATTTTGTAGTCTATAAAGTTTATAAAGAGCTTGAGCGACAGTTAAAACTCAAAAAAACAAAAATTAGTTGCGAACATGCCATTGAAATAGCTAAATCAATATATGCGATTGAATTACACATACAAGGAGACTTTGCTACTAAGTGAAGAGCAAAATCAACTCGCAAAATTATTCGGGTTTTAATTTGGGTGTCCCAGTGCGGAACTCAGGAGTTTCATCATCAGGAAATAGGCAAGATCAGGTCTCTTGATGTACTAAAAGAGCTTTTTTCTAGCTTGGTTTAACCATAATTTGAAGAATGTATCCAAATATTTGACCAATGAATGCTATTTGGCTGTTTACAGCTAAATATTCAGGATTTATGGAGGTTTCAAGCGGTATTTAATTCATATGTATTCACTATATTTGATAGTAGAGTAAAGTCGTTTTATGATAAATATTAAACCAGCATGATACAACCAAAATTCTTATCATTGGATCCTGAGTATGTCTCTCAAGTTAGTGAAACGGCCTTGACTTCAGGGGCAATTGATCTGGCTGCCGGCAATTCTATGGAAAACATGCCGGTTGAACTAGCAACGTATTTTAAGAATCTTCCTGAACAGGATATTCTTCGTCCTTTTGCTCCGGCAAATGGCTTGATGTCGCTTAGGGATGCCATTGCCCGAAAAACAGCTCTGTTATACGGGCATGGTTATTGCGCAGGAGATGAGATTTCTATTACGACCGGAGCCAACCAAGCTCTTTTCGCCTCCATGAGTGCTTTTCTGGAAGAGGGTGATGAAGTGATTTTATTCGAACCAGCTAACGAGAACTATCTTCCCATTATTTTGCTATGTGGAGCCCGCCCTGTTTATATCTCGCTTAAAGAACCTGATTTCCATGTGGATTGGGAGGCAGTAACACGCATGGTAACAGCAAAAACAAAAATGATCATCATCAATTCGCCACACAATCCAACAGGCATGGTGTTTAATGAGCTGGATATGTTAAGATTACAAAAAGTGATAAATGGTACCCGGATTATTGTTTTAAGCGATGAAAGGTATGAACATATTGTTTTTGACGGAACTTCCCATCAAAGTGTGGCGCTGTATCCGCAATTAGTAGAACGAAGCATTTTGGTTAGTTCGCTGAGTGAGACCTGTCGAGCTTCCTGGCCGGTTGGTTATTGCGCTGCACCAGCTAAAATGATGAAGAAAGTACGTCAAATTCTTCAGGTACTTCACAGTGGACATTTTGCCCCGTTTCAAATGGCTTTGGCTGAGATTATTGAAAATCCGGATGTGTACAAACAAGTAGGAAACTATTATCAGGCTAAGCGTGACTATTTTAACGGGAAGATTATCAACAACACCCGTTTGATTCCGATTCCCACTCAAGGAACCTACTTTCAGCTTTTTAGTTATGAAATGATATCGGAAGATAGAGACCGTGAATTTATTGAAAAGATGTTGCATCATACCGGAGTGGCAGCAGTTCCATATAGTCTGTTTTTTCATGAGAAACAGAAAAATCCATGGATCAGGTTTAATTTTGCAAGACCTGTTGATATTTTGGATAGCGCTATTAGCCGACTTTCCAGATTGTGAGTTTTAATTAGCTTAATGATCTCTTCGAAGTGCAAATCCGATAAAAATATTTTGCTCATGTACACGGAAACGTTTTAGCAATTCTAAATTTCCTAATCCTTCTCCTAAAGTTTGTATAGATTAATTGTTTTTCCCAATGCAGAGAAAGACTTATCTAACAAAGAGGAGTAATTATTAAGATCTTCAACAGCAGCAGCATTTTCCTGTGTGAAAATATTTAATTGGTTAACAGCAGTGTTAATTTGGTCAGTTCCTGTTTTTTGTTCTTCTGTTGCAGCAGCAATCTCCTGCACGTATGAAGCTGTTTTTTGTATCTCAGGCACAATCATTCCTAATAACTTTACAGATCTTTCAAAAGTTTTTAAACTTTGATTTGTCATTATGTTGATTTCAATTGCCGTTGATTTGCTGTTATCAGCAAGTTTCTTCACCTCTGATGCCACAACTGCAAAGCCTCGGCCATGTTCGCCTGCACGTGCCGCTTCAACGGCAGCGTTCAATGCCAGAAGGTTCGTTTTCATTGCAAATTCATTGATTACGGATACCTTTTCAATGACTTGACGAACAGAGCCTATTGCCCCGTCCACGGCCTTATTAATTACTGATATATTATCTACCGATTTTTTAGTGATGGTTTCAGTTTGCTTCGAATTTTCAGCATTTTGTTCAATGTTGGATAATATTTCCTCAATGGATGATGATACCTCCTCCAGAGTCCCAGCCTGGTCTGTAACTCTTTCAAATATATCATTTGATCTCTGGACAACTTCTTCATTTAGTTTTTTTGTGTTCTCCAGCTCTCTTTTTAACTTTTTAATGACATTACTCTGATTGCTTACCAGCAGATTTAATGATTTATATACATCTGTAAGCTCATCGTGATTCTTTCCCTGTCGGGGTTCATGTTTTATGGTTAGATTACCTTTGGCAACCAGTTTAATTTGTTCAGAAAGTCCGGTCAATAAATCTGACAACTGCTTGTTAAATAGTTGAACTCCTTTATGTAACAAAAAAGCCATAATAGGAACAACCCAAATCAAATGCCATAGGCTCAATCTTCCAGCTAAATAAAAAATTACAGATATAGCTCCCGTATATGCCAACAAAACCAAAGCTGTTTTATGAAGAAAAGTTCCTTTATATAAATATTTTATCCCATAAAACAGCCCTGGTATGACTATGCCTAAAAAAATGCTGAAAAAGACTAATAAAGAGATCATAATTGTGGTGTGGGTTTAGCGATAGGTTTTTAATTAAAAAGCCACTCCTCAGCGCTGCTTACATTGTCGAAGAATTTAAAATTCAGGCTTTTGGAAGTTTCTTCTTCCATCATTGATTCGGAAGCAAGCTCAACAAAACCATCTTTACTGATTATTACAGCTATTTTCTCAACAGACGAGTTAAGAACTACAGGAGCAGAATTCTCATCAATCCAGACCTGTTCTTCCGGTGTATATGGACGATTCATGTCTTGCTCGTTGTTAAGAAGAAATCGAGGTTGGTGCTTTTTCACTGCTTCCAGAAAAACATCCACAAATGCGGAGCGAATATCCTCCCATGTTGCATTTTCGGTAGATTCAAGCCAGGTTGAATAGAGGCACTCCTTTTCTTTTGAGTATTCAACTCTAATAAATGCTGTAGCGTAAGTTGACATGTTTTTGAGTTTAGTAAATAGTTCAAAACAAAAATAGCATTTTTATGATAAATTAATAACCAATTGGCATATATTTTTTAAACATATATCTGAATAGTATACAAAACTTGCGTTTTTTTAAACAAAAAATGCTGGTAATCGAGAGTCGCACATTGTTTTTGGTGTTATGATGCAAAGAAAATGATTACACGGTTTAATAGAACCAACTAAGTTTTTTTGTTGAATCTTCTAATTTGTATGATTTTTAGTTAATTGGCAATAAGTGCAGTATTTTGTGTTTAAGAGTAAGATAATTTTTCTATTTTTGCATTCAAATTAATGGCTCCATAGTTCAAGGGATAGAACGGAAGTTTCCTAAACTTCAGATACAGGTTCGAGTCCTGTTGGGGCTACAAGACACACCCTTTAAGGCAAATGCCTTAAAGGGTTTTATTTAACACCTTGGAGGTATAGATCTTTTGGTGGTCGACTCCTATTTTTCTGATTGTTTTAAAATCTTCGGAACATAACCCATTTGATGGTATGTGCAGACAAATGACAAATTGCTAATTAGATGACAGAAATTTTTCAAATTGCTCAAATGGTTTTATATTGCATATACAATTCTTAAAAGCTTATATTCAGGATTTGTTGAAAAAGTTAACAGCCATAATATTTTATGTTTTGTCCTCTCCCGAGAATCGGGATTACTTTTTTACTAATTACGAGTTAAACTCAATAGGCATTGGGTGATCCACAGCACTTCGCAACAGCAAAAAGGAAAGTAAAAAGTAGAACGTCCCTGAAATCATATAATACTGAACACCTGCAATCTATGATTGCATTAATTCAGAAACAAAAAAAGAGACTTGAAATTACCCATCACAAATAGAAAATGGACAATAATTAGAGTCATAGGTATTAATTTCCTAATAATCACTTTCTCTTTTATTCTTCAAGATGTTAACAGCCTGCTTGTCTTCTATCCGGCAATTATCGTTATGGCAGCCCTCTATATTTATAAAAATAATATTCAAAATGGGTATTTAAAGAATGACACCATTATTTTAAAATACAATTGGAAGGAGATTACCATACCGGTTAAAGAAGTCATATCAGTAAATTCAGCAATCGCAGGTTATAATGATTTCAAGAATCCATGGACTACTTTTTTTGTATTGGAGCTTAAGAATAAGTATCATTTTGGCCGGAAACTAGAGTTAGAATATAGACACCAAAATTTTCATATAGAAGAGCCAAGAGAAATATCAATTATAAAAGCGATTATAGAAAATCAGGGAAATATCGATGCTGATGCTGCATTATAGCATTTTCAAATATCCTAAGGTTAGTTAACCACAGGGATTTCCTAAAGACGGAGTCAACAATACATACGACCATTATCCTCAATTTTCATTGAGGCGCCTACGACTAAACAGAAAAGTAACGGATTCTCCAGGGAAATTTTAAATTGTACTTTGCGATTCTAAAAAACTCCGGAAAAAGATCATCTTTCGGTTCGATTATATTGAATTTAAAAGCTTGTTGGTCAAAATATCTTTCTGTATTTATGGTTTTTGTATATATTTATTCGTTGCTGATAACATAAATAATTGGGATATATCGGTGATGTGTTTATAAACTAGTTGGCACTAATTAGGTATGATAAAGGAACATCCTACAAGATAAATAATATGGGTAAAAAACTGACTGTTTACATGATTGACGGAACAGCTTATGGTCCGAGACTTAGTGAAATAGGAAATTGGGTTGGAAAAGCTATTTATAGCCCAAGAGCCTCTGTTAATAAAATTATTCACAGACCAGAATTCGAAAACCCAGGTATATACTGTTTGAAAGGTGACCCAACTGACGAAGCATTTGACGAGAAAATTTATATTGGCGAAGCTGAAAACATTAGATCAAGACTAAAACAACATCTTAGCGATCCCAATAAAGACTTTAAAGAACTGATATTCTTCGTAAGTAAAGATGAGCTTTTAACAAAGACACAGATTAAATATTTAGAATCAAGACTTATACAGCTTGCAATTGAAGCAAAAACAGCTCAAATTGACAACGGTAATTCACCTAATTTGCCGACTCTCCATGAAGCAGATATTTCTGATATGGAATACTTCCTTGAACAGATCAAACTCATCCTTCCTGTTATGGGATTTAATTTTCTTATTTCTTCAACAGTCACTCAAAAGGACTTTGCAGAAGCTGACACGAAAATTGAAGTGCGTGAAACTTATTTTATTAAAACAAGATCTTTTGATGCAACTATGACAGAAACTGATCAAGGATATATAGTTTCAAAAGGAAGCGAAGCAAAAAAATCATTATCAAATTCATGTACAGATACATACCGAAATATGAGAAGGAAGCTTTTAGAAACTAAGATAATGATTGAAAGTGGAGACAAACTAATTTTTGCAGAAGATGCAATTTTTAGCAGTCCGAGTGCTGCTTCAAATATGATTCTAGGGAGAAACTCTAATGGATTCACAGAATGGATTCATAAAGACGGATTCTCCTTTAAGGAAATACAGGAAAAAATCAATAACTAATGTCACCCACAAAACTTAATTAATTACGGACTCGGTAAGGATAATCAGGTTATTCATTTTGCATCAGCCTCAGTGCTTTACAATAGGAAAGAGTTACACAATGCATTTCTAATCATATTTGCGAAACATTGCTGTTCAATCTCTGCAAAAAAAGCAGAATTAGACTCTAAGCTACATGTATGCTTTGAGGAAAGTGCAAAATTTAATTATAAACTAGTCATAATTCGTTATTAAACATACTAATTATTAGAACTTAACACTATATTTAGAACAATCTGAAAAGCATTCAGTAACCTTTTAACGTAAAACGTTCATAGAATCACTTATGCAGAATTAATACAAGTTGAATGATGTCATCAATCGTACCAGAAACATTAGATGCCATGGCCGGATACTTAGCAAACAGTTTCCTGGAAGATCCAATGAACAAGGCACAAATGGAAGGGATATCCAAAAAAGAAAAACTGATGCGGGCTAATGCCAGGATTGCGATTAAACATGCATCAAATATTGATGCATTGTATCTGCTGGATAATGATCCACGTGCCATTATGGTGGCCTACGACACCATTAACAACAGTAAAATTCGGGACGCATGGACAAATATCAAAACCATCGTAGCTACTTTTACCTCTGTAAACCTCAAAGAACTGGTGAAGCTGATCAAAAACATGAAAGTGTTGGTTAAAGTTCTGGATTTTAAATGGCCGCAGGAATTTGTTAAAGGTCGTCACTACAGAATGAAAATCATAAGTATTGATGAGAGTCTTAGAGGAACCGGTGCTTTCCGTAGGCTTATAACACCAGCCATTGAATATTCTGACCGTGAGCAGATCCCCATGGTGCTTGAAACACACAATCCTTCAAACGTAGGACTCTATGAGCATTTTGGGTTCAAGCTGGTTAAAACCATATCATCACCTAAAACCCCAATTCAGCAGTATTGCATGATAAGGAAACCCATGACCACTCCAGAAAACACCATAAAACCCAAGCTAAAATAAACACCCCTCCATTATGAAAAAATTCCTCCTTTTAAAACTTCTGGTATCCATCGCTCTGCCATTGGGTGTGGGAGCCATCGCAGGCATGTTCACGGCACAGGCGGTGCCCGAGTGGTATGCATCATTAAACAGGCCATGGTTTAGTCCTCCCAACTGGATATTTGGTCCGGTATGGACCACGCTCTATCTTCTCATGGGAATTTCCTTTTTCCTGGTTTGGAAGCAGGATGCCTCCAGGGAGCGGAATTTGGCAATTATCGTCTTCTTGATTCAGCTGTTGCTCAATTTCGCATGGAGCTTTCTGTTCTTCTACTTTAAAATGCCGGGATTGGCCTTAATTGAAATTATTCTATTGTGGGTCAGCATCATATTAATGTTTTTTGCCTTCTACAAGGTTAAACCGATGGCAGCATACCTCAACATCCCATATTTTTTATGGGTAAGTTTTGCGATTGCACTTAATGCCGGGTTTTATTTTCTTAACAGAGGCTGAAAAAGTAAAAAAAGATAGCATTTTGCTCTTAAATTAATAACTCTAACTTAAAACTATAATTATGAAAAGATCAATCATTATTATTTCACTATTCATCGTCAGTTTCAGTTCGACTTTTGGGCAGTTTTCTGTAACTGATTCCATCACGGTAAAAAGGATTTTTGGAGGATATCAGTTCATCCAGGGTGAAAAGAGACTAACCATGCATCAACTTGTCAATGCCATGGAAACAAATGAACTCGCGTATCAGCAAATCAAATCTGCTCAATCGTCACACAATTTGGCAACCATTGTGGGTGCAGTTGGCGGTTTTATGGTAGGATGGCCCATTGGTGCAGCCTTAGGAGGGGGAGAGCCAAACTGGGCAATGGCCGGAATCGGTGCCGGTTTAATTGTTGTTTCGATACCAATTACTCAAAGTACTAACAGAAAAACCATAGAGGCCATCGAAACCTATAACAGTGGTTTACAAACCAGCTCTTTTTGGGATAAGAAGGAGTTAAAACTCGCCATTTCGGAAGGAGGAGTGGGATTTATCTTAAGATTTTAATAACGATACGAGTATGGTCATAAACAAAACGTGCTTATTCCGTCCAACGGAATAAGCACGTTGTCTATATGTTCAGAATATTTTATCGATTATTACAATTCACCTCTTCGTTTCACAAGTGCATCTTTAATTTCTCCCGCTTTTTCTTCAGTTAGATCATACTTCCACATGACCAAAATTGCTAAACCTGCAGTTATTGCCGGGATGAGAATGTCTGCAAGCCGCAGATTTGTTAACGTTTCAGGAGCTTGTATTTCGGCACCTGCATCAAAACCAACCAGTTTCAACACAAGACCACCCAAAACCAGAGCCAGAGCCTGTCCAAGTTTCACCATCCACCAATAGATGGCACCAAAGGTGCCTTCTTTTCGGGGCATCCCGTTTTTGTATTCATCAAGATCGCAAACATCGGCTGTCATACTCATCATCAGCGTAAATAATCCTCCAATACCAAAAACCATAAATGGGATGGGCATAAAAATCAACCAGGGGTTATCCGGATTAAATCCCCACCATTTTAAAGCATATCCGATTATTGAGATGAAGGTGGCTACAATAAAGGCATTTCGCTTTCCCCATCGATTCGACATCCATGTAATGATGGGGATGATTAAAAATGCGGTACACAGAGCACTCACGGTGGAGAACCATGCCGGCCACGATCCTGCATCTCCGTAATTTCCCTGAAACATATAGAAAACGATGATGAAGTAACTGAATGAAGCCACCAATTGGAACCCGTTAAATACCAGGAATGTGGCACCACATAACCTTAAAAAGGAGAGGTTTTTAAAGATAAGCACCATGCTTCTTATCAGACCCTTGAAGTTTTTAACGATGTTTTTAAAGGTAATGTCGTCACGGTTCGTGATGCTCTCCTGCTTTATTTCCTTACAGAAAATAGCGGGGATTATACCTAGTACAATACATATCCCGCCCACTATGATTGAAAGGTTGCGAACCCCTACAGCCTGCGTTTCAAACAAGTTGGGATTAGCAATCAGCACCCAAAACCAGGGAACAATCATCCAGGCTACCTGACCAATGGTTTGAGCAAATGCCATCAGGCGGGTACGTTCGTTGTAGTCCGATGTCATTTCGTAACCCAGACCGATGTAAGGTGTGGCAAAAATGGTGTTGGCGATGATGAAAATGAGGGATAAAATCAGAAAATACCAAAAGTTGTACATCTCTGTATTATCCGGATTGAGTTGCCAAAGCAGAGCAAACAGCACCCCACTGAGAATGGCTCCTACGAAGATATAGGGTCTTCTGCGGCCAAATCGTGATTTGGTGTTGTCGGTGATGTATCCCATGATGGGATCGGTAATGGCATCCAGAAGTCGGGGCAAGCCACCTAACAACCCGGCCAAAAAAGGATCAATTCCAAAGGCCGTAAGAAGAAAGAATGAGAAAACACCAAGTGCTCCGGGAAGGAGATTCACTACCAGGTTTCCGGTTCCAAAGGCAACCTTTTGCCCAAGGGGTAATTTGTCTCTCGAGAATGTTTGTGCTGATGACATATCAAATATTTTTAATTAAACACTATTTTGAAAGGATTCAATTTCTTGGAAAATCAATTTAAATGATTTCTATTCCTTAGATTCTCAGGTAGTTGAAAATTCAATTACCTGAAATTCGTTCACGAATTTCCTGATCGGTTGGCGGAACTAAAACATCTTTCATCATCGCCTCCTTATCTCCGTTGTATGTTTTGGTGATGGGCAATCCATCCCTTGTGAGGCCATCAAATATGCCTTCATCAACCAAATCCCAAATAGCGTATTTGGCTTGCGCTTGCAGGTTAATCAGCCCAAAATGATTCTCCGAACCCAGCGGATTATTGGCATCTTTCCACATTTCGTCAAATGCTTCAAAATAGAAGCAGGTGATCCCCTCCCTGTTTGTCCATTCCCTGATGTGCCAATAATAGAGAGCCGATTTATATTCATCAATGGCCCGGGCTCCACCGGCCCCGTAAAATTCGTTAGATACAGTGGCCCATCCGGTTTCACCGATATGAACCGGTTTATCAATCCCCAAACTTTGCATGTAGCTTACCACGCTTTTATATTTATCAATGGCCTCATTTTTGGCTCGCAACATGGCGGCGTCGATTTTTTCTATATCCGACAAATGAAGTTCATCATCCCGAACTCCCCAGAAATGTGGCTGATAATGGGTGTAATGCATCGGATAGGTATGCATGGAGATAAAATCCACGGCTTTCATCAATTTGGTCAAATCTTCCACATGGTATTCGCTTCCGCCGCCTCCCCATGATGAAAAATCGTCTGAACTGGTAATCCAGAGTGTTTCCGGCAGTTCGCCTTTCTGCTTTAAGTCCTGCAAATAATTCACCCAATTGATGATAATGGCAGGCTCCACATAGTAATCCCAGGCCCAATGAACCATGGCCTCGTTACCCACCGCAATAATCAACACGATGTCCGGATATTGTTGTGTTAATTCAACCGCACGTGCTATTTCAACGGCATTTCGTTCGCTCTCTTCATTACGAATGCGATCTGGAAGATCAGTCCATGCATTTTTGCAGTCGATCCATGCACCCAGCATCACGTACATTTCAAATTCGGGATCTTCATCTTTCATTTGCCTGATTGCTTCGAGCAAATTTGCTGCTTCATCGTAGTGCACGTTATAGGTTCTGAGAAGTTTGATTCCCATAGCAGAGAGAATCTTCATATCCTCTTTGAGTTGCGGAATGGTTGGTTGAATCTCTCTGGATATTTCTCTGTAACCTCCATAAGAAATGGCCTGGTAATCGGGATTCCCCAGTATGTCCGCAGCTGTTTTTCCCGTGGACTTCTCAGCCGGTGAACAAGATATAATCATTGCTACAGCTTTAAGTGCCAATAATAGTTTAAAAAGTATTCTCATCTTGAATATATTTTTTGATTCATGGATATTGGATGTGGTTCTCTATTAAAAAGAAACTTCCAGACGTTCAATTTTGCCTGTTCTCTTAAAAATGAGACTACTGATTGAGCGGCTTAAGATGTTGCCTTTAACCTCCTCCTTTGCTCCGTTGGAATAATGAATCACGATGTTGCTATTTCCGGATTGAGAATACACCACCGGAACTGAGCAGTATGTAAAGGCCAGTTCTCTCTCTTTCAGTTGAATTTGCCTTTCCTCACCGGTAACGGTGAGGTATGTAAAGGTGCTTTCTTCAGATAAAAACTCATCTTTGACCAGCAAAACTGGATTGAATTGCAACTGTCCATCATCGACTAAAACCCCTATTTCTGAGAATCTAACCAAAACATCCTCCTTCACTTGACCTGTCATTCCCGGCTGCTGAGCACCCCGGTGTTTGGGAGTATGTGAATATGGATCGGTGGGGAATGCACCATACAGTTCAGGAGATTTATGTACACCAATACCTGCACCAATTTCGTAATAGTGATCCATCAGTCTTCCGATTACTTTCTCATCAGCCATTTCTTTAATGGCTTGCAAACAGCTCTCCTGCACAGCCAGATGTAATTTGGAAACCATATGCCAATAAATGGATCCAAGTCCTTCATAACCATAGAAAGTTCCTGAACGTCCTGTGAAAGCTTTATGGTTAAAAACCTTTTCAAACATCTCAAGAATCAGCTGTCCCTCCTTAACTGCAAGGTCTTTAAGGCCATCGTCATTCAACGATTCAAGAGCTGCTTTTACATCATCGGCATTTTTAAAGTTTCCATTGAAGTGTATCTCTCCCATCACATCCTGTTCAACAATCGCTTTATTGCCTTTTTTTACCAGTTCTTTAATCAATTCAGATGAGGCCGCATCAGTGGCTGGGATGGTGTTTTTCTGCAAAAATCCGGGTAAGTTCTTGTTCGGATATAGAATATAGCTATACTGATCTTTGCGGAACAAAGCGCTGCTTTTTAATGAGTCCAGCAATTCAACCGCCTCTGCCGGGTTTAAATACCCTGCACTCAAAACAGCGACCTGTCCTTCGAGCATTTCACTTAAATATGAACATGAAACTCCTGATTCAGTTGCTGTCATCAAATTGTATGCATGATATAGTTTATCCTCTCTTTGATTGGCGCGGATGGAATGCTGCAAATAATCAAGGGTAACTTTGGTAAAGCGTTTCAGATTTTGAAGAGATACTGAAACTTTCTTGCCTGAGAAACCTTTTTGATAAATGGTTTCTCTGTAAGTTGAAGCCGCGGTTCCCAAACTGTCCAATATCTCTTTTCTCCCCTGATCATTGATTTTTCCGGAAAGCAAATGGCTGTATTTGTCAAGTGTTTCACAGATGGTTTTGAAGGATTCTGCCAACTCTGCAGAGATTTCAACCTCATTAAATTTTGATCCCTCCAATGTTTTCAGGAAAAATTTCAAAAATCGGTGTAAGTAATAAAGTGTAACCATGGAAACACCATTACCCACCAGCGCGTTGTTGGCATCGTTCCACTCAGGCCTTTGCGTATTGAGCCATATTCCGGTTTCCGGAATGAAATTGGAGACTTTAGCCAATACGGTTGCTAAAATCTTTTCGATGAAATTTACATGGTAAACATCTCTGTTTTTGGTTGTGAGAAGAGCACCATCTGCACCAATTTTATTTCTCTGCTCGCGAATCGCCTGATCCCATTTATGGTCAAACTCAATGGTATCTTTAGGGTTCTTCATTATTTGGGAATGAGGCTTTATGACGTATGGAACAGCGGCGTACACAAACCACTCCCTGTCAAACAGGGAGTGAATTTTCCCCGGGTGGTATTTTTCAATAAATTCGAAGAATTTTTGAAGATAAATGATCTGATGATCACCCCAATAACCGATGTATGACCATGGATTGTCCGGCTCAATGGTTTCCCAGTCAAACCCGCCTTTGGTCACTCTGTATGGATTATATCCATCAAAAGTAGAAGCGTTCAGGAATTTGAAAATCATTCCCTCAATAAACTCCGGATAAGAATGCGCCAACGCTTCCCAGTTTTGGAAAATATCTCTCCAGTTACCTTCATAATCCAGTATCTCTGAACCATCTGTTTCGTCCTGTATGTTGATGGTGAAATAGTTCCACGGGCGGCTTGGGTCTCCGTGTCTGCGACTGAATTTTAACGGTAAATACTCAATTGAAAGTCTTATTAAATCAACATCGTTGATAGTTTCCAGTGATTCTTTCAACTCAGTATGAGTAAACGTTTTTGCAAGATTTTGAATAAAATCCTGATTTTCTGCAACTGATTTTTTGTTTGCTTTGCTGAGATAGTTTACAAAATCCGATTTTTTAATCTCATAGTTGTTGTCAAATATTCCTCCCCGCATGATGTTAAACATCACATTCGAAAAATGACGGGTATCCTTAAGTTTATCGCCTGTGTTTTGAAGTCCGTCGGCACTTGCAACCAATTTAATGAGGTTTTGAGTTCCTGATTCAACATCGACAAGAATCTGTTGCATCAAATCTGTATCAGATTTGATGGTCTCTTTTAGTTTTACTACCTGAGAATGGTTTTGGTTCACTTCAGCAACAATCACCCATTCCTTAGATGAGTTCGCTGAAAGCAAAAACTCTGAAGAGATAAAATAGGCACCTCTTTCTCCCTTAATGTCACTCTCTCCGCTTATTTTTCCGAAATTTCTGAATTTGTCGAGTTGTGCAGATGAGAGAAGGTGTATAACCTCTTCAAGTCCAATTGACCAGACGATATTCGCCTTCAGAGCCTCGCTGGGTTCGGCCCTGTCCACGATGATGGCACTAAGTGCAAAAATTCCTATACCCGATTCTCTCTCCAGTTCGCTTCTTTTGTAGGCGTCCACAAGATTGCTGGTGGAGCGCTGCAAGTCGCTTGGAACTCCGTATGGCATAACATTCTGTATGCCATCCAGAACGTTAATCCGGCATGGTTTTGAAGAGTTGTTGATGATTTCTGATCTCCTTACGAATCCAAATCGTTTGGATGAACTCCATTGATATCTGAAAGTTAAACCAATATCATGATTTATCTCTTCAAAAATAATTTTGTTTCCGTAAATGCTTTTATATAGATTTCTGCTGATGTTGTATTTATTGGTAAATCTTTCAGAAAAGGGTTCCCAAATCTGCTTATCCCCATCAATTTCAACCTGAAAGATGGTTTTACTCCCGGTCGTATCAGCCGATTCTGTTATTTTATCATCAGTATAGTATGGGAAAAGTGCGTATTCAGGGTTTTTTCTTCCGGCTGACAAACCTCCATTGCTGGAGATGTACATCCAATGGTTGGAATCGCTTACAATGCTCATGAAAAAGTGGCGCATGGCATTATGGTTACTAATTTTGAAATAGCGCTCACTGTTCTGATCCACTACCTCCATCTCAACTTTTTTGTTCTTCTCTGCTGTCATAATAGTATATTGTGGTTATATGTAACGTGCCATGATAAAACATTCTCACACAGGCCATGTACTGAGCCCAGTCGAAGTAAGTATGATTATCTGACGAGTTCTTTCAAAAGATCAAGCATGTTTGAAAAATCTGATTTAGAATTTCACTTTCTAAAAGTATCTGATTCTGTTAATAATTATTAAATAACAGACTGCATAAAAAACTCGTGAAGAGACAATAACCACCTCATAAAAACCTCATCAGTGGTTGTTTGGAATATGGGGAGACCACAGAAAGACCAAGGCTTCTAATGTGCAAAGGAGAGACTTTTCTAATCTCATTTTCCTGATTTGGAACCAGATCCCAAAGAATAAGGTTTTACAACATCTTTCTAAAACATCATATTAAGAGAATTATAAGAAGAGATGGCAAACTGAAACCAACTTACTCTGGATTCAGTTTGCCACCATTCAAAACATGCAGAATAATAGTTTCTAAATATTTCTGTTTAAACTAAAAATATCAGATCCTTTCAATTACCCAAAAAACATAACCATAATAGTTTTGATATTTATCATACATCTCCATCTCAATTTGAAAACCATTAACAATATCAAGCGCCTGATAATTATCTGCATATTTTCTGCGTAACTGGCTTATGTTTTTCAGTAAATGGTCATAATAGTTGATTGTCCATCCCTCGTTTTTAAGTTTCGAAGAGTAAATCAATTTGTAGCCCAAATTTTGAATTGTATCAGCGGCATGCTCCAAAGTCATCATTCCGGGATATTCTGACTTCCAAAAATCAAACACTTCATTTGGAGGATTTGTCTCAAACCAACAAAGTTCACTTACTACTAATATTCCGTGAGGTTTGAGAAATTCTCTCCATTTTTTCAATCCATTTTCAAGCCCCATAATATAAATTGCCCCTTCCGACCATATCAAGTCAAACTCTCCCTTTTTAAAAGGAAGAGCATTCATATCGGCATTTACGCATTGCAACTTATCCGCTATCCCCAGTTCTTTGGCACCATTATTCAGTTCATCAAGAAAAGGTTGATGGCTATCAACCGCAACAGTGTAAGCATCTGTCCTTTTTGCCAATTCAAGGGTAATTGAACCGGTGCCACAACCAACATCCAGAATCCTGTTAATTAACCTTCTTTTTGTTCGGACCAAATCTAGAATTTGCAGGCTGGTTGCTGTATCTCCCGGTCCTTGTCGAGGCAAATTGCTAAATAACTCATAAAATACGTGTTCCATTTCTTTTAATTAGTTTTAAATTGCAGATCCAAAGATCACATTGACAGACATCTCAAACAATAGTTATTTATAACCATGGAGGACAGGTTACAATATCCGGAAGAGTTTTACAACACCATCCGATCAATTCAATCAAGGATAAGCAAACCTGATTATTCAGAGATTAGACAATTTATTCCATTTGCAAAATCAATAGACCTTTTGGAAAACAGGCCAATATATTTACTTGATCTCTACAAATTGGAATTCCTGTACGTTTCTCCGCGATATTTTGATATACTGGGGTATAGCCACTATAACCCGTTAAACTTCGATTTCTTTTTCGATGCTTTACACCCTGAAGATGGAGAAGTAAATATTCAAGGGCCATTATCCTTTTTTGAATTTCTTTCAAAAATGGATGCTGAATCATATCAGGATTATAAATTAGTAACTGATTTCAGACTAAGGATCCCTACCAATGAATATGTGAGGATAGCTGAACAAATGATCGTGTTAAAAACCGATCAATTAGGAAATCCATGGTTAACATTAAGCATATCTGATTTATCAACAAATGAAGATATAAAATCTTCATCCGGAGCGGTAATAGTAAGCATATCCAGTGGAGAGATCGTCGAAACTATTGGTAATCCAGATTTATTCAAATTAAAACCTGCCTTAACCCCCAGAGAAAAAGAGATCTTAAAATTAATTGCTCAAGGATACATCAGCAAGCAAATTGCTGAACTATTAAATGTTAGCAGAAACACAATAAACAACCATCGCAAAAATATTCTTGACAAAACCGGATGCATGAATACATTTGAAGCCATTAAACTCTTAAACCGTAAGTTTTTCTGAATGATAGAGATCTGCAACTATCCAAAAAAGTCGGAAACAGGCGCATCGCAACCTGCAAAAAAATTTCCCGGAGTCAATCCCGTCAATGATTTAAAATCGTTGACCAGATGAGCCTGATCGTAATAGCCGTTTGAAGGTATTGAAAGGCAAGGAGAACTTCTTAGCGATAATATTTATACCGATTTGGAAATATATAGTAAATTAAAATCGGACAAATGATTTGAAACTAAACAGATAAAAACCCTTTGATATTTTTGTTATTAAAATCTATCTTACATATTGTTATTCACCATTCAGAATAACGACATAAATTCTGATGAAATCGTATGATGACATCAGAGTCTTAAAGTTAAACCTCATGAAAAAACACCTCCTTTTAAAGCTTTTGATTTCCATCGCCCTGCCATTGAGTGTGGGAGCCATAGCAGGCATGTTCACGGCGCAGGCTGTTCCCGAATGGTATGCCTCACTGAACCGTCCGTGGTTTAGTCCTCCCAACTGGATTTTTGGGCCGGTTTGGACCACCATCTACATTCTGATGGGAATCTCCTTTTTCATGGTTTGGAAGCAGGATGCCACCAGGGAGCGAAACTTGGCAATTCTCGTCTTTTTTATTCAGTTGCTGCTGAATCTTGCCTGGAGTTTTCTGTTTTTCTACTTTAAAATGCCGGGATTGGCTTTGATTGAAATAATTTTACTATGGTTGAGCATCATAGTGATGTTTTTTGCATTTTACAAAGTTAATCCATTGGCTGCATACATCAACATTCCATATTTTCTTTGGGTAAGCTTCGCAATCCCACTCAATGCAGGTTTTTATTTTCTTAACAGTGGCTGATATAATAAAAGAGGAATACGGTATCATTTTTAACTAATGAGAACCGAATTAAACCCTCGCAAAAATTATAATGATTAAAAGTTCTGCTATAGCAAATTCAATATCATTCGTCAGTTTCAGCCTGGCTAATGGTCAGTATGATCCAACTGATTCATTAACGGTTTTCAAAAAGATTAAGTATCATCGCACCAAACGTCAGAAATCAATGTATTTCAAATAAAAAAGAGCTGTCACTCCAGACAGCTCCTTTTGTATCTCTTATTGAATTTGGAATCTACAATTCCATGTCATGTTCTAATACCCAGGCTTGGGCCGAACCATCGTAAAATTTCACATTTCTATATCCAAGTAGCGAATGTATTACAAAATATCCAGTACTGGTATATCCGCCAACGCCACAATAAATGATAATTTCTTCATGCTGCACATTCTGTTTTATTCGGACACCCATTCCGGATTTATCCGGACACTTTTTAGGTCTGCATTTTTTTCAAAAATAGGAATTAATTTTTTA
>NZ_SLWK01000006.1 GCF_004345615.1 Natronoflexus pectinivorans
ATGGTGACATCAAAGCCGAGCAGTACTAATTACCCGAAGCTTTCTGAGCAAGTATTATTGTGGTGTTTTATTTTTCGATATGGTCAATATGTTAAAGATATTATTGGATCTTAGATATAAGATAATTAGATATAAGATAATTAGATATAAGATTAATAGATTTAAGAATGTTAGATTTTGGTTAAAGAATCTGTTTTTAAGTTTTCTAAAGATCTAAAATCTAAAAATCTAAGAGTCTAACCAACATTCAGGTGGTTATAGCGCAGGGGTTCCACCTCTTCCCATTCCGAACAGAGAAGTTAAGCCCTGCAGCGCCGATGGTACTGCGTAAAAGTGGGAGAGTAGGTCGCCGCCGACCTTAGAAAGGCCAACAGTTTTATACTGTTGGCCTTTTTTTATGTCCAAAATGTTTTGTTTAAATAAGGAATGTACTGCGTAAAAGTGGTATTCCCGAAGTCTCGGGATTGCGCTTCGCTCCAATCCGGTCGCCGCCGACCTTAGAAAGAAAGCCGATTTAGAAGTTAGTCGGCTTTTTTGTGTTTATGGCTAAACGCAAAGACGCAGAGTCGCAAAGGGATTTTATATTTCTTATATGCCTTATATGGTAATAAAAACTCTGTGCATCTCCGTGTTTTCTCTGTTTCCCTCCGTGTAACATTTTTGACTTGGTATTCCGCTTCGCTCCAATCCGGTCGCCGCCGACCTTAGAAAGAAGCCAATTCAGAAATGAGTCGGCTTTTTTGTGTTATGGCTAAACGCAAAGACGCAGAGTCGCAAAGCGTTTTAATATTTCTTATATGCCTTATATGGTAATAAAAACTCTGTGCATCTCCGTGTTTTCTCCGTGTCCCTCCTTGTAACATTTTTGACTTGGTATTCCGCTTCGCTCCAATCCGGTCGCCGCTGACCTTAGAAAGAAAGCCGATTTAGAAGTTAGTCGGCTTTTTTTATGTTATTGTTAAACGCGAAGACGCAGAGTCGCAAAGGGATTTTTTATTTCTTATATGCCTTATATGGTAATACATGGTGTCCATTGTGGTTGAAACCTTATGTGCCTTATGTGGTTTAAATTGCACACCTACGGTGACATTCCCATCGGTTTCTATTATGTTTTTAAATACCTAATTATGAATTAATTTCCATCACGGGAACTCGTTCTGGTTTCCTGTCTCCGATCTCCTGCCTCCCTTTTATTTTGCCCTTATGTGGTGAAAGAACTCTGAGAAATAGCCAATCTTAAAATGTGGATAACGGGGTACAAACAGAACCTTAGGCACAATATCCCGATAGGTAATGTCAATTTCTGGGAGCATAAGCAATTATTGACATTGTCGAATGAATTCAAACAAGCTAATGTGTCAGTAGATGAGGGAGATAATTGAGTATATTGGTTGTAATTGTAGCACATTTTATTGTAGTTTATAACCTTAATTAGAAGTCATTGTTAATAGCTTTCCATTTTATGGAAAAGCGACCTCTTGCAATTTAATCTCAGGGTTGTGAAGAGTGATTTTATCAATGTATAAGTCGTTTTATCAAGACAGTAGTTATTTCCAATATATGGAAATAAAAAAAGCATAAATATTGCAAAGTTTTAATTTTGGAAAACATTTCGATCTTTTAAAAATCATAAAGAACAGAAAAACAGATAGAAAGGGTTTTGAAACGGATAACTTTATGTGGTTGTTGATAAAAAAAATTTGCCAAAAGGGATAACCTTTCCTAACTTGCCATCACGATTATTTTCAAAAACACAAAAGTTAACCAACATCTTAACAGACGATTATAAAAAACAAGTCATCATGGAAGTAAAAGAAATGCGCCAAAGTACTGATTCGGGTACTGCGAAAATCTACACCAATGAAGAGGCCTTTCAATCGGCTTTGAAATATTTTAAAGGAGACGAACTGGCTGCCAGGGTTTGGGTCAATAAATATGCCTTAAAGGATTCAGATGGCAATTTATATGAATTGACTCCGGATGAAATGCATTGGCGTTTAACGCGAGAAGTAGCCCGAATAGAGAAGCGCTATCCTAATCCGATGACTGAAGAGCAAATTTACGGACTTTTTAAAAATTTCACTTACATCATTCCTCAGGGAGGACCAATGGCCGGAATAGGTAATGAGTTTCAAATTGCATCTTTGTCCAACTGTTTTGTTATTGGAAATGAAGGAGATTCTGATTCCTATGGTGGAATAATGAAAATAGATCAGGAACAAGTACAGTTGATGAAAAGAAGAGGGGGAGTTGGACATGATTTGTCGCACATTCGGCCTAAAGGGTCGCCCGTAAAGAACTCTGCATTGACCTCAACAGGTATCGTGCCGTTTATGGAACGATTTTCAAATTCAACCAGAGAAGTAGCCCAGGATGGACGCCGGGGTGCATTGATGTTAAGCGTATCAATAAAGCATCCGGACTCGGAGAAGTTTATCGATGCAAAAATGGAGCCGGGTAAAATTACAGGTGCCAATGTTTCGGTGAAAATTGATGATGATTTTATGCGATCCGTTGTGGAGGAGAAGCCTTATATTCAACAATACCCTGTTGATGCAAAAAATCCAAAATACAGCAAAGAAGTAAATGCACAACAACTGTGGAATAAAATCGTCCACAACGCATGGAAATCAGCAGAACCAGGAATTTTGTTCTGGGACACCATAACCAGAGAATCGGTGCCCGACAGTTATGCCGATTTGGGATATCGCACTGTCAGCACGAATCCATGTGGAGAAATTCCTTTGTGTCCTTATGATAGTTGCCGTTTAATCGCTATCAACCTCTATTCTTACGTGGAGCGTCCATTCACAGAAGAGGCCAAATTTAACTTCGATCTGTTCCGTAAACATGTTGGATATGCGCAGCGAATAATGGACGATATCATTGACCTGGAGTTAGAGAAAATTGATGCCATCCTGGAAAAAATCGACAATGATCCGGAAACTGAAGAAGTAAAGGCTGTAGAACGTAATCTTTGGGCAAATATCCGTAGAAAAGCCACTGAAGGACGTCGTACCGGAGTTGGAATTACAGGCGAAGGTGATATGCTTGCTGGTTTAGGACTTAGATATGGAAGCGATATCGCGGTTGACTTTTCTATCGAGGTGCATAAAGCACTTGCTTTGGCTGCTTATGGTGCATCGGTTGAACTTGCCGGCGAAAGAGGAAGTTTTCCCATTTATAATACAGAGAGAGAAAAAAACAATCCATTCATCCAGCGCATAAAAGAAGCCGATCCTGCTTTGTATGAAAAAATGGCAAAACAAGGACGCAGAAACATAGCCTTATTAACCATTGCACCCACCGGGACAACTAGTTTGATGACGCAAACAACCAGTGGTATAGAGCCTGTTTTCCTCCCTGTTTATAAAAGACGCCGAAAAGTAAACCCCAACGATCCTCAGGTGAGGGTCGATTTTGTTGATGAAGTAGGTGATAGCTGGGAAGAGTACGCTGTTTTCCATCATAAGTTTTTAACATGGATGGAGGTAAGTGGTTATGAAACCAACAAAAACTATACGCAGGAAGAGCTTGATGAGCTTGTAGCTTTGTCTCCATACTATAAAGCCACATCTAATGATGTGGATTGGCTCAGCAAAGTAAAAATGCAGGGTCAGGTTCAAAAATGGGTTGACCATTCCATCAGTGTGACCATTAACTTGCCATCTGATGCGTCTGAAGAGCTTGTTGGCAATTTGTATGTGGAAGCATGGCGAAGTGGCTGTAAAGGTGTTACTGTTTATCGTGATGGTTCTCGTGCAGGAGTTTTGGTTTCAAACAAGGAGAAAAAGGAAGACGATCTTTCCAAATTCCCTAAAAAGCGTCCTCAGGTGTTAGAGGCAGACGTGGTTCGCTTTCAAAACAACAAAGAAAAGTGGATCGCTTTTGTAGGTCTTTTGGATGGTCGTCCCTACGAAATTTTCACTGGTTTGGCTGATGACGAAGATGGGATTCTATTACCGAAATCGGTGCTTAAGGGTAGTATAATTAAGAATATTGAGGAGGATGAAACCTCTCGCTACGATTTTCAATACGTCAACAAAAGAGGTTATAAAACGACCATTGAAGGTCTGTCGCATAAATTTAACAAGGAGTTCTGGAACTATGCAAAACTCATTTCCGGAGTATTAAGACATGGTATGCAAATTGAGGATGTCCTTCATTTGGTTGCCGGATTGCAACTGGATAATGAGAACATCAACAATTGGAAAAACGGTGTTGAAAGAGCCTTGAAAAAATACATACCTAATGGAACCAAGGCCAGAAAAGGTCATTGTGAGAACTGTAGTTCCGATAATCTTGTTTACCAGGAAGGATGCCTGATTTGCCAGGATTGTGGATCCTCTAAATGTGGATGATTTGATGTGCCATATATAAAGGAAAAGGGACTGCCAATCGGCAGTCCCTTTTTCGTATAATCCATTGTTAGGGGTTATCTCTTCAAAAGAACTTACCGGATGATTAATTTCTCTGTTGTTTTCTCTTTTGTTGTGACTATCTCCAAGAGGTATATCCCATTTGCTAATCCATCGAGATTGATTCTTCTCTGATTGCTGAAGTTCAATTCGCTAAAAGATTTCAAAACCCGACCATTAACATCATAAATGGCAACCGTTTTGATTGGGTCAGCTGATATGATGTTGATGAAATCTGAAGCCGGGTTCGGAAAAACATTAAAACTATTGGTTTTTAAGCTGCCATTTAAGTTGGTTGAAATATCTCTTGCAGAAAAGGTGATGTTATCAAATCGGTTGTTTCCGGAATCATTTCCGGCAGCTTCGTCCGGGAATGTAATTCTTACAGCAAACTCCGGGTTGTTGTTGACTCCTGATATTTCAGAAAAGTCTACCGTTACAAGCCTGTAATCTTCCAGAACAGAAATATTGTCTGCAATGGTTGTCCAGGTTCCATTCTCCGAAGTGCGATAACAGATTTTTTGCATCGTTGCACCATTAGCGGTTCTCTTTACGGCATATTTTAATATTATTTCTTTAAAACCGTCCGTGGATGCTTCTAAAATCAACTCTCGGGTATTGGATGGATTCCTGACTCTCAGAGCATAACCCGGATGTATTTCCTCAGGCAGGTTGATTAAAGAGCCATCAGTTACCCTGTCCATGTATCCATCACTCTCACCAGAGTATAAAATTCTTCCGGGAGATTCGGTTTCTGATAGGTCAGATGGCACTGATTCGAATATATCATCTGAGAGAGAATTGAAGTGCCACAGATGAATGAGAGTTGGTTCAGGTATTTGTTCAAATACAGCTGTAACCGATACAGCATTCTCATCAGGCGCAATGGTGAGTTGAATCTCTCGTGAATTAGCCTGGCTGGGTTGAATGTTTCCTTCCCATCGTAAAAATCTGTAACCGGGCTTATCAATGGCTGATAGTTGGATGGGTGTATTTCTGAAATAGATGCCCGACCATGGATAAGGAGAGGGGGCGTTTTCAAGGCCGGGAGTATTTGCATCAATTATAACCGAATTAACTTTTACAACACCTCCTCCGGTTCTGTTTATGGTGAGATTTGTCGGTTGTTCCAGCCCGAATTGCGAACGAAGATGAGAACGCATATAGTTGGGCCTACCCGTTGCAAATGTTTTAATGTCGTTACCGGTATCGTTACCATGCCTCCATCTGTTCCAGTGTTCGCTGCGGTGTGGAGCCAGTGCTGCATTGAATTCATCCACCAGATTGTGGATTCGATCGGGTTGAAAACAGGTGTTAAGATGATCGGCTATGATATTAATAAAATAGTCTCGGAATTCGCTGTTTTGTATAAGTTGTCTAAATAACCGAGATGATGGATCACTTGCATTACTACTCATAACCCTGCTGAGGCCATTCGACGCAGTATGATTCCCATAAAGGTTCATTCCAAAATCGACATCGTACATCATCCATCTCCACCGTCCATCGTGTCCATATGCTGCATCGGGTTGATAAAAGTCAACACGTTTCCTCCAGAAAGTCATATTGTTTTGTGGCCAGTCAGTATTGTAAAAATAGATTTGAGTTGCGTAGTAATGCGCGAGACTTTCAATATCTACCCTCTCTTTAACCCACTGATATCGAGCTGGGAAATTAAGATTGAAATTCTCAGCATAGTTGAGAATTTCATAAAACTGATCACTGTCGGCCGGCAATCCTATGTCAACCGAACCCCATGCATCAAGAACTACAACATCTTCCGGATCAACCCCGTAATGAGAATGTAAGTAGTGCTGATCATATCGTTCACGGATATTTATGATGCCCCAAAATTCACCGTTTATAAAATGTATCGCAGGCTGATATGCCTGTATGGTGAACGGAAGGTGTTTAACCAGTTCTTGCATAAGAGCATCCCGATACATGGTTCTGTAATGATCGTTGCCTGAATTTCTTATGATCAACCGGCGAAACTGATCAACCGTTGCATTCGGATTACCTCTGGCCTGAAGCTTCCCAAAGAATGGATAATTCAAGGTGTTTGAATCATCATACTGATTTCTGGCATAAAACCGAAGCGATTTCATGGGGTTGGCGCGGCTCCAACCTCCATGGGTTCTTATGCCAATGTTTTGACTAAACACAGGCTGTTCGTCTTCAGGAAAAACCTCCAAATGAGCCGGATACTCCCACTCTATTCCTCTCTGGTTGTAATTGGCCGGACGTCCTCCGTTCCAGCCAGCTCCGGGGTTTTGAGCATACCATTCATCGGCGACTCTACCAGCCACATAAATTCCAGAATCATAATCGAAAAGGTATGGTTCATCGGTAGCTATTGATATTACAGGAAGTGAATATCTTTCAGTTCCTTGCGGAGATATAAAATATGTGTGGGTAGCAGATTTTGTTGTTATGGCATTCTCTTTATAAACCATAGCTCGCACTACAGTTCCCTTAAATATATTAGAATTAGGTAGTCTTGGAGATGATTCAAATTGAGTGTTAATACCAGCTAACTGGTATGGCTCAGAGGAGCGGTTATAAATATTCAGCGGTTCATCATATATATGGGATCTGGTTTCTCTGGTAAGTAAACTCCCATTTGGGTAGCTGTTCTTATAATGGTAACTGGTTCCTCCAACATTTAACGGGTCGGGAGTCGACCCGTCCAGCGTGTATATGATGGTTGCGTCGGGGTGAGAGCTGGTTATCTGCAAATCGAATGATTCATTATAAAAACCTCCTGCATGTGAAAAAACGGGTGTGTCAGTAATGATTTCTAAAAATGCGGTGGAGGTGTTAGCACTTCCCGGAGTTGGGTTATTATAAAAGAAAAAGCCATCTTCATTGGGGTTCAATCCCAATGATACATCAGTTGGTATAGGCGTTGAGGGAACCATATGAATAATTTCGCCTTCGGGTTCTGTTAAAATGATGGGTTCTCCATCCGAAGAGATGGCGAAATTAGTATGCAGTTCATCACTTATCAGGTAGAATCGGGATGCCGGCATAGGTTCCTCGATGGTTACATTAGGTAGTTGCCATCTCACAGCCAAATTGTCCCCACCTTCGTGTTCTTTCATTAAAGCAACAACATAGTAATATTCCCCCTCCAAAAGGTGTATCGGATCAGATTGTTGTTCCGGATATTTATCCCACTGGCGACTGCTGGTCCATCCCGGAACAGAAGCAATACGCATCATGTTTTTGTGATCAGTGTGACTACTGATGTAGAGTCTTGAGTTATCATCACTGGCAATCCAGAATGTATAATCTCCTGTTGCAGGTGGTTTTAGTAAGCCATGCATACGCTGTCCATAACGGTCGTCAATATTTACCGGAGCTTCAAAATATTCGGTAACTATTTCGGAAATAGAGGGGTTGTGAGGGTAATCCGGACTGTTTATAAGGTCATCAACACTCGAACCACTGATGTTTTGATATACATCTCTTCGCAAACCATTGATGGCTGCTCCGTCGTTTGGTCTGCGATCTTTTCCGGAAGCCCATATTATACGATACTCTCCCGGTGCTATGGTTACATCAGGGAAAACCCATCTAAAAAGATTATTCTCATCATCTGATAATCCCCATCCATTAAGGTTAATCGGGTCGTCTCCATAATTGTAAATTTCAATCCAATCTTCAAAATCGCCATCTTCGTCGGCTATTGTGTTTGAATTTGAGGACATCAACTCATTAATAACTATTGTGAACTCGCTATTTTGCCCCTTTGCTGGTATCTGCAAAAGGAAGAAAATAGCCAACATGAAAATATAGGGGAGTACATTGTATTTTGTAACTGAATTCATATCATTTAATTTGTCAGTGACTGTAAATGTAATTGGTCGGGAAGATTGGATATCAGATTATAATATCGTAGTGTAAAGGAGACCCTTGAACTATTCAGGCAGTATTCAAGTATCGTTTATATTGAGATAAAAGTAATAAAAATGTATTAAAAATTAAAATTTGGGTGATTTAACTTCCATTTGAATGATGTTCTATATCATTAAATATATCGAGTCGCTGTCGGAGATTTAATTATATTTGCAATCAAAATTAAGAAATCATGAATCAAACAGATGTTCGGGTAAGGTTTGCTCCAAGTCCAACAGGGCCTCTTCATATCGGAGGAGTTCGTACTGCCCTGTTTAACTATCTTTTTGCACGCAAGCACGGCGGAAAATTTATACTTAGAATTGAGGATACAGACAGTACCCGGTTTGTGCCTGGCGCGGAAGAGTATATCAATGAGTCGTTAAGCTGGTTGGGTTTAAAAATTGATGAAGGCGTTCGTGAAGGAGGGGAATATGGACCTTATAAACAATCGGAACGGAGAGATATATACCGGCAATATGCACAACAGCTAATTGATAGTGGCTGGGCATATTATGCCTTTGATACACCCGAAGAACTTGATTCATTAAGAAGCCAATATGAGGCTGATAAAAAAACATTTGCATACGATGTAAACAACCGTTCGGGGCTAAATAATTCTTTAAAATTAGGAGCCCAAGAGACCCTGAAAAGGATAGAGGCAGGAGAGCCATATGTGATCCGTTTCAAGATGCCTGAGAATGTAGATGTGTCGGTAAAGGATATTGTACGTGGTCAGGTAACCTTTAATACAAGTACGTTGGATGATAAAGTCTTGTTTAAGTCTGCCGATCAGCTGCCAACATATCATCTGGCCAACGTCACCGACGATCATTTAATGAAAATTACCCATGTAATCAGAGGAGAGGAATGGCTGCCTTCGTTGCCGTTGCATGTTATGTTATATCGGGCATTTGGCTGGGATAAAACCATGCCTGAATTTGCTCATTTGCCACTGATTTTAAAACCCAGCGGGAAAGGCAAGCTGAGTAAGAGAGATGGGGATAAGGAAGGCTTTCCGGTTTTTCCATTGGAATATATTTCTCCAGATGGTGATGTTTCGGCGGGATATCGGGAGTCGGGTTATTTTCCGGAGGCTGTTAATAACCTGCTTGTTTTATTGGGATGGAATCCCGGAACGGAGCAGGAATTATTTTCCATTGATGAGTTGATTAACTTGTTTACCCTCGAAAGGGTAAACAAATCCGGCGCCAGATTCGATCCGGATAAAGCTAAATGGTTCAATCATCAATACCTGATTAAAAAGTCAGATACAGAATTGGCAAGCCTCTATAAAACTGTTTTGGCCGATAAAGGTATTGAAGCAGACAAGGATTTTTTAGAAAGAATCGTCGGTCTTGTAAAAGAACGGGTGAATTTTGTTGAAGAGTTATGGGAACAAACCTGGTTCTTCTTTCAGAAACCGCAGGGATATGATGAGAAGGTGGTGAAAAAACGCTGGAAAGGCGACGTTCCCGCATTTATCCTCAAACTAGCCTATTTGTTTGACTCTTCAGAGTTTTGGGATGCTGAACCTTTAAAAGAGATGGTTTCGGCAGAGATTAACAAGCAGGAGCAGAACTTTGGGAATGTGATGAATGCACTGCGTCTTGCGTTAGTAGGAGGGGCTTTTGGTCCTGATCTTTTTACCATCATTGAAATTCTGGGAAAAAAGGAGTGTGCAGAAAGAATAAAACTGGCTGTTGAAACTTTGGGGTCACATTAGGTTATATTGCGGAATTCTTTGGCAATTTTTTATGAAAAATTGCGTTTTTGATTTTGGCATGCATTTTCTCTTAAAAACCATTTTTTGATATGTATAGAATCTTACTTTTTGTTGTTTTGCTTTTTATAGGGATGAATTACGTGGAAGCACAACAAATAGACCCTGCTTCGGTTGATGTCTCTGCGTTAAGTGATGCACAGGTTCAACGCTTGTTGGACGAAATGCAACGTCGAGGGCTAACTGAAGAACAGGCGCTTGCTCTCGCACGCTCACAAGGGGTTCCCGAATCTCAGATATCCATGTTGCGTCAACGCATCAGAACAATGGGAGCGGGATCAATCTCCGATGAACGGATGAAAACCAGAGAGTCGATGGCCATGGAGGACTTTGCTTTGGGCTTTGATCAGCAACCTGTTATTTATTCAAAGAAAGCATTTTTTGTCCCTTCGGAGCAGGAAACAAGATTGTTTGGATTTCATTTTTTTAACAGCGATAACCTTACATTTGAGCCGGGAATTAACTACCCAGTTACAAGAAAATATCTTGTAGGGCCGGGTGATCAGTTTATCATTGACGTATATGGAGTTTCCGAGATGACCTACTTCCTCTTTGTGGACAGATCCGGAAACATTACCATTCCTAATGTTGGTCCGATACCTGTGGGTGGTTTTACCCTTGAGGAGGCTGAAGAGCGAATATTCAGACGACTATCAAGGATTTACCGGGATATGGTGGCAGACGAACCACGTACGTTCGTAAATATCCAGTTAGGTCAAATTAAACCCATTACCGTTAATGTTGTGGGAGAGGTTTTCGCACCGGGAACTTTTACATTGCCGGGAGCATCCACCGCTTTTAATGCTTTATATCTGGCCGGCGGTCCCAACCTGAGAGGATCGTTCAGAGAGATCAGAGTCATCAGAGAAGGAGAGGTGCTTCAAAAAATTGATGTTTATGATTACCTGATAAATGGTAACAGCGAAGTTAACGTCCATTTGATGGACGGTGATATCATTATGGTTCCCACAGTTCGCAACCGGGTTCGTATAGGAGGACATCTCATTAGAACCGGCTTGTTTGAAACCCTGGAGGGTGAAAGCATTGATGAGTTGATTAAATACGCCGGTGGGTTTGATGAAAAGGCTTATAACCGAAGGATAGAATTACATCGAAATACAGGCAGAGAGCTTGAAGTGCGGGATGTATTTGCAGATCAATACGATGATTTTTATGCGCAGAATGGCGACAGTCTTTATGTTGGAGCTATTTTATCCCGATTTGCAAACAGGGTGGCCATTGACGGTGCCGTGTTTCGTCCGGGTACCTATGAACTGACAAGAGACTTAACCTTAAGTCAGTTGATTGAACGTGCTGATGGCCTCAGGGAAGATGCTTTCATGGAACGGGGCATGATATTGCGACTCAACGAGAATTTGAGTTATACCAATGTAGCCTTTGATTTGAAGGCTGTAATCAATGGTGATAAAGATATTGAACTGCGCAGGGAGGATGTGGTTACCATCTCTTCAATTGATGAAATGCGGGAACAACGTTCCATTAGGGTGTTTGGTGAAGTACAGAGACCCGGTCGATTGGATTTCCGTGAGGCTTTGACACTTGGCGACGCGATCGCACTTGCCGGTGGTTTAAGAGAATCTGCATCTGAGAGCTATGTTGAGGTTATGCGCCGTTTATCCTATACAGAGGCTTCTTCAACCTCCGAAAGAACCGGACACCTGTTTCAGTTTACCATTCCACGTTCGCTGACTCTCCATAATGATGATGCATCTTTTATGCTGCAACCATACGATCAGATTTTTATTCGTAGAGCACCCGGATTTGTTCAGGAGTCCAGTATCAGAATTTCCGGAGAAATTATGTATGCAGGGGAATATGCGCTTGTGAGCCGAAATGAGAGGCTTTCGGATGTCATCCGAAGAGCCGGAGGTTTAACCCCTGAGGCTTATTTACCCGGAGCCATGCTGACCCGTGAACGGAGAAAGGGAAAAGCAGATGCATTGACTCAATCTCTTGAGCAGTCGGATGAAAGGGTCTCCTTTAGTGGTTTGGACTTTAGCGTTATCGGAATTGATTTGGAAGCAGCATTGCGACGACCTGGTAGTCGCGATGATATTTATCTTCAGGATGGTGACGAACTGGTTGTGCCCCGCAGATTACAAACTGTGCAGGTTGAGGGAGAAGTGCTCAACCCAATCAGCATGCCATACATTGAAGGAAAAGGTCTGCGGTACTACATTGACCAGAGTGGGGGCTTTGGGTTGCGGGCTAAAAGAAGAAAGGCCTATGTCATCTATCCCAATGGCACGGCTGCCGCAACCAGAAATTATGTTTTGTTTAGTTCTTACCCAACCGTTATGCCGGGTAGCCAAATTGTGATTCCTCAGAAACCACCACGTACGCCGATTCCTGCAACAGGTTGGATTGCAATAGGTAGTGGAGTATCGTCGTTGGCATTGACCATTGTGACTGTGATAAATCAGATTGGGAATTGATTGTTTTTGTTGATGAACGGTTTCCTTTTTTGGGCATTTTATGGTAACTTCGCAGCCGTTTTTGTGTGACTCACAATACCGGAGGTGTGTTTAATCGGGAAATGTTATTTCTTGTAATGTGTTGAATGTTATTGTTTTGATTAGATTAGAATGCTTCTGTCCTATAGCATTGGGTAGAATTTGGGGAATAAATGCCTAGTTCTATTATAAACCAATTTGCTGAAGCTTTGTTTTTTCGTTTCGTTGTTATCTTCATTTGACGTTTTTTAGTGTTTCTGCAAATAACGCGGTAATCATTATAAAGGTTTACCATTCTGCGTACTTGATCAATCAAATTTCTGTATTAAAATATAATCTATGTTGCGTATATTTTTTAGGACTTCCAAAAGTAGTCTGACCATCTTTTCTTTTGTGCTATTTACGATGCTTTCAGGATTAACATCGGAATCTGTTGCCGCTCAATCAGGGCTTAATATGCATGATTTATCAGGTGTAAGATCACAGGATATCAGCGATGCCCAATTGCGATCTTTTATTGCACGAGGCGAAGCTCAGGGCATTTCCCCCGAGCAGGCTATGATGATGGCGCGGGAGCGAGGGATGCCTGCATCGGTGGTGCAGGAGTTAATGGCCAGAGTACGCACCATGCAGGGCACTACACAGGAGCAACCGGCATTACGGGCACGGGAAAGAGTGGAAACTGATGAGTCAGGATTGTTTGATCAGGACTTATGGAGCATGGTACATAGAGATGTGAGTGATAAACCTGAGATTTTTGGAGCCAGAATCTTCAAAAGAGGAATGCTCAGTTTCGAACCCTCCATGCACGTGCCAACTCCGGTAAATTACCGTCTTGGGCCGGGCGATGAACTGGTTATTGATATCTGGGGAGCAGCGACAAATTTTTATCAGCTCGAAGTTTCAAGCGAGGGAACTATTTCCATAGATAATTTGGGTCCGTTGTACGTTCATGGATTAACCATACAAGAAGCAGAACAGCGAATAATGGACAAGCTAAAGCAGATATATCGTGGCTTACGTCCGGGAGACTCAGGTCAAAATACATTTGCACGCATCAGTCTTGGCAGGGTTAGAAGCATTCAGGTGGCCTTAATGGGAGAGGTCAATGCACCGGGTAATTACACTGTATCATCTCTTGCCACCGTATTTAATGCTTTGTATAAGGCAGGTGGTCCAAACATGATAGGCTCTTTCAGAAATGTTGAGGTCATAAGAGAAAACCGACAGGTGGCGGTTCTGGATGTTTATGACTTCCTTATTAGTGGAGACCAGAGCCAAAACATCCGCTTGCAGGATCAGGATATCGTACGTGTGGGAACTTATGCCAACCGCATTGAAATGAAAGGTGAAGTTAAACGCCCGGGACTTTATGAAGTCAAAATTGGCGAGACTTTGGCTCAATTAATTAATTATGCAGGCAGTTTTACCGACTCTGCCTATATGAGGCAGATACGAATTCATCGCAATACTGAAACTGAAAGAGAAATCTTAAGTGTAAATCGTGAGCGATATGAAAACTTTACCATGCGCAACGGCGACGTTGTGATTGTTGATCAGATTCTAGACAGATTTTCAAATAGGGTCTCCATTTCCGGAGCCGTATGGCGTCCGGGAGAATATGAAATAGGTGAAGAGGGATTAATGCTTTCTGAATTGCTTCAGAAAGCAGAGGGGGTGAAACCCGATGCTTTTCGATCCAGAGCCATCATCAATCGGCTGACCGACAATTTTGATTTCACCATTCTGGCATTTAATGTGGACAATGTATTGAACAATCCTGATGCTTTTGACATCTCCCTTCAAAACGAGGATGAGGTGATCATTAAAGACATTCACGAAATGCGGGAAGGTAGGAATGTGGTGATCAGGGGGGCCGTTCAGACTCCAAACACATATGATTTTCGTGAAGGGATGACGCTGGAAGATCTCATTCTGGTGGCAAACGGATTCACATCAGCCGCATCGGAGGCGCGTATTGAAGTAAACAGAAGAGTGATTGGTGAAGCAGCGCCTTTGCAGAGAGGGCACCAATTGGCAGAAACTTTTATTTTTGCTGTTGATCGGGATTTGAACATCCGAAGCGAGGCAGCCTCCTTTGAATTAAAGCCCTTTGACCAGATTTTTGTCAGGGCACGACCCGATTACCGTGAGCAGGTGACCATCAACGTTGAGGGGGAAGTTTTATATCCCGGTGAATATGTGCTGACCAGCAGAAATGAGCGCATTTCTGATTTAATACAGCGAGCAGGGGGACTTACACATGAAGCATTCGTGCCAGGCGCTACTTTGATGCGTCAGACCATTGAACTGGAGCGCGTAGAAGTTGAAATTGAAGGTGGCGCTGATGACGTGATTGAACTTGAAAATGTAACCGAGAGGTATATCGGAATTGATCTGACCAGAATACTTGCCAATCCAGGAACAGCCGATGATCTGTTCCTGCGTAGTGGGGATGTGATCAGAATTCCTTCGGAACTTCAAACCGTAAGCGTTCGTGGAGGGGTTCTTCGAGAGTCTGAAATCAGGTACAGAGATGGGCGTAACCTAAACTATTATATTAACCGATCGGGTGGTTTTGCAGAAAACGCACGCAAACGACATGCTTATGTCGTTTATGCCAATGGAGATGTTGCTGCAAGAAGAAACTTTATATTCTTCAGATCCAACCCGGAAGTCACTCCAGGAGCAGAAATCATTATCCCACAAAAAGAGGAACGCCCAAGATTAACGCCTGGAGAAAGAATTTCCATCATGTCATCGGTGGTATCCATGACGGCGGTGGTGATTACGGCGATGACGAGGGTTTGGTAGGTTTTGATAGGAGACAGGAGACCGAAGATCGGAGACCGGAAACCTGGATTTAGCAGAATTTCTTTTCTTTGGATGAAATGGAGGATGGATGATTTTAGGGTTTAGAGTTTAATGTTTGAGGTTCAAGGTTTAAAGTTTAAAGTTCGAGGTTTAAGGTTGTGGCTTGCATTTATAACATTTGTTAATTTAGGATTAAAGTCCAACACCCATAATTAATGAAAAATATCCCCAAAATACATATTCCTGATAATGAAAGTGAAGTTGTTGAGTTTAAATCCACTTTCAATGATGAAGTCATCGCTTCTTTGGTGGCTTTTGCTAACACCAAGGGAGGGTCAGTATATATAGGGGTTACGGATGGAAGAGAGATAAAAGGTGTTGAGGTTGGAAAAGAAACCTTGGCTGTATGGGTAAATGAAGTTAAGAATAAAACAGCCCCCATAATTATTCCCGATATTGAAGAACTTTGCATTTCGGGTAAAACAGTGGTGCTACTTTCTGTTGATGAGTACCCTTTAAAGCCCGTTTCATTTAAAGGGAGATATTTTAAACGAGTTAAAAACTCAAATCACATATTGACAGCCTCTGAAGTTGTTGATTTACATTTAAAATCAATAAATACCAGTTGGGATGCAGTCATTGACCCTGTCCATGATTTAAATGATATTGATCTGGAGAAGGTTCAGACTGTAATTGAAAGTATGAAAGTCAATAATTTAACGATCAACGAAGATCCTCTTTCGTTTTTATTTAAGTATGATTTGATACGGGGGCAGGACATTACCAATGCAGCTTATCTTTTATTTAAGAATAAAGTTTCGGCATTTACTACGATAGAGATGGGACGATTTCAGGATGAAATCACAATAAAGGATTCCAGTAGAACCAAAGAGGATTTATTGAAAGAGATAGAGCAAGTACTGGATTTTGTAAAAAAGCACATCAATCGGGAAGTTATTATTACAGGAGAAGCCAGAAATATTCAAAAATGGCAATACCCAATGAATGCAATTCGGGAAATAGTGATTAATATGATTATTCATCGCGATTATCGATTGTCTTCAGATTCTATCGTTAAGGTTTTTGATGACAGGATTGAGTTTTTTAATCCCGGTCGCTTGCCCGAAAATATTACAGTTGACGATTTGTTAAATAACAGGTATCGTTCAACACCCAGAAACAAGTTGATAGCTGATCTTTGTAAAGATATGGGTTTGATCGAGAAGTATGGGTCAGGAATACAAAGGGTAATGGCGAATTTTAAAGACGCAGACTTGCCTGCGCCCCGGTTTCAAAATATATCAGATGGTTTTATGGTAACCGTTTATAACGGAAAGGTCGTAGAAAAGGTCGTAGAAAAGGTCGTAGAAAAGGTCGTAGAAAAACTAAGTGATAGCCAACAAAAAATATTTATGATCATTGAAGGGAATCCATATGTAACTGCATTGGATATATCCTCTCAAATTGGAATGTCACATCGGAAAGTTCAGGAGAATATCGCAAAACTTAAAGAAAAAGGCCTGATTAATCGCATCGGCCCAGCTAAAGGCGGCCATTGGGAGGTGAAGGGTTGAAGTTAATGTTCGAGGTTCAAGGTTGTGGGGATGGTTGTAGTATTTTGATTATTTGAAGTTTAAATTTGTTTCACCCCCCGACCCCCCAAGGGGGGGAGGTTAAGAGAGATTCTTGTACATGAAAGTTTTTGAATAAATAGAACTAGCTTGAAGTTGTTTTTGGGGGATTTAGGGGTGAAATACTTTCTGATTGAGAACTTTGTTGTTATTTTTTCTTAACCTTGAAAAATGAACTCTCGGAGTCATCTGATTTATGTTTGAGACTGATAAACAAATGTATTTTGGAGCTAGTGTTTCTACGATTAATAAGGCTAAGGAATTACGTAAACGAATGACTAATTCTGAAACCTTATTGTGGAATCAATTAAAAGGCAAAAGAATTTGTAATGTTCGCTTCAGAAGACAGCATCCCATCGATATTTTTATTGCTGATTTTTTCTGCTACTCTGCTCTTCTTGTTGTTGAAGTAGATGGAGAAACACATAATTATCAAGAGAATTACGATATCAACAGAACTGCAGAATTGGAAAGATTTGGAGTTGAAGTGATTCGTTTTACGAATCAGGAGGTGGAAACTGATTTAGAGAAGGTATTGAATAAAATTGAGGAAAAGGTAAGTAACAGAATGAAATTATTATAAATGCTTAGAATTTCTTAATCGAAATAAGATTTAACTTCTAAGTCTGGTTGATATCAAGTGAATACAGGTTGAAACAGGTTTTCCCCTTCATAAGTCTCTTGATAAGGATTACCTTTATGAAGGGGTTTTCACCCCATTCGGCTCCCCGAGAGTTGGTTTCACCCCCCGGCCCCCCAAGGGGGGAGGTTTAAGAGAGTTTTGAATTTAAGAGTTTTTGATTATATGGGATTTGCTAGATGCAGTCCCCCTTGGGGGATATAGGGGAGAAATTCATTTGTAATATGTAGATTCATTTGAAAATTAAGTTGGTTTCACCCCCCCCCCCCGGCTCCCCAAGAGATGGTTTCACCCCCCGGCCCCCCAAGGGGGGAGGTTTAAGAAGGTTTTGAATTTACGAGTTTTGATTATATGGGGTTTGCTTGATGCAGTCCCCCTTGGGGGATTTAGGGGTGAGATTCATTTTGATAAGAGTTGTAATATTTCGATTTGTTTCGCCCCCCCGACCCCCCAAGGGGGGAGGTTTAAATTTGGTTTTGTACATACAAAATTTTGAATAAATAGAATTAGCTAGAAGTTGTTCCTGAGGATATAAGGGCGAAATGCTTCTTCAACATTAAAATATACTGGTAATTGATTTATGGAAAATCAAAAGATTAAAAAAAATCCGCCACCCATCATTAAGGATGATGAGATAGATCTGGTGGCGCTGGGTTTGCATATATGGAATGGCCGCATGTTGATCATTAAGACCGTTGCCGTGTTTGTGGTGTTGGGATTGGTGATTGCATTAACTTCTCCTGAAGAATATACCTCCCGGGTAAAACTGATTCCTGAAACCGGTAAGCGTACAGGCTTGGGAAGCCTGGGCGGACTGGCATCTCAGTTTGGACTTGGAAATATTTCAGCAGCAACAGAGACTGGTTCCATCCCTACTGAATATTATCCTGAGATTGTACACAGCCTTCCTTTCCTGAAATCATTGATGAACTATGAAACCTACATTCCTGAGGTTGGCGAAAGAATGACTCTGTTTGAGTACTACTCAGAGCCGGGAGGAGGTTCGGTTCTATCATATATCAAGGCCTATACCATCGGTCTACCCCGTACCATCATTGGATGGATCAGGGGAGCGGGCAAGGATGCTGAATTATCAGCAGTGGATTCCGGCAGCCATGTTACCCGCTTAAGTGAGGATGAATGGGAGGTTTTAGAGCGTCTTAAGGATAACATCTCTTTGGAGATAAACAGGGAAGGGATTATTTCCATTACAGTAAAAAGTGGAGACCCTGTTTTGGCCGCTGATATGGCGGATAAAGTGACTTCTTTGTTGTCTGAATATATTTTGGAGTATAAAACCGATAAGGCCAGAGAAGATTTAGAGTTTGTTGAGGCTCGTCATATTGAAGCAGGTGCCCGTTTTGAAAAGGCACAGGAGCAGCTGGCTCGTTTCAGAGATGCCAGCCGTGGACAAATGACAGCCATGGCGCAAACAGAGGAGCAGCGCCTGCAAAGCGAATACGACCTGGCATTCAATGTATATAACACACTGGCTCGGCAGTTGGAAGAATCCCGTTTAAAGCTTCAGGAAGAAACACCAGTCGTGAAAGTATTAGAACCTGCTGTTGTACCCAAAGAGAGAAGTGCGCCACGCCGTGGAATGATAATGGTTGTTTCTGTATTTCTGGGCGGCTTCATTGGACTTGGAATTCTGTTTGGATCTATGGTTTGGGTCAATTTGAGAAAGAAAATGGAGGAGTATGGGTAGGGGCAAGGGAGATCGGAAACCGGAAATCGGAGACGGGAGACGTGATTGTCCTCCTACGCTGAAGCTTCGGAGGATGAAAAAGTTTGAAGTTGATAGTTAGTGGTTTGATAGTAACCTTAAAAGGAACAGATCAAAAAAATGGAATTAAGCGATCAATTTTATGATAAATTCCCTACAGATTTTAATAAAGAAATAATAATTACAGGAGAGGCAAGAAACACGCAAAAATGGCAGTAACCATTGGAGGCTGTTAGGGAAATTGTTATGAATATGATTATTCATCGTGATTATCGATCTGCTTCAGATTCTATTGTTAAGGTATATGA
This sequence comes from Natronoflexus pectinivorans, assembly GCF_004345615.1. Classification (GTDB taxonomy): domain Bacteria; phylum Bacteroidota; class Bacteroidia; order Bacteroidales; family Marinilabiliaceae; genus Natronoflexus; species Natronoflexus pectinivorans. The sequence goes on from NZ_SLWK01000006.1 coordinate 19,695, forward strand.
TGATCGAATTGAATTTTATAATCCGGGACGATTACCTGATAGTATAACGGTTGATGATTTGCTTTCTAACAGATATAAGTCCACTCCAAGGAACAAACTGATTGCCGACTTTTGTAAAAGTCTTGGACTTATTGAGAAATATGGTTCAGGTATTAGACGGGTTATTGAGTATTTTAAAGATGCTGAGTTACCTCAGCCTGATTTCAGAAATATTTCTGACGGTTTTTTGGTCACTATTTACGATAAAGAGATGGCCAAGGTCGGTGAAAAGGTCGGTGATCGACTCACTGGGAATCAAATAAAAATTATTAATTTAATGATAAGTGATTCCTTTGTTTCAGCTAAAGATTTATCTGATAGAATCGGAATTTCGGTACGGAAAATTGAAACAAATATTAGCAAATTAAAAGAGCTAGGATATATTAAGAGAGTGGGGCCTGCTAATGGGGGATGTTGGGAAGTGGAGAAAAGGATTGATTGAAGTGTAAAGTTGAGAGAGCGAGAAATCGGAAACCGGAGAGGGGGTTTGAAGTTTTCGCTTTAATTCTCTCCTTATGTGCCTTATGTGGTTAACACAACCCCCATTGAAAACAAAGAAGCATACAATTATTTCTAAAGCAAGATGCATAATGCGATAACCTATCCCGGTGCGATACGGGAATTAAGATTCATTTTAAAAAGGATAGGTGCGCAGAAGGTATTTCTTGTTACCGGAAGAAACTCTTATGCTCTTTCCGGTGCTAAAAGTGAGATTGAAAACCAACTCTCTGATTTTAATTGTGTTGAATTTAAAGAGTTTCAGGTTAATCCGGATTTAGAGGATGTCGAGGCAGGGGTGAAATTGTTTGAAAAAGAGAATTGTGATGTGATAATTGCTGTAGGTGGTGGAAGTGCTATTGACGTTGCCAAACTTATTAACTATTACCATCACTCCTCCTTAGAGGATTTGAGTGCTAACTCTTTAGAAAACAAAGAGTTTTCTCCAGTTTCATTGATTTGCATTCCTACTACTGCAGGAAGCGGTAGCGAGGCTACACATTTTGCGGTGATCTACGTTCAAAATATTAAGCATTCCATCGCGGACACCAAATTAATGCCTGTTCAGACAATTATTGACCCCACTTTGCATTACAGCCAAACTCCTTATCAAAAAGCAGTTTCCGGGATTGATGCTTTTGCGCAGGCCATTGAATCTTTATGGAACGTTCATTCAACAGATGAGTCTGTGGAATATGCAGAACAAGCGATTAAAACAATTTGGTTGAATCTCGAAAAGGCCGTTTTAGAGAATGATGAAAATGCCCACTGGGCATTAGCACTTGGCGCAAATTTGGCAGGACGAGCCATAAACATAACCAAAACCACAGCTCCCCACGCTCTTTCTTATGGTTTTACGAAAGCTCTTGGTTTACCTCATGGGCATTCTGTTGCGTTATCCATACCTTTTTTTATAAAGTACCATGCAGGAATTCAAGAGGCAGAATGCAATGACAATAGAGGTGCCGGTCATGTAAAACAGGTCATTGACAGGATTGCGTTTCTATTGGATGTTCAGACAGAAGCTTTAAGTAGAGAAGTTTTTCTCTTTTTCGAAAGACTTGGGGTATCGGTTAAATTTTCGGAGTTGAAGATTTCTAAACAATTATTTAAAGAAATCGCAAAGGGTATTAACTATGAAAGATTAAAAAATAATCCTGGCAAGGTTGATGTGCAAGTATTGGATGCTTTGTTTGAATTTAATTCTGCTTTGTAACTTTTAATATCTGTTTTTGATCGAATATAGTGTCAGCAAGAAAACTACATATTGACCAGAAAGCATCAAATACAAGGCTTCGTTCCGAGGCATTCGAGGATTGATACCAAGGAGTCCTAATTTTTGCTTTTTGTATGATTTTTATTCTAAAAACCAGACAAAAGCTATTTTGGGAAAACTAATTGAAAAACGAAAATGAGAATCTATTCCGATTTTCTTCGAGGCAGTTTTGGTATTTTCTTATAACTACTAATTAGTGAAATTGTTTGAGATGCCTAGTGAGGCTTAGTTTATGACTATGAAAGCTACAAAAAATGTAATAATTCTTGGAGTAAATCCATACAGCGGGAATAGAGGAGTAGGTGCATTGGCTTATTCAGTAATGAGTGTATTAGATAAAATATCTAAGGAAAATGATGTGCAGATTAATATTTACTTAGTTGGGAAATCAAAACATATTGTTGAAAACAGAATAAAAGTAGGTGATACGATAATACAATTTAAGCAATTTCCTTTTTATGCTGGAAATGGTTTAAAAGGGGTGCTAAAATTCTTTCTTACAATGATTTTGTCTAAAGAAATATTATTTAAGACAAAATATGTTATGGATATGGGAGAGGGAGATAGTTTTTCAGATATATATGGGAAGCAAAGGTTTATTAATATTAATGCCCCAAAAAAAACATTTCGTTTTCTAGGAAAGAAAATTTTATTGTTGCCACAAACCATTGGCCCTTTTAACGATGCAAAGATAAAGAAAGAGGCAAAAAAAAGCATAGAGAAAAGTGATGTCGTGTTGGTCAGGGACAGAATGAGTTATGATTATGTGACAAACAATACTACCCAGAAAAAGGTAAAGGAATTGACTGATATGGCCTTTTTTATGCCTTACAATAAGAAGGATTTTTCAAACGGGAAAATTAATGTTGGTTTAAATATTTCTTCTTTGATGTGGCATGGTGGCTACACCAAAAATAATCAATTTGGTTTTAAGGAAGATTATCCGAAACTAATGAGAGCCATCATAGAGTTCTTTCTTACGCAGGCGAATGTCCAAATCCATCTGATTTCTCATGTGGTAAATGCTAACTCCCATGTTGAAAACGATTATGAAGTTGCACGCTTTATCCAAGATGAGTATGCTTCGGAAAAAATTACATTGGCTCCATTCTTTCTTGATCCAATAGATGCTAAAAATTATATTAGTGGATTAGACTTCTTCACAGGGGCTCGCATGCATGCATGTATTGCAGCCTTTTCCTCAGGCGTTCCTGTTTATCCAATTGCTTATAGTCGTAAGTTTAACGGATTGTTCGTTGAAACTTTAGAATATTCATATTTAGGTGATTTAATTAATCAGAATTCTAATGAGTTTATGACAGGATTAGAATATGCTTTTGAGAATAGAATAGAGTTAACTGAGATTATTCAGCAGTCTAAAAAGAATATTGTATCCCATAGATATACTTTGTTAATAGACGAATTGTCAATTTTTTTGGAATTATAATGAGGTCTATTGAAAGAATTGTAAGAAGGGATTTGTGTATAGGATGTGGTCTGTGTGAAACTGTTTTTGGGCAAGAAAACCTTACCATGCAGTTGCAAAGTAATGGTTTTTTAGAACCTACCATTCAGAATCATAAAATATACGAAGAGAAAATAATTTCACGTATTTGCCCGGGAGTAAATATTGTAAATGATCAACCTTTTGTAAGGCATGAGAGAATATGGGGTAAAGTAATTGAATCATATTCCGGATATTCTGAAGATAAGGAAATTCGAACTAAAGGTTCTTCTGGAGGCATCATAAGTGCTGTTGCGATTTATCTTCTGGAAAATAGTATTGTAGATACTGTTTTACAGGTTGGAGGAAATTCCAAGGATTTTCGACGAAATAGTTTGAAAGAATCGAAAACAAGGGAGGATGTCTTAAGTTGCGCAACCTCTCGATATGCACCTGCGGCTGTTTTTCGAAACATTCTCGATATATTAAGAGCAAGTAGTGACTCTTTTCTTTTAATAGGAAAACCATGTGATATATCTGGGATCAAGAACCTTTTAAATGAATACCCTGAATACAAAGAGAGATTTAAGTTCTTTGTGTCGATTGTTTGTGCGGGAATCCCCTCATTTAACGCAACGCAGGATGTGATAGCTAGTTTCAAAAATGTAAAATATCCTGTAACTGAATTGGCATACAGAGGAAATGGTTGGCCTGGATATTTTTCTTTTTTAGATGCTTCGGGGCATAGGCATCAAATGTCGTACAACGATTCTTGGGGCAAAAAACTAGGAAAAAAGATCCATTTTCGATGCAAAATTTGTCCTGATGGGATAGGACTACAGGCAGATATGGCAGTTGGTGATGCTTGGGAGACAAAGGATGGATATCCTGATTTTACGGAACGGGATGGGCAAAGCCTCATTTTAATTAGGACTACTAAAGCCCTAGAGTTACTTCGTAAGATGCAGAAAGATGAATGTGTAACAATCAATTCATTACCTGTTGAAAAGTTAAAAAGCATACAACCATTTCAGTATGTAAGGCGGAGGGCTGTTGGTGCACGTGTCATGGCAGTATACATAGCAAAAGGGGTGTTGCTTAATTTTAAGGGAGTTAGGCTTTGGAATAATCTTCTTTCTCAATCATTAAAAAGTATTATCAGAGAGTTTGGTGGAACTATTAAACGAATATTATTAAAACATGAAAAATGAAATTTTGAACAGTAATTTATTTTTGTAATTGTTTTACCAGATATCTTAGTTAAGTGATAAATACTATAATTGTCGTTTTACAATTTACAGGTAGTAAGTATTAAAGGAAAATAAACTTGCGTGGGAAAGGCCAAATCAACAGTTAGGTATATTGCCGGCTCTTTTTTTTGGGGAGCAATTTCCAAGATAGTAGATGCAGGAATTAAGTTTTTGACTATTCCTATTCTTTTAAATTATTTCGGAAAAGAGTATTATGGCTTATTGACTTTAGCAATTGCTACAAATGCCTATATGGCTCTGCTTAATATGGGCATGAATACCGGAGCAGTAAAATTCTTTTCACAATGGATTGCTACGGGCAAATATGACTTGCTTCATCGTACTGCACAGACCAATATATCTTTTTATTTAGCTATTAGTATAATAAATAGCTTTATTTTGGTTGCCATAGGAATATGGGGAGGGGATGTGTTTCAAATTACCCCTGCTGAGTTCAGCACCTTTCGAGATTTGTTGTTTATCTTGGCTGCCTTTAGTATTGTTAATTGGGTAAATTTTACGTTTAATCAATTGTTGATAGCGGATGAGAGAATAGCATTTACCCAACAAATGTACTCAGTAAAAAGTGTATTGGGGTTAGCTGCTGTGGGGGTAACTATCTTATTCAATTGGTCGTTGATTCAATATTTTGTCACCTTTTTGGCTGTAAATTCCTTTGTTGTTTTACCTTTTTTATATCTATGCAAGAAAAGGAATTTAATCAGCAGCATTGTTCCTGCTTTTTATTGGAAAGAATTTCTGGTGGTGTTTAAATATGGCTTAGCCATATTGGCTATGAGTCTATTCCAATTCACGGCAGTACAATCGCGCCCGATAATATTAGGTATATTTTCTGACCAAGGTGTTGGAATACTAGCAGAGTACCGAGTGATGGAAGTATTTCCGCTTTTTATTATTTCTATTGGTGGGATGTTGGTAAGTGTTTTTCTTCCGAAAACATCAAAAGCTATTCAAAGCGGTGATAGAACATCTATTGAAAAAATGGCCTACGAAGGGACTAAATATACGAGTATTTTAGTGGCATTTCTCTGTTTTCCTGTTATGTTAAACGTTCAGGAGTTATTGTCGTTGTATGTGGGGGTCGAATACATCCATCTTACTCAATGGCTGTTTCTATGGGTGTTTACGCTGACCTTATCTTTACACAACTCACCGGTCTCTAGTCTGGTGCTTGCTACAGGAAAAACAAAAATGTTGGTTTTTAGTTCCGGTATAGCGTGCATTGTATCGATGATTATTAATGCAATATTAGCGAGTAAATATGGTGTTGGTTCCGCCGTAATTGGTTATCTGGTTTATATAATTATTCAAGTATTGTTTTATTATTTATATTTTAATAACAGGGTTCTGAGTTTGAAATCATTGAACGTATTTAAATCATTTGTTATACCCACAGGTTTAGGGTTTATTGTGTTTGGGTTGGTCCATTTTTTAGAGGTAGAAACAGGTTCATTTATTATTCAGATTTTGATTAATTCCCTTACTTGGGGGATTATCTATATATTAATGTTGATTATGTTTAGAGTGATTGACATTCGTGATATCAAGAATAATTTTATTAGAATATAGCGGATTTAGGTTGTATTTCTATCATTTCTTAGATAATCCTTGGAATTGCTTCGACTCCAATATGTACTTTTAAAATTTTGTTAAGGATGTTATGATTATAAATCTAAAAACATTAGGAGCATTCTTTTTCCTGATTTTCACCTTAAGTTCATTCTATTTCTATGAGCCAGTATTTTTTAGTGCTGAATTGCTTAAGTTAGTTTATTGGCTGTTATGCTCATGTGTTATTTTGTTGTCAGTTAAAAAATTACTATATACCAAAGAACAGCTTGTATTTGCAAATGGCCTTAGGATTCTGCTCTTTAGCATATTTTTTTCAATGGTTCCTGCTTTTATTAGTTGGGGGCAAAGTCCTCTTTTGACACTAAGAGCGACTTTCCCTTTTCTTGGTTTTATAAGTTATTTTTATTTACTAACAATAAATCCATCAATCAAGTTTTTAGAAAGGATTATTTGGGTATTTTCATTTTCATATATCTTTATATACTTTTTATCTTTGTCCTTACTGCCGGAAGTCTATTTTGGTAGTTTTGCAGATAGACGTATTGATGACATGCGAGCTGTATTTCGGCTGTTTATTCCAGGTCGAGGATTTCTTTTTCTCTCATTTTTCTTTGCTGTAGGGAGGTATATTTATAATCGACGGATTATATGGCTATATCTTTCTATATTCCTTTTTGCGGTTATTTTAATGCACGTAATACGTCAATATATTCTATTCTCATTTGTAATAAGTGCAATTGCGTTGTTATGGAATCTTACATGGTGGAGAAAAGTCCTGATCGTTTTATCAGCAATACTTATTGGTGGTTATGTTATTGAAAACTCAAATGTTATACAATCTTTAGTTCTATTAACAGAGACTCAAATAGGAACAGATAAACCTACAGAAGATATTAGGGTCACAGCGTACAAATACTTTTCTTTCAACTTTTCGCCTAATGCTTTCAACGCTTTTTTTGGTAATGGAGTTCCCCACGAGGCAAGTACATACGGTGCTTACTATACAAACATTATAAATGCAGATCAGAAACTTTATTTAAGTGATGTTGGGTATGCGCAAATATATGGTTTGTTCGGTATACTAGGTTTATTAGCTTCTCTGTTTTTGATGATTAGGACATTTTTTTTAAGGGTCGATATTAAGTATTTGTACTTAAAGCTGTTTATGATATATGTCCTATTTGCTAATATTTTGTCAGGGTACTTTTTAAGTTATCATAACGTTGTCGCAATTTCAATTGTGTTTTTCATGCTTGAAAAAGTGCATACGAATGTGGGTATAAATGCACATACTTCAAAGCTAGATTTAAGATATAAAAATGAATCATAATTTATTGTTTTCGATAGGTATTCCCGCTTTTAAGGCATCTTATTTAAAAGAGTGTATAGCTACTATATTAAACCAAACGTATACTAATTTTGAGTTGATAATAGTAAACGATGCTTCCCCAGAGAAAATTAAAAACATTGTAGAAGGGTTCTCTGATAAAAGGATTCGTTATTATGAAAATGATCGAAATACCGGCGCTGAGAACGTAGTCGATAATTGGAATAAGTGCCTTTCATACGCTAAAGGAGACTATTTTGTTTTGATGGGGGATGATGATGTATTACATCCAAATTACTTAGAAGAGTTTGATATATTTATAAAAGAATATCCCGCTATTGATGTGTTTCATTGTCGAAGCATCGTGATCGATGAAAAGTCTAATCCTATTTCGATTAACCAATCATTACCGGAATTTGAGTCCGTTTTTGAGAACATTTGGCATCGAATGAATGAATGGAGGCAGCAGTATGTTTCCGACTTCGTTTATAAAACAAGTGCACTTAAAATGAATGGAGGTTTTTTTAAAAATAAACTGGCTTGGGCATCTGATGACATTACAAGTTTTATAGCAATGAAGGGGAAAGGAATTGTTCATATTAATAAGCCCCTTTTTCAGTATCGGCGAAGTCCGCTAACCATCAGCTCTTCCGGGTCAGTTGAATTAAAGCTAAAAGCTATTGAGAGGGAGGCAATATGGTATGAAGAGTTTTTAAAAACTGAAATTCCGCAAAATGAAATGGACTTGCTTTTAAAGGAAAATATAAAAAAACGTTTACCAATTTATTTTAAAAAAAAGAGTCTTGAAACGATTGCGTATCATGGATACAATAATTCAAAAGGAGTATTTAGAAATTTTATTTATTGGGTCATACGAAGAAAAAGATATAAAATGTCAATAAAGGAAATGGCTTATGCTTTAATTTTGGCGCTGAAAAAGAAAGAAGCTCAAAACTACTCTTAACTGATGTGTAAATACTTCATTTATATGCGTTTGTTTTTTTTTCCTCCCCCATATCCAAAAACACGTTCTGTAAATTATAATCCTTATACAGATAATTTTCGAAATCATCTGAGTGAAAAATGTAAAGTTGTAAATACTAAAGAGTCGTCATCAGCAGTTTTAAATTTATTAAAGCATTTATTTCGATTTGACGTCGTTGTATTTAATTGGATTGAAAACATTAGTAAAAAGCCATATAAAGAGTTGCAGCTTTTTCTTTTCCTAATCTGTTTTGTTGTAATCAAGATAAGAAAAGTCCGCATTGTATGGATTATGCATAATATTCATCCCCACGATGGGGAGAACTGGGTGTCCCGGTTGATTAAAAAGATGATGTTTAAACATGCCAGCCTTATTGTTGCTCACTCCGGCGAAGCACAAATATTTGCTGGAAAATTAGCATCCGGGAAGGTTCTTTTTGAACATCATCCTGTTAATTATCGCCCTAAGCCATTAATGGTTGGTCGGAAGAAAGAAATTGATGTCTTAATTTGGGGAGCTATTGAGCCCTATAAAGGGATTTTAGAATTTGTACGGTATATTGCAACAAACAAAATCCAATGGAAAGTTAAGATTGTTGGGAGATGCAAAGATCCTGATTATGATAAGCAATTGCAAGAAGCCATCTCTCATTGCCGATTTGTTTCTTTCGAAAACAGAAGGATTCCTGAGGAAGAATTAAGCCAATTAGTAGAATCTTCTTCATTTGTCGTATTTCCATATCTATCTAGTTCGGTATCAAGTTCGGGGGCATTAATGGATACATTAATGCTTAGAGGTAATATCATTGGACCAAATAAAGGGGCTTTTAAAGATTTGGGAATTCAAGAATTGTGTTTTACTTTTAATACTTACGATGAAATTTGTGAGAGGGTTGAGTCTAATAAAAAAATAAATTACAGAAAATTAGAGCATTTTCTTAGAGATAATGATTGGTCACTTTTTGTTAGGAAGACTCTGTCACAGATTAGTAATGTTTAAATCGGTTTAGGGAGATTGTATTTTGACTTTGAATTTTATTATTGTAATTAGCAATTCATGAATGTTCTTTTTTTTACTAGTTATGGGGATCTATACGGTTCTAACAGGTCTCTGCTATCTCTCGCAATACAATTGCAAAATAAAGGGCATGTCGTTTCAGTGTTTGTTCCAAGAAAAGGAGAGTTGCTTACTTGTTTGAGAAATGCAGGAGTGAAGGTGATCTATGTTCCTTTTTACTCTGGATTTTTGTACTATAAGTTTTTGTTAAAACACATAATTATACCCGCATTATTTTTTTTGAATATTTTCGTATTTCCTATCGTTTTATTTAAAGCGTGGAGAGTAAGGCCTGATGTCATATACTCTAACTCGTCATTAGAAAATGTAGGAATCTTTATTGCTTGCTTGTTGGGTAAAAAACATATCTGCCACATACGGGAGTTTATGTCATTGGATTATAATGCTCGATTTGTATTTGGAGAAAGCGCTAAGAAACGATTTATTGGTTTAAGTGACGGGGTAATTTTCGTTTCGCATGCTGTTAAAAATTATGTTTGCTCTGGTTCATTTCAAAAGCCTTTTTCAATAATATACAATGGAATAAAGATGCCAAAGGCTTTAGCTGAAAAAGAAAACTTAAATCTAAAATCCATTAGGTTCGGATTGGTTGGTATTTTTGATGAAGCAAAGGGGCAACATGTTGCAGTGGAATATTTTTCAAGAATATTAGAGACTTACCCTGATGCAACACTTCATCTTTTTGGAGATAAGGATTGTGGTTATAAAAAGAAGGTTGAGCAACTCATTAAGACTCTCGGATTGGAAAGGAAGGTTGTTTTTCACGGTTTTGTTTTTCAGAGTGACATAATATACAACTCCATCGATATCTTGTTAATGTTTTCAAAATCTGAGGGGTTTGGGCGTGTTACAGTTGAAGCAATGAGTTATGGGGTGCCTGTTATAGGATTTGATAATGCAGGAACCTCTGAGATTATAAAAGATCATCATTCCGGATGTTTATTTCATGATTACTCTTCTTTTGAGAAGTCTATAAATTATTTAACTTCTTCAATGGAGAATTATAATAAAATCCGAATAAATGGTTATGAACGAATAAAGAATGATTTTGCGGAAAATGATTATATTGATAATGTTGAAAGGTTTATTAAATCAATTATATATTAATTCAAGGTGAAAGTTTCCATAATAACCATAGTCTATAATAATATAGACACTATAGAAGATTGCATTAATTCGGTATTAGCTCAAACATATTCTGATGTAGAGTATATACTTATCGATGGTCTGTCATCTGATGGGACTTTAAATCTTGTTAATTCTTATAGTGATAAGATTGATGTAATTGTATCTGAAAAGGATAAGGGGTTGTATGATGCTTTGAATAAGGGGGTTCTTCACGCTACTGGCGATGTTGTTGGGATTCTTCATTCTGACGATGTATTTTATGATGTTGATGTTTTGTCAAGAGTCGTTGAGACTTTTAAAAAATCCCGTTCAGATATTGTATATGGAAATGGCGTTTATACGAGCAGAAGTAATTTGAATCAAATCAGGCGGATATATAAGAGTTCTCCTTTTAAGAATGCAAAATTAAAGTATGGCTGGGTTCCTCTTCACACATGTATTTATGCAAAAAGAGAGGTGTTCGATAAATATGGGTTGTATGACACGAATTATTCAATTGCCAGTGATTATGAAATCACTCTTCGATGGTTCTTAAATGAAAAAATTTCCAAGAACTATTTGGATAGTTTTCTTGTGAAAATGAGGTTGGGTGGAAAAAGCACTACTTTAAAACTGCAAAAGATGAAGTCTGCTGAAGATTTAGAAATTATACAAAAGTATAATTTGAGTGGGTATCGAACTCTTTTTTGCAAAATATTGAGAAAACTGCCCCAGTATCTTAAAGGTTGTTATATGTTAAAAGATAATTAGTATGCTAGAAGGTTTAGTGGTGATTGAGCCATCCGTATTCAAGGACAACCGAGGTTGTTTTTTTGAAAGTTATAATGCTAAAAGTTTTTTAAAGCAGGGAATTAAATCTTCTTTTGTTCAAGATAACATTTCCATATCATCTTATGGTGTTATCCGAGGATTACATTACCAGGAAGGGGAACATGCTCAGGCTAAGTTGGTTCAAGTATTGAAGGGGCGAGTTCTTGATGTCGTTGTAGACCTGCGGCCTTGGTCAAAATCTTACGGAGAAGTGTTTTCCATTGAATTGTCAGAAACAAACAGATTGCAACTATATATCCCTCGAGGCTTTGCACATGGGTTTTCGGTACTTAGTGAGGAAGTCCTGTTTCATTATAAATGTGATAACTATTATAATAAAGAGTCGGAGAGTGGGATTGTGTATACTGATCCTGAATTGAATATTGATTGGGGGATTCCAAAAGACAAAGAAATTATTTCCGACAAAGATTTAGCACTTCCTTTTCTGGAGCACGCTGAAAAAGCTATTTTACAGAAATCTTCTCAATAGTTATTCCAAATTTGGTAGTTACAGATACGAAATACAACCCAGAAGGAATTCTTGAAACGTTAAAGTTTATATCTTTTTGGTTTAAGTTGTACTTTTTAACAAGTATAATTCCATTTAGGCATTTTATGTGTATCTCCTGAATCTCATTTTCTGATTCTATATAGATATATTCACTTGCCGGATTTGGATAGATATTGAGTTCGTTCGTTAATGATAAATTCTTCGTAATGTTGGTTGGAGGTTCTTTGTTTTCTTCCTGATTAACAGGAAATCCTTCCAGCATAATATTATCAAATCGGTTGTTCCCTGAACTATTCATTGCTTTTTCTCCAGTAAAACGAATTTTTACAGCAAATTCAGGATTGTTGTTAACCTCATTAATATCCGTAAAGTCAACCGATATTCTATAATAGCTTTCAATGATGAGATTTCTCTCTTTTATTAGATTCCACTCTCCATCTTCCGTCGTTCTATAATAAATGTCCTGAAACTCTGCTCCATTGCTGGTTCGGGATGTTGCATAACTAAAGGTAACATCTTCATATGCGGTAGTGGGGAGTTGAAAAATTAGTTCTCTATCTTTTGAAGGGTTTCGAACCCTTAATGCATTTCCTGTATCTGTTTCTTCTCTCAAATTGATAGCGGTGCCATCTTTAACTATATCCATATAGCCGTTACCTTCACCCGGGTAGGTAATTATTCCGTGTTTTTCAGTCTTAGAGTTATCGGATTTTATCTGGTAAAATATCTCATTTTCGAGATGATTGAAGTGCCAATGGTGGATTGTTTCAATTAATGGTGCCTCTTCAAAAATGGCTGTAATTGAAATGTCACTCTCAGGTATGATTTCTATTTTGCGTTTTGATTTTAATGATTCAGGTACTCCATCCCAATGAGAAAAACTGTAGCCGGGTTGGTCAATGGCTTTTAGGATAATTGGAACATCTTTAAAATATTTGCCAAACCATGGATATAAGTTGTACTCATCAGATATCCCGGGTAGTTTTTTATCCACTATTAAGGTGTTTATTGAAATAATTCCGTTTCCTATTCTATTTAGTTCAATGGATATAGGATCTTCAACATCAAATTGCTCCATAACAAAATTGCGTAAATATCCGGGGCGTTTATCAGCAAATTCTTTAATTACATCACCTTTATCATCTCCACTATTCCAACGTAAGAAATGATCGAATCTTGCATCATGTATTCTGGAGTTAAATTCATCGACTTTTGTTATTACCCTGTCCGGTAAAAAGGTTGAATTTAAGTGATCCGCAATAGTATTAATAAACCGAGATCTAATGCTATCGTTTTTCATTATTGCTTTGAAAACTCTGGTTGCATGATCGTTGGTTGATTCTTGTAAGACACGTAAAAGGCTGTTGTTTGTGTAATTCCCGGTATGTCCCATTCCAAAATCTGTGTCGTAAAGCATCCAGCGCCATTTTCCATCATGCCCGGGAGGAGTATTTATGTTATTTGTTGATGTCCTTTTTCTCCAATATTTTACATTGTTTTGTGGCCAGTCAGTATTGTTGAAATATATTTGAACTGCATAATAATGTAAAAGATTGTCTATGTCAATATGGTTTTCCACCCATTGAATATGAGACTGTTCATTCATGTTGTGGTTCTCTGCATAATTGCGGATGGCTGAGAATTGCTGTCTGTCTTGAGCTGGCCCTGTGTCCTGTGAAATCCAGGCTTCTAAGATAGCAATGTCTTCTTTTTTTATATTAAAATGACTGCTAAGGTAGTCAGCATCATATCGCTCTCTTATATTAATTATTCCCCAAAACTCTCCATTTATAAAGTGTACCGTTGGTTGATAAGCTTGTGTAGAAATAGGTAAATGTTTCACCAAATCTTGCATTAGTGCATCTCTAAATAGGGTCCGACTAAAGTCATTCCCTGAGTTTCTTAATATTAATCTTTCGAAAGACTCAATTTTTTTGTTCGAATCTCCTTGTGCTTTCAAATTTGGGAAAAAAGGAAAGTCTAATGAAAAGTTGCTTGTGCTGTAGGCATTTCGTGGATAGAGTCTTAAGGACTTCATTTGTAGAGATCTGGTTGCACCGCCATGGATTCTAATACCAATATTTTGGTTGAATCTCTCTTTTGGATTATAAAAAACTTCAATACTGGCAGGTCTTTCCCATTCACGCCCTCTCTGATGATAATTGGCTGGCACGCTCCAGTGCCAGGAAGCATCAGGATTGGAATTGAACCAATTCACACTTTTTTCCCCAGCAATATATATCCCTTTTTCATAATCAAATAAGTTTCTTTCATCAGTAACAATAGATAGCACTGGTAGATTAAATCGATTTCGGCCATTGGGTGTTACAAAGTATGTTTGAGTTGATGAATTGGGGATTAAAACGCCTTCTTTTCTTATGGCAACTCTTAAGGGAGTACCCTTTAATGTGGCCTCAGTTGGTGTGAATGTTGTGTGGTATCGTGTATTAATCGCCGCCAATTCATAAGGTTCCTCAGACCGATCGTAAATATATAGTGGTTCTTCATACAAATAGGTTTTAACCTCTCTTGTTAGCAATTCACCATGCGGATAACTATTCTTATACTGATAGGTAGTTCCTTCCAGGTTATCCGGATCAGGTTCGGAGCCATCCAGCGTATAGTAGATTTTTGCGCCAGGAATATCGGTGGAGATGGTAAGTTCAAAAGGTTCGGTATAAAATCCTCCGGTGTGAGAAAAAATGGGTTCGGCATTCAATAATTGCGAGTAAGCTTTGGTGATGTTTGGGGCTCCCGGTGTTGGTTGACTATAATAGAAGAATCCGGACTGGTTAGGGTTTAAGCCATAAGAAACTTGCCCGGGTATCGGCACCGCCGGAACAAACTGGACGACTCCTTGCTCAGGATGTGTGAACAGAATGGGCTCTCCATCGGAGGAGATGGAAAAGTTGGTATGCAGCTCACCCTCCGTACGATCCTTACCCGAGGCCCAAATTATAAGATACTCATCCGGATGAATGGTTACATCCGGAAATACCCATTTATATGGGGTGAAATCGTCATCCGATAAACCCCAGCCTTCTAAATTCACAGGTTCATCACCTCTGTTGTGCAGCTCAATCCAATCTTCGTAATCGCCATCCTCATCTGCAATGGTGTTTAAATTGGAAGACATAACTTCATTAATGACTACCGGGAAACTCTGTGAGTGTGTAGCTGAGCAGAATAACAGAAGAATGATTGAATATATTAGAGATTTGGATGAACCATTGATCATGATAGCAAGTCGTTTTTTGTTTTTATGGATTCGTCAAAGATAGTAAAAAAGTTTAAAGGGGTTTGGATTGGAGGTTGTCGGTATGGCAAATTCTTATGGTCGTATTACGGGAGATAAGGTCGATAATAAGTACGCATGTAGATTTGTCTGTTGTTGCAACGGGAGAGTACTTATTCACCACAGATGACACAGATTAACACAGATTCTCAATAATATTAGTCTCTGAAAATCAATGCCGCTCTGTTTTATCGTTTAGCTTGTCAAGAATCTATCTCGAATAATTATTTCTCACCCTCCCGCACACAACAATGTGAAAACTACCGGTTTTTTCTTTATTAGATAAGAAAGTACCAGGTCGAAGCAAATTAACAGTAACTTTTAGCTATTTTTGCACAGCATTATGAACCTCTTGCATTTTTGCAGGAGGTTTTTTGTGAGAGGGAATGTGGGTCATTATTAATTTTTAATAAGGCTACAATTTATAATAAAGATTTGCGTTTAAATTACGTGCAAATATTGTGATTTGCCTTTAATTATCTGATCCTGTATGTAAGTGCTTTGGCTTTAAAATGATGATATGCACGTGAGTGAGAGATCAGCTTCCTTTCCTGTTTTCCGGGAGACGGGGTCGATGCCGAAATCATCGGGACATTTGTGAGTTTTTGTTTTGCGAAACTCATTTGACCAATGGATTAAGCAATTTATTTGTAAATGATTTTCTTGTATAACCGGTAAAATGAATATGGATGGTCATTGGTTTTGATGCCAGGTTTTTAACAAAAATTGAGCAGGGAACAGCCAGCTATACATCACAGTTGCTGGAGGCAATGAAGCCTTTTATTGAGAATGACAAGATTGTACTGCTCAATAAAAATCAATTGCCCGGACTTTTTAAACAGGGAGATGTTTTTGACCATGGCAGGCTTGTATCGAACTTTACACCGATAAACGTCTTGTGGGGGTATCATCAGGCAGCTAAAAAGTATGAACTCGATGTCATACACACTAATTATCTGTCATCAGTTTATAAGAGCAGAGCAAAAAAAGTAATAACCATACATGATATACTTTTTAAAACTCATAAAAAATATTTTCCGTGTCGTTTAAGAGCCGGAATTAATGCATTGTCCCGGTTTAGTTTGCCAAAGGCAGACCATATCATAACAGTAAGTCATTATACCAGGAGTGAGCTTGAAAAGTATTACCCGTTTTTAAAAGGGCGAATAAAGGTTATTTACGAGGCAGCAGCCGGCAATTACAGTTTTTTGAATAATCGACAGGAGTTACAAAGCAACCTCTTGGAGAAATTTAGTCTTAAAAGAGATTATCTTTTGTATGTGGGTAGATTTGCTCCCGTGAAGAATCTTGAGGTTTTACTGGAATGGTACCTGGACAGAGAGATCAACCAAAAGGGTCTTGATCTTGTTTTAGTGGGGAAAATAGATCCAGCATTTCCCAATGCAAGACTTTCAGGGATGATAAACAACAATCCCGGAGTCAGGGTTTTTCAGGGTTTGAGTAACGATGAATTAAATTTATTTTACAATGGGGCCAGGCTGTTCTATTTTGCCAGTCATGGGGAAGGGTTTGGATTACCAATATTAGAGGCAATGGCTGCAGGGTGTCCGGTAATTACATCAAATACCACATCTTGTGATGAGATAGGAGGAGATGCCGCATTTAAAGTAAATCCGGGAGACAAGGAAGAGATTTTTGCCGCATTGGATCAGCTGATTGATGATGAAGAAAAATTGTCGTCAATGCAACAAAAAGGACTAGAGAGAGTAAAAGCATTTTCATGGGAGCAATGCGCCTATGAAACGTATAAATTATATAAACAGGTATTGGATGAAGGTTAAAACTCTACTTGAAGATGATTTCGATAAAGAGTGCATAAGGTTAACTTCCCTGATAGAGGAAGGTTACAAACCGGACTTAATAGTAGGAGTTCTCACCGGAGGAGGATGTGTAGGACAGCGTGTTTACAAGGAAATAAGTAAGCGTATAAGTGTTCATTACTGTGAGGTTCGGGTCGCAAGAGGCAGTACAGAAATCAAGAGGAAAATAAATATAAAAAGTATACTTCGGAAACTTCCAAATCCGGTACTTAATTTTTTAAGGGTTTTGGAAGTGCATGTTCTGGAGTTAATGAGTAAAATCAGAATCCCAAAACGACAAGGAGAAATCCTGATGGGGCATGAAATACGGGAGCTATTGGAGAGTGGGCCAAAAAATATTCTGATTGTTGATGATTGTGTTGACACCGGTGCCACTTTAAAGTATATAATTGATTATTTTATCGGTGAGTATGGCCCTGAACATAATTTGCGCTGTGCCGTCATCACCAAAGCACATAAAAAACCGTTGGTAAATGTCGATTATTTGCTTTACAATCGTGTTTTAATTAGGTTTCCCTGGTCTTTCGATACCAAAAAAAAGAGTCCTGAGGTGTAACCTGAACCTTTGTAACTTGGTATATGTTTATAGATTGGAGAAATAGTATTAACAGGAGACGTTAGTATGAAGTTAAAAGGAGTTGTAGTGGATTTGGATGGAACATTTCTTACTACGAATACATTTGAAAGATATTATTTCTTTTTGTTTCGGTTGTCATTAATCCGTTTACGGATTAAAAATGCCGTATACCTTGGTTTTCTCTTACTCATAAGAAAATTTCGTATCATAAGTCACTCTTCCTTTAAAAGAAAAGTTCTTGGTGTAAGCAATAAGTTTGTAAGAAGAAGTGACATTCAGATGTTTGTTGATAATGTGATGATACACACCAATAAACGAGTTGTAAGTTTATATCAGAATTATAAGCTAAAGGGATACTACACCTGCATGGCAACTGCTGCGCCTGCTCATTATGCTAAATTAATCGGCACATATTTTGGGTTTGATGCGGTTTGTGCTACAGATTCTGCCATATCAAACATCGATGAGTGGAAGGAGAACATACGGGAAAATAAGTTAAGTTACGTAAAAGATTTTCTGACAAATAAAGGTGTCAGTATAAATGTTGTAATAACCGATCACCACGACGATTTTCCTTTAATGGAAAAGTCTCTGGAATCTAATTATCTTGTCGATCCATCAATTGAGACCATTAATTTTTTGGCAAACCGCCAGGTTAAATATTCGCTGGTTTAATATCATTATTAAATTTTCATCAGCCCTTTTCATGGGTTATATTTAAAATATAGCTTACTTTATAAAATTATGAGAAGATACCTGCCAGATGGAGCACACTTTCGAAAAGTAATGAATGGAGACAAAGTTGACCTTTTAGCCCTTTTTAAGAATGTTTGGCTAGGTCGTAAGATTGTACTTTCTATATTGGTTCTTTTTGTCGTAGTTGGATTGTTTATCGCACTGTTTTCTCCGGTTAAATATAGTTCAGGAGCAGTTCTGTTGCCACAGGTAGAAGGGCAAAAAGAGCTTGGACAGTTTAGTAATTTAGCCAGTTTGGCAGGGGTAAATCTCGCGTCGATGTTTGGTGAGGCTACAGGAATTCCTCCTGATTTGTACCCCAATATAGTAGGGAGTTACCCATTCCTTCATGAATTAATGAGCACTAAATTCAGGTTTAAGAATTACGATGAACCTTTAAATTTATATCAATATAAGATTGAGGAGGGAAACCGTGGTGTTATTCGACTCATTCGAAGATATACTGTTCGTTTACCCTGGACACTAAAAGATGCAATATTCCCACCCAAAGAAATCATCTATGATATAGAGAGCTCAGAAGCAGATGGTGAGATTGTTTTTGTAGGGAAAGAAACCCTTGAGCACATGGAAGAAGTGCTTGGGGATATCTCAGTAGAAGTAAGTACCAGGACGGGGTTGGTTTATGTTAGTGTTGTCCATGAAGATCCTTTTGCATCAGCACAAATCGCTAATAAAACCGTTGAATTACTGCAGCAATACATCGTTGAATACAAAACAAAACAGGTCACTGAAAATCTGAAATTTGTCGAGATGCGTTTTAACGAGGTACAGGAGCAATTTAACAACATTCAAAAGGAATTATATCAATTTCGTGATGCACATCGTAATTTTGTAGAGGAGAGGATCAGTTTAAGGTTTCACCAATTAAATGATGAATATCTTTTAATGAAAACCGTACATCAAGGGCTTGCACAGCAACTTGAGCAATCCAGACTTGCCGTTAAAAAGGAGACTCCTGCATTTTCAATTATTGAGCCTGTAAAAGTTCCGGTTATGAAATCTTCTCCCCGTCGGGCAGTTATTATGATAGTCTCTGTATTGCTAGGCGGTGCAGCTGGTTTTATCACTCTTTATGGAGTTATTGTTTACTATAACTTCAAAAAGTTATGGGCAAACGATGATGCATCTGGAACAGCTTAATTATGTTTGAATGAAAAAAAATATACTAATTGTTTTTGGAACCCGTCCTGAAGCTATAAAGATGGCGCCTGTTGTTAAAGCATTCAGGCGCCATTCCGCATATACAACGAAGGTTTGTGTTACGGGACAGCACAGGGAGATGCTCGATCAGGTGATCTCTTTTTTTGATTTGGATGTAGATTTTGACCTCAACCTAATGAAGCCGGGTCAGAATCTTCATTCGTTAACCAGTGCCATCATTACCGGAGTTAAGGAGGTAATGGATGTTTTTATGCCAGATTTGGTATTGGTGCATGGAGATACATCAACCTCTACGGCTGCTGCGCTTTCAGCATTTTACTCAGGAGCAAAAGTGGGCCATGTTGAAGCTGGCTTGCGCACCTACAATAAATATGCACCTTTCCCTGAGGAGATGAACCGGCAGTTGACCGGACGGCTTGCCGATTTTCACTTTTCCCCTACTGAAAAAGCAAAAGACAACCTGTTAAGAGAAGGTGTTTCAGAACATGCCATATCCGTTACAGGCAATACCGTTATAGATGCTTTGATGGAAGGTGTTGAGCGCATTAAAAACATTAAAAACCATGCGGGCATAGGACGCCTCAGGCAATTGACAGGAGACAGTGATGTGATCTTAATCACCGGACACCGGAGGGAAAATTTTGGACAAGGCTTTAACGATATATGTACTGCAATAAAGGAAATATCATCTGAGTTTAAGGGGAAAATAGTCTATCCTGTGCATTTAAACCCCAATGTTCAGGATCCGGTAAATAAATCTTTGCGTGGTTTGGATAATGTGGTCTTGATAGAACCTCTGCCATACGAATCATTCCTTTGGCTGATGAACAGATCAAAAATCATTCTGACTGACAGTGGAGGTATTCAGGAAGAGGCTCCTTCATTAGGGAAACCGGTATTGGTTATGCGTGAAACCACTGAGAGACCAGAGGCGGTAAATGCAGGCACAGTTAAACTGGTAGGAACCGATGTTGATAAAATAGTGACGGGTGTTTTAGAGCTCCTCGACAATAAGGAATTGTATCATCAAATGAGCACCAGTTACAACCCCTATGGAGACGGAAAAGCCTCTCAACGCATAGTTGAGTTTGTTGAAAAGAACTTATAATTGCAAAGCAACTTAGAAAAAAGTGGTTAACGTAATTCATCGAATAAGGAATATTGCCGGATCAAATTCAGTCCCAATGATAAAAGGGGCCTTCTGGACAATCCTTGGCAGCGGATTTTCTCGTTTTGCATTACTGTTGGCTTCCATAATAATTGCTCGCATTTTAGGAAAAGAGACATTTGGTGAATATGGCTTCATTAAGTCTACCATCCTGATGTTTGTCGTTTTCGGGGGAGATGCCATCGGTTTAACGGCATCCAAATTTGTCAGCCAGTATCTGGCAGAAAACCTTAAGGGGAAACTTCTTCAGGTTTCAAGGTTTTCAATATATACATCGTTTTTTACAGGCTTACTGCTTGGACTTCTTGTTTTTGTATTTGCCGGACCTCTTTCAACTTTTATCAGCAATGATACAACCCTCATAAATGAAGTCAGAATAGCCGGGTTGATTATTGTTATAAGTTCCCTGAATGGATGCTTTCAGGGAATTCTCACGGGGAGAAAACTATTCAGGCCATTGGCGTTTATTAACATCGGAACAGCCTTTTTTTCTTTGGTTCTGCAAGTAGTCGGTGCCTGGTATGCAGGTTTGTCCGGAGCAATAGCAGGGTATGGGGTTAGTTTGGTGATTAATTTGTTGATGTTAATCGTAAGTAATGCCAGAATAAATGGGTTTGAAATTTTTGTTTTCAGAATTCGTGATTACATCGAATTGCGGGGTGTTTTTTTCAAATTTAGTCTTCCCGCTGCTGTAAATGGGATTTTAATTGTCCCCGTAGCATGGTTAGGCAATGCATTATTAATTGAATACGCAGGAACGGGTGAAATGGGGATTTATAGCGCCGCTTTTACCTGGAGAAATTTTGTATTAATGATACCTGCGCTTGTCGCGCAGGTATCACTTCCGTTTTTGAGCGGACTCCATTCACTCCAAAACTTCAGTGATTACTATAAAATTTTAAAATTAAATGTGTCGATTAATTTTACTGTGGCTTCCATTGTGGCTTTAATCATTTCATTAATGAGCGGCATGATCATGGAAACTTATGGTGAAAGCTTTGTATCAGGCAAGTTTGTGTTAGTCGTTTTGATGTTATCGAGCATTTTGGCATCTGTCAACAGTGTAGTAGGCCAGGCATTAAACAGTCAGGGGAAGGTTTGGCTTGGAGTGTTTTTTAATTTTGGTTGGGCTTTGGCCTTTTTGTTTTTTGCGCAGTTGTTCCTGTGGCGTGGTTATGGAAGTATGGCGTTGGCTCTGGCTCATCTTATTGCCTATGCTTTGCACACCTTATGGCAGAGTTGGTATGTACAACGAAGCCTTAGTCGAAGATAGACACACCATAGTTAATCCTGTTTATAAAAAACTTTAATTAAGAAGAGATAAATAAGAAGATGCGAAACATAGGAATCGTTACCACATGGTTTGAAAGAGGAGCAGCTTATGTGTCCCGACAGTTTATGGAGGTTCTCGAGAAGGAGCATAATGTTTTCATATATGCACGTGGTGGTGAAGCATATGCCAAAAATGATCCTAAATGGAATCATGAGAATGTTTATTGGGGTAAACGAAACCCTATGTTGGTCTCTTCAAAAATAAACAAAAATGATTTTTTGCGCTGGATTAAAGAGAATCGGATTGACTGCCTGTTGTTCAACGAACAACAGATTTGGACTCCACTTCTATGGTGTCATGAAATGAAGATTCCAGCCGGTGCATATATAGATTATTATACCAAAGAGACAGCAGAGTTTTTTTCTGCTTACGACTTCTTAATCTGTAATACCCAAAAACATTTCAGTGTCTTTAAGAACCATTCCCAAAGTTACTTCGTTCCATGGGGAACGGATGTTGAATTATACAAACCTTTGAAAAAGCGGGTGGAAGATAGTGAGAAAATGATTTTTTTCCACTCAGCAGGTATGAACCCCTTGCGTAAAGGGACTGATCTGTTTATAAAGGCAATGGATTTGGTGAAAAATGAGTACGTTAAAGCAGTCGTTCATACCCAGGTTGACCTGTCAGAGTTTTTCCCGAAATTAACCCCGGTCATCAAAAAGATAGTTGATAATGGGAAGCTAGAAATCATTCAAAAAACCGTTTCAGCTCCCGGTTTATATCATATGGGAGATGTGTATGTATATCCTACTCGCCTGGAGGGGATCGGCCTTACCATTGCGGAAGCTTTGTCATGTGGTTTGCCTGTAATAACTACCAATGAAAGGCCAATGTCAGAATTTGTTAAAAGTAATGAAACTGGAAGTTTAGTTAGAGTAAAAGAGGAGAAATACAGAGGTGATGGTTATTACTGGCCACAATCCATATGCGATGAAAATCATTTGGCGGAGATCATTTCTGAATTTGCAGAAAACCCGGAGCATGTAAAGCAGATGGGTAACAACGCGCGTAACCGCGCTGTAGAAGAACTCGATTGGAATAAAAATTCTCTTATTTTATATGAATTGTTTGAGAATGTTGCTTTTATTGATGAACTGAAGAAAAAGAACGTGCTTGAGCTATGTGAAAGATACGAAAGATCACGCTCATGGCGTTATTATTTAAATACGTTTAAACCATATATTTATCTAAAGAGAAGGTTTCTTTAGTTATATTTTCAGAGTCAACATATGTGGTCGTTTATATCTCGGAAAGAGTACGTTTATAAAGCAAAGGATTTCAGACAAAATGAGGTAAAAAATCAGGAATGAGAATACTTGTGGTAAATACATTGTATTATCCGGACTTTCAAGGTGGCGCTGAAAAATCTGTTCAGTTACTTTGCGAGGGGTTTTTTAACCGTGGGCATGAGGTGTTGGTTTTATCCAACAGTAATTTAAATAATCAGGCAACTATAAATGGTGTTAATGTTCGATATTTTAAAACCCGAAATATCATCCCTTTTTTGGAGGTAAAGAAATATCCTTCTATTCTTAGAATGATATGGCACCTTATTGACATGTTTAACCCGTTTTATTTTACCTCCTATAAAAAAATAATAGATGGCTTTAACCCGGATGTTGTTTTATCCAATAATTTGCCTGGCTTTTCTGTTTCGGTGTGGCAATTTTTTAAAAGGAAAAAGATCCCCGTGATACATGTTTTAAGGGATCATGCATTACTTTGTCCCAAAGGAACAATGTTTACCGATGGTAAACGTTGTGTAAATCAATGTTTGAGGTGTCGTTTAATGTCTTTGCCAAAGAAAAATTTAAGTAAAAATATCAACGGAGTTATAGGCATCAGTAACTATATTTTACAGCGACATCTTAATGCTGATTATTTTATTCATCATAAAGTATGTAAAGTAATTCCTAATAGCGTTGCGTTTAATGGAGATCACGTAAAAGAAAGAACCAAAGATTCAATTACTTTTGGTTATTTTGGACGACTTTGTGATGAGAAGGGTTTGGGTTATTTAATTGAGGAATATGCTGCATTTAATTGCAATGTTCGACATAAACTATTGGTTGGAGGAGATGGAGAACCACAATATGTAAAAGCCATAAAGGCATCTGTTAAGAATTCAAACATAGAATTTTTAGGGTTTGTATCTTCCGAAAAGTTTTATGAAAAGATTGATTATTTGATCGTTCCATCAATACTTGAAGAAGCATTTGGCCGGGTTGTAATTGAAGCATGGCAATACGGGGTTTATGTGATAGCTGCGAAGAGTGGAGGGATGACTGAACTTGTCGAATTTGGGAATCTTTCTCTGTATGATCCATCAGATGAAGGTGCGCTGCAGAAGTTATTAAAGACATGTGCAGAACAAGAACTGAAATTTAATGATGATGATTATAGATTGTGTAAACATCATTTTGATAGGGATGTTGTTACTAATCAATATTTGGAAATGATAAAAAAGATACTAGGGTGAATTTAAGTTTTAAAAATGCAGGAATAATAATTCTGGCTCTTTTTCTTTTGAAGGAGAGTCTGGATGCTATTATCCGCTATTATTTAGCATCGATTAATTTAGTGGCGCTCACTTATGTCCCAATCTTTCTGATAGTAATATACGTTGTGTTCAATTTTTGGGCAGAGCTGAAACGCACTCCATATTTCTCGTCCATAGCGATAATTGTTATGGTAATAATTTCCAGTGTTGTAGGATTCCTGAACCTAGGGCAGCTAACACCTGCTTTATTTGCCATATACGTTTTTTTTCCTTTCTTTTTTGGCATACAAACCGGAGACCTTGTTTATAGAAGCATCCTGATCAAAAGACTCGCACTGATCATGATATTTATTTTATCAGCTGGTGTTATAATGGAGTGGATGGGTGAATTACCATGGAAAGGCTTTTCATACGAGATTGGAGGAGTTGAAATTGAAGCAAGCAGAAGCTGGGCGTCCTTGGGTATCCAGCGGTTATCAGGTTTTGCCAGAACTTCTTATAATTTTGCCATATTAACGGTCTGTTTCTTAATTCTTTTATATGGCAGGATTAATCATTTTGCATACTTTTTATTATTCCTTGCCTCGTTCTTTGTCGTTAGCCTTTCCACCACGAAAGGAGTGATGTTGGTATATATTGTTTTAGCTTTGTTGTTTATTGCCGGGTGGATGTCCCGATTCTTATTTAATTTTGGTTTCAAAGCCACATTGGGCATGTCTTTAATGGTTGGGATTGTATTGCCAATCAGTACTTTATGGGTAATGTATGATTTAGATCTGTATGACATCGTGATGCGGGTCATTTTCTTGTCATTTGAGATGCGACTCACAGATGTTTGGCCAGAGGCTATGGAAAATTTTGCTCATTGGAATGATTATATAACCGGAAAGGGAGCCGGTAATGTTGGAGTCGCTTCAATGATATATAACCCGGAGAATTATAATCCGGTTGATAATCTCTATTTATATGTTCTCATTGTATTTGGTGTTCCGTTTATCGTTTTATTGGCGATATTACTTCGAAGGATATTTAAATTAAAAGAAAGCGACATCTATATCAATTTATTGATGATGGCCACTTTTATTTTTGTTTATGGAATCTTTACCAATGTACTGGAGAGTGGAATCCTTGCTTATTTCCTCGGAACACTAATTTCTGTGGCATTCAACAGGTCTCCAGAGGAGAATGAAAAGTCCACAGAAATTAGCCATGAAACTTAGAAGCCGACATCACACCCCCTTCTCATAAAACCTTCCCCATTTACTCTTCGGATCGGGAGGGGTTAGCAATGATACTACAATCAATACTGTAATTGAAAGAGCTGCTGCTGGCAAAATGATGTACTGCTCATTGAGAAGCTGGGTATCGCTTAGGCTCATCATAACCGAATTGGTAATGGTGATAAAAAGTGTAACACCCATACCGGTGGCGATTGATGCGACACCGCCGGCTACAGTCACCCGTTTCCATAAAAATGCAGCCAGCAAAGCCGGGGTCAATCCTGCGCCTACCATGGTGTATGCTGTTAAAGCCATGGCCAGTATGGTTGAGAATTGAGTTAATAGGAGGTAGGCCATTATCCCAAGCAAAACCACCATGATGCGTTGCATCAAAATAATTCTTTGTCCGGAAACATTGGGATTGATAAATCTCTGGTAAATATCCCGTGTCAGATTGGTAGATGGGGTAAGGAGAAAGCTGTTTCCTGTTGAAGTGATAATGGCAACAGATGCCATAATCAATAGAAGACCAGCCCAAATAGGCAGGCCTACTTCGGTGCTGTATCGAGCAGTATGCAGGATGATTCTTTCTGAGTTTTCACTACCGAGGAAAAATTCGGACATGGCGTCTAATGCGTTGAAATGGCTAAATGCAAATATGGCCAGACTGGCCAGAGCTGTTTCAACAATAATGGTTCCTATTACCCACCACACTACGGCTTTTTTTGCCGATTTTTCATTCTTTGCAGAGAAAAACTTTTGGTACATATTGGATTCTCCGAGTAACAGGAAAAATGTTGGGAGAAAAATCCCCATGGCCCAGAAAAAACTTTTGTCCCCGAAAATCTGGAAATGTGAAGGATCGAGCGTGGCAGTGAGGTGTTCGCTGCCTCCAATGCTGAAAAAGACAATGGGGGCCGCAATAACAATGGCAATGGTTATTACCGTTCCATTTATGATGTCTACCGAAACAATGGACAGCATTCCTGCAAAGGCGGTAAAAACAACTATGAAGGCAGCTGTTAACAACACTCCCTGCCATTCGGGAATGCCGGCCACCAGATCCAGAACAAAACCACCCGCTCTGAACTGATATCCTACAATGGTTGTATAAGCAATCACAATCACCATGGTTCCAAGAATTCTGGCCCATTTGTTATATCTGAGTTCCAGGATGTCCGGAACGGTAAATTCAGCGATGCGTCGTACCTTCCCGGCAAGGAAGAAAACGATGATGATTCCAAGCCATGCACCGGCGGCCATCCACAATTCTGCAAACCCAACGTTGGCGGCCAATCCTGCACCGGCCAAAAGACTCCCCGAGCCCAGCCATGTACACAAAAGAGTTCCAACAAGTTTAGGCGTTGAAACCTTGCGCCCCGCAACCATGAAGTCTTCCTGGTTTTTCACCATGAAGCTTTTCCACACGGAAATACCCATTAATACAATCAGGTATCCTATTACTACCCAGAAAAATATCATTGTGTTTATTTTTTACTGTTTGAGAATTTCGGCCATAAAAATAAAAGAATTTCCCGGTTTATGCAGATAAAATTGAGATTTAACGTGTCAATGATAGGGGAGAACAAAAAAGAGTGCGTCAAACAAAAACAGGACACTCCTTACGAAGTGTCCTGTTATGGAGGTCGGTGGCGGATTCGAACCGCCGTAGACGGTTTTGCAGACCGTTGCCTAGCCACTCGGCCAACCGACCATTTTGCGTGTGCAAAAATACAAAATTATTTTATAAATCAGATTTTATTCGCATCTATCTTGAAAGTTTTTTGAATTGATGAGATTGCTTTTTGTAAGAAGGGGTGGATGGAACAGGTCGATTCATGCAATTCATCGCAGACATTTGCAGTTTATCCGATTTAATATTAATGTAAAAACAATAATATATTCTTTTGTGTATGAAACAAAAGGTTAAATTCACACTTGAAAATTATGAAAACAAGAGCTCTAATTTCTGTACTATTAGTATTTGCCTGCTTTTTTCAGCTCGAAGCAAGCATGTTAGAGATAGATCCCCATACCGAAAAGACGTATTGGAGATTTATTAAAGATCGTTTGTTTGATGGACAAAATGACATTGCATCAAAGTTTCAGAAAAACATTTATATACAACTTACAACCGATTGCAGCGATGATAGTGTTATTGTGAATGATTTAATTAAAGTACTCCAAAAACTAATTCCTGACAGAAAAATTGAGTTTTTACGGTCAACATATGAGAACCCCGAAATAAATATTGCAGAAGAAGTAATATTTCTGGGAATTAATAAAGCTCCGATGTTCTCAAATCGTGATTTTAGAAGTTCAAAAAACATTAATGGTAACCAGATCTTCTATACTGGATTTAAGGGAATATATCAACCTGAAATATACATGCAAGGCATCCATATTAAATTGAGTGATTCAGTAACGTTCGCAGAACGAAAAAGATATATCGAATTTGCTGTATTACGGTCGTTATGCACCATAAAAGGGAGGCCGAAAGAGGCAAGTACTTTTTTCCCTAATGCCGTATTTAATGGGTTTGACTATGAGCCTTATGGTACAGAATTCTCTGAAGTTGATAAGTTCCTGATTCAAAAACTCTATTCTAAGGACTTTGATGAAAAGTTTAAACGTTATCTAATCGATAATTATTCGCGCAGATATTACAGAGCTTTCCTTTATAAGGATCAATATAATTCTATTAAAACGCTCATCTCTCTCATAATAACATTGTTAGTCATCGCATTGTTTTATAAGACATTACTCTTCAGGAATTATAAATACAAATATATTGGCTACATCAATATAGCATTGATATTAGGTGCTACTTTTGTAATAATACATTGGATACTTCAACATATTGCATCAATAGGAGTGTACAGATTAAGTACAAATATCATAATCTCATTAGCATTTCTGATTGTTTCTGTCCTTTTGGCTACAATATTGTATGGTGCTGAATTTTTGTTTATTCGTCCATATAGCTCCTTTAATACAAAGACATTTTTAAAAGTTATTTTCTTTTTTATAATTATAAGCATTCCTTCCTTCATTCTGAGATTTACAATTCCCGGATTTAGCACAGCCATGTTGATAAATTTTATAACATTTGGTTTTGTTGTAGCTTTAGGTCGTGGGTTTTTGTTATATATAAAAGAGGTAGGAGATTCTACTATTCGTCAAAAGGATGTTGAGCTACTAAAACTTGAGGACTTAAAGGTTAAAGCTGAAATGCAGTCACTGAATGCCAAAATAAATCCTCATTTCTTATACAATTCATTAAATTCAATTGCTGGATTGGCTCATATTAATCCCGACAAAACAGAAAAAATGGCAGTGGCATTATCCGATTTATTCAAATATAACATAGATCGAACTTCAAAACAATATAGCACCATTCGTGAAGAAGTGGAAATGGCTTCGGCATATCTTGAAATTGAGGAAATAAGATTCACCGACCGATTAAATTATTCAATACACATTGATGCTGTTACGGAAAGCATAGAGATACCTCGGAACCTCATTCTGCCATTAGTTGAAAATGCGGTAAAACATGGTATTTCTAAAATAGAAGGAGTTGGAGAGATATATTTATCAGTCAAAAAATCTGATGGTGGGTTTTTAATTAGTGTAAAAGATAATGGCCCCGATTTTCCCGATGGATTAGTCAGTGGTTTTGGATTAAAATGCGTTCAGGACATCATTCAACTATACTATAAAGGGAAAGCTGAATTTAGTTGGCAAAATGAACCCCAAAAAATGGTTACTATTGAAGTTAATTCAACGATATAAGTAAAAGCAATTATGGAGAAAGTATTGAAAACCGTTATCATCGATGATGAAGAACCCGCAAGGCAAAGATTAAAAGAACTATTGGCTGTATATCCAAATACTTTTGAAATAATTGGGGAAGCAGAAAATGGCAAAAGGGGTTTGGAATTAATCCACCGCTTAGACCCCGATCTCCTGTTTCTTGATATTCAAATGCCCGGAATGAACGGCTTTGAGCTCATTAAGCAATTAGTTAGTATCCCAACAATTGTGTTTTGCACGGCTTATGACCACTATTCATTGGATGCCTTTGAAACCAATAGCCTTGACTATCTGTTAAAACCCGTTAGTTCAGAACGATTCGCTAAGACTGTTGATAAACTAAAGCGATTTACAACCAAAGCGGATCACAAAGGATTGTTGAATCTTATTAAACAGTTTGAAGAGCAAATAAAGGAGCCTGAAATAACCTCAATAACAATAAAAAAGGGGAACAAGCTGTTTTTTGTAAAACTGGATGATGTTTCATATTTTCAAGCTGATGAGAGATATGTAAAAATTCAAACAGTTCATGGTGAAAATCATATTACCGAAAAGCCGTTAAAAGAATTGGCAGAAAAGCTGCCAAACTCATTCATTAGAATACATCGATCCATAATAGTCAATAAAAAATCTGTTAGAGAATTACAAAATTACTTTAACTGCAAGTATGTGTTTATCATGAATGACAAGTTTAGAACAAAGCTATATTCCGGAAGAAGTTTTCAAGCCCAGATAAAAAAGTGGATTGATTTGAGCTAAGGTGTAATATCATTTTATTGAAATATTAGCAAATGAAACGTGTCTCGTCAAGTGGAACCAATAAAAGTTTGGTATGTTTAGTAACTGTTTAAATTTATTTTATAAAACATGTTGTAGACCCGAAGACTGTTATCCCGAGGCATTCGGGATTAGATAGATAAAGTAGCTGAGAAAGATAATTAGATAAATCTTATTTTTTGTTTATCTTGTCTATCAGTCTAATCCCGAGTAATTCGGGACTAAAAATCTTCAATGTAGATTTATTATAAGTTTAAACAGTCTCTTGCTGGAATTTGTATCGCAATTTGCCGCCCATTTCCCCAATTGTAAAACGTAGTTTTATAAGTATACTTGTACAAGACGAAATAAAAAGCCATTCCATGTGTTACAACATTGCATTTCTTCAAAAAAGGTTGGCAAATTATATTAAACGTTATGAGCCCCTCCTGCCGCAAGATTTGCCCAGCAGCAAATTGGTTGAGAAAGACATGCCGGTTTACTATTTCGTAAGCGGTTTTGAGCATCCTGTTTTGCCAGTAATAGCAAACGATGGTTTGCACTTCAGCCAATGGGGATTAATTCCCCATTGGGTAAAAGATGAAAACAAAATTCCGGAAATCATGAAAATGACGTTAAATGCCAAAAGTGAAACGGCATTTGAAAAGCCATCATTCAGAAAAGCCCTAAACTCACAAAGGTGCCTGTTGGGAATTGATGGATTTTACGAATGGAAAACCATCAATAAAAAGAAGTATCCCTACTACATCTACCCTTCAAACCAGTATCTGTTCTCACTTGGATGTCTCTATGATGTTTTCATACAACCCAAAGGCAAGATAATTCACTCATTCAGTATTCTTACCACCGCAGCCAATCCCATGATGGAAGATATTCATAACACCAAGAAACGTATGCCGCTTATAATTTCGCGGGATGATGAAAAGAATTGGGTAAAACCGGATATAGTAACAGAGGAGATAAAACAAATGATGAGGCCATTTCCCGAATCCGGGATGCAGGCGCATCCGGTTTCAACTCACTTAAACAGTCCTATTGGAAACAGAAACACCCCTGATGCCATGAACCCTATAAACCATTCACTCCTGTTTTAAAATTTCAGAACCGTTCTTATCAAAAACAGTATCTTTGTACAAAAAGCATCATGCCTACTTTTCTTTTTGATGATATCATATTTGGACCTGTAAAAAGTCGCCGGCTAGGGGTTTCGTTAGGAATAAACTTATTGCCGGGAAACCGGAAAGTGTGCTCGTTTGATTGCATTTATTGTGAATGCGGTTTTAATCCGGGGAAGGATGCTCCTGCTTCAACGCTGCCTTCGCGGGATGAGGTGTACGATGAACTGGAAGTGCAATTAAAGAACATGATTTCTAAAAACAATCCGCCGGATGTTATCACATTCGCCGGAAACGGAGAACCAACTTTGCACCCCCATTTTCCCGGAATAATAGATGACACCATTCTGCTCAGGGACAAATATAGCCCCAATGCCCGAATTGCCGTTTTATCCAATGCAACCAGAATTCACTCACCGGCTGTATTTAATGCACTTTTAAAGATAGAAGACAACATACAAAAATTGGATTCAGCCAATTGCGATACCATCAGGCTACTCGATCGGCCACAGGGACGCTTCGACTTGGAAGAAACGGTAAAGAACCTGAAAAAGTTCAACGGGCATGTAATCATCCAGACTCTGTTTGTAAAAGGAACATTCAATGGCACAGCCATTGATAACAGCACCGATGAAGAGGTTTTCCCATGGATTAATCTATTAAAATTCATTGCTCCGTCGGAAGTCATGGTGTACACCATTGCCCGCGACACGCCGGTGAACACCCTTGAGAAAGTACCGTTAAGCAGACTGAACGAGATTGCTGAGATGGTTAGAGCCGCCGGCTTAAAAACAAAAGTTTCCGAATAATTTACTTCCAGATGAGGCAAAATCAGGAAAAACCGGTGATTGTTTGCCCACTCAATTGGGGATTGGGACATGCCGCCCGCGACATTCCAATAATCCGGCTTCTGAAAGAAGCCGGACACCGCGTTATTGTTGCCACGGATCCTAAAATAGAAAAGTTTTTAAGCCAGGAATTCCCGGATTTGGAATTTGAGTATTTTCCCGGACCAAAAATCAACTACACAAAATATGGTTGGCTACTGATCCCAAAATTGCTTTTTCAAATCCCAACCTGGATTAAATGGTATTTTGCAGAGCGTAAATTGATTGCGCAACTGGTAAATAAACACAACCCCAAATGCATTATTTCAGACAACCGTTATGGCGCTCGTCACAGTAAAGTGATGAGCATCATCATTACGCACCAGTTGATGCTAAAATTGCCGGTTTGGAGTCGATTCATGGAGTACCCGGTTCACCGATTTATCAAATCTCTGGTGGAGAAATTTAATGAGTGCTGGATTCCCGATAATCCTCCCGGATCATCTTTCGCCGGCGACCTCGCTTTTAAGTATCCCCTTCCGGCAATGACAAAGATTACAGGTGTCCTTTCAGATTTCATGTTTCAGGATGATGAATTGAATCAATCTACATTGAAAACCGATATTCTCGTCATCCTTTCCGGGCCTGAACCTCAAAAAACAATGTTGGAAAAGCGACTCTATCCATTACTACAGAGTCTTAAAATGAAAGTCATTATTCTGAGAGGCGAACCGGAATTAAAAAATCACTCAGATGATGAAAAATCAGAGTCGGATTCATTGATCCGACGAATCAATCATCTACCACGAAATGTAATAAAACAACTCATAAGGGAAACTCCATACATTATAACCAGATCAGGCTATACGACCATCATGGATTTATGGTTTGTAAACAAATCAGCACTGCTGATTCCAACACCGGGGCAAACTGAACAAGTATACCTTTCTGAATATAATCGACCTCGTCATTTTGTTGTGAAACAAAATGCGATTGATGCAAAAAATATCAAAAAATACATAAACAGTATTAATATCAACGATCAGCGCATGTTTAAAAGGAATGACATTCTTAAATCTGTTCTACTATCCATTCCCTGACCAATAGTCATTTGTCATGAATTTTTGAAGTTTGGTCAAATAAAAACAACCTTTCGCCACAAACTACATATAAAAGCTGACAGGGATCAAGGTGTTCAGCCTTAACCGTATTGAAACATTTTTGATGGAATATCGTAAATGTGATCAACAACCTAATATATTAAATACATTACCATGTTGAATTGGATATTATTGCCTTTGGTGATAATTGTTGGTGTAAGTCTTTGGTTCTACAAATATCTTCTGCCGGTAATTACCAAAAGGAAGGCACAGGCTATTCTTTATAACATTATTTTTCCAAATGGATCTGATCAGAAAAAAGATGTTATGAAGAGGTTTCATGAATTCACGAAACACCGGTTTTCCGATGAGCAGATTCTGGACTATTTTATAAAAATAAAAGGGCTCCAGAGCATGAACGTTTGTAACACAACAAACTTTTGGATACGAAAATACTTACTGAGTCCAACAGAGATTAAACTGAACTATTTTGAACAGGTTAAGTTCTATGAACTTTTTATGAATTATCCCGGGAAATCCAGCAATAGAACATTGCAGAATTCATTTACAAATGTGGATGAAGCTGGTGAAAATGGCTCGGAAATAACAATAACGAAGCCAACAAATAGAAGAATAAGCGTTTAGGGACAGTTCTCTCTTAAAAAGATTGGCGGATTTCATGTTCAAATTTAAGCATGGAATCCGCTATTTCATTTTTAAAACTTTTCAACTCCTTTGATTCAACTCCCGATTTTGCTTCAAATTTTGCTGTGACTTTTTTAAGATACATTAAATCATGCCATTGCCCGATCAATTGCTCTATGTGACGGTAATAAACAACTTTACCTGTCTCAGGATGCGACAACAGATCGGATTCAAACATCTGGAGCAACAGATAGTTCCGCTTAAACCATCTTCTGGCATCGTGCCACTCTTTTCCCGGTGGGTGCGCTTCTATGAGGCTGCCTGCTAAAGTTGCATTCCTTTCCAAATGTTGGAAAAACAGATCACGGTTTCCTTTGTATGCCTGATTCAGCAGCTGGGAGAAAAAAGCGCTAAACATATCTTCGTCCAAAAGAGAAATTTCATTGGCAACCTGAAAATATTTGTTTTTTCGTTTTTGAAGCTTTCGCATTATGTAGTCGATAAACTCTGCAGGTGGTTTCGCTTTGATATAATCAGAGATGGTTAACAATGCAACCTGCAGGTTCCTGACTTTACCCGAAGCTTTGTACACAGGTTTTACCGGAAGATCAATCTGGTTGAGCGCTTCATTAGCATCGTCAGAGCATGAATAATTAAGATATTCTTTTATGGCCACCAGCCTTTTCATTGCCACTCTGGAATGATGAATATACTCAGACTCCCCTTTCCGGATTGACATGTTGAAATTATCGAGGAAAAGAGCATACTGCTCTTTTCCTATTGCATATATTAAGTTTTTCTCCACCTGACAAAAAATTTCTGATTCATCAAAAAATATATTGTCGACTTGTTTTTTAGGACTCCCCTTTACTTTGATTGCTAACGTTTAATTTCAGATGTCAAAGGGTGTCTCAATCCGTCAGCATGGGTAAATACAGCTTTAACAGATCCAATCAAAATCTTGGCCTCCACAACTATTGGAACCCGGTTTTTGTCATCGGTAACCCAGACTGTCATGTCTTCTCCGGCAGAAAATATGGTGCCTTCAACCAGCAATGGAGAAAATTTAAGACAATTGAATCTGCGGCCATCCCTGTTTCTGGCCACCTCTTTTCCCAAATATCTAATATACAAATTATGAATTTCTCCGTCAATAATCATGGTGATTGGAATTTTGTCGTTCTTTTTGTATTTGGAGAAATCTATATTCCGGGCTTTGTATATCATTGACAAAATATCGAAAGTGCATTCGGGCCAATCAATAAATGAAAGTTGAAAGGGGCTGTTTTCCCTGCTTATATTGGTGCGTATCGAACGGTTATCCTCATTAAAAATGTAATGATGGGATGCTGAATAGGAGCCTTCGTTTGTAATTTGACGGTACTCAAAAGGAGTTAATTTTAAAGGATCCACATAAACTTCAAAAGTATCTCTAACTCTGAATAGTCTGTCGTATCCTCGCTCCGTTACTCCGATGCTTTTCATAAAATAAGCGGGTTTTCCACGCCATTTTGCCTCATCCACAGTAAATGTGACTTTCCCGGCATTCAACCAGATAAACTTCCAGTTGTAATAAGCATCGTAGTAAACCTTTTCACCGGGACCAAAAGCGTTATTTTCTGTATCACAAAACCCGGTGGCTCCAAACAAAGGAACATATGCAGATAGCAGAACTACAATCAGGATTTTTCTCCAACACATACCTCAAGCAAAAAGAGATTTTTATCACTTAACATCATCGTCGCTGTCTTTGAGAACCTGTTCTCTGACGATGTGTCTTCACAAATTCATGGATGTCAAACTCATGGGGATTCCAGGGGACATGGATGCTCCAATTGGCCCTTACATTGAGAACTTCGGGGTAATAGAATAATCTCTCAGGCTGAATTTCCTTCTCCAAATCTCCGGTATCCCATTTACCATTGCCGTTTTTATCGTCAACAATCCTCAACATATACTCCCCTGGGCGGAGATACCTGAATGCTATCCGCCCATTTCGTGGAACCGGAGCTTGGCGGATTACCCTTTCCTGTCTGTTCATTAGCTGAATTAACCATGTGGACTCAGGACTTTCTATCTCAACATAGAAAATACCGTAATCATCTTCCTTCCGAACGGAAAACTCCTGTCGAAAAGCATTGGTTGAAACACCGTAAATATCAGTAAATGCTGCTGAGTCAGCCTCTAAAACATATCGCCCCCCGGCTTCCCTGTTAAATTCAAATACATACCTGCGAATTCTCACCGAATCCTGACGAAGATCAAACTCCATTGCTTTTGGGATGGTGTCTACCATTTCAAACATCCGCAACCCTGTGTAATCTATATTCTTTAAAGGGGTAGGGAAACGCAGACTCAATTCTTCCA
Source organism: Natronoflexus pectinivorans (assembly GCF_004345615.1). Taxonomy (GTDB): domain Bacteria; phylum Bacteroidota; class Bacteroidia; order Bacteroidales; family Marinilabiliaceae; genus Natronoflexus; species Natronoflexus pectinivorans. The sequence continues at coordinate 56,131 of NZ_SLWK01000006.1, forward strand.
AAATGTCGAGATTGGCTTTTAACCCCTCGTGTCGCAACACCGGTGTGGGTGGTGGCTCATCATCTCCTCGTCTCCGACGACCTTGCCCTCCACCTGTCTCAAAATAGTAGAGATTGATGGTGTCCTTTTTCCATGTCACTTCTCTTAGTGAATCAAGCATGGGATATTCCAGACTTAACCTTAATGTGTCACTGTTTATCAGAGTGGTGTCCTTCAACCATAAATAGACACTATCGTGAGCAGCAGTATGCTCATATAAAAACCAATCTTCCGCCTGTCTGTTTACCAAACCGACCTTAACTGGTTCCAAAAGCGTACGGCCAAACACGAAATCGATGCGATTTCGTGCTCGTCTTTCATAATCCCTCAAATATTGCGGGATGTTATCCTCCTGAAAAAGGAACAACTGTAAACTATCTGGGAGATATGCCTCCTGTTTTACAACTATTGCAGAATCGGATGAGATGGAGTCGATCACTTCATGATAACCGATATAAGGCACAATGATGTCTGAATAAAAGGCAATGCGCTCACCTGGTTGATCGTATCTGAAATTTCTATTGGCATCTTCCAGAGCGAATAATCTGTATTCACCGGGGGCCAGATTTTGAATGGTAAACCTGCCATCAGGATTGGTTTTGGTTACCCGGATGGGAACCAGTTTGCGAAAAGCTGAGTCGGCATGATTGCTGTGTACCATTACCAATGCACCTGAAACAGGTTCATAATTGGTGGCATCAAATAAATGACCACTGATTTTAAGGCTGTCAATGATCTCTCCGGTTGAAAATGAGAACCGGAAATCGTGCAATATATTTCCTTCGTTATTATCCCTTACAGCATCGGCAAAGTCAAGAGTATAAGTGGTGTTAGGTTGAAGATCCTCGTTAAACTCAATCACAAGAGCATTAGCTCTTGCTGTAACGGTGGGTTGCTGATTAACCGGTGGAGATACCATTAACTTTTGAAAGATATCTGTAACCTGAATCAATTCATCAAACTCAATTCGAATATTACGTCCGGTAAAACTCAAGGAGTTCTCAGGTGGAAAAGATCTCACCATAACCGGGGGATCTTCATCGCGGGGGCCTCCAGTTGGCATTCCGGTGCTGGCACAGCCACCGGGTAAGAAAACGATTAATATAAAAACAACCAGCAAGGCGAAAGGAACCCTGTATTTGCTTATAATTCCTGCAATTATGTTTCTGTATAAAAAATCAATCCCGTGCTTTAGCATCTGATATAACGAAAACAGTTAGTACTCATTTTAAAGAAAACGGAAACAAAATATTATCACGGCACAATATATGCTGCCAAAATATTAAGAGAGACAAAGGTATAAACTTTATTGGTATAATATTAATCTGCAATGTTGACAAATTATTGATTCAATTGCTCCATGTATCAAAAAATAGTCGCGGCAGTAATATCAATAACTATACCGTTATTTTTTTAAGTCAAACAAATAGAAGAACCAGCTGTTTGATTACTATTGAAAAAGTAATATTTTTACGGCTGCAAAAAACATAAAACATGGAAACTCAGCAAAAAAACAATAATTCAAAAATTCTATACATCTCATTATCAGCCGCAGCGCTATTGGTAATTGTTCTTTCTGTTCTTTACTATATGCAAAACAGAGAGTTAACTGTAATTGTTGATGGATTGACGGAAGAAAAAAACATACTGACACAGGAGTACCAGAACCTGATGTTTAACTTCGACTCCTTGCAAAGCGATAATGATACGTTGAATTACATGCTTGAAATGGAGCGTCAAAGAATTGCCAACCTGGTTGAAGAGCTGAAAACAATCCGCGCCACAAACACAGCCAAAATCCGGGAGTATCAGCGTGAGCTGACTACTTTACGGGGAGTGCTTCGAAGTTACATCATTCAAATAGACTCACTCAACACCATCAATCAGGAATTAACCAGAGAAAATATTGAGCATAGGCGGCGGTATAGTGAAATTCAAACCTCGGTCAGACAATTGGAAGCTACCAGAGCAAACCTCGAACAAAAAGTGACCATTGCAAGCAGGCTTGATGTCATTAACATGATGGCCGAAGGATTAAACCCCAGTGGTAGATCAACAAACCGAAGTTCGAGAGCCAATAGGATTAAAGTGTGCTTTACGATATTGCGAAATGTGACTGCACCCGTTGGGATGAAAGAGATATACCTTCGGATTGAGAGGCCGGACGGACAGCTTCTGATGCATTCCAGAGATGATGTTTTCACTCATGAAAACACACAGATTAATTTCTCAGCCAAAAGAGCAGTTGAGTATGGCGGGGAAGAACTTGATGTGTGCATTTTTTACAATGCCGATGTAGGTGAATTAACAAGTGGCGAATATACTGCCGACATTTTTGCCGATGGGTTTCACATCGGATCTCATACGTTTTCATTAAGGTAATACAGTAACCTGTCTTTATTTGTATTCAAACCTATTTTTATTTAATAAAATTCTTTTTTTATCGGACATCAGTGAATAGTATTAAATAAGTTTGATATTTCCGAGTAGCTAATTCACCATAAACGGCAGGCTGAATCTTACGCGATGTCCGGCTTCCCGGCCACCAACAGTCCTGACCTCTGTGTGAAGCGGTCCGAGGTGATTTAATAATCGGTGCATTTTATACCCGGAGGATTTATGGTGAACCATGGAAATTCCAAGATTTCTGTGCCGTTCTTCCAGAATAGCACTCTCTGCTGAAGAATTCAGATTGTTTTCAATGATGACATCCAGCACATTTCCTCTTCTCATAAATGCAAAATTCAAAGTTGGTTTTGTTTCTGCACAGTCAGAGTTTACAAATGCATGTTCAATAAAGGATTGAGTGAGCATGCTCGGTACCATCACCTGATCGGCATTATGAATTACATTGGACTCGATGTTGCATTCAATATCGCAGTTGTAGCGCTCCTTCTGAAAATCAAGAAAGCTTCTTAGAAATTCAATCTCTTTTCGTAAAGAGATGAATTGCTGGCAGGAATTTTCCATCATGATCTGCATCATGTTTGAGAAGCCATCTAGCTGGGATACAGCGTTTTGATTATCCCCCTTAATCATCTCATCCCTGATGGAATTGAGGTAATCGATAACAGCAGTGGCATTAAACTTCTCCTTCAAAAGCTTACTCCTCACTTTTTCATACTCATTCTGGCTTCTGATGATGCGACGTCTGTATGTTGCTATGATAAAAGCAAGGAAAGCCAATACACCTACAAACACAAACAATCCGAAGAGAATCCGTTCCCTTAACTGTGCTCTCTGCAGCATTCTGTCTCTTTCAATAATCCTGTGCTCAAGTTCTTTGTCTAACACCCCTCCGGCAAAGGCAGGATTTTCTTTTAGTAATTGGTCTCGAGATTTTATGTAATTTTCATAGGCAGCTAATGCCTTTTCCCAATTTCCGGCATTTTTATGGGTGGTATAAAGTGAAAATTTCGAATCGATGTAAACATCGTTAAGATTATAGGTTGTTGCTATATTCAAGGCCTTTCTGTGAAGGAAAATGGCATGTTGATGGTCGTTTCTTTTGGCATAAGTGTCTGCAAGAAGGGAGTAGGCTCTTGCTTCTCCAATGCGGTCTACTCTTGCTTTAAGAATAACCAGAGCTCTTTCAAGATAAATGACTGCCTCATTGTAACTTCCCTCTCTGGTTTTCAAACTACCAATATTACATAGAACTATGGATTCTTCATGTTCCATTCCAAGTTTCCTGTATGTTGACAGGGCATTTAAATAATTCTGCGAAGCTTCATCATACTTTTGAGTTCGGGCAAAAATGGTAGCCAGATTATTATATGTAGCAGCAATTCTGATATCGTTTCTTTCTTGCAGGAAAACATCCAGTGCTTTTTGATGAAACTCCAGAGCCTTGTCGTAGTTTTCGCCTGCTGAAAAAACATTTGCCATGTTTTGATAGGTTTCTGCTATCGCAGTTTGATCACCCATGTCCAGTTCCAGTGCCAACGCTTTGGAATAGGCATCGAGCGAGTTGTCATATTCTCCGATGAAAGAATACACCAGCCCAAGATTGTTGTAGGTAATTGCCAATCTTCCTGTTTCGTTCAGGGAGTCAAAATATCTGATTGCTGCACTGTAATTCTCTATGGCTTCATTCCATGCGGCTTCAGAATAATTTAGCTCTGCTTTAAAGTAGTAGGCCATCCCCAACAAAAGATCTGCATCAAAGCCTCCCAGCCGTTTAAATTCACTGATTAATTCTCTTGTGTTACCTGTTTGATGCTCAATGGATTCATAAATTCTGGATTGAAGATCATCATACGATCCTTTTTGGATTCCTAATGTACCAGCAATTCCCCAAAAAGGGAAGAGTGCTGTCATAAGAAAAATGCAGATGGTTATTGAAAGAATTTTCATATACTCTAACTTGCTATTCAATGGCTCCCTAGGCCTCGGGACGAGTTTCATATTATTCTGGGTATCTGGTGATGAAGAGACAAAAATAGTTAAATTATATTCAAATAACCATTGTTTTTAAATGATGAGATAACAGATTGTCAATTTGAACTCTGAAAGATTTAATAAACGCCAGATAGGGAAAGAATAAAACCACAAAGATCACGGTGATTACGCAGAGCACACAATGACCTGCATGACAGCGCATTAAATCTTTGTGAGCTTTGTAAATACTTCGTGAACTTTGTGGTTAAATCCTCTTCTAAAACCGCCTTTTTGTTCAGATCATAAAAAATCAATTGTTGGCAAATCCTTATTCAATGAAGCTAATGGTTTCAACAAGATCAGAAATCATCACATCAAAATATCCTGCTTCATTCACTCTATCATTGCGAGCGTTTATGAAACTAATATCTTGCGGTGTTAATGTAAAGGTTACCATTTTTTCTTCTCCCGGCTCAAGAGTGATTTTGTCAAATCGTCTTAAGCGTTGTACATCAGGAGTGATGGAGGCATAATGAAGCGAGGTAAACAGCTTAACCACCTCTTTTCCTTGACGGTCACCTGTGTTTTTAACATTTACAGAAATTTCTATGGATTCATTTGCTGTGAGTTGATCACTGCTGACTTTCAGATGACTATACTCAAAGGTTGTGTAGCTCAAACCAAATCCAAAAGGATATTGAATGGCAAAATCTGATTCATAATCATATACACCTTCCATTCTGGCTTGATTTTCAGATGGCTTATGATCATATGTAACCAAAGTATTAACATACATTGGATAGGTAAATGGTAGTTTTCCGTTTGGGTTATAGTCGCCAAAGATAACATCTGCAATCGCCAACCCTCCAAAATTACCAGGCAAGTATGCATTCACTACAGCGCTCATGAGTGGTTCAATTTCACGGATAATCCGTGGACGTCCCTGATTCAGAACCAAAATCATAGGTTTTCCTGTTCTAGCCAGAGCCTTTGCCAGGTCAATTTGGTTTTGAGACAAAGTAAGATCATGTAAATCACCCGGTTTTTCGGTATAGCTGTTCTCACCAAGAACAATTACAATGTAATCCACATTGGCAGCTGCTCTTACAGCTCCGGGAATATCAAAGGCCTCGTCAACCCAGTAAGCAGCATCATTGTCATACCTCACACCTTCTCTAAACATAACATTTCCAGCTCCAACTTTGCCTCTGATGGCATCCAGAATGGTTGAGTAGTCTTGTGCAAACTCATCAACTTTCTCTCCCTGCCAGCTGTAAGTCCATCCGCCATTCAATGCTCTCATCGAGTTGGAATTAGGTCCCGTTACCAGAATGCGGCTGTTTTTTGATAGGGGAAGGATGTTGTTCTCATTTTTTAAAAGAGTGATTGACTCTTGTGCTGTCTCTAAAGCCACTGATTCAAACTCCTCACTTCCAAACAGCGGGTAGTCTTCGTAATGAGTTACGGGTGTGTCAAACAAACCTAATTTAAACTTGGTATTTAAAATTCTGCGAACTGCATCATCAATTCTGGACATTGGAACCTCTCCTTCTTTTACCAGTTCAACCAGATAATCGCAGAAATCAAGATTGTAAGGAATCATGGACATATCAATACCCGCATTGATGGCCAGTTTGACGGCTTCTTTTTGTGATGCAGCCACCCTGTCTCTGTTGTGAAGATTTTCAATGTCGGCCCAATCTGTCAAAAGCAGACCGGTAAAACCCAATTCTTCTTTTAGCAGTTCTGTCAGCAGTTCATATGATGCATGCACAGGCACACCATTGATCAATCCGGAATTAACCATGATGGTTTGTACCCCTGCTTTTACTGCAGCTTCGAAAGGGGGAAGGTGGCGCTCTCTGAGTTCAATCTCAGGAATCAAGGCAGGCGTTCTGTCTTTTCCGGAAAGAGGAGTTCCGTAACCCAGAAAATGTTTGGGGCATGAAGCAACACGGTAGGGACTGCTGATGTCATCCCCCTCGTAGCCCTTTATCATCTCCAGTCCAAGAACTTTTGTATGATATACATCTTCGCCAAAAGTTTCCCAGAGCCTTGCAAATCTGGGGTCACGTCCCATATCCAGCACAGGTGAAAAATTCCATGGTATGGAAGAAGCCCGCGTTTCATATGCAGTGATTTCAGCAGCTTTACGAACCAAATCTCGGTTAAAGGTAGCACCTTGACCAATTTGCTGCGGGAAAAAAGTTGCACCAGCGGTGTATGTTGTTCCATGAATGGCGTCAATACCATATAAAACAGGAATCCCCAGGCGGGTCTCATTCATGGCAACATCCTGAATCTGGCTGATTACTGTATGCCATTTCTCTACAGTTCTGGCTCGATTGTTGGCCGTATTCAGAATTGAACCTACACCATAATCCACTACGGCTCGGCGAACAAGGTCCATATCCAGAACCAGCGGTTCATCGGAAACCATTTCGTTTTCTCCTTTGGTGATGACATCCAGGGTAATTTGTGCCATCTGACCAACTTTTTCTTCAAGGGTCATTTGAGCCAACAATGCTTCCACTTCAGGAATTCTCTCAACCGTGGCAGCAGCGTCATCTGTTTTTTCTGAGGCACAACCAAAGATAAAAAGCAGTACCGACATGCCAATAAGCAGTGATTTTTTCATTTCTTCAATTTTTAGAATTGTTATAGAATATTGCGATTTAGCAGAACATTCACGATGGGTATCTTTGTTTTGCGTAATTTCAATCAGGTTAAAATCCCATAAGTCAAAATTATTGTATTCAATCCGTTTATGTATTATGAAACACCTCATATTAACCTCATATTTCATAATTGAATTGGCTCACAAAATACTCACATCAAAAAACTGATAAAAACAATAAAGTGCAGAGATGGAGGGTGATAACATCGATATCGACATTTATATAACATATAAAAACATTCTCGTATTGATGTTTTTTAACGCATAATTATTGTTTTAGAACTGACTTTATTTTAGCAAAAAAAAGGTGTCCGAACGGACACCCTTTTTCTCTTTCTTGTAGTTTTTTATTGAATTCGATATTATATTAAGATTTACTCTGTATAATTCACCGTAGCTTTAAGGTCATCGATTAAAACATCAAAAGCTCCAGGCTCGGTAACTCTTTTATTTTGTGCATTGATAAAGCTGATGTCCTCAGGCGCAATACTAAAACTAACGGTTTTAGTTTCTCCCGGTTCCAATGCAATTTTCTCAAACCTTCTTAAACGACGAACATCAGGTGTTATTGACGCAAAGTGAGTTGAAGTATACAATTGAACAACTTCCTGACCTTGCCGATCGCCTGTGTTTTTTACATCTACCGAAATATTGATGCTGCCATTTGGTCTTAAAACATCACTGCTCACAGATAAGTTGCTGTATTCGAAAGAGGTATAGCTCAAACCAAAGCCAAATGGAAATTGAATGGCAAAATCTGATTCATAATCATACATTCCGGCCATTCTTTCCTGATGTTCTGAAGGCTTGTGGTCATAAGTAACCAAAGTGTTTACATACATTGGATAGGTAAACGGAAGTTTACCGTTTGGGTTGTAGTCACCAAAAATAACATCGGCAACAGCTATGCCTCCATAGTTTCCGGGCAGGTAGGCATTGATTATCCCGCTTACGAGCGGTTCAATTTCCCGAATGATGCGAGGACGTCCCTGGTTCAAAACCAAAATAATGGGTTTACCTGTTTCGGCCAATGCCTTAGCCAGGTCAATTTGGTTTCTGGATAGAGTGAGATCATGCAAATCACCGGGCTTTTCACAATAACTGTTTTCCCCAAGAGCAAGAATGATGTAATCAACATTTCTTGCGGCACGAACCGCTCCTTGTATATCAAAAGCCTCATCTACCCAGTATGCTGCATTGTTATCGTAACGAACTCCTTCGCGGAAAATAACATTTGCTGAACCAATTTTATCACGAATGGCATCCAAAATCGTAGAGTATCCTTCATGAAACTCATCGGCATTGCTTCCCTGCCAGGTGTACGACCAGCCTCCGTTGAGTGCGCGCATACTGTTCGCATTTGGACCAGCAACCAAAACTCTGGAGTTATTTGATAAAGGAAGAATGTTCTCTTCATTCTTTAGCAGTGTCATAGATTCTTGTGCCGTTTTAATTGCTTCAGCAATAAATTCATCGCTTCCAAACAGCGGGTAATCTTCGTAATGGGTAACCGGGGTCTCAAACAAGCCTAATTTAAATTTAGTGTTCAAAATCCTGCGAACTGCATCATCAATTCTGGACATGGGCACTTCACCTTCTTCAACCAACTCTATTAAGTAGTCGCAAAAATCAAGCGTGTATGGAATCATCGACATATCAACACCTGCATTAATGGCCAGCTTAACAGCTTCCTTTGGTGAAGAGGCCACTCTGTCGCGATTGTGAAGATTGTCAATGTCAGCCCAGTCTGTTACAACCAACCCTGTAAAGCCAAGCTCTTCTTTTAGCAGTTCAGTAATCAGTTCATAACTGGCATGAACGGGTACGCCATTTATTAATCCACTGTTAAGCATGATGGTATGTGCACCTGCTTCAATAGCAGCCTTGAATGGAGGAATGTGGCGCTCTCTCAATTCTATTTCCGGAATTAATGCGGGTGTACGATCTTTACCGGAAAGCGGTGTTGAGTAGCCAAGAAAATGTTTGGGGCAAGATGCGACCCTGTAAGGGCTTCCAATGTCATCGCCTTCATATCCTTCTACCATTGCCACTCCAAGAACTTTGGTTAAATAGACATCTTCACCAAAGGTCTCCCACATTCTTGGAAATCTTGGGTCACGACCAATGTCCAGAACCGGTGAAAAGTTCCATGGCAAAGAAGAGGCACGGGTTTCATATGCTGTAATTTCGGCTGCACGACGAACTAACTCCGGGTTAAAAGTGGCAGCCTGCCCAATTTGTTGTGGGAAGAATGTTGCCCCGGCGGTATATGTTACGCCATGGATGGCATCTATTCCATAAATTACGGGAATGCCCAGGCGCGTTTCATTCATGGCCACATCCTGGATCTGACTGACAATCGTATGCCACTCCTCCACAGTTCTGGCTCGGGTAGAAGCGGTATTCAATACCGAACCAAGGTTATAGTCAACAATGGCTCTGCGTACAAGATCCATATCCAGTCGCATGGGCTCCTCAGTATGAAAATGATTCGCTCCAACTGTTAGAGCGTCAAGAGTCAACTGAGCCATCTGACCCACTTTCTCTTCAAGCGTCATCTGTTTTAATAAGGCCTCAACCTCAGGAATTCGCTCAACCATTGAAGCTGCATCCTGTTTCTTTGGTGTTGCACAGCCAAAGAAGATGACTAATACAATTAATCCAGATAATAGTTGTTTTTTCATCTTGTAAAGTTTATTTAGTTGATTTATTTATATCCTCCTTTTGATCACTCTTCAAGTACAAAAAAACAAAAAAAAACGTTAGTGTAAAAATAACACACTAAAAAAATAGCAAAAGCATCGTTGATTATTGATCATTTGCCCCCATACAACCAATTATTTTGAGCTAAGTTAGGAGTTTTTCGAACTCAGGACAAATTCTGATTGCAACTTTGAAATGATTCTAAACTCTCTACAGAGATTATCTGAAAAAATGAGAAAAGCTAAATAAACCCGAGGATTCGGAAGAGATCAGTGCTGAATTCGAACCCAACATGCTCTCCTTGATATTATTTTTCATTTTGAACAGAATCAAGCCTGAAATGAAAAAGAATTGAAGCAAAAACGCCGGACTCACCATCACGTTAGCAATATAAAATTAAATATCAGAAGCTTTGAGCTTTAACAACTCGAGAGCTCCTGAATTTAAATTTTATTTAGTCGGCTAAAAAAGTTTGAGCGATTTATAAATCTGTTACCAGTCCGACCCTTTGCAAATGAATAAAATTACCGGATACATCTGAATTCGGATTGAAGTTTGGAGACATTAAAACGAGCCTTTCATCACAAACATGAAAGATTCTGTGCAAGTCCAAATGCCTCATATTACCTGCGATATCATCAAATTCTTCCTGTTCGTAGGCGAAAATCAAATATGGATGTCCATCTGGCCCATTAAAAACTCTCCAAAAAGGCATTGGATCATCCAGCCGGTAACGTTCGGAACGTTCCCATGACCCCTCCTGGTTTATTTTAGACCCGTCAGGGAGCAGATGAAGTAGCTCAACAGTTTCATCAGGCAAATTAGCGGTATGATTCAATGCATCAAAGTCTTCCGCAGAATGAGGCAACCCATCGGGGGTGACAGCATAATACCTCCAGCTTCCCACAATATAGTTACTAATAGCGGGGATTCCTGATGGTAAAAACTGATGTCCGCCACTTAATAATGGCTTCTGATCTGGATCTAATTCAAAATGAAAAAAGTTTGTAAAGCGTTCATCCTTGCCTTTGGCCATTAGCTCCATTCTCTGTTTATTATACTCATGTCTGGCGATTCGGAGGTTAAACATTACCCCCATTGCTTCTTTGCTTTCTTCAATTATCTGCCCTGCTTCTTCAAAACGCCCTGTAATGGATAACACTTGCATCAGATTTCGATATACTCCCTCTGCAATATTTCTGTTAATTCTGCTTCTGCGGTTATTAAGATCTGCTTCTTTAAGGGCGTTTTGCCATATGTCAATGGCTTCATAAAACAGTTTAAGTGCAGGCTCTGTGTTCCCATCATTATATTTTTCTACAGCTTCCATGGCGATGTTGTATGCATGGTTTAAATCATCATGGTCATCGCTCCGGTGGATGTAGTGTAAACGTGTTCTGAACTCAGGTTCATAAAGTGGCGAAAACATATAGGATAAGTGTTCAGATATCCCATTATAAGCAAACATGTCACTCTCCATATATACATTAGGGGATGTTTCCGAATCCCTGGTGAATTTGAAATAATTAAATACACGATAATAAAGAATTTGCCCATCTCTGTCTGTAATCGTTAATTCAACAGGTTGAGAGAACAAGATGTCCTCGCTTCTAGTTCTGGTAAGATAGACATTTGAGCCGATCGCCCATTCGCTATGCCTGTATGCGGGAAACATTTTTCCGACAATTCTCAGATCTGCATCGGAGTTTACCCGTTCAAGGCCATGAATCTGAAGATATACATTGTTAGAAGAAAATGTTTTAGCCTCTAGCGGCAGAGGGATAAAAGCAGAATTCCGTTTCTTTACTTGTATTATTTCGCTGCGTACTCTTTGTGACTCTATGGTGTTGTATCCGATAAGAAAAACGAGAAGTAATAAGATTTTAGATTTCATTGAATTAGAGTTTTTAACAATTATTAAAATACAAACAGGCAAAAATAACGTTTTTTATCAATTTCGAGTAAAAAATAATAAGTTTCCAAATACAATAGATCGTTAGACTTTAAGATTATTAGATATTAGATATAAGTAAACTTCACATTATCAGGTGATTGTGCAGCATTACAACAAGTTTGTAAACGGCTGATAATTAGATAAATAAAAAAGATTAATGAATTAATACAAATAGAATCTTTTAAACTGTTTATCAGGAATTTTTATCAGTGGCACCCAAAGGCTGTCTCAAAAGTAGAATAATAATATTCAACACATACAGTTTGTAATCAAACTCGTTTTCACTCCTCCAAACCTCCCCCAAGTGGGAGGATTGGAGGGGTGAATTGTATATGCAAAACATTGCGATTTGAAAGATGTGGAAAATTAAAATTTACTTTTGAGTCAGCAGCTACTATAGATAACTCAACAGACCATATTGTAATTTCTTTGCCCAGGTTGTTCACATTTCACCAAAAAGAATAATATATAACAACACCTGCATAATTCTACCAAATACCAATTTTGATATTATATTTGAAATTCATAAAAAAAATCCAGGCATGCAGACACTACTTTCGGTACCTGAAAACCTTGCAAGTCAGTTTAGGGCATTAAACATTTCATCCGATAAAGATATTTTTGCCTTGTCAGATCCGACAGGCACAAAAATTGGTTCAGGAGGTGGCACGGCCTGGCTTCTTGCTAAGTATTTTGAAATAAAAAAGAATTTATCCTTCGATGAATTTCTTAGAAATGAGAAAAAACTCATCATTCATGCCGGAGGCCAAAGCCGGCGATTGCCGGCCTACGCACCTTCCGGGAAGATTCTCACTCCAATTCCGGTTTTTAGATGGAGCCGCGGTCAAAGTTTGTTTCAGACGCTGCTTGATCTTCAAAAACCTCTCTATGAAGAACTGCTGTCTGTTTCATCGGGTAACTGCAATACACTGATTGCAAGCGGGGATGTGCTTATTATTTCAGGGCAGCAATTTCAACAGATTCCTGAGACGGATGTGGTTTGCGCAGGAATATGGGCTGATCCACACCTGGCTTCAAGACATGGCGTGTTTTTCACGCCACGCGAAAATCCCGGCGAATTAAAGTTCATGCTTCAAAAGCCAACCCATGAAAAAATAGAAGAACTTACCAGCGATCATCTCTTTATGATGGATGCCGGTATATGGATGCTCAGCGACAAAGCAGTAAAAGTGCTGATGAAAAAATGTGGATGGAATGGCAATAGTTTTGAGAATGGCCTTCCAGAATTCTACGATATGTACTCGGCGTTTGGCTCTGCCTTGGGGGCAGAACCGCACCAACCTGACCCCGCGGTTTCGGAACTGACTGTGGCACTGCTTCCACTGGAAAACGGGGAGTTTTACCATTACGGTACAAGTCTGGAATTGATAACTTCTTCTGAGAAAATTCAAAACAGAATAAAAGATCAAAGAGCCATATTGCACCACCGTGTGAAGCCTCACCCCACTCTGTTTGTGCAAAATGCTCAAACCGATATCACTCTTACCGGCAATAATCACCATATATGGATTGAAAACAGCCACATTGGCTCAAAATGGAAATTAAAAAACCACCACATTATAACCGGAGTTCCCGAAAACAGTTGGAACATTGAAATCCCTGCCGGAATCTGTCTGGACATCATTCCTGCCGGAATTGATAAATATTGTATCAGGCCATATGCCATAACCGACTCATTCAGCGGGACAGTGAAGCAAGCAAACTGGCAGGAGTGTTCGCTTATTAAATGGTTTAGCCATAAAAAAATCAATATTGATGAAGCCGGGATAAACCCGGATGAGGATATACAGGATTGTAAACTGTTCCCATTGGTAGGAAAAGATGAATTGACACAGAAATTTGTGGAATGGCTTCTTAACTTTGATGCAGAAAACAGAGACCATACTAAATTTTGGATCAATTGTGAAAGATGGTCGGCTACGGAGATCAGTGCAAAAGCAAACCTTAAAAGACTTTTTGCCCAAAGGGTAAAGTTTGCCTGGCAATCTGTTCCAAAACTGGCCGAAAACTATAAAAGAAGCGTCTTCTACCAATCGAATCTGAAAGAACTGGCCATAGGTTACGCAGCAAAAAAGCTGCCATTACCGCAATTGTCGCCAACAGATATTTCGCCACTGATTGTTGCCCGTCAGCAAATGCTTCTTGCGGAGATAGAGCGATTCAAAGGCAACAACCCGTCTCCCTTGGAAAGCAAGGCTCACCAGGCATTGCAAAAGTTCATATACACAACAGACAATCATCATGTGAACCCGCAATTGAATGTTTTTCCTGATCAGATTGTATGGGCAAGGAGTCCTGCCCGTTTAGATTTGGCAGGAGGTTGGTCAGACACACCACCTTACTGCATACAATCGGGAGGTAGCGTTGTAAATCTGGCTGTTAACCTCAACGGTCAACCTCCTTTACAGGTTTTTATCCGCACCTCGCCGGAACATAAAATCACCATTAGAAGCATCGACAATGGAGTCAGCGAAACCATTGAGAACTATAATGATATAACAGGATATAATGATGTTGAATCGGCTTTCAGCATACCTCGAGCTGCATTGTGTCTGGCCGGTTTCCACCCTGACTATAACAACAAACAATTCAGTTCACTTTCTGAACAACTCCGGGAATTTGGAAGCGGGCTTGAAATCTCCCTGCTGGTGGCTATACCAAAAGGTTCCGGGTTGGGGACTTCATCCATATTGGCAGCCACCATACTTGGTGCACTGTCAGATTTCTGTAAACTTGGCTGGAATGATCACGACATCTGCAACAAAGCATTAATTCTTGAGCAAATGCTCACAACAGGAGGTGGCTGGCAGGATCAGTACGGAGGAGTTTTCCCCGGCTTAAAGCATCTCTCGTCTCAACCGGGAATGCAAAGCAAAATCAGCATCGACTGGCTACCCGACACTGTTTTCTCTAAGGCTGAATTTAAAGATTGCTGGTTGCTGTATTACACTGGCATAACAAGAGTAGCCAAAAACATACTAGCAGAGATTGTTTGTGGGATGTTTTTGAATGAGGGCAGCCGACTGCGCATTGCCGATCAAATTAAGGAGCACGCCTTCACCACCCGTGAAGCCATTCAGAAGTGCAATTTGCATCAAACAGGATTAATGATCCGGAAATCCTGGGAATTAAACAAAAATCTGGATCCCGGCACAAATACGCCTGAGATACAATCCATCGTTGACCAAGTGGACGACGATTGTTTGGGATTGAAACTATTAGGAGCAGGCGGTGGAGGCTACCTGCTTATTTGTGCAAAATCACCACAGGCAGGCCAAAAAATCAAAGAGACTCTGGAGAAAAATCCTCCCAATACCCGAGCCCGTTTCGTAGAAATGGAAATCAGTAATCAGGGGCTTCAGGTTTCAAGATCCTGAATCTCTTCAATGATTTTATCAGTGGCGCCCAGCATCCTATTTACATAGGATGCGGCTGCTTTTCCTGATCGTTCAAGTTCATTGCCATCCCCATCTCCCCAAAATCTACTCATCAGTTCAAAAAAATCTTTCTCTTCCTGAATGGCAAATCCGCCACCTTCATTAATCAAATCCACAGCTTCTTTGAACTTCTTGTATTTTGGTCCAAAAACAACAGGCATTCCGTAGGTTGCAGCCTCAAGCGTGTTGTGGATACCCTTTCCAAAACCACCACCTATATACGCCACACTTCCGTAGCGATAAATGGCCGACAGCATGCCAATGGTGTCAATGATCAAGACCTTTGCTTCTGACGGCAATTCTCCATTCTCAGTTTTTGTAAACCGAATGGTTGGTACCGATAATCGCTCTTCAATTTGCCTGATATGCGAATCGTGTATTTGATGGGGGGCGATGATGAATTTTTCAGAAGGAGAAGATTGATTGATGTATGAAGCAAGAATCTCTTCATCCGGAGGCCAGGTGCTGCCTGCCACCAATACTTTTGCACCACGTGCAAAAGTTTCTGCCAAAGGCACATCCGCTGCTGATTTAGCAATGGACGCAACTCTATCGAAACGGGTATCTCCGGCCACAATGAAATGGTCAATCCCTAAAGATTTTAAGAGTTCTCCGGATGTTTCATCCTGCACATAGAATTTCGTAACACATTGAAGGGTTTTTCTAAACCAGCTTCCGTACCATTTAAAGAATATCTGGTTTTCCCTGAATATGGAAGAGACACTAAATAATGGGATGTTTGCACGTTTAAGTTCGTTGAAGTAATGAAACCAGAACTCATATTTCACAAAGAAGACCGCTGTGGGCTTGATGACTGAAATGAAGCGATGTGCATTCTTTTTTGTGTCTGCCGGGAGATATAGCACGACATCAACCATATCATAGTTTTTGCGAATTTCATACCCTGAAGGTGAGAAGAATGTGAGCACAATGGAGCAATCCGGCTTTTTAGTACGAATGGCTTCGATGAGCGGACGCCCCTGCTCAAACTCGCCTAAGGATGCACAATGAACCCATATAACTTTATCCCTGAGGGTAAGCGAATCAATTTTATCCCAAACTTCCGAACGCCCCCGGGACAACATGGAGGCCTGTTTATTAAACGGACTTAACAGTTTTACCATGAAATGGTAAAACTGTATTCCGATGTTATATAGTATCCGCATAATCAATATTTTTCAGGAACAGCAATATGAGTGTGTGATAAAAACATGGCAAAAATACCATATCAATTCAGTCTAAACCACATTTTCGTTCAAAAAAATTGCCGAAGTCTGAAATAAATAAGATAGACCAAAGCTGGCAGGAATGCGCAGCATAATTAGTTATTCTGAGCACATAGGGGCATTGTTCATAATTAACAAAGATATCAGGGCTAACGCCCCTCTGTTTTCCAATCTTAATGTACTATCCTACGAAGATTGCAGGGCTAACGCCCCTAAATTGCAAAAGAACGTACATTGGTTATTCCTGATACTTCGGGAGATCCCTTAATTCATCCACATTAACTCAGTTGATTTAGCGATTTTCATGGCTCGTTTCATATTACAATGTCCCGCCATGCAATATTTAGTCTTGCTTTTCATTATTGAGTAAAACCTGCTTATGTCCAAAAAAACAAAAACTCTGTTACTCTAATACTAAATATGCACGTAAATTATTTTACTTTTGCATGACGAAGTGTTGAACCAGACTAAACTGGTTTTCAACCAGGAATTTAATCATAACATTGGATATTATATGAGTAACGAGATGTCTAAACCTGAAACACCCGAGATAAAAAACAATTTCATTTACCAGGAAATAGATAAAGACCTCGCAGAAGGTAAAAATGGCGGGAAAATCCTGACCCGGTTTCCACCTGAACCAAACGGGTATCTGCACATCGGTCACGCAAAATCCATATGTCTTAATTTTGGCATAGCCAAAAATTATAAAGCTGCATGCAACCTCCGGTTTGACGACACCAACCCGGTTAAGGAAGATGTGGAATATGTGGACTCCATTCAGGAAGATATTAAATGGTTGGGGTTTGCATGGGAAGGGGAGCCAAAATACGCTTCAGACTACTTTGACCAACTTTACGACTGGGCCGTAAAGCTCATCAAAAAGGGCAAAGCATATGTTTGCGAACTCACCCCCGAAGAGATTGCAGCACAAAAGGGCACTCCTACTGTTCCGGGAACAGAAAGCCCCTACCGGAATCGCTCCGTTGATGAGAACCTTGACCTGTTTGAGCGCATGAAAAAAGGGGAGTTTAAAGATGGTGAGAAAATTCTCCGTGCAAAAATTGATATGGCTTCGCCCAATATGCACATGCGTGACCCGATTATGTACAGAATCATCCATAAACCACATCATAGAACCGGAGATAAGTGGTGCATCTACCCCATGTACGACTACACTCATGGGCAGAGTGATTTTATTGAAGCCATCACCCACTCCATTTGTACCTTGGAGTTTGAGGTACACCGGCCTCTATACAACTGGTTTTTAGATCAGATACTGGAAGGAGAATCCGCACCTGAAGTTCGTCCGAGGCAAATAGAATTCGCCCGTTTGAATCTGAATTACACCGTTATGAGCAAACGCAAATTGCTGGAACTGGTTCAGAAAGGTATTGTAGCAGGCTGGGACGATCCCCGCATGCCAACCATCTCCGGGTTACGACGAAGAGGATATACGCCGGCTTCTATTCGTATGTTTGCGGACAAAGTGGGCGTTGCCCGACGTGAAAACGTAATTGATATGGGTCTACTGGAGTATTGCATTCGTGAAGACCTGAACAAACGCGCCATGCGTGTGAACGCTGTTTTGAATCCGGTAAAACTGATCATCACCAACTATCCTGAAGATCAGGTTGAGATGATGGAGACCATCAACAATCCGGAGGATGTAAGTATGGGTGCAAGGGAGATCCCTTTTTGTAAGGAACTTTACATTGAGCGTGATGATTTTATGGAAGATCCGCCAAAGAAGTATTTCCGTTTGGGTCCTGGCAGAGAAGTTCGTCTCAAAAGCGGATACATTGTGAAATGTGAAGATTTTAAGAAAGATGCAGATGGCAATATTACAGAGATTTATTGCACCTACGATCCTGAAACCAAAAGCGGGATGCCGCAAAGCAATCGGAAAGTAAAAGGAACCCTGCACTGGGTCTCGGCCAGACATGCCATTGATGCGGAGGTGAGACTTTACGATCGTCTGTTTATGGATGAAGAACCCGATGGTCACAAAGAGAAAGATTTTAAAGAGTTTTTGAATCCGGATTCTCTAAGAATATTAAGCGGCTGCAAAGTAGAGCCCTTCCTAAAAGAGAGTAAGCCGTTGGATGGATTCCAATTTCAGCGCCTTGGATATTTCTGTGCAGATAAGGAGTCCGCTCAGGAGAAACTGATTTTTAATAAAACGGTGGGTTTGAGGGATAGCTGGGCTAAGGTGAATAAATAAGAAGAATTCAAGGAGGGGTATTAAAAGTTTAGGTAACCACAAAGTTCTCAAAGGATACGTAAAGAGATGAATGCTCATTGAAATTGTACTCTTTGCGAACTCTGTGAATTACTTCGTGATCTTTGTGGTTGCTGTTTTCCTGGCAGCACAGGCAGGCTCTTCTTTTTTATCATCTATCCAGCCATCTCTTCAACATTTGTGCTTTTGAGCGGCTTACGACTATTTTTTCTTTGCTGATTTCAGGTTTAAGTCTGACAATTAACTTCCCTCCAAAATAGTTTTCTATGCGTTCGATGGCATTGAGGTTAATGATGTATTGCCGGTTGGCTCTGAAAAATGTATCGTAATCCAGCTCCTCTTCAAGTTTATCGAGAGTAAAATCCAAAACGTGAATCTTACCTCCGAAAGTTAAAGCTTGTACCACTTTCTCTACAACGAAGAAGGAGGCCACATCATGAACCGGAAGCTGAATATATCCATCGGCCTTGGCAATCATAAACCGTTGGCGGAAGCGTGGTGCAATTTTACCGATGTGTTGAGCCAATTGGGATAATCGATGCTGATAATCATCTTTCTGATCTTGGGCAAAGGTGTTCATTATCTTTTCAATCTTTTCGAAAACCTTTACGAGGGAATCTTTTTTTATTGGTTTTAAAAGATAGGAGATGCTGTTGTGTTCAAAGGCGTCCAACATGTATTCGTCATATGCTGTTGTAAACACAATGCCCTTATTGCTTAGGTCAACGGCTTCAAAAATATCGAAACAGATGCCATCAGCCAATTGGATGTCCATGAATACCAAACATGGTTCAGGATGATTCCTGAACCATTCAATGGACTGGTTTACCCCGGTAAGTTTTGTCAATATATTGCAATCTGGTTTTACCTCAGTAATCATTTTCTCCAAAACCTGAGCCAGATAATGCTCATCTTCTACTATCACTGCATTCCATTCCATATCATCAACTTTTAATTAGTCAAATACAGGCACTTTAACGGTAAAATGTTTGTCATCGCTTTCTACAACCAGATCTTTATCCTCAGCCAAAAACTGAATGCGGCGTTTCAGGTTTCGCAAGCCGGTATTGGTGGAGTAAGTCGATAGTTTAGGTTGCAGATTGTTGGTTACTTTCAGCATATTTTCTTCTATGCTGATTCTAATCTGCAAAGGATTCTCTTTAGTTGCCACGTTGTGTTTAATGGCGTTTTCCACCAAAAACTGAAGGCTTAATGCCGGTACTTTTCTTTTTGTTTCACTCTCCGGAACATCATACGCAACCATTAATCCATTAACCAGCCTTTCCTGATGAATGGCAACATATGATTTGATAAACATAAGTTCATCCTGTAACGAAACCAGCTTATGGCGGCTGCTCATGAGTACATATCGGTAAACATCGGTGAAATTTCCGGCAAAACTCAGGGCTTTTTCACTATTCTCGGGAATCATTGCCATCAGTGTACTCATGTTATTGAACAGGAAATGTGGATTTAACTGATCCTGTAATGCAAAATAGTCCAATTCAAGTTTCTCTCTTTGTAAGCGTTCATTTTCTACGATAAACCTTTTTAGAGTTTCATGATAATTGTACCCAATGAGACTGATGACATAAATAATGGTAAAAAGAATCAGAATTGTGACAGCTACATAATGGTCATCGCCGGGTTCACGCCCGGCGTGTTCAATAAACAATAATTTAGACATTTTTCCAGCCATAAAGCCCACTGTATGAAGCCACACCACAGAAAATGTAAAGAGAGCAACCATTCGTTTACGAACGGCAGTGTGCCAGGGGTATCTTTGGGAAATTAGTGCATCAAATATAAAAATTCCTTCACACAAGCAAACCAGGGTAACTACAACAAAGGTAAATGCTTTGAAACTTTCGGAATCGAGCTTTACAGAATCGTCTCCAACCAATGCCATGATTAGCCAGGAAATAAAAACTGAGGCAATTAATTCAATGGCAATTCGCCGGAAATCAAAATAGCGAGGCTGTACTCCCGGTGTGAAATTGTTTATTGGCATATTTTAAAATCTTCAGTTTGAATTCTGAGGGACGGTTTATAACCGTCTTGATTCTGTATTTATTATGGTTTAGTTGATGCTTTACAGGTTTCGATTTAGTTATCGATATTATCGCAAATTAGTCAATATTCTTGTTTTGATAAAAGAAAAGGAGGCATAGATGCCGTTGCACCCTTCCTCCTTTTCCTGATCAACCAAACTAGAAAGAAAAATATCATGTTATAAATTCATCTGTTTAAATCTGATTTTTATAGACTCCCGAGTACTCTGGAGAACTCGTCCCGAAGCATCGGGCCTCGTTTCATCAAAAGACATTAGATACAATGCAAATATAAAGTGTCCTCATGTTGGTATTGGAAAAATGTTGCGGAAAGAATATAATTGGAGACCGAAAGAGCATTTTCTGGATATGAAGTGATAGGGAGGAGTCACTCTAAATAAAAGGTAACCCCGATATTTAAGCTCCAGATGTCTTCAAAATCAACAAAACTACTGTTGATGAACTCATCCATATAAGAGTCCAATGTTACCATTTCAAAAAAGAGTGCTCCATTTCGAAAAAGTCCATTTCCTTTAATTATTTTCCAGTCGGCACCAAGAAAAGGAGCCAGATAAATGTCATTTTTAAAAAAGTATCGCCTTTTAATATGCTGTGGAATCTCATGATATGTATTTCCCGATAGGTTCAGGTTAAGGGAAACACCTGCACGGATGTTGAAGTCTCTATAGAAATGCTCTCGAACAAGGTTAAAACTGTTTTTTAGAGAAAGAACCGGGGTTGTTCGGGTTTTATCCAGATTTTGATACATATAGCCAACGAATATCGTTGGCTCATAAAAGTTAAGAACATGGTATCCAGCTCCCATGGAAACAAAACCGGCTCTTCGCATCATTTGTGCAGAATAGAAATCCGGCATCAGCCAATGATTCTGATTATCTGGTTGGATCTTGATTTTTCCATTCAAGACAGATAAATCACCCATGTCATCAAAACCATACAAATTAAAACTCATTATGGTCATCGAAATAAGAGCTTTAATTTTGAGGTCTGAATTGCTGAGCGTTGTGGGTGGTTTCATTTAATACGAATGATGGATTTCAACCTGCGTTTAATAGAAGATATTACTCTACGGCACCATTTAAAAAACAGTAGGTGTCCGGTTGTTAAATATGCGTCAGACTGGTCAATCTGAGAATATTCGACCATCAATGAAGCAAGCATATCCATTGGTAAATCGAGCATTCTCAAATTATGAATGGCTATATTACGTGAATAGTCCCGGAAGCGAAGTCTGTTGATGTCAATAAGACAAAACCCGTATCCATCGGGGATGGGGTAGTAGAGCACGTTTTTGAGAGAGAAGTCGCCATGAAAAATTCCTTTGCGATGCAAATCGTAGGTAAACCTTGCAAAATCAGAAAGCCCTTTTTCGCTCTCCGTAGATGCTGTGGAGAAAAGTTCTTTAACTGGTTTGCATCTGACATACAGACTAACGAAGTAGCTTTGTTTTAGAAATATGCCTTCATAGAGATCAATGTATCCAACCGGCATTGGGGTAGTGACTCCCATTTCAGTCAGTTTTAATGCGTACTCATAAGATCGTTCTGCCTTTGATTTTCTAAACAATTTATAGATTATGCGGTTTGCGAGTGTGAGCTTTTTGTAATATTTAACCACCAGTTGTATGTCTCCTACTTTGAATACTTTAACCACGTTTCGGTGATTTTTGATGACCACGGGGTGGTCATCAAAAATTTCCGGAATGGTTTCTACAAACCATCTGAGAAATCCAAATGAAGCATTGATCTTTTTATCTATTTTATACATAAACCAGTATATTTTAAATTAGTGGTTCCATTTTCGCCCTGATCCCAAACTTGGGAGCCTCATTGGATCTTGATCCTTTCCATTCTCCATTGATTCTGAAAACATGCTGTATTGCAAATCTAACCTATGAACTCTGAGATTTCTTTATATTTTTGTTCAACATTATAAAATAGAACCTCAACTATCATTAGTAAAACCTGAGTCGAAAATAAAAGTCTAAAACCGATAACATGAAACGAGCCATGAGAAATAGTTCTCACACAGGGGGATGATTATCTGGCGAGTTCCATCTGATAACTAAAAACAAATTTTAAACAGATGAAAGTTCTTGCAATTAATGGAAGTCCCCGAAAAGGCGGGAATACAGAATTAATGATTCAAGAAGTGTTTAAAACTCTTGAAAAACATGGGATTGAAACAGAAGTGTTTCAGCTTGGCGGTAAAAAAGTGAATGGTTGCACTGCTTGTAACAAGTGCCGTGAAAAGGCAGATGGTAAATGTCATATTCAGAACGACATCATTAACCAATGCATTGAAAAGATGCGTGAAGCAGATGGAATCATTCTGGGCTCGCCTGTCTATTTCTCGGATATGACCCCGGAAATGAAAGCTTTAATTGATGTTTCAGGTTACGCACTCAGGGGATGTGGTAATTCATTGCGAAGAAAAGCAGGAGCAGCTGTGGCTGTGGCTCGCAGAGCAGGTGGAACCAATACCTTTGTTAATATGAACCAGTTTTTTCTGATTATGGAGATGATCATTCCGGGCTCCAGTTATTGGAACGTAGGGTATGGAAAAGATAAAGGCGATGTGTTGAAAGATGATGAAGCTTTAAAAACCATGCATACATTGGGAGAGAATATGGCTTGGTTGTTATGTAAAACGAAAAATTAATTTGTTTATAGTTTATGGTTTATAGTTTTAACTATAAACCATAAACTTCATTACACTTTCGTAAGGTGTGTTTACTCAACAATCGTCATCTCTTCAATTAAGTGACCGGCACCTGCAAATTTGTCAATAATAAAAAGTACATATCTGATATCCACATTGATGCATTTTTGGAGCTCGGGTTCAAAGGCGATGTCACCGCTCATGGCTTCCCAGTTTCCGTCAAATGCCAATCCAATCAGTTCACCATTGCCATTGATGACGGGACTTCCGGAGTTTCCTCCTGTTATATCGTTGTTGGTGGTAAAGTTTACATACATTCGTCCATCGGCATCTGCGTAACGACCATAGTTCTTATCGCGGTGCAGCTGCTTGAGTTTTTCAGGTACGTAAAACTCAAAATTATCCGGATCTTCTTTCTCCATCACTCCCTCAAGGGTGGTGTAATGCTTGTATATGACGGCATCGCGGGGTTCATAGTCACCAACTGTTCCGTAACTAAGCCTCATGGTAAAATTGGCATCGGGATAAAAAACTTTATCAGGTTTCATCTCTTTTAACCCTGCTATGAAAAGCCTGTTTGCTTCACTCAATTGGCGTTCTGCCTCCTGATTCATTCGCAAAAGTTCACGGTAGGTCTCAAAGGTTGAAATGCCAGCCTTATAAGCAGGGTCGTTGAGCAGCCTTCTTAACCTTGGACGATCCAGGAATGCATTTAAATCATCCTGATTCACAAAAAATGATCTGGAGAAGAAATAGGAGGCCATCGCCTCATAATCGCCCTGGTGTCTGCGAGGAATCTCTTTAAAAAACTTCGGATGAAATTCTTCAGGGATATTTTCTGCATACTCTCTTAGCATGGCAGCCATCACTTTTCTATCAAGTGGTGCATGATAGTCGCGGTAAAACTCTTCTGCTCTTTCTCTGAAATCAGAAATGGCCGTTTGAATTCCCTCTTCATTTCCGTCTTTAAGAGCGTTTTCAAGTTCTCGTGCGTTAGATGCGAAGAAAAGCAGTTCAGTTCCTCTCAATAGAGTTTCACGCATGTAATTGTTTGCCTTGTAGTGGTCGGCTCTGTTTTCATAAGCCTGCTCCAACATTGCTAGCACTGCTCCATATCTCTCTTTTCGTGATTCATCCTGATTAACCCATTGCGCAAATTCATTCTCCAATTCCCGTTTTTGATCCAAAACATTCAGTGCTTCAAGACCGCGATTCATGCCAATGCTGTTTTTCCAGTAATTGGAACTTCGTGAGAATTTAGTGGCATATTGAAGCCTTACTTTATCGTTTTCAGCCATGGCTTCAGCCCAAATGTCCTGCTTAACGCCACGTACATCTATCAATGTTTGATTGAAAATATTCATCCTCTCTTCAATTCCCCAGGACGAAAGATATCTCTGTGTGCTGCCGGGATATCCCAACGTCATAGCATAATCACCTTTTTCGTAACCTTTGATGGATATTGGTAAGTGGTGTTTTGGTTGATATGGTATATTGTCGCGACTGTATTCAGCCGGATTTCCGTCTGCATCGGCATACACTCGAAAAAGGGCAAAATCACCGGTGTGGCGTGGCCACATCCAGTTATCGGTGTCGTATCCATATTTCCCGATGCTGCTGGGTGGTACACCAACCATGCGCACATCATTGAAAACCTCATAAGCCACCATGAAATACTGGTTTCCGGCGAAAAAATCGCGTATCTGAATTTGATATCCGCTATCTTCCTGTTCTGCTGTAGTCAATTCTCTTATCCGTTCGTTGATGGCCGCTTGACGGGATTGTTCATTCATTCCATCTTCCACTACTGAAAGAACATCATCGGTTACATCCCGCATCCATTTCATAAAAGTCGCGGTGAGACCCGGAGCATGAAGTTCTTCCTCCAAATTTGCTGCCCAGAAACCATTGTCGAGGTAGTTGTTCTCCAATGTGCTTAACTCCTGAATCTGCCCATAGCCGCAATGGTGATTGGTTAGCAGGAGCCCTTTATCGCTGATCATTTCACCTGTACAGCCACGTCCAAAAATCACGATGGCATCTTTCATCGAAGATTCATTCAGGCTGTAAATCTCTTCAGCTGTTAATTGGAGCCCCATCTGCTGCATGGTCTCCATATTTAATTTTTCCAGAAGGGGAAGCACCCACATTCCTTCATCGGCTTTGGCATTGGCTAAAGCAATAACCATCAGAATGATAATACCCTTTAATATTTTTCTCATTTTACAAAGTTGAATAATCTTGTTTTAACACATCATTAAAGCACTAAATATAGAAGTTTTTAAAAACAGAACAACTGAAATTTATCCGGTATAAGAATTAAGTAACTTTAAATTCACTTTTTTTAACCCTTTGTCAACAAAAAAGCGATAAACGTCAAAGAAAATGCTTAGTTAATAAAACAATTATTGTTATTAAAAACTAAAAGGAGCACCTTTAAATATTATATTAATCTTAAATCAAACTATTATGAGAAAGAAAATTTTATTCGTGCTAGCATTGGTGGTTATTGGTACTGCCACATCATTTGGTCAATGGAGATTTGGTGGTGGATTATCATTAGGAACAGAAGCGGATGCCGGAGATTTAGGCTTCGGGCTAAGTCCACGTGCTGACTATACCATCAACGAAAATTTTAGAGTTGCAAGTAACTTCACCTATTGGTTTGTTGATTCTGACTATACCTCTTGGGCCTTAAACGGAGATGTACATTATACTTTTGCCGGGGATGAGGAATTAAATTTCTATGGACTTGCAGGTTTGAATTATTCGAAATTAAGTTCTAGTTTTGGTGGATTAAGTGTATCAAGCAGTGAAATAGGGTTAAACCTAGGTGCCGGAGCTAATATGGGGATGTTTTTTGGAGAGATTAAATATGAAACTACTTGGACTGGGCAACTTGTGTTGTCGGTTGGTGTTTTGTTTTAGATATGAGTTCTTTAAATATAGAAGAAATGCTGTCGTGAGACAGCATTTTTTTTACAAAATAATCGATATTAAAGTCCCAGACTCAATTGCCCATCCGTTAATCGAAAAGTTTTTCTGTGAAGAGGTGATATTCCGTTGGCCGTAATTCCTTCTCTGTGAGTTTTTGTTGGATAACCTTTGTTTTTATCCCATCCATAGAATGGATATTGTTCATGAGCTGCATCCATCAGTTCATCACGATGAGTTTTGGCCAGAATGCTTGCCGCAGCAATGGAAAGATAAGTAGCATCACCTTTTATTACGCATTGATGCGAAAGGCCGTCATAAGGATAAAAGCGATTCCCATCAATTAATAGAAACTCAGGTTTTACCGATAGTTGCCCAACTGCTTTATGCATGGCCAGAATGGAGGCTTTTAGAATATTGATCTTGTCAATCTCTTCATTGTCGACTAAGGCAACAGCCCAACTGATGGCTTCTTTCTCAATTATTTCACGTAACTCCATCCTCTTTTTATGCGACAGCTGTTTGGAGTCGTTCAAAAATGGATGACTAAAATTGTCCGGCAGTATGACTGCAGCAGCTACCACCGGTCCTGCCAGACAGCCCCGACCAGCCTCATCGCATCCTGCCTCCAGCCTCCCCGGTAGAAGAGATGATTTCAGTGGATGTTTCAGTAACTTACCTGACATGTTATAACCACATAAGACATTTAAGAAAATTTAAGAGTTTTCCTCACTGGGAGCTTAACCTTAAACTTAGAACTTCAAACTTTGAACCTAAAACTTAAACAATCACTTCTCCCTATAAATCACCTCCATTACAGTTTGTCCTACTGCTTTTAATGTGGCTTTGTCAATGATGTCCATATTATCGGCATGGGTATGCCAGTAACTACCAAAGCTGGTTGGAGAGGTAGGGTCGTGCTGAATGATGTTGACACTTGGGATGTTCAGATGCTTATAAACGTATACGTGATCGTCGGTGATAAGGCCACCAATTCCGAAGTTAAACCACGCACCATAACCCAGTTCATGAGCGATGTTCCAAATGTGATCCACCAACCGGGGAGCAAAGCGAAGACTGTGCTGTTCTCTGTAAAATTGGGCATCTTTAGCTCCAACCATATCCAGCAGAATGCCAAAGCGGGCGTAATAATTTCTCACATGAGGATTTTGACCCCAATACTGACTTCCCAGACACCAGGTGTCTGGTCGATATGGAACATGGATATGATCCGGAATTCCGTAATCCTCGGCATCAAAAAAGATGATATCAATGCCCGGATGGGTTGGGTTTTCTTGCAGATGTCGAGCAATCTCAAGAAGAACCCCCACTCCGCTACCTCCGTCGTTGGCTCCCAAAATTGGCGTGTTACGCATGGCAGGGTCAGGATCATGATCTGCAAAAGGCCTTGTATCCCAGTGCGCAAATAGTAAAAGCCTTTCACTCTTTTCAGGTTGAAACTGCCCGATGATGTTTCTGATGTTTAATCGTGTATTATCGAAGGCCCTCACTTCAGCTTCTTGTACTATTACGTCGGCACCGAACCTCTCTAAAGTTGCAGCCAAATACTCAGCACAGGCAATGTGCTCCGGGGTATTTGGAACCCTGGGTCCAAAACTCACCTGCTTTTCAATAAAATAGTAAGCAGAATCAGCATTGAATTCCGGAGTAACTAAATCAGGCTTTTCAACAGTCGCAACAACAGAACGTTGTTGATTTCCGGATCCCTGACCACATGCTATTAAAAGCAGGGGGATAGCCACCAAAAATAATACACTATTCTTCATCCGATAATATTTTCTTTAGTACAATACAACAATAGATCGTTAGACTCAAAGATTATTAAAATGATACTGAGCACAGCGAAGTCCCGCTCAGCGGGATTAGACAAAAGCAAACACTTAATTATAAGCAAATTACGTGCCTCACAAGTGTTTTTTCATATGTCTGGAAATCAAATAGATATAAAAGCTTAACGAACTATTAATACAATAGATATTTAAAATTTTAGAACTACAGGCACCAGATACGAGCAAAACTCATATCGTCTGCCTATTAATCAAAACCCTCAAACACACTCCAAGCATCTGATAAAAAACATACAACAAACTCTAAACAATCAACCCAGAACCATAAACTTAGAACTTTGAACCTCAAACTTATTTAACCTCCCAAGTCGCTCCCTCCTTGCCATCTTTAACCACAATTCCCATTGCAAGTAATTCATCCCTGATTTTATCAGCTGTTGCCCAATCTTTATTCATTTTTGCCTGTTGACGAATGTTGAGAACCAGATCCATTACCCCGGAAAGCGTTTCGGAAGTTTCTTCAGCTGCTGTTTCTGTTTCAAGGCCAAGAATTTCTACAACCAATAACCTAAACAGGTCGTGCAGCTGTTTCACTGAGTTTTCAGACATTTCAATTTTGCCTGCCACTGCTGAATTGATGGCTTTAACAGCATCAAACAAATGAGCAATCAAAACAGGGGTGTTTAGATCATCGTTAAGTGCCTCAAAGCACTTATCGCTCCATTCTTCAACATTGAATTGGTCATTTTTCCCGGCTTTAATTTTTTCAATTTGAGCCATGCCTTCCATCAGGCGTTTCAACCCTTTGCCTGCCGCTTCCAGCGCTTCATTTGAGAAATCAACGGTGCTCCGGTAATGTGCCTGAAGAATGAAAAAACGGATGGTCATTGGTGTCCAGGCTTGCTTTAGCAATTGATGCTTGCCAGTGAAAAACTCCTCTAATGTAATGAAGTTCCCAAGTGATTTACCCATCTTTTGACCGTTGATGGTAATCATGTTGTTGTGCATCCAGTATTTTGCCGGACCATGTCCGTGGGCAATGACGCTTTGAGCTATTTCACATTCATGATGAGGAAACAGCAAATCCATGCCGCCTCCGTGAATGTCAAAGGTTTCTCCCAGATATCGGGCACTCATGGCGGTACATTCTAGGTGCCATCCGGGAAATCCATCACTGTATTTAGACGGCCAACGCATGATATGCGTTGGGCTGGCCTTTTTCCATAAGGCAAAATCAAAACTGTTCTTTTTCTCGCTCTGTCCTTCCAGATCTCGGGTTGAACTGTACAAATCTTCTAGAACACGCCCCGATAGCACGCCATATTTATGTTCTTTGTTGTATTTTTCAACATCAAAATAAACCGAGCCATTGCTCTCGTAGGCATATCCTTTCTCAAGAATTTTTTCAACAATCCCCAGCTGTTCAATAATATGGCCAGAGGCACGCGGCTCAATGGACGGGCTCTTTACATTCAGGAGTTTCATGAATTCATGATAACGGTCTGTATAGTACTGAACCACCTCCATGGGCTCCAATTGTTCCAGTCGAGCTTTCTTGGCAATCTTATCTTCCCCTTCATCGGCGTCATTCTCCAGGTGCCCCACATCGGTAATGTTTCTTATATAGCGAACTTTATAGCCTAAATGTTGAAGATAGCGGTATAGAATATCAAAAGTGATGGCAGGCCTTGCATGACCAAGATGCGGGTCTCCATAAACTGTGGGACCGCATACGTACAATCCCACATTTGGAGTATTTAAAGGTTCGAAAAGTTCAATTTTTCGGGATAGAGAATTGAATATTTTTAAATTTTTATGCATAACTTTATTAATGAAAATCTGATATAAGCCGCTAAGTTACAAAAAATGAAATGAAACCTGTATCAATAAACGCCGACAAGATTTAATGTATAACCATTTTTTGTTATGTGCAGCATTGTCAGAAGAGTAGCGTGTTTGATTATGCGTTGGGTTATATTATTATCAGATGATATCATCATATGAGAACTCTGCTCGACCCGAGGATGTTAATTTGTGTGCAAAAACTAAAACATTTTACATTGTGACTGCGTAATAATTTAGGTTGTATTTTTAAACCATAGTTATTTTTATTAAACCAAAACATAAAAGCAAGATGAAAAAACATTTACTGTTTACTGTTTCTGTGTTATTTCTTTTTATGCTCGGAAACATATTAACCAATGCGCAGTTTGCGCAAATACCCAATCATGATTTTTCTGAATGGGAGGATAAATTTCTTATGAGTAAGCCACAGGGATGGCATACAGAAGTTGCCCCTGAGGGGGTTAGTTCCATCCAAAAGAGTGAAAATGCAGTTGACGGCAATTTTTCAGTTGAATTTACTACCGTTGAGGATTTGAAAGATGAAGATGATCCATTTATTGGATTTGCGATTTTAGGGGATTTTAATGAAGATGGGCCGATAGGTTCTCCATGGGAAAATACAGCTGATAAGTTTCACTTCTCAGCTCGCTATGATGTAAAAGAAAATGACGCAGCATTAGCTGTAGTTATCTTATATTCAGATAGTGACCCTATCGGAGTTGGTTTCCTGGAAATTACCGGCAATTCAGATGCGTGGGAGACTTTTGAAGTTCCAATTGATTTTACAGGAGGAACACCGACTGCTGCCGATGCAATTTTTGTGGCTTTTTTAAGCAGTGCCATTGATGTTGTTTATGAGATAGTAGGAGTTACACCAGGAGAATACTCTCCTGTTGTTGGGTCTTACTTAAATGTAGATCAGGTTTATCTTACCCTTGGAGAAGATCCAACGCCTATCAGCATTACAAATGGAAGTTTCGAAGAGTGGGAAGATGTGTTTGTTTACGAGCCTGTTGGCTGGGGATCATATAATTTGGAAGTATCAGATGGTCTTCTACCAGTAACAAAGTTTGACGAAGACGGAGTATCAGGAGTGAAAATAACCAATGTAATGTCCGATTGGGGTGATCTGGTAGGTGTTCTGTTTTTGCAGGACAATGATTTTGTCAGAGGGGTTGCATATACTGCGGATGCCCCGCCTGCAATACTTATTAGTTATAAATATGAACCGACAGGAGCGCCAGAAGCAAGCCTCTATGTTACATTTTACGGAACAAGAGATGGGGAAGAAGCAGAACAGGGAGGTGGTTGGTTTCCTTTAGAACCTAGCGAGGAATTTGTTCAGAAGGGATTCCAGTTGCATGATTTTGATAACGATTTCACCCCCGAAAGACTAAGGATTAACCTTTGGTTGGGAGAAAATAACGAAGGGAGTGTTCTTTATGTATCAAATCTTGAGTTTGCCGAAGTATATGACATCACCTTCAGAGTAAACGATCAGGATACTGGAAGTCCTGTGCAATGGGCAAATATCTATATTGAAGGTCATCAATGGCCTTGGCAAACAGGAGATAACGGCATAGCAGACATTCCGCTACCCATAGGCAATTACAACTTTACAATTTCTGCAATGGGGTATAATACCTATACAGGAACGATTAATGTGACAGAAAATGACGATGTATTTGTTTTAATGACCCCGTTTGTGCCGGATCCTAATGAATTATTTATAGATATAAATGATGGAGATGCCGACAACGTTTACTTCGAGGGAGACTTTTTCAGTGCCAATATAACACTCCCACCCACTGACCCCGCGATCCCCGATAATTCAGAATTGGTTTTTTCTGTTGTGCTGTTTTCCGGCCCGGATACCTATTTCGAAGCGAGTGAAGTTCCTAATGTTTTTTCCGACACGCCTGTTGTTTCTAAAATTAATGGGAATGCTTTTTCAATAAGTGGAGACATTGGCAACAACGATGTTACCGGAGTAATAGGATTGAAAATAACAGGAATCATGATTGACATGGGTCCTGGAGGTATGGTTGAGCAACCACTTCCCGAACCAATAGTATTTCCTGTTTTCGACACTTATGAGTATGCTTATTATTCCCAACAAGGCAGTGACAGAGGTATGGCCATTGTAGGCGTTTCAATTCCGGATGGAGATATCACTTCACATCCTCACTTTAGTCAGATACATGATCTGTATAATACCGATGAAGGCATAACTTTTATAAGGGAAGACCATGGATCCATCTACTTCCCATGGCTCAATATCATCGACAACAGAGATCAACTGGCGCAACTTAGCGATGGGTTAAATATTTCTGCCGCCCCTAACGGTCAGGGCTTTTTTGTGGAGGTTGATCTTAATATATTGCCATTTCTACAATCTCACTGGGTGGATGTTGCTTTAGGAAATATTCCTGAAGGCACTGCTGTGGATGATATAATGGTGGTTCGCACTCAATTTGGAGAAACCGGAAGCCCGGCATCACCTGAAGCAAACAATACTGATGACTTTTATCTGGAGGACGGTGTGTTTTCTTTCAGGATTCATGGTGGATTCAGTCGATACTCTTTGGTTATAGAAGACGAATC
Source organism: Natronoflexus pectinivorans (assembly GCF_004345615.1). GTDB lineage: Bacteria > Bacteroidota > Bacteroidia > Bacteroidales > Marinilabiliaceae > Natronoflexus > Natronoflexus pectinivorans. The sequence goes on from NZ_SLWK01000006.1 coordinate 88,734, forward strand.
AGTTTCTGTTCCCAATGCAGAACTACCATCTGTTTCAATATTTCCAAATCCCTTTAGCAATCAGATATCTATTTCTTCAGCCGAGGGTATAAAAGAGATAAGAATGACATCGATCAACGGTCAAACTCTTATTCAGGAACACATGGATGGTAAAAACAGCATTGCCACAAGCCACTTGCCGGCAGGCTTTTATATTGTGACTCTTGTTTTGGAAGATGGCAGTGTAATTAATAAACCTATGATTAAAAAATAAATTTCAGTTTACCTTATATAAGTAGAGCTGACTAAGTAAGATTTAACCACAAAGATCACAAAGGAAATCCCTGGTGCTCTTTGTGGTTATTTTATATGTATGCAATCGTTCAATAGATCGTTAGTCCCGAATATCTCGGGATTAGATTATTAGATATAAGACGCAAGTAAATTCCTTATTAGAAGCTGATTATGCACCACTACAGCAAATCCATAAACGCTTGATATTTAAGTGAATAAAAACATAACGAACTGTCAATCGTTTACGTTGAGGGTTTTTCTGATCTGTTGGATTTGAGGGGCGTAACCCTGAAACGAGTCCCGAGGCTTCGGGAGGAGTTCTCTGTGTCCTTATAGTGTAAGTTTTAGACACAGAAAATCTGGGTAGTATGTTATATATGAACATTGCTGGTTGCGGTGAGGTTTGTTTTATGAAAAAAGATGTCAGGGCTATGCCCCTATTTTAAAATAGAATCATAAGCAGGCGCATAATCAGATCAGGGATGCAAATCATCTGTCTATAATTTGTATTAAGTAACCAGATAGTCTGCTTTGTGCTATCGGGAGATTTTATTCCGAGAATCGGAAACTCACCAAATAATCACCCCTTGTGTGAGCAATTTTTGACTTCGTGCATCTGTAATTTCATGCTAAAAAAAGAGTATTTTTATGGCGGATTGTTGTGTGTTGTTTTTAAAACCTAAAACATTTTTATCAATTTCCTAATATAATAGTTTGTCAATCTTTTTTATTCACCTAACTATCAGATACATATAAGTCTGCAAACAAAAAAATGCAATTATCTGATAATAAAAATCTTGATTATATCTTAAATCTAATATCTGAAAGTCTAACGATCTATTGTAATATGAAGAAGCCTAATATAAAACAGATTCGTCTGAAATATTTGAGTGTTTCAGTTGTGGTAACCCTCATTACTTTAATTCTGTTGCAAACTGCAGGATATCTGGATCAGCAAAAAATCATTTGCATACCTAATGAGTTTCTGAAAATAATCAACAGCATCAAACTTGTTATAGCAACCATCTTTTTTACCACATTGCTGTTAAGATTTTCCATTAAACGTGTTTACAATCTGTTTGATGAGGTTGAGGAGAGCATCTTTTATTCAAAAATTTATAGCTGGACGGTATACAGCATTGGAGCGTTTGTAATCCTACATCATTTTGGAGTCTCGTTGGGAAATATTACCCTGTTCATTGGTCTATTGGCAACGGGATTGGCCTTTGCCATCAGAGATGTTCTGCTCTCGTTTTTCGGGTGGATGATTCTACTCAGAAAAAAGCCATTCAGAATTGGAGATTACATCAGAATTGGAGATGATGTAGGAAAAGTCCTGCATATAGGAACTTTTTATGTTCTGCTGGATAATACGGATCATCTTCCTGAAAATTTTACAAGAATACCAAACAGAATTTTCCTGGAGAAAAGCATTGTGAAACTCGGCACGAATTTGTATCACGATAAGATTTCTTTTCAGCTTTCGGGCATTCCCGAAAACCATAAAGAAATTAAAAGTTTGATGGTAAATGATATGCAGCGCATTACAAACAAAAACGAGTTCCTCTCTGTTTATATTGATGTAATCGATGAAAAACTCTTGTTGGTGGTTGAATACATGGTCGACTTTGAAAAACGCCACGAAACAAGAGATTCTTTAATAGGCTTAGCAATCAATCACTTTAAAAAGAACATTCATTTACCGGTTAAATGAAATTTTGCTGGTTCTGTAAGTCAATATTTTAACCCGTTCATTTATATTAGGTGGTATAACAGTCGGAAGCATGTTGTTGCGATTTTAAATAACTTTTGTTAAATTTAATTGATGACGCGGTTAAGAATTGAACTCTCAGACAAAGCCATAAAAAGCATTGCCGGATTAATGCTTTCAGTGGCGTTGGCTATGACCATATACAGTTTATTAAACAACCTGCACAGCAGTATGGTCATTGCCTTTGGCTATTTTGTGACCGTATTAGCCGTTTCTATTATCTATTTATTTTTAAAAAACAGAGTGTTCTGGAGTCATGCCGTTATATTGCTAACAGGAGTTTTATCAACTATTTTGTTTTTTTCCGGAGGCATAGAAAGTGCGGGTTTGTTGTGGTCATTTCTATTTCCTTTTTTGGCTTTTCGTTTAAATCATTACCATATTGGAGCTCTATATTCAGGGCTCTTATATATCATACTTTTGGTTCTTTTTGCTCTGTCACAATTCAATTTGGTGACTGCCCACTTTCCGGTCAATTATATGACCGTTTACTTCATTGTTTTGCTTATAGCGATCTCTTTTCTTTATTGGTACGACAGGCAACATTATATTGCTAAAAAAGAACTCACTTTAAGCAACGAAAAGTATAAATCCTTATTCAACAACCTTACACAAGGGGTTGCATTGATCTCCCCAGAAATGAAGGTATTAGAGATAAATAAAGTAGCTCGTGACTGGTTCCCAAATGCTGACCCAAAGAAACAACCTTTTTGTTTTAAGTGTCTCGATTTTCAGGAGAGGGAAGAAGTTTGTCCCGGTTGCCAAACCAAGGATGCCTTTATTAAAGGAACCCCGCAATCACTCATCAAAACAAAGAAAACATCATTGGGGGATAGATATTTTAATGTCATTTCCAGCCCGGTCTTCGATCCCGATGGAAATGTTTCGGCAGTCATAGAAACTCTGGAGGATATTACAGAGCAGAAAAAAAACCTGGAATCCATTAAATTAGCAAAAGAAACTTATCGAAATATCTTTTTAAACTCGCAGATCGGTCTTTTCCGATCTGACCTGGAGAGTAGTATTCTTCTTGATGCAAACGAAGCTTTTGCAAGAATGGCCGGATTTAAATCCCGTGAAGAATTAATAAAATCCGGATTTGTAATAGCTGAAAGATACAGAAATATTAATGATCGGGATAAGCTGCTAGCAGAGTTAAGGCTAAATGGTGAAGTGAACAACCGGGAGCTTGAATTTACAAAAGTTGACGGAGTCAATATTTGGATCAGACTTTCAATTAAATTGGTGAAAGATAAAAATTGGATAGAAGGTGTTATTGAAGATATTACCAGTCAAAAATTATCTCTGGATCTTTTGAAACAGAGTGAAGAGCGCCACCGTCTGCTGGCAGATAATTCTACGGATGTCATCTGGACGATGGATCTCAACGGCAAATTTACTTACGTGAGTCCTTCGGTTAAAAAACTCAGAGGTTTAGAACCTGAGGAAGTTATGGAACAGGAACCGGAAGAGATGCTGACCCGGCAATCTCTTATTCATTTTACTCAAGGTATGCAGTTGGTTCAGGATGCCATTAAGCGGGGTGAGCCATTTCCGAACACCCGCGTGGAGTTGGAACAGCCATGTAAAGATGGTTCCACCATCTTTACTGAAGCAACTATATCAGGAATATACGATAAAAATAATCAGTTTATTGGAATCCTCGGGGTTTCTCGCGATATCTCCGAACAGAAAAAAGCCAGGGAGATCATCTCTTTCCAAACCGATGCACAAAAATTGGTGGCTGATATTTCATTTGACTTCATCAGTTCAAATACCGACAACATTGATTCTAAGATAGAAAATATGTTGCAGCAATCCGGTAATTTTTTTGGAGTTGACAGAGCATACGTATTTTCATTAAGCAAAAAGAGAAGAACTCTATCTAATACACATGAATGGTGTGCGGATGGCATCTCTTCTGAAATGATCCATCTGCAAAATATTGATTTTGTATACTTGCCTTGGTGGTCTGGTCGGATTTTGAAGGGTGAAGATGTGATTATTCACAGCCTCGATGAAATTCCCGAAGAAGCACACAGCGAGAAAGCCGAATTTAAACGCCAAAAGATACAATCCATGATTACCATACCCATCATATATAGGAAAAAAGTGGTGGGAATTATTGGTTATGATTCGGTAAAGCAGACAAAGCAGTGGAATGAATATGAAGTCTCTTTGATACACACCATCGCCAACTCCTTGGCCGATACACAATTGAAAATTAAAGCTGAACAGAAACTGATCAGCGCCAAAGAAGAGGCCATGGCTGCAAGTAAAGCCAAATCTGAGTTTTTAGCAAACATGAGCCACGAAATCCGGACTCCGCTCAACGGAATAACAGGTTTCTCCGAGCTTCTTAAGAACACCCCATTGTCAGGCATTCAAAGGAAGTATCTGGACAACACAATCACGGCATCCAATTCCCTGCTCAGTATTATTGATGACATTCTGGACTTTTCGAAAATTGAGGCAGGGAAACTTGATCTTGAAAGCATTGAAATGGATGTCTGTGAAATTGCGCAACAGGTGGCTGATATTGTTCAATTTCAGGCTTTCGAAAAGGATCTTGAGCTGATTGTTAACATTCAGCCGGGAATTCCCGAAATAATGGTTTCCGACCCTATTCGTTTGCGGCAGGTTTTGCTAAACCTCATGAGCAATGCTGTGAAATTCACAAACCATGGCGAAATTGAAATTTCGGTTTCCTTCGAGGAGAAAGAGAACAACAAAGGATTATATGCCTTCAAAGTTAGGGACACAGGAATTGGGATATCAAAAGAACAGCAAGCAAAACTTTTCAAATCTTTTTCACAGGCAGACTCTTCAACTACCAGGGAGTATGGAGGTACCGGACTGGGGTTGGTTATTTCCAGCCTGATTGTTGAGAAAATGGGAGGGAAGATAGAGTTAGTGAGCGCTCCGGGTGAGGGTTCCACTTTTTACTTTACCATTGAAACTCTATTTAAATTCAAAGAGACAACATTCTCTGGGTTTGAAAACAGAACTGTTATGTTTATTGATGATAACATAACGCTTTTGGAAAGCATGAAAACCCTGATGAATCATTTTGGAGTCAGCTTTTACGGATTCACAGATCCCGGTGAAGCACTAAACGTGCTTCACCAGAACAAACAGATTGATATAGTATTTGCAGACAACAATCTGATCAACTCCTCCAACAAGGAGGTGTTTGATAATGTTTTTCATCTGTGCAAAAAGAAGCAATTAGAAGTTATTCGCCTTATCTCCCAAAAAAACAGTACTGAGGAATATGAGGAGACCTTATGCCAAAAAATTTCCAAACCCATTAAATATCAAGATATCTTAAGCATCATATCCCACGCGGGTTTCCATAATCCAATTTCCACGGATAGCCCTGTTAAAGGAAAGCCTCACAGCATCCTGGACAGACAGAAACCTGTTGTTTTAATAGCCGAAGATATTCAAATGAACCTGGAGTTATTAACAGCTCTTATTAAGAGTCTGATTCCCGACTCATTGATTATTGAAGCATTAAACGGAAAAGAAGTTGTTGAGAAATCCGAAAAACATCCGGTTGACATCATCTTTATGGATATTCAGATGCCACAAATCAGCGGTATTGAAGCAACCCGCATCATTCGGTCATCTGAGAAAAATCCCAATTGTAATACTCCAATCATTGCTTTGTCTGCCGGTGCCTTAAAAGAAGATCGGATTCTTTGCTACGAGGCCGGGATGAATGAATTCCTCTCAAAACCAGTCAATACTTCAAAACTTGAAAATACTCTAATCAGATTCCTTTTAACTGAGAAGGTGGAAGACGAAACTGAATTGGCTGATGAATTTTCAGATTTCGATAAACTAGTATCGTTCAATTATAAAGAATTGCTCGAGCGCATTAATCAAAACTCCTCTCTGATGGAAAGATTAATACATTCCATTAGTTATCAACTTGGCGATTTTATTGACCAACTTGGCGATGCAGTTAGTAAGGGCAATCTAAAAGAAATTAAAGACATTGCTCACACCATAAAGGGTGTGAGCATGAATCTGAGTTTTGACAGAATGGCATTTTTAACAAAAAAGATTGAAACAATTGATGATATAAAACTAGTATATACAGTATATAAAGAAATTGAATCGGAGTGGAATAGTATCAAACAAATTTTAAGCGAAATGGAGTAATGTAAATCTTGATAACCATACCCGTAATGAAACCTGTCCGCAATAACCACATTATAGAAAGTGCACCATACGCATATGCTCATCACAAAATTGTGTTGAATGAAGATGGATTGCCGGTTGATTACATCATATTGGATGTAAACCCGGCTTTTGAGAAATTGACTGGTTTCTTAAAGAGAAAGGTGATCAATAAAAAAATTACTGAAGTTTTACCTGACATAAAAAAGGATAAATTTAACTGGATTGAGTTTTATGGTTCACTGGCCTTAGCAGGTGGACAAAAGGAGTTTGATCAGTACGCTGCACCATTAGCAAAATGGTATCGTGTTCAGGCTGTTTCAAGTGAAAGATTATATTTTTCAACTTTTTTCACTGACATTACAGATCACTATGTTCTTTCGGAAGTTTCGGCATATTTAAACGGGCAGCACAACGATATTGAAGCCTATGATTATCTCTGTCAGAAAATGGTGCAAATCAGCGGTGCGTCATATGTTGCTCTGAATAAATATGATAAATCTGGAAATTTTTACACAACTGTAGCATTTGCAGGCATTAAAAACCATATAATTAAAGGAGTTGAGATATTAGGCTTTCAAGTAGTTAACAAGGAGTGGCCTTTTGATCCGCACCGGGAAGAGCTCATTCAACATAAAAAAACCACCTACTTTGATACCTTAACAGATTTAATAGGTTATGCTACACCGGCAAAGGCTGTCAGACTTCTTGAAAAAACGTTTAAACTGGGTCAGTGTGCCGTTATTAAAGCAACCAATAAATCAGTTAAAATTGGAGATTACACACTTATTTTTAGGAAAGATGAAAAACTCATCAATTCTACACTAGCTGAAACATTGGCTGACATGACCGGGATATTCATGCAGCGACTGGATGTGGAACAAAGTTTTAACCGGCAATTTGAGTTTCAGAAACTGATTGGTATAATTACTTCAGACTTTATAAGTTGCAATGTCTATAATTTTGAGGAGAAAATCAAAAGAATGCTTCATCTGACCGGATCTTTCCTTGACGCAGAACACGCTTTCCTAACATTGTTTCATAAAGATATTTGCAGCAATGCTTGCAATTGGTATTCGGGAAAGATGGATGATGAAACAGCCAAAATTATTCAATTTCGATTTACCAACTGGGTATGGTGGAAGAATCAATTTAGAAAGAAAAATTACCTGATCCTTGAGGATATAAACGAGCTGCCCGAAGAGGCATCCATCGAAAGAAGCTCATTTCAAAACTTTAATATTCGCTCTGTATTATCCATTGCCATAAAGTTTCACGATCTGACAATGGGATATCTTGTGTTCTCTACTTTTTCAAGAACTAAAATCTGGAATTCGTCAGATATTAATAATCTTTTAATCATCTCCAATTCAATTGCCGATGCACTGATCAAATCAGAAGCGGAACAGCAGCTTCTGGAGAGTGAGACCAGGTACAAGCAACTCTCTGAAAGCATTCCTGTTGGAATTTTTCAATGTGAGATGGAGGAACTCAAACTTTTCAGGTTCACATATGTGAGCGATAGAATTGAGGAATTTATCAACATTCCGGTAAACGAGGTTCTTACACGACCTGAAAAAATACTTCAACGGGTAAAATTGGGTTACAAGAAAAGGTTGCTACTGAGTTTCCTGAAATCATTCAGAGATTATTCACTCTTTACTTCAACCTTTGAGATAGAGAAGAATAATGAAGTACTTTGGATTGAAACCCGTGCTTATCCTGAAAAACAATCCAGTGGTTCCGTCCGCTGGAATGGGGTTTTTATTGATGTAACTGAAAAGATCATGGCCGGTAAGGTGCTGGAAAATGCAAAAGAAGAGGCCGAGGCGGCCAATAGAGCAAAGTCCGAGTTTGTGGCCAACATGAGTCATGAAATAAGAACACCTCTGAACGGAATCATTGGTTTCACTGAGTTGCTCAAAAAAACTCCCCTTTCTCCGGTTCAGCAGCGATATGTGAACAACGTTCACATATCCGGCCATTCATTATTGCACATCATCAATGATATCCTCGATCTTTCGAAAATTGAATCCGGTAAACTGGATATAGAAATCAACCCCACACGGATTTCAGACATAATGGAGCAAAGCATGGACACTGTCCGGTATCAGGCCTTACAAAAAGAGATAAAGCTTATTCTGGATGTCCCCGATGATCTGCCCGCCGTAATTTATACTGATTCAAACAGACTAAAGCAGGTGCTTTTAAACATATTGGGAAATGCCGTTAAATTCACAAAACAGGGAGTGGTTGAGTTAAAAGTTAGGTTTAAACCGGAGGGTGAAGATTATGGCAGGTTCTTTTTTTCTGTTCGTGATACAGGAATTGGAATTACTGCCGAACAAGGTGAAAAGCTTTTTAAAGCTTTTTCCCAGGCTGACTCCTCCATAACACGTAAATTTGGAGGAACCGGACTGGGATTGATCATTTCCAACCTGATATTGGAAAAGTTTGGCAGTCAGATAGAGTATGAAAGTGAGTATGGAGAAGGATCACGTTTCTTCTTCTCAATCAAAACAAAATATGAGTTTAAAGATGAATCAATCCCAGAGCCATCAGCGATTGATTTCGCTTTTGAGAAAATAGGGCATCAGGTTGGTGTAGGAGGGGAGAAGGCAGAATCACGCATTAATAAAAATCCAAATATTCTGCTGGCTGAAGATGTGGAAATGAATATGGAGCTTTTGAAGAATATGATTATGAAGTTGGCTCCTGAAGCGACATTCTTTGAGGCTTTTAACGGCGAAGAAGCCGTTAAAATTTTCACACAAAATAAGATTGATTTGGTGTTAATGGATATTCAGATGCCGATTCTTGACGGAATTGATGCTTCAAAGATGATTCGTGAAAAAGAAGAAGGGGATAGCAAACAGACTCCGATTGTTGCAATTACGGCAGGAGTGCTTCAGCATGAAAAGGAGCGTGCACTGGCTGCGGGCATTAATGATTTTCTGACGAAACCTTTTAACTCCTCCACAATGATGGAAGTTTTAAAAAAACATCTGTCTGTTACAGAAGAAGTCATAATTGAATACCCTGTTATTTCTGATAAAATTGACAATCACTTTAACAGAAAGGCGCTTTTAGAAAGGATCAGGCACAATCAGACATTATATCAGAAAATAATAAAAAATCTGCCCGAACAGTTAAGAACCTATATCAACAGATTATCCGTAGCCATTGAAAAGAGAGACTTGTTTGAAACTGAGACCATTAGTCACAGCATTAAAGGCTTGGCTCTAAATATGGAGTTGAACAAGATGTCTGATCTGGCAGAGAAAATTTTGACCGAAAAAGGGTTAAACGATCAGGAAAAAGTTGTAATATTAGAAGAAATAAAACAGGAATATTCATTCATTATTCAAAAATTGAATAATGAACCGAAAGAATAAGATGTCATTTACCTAGCAGCATGTATAGATCTCTTCTGATAATTTTCCTATGCACCACTCTTGTTTCCAGCATTGCTGGAAGTCAGGAATACCTTGTTACTTTTTCCGCATCAGGTGCCGTGGGTCATATTGATTATATTGAAGTGCAGAATCTGACCAGCAGACAGACTGTCACAATTGATGGTACTGAGGCTCTCATATTAACAAATGCCGACAGATCATCAGAAAATGAACCAGCACCGGAATTGACCATCACTCCGAATATGCAGGCCGGATCATGTTCTGTTGAAATGACCTTAAACTATCCGGGAAACAGCTCTGTGGAAGTTTATAATGCCGGAGATATTTTAGTTGCCGAATTCAGGACTTTTCTGACAAGAGGAACTCATCGTTTCAAAATTTCAGGATTAAATTCCGGCGCTCACAAAGTGGTTGTAAACACTCCTAATCATGACCACACCCATTGGGTGATGTCGTCTGCGAATTATGCCAATGGCAACGCTTCTATTCTGCTTATTGACAATAGCGGAAATGGTAAAACCGGGGATCTGATTTCCGAACCGATACCCATGCGGTTTTTACAGGGTGAGTCACTCTTATTTAAAGCCTTCGCCGATAATCATTCCCGTATAAAAGTCGTGTCACCTGTTCAAACTACCCACCTCGATTTTAATTTTATTCCATGTATGGATTTTGATGAGAATCATTATGCTGTTGTAACAATTGGGGATCAGATATGGATGGCCGAGAACCTTCGCACAACTACATTTCGAGATGGAACCAGCATCAGACACATTCAAAACAGTTTGCTTTGGAGAGAGCTTAACAGTCCTGCATATTCCTGGTATGAACATAATCAAAACTACAGCGCCACCCACGGGGCACTGTATAACTGGTATACAGTAAGCGATTCACGTCTTTGCCCCGATGGCTGGCGAATGCCACTTGATGAAGACTGGTTTCTGCTCGAAAGCTATATCGATCCGGAAATAAATAACCCTACTGCAACAGGGTGGAGGGGAGTAAATGCAGGCTTGCATCTTAAATCAATCTCAGGATGGGGTGGTCATCCGGGTTCAAATATCCATGGTTTTTCTGCCACACCTGCAGGCCGAAGAAGTTTCGACGGGTCATATAATAGTTTGGGAGATTATGCTTACTGGTGGTCCATGTCGCAACAAGATGAAACATCGGCCTGGAGTCGCTATATTCTTCCGCGGTTTGAATATCTCTATCGTGGTGCGTTTAGTAAGAATTATGGCTTTTCTGTACGGTGTATTAAGGAATGATAATATTTTTTCAATGCGCTGCTTCCGAAATAGCTGCTAATCTGGCCAAAAATAACTATCTCTCCAGAACCCGATCCAGCTCAGTTCCAGATTTGATATTCACAACTCTTCCTGCTTCATAAACCCTAATCTGCCGAAGAACATGATCGTCATCGTATACATACTCTTCACCCTTTTTCAACTCTCCCTGACGGAAATAACCTCTCCGGTATACCTCTCCACTCATTCGATAGATGGTATGGAAGCCGGTTCCTTTAAATGGAACCATTCCGCTTTCAGCAGGAGTTGTAACGTTAACCTCTGAGCTGCTGGCAAATTTTCCTCCTTCGTAATTTCTAACCTGAACCATCATGCCGGTGGAATCATAAACTTCTACATGCCCGCTGATACTACCATTCATCCATTCTCCTAGGTACATTTTGTTCCCATTGGCGTAAAAATAGCGCTGTTCTCCTTCGCGACGACCGGAGTTATTATATGACCATTCGTAAAACAGCTGTCCGTTGGGGTGGAAAAATCGATATTCGCCAACCCAGAATAGCTCCTGCCAATTGCCTTCTTCACGTAAAGTCCCGTCAGAATAATACATTCTTGCAGGTCCGCGTGCCGATCCGTTTTCATAGGTTATCTCGTATCTTATGTTGCCATTGGCATACCAACCTGTCCAGATGCCATGTTTTTCTCCGTTTTTAAACTCCCCTGCCTTCTCAGGTTGTCCATTGTCGTAATGAAAAATCCAGGAACCGGCTTTCTGGCCGGATTCATTGTATAAATTAGCCGGATCATCTTGTGCCGATAATCCTGAAAAAACAAACAAAAAGCAGGCAAGTGCCATGTATTTATATGTGATGTTTTTCTTTACTGCTATCATCATGATCATTAAATCAATTGTTCAGAATGCGTGTTCATCTCTATCATTAAGGTATTCGTAATAAACCAAATAAGGTTACATTTTAAACGCATTTTAACCACGTATGTGGTTGAAATTGTCATACATTGAGCAAATTTTCGATAAACTTTTTCGTTCATGAAATAATCGCCCCATTTTCTCTGTTTTACAATGCTGAAAATTGCGAAAGACTCATATCAGTAGCATCTTTATTAAGTTAGCGCGTTCGAAATTGCAATGCCCTGATAAGCAATGATTAATATTGTGTTGTGTAGTTTTTTTTATTCAAATGTTCGATATTAGATCAGAATATTTGTTATATTTGATATGAATTAATTGCATTCAGGCACAAATATTGTCCGAACTCTTCTATAATTATAGCTCCTAACTACTTGTTTGTAAAGAATATATAAGTTGAATGAGATAAAAAAATGAAAGCCTGTGGGAGGAATAATTTTAGATTATTATTAAACGTTCTAATGGAAGTAATGTGATATATCGAAAAGATTACCATACCACTTTAATTCAAAATTAATCAGGAAGGCATACAACAAACATAGAAAAATCAAGGAAATGCCAAAAAAAGAAAAAAAACGACTAAAAAGGTCGGAAATAAAAGCACTGATACAGGAGATTTTTTTCAATAACCCCAAGAAAACCTTTAATTATAAGCAGATTGCAATAATGATTGGGGCGAATAAGAAAAGTAGCAAGCAATTGATAGAGGTCTTGTTGTTCGAACTTCAGGAAACTGGATTTCTTAGTTCTGTTGCTACTGGACGCTTTAAATTACTCTCGCGCGGTTCTCATTTAACCGGCATCGTGGACATGACTGCTTCAGGTGCCGCCTATATTGTACCTGAGGATGGGGGACAGGATGTTTTTGTATCTCAATCAAACCTGAAGCATGCACTCAATGGCGATCAGGTAAGAATTATGCAATATGCACGCCGTAAAGGACATCAGCCTGAAGGAGAAGTGGTGGAGATACTTAAGCGAGGCCGAGAGCTTTTTGTTGGAACATTGGAAGTGAGTAGCAACTTTGCCTTTCTCGTAGCCGACTCAAGAGTCATTAACAGAGATATTTTTATTCCTTTAGAACAATTAAAGGGAGCTAAAGACGGACAGAAAGCTGTTGTTAGAATTGTTGAATGGCCGGAAAAAGCCAAAAATCCTGTTGGAGAAATTGTTGATATTCTTGGAGATACCGGCAACAACAATGCTGAAATGCATGCCATACTGGCCGAGTTTAATCTGCCTTACACCTATCCGCAAAAAGTTATTGACGCTGCAGAGAAAATTACGGACGAAATCCCATCTGAAGAAATAAAGAAAAGGAGGGATTTTAGAGAGGTTCCAACTTTTACAATTGACCCGGCCGATGCCAAGGACTTTGATGATGCTCTCTCGCTGCAAAAAACATCTGATGGTTATTGGGAGATTGGAGTTCACATTGCAGATGTGACACATTATGTTGAACCCGATACAATTATTGACGAAGAAGGATACAATCGTGCGACTTCTGTATATCTTGTTGACAGGGTCGTTCCAATGCTTCCCGAACGGTTAAGTAATTTTCTTTGTTCTCTCCGTCCTAATGAAGATAAGCTTTGCTTCTCGGTGGTTTTTAAGATGGATGAAAGTGGTCAGATACTCGATTCCTGGGTGGGACGAACTGTCATAAACTCCGACCGTAGATTCTCATATGAAGAGGCGCAGGAGGTTATTGAAACCGGACAGGGTGATTTTGCAGATGAGATAAAAATCATGAATCAAATTGCCATTCAACTTCGTGAAAAAAGATACAAGAAAGGTGCAATCAGCTTTGAACGGATTGAAGTGAAATTTGATATTGATGAAAATGGTAAGCCTCTGGGGGTTTTCTTTAAAGAGTCCAAAGACGCAAACAAACTGATTGAAGAATTCATGCTGGCAGCCAATAAGCGAGTTGCTGAGCTGATTGGAAAAAATGAACTGGATCCGGGAAAACGCAAAAACGCAAAAACCTTTGTTTACAGAATTCATGATGTGCCGGATCCCGATAAATTTGAGAATTTTAGTCGTTTTGTCCGAAAATTTGGCCTGGAGGCAAACCCGGAGGGAAAAGAGAGTGTTAGTCAGGCACTAAACAGACTACTCAAGCAGGTTCAGGGTAAAGCAGAACAAAACATTGTTGAGACTCTTGCCGTCAGAACGATGGCTAAAGCCATATACTCAACTCACAATATTGGTCATTATGGGCTGGCTTTTAAGCATTATTCGCATTTTACGTCCCCTATTCGAAGGTATCCTGACATGATGGTTCACAGGTTACTTCAAAGTTACCTGGATGGCGGGAAGTCAGTAAATAGTGATAAATACGAAGAAATGTGTGAGCACAGTTCTGAGATGGAGCAAAGAGCCGCAAATGCTGAAAGAGCCTCAATTAAATACAAGCAGGTGGAATTCCTCAAAGCTCATGAGGGAGAGGTTTTTGCCGGTGTAATTTCGGGAGTAACCGAGTGGGGTTTATATGTTGAACTCATCGACAATAAATGTGAAGGTATGATTCCCATCCGTGATCTGGATGATGATTTCTATCGTTTTGATGAAGAGAATTACTGCCTGATTGGAAAGAAATCGCGAAAAGTATACCAGTTGGGTGACAAACTAAACATTCAGGTAGCACGAGCCAACCTTGAAAAGAGGCAACTTGATTTTGTCCTTTCAAATGAAGAATCACTTATTAAATAGATCAACAACCAAACTAAAAGACGTTTAATTCTAAAATTAAAAACCATGACACTGGAAAATAATGCATTAACTCCCTCCCAGGATGCAACACGCAATGCCATACTAGACGCTTCCCGTGATCTGTTTGCCCGATTTGGGTATAAGAAAACAACCATGGAGGATATTGCCATGGCACTTCGTAAAGGGAAAAGTTCTCTCTATTACTATTTTAAGAATAAAGAGGAGATTTTTCAGGCCGTTATTGAGACCGAATCAGACACATTGTTTGCCCGTTTGAAGGAGGTTGTGAACTCAGATCGTGATCCTAAAAATAAATTAAGAGATTATGTAATCATTCGGATGGAAACCATCAGTGGCCTGGAAAACTACCAAAAAGTTATGAAGGAGTCCTTATATGAAGGATACGAATACCTCGAGTCCATTAAATCGAAAGGTGAATTATTGGAAGAGGATTTGTTGCTTTCGATTATCAATGAAGGTATCATGACTGATGTGTTTCAGATTAAAAACCCTAAGATGGGAGCAATTGGAATAGCGACTGCGCTCAGGGGACTTGAAATTCCGTTATTTAAAGGCGATACAAAAAGAGAAGATTTAAACGAGCAACTTGAGAATATTCTTAACATTCTTTTCTATGGCGTAATCAAACGATAAATAGTAACTTTGTAGATTCGTAAAAAACAATCTGCGTCCACATGATATGTGCGTGAGATATTAGTGAGTTGATTTATAACCAATTGATTATGCCAGTCAATATTCCTGATACGCTTCCGGCTAAGGCGCTACTGGAAGCTGAAAATGTATTTGTAATGGGAGAGAGCAGGGCGATGACACAGGATATTCGCCCGCTTAAAATTCTCATTTTAAACTTAATGCCTTTAAAAATAGTGACCGAGGCACAGCTATTAAGGGTTTTATCCAATACGTCATTGCAGGTAGAGGTCGAATTGTTGATGACTTCTACTCATGCTCCACGTAACACACCTCAGGAGCATTTGGTGGCATTTTACAAAACATTTGACGAAATAAAGCACCTCTTTTATGATGGTTTAATTATTACCGGGGCGCCTGTGGAGTTAATCGATTTTGAAAAGGTTACCTACTGGCCCGAGTTATGCGAAATAATGGATTGGAGTAAAAAACATGTTACATCCACTTTTCATATTTGCTGGGGTGCGCAGGCTGGCCTTTATCACCATTACGGAATAAAGAAATATGAATTGGGTAAAAAAATGTTTGGTGTTTTCAATCATCAGGTTCTTACACCAAAGGAACCTCTGTTGAGAGGTTTCGATGACCACTTTCATGCTCCACATTCCAGATATACAGATGTAAAGCAGGAGGAGATTGATGCGCATCCGGGATTGATTACGCTGAGCACATCCCCCGAGGCCGGGGTTTTTATTGTCGCATCTGAAGATCGGAAGCAGATTTTTGTAACAGGGCATCCCGAGTATGAAGAAAACACTTTGGGAGAAGAGTATTGGCGTGACATAAATAAGGGAATGGAGATTGCCGTTCCCGAGAATTATTACCCGCAAAACAACGCTGAGAAAAAGCCTGTAGTGACATGGAGGAGTCATGCTCATTTGTTATACTCCAACTGGTTAAACTACTATGTATACCAGTCAACTCCATATTCTTTAGGAGAATTATAATCTATTTCCGGCCAAAATCGGCCGGAATTTCTCCCCATTTTTCAGTGTCCCATTTTAAAAGTGGCTGTTCCCAAGTGTTTTCTTGTAGCCATTTTTCAGCCCTTCGAACCAGTTCAAACAACTGTTTTGTTGAGGCGTTATCAGGTAGTTTTGATCCACATTTCTTCTTTTTAACCCAACTCAGGGCAGTCATGGAGTCAGTATAAACAGGAATATTCAGCCGTCGACGTTTGAGCTCGGCAAGTCCGTGCACAATGGCAAGAAATTCTCCAATATTATTGGTTCCTAAATCGAATTGCATTAAAAACCACTCTTCACCGCTGCCTACATGCACACCGCGATATTCCATCTTTCCCGGATTTCCGCTACAGGCAGCATCTACAGAAAGGCTGTTTTTTATAATGGATGTGTTGTTTGAAATAGATGAAGAAGTGAATTTCTTTTTGCCGGCTCCCTGAAAAACGATGTGTGAAGGTTGCTTATAAGCAACCTTTGCTTCTTCCTCTGTTTTGTAGCTCTTATATCTTGCACCTTCAAAACCATCGGTTTGTTGACGGCACTCATCCCAGGATCTATATATCCCGGGTTTTCGTCCTTTCCAAACCACATAGAATTTTTGAGCTGGCATACTCTATCGTATTTTTGGTAAGAAATCGATGAGCAAATTGGCAAAATTGGACATGAAAAGCCTGATGGCCATGGCCATCAGGATGATGCCGAAGAACTTTTTTAGTACATAAACACCGCCTGCACCAATTAATCGTTCAATTCTATCGGTATAATTTAAAACCAGAAATACCACAACGATATTTAAAAACAATGCCAATATGATATTCGCCAGAGCAAACTCTGCGCGCAATGCCAACAGTGTAGTAAATGAACCAGCTCCGGCAATAAGTGGAAATGCTACGGGAACAATGGAAGCACCCGCAGGGGAGTCGTGCTTGAAAATCTGCACCCCTAAAATCATCTCAATGGCCATCAACATCAGAACGAAGGAGCCGGCTATGGCAAATGAAGAAATATCCACACCGAATAACCCGAGAAGAGCCTCTCCCAGGAAAAGAAATATGAAGAGGATGACAAAGGAAATAGAGGATGCCTGAAATGACTTTATTACCCCGCCTTGCTCGCGGATGTTGATGATGATGGGAATGGATCCCAATATATCAATGACGGCAAATAGTACGATAAATGCCGACAATATTTCCAGAAAACTTAATTCAGCCATATTTTACTCTGTTTAGTTCTGCAAAAGTAGTAATTTTAAGCCTTGGAATTCGATTATCCCGTTTAGATTTATGTATTAAGCTGAAAAACACGTGAGAAGGTCTGTTTTTCGATAGTGTTTTTTCATTTTATTGCACACTGCAAAACTCAACCTGTCAAATATAGATATGAATATGAAGAAATTCATCACAGCATTTGCATTTGTTGCTTTTACCGGATTATTAGAAACCAATGCTGCTGAACCCGAGTTCTCCGGTTCGGTTAATACCTCTGCTATTTTTAGCGGTGGCGACTCCAGCCCTTTTTGGTTTCATTCAAGGCAACAGGGTCGTTGGAATCATACAGAAAACAATCAATTTTTATCAGCTGCTGTAGGCTCTGTAAATTATACTCCACACAGAAACTGGAACCTGAAGGCCACGGCTGAAATCAACTACAACTCTGCTTTTGATGATTTTATTCTACACACCGGATATTTGTCGGCTTCCTGGCGTTTTATGGAGTTGACAGCAGGTCGCCATATTTTTGATCCTATATTTACTGAGACCAACAGTGGTCACGGCTCTTATCTTTTTGGCGATAATAATCGACCCATAACCAGGGTTACAGCCGGAATCCCTCAATACACTAAGCTGCCTTTCCCATTTGGAAGAATTGAAATACGAGGAGGCATTAGCCATGGTTGGCTTGATGATGCTAACGACTTCAGGTATCACAAAGAGGTACTCCTTCATGAAAAATTTGCTTACATCCGCTGGGATGCCAACAAAATTCAACCGTATGCAGGAATTAACCATTCTGCCTTTATGGGAGGGTATTATTTCAGAAATGATGCCTACACGGATTCGAAAATTCCGATTGACTTTATGGCTACTTTCTTTGCTTCAGGTTCTGAAAAGATTGGCGGAGGCGAAGAGACCAATGCGGCAGGTGCGCACATGGGGTTGTACGACTTTGGTCTGTACTGGCGTAGTCCTGTCGGTCGTTTTCATATATACTATCAGGCACCATTTGCCGATGGTTCAGGCATGAGAGTGCTCCAACGAAATATCGATCAGATAGCAGGTGTTAACTGGCACCCAAGGAACAGTACTTTTTTAAAGAATCTCACTGTAGAGTGGATCAACACACGCCATCAATCTGGTAATGGGATGCCGGATGCCATTGTAGAAGGATACGGGTTGATTGTTTCAGCCCAATTTGACAATGAGGACTTTAGAAATGAAGTAATGGCTCATTTCAACCAATACAAAGAAGGAGGCTTCACCAAAAGCGAAGTAGAACAATTTCTCCGAGAAGAAATCAACCATGGAAATAAATTTGGCGGACGTGATGGCTACATGAGCAATGGTACATATCCTGCAGGTTGGACTTATCATGATTACATCATGGGTTCACCGCTGAACCTCACTTACAATCAGGTGGCACATTTAAATCCAAACCTGGGAATCTACAATCGTAATAACATCATTAACGATCGTTTTCAGGCCATTCATATTGGAGCTCAAGGGGGATTCTCTGAACAAATTTCCTGGAAAACCATGATCACCCTCAGCCGAAATTTTGGATCCTATTTCCACCAATATCCCGGCAGGTATACCTGGGACGAAACCGAAAACTACTACTTCAAAGGAGGGCGAAACCAACTTTATTCGTTAATTGAAGTTACATGGAGCCCATCTGTAATAGATAACCTCACTTTTAATGGTGCGATTGCTCTTGACCGTGGCGAAATCTTTGATGCAGCTGGCATGAAAATTGGAGCACAATGGCGGTTTTAGTTCTTAATTGAGTTTATACTTACGATCTTTTATCATTGGTTTTTTTAGATAATAGAAGTATATTCGCAAACACAAACCACACACACAAATGCTTAAAGAGAAAGCGAAAGCTATCAACACTTTAATGACAATGGTTGACATTATTTTGGCCATTGTCTGTTTTAACCTGGCTTTATATTTGGAGTTTGGCCGGGTTTCGCTGCTTCATCATAAAGACAGCATCATTCTTCAACTACTGATTATAATTTTCTGGACACTTTTGAGTAACGGAATGGGAACTAACATCATGTATCGTTCGCGTCCATATTCTGCTGTTCTTTTTAATTGCCTTGGATTAACCATAGCAGGGACATTGCTCCTTATTCTGTCTGCCTGGGCATTCAACCTTTTTTATCTGGGAATTAAGATATTTGTGATATTTGCTGTTATTAATCTGGTTTTAACATTCGGTATAAAAACAATCACCTATCAAATGCTAAAATCAGCCAGAAAAAAGGGGTTTAATTATCTGAATCTTATAATATTAGGCGATCGGTCGGCTGTTCCGTTTATAAGACAGATTATGAAACATCCCGAATGGGGTTACAGAATAGCAGCCATCATTGGTACAAATGATTTAGAAAATCAATGTGGAACAGTTGCGCCTTTTCTTCCCGAAAACACTGATATAGAAAATCTATTAAGGGAAAAAACAATTGATGAGGTAGTTGTTTGCAAAGAATCTCCAAATCTTGGGGAAATTGAAGAGTTGGCACAAATTTGTTCAGATGTGGGTGTGATTTTCAGAATGTATTCATCATTTTTTAACATGCTTGCCAACAAAACTCAGTTGCATTTTTTTGGCACTACGCCTTTCCTTACTATATCAAACTCTCCTACTAACTACCTTGAGTTAAAAGCCAAAGAAATTTTTGACAGGCTTTTTTCTTTCGGAGTTCTGCTTTTTTTGTCTCCGGTATATTTGGCAATTGCGTTGGCCATAAAAATTGACTCAAAGGGGCCTGTCTTTTTTAAGCAAAAGAGAGTCGGGTTAAGGGGACGAAAGTTTTTGGTTTATAAATTCCGAACCATGGTTGTAAATGCCGAGGAGCTGCGTCAACAATTGTTGGAGAAAAACGAAATGGATGGACCTGTTTTTAAAATTACTGATGATCCCCGGGTAACCAAAGTTGGCAGATTTCTTCGTAAAACAAGTCTGGACGAGCTGCCTCAGTTTTTTAATGTTTTATTGGGAGAAATGTCGGTGGTTGGCCCACGCCCTCCATTGCCTGATGAAGTGAAAGAATATGAGCGTTGGCAACTCAGAAGACTATCCATGAAGCCGGGTATAACCTGCATATGGCAGGTTTCAGGTCGTAATAATATTCCTTTTGAGGAGTGGATGAAAATGGATCTCCAATACATTGATAACTGGTCTCTTAAACTGGATTTTATTATTTTTCTGAAAACCATAAGAACGATGATAAAGGGAGATGGCAAGTAATGTGACAGAGCCCGGCAAAAATTTATTTATAGAAATTAATTAATGGCAGATGAGAGATATCAAACTAACTTTAGTATTATTTACCCTCATATTTGCTGCTGTTGCATGCTCCGGCCCTAAGGTTCCGCGTGGTTTTCCCAAACCGGATAAAATGGCCGAAATTCTGGCAGACATTCATATCGCTGAAAGTACTCTGACGCATGCTCCTTCGATCACAGGTCCCAGAGCGGACAGAAATATCCCTGGTCATTATAAGTTTATACTGGAGCGGCACAACCTTACTCCGGCTGAGTTCGATACCATACGAAAATGGTACGTTCAACATCCTCAAATTTATCAGAGGACTTATGAAATGGTAATCACCAAATTGAGCGAGCGGGAAGCGGAAGTTCGCATTATGATTGAACGAGAACGGGAGCAACAGCAACAATTAGCTGAACTTCAAAGGGAAAAGGAGAAAAGGCAAAACCTCTGGAAGGATACAACCTTTATAAAAATTTCTCCATCAGATACCCTTTGGAAAAAGCGACCTTTCCATTATCAGGTTGATACATTGGAGCTGGAAGGTTCTGTAAAACTTACGGCCTTCTACAGGTTCCTGAAAGAAGATCTGAGCAAATCGCCACGAGTGATGTTGTCGGCGTTTTACCCTGATAGTACCGCCGATACAGTTTATGCCAATGTTCCGCACTCATTCCAGCGAAAAGGAGTGGAGTTGGAATTAGCTCTAAAGGATAATATGCATCCACATTCCATTTACGGTTTCCTTTTAAAACAGGATACTCTGCTGAATATTTCTGTGGAGATATCAGATATAAAGCTTAGAAATATTCCGTCCGATACCGTTAAAAATGCACGAAGAGCTATTGAGGGGGAACACCTTCTTCCATTGGAAATGATGGAACAGGAACTAATTGACTAAAAACTGATTAACTTTGGAGAAATGTCCAATCGTTTTTTTTCTTCTCATTATATTCTCCTGCCAGAAGGTCAGATTGGCCGATGGCCAATCATTCATTTTGACGATCATGGCACCATCATTCATATAGAACCGGATTTTGAGAAATTCAAGGAGAGACCGGGGCTTGAATTTCACAGTGGAATGATGATTCCGGCATTTATTGATATTGCACCAACCAATATTCATTTTAATCCCGATGTCAAATTAAAAAACAGACATTTTTCGCGTGGAACCATTATTCTTGGAGTTTCTGATGTTGCCTCATGTGAGCAGTCGGGTTTTCCTTTGCTTGTAAAGTCACTGGATGACGGTTCTAATCTTCCCCAAGAAGCCGGAAGAGATGCTGTTCAAGTTAATACTCCGCTGTTCGAAAGGGTTAGAAGTTGTTCAGGTTTTCCGATTTCACAACTTGCAAATATTTGTGAGCAAGCTTCTGAAGCTGGAAGCTTCAGAGACTTAGGACAACTTGCAACTGGGAAATCACCAGGAGTTCTTTTACTGAAAAATTTTGATAAAACAAATTGGACATTGTTGCCGCATTCTGAGATTAAATGGCTGATTAAGCCTCATGTTGGCGTCAGCAACAGATAAGTTGAATAGGGTTACCGTTGATCTGGTATTTTTATTTTGTCAGGAAATCAATAATAATTATTGGCTAACTTGTTTCAAAAAATTGAAAATATTTTTTAGATGGATTTTATAAGCACATATCGAACAGCGTTTATTGCTGCTCTGGAAGCAGGTTCTGCCATTCTTGAAGTATATAACTCCGACGAGTTTAATGTCACTCGTAAATCTGATAATACACCCGTCACCCTGGCTGACATGAAGAGCCATCAGATTATTCATTCGCGTTTAAAATCAACCAATATCCCTGTTTTAAGCGAGGAAGATTCCCCTGAACATCAGAAGAAAATCAAAACTGAGGAAAAGTACTGGCTTATTGATCCGTTGGATGGGACTTATGAATTCATAAGCCGTAATGGCGAGTTTACAGTAAACATCGCTTTTGTAGAGAATGAGCAACCGGTTTTTGGTGTTATTTATATTCCTTGCAGCAACCTGTTGTTTGCCGGTGCAATAAATCAGCAAGCGTGCATGTGGGAGAATATTTCTCCAGGGAACGCTCCTTCGGTTGCGGCCTTGCTAAGCAAGAAGATATCTTTGCCACTTTCAAAATCAAATGATGTGTTAACCGTTGTTGCCAGTAAAAGTCATCTGTCTCCCGAAACCATCGATTTCATAAAATCTATAGATCAGAAATTAAAACCAGTACAGATCCATCAGACCGGAAGTTCTATAAAATTTTGTAAAGTTGCTACCGGTGAAGCAGACCTTTATCCCCGTATGGATAGTATTATGGAATGGGATACTGCAGCAGGACAGGCAATTATTGAAGCAGCCGGGGGATGTGTGTTAACATGGCCTGATGGCGATAGTTTGCGTTGTAACCATACTGATTTTAGAAGTCCAAATTTCTTGGCAGTGGCACCAGGCAGGGAGTGCAAACAATTTTTCCGGTAGTATATTATGCTCAATAGATCGTTAGACTTTTAGATTATTAGATATTAGACATAAGTAAGGCTCTTATTATCAGCTGATTGCATGATGTCACGGAGAATTCATAAACATTTGATAATTAGGCAAATAAAAAAGATTAACGAACTATTATTATACTATCAATAAATGAAAAAGGATTGCCCAAGAAGGCAATCCTTTTAAAAATATGTAGATTGTGGTTATCCTCGAATGGCTTTGATTCCCGGAAGTTCTTTTCCTTCAAGGTACTCAAGAAGAGCTCCACCGGCCGTTGAGATATAACTTACACCATCAGCCAAGCCAAACTTGTTAATACAAGCCACAGAGTCTCCTCCTCCAATAAGAGAGAATGCGCCTTTTTTAGTGCCGGCAACAATGGCATCAGCAACCGCTCGTGAACCTTTTGCAAAAGTATCCATTTCAAAAACACCAACAGGCCCGTTCCATAAAATGGTTGCTGAGTTTTCAATAACATGGCAAAACTCTTTCACAGAGTTAGGACCTGCATCTAATCCTTCCCAACCTTCAGGAATTTCATCTGCGGATACAATTTGTGTGTTTGCGTCGTTTGAGAAGCTGTCACCAGCAACAACATCTGATGCCAACAACAGGTTTACACCTTTCTCTTTGGCTTTTTTCTCAATTTCTTTGGCAAGATCGAGATATTCGTCCTCGCAAATAGAATTTCCGACTTTTCCTCCTCGTGCCTTCATAAAGGTAAAAGTCATTCCACCTCCAAGAATCAGGTTGTCAACCTTATCAAGAAGGTTTTCGATGATGGTGATTTTGGAAGAAACTTTTGCTCCACCCATGATGGCAGTAAAGGGACGCTTGGGCTCTTTTACCACTTTGTCAAGACTTTGTACTTCACTTTCAATCAAGAAACCAAACATTTTGCTGTCGGTATCAAAGTAATTGGCTATAACAGCGGTGGAAGCATGTGCACGATGCGCAGTTCCAAAAGCATCGTTCACATATACATCAGCTAAAGATGCCAGTTCCTTTGAGAACGCTTTCTGCTTCTCTTTCATTTCTGCTTTGGCAGCCTTGGTTTCTTCATCTGAGGCGCCTTCAGGCAATTTAGGCTTGCCTTCTTCCTCAAGATAGAAGCGAAGGTTTTCAAGCAACAGAATCTGTCCGGGTTTGAGAGCTTCAGCTTTGGCCTTAACTTCGGAGCCAACACAATCACCAGCAAAAATGACATCTGTTCCTACTGTTTTTGCCAGATGAGCCTGAATGTGTTTCAGAGAGAAATCCGGATTGACTTTCCCTTTTGGACGCCCAAGGTGTGACATGATGATAGCAGATCCGCCATCCTTTAAAATTTTCTTAATCGTTGGCATCGCTGCACGAATGCGGGTGTCATCGGTAATTTCAAATTTCTCATTTAAAGGAACGTTGAAATCCACGCGAACGATGGCTTTCTTTCCCGAAAAATTGTAGTTTTCAATTTTCGACATGCTGTTTTATTTATTTAGGTTATTTATTTTTATACCAGGAAGTGAATAAAAACTATTGTTTATTCATGTTTTTCAAGATTGTAAAGATACAAAAAAAATGACCGCGATCATGTTTTATCCTAGCCTGTTAAATCTTATTCACTTGCATTAACAATCACTTGCGAAATATCAGTGAATTAACCGCCTCATTATTCTTCCTTATGCAATATAATAACATTTTTATCTCTGATCAAATATTGCATTTGTTACAACTGATCGGAAGCATTATCTTTGTATTTTTATTCTTAAGGGAAATGAGCTATTTAGATCAGACAGCCATTATTGAGTTGGAAAAAATGGATTTTTATGCCTACCATGGTTGCTATAAGGAGGAACAGGTGGTTGGTAATAAATTCGTGGTTAACATTACACTTGAAACAAACATATCAACGCCAGCCGCTTCGGATAAAATTCAGGATGCTCTCAACTATGTTGAGGTTTACAATGTTGTTAAAGAGGAGATGATGAAAACATCTCATCTGCTTGAGCATGTAACAAAACGTATCATCGACAGGCTTTTTAGAGATTTTCCGGCTATCATTCATGCCACGGTTAAGGTATCGAAAATGAACCCTCCAATGGGTGGACAAATGAAAGCGGTAAGCGTTCTGTTGAAAAGATAAAAGACTGGTTCTCGATAACTCTCATCGGTGCTTTTTTGCTTCTGCGACAAATTCAATCAAACATTTTGCAGGTTGCTTTTTTGGCTGGATAGATTTTATGATTTTCGTATATTTGACAGAATTAATGAAGCTATAATTTAGATGCGAAAGTATGCGATTCAGCGATATTGCAGGACAACGAACAATTAAGGATCATTTAATCCGCACTGTTAAAGAGGATAGGGTAGGGCATGCCCAACTTTTTTCAGGAGGAGAAGGGACCGGCTCTCTCTTGCTTGCAATCGCATATGCAGGGTATCTCAATTGTAAAAACCCCGGGGAAGATGATGCTTGTGGCGTTTGTTCGTCATGCTTGAAAATTAACAAGCTGGTTCATCCCGATTTGCATTTCGTATTTCCCGTTATCAAGGAAAAAAGCGGGCAGGCGGCTGTAAGTGATGATAAAATCAACGAGTGGCGAGCCTTTGTTTTAGAACAGAATTACTTCAACGCAGGACAATGGTTTGAACATATTTCGGATGGGAAGAAATCAGGAATGATTTATGCAGACGAAAGTGAAGTCATTGTAAAAAAGCTCAGTTTGAGAAATTTTGAGGGGAAATATAAAATAATGATCATCTGGTTGCCGGAGCGAATGAATGATTCAGGATCGAACAAACTTTTGAAAATTCTGGAAGAACCTCCCCAAAGCACTGTTTTTTTGTTAATATCAGAAAATCCGGCTACATTGCTACCTACAATTCTCTCCCGGACCCAACAATTAAATATCCCGCCCATTGATGTTGAGAGTTTAACCCGAGTATTAAGTAATAGGCTTGAAGTTCCGGAAGAAGAGGCACGAGTTGCCGCTCGTTTGTCTCGTGGCAACTATGTTAAGGCAGCATCTGTTTTAGACAGTACCAGGGATAATTCAGGATATTTTGATTTGTTTGGTGAAATGATGAGAGCCATTTATACACGAAAGATATTCGAGATCATAAAATGGTCTGATTCTTTGGCTGCCATGTCCCGCGATAAAATAAAAGGCTTTTTTGATTATGCCGTGAATATGTTGCGCGAGAGCTATGTGTATAATTTTAAACAGCCGGATTTGGTATATCTCACGCCATCTGAAGAGGAGTTTGTTGCCAAGTTTGCTCCTTTTGTAAATGAAGGAAATATTGGTACGATGGTTGAAGAATTGCAACTTGCTCATGCCCACATTGAACAAAATGGGAATTCACGCATTGTTTTGTTTGATATGGCAGTGAAGTTAACCATCTGTTTTAAAAAGTAATTGTTTATATATATATCCGGGTTGCACGTAGGTGCAACCTGTCATTCAAAAATACCGCGATGGAACAAAATATATCAAGTGCCCCAAAAAGTAAATGTGATTCATGTGGAGACCGGTGTGGGAAACTGGAAGTGTATGATTGGCTTGGTGATTTGCCGGAGATACCTGATCCAACTGATATTGTAGAGGTTCAGTTTAAAAATACCCGTAAAGGGTTTTATCGGAATACGAGTCAGACACGCCTTCAAAAAGGCGATGTGGTGGCCGTTGAAGCATCTCCGGGTCACGACATCGGTATTATTACTCTTACCGGCGAGTTGGTGTTGTTGCAAATGAAAAAGAACAACATTTCACCATCCTCCTACGAGTTTAAAAGGGTGTATCGAAAGGCTAAGCCTGTCGACATAGAAAAGTGGGAGGAGGCGAAGGCTTTGGAACGTGAAACCATGCTTGAATCACGCACAATGGCCTGGAACCTTGGTCTAAACATGAAAATAGGTGATGTAGAATACCAGGGTGACCGAACAAAAGCCATTTTTTACTACATAGCTGATGAGCGGGTCGACTTTCGTGAGTTGATAAAAGTGTTGGCGGACAGATTTAAAGTACGCATTGAGATGCGTCAAATTGGAGCTCGCCAGGAAGCAGGACGCATAGGAGGAATTGGACCTTGTGGCAGGGAGTTATGCTGTTCTACATGGATGACCAATTTTGTATCGGTAACAACCAATGCGGCACGTTATCAGGAGATTTCGTTAAACCCTCAAAAGCTTGCCGGGCAGTGCGGAAAACTAAAGTGTTGTCTAAACTATGAATTGGATGCCTACCTTGATGCGCAGCAAGACTTTCCAAATACCTCAATCTCCCTGGAGACTGAAGAAGCCACATATTATCACTTCAAAACAGATGTTTTTAAACGTTTGATGTGGTATGTGCCGTCCAGAGATCATTCCGGTAACCCAGTCATGCTGGATGTTGATACGGTAAAGGAGGTCATTGCTCTGAACAAGAAAGGGCAAAAAGCGCCTAAGTTTGGAAACCAGCCTGCCGTTCAAAGTAATGCAAATAAAGAGGTGGGTTACGAAAACGTAGTGGAGGAGGACAGCATCACCAGATTTGATGACAAAACTAAGAAACCTTCGAAACGAAGGAAAAAGAAAAAATATAACAAAAACAGAAACAACAACAACAATCGTGGAGATGGTAATAACTAAAAGTTATATCAAATTGCTCGCTCTGTTTTTAGCGATAGTGACTGTGTCCTGCGCTGACAGGGTAGTGTTTGAAGAGAGGCTGGAAATGGATCCGAGGGGGTGGCATAAAGATGACCCTGCCAGTTTTAATGTGGAAATAGCCGATACTTCTCAGGTATTGGATATGGGGCTGACTTTTAATCATACCGATGGATATCCCTACAGTAATTTGTGGTTGTTTTTAACTATAAAGGGACCCGATCAGGTTCAAATTACTGATACGTTGGAATTGTTTTTGGCTGAGTCATCTGGTAGATGGCTGGGACGAAAGAAAAAAGGCAATTATGAAATATCTGCTTTATACCGTCATGAGATAAAAATGGCTCACCCGGGTGAATATCAGTTCTCTGTTGTACACGGTATGCGGCGAGAGTTGCTGCCACATTTAAAGTCGGTTGAGTTTTGGGTACAGTCTAGCCGATAGAGCCTTTTTGTTGCTAACAGGAGTAAAAGAAGAAATTAGTTACAAGGGGAATTTGCTTGTGCGAAATAAATAACTTAACACACCACATGGGTAAGAATAAGCTTCAAAAATTTGAAGAGATGGATGGGTTTCCGCATGTAATACAGGCGGAATTTGATGAGGTTTTTCAAAAAGACTACAAATTAAAAGGGAAGTGGAGTTCAGATTTTTTTGGAAATATGAACCCGGTAGTATTGGAGTTGGGATGTGGAAAAGGGGAGTACACCGTTGGTTTGGCAAGAAGGTATCCACAAAAAAATTTTCTGGGGGTTGATATCAAAGGATCAAGGATGCATGCAGGGGCATCAGCTTCTTTTAATGAGGGTTTAAAAAACGTGGGGTTTATTCGTACGCATATTGAAATGATTAACTCTTTCTTCGCATCGAACGAAGTCGATGAGATTTGGTTGACTTTTCCCGATCCGCAGATGAACAAAACCCGCAAAAGGCTTACCTCTACTCGTTTTTTGTCGCACTATTCGGGATTTCTGAAGCCCGGTGGCAGAATTCATTTAAAAACCGATAGTTGGTTTCAATATTCATATGCCAAAGCGGTTTGTGAGACCAATAATCTAACGGTGATTCATGATTACACTGATTTGCACAATGATGATGCACCTGCAGAGCTTAAAGAAATCAAAACTTATTATGAAGAGAGATTTATGGCGCATGCTGTTCCCATAAAGTATCTCTGTTTTATTCTACCTGAGCGGCATCAGTTGGCTGAACCCGATATTGATATTCCAAAAGACATTTATCACAATGCCGGTCGAGGTGTAAAATTGTATCACAATGACGAAAAAGCTCCGCCAAAACTTGATGTCAGATAGTGACGATTTCTTCGAAAAGGTCTATTCTGTCACCAGGTTAATCCCATTTGGCAAAGTGGCTACTTACGGGGCAATTGCTGCTGCCATTGGTTCACCGGGAGCTGCGCGAATGGTAGGTTGGGCTTTGAATAAAAGTCTTACCCAAACGCCATTTGTGCCTGCGCATCGTGTGGTAAACCGGAATGGAATTTTGTCGGGGAAGCACTATTTTGGCGGCAGCACAACCATGCAGGAATTGCTGAAAAACGAGGGGGTGGATGTTGTTGACGATAAGGTTGTTGACCTCAAATCTGTGTTGTGGGATCCAAAGGAAGTATTGTGAAGCAGTTGCTTCATTTTTTTTTGTATCTTTGCGCTTAAGTTTAAAGAGTTTAAATTAATATAACAATGAGTTTTTATCCAAAATTGGTGATAGATGCCTTGCGTCACGTGGTTCATCCCGGTAAGGGGGCAGATATCGTGTCGCTTGGAATGGTTGAAGATGATATCAGGATAGATGGGAAACGGATTAGTTTTTCTCTTTTATTTGATCGTGCCAACGATCCTATGGTGGGTGCCATAAAGTCGGCATGCCTTCAGGCAGTGAAAACATACGTTGGTGAAGATGCCGAAATAGAAGGAAATATATATGTAAAAGTTAAGCCCCGCGAGGTAAATGAACAGGCTCCTGTTCTTCCCGGAGTTGAAAGCGTCATTGCGATAGCTTCCGGTAAGGGAGGAGTTGGGAAGTCAACGGTATCAAGTAATTTGGCTGTTTCGCTTACACGTTTGGGGTATCGTGTAGGTTTGCTGGATGCAGATATCTTTGGTCCTTCCATACCAAAGATGTTTGCCACAGAAGATGCACGTCCGATGGTTCAAAAGGTGGAAGGCAAGGATCGGATTGTTCCGGTTGAAAAGTACGGAGTAAAACTGTTGAGTATTGGGTATTTTGTGAATCCTGATGATGCTTTGGTATGGCGTGGAGCCATGGCTACCAATGCGCTCAAACAACTCATAAATGATGCATTGTGGGGCGAATTGGATTATTTGCTGATTGATTTACCTCCCGGAACCAGTGACATTCATTTAACCCTTGTGCAAACGGTGCCTTTAACAGGTGCTGTAGTGGTTAGCACACCTCAGGAAGTTGCTCTTGCCGATGCACGAAAAGGCATCAGCATGTTTACCGGAAAGCAGATCAATGTTCCGGTACTTGGATTGGTTGAGAACATGGCATGGTTTACCCCTAAAGAGCTTTCTGAAAACCGCTATTATATTTTTGGTAAGGATGGATGTAAGAAACTTGCTGAAACGCTCAATGTTCCATTATTGGGTCAGATTCCTATTGTTCAGGGAATTCGAGAGGGAGGTGACGAAGGTGTGCCTGCTGCAATGGAAGATAGCACCATGACTTCGGTGGCATTTGCCAAATTGGCAGAGGCAGTGGTTGACTCGGTGAAGAAGCGCAACGAACAGTTGCCACCGACAAAAATTGTTGAAATAACCAAAAAGTAATTCGAAGAAATTTATAAGATCTGGTATAAGAGAATACAAAGAGAAGAGGTCTGATAGGTGTTTGGGTTGAACAACAGTTTGTTCTGATTTTTTTGGAACACGATTTGATGATTAAGTTGTTGGTGAGATAGAATGTAGATGTTAAACTTATCAGATTTTTAATAGTTATGATTACAGAATATTATACTATGGAGAAGCAAGAGGTTATGGAGCAGGTAAAGATTGCTCTTGAAGGAATCCGTCCCTATTTGCAGGCCGATGGAGGTGATATTTCCATTGTGGAGTTGACTGACGACATGGTTGTCAAAGTTCGGTTACAGGGTGCTTGCGAAGGATGTCCTATGAGTGTTCAAACCCTAAAGAATGGGGTTGAGATGGTCATTAAAAGCAACGTCCCCGTTATAAAGGAAGTGGTAGCCGTTTAAACTTTAAAATGCTGCAAGAAGCAATCCAATATCTTTAAAGGGAATCCCCAGCTGGTTCCCGATATGGCTATTGGTAAGTATACCTTTGTATATATAGGTGCCGCTACTTACACCGGTATCTGTTTTAATTAGTTGATGAACTCCGCCAGATTCAGCAAGCCTTAACAATATTGGAGCAAAAATATTACTCAACGCAATGGAGGCCGTACGTGCCACTCGTGAGGCAATGTTTGGTACAAAATAGTGAATAACACCACGTTCGTTTACGAACGGGTGGCCGGGTGAATTACTTGTTTGGCTTGCTTCAAAGCATCCCCCGTTCCCTACACTCAAATCAACAATTACCGATCCTTTTTTCATCTTATTCACCTGATCACGGGTAATAAAAAATCCGTGATCGCAATCAAAGCACCTCAAACTGGCAACTACGGCATCTGCTGACTTTAAAGCCTTTGTTAATACTTTTGGATGCAGAATGGATGTAAAAAGTCGTTGTCCAACATTTCGTTCCAACTCTTTTAGGTTTTGGTAGGAGTTGTCGAATACTTTTACCTGGCAACCCAGACCGAGAGCTGCGCGGGCAGCAAATTCGCCTGCAGTGCCGGCTCCTATAATAACCACTTCAGTGGGAGAGATGCCTGTGATACCACCTAAAAGAACCCCTTTGCCACCGTGCGCTTTGCTTAGGTACTCTGATGCAATGGTAATGGCAGCGTAACCTTCAATTTCGCTCATGCTGCGGATGACCGGGTAACAGCCGCTTTCATCTTTTAGGAATTCATATGCAATGGCATTAATCCTCCTGTCCATTAACTGCCTGATGGTATCTCTTGATTGATGAGGCATGTAAAGAAATGACAAAAGTAACTGATATGGATGCATCAGATCAATTTCGTCAGCGGAGGGGGGAGCAATCTTGAGTATGATTTCACTTTTAAAAACTTCTTCTTTGGATTTTACAATTTCTGCGCCGGCTTCGGAAAAGTCTTTGTCGAAATAGTTGGCTGCATCACCGGCACCACTTTCCATGGTTACCTTATGACCATTTTCGCAGAGAAGTTCAACTCCCTGAGGGGTAAGAGCTACGCGGTTTTCAGAAGGATCGGTTTCCTTTGGAATCCCGATTGAGATGGAGCGTTGTTGCCTCCCTGTTTCCAGCATCTCTTCGCGTGGAATCATCTGTGTTTGCCTGATGGCAAAGTAGGATACGCGTTTTTCTATTTTGGTCATAATGCTAAAGTCTGGTTATTGGCAACTTATCCGGTTTGAAATTAATAAATAATTCAGAGATTTTAAAGTGTTTTTAATATGGTTATTTTTCTAGAACCATCAGGAAGTTCCTCAATGGTCAGATTTACTCGCTGCTCAGGGAGCAGCGAACCTGCCTTATTAGGCCATTCAATAAGACAAACATCTCCGCTGTCAAAATATTCCTCACATCCAATATCCAATAACTCCACTTCGTCCTCCAGCCTATAGAGATCAAAGTGAAAAACCGGAAGGTTTTTATCTGTCCTGTATTCATTGATGATGGCAAAACTGGGGCTGTTGACTTCATCTTCAACTCCCATTTGTTGGCACAAAACTTTTATAAATGTGGTTTTGCCTGCACCCATTTCGCCGTAAAATGCAACAACAGGAGTCTCTTTCAATAGTTTTATAAGTTCATTGGCAATTGGGTTGAGTTCAGATATTGATTTGGCAATAAATGTGTTCATTTTTATCAAATGGTTATTTTACCGGTTCAAGAACTGCAAACGGAATCATCATCTCTTCCATGGAAATTCCTCCATGTTGAAAGGTGTCCTTGTAATAACTCACATAGTAATTATAGTTGTTGGGATAGGCAAAAAAATCAGTTCCTGTGGCAAAAATATATGTGGTTGATACATTTGGCTTTGGTAAAAAAACCTGTTCAGGTTTTTTTACTTCGAAGACATCCTTTTCATCGTAAGCCAGATTTTTACCCTGCTTAAAACGTAAATTGGTATTTACGTTTTTGTCGCCAACCACCTTCAACGGGTTTTGAACTCTTATGGTTCCATGGTCGGTGGTAATGACAACAGTAACATCTTCCTGCGACAGTTTTTTAAGCAAATCAAACAGGGGAGAATGTCTGAACCACGAAAGGGTTAGAGATCTGTAGGATGATTCATCTGAAATAAGTTCCCTGAACATCTTCATTTCGGTACGTGCATGCGACAGCATGTCAACAAAGTTTACTACCACCACCGATAGTTGATAGTCTTTTAGCTTTTTATAGTTGTCAAGCAGCTTTTTCCCACTTTCTACGTTGTTTATTTTTTCATAAAAAACCTTGGTGTCCTGCCGTGTTCTTTTAAAATAGTCGTTCAAAAGCTCTTCCTCGTATTGATTTTTACTTCCTTCTTCATCATCATCAACCCATAAATCGGGTCTTATTTTGGCGATGTTTGAAGGCAAAAGTCCGGCAAAAATGGAATTGCGACAAAACTGAGTGGCTGTTGGCAAAATGCTGAAATAGAGCTCGTCACTTTTTACAGTATAGTATGGATTGATCTCCTTTTGGATGATCTCCCATTGGTCGTATCTGAAATTATCAACAACAATAAAAACCACCGGTTTTTTCTCTTTTAGCAGGGGGGTGATTCTTTTTTTTAGGATGGTATGCGACATCAATGGCGCATCATCCTCATTTTGGAGCCAGCCGGTATAATTATCTTTAACGAACCGGGTGAATTGATTGTTGGCTTCGTTTTTTTGCATTAAAAGCACCTCGTTCATGTGGCTGTCTGTACTTTGAAGCTCCAATTCCCAAAAAACAAGATTCTTATAAACCTCCCTCCACTCTTCATGGTTGAGTCTGTCATTTAATCTCATGCCGATTTTCGAAAAGGCCGACTGGTAGTCTGTCGTGGCTTTTTTTGATATCAAAGATTCTCTGGCAAGGGTCTTTTTTATGGAAGACCAAATTTGGTTGGGGTTTACCGGTTTGATGAGGTAATCGGCAATTTTACTTCCAATGGCCTGGTCCATGATGGATTCTTCTTCACTTTTGGTTACCATGATAACCGGTAGATTGGGTTTTAGCTCTTTTATCCTGGTCAGGGTTTCCAAACCGCTTAATCCCGGCATGTTTTCATCCAGAAATATGAGGTTGTAGTTTTGTTTTTCGATTAAACCAATGGCATCTTTGCCATTGGTGGCAGTTTCTATCTGGAAGCCTTTTTCTTTGAGGAAGAATATATGTGGTTTTAGATGTTCAATTTCATCATCTACCCATAAAAGTTTGATCCTGGTAGTGTCATCCATATTCTAAAATTTAGGAATTTGGTTACAACTAAATTTTGATTTTGCCTAAGCAAATCGGGTTTAGGTAAAAGTTTATAATGCTTACTTGGCGGGTGTGTCAGAGCCACAGGGCTCGTTTTTTGAAATTCAGTTTTCTGAAACTTTACCACCTCAAGTTACTCTTTGTAAAATTTGATGTATTCTTCGGTTGTTCCTTCTTGTTCTATTATTTTAAAGTTATCAGGACTTACTGAAGCCATTACCCAATTGGAAGCTCTCAGTTGGTTGTTCCAGAAATTGTTGGCATTTAATGAGGTCGTGAACTCTTGGGCCTGACTGGCAGATTGGAATGCTTCCACTAACAAAACAGTTTCTCCCCCTGAAAGGTTTATGGTTCGGGTGTTTAATCGGAGGTTAAAGCTGTTTAATGCATGGCTGGTCAGGAATCCACTGACTCTTCCGGTATTGGTGCGTGGAGGTAAAACAACCATAACCCAATGGGTGCCATCGCTTGTGGTAAAGGATTTTGCACCTGTTGCAGCAGCATCTTCCGGCTCCTGATCTACAAATGCCATTTGAATGGTGATTCCTCCTCCGCCACCAAGGTAATTTTTAGAAAAGAAATCCCTGAACTCTGTTGTTTCTCCAGTTGATATCAGAGTGTTTTTATTTGATACTGATCCGGCCATAAGCATTGGAGCGTTCACATTTTCTGCCCGAAGCAGGCCTGGATTTGACCGGAGCCCGTAATAATAATCCATAGCTTCCCGGTTATTGGCAA
The DNA here is from genome assembly GCF_004345615.1 of Natronoflexus pectinivorans. Taxonomy (GTDB): domain Bacteria; phylum Bacteroidota; class Bacteroidia; order Bacteroidales; family Marinilabiliaceae; genus Natronoflexus; species Natronoflexus pectinivorans. The sequence continues at coordinate 123,841 of NZ_SLWK01000006.1, forward strand.
AAGAGCCAATACTTAAAAGTCTTCGGGAATCTGGGAGTGTTCTGCTTTCTATTTCGTAGTCGGCCAACAGAAATCTGCTGAAATTATAATCTGCCAGGTTGAACAACAGCCGGTTGATGTCAGCATCTTCTTCAACTACAATAAGAATAAAGTGTTCTTGACCGGGTTCGAAATTAAACCGGTCAACAGGAACCACTTCCTCTATAGGTGTTTCTGGAATATCTGATTCGTCTGTTGCTGTTGTCATCTGACGGGTTACCGGACCAATAGCCGGAAGTTTGCCTTCAGCCATCATGGCGAGCCATCGTTCAGCTAATTTTCCTTCCCGCGTTGTTCCGAAATCATTGGTTAAGATGTTTAGCTCATTTTCAAAGTTTGTCACGTTGCCTTGCCGGGCATAAGCCGCTGCTTTAAGAAGTCTGGCTTTACGAAGCAATTCTTCCTCCTCTGTTTCAATAATTATGAGGGTGGATTTGCTGATTGATGAATTAAATCTGTTGTTTATATAAGCATTAAATGCGTCATTGTAGAGTTCATTTAACTCTTGTCTCCTTTGGCGTTTGGCCTCTGCGTATTGAGGATTTCTTGCAAACTCAGCATATTGCCCATCGGGAAAATGTCTGATTAGCCCATCTCTCATTTGTGATGCGCCGGCTTCATTTTCCAATTGGTTGTACGCCATGTAAGCCCAAAACCACGCTTGCTCCGCAAGTGCATGGGTTGGGAAATCGTTGAGGAACATTCTGAACATTTCGATGGCTCTTGTGGGGTCGTTGAAATGATCAAGGAATATGATTCCTGATTGGAACCAGGCGTTGGCCAATCGCTCTTTTGTTATTTCTTTTTGTTCCTCAGTGAGGGGGATGTCTGCCATTAATTCTTCTTTGGTGGGCAGTTCTATCAATTGAGCACGGGGGGCTGTTTCACGTTGGCCTTCAACCGGTAAGGCACCATTTCCAAAGCCTGGCTCTCCGGGTTGGGTGGGAGTCATTTCATAGTCCACAGCCTCTACTGTCCCTTTATCAGCACGTCGCCAATTATCTTCATTGCCACGACGTCCCCATCGGCGTTCAAACTCCATTTTACCCAGGCTTATAGTGGATTGGTTGTAAAAGTACCATTGTCCCTGACTGTCTGTTGCTCTGCTTAGCTGGCTACCGAAATCTCTCTGAAACATATGGTCACCCCCGGTTCTTCTCTGGTCGTCCCTTGCGCCTATTGATAAGTTTAACTGAGCCTGTCTCTCTTCTTCTATAAGAGCCAAGATAAAATCTTCCAATTCGGCCTCGGGCATCTGCGCCAATCGCATAAGGCTGTCTTCTCTGGTGATGGTTTCAAAATGAGTTGATAGGTTTTTTAGCCCTGCATGACGGTGGTTGATTTTTCTGTAGCGTGGATCGGTATCACGAATGGAGACAATTGTGCTGTCATAGTATGCGTATGAAGGAATATACGCTGGTAATTCAAAGTAGAGTTCTGCCAGTTGTAAGTAGGTCTCCGTTTTTAGTGATTGGTTTCCAAAATTATAGCCAGAGGATAACCTGAGGTTTGTAATGGCCATAATGGTGTCCCCTTCACTGAGATAGCTTTGTGCAAGTACGTAGTAAATTCGATCCCTGAACTCACGATTATTGGCCTGATTAACTTGTCTGTAAAGTTGTTGACGGGCGCGGTCGTGATTGCCGTCAAGATGTCCCTGCAGCATTAGGTAATTGATTCTGGCATTAAGCTCCATTTCATAATTGGGACTGGATCTTATAACCCTTCGAAATGTACTTGCTGCAAGATCATGAGACCCTGTTTGTTTGTAGAGCTGCGCAAGGATGTATGCCCGGCGGTTTCTGTTCCATCTGCCGCTGGCCTCATCTGCGGCCACTTTCATATATGGAATGGCCTCCCGAAGATTTCCACTTCTGATATGAAACTCGGCAAAAGTTGCCATATATTCGCCGTACAATCTGTCAGGAGCTTGTCCCATCGCATCATAACGGTCAAGAAGTATAGCTGCATTATCAAGGTCGCCCATTTCAATTCGCGTTCTTGCCATCCAAATAAGCGCATCAAACCGTGTGGATTGATTGGGGAATTCACGAACAACATAATCAAGCATTACAAGCGCATCGTTGAACTCATGGTTGTAAAGATGCGCCTTTCCTACCAGAAGAAAAGCATCGTCCATGTACCTGTTGAATTCTCTGCGATTGTAGAAATTATGATATCTGGGGCTGTTTCGGGGAGGCCTTCGCCGGGGTCTGGCTGTGATGGATTTATTGGCAATGATTTTATGTCCCTTGCTGATGGCTCGATCCATTTCTCCCTTTACAGCTCCGGCTTTTTCTTCACCTGAGTATGGAAACATACTTAGTATGTGAGTGAAGTTATCCTGATGATTGCGCATTAATTGCTGCTCTCCTCTTTTGAAACTTTGTTCACCATTGAACAAAGTGTTGTACTTAGAGGTAATACTATGGTAATTCCTGCTTAACCATGTGTTGTTTTGAGTGGAACATGATACAAGCAGAAAAGCAGCAATCGATATGTAAACTATTCTTAAAGTCATTTTCAATTGAAAGACGTTCGTAATGATAAAACATGCTTTTGACAAAATTATTTTATTCTAACACAAAAAATGCCAAAAGGAACAAAAACATTTTTATATTTTTACAAGAGGTTGGAAATTCCGAATGTTTTAAAACTGAAGATGCAAACGGATTAATAATAAAAGATTATCAGGGATTTCACAAGAATACAAAGTTATGTGATAATAAATTTCTTTTGGCTCTTTTGCCTTTGTTTTTTGCTTTGATGTACAGATTAAATTTGAAGATTTAATAATGACAGTTGCTCATAATAACGATAAAATGCGATGAAGGTTTTTGTTGTAGAAGACGATCCGTTGTTCAGAAAAATAATTGAACGTACTTTGAAATCCAATGAGGATGTTGAAGTGGTAATGTTCTCTAACGGGTCTGATTTCTTAAGACAATTGGCCGATCTTCCTGATGTTGTAACTTTGGATCTCGGGTTACCTGATTTTTCGGGGGAAGATGTTTTTAATCAGATAGTCAGGTTCAATCCAAACATCCGGGTCATTATTATATCCGGCAAGGACGATATACGTACAGCTGTAGAATTGCTTAAACAAGGTGCTTACGACTATATCACCAAGGATGAAAGTACCCGGGGGCGATTACAGAAGGCGATAGATAATATTTTTAGTCAGTTAAATTTACAAAAGGAGTTATCCTTTTTTAAAAATCAGGTGGCACAAAAGTATGATTATCAACATGCAATTATTGGTGAAAGCAAGGCCATAAAGGAGGTGTCCGCTTTGGTTGATAAAGCTTTGAAAATCCCTAACATCAATGTAAGCATCCGTGGAGAAGCCGGTACAGGGAAGGAATTAATGGCTAAGATCATCCATTATAACTCAAACAGAAGGGAAAGACCATTTGTGTCCCTAAATTTAACAACACTACCTCCTGACATGATTGAGGGAGAGCTTTTTGGCTATGAACAAGCCGGTATTAATGGCAATGTTGTTATGCGTCCTGGAAAAATAGAGGAGGCCAATGAGGGAACCATTTATCTGGAAGAGATTCAGGAGATGGGGGAGGAGGTTCAACTGAGGCTTTTAAATCTGTTGCAACATGGATTTATGCAGAGGGTGGGAGGCACAAAGAAGTTCCAAGTAAATGTTAGGGTTATCTCAGCTTCATGTGTTGATTTGTCTGAAATGGTTAGAGAGCAAACCTTTCGTGAGGATTTGTATTTCAGGCTTATGGGGTTGCCGGTGGTGTTACCTTCATTGAAGGAAAGACAAAAGGATATTCTGTTGCTTGCTGATTATTTTCTAAAACAATTTTGTCATCAAAATGGGATTTCTGAGCGGGAAATAGCATCAAAAGCAAGACGAAAACTTCTCAGTTATTCGTTTCCGGGAAATGTGCGTGAACTAAAAGCCATCATTGAACTTGCTGCAGTATTGTCAAATAACGGAAAGATAGAAGAAGAGGATATTGTTTTTAATTCAGTTAATGAGGTACCTGATATATTAACCGAGGAGATGACTTTAAGGGAGTATAATGAAAAAATCATCAGATACTATCTGGATAAGTATGGAAATGTAATGAAAGTGGCTGAAAAGCTAGAGATTGGGAAATCTACAATCTATAATTTACTAAAGGATAAGGAGCTTTGATAAACGACTGAACCACAAAGAGCAGAAAGTAATCGTGAAGAACTAAACCTGCATTATTCATAAAATATCTCATAACGACAATTCATGAATAAAGCAGGTTAAAAAGCTAACTGGTAACTTAAATAGGTTTTTCTGTTCCTAAAGAAACTCTTAGTGTTCTTTGTGGCTTGAAAAACATCAGTAATCTACAGAGTTAGTTAATAAGTTCTTTGTACTGTTCTGCTGTAATGAGTGTTTCGATTTCAGATTTATCCCGAATTTCGATTTTAACCATCCACCCACCATCATATGGTTCTTTGTTAACCAGGTCAGGCTGGGATTCGAGGTTTTCATTTACTTCAATGATTTTACCGGACAATGGCATGTAAAGATCTGAAACAGTTTTTACGGCTTCAATTGTACCAAATACCTCTTCTTTGTCGAGGTCTTCGTCTTCAGTTTCAATTTCAACAAAAACAATATCGCCCAACTCTCCCTGTGCAAATTCAGTAATGCCAACGGTAGCTATATTGCCTTCAATGCGCACCCATTCATGGTCTTTGGTGTACTTTAAGCTTTCAGGTAAATTCATGATGCTTTATTTATAAAAGGTTATGCATCAAAATTAGCGAAATTTTTATAAGAATGCATTGGTGTTGATTAAAAACTGTGAAAAATCATAATATTAATTAGCGTTGATTGATGTACGGCTCAATGGAGCTTAGTTAACCTAATTATCCTTTTATGGTAGAATATTAGTTCCGAAATTTCAGGAAAACGCTCTGCATTCTTTTTGTATGTTAATCTTTAAATAAATGATGTTCCCCTTTCTATAAAATGATTAAATTAGACAAATGATTAGTAATTGATTTTTTAAATAGAATAATATGCTTTTAGATTCAGTACTTGGGATAATTCCTGCACGTTACGCATCCACACGTTTTCCCGGAAAGCCGTTGGTTGACATAGGTGGCAAGCCAATGATTCAACGTGTTTATGAACAGGCTGCAAGAATTCTTAAACATGTATATGTTGCTACTGACGATGAGCGGATTTTTGATGCCGTATTAAGTTTTAATGGCAAGGTGGTGATGACCTCGCCAGACCATCAAAGCGGAACGGACAGATGCACGGAAGCTTTAAGCCTTGTTGAATCGGAAGAGAAAAGAAGTTATGATGTGGTTATCAATATTCAGGGAGATGAACCTTTTATTGAGCCTGAAATATTGGAAACTTTAACCGGTTGTTTTATGAGTTCAATGACAGAGATCGCTACACTTGTGAAACCTTTGAAGGAAGCAGAAGACCTGTTTGATTCAAACAAACCGAAAGTTGTTATCAATCCAAAGTACGAAGCGATTTATTTCTCCCGCTCCCCAATACCTTATTTGCGCCAATATCCCCAGAACGAATGGCACTTAAACCATACTTATTTTTTGCACATCGGTTTATATGGATATCGCAGCGATATTTTACGAGAGATAACAAGTCTAAAACCTTCGTCTCTTGAACTTGCCGAATCTCTTGAGCAACTGAGATGGCTGGAAAACGGGTATAAGATAAGTGTGCGAACTGTAAATCACGAAACCATCGGAATAGATACTCCTGAAGACTTGGAGAGAGTGAAAAAATCCGGATTAATCTCTTGAACTTGTTATGGCAAAACGTTTAACCGAAATTGATCCTTGGCTAGCACCGTATGAAGGCCATATGATCAGGAGAAGAAGCCTGCTGAACGATACCCTGGATGTTATTGAAAATAGGTATGGAACGCTGAAAGATTTTGCTGATCGACATCTGTTTTATGGGTTGCATAAAACAGATGATCAGTGGGTTTTTCGCGAATGGGCACCGAATGCATCAGCCGTATATTTGGTAGGTGCTTTTTCGGGGTGGCAGCCACAACAGGAGTTTAAACTTCAGAAATCGTCAGGCGGAAATTGGGAGATTGCATTGCCCGATTCAATATTAAAACACGGCGACCACTATAAACTATGGATTGAGTGGGATGGTGCCGGTGCAATGCGCTTGCCTGCGTACGCTACTCGTATTGTTCAGGATTCTGAAACTCTTTTGTTCAGTGCCCAGGTATGGCAACCTGAATCTTTCATCTGGACTGATCAGGACTTTAGAGTTGCAGATGAGCCGGTATTAATTTATGAGGCTCACACCGGTATGGCACAAGAGGAGCCAAAGGTTGGGTCGTACATAGAATTTGCAGATAAAATACTACCTCGCATAAATGCAGCCGGTTATAATACTCTTCAACTTATGGCTGTGCAGGAGCACCCATATTATGGGAGTTTTGGATACCATGTGTCTAATTTTTTTGCTCCGTCCGGTCGTTTCGGAACACCTGAAGATCTGAAATTTCTTATTAACTCAGCTCATAATCTTGGTATAAGTGTTATTATGGACATTGTTCACAGCCACTCTGTTAGAAACGAAGAGGAGGGTCTCAGCAGGTTTGATGGTTCATACGACCAGTATTTTCATAGTGGCGATAGGGGAAACCATCCGGCATGGGATTCACGATGTTTTGATTATGGAAAGGAAGAGGTGCAGAGATTTCTTTTATCAAACTGCAGATATTGGATAGAAGAATTCCATTTTGATGGCTTCAGGTTTGATGGAGTTACCAGTATGCTTTACACGCATCATGGACTGGAAAAGGCTTTTACCAGTTATGACGATTATTTTGACGGGAGTTTGGATGATGATGCGGTATTGTATTTAACGTTGGCCAATAAACTGATTCACGAGATTCATCCAAAGGCCATCTCTGTAGCAGAGGAGATGAGCGGATTGCCCGGAATTACGGCCGCCACAAATGAGGATGGCCTCGGTTTTGATTATAGGTTATCAATGGGTGTGCCTGATTTCTGGATAAAATTGATAAAAGAGAAGGCAGATGAAGAGTGGCAGGTTGGAACTCTTTTTCATGAGTTAACCCAGCATCGTCCTGAAGAGAAGGTCATCTCCTACGCTGAATCGCACGACCAGGCTTTGGTAGGTGATAAAACCATTATTTTCAGGTTGGCAGATAAGGAGATGTATGACCATATGGCCATTGATCATCCAAGTCTTGTCGTTGACAGAGCCATTGCTTTGCATAAAATGATCAGATTATTGACTCTTAGCACGGCCTATGGCGGGTATCTGAATTTTATGGGGAATGAGTTTGGTCATCCCGAATGGATTGACTTCCCGCGGGAAGGAAATAACTGGTCATACCATTATGCACGCAGGCAATGGAGCCTGTTTGATAATGAGAAATTGAAATTTCGTTGGCTGGGAATGTTCGATAAAGCAATGATTGATCTTGCACGAAAACACTCTTTAAATGGGATTCCTGAAATATACCTGAAGATGGATAATGAAACAGATCAGGTATTAGCCTTTGAGAGAGGGTCTCTTCTTTTTGTATTTAACTTTAACCCATCAGTTTCCTATACTGATTATGGGATTCCCGTTTATCCGGGCAAGTTTAGAATAGTTCTGTCAGCAGATAATCCCGAGTACGGTGGTTTTGACAGGGTTGATGAGAGAACCATTCACTTTTCCCAGCCAGTGCCTCTCAATAAGAGTCATCATCAGGTAAAGCTCTATATTCCGGCCAGAACTGCATTTGTTCTTGAACGACAAAAGGTAAGAAGTGTTTATGATGTATAGCCAAAAGTCGGTTGCCGCAACGCGGCAACCGACTTTTTTCAACAGCTATACTTACTTTTAAATCCATTTTATTAAAGCGAAATCCTGTTTATGTGGAAGTGCTCCATTGAATGGGAACAATCTTAATCCAAACTTATACACTCCCGGAAGATTTAGTTTATAATCCAGGCTGAAGTGAACGATTGATCCTTCCTTTTTAACGATCTTAAAAGGTTCGATGTGCACAATGGAGGGATTGTGTTCATCCTTAGAGGGATCAGCAATCACTATTTCCAATCCTATATCAACGCCTGCAAGCCTTTTCAGATCAACCACGACATCTACTTTATAGTTATCTCCGATTCCAAGTTCCTGCTTGGCAATATCGGGCATATTACATGAAAGTACCTGTACATACTCCCAGCCTGCATAAACCCTCCTTTTCCATGCAGCCAATTCCCTTGCCTGCCGGTGATCGTTCTCGTTCATCTTTTTGATGCGCTCAAACATAGGTTCATAGAAACGGGTGCCGTAGTCGTTGATCATACGGCGGGTCGTAAATTCAGGCGCAATTTTGGCAATGGAATTTTTTATGTATTTAATCCATCCTGTAGGAATTCCCTTTTCGTTCTTATTAAAGAAAAGGGGAATAACCTCATTCTCAAATATGCTGTAGATGGTGGTTGCGTCCAATTCGTCCTGATAGTCGTTGTTATCGAAGGTTTGTTTGTCGGTCAGCGCCCATCCCGCGCCTTCTTTGTATCCTTCGTACCACCAGCCATCCAACACACTGAAATTCAACACCCCGTTTAATTCAGCTTTTTGTCCGCTGGTTCCGGAAGCTTCCAGAGGACGCGTTGGTGTATTAAGCCATACATCTACACCACTTATCAGTCTTTTCCCAAGATCCATATCGTAGTTTTCCAGGAAAATTATTTTCCCAACAAACTCAGGCCTTTTTGAAATATCAACAATGCTCTTGATGAGTCCTTGTCCTGCCCCATCTGCGGGGTGAGCTTTCCCTGCAAAGATAAATTGAACGGGTTTATCCGGATTGTTTACAATCCTCCGGAGTCTGTCCAAATCCTTAAACAACAAATGTGCTCTTTTGTATGTGGCAAATCTGCGGGCAAACCCAATGGTTAAAGCATCTTCTCTGATGATATCAAGAACATCAACTATATGAGACGGGTCTTCATGTCGTTCTATCATGCCCGTACCCATTCTCCAGCGTATATAATCTATCAGTTTTTTCCTAAGTTCTTTTCTTACTTCCCATATATCTTCATCGGGAATCTTGTAAATTTCCTCCCATTTAGATTTATCTGATACATCCTCAAGAAAATCCTCCCCAAATTTTGATTCGTAGAGTTTCCTGAATGCAGATGCTGTCCAGGTGCCGTAATGAACCCCGTTGGTTACATAGTTGATGTGAAGCTCTTCGGGGAAGTAGCCTTTCCATAAATGACGGAACATCTTCTTTGTCACTTCTCCGTGTAGCCAGCTTACACCATTTACTTCGTGTGAAGTTTTGGCCGCCAATACGCTCATGGAGAACATTTCATCCGGATTGTTGAATTCACGTCCCATCTCCATAAAATCAGCCCAGGAGATATTCAATTTTTCAGGGATGTGGCGCATATAAACTCTGAACATGTCCTCGTCAAACTTGTCGTGACCAGCGGGAACAGGTGTGTGAGTAGTAAACAGAGAAGAGACCTTAACAAGTTCCATTGCCTCGGCAAAGCTGAATTTTTTCTCCACCAGATCAATCAGCCTTTCTACGTTAATTAGTGCTGCATGCCCTTCGTTACAATGGTACAGATCAATCTTCTCATCGATCTCTTCCAGTAGGCGAATTCCCCCAATTCCCAGTAAAATCTCCTGTTTCAGGCGGTTTTCCCAATCACCGCCATATAGCATGTGAGTAATTTCTCTGTCCTGCATATTATTGGCCGGAATGTCCGTATCCATTAGGTAGAGAGGGATTCTTCCTATTTGCGCTTTCCATACGGCGGCAACAACTTCACGCCCTGGCATGTCAACTTTAATATGTACTTGTTCTCCGTTTGGATAGCGTACTTCTTCGATGGGTAGATTTGAGAATTCCTGTATATCATAATTGGCTACCTGTTCTCCATTCATGGTGAGTGATTGCTTGAAATAGCCAAAGCGATATAAAAGCCCAATGGCTTTTATATCTATGCCTTTATCACTAGCCTCTTTAAGATAGTCTCCCGCAAGAATGCCAAGCCCGCCGCTGTAAATCTTCAATACATCATTGAGCCCATATTCCATACTGAAATATGCAATGGATGCACCATCGCGCATGGGTTTATCCATGTAAGTTCTAAACAGATGATGTACAGCATCCAGTTTGTCTGTAAATTGCTGGTCGTCGGCTAGCTCTGTAAGTCTTTTGAAGGAAACTTTTTCCAGAAGCAGTACAGGGTTCTTTCTTACTTCTTCCCATAAATCTTCATCAATCATTTCAAAAAGTTCCACAGCCTGATAGTTCCATGTCCACCACATATTTCGCGTCAGATCATGAAGAACAGCCAGTCGGTCAGGCAATCTGGATTTTACAATCAGCTTTTTCCATGAAGGGGTTGATATGGTATCTGGAATAGCTCTGACTTTTGGCTCATCATGAACAACAGCGAAGGAGTCTTTGCGATTATTTACTTCTTTAAGAGCAATGTCATAAGCCTGGAAATAGTGCTTAATCAGATTGTTCCACTCCAGATTCGCTGCCAATTTAAAAGAACTTTCTCTGATGATTTGATGATCGTGCTCGGTTAATTGTGAAAATGATGTTATGACCGATGCAATTTTTGATATTGCATCTTTATTGTTGACATCTGTTCTCTCAATGACTTCTATTCCATCTTTTATTGATTTGGAAAATTCCTTTGCCCAAATGCCAAACCCAGCCAAAGTTGTAGTAATTGTGGGTATTCCAAATGCAATGCTCTCCAGTGGTGTGTATCCCCATGGTTCGTAATAGGACGGAAAAACAGTGAGATCCATCCCTATGAGTAAATCATAGTATGGGATGTTGAAAATTCCATCATCGCCATTCAGGTAGCTTGGCACAAAAATTAGTTTAACCTTTTCTTCTTTGTGGTTGTTAAGATGAATTTCCTGAATTTTATTAATGATAGGGTCATAACCCAGATCATTGAGGCCGTGGGTTAGAAACGGGTTGGGCAGAGCGGATTCGTATTTTTTGCCGGATAATCTGTCGATGAGGTCTTTGCGAGGGCCATAGGTGTTTGCCGGTATCAAAACAAAGAAAATGATCTCCTGTTTTTGTTGTGGATTCTCATTGATTAGTTTTAATCCATCCAGCATGATGTCGGCTCCTTTGTTTCTGAATTCATATCTGCCACTGCTTGCTACCAGAAGCGCAGATTTATTTACCTGATATCCAAGAACTGCGGATGCTACTGTTCGGAGTTTTTCTCTTGCCGACTCTCTTTTCTCTGTATATTGATCTCCCTGAGGAACAAAATTATTCTCAAAGCCATTTGGTGTTACTACATCGACACCCCTTTTGAGAAAATGAGCACATTCATTGGCAGTAATATCCGATACAGTCGTAAAACAATCGACATGGGTTGCGGCATTTTTCTCCAATGAGTGCTTTGCCATAACGCCAAGTTCACGAGCCTTTACATCCGGTTCGTACTGATCCATATTGTCGTAAAGCGGGAATCCATTACTGGCCAGAGATCGTCCCAGGGTGGTGCTGTGTGTGGTGAAAATAGTCCCTATCTGAGGCATTTTATCCTTAAGGTATAGAGCCCCACTTCCTGTCATCCATTCATTATAATGAGCAACAACCTTATCTGCAACCGTTAAATGAAACTTATAGAAACTCTCAATGACCAGTCCTGACGCATAGCCAAAGAGAGCAGGTTCTATGTAGTCCCACTGACCGGAAATGCTATCTACTTTGTAGGTTTCCCAAAGGTATGAGAGGATCTCATTTTTTTTAGAAACAAACTGAGTAAAGTCAACCAGAATTACCAGCGGTTTACCTGGCACATTCCATCTTCCGACCTTAACTCTGAGCCCTTCATACTGAAGAACATTTTGCCAATCGGCAAACATTTTTTCTTCGGGAATGAATTCGGGATTTTTATGAGGTGATCGCCATACATCCGGCCCTATAAAAATCAGTTTGTCGTGAAACTGCTGAACCAACGTACTTGCTTTTGAAGCAAGTACTGTGTGGATTCCTCCCATCTTATTGCATACTTCCCAACTCGTTTCGAACAAGTAGTCCGGTTTTAAATAGCTGTCAACCATGGTTGTAAGAATTATTGTTTGTTAATCAGGCTTTGGATTTTACTGTCAGCGTTTTTTTTGCTGATGTTCTTCTTTTCCTGAGTTTTTTAATCTCATCCTCAAGTTTCTTTATTGTTTCATCCTTTTTGTAAAGGATGTCAGTAAGATTGGATATTTCCTGATCCATGTTGGATTGCGGAACAGACGCATTCAGCCGAATGGAGAAATCACTTAACACATTCATATAGTTTATGAATGCCTCGTAGGGAGTTTCGTAAGGATTAAAATATGCATGAACATCTCCATCGGAGAAAAATTTGGTACACATATAGTAAAAATGGTCGCTGCATTGCAAATAGTTCCAGTCCTTAAGGATTTTTGGATCAGTACACTGTTGAATTTTGGGTAGAAGTGCATAGAGTTTTTTAAATGCTTCCTGTTGCATTTCGTTACCTAGCCAGGCTGTTAAATCCCTCTCTTCGTCAGCCCATGAAATGGGGTGAGGAACACTAACCGGAGCCACCACCTGGTAGGATTCAATTATTTCAGATGGTGTTGCGAAACCGATGCCTTTATGTTTAAATGCCTCTGAGGGCAAGTTTTCAAGAAACTGAAATATGCCGGTGGATCTATGTTGATGTTCCCCAAATGTCTCATAATCCATAAACAGGTTAATAATCTCCTCCCGCGATTCCATATTTTTTATCCAACCTATGTATTTAGAGGCTGTTAGTGGCCATTCGCACCAGTTGCGGTTGCCAAATCTGAAGGCAATGTCATCACTGAGTTTAAAATTCTTGAGAAGTATCTTAAGTCGCGGATTTGCTGCGTTGCAGTAAAGAAAATTAGGGCTTTTCCATCCGAGGATGTGTTTTGCTCCTTCGGTTAGCATGGCTTTATATCCCATCTTTGAGACCATTTCTCCGATGTGGTCAGAATATATTAATTCTGTATTTCGAAATATCGCAGGTTTACTGCCGAATAACTCAACCATAAGGTTTGCATGTGCATCAACCTGCGATTTAAAAGCTTCTTCATCTGTGAGGGATACCAAAGAGTGAGAATAGGTTTCGTTGAGAAACTCTACCATGCCCGTTTCGGATAGCTTTTTGAAACTGTCAATAACTTCAGGTGCATATAGTTTAAACTGTTCAATAGCCAGCCCTGAGATTGAGAATGTTACTTTGAATTTCCCTTTATGCTTTTTGAGCATTTTTAAGAGCAGATCATTGGTTGGAATGTAACAATCATTTGCTACTTTATTCATGATGCTTTCATTGGAATAGTCATCAAAATAGTAATGGTCGTTACCTATATCAAAAAAGCGGTATCTACGAAACCTGAAAGGTTGGTGAACCTGGAAATATAAACAGATGGTTTTCATAGTGCAAAAGTTTTTTATGGTGTGAGGTTGTGTTTTCTATTTATGAATGTTCAATGTTTTATCGTAAACACGTTTTACATGAAGTGCAGAGTTTTCCCATTTTAAGGAGTCAACCTCTTTTTTCCCATGTTTTACAAACATTTTGGCCATCCCGGGGTAGTTGAGCACCCCGTAAATGGCATCGGCCATGGCATCAACATCCCAAAAATTGGTTTTTATGGCATAGGTCAATATCTCTGCTACCCCTGACTGATGTGAGATCAAAACCGGAACGTTGCTTTGCATAGCTTCTAGCGGGCTGATTCCAAATGGTTCAGATACAGAAGGCATCACATAGAGGTCGCTCATTTTTAACATTTCAAACACATCATCACCTCGCAAAAAACCGGTAAAATGAAACCTGTCGGTAATTTTAAGCTGGGCGGCGCGTCGGATCATTTTTTCCATCATATCACCGCTTCCAGCCATCACAAATCTTACATTGTCCATTTTTTGAAGCACCCTGTGGGCTGCTTCAATAAAATATTCGGGGCCCTTTTGCATGGTGATCCTTCCAAGAAAAGTTACAATTTTTTCGTCAACCCCTTTCTTAAAATGCTGGCATTTAATATTTTCATAGGGCTCAACGGCATTATAAACTGTTTCAACTTTATCTGGTGAGATTCCATATTTTTCTATTACAATTTTTCGGGTCAGGTTGCTCACCGTAATGATTCTGTCCGCAGCATTCATTCCCCGCTTTTCAATTTCATATACCGCTGGGTTCACGCTGCCTCCGCTTCTGTCGAAATCGGTGGCATGAACATGAATAACAAGAGGCTTGCCGGTGGCCTCTTTTGCGGCTATGCCAGCAGGGTATGCCAACCAATCATGAGCATGAATCAGGTCAAACGCATAGTCTTGTGCAATAACATTGGCAACCAGAGCGTAGTCTCTTATCTCTTGTAATAAATTGGCACCATACTTCCCTGTAAACTCAACTTTTCCGTGGTTGTTTGTGCTTAAGAGTTTTAACTGACTGATTTTTTCAGATCGTGTATGTTCCCAAAACTCTTCGGGGTTCATGTATGGGACAAGTTTTGACCCCACTTCAATATAATCCAGTGTGCTGCTGAATTGTTTGATTTTGAGCTGACGTTTTGTGATTGGTATCTGATTGGCACCAACCAGTTTTATGCCGGTTTGATCTTCATCGCCATAAGCTTTGGGAACCACAAACAATACCTGAAGACCCGGGATTTGTGACAATCCCCGGGTTAGTCCATAGCAAGCAGTTCCCAAACCGCCCGATATATAGGGAGGGAATTCCCACCCGAACATGAGTACCCTCATAAATCAACTGTTTTTTTCAATGAGTTTAATAATTCTTATTACTGCAGCCACATTCCAGGCCATACTTATGGCTCCGCGCCCATGATGTGGAGGATTCCCGTTAAAGTATTCTGATATGGTACTGATGCAGTGAGCCGTCATTTCTTCTTCAAAATTTTCAACCATATTTTTAATGAATGAAATTCCTCCTTTTTTGTGAACTTTTATGTAAGCTTCAGCAAAAAAAGCAGCCAGCCATGGATAGACTGCTCCCTGATGTATGGCCAGATTTCTCTGTTCAGTTGTTCCTTCAATAACTCCTTTGTAATATGGAGATGAAGGCGACAATGTCCTGAGGCCTTTTGGGGTCAGCAATTCTTTTTTTGCAATGTCCACAACCAGCTTTTGCTGTTCAATGGTTAGCGGCGAAAAATCCAGCGCTGCGGCAATTATTTGGTTTGGACGTATGGCGTTGTCGTTATATTCTCCATGTACATAGTCGTACAGATACTGTTCGTTATTGTTCCAGAAAGTATCAATGAATGATCTTTTTACGGTTTCAGCCAGTTTTTCGGCATCTCGTGAGTTTTTGCCTTTGTTTCTTTTTTTGCAGTTTGCAGCATAATAGCAAAGTGCGTTATACCATAGCGCATTTACTTCAACTGTATATCCCGGTCGCCAGGTAACAGGTTCTCCATTGGTGGTTGCATCCATCCATGTGAGGGGTCGGTTTTCTTGCTGAGCGAACAATAGTCCATTCTCGTGGATCTGTATTGAACCTTCTTTAAGTTGTGTGTAATGTTTAATTATTTCGGTCATTATTTCTCCATAAATTCCGCAGATGTCAGACTCAGGAAACATTTTTTCCATTTCCTGAATTGTGAAGAATAACCAAAGCGGAATGTCCGCACTTTTGTTTATTTCCGCAGATATTTGACCTTCCAATTTCAGGTGGGTTGTTCTGATATCTTTGATGGCCTGGTTCAAAATTTCCAGATAAATTTCTTTTTCTTCCTGGTAGGCCATTAGTCCGGGTAAGGCAATCAGAGTATCTCTTAATCGTTCCTTATACCAATGGTATCCTGAAATCAGATGTGCTGAATTTTCCTTCTTTAGGATGAATTGTTGCGCGGAATTGAGTAGGTTATTAAGGAGTGTGTCCCGCGGTGTTCTTTTCTTTAGCTCTTTGGTGAATCTTGTTTTTAGGCCTCCTGTTTTAATTTCTGAGGTAGATGCTGAAAAGACGATTGATTCGCCTTTCGAGATATCCATCTCGAAATATCCTGGCACAAAAAGATCTTCTTTAAATTCGTAACCTCTCTGCTGCTCTTTTATATATTCAATGCCCCTGAACCAGTCGGGTGCAGCAATAAATTCATTCGACTTGTTAAACTGCATATGAAGATACGGAAAGCCCTCGTACATTTTGATCTTTATACCTTTATCGCATGTTTCGTATCGGGTGTTTGCCTCCATGTTTTGATGGGTCAGTTCATGAACGTTTCTGAAGGCTAAAAATGGCTTAAACCTGATTAAAGTAGGGGAATGAGCTTCAAGTAGAGTCACTTTCAGGAGAAGTTGTTCTTCATTGTCTGACAATATAATTTCGGTTGACAACAACATGCCGCCAACCCGGTAGGTCCTCTTAGGAGTGAGATCCAGCTCAAAATCTGTAAGATATTTATGGCCTTTTGGGTCATAATGGTTTCCCTGGTATTTATGAATACCCAGATTGAAGACCTGTTCGTGCTGCACCAAAGATATATCCAGGGCGGATAGCAGCACAAAACGTTCATAATTAAAATTGGCAATGGGGCATACCAGCATGCCGTGGTATTTTCTTGTGTTACATCCAATGATGGTTGTACTGGAGTATGATCCGGCTCTGTTGGTTCGAATAACTTCCCGATCTAGAGAGTATTCCAGATTTACCAATTTGGATTTGTCAAGGTTTAAGTAAGCCATATTTTGGTTATTTAGTTGGTTCTTTCCAGAATGAGGTTAGAAAACTATGTGTTAATTATCATTTTCCAGTCTCTCTGTCGGATGCCCATAAAAAAGCAAAAACTGATGTTTTTTGGTTAAGTTTTGCTCCCGGTTATTTAAGTGATGTTTGCTAATTATTTAGATACTTCATTCTAAAGTAAATCAAAAATGCAATTTAAAACATCAGGAATATCCTTTGTTCAAAAAGTTCAAACATTCCTGAAAGAAATAATCTGATGGAAATGTTCGTATTGAGGTTTACCTCCGGATTTTTTGAGGAGAAAACAACCCTCTTTATTTGTTGTAGTAAATTACTGATAAAATAGGGTAAATTCAAATGTTTAACAATAATTTAATTTCCCACTGGAGATAACGAAAAAGTGTTAACAATAATCTTTTAGGAATCTGTGTATTATGGGTGGTGTTGCTTTGGTTTTTCTAGTCATCGCTTGAATGGCGTGAGCTACTGGCGAGCAATTTATCAAAATATTCTTTATCCTTTTCGATGAGAGTTTCAGGATAGCGGGTAGCGATGGAGTTTATCTGTTCCAGTGTGGATCTTAAAAAAATGATATAGTCCGGAGTCATGATTCCCGATGGCTGATGTTGACGTGCTCGTTGTATTTTTATCGCCTCGCGATAAAAATTTTGTGCAGAACGGCTGAGTTGACTCTCAGAAAATCTTTTCCAGATATAATCAATGGCAACCTGATTTGGTTGTAGCATATATCCATCATAAAACCTGTAGTCCCGAAGTTCATCCATCATAATTTCATAGGCAGGAAAATACCATGCATGATCGAAAAGTGAGGTGAGTTTCTCGATGGCCAGAAGTAATGTGGATTTGCTTACTTGATTTCCATGTGCACCGTCCTTCCAATGTCTTACCGGGCTTAAAGTGAAGATGAGTTTAATTGAAGGGTTGAATACGCGAAGATTAATTATGAGATTTTTCCATTCTTCAACAATTTCATCACTGTTAAGCAGGTATCTGTTGAAATAGCTTGACGGGAATTTGTGACAATTTGCAACCACCTGTTTGAGTTCCTTATGTTGGTAAACAAAGGCAGTTCCGAAGGTTACGATGATAAAATCTGTTTTTTGCAAAAACAGATGCGCTTTTAATGTAGAAGTGTTAATTTCTTCAATGGTTTTTTCTGGAGTTGTTTTGCTGAACTTTCCATGATGGTGAAAGCTGTGCCAAAGATGATTGTGAAGAAAAAGATCATTTTCTTCTGTTTTCTTGTTGGTTAGGATGTTGTTAAAGGCTTGTAAAATTGAAATGGGGTTGTATAGCACCCCGAAAGGATTGGTGATTGCTCTGAAACGTGATTCCACCATTTGTTTGCCAATATTATCGGCAAAACATGATCCCATAAAAAGTACTCGCGATTCCGGTTGTATTGGAATTTCTGCCGGATCAATTTTTACGATGGTTCTGAAAACATCGTTACTCATTTTGGCAACCTGTTTAATATTATTTGTGACATCCAGTTGTTTATATCTTCAAAAGCCTGGTCGGCAATGGGCTCATTATGAATTTCGTGAAGCGTGTTTTCGTAACCCATAAATTTATATAATTGTGTGTTCTTATTGGCAATTGATTCAGATGCCTCAGGTTTTGTGAGCGGATCTGATGTCCCATGCATAAAGAGCAGTGGGGTTCTTATCGGATTCTGCCATTCTAAAAGACTTTCTGTGCATTTGTTTATCTCATTGAACATTCTGATGGATATGCGCCCATGCATTAAAGGATCTTTGTCTGCATTCTCCTTTTTTTTGGGAAGGCTGGTCATATGAGTTGATTTAATGCCTGTTGAGAAGGTTACTTCCGGGCAGACAGGGTCGAACCATTTTCCCACATTCTGTAAGAACTGCGAAGGTGGTTTTACCAGTTCCAGCCAGGGAGAAGAGATGATGGCTCCTGCAAAGTCCTGTCGTCTTTTAACCAAAAATTCCAGAACAAGAGTTCCTCCCATGCTGTGACCGTAAAGAAATGATGGTATTTCTCCAAAATTTCGCTTACTTCGCCGCACCAGGGCCCCAATATCGTCTAAAAGATCACTTATTTGGTCAATGTGTCCTTTTTTCCCTTCAGAAAGACCATGTCCCCGATAGTCCAATGCATAAACCATAAATCCCGCATCGCAAAATCGTCGCGCCCAATTGTCGTAACGCAAAGCATGTTCTCCAATGCCGTGAATTAAACAAACAGTTGCTATAGGTGATTGTCCCGGTTTCCAGTATCTGCCTTGCAGTACAGTTCCGTCGCGGGAAACGAGATTAAAAGTTTGATGACTTATTGCCATTGATGATTTTTGTAACTTGTGAATGAACTGTTACAAATCTAAATATATTTTCCATTCTTAGAAAGATATTTTTGAGTGAGGGAGGATTGAATTGCAATATTTGATTTAGAGATAGAGATGGATCGGTCTTGATGTGGTTCATTTGAATTATTTTCGGTTTATTTTACTGGCAGGGATTGTTTATCTTTGATTATATGATAGAAAGAAATGCCAAATGGACATTGACAAAACATATAATCATTAGTTAAACACGTCTGATAAAGACTATGTTATTTTTGAGTCAAAGGACTATCATTGGGCATTATTTTTAGGTCATATAGTGATTGAAAGACTGTTGAAGGCTTGCGTTGTAAAAGAGACGAAAAAGCATGCTCCCTTCACCCATGACTTATCAAAGTTGGCTTCTTTATCAGGATTTAATTTTGCGGAGGAGCAATTAGATTGGCTTGATACCATAACAACCTTTAATATGAATGCCAGGTACGATAGTTATAAGGAGGCTTTCTATAAAAAGTGCACAAAAGAGTTTACCGAAGAGTGGATTAAAAAAATAATAAGTTTGCAGCGATGGATAAAGGCGAAGCTTTAAAAATAGCAAATCAGTATCTTGATAAGGTTAGTAGCATATATGTTGTTTTACAAGCCTATATGATTGGTTCCTTTGCTAAAGGAACCAATCATGCGGATAGTGATATTGATATAGCGCTTGTAGTTAAAAATGTTTCCGATATAATTGACACTCAAATTGAATTGATGAAGATGCGAAGAAACGTTGATTTAAGAATAGAACCACATCCGTTTGTAATCAATGATTTTAATTCTGATAATCCTGTAGTTAATGAAATTTTAACATCGGGAATCCCAATAAAAATTCCGGAGGCTTGATTATTAATGACTAAAGTTTTGCGCTTGCTTATTCTGTAGTTATTCAACCCTTTAAGGGCTGGTTTTGAAAATGTAATTTACTTTTATCCCCGAGTCAGCACCTGTGACTATTTATATTTAAGCCTTTTAACCACGAATGTGGTTGAACATGAATAACCATAAATGGAATTTACGGTTGGCTGATAATCAATGGACTCAGAACCCTGAAAGGGTTCAACATGTTTAATTTTAGCAAATTATCTGTAGTGCGAAATTTTAATTAATGATAATGAACCAATGGAAAAAACCTGACAGGTTTTTTCCGGTAACTATTGATATTATTTCTTTTATCATCCTGTCCTAATAAGAATATCGAAACCTGTCAGGTCTTTACTGAAAATATTTCTTCGATACGTAGTTTGTCAGATGTAAATTGAAAATTAAACCAAAAAAGAAATTGTATATTCAATTTAGGTTTTATTATGGCTCATCTGTGGTTTTAATGAGAAGTAATAATTCCGCATAAATCCTTTGTGCTTTGTTCGTTTTACAGCTGAACCCCTGAAAAGTTTCGAGAACTTTTCGGGAGTGAGATTTTCCCATTCTACGGCGATCATATTCAGTAATTGCTCTGATGGTTTGAAGTCTGGTTCGTCAGTCTCTACGGCTTTTCTGTTCCAGGGGCAAACTTCCTGACAAATATCACAGCCAAATACCCAGCCATCCAATTTTCCTTTAAAGTTTTCGGGAATATCATTTCTGTTTTCGATGGTAAGATAAGAGATGCAACGGTTGGAATCAATTTGCCGATGGGGCAGGATGGCTTGTGTAGGGCAGGCTTCGATGCAACGGGTACATCCGCCACAACCGTCGTTTACGGTTGTATGGTTGTAGGGTAGCTTAATATTAACAACCAGTTCTGCAATGAATACCCATGAACCAAGTTTTCGGTTTATGAGCATGCTGTTTTTCCCAATCCAACCCAAACCGGCTCTTGTGGCAATGGCTCTTTCCAACAAAGGGGCTGAATCTACGAAGTATCGCCCCTGCAGTTCTGGGTTGATGTGTTCGCGAATAAAATTGAAAAGATGAGATAGTTTTTGACGTATGGTGTCGTGGTAGTCTTTCCCGTAGGCGTATCGTGAAATTTTTGGGAAGCCAGCTGAAAGCTGGTTGTTCTGCTGGTTGTAGTTTTTGAGTACAGTAATTACCGAGAGACTTCCTTCAACAAGTAAAGCGGGATTCACCCGCTTTTCGAAATGGTTGTTCATGTATTTCATTCCGGCGTTATAGCCGTTGTTGAGCCACTTTCTAAGGCGTTCTTTATCCTCGGTAAGCTCTGTTGCAGGCGAAAAGCCCACATCATCAAACCCCAATTCCAGAGCTTTATCGCGAATTGTGTTGGCGATATGTTGCTGAGTGAGGTTCATTCAGGCAGGTTTAAAGCAATCCCAGTTCCAACAGGGCTTCGTCGCTTAACATGTCGCGACTCCAGGGTGGGTCAAAAGTCATATTGACTTCTACATCCTTAACGCCTTTCAGGTCGGCCACCACTTCACGCACCTCCTCGGGCAAGGAGTCGGCTACCGGGCAGTTTGGCGAAGTCAGAGTCATTACAATTCGAACTTTGCCGTCACCCTCCACATTCACCTCATATATCAATCCCAGATCGTATATGTTCACAGGAATTTCTGGATCGTAAACTGTCCTTATGGCACTCACAATCTCCATTTCCAAGCCTAAAAATTCATTGCTCATAACTCTTGTTTTTAGTCGCTTCTACCAGTATAATCCTGTATATGAAAAGATGTTTAATAGATATTCTTAATTTTCCATCTTTGTTTTGAATGCCAGAGCATACATCCTCATTTGTTTTACCATAGATACCAACCCGTTTGAGCGGGTAGGGGAGAGATGTTCTTTTAAACCTATTTCATCTATAAAAAATAGTTCGGAGTTTAGAATTTCATCTGGTGTGCGCTTGTCCAGAATTCTTATCAAAAGCGATACGATTCCTTTAACAATGATGGCATCACTGTCGGCCATAAAGCGAATTTTATCATCTTCAAGCCATGCATGCAGCCAAACTTTCGATTGGCAACCTTCAATCAGATTTTGTTCTGTCCGGTGTTCCTCTTCAAAGCTGTCAAGCTCATTCCCAATTTCTATGAGCAGTGAGTATTTGTCCATCCAGTCGGTGAGCATTGAGAACTCATCCACAATTTCGTCCTGTATTTCTTTTATGGTCATTTTAATTAGTTTTGGAGGACAAATTTCACCATTTTTCGCTCTTTAACCAAATAGCTGTTTCACTTTTGTTAATCCGTCCACAAGAGCGTCCACTTCCTTTTTGGTGTTGTAAAGGCCAAAAGAGGCTCTGATGGTTCCGGGAATATTGAACCTGTCCATCAGTGGTTGAGCACAATGGTGTCCGGTTCTTACGGCAATTCCCATTTTATCTAAAAGGGTTCCGGCATCAAACGGGTGAATGCCTTTAATTAAAAATGAGATGAGGCTGGTTCTTTTTTCGGCGGTACCATAAAATTGCATGCCTTCGATGGATGAAAGCCTGTCAAAAGCATATTGGTATAGCTCTGCTTCGTATTCACTGATGATGTCCAACCCGATTGACCGAATGTAGTCCATTGCAGCACCAATACCGATGGCAGCCACGTAATCGGGAGTGCCTGCTTCAAACTTGTAAGGCAATTCGTTAAAGGTGGTTTTTTCAAATGATACAGATTGTATCATTTCGCCACCACCTTGCCATGGCTCCATTTGGTTGAGCCATTTTTCTTTTCCGTATAAAATACCGATGCCTGTTGGTCCGTAGAGTTTATGCCCTGAGAATGCATAAAAATCGCAATCCAGTTTTTGCACATCTACCGGAAGGTGTTGAATGGCCTGTGCTCCGTCAATCAGAACGGGAACATTTATATTGTGTGCTGCTTCGATGATTTCCTCCACCGGGTTAATGGTTCCCAGCACATTGCTGAGATGGGTTACTGCCACCAGTTTTGTTTTCGGATTGAGTAGGTTGTAAAACTCTTCCATATCCAGAGAGCCATCGTCGTTTACCGGAATTATCCGCAAGGTAATTCCGGCTCTTTTTTGCAGAAGTTGCCAAGGCACTATGTTGGAATGGTGTTCCATGGCAGAAATGATGATTTCATCATCCTTACCAAGAAAAGTCTCTCCAAACGATTGAGCCACAAGGTTGATGGCCTCGGTGGTGCCACGTGTAAAAATCACCTCTTTTTCAGATGCTGCGCCGATGTATTTGGCTACTTTTTTTCTGGCATCCTCAAATGCTTCGGTGCATAAGTTGCTGAGGGTGTGAACTCCCCTATGAATATTGCTGTTGATTTCCAGATAGACCTTTTCCATGGCCTTAACCACCTGAGTAGGTGTTTGGGAGGTTGCACCGTTGTCGAAATAAACCAAAGGCCGCCCGTTAACCGGGCGGCTTAATATTGGAAAATCCTTACGTATGGCCTCTATTGGATATTTAATCATCTATCTATATCATTTGATTATTTGACACTTTTAGATTTTTCCTGCTTGCGCTCATCTGGGGCTAAACCATCAACAAAAAAACTCTAAAATAAAAACCCTAAACTAAATCAAACACACCTCATGGCATTTTTATCCACCTGACCGCAAACCACACACGAGTCGCATTTATCCAGTTCACCACGGAATCGTTTTTCAACCAGTTCCCTGATTTGCTCTTTTAGCTCTGGCATTTGGATTTTTTCAATCACTTCGTAGGCAAATGCAAACCTTAGTAATATGTTGGCCTCCTCTTTGCTGATGCCTCTTGCACGCAGATAGAACAATGCATTGTCATCCAGCTGGCCAACGGTAGCACCATGGCTGCATTTCACATCGTCGGCATAAATTTCCAACTGCGGACGGGTGTTCATTTTTGCATTTTCGGTGAGCAGCAGGTTGTTGTTGCTTTGATACGCATTGGTGCGTTGAGCATCTTTAGCCACCAAAATTCGTCCGGTGAACGCTCCTGTGCTGGCATCGTCCATCACGCCTTTAAACAGTTCGTTGCTTTCGCAGTCGGGAACTGCGTGGTTGATGTACGAAAAATTATCCACATGTTGGTTTTTATCAATCAGATAAAGTCCGGAAATGTGGTTTTCGGCATGTTCCCCACCAAGACGCGCAAAAATATTGTTTCTGGCAATTCCGGTATGCAGGGTGAAATAGTTGGCATTCAGAACCGACTGTTTTTCCTGATTAAAATAATAACCTCCAACCTGTATGGTACCGTTGTGTTGGTTCTGGATGTTATAAAAATCAAGATTTGCCGTGGCATCAATCTGTGCTTCAGTAACCGAATTGATGACAAAACGGCTTTGAGTCAGCGTGTGGTCGCAGAAAAGCACCCGTGCCTGCGCATTTTCCTCTATTACAATCAGATTACGCTGGTTAACCATCAAATCTTTCTCGCCGGTAAGAATATTCACTATTTGAATAGGTTTTTCGACTACCTTACCTGCCGGAACGTGTATAAATATCCCATCGTTGGCAAACATGGTGTTGAGTGCAACCATTCCGTCCTCCGTTACAGGAGCTATTTTGGAATAGTATTTTTCAATGATGAGAGAATGCTTTTTTGCCAATTCGGAGAAACTGCCAATCACAACTCCTTGCGGAAGCACGTTGCCGTTGCTTCCCGGAATGAATTTGCCGTTGACCATGAAGACAGTATGCGACTCCATGCTCTCAACATCACACTTGAAAATTTCGTCTATTTTTCCCTGATATCCATTTTCGCTGAAAGAGTATGCATATTGAGCCTTAAACCATGGTTGAAGGTTGGTGTATTTATATGCTTCTACCTTGTTTGAAGGGATTCCCAGTTGCTTGAATGCTTCTTCTGCTTTAGTTCTCCATTGGTTTACCAATGGAGAAGAATCCTTTTCAATGAGGCTTCGGCTTTCATTAAAAAGGTTCAGCAAGGATGTATCTTGTTCTGCTATCTTTACCATAACTATTCCTCAAACTCTTTTTTTATCCAGTCGTAACCTTTTTCTTCCAACTCTCTGGCCAGTTCTTTGCCTGCCGATTTTACAATTCGTCCTTTGTAAAGAACATGAACGTAATCCGGCTCAATGTAATCCAGAAGCCGCTGGTAGTGGGTGATTAATATGGTGGCATTGTCGCTGCGTTTCAATTTGTTAACCCCGTTGGCAACAATTCGCAACGCATCAATGTCCAATCCTGAATCCGTTTCATCAAGGATGGCGAGCTTTGGATCTAGCATGGCCATCTGAAAAATTTCATTTTTCTTTTTTTCACCCCCCGAAAACCCTTCATTAACCGAACGGTTGGTCAGGTCTGAATCGATGTCAACCAGTTTTTTGCGGTCGCGCATCAGTTTTAGAAAATCGCTGGCCGACAGTGGTTCTTCGCCCTTGTGTTTTTTTTGCTCATTCAGCGCAGTACGCATAAAGTTTGTCATGCTGACGCCCGGAATTTCAACGGGATACTGGAAACTAAGAAAGAGTCCTTCTCTGGCACGGTCTTCCGGAGCCATGTCAAGAAGGTCTTCTCCGTTAAATTCCACCTCTCCTTCGTTGACTTCAAAAGCTTCGTTTCCGGTTAAAACTGCGGCTAAAGTACTTTTGCCCGAGCCGTTGGGTCCCATGATGGCATGTATTTCTCCGGCTTTTACTTCCAGATTGATTCCGCGAAGAATCTCTTTGCCATCTATTTTTGCATGCAGGTCTTTTATTTTAAGCATTGTTGTTATCGTTCTAGTGTCGTTTCACGACTGGATTATACATTGTTGTTATTTTGCACTCTGTCTTTTACAATAGATCGTTAGACTTTTCCCGAGACATTCGGGATTAGATGTTAGATACAGTTAAGATTCTTATCATCATCTGATTGGGTAGTGCTACGGCAAACTCATAAACATCAGATAGTTAGGTGAATAAAAAATATTAACGAACTATTCTTATTTGTCATATCAGGTTATCCTACGCTACCTTCAAGGCTTATCTGAAGAAGTTTTTGTGCCTCAACAGCAAATTCCATGGGCAGCTGGTTGATAACCTCTTTCACGTATCCATTCACAATCAAACCGACGGCATTTTCTGTATCTATCCCTCGTTGGTTGCAATAGAATATCTGGTCTTCACCAATTTTTGAAGTGGTGGCTTCATGCTCTACTTTAGCGGAGTTGTTATTAATTTCCAGGTATGGAAATGTGTGCGCCCCGCATTTATCTCCGAGCAACAAGGAGTCGCATTGGGAGAAATTTCTGGCATTTTCTGCTCTTTTTGAAACTTTCACCAGTCCCCTGTAACTGTTTTGGCTGAATCCGGCAGAAATTCCTTTTGATACAATAAGACTTCGGGTATTTTTTCCGAGGTGAATCATTTTTGTACCGGTGTCGGCCTGCTGGTAATTGTTTGTGAGCGCTACAGAGTAAAACTCTCCAACTGTATGATCGCCCATGAGCACACAACTCGGGTATTTCCATGTGATGGCAGAGCCTGTTTCCACCTGTGTCCATGAAATTTTGGAGTAATCACCTTTGCAAATTCCGCGCTTTGTTACGAAGTTGAAAATTCCGCCTTTGCCATTTTTGTCACCGGGGTACCAGTTTTGAACTGTGGAGTATTTTACCTCGGCACGGTCTAAAGCCACAATTTCCACCACAGCAGCATGAAGCTGGTTCTCGTCGCGCATTGGAGCTGTACATCCTTCCAGATAACTCACATAACTGTCGTCTTCGGCCACAATCAAAGTTCGCTCAAACTGCCCGGTATTCATCGCATTGATGCGGAAGTATGAGGAAAGTTCCATGGGACAACGCACTCCTTTAGGGATAAAAACGAACGACCCGTCGCTGAAAACGGCTGAATTGAGAGCCGCGAAAAAGTTATCGCCGGGAGGAACCACCGAACCTAGATGTTTTTTTACCAAATCGGGATACTCCTGAATGGCTTCTGATATGCTGCAAAATATAATTCCTTTTTCAGCAAGCGTTTCTCTGAATGTTGTTTTCACCGAAACACTGTCGATGATTGCATCCACTGCAACGCCTGCAAGCACTTTTTGCTCGTCCAGGGGAATTCCCAGCTTGTCAAAGGTTGCCCTTAGTTCGGGATCTACTTCATCCATGCTTTCAAGTTGCGGTTTTTTCTTAGGTGCCGCATAGTAGATCATATCTTGAAAATCGATGGGTGGAATTTTGAGATGCGCCCAGTCGGGAGATTCCATTTTAAGCCAGTTTCTGTAAGCCTCAAGCCTGAATTCAAGCATGAATTCAGGCTCTTTTTTTCTTCTGGAAATCTCTTTTATGACCTCCTCATCCAGCCCTTTGGGAAGCATGTCCATTTCTATATCGGTATGAAAGCCATACTGATACTCCCTGTTGGTTACTTCTTCTAGTAATTTATCCTGTTCTGTTGCCATAATGCACTCTAAAATTGTTTGTTTAAATCGGATTTCCGGCATTTCCCAATCCCGGTTAACCATATTTTTCCTGCTAATGTTGTTTTGCAGGATCCCATTATATGTACCCTTATATTTGTATGAACAACCTTGCTCATAAAG
The DNA here is from genome assembly GCF_004345615.1 of Natronoflexus pectinivorans. Taxonomy (GTDB): domain Bacteria; phylum Bacteroidota; class Bacteroidia; order Bacteroidales; family Marinilabiliaceae; genus Natronoflexus; species Natronoflexus pectinivorans. The sequence continues at coordinate 151,403 of NZ_SLWK01000006.1, forward strand.
GGTTCAATGTAAATTTATTAAATAGACATTAATAATATAAACATGGTTTATATTATTGTAGATTTATAATTTGCTTTTTCTTGATGCTTATTTAAGGAAGGGGTAATTCCGCTTCAAATTTACAAAACTATTTAGATTAATTAAACTTAAAGATGTTAATGCTTGTCACGTAGTATATTGAATTGTTATGGAACGAGCTTGCTCATAAGATTTAGCGTAAATGCTAAATCTATTTAAAAAAGACAAAATTATCCGATATTAATTATTTCATGAGTTTATAATCTCATTTGATATTGGATGTCTAAATTTTATTTTTGGTGTGAAATTCATTTTGTTAAAAGTAGAGGCGTTAGCCCTGGCATCTTACTGCATAAAATAACTCGGGGCTCGTTTCATCACAATTGTAGGTTGATATATGGTTAATCACAAACATTTTCGATATTTTTATTTGAATATTTATTCTGACATAAGCTATGGAAAACTCCAATATGACACTAAAACAAAGGTTGTACCGAATTATTTTTGAATCGGACACTTATACCGGACGGATGTTTGATGTGTGGTTGCTGGTTTTTATAGTGTTGAGTATAGCAGTTGTGATGCTGGAAAGCATGCCTGCTGTAAGAGAATTATACCACTCCAAACTGATCAGTTTGGAATGGTTCTTCACCTTCATATTTACCATAGAGTATTTTACACGGATATATTGTGCTCCCAATCGAAAGAAGTATCTGTTTAGCTTTTTGGGAGTTGTCGATTTTTTGGCTATTATTCCTACTTACATTGCATTTACTTTTCCGGATGCACAAACATTTATAGTTATACGGGCGATACGTTTGCTTCGTGTTTACCGGATTTTAAAGCTATACCATTTTGTGAGAGCCGGGAATCTCTTGTTGCTGGCCATTCGCCGAAGTCTTCGTAAGATATTTATCTTTATGATGTTTATACTGATTCTGGTGGTGATGCTCGGCAGCATTATGTATGTGGTGGAAGATGGGAAAAATGGATTTTACAGCATTCCACTGAGTATATACTGGGCTGTTATTACGCTGACTACAGTTGGTTATGGCGACATTGTGCCGGTAACTGCTCTTGGTAAGTTTTTGGCAACTTTTATTATGTTGTTGGGGTATAGCATCATCGCAATCCCAACAGGGATTGTTTCGGTTGAGATGTCCAGAACATTCAGAGATAGAACCGAGAGTGATAAAGAATGTCATGGGTGTGGAGAACCCAATCACACCCCCACCGCAAATTTTTGTCGAATTTGCGGTGCGAGATTGGATCATATTTCGTGATTTTTCGGGTGTTATTTTTTTCTGTTAATCAATAGCATTGAAATACCATAAACCAGCGAGTAAATTCCAATGAATACGACAATCATTCGAGAGCTTTCGAAAGGATTAAATATCAGAACTGCACCCATTATAAGCGACAATATTCCGAAGAGAAGACTCAGTTTTCCGGTAAAACCGGCTTTGGAGATTTTGTAGAAACTCCAAATAAAAATGGCGCCAATCAAAATGGCCCATATTCCAATGATGGTAACAAATAGTGCGGCTGCGGTTTCAGGCTGGATGAGAATTAAGATCCCCAGAAGGGCAGCAATGATGCCTTCTGTAAGTTTCCTTTTGTAGCTGTAACCGGTGTCTCTCACTTTAAGTGCACTTGCAATGGTAGTTGCACCTCCCAGCAGGACTGCAATACCAAAAATCAAGGCAAAGGTTACAATGGTAAGTGTAGGAAAAAGTAAGAGGATTAATCCAAACAGCATAGCAATGATTCCGGTTAGCAGTGATGGCTTTTTTTGTTGTATAATGATTCGTGTCATAAATTAGTATCTTTGGTTGTATCAGTAAGACAGATAGTTAAGTACACGTAATTGAGGGTAGGGTGTAAGGTGTGTTATGTTTTTTTTGGTATCCAGACGGAGACAGAACCTGCTTTGCAATGAAATTCGCCCCAGCCATCATGGTTGGTGGTTACCGGCTCTTTAATATGTTCGGTAATGTCGGTGTAAGTAGTATCGGGGTGATCGGTTTGCATCATTTTGTGTCCGTCTTCACCATTACTAATAACCACTGCCATACCTTTACCGCTGTCGCCGTTCCCGGTTCTGGACCACCCAACGCAGTTGGGATGGTCAAAATAATCGTACTGCTCGCTATATGCATGCTCTTTTCGAACTTCCAAAAATTTATCGATGAGCCAGCGATGGCTATCCATCCAAATTTCATATTCATTCCCATCGCGACCTTTATCCTTATAATGCGCTCCGTAGTAGTCGGCTGAAAAAATGCAGGGATACCCGTCTTTTCGAAGGAGAATCAGAGCATAGGCCAGCGGCTTAAACCAGGCTTCCACCACCGACTCCAGTGATTGTAAAGGTTGCGAATCATGGTTGCTCACCAATGTAACTGCCAGCATCGGATGTGATGCGACCAATGTGTTTTCAAATATTTTAGTGAGGTCAAAATCTTTCCCCTGTTTACTGGCTGCGGCAAAGTTGTAATGAAGTGAAACATCGAAAAGCATCATGGCTCCATCGGTTTCTTCAAGAAAGTTATGTAGAGCTTCACTTTCGCCTGACCAGTATTCGCCTACGGCAAATAATTTTTTCCCGGCATTTTTCTTAACATGTTTAAGCCATTCAAGAAAAAAGAATGAATTAACGTGTTTAACGGCATCGAACCTGAATCCGTCGACCCCTGTGGTCTTGAGATACCAATCTCCCCAGTAAAAAAGCTCTTTTTTTACATCGGGGTTATTGATGTCGAGGTTGCATCCCATCAGGTAATCGAAATTTCCTTTTTCCAAATCCACACTATCGTCAAAGGTTTTTCCTTCAAACAACCATACGGCATCCTGGTGTTTGTCAAATGCATTATAATCGGCCGAATTAAAGTGCCACCAATGCCATTTTAGTTCTGAGTACTTGCCTTTTCTGCCCGGGAATGAGAAGTGTGTCCAGGCTTTGATGGGTTGTGTTTCCCCTAACGGCTCATGTCGGTTGTCCGGTTTATATGGGGTGGCATTGAACTCTTCCTGATGGTCGGCGCCTAATTTGTGATTAAATACAATGTCGGCATAAACATGTATGCCCGATGTTTGTGCATCTTTAATGGCTTTTATGTACTCCTCCTTAGTGCCATATTTAGTTCTGATGGAGCCTTTCTGGTCAAACTCGCCCAGATCAAAAAGATCATAAACCCCATATCCCACGTCGTTATTACCACCAATACCTTTATATGCAGGAGGCAGCCATACCGCTGTGATGCCTGCTTTGGCAAGTTCTTTCGCTTGTTGGGAGAGACTGCTCCACAGTTTTCCATCGTCCGGTGTGTACCAATGAAAAAACTGCATCATTACGCCAATGTATTCAGCCATAATTATTTAAAGAATGAAGTCAGTTTGCTAAAGCCTTCCTTAAAAGAGTCCATGCTGCTGTCAAATACTTCTTTGAACTCTTCCCACTTCTCATCAGAACTGGCCATCGCCTCATTGTATTTTGCCTGAAGTTCTTCTTTTTTTAGCTTAAGCTTTCCTAATATGGTATCATATTCAGCTTTGACTTCTTCCTTGGCCATCTCTTTTTTTGCTTCATATTCACCTATTTTTTCGAATGCTTCTTCCAGGCTCTTCAATGCTTTTTGTTTGAATTCTTCACGTTCCATATCTTTTTGTTTATAGGTTAATGTTCTTTGTAATATACAAAAATTAATTAGAAGATTAAAATATGAAGGTCATGTGTTCTGTTTTATTTGAAAAATCTGTAAAACCAGACTTATATGGGTTATCTTTGCAAATTACTTACGTAATTTGCAAAGATTTTTAAGACCTGTTTAGCTTGAGAACAACCAATAAAAAGAAAATCATCAACGATCCTGTTCACGGGTTTATCTCAATCCCGACCGAATTGCTGTATGATTTAATGGAACATCCCTATTTACAGCGTCTCCGCTGGATAAAACAACTTGGAATGACACCTTTGGTTTATCCCGGAGCTACTCATACGCGCTTTCAGCATACCATTGGTTGCATGCACTTAATGAGTGCAGCAGTTGAAACCTTGCGACAAAAGGGACATGAAATAACGGATGAAGAATCGGAGGCTGTTCATGCGGCCATTTTGATGCACGATTTGGGTCATGGTCCGTTTTCGCATGTTTTGGAGTCAACTTTGGTGCAGGGTGTTCACCATGAAGAGATATCGCTTCTTTTTATGGAACGACTGAACGATGACTTTGGCGGTCGTTTATCCATGGCCATTGATATTTTTACAAACCGGTACAAAAAGCACTTTCTTCATCAGCTGGTCAGTAGTCAATTGGATATGGACAGACTTGATTATCTTCGCCGCGACAGTTTTTACACAGGCGTTTCGGAGGGAGTGGTTAGTTCCGACCGTATAATCAAAATGTTACAAGTGCACGATGATCAGTTGGCCGTGGAAGCGAAAGGGATTTATTCGATTGAAAAATTTCTAATTGCCCGCCGTTTGATGTACTGGCAGGTTTACCTTCATAAAACTGCTTTGGTTGCAGAGAAAATGTTGACCAACATCTTTCGTCGTGCCAGAGAGTTGGCCAATTCGGGGAACCTTTCTGAAACACTCCCCAATATTGCTTTTTTTCTGACGAATAAGGTTTCCATAGAGGACTTCAGAAGAGATGATGAGGTGCTTACCAGGTTTGCCATGCTTGATGACAGCGACATCATGACGGTACTCAAAACCTGGGCGCAATGTGGCGATAAAGTTTTGTCATCTCTTTCCAGGGGGCTTCTGAACCGCAATTTGCTGGCTATCGAGATTCAGGATAACCCATTTGACGCTTCGCGGGTAAGTGAGTTAAAAATGAGACTGCAAAAAGAGATGTACCTTTCAGATATTCATGAAGCCGGCTATTTTGTTTTTACCGGTGCGATTTCGAACAATGCTTACAGCATTTTGGACGATAAAATCAATATTCTTTATCGCGAAGGTTTTGTAAAAGATATTTCGGATGCTTCCGATGTGCTGGATTTAACTGTTTTGGGAAAAACCGTTAAAAAAGAGATACTCTGTTATCCCAAAGCAATACGTGGTTAAATATTCTTTTTTTACCTGATATATTTTTGTAGTTTTGCAGGAAATTTTTTTCTAATGGAATTTACTGCTCAACAGATAGCTCAATTAATTCAGGGAGAGGTGGAAGGCAATCCTGATGCCATTGTACGGGATGTTTCCAAAATAGAAGAGGGAAAGCCTGAAACCCTTACATTTCTTGCCAATCCTAAATACACGCATCATATTTATAACACCGAAGCATCGGTGGTGATTGTAAATAAAACCTTTATGGCCGAAAAGCCTGTAAAGGCGACTCTTATAAAAGTTGATGATGCTTACCGGGCTTTAGCCAAACTGCTGCAGATGTATCAGGAGTCGTTACCCAAAAAGAGCGGTATTGAACAACCATCTTTTATTGACGGGTCTGCTCAATTGGGGGATTTTGTGTATGTGGGAGCTTTTAGCTATATTGGAGAGAACGCGAAAATTGCAGATAAAGTACAGATTTATCCACAGGTTTACGTAGGAGATGGCGTTCAAATTGGAGAAAACACCATCATCTATCCGGGAGCCAGAATCTACAAGGGTTGTCGTATAGGAGCCAATTGCGTAATTCATTCAGGCGCTGTAATTGGTTCGGATGGCTTTGGCTTTGCACCGGGTGCCGATGGAAAATTTGAGAAAATCCCCCAAGTGGGAATAGTTGTTTTAGAAGATTATGTGGAGATTGGTTCCAATACCACGATCGACCGTGCGACCATGGGCGAAACCATCATCAGTGAAGGAACTAAATTGGACAACCTGATACAGGTTGCCCATAACGTTGAGATTGGTAAAAACAGTGTTTTGGCTGCCCAAACCGGAATTGCAGGCAGTACAAAAATTGGTAATAACGTTATGTTTGGCGGTCAAGTAGGGATTTCCGGGCACCTGAAAATTGCCGATGGTGTAAAACTTGCTGCTCAAACAGGAGTTAGTAAGAGCATCACAAAAGCCAACGCCACCCAAATGGGGTCACCATCAATGGATGCCATGCAGTACAACAAAGCTTACGTTGTATTCAGGAATTTGCCTGATTTACGGCAAAGAGTTGATGCCATTGAAAAGGGAGAGAAGAAGTAATTCATTAGGAGATTCATGAAACCTCGAATATTATTCCTATAGCACACCACTCATGACCCACTATTATGGTTTCAAATTTTGAGAAAAGCACAAAACTTAATTCATAATGGCTGATAAACAAAGAACAATCAGTAAACCGGTTACCCTGCAAGGACCGGGATTGCATACAGGAGTAAACGTAAAATTAACTCTGAATCCTGCCGAAGAAAACTACGGTTACCGCATTCGCAGAACCGATATGGAAGGTCAACCTGTAATTAAGGCTTTGGTTGATAACGTGGTTTATACCCAGCGAGGAACCGTTATTCAGGAAGGCGAAGCAAAAGTTAGCACCATTGAGCACTGTCTTGCAGCATTGCGTGGGCTTGGGGTTGATAACTGTTTGATTGATGTGGACGGACCCGAGGCTCCCATTCTTGACGGAAGTTCCAAATTTTATGTTGCGGCCATAAAGGAAGCAGGGATTAAAGAACAGAGTGCCGATCGCGAATACTTTGAAGTGCGTGAAAAAATGATGGTGGAAGATCCTGAAACCGGAAGCTATATCATAGCACTGCCCGATAGTGGTTTTTCTGCGCAAATCATGATCTCTTTTGATAAATCCCTTCATTTGGCAAACCAGTTTGCCACCATTGAAAGTCTGGATGCTTTTGATGATGAGATATCCATGTGCCGTACATTTGTGTTTCTGCATGAACTGGAGCCATTGCTTAAAAATAACCTCATAAAAGGAGGCGATCTTGATAATGCCATCATCATCATTGATAAACCGGTAACTCAGGAAGAACTTGATCACCTTGCGACATTGTTTAATAAACCCAAAGTGGAAGTTAAGCCAACGGGGATTCTGAACAACCTTGATTTGCACTTTACCAATGAGCCGGCGCGCCATAAGTTACTCGATGTTATTGGAGATTTGGCTTTGTGTGGTTCTCCCATAAAGGGAAGAATCATCGCCAATAAGCCGGGTCATAAAATCAATGCTGAGTTTACTAAACTGCTCAGAAAGGAGATTCGCAAGCGCCAGCTCAAAATAGACGCTCCTGTTTACGATCCAAACAAAGAGCCTGTTTATGACATCAACCAGATTAAAAAGTTGCTTCCGCATCGTCCGCCATTTTTGTTGGTGGATAAGGTAATCGATTTGCAGGACAAGGTCGTTGTGGGAGTTAAAAATGTGACCATGAACGAACCGTTTTTCGTAGGTCATTTCCCTGATGAGCCTGTAATGCCCGGAGTTTTGCTGGTAGAGGCCATGGCTCAATGTGGAGGTATCCTGGTGTTAGGCCAGTTGGACGATCCACACACTTACAGTACATATTTCCTGAAACAGGACAATATTAAGTTTCGAAAAAAAGTGGTTCCCGGTGATACAGTAATTTTCAAACTTGAGTTGATGACTGAAATCCGTAGAGGAGTTGCCAATATGAAAGGCTTGGCTTTTGTTGGAGATACCATTGTAGCTGAAGGGGAATTTATGGCTCAAATTGCCAAAAATAAGGAGTGAAAACCGACAAGCATGTGATTTTCAGAAAATCATTTTGCATCGCAAAAAGTAGTATTATTATTTAAAGAATTGTTTAGTGAAACAACCATTAGCTTATATTCATCCGGAGGCAAAAATAGCCCCAAATGTTGTAATCGATCCGTTTGCAACCATTGATAAAAATGTAATAATTGGTGAAGGCACCCGAATAGGTTCAAATGTAACCATTCTGGAAGGCAGCCGCATTGGTAAAAACTGCAATATTTTTCCGGGAGCAGTTATAGGAGCCGTTCCTCAGGATTTAAAGTTTGCCGGAGAGGACACTACAGCAGAAATAGGAGACAATACAACCATAAGGGAGTTTGTAACCATTAACCGCGGAACAAAAGCAAAAGGGAAAACAGTTGTTGGAAACAACTGTTTGTTGATGGCCTATGTGCACGTGGCTCATGACAGCATTATCGGAAATAACGTTATTCTGGTGAACAGCGTACAGGTGGCTGGTGAGGTTATTGTTGACGATTTTGCCATTGTTGGAGGATTGTCTGCCATACATCAATTTGTGCACGTGGGAGCCCATGTTATGGTAGCAGGAGGTTCATTGATCGGAAAGGATATCCCGCCCTATGTAAAAGCAGGTCGTGAACGTCTTCAATATGTTGGTGTAAACTCAATAGGTTTACGGCGCAGAAACTTTACCAATGAGCAAATTCGGGATATTCAGGATTGTTACAGGGTCTTGTTTCAGTCAGGCCTTAACAACTCAGATGCCATCGAACGAATTGAAGCTGAATTACCTGCTTCCAATGAGCGTGATGAGATCATTCTGTTTGTGAAAAACTCACAGCGCGGAGTTATTAAAGGATATCACCAAAATGGAGGTAAGAAAGAAGAGTAATTAATATTGCCAAACCATATGATGTTTTAGATTCATTATTTTCTGACTAGCAGATGAGATCTGTTTTTGAGATTATGTTGAAATATATAAATAGAGCCGGATTCATAAAATGAATCCGGCTCTATTTGTATTGATGAAGTGTGGCTATTCGTCTGCTCCCAGAGAATTTACGTCTGTTGTTTTCAGAGGGTTCGCACTTAATTCTTCAAAATTTTTCCTGTAATTGAATACATCAATGGCAGTGTAAATTGCCGAAAGAAAAGATTGTTCATCGGCCTGATTCTGTCCAGTGATTTCATAAGCTGTGCCATGATCGGGAGAGGTTCTTACAATAGGTAACCCGGCTGTATAATTTACTCCGGTTGAGAAGGAAAGGGCTTTGAAGGGAGCTAAACCCTGATCGTGATACATGGCCAGGATGGCATCAAATTTACGGATGTTTTCAGTAGCAAAAAGTCCGTCGGCAGGATACGGGCCAAATGCCAGGATGCCTTCTTCCTTAGCTTTTTCCAATGCAGGTTTAATGATTTCATCTTCCTCTTTTCCAAGAAGTCCATTATCGCCGGCATGGGGGTTGAGTCCCAGAACCGCTATTCGCGGTTTTCGTATCATGAAATCTTTTTTTAGCGACTGGTTCAGGATGCGCAACTTCTCTATTATCAGTTCACTGGATAAAGCACTGCATATTTGACTCAGTGGAATGTGACCGGTGACCACACCAACTCTTAGAAGGTCACTGACCATCAGCATTAAAGGTTTTCCTGAGAATGAACTGGCCAGATATTCGGTATGTCCAGGGAAATCAAATTGGTTTGATTGAATTACTTTTTTGTTGATGGGTGCTGTTACCAGGGCATCTGCGGCTCCTTTCTTTAAGTCTTCTACTGCTTTTTCCAAAGCCAGAAAAGCAGCATTTCCACTTATTTCAGTTGGTTTGCCAAGCTCTACCCTGACGTTGTCGTCCAGGCAGTTGACCATATTAATGCGTTTTGGATGAGCTTCGTCTGCCGAGCGAATATTGTTTAGGCTCATAGCAGGCAAATTGAGCGCTTTGCGGTGGTAAGCCGCAACTTTTGACGAGCCGTAAATAACGGGAGTGCAAATTTCAAGAATACGGGGGTCGGCTAAAGCTTTAAATATGATTTCATACCCTATTCCGTTAATATCTCCCTGTGTGATGGCTATTTTGATTTTGTCTGAACTCATAATGATTTGTTATTTTGATTAATCGATCGTTAATCATTTTTATTTGCCCAATTATTAAATGTATGCGAATTTAAGGTAGTCTCACACTCTATCAGATGATAACAAGATGTTTATTTGTGTCTAATAATCTATCCCGAGGTATTCGGGACTAACAATCTATTATGATGATGATTTTCTGTTAAAGAACTGGTACAACAAGCGCACACCAACACCGGTTCCTCCTGTGGGACGATAATCAATGGCCGCCATGACATAGGCAGGGCCTGCGATATCAAGATGCACCCATGGTGCATCAACAAATTTACCTAAAAATTTTCCGGCACTGATGGCTCCGCCTTCTCTTTCTCCCAGATTTTTAATATCGGCTATATCTGATTTAATGCTTTTGTCGTAATCTTCCCAGAATGGGAACCAAACAAGACGCTCGCATACTTCGTCTCCGGCATTGTTTAGTTCATTTTGAACTGTTTGGGGAGCCGTTCCCATGGCTACAATTCCGTGAATTCCTATGGCAATGGCAGCATTCCCGGTGAGAGTGGCCAAATCAATGACCAACTCAGGGTCGTACTTTTTAGAAAAACTAAGAGCATCGGCAAGGATGAGGCGACCTTCGGCATCGGTGTTGATGACTTCAACCGTGAGGCCGTTGTGCATTTTTAGTATGTCACCCGGAACGATTGCATGTCCACCAAGTCGGTTGTCGGTTGCGGGAATCAGTCCGATGACATGTACTGGGAGTTCATTGGCTGCCACAGCAGCCATTGTTCCAATTACCGATGCAGCTCCACCCATATCGCATTTCATGGTGTCCAGACTTCCGGGAGGCGTTTTTAAATTAACACCTCCTGTATCAAACATCACTCCTTTACCGGCAATCACATAGGGTTTGGAGTTGACTGCATTTTCAGGTTTCCATTCTAATACAGAAAAGGTGGGTGGGTCGATACTTCCCTTGTTTACAGCCAGTAGACCACCCATTTTGAGGCTTTCGATTTTTTTCTTGTTAAAAACTTCGGCCTTGAAGCCGAATTTTTCGGCATATTCAAGAACCAACTCGCCAAGCTTTTCAGCATTCAGATAGCCCACAGGTTCATTAACCAAATCGCGGGCGAGATAAACAGACTCAATTACGCGGGTTAGTTTTGCAATGTCGCAACCTTTTACCTGGGGGCTGACAATTAAGAATTCGTAATTAAGCGAGTTTTTTTCGCCTGTTTTATATTTGTTAAAACTGTATGCGTTAAGTGCCAAACCTTCGGCAATAGCCAGAGTGAGCGGGGGATTGCTGATTAGGTCAATGATTGCAGCTTTCTCATTTTTTTCAGCTTTCAAGCCCGATAGGATTTCTGCACCTCTGCGGCGCATTCTTTCTTTAATAATTTCAAGGGGTTCATCTATGGTTGGCTTAACCACAGCCAGTAACTGACTCAACCTGTTAATAATCACCAAAGGTGATTTCTCTTTTTCGTTTTCCCGATATTTTTTTTCGATGTATTCTATCTCCGTTTCGGAGAACATAAAGTCTTTTAACTGCTCTGTATTTTGAATTAGAAATATTTTACTGATTTCTTGCGGAACCTCCAGGGTTGCTCTAATTGTAAATGACATGTTACTGATCTTTTTTGTCTTGTTGTCTGAAATATTCACGTATGAGGACTTTCTTCAGTTCCCTGTGAATGATTAATTCGGTAATGATTTCGGGGTAGGTATTATTCGGCATATCCAATTCATATTGTCGAATCTGGTTGTTGTCAATGTCTATTCGGTACATTAACCCCAGAAATCTTGAATGGTTATTGGCAAGCATATCTGAAACATGAGTGACCATTTGCTGCGACAATTCTAAATAAAAATTACCGGTATTGCCGGAAAAACTTATATCCAGATTGAACTCTGCAAAGTCTTTTATGATCTGAGCGGCTGTTTCCCTGATTAAATCATCCCGGGAGGCAGCTGATTTAAGATGTTGCTTGGTAATGGCCGGCAGTTCCATTAGGACTCGGTTTCTGTATTTTGTGTTATGTTGGCAGGGAATTTAACCGTATAGCTTATAGCCTCAAGTTGCCAAACCAGGTTTCTTTTTTTGGGTTCATTGGGTAGAAAAACATAGCCATCGGTAACCACAACGCGGTTATTTGCAACATCATGATGTGCATAGAGAACGAAAGGACCTCCCATCAAATCTCCCACCACTTTCCAAAGTCCTCTAAGCTCAACGGCCTGGTGGTCATTAAGCTTAAATCGTTTGTAAGTGATTGGAATATCATGCTCGGTACTCATGAATGAACCCTCGTGGTGACCGGGGACATTGGCACGCAATAAAGAGTCACGTTTATTGAGAATTAATTCACGCGAGAGAGATGATTCGTCCTGATAATCAAAAGACCAGATAAACAGTCCCTGACTGGAAATATTCGTTTCGTGTGACATCCAGGTGAAATCATCCTGGCTGTTGTTTTTCCTGAAGGTGTTGGGGATGATGATGTCAATGTCCCATTTTCTTCTCACCTCTTCGGTTAAATCTGCATTTGGATAATTCCTGAAATAGCTGATGCTTCGCTGTCGCTCAGCACGCAGGAAAAATCCAAGGATACGCAATTCATTTTCATCCAGAATTTCAAGGAATTTTTCCGGGGTTCGAGCATTGATGTGAACCATATACTGCCCTCTGGCCCAGGTTGTTTCAGAGAAGAAACGAACCCCTTCGGTATCTACATCTGGCCCGATGTTGGTGATTAGCAGATTGCGAAATGTTCGCATGTTATCACTAAATGCTCTGTGCGGAGTCATTGATAAGGTGAAAATAGATTCAACCTGTGGAAGTCCTTCCATAGGTTGTCTGAGGATGTACTGTAACTGTTCTCCCGGTTCGCTGTTTCTCCATCTGTCATCCATTACAACAAGTACTTCTCCCATGCTTCCGGTGATGTTTGGCTTGTGAAATGAGCCATCTTTACAGCTTGAAGAAATAATAGCTAGTGCAGCGATTATGAATAGATGTAATATTTTCATACTGTACTTCATTTTAATAATTATCTATCTGGCAATATACAAAAAAAATACCATTAATTATGAATGGTATTTTTGCGATGTCATTTGATTCAGAGGTTTAAATTTTAGTTGTTTAGGTGGCTGCGCGGTTGCGTGCAGATTGTTAATTAGCTAACAAAGGGTACTCTTTATTAACAAAGAAAAATGGGTTTTCCTCTGGTTGATACCAGATGACAAGTTGTTGCCCTGCATAAAGATTCCGGGAATTTAAGTTGTTCCACTTCATGATGTCTTCCACCCTGACTCTGTAACTCATAGCAATACGATGGAAAAACTCTCCTCTTTGAACAGTATGCCGGGTCATTTTTTTATTATAATTAAAACCAAAGGGACGCAGGGCTTCGACCGGAGGACTGACTTCTCTGATCAGGCTTCTCCTGTTTTCTATGAAATGAATCACCTTGTCTTTGGGTATTACAATTTGAACAGGACTTTCTGTTACGGGGATAAAATCTTTGGAATATACCGGATTCAGCAATCGAATCATTTCAACAGGGATGTCAATAAACTCGCTCAATTGCTTGAATGATATGCTGAAATCCAGATTTACAAAACCAAGATCGTCGTAGGTAAAAGGAGGGTTTTTTGGAGTAATTTCGTACTCAGGATAGTAATTCATTGCATAATTTACGGCGATAAATGCCGGAATATAACCTTGTGTTTCAACAGGAAGATATGGCCTGATATCCCAATAGTCGGTTTTGCCTCCTGATTTTTCAATGGCCTCTTTTACTGCAGCTATTCCCCCGTTGTATGCTGCCAGAACAAGATTCCAGTCGTGAAAATTATCATACAGGTATTTCAGGTATTTGCAGGCTGCTTCGGTGGATTTAACCGGATCGGCTCTTTCGTCAATGTAGGAGGTCACCTGCATATCAAATAGACGTGACGCCTGAAAAAGAAACTGCCATAAACCTTTTGCCCCGGAAGTTGACCTTGCTCTGGGCTCGAGGGCTGATTCTACTACGGCAAGATATTTAAGTTCCAATGGAAGTCCCATCTTGTCAAGATATTCCTCAAATAAAGGGAAGTATAGTTCTGACCTACCAATGATTCCTGCAAGATGATCCCGCCTTCTCACGGTGTAAACATCAATATATGCCTGCACAGAGCTGTTGTATACCAAAGGCATAGGAGTTAAGGCATCCAGAATCTCCAGTCTGCTTTCCACTATTGAAGCTGACAGTTTGTTGTTTTCTTCAGATTTTAGAATAGCCGGATGAATAAAAAACAGAAGAAGAGAAACAAAAAGATACCTCATATTAATTTTCTAACTTGTGTTTTACGTCTCTGGATTTCTGTTGCTTACAGATTCTGATTACATTCCCTACAGAAATATTCATTGAATATTTCTGAAAACGAAAGGAAGCATCACGTATAATGGATTTATCTGATGTGGGTGTTTAATTACAAAGTCCACAAAGTATACAACGATTGTTGGTTATTTTGCTGAGATCTTCGGAACTTTATATAAACACTGGATACATTTTTTATGGGATCAATCCTTTATTGCATCCGGGTTTTCTTTGCTGTTTTTATCGTTGTCCTCGTCCTTTTCGTTACGGGCTTTTTTGAATTCCTTCATTCCTTGTCCAAGTCCTTTCATTAGTTCAGGAATTTTACGGCCACCAAAAAGAAGCACAACAATCAGTATGATAACAATAAGTTCCCATCCGCCGGGCATGCCTAATAAAAATAGTTGCGATGTCATAGATATTGATTTTATTTAGGTTTCAAATTTAAACAATTTTTTAATTGAAGATGTACCGGTATATATCGTTCCCGTTTGCATATAAGAGAAGTGATAATAAAAGTATCATCCCAGTCATTTGAGCATATTCCATAAACTTTTCGCTGGGTTTACGGCGTGTAATTATTTCATAAATCAAAAAGAGAACGTGCCCTCCATCTAAAGCAGGGATTGGCAAAATGTTCATAAAGGCGAGGATGATTGACAGGAATGCTGTCATAAACCAAAAGTTTTGCCAGTCCCATGATGGTGCAAAAAGGCTTCCGATGGTTCCAAAGCCTCCAATTTGTCTGGCTCCTTCACGGGTAAATACCAGGCGAAATTGACGTACATAATTTTTAAGCGTGCTTACACCTTTATTTATTCCGGCGGGCAATGCTTCAAAAAAGCCATAAGATATCTGAGTATAACCAAATATTGCATTAGGTGTTTTTGGGAAAAACCCAATTTCCCCATCATCAGTTACCTGAACCGGTATATGAAGTAGCTCCTGATTGCGATATAGACTGATGATGGCTTCACTATCTTTGCTGTTGTTCAATTCTCTGGCAAACTGGTTGAAAAAGATAGTCTTGTTGTTATTTACAGCGACTATGCTGTCGCCGGGTTTTAACCCGGCTCTGTCTGCATTGCTTCCTGATTGCAACTTATTTACAATAACCGGCAGATTAAAATCGGCAAGAACCCTTACTTCATCGGCCAATATTTGCTGCTTAAATTCTGCAGGAACGGGCAGAGTCATGATTGAGCCGTCTCTTTCAATGGTTAGCGTGGTTACATTATCAAGCAAAATGTGAGCTGCAATTGTATTAATGGTGTTAATTTTAAATGTATCAGCCATTAAAACCCTGTCCCCATCCTGCAGTCCAATTTCATGTGCTATTGGATGAAAGTAGAAGCCATATTTTGCATTTTCAGCGGGGATGTAACTTTCGCCCCATTTGAAAAGAATCATCCAAAATATGACAATGGCTGTCAGGAAGTTCACCAAAACACCACCAACCATAATCAAAAGTCGTTGCCATGCCGGTTTAGATCTAAACTCAAAAGGCTGAGGGGGTTGGTTCATCTGTTCTTTATCCATCGACTCATCAATCATGCCGGATATTTTCACATATCCGCCAAGGGGAAGCCACCCAATCCCGTACTCTGTATCACCTTTTTTAAATTTGAATAATGAAAACCAAGGATCAAAAAAGAGATAAAACTTCTCAACCCTGGTTTTGAATAAGCGGGCAAAGAAATAGTGACCAAATTCATGAAGAATGACCAATATAGAGAGGCTGAGGATGAGTTGTAGTGTTTTAATTAAAATTTCCATTAAATTCTATTTATTTTAATTTATAGTAGCTCGTTTTACTGTCTGACCTTATGGTATATTCATTATCTCAATGCTTTTTAATGTAATGTGTAAATGATTGTATTACATGGTTTTGATTATGTGTTAAGTCAGGTTTTCAAAAAGTTCAACGATCTATCGACTGACAAAGATATTCTTTTTCTAAATATCTTCATTGTTTTGGGAGAGAGATGTGTACCATTCAGGCATTATGCCTGAATGGTTATTTTATCATTTCTGTAGCAATTCTTCTGGCCTCAGCATCTGTTTCAAGATAATCCTGGAACATTGGCTTATCGATAAAAGTGCTTTTTTCAATGGTTTTTTCAATGATGTGTGACATTTCCAGAAATCCGGTACGACCTCTTAGAAAGGCATCAACTACAATTTCGTTGGCTGCGTTTAGCACGCAAGGAGCATTGCCTCCTTGTCGCATGGCCTCGAACGCCAGTGAAAGGTTTTTAAAGACATGTACGTCGGCTTTTTCAAAAGTAAGTGAGGGGTAATCGGAAAAATTAAATCTGGGAAAACTGTTTTCAATTCGTCTTGGGTATGCCATGGCGTACTGTATAGGCAGTCGCATATCGGGCAATCCCATTTGTGCTTTAATGGAGCCATCAGTGAACTGCACCATGCTGTGAATGATTGATTGCGGATGCACTACAATCTCAATTTGATCGGGTTGAAGATTGAAGAGCCATCTGGCTTCAATGGCTTCCAAGCCTTTATTCATTAGTGAGGCTGAATCAATGGTTATTTTATCACCCATTTTCCAGTTGGGATGATTCAAAGCCTGGCATTTGGTCACTTTCTTCAGGAAGTCTACACTTTTGCCCCTGAAGGGGCCGCCTGAGGCGGTAAGCATGATTTTTTCAATAATATTTCCTTTTTCACCCTGTAAACATTGAAAAATTGCAGAGTGCTCAGAATCAACTGGGATAACCGGTATCTGCTTTTTAGCGGCAAGTTCCATGATTAAGTCCCCGGCTACCACAAGCGTCTCTTTATTCGCCAGTGCAACCGGGATTCCTGCTTCAACGGCTCTTATGGTTGGCAGTAAGCCGGAAAATCCCACCATGGATGTTAGTACCATATCTATGGTTGACATAGCTGCTACTTGTTCAATGGCTTGTTCTCCTGCATAAATCTTAATGGGTTCGTTGCTGAGGGCCTCTTTTAGTTCATCGTATTTTTCTTTGTTGCCGATAACAACTACATTGGGTTGATATTCTTTGGCTTGTTTTGCCAGAAGTTCAACATTGTTGTTGGCAGTAAGCACTTCGATGGAAAATAGTTCAGGATGGGTTTTAATAACCTCCAGAGCCTGTGTCCCTATAGATCCGGTTGAACCCAATATGGCAAGACGTTTTTGCATGCAGATTTGCTTGTTTTGGTTTAGTATCTAAAAATGGACTGATTAAAACGAGATATAATCTACAGGATTCAAGGGGGTTCCGTTGTACCATAACTCAAAGTGAAGATGCGGGCCGGTGGTTAGTTCTCCAGTGTTGCCAATGCGTGCAATGGCTTCCCCTGCTTTAACGGTTTGCCCAACTTCCTTCAGAAGCGTTTCATTATGCTTATAGATGGAGAGTATGTTATTGGGATGTTGAATCTGAATAACATAACCTGTCTCAACAGTCCAGCCCGAGAAAACAACCATGCCATCCATTATGGCAGATACCCTGGTTCCTGGAGCAGCTACAATATCCACTCCATAGTGTCCCTGAGTTTCCATAAAACTGTTTACAATCAGACCTTTTATGGGACTGACAAAGAAAGTGCTCTCCAATGCTATAGCTCGGCTAGTTGGCTGTTGCATGGATAGATTAAACCGTTCCTCCCGTTCAACTTGTCTTCTGAAAAGTGAGTCAGCCTCCGACCTTGAAAATTCAATGGGCATATTGGGATCTGATGCTGCCAAAGATGGTTCATCATCAGGAGATGCAGGCTGTTCGGGAATATCTCCTCTTAATATGGTTTGGAAGTTTTGTATAAAGCGATCACGCTTCTCTAATTCAACGATCAGTGAGTCGACCCTTTGGGCATTACGAACAATCAATAGTCTTTGGTTCGCATCGGGATAGCCAGGTATGTAGTCTCTTAGGCTTGTGAAGGCAATAAGAATAGTGACCAGAATGACTAGCAAAACTCCAACAGTGCCAACGATTGTAAAAACATTTAGACGTGACAACTTTACTACAAAAACTTCTTCGTAGGTTTGTTCATTAAAGATGGCCAATCTGTATTTGCTTCTTAGTTTTTTAAGAAGTGATTTTTTCTTTTTGTTTGTACCCATTGTAACAATTTAAAAGGAACAACAAATTTATAAAATATTAGGGATACATATGGTCTTTTGCTAAGATGAATTATATTCAAAAACAAAAAGGGTTGTTGGCATACCAACAACCCTTTTTTTAGTAGCGGGGGCCAGACTCGAACTGACGACCTTTGGGTTATGAGCCCAACGAGCTACCAACTGCTCCACCCCGCAATATATTGTATGTATTTTTATTTTTTGTTTCCAGCTAAAACCGTTCTTAGCTCTCTTTTGCGGTTGCAAATATAGATACTTTATACGAACAATACAATTGTTTACTGTATTAATTTTGTGAAATATTTTATGGCCATATTGGCCTGGCTTATTAATGATAAACTAATCAGGTATTTCACTGTAAATTTTTGCAGTTCTTTGATGAGGCGATAACTGAGATTTCACACCCTTAATGTCAAATTTATTGCCATGCGCTTATTGTATCGTCAAGCTTTAGTTCATGATTGTTCGTGGAACATACTTATAATTTCTCGTTTAAAACTCCATTTTTGATAGAGTATAAGAGTGGAATCATATGAAAATTTATTGGGAGAGAGGGTGTTGGAGTGGTTCGATAAAGGTTGCAACTTTTTAATACGATTTATTTGAATGTATGTATTAAAGTTTTTTATTGCCATTTTCCCAGGAGAGATAGAAAAATCAGGTGTATTTTCCACATTGATTAAGATATATGCGTAAATTGTATAGCGTATCATTTAGGAAGTTAGATTAAAGTGATTAATGAGTAAATATTTTTAAAGAAACAATCAAAACACCTAAAATTATGGAAAATATTAAAAATGAATTAATTGAAATGATTTTGGTTTACGGACCAAGATTGTTGGGCGCGGTTATTGTATTGTTCTTGGGGTTAGAACTTATCAGATGGTTTTCAAAATGGTTCACGCGGGTTCTTGAAAAAAGGAATCTGGATGTATCTCTGCGACCTTTTCTTCGTTCGATGTTAGTAGTACTGCTTAAAGTCCTCCTGGTGATTAGTGTGATGGGAATGGTGGGAATACAAATGACCTCTTTTATTGCAATCCTAGGAGCCGCTGGTTTGGCTGTGGGGTTAGCTTTATCCGGGACTCTTCAGAACTTTGCTGGTGGTGTCATTCTTCTGATCTTTAAACCTTTTAAAGTTGGTGATTTTATCACTGCATCGGGATACTCGGGTACTGTTAATGAAATTCAAATTTTTGTAACGATTCTCAGAACTCCGGAC
This sequence comes from Natronoflexus pectinivorans, assembly GCF_004345615.1. GTDB lineage: Bacteria > Bacteroidota > Bacteroidia > Bacteroidales > Marinilabiliaceae > Natronoflexus > Natronoflexus pectinivorans. The sequence continues at coordinate 170,844 of NZ_SLWK01000006.1, forward strand.
AATAAAACTATCATTCTTCCCAATGGTTCGTTGGCAACGAATTCGCTGACAAACTTTTCGACACTTCCCACACGCCGCATTGACTGGTCGTTTGGGATAGCCTATGGTGATAGTTTTGATAAAGCAAAAGAAGTTCTTTTAAAACTCATTGGTGATGATCAGCGAATTTTAACTGATCCTGCACCATTTATAGCTCTGGGAGAATTGGGCGACAGCTCAGTAAATATTACTGTCAGAGTTTGGGTAAACGCTTCCGATTTTTGGGGTGTATTTTTTGATATGAACGAAAAAGTTTACAATACATTCCCCAAAGAAGGACTTAACATTCCATTCCCTCAAATGGATGTGCATTTGAAGAAATCAGAATAGGTAAGAAATCAAAATCACCAACGGCTGTTCCTTTGAACAGCCGTTGGCGTTTTTATTTCTAATCAGAAAGTGATTTACAGTTTTCTCGAAACTTCCACCTCTTCGTAAGATTCAATCAGGTCTCCAACCTTTATGTCGTTGTAATTATGAACATTTAATCCGCACTCAAATCCTGAAGCTACCTCTTTGGCATCTTCTTTAAAGCGTTTGAGAGATCCCAGTTCGCCAGTATATATTACAATACCGTCGCGAATGATCCGGATTTTGGAGTTTCGTCTTATTTTGCCCTCTTTCACCATACAACCGGCAACGGTTCCCACTTTTGTGATTTTGAAAGTTTCACGTACTTCCACGGTGGAGGTAATCTGCTCCTTAATCTCGGGTGAAAGCATTCCTTCCATGGCCGATTTAATCTCTTCAATGGCATCGTAAATGATGGAGTAGAGACGTATGTCGATTTGCTCCTTTTCGGCAATTTTTCTGGCTGCAAGTGATGGACGTACCTGGAAGCCGATGACGATGGCATTGGATGCTGCGGCAAGCATAATATCCGATTCCGCAATTCCTCCCACAGCCTTGTGAATCACATTCACCTGAATTTCTTCAGTTGAAAGTTTAATTAGAGAATCAGAAAGAGCCTCGATGGATCCATCTACGTCACCTTTCACAATCAGGTTCAGTTCCTGGAAGTTACCAATGGCAATGCGTCGTCCAATTTCGTCGAGTGTGATGTGCTTTTGAGCTCTCATTCCCTGCTCGCGTTGCAGTTGCAAACGTTTAGTGGCAATGTCTTTGGTCTCTTTTTCGCTCTCCATTACGTTGAATTTCTCACCAGCCTGGGGTGCTCCGTTCAAACCGAGTATCAGTACCGGATCTGATGGGCCGGCCTCTTCAATTTTTTGATTTCGCTCGTTGAACATCGCTTTTACGTGACCGTAATAGCTTCCTGCAAGAATGAGGTCTCCAACTTTTAATGTCCCTGCCTGAACCAGAAGTGTTGCAACAAACCCACGTCCTTTATCCAGTGTTGATTCAATTACCGATCCAACGGCCGGTTTAACCGGATTGGCTTTAAGTTCCAGCATCTCTGCTTCCAGAAGAACTTTCTCCAATAACTGTTTTACATTGGTTCCGTGTTTGGCTGAAACCTCCTGGCACTGATATTTTCCACCCCAGTCCTCAACCAGGTAGTTCATATTGGCGAGTGATTCCCTCACTTTGTCGGGGTTTGCACCCGGAACATCGATTTTACTGATGGCAAAAACGATGGGTACGCCTGCCGCCGATGCGTGGTTGATGGCCTCAATGGTTTGAGGCATCACGTTATCGTTAGCGGCTATGATGATGATGGCGATATCTGTAACCTGTGCTCCACGTGCACGCATGGCGGTAAAAGCCTCGTGACCCGGCGTATCCAGAAATGTGATTTTTTTACCACTATCCAGTTTTACACCGTACGCTCCAATGTGCTGAGTAATACCTCCGGCTTCACCTGCTGTGACATCCGATTTCCGGATGTAGTCCAGAAGCGATGTTTTACCGTGGTCCACGTGTCCCATTACGGTGACAATGGCGGGTCTGTCCTTCAGATCTTCCGGAGTATCCTCATATTCTGAGATGCTTTCTGCCAGATCTACGCTGACAAACTCAACTTTGTAGCCAAACTCTTCGGCCACCAGTGCAATGGTTTCTGCATCCAATCTCTGGTTGATGGATACAAACAACCCAAGACTCATACATGATGCAATGATTTGGTTTACCTGTACATCCATCATGTTGGCCAGTTCGTTGGCAGTTACAAATTCTGTTACTTTCAGAATTTTCTTTTCCTCGTCCATTCGCTCCTGTTCGGCAATATGACGTTGAGATGCCATGTCTCTTTTATCACGTCTGTGCCTTGAAGCTTTAGATTTTCCTTTGGAGGTTAACCTTGCAAGGGTATCTTTAATCTGTTTTGCAACATCCTCTTCACTCACTTCAGGACGAGCAGGGCGTTTTTTAACTTTTGGTGCCTTCTTGCGGGCTGCCGCTTTTCGTTCGGCTGATTTATCCCCCTGTTGTTGTGGAGTGCCTGTTTTTGGACCTTGTCCACCTGTTGTTTTTTCGCCTGCTGCGTTGATGTTTACGCGTTCTTTCTCCTTCTTAATTCGCTTCCTCTTCTTTTTACGGCCTTTCTTATCGTCACGGTTATCTCCGTTTCGGGTGTCTTTAGGAAGTTCAATTTTTCCAACAACGGTGGGCCCTGTCAGCTTTTTTATTTTGGTTGGAACAAAGTCTGAATCTTTGTTCTCTTGTGATGCAGCTTTTACTTTTGGTTCTTCTTGTTTCGGTGCAGGAGTTTCCACTTTGGTTTCTTTTGCCGGTTGTTCGGCTTTTACAGGAACCTCTTTTTTAATATCTGTGGCCGTTTTCTCTTCTTTTACCGGTTGAGCCTGCTCTTTTGGCTTCTCCTCTTTTTTTGGTTCAGCTTCTTTGGCTTTAGGTTTTTTATCAAGATCAATTTTCCCAACAACCCGGGGTTCTTCAACCGGTTTCTTAACTGAAACCGGTATGTGTTCAGGTTCTGGTTTTGAAGTCTCTTTTGGCTTGGGTGCTTCTTCTTTCTTTGGAGTTGGCTTTTCTGCAGCAGGTTTGGGCTCTTCTTTTGGAGGAGCTGGTTTTTCCTGTGGTTTCGGTGCAGGTTTCTTTTCAAGATCTATCTTCCCGACAACCTTTACATCCACATTTTTTCTCACCTGTGGCTTAAGAACTTCATCTATATCTTCATCCTCCTCGTCAGAAATCTCGTCTTCTTTCTTAACCTTATCAATAGAGATGGTCTCTTTTTTCTCTTTCAGTTTGCGTTCGATTAACTCTTCTGAAGCTTTTTTTACGCTCAAATCCTGCTTGAACTCGTTTTTAAGAAGTTCAAATATTTCTGGTGAAACTTTGGTGTTTGGATTCACATCAATTTCAACCCCCTTCTTTTGAAGGAAGTCAACGATGGTACTTGTACCAACGTTCAATTCTTTTGCAACTTTGCTGAGTCTTTGTCCAACTGCCATAAAAGGAACTTTCAGTTAAATTTCTGGTGATAAAAGGATATTGGTTAATCTGTTATTTTTGACAAAGATAAGTGAATTATTCAAATTCAGATTTTAATATGCTTACAACATCCCTGATGGTTTCTTCCTCCAGGTCGGTTCGTTTAGCTAAATCTTCAACTGTCAAATCAAGAACAGACTTTGCTGTGTCGCATCCAATGGATTTGAGTGCTTCCAGAATCCAGTCTTCAATTTCATCGGCGAATTCATCCAATGATACATCTTCCTCTTCTTCTTCGCCTTCTGTTTCACGATACACATCCAGTTCGTAGCCGCATAACTGGCTGGCCAGACGGATGTTGAGGCCACCTTTCCCAATGGCCAGAGAAACTTCTTCAGGTTTAAGATAAACCTGTGCTCGTTTGGTATCTTCAAATAATTTGATGCTCGAAATCTTTGCTGGATTCAGAGCACGCTGTATAAACAACTGTGTATTGGTTGTGTAATTTATTACGTCGATGTTCTCGTTTCGCAATTCACGAACAATTCCATGGATTCTCGAACCTTTCATTCCTACACAAGCTCCAACAGGGTCGATGCGATCATCGTAGGATTCAACAGCCACTTTTGCTCTTTCGCCCGGCTGGCGTACAATTTTCTTGATGGTGATTAGTCCGTCGTGTATTTCGGGTACTTCAAGTTCGAACAATCTTTCAAGGAATGCTTCTGCGGTTCGGGATATGATGATGAGCGGATTGTTGTTGCGTATTTCAACTCTCACAACTACAGCTCTGATGGAATCTCCCTTACGGTAGAAATCTGATGGAATCTGTTCTAATTTAGGTAAAATGAGTTCATTTCCTTCATCGTCCAGAACCAGAATTTCACGTTTCCAAATTTGGTAAACTTCCCCGGTTATGATTTCACCAATCTTTTCCTTGTATTTATTATAGATGGCATCTTTCTGCAGCTCCATAATTCTGGTGGAGAGGTTTTGTCTGAGCGTTAAGATGGCTCTGCGACCAAAATCAATGAATTTAACTTCATCGGTAACTTCTTCACCCACTTCATAGTCTTCATCAATCTTTTTTGCCTCCGTTAAAGAGATCTGGAGATTGCTGTCAGTCAGTTCATCATCGGCAACAACCTCGCGATTCCGCCAAATTTCGAAATCTCCCTTGTCGGTATTGATAATGACGTCAAAGTTTTCGTCGGTTCCAAACAGTTTTATTAAAACACTGCGGAAGGAGTCCTCCAGAACACGGATCAGTGTAACACGGTCTATGCTCTTAAGCTCCTTAAATTCCGAAAAAGTATCGATGAGATTGATATTTTCCATTGCCAGCTATCTATATTCTTATTTAAACTTTATTACCTCTTTCACTGATTTAACGTCTTCAAAATTAAAATCATGATCTATAACCTGCAACTCTTTACGCTTTTTTCCTTCAGGTTTAACCATTTTTTCTTCTTTTAATCGAAATCCGTTTTCGTCTGCCTGACTCAAAACTCCTGAGATCTTACGACCGTCGGTGGTCAGCACTTCTATCTCCTTGCCAATAATTTTCAGGTATTGGCGAAGGATTTTCAATGGTTGTCCAATTCCGGGGGATGAAACCTCCAGTTCAAAATCCTCAGATTCCCGATCCAGAGATTGCTCAATCAAACGCGATAATGATACGCAATATTCAATGGGCACTCCCTGTTCACTGTCGATTTCAACCTGAATCCGGTTCCCGGATTTAACAACAACATCCACGATGTAAAAGCCATCGGCTTCTACTTTTTCCCGGATTATTTCTGTTATTTTTTCGTTTGAAATCATAAATTATAATAGTAATAAAATAGGGGACGGTAAGTCCCCTAGTTCCTTTCAGTCCTAAATTCGCCACAAATGTAATGATGAATAGTTAATTTTCCAAATATATTACTAATTGTCAGCAGTTCTGTATTGATTTTTGTATCATTGTAGCTTATGGTTTAAATAGCTATGCTATTTATAATTGAAAGAATCTCCATTAAGCATGTTGATTTGATAAGTAAATTCATTCTCAGCTTTTATTGATAAACCAGATTAATGTTGTCCGGCAGAATTTTAGAGATTTCTCCCTTTGGTCGAAATGACATGGTTTTGTGGTTTTATGCTTTGAATGGGTTTAGTAACGGCTTTGCTGTTACTAAACCCATTCAATTAAAATCTAAGTAGCTGTCATTCCGAACGAAGAGAGGAATCTAAACTCAAGTTTTTTGATTAATTATTTTTTTATCAGACATCAGTGAATCTAAATGTTTCGTTTGTTTGGATTAAATTCAATTAACGAGTGGATTTTACACAAATATGTATTTGTTTAAAATATTTTATCTATAATTGTATAACTAGTAAAAATTCTCTTTTGTGTAATGAATATTTCCTTTTGATTAACACTGTTTTTGGTCATATTTATGAAAAATATACTAACTCTATCCTATCTTCTTATTTTATTTCCAGCCATTTTAACGGGGCAATCGCATGATGCAGAGTTAATTTCATTAAGAACTTCAGTTTCGATTAACAGAGGTAGGTTGATTACGAATAATCACTTTGAGATTAAAATCAACAATAGAGGAGGAGAGAGGTATACTGATGTGGTAATTCCTTTTTCGACTATGAACAGAGTCTCAAATATTGAGGCTTTTATTTTGGATGCCAACGGAAATGAGGTGAAAAAACTTAGCAGACGTGACATCAAAGAGAGAAGCACGGTCTCTGGAATATCATTTTATCGGGATCGCAAGGAGAAGTACTTCACCCTAAATCATCATGAATATCCTTACACATTAGTTTACAGCTTTCAAATGCGGCAGCGCGAGTTTGTGTATTTAGCCAGTTGGACTCCTGTTTTAAATCTGGATGTACCTACCCGGCATGCAACTCTTGAAGTGGATATTCCCGTATCATTCGAAATAAATATTCATAAGCAGTTCATTGATCAGTATTCTTTCAAAGAATCTGAGGACAGGATGTTCCATCGTTGGGAGACTACTTATGAGGAACTTATTGTTCCTGAAAATTATTCTCCATCGCTTCATCAGTTTCTGCCTTCTGTGGATGTTGTTCCATTGCACTTTAAATATGCTAAAAACGGATCTCAAACAAGTTGGGTTGAATTTGGGAATTGGCAATACTCTCTATTAGAAGGTAAGTCAGATTTGCCTGTTGCAGAAAAGTTGAAAATTAATTCTTTGGTTGCGGAAGTTAATTGCAAAAGGGAGAAAACTAACATTCTATATGAGTATCTTCAAAACACTACAAGATATGTAAACGTTTCGATTGAAACTGGTGGGTTAAATCCTTATCCTGCGTCCTATGTCGCACGAAACAGATATGGTGATTGTAAAGCATTAACCAATTATTTTAAAGCAGTTTTGGAGCATGTTGGAGTTCCTTCTTATTACACTTTAATATGGGCAGGAGATAGGAGGGTGCGACCAATAAATAAGGAGTTCCCGGCAACACAGTTTAATCATGCTATATTAGGTGTTTTTTTAGACGGTGATACCATATGGTTGGATTGTACAAGTAAAGGGCCTTTTAATTATCCCGGCACATTTAACCAGAATAGAGAAGCTTTATTGATAGACAAAAACAATAGTCGTTTCGTTGATATTCCTGCATTTAAAAAAGCTGATGTAAAAAGAGAACGACTGTTCAGTTTCTCTTCGCCGTCCAATTCTCGCTCAAGTGTTTCCATTGCCACAGTATACAGAGGTGCTGAGTTTGAAACACTATACATGGCTGAAAGATTCATGCAACGCAATACCCGAGATCAGTTTTTGCGGAATGAGTTTTTAATCAAGGGATTTGATGTTATTGGTTTTGATTTAAAAGAGCCAGACTTTTTTAATCAAGAGGTTGCTTTTGAGCAGGTGGCTTCTTCGAGAAATACGTTTGTCAAAGTTGGTGAAGATCAAATGTTGATTAGAATATTGCCTCTAAATATTCCTGCTTTTGTGAGTTCTGAAGAAAGGAAATTGCCTGTTAAATTGGATGTACCCATATATTATTCAGATGTTATTGAATACAACCTGCCTGAAGGTTACATTTTTATCGAAGAAGATACCGAGCATGTAATCAGGGATAAAGCTGGATATTATAGATGGGCTTCAAGCTATAGTCAAGGTAAGATTACTGTAGAAAAGGAGTTTTTTCTTAATCAGGGGGAGTATACTTCCGAAGACTACATAGGTTTGTATGAATTCACAAAGCAGGTTCGAAGCCTAGAGTCTAATGGATCTGTGCTCATTCATAAATCAAAAGATATTTAAATCTCAAACAGGAGTAATAAATTTCAGGCTATGCTAATCAGGGGCTTATCAATACAGGATTCCTAAATAATATAACCATACACTTAAGGCATTGAAGTGAATTGTATCTTGATTGTCAGATTGTTTTTTCTAAAAATTAATGTAAACCTTCAATAATCTCTAAACTAAATCTGTTATGAAACTATTTCTTCTGTTTCTTTTCTTGTATTCTTGTTTGGCATCTGATATACTCTCAGCTGGAGCACCAGGAGCTTACGGATCAATTACCATTGCTGATTTTAACACTGTAAGTGAAAATGAAGATGCCGATGCAGTGGTGCTTTTCGATATTGGGAAATCAATTTTTGTACAAACTCAAAACGGCTTTGAAGTGGAATTTGAGCGTGTTACTCGTATTCATATACTTTCAGAGGCTGGAGTTAAATGGGCAAATGTTCAAATCCCCTACTATCAGGGGGGCTCTGCAAATGAGAGAGTTTCTGAGATCTCTGGGAATACATATAATCTGACCAACAATCTAATAAATCGGTCTTCCATTGATGACTCCAATATTTTTGATGAACAAATAAATGAATACTGGGGTCAGAGAAAATTTGCATTGCAGGATGTTAGGGTGGGGTCAATAATTGAATACAAATATATTGTTCGGACTCCAAATGTTTTCAGATTAAAGGATTGGGAATTTCAATGGAGGATTCCTGTTGAGTACAGCGAATATGAACTAAGAGTGGTTCCTTTTTATGAGTATCAGTACATTCTACAGGGAGCTAATAGCTTCCATAGCTCGAGATCAAGAGTCGATAGAAGATTCAAAAGAAACTTCTCCGGAATAGAGTATAATGACATGGTTCATAATTTTGTCATGAAAGATCTCCGACCATTTAATGATGAAGAATTCATCTCGTCCATCAATGATTATATCATAAAAATTAATTTTCAACTATCAAAAATCATTTATCCGTCAGGTCGAATAGAGCAGATAGTAACAACATGGCCAGATATGATTAACGATTTGTCGAAACATCCTGATTTTGGGCGCTATGTAAATCGATCAAGGCGCGACGCTTCGCGCATTTTGGATGTAAAATCGATTTCTGAAAAGCCAGAGAAGGAACGCTTTGAATATGTAATGAACCAGGTTAAACAGCATTTTAGGTGGAATAATTTTCATGGAAAGTTTGCAACCAAAACTCCCCGGAACTTAATTAGAGACGGACATGGATCCTGCGCAGATATTAATTTGTTTGCAGTCGGCGCTTTAAGAGCGGTTGGGATAGAGGCAGACCCTGTAATAATCAGTACACGGGATCATGGATTGGTCTATTATGATTATCCATTTAGTCATTTCTTTAATTATGTAATCATTTCTGCAAACGTTGATGGCGAAAAAATTCTTTCTGATGCAACTTCCCGAATGGTTCCAAATAATCGCATCCCTTTAAAATGTATCAACTTTAAAGGGTTGAAAATTAATACTGATAAGGAAGAGTGGGTGGATCTGACATTTGAAAAGCCTTCGGAAAAAGCATTGGTCTTCAACATGTCTCTGAGTGAGTCTGGATTAAGTGTCGATGCATCTAAAACAGCGACAGAGTTTGACGCAGTTTATTACAGGACTAATTATGGTGATGACAAAAACAACCTATTGAACCAATTGAAAAATTCCCAATTTGAAATTGATGAATCATCAATAGAAGTAGAAAATCAGTGGGAGGTTGATCAGCCCTGGAAACTCAGATTTTCATTTCTTGCTAAAACAGATGATTTACAGGACAGAGTCATGATTTCACCTTTTGTTGGCTATGTTATGAATGATAACCCTTTAAAGCAGAATCAGAGGACGTATCCAATTGATAAGGTATACTCTGCTAAGCGCACTTTTCAATCTACATTAAAAATTCCTGAAGGTTATGATATAGAAGTATTGCCGGACAACTTGAATTTTAGCAATGATATTTTTGAGATAAGCTATAATATTAATAGAAATGGTGATGACTTAATTGTTTCTTTTTCATATTGGTTTAAACATGCCATTTATCCTGCGAGAGATTATGGAAGATTAAAAGCCTACTATTCTGAAATCGTAAAAAAAGGCAATGAGAATATAGTATTGAAAAGAATTTAATCAGAAATTGAATATTTACCTTGCAAAACATCAGTATATTTACAGCTCCATTCTACTTAAAATGAGAATGGAGCTGTTGATTAATTAGATATTATTTTTTAGGATGACCAAAAAAGAGCAATCCTTATCGGAGTTAGGTATTTATGGACTTGTGGATTATGTGAACGAGAAAGTCCGTCATATCAATGGTTCAACATTGCAGGGAATTGGAGATGATGCTTCTGTTTTGGACCTGCCGTCCCGGCAGATTGTGACCAACACCTTATTATTAGAGGGAATTCATTTCGACCTTGTTTATCATCCGCTTCAGCATTTGGGTTATAAATCTGTGGTGGCCTCCATTTTGGATATTTATGCAATGAACGCAAAGCCTGAACAGGTTTATGTGAGTGTTGGCCTCAGTAATAAGATGGATTTTCAGCGGGTTGATCAACTGATTGACGGAGTGTTATCGGCATGTCAGACTTATGGTGTTGACTTGGCCGGGTTCAAACCAACGGCATCGTTAACCGGATTGACCATTTCAGTGACCTCTTCGGGCACAGCTGAGCCATCAGACACCGTTTTGCGCAAAACAGCAAAACCAACCGACTTGATTTGTGTGTCAGGTGATTTGGGAGGAGCTCTGATGGGACTGCATTTGCTCGAAAGGGAGAAACGTGTTCTAAAGGGGAAGGCGGAGACTGAGCCTGATTTTGGAAACAATGATTATGTATTAAAACGACAGTTGAAGCCTGAAATTCCTCTTACAGTATTTGATTTTTTTAGAAAAAATCGAATATCTCCCACCTCCATGGTGGCTGTAAAAGAGGGCTTGGCAACATCAGCTTTGCTGATGTGCGAGGCTGCAAAAGTGGGTTGTCATATTTATGAGAATAAGATTCCTTTAAATCAAAATACCTTAAAGGCTGCCAATGAGCTGAACTTTAATCCTCTGGTGGCCGCACTCAATGGAGGTGAAGATTATGAACTGCTCTTTACCATCTCCTTTTCCGATTTTGAAAAAATCGGAAATCAATTTCCAGAGGGAATTTCCGCAATTGGGTATGTTGCAGATGCCGAAAAAGGGAGGCGTCTGATTACTTCATCTGACGAAGAGATTGATCTAACTGCTCAAGGGTGGGGAACAAACGGGATGAAAAGCTAAAGGGGTGATATGTTTTAGGGTTGAATGGTTATAGGGTTAGAAACTGCAATTATTAAAAGTTAAACTCCATGTTTGAATTTATTTCAGGAAAGGTGGTGGAAAGTAGTCCTGCGCATGTTGTTCTTGAGAACAACGGGCTTGGATATTTTGTCAATATTTCCCTGACCACTTATACCTCCTTAAAGGAATTGAAAGAAACGTCTCTTTATATTCATGAGAATATCCGTGAGGACGCCTATACGCTATATGGTTTCCATTCAAGAGTTGAACGCGAACTTTTCCGACATCTCATTTCTGTCTCAGGAATTGGAGCCAACACTGCACGCATGATGCTTTCATCGCTTCCTCCTGACGAATTAAGAGTTTCCATTTTATCAGGAAATGTCAACCAGCTGAAAGGGATTAAAGGCATAGGGCTTAAAACTGCTCAAAGAGTAATTGTCGACTTAAAAGACAAACTAGGGAAAGAGAGCATCGATGAAAAATTATTTGCTGATTCGGACAATACGGTTCGTGATGAAGCGTTATCTGCATTAGTAATGTTAGGGTTTGCAAAAGCTGCATCCCAAAAAGCGGTTGATAAAATTTTATCTTCGCAGCCGGACTGCCGGGTGGAACAAATAATAAAGCAGGCTTTGAAAATGTTGTAATTGATTAAAATTCAGAAGAGTCCTGTGAAAATCCTTAATTCGTTTGAGAAAGAAGATTGCATATAGTTTGATTGTGCCGTTTTTAACCTCTCTGTTCTTATTTGCCGGAACCAATGATTATATGGTAGAGGCGCTTACAGACAGAGAATCTTTTCAGGTACCCGAAACTGAAGAACAATCCCCCATAGATGAGGAGGATGAGCCGCGTGTTGATGATACTCCCCAGACCCCTTCTCTTGTTGATGACGAACCGGTGGAGCCGGTTGGAATTACTCCTTTACCTGTAAGGCAAGATCCCAGAACTGATAGGCAAGGCAGAATCAGGTTACAAGATCCGGACAATATTGACTATACAGCTGAATATGACCCTGCAACCGGCATGGTAACCATGTACAGAAAAATAGGGAATGTTCCTGTCCGCCTTCCGTATACCATGTCGCTCGAAGATTACCAAAATCACCAGAAACGTCGATCCATGCAGGAATATTGGGAACGAAACAATGTTGATCAGGAGCGTGATGCCGAACGTGGATTTGGACACATCAGGGTTGGTGGCGAAGCTTTTGAAAGCATTTTCGGGAGCAATGTTATAAACATCCGTCCACAGGGAACTGCTGAACTTCAGTTGGGAGTTAACCGCACAAAAATTGATAACCCCACCCTTCAGGAAAGAATGCGGCAAACCACCACCTTTGATTTCCAGCAAAAAATTCAGATGAATATCCGCGGGAACATTGGTGAAAGGCTCAGACTTGGAATCAATTACAATACCGAAGCTACTTTTGATTTTGAAAACCAAATCAATTTGGAATACGAAGGTGGCGAAGATGACATCATCAAATCAATAGAAGCTGGGAATGTATCCATGCCTCTTCCCGGGACTCTGATTACAGGAAGTCAGAGTCTGTTTGGTGTGAAAACGGAGATGCAATTTGGCAAATTAACCGTAACTTCTGTTTTTTCACAGCAAAAAGGTGAAACATCGGTGATGAATATTCAAGGGGGAGCACAAACACAGGAGTTTGACATCGGAGCAGATGAATACGACAGAAACAGACACTTTTTTCTTTCCCATTTTTTTAGAGATAATTATGACAGAGCTTTACAAAACCTCCCTGTTGTAAACTCTCCGGTAAATATTACCAGGGTTGAGGTTTGGGTAACTAACAGAACCAGCAATTTTGAGCAATCCAGAAACATCGTTGCCTTTACCGATTTGGGTGAAAATTCAGCAAATATTTCGAATAATAGGTGGCAGGGAAATGTTAACGTCCCGCCATCTAACAGGGCTAACAACCTCTATGAAGTAATGAGTACAGGAAGCGAGGGAGATATTCGTAACTTCAACAATGCCTCCACCACCTTATCCGGCATTTCGCAACTACGTTCAACCCGCGATTATGAGCGCATCGAAAACGCGCGTCTTTTAACAGAAGCCGAGTATTCGCTGAACAGTCGTCTTGGATACATCTCCCTTAACTCAGCGCTTAATGCCGATGAGATTCTTGCTGTTGCCTTTGAATATACCTACAATGGAGAGGTTTTCAGGGTTGGAGAGTTCAGTAGATCCGGAGTAGAGGCGCCTAATTCGCTGATAGCAAAGCTGATCAAAGGAACCAACCTGTCGCCCCAATTCAAGTATTGGGATTTGATGATGAAGAACATCTATTCCATTGGTGCATTTCAGGTGAGTCCGGATGATTTTCGTCTGAATGTTGTCCATATGAATGACTCCATTGGGAGTTATCTTAACTATTTTCCTGAAGATCCACTAAACGGACGGCTTTTTATCTCAATCATGGAGCTGGATAATTTGAACTCCCGTTTGGAACCTACTCCAGACGGAACGTTTGACTTTGTTCCGGGTTATACGATCATTCCTGCGCAGGGGCGGGTTATATTTCCGGTACTGGAACCATTTGGTTCACATATGGATGGAAAACTTTCCGGAGCACCTCAGGATGTTCGTAACCGGTATGTTTTTCAGGAACTATACGATTCAACCAGAACAGTTGCTGCACAGATGGCAGAGAAAAATAAATACAGAATTCGGGGTTCGTTTAAATCATCAGCTGGAGCAGAGATTTCTCTCAATGCTTTTAATATTCCACGAGGATCTGTGGTGGTAACTGCCGGAGGTCGCAGACTTACTGAGAATGTCGATTATTCTGTTGATTACACATCTGGGCGTATCCGGATTCTGAACCAGGGGTTAATGGAATCGGGAACCCCCATACAGGTTTCTCTGGAGAGTCAGTCACTATTTAATCTCCAGACTAAGACCTTGATCGGAACACATCTCGATTATCGGTTTACGGAAGATTTTAACGTGGGAGCTACAGTCATGCATTTGAGGGAACGTCCTCTTACACAAAAAGTGGCTTATGGTAACGAACCCATCGCCAATACCATTTGGGGATTGAATACTTCATTTTACAGGGAGTCAAATCTGTTAACCTCATTGGTTAACAGATTACCCATGATTCAAACCACAGCACCATCATCGATCTCATTCGAGGCTGAATTTGCACATCTTATTCCCGGACACCCAAATGTCATTGATCGACAGGGTACATCCTATATCGACGATTTTGAGGGAACAAAGATTCCCATTGACATGAAGCATTGGCACGCTTGGCGTTTGGCCAGTACTCCGCAGGGGCAGGATCTGTTTCCCGAAGCAGATAGAATGAACGATCTCAGTTACGGATATAACCGGGCAAGGCTTGCGTGGTACGTAATTGATCCACTCTTTTTGCGTAATAACAACCTTACGCCTTCGCATTTGCGTCGCGATCCTGATTCACAATCAAATCATTATGTCAGAGAGGTGTTCGAAAGGGAAATTTTTCCCAACAGAAACACTGCTTATGGAGAGCCAACCAACATTTCAGTTCTAAATTTGGCATACTACCCAAAGGAGCGGGGTCCTTATAATTTTGACACCCGAATTGACAGGGATGGATTTTTGAATGATCCTGCCAGCCGATGGGGTGGGATTATGCGAGCCATAAGCGGGAATACAGATTTTGAGGCTGCAAATATAGATCACATTGAGTTTTGGTTGATGGATCCTTTCTTCTATGATGAAGGAACCCATGAAGGAGGAGATTTTTATATCAATCTTGGAAATGTTTCTGAGGATATCTTACGCGATGGTCGCAAATTTTTTGAGCAGGGCTTACCGGGGCCCGGAGAGCCATTTGATGTTGACTCCACTGTTTGGGGATATGTTCCACGGAGGCAGAGTATGGTTAATGCATTCAGCAACGATCCAGCTACCAGAATGATGCAGGATGTGGGTCTCAATGGGATGAGTTCAGAAAGAGAGCGTCAGTTTTATCGTGGAGGTGGAAATGGCTTTTTGGATCAGATAGAGAATATGTATAGTACGGGTCAGTTATCTGAAGAGGCATATAATAGAATAATGAACGACCCTGCTTCAGATGATTTTAGATACTTCAGAGGGCGTGAACATGATGAAAATGAAAGGAGTATTCTTGAAAGGTATAAATATTACAATAACCCTGAAGGAAACAGTCGCCCCACCGAGTTTTCAGGAGAGTCGTTCAGTACCGCTGCAACCACCATCCCAGATTCGGAAGATATCAATGGTGATAATACATTGAGTGAAGCTGAAGATTACTACCAGTACAGGATCAGCTTGCGTCCCGGAGATATGAACGTGGGAGAGAACTATATTACTGATGTTGTTGAGTCAACTGTCACACTTCGTAATGGAAACACCGAAACCATTAAATGGTATCAGTTTCGTGTGCCGGTAAATTCTCCCGATGCAATCGTTGGAGACATTAGAGACTTAAGGTCTGTCCGGTTTATGAGGATGTTTCTTCATAATTTCAGCGATACGGTTATTTTACGTTTTGCCACATTGGATTTAGTTAGGGCGGAATGGCGCAGATATGACAGGGATCTATTCGAGATTGCAGACAATGTTACACCAAATCCCAGTACCCAATTTGAAGTTTCTGCTGTTAATATCGAGGAGAATGGAAACCGGGAACCGGTTAATTATATCTTGCCCCCGGGAATCAGTCGGGTGATTGACCCTGCCAACCCTTCAGTGAGGGAGTTGAACGAGCAGTCCATCTCACTTAAAGTCGTTGATCTTGCCAGTGGAGATGCACGAGGAGTTTATAAATCCATAAACATGGATATGCGGCAATACCAAAATCTGGTTATGGATATTCATGCTGAAGCGGTGCAGGGATATCATTTGCAGGATAATGAAATGCGGGCTTTCATCCGTATTGGTTCCGATTATCAGAACAACTATTACGAATATGAAGTTCCGCTAAAACTTACTCCTCCCGGGTTCTACAGAAGCAGTTCCGAAGCTCATCGTTACATTGTGTGGCCTGAAGAGAACAGGATGAACATCCCTCTTGACCTTTTCCAACAGATAAAACTTAGAAGAAACGATGAGATGCGAATGGCAGGTTCGGAAGTGCGGCTTACTGATGTTTATGAATGGTTTGATCCTGACAATCCTGATAGTAGGTTGAAAATCAGGGGAAATCCAAACCTTGGAAATGTGAGGGCGGTGATGATTGGCGTTCGAAATGGAGCCCTGGAAGAACGTACTGCAGAGGTCTGGATGAATGAACTACGTTTGACAGGGTTTAATGATCGTGGTGGTTGGGCTGCCAACAGCAGAATGAATGTTCGTTTGGCTGATTTGGGCAGTGTTCAGGTTGCCGGTGCCATGAGTACTGTCGGTTTTGGCAGTATTGACCAAGGGGTTACAGAGCGCAGTCAGGAAGATTTTTATCAGTACGATATTGCAACATCTCTTGAGTTAGGTAAATTTCTTGGTCCGGAAAGCCGAATGACCATACCTTTTTATATGGGCTACAGTGAGCAGGTAGCTACGCCCGAATACTATCCGCTGGATCCTGATATCCCGCTTGATGTAGCATTAAGCAATGCCGAAACCAGAGCAGAAAGGGATAGTATAAAGCAAGTCTCGCAGGATTATGTTCGCCGTAAAAGTTTTAACTTCACAAATGTACGACTTCAACCTAAAGATAGTGAGGTGAGTTTTTATAGTCCATCCAACTTGAGTGCTACTTATTCATTTAATGAAACCTACAGAAGAAATATTGATACGCAATATTTCTATGACAGAAATTACAGGGGGATACTGGCGTATAATTTTGTCAATCGCCCTTCTGCGATTGAGCCGTTTTCGAGTGTAAGCGGAGACGCTTTAAGATTGATAAGAGATTTTAATTTTTATCTGGCACCCACACAGGTCAATTATCGTTGGGAACTTACTCGTGGATACAGGGAAGAGCAACTCAGGAGTATTTCTGATCCTAACTTTCATATTCCGGTTAGTGTGAATAAAGATTTTTATTTCAATCGGTATTTTGAATTGAGGTATAATCTTACCAGAGCTTTGTCGATCGATTTCAGAACAACAAACAATGCTATAATTGATGAGCCGGATGGGCCTGTAAATAAGGATCTGTACAAGGATGAATATGATTTATGGAGAGATTCGGTTATGACGAATCTGCTCAATATGGGTCGAACAACCAATTATCAGCATAATATAAATGTCAGTTACACTTTGCCAATAAATAAATTGCCATACATGAACTGGACTTCGGCGACACTTAATTACGGAGCCATGTACAACTGGCAGCAGGGGCCAATCCCCCGTGATGATTTTGAATGGGGCAATATAATCAGGAATTCAAATAATATCCAGGCAAATACTCAGCTGAACTTTAATACGCTTTATAACCGCTCTGCATATTTACGGGAACTGAACCGACCGGCTGGACGACAGCAACAACAACGACAGCAGCAGCAAGGAGAAACTGTCCGGTTTACTCAGCATAACTTACAAATGACACAGGGAGAGCCATTCTCAATTAATCATCAACTTGGTACGACCAATGTTACTGTTCGTGTTTTTAATGAAAATGGACATCCGGTTAGGGGAGAACAAAATGTGTTGGATGCAAATAATATGACTTTTACACCATCGCAGGACATTTCAAGTGCCAGAGTAATGGTTACCGGGCAAAAAGTTGATGAAAAATCATTTGGTGATTTGCTTAAGGATTACTCTTTCAGGTTGTTGACGAGCTTGAGAAACATAACCATTACTTACACAGAAAATAACGGAACAATTTTGCCGGGATATATGCCTGAATCACGGTTTATGGGGACGCACAACTATTATGGTTCCACTGCACCGGGTATTCCTTTTATGATGGGATGGCAGGAACGTGACTTTGCCTTGCGGGCAGGAGAAAATGAGTGGCTGACCACCGACTCAACCCTGAATTCGCCCTACACCATGAACAGTACGAGCGATTTGACCATAAGGGCTATGATTGAGCCAATCAGAGGATTGCGCATTGATTTAAATGCCAATCACAGACAGTCAAACAACATGTCGGAATACTATTTTTACAGAGATAACCAATTTAATGCATTCAACACCAGGGAGACAGGGAATTTTTCCATGACTTTTAATGTGTATCGTACATCATTTAAAAGCGTTGGTAAAAGAGGCGTTTATGAATCAGAGGTGTTCGATCAGTTTTTACTGAATCGACAGATAATTGCCGATCGATTGGGGGAAAAACGGATTGGAATAGCTCATCCAACCGGGGGGCAATATGAAGATTCACCATTGGCCGGACGACCTTATAATCCATCGGGCTATCCCGATGAGGGCATGGAAGTCACCAGAGGAGCAGATGGCTACAGTCTAACTTCCCAACAGGTAATGATTCCGGCCTTTTTGGCTGCCTATTCAGGAAAAAGAGCCGGAGATATTTTTCTCGATCCGATGCCCTCCATCGCTTTTATGAGACCTAACTGGCGCGTTACATATGACGGCTTATCACGAATCCCATGGTTTCAAAAGTATATTCGTTCTTTTGATGTAAGTCATGCTTATCGTTCAACATATACTGTTGGTAACTTTATGACCAACATGGATTATGATGGCATAGAGTCATTAAGAGAAGGGTTTAGTTTTATCCGTAATGAGTCCGGGAATTTTATTCCCAAATATGAGATCAGTGGAGTGTCAATCTCTGAGCAATTTACCCCTCTTATTCAGTTTAATATTACATGGCTCAATAATATGTCCACCCGGGCTGAAATTAAAAATGGAAGGATCCTGAATCTCAGCTTAAACAATAATCAGCTCATTGAAAACTATTCGAAAGAGTATGTCATTGGTCTGGGGTATCGATTTGATAAAATGGATATTATACTTGGTTCAAGAGAAGGACAACGTCAGATGTCATCCGATTTAAATCTGCGTGCAGACATCTCAATTCGTGATAACTTCTCAATCATACGCAGAATAGAAGAAGGCGTAAACCAGATGACCGCAGGAAGTCGTATCACAACCTTGAAGTTTACAGCTGATTATGTATTAAGTGATCGGTTTAACATGCAGTTATTTTACGACCGTCAACTCTCTTCGCCATATATTTCAACCAGTTATCCTATTACAACCAGCAGTTTTGGGGTGAATTTCAGGTTCTCTCTTGCACAATAAAGCAATAAAAAACTTCGGGAATTTAATTATCAGCGGGGAAATTGTAACTTTGTCAGTCGAACCTGAAATTTTTGCAGCTAGATCATGAGAGATGTACAGCAAATTAAGCAACGATTTGGAATTATCGGAAACTCGGAAGCCCTGAACCGTGCAATAGATGTGGCCGTTCAGGTTGCGCCTACTGATTTGTCGGTTCTTATTACCGGAGAAAGTGGAACCGGTAAAGAGGTTTTTCCGCAAATTGTTCATCAGCACAGTGCGCGGAAGCATGGCGCCTACATCGCTGTAAACTGTGGTGCAATACCCGAAGGCACAATTGATTCTGAACTGTTTGGTCATGAAAAAGGGTCGTTTACCGGAGCTTTGTCCGATCGTAAAGGATATTTTGAAGAGGCCAATGGCGGCACAATCTTTCTTGATGAAATAGGGGAATTGCCTCTGGCAACTCAGGTGCGGTTGTTAAGAGTCCTGGAAACAGGAGAATTCATCCGTGTTGGATCGTCCAAAATTATTAAAACCGATGTAAGGGTTGTGGCCGCCACAAATGTAAATCTGGAGCAGGCTATTGCTGACGCGAAATTCAGAGAGGATCTGTTTTATAGGTTGAACAGTGTACCGATTATAATTCCTCCTTTACGTGAGAGGGTTGAAGATGTATATCTGCTTTTTAGGAAATTTTCTGCCGATTTTGCAGACAGATACCGCATGCCACCTATTCGACTTGATGATGAAGCCCGCATGCTATTGGAAAAATATCGCTGGCCCGGAAATATCAGACAGCTTAAGAACATTACCGAGCAGATTTCGGTCATTGAGGAGCAACGGCTTTTAACCGCAGAAGTGTTGCGTAGGTATCTTCCCTCTCATGCAGGAGAGCATTTGCCTGCAATAGTAGAGGCAGAGAAAGGCAAAAATCACGATTTCAGCAATGAGAGAGAGATTCTATACAAGGTGTTGTTTGATATGCGGCGGGATATGAACGATCTTAAGAAGCTCGTTCTGGATATGCTCCAGCACGGCGGAGATCTGAGTTTGCATGGAGATAATGCGAGAATAATCAGGAAATTGTATGATAATGAAGGTGAGTTGTTGAAGCCAACTGCTGCACCAGCAGCAGCCTCCACCGGATTTTCTCCCCATCAACATGATGAAAATGAAATTGAAGACACCGAAGAATTTATTGAAGAGTCACTCTCATTGGAGGACAAGGAAATAGAGTTGATAGAAAAAGCATTGGAGAAGCATGGAGGCAAACGAAAGAATGCCGCCAGCGAGTTGGGTATCTCCGAAAGAACATTATACAGAAAGATTAAGGAATATGGAATCAGGGGGTAAAAGAATAAACTGGCCTGTAATGGTGTTTGCCATTGTGCTTTTGATGGTTGGAGGCAGCTGTTCTGTCAGGGTCACTTTCAGAGGGTCATCAGTTCCCGATAACGTTAGAACCGCTTCTGTTCAATTTTTTGAAAACAGGGCCATGAACATTAACCCACTTTTGAGCCAAACATTCACCGAAGGAATGAAAGATCGCATAACTCGCGAATCCCGACTGGTTATTAGGGATGATATGGGAGATGTGGATTTTTCTGGAGAAATAACCGGGTACGACATCAGACCAATGGCCATTCAGGCCAATGCCGTTTCAGCCGAAACGCGTCTTACCGTTACCGTGCGGGTGAGATACCGGAATTTTAAAGATCCTCAGACCAACTGGGAGTCTACCTTTTCCGCCCATCAGGATTTTCCAAGTGAAAGAAGCATTCACTCCATCGAGGAAGAATTGGTGAGGGATATTGTGGATCAATTAACCGAGAATATTTTTAATCGAGCATTTTCTGATTGGTAGAATATAATGAACAGGCAACAATTCACAGATGCTATGCAAAATCCTTCAGTGCTCAACGAACAATCGTTGGAGCAACTTAGGGAAGTGCTGGAAGAATATCCATTCTTCCAGGCTGGTCGCCTCTTGTGGGTTAAGAATCTTCATAATCTCGACCATATTCGTTACAACAATGAGTTGAAATTGGCTGCAGCTCATATTCCTGACCGATCCCGGTTATACAGTTTAATAAATCACATTTCTCAACCCATTAATTTAGCAGAGCCGGAAAAGGAATCTCAGGAGTTGGTATCCACGGAAGTGTTGCAGGATGTTGAGCCGGAGAGCGTTTTAGCTTCACCGGACAAAGAAGAAGATCAGGCAGCTGCAATCGGGGAAGATTATTTCAGCGTAGATGATGTATATGAAACATCATCGGGAAGTCAGGTTGACTTCTCTGATAAACGCCTCAACAATAAAAAAGAGGAGTTCAAATCAGACCCTGAGAACATCATTCTTCCAAGCGCAGATTTCCTGGGATACGAAACTGATGTTGCTTCGGAATATCAATTGCCCGGTGACAATGAGCAGGTTAGTCTGGATGAATCCCGGTCTTTCTCAGAATGGTTGAATGTTTTGCGTCATCAACCGGTTGCTAAATCCGAACAGCATCAGGAAGAAGTTGAACCGGAAGAGAAGAAAGATAAAAAAATGGCATTAATCGACAGCTTTTTGCAGCAGGGTGACAGGCGACGGATAAAAGTTTCTGAGGGGGAGCAAAGGAAAGAAAACCCAAAGGATTTTTCTTTGAAAAGTCTTCAGGAAAGCAATGATTTAATGACGGAAACACTGGCAAATATTTATATTCATCAGAAACATTTTTTGAAGGCAATTGACATATTCAAGCAATTGAGTTTGAAATATCCCGAAAAAAACATTTACTTTGCACGTCGAATCAAAGAGTTGGAAGAAGAAATTAATAATCAGTAATAAGTTAAAGATATGTATGCATTTGTATCGGTTTTGGTGATTCTGGCCAGTATTCTGTTGATCTTAATTGTTTTGGTACAGAATTCCAAAGGAGGCGGTTTGGCCTCAAATTTTCAAGCCTCCAACCAGGTAATGGGCGTTCGTAAAACAACCGATTTTCTGGAAAAGGCTACCTGGACGCTGGCTATAGCGCTGCTCGTTTTTACTTTTGTTTCGGTAATGGTATTACCCAGAGAGCAGTTGGGACGTCAATCTGTAATAGATGAGCAGATGCAAAATTTTGTTCCGCCTACTCCAACAGGAACACCTGCTTTTCCTATTCCTGATGAAGAAGCTAGTGATGTTCAGGATATTGACCTGGATATTGAAGAATAAATATCTAACGATAGAAAGAATGTGTCAGAGTGTCAGTTTTACTGACACTCTTTTTTTTGCTGTCAGATTATCTTTTTTATAAATCTGGAATTTTGTAACATGCTGTTTGGGAGGGGTTTGTTTTAAGTTCTTATGATGATAACAGATGGGTGAAGTTCCTGGGAGTGTTAAAAGATATATAACCCATCTGTGCAATAATGACAGTAAAACCGGCTCGTGAGAGCCGGTTTTTGATTTGGCATGTTTTGTGAAACAAGAGATGCCGTAAATACAAATACAAAATGTTTAACGATTAAATATTTAACAGAAATGTCAACTTTAAAAGGAAAAATTCTTGCCGGTAAGGTTTTGGTAAAACCTCAGGCAGCTGAAGAAAAAACTTCAAGTGGTATTATTATCCCTGATTCCGCCAAGGAGAAACCATTAAAAGGCGAGGTTGTTCTTACAGGAGCCGCCAAAAAAGATGAGGCTATGGAGGTTAAAGCCGGTGATATGGTTCTTTATGGTAAATACTCAGGAACTGAATTAAACATCGATGGCGAGGATTATCTCTTGATCTCGCAAAGTGACATTTTATACATTGCTTAATTAGAAAGAATAATAACCACTTTTAAACGAAAATAAAAATGGCTAAAGAAATTAAATTCGATATTGAAGCACGTGAACTTCTTAAAAAAGGAGTTGATGAGTTGGCAAATGCAGTAAAAGTGACTTTAGGTCCCAAAGGTCGTAATGTTGTAATCGACAAGAAATTTGGAGCACCTCAGGTAACCAAAGACGGTGTAACTGTTGCTAAGGAAGTTGAGTTGGACGATGTGTATGCCAACATGGGAGCTCAAATGGTTAAAGAAGTTGCCTCAAAAACCGGAGACGATGCCGGAGACGGAACTACTACTGCAACTGTACTTGCTCAGGCAATTATTAACGTTGGAATTAAAAACGTGACTGCCGGAGCAAACCCAATGGAACTTAAAAGAGGTATCGATATTGCTGTAGCTAAAGTTGTGGATAGCATCCGCAGTCAGGCTCACGAAATTGGTGACGACAACAGCAAAATTGAGCAGGTTGCTAAAATTTCTGCCAATAACGACGAGGAAATTGGTCGCTTGATTGCTGAGGCAATGGAAAAAGTAGGCCGTGAAGGTGTTATCACTGTAGAGGAGGCAAAGGGAACCGAAACCACTGTAGAGGTTGTTGAAGGTATGCAGTTCGACCGTGGTTACATTTCTCCTTACTTTGTAACCAACACTGAAAAAATGGAAGCTGATCTTGAGAATCCTTTCATTTTAATTCACGACAAGAAAATCAGCACCATGAAGGACATGCTTCCTGTTCTTGAGCAAACTGCACAGAGCGGACGTCCATTGCTGATTATTGCAGAAGATGTTGATGGCGAGGCATTGGCAACTTTGGTAGTGAACCGTTTGAGAGGATCTCTGAAAGTTGCTGCTGTTAAAGCTCCGGGATTTGGCGACCGTCGTAAAGAGATGTTGCAGGATCTTGCTGTTCTAACCGGAGGTACTGTTATATCTGAAGAGACCGGTCTGAAACTGGAGAATACCACCATCGATATGTTGGGAACTGCTGAGAAAGTGACCATCGACAAAGAAAATACAACCGTGGTTAATGGTAGCGGTGCAAAAGATGCCATTGAAGCTCGTGCGGCTCAAATTAAGGCTCAAATTGCAAATACCACTTCTGACTACGATCGTGAGAAACTTCAGGAGCGTTTGGCCAAACTTTCTGGTGGTGTTGCCGTTCTTTACGTTGGTGCTGCCTCTGAGGTTGAAATGAAAGAGAAAAAAGACCGTGTGGACGATGCTTTGAGCGCAACCCGCGCTGCTGTTGAGGAAGGAATTGTTCCCGGTGGTGGTGTAGCTTACATTCGTGCCATTGCTGCTTTGGAGAATCTTAAGGGAGAAACCGAAGACGAAACTACCGGTATCGAGATTGTGAAGCGTTCTATTGAGGAGCCATTGCGTCAGATTGTATTCAACGCAGGAAAAGAAGGTGCCGTGATTGTACAAAAAGTTCGCGAAGGAAAAGATGACTATGGTTACAACGCACGCATTGACGAGTATCAGAATTTCTACAAAACAGGCGTAATTGATCCTGCCAAAGTTACCCGCGTAGCTTTGGAAAATGCTGCCTCAATTGCAGGTATGTTCCTTACTACCGAGTGTGTACTGGTAGAGAAGAAAGAAGACAACCCAGCACCTGCAATGCCAGGTGGTATGGGAGGTGGAATGCCAGGAATGATGTAATAAACCGCATCATACATTTCTCCAATATATATTCAAGGGACTGTCCGTTAGACAGTCCCTTTTTTGGTTCATCAGTTTTATTGAAATTTCATTGGAAATCAATATATTTGCAGCACTTTAAATATTTATAAAGTTTAAAGGGGGAGGTTTGATAATCAAGTTATTTGATACGAGGTAGAAACCATTTTTTACAGATGAAGAACATTCGAAATTTTTGCATTATAGCCCATATCGACCATGGGAAGAGTACTTTGGCCGACCGGCTGCTTGAATATACCAATACTGTTTCAGGAAAGGATCTACAGGCTCAAACACTGGATAGCATGGATCTTGAGCGTGAGCGGGGAATTACCATAAAAAGTAAAGCCATCCAAATGCAGTATGAGTATCAGAGTGAAAAATATACACTCAATTTGATTGATACTCCGGGGCACGTTGATTTCGCGTATGAAGTTTCACGTTCCATCGCGGCCTGTGAGGGGGCGTTACTGATTGTAGATGCCACACAGGGAATTCAGGCTCAAACCATCAGTAATTTATACCAGGCAGTTGACCACGATTTGACCATTATTCCCATTCTGAACAAGATGGACATGCCAAATGCCATGCCCGAAGAGGTAGAAGATCAGATTATAGACCTTATTGGCTGCGACAGAAGCGAAATCATCCACGCAAGCGGTAAAACAGGAATGGGCATTGATAAAATTCTGGAAACCATTGTAGAAATTGTTCCTGCACCAAAAGGTGATCCTGAAGCTCCTTTACAAGGATTGATTTTCGACTCAGTGTTTAATTCATTTAGAGGCATTATAGCCTATTTCAAGGTGGTAAACGGCTCCATTAAAAAAGGCGACCTTGTAAAATTTGTAAATACCGGAAAAGAGTATTATGCCGATGAGGTTGGAATTTTAGGTTTAGATCTGGTTCCTCGCGGTGAACTGAAAACGGGAGATGTAGGGTATATTATTTCCGGAATAAAAACCAGCAAAGAGGTTAAAGTGGGTGATACCATCACCCATGTTAAGCGACCATGTGCAAAGGCCATTGCCGGTTTTGAAGAGGTAAAACCTATGGTTTTTGCCGGAGTTTATCCCATCGATACCGAAGATTATGAAGACTTGCGTGCATCCATTGAAAAACTTCAACTGAATGATGCCTCTTTAACTTTTCAACCGGAATCTTCTGCTGCTTTGGGCTTCGGATTTCGTTGTGGTTTCCTGGGATTGCTTCACATGGAAATTGTGCAGGAACGGTTGGACAGGGAATTTGATATGGATGTGATTACCACGGTACCAAACGTTCCTTACATAGCCTACACAAAAAAAGGAGAGAAGATTGAGGTACACAATCCTTCCGGACTTCCTGATCCCGGGCTCATCGATTACGTTGAGGAGCCTTATATCAGCGCTCAAATTATCAGTCATTCCGACTACATTGGCAATTTAATGAGCCTTTGCCTTGGAAAAAGGGGCGAATTAGTTAAACAACACTATCTGACCACCGACCGTGTAGAGTTGGTTTTTGATATGCCTCTGGCCGAAATCGTTTTTGATTTTTACGATAAGCTAAAAAGTATATCTAAGGGATACGCGTCGTTCGATTATCATACGACTGGTTTTAGACTCTCTAAGCTGGTAAAGCTTGACATCCTGTTGAATGGAGAAAATGTGGATGCACTTTCTGCATTGACACACTTTGATAATGCCTACGGCATGGGAAAAAGGATGTGTGAGAAATTGAAAGAGCTTATTCCTCGTCAGCAATTTGATGTGGCAATACAAGCCGCAATAGGTTCTAAAATTATTTCTAGAGAAACTGTAAAGGCATTGCGTAAGGATGTAACAGCAAAATGTTATGGAGGTGATATTTCCCGTAAGCGCAAGCTTCTGGAAAAGCAGAAGAAGGGTAAGAAGCGTATGAAGCAGGTGGGTAATGTGGAAGTTCCGCAAAAAGCATTTTTAGCTGTTCTAAAGCTTGATTAAAAGGTTTAAACTTGATTCGCCATATGAATTACAAAGGGCGCAAAGATTATCTTTGCGCCCTTTTTTGATTGCATTAATACACTTGTATTTCCTTATATGTCTTATATGGTGAAAAAAGATAACTGCGTTGAACTTTTTCCCCATTGCTATGTTCTAATCAATAAAGAGACTAAATAAAAACAAGATTGTTTAATCAATAAAAAACATAGAATTATGGCTTTCGAATTACCAAAACTCGACTACGACTACAAAGCATTGGAACCGCACATTGATGCAGCTACAATGGAGATTCATCATAGCAAGCACCATGCTGCATACGTAAACAACCTGAATGCGGCCATCGAAGGAACAGCAGAAGCCGGAAAAACCTTGGAAGAGCTATTCAAGGGCATTTCCAAATTAAGCCCTGCCGTAAGAAACAATGGAGGAGGACACTATAACCACACCTTGTTCTGGAAAGTGATTGGTCCCAATGGAGGAGGACAGCCTGCAGGCGACTTGTTGGCAGCCATTGAAAAAGATTTCGGCTCATTTGACAAGTTCAAAGAGGAGTTCTCAAAGGCTGGTGCAACCCGTTTTGGATCAGGTTGGGCTTGGCTTGTGAAGGATGCTTCCGGTAAACTGGTTGTTACTTCAACCCAAAATCAGGATAACCCTTTGATGGATGTTGCCGAAGTAAAAGGTACTCCCATTTTAGGAATGGACGTATGGGAACATGCTTATTATCTGAAATATCAAAACCGTCGTCCTGATTATATCCAGGCTTTCTGGAACGTGGTTAACTGGGATGAGGTGGCAAGCCGTTTCAAAGGCTGATACCAATAGAATTAAGACATTAGAAACAAAAGACTCTCTGGAAAGGAAATTAGTTCATGTGTTGTAGATTTGTGGACTTGAGATGACTACCGAATCATGGCTGATTGTGTAGGCAGAACTAATAACTCCCTTTTCAGGGAGTTTTTTGTGCGCTATAACATATGTCGATTTCTTGTCTGAATTCTTTGAATTCTCCCGTTTTTGGTTAAATTTGTTACAAAACGTAACAAATAACCAAAAACTATCAGCCATGACATTTAAATTGCCCGAATTGCCTTACACACTTGATGCTTTAGAACCTGTCATCTCAAAAAAGACATTGGAGTTTCACTATGGGAAGCATCATCAAACTTACGTTGACAAACTAAACGGCCTGATTAAAGGTACTGAGTTTGAAAATGCAGACCTCGACACCATTGTAAAGTCATCACAAGGTGGGATTTTCAACAACGCTGCACAAGTTTGGAATCATACATTTTATTTTTCATCTTTTTCACCAAAAGGTGGCGGAGAGCCATCCGGAGAGTTGGCGAGTGCCATTAACAGTGCTTTTGGATCATTTGCACAGTTCAAAGTAAAGTTTGCCGATGCAGCCGCTACACTTTTTGGCAGTGGTTGGGCGTGGCTTGTTAAAAACAAGGATGGAAAACTTGAAATTGTGCAGGAGAGCAATGCCGGAAATCCTATGTGTAAAGGATTAACTCCTCTTTTGACATGCGATGTATGGGAACATGCTTATTATCTCGATTATCAGAATAAGCGACCGGAATACATTGAGAAATTCTGGGATTTAATAGATTGGAAAGTGATCGAAAGTCGCTTCTAGTTTCCAAAAATGTATCAACAGGTTAAACTCCTAAATCGTTTATATTATGAGCAATTTGAAAGATCTTGTTTTACGAAGCCGCAGTTGTCGCCGGTTTTTTGAGAATGAGCCTGTATCCAGAGAGGTTTTGATAGAATTGATTGATTTGGCGCGATTATCACCATCTGCACGCAATGCTCAAACAATTAAATATATTATATCCAATACACCGGAAAAAAATCAACTAATTTTTCCACATTTAGCCTGGGCAGGTTATCTTAAGGATTGGGATGGACCCGAAAAGGGTGAACGTCCTCCCGCTTACCTGATCATGTTGAGTGATACCCGGATTTCCGACAACTATTTTTGCGATGAAGGTATTGCAGCGCAGTCCATTTTATTGGGAGCAACCGAAAAAGGGCTTGCAGGCTGTATTGTAGGTTCTATCGAGCGTTTAAAACTTCAAAAGGATTTAAAAATACCAAAACATTTTAAAATAATTCAGGTTATTGCTTTGGGTAAACCCAAGGAGAAGGTTGTAATTGAAACATCTAAAGATGGCGATATAAAATATTACCGAGATGAAAATGGAGTTCATTATGTCCCCAAAAGGCCGTTGGATGAACTCATATTGGATTTATGATTAAAAAGTTTGTAATATTTTCAGATAAAAAATCCGCAATATTGCGGATTTTTTAATTTTAATTGGTTTCGAAATTAGTAATTTGTCTTTTAATGTAAAGATTGTCAGCGTAATATATGTTGTGTGTCCTTTCTGATCTACATGAATAAAAATATAGCATTTTGTTGTGATCAAAACGCTTTAATGTTTGTTTAAAGATATATGCTGGTTTGTAAAACAAATTAATTGAATAATTTTGCACCTTCATATCACTTAGTGATGGTTTTCGGAAGGGACATCTAAAAGCATTGCCATTGCCGATATTTTAACTGTAGGCAGGAGGGATGTAAACATTTTAAAATGAAATGTCATGGAATTTACTTTGAATGGAGATAACGGATATATCAAGAAGGAGTCGTATGACGATGAGACCACGCAACGATTATCTGAAATATATAAGGAGTCGTTAGAACTACTGGGAGAAGATACTTCTCGTGAAGGGTTGGAGAAAACTCCGCTACGGGTAGCAAAGGCCATGCAGTTTTTAACTCAGGGTTATAATATGTCGCCGGAAGATATTATACGCTCGGCCATGTTTCGTGAAGATTATCAACAGATGGTGGTTGTAAAGGATATAGAGCTCTACTCTTTATGTGAGCATCACCTTCTTCCTTTTTTTGGAAAAGCTCATGTTGCATACATCCCGCGTCATCATATCACCGGTTTGAGTAAAGTGGCCCGGGTAGTAGAAGCTTTTGCCCGCAGGTTACAGGTGCAAGAACGGCTTACCACTCAAATAAAGGAGTGCATAGATAGCACGCTTAACCCCCTTGGTGTTGCAGTGGTGATTGAGGCGCAGCATATGTGTATGCAGATGCGCGGTGTACAAAAACAACACTCAGTAACTACCACCAGTGATTTTACCGGAGCATTTTTGAAAAATATGGCAACCAGGGGCGAATTTTTCAATATAATTGGTTCAAAATTGCATTAATCATGCAGAATAGGGTCATAGTAAAGGCCCATTGTATCCACCATCATGGTAGTAAAAATACCAAAAGCTCCATTGCTAATATTTCCTGGAGTATTGGCAGGAGGCCCTCCAAATAAAGGGCTACTTATAGTATTTTCCCTCTGTAGTGCTACAATAAAGTTATAGAATTCTTCTGTAATGGAGTTCATAGCCAAGATTATCTTATCTCCTTCGTTCATTATGTTTCTTGCAGGATCGGCGCTGATTGATTGCACCCACAATCCATTAACATATTTTCCACGAAAGAATGTGTTATTTGTAACTGTCCAGTCTTTGGGCCTTGAAGTAAATAAATAGTCGTTTTTTTTCAGTCTAAACATATAGTAATTTTTCTGGTTTGGAGAATCTTGAAACCATGCCAGAACTTGCCAGACATCAAGATTTTCACGAAGTTGCATCTGTATTGAGTCTAAACTAACATTATTGGGCATGGTGCTGGAAGCAGTGTAATACTCAGGATGGTGTCCATTTTCGGAATTTGTAGTAATGTGCAATGTATATGTTATTCCCGGTCGTGGATTTAGGTTATATGGCTCAGTAAAGTAATATCCAGAATGCTCAACCGATTCCCTTAATTCAATCATTTTATCCTCATAGCCAATTGAAACTTGGGCACCTGTTACGGGATCAGGCTCATTTTCGTTGAAATAGGCCATTGATTTTGACAGGAATACAATCTGTAACTCGTCCTCATTTGTAATGATTGCATCAACCACCAAACGCTCAGGAGCGGTTTTGAGTTCCAGATCTATAACTTCGGTACAACCCCAAAGGAGTGATATCAACAGTGAGATAATTATGATTTTGCTATGCTGCATATTATTAGAATTTTACGGTGTAGGTAATTGATGGGATTATTGAAAACAGATAGGTCATTTCAGCATATCTGTAACCTGGTTTCACATATTCATCGCCTGTAAAGTTAATGAGCCAGGCATTTTTTCTGCCGTAAAGATTATATACTGAAAAGTTCCATTCACTTTGCCATCGCCTGTCTGGTTGCTTTCTGTTTCGTAAAGTAACCGATATATCCATCCGATGATAATCAGGCATCCGTTCAGAATTTCTGTCAGAATAAATGGGCACTACCCCGCTCTGAAAACTGTATCGGCCAACCGGCATGGTTACAGGAGCACCTGTAAAGTAAACCCAGTTTCCTGATATGTTAAGTCTTTCATTCAAGTTATACATCAATACAATTGAAAAATCATGAGTGCGGTCATATGGAGATAAATACCAATTACCATTATTTATCCACTGGCTATGCCTCTCTGCCCTGGAAAATGTATATGATAACCATCCTGAAACTTGAGTCCCTGAATATCGACTCATCCATTCAATTCCACGAGAGCGCGCTTTTCCCGGTCGCACTTCTGCTTCAAGGGCTTCGTTAACAAGCAAATCGGGATGGTCCTTAAAGTCAATAGCATTTTTGTTCTGTTTTATATAAACCTCCAACGAATGATTCCATATCCCCGACAAATTCGAATAAAACAATCCGGAAGAGAACTGATGTCCTATTTGTGGTTTAATATTGGGAGAACTTGTGAACCATACATCCAGAGGTGTGGATGATGAGGAATTAGTTGCAAGATGAAGGTATTGACGACTGTTGGTGTAGCTCCCTTTTAATGTTATATTTGGAGATATTAAATACGATATTCCTAAACGGGGCTCCAGACCTGAATATGAGTTAAATATTTTTCCTCCTGTGTGTTTTAGTGTATCCAAAACTGTAAACTCGTCATTCAAAGTAAAGGTTTGCCCACTTCCGATATTTTGAAACAATGAATATCTTAAACCATACCTAAGGGATATCAAATCACCGATTTGATGCGAATGGCTGATATATAAGGCATTTTCTAATGAGTTTGAATCAGGAACACGAAGTTCTGTGATAAATGCCTCCTCATTGGGACTGGTAATAATGGCTGGTTTAATTTTCCGGAAGGTTGATTGTATTCCAAAGCTCCACTGACTTTCTGATGATGCGTAATAAGTAAAATCGTATTTCAAACTATAGTCATTTAATTTAGATTTCCATGTAATTCTCTGGAATTCATCTCCCGAACTTCCCAGAAAGTAGTCATAGCTGCTGGTTATTAATGAGAGGTTTCCAAACAAGCGGGGATTAAATACCCTGCTCCATCGGAGAGAAGCAGCCTTGTTCCCAAAATTCATTCTCGCCAGATCATTTGAAAAAACATCCCTTCCTATATATGTGCTCAAAAAGATGCGGTTGTTGTCATCGGCAATATAGTTGAGTTTAAGGTTCAGATCATAGAAGTAGAGGCTGTTGTCTTTGATCTCTTCATCGTTGGCAAGGGGAAGAAACATGTCAAGGTATGTTCTTCTTGCACTTGTCAGAAATGAGGCCCTATTTTCGATGACCGGGCCCTCCAGCATCAATCTGCTTGAAATGATACCAATGCCGGCGATGCCGGCCATCTGATTCATGTTCCCGTCTCTGCTTCGAACATCTACCAGTGAGGCTATTCTTCCTCCTGCATAAGCAGGAAGATCCCCCTTATAAGTGGTTACTTCTTTTATCGCATCATTATTAAATATGGAGAAAAATCCCAGAAGGTGTCCCGCGTTATAAACAGTCGCTTCATCAAGTAGAATCAGGTTTTGATCAGGATCACCGCCCCTCACAGATAAGGAAGTTGAACCTTCGCTTGTTGCTGATATACCAGGCAATAGTTGGAGAGTTTTCAATGGATCTGATTCACCAAAAAGAACAGGGGTTGAGTTGATGGTTAAAGCATCCAGAGTTTCAGTACCCATAATAGGATTTCGTCTTAGATCATCACGAGTTGATGAAAGGATTTCAATTTCTCCGATCTGCTCAGTAAGCGGTGTCAAGGCCGGATAGATCCTCATGTCTCTGGTTATATCGATCTCCTTTTCCAGAGATTCGTAACCCACAAAAGCAATTTGAATGTTGTGATTTCCTGCGGGAACTGATAATGAAAAGTATCCGTATGCATTGGTTGAAGTGCCTGTTGAGATCCCTTTAATCAGGATGGTTGCTCCGGGAAGGACTTCACCTGTTAAAACATCTTTTACATAACCGCTGATTACAGGATGCCTGGCATCATGTTGTGCATTTATGTACAACATGTTGGCTAACAGAATAATTATGAAACGAAATTTCAGCATTAAGGTGGTTCTTTTTTTAACCCCGCAGTTGTTGATAAAAATCCACACAATGAATATACATCTGATAGTGGCTATTTATTATCAAATATCAGGAAATTCAATGTTTAGCGCAAATTATACTTAGAAAACCAAAGGGTTTTCTCTATTTGCACGATATTTGTTAAATGTGCATTAAACTTATACATTTGCTATAGTTTGATGTTTTGATTTTTTTATTTATTCACTTAATAAAATTCACAATGAAACGAATATTGATATTTTTACCTGCAGTGTTTTTATTATTCACTGTGGCCGAAGCACAAAGCCGTTTTGAATTGGGATTAAAGGCAGGATATAATTCAACGTCTTTTAATACCGGAAAGGTTGATCGATTAGGTGATTACACCTTTCAGGATGCCAAGGATGATTTCAGGAGTGGTTTTATGATTGGTGCTTATTCAAGAATAGGTTTGTTTGGCAATCTGTCTCTGCAGCCCGAATTGTATTATGCCCGTAAAAGTGGTTCAACTGAATTTCGTGCGGGATCTGAAATTTTAAATGAAAAGGTGACATACTATAGTTGGGATTTGCCCATACTTGCTCACTTGAGAGTTCTTGATTTAAAAGTAGCCAATGTGTATGGAGTCGTTGGACCTGTGGCCTCTTTTCAAGCAAGTGAACGGTCATCTGTTTCAGGCGATCTTGCTTCTGTGTGGTCAGGAGATCGTTTGAATGATGTCAACTGGAATTTTCAGGCCGGTTTGGGTGCTCAGGTTTGGAAATTTAGTCTCGATGCACGTTATGAATGGGGATTAAATGATTTATCCCGCAGTGAACTGGATCGTAAGAGCCGTACATTGATGTTCACCTTAGGATACCGATTGTTTGGTTTTTGATAAATAGAGCCTGCGCGAAAACTCGTCTAATCACACGCTCGCCCCTCTAACTCCCCGTTCGACTGAGTGTTCGACTGAGCTCACACGGAAGTCTCACGCCGAAGCCTAAAGGGGAGGATTTCAACGCATTTTCTGTTAGGGGTTTCCCCCTTGGGGGATTAAGGGGGGAAGAAGGTTGATTGCTGTTTCTGGGTGTTTTCGCTCAGTCACTAAATACTACTCTTTAGGGTAAAGCATTGCTGCTTTACCCTCTTTTCCATCAATATTGAGAACAAGCGGTGAGATTGTTCTCACATGTCGAATATGTGTTGTCTCTTTTTCTGCTTTTTGCTCGTTGAGCCATTCAATATCCATCTTTCCCTGCCCCAGATGGGTGTTTAAATATATATAGGCAACGCGCAATGAGGTGAGGTTTTGAAAGAAGTGCGTACCCTGACTGGGTTCAACATGGTAATTCTCCAATCCCATTTCTACAATGGCTCTTGCCCCACAAATTTGTGGCCATTTTACAGGAACCCCAAGCCACGGATCCTGTGACCCCCAACGGCCGGGTCCAATAAGCAGGTAGGGTCGATTGCTTTTTTGAAGGAGATCATTTATAGACTCAATTTCCCTTGCTATAGCAGGATTATTGGCCGGCTTAAAATCTTCAGGTTTAATATATACAATGTCTTTTATTTCATTTATGGTGCCATTGCCAAGCGCTGATTCACTATATAAAAATGCATTTTCCGAATCTTCAACTGTAATGGCCGGCCCCAGTGAAGTTCTGCTGTCAACAATAGGTCTGATCTGGAGCAGGTAGAAAACCGACGGCATATCGTCAGGTGTTTGTAAATCTACTGCAAACTCAATTTCAACAGGTTGATTCATCTCTTTTTGACCTGTTTCAAGAATTTCCTTTACAATTTGAGCCAAAGGGAATACGTCATATTTAAGTATGTTGGCAAATGTAACAAGAGGGTATCCTTCGCCCATGGTCCCATCGCGCACAACATAATTCTGCATGTCCAGCAAAGAACCAATCCATCGCATTGAACCATCTTTAAGGGCAGCACTCAAATCATGTTTGCGTATGTTGATGCCATCGTCAACAACAGGAGAGAATGTGCTGGCATCCAAATCCAGGGCATAGAAGGTTTTTTGAGTTTCCCGAATGGTCATGTCCGGAGAGGAGAGCTGGATGACCTTTTGTGGATACTTTGGCGAAAATCGCAAAGAAGTACCTCCGTCAACAATGTGTTTTCCCAGGCCAAGTGCTACATTTACAATCCCCTCTTCAGATTTTTCTGGTGGGATGGGATAGAAATTGACTGACCTGGCAACCCCTGAGAAAGTAGGATAAAATCTGTTTTCATGCTCCTGCCCAACGATCTCCTGTAATACAATTCCCATTCGTTCCTCATCAATGAGATTGAGCGTACTGGCCATGTATGCCTTGCTCGATTTAAAATAAACCGAAGCATAAACACATTTGATGGCATCTCCCATTTGTTTTGCCATTTGCTCACAATCCTGATTGTGAGCAATCATGTATGTTGAGTATATACCTGCAAATGGCTGGTGATGACTGTCTTCCAAAATACTTGATGAACGAACAGCTATGGGCTTGCGCACCACCTGTGCAAGTTTAAGGAGGCTTTTCTCTACTCCAGTGGGCAGTTTGGCAGCCACAAATACCTTTAATATTTCTTCATCAGGCGCTTCCGACAACCCGATAGGGTAAAGGTTGTTGTTCTCCATAAAGGCTTCAAAAATATCTACTCCCAATACTACAGTTCTGGGTATTGAAATGAGAACATCTTCAAAGCTTTTAAAAACCGGGTATTTTTTAATCAGTGTACTCAAAAAGGCAAGCCCTCTGGCTTTACCTCCCAAAGAACCTTCACCAATGCGAGCAAAATTAACATATTCATCAAACCGTTCACTGTCGAAAGAGGCAATAATGCCTCTTCCTTTATACATTCTGAAGTGCGCAATGATATGAAACAGGTCATTTTTGATTTGATCAATATCTGAGTCATCATCAACTTTAAGATTTTTAACTACATCGGCAATGGAAAAAAGGGCACGGGCAGTGAGCCATTTAGAAACATGATCCCTTTTGAAATGATAGTGAAGAGATTCGTTCGGAATGCTTAACAATTTATCCTGCAATTCACGCAAATCGCTGACCCTGTTAACTTCCTCCCCTGTAGCAGGGTTTATGAATATAAAATCGCCAAACGCCAGATAATTGTTAAGGAAATCTTTAAGCTCCTGTAAAAGAAACTTTGAGTGTTTATGGATGAACCCGACTTTAACCTCTTTCGCCGTTTGTGTGATGCTTTGATCAGACGACTGAAGCAGAAACGGCATGTATGGATTCTCTTTTTTTACAAGTTTTGCCAATGCAACACCTGCTTGTGAATCTTTCACCCCGTCGTGTTTAAAAGATACATCGGAGATGATGCCAAGCATATTTTTGTTATACTTTTTATAAATTGATGCGGCTTCTTCAAATGTTCGTGCCAGAAGGATTTTTGGACGTCCTCGCATTCTCATCATCTTTTGATGGGCGTTTAGCCCTTCTGTCATAAACTTGCGTGATTGTTTAAAGAGGATTTTATATATCAGCGGCAGATAACTTGAGTAAAATCGCACGGAATCCTCTACCAGCAAAATGGTTTGCACTCCTATTTCGGGCACGTCATAGGGTGCATTCATGTTATCCTCAATCAACTTTATAATTGCAAGGAGCAGATCAGTGTTTCCCAACCAGCAGAAAACGTAATCGATGGCACTGGTGTCTTCTTTGCTGAGATACAATGACACTTCCCTTGAAAAGGGTGTAAGAACAACAATTGGAATGTTTGAATAGCTGTCTTTGATCTTTTTTGAGAGTGAAAACGGATCCATACCACCAACACTCAACATGGTTATAACAAGATCAATCTTTGTTGTTTTAAGTGTCTCAAAAGCTTCCTCTGCTGAAGCTACATGTATGAATTGGGGCGGATGCCTTAAACTGAGGGATACATATTCATTGAAAATCTGTTCGTCAATCCGGCCATCTTCCTCAAGCATAAAAGCATCGTACGAACTGCATATGAGCAAAACTCGATGGATGCGTTTTTGCATTAACTGGTCGAAGGCGGTTTCTTCAAACTGGTTCTGAACGTTATAGTATTTTTGTTCTATGCTCATGATTTTTATTTGATTGGAGATGATTGTGAAAAGGGGATTCTGTTCAGGGTTTTAATATAGATGATTTTTTGAAGTAAAACAAGAACGGTCAATCCGCTATGCGAATTGACCGTTCTTGTTTATTAATATAGTGTGCCTATTTAAAATCTTAGATTTTAAAAGTTATAGGCCAGATCATCACCTTGTCTTGCGGAGTAATTAATCCTCAAGGCTTGTGCTCTTCTTAACGCTTGCTTAATGTCGGTAATGATACCCATTGGACAATCATAGTCAGCTTTTATGGAAACAGTCATAAGAGGTCTTTCGTGTTCTCTCATGGCTTCTCTTTCCTGCGCAATAAATGATTGAATATCCTCAGGAGTTGCAAACTGATCATTTAACTGAATGCGTGGCTCAGTTCCGTGGCTCCTTTGATACTGACGCATAGGTACTCCAACATAAATGTAAGTCACCAGAGATTTTCTCTCAAGTCTACTTAATTCAGTGGCTTCGGGTAATCTTGTAATCACCTTCATTTCCACCTCTTTCATAGTAGTACTTACCATGAAGAAGAAAAGCAACATAAAAACGATGTCGGGTAACGAAGCTGTGTTAATCGCTCCTGATCCACCTTTCTTTTTCTTTTTAAATTTTGCCATCTAGTTTCTTCCTCCAAAATTACGTGGTTCAGCTTCAGATATTCTTTGTGGGTATATCTGCCTTACTGCGGCTTGCTCATCCGAAGTCAGATCTCTGTAGGGTCTGTTGAACTGACGTCTGCTAATCTCATCACGGAGTTCAGTATAAGCTGCCTGAAGTTCATTTTGCACCGCCAAATACATTTGATATTGCGTACCCCGGTCATTTTGGAGAGAGATTACCGCATTGGTTGTTACGGGAACTGTTCCAAAAAAAGGTACGTCTACCATTTCTTTAGCTGGCAAATGATCCAGGTTCAAAGGGTTTTCAATGAACTCTTTTGCTGCATCTCTTAGTTGGCTCAAAGCCATTGGTTGTCTTTCAACCAAAAGCTGGTTTTGAGCATTTATGAGCACCTCAAATACATTTCGCTCCCTGATTGGTGGCGGGGGCTCCTGGTCATCCAGTACCGGTGGGGGTAGCATTCTGGTCAACCCTGTATCTGTATCCATGGTGGTGGTCATAAGGAAGAAGATCAGCAGCAGGAAAGCAATGTCTGCCATTGAACCTGCGTTAACTTCCTGTATATCTCTTTTAGCCATAGAAAATAATTCTTTTTCTGTTGTTATACCATTGGTAATGGTATAGGTTTGTTACCATTGTTAGCGAAACAGCCTCGATACTTCTGTATACAGAATGGCTGCAATTGCTATACCAAACAAAAAGTACATCGAGTATAGAAATGTATCTGCCAACATTAGCATGGAAGGTACATTATCCGGTCCGTCATAGCCAGGTAAAACCAAAGCTGTGGCGTCTCCAAGACTGTATGCAACCAGCACGATGATGGCCAGTCCTACAATAGAAATCAAGGAGCGAATTGCACTTTTAGGACGCAGAACCAATGCTATGATTTCAGCAATGATTGAGATAGCTGCTGCAAATATTACAAGAGCAATGGCCCAATTTAATATACTTTCTGTGTAAACAGGTGTTTTGTAAGCTGCTCCTTCAATCTCTCCGCCGAAATAGAATAATCCGGCCAATGCGATTGTAACAGCCAACAATACATATAAAACAATGTTTAATATCTTTGAAAGCTTAGTCATAATTTGGTCTTATTTTTTGGTGTTGTATTTTACCAGAATATCCAATAGAGAGATAGATGCGTCTTCCATTGTGTTCACAATTCCATCGATTTTTGATACAATGTAGTTGTAGAATACTTGAAGAATAATCGCAACAATCAAACCAGATACTGTAGTAATCAAGGCAATTTTAATACCCCCGGCAACTGCACCTGCAGAAATGTCACCCATTGCCTGAATGTTGTCAAAAGCATCGATCATACCGATTACTGTTCCCATAAACCCAAGCATAGGAGCAATGGCGATAAACAGAGAAATCCAGGTCATTCCTTTTTCTAACAGTCCCATTTGAACTGATCCGTAAGAAATAACTGATTTTTCGATCACTTCAATGCCTTCATCGTAACGATCAAGTCCCTGATAGAAAATTGAAGCAACAGGACCTCTGGTGTTACGGCAAACTTCTTTTGCTGCCTCAACGCCACCTTCCTGAAGGGCATTCTCAACATCCTGAAGTAATTTCTTTGTGTTGGTAGATGCCAGGTTCAGATAAATGATACGCTCGATACAGATAGCCAAACCGAAGATAAGAGCTAGTAACACAAAACTCATGAATATGGCACCACCTTCAATGAATTTAGCTTTAATTTCTTTGTGGATGCCACGCTCCTCAGCTTCTTCCACTTCCTCTGCAACTGTTACCGGAGCTGCCTGAGCTGCTTGGTTTACAACTTCGGTTCCTACTGTTTCTTCTTCCTGAGCAAAAATGGCTGATGAACTTAAAAAGTTAAGCATCCCAACAACTGCCAAAAACGCAATTAGCTTTTTCATAATGTGTTCTTAATTTGAAATTTGTATTGGTTTGTTAATACTCAATGATCATATTTATTTTTAAACATTGAAAACAAAAATAATTGTATCTGTTACGAAAAACAAATATTTGCCATCAGAATTTAAAATATTTAACGCCTAGGGGGTGCTTATATTATCTTTAATGGCGAATAGCTGTTTTTAAACACGCTGTAACGTAAACAAACGTTAAAATATACTGATTGTTAATGAGTTCAACTTGCTCTTTAGCCACTCGTTGTAATCCTTTTTTTCCTGTTTCGATTCACTATTATTTATTATGAATCCGAAATCTTATATTTTTTGTTGTTGATTATAGAATCGTCAAACCGGGTGCAAATTACAAAAAAAATATAAAATAGCGCTTGATTAAAGTGTTATTTCACCTTTAAGGTTTTTATTGAGGTTCTTTTTTACCTCTTCGGGAGAACTACTGTTTGCTAGTAGGTACATCATCTTTGTTACAGCTGATTCGGTGGTCATGTCGTGCCCACTGATAACACCCAGCCCGGAAAGATGGATGCCTGTTTCATAACGCCACATTTCCACACTGCCTGCAAGGCATTGTGTAACGTTGAGTATGATCAGACCTTTACGAACGGCATTTTCCAGGGCATCAAGAAACCATTTATGGGTTGGGGCATTCCCGGAGCCGTATGTTTCAAGTATCACAGCTTTTATTCCTTCTGCCTGCAGAAGCGCGTTTAAAACCCAGGGGGTGATTCCCGGAAATATTTTAATTAGCGCAATGGATGTGTCCATCTTTTTTGATGCATAGAATTGGCCTTCTTCTGTGGCGTATCTGATATAGGGATAGTTATATTTTATATGAACTCCAACTTCTGCCAGAGCAGGATAATTATCTGATCTGAATGGATGAAAATGCTCTGCATTATATTTGGTCGTTCGGTTCCCTCTGAATAATTTGTCCTGAAAATATATGGCCACTTCGGGAACCAGTGCGCGTCCGTTTTTTTGAGCTGATGCAATCTCTATAGCCGTTAGAAGATTTTCTTTGCCATCTGTACGAATGGCTCCCAGAGGGAGTTGGCTGCCAGTGAGTATCACCGGCTTGTTTAGGTTATGCAGAAGAAAACTGAGAGCGCTTGCCGTATAGGCCATGGTGTCGGTACCATGAAGTACAACAAAACCTTCATATTCATGATATTTTTCTTCTATTATTGAGGCCAGTTGAATCCAGATTTCCGGACGCATCATGGTGCTGTCCACAGCAGGACTAAAGGAGGTGCTCTCTACCAGAAAATCAAATTTATTGAGTTCGGGAACGCGTTGATAGATGTTATCAAAATCGAAAGGAACCAGGTAATTCGTCGTGGTGTCTTTAACCATTCCAATGGTTCCGCCAGTGTATATGATAAGGAGTTTTTGTCTCACTTTAAATTTGGTTTTAATCGATTTTTCCGAAAAGATCTATCGCATTTTTTGTGGTTGCCTCTTTCAATGTTTCTATAGAAACATTGAAAATTTCTGATAGCTTATTGATTACATTTGTTAAATATGCCGGTTCGTTTCTTTTTCCTCTATATGGTACAGGAGCCAGATATGGCGCATCGGTTTCAAGAACCAGTTTTTCAAACCCAATTTCAGTAAGTATCTCAGGGAGATTTGACTTTTTGAAGGTTACTACCCCATTTATCCCGAGATAAAATCCTGGCATGGAGAGGATGCGTTTGGCATCTTCAAGCGATCCTGAAAAACTATGAAAGATGCCTTTAAGCTCCGGGTCATATACTTTATCGAAAACGGAAAATATCTCCGGGAATGCATCTCTCGTGTGAATAACAACCGGTAAATTCAGCTCTCTCGACCAATTGATTTGCGCCATCAGTGCATCTTCCTGTTCTTTTCTGAATGTGGTGTCCCAATATAGATCCATGCCAATCTCTCCAACAGCTGCGTATGGTCTTTGGTTGAGATGTTTTTCAATCAGTTTTAACTGTTCTTTATAGTCTTCTTTTACAGATGTAGGATGCAGACCCATCATGGCTTTGCAGATGTCCGGGTATTTCTCTTCCGTATCATGCATTCTCAGTATGCTTTCTGTGTCTATGTTTGGCAAAAAGATGCCGGTAATACCGGCATCTTTTGCTCTCTGTATGATTTCGTCTCTGTCTTGGTCAAACTCTTTCGCATAAATGTGAGAGTGGGTGTCTATCATTTCAGTGTTCAGTTATCAGTGTTCAATTTTCAGTGTTCAGTTGCTATGATCACACCAGTCCCTGTGCCATCATGGCCTCGGCCACTTTTACAAAGCCACCGATGTTGGCTCCTTTTATATAGTTGATTTTTCCTGTGTGTTGTTGGCCAAATTTAACACATGTATTGTGAATATTGGTCATGATTTGGTTTAATTTCTCATCAACTTCTTCGCGAGTCCAATCTATTCGCATGCTGTTTTGGGTCATTTCGAGTCCGGAAACGGCCACGCCACCAGCGTTAACTGCCTTTCCCGGGCCAAATAGGATTTCTTTGGCAGCCAGCGTGGCAGCTTCGGCGGTGCAACCCATGTTGGAGGCTTCGGCAATGAGTTGACAACCATTGCCTATAAGGGTTTTTGCGTCTTCTTCATTGAGTTCGTTTTGTATGGCGCATGGAATGGCAATGTCAACCTTTTGTTCCCAGGGCTTTTTCATTTCAAAAAACTGAACACCGTATTTCTCTGCATATGGTTTGACCACATCCATGTTTGAATTTCTCAGCCAAAGCATGTAATCAATTTTTTCTCCGCTGATGCCTTCCGGATCATAAACGTAGCCATCGGGACCGGAAATGGTTACGACTTTGGCACCCAACTCTACTGCTTTGGTGGCTGCTCCCCATGCCACGTTTCCAAAGCCTGAGAGCGCTATGGTTTTGTCTTTTAGGCTTTCATTTTGTAATGCGAGCATTTCCCTAACAAAGTAGATGGCCCCAAAACCGGTAGCTTCGGGTCGAATGAGGCTTCCTCCGTATTCTCTTCCTTTACCGGTGAAAACACCGGTAAATTCGTTTTTCAACTTTTTATACATGCCGTATAGATATCCGATTTCTCGACTGCCAACGCCGATGTCGCCGGCAGGAACGTCAGTGTTTG
The DNA here is from genome assembly GCF_004345615.1 of Natronoflexus pectinivorans. Classification (GTDB taxonomy): domain Bacteria; phylum Bacteroidota; class Bacteroidia; order Bacteroidales; family Marinilabiliaceae; genus Natronoflexus; species Natronoflexus pectinivorans. Next base: position 213,599 of record NZ_SLWK01000006.1, read on the forward strand.
GTCCAATATGCCGATATAGTTCGCTCATGAATGATTGGCAAAACCGCATGATTTCACCATCTGATTTTCCCCTGGTGTTAAAATCTGAGCCACCCTTCCCTCCACCCATGGGCAGAGATGTCAGACTGTTTTTAAATGTCTGCTCAAAACCCAAAAACTTTAAGCTGCTGAGGGATACGCTGCTGTGAAATCGAAGTCCACCTTTGTAAGGTCCTATGGCTGAGTTGTACTCCACTCTGAATCCCCTGTTTACATGGACGTCGCCGTTATCGTCCATCCACGGAACACGGAAAATTATGACCCTTTCCGGTTCAATCATTCTTTCAAGTATTCTGGCTTTTTTATAACGGGGGTTTTCCTGGTAGAATTCCCATATGGTTTCAACGACTTCCTGAACTGCCTGAAGAAACTCTTCTTCTCCCGGATTATTCATCCTGACAGTGTTCATAAACTCCTTAAGCTTGCTGTCCATGGTGTAAGTTTTTAAATGTGGTTTACTCAAAAATAAGATTTTTTTTGAATAATGCTGTTAAATTGTAAGAGGAATTTGGGTTTTGATAGGTGGGTGTAATGATCAGTAAAACAGCGGTTAAGAGATTGCTTTAGTGGGGCTTGATAAAAATCATGTTATTGATGCTTGAATAATGGTTATGATTTGTAAATGGGGAGAATGAGCTACCAGGGTGGTTCGATGAATTTTGGATTCGATGTAAATCACTATTTTTGCCGAAAACAGATAGACGTGAACAGACAGATATACAGGCTAGCCATACCAAATATATTTACAAATTTAACGGTTCCTTTGCTTGGGATGGTTGATATGTATCTGATGGGACATCAGGATTCCATTCATTTTATGGGTGGAGTATCCTTGGGGAGTGTTATTTTTAATTTTGTTTATTGGGGATTTGCGTTTTTAAGAATGGGAATGAGTGGGGTTGCTGCGCAAACTTTTGGGCGCGACGACAAAGAGGAGATGGCATTGGTGTTGGAACGTGGTATGTTGATTGCCATTGCCGGGAGTTTGCTCCTTTTGGCTCTGCAGGTTCCGTTGGCCAATTTTAGTTTTTGGTTGCTGGAGGGCAGTCAAGAGGTTAAGGAGATTGCCAGGGGATATTATTTTGTAAGGATTTGGGCCGCACCTGCTGCCATAGCTCTGATGGTTTTGTATGGTTGGTTTTTGGGAATGCAGAACGCCATATATCCTATGCTGATTGCTGTTACGGTAAATCTTGTGAATGTGATTGCGAGCTATATATTTGTGAACCGTTTTCACATGCAGGCTGAGGGAGTGGCGCTGGGCTCGGTGGTGGGCCAATATTCAGGTTTGTTGCTGGCGATTCTTCTGTTTTATAAAAAGTACCGTGCATTATCGTCGGGTTTTACTCTTAAATTGATGCCACTGCTTCGTAATCTTAAACATTTCCTGAATGTAAGTGGTGATATTTTTATCAGAATGCTGAGCATCATAGCAGTATTTACTTTTTTTACATCACGTTCGGCAGGAATTGGGGATGTTGTGTTGGCCGTAAACAGTGCTTTGTTGCAATATCTGTTTCTTTTTGCCTATTTCCTGGATGGTTTTGCCTATGCCGGTGAAGCTCTGGTTGGGAAGTTTTTTGGCGCACGTGATAAAATCCGTTTACAGAGGACTGTAGTGCTTCTGTTTCGATGGGGAATAGGGTTTGCCATCCTTTTTTCATTGTTGTATGCAGTCATGGGGAAAATGCTTTTGGGCGTATTTACTGATCAGGCAGAGGTGATTGAGGCCGGAACCAGGTATCTCTTTTGGGTGGTTTTGATACCTCTAGTCAGTTTCGGGTCTTTTATATGGGATGGTGTTTTTATTGGTATTACCGCATCACGAGCCATGCGAAACAGTGTATTTCTTTCCGCGCTGTTGTTTTTCTTTGTGCCGTTTTATCTGCTGTTTCCTTATTTGGAGAATCACGCCATTTGGGTTGCAATGGTTTTGTTTATGCTTTCCCGAAGTGTGATGTTGACCATTCTGTACCCGAAAGCCATCAGAAAACGTTTTGGTTGATGCCACGTGGTGGCATTAACCTCTCACGAAAAGTGCTTTTATAATTTGTCCAACCATTTTTGGATTCTCTTTTAATCTTCGGGTTGAATATCTAAACCAATCTTTCCCAAACGGAACATAAACTCTCATAGGATGACCTTTCTCTACAAGTTCTTTACCCAATTCAGGGGTTACGCCGTAGAGCATCTGGAACTCATACAGGTCTTCTTTGAAACCGTATTTATGAATGATGTTTAACGCTCCGTTGATAAGATGCTTATCGTGTGTGGCAATTCCCACAAAGATGTTGTTGGTGAGCAGGAATTCAAGGTTTTTAAGGAACTGAGCATTGATTTGCTCATATTTTTTATAGGCAATGGTTTCCGGTTCATTGTAAATTCCTTTGCAGAGTCTTATGTTAATCGGGGTTTCTTCTGTGTTCCATTTCAGCAGATTTTTCAGGTCTGCATCTGTTCTTCTAAGATAGGCCTGAATAGCTATCCCTACGTTGTGAGGAAATTCTTCGTGGAGCCTTTTGTAGAGTTTTATCTCTCGATCCACACACTTGGAATCTTCCATGTCGATGCGTACCCTTCGACTGTTGGCAGCCGCTCTTATAACGACTTCTCGCACCAGAGAGTAGCATGTTTCTTCATTTATGAGTAGTCCAAAACTGCTTGGTTTTAAGGATATAGAGATGTTAACCTCTTGCCGACCAAACCGGTCGATCAAGGCCATATAGGTGTCTTTTTGAGCACGAGCTTGTTCCAGGGTAGTGACAAACTCACCCAAAAAGTCGATGGTGACGGTTATTCCTATGGCATCCAAGTCGTATGTTGTTTTTACCACGTCTTCGATGTTTTCACCTGCGATGTATCTTTTGGAAAACATCCAGATGAATTTTTTCGGTAAGAAAGGCAGAATGGATGCAATTAGTTTTTGAATCATACGTTATTAATTATGTCAATACCTTGTGATTGTCTTGATCACTCTCTACTCCAAAATTCTACAGTTAAATTCCATTTTATTTGCTAATTAAAAAATGATGAAACTCATTTTTGATTTTTGCGTTTGACATTTTACCGTTTAAGTACGAACTTATAATATATTACTATGCAATGGCAGAGTAATATATGGGATGTAATATCGCCTTTAATGGGGTGAAACTGGTTTTGGCTCTCCGTCTTTTTCGGAAGAGATTGAATAAGAGAAATGATTAATTATTGTTGATGATAGAAAATGGTGGTGAAAAGGTTAGCCGGTTTATTGTTTTGGGTTTTTCTGTTTCTTTCAGGAATAGAGGTTAAAGCTCAACAGTGCGATTACATTTCCAACGGGATTGATTTCGAGCCCGGCAGGTTGTGCGCACCTGTTACGGCCAATCTTGAAGTTTACTACGGTGGACTTACCTATGCAGGTGGTAACGTTAGCATATATTTTGACTGGGATGACGGTTCGGCACCACAAATTATACCGGCTACTTTTAATCCGGGCAATAACAGGTGGATTGTTTCTACAAGCCACCTCTACCCAAGAGGAGGAGATAAATGTACTTATACCATTCAGGTGATGCTGGTGGTTGATGGTACTCTTTGTACCAGTTCTATTCAAACCCAAATTGTTACCGTATGGGATACCGATGACGAAAACGGCGGCGAGATGCAGATCAATCCGGAGGTTTTTCCGATTTGCGTTGGAAACGACGGAACTGTTACTTTTATGGATGCCAGTCAGTGGAACTGTGTTCCACCCATCGAAAATGATGTGAAAAATGAACGCCGGAGATGGATTCAATGGGTTTACGGAACAGGTGGTACCAACATCTCTTCTGCTGCGGTGGACGGCACTGTTCGAACTTATCCATTTGAAGGGCCGGTAGAGGTTACCCCACAGCCTATTGAAGCTCCAACACCTCCCATGAATCAAAGCATGGAAATTTATATCCCCGACTATTTTGAGGTGGGTGACTTTTTTGAGGTGACCATTCGAAACTGGAACCAATGTAATCCTTACGATCAGGGATTCGATCCGGTTGAAACCACTGCCATCGCTTTAATTGTTGACTTACCTGATGGTTCTGTTGGTGCCATTGGTCCTTTTTGTGATAATGATCCCCGGGTACTGCTTCATCCGGCCACCACAGGAGGTACATGGAGTGGTCCCGGAATGATCAATCCCAACTCCCGCTGGTTTTATCCTTCCGAAGCCGGGCCGGGTTTGCATACCATCGAATATTTTGTTACAGATGATAACGGCTGCTCTGCCTCGGGTGATGTGCAGATTGAAGTGCGTGAGTCTCCCGTAATTGACCTGATTGCCGGCGAAGCCTTTTACCTCTGTCCCGGTTTGGAGCAGTATCTGGATATTGAAATTACAGGAGGAACCCCACCTTTAAATATCAGCTGGACAGGTGATACCGATCCGTTGAGCAGTACCACAATCGCCGATCCGATTTTCTTTACCACCGATGTAGGTGTTTTTAATCTTTTTGTAACCGTGGCAGATGAACACAATTGCGGAGCCACCGAAAGTATTGTCATCGAAATAGAACCGGTAGAAATAGAGTTTAATCCGCCTGTAGTGGAAGCGTGCCAGGGAGCGCCATTAGCACTTAACCCCATTACTACTGGAGGGTCAAGGGTTTATGTTTTACACGAATGGGAGGGAGATCATATCGATCTTTTATCAGACACAGATGTCTCAGATCCTGAGTTTTTATCAACAGAAACAGGTGTTTTTGAATTTCTTTATCGTGTAACCGATGACAGAGGATGTAGCAGCGAAGCTATCATCACGGTTATTGTAAAAGAACAGCCATTTGTAAGTGCCGGAGATGATGACGATGTATGCGAATTGGTTTATGAATTAGGAGGTTCTGTGGAACCTGCAAATGCTTCAGGGTTATGGTCTTTAATATCTGGAGATGGTGATGCCGCTTTTGCCGATGCTACGGATGCTCAGACATCCGTAACCGTAACTGAAAGCGGAACTTATGAATTTCGCTGGTTGGCAGATTTGGATGGTTGTATTTCCGCCGATGTTGTAACAATTACCTTTTCTGATGTTCCTTCACCTGGAATTATGGATGACGTTTCTGTTTGTGGAACAGAGACTATTCTGGAAGCAATTCCTGATGATGGAACTGGTAGTTGGTCGTTGCAATCGGGAGCTGGCGGCGTTACGTTTGATGATGAAAATTTGCCTGAAAGTGGTGTCCTTGTTTCCGAACCCGGAATATACCGTTTTAGGTGGACTGAAACCACATCTGCCAATTGCGGAGGTTTTGCGGAGGTGGAAGTAGAATTTTTGCCACAGGCAGTCGCTTTGGTTGATCCATTGCCGGATCGCGGATGTTCTCCGTATCAAGTTACTTTCAGCAATCAATCATCCGGTGCCGATGAATATCATTGGGAATTGGGCGGCGGAGCTGTCTCCTCCGAAGCGGAACCATCCTTTATCTACGAAAATCTCTCCGGAGATGTGCGAGTTTATAATGTAACACTTACTGCATCAAATTTATACAACTGCAACGACAGTTACAGTTTTCCCATTGAAGTGGCACCGTCTCCACGAGCCAGAGCATCTGCTTCACCCAATGCGGGATGTGCTCCCTTGGAGGTGCAGTTTGTGAATACATCCACCGCAGCTGATAGTTATCGATGGGTTTTTGAGGCTGGAGTCGATTATTCGGATGAAGTTTCTCCCCAATACTTATTTGGAAATGATGAAAATTTTGTCATGTCTTATCAGGTTCGGATGTTCGCAGAAAACTCTTTTGGCTGTGAAGATTCGTTGGATATACCGATTACGGTATATCCGGTTCCGGATTTAACACTTATCGCAACCCCCACCGAAGGATGTTCTCCACTTGAAGTTTTGTTTTCAGCGTCATCTGGAGCTGTGAGTTATGATTGGGTTTTTGATGATGGCAACACCATCATCAGTGGTCGTGAAGCTGTTCATACATATGTTAATGATGGGGAGGAGCCAGTCGTTTTCACTCCCCGGGTTACCGGCATAAACGCATTCTCCTGCGAGGCAACAGCTTTTGCAGAAGTAACGATTTTCCCTTCTCCCATTGCAAACTTTTCAGTATCTCCGGTTGAATTACACATGCCGGACAGAGAAGTTTCCATTACCAACCTTACCGAAGGAACTGATTGGGAATATCATTGGGAGTTTGGTGATGGAAATGTATTTGATGGCGTTAATCCGGGTCAACATCAATATGGGGTTTCCGGAAATTATACCATCGTTCTTACTGCATACAGTGAGTGGTGTAGTGATGTATTTACGCAAGATGTATTGATACATCCCATGCTTCCCGTTGTTGACTATGGCGACCCCGTAAGCGGATGTCCTCCGCTTACTGTTGAGTTCAGAAACAATACTGTTGATGCACATACCTTCTTGTGGGATTTTGGTGATGGTCGTATGTCACACGATGCTGAACCGGTGCATGTTTATCGTACCCCAGGTACATATAATGTTAGATTAACTGCTACAGGTCACGGTGGAGTGAGTGAAGCAGAGGACTTGCGAATTGTGGTGTTTGAGAATCCGGTAGCCATGTTCGAGGTGGTTCCCCGATTGCTTTATATTCCTGATGATTCCCCGGCTTTTATAAACAGGTCAATTGGTGCAACGTCATATCTGTGGAACTTTGGAGATGGAGCAACCTCAACAGATTTTTCACCCACTCATCAATACAGCGGGGTGGGAGTTTATGATGTCACGCTTCAGGTATCCAACGATGATGGATGTACAGACGAATATCTATTTAGAGAGGCCTTAACGGTAGAACAAGGTGGTGAATTGGCTTTCCCCAATGCGTTCACACCCAACCCTTCGGGGTCTTCCGGTGGAAAATATGAAATGGGAGACAGAAGAAACCATGTTTTTTATCCCACAACTCAAAAGGGAATTATTGAATATCAGTTGCAAATATATACGCGTTGGGGGGAGCTTATTTTTGAAAGCAATGATATAGACATTGGCTGGGATGGGTATCAACAAAACAGACTGGTTCCCCAGGGAGTCTACATTTATCGGGTTCGTTATAAAACGGCAGATGGTAAGATGAGGGTGAGAGCGGGCGATGTTACACTGATAAGATAAGGATTTTTGAATGAGGATTTGTTGGATAAATAGAATAAAGTACCTGTTTTTGGTATCTGTTTTGGCTTGTGGAGTGAGCCTGAAGGCTCAGGATTTGCATTTTTCTCAGTTTTACGCCGCTCCGTTATATTTGAGTCCCTCGCTTGCCGGTGCTACTGATGGGGCGCGGTTGGTTATGAACTATCGTAACCAGTGGCCGGGAATCACCAAGGCTTTTTCAACCTCTGCCGTATCTTTTGATAATTTTTTCAACCAATTTAATAGTGGTGTGGGGATACAGATCATTCAGGACAGGGCGGGGAGTGCTGATCTGACATTTACTCATGCAGCTTTACAATACAGCTACAATTTACAGTTGAATAACCAGTGGCATTTTGTCCCCGGACTTCAGTTTGCCTATGGCAGCAGGGCGTTGGATTTTAGTAAACTTGTGTTTGGTGATGAGCAGATAGGCAGTGGGGCGTCGGGTTCTTGGGAGAGACTTTCTAATGAGCGCATGGATTTTGTTGATTTTGCAGCTTCCGGGTTGGTTTATAACCCATATTTGTGGGTAGGACTTACAATCGATCATTTAACTCAGCCGACAGAATCTTTTTTGGGAGAGGAGGTACGTCTAAACCGAAAATATGTGTTGTTTGGAGGAGCCAATATATGGACACAGCAACGGCGTAGGACAAATCAGGAAAGAGCTTTTGCAACCAGTTTCAGGTACCAGCATCAACATGGTTTTAATCAGCTTGATGCAGGTGTTTACTGGTTTAATAATCCGATAGAATTAGGTGTTTGGTATCGTGGATTACCAGTTTTTTCGAAGGTTGACAATCGCATAAATCATGACGCTCTGATAGTTTTAATGAGCTACAAATATGGGCCTTTCAGAGTTGGCTACAGTTACGATATAACCATTTCAGGTTTGGGGCTTCAAAGTGCCGGGGCTCACGAGTTGTCTCTTATTTATGAGTTTAATCAGCAGATGCGTTTGGGCGGACGTCGTCCGGCTGTTCCATGTAGTGAAAGTGCAAACCCCCTGTTTAATGAGGCTCAAAAATATCGTCGAAACAACAGACGCTTATTCCGGTAAAAAAAGCGCTCATTGACTTTGGTCAATGAGCGCTTCTAAATTTACTTGATTTCAATCATTCTTGCCGGTTTTGGCTTTACTTCTTCACGTTTGTGAAGAGTGATTTTTAAAATTCCATCCTTATAGGAAGCGTCAATTTTTGATTCATCCACTTCGTTGCGTGGGATTGCGAAAGAGCGACGGAAGCCAGTGTAGCAGAATTCACGACGGGTGTATCCTCTATCTGATTCTTCTTTGTTTTCATCGCGTTCACATGAAATGGTCAGTACATTGTTATTTACCTCCACTTTAAAGTCGTCTTTGTTCAGGCCGGGAGCTGCCACTTCAATCTCGTATTCGTCCTGTGTTTCCCGAACATTTACCGATGGTACAGAACGTCTGCCTGAAGTTACTGGTGCGTTAAAGAAATCACCGCCAAAGAAATCATCAAAAATGTTTGAGATGTCAGGCATTTGGTTGTTGAATCTTCTTACAATAGCCATAGCTTAATCCTCCTAAATATTTTAGTTAAACTTTAGTTTTTTTTGATTCTGATAGAAGGATTGCAAACCAAATGCCATGCGTTTAAAGCGGTAATATTGACAGTTTTACGGCACATTGTATGTCGTAATGGCAGCATTGTAAATTATTTAATGACAAAATGACCGAGCATGGGATTGGGTATATGTGTTTAAAGGGGCGTAGCCCTGTAATCTTCGTAGAATAAAATATCAAGCGTTGAGATCGGAGGGGCGTTAGCCCTGCAATCTGCACGGCAGGTTAAACATGAATATTCCTAATTGCGGCGAGCTTTGTTTTATGCATTAAGATACCAGGGCTACGCCCCTTGGGGGATTGGATTGATGCCTCGTTGCTACGAAGATGCCAGGGCTGACGCCCCTGTTATAACGAAAATGCTTTTGCGCGAAATGTAAAAATCAAATATTTAGGGGTGTTCAAAGAGTGTGAAAATGAAACGAGTCCCGAAATTTCGGGACTCGTTTTACTGTGTTAAAATTTTGCTGTGCACAGAATCTAATTCCGCTGTGTGGAACTTCGCCGTGCTCAGTATCTAGTTCCTAATGTCTCGGAATAAATCAAAAGGTCTATTATAATGATTATTCAGCAGATGACGCATTATCTTCGTCCTTCTGTTCTTCTTCGCTTGGCTTGACCTCTTTTTCAGCAGGTTTTGCTACAGGTTTTTCTACCTTAGGCTCAAACTTCACTTTTATGGCATTCAGACCTTTGGGGCCTTTCTCTGTTTCAAAAATTACCTTATCGCGTTCACGAACTCTGTCAAGCAATCCATTTAAATGAACAAAAACACTTTCCTGGGTTTCAAGATCTTTAATAAAACCGTATCCCTTGGAATCGTTGAAGTAAGTAACTATACCATGACGAATCAAATCTTCCGGTTCAGGATCTTTTTGGCGTGATACACTTATTTCGATGTCTTCAATTTTTACTTCTTTTTTCTTTTTACCCGGATCGGGAGGAGTAGAGGAGATGTTCCCGTTCTCATCAACATAGGCAATCATATCATCAAGACTCTGCTTTTGGCGGTTCTCTTTTTTCTTTTCCTTGTCCTGCTTCTTTTTTTGTTTCTTTTTTTCTCTCTCTTTTTTTCCAAAAGTTTCCTGTGATCTTGCCATATAAAATGATTAAATTAAGTATTAGAGGACAAAGTTACGATAAAAAGCTTAACATGCAATGTTCTGCAATTGATTATTGATTTGAAGAACTTTAATCACGTTTTGGTGTTCATATCATATGGTTCAGTTTTTTGATTGTATATTTTAATAATCCTGCTGGACGGAAATATGTTTATCTGATATCTGTTATTTTATGAGTAAGAGTAATTTTCAGGAAATGCCTTTTGAGGCATTTCTGAATGAGTTAAATGCGGCCATGAAAAATGTTTTTCATCTGCGTGCCGACATTGATCAAATGGCATTGAAGAGAGGAATGCCACCGTTTGTCATGCGGGAGATTATGAGTATCAATCCGCTTTCAGTAGGAATACCAGCCGAATACGGCGGCCGTGGTTGCAAAATGGAAGAAAATATTGGCCTTTTGGCAGCAGCTTCCTATGAATCGCTTGCACTTTCACTGACTTTCGGTATTAATTCAGCGTTGTTTCTTCAACCTGTTGCCAAATATGCCAACGAAGAGTCAAAGAAGCATGTTTTTGATCGATTTATCAATCATCAAAACATGGGTGGGTTAATGATTACAGAACCTGATTACGGTAGTGATGCACTGAATATGCAATCATCTTTTACAGAGAATAACGGAAACTATCATATACAGGGAACTAAGCACTGGGCAGGATTAACCGGTTGGGCTGATTTTTGGCTACTTACCGCCAGAGAAATGTCGCCTGAAGGAAAACTTAAAAGGGATATCGATTTTTTTATTTGTGATGTGAATGAACCCAATCAGCAAATAAAAGTAGATGAGGTTTATGAAAACCTGGGATTGTATCAAATTCCTTATGGGCGTAACATTCTGGATGTGCAGATACCTTCATCGCGGCGGTTGATTCCTGAAACCACCGGGGTAAAGATGATGTTGGATCTGCTCCACCGGAGTCGGATGCAATTCCCTGGAATGGCCATGGGATTTATTCATCGGCTTCTTGATGAATCAATCGCACACTCACGTGAGCGTCAAATAGGAGGAAGAAATCTTCTCAGCTACGATCAGGTGCAGCAGCGCTTGGCAAAGTTACAGGCATATTTTACCATCACCTCGGCCATGTGCCACAACAGCAGTAAAGTAGCCGGTATAGAAAATGATTTAAGTCTGAATGGACTTGAAGCCAATTCAGTTAAAAGTGTGGTGACGGATATGATGCAGGAGGCCGCTCAATCAGCCACTCAATTGGTGGGTGCACAAGCCTATAAAATTAATCACATTGCCGGAAGGGGTATTACTGACAGTCGTCCATTCCAGATTTTTGAAGGTTCCAATGACATTCTGTACGCTCAAATTTCGGAAGGATTAGTTAAGTTGATGAAAAAGGCCAAAGAGTTTAATCTTTTTTATGCTTTAAAAAGTAACTCTCTGACATCAAAAGCGTCAGAACGCATTAAATCCATTCTGGATTTTAAAATTCAATCTGCATTGCCACAGCGAAAAATGGTGGAGTTGGGACAGGTTGTAGGACGCGTTGTTTCCATGGAGCAGGTTCTCAAATTGGGTGCAACGGGGTTTAATCATCAGCTTATTGAAAATGCTGTAACGATTTTGGAGCAGGAGATTGAGATGCTGATGTCAGGTTACCACTTTAATCGTCAGGTAAATGCCATAGAGGTCTACAATACGGAAAGCAACTGGCGGGATTTTGTCTGATTTTTTGATTTTTAGTGCCGGAAAGGTGGATGCTTAAAACAAAAGTTCTATTTTTGTGCATTCACTTTACCGTGCCCAAAAATGATATTAGGACTTATTAAGCTTGAGGTTAAGCAGTTATTCCGGTCTTCCAACCTTGCAAAGAATATCCTTGTCAACATCTTTGCAGGTTTTTCAATGCTGTTTGTTTTATTTTGGCTTTTCCTTATAGGAAGAGCTCTGCCCAGCGTAATTCAATCCCTTACAGGAAGTGATGATGTTTTTTATGTTGTGAACACATATTTGGCTCACTTTTTCCTGATGGAGATATTGCTTCGCTACTTTTTTCAAAAAGTTCCCGGAGCCAATATTTCTCCTTTTATTCACTTACCTGTTCCAAAGTCCCTTCTTACCTTTTGGTTACTTCTAAAATCTCTGATATCTCCAATGAGCCTTTTGGTTCTGGCCGTCTTTTTACCATTTGCACGTCAGGCTGTGATTCCGTTTTACGGAAGCACAGCAGGCTTTTTATGGTTAGGCACTTTGCTGGCCATAAGTTTCACACTGCATTGGTTGGTAATTCTTCTAAAACTCAAAACTGAAAAGGGATTCAGGGGGTTTTTACTGTTTTTGGCGGTAATTGCTTTGGTTCTCGGAATGGATCACTTTGGTTATCTCGCTGTACTGACCAGATTGCATCCATTTTTCGAATTTGCAGCAAGTAGCGTCATTCCCTTTGTTGTTCTGTTGCTTGTTATGCTGTTTTTCTTTCTTCTTGTATTTCGAAGTTTTAAACTGCACACCCATCTTGAAGATGATGTAAAGAAAGTCGGGTACAATTTTTACAATTATGCTCCGGGAATCTTATCCCGATTTGGTTTTCTGGGTGATATTGCCATACTTGAATGGAGGTTAATTTTGAGACATAAAAGAAGCAGAAACCTCCTTTTTACAGGTCTGATTTTCTTAACATATGGAATGATATTTTACACCAATCCTCAATACTTTAACGAAGATGGATCCATTAGCACTGTGTTAATATTGCCGGCTATTTTTATTACCGGAACGCTTGCGATGCAATTTGGTCAGTTGTTTATAAGTTGGAACAGTTCTCATTTCGATTTTTTCATGAACAAACCTGATGGTATTTCCAGTTTAATTCGCGGCAAATACCTGCTTTATATGTTGGCTGTTTCTTTTATGCTTATCTTATCTCTGCCTTATGCTTATTTTGGATGGCAGATATTGTATCTGCATTTGGCCGCATTCTTATACAATGTGGGAGTTAATTTGAACATAATAGTTTGGCTTGCCTTATGGCAACCCAAACCCATCAATCTCAATGCAGGCGGAACATGGAACATGGAAGGCATGGGATGCGCACAGTTTCTACTTGCAGTTCCTGTTTTGGGAGTTCCATTAATCATTGTCGCTATTTTGTCTTTCTTTTTTAGCCAGGTAGTTGCTTTTATTGTAATTGGAGGAATAGGGCTGATAGGTTTAATTCTGTTTCCATATTTCTCAGGTCTTGCGGTGAAAAAAGTTATTGAAAACCGATATAATATATCTTCTACATTCAGAAAAGAGTCATGATAGAAATTATCAACTTAAAAAAACAATACCACTCGGAAGTGGTATTAAATATTGACAATCTTCAGATACAAACAGGAGAGTGTTTCGGTCTGGTTGGGAATAATGGTGCGGGAAAAACCACTCTCTTTCGTCTGATTTTGGATATGATAAAAGCCACAGCCGGTTCTGTCACAATCAATGGTGAAAATGTGAGTTTAGGCGAAGAGTGGAAAAAAAGAACAGGTGCCTATCTGGATGAGTATATGTTGTTGGGGTATTTAACTCCCGATGAGTATTTTGAGGTTTTGAGAAAGTTCTATCGTTTGTCAAAAGAAGATGTTCGCATTCATTTAGACCGGTTTTTTGATTTTTTTAACGGAGAAATTACCGGCACATCCAAATATATCAGGGACTTGTCAAAGGGAAACATCAAGAAAACAGGTTTGGCTGCTGCACTGTTTGGTAATCCTGGTCTGGTATTGCTTGACGAACCATTTGAGAACCTTGACCCCACCTCCCAAACCCGACTGAAACGAATCATCAGAAGGGAGCAGGAGGAGTTCGGACGTACATTTCTTATTTCCAGTCACGACTTGAATCATGTGACTGAAATTTGCAGCCGGATAGTTTTGTTGGAGAAGGGTTTGGTAATAAAGGATATGAAATCTGACGAACAAATGGCGGTTGAGCTTGAGAATTACTTTAATCAGTAATTTCAAATCCTGCCTTGCGGAGGTCATCCCAAAAAGCCGGATAAGATTTTGATACCACCGTCGGGTCGGCAATTTTAAACAGGTTGTGTTTTAAAGCGGCCGGAGCAAAGGCCATCGCCATGCGATGGTCTTTATAAGTGGCAATTTCAATATCTGAGGTCGCTTCTTTTTTATCACCTTGCCAAACCAGATTGTCTTTATCGTTGGTGTTCAATTCAAATCCGAATTTTCCCAATTCGTTTACCAAAGCCTGAATGCGGTCGGTTTCCTTTATTTTAAGTGTGTGTAGTCCTGTTAAACTGAACGGAATGTTTAGAAATGCACAGGTTACAGCAAAAGTTTGTGCCAGGTCAGGCTCCTTGGTAAAATCGTGTGTAAACTTCTCTGCATACTCTCCGGTATTGGTCAGCGTGAGTCCTTTCGCTGAAAATTTACTTTGAACACCCAGCTTCTTAAACAACTCAGCTACGGCGGAGTCTCCTTGCCAGCTGTACCTGTCAAGTCCTTTCAGCGTAACAGAATCGCCGGGATTAGAAAGCGCTATGATTTCAAACCAATAGGAGGCTGCGCTCCAGTCTGATTCAACTTTGGCTTCAACCGGTTTGTAATTGGCAACAGGCACGGTAATGATGTTCTCTTTCCAGTGGCATTTAACGCCATACATTTCCATCAGTTTTAGGGTAAGATGAATGTATGGACGGGAGGTGATTTCTCCGGTAAGTTTTAGTCTGAGGCCATTCTCCATGGCCGGACCAACCATTAACAAAGCCGAAATATATTGACTGCTGATGTCGCCGGGCAGTTCCATCTCACCTCCGGTCAGCGAACTCCCAAATATCCTTAAAGGAGGATATCCCTCCTTTTCCATGTACTCAATTTTACCTCCAAGCTGATTCAGGGCATCCACCAAAACAGCAATAGGCCGTTGTTTCATACGTGTGCTGCCGGTAATGGTCCATTCTCCCACAATTTTTGAAAGGTATGCGGTTAAAAACCGCATGGTGGTGCCTGCTGCGCCAATGTCAAAATGGTTGGTGTTTGAGTTGAAAACCTGCAACATAGCTTTTGTGTCGTCGCTATCCGACAGATTTTTAATGGGGTGCGGACTGTAACTTAATGCATTAAGAATAAGCAACCTGTTGCTGATGCTTTTTGATGCAGGCAATTCTACGTTGATGTTATTGGTTTTTTCAGGTGCTTTTATGATGATGGACATATACAGATTTCAAAGAAGGTTCAACAAATGATTATTTAATTTTCCAGATAGAAGCTCAGCGCTTCGTGCACTTCGTGCACTTCGCAGTGGGTATTGATGGCAATATCTCCAACAGCTTTTAAAAGTGTAAAGTTGATGCGTCCTGCCTGATTTTTTTTATCGTGAGTCATGGTTTCATACAAATAATCAAAATCAGCTTTTGTATATGAAAAACTTCCAAAGATGTTTTTTGTATATGCAGTCAGTTCTTCAACCATCTTTAGAGGAAAACCCAGTTTGATGTGCGCCAAATAGAGTTCAGCCACCATTCCCCATGCCACGGCATACCCATGTAAAACCGGTTGGTTGTTTTTGAGGGCAAAACTCTCAAAAGCGTGACCAATGGTATGTCCAAGATTCAGCGCCTTTCTGATGTTTTTTTCAAAAGGGTCGGCAGTTACCACCTCGTCTTTTATTTTAATGGATTCTGCTACCAGTTTTGACAACTCTTGCATGTCGGGATTGAGAATGTCAAAATTGAGGGTTCTTTTCAGTAATGGTTCGTTTTTTAAATACGCATGCTTAATCATCTCTGCAAAACCGGAAATTAAGTTGGGTTGGTCAAGGGTTTTTAACAACGTCGTATCCACCAAAACATGTTTGGCTTGCATAAATGAACCAATTTCATTTTTATACCCCATGAAATTGATTCCGGTTTTACCTCCAACCGACGCATCCACCTGAGCCAGAAGTGTGGTTGGAATGTTGATAAAAGCAATTCCCCTTTTAAAGGTAGCTGCGGCAAAACCTCCCAAATCGCAAGGCATTCCGCCTCCAAGGTTAATCAGCAAAGCATGGCGGTTGGCTCCGCCTTCCACCAGTTTTTGCCACACAGAAATCAGCGTTTCGGTGTTTTTATATTCATCGCCGGGATCCGTTATGATGCAACGCTCTTCAGAAATACCTTCAATCCGGCTTATCAGCGGGAAACAATGGCGGTGAGTATTTTTGTCGGTAAGGACAAAAATCTTTTCATTTTTAAAAGGCTCAATCAGTTGCTCAAGGTCATTGGCCAGATTGTCAGCCAGGAAAACATCTGTTTCTTGTGTATGTAGTGATTGCATAATGCTATGTAAAACATGAATTCTAATATTCTCAAAAGTTGACGACGTTAAACTTGACTTTAACTCATTCTTAGGACTATATTCTTGCTACAAGATGCTTTTTTGGCAGGTTTTTATAAATGAAGAGATTGCTTTAAGCCAATATTAAAGGAACTTGCAAGCTATTACATTAGCCACAAAAATAATACTTTTAAATGAGAGTTGTTCGAATTTGTGCCGTTGACTAAGGCTTTTTGTTTATTGAAAATGCATGTTATTAAAAAAAATGATATTTTTTTTGGATGATATTTGTTTTAATAATACTTTTAAAAGTATATTTACCTTTTAATCTTTTGTGTAGATACAATTGTTGTGGTAACTTCATGAATGTTTTTTATTTGTTTCTAATTATGTAGAATGCCATAACAAACTAAAACATCTTTTTATGAGAAAAAATCTAATTAGGTTTAAAGCATTTCTTTTTGTGGTGGCGGTTGTGTTTTTAAGTTGTGGTAAAACTCCTCTGCCATCTGGAGAATTAGAGCCTTTTCACCTTTCTGCTGTCAGTTTGCTTGAGAGTCCTTTTACTCATGCTAGTTTTATGAACGAAGGCTATGTAATGGCGCATGATGTTGATCGATTGCTAGCTCCATTTTTAATTGATGCCGGACTTGAACCGCGGGCACCTCGTTATGGGAATTGGGAAAGTGACGGCCTTGACGGCCATACGGGTGGGCATTTTCTTACCTCATTTGCACTAATGTATGCCTCAACCGGTAATGAGGAAGCAAAACGTCGTCTGGATTATATGGTTGATGAATTGGAGCGTTGTCAAATAGCCAATGGCAATGGATATGTTGGTGGAATACCGGGAGGTATGGCCATGTGGGAGGAGATCAAAACCGGTCATATCAATGCTGGTAATTTTTCTTTAAATGGGAAATGGGTTCCATGGTACAATATCCATAAACTATATGCCGGACTTCGGGATGCTTACCTTCTAGGCGAAAATGAGAAAGCACTCGGTATGCTTATTGACCTCACAGACTGGTGTGTTGATTTGGTTAGTGGTTTATCTGATGAACAGGTACAACAGATGTTGATATCAGAGCATGGAGGAGTGAATGAAGTATTTGCAGATGTCTATGCTATTACCGGTGAAGAAAAATACCTGGAATTATCACGCAGGTTCGCACATCGTATGCTTCTCGACCCTTTAATTGCAGGTGAAGACCAACTAACAGGCATGCATGCAAATACTCAGATACCTAAAGTGATTGGATTTATGCGCACCGCTCAGCTTGCCGGCGATAGAGAGTGGGAGGAAGCCTCTGCTTTTTTCTGGGAAACCGTGGTTAACAACCGAACAGTTGCCATGGGAGGCAACTCTACTTACGAGCATTTTCATCCCAAAGATGACTTTTCATCTATGATTGAATCACGTGAAGGTCCTGAGACCTGCAATACATATAATATGATGAAGTTGTCGCAGCAACTATATTTTAGTCGCAACGACCTAAAGTATATCGATTATTACGAGAGGTCTCTTTATAACCATATTCTTGCTTCGATACATCCTGAGCATGGTGGATTGGTGTATTTTACCCCCATGCGCCCCATGCATTATCGGGTTTATTCAAACCCGGAGCACACTTTTTGGTGTTGTGTAGGTTCCGGAATAGAAAATCATGCGAAATACGGAGAGTTGATTTATGCACATGATGACAAAAATGTATATGTGAATTTGTTTATCCCATCTAAACTAAACTGGAAGGAAAAAGGGATTAAATTATCGCAGCAAACAACTTTCCCAGAATCGGAGAGGACCACGATAACAATTGATGAAAACAATTCCGGCGAGTTTGGAGTATTCATACGTCATCCTCAATGGGTTAAGCCAGGAAGCTTAACCGTTAAAGTGAATGGGCGCAGGATTAGAGGCAACAGTTCGCCCGGAGACTATTTTGCAGTGAGCCGCAACTGGAACCCTGGTGATGAAATAGCGATTGAACTGCCGATGTTCACTTATGGAGAAGAGATGCCGGACGGCTCACCCTTTTTGGCTCTTTTGCATGGACCGATTGTTTTGACGGCTTCAACAGGAACGAGGGATTTAGATGGCTTGGTAGCAGATGATAGCAGAATGGGACATATAGCACACGGAGCTTTATTTTCCCGAGAAAACGCGCCAATGTTGTTGTTGGATGACGAAAACTGGCCAGAAAAAGTTAAATCATCCGATAGTCCACTGACTTTTACAGCTCCTGAACTGATATATCCCAGAGAGTTTTCCGATCTGGAATTGATCCCTTTTTATAAGCTTCACGATGCCCGATACATGGTTTACTGGCAAACAGCAACATCTGATGAGATTGAGAAGATTCGGGTTGAATTGCAAGAGCGAGAGCGAGTATTGATGGCTCTTGAAGCACAAACCATAGACCGTGTTGAAACGGGGCAACAGCAACCCGAATCGGACAGAGGCTTTCAGGGAGAGCAGACAGAGACTGGTGTCCATCAAAATCGACATTGGAGACATGCATCCGGATGGTTTTCCTATTATTTGAACGATAGGCAGGCAGAAGCTAAAACTTTAAGAGTAACTTACTATGGTTTAGACAGAGACAGAAATTTTGATATCATCCTGAATGGAGAGGTCTTGGCCACAGTAAATCTTGATGGATCTCAGGGAGACCGTTTCTTTGAAATGGATTATCAAATTCCGTCAGAAATTGTTGATAAACAACTAAATGGAAGGCATTTGCTGATGTTTAGAGCACATGAAGGGTCTGTCGCCGGCGGAATTTTCTATGTCAGGTTGATGAGATAGTTCTGAATTTCCATGATTTGTTACATTCGTAACAAATCATGTTGGATTTTAAAACAGGAAAAAGAGCACCAAGTGTAATATACAATATGATTGTCATTATACCGGGTGTTCTTTTTTTATCTATATTTTCAGACTGGCAAAACGGACACTTCGTATCAGTAGGGAATTTTTTCATTTCTGTTTTCATACTGTTTTCCTGAATATACCCCCCCTGGATCAAAAGTTGTTTTCCTTTTTCGAAATCCAATGGAGTCACCATGATTTTTACTCCTCCAATGGCGTTTGAATAAAACGGATGTACGGTGACTGTCATTTCGTCCTTCAGAGTACAAAAAATTTCATTGGCCGCCAAGTAGCTCACTGCCTGTTGAGCTTCATGAGGGAATGTAAATGAGGTAAGTTGGATAGAGTTTGGCTCCATGTTTTTTGTGTTAGATAAGCAACAATATCAAAAATAGGAAATTGTAGTTGTTATTTCATTAAATATTTTGTTTTTTGTAGAAACAAAAAACAATTTTTACAGATATTTGCCCCTCAATAATCAGCTTATATTAAAAAAATGAACAACAAAAAAACATCGAGCAGATATATTCAGTTATTTGCAGGCTCATGGTTAATTGCTCTAACGCTTTTCGTTCTTTCATTTGTATTAAAAGTGGAAGTGAATCCGTTATTTCAGTATTTGCTCGGATTTGCCATTGTAACCATTGCTTTGGTATTCGGGCAAGGCGGCTTTTATTACATTGAAGTTGAGTCGGAGAAGGAAGTTTTTCGCATCCGGTTTTTTAACCTATTACCGGTGGGAAGAGAATATAAAGCGATGGAAATTCCATTGAGCCGTTTTCATAAATATGAGGTAAAGTCAAAGTTTGGAGGTCTGTTTCATTATCTCTACCTCTTTGAAGAGACCGGTCGTGGATTGGCAAAATATCCTCCTATAGGTTTTACGGCATTACGAAAAGACGAACGTGCCATCATTGTTGAATTTCTCGATAAAATTAGCAGATAAATAATCAACCTTAACCGTGGACACCCAACTACAATACCAAATAGCCATAAGCCTGATAAAAGGAATTGGGCCAAAATTGGCAAGAAATTTAATAGCATATCTTGGTTCCATAGAAGCGATTTTTGATACTAAAAGCCGGTTTGAGAAGATCCCAGGAATAGGTAGTGTCATGGCTCAAAAACTTCGTGAAACCGATTTTGTCTCTATTCTGAAACAGGCCGAAAGGGAGATGGCTTTTGTGGAGAAAGAGAGTTTAGAAACCTACTTTTTTACCGATGTGGATTATCCTCGGCGACTTGCTTTTTGCGAGGACGCCCCCTTGATGCTTTATTATAGAGGCAATGCTTCGTTGGACGCTGCGCGAATCATCGGTGTGGTTGGAACCAGAAGGCCTTCCGATAACGGGGTTACAAACTGTGAGAAACTGATACAGGAATTGGCTGTGCGTCATCCGGGAACGGTCATTGTGAGCGGACTGGCTTATGGGATAGACATCTGTGCGCATCGTGCAGCTTTGAGAAATAACCTTCCAACCATTGCTGTTTTAGCTCACGGACTGGACAGGATTTACCCGGGAACTCATCATCACACGGCACGTGAAATATCCGAACGAGGCGGGTTACTTACCGAATTTATGACTGAAACCAATCCCGACCGACCTAACTTCGTAAAACGTAACCGCATTGTGGCAGGTTTGTGCGATGCTGTTGTTGTGGTGGAGTCCGCCCGAAAAGGGGGAGCGTTGATTACGGCAGGGATTGCAAATAGTTACAGCAGGGATGTGCTGGCATTTCCCGGACGGGTGAACGATGAAGCTTCGGGTGGATGTAATAAACTTATTAAAACGAACATCGCAGCACTTATTGAGGATATCGATGACTTTGAGTACGCTCTTGGGTGGGAAAGCAAAACGGTTGGGACATCTGCTGTGCAGGGATCTTTGTTTGCGTCTGCCGAAACTCCGGACGAAAAGGCTATAATGGAGGTGCTTTTGGCAGAGAAAGAGATGAATTTGAATTTGCTGGGGCTTCAACTTGGAATGCCCATCGGGAGACTGTCGGCAACCTTGCTCGATATGGAATTTAAAGGATTGGTGAAGAGCCGACCGGGTGGTGTTTTTAAGTTGTTGTAAATTTAAACCAAAGCAATAAATAAAATCTCCACAGGGTGAAGAGAATCCCTTGCAGTTCCATCTTTTATCTGATGCCTGCATGAATGTCCTGAAGTAGCCAATAATGTGGTTTTTGGGGTTTTTCTTATCTCAGGGAACAGGGTGAGTTCTCCAATTTTTAATGATAAGTGGTGATTTTTCTCTTCATAGCCAAACCCACCGGCCATTCCACAGCATCCTGAAGGAATCTCTTCTGCCCGGTAGTTCTCGGGAAAAGAGAGAACTTCACCAATGACAGAGGTTTGCATGAGAGCTTTTTGATGACAATGTGCATGAAAACGGATATGACGCTCTTCGTTGGTAAAACTAGACCTTTTTACTCTTCCGGCTTGCATTTCGCGGTGAAGGAACTCCTCAATGGAAAAAGTGTTTCGGGCAATCTCTCGAGCGAGGTTTCGTTGTTCAGGCGGAGCCAAATCGGGATATTCATCTCGGAATGTTAGGATGGCCGCCGGTTCTATCCCGACCAGTGGCATTTTATCTGAAACTTTTCCATTTAGCCTGGATAAATTATTTCTGACAATGTTTTTTGCTTTATGCAAAAAACCCTTGCTGATTTGAGTACGCCCGGTCTCCCTGACGGGAGCCAGAACTACTGCGTAGCCTAAACGGTGCAGTAACAGCACCGTTTTTACTCCTATCTCACTGTCGTAGAAATTGGTGAATTCATCAGCCAGCAGCATCACTTTTCCGTTTGGCCAATCATCAATGAGTCCTCCCTTTTTCTTAAACCATGTGTCAAACCTCTGCCCACTGAATATTGGAAGTGTACGATTTGGACTGATTCCGGCAAAGTGATTCAGTCGTGGTTTTAACCATTGGGATTGTAATAAAGGGTTAACGAATCTTCGCCAGGGGAATAAGAACCGATTTACCATGGGAAGATTGGCCATGATGCGGGAGCTGAAGGAAACACCCTCTGCATCGGCAATGTGTTGTAAAAACTCGGCCTTGAGCTTTGCCATATCCACACTTGAAGGACACTCACTTTTACAGGCTTTGCAACTGAGGCATAAATCCAATACCTCCTTTATATCGTGATGTGTAAGGGAATTTGCTCCGTTCTGTCCTTGTAAAAAGGCTCTCAGAATATTAGCACGTCCGCGGGTTGAGTGTTGTTCATTTCGGGTTCCCATATAACTGGGACACATGGTTCCTCCGGCCAGACTGCTTTTTACGCAGTCGCCTGACCCGCTGCAACGCTCAACTGCACCCAGAAGTCCCGCTTCTTCCTGCCAGAAAAAATGTGTTCTCCCTATTTTTGCATCCTTCACCTGCTGATATCGAAAAGCCTGGTCCATGGGAGGCGTTCCGGTGATTTTTTCCGGATTGAAAATCTCATGCGGATCAAAGATGTTTTTTACCCGTTTCATGAGTTCGTAATTCTCCTGCCCCACCATTAGAGGAATGAATTCACCCCTCAAACGCCCATCGCCATGTTCTCCACTTAAAGCACCACGATATTTTTTTACAATTTTGGCGGTATCTTCTGCAATTTGTCTGAATAATTTTATGTCTTCACTGTTTTTCAGGTTAAGAACCGGGCGGATGTGCAGTTCGCCTGAACCAACATGTGCGTGATAAACACACTTTTTTCCGTAGCCGGCAAGCATTCTGTCAATATCTTCAACATACGCCGGCAAGTCATCCACACGAACTGCTGTATCTTCTATGAGGGTGACTGGTCTTGCATCGCCCTTCATGTTTGAAAGAACACCTAAACCTGCTTTGCGCAATGCCCACACGCGATTGATGTCATTGCCTGAAACCATTGGCCATGCATAGCCCATGTTTTTTTGTTTGAAAACACGTAACGTGTTTTCAGCTTTATGCAGCACCTCTTCTTCCGAATGGTCTGAAAATTCTATTAAAAGCAATGCGGCAGGATCTCCATCAATAAAAAAACGGTTGGTGCGCTGTAAAGGATTATCCAACGTTAAATCCAGAATGTTTTTATCCATCAACTCAATAGCATCTGGAGCGTGATGGTGAACTGCTTCAATGTTGGCAGTGAGGGCATCCTGTAAATTATTGAAATGGGCGCACAAAAGGATTTTATGTGGCGGAGGCACCGGAACCAGTGATAGCTTCACGGATGTGATAAACAGAAGCGTCCCTTCGGAGCCGGCGATTAATTTGGAAAGGTTAAATGGTTCACCGTCCTGATTAAAAGGAACGGTATCCAGAAGCAGATCCAGTGCATAGCCGGAGTTTCGGCGTTTTATATCTGGATGGGGATATTCTTTGCGTATTTGTTTGCGTACAGGGTTGTCGGTATAAATTTCCCGCATCAAGCGGTATATTTCACCTTCCAGGGTCTCTTCACGACACTTTTTCTCAAACTCCCATTTTTGTAAAGGACGAAAAGTTACTTCCTCGCCATTGGATAAAAATCCGGTGACTTCGATGATATGGTCACGGGTGCTGCCATAAATTATGGAGTGCGAGCCGCAGGAGTTGTTGGCAACCATTCCGCCCAGGGTACATCGGTTGGATGTTGATGTTTCTGGTCCAAAGAATAATCCGTACTCTGCTGTCTTTCTGTTTAAGTCATCCAGAACAACGCCGGGTTCTACCGTAACCCATTTTTCATCGGTGTTGATTTCAAGGATGTGGTTCATGTGGTGGGAAATATCCACCACCATGCCATTGCCCACCACCTGCCCGGCTAAAGAGGTACCGGCTCCCCGCGGAATAAGTGGGATGTTGTGTTTGCCTGCACAGCGAACAATCATGGAAACATCTGTGGCATCGCGAGGCAACACCACGGCCATTGGCAGTTCCTTGTACACCGATGCATCGGTAGCGTATAAAGTGCGCGACAAAATGTCGGTGAGCACTTCTCCTTTCAAAAGATTATCGAGTTCCCCAAAGGGGGGATACGGGTCATCCATGGAAAATGAAAGTGTTGGTTCAGAGTCCAAAAATAGTAAATAATATAGAAATGAGAACTTTTTAACGACTCCTTAAAGTTAAATGTGTAATTTTGCAATTGAATTTGGTTTTCCGAAATGCTTTCGCATTCGGAATGAAAAGGGAATCCGGTTAAAATCCGGAGCTGTACCCGCAGCTGTAAGTTCCGTTTAGTGTTTTTGAAATTCTTTGCCACTGGGATTTTAGCGAATAAGTTGAAGAGCAGATGAGTTGATAAGTTCACCGGCTAAAAAATTCACCAGCTCATCAGCTAAACAGTTCACCAGCTATCCCCCCGGGAAGGCATCAAAAACCGGAACGAGCCAGAAGACCTGCCATAAGCAAATCGAGTAATATATCTGAACTTCGGGAAAAAAGTTTGAGAGGCCGATATACGCTGTTCTTTTCTCTTGAGGAGTAAAATTGTTTTCAAATGAGTGCATTTGTTTCATGGAGTGGAGGAAAGGATTGCATGTATGCCATGCACCGTTTTCTGCTTCAATCAGAACTTACGGTAAGCCATTTGGTAAATATGTGCGACGAAACCGGATTAAAATCCGGTTCTCATGGACTGGATTCTGCCCTGATAAAGGCTCAGGCTGAGCAACTAAATATAGAACTGATACAAAGTCCTACTTCAAAGGGTCAATATAGAACCAATTTTATTGCGGCTATTTCTGAATTAAAAAACAGAGGAGTTACAAACGGTATTTTTGGTGATATTTATCTTGATGCACACCGGGAGTGGATAGAGGAGGTCTGTGGCGAAGTTGGTGTAACACCTGTATTTCCACTTTGGGGTATGGATACATCGATGTTGCCGGAATGGTTTGTGGCTGATGGTTTTAAATCAATGGTGGTTTCAGTAAAAAAGACAAAACTAGGGAAAGAGTGGCTTGGCCGAATCATCGACAAAAAATTTCTTTCAGAAATGAAATCTCTGCTTGGGATTGACCTGTCTGCCGAGCAGGGAGAATATCATACATTTGTTTTTGATGGGCCGCTTTTTACCAAGGCGGTTGCTTTTGAGTCGGGAGATAAATGGGAGGATGAGAGCCATTATTATTTGGGACTGAAAGTCATTCCTTAGTTTTAAATAGATATAAACAATGTTAGACACAACTGATTTCTATTTTGTCTTGTTCTATAATATTAATAGTTCGTTGGTGTTTTTTTTTTTGATTGGTTGATTGCCAGATGGATGTGAGTCTGTTTGTGATGTTTGTAAATTGCTTAAAATTATAGAAGATGTTTTATCTAATCCTACTGAGCGGGACTTCACTGTGCTCAGTATCTTACATCTATTATTCTAATAGTCTAACAATCTATTAACAATGAAGAGAGCGATAATATTTCCAATTTTTTTGACGATTTTCAGCGGTTTGTTTGCACAAACACCGCAACGCATTGTTTCGTTGGCGCCATCGTTGACCAAGAGCCTCTATTATTTAGACGCGGCTGATTTGGTGACGGGACACACCACTTATTGTCATATTGCAAAGGATGATGACAAGGAGATTGTAGCATCGGCAGTATCGGTGAATATTGAAAAGGTGATTACTTTGCGACCGGATTTGGTTTTGGCTACCACCATAACAAACCCCGAAACCATTGAAATTTTAAAACGAGCAGGTATTCGTACAGAGGTATTTCCCACCGCACGCTCTTTTGAGGAGCTATGTGAGCAATTTGCACAATTGGGCGCAATGGTTGGAAGAAAAGAAGTTGCAGAGGAGGTGTTGTTTGAGACCCGACAGATTGTTGAAGAGACCCGACAGGCATTCAAAGACCAGGAATCACTGAAGTTTTTTTTCCAAATAGGAGCCCGTCCGCTCTTTTCAGTTTTGGATAACACTTTTATGGATGATTACATCACTTTCGCAGGGGGTAGGAATATCGCTTCCGGACTCAGCACCGGAACCCTTTCAAGGGAGTTTGTTTTGGTAAACAACCCTGATGTCATCATTATAGCTACCATGGGTATTGTTGGAGAAGAGGAGATGCAAATTTGGGAAAAGTATCCAACGCTGAGTGCTGTAAAGAGTGGCCGGGTGTTTTTTGTTGAATCGGATATGGCGTGTACGCCAAATCCGCCGGATTTTGCTAAAACCATGCAAATAATCCGTCAAAAGCTGATTAAATAGATGATGCAGAGCAGAACCATATTTTGGATGATATTTACTCTGGTCATTCTGCTGCTGGTGTTGGCGGCGGCCTTGCTTTCTCTCACCACTGGAGAAGCATCCATCTCTTTGGCTGATATCATTCCTGTTTTAAAAGAAAAGGAGGGAATGGAGTATTTCATTCTCACAGAAATTCGCATGCCGCGAATCATATTGGCTTTTGCAGTGGGGGGAGCACTGAGTTTGTCCGGTGCTATTCTTCAGGGGATTTTTCGAAATCCACTGGTTGAACCATACACGCTGGGCATTTCAGGCGGTGCGGCCTTTGGCGTGGCGCTGACCATTGTCACCGGAATGCATTTCACCATTGGCATGTTTATGTTGCCGTTATCAGGGTTTTTCGGAGCCATGGCGACCATTTTGCTGGTGAGTTTACTTGGCTTTCTTCGCGGAGGAACAGATATTCACAAGATGCTTTTGATTGGGGTGATGATAAGTTTTGTGGCATCTTCTTCAATGATGTTTTTAATGTCGGTTACTACTGCGGAAAATCTGCATGGAATTATTTTCTGGATTATGGGTTCATTGGATGAACCCAATCGCTTGCTGATAAGAATTACTCTATTTTCATCCTTGGCCGGATTAGCCATCAGTTATCTCTTTGCCCGTCCGCTAAATGCATTGTTACTGGGAGAGGATAAAGCCGGACATCTCGGCATTAACAGTAGACATACCATTCGTATTTTGTTTTTAGTGGCCTCTCTTCTAACAGGTATTTGTGTTTCGGTGGCGGGTGTCATTGGTTTTGTGGGGTTGGTTATTCCCCATTTGATTCGATTAATAGCCGGTTCTGATTATCGGTTTCTTCTCATCGGGAGTTTCCTGGGAGGCAGTTTCTTCTTAATTCTCAGCGATGTGATTGCTCGTACCATTATATCTCCCAACGAACTGCCAATTGGGGTGATAACCGGTATGGCCGGAGGTGTACTATTTATTATTGTATTAAACAAATTTAGAAACCGCAAACAACATGGTGGCTGATTACCTGAAAATAGATAAGTTGTGTTGCGGATATGGCCGCAGTTTCAACCTCAAAGATGTCTCAGTTTCATTGAAGCAGGGTGTTTTCGCAGGCATCATTGGTCCCAATGGAAGCGGGAAAACAACTCTTTTTAAAGGAATCTCAGGTGTGTTAAAGGCGAAATCGGGAAAGATATTGCTTCAAAATGTGGATTTGGGAAAATTGAAACTGGGCGAAAAGGCGAGGAGAGTGGCTGTGGTTTCGCAGTTTCCGGATGCTGCCGACATTACTGTTGAAGATTACGTATTGCTTGGACGTCTGCCATACAGGCAGTCGTTTCAATTTTTTGAATCGGCAAGAGACCGGGTCATCGCTAGAAAATATATGCAGCTGACAGGTGTGTTTCGTCATGCAAAAAAGCTGATGTCGCAACTCAGTGGCGGTGAGCAGCAGCTTGCGGCCATTGCGCAAGCTTTAACGCAGGAGCCCGAACTTCTGCTGATGGATGAACCTACGTCTCATTTGGATATTACTCATCAGGTTCAGATTCTGAACCTGATTCAACGCCTCAATCGGGAAACCAACCTCACCGTTTTAATGATTATTCACGACCTGAACCTTGCCGCTGAATATTGTGATTTTCTTATCATGATGAACAATGGTGATGTGCATACCATGGGAGCTCCTCTTGATGTGTTAAACTACAAGAACATCGAAGACGTTTACAACACCGTAGTGGTAACCCAAAATAATCCTTTATCGGGCAAACCTGCCATTTTTCTGGTTTCAGAAAAAGTATTGAAAGAGGTGCAGGAGAGGTATAAGAGGTCGGAATAGTTCGATAGACATGTTACATGTTTGCTGGCTATTGCTGATAATTTGTTGTAACTTTTCAATAAATTATCGGCATTTTTTATCTATGAACACAAAGACAATTAAAACCGTTCAAGCCCTTTTAAAAGAAAAGGGTCTTTACAACGGAAGCATTGACGGCATAGCAGGTCCTCTTACTGCCGCAGGTCTTAGTAAAGTTAATGGGTTAAATCATGGCTGGGCAAAAAACAGACAGATGGTTGGTTTTATTCAACTGTCGGCCAATGACCGAGGCATCGACCCCGGTCCCATTGACGGACTTTGGGGGCCACGTACTCAGGCTGCTTTCGATGAGTTGGTTTATCAAATAGAGAATGGAAAACCACAACCACTTTGGCGTCCCGATGAGATTGTAGTACCTAATCCCCACCAATGGCCGGTGCAACATACCAAAAAGTTTTATGATTTTTATGGAGAACGGGGTTCTAATCTGATATCAATAGATCTTCCGTATGAGATGAAGCTGGCATGGCAATTGCGAACTAAAGTAAAAAAAACTTCCTGCCATAAAAAAGTTGCCGATAGTGTTGTGAAAGTGCTGCAAAGGGTTAGAGATATCTATGGGCTAAAAGAGCTGCAAAAGTTAAGGTTAGATCTGTTTGGCGGGTGTTTCAACAACCGCCCGGTGCGAAATGGAGCACTTTGGTCAACCCATGCCTGGGGCATTGCGCTTGATTTTGATCCTGATAGGAATCAATTAAGATGGGGACGCGACAAAGCCCTTCTGGCTAATCCAGTTTATGATGATTGGTGGAAATGTTGGGAGGATGAAGGGTGGATAAGTTTAGGAAGGAAAAGAAACTTTGATTGGATGCATGTTCAGGCTGCTCGGTTACCCGAATAACTCCGGTTGCCCAAGTGTTTCAAATGTCATGGACGAAAGAGCATTAGTTGTTATAGCCCCTATCATGTAAATTATATTAATGAGTAATATTTAGAAGGACAAAGTTGAAATATGCCTGGGGGACAAATCCACAGTCGGGAGTTCAGTATGCTTTAAGCCGGAGGGGGGGTGAGTTCCCGTAGGGTTTATATTCGCATGTTTTAAAGGATTGTAAGCCAGTGGTTATGCATGGTTTCAATGCTTTCTGCCAGTGTAAATTTTTCTCCAGAAAACTTTGTTTAATTATTTCCATATCCAAAATAAAACTCTAAATTTGCATCCAAGTTTGGTTTCCCGATCTGTGTTTCGCAGAGGGGATGAAAAGGGAATCCGGTGATTCCGCAAGGAAAATTCCGGAGCTGTACCCGCAGCTGTAAGTTCTTTTTAAGTTTTTGATATTCTTCGCCACTGGTTAATCAGTTATCAGATGCCATTTGCACTGCTTACTGCTTACTGCTCACTGCTCACTGAAAAACCGGGAAGGCCTTCAAAAACAGGAACGAGCCAGAAGACCTGCCAAGTAATTACCATTTATTAACAAAGCTTCGGGATTAAAGCTTGTGAAACGTGCCATTTTTCGTCCGGATAAATTTAATCATTGGCAATCGGTTGGTACTTATGCAAAGATGATTGTATTGCATGAAATCAACCACGAATATTTCACAAATGATGTTACCCTTAGCTCATATTTATGAGTTTAAGCATGAGACGTTTTTCTTTTTTTATTACTTTTCTTCTCACGGTACCACTTTTTGCCGGTGAGTCAGACTTTGTTATTGATTCCATTTTTCTGGAGGAGGTTACAACTTACAGTAGTTACCGGCGCTTTCAGCCGGGAACAAAAATTGACCGGATTCCGGCATCTCAAATGCAAATTTCCCAATCGGGAAATTTGGAGCAGGTGCTTTCTAGGTTTTCTCCAATTTATATAAAAGGAAATGCCGGAGGACTTTCTACCATTCGTTTTCGGGGTACAGCTCCTGATCATACGGCCATAAACTTTGGTGGAATTAACATCAATAGTCACACCTTGGGTCATTCTAATATGACCAAAATCCCTGTTTTTCTTTTCGACCGGATTGATGTTCAGTATGGCAGTTCATCTGCTATTAATGGCTCCGGAGCCATCGGAGGAGTTATATATCTGGAACAAAACCATGAGTGGACAAAAGGTGTGAGAAATTACCGGACCTATTCGAACGGATCTTATGGGGAACACTTTTATGGTGAAAAACTCTATTTGGGCAATGATGTTTGGGAGTCGGTGACAAAATTCTATAACTACGAAAATAAAAACCGGTTTTCATTCAAAAATCCTTACCACCTCAACCGATTTACCAATCCCGATCCTATTAAGGATCGGCAGCAAGGAGCTGAAGTGCACAATCGGGGCGTTTTGCAACAGTTTAATTACCTGTTTGAGCCGGGTGAAACCCTGAAATCCTCTTTTTGGTATGAGGAGAGTTGGCATCAGGTGCAACCCAATATGGCTTCAAATGTTACTTACGAATCTACACAGGAGCTGGATAATAAAAACTTCCGTAGCTGGGTGGAATATGATAATTCAAAAAATGTTATTCAATACAAAGTGGGAGCGGGGTATGTACACGATAAGCAAATTTATGACAACATTCCCGACCAGATAGTGGCTACCCGACGATTGGTAACTGAAGGTCTTTTGAGTTACAATCTTACCTCAAAGCAGGAGCTGCGTGTGGGAGGAAAATATAAGTATATTGTTCCCGATGTGCACGCATACTCTCGCGAAAACATCAAATACGAGCAGCGGGCTGATGCCTTTGTTAGTTGGTTTTATGCGCCAATTCGAAATTTACAAACCACCGTTAATTTGCGACAGCCGTATGTTACCGGGTTCAATACTCCATTCGCACCATCTCTGATGGCAGAGTATTTTGTGAACATGAGCAACGAGTTGCGAACTACCATTAATGCAGGTGTTTCCAGAAGCTATCGGATACCAACATTAAACGACCGGTTTTGGGGAACGCAGGGAAATCCGGATTTGAAATCCGAAAAAGGCATCAATTTCGAAGGTGGAATAACACTTCTTTATCAGGGAGAATCAGGGTACGACCGTGTTAGAATCAACGGATTTCAAATGGATGTAGACAATTGGATCGAGTGGAGGAATTTTGGAGAATGGCAAGCCAGAAACATCCAAAAGGTGAAGAGCCAGGGAGTTGAAATACAGTATCACAAAGGGGTGGAGTTTTCAGAATATACCATTGAGACCGGACTCAACTACACTTACAACCCGGTAAAGAGAGTAAAGGATATTACTGCCTCTGTGGTAAATAGGCAACAACTGTTATATGCCCCTCTGCATATGGGTAACACCTTTTTGCAGGTGAAGTGGAGAGATTTGAACTGTTTTACGGATATAACCTATACTGGTGAGCGATATTACGATAACGATGGCAATACCCTGCCATCGCATTTCCTAGCAAATGTGGGGGTAAACTACCGGATTCCCTTTAACCAGCACGGGCTTATTTTGATGGCACAGATCAGGAATCTATTAAACGAAGATTATCAAAATGAGCGATATTACGCCATGCCTGGTAGAACTTATAACTTATCAGTTAGTGTTGATTTAAATTTTGCAAGAAACTAAAGGTCAGCATGTAATCCCGAATGTTTCGGGAAAAATCTAAAATCTAATGTCTAATATCTATAATTATATTAAAATGAAACAAATATTAAATTTTTGGGTGTTGTTCCTTTTAACGGGAGCAATTTTTACAGGTTGTTCCGATGATGATAACAACAAGTATGAACTTGATGAAACAACCATTGGTTGTTACATAGTGAATTACGGTAATTTTGGAAAACTTCCATCCAGCATCACCCGATACGATTACAAAGCTGATACGGTTACCAATCTCTATTTTAAACGTCAAAACAATGGGCTTGAGTTGCTTTCTAACATTCAATATGCCAATGTTTATAATGGTACTATTTATATGATGGGTAACGAAAGAGATGAAGTTATAACAACAAACCTACTTTTTCAGCAAACCGCAAACGGTATTTCGGAGGGGATTGCCAAGCCTCGTTTTTTTGTTGGTAATGGCGATTATATTTATGTGTCGTGTTGGGGTAGCAATCCTGATTGGGACGAAATGAAGGACACCTACATTGCCAAAATTGACACACGCACCAACGAAGTGGTTGAAACCATTCCTTTGCCGGGCGGGCCGGAAGGATTGGCCATTGCCAATGGGCATTTATATGCAGCATTGAACTATCGTAAATCTGTGGCAGTTGTCAGCCTAAGTAATTACGAGTCAATTGAATACATTGAAACGCCGGGCGTAACTTCCTATTTTATAGAGGATGCAGATAACAATTTGTATGTTACCCTATTAAGTTCTTTCACACTTGAAGTAGAAGATACCGGTCTTGGGTACATCAATACAGCCACCAAAACGTTGGAAGAAGTTTACTCTTTGGATGGAATCAGCTCGGGTTATGGTTCGGTGATAGCTCCCGATAAAGATTTTTCTACCATATACGTATTAGCTTCCTCATGGGTAGAGGTTGGCGCAGGTAATTGGCAACAAATGGGGGCACTTTATAGCTTTGATGTAGCATCCGGTGCTTTCTCTCCATTTGTCGATAATTTGACAGGAGCCAATGGTGTAACGGTTAATCACGATACCGGAAATATTTATCTGCTAATATCTTTAGGTGCCACTGAGTCCGGGAAAATGCAGATATATAAGCGTGACAAATCATTTGTAAAAGATGTTCAGGTTGGTCGTTCACCCGCATGGGCATTTTTTATAAATTAGGTTAGCAGCACATTAATATGGAACTATCAGAAGCGCACTCTTAGCTTGCTCCATGGTCGTTATTATACCCCATTTTGTCTAATGATCTAAAAATCTATAGGTCTTAAATCTTTAAATTGACTGTTTTATCTGTCTGTAATGCCCAAGTTGTCAATTATTCCGTTGTGTTTTAACGAAAACACAGCGGAATTTTGCAACGGGTTAAAAAATGTAGCATTATGTTAAACCCAGGAAAACTGCCCTTGCTTTTGTTTGTGGTTATTATTTTTATGGCTCGCTGCGGAGGTCAAATCTCAGAAGGTGAGAGCCATTCAGCGGATAGATATGTAGAAGTCTATCTACATTATGGTTCGGATGCAGACGAGGTTTTTTCAAAAGTTCACTGGTACGAGGGGTTAACAGCCATGGCAGCACTTCAGTATTGTGCGGCGGTATCCACTCGCCCGGTTGGCGAATATGTTTTTGTATCGGCCATTGATACCTTCCATAATCAACGAGGCGGTATGGTTTGGTACTATACGGTTAATGGTGACCCGGCAACAAAACTGGCCATTAGTAATAGCCTGAATGCCGGAGACGTGGTCAGGTGGCGATATTGTGACGATGTATGTTCAACTAAATAGAATTTATGAGGAAGGTAACGCTTATTACAGGAGGACAACGTTCAGGGAAGAGCTCTTATGCTCAGAAACTGGCAGAGGAGGTAAGTGAGAACCCGGTATATTTGGCAACAGCACGTTACTGGGATGAAGATTTTACGGAGCGCATCAGAAGACATCAGTCCGACCGTGGTGAGCAGTGGGAAACAATTGAGGAAGATCATCATTTATCAAATGTGAAACTTGCCGGAAGAACCATTCTTTTAGACTGTATCACACTTTGGCTGACTAACCTGTTTCACGATTGTAATTATAATTCCGAAAAGGCTTTGGACAAAGCAAAGCAAGAATGGAAAATATTTACCAGAAGCGACAACCATCTTTATGTAGTGACAAATGAAATAGGCATGGGAATCCATGGAGGGTCGGATATTTCCAGAAAATTTACCGATTTACAAGGGTGGATGAATCAACACATCGCACGACAGGCCGATGAGGTTATTTTAATGGTTTCCGGAATCCCGGTGAAAATAAAATAGTAAGAATTGAGATAAGTAGATATAAGATCTTTAGATATGAGATAAGTAAACATGAGATTGTAAAGATAGAAAGTGCTATATGCGGACAATGTAGTGCATTTTCTTTTAACTCTTAATAGTTCTTTCTTTTCTATGTCTAATTATCAAATGTATATAAATTTTCTGTCATGCTAATTTATTAACAGATACTAAAAGACTTACTAGTATCTAATAATTTAAACGTCAAACGATCTGTTGAACTCGTCTATTTGTCTTATATCTTAAACTCTATTAATCTTTTGAAATATGAAAACCCAATTACAACTCAAAATTGATAATAAAACCAAGCCTCCCGGTTCATTAGGTAGGTTGGAAGAAATTGCTCTCCAAATCGGCTTGATTCAAAACACTTTATCACCGGAAATTAAAAATCCAACCATGTTGGTTTTTGCGGCAGACCATGGTATTGCCGATGAAAAGGTGAGTCCTTATCCAAAAGAGGTTACATGGCAAATGGTGATGAACTTTGTGTCAGGCGGAGCCGCCATTAATGTTTTTTGCAAACAAAACAGAATCAGTCTCAAAGTGATTGATGCAGGAGTGGATTTCGATTTTCCAACTGATCTGCCCATTGTTAATGCCAAAATAGCAAATGGAACGCGAAATATGCTTCATCAACCGGCCATGACCATTGAGGAGTGTCAGGCCGCTATTGATAAGGGGCGAGAATTTATTTTGAAGGAGGTTCAACATGGATGCAATGCCATTGGTTTTGGAGAAATGGGCATTGGCAACACATCGCCATCGTCGTTGTTAATGCATAGATTTTTAAACTTGCCAATAGAGGAGTGCACAGGTGCCGGAGCCGGAATGGTTGGTGATAAATTGGATTATAAAACCTCGGTGTTAAAATCGGTATCTCAAAAGCATAATCCCAAAACGCCATTGGAAACACTGGCTGCTTTTGGCGGGCTTGAAATAGCCATGATGACCGGAGCCTTTCTTGAGGCCTACAAACAGGGCATGATTATTCTGGTGGACGGATTCATTGCCACATCTTCTTTGTTGACAGCTTGCCAGTTTGAACCTTCGGTGAAAGACAATGCGGTTTTTTGCCATACATCAAACGAAAAAGGACACAAAACGCTTTTGGAACATTTTAATGCTAATCCTGTTCTTGATTTAGGTATGCGACTAGGGGAAGGAACCGGTGCTGCTGTTGCACTTCCGGTTATTCAATCTGCATTGGCTTTTCTTAACGAAATGGCCAGCTTTGAAGATGCAGGCGTCGCCAAGGAATAGATGTTTAGAGAATAAGCTGATAGATTTGCAGATTCTTGATGGTTTTTAATCCACTTTCATTATCTATTCTATTGGTCTTAGCTCTATAGTTCTAAAAATCTAAATTCTATCACTTTGCGATTTCCCGTCTTTGCGTTAAAAAGAACAATATGAACACACTTCTCACTGCCATCATGTTTTTCACCAGAATACCGGTGCCAACGAATCTGCCATATTCTAAGGAACTGCTCAATAAGGCACTCCGGTTTTTTCCTTTGGTGGGAGGCATTGTTGGCGGTGTGGGAGCTGGTGTTTTATGGTTGGCCTTATTGGTCCTTCCGTTGCCTTTGGCACTGTTACTATCTATAATTGCCACCATTTTTATTACCGGAGCCTTTCACGAAGATGGCTTTGCCGATTTCTGCGACGGGTACGGAGGCGGCATGACCAAAGAGCGAATCCTCGATATTATGAAGGACAGTCGTTTGGGTACTTATGGAACCATAGGGCTGGTGAGTGTTCTCGCAGTTAAATACACCGCTTTATTGGCGATTCCCATACCATATCTTTTCATTATTTTGGTTTCGGCACATATTTTTAGCCGTTTCGTGCCTGTGGTTTTGGTTTTTACTACTCCGTATATTCGGGAAGATGCTTTGAGTAAAGCCAAGCCCATTGGGAATCAAACATCCGTCACTTCATTAATAATAGCCATGTTAACTTCAGCTATCCCTTTGTTTTTCCTGAACTGGATACATTCAGTCGGAATCATTGTTGCGTGCGCAATCGTAATTGTCCTTTTTCGTTTATACATCATGAAACGCACCGGAGGATACAGTGGAGATGTATTAGGCGCACTGCAACAATTGTGCGAAGTCGCTATTTATTTGGTTGTTGTAACACTACATGTAACTTAGTAATTCCTGAAATTACCTTGATTTATTATTCCCAATTAACCGGACTTCGCTGGACAACTCAGTAACTACAAACTCAAGACTCAAAACTATAAACATTGTCATGCAACTCACTCTCATCCGACATATAAAAACCGTTGCGCCTGAAGGTTTGTGTTATGGGCAAACAGACATAGAGCTTCCGGCCGGCTATGAAAAAGTGCATGCCAAAATTACTGAAAAGCTTAAGGACTCAAAATTTGATGTGATATTTTCCAGTCCTTTGCAGCGTTGCAAACTTTTGGCAGAAGCCATTTCAAAAAACAGACAGCCAATTGTGTTTGATGATAGATTGAAAGAACTTAATTTTGGAGAGTGGGAACAAAAGATGTGGTCAGATATTGAATCATCTGCTATGGCGAAGTTGTTTTTTGAGGATTATATAAATGTTGCACCTCCGGGAGGTGAATCATTTCACGAAATGGTTCACCGGGTAAAACTGTTTTATGATGAAATCAATAGGGAGTATCACGGACAAAAAATCTTAGTAGTTTCTCATGGTGGCCCAATTAGGATATTCATTAAATTGATTCGAAATATTGAAATTAAAGAGGTCTTTGATACTCGTGTTGATTATGGTCAGCTGTTTACTCTGATTAAAATATCGGAAGAGTAAAATAGAACTTTGCACCTTTCCCAATGCTGCTTTTAACCCAAATCTCTCCTTTGTGATAATCAACAAATTCCTTGCATAAAATTAGACCCAGTCCGGAGCCTTTTTCTCCTTGTGAGCCTTGCTGTGAGATAATGCCTTTGGGCGAAAACATGCTTTCAGCAATTTTTTCATCCATGCCAACTCCATTGTCCTCAATTGAAATCTCTATCATTTTTCCTCTTTTTTTAGCAGAGATGTTTATTTTTCCATTGGGCATAGAGATTTTTTTTGCATTACTTAAAAGGTTACGAATAATGGAGTTTACCATGTCTTTGTCGGCATAAACGTAAATAGGATTGGTTATTTCTATATGAACGTTTATTCTTTTTACTTTGAATTGGGCATTCATGTTGCTGATAACCTGATTTAAACTTTCAGTTAAATTGATTTCAACTGGGTGATTGTTCAATAATTCCTTTTCTTTCTATGATTTTATCTGTAATGTCATCGAGCAGGCTATGTTTTGTTACTTCTTTTTTATGTGCTAGGAACATGGTCTCTATTTCTTCAATCACCTTGTCAATTAGAACCCCATCATTGAGCTTTTCTTCAATTTTCCCTATTTCCTCTTTTGGGAACAAGGTATCTGATGGAAATCCAGTGTTAAAGAGCGGTTTTGGGGATTTGCCAAAGAGATTGTAGAGGCCATAAGGCTTGAAGTTTACTCCAAGAATTCGGGTCTTGGGAGTTGGGTTTACAACCATGTGTTTGGAAAACTGTCCAACAATGATTGATGATGTTTGTATTTTTTCTAAATTATAGAAATCAGACTCCTCTCCATATTGAAACAACATAACAGGCATCCCAAGGGGAGGGAGTTTTAGAGATGTGCTGACACCACAGAAGTTTATCTCCCAATAGTCTGAAATGTATGGTTTGAGTTGTTGGTTTTTTGGTTGGTAAATATTCTTTTGCATTTTGGTTTAGCTAGGATGTTTTGAGTTAACGATATATTCTGTGTTTGGTGTTGAAAAATAGTGTTTGGTTTACGGTGTAATTTTACATCTCTTTTTTATATGTGTGTGATTTTTTTGATAAACAGGTTTGTTAAAATGATCAATGATATTTATTATATTACATAATTATGTCGACCTGTATAAATCTTATCACTATATTTATTGTAAATATTCAATCGAACAACAAATCGCTTGAATTTCAGAGTATTAGATATTAGACAAGAGTGGGCTTTTATGTGTCTATAAATCATTTACATAAAATAATAGTGAGCTATCATCAAGTATGCGTTGTTATTAAAATGCACTATGCGTAAATTGTCAAACACCATATCCTACGTAGAAAAAGTCTGGATGATGATTTTAATCATCATCATATTGTTAATTATTGTTTTGACGACTTTAAAACTGGCTGATAGTATTGAAAACGAGATGCGTTCACGGTTTCTGTATGAAGCCGAAAGGTTTTCCTCATCCATTACGTCCAGTTATCTGGAATCTTTATCCGGCTCAGAGTCAGATACTCTTCTGCACCCATACCAACGATTAAAAAGTCAATTAAAATCTTTAAGGAGCGTTGATCCAAACATACGTTTTATATATGTTCTCGGAAAGAAGCGCGAAGGCGTTCAGCAAAACAGTGATGCTCTTCGCAATTCAGATGTGTTAATACTGATTGATAGTGAATCTCCAACATCAACGGATTACTCCCCACCGGGACAGGTTTATAAAGAGATCCCTGACGAATATAGAAGAGTTTTTGCTGATTGGGAGTCAATAGTTACCAAACCTGTTACCGACAGATGGGGGAATTGGATTACTGCGTTGATTCCATTGGAGGTAAGTAATTCTGATGGTTTTGATATGGTGTTGGGTGTGGATATTGATGCCCGAAATTGGAGGCGTTACATAGCTTTAAAATCCATTCTTCCTGTAAGTTTTGTAGCCATTCCATTGGTTGTTGTCATTGTAATTGGTTTTGTCTGGCGCAAGAGAATTGCAAAGAACATTCTAAATAAAAAAAACCGTTGGGTTTATCCAGAATCCTTTATTGTTGTAATCTCTGGTGTCATCATTTCTTTGTTTTTGTCATGGATTGTCCACGATTACTCTAAAAGAAATCTTTATCAGACTTTTCAGCAGATGGCTGACAGTCGTATATCCATTTTTGAAGATGCCATACATGATTTATGGAAAATTGAGATGGAAGGAATTGCAAGGTTTTACCTGGGAAGTGAATATGTTACGACTGAAGAGTTTTTGCAATATACAGGCTATTTAATCGATAACCGCTTTGTAACCGCCTGGTTGTGGGTGGAAGTAGTGTCTGGTTCTGAGATTGATAGGTTTCAATCTCAGGAGCTGGAAATGAACGGAAAAGAACTTCATATTTGGGAGGAAAGTGCTAGTGGTAATCCCATTCCTGTATCGGATAGAGATGTCTATTTCCCTGTTACACGCATCGCTCCCAAATTCAGGGGAGAATGGATTTTAGGGTTGGATGGTGGAACCGATTCCCTTGCCTTGAAAGCCATTTCTGAAGCACTTGAGTCAGGGTTGGTTTCAGCATACTATTTGTCAGGAAAAGTATTTGTTGACGGGGGTAAGAATAACATGCTGGTAATGCGTCCTGTTTTTTCAGTATCAGATGATTCTACTCCTCACGGACTTGTAATGGCATTGTTGGAGTTGGGAGATTTACTTGACAACACTCTGAATGATGATTTTATTTCGGCCACATACAGAATTGTTAATAATAAAGACCATTTTTCTTCCGGCAATAGCTCAATTATTTGGGGCAATGAAGATATAAATCAAATGATGATGTCCCGTGTTGTTTTTGCCTATGGCAAAAACATCCTTGTCAAAGCATCCCCAACGCAACACTTCTTTTCCATTAATCCCTTAAGGGGCGCACCTCTATTTGCATTTTTTGGTATTCTGATTTCAGTTTTGATTGCTGTAATCATAACTTTGGTAAAACGTCGGCATCAGGAACTTGAGTGGCTGGTTGAAAAGAGGACGATGGCCTTACGGGCAAGTCAGAAACATCTTGCTGCCACCCTAAGATCTATTGGCGATGGCGTAATTACTTGTAACAAATCCGGATATGTTAACTCTCTGAATAAAATAGCGGAAACTCTTACCGGATGGACTACTGAAGAAGCCAATGGCAAAGAATTGGAAGAAATATTTCATATCATTGATGCCAAATCAGGGAATAAGGCAGATAATCCTGTAAGATTCGTTTTGGAAAAGGGCGAGCCCGTTGAATTGGCCAACCATATTGTCCTGATATCAAAAAGCGGAGTAAAATATCATATTGCCGATAGTTGTGCTCCCATAAAGGATGATTCAGATCGGGTAACAGGTGCTGTTCTTGTTTTTCGAGATGTTACAGAGGCTTATGTTCAACGTGAAGCTTTAAAAGAAGAGAGAGAAAGGCTTCAGTACATTCTGGATATTACAGGAACTGGTATAAGTATAGTTGATAAAGACTATAATCTAATCTATGTTGACGAGGGTTGGAAAAAAAATCACGGTGATCCGAAAGGGGAAAAGTGTTTTAAATACTTCATGAATTTAGATGAGCCTTGTGAAAATTGTAATGTTAAAAAGGCTTTTGATACAAAGGAGGTTTATGTTTCGGAACAAATCTCTAATGATGATAAAAAGGTCTATGAGGTTCATACCATCCCTTTTAAGAACAGCAAAGGAGATTGGCTTGTGGCTGAATTTAAATTGGATATCAGCGAGAGAAAAAAGTCGGATGATGAGTTGCAGCATCAGCGACTGTTGTTGCGGACATTAATAGATAACCTGCCTGCTCTTATTTATGTAAAAGACCTGCAAGCAAGAAAGGTAATC
The DNA here is from genome assembly GCF_004345615.1 of Natronoflexus pectinivorans. Taxonomy (GTDB): domain Bacteria; phylum Bacteroidota; class Bacteroidia; order Bacteroidales; family Marinilabiliaceae; genus Natronoflexus; species Natronoflexus pectinivorans. The sequence goes on from NZ_SLWK01000006.1 coordinate 254,184, forward strand.
TCAAATATAGCAGATTTTAGGAATCTGGGTTTTGAACAAGAGAAAGACGTAATCGGAAAAACCGATGTCGATATTCTTGGCGAATATGCAAAAGAGTATTTTGAGGATGATCTTTTAGTACTAAAAACAGGCCAATGTATAATAGATAAAGAAGAGGGTTTTGTCAGAAAGTCAGGAGAAACCGTTTGGTTGTCAACCAGTAAGATTCCTCTTTATGATAAGGATGGGAAAGTTGCCGGGTTGGTGGGGATCGGACATGATATAACCCAAAAACGAATGGCTGAACAGGAATTATTAACAGCCAAGGAGAAAGCAGAAGAGAGTGATCATTTAAAAACAGCTTTCCTGCACAATATGAGTCATGAAATCCGAACGCCATTAAATGCCATATCCGGATTTGCAGATATGTTGGTAACGACTAATCCCGATAATGACAAAAGAGTGCGTTATGCATCAATCATTAAGAATAGCAGTAAACAATTGCTCTCCATTGTTAACGATATTTTAACCATCTCATCCATTGAAACAAACCAGGAGGTATTGAATAATGAGACAGTCAACATCAATGAGATTACAGAAGAGTTGTATGCCGTTTTTAAGCAACAGGTAGGAGCTAAGGATCTTGAGTTTGCAGTCGACAATTGGTTTTTATATGATGAAAGTTTGGTGGTTCTGGATCGGACAAAAGTCACACAAATTCTAAGTAATCTTTTAGGTAATGCTTTCAAGTTTACCAACAGTGGTTTTGTCAAATTCGGTTATGTTTACCGGAAAGAGAGCAATGAACTGGAGTTTTATGTAAAAGATAGCGGTATTGGAATCGCTGAAGAATCTCAACGATTGATTTTTGAACGATTCCGGCAGGCAAATGACGACATCCATCATGAGTATGGTGGAACGGGCTTGGGATTATCCATATGTAAAGGTTTTGCAGAATTGATGAACGGAAATATACGACTAGAATCCAAACCCGGAGAAGGAAGTTCTTTTTATCTGACAATCCCATACGTTCCTTACAATAAGAGCGGTTTAAATAATCTAGAACCTTACCGGGAAACTCTTTCTGAAGAAAAGTTTCCTGTGCTTGTGGCAGAAGACGATGAATTAAGCTCGTTGTTTTTAAAGGAGCTTCTTAGAGAGCTGAATTGCACAGTTTTTCATGCCCAAAATGGCATTCAGGCATTGACTCTTTTCAAACAACATAAAATTGACTTGGTTTTTATGGATGTAAGAATGCCTGAAATGGACGGATATCAGGCAGCCCGAGAAATTAAGAAGCTAAATCCGGAAATCCCCATCGTAGTCCAGTCGGCGTATGCTCTTTCCATTGATAAAGAGGAGAACAAAGATGTTTTTGATGAATGTATTGCTAAACCCTTGGATCCCGATATGGTTAAATCTCTAATAAGCAAATACAGAACGAAGGATAAATCTTAACCACTCCTGATAATTTCAATATCTTTGTCAGATATAGAAATTAATATCTGAATCCATATTTTGAAGAAACTTCGTCCCATCATGTTTGTCGGAACCGGTTCCGACGTAGGAAAATCGGTTTTAAATGCGGCATTTTGCCGCATTTTTATGCAGGATGGCCACTCTCCGGCGCCTTTTAAGGCTCAGAACATGGCTCTCAACAGTTTTGTGACAGCAGAAGGCCTCGAAATTGGCCGGGCGCAGGCTGTTCAGGCAGAAGCTTGTGGCATTCCATGCTCTGTGGAGATGAATCCTGTGTTGTTAAAACCATCAGGAGATATGGTGAGTCAGGTGGTATTGAACGGCAAGCCGGCAGGCAATAAAACTGCCTCAGAGTATTTTCTGGATACCAACCGTAATGCTCTATTCTCCGAAGTGATGAAGTCGTACAACCGTCTTGCACAAAAGTATAATCCCATTGTAATTGAAGGTGCCGGCTCCATTTCTGAAATGAATTTGTGGGACAAGGACATTACCAATATGCGAGTGGCAGAAGCCGCTGATGCGGCCACCATTTTGGTTGCCGATATTGACCGCGGTGGAGTGTTTGCCTCTGTTTATGGCTCCATTCAGTTGTTGCCTCCAAGTCACCGAAAGCTCATTAAAGGGGTTCTCATCAACAAATTCAGAGGAGACGAGCGTCTTTTCCACGAAGGCCGAAAAATGTTGGAAGAAATCAGCGGCGTACCGGTGTTGGGCGTTGTACCTTGGTTTCGCGATATATTTATAGAGCAGGAGGATTCCGTGGTATTGGATCATTTGAAAAACCAACCTCAGCCAGGGAAAATCAACATTGCAGTTGTCCGCCTGAAGCACATGGCCAATTTTACCGATTTCGACGCTCTTCGTCATGTTTCGGAGGTAAATCTTTATTATGCCGAAAACGAAGAAACTCTTGCTGAGGCCGATATCATCATAATACCCGGGTCGAAAAACACCATTGCCGATATGGATATGTTGCGACAGAGAGGGTTGGAGGGCGTTTTGATGCGATTGCATCAAAACGGCATGCCCATTTACGGGATATGTGGTGGATTTCAGATGATGGGAAAATTCATTCACGACCCCGATGGGGTGGAGGGGAACATTCCCAAAACCAAAGGTTTGGGAATCCTTCCGGTGGAAACCGTTTTTAAAGAGGAGAAAAAAACCGAGCAATGCCGTTTTCAGTTCATCAACGACTCATCCGTAACAGGCTCAGGGTACGAAATTCACATGGGTGTTACCAATGTGGATGGAAGTCCGCTTTGCCGTTTGGAAAACGGCGAAACGGACGGCTGTTTTCTGAACGAAAAAACCTGGGGAACCTATATTCACGGCATTTTTGACAATGCATCGGTCATTCAGCAAATTTTAAGACAAGTAAAACCTGATATTCTCATCAATTTTAGTTTGAAAGATTTAAAAGAGGAAGGTTTCAATAAACTTGCCAACTTGGTGCGGGATGTCGTTGATATGGAGGCAATTTATTCATTTTTAAAAGAGTAGAAATGGTTGATAACAGCGTAATTTACCAGGTGGACGCTTTTACCGGCGAAGTTTTTAAAGGAAATCCGGCAGGTGTTATGTTGGTGGATGAAAGTTTTGCATCCCACAGGATGCAAAACATTGCCATGGAGATGAATCTGTCGGAAACGGCATTTGTAATTCCATGCGAAAATGATTTTGAAATCCGGTATTTCACTCCAACTGTTGAAGTTCCCCTTTGCGGCCATGCTACCTTATCGGCAGCACATATCATTTACGAACTTGGAATGGTGGAAAAATCCCGGCCGATTGTATTCAGAACCAAAAGAGGAAACGTATCAGTCACCATGTCGAACGGATGGATAGTGATGGATTTTCCTGAATACAGACTTAGTAAAATTGAAACTCCCAACGTGTTTCCTGAACTACTAGGATTCGAGCCTTTGGAGATGTATCGCAGCGAGGAAGAGTGGCTCATTGCAGTTGCAAATGATGCGGAATCAATACGAACGGCTGCTCCAAATTTTGAGGCACTTGTAAAACATGGCTTAGGGGAATTGATGATTACCGCTGAAAGCGATGATTCTGAGGCCGACTTTGTGGTTCGATGCTTCGCTCCGAAATCGGGAATCAATGAAGACCCGGTAACCGGGTCGGCACATTGTGCATTAACGCCTTTGTGGTCTCAAAAGCTTGGGAAAAGCGAAATGATTTCTCATCAGGTAAGCCGGCGTTCGGGAGTTTTAAAAGTTGCCTTGAAAAACTCAAGGGTGGAAATCATGGGAGAGGCCGTAACTGTATTTAAAGCCGAACTGAAATTCTGATGCTGCACGGACACGGAAACGACATATACCAGTACCGGAAGGTTATAAAGGCCGATTTTAGTTCGAACATCGCTTATGGCGGAACGCATCACGCGGTTGTTGAGCATATAAAACAGAGCGTCCAGTTGGTGAGGGACTACCCTGAGCCTGATGCCTCCTCTTTGTGTGAGGCCATTGCCAAAAGAGAAGGTGTTGGTGTGGAAAACATTCTGGTAACCAATGGTTCTACCGAGGCTTTTTATCTCTTGGCACAGTTGTTTAAAAACGGGAAATCCCTGATTTTTTCTCCCTCCTTTGCAGAATATGAGGATGCAGCCACTTGCCACGGACACAAAATCAACTATCAACCCTCCGACACATTTCCCGGAGAATTAACCGAACGGTATGATTGCATTTGGCTTGGAAATCCCAATAACCCGGATGGCGTGGTGACTGATGTTGATGTGATTCTGAATTTCTGCCGTACCAATCCTGATGTTTTTCTGTTTCTTGACGAAGCATACCACGCGCTCTGCAAAGGATATGTGTCGCCATTGTCGTTGGGGGACATTCCGAACAACTTAGTTGTTGTTCGTTCACTGACAAAACTTTTTGCTTTGCCGGGATTGAGGCTCGGATATATTGTAGCAGGAGAGGATTTTTGCAATGCTCTTAGAAATATTAAAATGCCATGGAGCGTAAATGCTTTGGCCATCGAAGCCGGAATATTCATCATGAGCCGTTACGAATACTTTACACCGGATGTGGATGCTTTGCTCAATGAGTCCGCACGTTTTCAGCAACAGATGGCGAAAATAGAGAGAATTTCGGTTAAGCCCTCCAATTGCAACTATTTTCTTGCAGAAGAACAAAGGGGAACTGCCGGAGAGTTGAAAAAGCATCTCATAGAGGAGCATGGTTTTCTCATTCGCGACGCATCCAATTTCAGAGGATTAGCGCCTTCACATTTCCGGGTAGCGGCACTGTCTCCGGAGTTAAACAATCAACTTGTTAACGCCATTAAATCATGGATTCAGAAAACATCCTAATCAGCGCTTCCCCATATTTGATTCCTCTTTTGGTGGGATATTTGCTCGATTTGGCCTTTGGCGACCCTTATCGTATGCCGCATCCGGTGAAGCTGTTTGGTCGTTTAATTGCTTATGGTGAAGGCATGTTAAATAAAAACCGGTACCGGTTTTTAAAGGGAATGATGTTGGTTTTGTTCCTTGTTGGTGGCACATGGCTCAGCCTTCATCTTCTTTTCAATGCCATTGAAAAAAACACATTTCTTTGGTATCCGGTTGCTTCGGTTTTTCTGTTTTGGGGTTTGGCAAATCGCAATCTCATTGACGAAGCCCGTAAGGTAGAGTCCCAATTGAGCATACATGGTTTAGAAGCCGGAAGAGCGCAACTTTCATACATCGTAGGGCGGGATACCACAAATCTCTCTCCCCGGGAAATAAGAACAGCTACACTTGAGACGCTTTCTGAAAACCTCAGCGATGGGGTTGTGGCTCCTCTTTTTTATTATGCCATTGGAGGCATCCCGCTAATGTTTGCTTATAAAATGATAAATACGCTGGATTCGATGATTGGGTATAAAAGTGAACGCTATTTCATTTTTGGGAAATTTGCTGCCCGTTTGGACGATGTGGCCAATTTTTTACCCGCACGCCTCACAGCCATCATCATGGCTGTGGTTTCGAGCAGTAAAACCGCATTTCATTTCATCAGAAAATATAGAAACAATCACTCCAGTCCCAATGCCGGATGGCCGGAGTCTGCCCTTGCCGGAATTCTCAACTGCCGTTTTGGCGGGGCAAATGTTTACCATGGTAAAGTGGTAGAGAAACCATTCATTGGAAGCAATAACCGGGAGGTAACTTCTTCGGATATTAAGAAGGCTTGTTGGGTGAATCACAAAACAACCATCGCGATGGTTGTTTTAACTGCATTGATTATATGCTGTTCCACAATGATTTTTTCACAGTAAGTTTGAATCCTGCCTGCCCTCTTTTTTGAAGGTTTTTTATCAGTTGCATAAAACCTGCCTGGGGGTTGGATTCTGAATTGGCTGAAATAAGCACCTGTTCTTTGCTGCCATTTTTTAGAATGACGGTTGTGAGATAGGTTTGTGCTCCATCGTTATCTCCGTGAAAGAACGAACTTGTGGTATGTGGTTCCAACAACAACTCCTCAATTTCGTCATACATGATTTGACTCTCCAAATGGCCGATGGTTTTTTTTAGACCATTGGATGCTACTGTAAGTGTACCAATTGTTGGCATTTTTTTGTAAATGCGGCGGTGGTATATGCTGCGCGCTGCGAAAAGCATCAACCACAGAGTTGAGGTTAGAGTACCCACCCAGGGGCTTATTTCTCTATAGTAAAGCCAACTTCCAATCATTATAAAAATCCAGAAGCAAGGAAATATGGCAAAAATGAAGAGGTTGGTTCGTCTGATGTTTTGGAGCGTTGCTCCTTTGGCGTTGAATATTTTAAATTGCATAGGGTTTTGGTATTATTTTTCGTGATAAAAATAATACAATTTATTGTGTTGTTTTCACCTCCTTCCGGTAAAAAATGTGGGGACACAATAGATAAGCTTAGTTGTATTCGAATTAAACATAATAGTTCGTTAATCTTTTTCATTGAACTAGTTATCAGGCAGATAGAGATTTATTGTTTGAGTGTGTAAATCCCTTAAAACCAAGAAGTTGCTTTTATCTAGTGTCTATAATTCTAAAAGTCTAACGATCTATTGAAATTACTACTGTCCGGCTACGTTTTTTTTAATCATAATCATGTAAAAGATTTCTCGCTTCGCTCGAAATGACAGGCTGTTGCGGTGTGAGTGGAGTGGTGGGGGGGGGGGGGGGGGGGGGGGGGCGCCCACCCCCCCCCCCACCGACACCAAGAGGGTGTGTGTTTGGGGTGGGAGGTGAGTCAATAAATTATTAATTATATAAAATTTATATATATA
>NZ_SLWK01000007.1 GCF_004345615.1 Natronoflexus pectinivorans
CTGTCCGGATAATTCCAGAACGCATGTCCGGATATTACCGGAATGCCTGCCCGGATAATTCCAGAACGGGTGTCCGGATGCCTCCGGATTTTGCACCTTGCTCTACTGTTTCGTATCTTTTCACCCATCACCCTTGCTATTGCCCGCCCTCAAGCAAAAATTCCGCCAGCCCCTTGCTGTAAACAGTAGCCATCCATTGCCCTCATTCTTCGGGCTCTTAGTCTGCCACCGGTGGCTCCACTCGCAGTCGGCTCGCACTTCGTTCCTTCGCTTCGGTTGCAATCCGTTCGTACCTCACTCATTGCACCCTACGCCCCAACGCTTGCTCAAGGCTGTATAACCTGTTTTTCCCGACTCGCAAATTAAAACAGCAATTGACGAAAGTAATCTAACGACAGTAAATTTCTGATTATCAAATACACCAAAACATAATAGCAAAGTTACAGGTATGGTTGCCAAAGCTGACAAGGGTTCGCTTCGCCAGCCTCAAAAATTCTCCACCCTCATTCTTCGGGTAGTATTTTTTGGTCTGCCCTTGCATCTTTGTCCCCCAACCTGGGCTGAATGGGCATTATGTTTAAATGTATTTTTTCCAGTAAGTTGGGTGGCTGGTGGCTTCTCGCTTACAAATGCAGTTCAGCTAATTTCCGCTATTCTTACATAGGCGGTTATGCTCCGGTTTACACTCTTCAGCTCTTGTGGCTGCAAATCTCAATTAGTAGGCTGCCTTTTTAGGTAGCTTACTATTTATATGACATTCTCTTGAAAAACAATAAATCGAAATGAAATTATCATGAATTGAAAGTATGATATAAGCAATGTAATGCATATAAACGCAACAACTACCAATATCATTCATTTGCCCAAAATTTAGCTTAATTTTCCTCGAAAGCTAGAACAACGCCGGGTTTCAACCGTGCCAAGTCCAAGAATGATTTATTTGTTTAACTTAATTTCTTTAGAAAATGGGAAAAATTAGTCAGGGTATTTTAGGTGGTTTCTCCGGGAAAGTTGGAAGCGTTATTGGAGGTAGCTGGAAAGGCATAAGTTACATGCGTGCTAAAGCCACCTCGGTAAGCAATCCACGTACCGATGGGCAAGTTAATCAGCGTACTAAGTTTGCCTTAGTATTGTCAATTTTGAAGCCAATAACCGGATTTATCCGTGTAGGTTACAAAAAGTACGCAATCAAACAAACAGCGTTTAATGCTGCCATGTCCTACATTCTTAACAATGCTGTTACTGGCAGTTATTCCGACGATTATAGCATTGACTTTTCAAAAATGCTTGTTTCTCGTGGTAACCTCACTGGGGCTGTAAATGCACAAGCAACCTCTGCAAATGGTGTCGTAACCCTTACATGGGATGACAATTCAGGTAGTGGTACTGCAACCCAAACAGACAAAGCTTTGATTGTTGTTTTGAATCCAACAAGAGCCGAATCTGTATTTGATGCAGGTGGAAACCAAAGGGGCTTTGGCACAGAAGATATTTCTGTTCCTGCTGATTGGGCTGGCGAAAATGTTGAAGTGTTCCTGGGTTTCATTACCGCAGACGGAAAAGAAGTTGCAAACAGTGTTTATTTGGGTTCTTTGACTGCTGCCTAAGCGTAGATGTTTGATTTCCTTGCGATTGCCGCCCTCAAAAGGGGCGGCTTTTTTTATTTATTAAATCAGAATTATTATATTTGAAGCGTGTTTATGAATACTTATCTACAAGCAGTTAAGTAGCAGAATAACAGCATGATATATTCTGTTTTTAATACTTAAATATTTGTACCATATTTGCAACATAACGCTATAAGTAATTGAAATATAGAGCGTATTAATTTTGAAGAAGTGAAGTAATCGTTTCTTTGCCATATTAAATAAAGAGTAAGACAATTATAGTGAAAGCCGGGTCGTCCGTTCGGACGACCCGGCTTTTTTTTGGTACTATTATTGGAATATATTAATTTGGACACGATTTTTATGCTGAACTATTTTAATTAACGGGATTTACCAGATGGGAAAAATGAGAGTTGTTTTATTAATGGTTTTGATGGCTGTGATGCCTGGAGTTGTTTCTGCTCAGCAAACTTTCAGTGCTTCTGAAGGTCAGGAAGCACAGGTTAATTATACCGACGAGAACGGTCTTCGACAGGGGTTATGGGAACGATCATATCCAAACGGACGATTAATGTATCGTGCAAATTTTGTGGATAATAAGCCGGTAGGGGAAATGGTGCGTTTTCATCCCAACGGAAATAAAATGGCTCAGATTGTATATGATGAAGATGGCGAGAATGGTGATGGGAAGCTTTTTGACCAGAACGGAAGGCTTATTGCAGAAGGAAAATACAGGCAAACCAGTAAAGAAGGTGAATGGGTTTTTTACAATGAACGTGGATCAATCATATCCCGGGAAAGCTACAAGAATGATAAACTTCATGGTGAAGCCATTGCCTATTACCCCAACGGCAATAAAGCTGCAGTACGTAATTGGGTAAATGGTATTCAGGATGGTCAGGAGGTTGTTTTTTTTCCTAACGGAAATAAACGTCTGGAAGCTAACTATCGTGAGGGAAACCTGCATGGAGCTTATACTGTCTATTATAGAAACGGACGCAGAGAAGTACATGGCATGTATAACCGTGGACGAATGCATGGGCCATGGTTCTTTTTTGACGGACTTGGAAATGAGGATTATCGTTTGAATTTTGAAAACGGCGTGTCGAAAGAAGCTGATTTGCTTGATCAGCAACAAGAAGAGCGATTCCGGGAGTTTGAACGAAGTCGTGGCCGGATAGCTGATCCCGAGGATTATATGGATGACCCGGACGGGTATATGAGAACATGGTAACATAGTTATATCCTAGTTTTTGTCATGCCACAAGAAAAAGCCATTTCATTATTTGAACTGAATCAGCGTCTGCGCGATGTTGTAAAGGAGTCCTTTTCAATTGCCGTATGGATAAGGGCAGAAGTGGCCGAGTTGCGTGAAAACCGAAATGGACACTGCTATCTTGATCTCATAGAGAAGGATGAAGCTTCAGATCAGGTCATTGCCCGAATGAAAGCCATGATCTGGAGTTATAATTACCGGATGATCAAACCATATTTTGAAACCACAGCAGGCCGGCCATTGAGTCAGGGGATAAAAATAATGGTTAGAGGAGTTGTTGAGTTTCAGGAGCTGTATGGCATAAGTTTTATTATAAGAGATATCGATCCTGCTTATACTCTGGGCGATCTGGCTCAGCGACGACGAGAGGTGCTCTTGAAATTGCAGGAGGAGGGCGTGGTTGAGATGAATAAAGAATTGCCTCTTCCGCTGGTTCCCCAGCGAATAGCGGTGATTTCGTCTCCAACTGCAGCAGGGTATGGCGACTTTGTTCATCAATTGCGTACCAATTCCAGAGGAATTGTTTTTTATCCCAGATTATTTCCCGCTTTAATGCAGGGTGAGCAGGCTTCTGCTTCTATTATTGCTGCATTGGATAAAGTGTTCGAAAACAGTTCTTTGTTTGATGTGGTAGTGATAATCAGAGGCGGCGGGGCTTCTCTTGATTTGCTCTGTTTTGATGATTACTGGCTGGCATCGCATATCGCTCAGTTCCCAATGCCGGTTTTAACCGGCATTGGTCATGAACGAGATACTTCCGTGGCCGACCTGGTGGCTCATACTTACTTGAAAACTCCAACTGCAGTCGCTGAATTTCTGATTTCCGGCACCGAACAGGTTTTAGAAAAACTGGATGAGTTCTCAGAGACTCTCATGCAGAGTGTCCGCAGTAGCATTAATCAACAAACCAGAATACTTGACAAGCATTCCTATAATTTTACCCGGGTGGTCAAAGAGTTGCTACAGATAGAGAAATACGGTCTCCAAAGAATCACAGAAAAACTCCCGGTGCATTCCGGTCAGATCATACGTGGGCAGAGAGAGAAAATCAACCAGTTCTCTCAATACCTAAGTCGTACCCCTTTAAAAAATCTGGAAACTAACCGAAATGAACTAAATCGCTTGCTAACTTTTTTGAGATCGCAGGTAAAAGTTCTCCTGAAACAGGAGTCAGGTAGAATGGAATTTTATGACAAATCCTGCCAATTAAATGACCCGTTGTTGATACTTAACCGAGGTTTCACCATTAGCAAACGCAATGGGAAAGTTGTAAAAGATGTTTCAGCCATTTCACCGGGAGAAATTCTCGAAACCCGCTTCAGGGATGGTATCGCTGTCAGTGAGGTGATTTCAAAGAACCAAGAGAAATAGAATAATCAACCACAAGACCTTTACTTTTAAAAATTGGTTTCGTATTTTTGGTTTTATTTATTTTAATGTTGAGTAGCGATTTCTGCCTGACAATGAGCTGTGATCATTGTACGAACTGGGGATATTTTAAAAACAACTCCTTTGGAATTGTTTTATTTAGGTTTTTCTTGCAATATGCAAACATCACAACCGTTACCACATGTTGTTATTTTACGTAGTTTCAAATTTTCCTAGTATTTTTATCAGACAGTCGTCAGGCGCTGGCTTATATCATCTGATTCAGGATGTTGTTGGATTCCAATCGTATATGTGGGTGGGTCCTTCCTCGTTTTCCACCATTTCGTTATTTATTTTTATTGCAGCGTTGATATTACTATTGGTGATTTTTCGTCAGAAAAATCACAAGTTAATGGCTCGTAACAAGAAACTTGAACAGGAGAATGCTGCAAAAGACCGTTTTTTTTCCATCGTTGCACACGATCTGAAAAGTCCTTTTAATTCATTAATTGGGTTGTCGGAGATGCTTATGCTTCACTCTGAAAGCATGAATCAGGAGCAGGTGAAAAACTACAGCAAAATGGTGCACCAATCCACTTCTAAGCTATATTCATTGGTTGATAATCTGTTACAATGGTCGCGCACACAATTGGGGAAAACTGATTACAGACCCGAAAAAATTGATGTCAGTATTGTAACCTCTAATATTGTTAATCTTCTGAGAATTTCTGCTCAGGAGAAGGATATTGTGATATCTCTAAACATGAACAAGGATTTGGTCGGAATTGCTGATGTTAATATTTTTTCTGCTGTGATAAGAAATCTAGTCAGCAATGCTGTGAAGTTTTCAAAAATAGGTGGAACAATATATGTCAACGGAAAAATGCGTCCTGATAAAATGATTGAGGTAGAAGTTGCAGATCGTGGTGTGGGAATGGATAAGATACAGATTGAAAAAGCTTTCAGAATTGATTCAGGCACTTCCACAACCGGAACATTTAACGAAAAAGGAACTGGGTTAGGTCTTATATTGTGCAAAGAATTTGTGGAAATTAACAAAGGTTCCATTCTGCTCGAAAGTAAACCAGGGAAAGGCACTTCAGTGAAATTTACAGTTCCATCCATTGGCTACAATATGAATTAGAAGATTTTTGTAACTTTAAAGCTGAATACAAAATCTCAAATTATTACTATGAGCAAAAAGAAATTGAAATATAGTGAGGCCATTGCTGAAATCGAAGAGGTTCTGGAGCAAATGGAAAATGAGGAGTTAGATGTGGATGATTTATCCGAAAAAGTAAAACGTGTTTCCGAATTGATTCGTCTTTGCAGGGAAAAACTCACCAAAACAGAAGACGAGGTGGTGAAAGTGTTAAACGAGATTGAGGATTAAAAATAATCAGACCCAAAGATTAATGGAAGCAATTCTGTTGAGTCATCTATTTTTAGGATGTTGTTTTTCCCGATAAGTATAATCGGGAAATTTTGTTTATATCGATGAGAGGTTTCAACAATAACCTGCCTACAGCTTCCGCATGGTGAAATCACCTGATTTGTTATTTCATCATCTTTTAGAGCAACAACTGCCATAGAGGAAACCGGAACATCCGGAAAGTTTGCACCGGCGTAGAATAAAGCTACTCTTTCGGCGCACAAACCAGATGGATATGCAGCATTTTCCTGATTGTTTCCACAAATTATTTCCCCATTTTTCAGTTTGATGGCGGTTCCCACGTTAAATCGTGAGTAAGGAGCATATGCTGATTTTGCACTGTTAATTGCCTTCTCTGCTAACTCCCTGTCGCCGGTGGATAATTGATCAACAGATTGGTATTCTGTATAACTGATCGTCTTTTTATGGGACTGCATAATTCAGCTGTTAGGTTATTGCCTGATGCGTCGTCGCAAATTAAGTCTGTCGCCTGCCTTCGGCTGCTCTCCGGCTTGCATCCTGTTAAAATGGTATAGCCGGTTTAATCTGACCCCGTATTGCTGGCTGATTTCATGCATTGTTTCACCTTCTTTTACAATGTGATAAGGATGGTCGGGGTGTGCGTTTCTCCTTTTATTCTCAATGTAAAGAATACGGTATTTATTGATGTTGGCATTGGCCGGAAGATCGTTATAGCTTGGGATTTCCCAGTTTCTGAGGTTAAACATCCTTGACAAACTTTCGAAGGTGTCACCGGGCTCAACCATTACATATCTTACCCCGTTATTATATGCTGTTTGGCGCTTGCCAAACGGATCAATAACCAGTTCTCCGGAAGTGTCTCTTCTCTGTGTTTCCCTGCGGGAGCGACGAGCAGATTCAGAAATGTCCTGATCTAAAAGATATAGTTGATTCTCTTCTATGATCCTAATTAAAAGCCTGGCGTAGTTGGGATTGGTGGCATAGCCGGCTTGTTGCAGACCGTTTGCCCAACCTTTATAATCGGTGGTGGCCAGTTCAAATAGTCCCGAGTATCTCGGACGTGTTGTTAAGAATGTTGTATGATCCTCAAAGGATTGTCGGGGATTTCTGTATTTTCTGAAGCATTCGTTTCTGGCATCGTCATGATGAAAAACTCTCTCTCCTTCCCATCCTGTATGGCACTTTATACCAAAATGGTTGTTGGCCTCCACGGCCAGACGGCTATTGCCGCTAGCAGATTCCAAAATTCCCTGAGCCAGTTTGATGGATGCCGGAATTCCTGAGCGCCGCATGTCTTCAATGGCCCAGTCTTTATAAGTTTCAATATATTGTTCTCGGGTAATGCGGTTTTGGCCTGTAATCTCAGAAATCTGAAAAAATAGAATAGCAGATAAGAGTAAACCCTGACTCGAATATTTATTGATCATTGTTTTATGATGTTTCGTATGGCGTTAATAATGGACAGTTCGTACTTAATTGTACAAACCTTCTGAAAACGTTAATAACACAAATATAATTATTACCTGATAATTTGCAAGCAGTAGTTATTTCAAAACAGTTCCGTTTTGCCAGTTGTAACCTTTAAGAAAATCAATAGATGTCATGCGTTTTTTGCCGGCCAGTTGAAGTTCTTTAATTTCTAAGTCGCCATCAGCTGTGCCAACTAATATATATGTTTTATCATCGCTGCGGCTCTCTCCGGGTTTTAGATCACTGGAAGGTCTTGGCATGGTTTTGAATATTTTCATGGTGGTGGTTTTACCATCGGGGGTCTCTATTTCGGTCCAGCTTGCGGGATATGGACTTAGTCCCCGAACTCTATTGTGCACTTTTGTGGCTCGATGATTCCAGTCTATTTTGCAGTCCTCTTTAAAAATCTTGGGAGCGGACTTTAGTTCAACGTCTTTTGTTAATCTCTCCTGAGGGATTGGTTTGATGTTGTCATCTGCAATGGCCTTAACTGTCTCTACTACCAGCCGGGCTCCGGTTTCCATTAGCTTATCATGAACTGTGCCGGCATCATCTTCCGGTTCTATGGCAACTTTTTGTTGCATAATAATATTGCCGGTATCAATGTCATGATTCAGAAAAAAAGTACTAACGCCGGTTTCTGTTTCTCCGTTGATTACTGCCCAATTAATGGGAGCCGCACCACGGTATTGAGGTAAAAGTGACGCATGCAGGTTAAAGGTTCCTTTAGGCGGAAGATTCCAGACTTGTTCGGGCAACATTCTGAAAGCCACCACTACTTGCAAATCGGGTTTATAACTTTTAAGTTCTTGCAGAAAGTCCGGGTTTTTTAATTTTTCAGGTTGAAGTACTGGAATATTTAGTTCTATGGCCGTTTGCTTTACATCGGACGGAGTTAGTTTACGTCCACGTCCTGCAGGTTTGTCAGGCGCTGTTATCACTGCCACAATATTTGCACCAGCCTCATGCAATACTCTTAAGCTATGCGAAGCAAATGCGGGCGTACCCATGAAAACGATTCGAAGATTTTTCATTGACTTATTGTTTGAATGCAAATTTACAATTTAAAAATGAGCCGTGAGAATCATTAAGCAGTTTTGAAGCCGAAGTCTAATACCTCGTTTAGAGAAAATGTAAAGCAACGCATTTTATGTTTTGTAATTAATTGTTTACCTTTAATTCTTGATTCAATAGGTCTTTTATTCCGAATATCTCGGGGTTAGTTGTTAGACAAATTAAACTATTAAGTTTAATGAGATTTAATAGAAATGAGCAAGTCCTTATATGTGATATGTTTGTAAATAAGGCAGATGACTAAATTTGAATAAGTGTTATATTTAATTTAGACCCTATATTATGAAAAAACATTATGTTGTTTCTTGCTTTTTTGTTATTCTTGCGTTCACATCATGTAAAAAGGATAGTGACTCTGAATATCTTCCATCTTTTGAGGGGATTACGATTAGAGATAATGGTTATGATCTTCCAATTGAAAATGATCCTGATGATTGGAGGTTAGATGTAGAATTTTCTCAAATAGAACGTAATTTATTTGACACCATAGATTTTAACAACATTGCTTCTGTAGAGGAAGCTGTTGTTGAAGAAGTTACTGGATCTATTCCTGCAATTATTAAGTGCCCTAAGCCAGTCTTTTATCCAAATCCCGTAAATCATTATGGATATATCAGTCATAATGCAGGAGATATAGTTAATATCGTTGTTGTTAATAAGTCCTTTCAAAGGCTTTTCGAGTTTAGAGGGGATTCTTTTCGAGTGATGCGCATCGATTTTAGTGATTTCCCCGAGGGTTTTTACAGACTTTATTACGTATTTCAGAATTTAGAATATGAAATAACTGGAATGGGGTATGGAGATGTTTCGGTTGGAATGTTCGATCTCTTTTATGGGGATATGTAGGTATTATATTCTAGTAATTTAAAAACTGTGATATTTCGTTTTGATAAATCAGGTTGCTGATTAACAAGTCAATATAAAAGCACGGATTTATCCGTGCTTTTATATTATTACTTTTGTGCCTTATGTGTAAATTTCTAGTAATGCTGGCAATCCACTTCAAAGTGTTCACGGTCGTGATCACATGCAGGGCACACTTTTGGTGCTTTTTGAGATTCATGTACAAAACCGCAGTTACGGCATTTCCAGCGAACTTTCTCTTCCTTCTCGAAAACAGTTCCGTTTTCAACATTTGCCAACAATGCTAAATATCTTGCTTCATGCTCTTTTTCTACTTTGGCGATGTTTTTGAAAGCGTTGGCGATTTTTTGAAACCCTTCTTTTGCAGCTACTTCGGCAAATTCAGGATAAAGGTCAGCCCATTCCTCGTTTTCTCCTTCTGCAGCGGCTTTCAGGTTTTCGGCTGTAGTTCCTACTTTTCCCGCAGGGAAAGTAGCAGTTACTTCAACCATGCCACCCTCCAAGTACTTAAAGAATCGTTTGGCATGCTCCAATTCCTGCTCAGCAGTTTCCATAAAAATGGCTTCAATCTGACGGTATCCCTCTTTGCGAGCCTGCTTGGCAAACATGGTGTAACGACTGCGTGCTTGAGATTCTCCGGCAAATGCCTTCAATAGATTTTTTTCAGTTTCAGTTCCTTTCAATGATTTTTCCATCTTATTATCTTCGTTTTTAGTTAAACTTTCGAGACTTCGAAAATAATATGGGAAAAGTTGAGAATGAAACTAAATAGGCTGTTCAGTTGCTTTCAACTTATCAACAATCAACTACCAACCCTCAACATCTTATTAAAACCTCCAGCCCAGAGTTACTGCTAATGTATGAGTGTTAGCTTTCATGGAAACTGGCTCCTGAAACTCGTCTTCAATATGTGGAGCATAGTACATCGAATACATATATTTTTGGTATCTCATCATGTAGGCAACGTCCACAAACATGTTCTGCATTCTGTAACCAACTCCAAAAGAGTAGGTTTGGGTTTTATCTCCGCTTTTAAAATGATCCGATTGATATGGGCTTTGATAATTGGCAAAACCTCCTCGCAATGTCACGGTCTCTGTAGGTCGAAATTCTGCTCCAAATCTCAGGTTGTGTGTTGCTCTGAAGGTGTTATTGATTTGATTGTTGAGTTCTGAAACCGCAGCTTTATCGGCTACGCTTGAACTTTTACTGCGGTATTGCATGCTTGAATTGTCTGTGTACTCATAATCCATGCTTATTAATCCACGAGTGCCAAACAAATAAGATACACTACCTATTGCTTTAAATGGTGTGCGAAAGTTGTACGAGTTCTCCGCATAACGGCGTTCATCAAATCTGTCCAGATCATAAAACAGGTAAGTTTCTTCATCGTCGCTTAAGTCAATTAAAAACTGGTCAGCAATAATTCTTGTGGTATATTCATTGTCAACGGAAAAGAAAGTGGGTGTGTGAAACGCAGCACCAATTCGCAATGCATTAATAGGTTTATAAATGATTCCGGTTTTTAGATTGATTCCGGTGGCACGTGTTGTTACTCTTTCCCTGAATGTATAATTGTCAAGACCAAAGAACCCTTCTTCTTCGTTATCCAGCCAAAGTTGTTCTGATTCAAGCCATCGGTATTCATAATACCCTTCAAGCTGTTCGGGGAAATTTGCATAATTATTTCTGCCTCCTGCAACTTCCTCAAAATGATCCATGTTTCTGGTATATGAAAAAACCGGAATTCCTAATGATGCTCCAATATAGAACGTATGGCTGATGTTTGCTCCTGCAGCTATATTAAACTCTCCTGAACTTCCGCTTTCTGATAAAATCCGGGTCTGGTTTATTCCATCCAGAGGTCCCCATTGAGGAACAGCCAGGTCATAACTCGGGAATCCATTCTCATCATCAACATTAAACCTGTTATATTCAAATGCATTCAAATAGTTATGCGGATATGATTCATTTGGAAACATGCTCGCCACATCTGATGCGTAAGGGTTTCTATCCAATAAAAATGCATCATATGCCAGTCTTTCATATAAGTTATCCATTCTACCCATATTAGCATTATGGGTGAACATATCCAATAATGATGAGCCAATATTTAAACCATTTATATACGTTTTTCTTGAAAACGTATTGTTTCGGTTATATCCTATGGCAAAATGTGTGCTTATTATTCCACTTGTAGCTTCTCTAATTGGCTTATAAGTACCAACAAAACCAATTTGCTGGAAAGGCATGGTGATTCTGTCGTCATCGGTTTTCATCCCATAGTAATCGGCTTCAGTTCTGTCGAAACGAAATGATGGAGTGAATGTGAATTCACTGCTTCGGTAAACTGCAATACCTGCCGGATTTATCCCAATGCTGGAGTAATCGCCACCCAATGAGCCCATAGCATTTCCTAACGACATGCTTCTGGCAGTTCCGGTGGGCTGGCTTGATGTAAACCGAATGGCATCTTCTGTTGTTTGGCCTGTTACCATTAATGAAGCTGTTAGAAAGGCCAAAGCACCTATATATCTTTTCATCATGATGAGTTTTATTGGTTTTTAGAAATTATGAATCCAGAGGTAACAATATTCCTTAAATATTAATTAGTAATCTATATCTAGTGTCAAATCAATCATAAATTGACGGGTTAATATAGTGCGTATGCCTTGGCTTCGACGTGAGTGTTCGACTGAGCTCACACCGAAGTCTCACACCGAAATCTGAGCCGAATGGGGCTAGGGGTGAGCTCTGGATACAATTCTATTTTGATATAACACTAACCCGTTTTGTTAATTTTTTAACAAATCAATGAGTTTTATTTTCCCTCAGTTTTTTCAAAAAAAACTGAGGGAAATATAAATTTGAGGAGAATTTTATCTAAATTTTAGCGGCGTCCACCTCTGGATGAAGAACTGCTTGAGCTACTACTTCCACCTGAACTTCTGCTTGAAGACCCACTGCTGCTTGATGGCGCAACTGATCTGGATGGTGTACTGCTGCTTGAAGGTGCAACTGACCTTGAAGGTGTGCTGCTTCTCGCTGGCGCAACCGATCTGGATGGTGTTGTAGTTCTTGAAGGAGAACTCTGAACACCTGATTGTCTTTGCGGTGCGCTGCTGCTACCTCGTTGGTATGTCGCCGGTGCGCTCTGCCTGGTTGTTGCTCCAGACTGACGGTTCCCGGTATTTTGAATGTCTTGCCTGGTTGGCGCTGATTGCACAGATCTTGTGTTTTGCTGTGTTGCAGTACGCGATGTTTGTTGCACTTGCCGAGTTGTACTACTACTTGCTCCCTGAACTGTTCCGGTGGTTTGTGTCTGCCTTGTATTATTGGCATTACTTACTCTTGTGTAGGTTGCCCGGTTGTATGTTGGTCTTGTGTTTCCTTCTGGTTGAGAGTACGTAGGTGTATAACTTCTTCTTACAGTAGTCTCAGAGTTCCTACGTGATGAAGATGAAGCAGAACCTTCTCTTGTAGATCTAAGTTCCCCGTCACCGCTGGTTCCTCTGGCAATCGCTCCGCTTGCATTCCCTGATACACGGCTTGATCTTTCACGTGCATCTAAAGTGGATGTTCGTGCCATGCGATCGTCCGAAGAGGTTCTTGTGGCTCTGTCGGTGGTACTTCTCAGGCCTTCACTTCTACCAACTGATGCCGTTCCACGACTGTCTCCGCTTAAGCTACCTCTGAATCCTTGATATACAACAGGACGGGTAGTATGTGGTCTGTGATTGTAAGGTCTGTGATACGCATAATAAGGATTGTGATAAAATGGCCTGTAATAGCCACCCCAAAAATACGGTCTGTGCCAGTGCCAGTAATGACCTGCAAACCAAGGTGAATGCCAGTCATACCATCCGAATCCATAGTATGGCGATCCAAAATGCCAACTCATACCCCACCCGAATGGGCGTCCATGCCATCCACCAAAGTAGAAACTATTATACCATCTGTTGTGCCAAGCTGGAACTGCGTAAGCATAATGTCCGTCAACATATACATTCCAGTCATAATGGTTGAAATACACTATCTCGCTGTAAACCGGAGAGTGATAAGGGATTCGTATAGCAGGGCCATGAAACCTGATGATGCGTTCTGCATAGTTTCGATCCGAGGCAGAGCCTCTAAATCCATCTACCCAATATCCGGTTTCTTCATTGTAATAGAGTAAAGTATCCGTTTCCTGAATGTTTTCATCACTCAGAATGGCAGCATACTCTTCCTGGATTCCTGAAAAATCACGAAGGTCTTGCTGTTCGCGAGATCTTTGGCTTCTTTCGAATTCATTTTGCTGAATGGCCAAATCACGTCTTTCATTTTTTCTATCTTCACCAGTCAATGAGGGTACAGGCGAGAATGCCTGATGCACATTTTCACGACTGGATCCTGGTACAAAATAAATATCATCGTAATAAACTCCAGGCCCTGTCAAATTAGTTGATGCGCAGGATGTAAGAATCATTACGCTTACCAGTGCAGTTGTTAGTTTTATAGCTTTCATAATATCTCCTCCTCATTGGTTTGCTACTTTTAATTTAGCAAATACTATACCAAAACATATCTCTTCTTCTTTGATTTGCTTATTTATATAAAATACTTCTAAAATATGTAAAATATTACTCAAATATGGCTGTTTGTTTGCAAATATACAAACAAAGAACTTGTTTTCGTAAAGCAACTGCATTTAAACAGAAGCTATG
Source organism: Natronoflexus pectinivorans (assembly GCF_004345615.1). Classification (GTDB taxonomy): domain Bacteria; phylum Bacteroidota; class Bacteroidia; order Bacteroidales; family Marinilabiliaceae; genus Natronoflexus; species Natronoflexus pectinivorans. The sequence continues at coordinate 13,780 of NZ_SLWK01000007.1, forward strand.
TTTAGGCAATGTTTATAACCTGTTTAAATTCTATTTAAGTGTTTTTTATTTTTATGTTAGCAGAGCATGTTTTGTAGGATGTGTTTTATGTAATTGTCAGTGGGTCAGGTTTGTATTGTTGTAGTTTAAGTTAGCGTCCGGAGTTGAATCTTTCTGTTTCCATAAACTATTAGTGATTTTTCGCTCTTTTTAAGGCGATAATTCCTATTTTTGTGCCTCAAAATGTGACACACAGTTAGAGTTTTAGATTCATTATTTTTGAATTAATCATTTTTATGGCAAAAGTATTAACAAGCCGTTCCGAGAGTTATGCACAATGGTACAATGATTTGGTGCTAAAAGCTGATTTGGCTGAAAACTCTTCCGTACGTGGGTGTATGGTTATAAAGCCTTACGGTTACGCTATTTGGGAAAAAATGCAACGTGTTTTAGATGATATGTTTAAAGAAACCGGACACGTTAATGCTTATTTCCCCCTGTTCATTCCAAAATCATTTTTTAGCAAAGAGGCTGCTCACGTAGATGGTTTCGCCAAAGAGTGTGCTATAGTTACTCACTACAGACTGAAAAATGATCCTGATGGTAAAGGTGTAATCGTTGACCCGGATGCCAAACTTGAAGAAGAGTATATTGTTCGTCCCACATCAGAAACCATCATTTGGAATACATATAAAAACTGGATTCAATCCTACCGTGATTTACCAATTTTGGTTAATCAATGGGCAAATGTGGTAAGATGGGAAATGCGCACCAGATTGTTTTTGAGAACTGCTGAGTTCTTATGGCAGGAAGGACATACTGCCCATTCAACAAAAGAGGAAGCGATAAAAGAAACTGAAACCATGCTTGGTGTTTATGCCAATTTTGCTGAGCAGTGGATGGCAATGCCGGTGGTTCAAGGATATAAAACTGCCAACGAGAGATTTGCCGGTGCATTGGAAACTTTAACCATTGAAGCTTTGATGCAGGATGGAAAAGCTCTTCAATCAGGTACATCGCACTTTCTTGGTCAAAATTTTGCCAAAGCTTTTGACGTAACTTTCACCAACAAAGAAGGAAAAATTGAGCATGTATGGGCAACTTCATGGGGTGTTTCAACACGATTGATGGGAGCACTAATCATGACTCACTCAGATGATAACGGATTGGTTTTGCCTCCCAAACTTGCACCTACTCAGGTAGTCATTGTGCCTATATACAAAAAAGATGAAGAGTTAAGCAAAATATCAGAAGTAGCGGAAAAACTGGTGACTGAATTGAAATTACGCGGTATTTCGGTGAAATATGACGATGATGACAAGCGAAAACCCGGTTGGAAATTTGCAGAGTACGAATTAAAAGGTGTACCCGTTCGTTTAGCCATTGGCCCACGCGATCTTGAAAACGGAACAGTGGAAGTTGCCCGAAGGGATACCCTTACCAAGGAAATTATGCCACTAGAAGGTATCACTGGTAAGATTGAAGCTTTATTGAATGATATTCAGGAGAATATTTTCAAAAAGGCACTTGATTACCGCACAGAGCACACAACGAAAGTGGACGATTACGAGGAGTTCAAGCAACTTTTGGATGATAAAGGTGGATTTTTCCTCTGTCACTGGGACGGAACCTCTGAAACCGAAGAAAAAATTAAAGCCGATACAAAAGCTACCATTCGTTGTATCCCATTGGATGCGCCCGATGAAGAGGGTAAATGTATGGTTACTGGTAAACCATCTTCAAAGCGAGTGTTGTTTGCACGATCGTATTAGTCTGTTCGTTTTAATACACAGATACAAAGCTCACAAAGGATTGTCTAAATCTCCTTTGTGAGCTTTGTGCTTTCGTGGGTGTTTTTTTATTTTGAGTCTCGACTCTTTTTTTTAGCCCCCTGGTCACTTTTTGCAATATTTCATTAAATTGTAGCACTCAATTAATCATTAAGAACCATTTATGGAAAAGAGAATAGTTGAATTGCTAAGGACACGTGCATCTTTAAAACAAGGTGTTTTTGACACTACCCTGGATACATTTAATATACTGAAAGAAGCTCTAAGAGACTTACCATCTCATTATAATTCTCAAATTGCTGAGCAGGATAGTCGATTATTTCTGGAATATGAGGAAGTTGGCAACTTTGTAGCCAAACTAAAAATTGCAGGTGATGTTTTGGTTTTTTTCATGCATACCAATGCTTTTATGTTCGATCGCGATCATAAAGTATGGAACAATGCGTATGTCAAGGAAAATGGAGCTCGATGTTATACTGGCGTCATAAATATCTACAATTTTTTATACGACTCTTTCCGATACAGCCGGATGGAGGATTACGGTTACATGGTGGCGAGGGTTTTTGTAAACCGGGAACGTAGTTTTTTTGTTGAAGGTAAAAGACAACGATCTATGGGATTGAGCAATTTTGGTAAGTCAAAACTTGATAAAGATAACATTCTCAAAATTGTAGAAACGGCCATGCACTATTCCCTTGAATTTGATTTGCTGGTACCCCCATACGAAAATATGAATGTAATTACCATGGCTCAGATGAACGAAGAAATTTTTCAATCGCGACAACGAACCGGTAAGCGATTAGGTTTTATCTTTAAAAGTGATGATGTACAGCAATAAACATACTGTTAGTTATTTATGAATGTAGTAGATAGATTCCTTGAATATGTATCGATAGATACCCGTTCCAATGATCAATTAGAGGAATGTCCCAGCACTTCGGGTCAGATGTTTTTGGCTCGTCTTTTATCTGATGAATTGAAAAGAATCGGGATGCAGGAGGTTGAGTTGGACGATAATGGTTATGTAATGGCCACCTTGCCATCGAATTTCGATGGCAAGGTTCCTGTAATTGGTTTTATTGCGCACATGGACACAAGTCCCGATATGTCGGGTGAAAATGTCAAACCCCGCATAACAAAGAATTATGATGGCGGAGACATCATTCTTGATAAGAAAAATAATATCATTCTTAAACCAGATGACTTCCCGGAGTTAATAAATTACATCGGTCAGGATATCATTACCACCAGCGGAAATACTCTCCTAGGGGCAGATGACAAAGCCGGAATTGCCGAAATTGTAACGGCAATGGAGTTTCTGATTCAAAATCCATCGGTAAAACATGGTGAAATAAGAGTCTGTTTTACACCCGATGAAGAAATTGGACGTGGTGCCAATAAGTTTGATGTTAGAAAGTTCGGAGCCAATTTTGCATATACCATCGATGGAGGTGAAATTGGGGAGTTGGAGTATGAAAATTTTAACGCTGCAGTAGCGCTGATTGAAATTCAGGGAAGGAATGTTCATCCCGGTTATGCCTTCAAGAAAATGGTCAATTCCCTCGAAATTGCTGGTAGGATTGTTTCAACTCTGCCTGTTTCAGAGTCCCCGGCACATACAAAAGATTATGATGGGTTTTACCACGTCATTTCGGTAAATGGCGAGGTAGAGAAAACTGAAATTGAAATTCTCATCAGAGATTTTGATGAGGAAGGATTTAATTCTAGGAAAAAATATCTGGAAAATCTGGTTTCCAAGATAAATGAAGAGATTTCCATTAAACCGGTTAAAATAAAGATTGAGGATCAATATCAAAACATGCGTAAGCAAATTGAGTCGGTGCTGCATGTGGTGGAACTGGCTAAAAAAGCCATGTTGGAGTCCGGTGTTAAGCCAATTATTCGGCCTATCAGAGGCGGCACCGATGGCGCACGACTATCTTATATGGGATTACCAACTCCTAATATTTTTGCAGGAGGCCACAACTTTCATGGTCGTTATGAGTTTATTCCTGTTCAGAGCATGGAAAAGGCTGTAGATGTTATTGTAAAAATTTCTGAACTGGCAATAAATTAAAGAATTATTTCTGTATAAATTTTGTTTATGGATTATCAGGATTAATTAAGCAAAAAAATACTTTTATGCTTGGTTGTGTTTCTTTGATTCTATAAGTTTGCAACTGAAAACATGTTACTTGTTTTCATATTAATGCATTTAGCGAGAATATACTTATAAATTAACTTTTAAATTGTAATCTATGTCAGTATTAGTAGGTAAAAAAGCTCCTGCCTTTTCTGCAAAAGCAGTGATCAACGGCCACGAAATTGTTGATAACTTTTCTTTGGAACAATATGTTGGAAAGAAGTATGTGGTGTTCTTCTTCTATCCAGCGGATTTTACCTTTGTTTGTCCAACAGAAATTATTGCTTTTCAGGAAAAACTTGAAGAATTTGAGAAACGTAATGTAGCTGTGGTTGGAGTTTCAACCGACTCTGAGTTCTCTCACTGGAAATGGTTGCAAACTGAGAAAAAAGAAGGTGGAATTAAAGGTGTTAAGTTTCCCCTTGTTGCAGACAGCAGCATGACAATCTCCGACAATTATGATGTGTTGGCAGGTGAGTATGATTATAACGATGAAGGTGAACTTGAGTTCAAAGGAACACCCATGGCATACCGTGGGTTATTCCTTATTGATAAGGAAGGAGTTGTTCGTCACCAGGTTGTAAACGATATGCCTCTTGGGCGAAGTGTTGACGAAACCTTACGTATGATTGATGCATTGCAGTTTTTTGAAGTAAATGGAGAAGTTTGTCCTGCCGACTGGAGAAGTGGTTCTGAGGGATTAAAAGCTACCCAGGAGGGGATTTCAGAATACCTAAGCAAAAATTAACCGTTAATTACCTGTTTTAATTTTAGCAGGGACAGCAATTAATGCTGTCCCTGTTTTCGTTCTATGCTTTATGGTACTTTTAGTTTTTTAGAGATGATGCGAGCGAACTAATAGCCTCACGCAAATCATCGCCGGCAGGTAGCTGGAAGACTCTTAAATCAAATTCAGGTATCACAGCCAGAACATGGTCAAATATGTCGGCCTGAATCTCTTCGTATTTTGCCCATGCCTTATCTTTGCAGAATACATAAATTTCCAGCGGGATGCCTTTTTCAGAAGGCTGAAGATGTCTTATCAAGAATATCATCTCAGTGTTTAGTTTTGGGTGGCGTACTACATAATTCTCCAAATATTTCCTGAAAACACCAAGGTTTGTCATGTGACGCCCGTTTACCATAACGGTTTCATCTATGTTGTTGGCCTTGTTATACTCCTCAATTTCTTTTTCTCTATTTTCAATGTATTCTTTTAGATGATGAATTTTTTTGTACTTTTCAAGCATCTCCGGTGTGCAAAACTTTACGCTGCGCATATCCAAATTTACCCATCGTTTGATGCGTCGCCCTCCGGACTCCTCCATGCCACGCCAATTTATAAACGGACTTGATACCAACGCGTATGTGGGAATGGTGGTGATGGTTCTGTCCCAATTCTGAACTTTTACGGTGTTGAGAGTAATTTCAATCACATCTCCATCGGCATTGTGTGAAGGCATGGATATCCAATCTCCAACACGCACCATTTTGTTGGCCGATAATTGTATGCCTGCAGTTAATCCCAGAATCGAATCTTTAAAAATCAGCATCAACACGGCAGCCATAGCGCCCATTCCGGCAAAGATGCGGGTCACTTGTACGTCAAATAGATAGGATAAAAGAATGAAAAAACAAATGATGTAAGAGAGCAGATGAATTAACTGCATATAACCACGAATTGGGCGTTCGTGTGCAAAAGCCAAGGTGTTGTATATATCTTCTAATGCATTCAGAGCAGCCTGGATGCTCCAGAATAATACCACAATCATGTATATAATGGCGGAGCTGCTTAAAAATATTTCAACTTTTGGGAAGATTCCAAAGAATGAGTCTGAAAGAACATATATTACCACTGCGGGAGCCAGATGCGATAACCGGTTAAAAACCTTTCTATGAAGAAAGAAATCATCTATTTTACTTTTTGATTTTACAATGATTTTTACAAGGTAAAAAAGTATAATTTTTTTTACGACATAGTAAGCAATGCTACTCAGAATTGCTAACACAATAAAACGGACGCTAAAATCAACCAGCGTAAATGCCTGTTCAGGCATATTCATGTTTTCCATGGTTTGGCGTAACCCTTCCCTTAGCCAATCAGATTGACGTACAATTTGTGAAATAAGATCCTCTGACATATTATTTAAAATTTTATCCGGCCATAAAACTAAGAAAGAATCCTTATCTTGCCAAAGATAAATTTCTTAATACAACAATGATAGAACATAGTTTGAGCAGATATTTAGTTCTTATATGTATCATCACATGTAGCTGCTTGACCAAAGGAGCCGACAAAAAAGGTTTTGATTTTGATACAACACTGCGGGTAGATTTTATTCTGGCAGGAAATCATTCAAATCAAAATGCATATTTGGTTTCATTGTCTCAGTATGATGGTTGGAGTGGAAGTCCCAATCAATTAATTTCGCCATTCGATTTTGGAGAGTATCGTTATATGTTGGTTCACCCGGAAACAGGGGACACTTTATTTCAAAGAGGATTTTCCACATTGTTTGAGGAGTGGAGGACGGTGGAAGAAGCAAAGTATTCACGCAGAGCATTTCAGCAAACTGTTCTCATGCCATTGCCATTGATGAAAATGACTTTGGTTATTGATGGTCGTGAAAGAGATGGGTTTTTCTTCCGTCAATTACTTGAGGAGACGATTGAACCGGAATCTTTATCCATAAAAATATCTCAGCCGGCGGAATTCGAAAAAAGAATTTTACATGGCGATTTTAAAGTTCCGAAAGCCGATTTTTTAATAATGGCAGAAGGTTTCGAGATTGATGAAATGGAGGTTTTTTATCAGTATGCTATGGAATTGACAGAGGCGATTCTGAATGTTGAGCCATTTAAATCGCATCGCGATTTAATGTCTGTTTCAGCGTTGGGAGTTCCTTCAAAGCAATCCGGAGTTAACGATCCTCATCAAAACACCTGGCGAAACAGCGCCATGGGTGCAAGTTTTAACAGCCTGGGAATCGATCGTTATCTTGTGACAGAATCATTCTGGAAAGTTCATGATTATGCGGCGCAAGTTCCACACGACCATCTCATTATTTTAGTTAATGGCAACAAATATGGGGGTGGAGGAATATATAACCATTTTTCGGTGGTTACTTCACACAACAGATTGTCGGCCGAAGTTTTACTTCATGAAATAGGGCATGGTTTCGCGGGACTTGGAGATGAATATTTTGATTCAGACGTTTCGTATACTGATTATATCAATCAGGAGATTGAACCGTGGCAACCCAATCTTACCACATTGATAGATTTTGGTTCTAAATGGCAGCATATACTATCCTCTGACACGCCTGTTCCCACGCCAATTCGTCCTAAATATCGAAACGTTACCGGTGTTTTTGAAGGGGGAGGATATGTGGCCAAAGGAGTTTTTCGGCCTGCCATTAATTGTAGAATGCGAAGCGTTGACGCTTCCGCATTCTGTGAAGTTTGTCACAAGGTAATTCTTCAAAAATTACTGTTCTATTCTCAGTAGTTAGCTAAATTCATAAGATCAGAATAAAAGAAGTACTTTTGCGAATCCCAAATGATGATTTAGCAGAAAGTTTGCCGACGGTTTTAAGTTGGCTATTACAAACATAAAGTTTACAAACTATGATTTATAAAGCATCAGAGTCGCGATATGAGAAGATGCAGTACCGCAGGAGTGGTAAAAGTGGAATTTTACTTCCGGCAATCTCTCTGGGATTGTGGCACAATTTCGGTTCCGTGGATCGTGTAGAGAACATGCGGGAAATGTTGACTTTTGCATTTGATCAAGGCATTACACATTTCGATTTGGCCAACAATTATGGTCCGGAACCCGGGTCAGCCGAAGAAAACTTAGGTAGGTTTATGGCTAAGGAATTTAAGCCTTATCGAGATGAAATGATCATATCTACTAAAGCTGGCTATGGAATGTGGCCGGGTCCATATGGAGAGTGGGGATCGAAAAAGTATCTGGTGGCCAGTCTTGATCAAAGTCTTAAACGAATGGGTCTTGATTACGTGGACATATTTTACAGTCACCGTCCTGATCCTGAGACTCCATTGGAAGAGACCATGGCTGCATTGGACTTAATCGTTCGTCAGGGCAAAGCGCTGTATGTTGGTATTTCCAACTATACAGCTGAACAAACACAGCGTGCAGAATCTATATTACACGAGATGGGTACGCCGTGCCTTATACATCAGCCAAGGTATAGTATCCTCGACAGATGGGCGGAGGATGGATTACTGAATGTGCTGGATAAACGAGGAGTAGGATGCATAGCCTTTTCGCCGCTTGCACAAGGATTACTAACCAGCAGATATCTTGATGAAGTTCCTGCCGATTCCCGCATTGCAAAACCCCACGGGTTTTTACAGAAAGAGGCCCTTACGGAGGATCGTCAATCTGCATTACGCAAATTAAACGAAATAGCTCAAATGCGGGGTCAAACTCTTTCACAAATGGCCATTGCCTGGTTATTGCGCGATACCCGCATAACCTCTGTTTTGTTAGGAGCAAGTTCTGTTAGTCAGTTAAATGAGAACCTTGGAGCTTTGGAAAATTACTCTTTTTCAGCTGAAGAACTTGAATTAATTGACAAAACCTCCAAGCCGGTGATGATGAGGTAGAAACATCAGCATGTTGGAATTTATCTTAGATATTATTTGAAATTAGGTTATGGCAAACATTTTATCAGTTGAGGAAGTAACCCATCATTACGGAGACGTTCGGTTATTCAGTAATGTTACATTTGGGTTGGAAGAGGGAGATAAAGCTGCTCTAATTGCCCGAAACGGAACCGGTAAAACTACATTGCTAAATGTTCTTTGGGGCGATTTAATTCCGGATAGCGGTTCTGTCACCATCAGGAATGGCATAAAAACCGGTTATCTCACGCAGGATCCTGTTTTTGATGAAGCCCATACCGTTTTAGAGGCCATATTTGATAGTGATAATGAGGTGATTCAGTTGGTTCGTCAGTATGAAAGAGCCATTGAGAACAACGATGAGGCTGAGATTTCCAGACTGGTGGCTTTAATGGATGCCAAAGATGCATGGGATTATGAATCGAGGGTTAAACAAATTCTGACTAAACTTAAAATCTCCAAACTTAATCAACCCGTAAGAGAGCTTTCGGGTGGACAGGTGAAACGTATTGCATTGGCGGCTGTTCTGGTTACAGAACCCGATTTTTTAATTCTTGATGAGCCCACCAACCATCTTGATTTGGACATGGTTCAATGGTTGGAAGATTACCTGAGTAGAAACAGGGCCACATTACTGATGGTAACTCACGACCGCTACTTTCTCGACCGGGTTTGCAACACCATTTTAGAAATTGATAGAGAGCAACTTTTCAGGTATCAGGGGAACTACTCTTATTTTCTGGAGAAGCGTAAGGAGCGGATTTTGTTGAAGCAACAGGAGGTAGAAAAAGCCAAAAACCTGTTGCGCAAAGAGCAGGACTGGATGAACCGCATGCCCCAGGCTCGTGCCACCAAGGCAAAATACCGGATAGATGCATTTTATGAATTAAAGGATGTTGCCGGACAAAAAACCGATGAGCAGAGAATACAATTAAATATTCCCACTTCGCGTTTGGGCTCTAAGGTGCTAAACCTTTTTGAAGTAGGGAAATCATTTAATGGTCATGATTTCATAAAGGATTTCTCCTATAAATTTGTCAAGGGAGACCGAATTGGCATCATTGGAAAAAACGGAACCGGTAAAAGTACTTTCTTAAATCTGGTAACCGGAAATTTGCAGCCGGACAGCGGACAGGTTGAATTGGGCGAAACTTTGGTATTTGGATACTACAGGCAGGAAGGCATTCAACTTGAAGAAGATAAAAAGGTAATTGAGGTCATTTCCGATATCGCAGACATCATACAAACCGACTCCGGTAAAACATTGGATGCAGCCCAGTTCTTGCGTCAGTTTATGTTTCCAAACGAAATGCACCATGTATTGGTAAACAAACTCAGTGGTGGCGAGAAAAAGCGTCTGTATTTGATGACGGTTCTTATGCGTCATCCAAACTTCCTGATTTTGGATGAGCCTACCAACGATTTGGATATTTTCACATTGACTTTGCTAGAGGAGTATTTGAATGAATTTGGAGGATGTGTTCTGGTGGTTTCTCACGACCGGTACTTTCTTGATAACGTAGTTGACCAGCTGTTTGTGTTTGATGGAAACGGTTTGATAAAACCGTTTCCGGGAAATTATTCCCGATATCTGGAGCATATTAAGATGGAGGAGTCTGAAATCAATCGCAAAAAATCCTCTCAATCAGCACCTAAACCACGTGAACAAAAAGAAAAACCCCGAAAATTATCATTTAAGGAGAAGCAGGAGTTTCAGCAATTAGAATTAAAAATTTCTGAACTGGAGAATGAAAAGGCTGATTTGGAGGGGAAATTAAATTCAGGAAAGTTGTCGCCTGATGAGTTAATAGAGGCATCAAATAGAATTGGAGAACTGCTTGAAGAGCTGGATTTGGCTGAAATGCGCTGGCTCGAACTGAGTGAAATCAATGATCAGTAGGCAACGTTGCTCCGGTGCCTTTGCTGAAAAAATCTTTTACTACAGGGATGTCAGACTTTAGTGCATCTTGCGGTGTGCCTTTGAAAGTTATAACACCATCATCAAGAAATATAATCTTATCGGCAATGCGTAAAATGCTGGAAACTTCGTGAGTGACCATCACCACTGTAATTCCTAACAGATTTCTTAAGTTCAGTATGAGTTGATCAAGTGAAGCCAGAGAAACGGGATCCAATCCTGCTCCCGGCTCATCACAGAATAGCAACGGAGGATCCATGATGATGGCACGTGCAAGTGCGGCACGTTTCAACATACCGCCACTCAGTTGCGACGGGAAAAGTTGGTAAGCATCGCCCAGATTTACCAGTTCAAGTTTTGTTCTGACAATGTTTTCAATTATATCGGGAGGGAGGGAGGTGTGTTGTTCCAACGCTAATGCTACGTTTTCTCCAACAGTTAATGAATTTAACAGAGCCCCATTCTGATAAAAAACTCCAAGTTTCATGAAAAACACCAATTGTTCAGATTCATTCAGGTCGGCAATGTCTTTGTCAAAAATGCGGATGGTGTTGTATGGAACATCATAAAGCCTAAGCATGTGGCGAAAAATGGTGCTTTTTCCGCTTCCGCTGCCACCAAGAATCACAGCAATTTCCCTCTCGTTTATTGTGAAGGAAACATTTTTCAGCACTTGCCTGTCATCGAAAGAAGCTGATAGGCTCTTAACTTCTATCATTGTATTGCTTGCCATTCGCTATGTTTAATAGTTCGTTAATCTTTTTATGTGTATAAAAGTTGTTTGTATTTGTAAGTATCTCAAGATTAAAAGTATAATTGAATTTGAAATCTAAGATTCTTATAGTCTAACGATCTCTTCTCTTATCTGTAAAAAATCAATCCCATGATTAAGTCAGCCACAATAACTAAAGATATAGCTGCCACCACCGATTTGGTTGTGGACTTCCCAACTCCTTCAGCTCCTTTTTCAACGCGTAAACCGAAATAGCAGCCGGTAATTACTATCAGATTGATGTAAACGATGCTTTTAATTATGCTTGTGATAATGTCTTTTTGATATAAAACCCCACTCATACGGTTTATGAATATTTCCGGAGTGATATCCAGATAAATGTATGAGGCCAATGCACCGCCTGCAATTCCTGCCACGTTTGCAAGCATGGTTAAAAAAGGCATTGTAATAATGCCTCCGTATATCTTAGGAATGACTACATATCGCAAGGGGTTTAACCCCATGGTTTTCAGTGCATCTATTTCGGATGTGACTTTCATGGTAGCAATTTCGGCAGCAATGGCTGACCCGCTGCGTCCGGCCACAAGAATGGCCGTTATCAATGGCCCCATTTGAGCCATCATGGATATCACAATTAAATCAACGATAAAAATGTTGGCTCCGTAGTTTCTCAGCTGAGTTGCAGATTGTACAGAAATAACCATGCCGATAATGAATGTCAAAACCAACACGATGGGTAGGGCATTTACCCCAATATTTACCGCCTGATTGACGAATTCACCTTTGCGCCGTTGTTTCCTGTTAAATATGTCAGCAATAGTCCAGTAGGAGATGTCCGCAATTAAATATAAAAAAGATAGTGCATGCTCTTTAAAAACTTTGTAAAGCAGATCCCCGATTTTTAAGAGAAAACCATTTTTTTGAGAGCTTTTATGTGTTTCAAAATCAGGCGGTTTAAAAAGTTCTAATTTCTCCTTAATGGTCTCGCTTTCTGCGGTAAATGATGTTGTTATGCCTTTTTTGTTGAGAATTCTCACCGTATTATATATGGCTGCAACACCTGCACTGTCAATTGATTCAAGTTGATTACAATCAATGGTTATATTCCTCTCTTTAATATTTGGCAGGAATTTGCGAAGCCTGTTAGAGTAGTCACCGGCATTTGAAAAACCAAGCTGGTTTTTCAAATAAAGCACTCCTCCCTGATAGCTGTAGTTATTGTAATCAAAAACTTTTAAAGGCTTCATCATATATTAAATTAAATCCCTTGCCACCCTTCACATTTCCACCTCTTACCCTTCACCCTCTTACCTTTTTACCTTTCATTTTCAAAATGATCTTTAATGAGGTTTGAGAATTGTGAAAGTTCTTCAAATAGTAGTTCACTGATGGTTTCGGCCAACAGGTTTAGATTTCGTTTTTCAAGTTCTTTTTTTCGCACAGCACTGTGCGAAAAAATAATCTGGTCTGCTCGTATGTCTAACAAGGCCAATTCAATATTGAGGTGTGCATAAAAAGTTCGGCCATCCTGTATCACTTCAAGGTTATTAATGTTGGTTTGTATTTGATATGTAGGAATAACCTGCCAAAACCTTGTAGCAACTCTTTTAAAGATGTTGCTGTCAGAAAAAAAGTCTATTATCATGTGAGTAATGGCTTCGGATGGTCGAACGGCCCATTCATGATTCTCAAAATAGCGAATTTGGTGTGATTGGTTCCTCAGTGCAATATCTCGTGTGGCATAGGCCGGTGAAATCCTTATTTCCGCAATTTCACACCAGGCGTCAATCAACGGTAAAGAGTCCGAAATGATTTCAGCGCGATGTGTTGGTGTCAATTCTATCAGGTAGTAGTTTTTTACGACAGTTTTTTTACTTCCACATGAAGAAAGTATTAAGGACATCAGTAGCAATATTAAAATTTTCGACTTCATAAGAGTTGTTGCTTAGATTAATTTCTTTTGATGATAGATTAAAATCATAGATAATCAATCTCTTAAAAGATCATCCGGTGAATCTTTGGTTCGTGATCCGCGAATGAGTAGTGAAGGATCGCGGTTAATTTTTCTGGATGCTTCGTCAAGGTTTCTTAAAGTTGATTTCAACAATGATTGAGATTCAACCAAATATTGGCTTCCCCGGTTGATGTCATCATCTACCTTGATGAGAAGTTGTTGGGTGTGTTGAGCCAGAATTGCCAAATCTTCAATCAGTTGCTTTATGTTCGATTCATTGATGGTATGAGTTATCTCACGCAGGTTTCCTATTATTTGGCTGATTGAGTCTCCGGTAGCGTAAGCATTAATCTGTTCAACTGTGCTTTGAATAAGATTGGTTGATGCAATAAGGTTTTCGGTAACCAGATTGGCTGCATGGACGGTTGATCTGATGTTGGCTCTGTTTTCCCGAATGATGGTATCAAGAGATAGGATGGTTCGGTCGGTATTGTTCGCCAATCGTGTGTAATCATCAACCATCCCCGTTATTTTATCGATGTTATGTTGACTTGTGAGTCTCAACAGATTGTTGAGAACTTGTTCTGCTTTTTCTGCAATGACTTCTGCTTTCCCGGTTATTTCGTCAGCCAGTGAAGTTCCGGGCTCAATAAATCCACCCGGTTTTAAAAAAGCAGATTCATTGGTGCCTCCACGAATTTCTATCGATTTGAGGCCGGTTATACCCATCGTTACAATATCAGCCTTTGAGTCTTCTTTAACAGGTGTTCCCGGTTTTAGAGACAGCTCAACAATGATGCTGGTTATATCTTCGGGATTAATTTGTATATCGGAAATTGAGCCAACACGAATTCCGAGATATCGAACCGGACTGCCCACTTCCATGCCACTGACTGATATTTCCTGAAAAGAAATGAAATAGGTATCCTTTCTCTCAAGTAGTTGACGTGCAGTGAAAAACACCATCAAAATAATGATGATGGCAGCACCGGTTGCCACAAAAATCCCGAGTCTTATTTTTTGCGCACGATTCTTCATCCCGCTTTGTTTTAGAACTTATTTGATGTGTTAAATTACATATTTTATATAAGATCTACAATACAATTGGCTTTAGAGCCAATTGAATTCGACGTAGTAACAATATATGATTGATATTTAGATTGTTTTGTTGAAAAAAAAGATTTAAATAGATGTGTTTAATGTTAAAAATCATTAAGTTTGCAAGGTAATTAATTCATTACCCTACCATGAATTTCATTAGAGTTTTTCTTTTTTATTTAATTATCGCTCAATTTTGCAATATCAGCAATGTTGCTGCCGAAATGATCCCGGATAGGATAAGGGTTGCTGTATATAGTAATTATCCATTCGTTTTTGTTAATGATTCGGGAATTGCAAATGGCTTGTACATTGATATAATTGAGCAAACCGCTAAAAAAAACAATTGGAAACTGGAATATATTCCAACTACATTACGCGAAGCATTAAGCTTGTTAAATAATAGTAGGATTGATATCATTCCTGCCATTGGCTATTCAGAGCTTCGAGATTCATTGTTTTATCTCAATAATGAGTTGGTTTTTCTTAATTGGGGAACTGTTTATACCACTCGAGGTCAAAACATAAAATCGGTTATTGATTTGGAAGGCAAGATTGTTGGAGTTCAATATGCAGATTTACATGCTGTTGAGTTTCAACAGATGATCAGCGATTTCAGAGTTGAGTGCCGACTCAGATGGTATACATCCTATAACGATATGCAACGGGCTTTATCTGTTGGCCAAATTGATGCTGCCTTATTTAACCGAGCATATGGTGAAAGAAGTAAGTATTTATTGAGATTGGAATCAACTCCCATTATTTTGAATCCGGTAGAGATGAAGTTTGCCGGAAACCATTCTGGTCAGCATCTGCTTGCAGCAATAGATGATCAGATTCGATTGTTAAAAACCGATAAGACATCCGAATTTCAGGCATTACTGGATCAATGGACAACTCCGGGTCCTGACTTTTCAGTATTTCGGAAATGGATATATATTTTCATCGTATTTATTTTGGTGATTTTGGTTTCGTTTCTGATTTTATTGACTGTGTTTTTAAAATCCCGATTTGAAGAGAAGTCTGCTCTACTTGAGAAAGAAAGAGCTTCCCGGCAAGACATTGAGCGACGTATGGAAATTTCAGAGAAGGAGAAGTCAATGATCTTAAACAGTGTGAGTGATCTGGTGCTCTTTTTATCTCCCGAAAACCGGGTGTTATGGGCCAACAATCATTTCTTTAAAACTTTTAATAAGCGCGTGGAGGATGTAAAAGGCAAAGCTTTTAATGAGATAGTACCCATAGATGTTTCACAATTTACTAATGAACCCTCAGAAGATGGAAAGTTGAAAACAAGATATCATGAATATTTCTTGCCCGATGATCACAGAGTGTTTAAAGCAACAGTAAACCCTGTGTTTAATGAAAATGAGCAATTTGAAGGTTATGTAAAAACACTAACTGATGTCACACTTCAAAAGCATATTGAAAATGAACTGCTAAAAGCAAAAGAAGATGCAGAAGAGGCTGATAAACTTAAAAGTGCTTTTTTGGCCAATATGAGCCATGAAATTAGAACCCCAATGAATGCCATTATTGGATTTACAGAATTGCTTGAACTTGATGATTCGTCAAACGACGAGAAGAAGGATTATCTAAAAATAATCCGTTCGAATGGTCATCATTTGATGATGTTGATTTCTGATATTTTGGTTTTCTCTCAAATTGAAACAGGTCAATTGCAAATAGTCCGTAGTGCTATTGATGTAAAATCACTTCTCAATGAAATATATAGCCAGTTCTCTGAAGAGATGAGAAGGAGCGACAAAATGGTCGAATTTAAGCTTGATGTGGAAATATTTAATAGTGGAGAGATGTTCACCGATCCGATACGCTTGCGTCAGGTTTTATACAATCTTATTAATAATGCCATAAAGTTTACCTCAAAGGGTTCAATTGTTTTGGGATGCAGAGCCGGAAAAGAAAACTTTATGTTTTATGTAAAAGATACTGGTACAGGTATTCCAAAATCAAAACAACAGGTTGTTTTTAAGAGGTTTGAACAGGTGCATGGCAGTAATGGAAAGAAGTATACCGGTACAGGCTTGGGCTTAGCTATTTGCAGGGAATTGGTCTATCTTATGGGAGGCCGAATCTGGCTTAAATCAAGGGAAGGGGAAGGCAGTACTTTCTATTTTGAGTTGCCGGGATAAAATATGTGAGAATTGTCATTTTTTTTAGAAATGATTTGTACCGTGAAAATTTTATACTTAATTTTGTGCTGTTGATGTAACAGAATCTGATTATCATGAAGCGATACACATCCTATTTTTATTATTTCTTTTTCTTCTTTTTTTGGTTCTACGGCCAAAAGAGGTGGGTTTTGTGTTTCCCTGAACAAGAAATGAAATAGGAATCCAGGATATTTAAAATCCCGCCTCTTTAACAAGAAGGCGGGATTTTTATTTAGTGAAGGTTTAAAATCGAATTTATCAAGAGAAAATGCTCTTTGGGGCATATTCAAAATAAAAAATAGAAATGGAAAAATATAAAGTGGCCATTCAGGGATGGCAGGGAGCAAACCATGATATTGCGGCCAGGGCTTATTTCAATGGGGGAGAGGTTGAAATTGAACCTTGTCTGACCTTTTATGAATTATTCGATAAGGTTGGAAAAGATCAAAACGGATTACTTGGAATGGTTGCCATTGAGAATACACTGGTTGGAAGTTTACTTTCGAACTACACTTTACTGAAGAATTCCGGTCTCTCGGTACTTGGTGAGCACAAGCTTAGAATTCGACATCAGTTGATGACGCTTCCGGGGCAAACCATAGCCGACATCAAGGAGGTTCACTCGCATCCCATGGCCTTGGCTCAGTGTGAGCAGTTTTTCAGGGAGTACCCGCATATACGGCTTATTGAATCTGAAGATACAGCTTTAAGTGCAAAGCTTATTCAAGAAGGAAAAATAAAGGGTGTTGCGGCCATTGCTTCTTCTCTTGCTGCTAAACTTTATAACCTGGAAATTATTGCAAAGGATATTGAAACCAATAAGCATAATTATACCCGGTTTTTAGTGGTAGGCAAACCTAATAAGGCTGAATTCAGCAAAATGCTGGAGCAAAATTTAGTAAATAAATCGTCAATTGTATTTTCTGTGCCTCACGAGGAAGGTAGTTTGTCAAAGGTGTTAACCATCCTGGCTTTTTACAGAATTAATCTCTCCAAGATTCAGTCCTTGCCAATTGTAGGGCAAGAGTGGCAATATCTTATGTACATTGATATCGATTTTAATGATTATCAACGTTATTTACAATCACTTGATGCCATACGTCCTCTCTGTGAGCAGCTGAGTGTGCTAGGTGAGTATCGTGCCGCAGACACTCTTTATGTTACCAATGGAGACGCAGTGGTGAAAAAAGCAGATGCCGAAAACTAACCAGATAACAAATATTTACAGAATGATTGAACCAGCAAAGCGGATTGGAACCGTACAAGAATATTACTTTTCTGTTAAACTTAAGCAGATAGAACAAATGCGGCAGGCAGGAATCGATGTGATCAATCTTGGAATTGGAAACCCGGATCAGGCTCCTGCGGACTCAGTTCTCGATAAGTTGCATGAATCTGCACAGGTACCCGGTAATCATGGTTATCAGAGTTATGTTGGAATTCCGGCTTTGCGGAATGGCTTCTCAGAATTATATAAAAAGTATTATAACGTTGATCTGGATGCCAATACTGAAATTTTACCTATGATGGGCTCCAAGGAGGCCATCATGCATATTTCAATGGCATTTCTAAATCCCGGTGATGGTGTTTTGCTGCCCAACCCGGGGTATCCAACTTATTCGGCTGTTGCTAATCTGGTAGGAGCAGAGGCTCATTTTTATGATCTGAAAGATGAAAATGGATGGCAACCTGATTTGGCAGAACTGGAAAAGAAGGATCTTTCAGGGGTAAAGCTGATGTGGGTGAATTATCCAAATATGCCAACAGGAACTGCGGCGAATCCTGATGTTATGAAATCTTTAATTGATTTTGGAAAGCGTCATAACATTGTTATTTGTAACGATAATCCATATAGTTTTATTCTAAATCCAAAACCTTCCAGTATCCTTTCTGTTGAAGGAGCAAAGGATATTGCCATAGAACTAAACTCGCTTAGCAAGTCACATAATATGGCCGGATGGCGCATTGGAATGGTGGGAACCAATTCACAGTTTATCAACTACATTCTGAGGGTAAAAAGCAACATGGATTCCGGAATGTTTCGGCCACTTCAGGAGGCAGCATCAGTGGCTCTTGCGCTGGATGACGAATGGTACCGCAAGATTAATAGAGTTTACGAAAAACGCAGAACTCTGGTGTGGGAAATCATGGATACCCTTGGAAGTTCATACGATAAGAATCAGGTAGGTATGTTTATTTGGGCTAAAGTGCCTTCAACTGTTGAAAATGGGCAGGCTGTTAGCGATGAGGTTTTGGACAAAGCTCACGTATTTATTACTCCGGGATTTATTTTTGGTAGTAATGGAGAAAAATACATCAGAATTTCATTATGTACGCCTGAAGACAAATTAAAAGAAGCAATTAATAGAATTAAGAATATACAAATTTAATAAGCCATGTCAAAACTTAATATTGAAGCGATTAAATTTCCGGGATTGGAGTTGAAACGTCCGGTTATTATTTCCGGCCCTTGTAGTGCCGAAACCGAAGAGCAGGTGTTGGCCACCGCTAAAGAACTTGCCGCTATTGGAGTTAAAATTTTTCGCGCAGGTATCTGGAAGCCGCGCACCCGTCCAGGCGCTTTTGAGGGGGTAGGGTCTCTTGGTTTACCCTGGTTAAAGCGTGTCAAGGAAGAAACCGGAATGTTTATTGGTGTTGAGGTTGCTACATCGCATCATGTTTACGAAGCACTAAAATTTGGAGTTGACATGGTTTGGGTTGGGGCTCGTACGTCGGCAAATCCATTTGCAGTGCAGGAGGTTGCTGATGCATTAAAGGGCGTTAACATTCCTGTTTTTGTGAAGAATCCGGTTAACCCCGATTTGGATCTCTGGATTGGCGCACTAGAACGAATTAATGGTGCCGGAATTACTCAATTGGGAGCCATTCATCGTGGTTTCAGCACCTATGATAAATCTGAATTCCGCAACCATCCTCAGTGGCAAATTCCTATTGAATTGCATCGTCGAATTCCTGAATTGCCAATTATTACTGATCCAAGTCACATCGGCGGTACACGTGACCTGATTGCCGATATCTCTCAGGAGGCTATGGACTTAAACTTCGATGGGCTGATTATTGAAGCTCATAATTGTCCTGAAAAAGCCTGGAGCGACGCTTCACAGCAAGTTACACCCGCTCGCCTTAAAGAAATCCTTGACAATCTTGTGTTGCGTCGTCCTAAAATTGGAGATACTCCACGTAACGCACTGGATGAACTAAGAAAAAAGATTGACGAACTTGATAATCAATTATTGGATGTGCTGAATGAGCGTATGAAGATTTCTGAAGCCATTGGTCAATATAAATATGAGAATAACATAACCATTCTTCAGACTCGTAGGTATGATGAAATTATGAAGGATAGAGTTGGAAGAGCTGCAAGTCGTGGATTGGATGCTGAGTTTGCTACCAAAATATTTGAATCCATTCACGAGGAATCCATCTCATGTCAGAGTGCCATCATGAATCGTGAGTTAAAACGTAAAGAAGGTAAATAGATGAAGATATGTGTGCTTGGTGCCGGCAAAATGGGCACATGGTTGACCGATGCGTTGTGCCTTCAACATGAAGTAGCCATTTATGATGTTGATAAAGAGCGTCTGAGGTATGTTTTCAACACTCAGAGATTAACAACTTTGGAGGAGATTCGGGATTTTGCTCCCGAACTCCTTATCAATAGTGTGAATCTAAAATATACCATCAAGGCTTTTGAAGAGGTGCTTCCTTATTTGCCTGATGGATGTATTTTAAGTGATATTGCATCGGTGAAAACCGGGTTTCAGGAGTTTTATAAACAAACCGGTCGCCGGTTTGTCTCTACTCACCCTATGTTTGGACCAACTTTTGCTAATTTAAAGGATCTAAGCGCTCATCATGCCATCATTATCACAGAATCAGACCACATGGGTAAGGCTTTTTTTAAGGATTTCTTTGGCTCATTGGGGTTGAACATTCATCAGTATTCATTTGATGAACACGATGAAACCATCGCTTATTCGCTTTCGATTCCATTCTCCTCAACATTGGTTTTTGCTGCGTGCATGAAAAAACAGGATGCTCCCGGAACTACGTTCCGTAAGCATATGGACATTGCAAAAGGTTTGTTGTCGGAAGACGATTATCTGTTAACCGAAATTCTTTTTAACCCATACACCATTAGTCAGGTGGAGCAAATCAGAAAGGAACTTAAAGAGTTGCTCGAACTTATCGGGAAACGCGATTCTGAAGGAATGCAGAAGTTTCTTGGAAAAGTCCGAAAGAATTTGGAGTGATTCATAACAATATTCAAAAAGCGCTTGGATTAAAAATCCAAGCGCTTTTTGATTTAAATCAGTTGACTTTAAAGAACCTCTTTTAGAGCTTTCAATGCTTTTTCGTAATCAGGTTCTTGTGTTACCTCAGGAACATATTCCACATATCTTATTTTATCTTCTTTATCAATAATGATTGTTCCTCTGGAGAGCAGTCTCAATTCTTCAATCACAAAGCCATATTTAAGGCCAAAATCAAGGTTTTTATGATCAGATAGAGTCACAATGCTGTTTAATCCTTCGGCTGCACAAAACCTGCTTTGCGCAAAAGGTAGGTCCACCGAAATTGAAAGCACCGCCACATCCTTTAATTTGTCTGCTTCCTGATTAAATCTTCTGTTCTGAGCCTGACAAATTCCTGTATCAATTGAGGGGTAAACCGCTATGACTTTCACTTTCCCTTTATAGCTTTCCAATGAAACAGGCTCCAAGCCTGATGAGAGCACTGTAAAATCAGGCGCTTTTTCACCTTGGCTCACCTCTTTGCCAACTAGGGTAACCGGGTTCCCTTTAAATGTCACTTTTGTTTTATTCTTTTCCATATTTAAAATATTAGGGTGTTTCTTATAGCAGATAAACAGATGTACTGTCAATTTGTTTGGATTTATTTAAAATTCCTTCAATAAACAAGGTATTCTGTTTATGGTCATAAATGCCTTTAGTTTCTGTCTGGTGTTTTTGAAATTAGAGGGGGATGTGATAATAAAATATTAACAATTGATCGGTTTGGGGTTAAAATTAATTCATGTTATAGGAAATTTACCAAAATTCTGTTGGCAAGCCCTAAAATAAAGAGGGGATGGGTTAAAGATTGGTAAGAAATTATAAATCGGTAATCAAATACTTGATACGCGTGTTATAATATCATTAGATTTGCACATATAATTACTAATTGTTATTCGTTTTGTATTATTAATTTTAAATTGAAAATCATGAAGAGATTTTTTAGATTGAAAAGTTTGTTGCTGGTAGCAACATTTTTCGCAGTAACCTTGGCAGTGGCAGCCGAAAGCAGAATTTCTGTTACTCCTTACCCAAGATCCAGTTTTGTGTTAGTTTCAGCTATCCCTTCAGATGCAGGGTTTTACTCGGTAGTAATTCAAGACCGTTCAGGCAATGTGGTTTTTGTAAGCAATCGTTTTGAGAGCGGAGACAGTTTCTCTCGTCTGTTTGACTTCTCAAAGCTTGCTGATGGCGACTACAGAGCTCGCCTAAGAAACCGAAATGGGATCGATTCGGAGACTATGTTTAGTTTAAGAGCAGGTCGTCTGTTAGAACAAGCGCCAACTGCTGTTAGAGATTCTGAATCTTTAGCTAAAATATGGACTGCTTCCGACTATCTGTTTGTTAGTCATTTAAACAAAGAGATGAAGCCTACGGCAATCAGATTAGCTGATTCCAAAGGGAATATCATTTATTCCGGTGAATTGCCATCAGAATTGACTTATTCAGGCAGATACAACATCTCAGCACTGCCCGTTGGAGACTATTCAGTAAGTTTAATTTCAGGTAATACCGTTTATAACTATGGATTCAGAAAGTGATCAGATTATTTATCATCAGCTATTTAGAAAAGTGTATCTTTAATCAATGAGGATACACTTTTTTTTATGCATGAATAGCGTTTTCTATGATCTCTGTAAAAACCTCCTTTATATCTAATTTTGCTGCTTCAATTTGCTGCGGAATAAAGCTGGTAGGTGTCATTCCCGGTGTGGTATTTACTTCCAGTAAATAGTGTTTTTCGCCTTCAATGATGTAATCAATTCTGACAATTCCTTTACAACTAAGCAGCTCATATGTCGTTTGGGTGGTTTTCTTGATGGCCTCTGTAAGCTCATCTGAAATGCGAGCCGGCGTAATTTCAGTAACTTTTTCGGGAGTGTATTTGGCTTCGAAATCAAAGAACTCGTTTTTGCTGATGACTTCTGTGATAGGTAGAATGACGGTTCTTTCTTTTGTTTTATATAACCCGCAGGTGACTTCAACTCCTTCAATGAATTGCTCAATAATTACCTCATCACTTTCCTTAAAGGCTTTTTCTATGGCCTGATTCAGGTTATCCATCTCCTTTACTTTTGATATCCCAAAACTAGAGCCTCCAGCATTGGGCTTAACAAAACAGGGGAAACCACAGGTTTTTCCTATTTTATTTAAGTCGTAGGGTTTGTCTTTTCGAACCAGAACCGAAGTAGCTACTCTTATTCCAAAATTCTTAAGATAGTTATTGCACATGTATTTATTAAAGGTGAGAGCAGCAGTCAGAACGTCACAGGTAGAGTGCGGAACATTCATTAGTTTCAGGTATCCCTGAAGGAGTCCATCTTCTCCCGGTGTTCCATGAATGGTGATGTATGCAAAGTCAAATTTGATGTGCTGGTCATTAAGGATTATAGAAAAATCGCTTTTGTTTACTGCTATTTCGTCGTTGTTTAGAACAACGACCCATTTTTCAGGAGTTATTAGCAGGGGAAATAGATTGTATTTTTGAGTATCAATGAACGAGAGTATGCCTTCTGCACTTCTTTTGCTTACAACCTCCTCTGAGGAAAATCCTCCATAAACAACGGCGATGTTTCGTTTTTCCATAAGTGATTAAGTTATTGCGGTCTGGATGCGATATAGTTTTTCCACTTCTCAATTACGGTAGTCATATCTTCTGGCAGTTCGGAATTGAATTCGATGTATTTACCGGTTTTTGGATGCTCAAAACCAAGTGTCTTGGCATGTAGCGCCTGCCTTGGCAAGATCGAAAAACAATTCTCAACAAATTGTTTATACTTGGTAAAAGTGGTGCCTTTTAATATCTGGTTTCCACCATATCTTTCATCATTAAACAGAGGATGCCCAATGTATTTGAAATGTGCACGTATTTGATGTGTTCTTCCGGTTTCCAGCCGGCACTCAACGAGGCTAACGTAACCAAGTTTTTCCAGAACAGTGTAGTGGGTTACCGCAGGCTTGCCGTACTCTCCCTCAGAAAATACAGTCATTTGTTTCCTGTCTTTCAAGCTTCTTCCTATGTGACCTGTTATGGTGTCTTCTTCAGGCTCGGGAGCCCCCCACACAATGGCCTGATAAGTCCTGGTGCTGGTTTTTTCGAAAAACTGAGAAGCAAGGTGCATTTTGGCCTCTTCTGTTTTGGCTATTACTAATAATCCGGAGGTGTCTTTATCTATTCTGTGAACCAATCCCGGTCTGGGATCGTCCGAGTTAAACCAGGGTTGATCTTTAAAGTGCCAGGCCAGTGCATTTACCAGTGTACCGGTGTAGTTTCCATAGCCGGGGTGTACCACCATGCCGGGATCCTTATTAATTATGACGAGGGTGTCATCTTCAAAAACAATGTTAAGCGGAATATCCTGTGGGATGATCTCAATTTCCCTAGGGGGATAAGACATCACAACAGAAACAACATCGTTTGGTTTTACTTTGTAATTGGCTTTAACGGGTTGGTTGTTGACGCGAATACAACCTGCCTGGGCTGCCTCCTGGATTTTGCTTCGTGAGGCATTTTCAATACGATTAACCAAAAATTTGTCTATGCGCAGAGCACTTTGACCACTATCAGCAGTAAAACTATGGTGCTCATAAAATTGCCCGCTTTCACCATCGGTGGTTTCTTCCGAATAGTTTTCGTCCTCAAGCTCTTCAAACTCTTCCTGATAATCCTGCATTGGTGGTTGTGATTGTTGTTAAAAGAATTCGTCCCCAAAATCATCTGTAATCTCTTGTTCAGGGAGATCTTCAGGCTCATCAGGTTTTAGCAGATCTTCGTCTATGGACAGCCAGATATCGATGGATGCACCCAGATTTAGCTGGAACCCTCTTTGTGCAGGTGGGTTTTGTCGCCAAACAAATGCGTTTAACGAATCTGTCGCAGTAGCTACAGTGTCTGCATAAATGGTTGCTCCAATATTTAACGAAACACTTCGAGCTACTCTTCTAGCTTCTTCAAGAGTCATTCCAATCATATCGGGCACAGCTGTGGTTTCACTGCTAAGTCCACGGCCTATAAGCAAATCTATTTTAGAGCCTCTCGGCACCAACGTTCCGGGTTCAACCGGTTTCCCTTCCTTGTGCTGCCCTAATACAAGATTGGTGTATTCTGAAGGGATGTAAATTAGTTCACCTGTTTCGAGGCCAAAGGACTCAAGTATCACCTTGGCGTTTCTTAAACTATAGTCCATCAGGCTTGGAACAGCTACTTGTTCTTCTGTCCAGGCGTTAATGGTAAAAAAGATCCTTCGGTTCTTTTTTACTTTTTGGCCGGCACCCGGTACTTGCTCAATAACAACGCCTTTAGGCATGTTGTCAATGTGCACTGAATCAATTATCGTGTATCTGAGATTTCTGGAATTAATCAGGTGCTGTAGCTGTTGTTCTGTTAGCCCTGTAAAATCTGGTACAGGAGCCCCTTGTCCGTGAAGGGTGTAGATTTTAAGGAAAAAAAAGATCGAAATCAGAAGCACGACAGCGGATCCGGCCAGAATTCCGATGTGCTTCCAAAGTGTTTTTTCAAGTAAGATTTTCCAGCGAGACATCTCTATTCTTTTTTTATTCGATCTCAAAAATAATATAAAATATTCAAATATAGCGGGTCGGTGATCATAAACAAAAAAAGACCCGAATTACGGGTCTTTTTTATTCTATAGCGTAGCCCCTTTGATTAGGCTTTGTGCTTTCTTTCGTCAGATACAGTTAGTTTTTTTCTGCCTTTGGCACGTCTGGATGCCAAAACACGACGACCATTTGCGGTTGCCATCCGGCTTCTGAAACCATGCTTGTTTCTTCTTTTCCGGTTCGAAGGTTGAAATGTCCTTTTCATTTTAGTTTCGTTTTATCTTTTTATAAATGCCTTGTATTCATTTCGGACTGCAAAAATAGATGTTTTTTTTATCAAACCAAAGAAATGACGTTTATTTTTTATTCCTTTTTCTAAATGCACATGGCTTGATCCCCGGCTTTTTGATTGATGATCATTTTTGAGTGGTCATTGTTTCATACAGGTAAACAAGTGCCTTTATGCGTATAAATTGTAATTGTTTCTGAAAACTAAACCTTTGTGTTGATTGTGCGTATACACTTGCAGTAACTAGTGAGTCTGCAGAATGAAAAGTGCGTTGAATAGATTTTTTATCGGGGTCATTATTCTTCTTCTGGGAACTGCTCAGGTTAATTCTCAGATAATTATAAGAGATCCACATCATGCAACCTTCCGTAGAGCCATGAATGCCTCGGATGTAGGTGATTTTTCCAGGGCGATTGAATTGTTTCAAAGCATACTGGTTGAGTCGCCTCAACATATTGATGCCCTCACTCAGCTAGGGATGAGCTATATGTTTTCTCATCAAAATCTTGACTCTGCCATTGTTTTGTTCGATAAGGTGCTAGAGATCATCCCGGAGGATGATGCTTTTAATGAGTTTGGGATATACATACAACACGCCAAAAGCCGGGCTTATCGTTTAATGAATCAGCCCTCCTTTGCCATACCTATATTGGAGCAATTGAGAGATTCAGTTCAGGATACTGAACTGAAGGATGATTTTTCATTGGAACTGAAACAGGCCAGGCACGCAGCAATTCTGGTACAAAATCCTGTCCCTTTAAAAATCACGAGTATAGGAGATGTGATTAACTCAGAGTTTGATGATCACAGTCCTCTGGTATGTTTAACCGGGAATCGTGTATTTTTTACTTCTCGCAGGCCAGTACCTCGTGAAAGAGCATTTCAGGATGGGCAATATGCCGAGAAGATATTTGTTTCTGAGTATAAGGATGGTCAATGGCAAGAGCCAAACCTGGTTCGGGAGCTTTATTCCCGGCATGAGCACATCTCAATACTTTCTCTTTCTCCTGACGGGACAAAACTTTTTCTGTTTATGAACGACCGGTATCCCGGACGCAATATATATGTCAGTAATTTGGTTAACGGACTATGGCAGGAGCCTGAGATGTTGCCAGCACCCATCAATTCAGAGTGGGACGAAACTCATGCAAGTCTTTCGCCGGATCAGAGTACGCTCTTCTTTACCAGTAACCGTCCCGGTGGATATGGCGGCTTGGACATCTACAAAGTAAGAATGAATGAAAAGGGGGACTGGGGGGAGCCGGTAAACCTTGGGCCAAACATCAACACTGAATTTGATGAAGAGACTCCAAAGATGCATCCTGATGGATTGACTCTCTATTTTTCATCTGAAGGACATAACTCCATTGGAGGTTTTGATGTGTTCTATACTCAAAAATTGCCGGATGGCAGTTGGGCGGGTGCTGTAAATATGGGCGTTCCTGTAAACAGCGCAGACGATGATTACTTTTTTGTGCCTACCCTCGATAAAAGTCAGGCCTATTTTGCCTCTTACCGTTTTTCCGGAAAGAAGGCCCGTTCAGATATTTATCGTGTAAGCTTTGATGAGCAACGAAAAGGTTCATTAGCAGTGGTTGAGGGGTATGTTTCAGATGATTCCGGGAAATCCGGATTGCCGATAAGAATATTGGTGTGGCGTGACGACGATAGCAAGATGGTAGGAGATTATCGGCCTAACCGGCAGACCGGAAGATATTTACTTTTTCTTGAAGCAGGTGAGTCTTATCGCATAGAGGAGGTCATTTTGGATGAGGTTGTTAAATCCAGAGCAGTTTACATTCCTGAAGAATTGACTTATGAGAGGGAGCAAAATGTTGTCTTGCTTCAGGAATTGTCTATGGAGTCTCCTCTTAAACGTGAAATTGAAAGGTTTGAGGAACAGGAACCTATTTTTCCTCATTTCTATATGACAGAAATTATAGATGAACCCCGGTCTGAACTTTATACAGTTCAGATATTAGCTCTTTTGCGCAATCCGAACCCGGCAGATAGTTTCTTTTCAGGATTGGACAAACAAAACATCAGAGCTTATAAAGGGAAAGATGGATTTATCCGGTTTGTTGCCGGTGAATTTTCCAGCGAAGAGGATGCCGAGGAATTTCTTGAGAACATTCGTAGGTCAGGAAAGTACCACGATGCATGGATAAGAGAGTTGCCTGAGCTGAAAGCAGGGTCTGAAGAGGAATGGATGGTGATGTTGGATTAAACGGTTAAAGCGAAAGGTGAACCAGTTTTTTGGTTTCAAAGAAAGACTCCTTGAAGTATTGATTAAGATTTATTACCGAGGCTCTTTTGCCAAATGGCTTGACCTCCGAATGAATCTCGCCTCCTTTCAAATAAAGGATTCCATTGGAGATGGCATTCTTTTGGTTTTGAGAAATCAGGTGCTTGGTCAACTTTACAAAATCAGGCAATGTGGTTACTGCTCTGCTTACAATAAAATCATATTTCCCCGAGTGTTGTTCTGATCGCGACTGTAGCCCTTCTGCGTTAATTAGCCCCAACGATTTTATCACTTCATTAACCACCTTAATTTTTTTTCCAATAGAGTCAACCAACACGAATTTGCAATCGGGAAACATGATTGATAGTGGAATGCCCGGAAACCCTCCACCTGTTCCAATATCAATGATTTGGCTTCCTGGTGAAAAGCTGATGAATTTTGCGATGGCAAGCGAATGAAGCACGTGGTGTTCATAAAATTCATCCATATCCTTTCTTGAGATCACGTTGATTTTGCTGTTCCAGTCATCATACAATGATTTTAACTGATCAAATTTTTCTTTCTGTGCGTCCGTTAAAATGGAGAAGTATTGATAAACAGGATTTGTCATTCTGCGTTAAAATCGTGTAAATTGTCGACTAGATGAGAGATGTTATTTTTTTACTTCGGTGTTTTTGAGTGTATTGAAAAGGAGTTCCCGCGCTCTGAACAATTGAGCTTTGACAGTTCCCAATGGCAAGTCCAGCTCTTCTGATATCTCTTCGTATGAGTATTCTTTAAAATAGCGAAGTTCAATCAGGGTTCTGTATCGCGGTTTTAGCTTTTTTACCACTGTACGCATCAATACAGCTTTTTGTGCACGTATGAGATTCTCTTCCGGGTCGGGGGTTTCATCCTTTAAATGGATGTGTGAATCCATTTCCTTATCTTCAGAAAATGATCCGTCTATGGAGATATGATTAGAGCGTTTCTTTCTTAGGTAATCAATGCAGTTGTTTGATGCTATTTTAAATAACCAGGTACTAAAGGCATAACTTGGTGAGTATTGGCTGAGATTTTTGAATGCTTTTCCAAATGCTTCTATTGTAAGATCTTCTGCATCTGTTTTGTTGTTGATCATCTTTAGGAGCATAAAGTATATAGCATCCCTATAGCGAGCCATTAACTCCGCATAAGCCTTCTGATCACCGCTTTCAGCTCTTTTTACCAGATCAAGGTCATACCTGGCCTTTTCCGACAGATTGGGATTTATTACTTCCATTTACTTTTCTTTCTACTGAATAGGTTAGCAAACTGTGCCCATAGCAAAAACCAGGGATGAATAAATTCAAATATCAGCATCCACCAGTGCAGCCTTCCCTGTGCAAGTTTAATAGAAATATTTCTATTAAACAATAACCTGATAACGAACATAAACAGGTATAGTCCTGCAGCTATTATTGCAAAAGTATTAAAAATTATTAAAAGAATGGTGAGGGCGATCAATAATTGTCTTGTAAAAAGGTCAGTAAAAAGTGCTCGTTTGATGCTGCCTTTGTAATAAGGAGCTGTTGTGAGATGACGCGCTTTTTGTCTCCGCCACTCGCTCAGGTTAACTGGGGGAGTGGAAATGGTTTGTGCCTCAGGGTTTACGATGATCTCAGTGTTGTGTTTATTCGCAACAGATTGAACAAAGAGATCATCATCACCTGATAGTATGTGGCTATGGCTCTTTACTCCATTGTTTTTCACAAACAAATCCTTTTTGTATGCCAGATTTCTTCCAACCCCCATATATGGTTTTTTACTTAATGCATAACCCAAATATTGAATGGCAGTAATGAAGGTGTCGTATCTGGTTAAAAGGTTGGTGAAACCGGATTTTTTCTCATAAGTTCCAAATCCTAAAACAACTTCCTTGTCGTTCTTAAAGCCTTGCATCATGCCGGAAAGCCATTTGTCGGAAGTCGGGTAACAATCTGCATCGGTTAAAACCAGGTGATTGTTTTTTGCCGCTTTAACACCAATTGTGAGTGCCAGTTTTTTTCCATGAGAGAATTTTCTGTCAACCGGGATATTGGTATAATATAAATGAGGATGTTTTTCTTTTAATCTGGCCAACACCATTTCAGAATCGTCTTCTGAGCAGTCGTTAACCACAATTACTTCAAATTCTGGATACTCTTGTGTGAGAACCTTGGGCAAAAATTTCTCCAGATTTTCAGATTCATTTTTTGCACAAATGATAACCGATACGGGTTTCGTGTTTGTTGACTCTGTTTGTATAACTGGTAATGAATAAAATGCGAGTGGTCTTATTCGAATCAAAAGAAACCACAACTGTATGAGCCAGCTAATAACGAAGACGCCTGATATAATTAGTTCAGTCGTTGATGCGGATGAAAAGTCCATATATACGTTACAATTTTAGCCAAAAATGCGATTTTTTTCTCTCGCAGACAAATTAAAATTATGTCATTGGCAAATTGTATCTTTGCGCCTCTCATAATAGAAATATATTAGAATGGACTTTGTATTGCACAAAAAAGATGCTTTCTCGAAAGCACGTGCCGGAGAAATCTCAACTGATCATGGGAAAATAGAAACTCCGGTTTTTATGCCTGTCGGAACTGTTGGATCGGTTAAGGGGATTCATGTACGTGATCTGGAGCAGGAGGTAAGGGCCCGGATTATTCTAGGGAATACTTATCATCTATATTTGCGTCCTGGAATTGATGTTTTGAGAAAAGCCGGAGGGTTACATAAATTCAATAGCTGGGATAAGCCAATTCTTACTGATAGTGGGGGATTTCAGGTGTTCTCGTTAAGCCATCGCAGAAAATTGAAGGAAGAGGGAGCCGAATTTCAAAGTCACATAGATGGCTCGAAGCACGTTTTTACACCTGAAAATGTGGTTGATATCCAAAGGGTAATCGGAGCAGATATAATTATGGCATTTGATGAGTGCCCGCCTGGAGACAGCGATTTCAATTATGCCAAAAAATCGATGGAATTAACACACCGTTGGCTATTGAGAGGGATTGAACGTTTTGACTCAACTGAGCCGCTTTATGATTATGGACAGACTTTTTTTCCGATCGTTCAGGGAGCAGGGTTTCCTGATTTAAGGCGTCAATCTGCTGAGTTTATAGCAAATCAGAATCGCGAGGGAAATGCCATTGGCGGTTTGGCCGTTGGAGAACCCGAAGAAGTGATGTATAAAATGATACAGGTTGTCAATGAAATCCTTCCTGAAGATAAACCCCGATATTTAATGGGGGTAGGAACTCCGGCCAATATACTTGAAGCCATCAGTCTGGGTGTGGATATGTTCGACTGTGTGATGCCAACGCGAAACGGACGAAATGGAATGCTATTTACGTCAAAGGGAATCATTAACATCCGAAATGAGAAGTGGAAGTATGATTTTTCGCCAATCGACCCGGATGGCAACTCTGCATTCGATTTGATTTATTCAAAAGCTTATTTGCGTCACCTTTTTATTGCTGGTGAGATGCTTGGTCCCCAAATTGCGTCAATCCATAATTTGTCATTTTATATGTGGTTGGTTGATGAGGCCAGAAGGCAAATCAACCAAGGCACGTTTTTTGATTGGAAAGAACAAATGGTAAAGCAATTAAAGGTGAGATTGTAATTTGTAATAGTATTTTGTTTTTGGTTCTGTTACTCAGAACCAAACTTAATCATAGATCTGTTTCTAAGATAATTGCCTTTGATGTTTTTCGCTTGTTTATTAGGTGTGTGAGATGCTCTAAAGCTGTTCAATTAATAAATTGTAAAGAGTTTGCATACATCCAATATGTAGTAATAATAAAAGTCTTGCGGTCAATTGATTCGCAGATTGTTCATTTTTTTGTTCCTTTGTAAATCCTTGTTCAAAAAGGTAAATTATAACAACTGCTGATGGAGAGTTGGTACACTAAGTTATTTGGCTTAAAAAAACTGGATATTTATATACTCCGGAAATTCCTTGGTACATTTTTCTTTGCTATTTTATTAATCATTAGTATATCGGTTGTATTCGATTTGGCAGAGAAGATTGATGATTTTCTTGAAAATGCTGCCCCTTTGAATGCCATCGTGTTTGATTATTACGCCAATTTTGTACCCTACTTCGCCAATTTGTTTACGCCACTGTTTGTTTTTATTGCGGTAATTTTCTTCACTTCAAAAATGGCTTATCAAACCGAAATCATCGCCATTCTTTCAAGTGGGGTAAGTTTTAGGCGTTTAATGGTGCCATATATTGTCGGGGCTTTTATTATTGGAGCATTCTCATTTGTTTTGGGGTCATATGTGATTCCTCCTGCCAATAAGGTTCGCCTCGATTTTGAAAGCACCTATGTTCGTAAAAGGCGCGAAACCGGGATGAATAATATACACATGCAGATTGAGCCAAATGTTTATGTATATGTACGTAGATACTCCTCTTTGCGTGAGGTGGGTGATGATTTCAGTCTGGAGGTCTTCGACGGAAAACAGTTAAGAAAGAAAATTACAGCACAATCTGCTGTTTATGATACAGCAACCTCTGGATGGTCTCTGAGGAACTATGTAAAAAGAGAATACATCTCACGCGAAAAGCAGATCATTACCGAAGGTAGGGAGATGGATACCATTCTGAACATGCGTCCAGCCGATTTAAAAGAGGAACGCAAGTTTTTTGAAACCATGACCACGCCTGAACTGACAACATACATCGAAGAACAACAACAGCGGGGGGTAGGAAATGTGGAAGAATTTCTGATTGAAAAGCATCGACGACAGGCATCTCCTTTCTCGGCTTTTATTTTATCCATTATGGGATTGTCGCTTGCTTCACGAAAAGTACGGGGAGGGATGGGGCTTCATATAGGGATAGGAATTGCTCTGAGTTTTGGGTATATTTTATTTATGACGGTGAGCACCACTTTTGCCATCAATGGAAATATGAGCCCCTGGCTTGCTGTGTGGATTCCTAATTTTGTATTTGCTTTGGTGGCTGCCTATCTTTATCGCCGTGCACCCAAATAGTTAACTCTGAATTATTACATGGAGTTTTGTTTATTGAAGTAGATAGTAAATTTTATTAAATTTATTATCTCATGAGAAATCCTGCCTTTCCCATGTATTGAAAACGTCTTTTGTATTTTTCTGAATATTAACGGTTTGTTGTTTATCTGTGAAAAAAAGTCAATAAAAATGCAGACTTTTGGGGTTAAAATTTGTAATTATGCACCTTCAATTGGTTTGTCAGTTTTAGTGTATTTTACTGATAAACATTAAATTAACCAAAACTAATTGAGTATGTCATTGAAAAAGCACATCCTTGATCTTCGTAAAAGAAGAGAAAAGGTTCAGTTGGGAGGTGGCGAAAAAGCCATTGAGAAGCAGATGGCGATGGGTAAAATGACCGCCCGCTCGCGAATTTTAGCTCTTCTCGACAATGAATCTTTCACCGAGTATGACCTTTTTGTTGAGCACGAGGCCCGTGACTTCGGAATGGACAAGAAGCAGTTACATGGTGACGGTGTGATTATAGGAACCGGAACCATTTATGGAGCACCGGTTTGTATTTTTGCACAGGACTTTACTGTTGCCGGTGGATCTTTGGGCTTAATGCACGCCCGTAAGATTACAAAAATTATGGATCACGCCTTGAAAATGCGAGTTCCTTTGATTGGTATTAACGACTCGGGTGGAGCCCGTATTCAGGAAGGAGTAAATTCTCTTGCCGGATATGGTGAGATCTTCTATCGCAATACCATTGCTTCCGGAGTTATTCCACAGATTTCTGTAATATTAGGACCATGTGCAGGCGGAGCAGTATATTCTCCTGCGTTAACGGACTTTGTCTTTGTGGTTGATCAGATTTCTAAAATGTTTATTACCGGGCCAAGCGTTATTAAAACAGTTCTTGGTGAAGAAATTTCCATGGAAGAACTGGGTGGTGCGCGAGTGCACGCCGAAATTACAGGTAATGCTCATTTCTTTGCCGGAAGCGAAATGGAGTGTTTTGAGCAGATTAAGAAGCTTATTACCTTTATTCCCTGGAACAACACACAAAAGGCGAGAGCATTTCCTCCAAAAGAGCCTAAGTTTAAAGGAAATATTGAGGACATTATTCCAGCCGATCCAAAGCAGCCTTACGATGTAAGGGATGTTATTAAAGCCATTGTTGACGACTCTGATTTCTTCGAAATTCAAGAGTTTTTTGCTCCCAACATTGTAATCGGATTTGGCCGTATGAACGGACAAACCACCGGTTTTGTAGCAAACCAGCCATTGGTTTTGGCCGGAGTGCTTGATTGCGACAGTTCTGATAAAGCTGCCCGTTTCATTCGTTACTGTAACGCATTTAACATTCCGATCATTACCCTTGAAGATATGCCGGGCTATTTGCCGGGTGTTGATCAAGAGCATGCCGGTGTTATTCGTCACGGAGCTAAAGTGCTTTATGCATACTCTGAGGCCACTGTGCCAAAAATTACCGTGATTCTGCGTAAAGCATATGGCGGAGGTTATATTGCTATGAACTCACGCCATCTTGGTGCTGACTTTATGTTTGCCTGGCCAATGGCTGAAATCGCAGTAATGGGCCCTGAAGGGGCTGCCAACATCATCTTTAAGAAAGAGATTGAAGAGGCCGAAGATCCTGATGCAATGCGTGAAGAAAAAGTTCAGGAATACATCGACCGTTTCGCAAATCCTTATGTTGCAGCTGCTAAAGGGTATATTGATTCCGTAATTGAGCCATCTGAAACCAGACATTTGCTGCTACATGCCATTGAGGTGTCCAGCAACAAGAATGATCAGAGACCATACAAAAAGCACGGAATTCCACCATTTTAATATGCACAATCATGGAAGATAAAAAGCTTGAGCTGGTCGATTTTGCCGTGACTGCGCGTAAATACAAGACCTTGCTTACCATTAAATATGCAACCAGAAAACCTTATAAAGCTCCCGATCCGAAAGAGATTAAATCTTACATACCGGGAACTATTATCGATATTAAGGTTAAGCCCGGTGCTAAAGTAAAAGAAGGCCAAATCCTTTTAATACTTGAAGCCATGAAGATGATGAATAAGGTGTTGATGCCTTTTGACGGAAAGATTAAGAATATTCATGTTTCCAAGGGGGAAAAGATACCGAAGAATCACTTGATGATTGAATTGGAATAAAAAAATGCCCCGCGATCGCGGGGCATTTTTTTATTCCTTTAAATATCTCTCCAACCAGTTGTGAAGCTCTTCATACCAGAAAATTGAATTTTGAGGATTTAAAATCCAGTGATTCTCATCAGGATAATAGACCAATCTGGCATCCAATCCCATCGATTTGTAAATTCCATATATTAAAAAGCCATGAGCCACAGGCACCCTGTAGTCCAGTTCTCCATGAATAACCAGCATCGGGGTTTTAAAGTTGTGTGCAAACTGCGCAGGGTTGTTTGCATTAAGCTGATCAAAGTTTTCCCAGGGAGAGCCGCTGTATTGATAGGCTCTGTTTCCGGAGTAGTCTGATGCAAATTGCAAATGCAGATCGTAAACTCCTGCATGATTAACCAGTGCGGCAAACCGATCGGTGTGACCAGCGATCCAGCTTACCATATATCCTCCGTAACTGCCTCCGGTGGCTGCCATTCTGGTTTCATCAACAATGCCGCGTTCAATCAGGTAATCGGTTGCTCTCATGATGTCCTCAAAAGGCTTAGGAGCATGTTCACCGTGTATGCTGATGGCAAAGTCCTGACCAAAACTGGTGGAGCCATGAAAATTTGGCATGGCCACTATGTATCCGGGGGCTGCAAACAACTGGCTGTTCCACCGGAAATGAAATGAATCGCCAAAAATGCCGTGTGGCCCACCATGGATCATCAATACCAAAGGATATTTTTTATTCGGGTCGTAATCGGGTGGGTAGTTGATGAACAATTGCACATCGTGGTTTTCTGCTCCTTTGTAAGTTACATTTTCAATAGTACCCCAATTTATGGATGCAACTAAATCATCGTTAAACCCGGTCAGTTTTTCTGTCTGTCTGTTGCGCAGGTTTAATCTGTATAGTTCTGGTGCCGCGCTTAGGTTGTGATGATTAAAGATAAGATGCCGGTTTCCTGCCAAAGCTGCACCACTGTTGGTGCCTGAGCCGAATAACTCTGTGTGCTGTCCACCATTTGTAGGGATGCTGAAGATGGAGGTCATTGAATTATCTTGTGCATGAAAGTAAATGGTGCGTCCGTTTTCGCTGAAAAACCAATTTTCACAGGATAGGTCGATGTGATCGGTAAGCCTTTGTTTGTTTCCGGTTGCAACATCGTAAAGAACCATGACGGTTTTATCGGCATAGAAATGGTAGATTTCTTTAGCTCCGTAAAGAATTTTTTTTCCATCGGGCGAAAATACAGGATTCATATCGTCAGCAGGATTATCAGCTGTGATATTGGTTAATTCTCCTGATCCATCAGTGGGAACCAGGTACAGATCGTAATTTAATCTTTCATAGGGAGGTTTAGTTGAGTTCATGCTTACCACGATGGTTTTACCATCGGGGGCAATATCGTAATTTACCCCGCTCATCATATTGAAAAAGTTGCTGGTGTTGGGCATCAAATCAGTAACGGTTTCCGAATTCAAATCAACGGTAAAAAGTCGTGGGTAAAGCCCGTCGGTAATCCATCTGTCCCAAAACCGATACATCACATTTTCGGTAACTTTCGCGGTTACTTTGCTTTCTCTGTTTTTTTTCTGAATCTCCTTTAGTTTGTCCCAATCTCCATCATAGTCGGGATGAATGTTGGCTGCAAATGCAAGTTTTTTTCCATCGGGGAACCACTTAGGGGCAAACACTCCAACAGGGAGATCTGTAATTTTTCTGGGTTCACCCCCGTATAACGGCAGGATAAATAGTTGTGCGGGGTTATTGTCCCGACGCGAAACAAATGCTATATATTGACCATCGGGCGACCATGCAGGGGAGCTTTCACTTCCATTAAAGGTTAACTGTCGGTAATTCCCATTATCATTGTTCATCAAATAAAGATGAGTTTTGGAATTGTTCTCTTCAATGCAATAAGTCGATACAGGAAAGACTGTTTGTTTTCCGTCTGGTGAAACTGTTGGGCTGCCAACCCGGGCAAATTCCCAGAGATTTTCGGCAGTAATCGGGCTCTTTTCTGCAATGGAGTGAATAAATATTCCAAACATCATTGCAATCATCATGCTTAATACCTTCATTTTTTATAAGTTTTAAATGATTTTGATGCACAATATAGAAAAGCAGGGGCATTTATTCAATGACAGGCCTTTGGTTTTGGGTATTTTAACATCAAAGCGTATATTTTTATTCCATTCTCTCTTTTCTCTGTATCTAATTGATTATTTTTACAGTCCGAAAAGTTTTGTTTACATCCCCTTTGATAGCTTTTTTAATTAGTAGAGATCTGTTCGAATTCATTTTCATGAATTCGAACATGGAAAAAGAGATGTATTTAATTTTCAGAATTTATTTAACTTATAGTAATAACCTGACTGAATATGCGACGCACAAAAATTGTTGAGGTACTTAAAAGTGAAGAAACTGGTAAGGAGTTTTTAGTAAAAGGCTGGGTCAGAACCCGAAGAGGTAATAAGCAGGTGAATTTTATTGCCATGAATGACGGCTCAACCATTCATAATCTTCAAATTGTTGCAGATGTAGAAAAGTTTGGCGAAGAGTTGATGCGCCGGATCAATACAGGTGCTTCACTGGCTGTTGTGGGAGAGTTGAATCAATCGCAGGGAACCGGACAAAATGTTGAACTGCTGGCTAAGAAAATTGAAGTCATTGGAGACTGTGACGTAAATGAGTATCCTCTACAACCCAAAAAACATTCCCTGGAATTTTTGCGCGAGAAAGCGCATTTGCGCTTTCGTACCAATACTTTCAGTGCCATTGCAAGAGTTCGCCATGCTATGATATTTGCTGTTCATAGCTTCTTTTCTTCGAAAGGATTTGTGAATATTCATACCCCAATCATCACCTCATCTGATGCAGAAGGTGCAGGTGAAATGTTTCAGGTTACAACACTGAATCTTGACAACATCCCTAAAAATGATGATGGAGCCATAGATTTCTCAAAAGATTTTTTTGGTCGTCCCACTAATTTGACGGTTTCCGGACAGTTAGAGGGAGAATTGGCAGCTATGGGATTGGCTGACATCTATACTTTTGGCCCCACATTCAGAGCTGAGAATTCAAATACCACTCGTCACCTGGCTGAGTTTTGGATGATTGAGCCGGAAATGGCTTTTTACGATCTGAATGACAACATGGATTTGGCTGAGGAATTTCTGAAATTTTTGATTCGATATGCCCTGGATAATTGTGCTGACGATTTAAATTTTCTCAGCAACAGGCTTAAAGAGGAGGAGAAAAACAAAAAAGCCGATGAAAAAAGCATGGAATTGATTGAAAAATTAAAATTCGTGCTGGAAGATGATTTTGTGCGATTGACCTACACAGAAGCAATCGAAATATTGCGTAACAGTAAACCCAATAAAAAGGGACAATTCAAATATCCAATTGAAGGATATGGAGCCGATCTGCAAAGTGAGCACGAGCGTTACCTTGTAGAGCGTCATTTTAAGAAACCTGTGATTCTTACCGATTATCCCAAGGAGATCAAAGCTTTTTACATGAAGTTAAATGAGGAAAACAAAACAGTTAGAGCCATGGATGTTCTATTTCCTCAGATAGGTGAAATCATAGGAGGCTCACAGCGGGAAGAAAACTACGACAAATTGGTGGCAAGAATGGAGGAAATGGATATTCCTGTTGAGGAGATGTGGTGGTATCTGGAAACCCGTAAGTTTGGAACGGTACCGCACAGTGGCTTTGGTCTTGGTTTTGAAAGATTAATGCTTTTCGTTACCGGGATGGGTAATATTCGGGATGTCATTCCGTTCCCAAGAACTCCAAAAAATGCTGAGTTTTAATTTTCTTTTTAGAAACCATCATTATATGGAAACAGTCTGTTCGTAATACGAACAGACTGTTTTTATTTAAAAATGGTACTCAACTTTATGAGATATAATAAAAATTTTTCCAAAAAAAATACCAATTATTGAGAAAAATATGAACTTTTTTTCAAATAAAATATGTTAAGTTGTTTGAATTGGTGACGTTATTTAAGTTTTATTTAAAAACAGATGTTTTAGTTTGTTGTGTATTTTATACACTTTTTTAGTTGAATTGAAAAAAAATATTGTTTATAAAGAGGTCGCTTGTTTTATATTTATGCATGATTAGGGTTTGATTATGAATTGGTAAAGATTTAGAAAATGATAACATTTTTTCACTTGATCACGTACAATACATTAATGATTAAAGGAGAGATGTGAAAAGATTACTCAAAAGTGCGGTAGTTATTTGTTTGGTGTTGAGTGTCCGAATTGGTTTTGCTCAATATCCCGATCTGTATTTTAAGCGATTACCCGACTACGTAAATCTTTCAAGCCATTATGTAACACATATGGCTCAGGACGATGACGGGTACGTTTGGATAGGAACAAGGGATGGCTTAAATCGGTTCGATGGTCATGAAATACGGGTTTATCGGGCTGTTGACAATCAATTGAACGCTGGTTTGGCAGGTAATCAGATTGAACATTTGTTGGTTGATTCGGCCAGCAGGGTGTGGGTTGTATCTTCTGACGTAATATCGGTTTACAACCGAGAGTATGATCGTTTCGATATAGTAGCGAGTCCTCATCAGCCGGCTGGATTGGAAGAATTTTACTTTAATCATATGGAGATTGATTTGTATGGGCGGCTTACACTCTGCACAGGTAATGATTTATTCTACTTTGATGACGCAACAAAGAGCTTTCAACATCTCCTATCAACCGATTTAGGTTATATTTATTCTTATGCTTTCGACAAACAAGGGGGAATTTGGATTGGGCATTATAACTCTGGAGGAGTTTCATATTACTCGGACTATGAATCAGATGCACCGTTATTTGTTTTGGAAGCTACTCTTCATCCAAACCGGGAACAGATCTCAGTAATAGATCTTGAAGTTGATGATCAGTTTCTATGGGTAGGAATTGAGCACGGCGGAATTGCTCGTGTAGATAGAGAGACAGGAGCTATTCAAAACTATTTCCATGACACTTCGGAGAGGTTTGTTACCCGATTTTTTACTGATGCAACGGGTAAATTGTGGTCGGTAGATTATAGCGGAATGAAGGTATACGTGGAAGAGGAAGACCGTTTCCATGGGTATTATCATGATTCTAATATGTCCGGATCAATCAGACCAAACCTTAATGGTGTTTTTCAGGATACTCAAGGAAATTATTACACTTATTATAATGGCGAGGGAGTATATGCGAGTTCTGTTGCCAGAGGATTTCAATTGTATAACGAGAGTGATTATTACTATTGGCATGTACGACAAAGCAACATCAGTGCTGTTCATGAAGATGTTTATGGCAATTTGTGGCTTGGCGGATTTAGTGGTGGACTTACAGTTTTTAATTGGGGAAGCGGTGAAATTATTTGGTATCCTTCTACAGAAAACATTCCCGGTCAGATTGGACGAGGAAGTGTTTTATCTATTTTTCAGGACTCCAAATCCCGGATGTGGCTGGGAACCCACAATGGCGGGTTACATTTGTATGATGAAAGCAACAACCGGTTTGAGGCATGGAGAGCAGATGGAACCAACAGCAGCTTAAGTAACAATGATGTAAGAGCAATCGCTGAAGACTCGAAGGGAAACCTCTGGATTGGAACCCATGGAGGAGGTGTTAATCAGTTTTTAGTAGAAGATAATAAGTTTGTGGTATATAATGAGTTGAACAGTGCTCTAAATTCCGATTGGATTCACTACTTAATGGTTGACCGAGATGATAAGCTTTGGGTTGGGACAGCTTATGGTTTATGTATTGTGGATATAGAATCTCAAGAATTCCGAAACTTTTATGCAGAACCCGGAAATCCCGAAGCAATACATGGAAATCAGGTAATCACCATACTGGAGTCGGGTAATGGCACCATTTGGATTGGCACAAATAACGGATTGTTCCGTTTTGATGAAACTAATGAAACCTTTATCCGGCGTGACCAGAATTTCAGAAATAGTTATATTACAAGCATTGAAGAAGATCAGAATGGAGAATTGTGGGTTGGGACTCTCTTTGGTTTACACCGATACAATCCAGAAACCGGTGATTTGTTCCATTTTGATGAAAATGATGGGATACAGGGTCCCGGGTTTAATAATAATGCTTCTTATTTTAATGGTGAAGATATTCTCTTTTTCGCCGGAAGTGGCGGGGTCAACGCATTTAATCCGGATAATCTTCACTATAATACCTCTCCTCCGGAATTGAGATTCTCGAGATTTTTGTTGTTTAACAGGGAAGTTTCAGACTATGAGTCGAGTTCTGTTCTCAATAAAGAGATCAATTGGGTGGACGAAATAGTTCTTGACCACAATCAGAATTTTTTTAGTTTCGAGTTTGTTGCGCTTAATATGATTAACTCCCATCGCAATGAATATGCTGTTATGATGGAAGGTTTTGATGATGGGTGGGTTTATATTGGTGCACGACGCCAGGTGTCATACACCAATCTCAGTCCGGGAAGGTATGTTTTTCGTGTAAAGGCTGCAAATAATGACGGAATATGGAATGAAGAAGGTATTTCAGTAAAAGTTAGAGTTCTGCCTCCCTGGTATAAAACCATTTGGTTTTATACTGCTATCACATTGGTGATTTTAATCCTTATCTTCTCAATATTTCGAATACGTACAGCGAATTTAATAAAGCAGAAAAAAAGATTAGCTCGTATAGTTTCAGAGCAAACGCGGAAATTGCGAAAAAGCAATCGAGAATTAAAGCATCGGGCAACAGAGTTGAACCGGATTAACAAGATTCTTGAGGAACGGCAAAAACTAATAACAGATCAGCGTGAAGAACTGGAGAGTCAGGCTGACCATCTGCAAAAAAGCAACAGGGAGTTAATTAAACTGATCAACACCAAGGATAAGCTCTTTTCAATTATTGCACACGATTTAAGGTCTCCTTTCAACACCATTCTAGGATTCTCATCACTTCTTTCTGAATTCAGTGATCAGGATGACAGAGAGCAGGTGAGGGAGCATGCCCGAATTATTCATGATTCATCTTTGGTGGTGTTTAACCTGTTGGAGAACCTGCTTTATTGGGCGCGTACTCAGACCAACGACATACAATTTTCTCCTGTTCATACAGATTTAAATGATATTGTGAACGAAAATTTCATTTTGATTGATGATGGTGCAAAAAAGAAAGAGATTGAGGTTGATGTTTCGGAATATCAAAATCTTCCGGTGTTCGCCGACATCAATATGATGCGAACGGTGGTTCGCAATTTATTAATTAACGCTGTGAAGTTTACGCCAAGGGGTGGAAAGATTTCTGTGTCATCGGAGGAGATCAATGATCGTGTATTTATATATATAAAGGATACGG
Organism: Natronoflexus pectinivorans; assembly: GCF_004345615.1. Classification (GTDB taxonomy): domain Bacteria; phylum Bacteroidota; class Bacteroidia; order Bacteroidales; family Marinilabiliaceae; genus Natronoflexus; species Natronoflexus pectinivorans. The sequence goes on from NZ_SLWK01000007.1 coordinate 56,112, forward strand.
GAGTAGGAATGGGTTCTTCTGATATAGAACAAATTCTGACACTGGGAGCCTCTTCCAGCACAAAAGGAACCGAAGGCGAGAAAGGCTCTGGTTTAGGTTTGGTTTTGTGTAATGAGTTTATTCAGAAAAATGGAGGTAAATTGCTGATTGAGAGTAAACCAGGATTAGGCAGTAGCTTTGGTTTTTCACTCCCGAGAGGAGTGAAAAAAATTAGCTGATTTCCTCCAGATGAGTTACATATGTAGATGACCAGGTGATTTCAGGTTTATCTTTGAATAATCCGTAAACCGCAGAACCGCTTCCCGACATGGAAGCATATATGGCTCCATTTCGGTAGAAATTTTCTTTTATTTCGGCTATAGCAGGATGTTTTTGAAATACAGTATCCTCAAAGTCGTTTTTGAGAAATTTTCTCCACTCTTTAATAGGCTTGGTTAAGATTTCATTTATTGGCATGGATGGTGATTTTGGGATAATTCCGCCATATGCTTCGGCAGTTGACACATGAATGCCCGGCGCAACAATTAAAAGCCAAAGGCTTTTTAATTGAAGTGAAATACCTGAGAATTCATTGCCTATTCCTCTTGCCATGACAGCCTGGTTTTTAATAAAAACAGGACAATCGGCTCCCAACGTGGCAGCCATCTTTTCCAGATCAGAAGAAGAGAAGTTTTTTTGAAACTGCTCGTTTAGCAGTTTCAGCATGAAAGCAGCATCTGCTGAGCCTCCTCCAAGACCGGCTCCAAAAGGAATCACTTTGTGAAGGTGGATCTTAAGCGGAGGAATTGATGTGTGTTGGCGCATGTGTGTCAAGGCCTTCATGCAAAGGTTGTTGTCGGAGGAGCCATCAATATTTAGCCCGGAAACCGAAAATTCGTCAGAGTTTTCAGTTGATGGAATGACTTCCAGAACATCATTCCATTTCTTTACAGGAAAAAAGACGGTTTCCAAATTGTGATAACCATCGTTTCTTTTGGAAACGATGTTCAAACCCAGATTTATTTTAGCATTGGGAAATACGATCATGCCGAAGATTTTTATATCACATCAAAGAACAAAAGTAGTTAATTTTAATGCAAATGAATGGATTGTTAATAACTCTGTTTGATAGTTGTTAATATGAATCCTTTAAATGGCTTTCAAGCACACCCACTTTTTTATACCTTTGTATCCTTTTCAAAAAATAATTTTATCAATGGCCGAGAAACGATATAATAACAGAAAGAAGTCCCCGGAACCGATGGATTTTGGTGTGGGGAAAATGCCACCACAGGCCATTGAACTCGAAGAAGCCGTATTGGGAGCCATGCTTCTTGAAAAAGATGCATTTACCAATGTGTCAGAAATATTAAAGACTGAGTGCTTCTATAAGGAAGCGCATCAACATATTTATGAGGCCATAACCAGCCTTTTTGCCCGCCAGGAACCGGCCGATTTGCTTACTGTTACCGAAGAGTTACGTCGAATGGCAAAACTGGAAGAGGTGGGTGGAGCTTTTTATATCACCCAGCTTACCGGAAGAGTTGCCTCTGCGGCTCATATAGAGTACCATTCGCGCATCATTTACCAGAAATATCTGCAACGTGAAATGATACGCATTTCAGGAGTTATCCAAACCAAGGCGTTTGATGAGTCGGAGGATGTGAATGATTTGCTGGAAGAGGCGGAAAATTCACTTTTTATGCTTTCACAAGGAAGTATGAAGCGTGATGCAACGCAAATTAGTCCGGTGATTAATGAAGCCATTGAGATGATTCAGGTGGCCAGTAAGCGGACAGATGGTTTGAGTGGTGTTCCCAGTGGATTTACAGAACTTGACAGAATGACATCAGGTTGGCAAAATTCCGATATGGTTGTAATTGCTGCACGTCCTGCCATGGGAAAAACTGCATTTGTTTTGTCGATGGCACGAAATATGGCGGTGAAATATAATCAGGCCGTGGCTGTGTTTTCTCTTGAGATGTCAAATGTTCAGCTTGTTAATCGTTTAATAGTAGCAGAAACTGAATTGGCTGCTGAGAAAATTAAAACAGGGAAACTTGAACCATACGAATGGGAGCAATTGGATCATAAAATTAAATCTCTGGTAGATGCACCCATATTTGTGGATGACACAGCTGGTTTATCAGTATTTGAACTGAGAGCAAAGTGCCGCAGGTTAAAGAAGCAGCATGATCTGAAAATCATTATCATTGATTATCTTCAGTTGATGAATGCCAGCGGCATGAACCCCGGTAACCGTCAGGAAGAAGTGAGTATGATTTCCCGTTCATTAAAAGGTCTGGCCAAGGAGTTAAATGTTCCAATTCTTGCACTTTCTCAGTTAAACAGGGGGGTAGAAAGTCGAACAGGGGAGGGGAAACGTCCGCAACTTTCTGATCTTCGGGAGTCCGGAGCCATTGAACAGGATGCGGATATGGTTCTTTTCATCCACCGACCCGAGTATTATAAAATTACCGAGGATGAAAATGGTAACTCACTAATCGGAATGGCCGAAATTATAATTGCCAAGCATCGTAACGGAGCCACAGGTGATGTTCGTTTGAGATTCCGTCCGGAGGTGATTCGATTTGAGGATGTGGATGTTGATGGATTTGGTGGAGGATATGGGGGGGAATCAGATTCTATGCAGGTGTTCAGTTCAAAAATGAATGAAACCATCTCCACAGGTAGTCCTGCTCCCGGCTCCAAACCCGACTTTGGCTTTGGTGGTAATTTTGAAAGGGATGCTGAGTTTTAACTTTACAAACAATCCAACAACTCCTTCAGCGATCTGATCTCCATAAAAACCACCTCATTATGAGGTGTTGCAGCAGGGTTAAAATATACGTGATCCAATCCGAAGTTTTTGGCTCCGGCGATGTCGGTTTCAAGGCTGTCGCCTATTATCAGACTCTCTTTTTTCTTTGCGTTGCAGCTTCGTATGGCATGTTCAAAGAATTCTTGTTTAGGTTTTTGTGCACCGATCTCTTCCGAAATAAATATTTTTTGAAAAAAGGGTTTTAGTCCGCTCTTTTCCATCTTAACATGCTGTGCCTCTACGAATCCGTTGGTAATGATGTGTAGATTGTATTTTGGATGCAGATACTCCAAAAGCTCAATGGCACCGGGAATAAGTGCTGTTTTTTTAGAGTTTTCCGCCACAAAATCAAAAGAGAATTTTCGTGCCCTTTCAAAATCGTCAAGTCCGGAGGTTAAAAATGTCTTATGAAACCGCCCTATGGCAACTTCCGGTTTTCTGATTTCTCCATGTCTGTATTTAAGCCATAAATCGGCATTTATTGGCTCGTAGGTGTTGAAAAAAATGTCAAAACTGTCAAAGTGTTTATCCAGTTTGTACCGGATAAACAACTCTGACAGTGTATGTTTTTCGTTTGTATTAAAGTCCCAAAGGGTGTGATCAAGATCAAAAAAAAGATGCTGATACTGCTGAATGTACATTATTATTTATTATGTAACTGTTTAAGTTTAGTTTCCAAAGAATTTAATAGATGCGAAGATCCATAGATTATAGACAGATAGAATAGATGAAACGAGCCATGAGAAAACCTTCTCACACAGGCAAAGTACTGAGCTCTGTCGAAGTAAGAATGACTATGATGGCGAGTTTCATGTGACCTTAAAATACAAATTTTAGACACATGAAAAAGATAATTAGAACGATCTGATTCTCTTTATAGTCTTGTCTATCTGTCTAAAAATCTAATATCTAAAGATCTTTTTGCCTATTCGATACAAATTTTAAACAGCCTCTAAAACTCCTGTGCTAATTTACCTGAATGACCAGATAACGCGTTATACTCCAGAAAAGTTCCGGATCTTCTATTACTAAAATCAGATTTCCTTCCTCTCCGGTAACCAGTTGGAATGACCCTGAGGGATGATTGGAAAGCACTTCAGCTTTTGAAGTATAAAGCTGTATTGTATCTTTTTCCCTGATGTCTATTTGCTGGAAATAACTTTTATCAAAATCTTCTTTCAGTATTCTGGTGCTTCCAAAAAACAGGAATCCTTCACGGGTTAATATGTTTTGATTTCGAAGTTCACGACGCGTTCCCATGGTGTACCATGCGCGGTTATAATAATCCGTTGTCTGGTCGAGTTCTTGACGCGTTGATTCATTGGCCTTGCGGATGGAGTCCATCTCGAAACTGAGATCCATGATCTCCAGATTCAGGTGGTCAATTACAAGTTCTCTTTGCTGAAGTTGCTCCTGAAGCAGAACAATTTGTGCTGATTTTTCCTGAAGTTGCTCATTTAATCCGGCAATCAGACGGTTTACTCTATTGTTCTCAACACCTGAGTTTCTGAGTTGCGCTTCAAGTTCCTGAATACGATCCTTGTTTTGAACCATCAACTCATATATGAGTTGAATGTCCTCGTTAATTTGTTCACCGGTGCGGCCACGCATATCTCCGGATTCAGCCTGAACCGATATAATTTGTTCCTTCTCTTTAATCAGACGAAGGTTTTCATCAATATCACCGAGTGTCTCAACCAACTGGTTTAATTGGATCTCTTTTTTGGCTGTTTCAACCAAAAGAGAGTCGTTCATCTGCATCAGCTCGGTACGGGACGGCCCCGATGTGCATTGCCATAAGAATGGCACCAGCATGAGTAAAATTAAATTTCTCATATTCTTAGATTTATGGGTGTAAATTTTTATAGTTCTCTGTTTCCTTCAATGACCAGCACGATCTCCCCCTTGGGAGGATGATCGGTATAATATTTTATTAATTCTTCCAGGCTTCCTCGTTTAATTTCTTCATAAAATTTTGACAACTCTCTGCATACAGCTGCTTTTCTTTCCAATCCAAAAAACTCGGCAGATTGATTAAGCGTTTTTACCAATCGGTGTGGTGATTCATAAAACACCATGGTTCTTTCCTCCTGCTGAAGTGCCGTTAGTTTTTTTTGGCGTCCTTTTTTTGGAGGAAGGAATCCTTCAAAGCAAAACCTGTCGTTTGGTAATCCTGCCATCACGATGGCAGGGATAAGCGCCGTTGCTCCTGGTAAGCATTCAACTTCTATGCCATTGGTTATGCAATGATTTACCAGGAGGTAGCCGGGGTCGGAAATGCCTGGTGTTCCAGCATCTGAGACCATTGCAGCAGTCTCTCCGCCTTTGATGCGTTGTGTAATTTTTTCTACAGTATTGTGTTCATTGAATTTATGATGGGAAAACATTTTACTCTCAATCTGGTAGTGCTTAAGAAGCATTCCTGTTGTGCGTGTATCTTCCGCAAGAATGAAGTCGGCTTCCTTTAAAACACGTAAAGCCCGGAGAGTAATATCTTCCAGATTGCCGATGGGAGTAGGTACGAGAATTAATTTGCCCATTATAGGATTATTTGGGGAATCTTCTTTTTATCAGTTCTTTAAAAGACACCACTGCTTCATTGTTTTGATCCCAGTTAAAGTTTCCGGATAAAAAGGAGACAGCAGATTCAAATGTGGCCATTTGATTGATCTGATCAATGGTTTGGTTAAACAGTTCGGAGTTGTTCCCGAACAGTTCTCTTTGGAAGAAAAACCGGTCGTTTATGCCTATTGCCTTACGCAAATCGGCAATTGGTTGTTGAAATTTTGGAATTGAGACGGAATCGTGACCGGTACCCAATTTCTCATTAAAGGATTGTTTGTCTTTACCCAATATTTCACCAAGAACAGTTCCTTGTGTTGTTGGCTCATTTTTCTGTGTTGCTTTTGCCGTTTCCTGTTTGGTAGCTTCAACCGATTTAGGAGCGGGTTCGGGTGTTTTAGTTTTTTCTGGGGTGGGTGCAGGTGGTGAGGCTTTTTCTTCATGTTGGATTTCAGGCTCCGGAGATGGAACTGTTTTCTCTTCCTCTGCAGGTTCGTTGATGATTTCCAGCACAGGATTTTCCTCTTTCATTGGTTTGGGTTCTTCTTTTACAGGAGCGGGTTGCGGAGGTATTGGCAGATCTGTTTTTTGAGGCGCATTAAGTCCTTCAAAAAGTGCAATTTCATCCAGTATTCCTTTGGTTTTACTCTTTGCTAATTGTATGTATACAGCAGGGACTTCCTCTTTTCCGGAAAAGGTATTCAGCAATGTTTCCAGCTCCTTTATGTCCTGAAGAATTATTTTAAGCAGTGCTTCTTTTTCCATATTATCTTGTTGACAATCATTTTTCTTTACCTTTGCAAAGGTAGTAATTGAATTTTTGTGAATCTACTATTCTTAACAATATTTCAAATCAGATGTTTCTCGAAAACCGTCAAAATAACAGGAATAAGCGGCATGGATGGATCGAAGTCATTTGTGGCTCCATGTTCTCAGGAAAAACAGAGGAGTTGTTACGCCGATTGCGTCGTGCTCGTATTGCGCGACAAAATGTAGAGATTTTTAAGCCTTTAGTTGACAGGCGATACAGCGAAGAAGAAGTTGTGTCTCACGATGCCAACAGCATTCGTTGTACACCTGTTGAGAGTTCCGGAAATATTCTTTTATTAAGTGGTAATACCGATGTGATTGGGATTGATGAAGCACAATTTTTTGATAATGGTTTGGTTGATGTTTGCAACACATTGGCCAGTCAGGGAGTACGTGTAATTATTGCGGGACTGGATATGGATTTCAAAGGAAAACCTTTTGGTCCTATGCCCGGCATAATGGCCTGTGCCGAGTACGTAACTAAAGTTCATGCCATATGCATGCAATGTGGCGATTTGGCACATTTTTCCTACAGGTTTAAAGCCAGCGATAAACTGGTGGAAGTAGGCGCCGCCGAAGCATACGAAGCCGTTTGCCGCAGTTGCTACCATCAGTTAAACCGAAACAAATGACGTTGACTTCATACTCCATACAACAAATCGCTCAAATGGCATCCGGACGACTATTTGGAAACATCACCACAGTGGTGACCAAATTGGCATACGACAGCCGCCTCGTTTTTAACTCGCCAGGAGTTCTCTTTTTTGCAATTAAAAGCAGCCATTTAAATGGCGGTGCCTTTGTAAATACTCTATACCAACGAGGAGTGAGAGCTTTTGTTGTTGAAAAGGATTTTGTAATCCCTGTGGAAATGACCGATGCTTCATTCATAGTTGTGGATAATTCTCTACAGGCATTACAGCGAGTGGCAGCCAATCACCGTTCGGTTTTTAACTTGCCGGTGCTTGCCATTACCGGAAGTAACGGGAAAACCATTGTAAAGGAGTGGTTGGGTCAGGTTTTAGGGGATTCTGTAAAAGTGACTCGTTCGCCACGAAGTTTTAACAGTCAGATTGGAGTGCCCTTATCGGTATGGCAATTAAATGATGAGAGTGAATTGGGGATTTTTGAAGCGGGCATCAGTAAACCTGGTGAAATGGAAGCTTTGAGAGAGATTCTGAAACCCACTTTAGGACTCATTACCAATATTGGAGCAGCTCACCAGGAAAATTTTTCGTCAATGGACGAAAAATTAATGGAAAAGCTGGCTCTTTTCAAAGAAGTTGATACTGTTTTCTACAAACTGGATGATGAATTGATTCATCATGCCATCATGAAGTTATATCCCCAAAAGAAGAAGTTGACTTGGGGCGTTCATCCCGATTCAAATCTTCGGTTATTATCCAGCGAAGCAGAAAACGGAAAGTTGCAAATGACTCTCCAATGGCAGAAAAAATCTTTTAGTGTATCTCTGCCATTTCCTGATAAAATAAGCCGGGAAAATGCTTTGCCGGTCATTTTGCTGATGCTTTATAAAGGGTTAGGTTTTGATGCCATCAGCCGTTCCATGTTGCATTTGCAACCAGTTGCCATGCGAATGGAGCAGATTGAAGGACTCGACGGTTCTCTAATCATTAACGACAGTTATAACTCTGACTTTACATCGCTGGAGGTGGCACTTGATTTTCTGGAGCAACAGGGTCGTAAAAAGGGACGACAACGCATCCTGATTTTGTCAGATTTATTACAAACAGGTATAGAACCTGGGATTCTTTATCCACGTATTGCAGATTTAATCAAAATCCGTGGAGTTGAGCGTCTCATAGGGGTGGGGAGCGAAATATCCGGATATGCATCCTGTTTTCGTGCGAGCGATACATTCTTCAAAACCACTGAAGAGCTGCTTGCTGCCATCCCCCGCCTTTCATTCCGCAACGAGGCCATCCTGATAAAAGGCGCCAGAGCATTTGAGTTTGAAAGAATCAGTGAACAACTTGAGCAAAAACAGCACAGTACCTGCTTGGAAATCAACCTCAACGCTCTCATTCATAATTTCAAAACGTTTAAGAGTGGCGTAAATCCTCAAACAAGGATTCTTGCCATGGTAAAGGCATCCGGTTACGGAAGTGGAGCTTTTGAAATTGCTTCGGCTTTGCAACACCATAAGGTCGATTATCTGGGTGTGGCTTTCGCCGATGAAGGGATGGAATTACGAAAAGCAGGGATTCAAACACCGATTATGGTCATGAGTCCTGAGGTGAAGAGTTTTAACCAGATGCTTCAGTATAAGCTGGAGCCTGAAATATATGGATTTCGCCTACTGGAAGCTTTTTGCCAACACATGGCAAAAAGCGGTGAAGGGGAGGCCGGAATTCACTTAAAGGTGGATACAGGAATGTATCGATTGGGATTTTACCCCGAAGATGCCGAAGAGTTGGTTGTATATTTAAAGAAAAGGATCAACGTTAGGGTTTTATCGGTGTTTACCCATTTGGCCGGAACCGACGATTCTGTTCATGATGCCTTTACATCCCAGCAAATTGGCCGGTTTACCAATTTTGCTGACATCATTGAGAAGGGTTTGGGATATGCGGTTTGGCGACATGCGCTCAACTCTGCCGGCATTGAACGTTTTCCGCAGTATCAGTTTGATATGGTACGTTTGGGAATTGGTTTGTACGGCGTGAGCAGTCTGCCTGAAAATCCTTTATTGAATGTGGTTACACTCAAAACTTATATTTCGCAGATTAAAACGGTAAAAGCCGGTGAAACCATCGGATACAGTCGGCGTGGAAGTGTTTCAGCAAATGGCAAAATTGCCGTTTTGCCAATTGGGTATGCCGATGGTTTAAACAGACGTCTGAGCAACGGTGTAGGTCAGGTTTTAGTACGTGGTAAACTTTGTCCTATAGTTGGGAATATTTGTATGGACATGTGTATGATTGATGTTTCGGGAATGGATTTACCAGAAGGTGAAGAGGTAGTTGTTTTTGGCGATGAGCATCCTTTAACACAGATGGCCGAAATACTGGACACCATTCCTTACGAAGTTTTAACCAGCATCAGTCAGCGTGTTAAGAGAGTTTATTTTAAAGAATAAACCAGGCTCTTAATTATCCCAGCCTCGATATTCTCTCCAGCATATCTTCATCCAGAATTTTAATGATGCGGCCATCAACTGCAATCAGCTTCTCTTTCATAAAGGTTGTGAGTGTGCGGATGGCATTTGAAGTGGTCATGTTGGAGAAATTGGCCAAATCCTCACGGGATAAATAAATATTGAGCGTGCAGCCATCTTCTTCGTAACCGTAGATCTCTTTCAGCAGCATCAGACTTTCCGCCAATCGACCCCTGATGTGTTTTTGAGTGAGTGTAACTGTCCTGAAACGCGAAAATCCAAGCTCCGAGGCAAAGGATTTGATGATGTTGATGCAGAGTTTGTTGTTGCTGGCCATTAGGTTGTCAACAACTTCCTTGTTGATGTGAAAAATGGTGCAGGGTTCAATTACCACTGCAGAGGCCACATGGTTCTCACCAGCAAAGAGAGCTCTATATCCGATCAGGCCAGGTGCTTTTGCCAATCTCACAATCTGGTCGCGTCCACCAACGCCTTCCTTAAAAATTTTAACTTTTCCTGATCCGAGGCAAAGCAACCCGGTTGGCATTTCACCCTCCTGGTATATGATTTGGTTTTTGCGGTACTTGACCGTTCTGTGGTTTTTTTCCAGATACTCTTTTTCAGCGTCGGTCAGAACGCTGAAAATTAACTGTATATCTTTAATTGACGGGTCATTTGTTCCCGCTTTTTTTGTTGCTGTCATACCCCTGTGTTCTAAAACACTGTTCTAAAACACCAAAATTAACAAAAAAACAGAATGAATTCAAATAAATAGAAGCTAATGGAACGAAATGGTTAAAAATATGACCAAAATGTTCGTTTGGTTGGATTAATATCTTGCCACCAGTGGTATTCTTCGGCCAAAGCCAAATGCTTTGCCGGAAACACGTAAAACCGGTGGTGCCTGAAACCGTTTATGTTCATTACGGTTAACCATCTGTATTGTTTTCAAAACCGTGTCCTGGTCAAAACCTTCGGAAACAATCTCTTTCGCCGACCTATTCTGTTCAATGTATCGGAACAGAATGGCATCCAGCAGATTGTATTCAGGCAGTGAATCGGAGTCTTTTTGGTCGGGTCGCAACTCTGCCGACGGTGGTTTAGTGATGGTGTTTTCGGGGATTATTTCTCCATATCGGTTCAGAAACCGGCACATTTCGAATACACGAGTTTTATATACATCGCCTAAAACACTAAGGCCGCCGTTCATATCGCCATAAAGGGTTCCATAACCAACTGCCGCCTCACTTTTGTTGGATGTGTTCAGCAGAATGTTCCCAAACTTGTTTGAATATGCCATCAGCAAGGTTCCACGAATCCTGGCCTGGATGTTCTCTTCGGCTAAGTCACTTTCTTTTCCAGAAAAAGTGTTCTCTAAAGCCGAATCAAATTGATTCACGATCTCTTTAATTGGAATGATTTCGTAGCTCATACCCAGGTTTTCAGCCAAATCCCGTGCGTCAGTTACACTGTGATCGCTGGAATATTGTGATGGCATTAAAATGCCATGCACGTTTTCTTTTCCCAACGCCGCAACAGCAATGGCTGCAGTAAGTGCAGAATCAATTCCACCTGATAATCCTACCAAGGCCTTTTTCAGACCACTTTTGTTGAAATAGTCCCGAACACCTGTCACCAATGCCTGGTAAATTAATTCAATTTCTGAAGGTTTCTCTTCTGATTTGTTGGGAGTGGCTGGTTCGTTAAAGTTCGTGTAAAAGGTCTCTTCTTTAAAAAAACTCAACCTGTGCATTACATCTCCGGCGGGAGAAATAACCATGGAGCCTCCATCGAAAATAAGTTCTGTATTGGCTCCGGTTTGGTTTACATAGAAAACGGGGATCTGATATTGGGCTGCTTTTTTACAAACCACCTGTTTCCTGATTTCGTGCTGATGATATGAGAAGGGAGATGCGGCAATGTTGATGGCAAAAGTTGGTCGCAACGCGGCCAGCTTTTGCATGGGCGACAAGGTGTATAGATGGTTCCTGTCAAAGGCATTTTCTATTGGCCGGTCATCCCAGATGTCTTCACAAATTGTGATGGCAATTCTGTGTCCTTTAAAACTTATGACATTAAAATCCTGGTTGGGCTGAAAATAGCGATATTCATCAAATACATCGTAAGTAGGCAAAAGTGTTTTGTGTACTACCGGACGGGCATCGCCATCACTTAAAAGCCAGGCGGAATTAAAGAGCTGTTTTCCTTTCGATCCCGGATTGATGGAGGGGCCACCAACAATTGCAGTAACGGTTTGGCAGTGTTTTGCAATTTCATGCATGCAGTCAATGGCTTCCCGGACAAATTCTTCGCGTGTTAGCATGTCCAAAGGTGGGTATCCACAAATGGCCAGCTCGGAAAAGATGATGAGGTCAACTTGGTTTTCCGCGGCTTTTTTTATTTCATTAATGATTTTTGCCTTATTGGCGTCGAAGTCGCCTATTTTGTAGTTGAGTTGCGAAAGTGCCAGTTTTATTGGTGCCTGCATGATCTTTTTCTGATTTTTTCTGTATTAGAAGATAAAGCCAAATTCGAAGACGAATCTGTTTAGGATGGATTTATCGTTAAAACCTGATTTATTCGTAATATCTGTAAATCCGTTGTTGAATAATAGTCCTATCATTAAGGCATTTCGTCCACCAACAGAATACTCAATTCCGCCTCCAAGATGGTATCCTAAATCGAAGAATCGCACTTCACTGCTGATGCTGTTTCCGTTGCCATCCTGTGCCTGGATGTTTATCTGAGGCGATAGGCCAAATCTTCCGTAAATATTGGTTCGTCTGATGTCTTCTGATCTCAGTCTTAATCCCAGTGGAACCTCTAAATATTTCAAGTTGTACCGTTGGCTGAAAACCTCTTCCCCGGTATCGTACGAAAGTTTTCCGCCTGTTGTGTTAATTGTGAGTCCAGTGGCAAATGCGTAATTATGGCCAAAAAATCTATCCATGAGCACCCCAAAATTGTATCCGGCTCGGGAACCTTTGTCGTCTACATTCTGATGATCAGATTTCATCCATGATATCTGGGGAGTAAGAACAAAAGAAAACCTGAAATCGCCACTGTGCTGAGCCGATAGTTGGGTTATCGAAATCAGAATTATAAATAGAGAAAATAGCTTTTTCATTTCTTAAAGTGTTGAATGTTAAGGTGTAATTTAGTTAATGACTAAATGTTCTCAAAATTTTGTACAAACTTAATGAAATCAACGTGTGTTTTGGCACATATAAAGCAATAAATTGCTTTATATGTAATCTTTTGGGAATAATAATTGTTAATGATATAACCGATTTATGCCGGCTTTTATTGCAAAATCAAGGCCATGTTTCTATTATTGCAATTATATTTTTAATTTAATCTGATTTACTATGTCTGGAAATCGATCATTTTGGTTTCGATTATTGGTACTCTCACCTCTTGCTTTTGTGCTGTTGTTTAATTCCTGTTCCTGTGAACGACCACCAAGGGTCGATCACATAGAGGTCGATATAAATCTAATTCCATTTTATGAAGATTTGTTCTCCATCAATCCCGACAGTTTTCATCTGGAATTGGATCGATTGAAAAAAACTTATGGAAAGTATCTTGAAGCGTATAGTTTAGGGGTGATAGGAGCGGGGCACCCAGATGATTCTGATTACGTGGAGAATATGAGATTTTTCTTAAACTATGAGCCCAATCAGGAGGTTTTGGATACAGTTCGGCATGTTTTTCATGATAAGGATGCGTTAAAACGGGAGTTGACCAAAGCATTTCAATACTATTTGTATTACTTTCCCGACGAGCCTGTTCCAGATATTTATTTGCACATCTCCGGATTTAATCAGAATATGGTTGTTGATTCAACATGGCTGTCAATCAGTGTTGAGCAATACCTCGGCGCCGATTGCATTTTTTATGAGTGGTTATCGGTTCCCATGTATTTGAGACGTACCAAAGTTACCGAAAAAGTAGTGCCGGATGTGATGAAAGCGATCGCCATGAGCAGATATTTGTACAACGATTCCATTGATGATTTGGCCAATCAGATGATTTATAATGGAAAACTGCTTTGGTTTGTAAAGCATATGGTTCCGGATATTCCTGACACCTTGCTGTTTGATTTTTCCAAGGAACAGATGGCTTGGGTTAAAAGATTTGAAAAGGATATGTGGGCTGTTGTAGTTGAACAAAAACATCTCTTCTCCACGGACAGGATGACACTTCAGCGTTATATTGGTAAGAGTCCGTTTACGTTTTTCTTTGGGCAGGACTCTCCCGGCCGAACCGGACATTATATAGGCTACAGAATCATTCAATCGTTTATGAGAAGAAATCCGGATGTTACTTTGCAAGAACTTATGGAGATGGATAATGGACATGAGATTTTTGCCGCAGCGAGGTACAGACCATAATTATTGAATTACAGTCATTCACGAATAAGTTTGCTATGCGGGTTGGGTTGTTACAATACGCTCCGGTTATAGGAGATATAGACAAAAACATCAGGATTATTGAGAAATCTCTCGAAAAATCAGATGGTGCCGATTTGTGGGTTTTACCAGAGTTGGCTTCCTCAGGCTATGCGTTTGCTTCGCGCGAAGAGGCTGTTTTATTATCTGAAAAGCTTAGTGACAGTAAATTCGTCAGATTTTTGATGTCCCAGGCGCAAAAACATCGTTGCTGGTTTGTAAGCGGGATTAATGAACGAGAGGGGGATAAGCTATATAACAGTTCTGTTTTGGTAAATGAAGAGGGTGTTATAGGGGTTTATCGAAAACTTCACCTTTTCAAAAATGAAAAAAATATTTTTGAACCCGGAAATCTGGGTTTACCTGTGTTTGAAACGCCTTTGGGGAAAATTGGGATGTTGATCTGTTTCGACTGGATGTTTCCTGAAGTATGGCGAATAATGGGGTTAAAGGGAGTTCAAATGGTATGTCATCCGTCCAATTTGGTTTTGCCCTGGTGCCAGACTGCCATTCCCGGATATGCACTTACCAACAGATTTTATGTTGCCACCACCAATCGAGTGGGAACTGAACGGGGTTTGAAATTTACCGGCCGTTCAGTGTTGGTTTCTCCAACAGGAGAGTATTTGCTGCAAGGGAAAAGAAAAAAGGAGCAATCTTTGGTGGCTGATGTCGATCTTAAGAAATCGACAGATAAACAAATAACAGAAGAGAACCATGCGTTTGAAGACCGCAGAATAGATGTATACGAAATAAACCAGTGATGCAGAGTATGGCAGTAGTTGAAAAAAAGAGAGCGCTGAGAAAAGATATCGCTGGTTTTAAACGGTTGATGACTCAGGAGACAAAGCATGCTGAAAGCATGCTTTGTGTAGAAGCGATTGAGAATACGGAAGTCTTTTCAAAGTCAGAAATAATATTGGCTTATTGGCCATTGTCTGATGAGATTGATTTACGTCCCTTAATTTTGAAATGGCATCCTGAAAAAACTTTTTTATTGCCTCAAGTGGTTGGCGAGAAGTTGGAATTAAGATATTTCAAAGGTGAGGATTTGCTGGCTCCCCAAGGGAAGTACAGAATAATGGAACCGCGTACAGAAATTTTTACGATTTACGATAAGGTTGATCTTGTGTTGGTTCCCGGACTGGCCTTTGACCATTTGGGCTACCGATTGGGACGAGGAGCGGGTTATTACGATAAATTACTGCCAAAATTGTATAACGCAGTTAAGATTGGGGTTGGATTCAGTTTTCAGATGGTAAAAGAAGTGCCGGTTGAACCTCATGATGAGGTGCTTGATATTGTGATTGTCCCCAAATAAAAAAGGCTGCCCAAGGCAGCCTCTTTAATGCATTTCAGTGCTTATTATGCGGGATGGATTGCCTCAGTAGGACAAACATCAGCACAAGCGCCGCAGTCGGTGCAAGCTTCAGGATCAATTACATAAATATCTCCCTCAGCGATGGCATCCACGGGGCACTCATCTAAACAGGAACCGCAAGCAATGCAATCTTCATTAATAACGTAAGCCATTTTATTAGATTTTAGGATTTACTTACAGGCAAAATTATTGGGTTTTTTTATTAAAAAAAATCATTTGGCGTTAAAAGCGTTTATTTTTATAGGTTATAAATTGTGTTTAGGGTCTAACGTTCAGAATATCATGATTGTGTGTTTAAGAAGCCGATGGCAATAAATGCCATGAGTCCCGAAGCTGTTTTTAAAGATTCCTCGTTTAAATTAAACTGCGGTGTGTGCAGAGCACCGGTAATTCCTTCTTTTTGTTTCACTCCAAAACGGTAAAATGTACAGGGGTATTCTTGGCTATAGTACCCGAAGTCTTCAGCAGTCATGCGGGTATCCATCTCCTCAACCTGATCTTGACCAAGGTATACAGAAGCCATTTCTGATGCCTTTTGTGTGACCAACTCATTGTTGAAAACCATTGGGTAACCATCTTTTATGTCAATGTTGCATTCGCACCCAAATGCAGAAGCTGTGTGGCTGGCAATTTCCCTGATTTTTGTTTTTATTATTTCGCGCCACTCTTCGTTCATTGTTCTCAGGGTTCCCGCAAGATAAACTGTTTCAGGAATGATATTGGTAGCGCCTTTCCCTTCAATTTGGCCAAATGATAGTACTGTAGGGATTGTTGCCGGAACAACCCGACTTACCACTTGCTGAAGTGCTACCACTATTTGCGATGCAGCCAAAACAGTATCGTTCAGGGTGTGTGGCATGGCCGCGTGTCCGCCTTTCCCCTTAACGGTGATGTGGACTTCGTCGCCCGAGGCCATATACATTCCCGGTTTAAACCCAACGTGTCCGCTCTCCATTTCCGGCAAAACATGTTGACCAATTATGATGTCTGGTTTCGGATTATTTAATGCACCTTCTTTTAATATTAGTGATGCGCCACCCGGGAATTTCTCTTCGCCTGGCTGAAATATTAGTAGGGCGGTTCCTTCCCAAGAATCTTTTATTTGCGTAAGAATTTTTGCTACACCCAACAATGATGCACTGTGTGCATCATGTCCACACGCATGCATCACACCTTCTTTTTGAGAACTGAAATCCAATCCCGAATTCTCCTGAATGGGCAAAGCATCCATGTCGGCTCTGAGACCAACCACCGGTCCATTTGTGGTTTTGCCTTCGATGGTTGCAATGATTCCGGTACCGGCAATCCCTTTTTTGAAAGGAATTTTGAGTTTGTTAAGTTCATTGGCTATGTACTCTGAAGTCCGGACTTCTTCGAAAGATAATTCCGGATTTTGGTGTAGCCATCGACGATGATTGATTATTTCAAGATAAATCTGATCTGAAAGCTGTCGGATTCTTTCCAATAGTGATTGATGCATGAAGGTTTTATTTTGTTTGATGACAAATTTACAAAAAAAGAAAAGGTCATCCGATATTTTTTACGGATGACCTTTTCTAATATATTGTCAAATTCGATTTAGTTTAGAAGCTCTTCTAATACTTCAATCAGTTCCTCACCTCTTAACTGTTTATGCATGATGTTTCCATCTCTGTCAAGCAACCATGTGTTAGGTATGGATTGAACTGCATAGGTTTGAGCCACGCTTCCCATGGGGTCGTGTACAAGAACCCAGTTTAGCTGATCTTCTTCTACAGCCTTTTTCCATGCTTCAGTGGTTTCGTCCAATGATACACTCACGATTTCAAATTCATCTCCACCAAAGCGATCATAAGCTCTCTTTAAAATTGGATTTTCCATGCGGCATGGACGACACCATGCTGCCCAGAAATCAAGAAAAACATATTTTCCGCGGTATTGATCAAGGCTTACAGGGTTCCCTTCAATATCGGATAGGGTGAAAACCGGTGCTTCATTTCCAACAGAGAGTGCTGCTTCAGCTGCTCTTTGGGTTTGCATAGGAGCTAAAAATTCCTTTAGTTGAACTACGTATGGATGACCGGAAAGATTGGCTTCAAGTTTCTCAAGAATCTCTTCCAGCTCTTCCACTTCAAGAGCTTGTGCCATGTTTAGGGCAAGGAAGGCGCCAACTACGTTGTTGCTGTTCTCTTTCACAAAATTACGATAGTAATTTTGTTGCTCTTCAATAATAACCTGCATATCGGCCATAATGCTCTCCATTGTGGATTGATCACCGCTGCTTTGAGCCATGAAAAACTCCTCTCTCATTTTTTCAACTTTTTCAATATGAGGGATATCATCATTGAATTTTTTGAAAAGGTTATTTAGGCGTGAACCTTTAATTTCAACCGCTTCCATATCAGTAGTACTTCCTGTTATGGTAATGTTGGTGTTTTCTATAAACAGTGCGGCCGGAACCCTGTTGGTTCCATGAAAAATTAAGTAGAGTTCAGGGTGTTCAACCGAACCTTCAAAGGTAAAGGCTCCATTAACCAATTCAGTTGTATCGACATCTTCTATACCAAACTCTGTAATTTTTTTCAAATATACAGTCCCGGTGGTTACATCATCAAATTTACCTGACAACTTATAGCTGTCGGATGAACAGGCAGCCAGAATAATGGTTGTTGCCAGTGCAAAAAAAACATTTTTCATCATAAAAATAAAGTTGTTTAAATTATAAGTGTTTTATTAAAATGCAGTCAGGCTGCATTTCAATTCATTGTTATACTTGTTTATTATACAATTCAAGCAGTTCTCTAGCAGCTTCAAACGAACTAATTTGTCCGCTGTTTACCAGGGGTTCAATTTCGGCAATTTTATTCTTTATTAACGCATTATGGTAAAAATTATTTTTAAGTTTCTCGTTGATGGATTCATACATCCAGTATTGTGCCTGTTCCCGACGGTTTGTGTTGAAATAACCGTTGTTTTTTGTTTTGTGCAAATACTCTTCCACCATATCCCATATGTTGGCAATGCCTTCTGACAAGATGGAAGAACAAGTTTCTACCCGTGGAATCCATCCAGAACGAGTGGGAGGGAATAGGTGAAGGGCGTTGGAATATTGTGTTTTTGCCAGTTGTGCTTTTTGTATATTTTGGCCATCTGCTTTATTAACTGCAATTCCGTCGGCCATTTCCATAATGCCTCGTTTTATTCCCTGGAGTTCGTCTCCGGCACCTGCTATCAGTATTAACAGGAAAAAATCGACCATAGAATGAACCGCAGTTTCACTCTGTCCCACACCTACAGTTTCAATAAATATGGTGTTATAGCCGGCTGCTTCACAAAGAATAATGGTTTCTCTGGTTTTTCGGGCTACACCTCCCAGTGATCCCGCCGAGGGAGAAGGTCTTATGTAGGCATTGGGTGTTGATGAGAGGCTTTCCATACGTGTTTTGTCTCCCAATATGCTCCCTTTTGATCGTTCGCTGCTGGGATCGATGGCTAAAACGGCCAGTTTAGCACCTTTTTCAATTAGGTGTAGACCCAGAGCTTCTATAAAGGTGCTTTTTCCGGCACCCGGAACGCCAGTAATACCAAGTCTTACTGCATTCCCCGAATATGGCAGACATTTAAGGATAATCTGCTGAGCCAACTCCTGGTGTTTGGGAAGAGAACTTTCAATGAGTGTTACGGCACGACTCAAAATTGTTATGTCGCCTGCCAGTATTCCGTCCACATACTGTGCCAAAGTCAATTCCTGTGGTCTTTTTTGCAGAAATCGTCTGGCTGCATCGGGGTTAACCGATGGTGGTTGTTCAACTCCTTTGTTTACAATGAGTCCTTTATAGTTGGGATCGTTTTCGATGTGACTGTGTTCTTTTCCCGGGTGCATGTTCTGTTGAAAATTATTTTGACAAACAAAGATAAAGGATATTTTAACCAATCCCGAATATTTGACCTTTATTGTATTACAACACCCGAAAGTCTTAATATTGATGCACTTCTGTCAGGGTCGTTGGTGTAAATTGTAATGGATTGGTTTTGTCTTCCATTTCGTCCGCGTGAATTAAATGTTACCGGAACCGTGGTGGATTGTCCCGGAGGGATAATGCTGCGGTCGGGGTTAGATGCTGTGCAGCCGCAAGAGGTTCTTACGCGGCGTAAAATTAAATCACTTTTGCCAGAGTTTGTAACAACAAATGAGTGGTTGATTATTTCTCCCTGCTTTATCTCCCCAAAATCGAATGTGGTTTGGCTAAACTCTATTTTTGGTGCATTTGCAAGTGCTTCTTCATTCCATGAGGAGAAATCCTCCTCAATGGTTGCAGTGGAGCTGATGCGATTATTGCTTATTTGTTCACCGTTAATCAGAACCTGCATATGCGTATTGACAAATCCCCATTCATCTGTTTTTTCGGAATTAAAGGTGCCTTTGATGATTCCCTCCTGGCCAGGTTGGAGCCTTTGGGGATTTGCCTCCATGGTAATATGATCCGGTACTCTTGCAAATGTTATGGTTACAGGATTTTGTGATGTGTTTATGATTTCAACAGAATTTTCTTTTTGTGTACCTTTTGGTACTCTTCCGAAAGATAAATTTGTGTGTTTAAGACGTATAGGTCCAATCTCCCGCCGGTATATCTCTTCAATTGGCCGGGCTCCCTGGGTAACAGTGCCAATAATTCTTAGTATTTCCTGACCTTGTTCTGCATTGCTGGCAATTGTAATGGATTGATTAAAATTACCGGGTCTGTTACGTGGGTCGTATGTTATTTTTATAGTGCCTTTACGTTTTGGTTGAACTGGTGTTCTTGTCCATTCCGGAGCAGCACATCCACAGGATGTGCGGACATTATGAATTACAAGTGGTTGTTCCCCATTATTGGTGAACTCAAAAACATGGCTTACCACCCCGTTTTCTTCAAGAATTTCACCAAAATCATGAACTTTATTCTCAAAATGAATAGTTGGTCTTGAACGTTGGCTCATGCCGGTAATTGAAAATGCCAATATTAAAATGACTATGGTTGAAAATTGTTTCATTCGTCTGTGATTTTATTTATCAATTAGTCAGGCTCTATTTTAGCTATGTAAAACTAGTGAAATAATTTTTACACGTAAAATGAAAACCTGTCTGATCATTATTTCGTACACAGTTTTGTGAACGTCAAAAGTTATACCAGAAGCTGATTTCCAAGATTTGTGTAAATGTTTTAAATAGCTTGAAAATGAGATGGCTGCAGCTTTTGTTTTTTGTGTAGCCAATTGTGGTTCGGTTTTTGAATAGCATGTAATAAATTTATATAAAAACTGTTTATTTAATTTAAAGTTTGATGTTATGAAGAAGTTTACTTACCTCTTATCTTTATTAATGGTTGGTACGGTTTTAATGTTTACTCAGTGCCGATCGAAAAAAGAGACTGCAACTGTAACTCCTCCTCCGGGAGAAACTCGAGTTGAAGTGTTGTGTAGCGGCCCTGAATATTTCTCCAATTCAGAATTTTTTAGAGCAAACAGTGTAGCAGAAAGCCCAAACCAGGCCAACTCTAAACGTATGGCTTTAAGTAACGCCAGAGCTGAATTGGCTGCTCAAATTGAGGTTACTGTTAAATCAGTGATCGATAATTATGTGCAGGATATTACAGTGGGCAATCGTCAGGAGTTTACCCAACGTTATGAAGGACTTACGCGCGAAGTAATTAATCAGCGTTTAACCGGTACACGGGTAATTTGCGAAGAGCTTACCAGAACTTCTGAAGGACGTTATAAGACCTATATTGCCATTGAGTTAAGTGGAGAAGAACTGGTTAATGCCATGAATGATCGTATTTCAAGAGATGAAAGACTTCGTTTAGATTATGATTATGAAAGGTTTAAAGATACCTTTAATCAGGAAATGGAGCAAATGAGACAGGATAGAGGTTATTAATAAGATATTTTTGTTCTGAACTATGGAAATATGGTTCAATGAGACATGTCTCATTGAACCATATTTTTTATTGAGGGTTCGTTTTTCCTGAAATAATCAGATGCCCAACTCTGCACATCAGGCATCGTTTTTCTCTGCAATAACGTTTTTTTAGATGGACAAGGGCCTGGGATTGCGATGCATTTTTAGCTTTTATGCCAATTTCTTGCCATTTCTCAATTATGTTATTCAATTCCGGTTTTAATGATTCCAGCCATTCTGTACTTTTATTGCAAAGATCTTCATTTCCGCGAAGTTTGCCATAAGCAAATACCAACGGAACAAAGGTGTTGATGATGATGAGTTCCCTGGAATTTTGTCCAATGGCTTTGCTTTTAACCGGCGACTCAGCACCCGGCCGGTAGTGACTCATCCAGTAACCTGACGGAGAAATGTTGAGCAAGGCAATTAGTTGTTGAATGTTTTCAGCTTTTAATACTTTACTAAGTGACAATCTTCCTTTGTTAAATAACTCAGCCAACTGAACCAGTCTGATGGTTGGGAAATTAGATGGTCTTAACCGGAGGAATTTCCAGGTGAAATTTTCGACAGGAATTAATCCATATTTACCGGAAAGGAGTCGGTATTCTTTCTGGAGCTTCTGTATGTATTCATCCTCAGGAAGTAATTCTGATAGGAAACCTCCCTGACCAAGAAAAATGGCCTCCAAACGTTCAATGTTATCAGCATTTTTTAATATTGTCCTCCATGGGGTTCGTCGGGCAAGCATCTCAAATGGGTCTCCATTTAAACCAAAGCCAAAGTTGCGAACCAGCAGAACGTAAAAAACTTCGTCCCAGTCGTTGTTGTATTGTGAGAGCAGTTTAATGACTGAATCAACTTTTATTTCCAGTTTTTCAATGGTCATTCTCTCCAGCCATTGAGTGAGTTGAAATTCATCAACTCTAGCAATGTCAGATGCACATGGTATCCATAACTGGTTCTGTTGAAGTTCCATGTATTTATATGTGCATGCCGTTTCAATAGGGATTTCCCAAACAGGAATTTCTCTTTGGGAGGCGCTGAAACACGTTGAATTGTTTTCAGCAACTACATGAAGTATAACATTGTTGTATGCTTCATCCTCATGGTGTCCATGTTTGAACCAATCTGAGGCCTTTAGATGGATTTCTATATTTCCGGCCCACATGGTATCCCCGATTTTGACCTTCGCATTGAAAAAGTCGGGACCTGCATCGCTGTTCAGGAGTCCGGGATTGATGATTTCCAGTTGCTCTCCCTGATTGGTAGAGTATTGTCCCGGCTTGTATAGCCTGTGTTTCCATATGTAATGAAGAAAATCTTCGGTCATGTTATAGGGATTTGGTTATTAGGTTTATCCCTAAAATACGATTTTTTATTTTAATATTTGGATAATATTTATTCTTTGATGGCCTCAATCGTATAACCGGCTTCTTTGAGCAAATAAAGTAGTCCTTTAGCCCCCGGAAGATGACCTGCACCCACCGCGATAAAGGACTGATGTTCTGTCATGATTTTCTCTAATAGTGGAACCCAGTTTTTGTTTCGCTCGGTGAGAAGTATCTCTTCAAAGTCTCTAATGTAGCTGTCAGATTCTTTTATGGCTTCGTAAAGGCAGTTTATATCCTGATTTTTATAGCAGTGAACGAGTTGCTCAAATTCTGCCAAACCTTTTTCAGGATCATTTATCATGGCAACCAGCTCTTTTACCTGAAGTTCGTATGGTATGTTGTCGAATAAGCCTGCCTGAAACTCAATGGTTTCTAATCCTTTGATGTTTATTCCATTTTGGATGGCATACGTTAAGAAGTAGTTCTCATATGATTCGACTCTGTCACAGTTTATCTGTGTCATTACCAGCATGGATGCTATCACGAAAGGTTTCATCATGCCTATATGCTCTAATCCTGCACCAAATCGGCTGGTCAGATAGTTATTGAATGCTTCAGCATCTTCGGGCTTCATGAAATCTGAAATATTTTTCATTTCCGGATGCATGGCCAGTCCTTGCATTTTTTGCATCATTTGAGGATCACTCATGTCTAGTTCCATTACCATCTTTTGACTTGACTTTAAAGCTTCTGAAACTGCATCTGAAATAAAGAAGTCTTCCGCACAAATCATATGTATGGTCCCATATATCCAGGATGGTTGCTCTAACCCATTGCCTGAGACGCGATAAAGGAGGCTGGTGTTATCATCTGCCGTTGTTGTGACAGGAGATAAAATTATGATTGTGAATACAATCATAAATAATTTTGTACATTCTCTAAAAGAAGGTTTTTCAAGTTTTTTCATCGTATTAATCTTTAATTATTATTGGTTTAATTTCATTATTCCCGTTAAATGTAGGAAAATACATTAATTCTATTTTGGCAGGATTGAGGTTGTATCTTCCGGTAAATCTTGGAACAAGTTTGACTTCCAAAGTGTATTCACCCTGTTTTAAGGTGCGAAAGAACACTGCAGTTTCATTTCTAAAATATTCACGATGAACTTCTGGCCATCCACCTTGAATTCGCTCTCCGTAGGAGCATCCACCTGGAATTGGAATGTTAAGCATGACATATTCCGCATCTGCTTTCACAATTAGATTTACTATTAAACTGGTTTCAACACCAGCGGTTAGGATATTATTTGTTGTGTTAGAAAACCAGGTGTCAATCTTGAAGTTCGTTGTGTTTCTTGTCGGCTCTTTATTCCAAAATTTCTGGTATGATGTAAAATAGACCGGGAAACTTCCGCTTTTTTCAATTGTCAGATCTGAATTATTCGAAATTTTGTGCTCAAACGGGAACTCGTCAACCGTTTTGTCAATATTTCCCCGCAATATCAATTTTGGAGCAGATACTCTGCCCTTTTCGCCCAATATATCCGGTACAATGGTTTCTAAAATTTTTATGGATTCGTATGTGTTTCTCCATTTTCCCGAGCCTCTTCTTTCCAATAGATAATTTCGGATTTGCAGCAGCAAATCTTGGTCTGGTTCATTTGAGCTTTTGATGATTCTGTATGCTAATAATGTGCTCTGCACTCTGTTGTTTAATATGTTATACCTGTATAGATTTTTGATTGTATCGTTGTAATATATATTACCCAGTATTGTTTGGTTTTTGAAGGCGTCCAAAAAGTCAATTTCTACAGGGATGTCATTTGACATCTTTAACTCTTTTAATAAAAGTAGATGATTTAAGTTGAATTCCTTTGGTAAGGACAGTTTCTCAATTTCATGAGTTAAGTTAATATGTGGTTCAAGGGTCTTTATGGCTTTAAGTATCCTAATTTGATAAGTAAAGTTATTCGTTCTATCCAGTTCTAGAATAAACCTTTGCGACAGAGTTTGGGTGTTGATGTTAATTTTATAGCCAGCATGTTGGGCTGCTGTTAAAGCTTCCACCACATGAAGACTTATCCAGTATTCTGGTTCAGAATTTCTCCACCATCCCCATAATCCGTTACGATTGATGCCTTTCTCAAGTAAATCGATTTGATTAAGTAACTGCTTTTCCAATTTAAACTCCTCATTATTAAGCTTGGCGATTTTTTTTATCATTAATAGAGCTTTTATTCTTGAGGCTATTTGTTCATTACAGTTGTACCGATAGTTAATTACTTGATGCGCTTCAGACTGCAAAATATTAAGCACATCTGAATGTGCATAGATATATGCCGAATCGATTTCAGGATTAAATTGAATCGTTATAACTGTATCGTTGTTCAGAACATGGAAGAAGCCTAATGTTTCTTCCATACCAATTGGATAAATCGGGATATGCCTTAGCTCTCCATCGAAGTAGTTCGATTCTGTTTTGAGGGAGTACTCAATTTTCAAAGAATCCTGATCATGAGTTGTAATTTGTAAGGTGTCTATTAAGATTTCCTGGCAATATCTGTCATCAAGACGAAGATTTTCAATTTCATTTATCTTAAATGTTGTTGTTAGTTTTATCGAATCGGGCAAGTAATTTAATGCTTTGCCGATGATATTTGTGGTGTCTGTTTCTACCAGAAAACGGGGAACAGCAAGTTGCCCCATTAACGGCTTAAACGATCGGGTAATGCTTTTGGTCTGTCCGCTCTGTTTTCTGCTATTCATGGCCAGAACAAAAGTTTCCCAACTGGTAATATCGTCGGGAAATGTTGTAGTAAATGTAGCCACTCCATTTTTGTCAGTACTAAGTGTTGGTTTCCAGAAAGCATAGTCTGAAAAGTTTTGCCGTATTGAGCCAGATTGCATTGCTAATTCTGTAAAAGTCTCGTCAAAATGCCCCTCTCTTAAATTATGTGGTGTTTGATTAGCTATGAAGGAATCTTTGGTGGAGATAATGATAACTCCGTTGACTGCTTTTAATCCATATATTGATGTAGCAGCGTCTCCTTTTAAAATCTCTGTGCTGTTAATCAGGCCAGGGTTAAGAGATGAGATGTCTCCAGTAAATACAAGACCGTTAACAATGATTAATGGCTTCCCTTCTTGGTCGCCAGTCGATAGATTTCCAAGTATTTGGATTCCGGGGGTCTGTCCTGCTAATTGGTGAGAAATATTTAATTGATTATTGGTGGATATTGAAGATGCTGATTGTGTTAATGACTGTCTTCTAGAAACGCCATAGCCAACAACTATAACTTCTTCAAGGGATACATAATCAGAAGTCAAAAAAACATCGATTCTGTCTCCGGCATCGGTACTAATCACTTCTTGGTTGTAGCCGATAAAGTTATAAGTTAGAAATGTATAGTGTGGAGGAACTGTAATTGAATAAAACCCTTCCAGATTGGTGACGACACCCAAATTAGTCCCTTTAACCATTATTGTAACCCCGGGTATTGGCTCTCCCGAATCGTTGTCATAAACAAAACCTTGGATGGTATTACCTCCAACTGTTGGAAATGCTTGAAAATAAGTGGATGAGAATTCTGATATAATTTTTTTCTCATGGTTAAGCGTATGAACGGGAGCGTATAGGTGATCCTCTATCAGTTCAGCAATGTTGTTGCTGAAGCTGTCTTTTTTTAATGCTTTCGGCAGTTTTATCTGATAAAAGTTTAAACCATTGTTTTTCACACCTATTGAATCAATAATATGGTATTCGGAGTTTTCAAAGAACAGGATTACCAGATAGATTCCTTTATCAAGATTTTCGATAAACGTCCTATTGTGATATATGTGCAGGAACAATGGGTCATCATGCTTTTTGACAATGGTATTTAAGAGTTGACGTTGTGATTGGTTTTCTTCGTTCTGTTCAATGGATAATTGTATGCGACCATTACCGGATGATTGGGATTCAGGAACAAAATTTCGCGCTCTTAATCGTTTTAATCTATACTGCTCCTTTTGCCATTCCGCTAGAATGCTTTTTTCGGTAATTACAGCATCAGAAAATGATTGAGGTAAATGTTTGCCTGACAGTTTTCCGGGGATAAGATGTTTTGAATTGTAACTCCTCATTTTTACCAAATTTGGAGAAAAGTCATATTGAAAGCCCGGCTCATGTTCTAACTTCATGGAGTAGCGATTAAGCTGATTAAATGAGAAATAGCTAGAAACAGGACCCGTGTAGTTATAACGAATAGGTTGAGAGTTCAATCTATTTAACATTTGTATGCCGCTGGATGTTTGTATGTAGGCAATGTTTGAATGAAAGTTATTCCTATATGGAAACATGAGGTTTGCAAGAGCTGTTGTTTCTTGGTTCGAAAACTTATTATTTGAACTTTGTACTCTTATGTTATGATGTTGAATGTTTTCGTTTATGCTTATTATCTGTTTTTTACCTGTCTCAAAAAACAGGCTATCAATGGTAATGGTTTTATCATCTGTTCGTAAGGTTATCTGATTATATCCCGGTTGAATTTTAAATGAGTATGGCTGAGAATGGTTACTCCAACTAAAATAAACCGGTCGTGCATTAACATAGATTATGTGAATGGGTTTTAGTTTGCCTTTGTCAGATACAATAAAAGGAGCAAACTGAGTTATTTCTTCTTTTGGTGTATATTCAGATTGGTAAATATTGTTACCGGGAAATAGGAATTTATAATATTCTATCGAATCAATGCCCGATAATAGTTTCCAAAGCTCATAATCAAGAATCAGTTCCGGATGCTTTGATTCGGCATGATTTATGGTGAATCTGTTTATAAATGTCCGATTTTTTCTGTTTTTTTCAAAGCTTGGTAGTTGAGGAGGCAAATATTCAAATTTGGAGGTTAGAGCATAAGCTGTAAGGTCTACGTCTTTTACCGGACTGCTAGAGTAATCGGTCACTCTAATTTCTACCTCCACTTCCTGTCCTGGGTATACCAATTGAGGTTTAATTACTTCAACGTTCAGTCTCCTTTCTTCAATTGGGATTTTGTAGTTCTCTGTGTAAACTTTACCTCCCCAAATGTAGCTGATTGAAAAGAAGTAGTTCTTCTTAGTCCTCGCTTTTCTTGAGATATCCAAAGAGCGGGTTGATCCGCTCTCGATTCTGCGATTCCCCCTGTATATGAAATAATTAAACTCTATATTCCGAGGATTATAAACTGCAATACTGACATCGTCTTTGGTTCGGGAGGAGTAAGTTTGAATCAGCGAAGATTCATTGGAAATGTTTATTGCCTTGGCTGTTTTGTTTTCTGATGTGGCGATATATTCATTATAAAATGGGTTTAGTTCTGTTTTTAGTGGTGTTTTAGATTGTTTTATTAAGGTTTGATTGCCAAAATGATCTAACCCATATATAGATGCATCAATATTAATGGGGATTCCATCGCTTTTGAAGTCAAAAGCAATAGAATCGTTTTCAAGGTTTATCTCAAAATCATTTTTCGTATGGTAATATTTGTACGTTTTAGATGTTGATGCTGATTCATTGTCAGTAGTCAATAGCTCGACATGGACGTTGTAGTCCATGTTAACTTTTGGGAAGATGGTATCAGGAATAGTAATTGTTGTTTCTTTGGATGGGTTTAGTGGCAGACTCTTATATAATAAAGTATCTGGAATGAAAGCATGGTTGGATATTAACTCGTTGACTTTTGCCGGGCTCACAAGTATGTTCAGTCTTCCATCAAGAATATTAAGATTGTTCTCATCTGTTCCCTTTATGTAAATGGTTTGCTCTTTGTTATTGTAAAAAACATCAGTATCTGCTCTTAAATCTACTTTTAGCTTAGAGAGTTCGTAATCTTCATACGTAAACCAACCGTTCATTTTCGTTTCTCCTTTGCTTGAAATTAGTGCCATGTGGTATCTGCGATCCAATTTTAAATCCAATGAGTCATGAATAAAGAAGTTATGGTGATATGCCCCTCTTCTGTATGGATGCAGTTCTGCCATTTTGATTCTTTTTCCCGGGACGTTTAGATATAGATCGAGAGGTTTGTTAATGGGGCGTCCATTCTCTTTCGTGATAAAGGCTTTTAGTTTAACGGTGTCTCCCGGAAGATACTTGGGTTTATTAAAAACAAAATAACCTGCATACCCAACTCTTCGGTTATATCGGCAATGCCATATGTCATTAAAGATGTTGCAGGCAATACTGGAATAGGCATTTGAGAAAAAGTGGGATGTTTGTCGAATTGTTCCTGTTGGATAATTGTTAATGATGGATTTTGTTCCGTCAATAGGCAAGAAAGCTATAAATCTTACAGGTTTCCAGATATACTTTGCCGGTGTATTATATGCAATGGTTCTTGAAGTTCTTTTTATCCAAGAGTTGTTTATAAACCTGTTTAATTCGTAATATTCTGTATGATTGTTCCAATAAACTGTGATTAATCCTTTTCGATTTGACTTTTCATGAGAATAACTATTTGTCTTTGGATTAAACCTGATTCGCTTGTTGCCTGTTTTTACAATTGCATCTGAAATGATTTCACCATGAAGACTTAACACCTGTATGTTGATATCTGTTTCATTGTTGAAAACTACTACATCAAACTTTGAAATCGAAAAATATTCAAAAACCTGATTCCCTTCCCGAGTGTAAAAGTAAAAATAATGTCCTGGAGGTAAATCTTTATCATAACTTAAATGAGTGGGAAAGGAATCAGTTAAAGTGTGTAAAAGGGATTTGGAAAACTCCCATTTTTTGTTTTTAAAAAGATCTTTCGTTTCAATATCTGTAAGCTGATATATGTATGTATAATAGCTAGTTCTATTACTGTTTAGTAAATCTTGCCCACTTACGTAGAATAAACAAATAAACAACAGGATTGCTGAAATAAAAGATCTTATATGTCTCATGAAGTAAAACCTTCTCCTTAATATACTATTTCTAAATAGCCTGATGTTTGAACATAAATATCTATATCCTGTCCCCAAAGACCGCGATCAATTGCGCTGTTCCTAAGATGTTGTCGCCTTCTGGCTTCATATGGTAATTTGTCTAAAATGCGAGGATCAATGGGTTGAATGTGAAGTTTGTTGATGTCGATTTCTGATGACATTAGTAGAATTTTCTGATGGTTGGTAATGGTGTCGTTGGCGTTTTGATTATCATAATAAGCTTGCAACTTATTAATATTTAAGTGATACTGTAGAAGCATCACAGAGTCTAACTCTAATGAGAATTGTTCCCCATTGGATTTCAAATAATGGAGTTGATACTCATTTTCAGTTTTAATGATTTTGCCATAGACGAACTCGTTATCACTTATTTCCGGAAACAATAGAAAGTCTGTTTTTTCTTTTTGAGAGATGGAATCTCCTACAACCGGGTGCAAAACGATGGTGCCATTTTGAGACCAAACAGTAATTGTTATAGCAAGAAATAGAGATAGAATAAATGATCGTTTCATATTAGTTTTGAATTAGAGGTTTCGTAATTTCTTAAATTATTTAGTAGAGAGATTTATCGGCTCTGATTTTTTTAATGTCCTGGTCATTGAACGTTCTAATGCTGTATTTAAAACCTGCATAAAGGGCAAGTCCATAAAATACAATGTCCATAAAACTGAAAGTTGCAGACATTAGCTGTGGCAGCAGTCGGTAATCAAACCCAAAAATTAAATCTAAAACATTTACATCCTGCATTTTTGCAATGATCGCCATTAGAGCAAAGAATTTTCCCCAAAAAACACTGAACAGAGAGATGATGGCTCCAACCGCACCAAAAACCGGCTCAATTCCGTTTCCGAAAGTTCTTACGGCAAAACCTACACCGAAACCAATCCCAAGGGCAAGCCATCCAATCTGGAAGCCTGTGGCAGCTGCTATTGCCCCCCAAGCTACAGCACCAAGAAAACCGGCAATTACGCCTGCATAAATTCCAAATGCCAGGTTTTGTTCACTTTTTAATCTTGCATATTGTTCTGGTGTAATCCTGTGAATCACATCACCCGGAGTTAACGGTTCCAATTCAACCTGAGGTGTTGTTTTTACTTTCTCATCCAGGTTAAAGTCGCCGCATGTTGAAGTAAAAGTAGCGATGTTGCCTGTCAGACTGCATAGCAGTCCCTGTTTCATGTCCATTTGCCTGTGCTGGCATACTTTGCAGAACTGTAGTTGTTCGTTTCTTGTCATTATGATCAGGTTAGGATTAACGTTTTAACTAAGAAAATCAGTTCATCAAAAATATAACTTTTTTGCAAATTTACATTATTTAACGTTCGTTTTTTTGCTGTTTATTCATGAGGTATTTAAAGCCTGATGGATCAGGCTTTAAGGTTAGGTGTATATTTTACCTATATATACGGTCAGATTCATCCAACCTGTTCGATATATTCTATCTATATGAAGAGTTCAAAAAAAATCACTATATTTGGATAAAAGGATAAGAAAATCCGCAAAACATCTTATCCCTGATTCCCATCTTTTACGATGTTCCTGTCTAAAATTCTTCAATTTTTTAATTAAACTACGCGAAAATGAGGTTTATAACTATCAATGCAAGAAATTACAGAGAAGTTGAATACATTAGGTATTTGCCGGAGGAAGTTAAACGTGAAATTGATATCGTATCAAGTGTAATACCTTTTAAAACCAATAATTACGTTGTAGATTACCTGATTGATTGGGATAACTATGAGAATGATCCGATTTACATCCTCAATTTTCCAAATAGAAACATGATGAAACAGCATCATTACGAGAAGTTGAAGGATGCGTATGACAGAGGGATTCCAAAGCCTGATATTGACAAGTTAATTTTTAATATTCGGATGGATATGAATCCACACCCGGCTCAGCAAATGACTAATGTTCCAAATCTGAACGGTGAAGAATTAAAAGGGGTTCAACATAAATATCGTGACATTGTGCTGTTTTTTCCCAGTCAGGGACAGACCTGCCATGCACATTGCACCTTTTGTTTCCGCTGGCCACAGTTTGTTAAGGATATGGATTTAAAGTTTTCCATGAGGGAAATAGAAAAGGTGATTGATTACATCAGAATAAATCCTGATGTCAATGAAATTCTGTTTACAGGAGGTGATCCCATGGTGATGGATCCGGCCACCATTCGAAAATATTTTGAAGCCTTAAAGGAGGCGCGTCCCGGTAATCTGAAACACATACGCTTTGGAACCAAATCACTTTCTTACTGGCCATTTGCTTTTATTCCCCAACTGAGTGAGGAGGGACAGGATATGCTTGATTTGTTAAAGGACATTGCCGATAGTGGTTTTCATCTGGCTTTTATGGCACATTTTAATCATCCAAACGAACTGGACAACGAAATTGTACAGGAGGCCATATACAACATCCGCCAGGCAGGGGCTGAAATTAGGACCCAGGCTCCAATTCTTCGTCACATAAATGACGATAGTCAAGTGTGGGCGCAAATGTGGAAAAAGCAGGTAGAGCTGGGTCTTATTCCTTATTACATGTTTATAGAGCGTGAAACCGGGCCTTATAATTACTTTCAGATTCCATTGGCGGAAGTTTATGAGTTATACCGAAACGCCATCAGGGAATCGGGAAGTTTTGCAAAAACCATTACCGGCCCGGTCATGTCAGCTGCAAAAGGTAAGGCTCACATTATGGGAGTCATGGATAATCCTGCTGATGGTGAAAAATACTTCATGATGCAATATGTACGTCACCGCAATTACAAGCAGACCTATAAACCTTTCTTTATGGAATACGATGAAAAAGCCACCTGGATTGACCAACTTAAAGAGGTCTCAGTTGGTAGTATGGTGTGAGTCTAGTTAGTGCAAATGAATTTACAACGAGAAATGCAAAGCAAATTAAATAAAACCAATGGCGAATATCTTTTGACGGATAAAAAAAATATCGCTGTAATGAATCGGGGAAAATCAAATACTTTATATGTGATATATGGCAGTCGCACGGGAAACTCCCGTGCTGCTGCTGAACTGGCTTTTGAGTATGGGAAATATATTGGGATGGATTGTGAACTATTGGATATGAAGGAGTTTCCGTATAACGAGATTCAGTATATCCGAAACATTTTAATTGCTGTTAGCACCCATGGTGAAGGTGATCCGCCTGCTGTAGTTGAGGCATTTTATCAATTCATGCATGGCGATGATGTTCCCTCAATGAGCGGCGTAAATTTCAGCATATTGGCACTTGGAGACAGCAGCTATAAGGATTTTTGTAAAACAGGTCATGATTTTCGTAAGCGATTGATCAGTCTGGGTGCCAAAGAGGTTTATCCAATTGTGGAATGTGATATTGATTACGAGGAAAATGCCAAAAAGTGGGTAGTTGCAGCTGTTGATTTATTCGAGAAAAAGCTTCCAAGGATCAATCAGAGACCAAACAAGGAGTTTGCCTTCGAATTAAATAAACGGGAGTTGGACGACTATAACGCTTTTTACGCTAAAGTAATGAAAAAAGGGCTGTTAACCGCCAAGGGTTATAATAAGAGAACTTATCATTTAACCCTTGATATGAATGGCTTTAAAGGGGAGTTTCATCCGGGCGATTCTTTTGGTGTTTACGCCATCAATTCTCGTTTGCTGGTAGATAAGATTCTACGAGCGATGAAATATGACGGAACGCACCGGGTTCTGGTAGATAATAAATCAAAAATGTTGAAAGAGACTTTGGTGCATGACTTTGAGATCACCATGGTAACTCCGGTTGTGATTAAAAAGTATGCTGAATTAGCCGGACACCGAGATCTTGCAAAGCTTGTTGCCAATGAACTACAGATGATTGCTTTTTGTGAGTTTCATGACGTGCTCGACTTGGTCACCATGTTTCCGGCACAGGTTGATCAGCAGCAATTTCTTTCCATACTGAGAAAACTAAACCCCAGATTGTATTCTGTGGCAGCCAGTTCTTTGGCTCATCCCGGAGAGTTACACCTTACAGCAGGAATCATTGAATATCCACTCTATAACCGCAAACATTCAGGTGTTTGCTCGTCCATGTTTGCCGATAGGTTAGAAGAAGGGGACACCCTTGCATTATTTCATGAGCCCAATGAGTCTTTCAGATTACCGACAGATGATTCTTTGCCGGTTATTATGGTAGCAACTGGTACAGGTATCGCACCTTTTCGGGGTTTTTTGCAGGAACGGGCATTTCGAAAAGCAGAGGGCGCAAACTGGCTTTTCTTTGGAGATCGTTATTCTTCAAGTGATTTTCTGTACGGCAGAGAGTTGGAAGATTTCTTTGAATCGGGTTTGTTAACCCGATTGAATCTGGCTTTTTCTCGCGACTATAAGGAGAAAATATACGTTCAGGATTTGATGGAGAAGAATGGTAAGGAAATTTTTGAGTGGATTGATGAACGTGGTGCCATCATATACATCTGTGGTAATAAGCGAACCATAGGGCAGGATGCGAGGGAATCATTGAAACGAATAATTAACATTTACCGGGATATTGATGATCCGGCGCCGGATGAGTATTTGAAGAAGTTAGTATTTGAAAAACGACTAAGAACCGATTTGTATTAGTTTTTTTATTGTTTGGGTCATATATGACAGGGGCTTTCTTTTATAATTGGGGAGAAAATCATTCAGTATATCCTTTTTGCCTGATACTTATCGTTGTTGTATTGCGATACAATTCTTATATTTGAGGCAGTTGAACAAACCATATGGTTTGTTCATTTTGTTCGCATTTTTTTCCGGTAAACCTAATTGTAACGCATTAACACATTAGTAAAATGAAAAAATTATTTGGTTTTATTTTAACACTCGTCTTTATGGCATCATGTGCTACAACGGATGAAAATCCGTTTTTTTCTGATTATGATACTCCGTTTGGAGTTCCGCCCTTTCATTTAATTGAAAACTCTCATTTCATTCCTGCCTTTGAAGAAGGAGTTCGTCAACAGGAAGCTGAAATTGCAGCCATTATAACTAATCCTGCACTACCTGATTTTGATAATACTGTGGCAGCGCTTGATTACAGCGGCGATTTGCTGAATCGTGTAGCCTCTGTGTTTTATAATTATAACTCATCCAATACATCAGATGAAATTCAGGCATTGGCTCAGGAAGTTGCGCCTATGATGTCATCTCATAGAGATAACATCAGTCTGAATCCTGCGTTATTTTCAAGGATTCAGACCGTTTACAATCAAAAAGATGAACTGGATTTGACCGAAGAGCAAGCCATGCTCCTGGAAGAGACCTACCAGAGTTTTGTTCGCAATGGAGCAGCGCTTCCGGCCGAGCAGCAGGAGCGTTTTCGTGAAATAAATCAGGAGTTGTCGGTTCTCACTTTGCGTTTTGGTCAAAATGTTTTGGCAGATGTTAACGATTTCAAACTTTGGATTGATGATGAGGCTGATCTTGCAGGTTTGCCCGGTTCAGTGGTTGATGCTGCTGCCGAAGCAGCAGCTGCTGAAGGTCAGGAAGGCAAGTGGTTGTTTACCCTTCATAACCCCAGCGTTATGCCATTCCTAACTTATGCCGACAACCGCGATCTACGTGAGAAAATGAATCGTGCATATGTGCTTCGTGGAAATAATGATAATGATAACAACAACCAGGAGATCATCAATCGTTTGGTTGAGTTGCGTCTTGAGCGTTCAAAAATGCTTGGGTTTGATACATATGCCGATTTTGCTTTGCAAAACCGCATGGCTGGAAATGTAGAAACTGTTGAGACCTTCCTGAAAGATTTATGGACAGCTGCACTTCCCATTGCACGTGACGAGGCTGTTGAACTGCAAAAAATGATTACCAGCGAGGGAGGTGATTTTGAACTTGCATATTGGGATTGGCGCTATTACGCTGAAAAAGTGCGTAAAGCAAAATATGATCTTGATGAAGGTGAAATCAGCCAGTATTTTGAAATCAATAATGTTCGCGATGGTATTTTTATGATTGTGAATAAGCTTTGGGGATTGGAATTTGTTGAGCGTCCAGACGTTCCTGTTTACCATCCCGATGCTACTGCGTGGGAGGTTCTCGAAGCTGATGGTTCTCATCTTGGTATTTTATACATGGATATGCACCCGCGTGCAAGCAAGAGAGGTGGAGCATGGATGAGTAGCTACCGCAGGCAGCAGGTAACTCAGGATGGGGAGTTTGTACACCCCATAATTACCATTGTTTGTAACTTTACTGCACCCAGCGGAAACCAGCCTGCTTTGCTTACTTTCGACGAAATGACCACCTTCTTTCACGAGTTTGGACATGCCATTCATGGTTTGATGTCGGATGTTATTTATCCCGGTCTGGCTGGAACTTCTGTCCCTCGTGATTTTGTTGAGTTGCCATCACAAGTACTTGAGAACTGGGCAAAACATCCCGATGTTTTGAAAATGTTTGCAAAACATTACGAAACAGGAGAAACCATTACTGATGAATTAATTGACAGAATTATGGCCAGTGCCAATTTTAACCAGGGATTTGCAACAGTTGAGTTTTTGGCATCTGCACTCCTTGATATGGATTACCATACCAAAACCGTGTTTGAATCTTTTGATGTAAACGAATTTGAAACTCGTGTTCAGAATCGTTACGACATGATGGATGAAATTTATTTCCGCCATGGTAGTACACATTTCCAGCATATTTTCTCAGGAGGTTACTCTGCCGGTTATTACAGCTACATTTGGGCGGGTGTTTTAGATGCCGATGCCTTTGAGGCGTTTGTTGAAACCGGAGATCTGTTCCACCAGGAAACAGCCAGAAAATTCCGTACAGAGATTCTTGAGCGCGGTGGTACCCGTGATGCTATGGAAATGTATAAATCTTTCCGTGGAAAGGAACCCGGAATTGAACCTCTTTTAAGACAACGTGGCTTAGTAAGATAAGGATATTTATAATTCAATAGAAATAAAGAGGCTGTCACTTATTGGACAGCCTCTTTATTTCTAAATTATTTTAAAAAAACTACTTCTATAAATATTTCTCCAGAAGAGCAGCCATTTCATCTCTCACTTCTACAGCTGCTTCGCGAGCCTTTTCTGCGAATTTTTCATCCTTCCCGGCATAAATAATCTGCCGTGAAGAGTTCACCAGTAAACCGCACTGTTTGTTTAGTCCGTTTTTGGCTACCTCTTCAAGACTTCCGCCCTGTGCTCCAACGCCCGGTACCAACAGGAAATGGTTGGGGATGATTTTTCTGATATCAGCAAGCATTTCTGCACGGGTTGCACCTACAACATACATCATGTTGTCTTCATTTCCCCATTTTGATGAAGTTTTAATCACTCGTTCAAAAAGTTTTTCGTTGTTTTCGGTCATGTACTGGAAATCATCAGCCCCTTTATTGGAGGTGAGAGCCAGCAGAATAACCCACTTCCCTACGTAAGTAAAGAATGGTGTAACAGAATCTTCTCCCATGTATGGTGCCACTGTCACTGCATCGAAATCCATGGCATCGAAAAACGCACGAGCATAAAGGTTCGAAGTGTTTCCTATGTCGCCGCGTTTGGCGTCGGCAATGATAAACAGATCGGGGTAGTTATAGCGGATGTAGTTCACTGTTTTTTCCAGACTGTTCCAGCCATTCACACCCAGACTTTCGTAAAATGCCAGATTGGGTTTGTAAGCCACAGCAAGGTCGTGAGTTGCATCAATAATCTCCTTGTTAAAGGCGAAAATTGGGTCGGTTGTATCCAGCAATTGGCGTGGAATTTTCTGAATATCAGTATCCAGACCAATGCATAAAAAGCTCTTCTTGGCTTTTATCTGGTTAAAAAGTTCTGCTGATGTCATAACTGTTGTTTTTTATATCCGGATTACAATATGTGGTTAATGGTAAGCCTGTTATTCCATATGGAAAAAGCGCAAAAATTTAAAGTCTTTCCCGCTGCACTACAATATACTTCAAGCCCTTCCGGTCCTATCCCTTAAATATGAATACCCTTTGCTGCATAACCATGAACAATAAACTAAAAAGTATACTCCATTCGCGGGTTCCGATATTCGGCATTCCGCTATACTTCAACTCCGCTACGCTCCGAAACCCTTCCCGATCCTCGGAACTTCGCTACGCTTCGAAACCATAAACTTTGAACTATAAACTTTGAACTTCAAACCTCAAATCTACATCTCACTCTCCTTCAACCTTTCTGCGTTTTCTTCCATTTGAAGTTTGTCAATCAGTCCTTGAATGTCTCCATCCATCACAACCGGAAGATTGTACATGGTATAGTTTATTCTGTGGTCAGTTACTCGTCCCTGTGGATAATTGTATGTACGAATTTTCGCCGAACGGTCTCCGGTCGATACCATTGTTTTTCGCTTGGATGATATCTCATCCAGATATTTTTGGTACTCCAGGTTATAAATTCTGGTGCGAAGTTCAACCATGGCCTTATCCAGGTTTTTCAACTGCGATTTTTGATCCTGACAAGTCACGACAATCCCCGTTGGAATGTGCGTTAGACGGATGGCCGAATAAGTGGTGTTAACCGACTGTCCTCCGGGTCCAGAGGAGCAATATGTGTCTTTTCTGATGTCTTCCTGTTTAAGTTGGATGTCAAACTCATCGGCTTCAGGGAGAACTGCCACCGAAGCCGCAGATGTATGCACACGCCCCTGCGTTTCGGTCTGAGGTACTCTCTGCACACGGTGAACGCCCGATTCATATTTCAGGATTCCGTAAACTCCGGCGCCGGTAACATTAAACACAACCTCTTTGTAGCCTCCTGAGGTTCCTTCCGAAACATGGGTTACTTCAGTTTTCCAACCTTTACGTTCACAAAATTTGGTGTACATTCTAAACAAATCACCGGCAAAAATTGCCGCCTCGTCACCTCCGGTTCCTCCTCTGATTTCCACTACCGCATTTTTAGC
The DNA here is from genome assembly GCF_004345615.1 of Natronoflexus pectinivorans. Classification (GTDB taxonomy): domain Bacteria; phylum Bacteroidota; class Bacteroidia; order Bacteroidales; family Marinilabiliaceae; genus Natronoflexus; species Natronoflexus pectinivorans. The sequence goes on from NZ_SLWK01000007.1 coordinate 94,326, forward strand.
ATCCTGTGGATCCGATGGCAACAGAAGCACTTTTATTTGTTCTTCCATTTCCGGAAGTTTGTCTTCCATCTCTTCCAGTTCCTCTTTGGCCATTTCTCGCATCTCTTCATCGCTCTCTTCTTTCAGCATCTGTTTTGTGCTGGCCATGTTTTCAATGAGGTTTTTGTACTCTTTGGAAACGCTCACAAGCTCTTCCAGCTCTTTGTATTCTTTGTTGAGCTTGATGTATCTTTTTGTGTCCGAAATGACTTCCGGGTCGGTTATTTGTTGTCCGATTTCTTCAAAACGGAGGCGTATGGCCTCCAGTTTTTCTAAAAGTGAATTATTATTTGCCATGATAAAATTTCTGTTGTTGAATGATTAGATAATTACAGGGTTTGGTTTAAATGAAATTTCAACAAGTGAGTTTTTTCTTGCACCATGATGCAAGAAATCTTGTCAAACCTGTCTATATCTAATAGAAGAATTCACCAAAACCACTTCTTATGGTAAGTTTTGGTTTTTCAAATGCTTCACATCTACCCACAATTTTAGCATCAATGTTAAATGCCTTTGAAATAGCAATGATTTCTTCGGCTATTTCAGGCTTTACATATAGTTCCATGCGATGGCCCATGTTAAAGACTTTATACATTTCGACCCATGGGGTTCCGGATTGTTCCTGAATGATTTTGAACAATGGCGGTACCTCAAAAAGGTTATCTTTTATGATGTGCAAATTGTCAACAAAATGCAGTACTTTGGTTTGTGCTCCACCCGAACAGTGCACCATTCCGTGTATCTCGCTGCGCAGATTTTTTAAAATCTGCTTGATAACCGGTGCATAGGTACGGGTGGGAGAAAGCACCAGCTTTCCTGCATCAATCCCCAGATTTTCTATTTCCTGAGTGAGAGAATATTTTCCTGAATAAACCAACTCATCAGGGACTTGAGGGTCGAAACTCTCGGGATATTTTTCAGCCAGATATTTGTTAAAAACATCGTGTCTTGCAGATGTCAGGCCATTGCTGCCCATTCCGCCGTTGTACTCTGATTCATAGCTGGCCTGTCCGTAGGATGACAGTCCTACAATTACATCGCCTGCTGCTATGTTTCTGTTGCAGACGACGTCTTTTCGCGGCATTCTGCAGGTCACCGTTGAATCAACTATGATGGTTCTTACGAGGTCTCCCACATCGGCTGTTTCGCCTCCGGTTGAGTAGATGGAAACATCGGCATCACGCAATTGCTGAAGAATCTCTTCTGTTCCATTAATAATGGCTGAGATAACTTCTCCCGGAATGAGGTTTTTGTTGCGTCCTATTGTGGAGGAGAGAAGGATGTTGTCGGTGGCTCCAACGCACAACAAGTCATCCACGTTCATAATGATGGCATCCTGTGCAATGCCTTTCCAAACAGAGAGGTCACCGGTTTCTTTCCAATACATGTAAGCCAAAGACGATTTGGTTCCGGCACCATCGGCATGCATGATGTTGCAATAATCGGGGTCTCCGGCCAGTATGTCAGGCACAATTTTACAAAAGGCTTTTGGAAAAAGACCTTTGTCTATGTTCTTGATGGCTTTATGCACATCTTCTTTCGACGCGGAAACGCCTCTTTGGTTGTATCTGGATTCAATACTCACAGCAACAGTTTTTGTTGAAATTTGTGACCGCAAAATTAATACAATCTTTTGGGATCATCAACATTAACGTACAATACTAAATTCCACCCGGTTGTTTAATGCCCTTACATTGCTCTGGTATTGCCGGTTGAGACGTTGTATGTAAGCTTCATTAAGTTCTTCTCCTGCGCGCAAATAGTTGTATCTTGCTGCCAAATTCTCTGTTACTTTAAGTGGTTGTGCACCTCCAACGCCTCTTGCAGAGAGTCTTTCCTGTGCAATTCCCCGGGAGGTTAAAAATTCCATGACTTTCTCAGCGCGTTGTTGCGACAGAATCACCAAATCGGTTAAATCACCATTTGCATCGGTGTGTGCCGTGATATTGATTTCAATGTTGGCATTGTCGTTCAGCATGGAAGCCAGGCGTTCCAATTCCCTTATGGCATTGCCATTAAGGTTGTAAGATCCAGATTCAAACTGAAGGTTTTCGAATACCAAAGGTTGTTGAGCGCTGGTAAGTTGCACGTTTAATTCAAATTGACGGCTGGCAGTTAAGTTCCTGGTGTCAACTCTTTCCCGGTGATTGAAATAGCCCGGTGCTGAGATTAAGATGGTGTATTCATTACCCGGTTCCAGTAGCGCATTAAATGTGCCGGCTGGTTCAACATTGATGCGCATATTGGAACCATCGGTTCCAATTATTCTGACTCTTGTGTTTTGGGGTATGGGTTCATTATTCGGCAGGGTAATTTCGCCGGCCATCACTGCCTGTATCACCGGTAACCTGAATTGATAGATGTTGTCAAAGCCTCTTGGATTGTCTCTTGAACTGGAAAAATATCCCACTTCCCGTCCACGGTGAAAAGTAATGCCGAAATCATCAGACTCTGAATTGATGGGACGTCCCATGTTTGTAACAGTCCATCTTTCCTCGTCTCTTTTTTCTGCTCTGAAAATATCCAAACCACCAAAACCGATGTGCCCATCAGAACTAAAATAGAGGTTTCCATTGGCTCGGACGTAGGGAAACTTTTCGTTTCCGGCGGTGTTTATGTCTGCTCCAAGATTTATTGGCATGCTCCATTGATCTCCACCCAGTTTTTCAACTTTCCATATGTCAAGTCCGCCAAATCCGCCAGGTAAATCCGAAACAAAGTATAAAGTATTGCCATCGGGAGATATGGCCGGATGAGCAAAAATTAAACTGTCCGGACCTAATTCAACTTTGGAGGGTTCTCCCCATCGCCCGCCCATTCTTTGAGTTTGCCATATTTCGGTGCCCATGGGGCCGGTGTTTTCGTATCTGGCTCGGGTAAAATATGCAGTTCTGCCATCTACTGTAATAGAGATGGATCCATCTTCCCAATCTTGAGTGGGGTCGTTCTCAAATAGCAACTGAGCATCCATCCAATCACCTCTGGAATCTTCACGAGCGGTATAAATTCTGGATGGTGCCTGACCGGTAATCCGGCTGGTTTGTTGTCGGCGCGCTCCTGGCAATTGTCGCATTGATGAGAAAAAAATCTGCGACGGATCATCTGGTGCGATAAATGGAGAGTAGTCGCTGTTGCGGGAGTTTAAAGCCCTTATGGCCGTAATTTCGTATCGTGTTTTTTGTTCGTCCTGCAGTGCTCTTCTGGATGCTGCCAGTCCATTGTGGGCCAGTGGGTCGCCAGCAACATCCTCCAGATATTCCTCATAAAGAACAATGGCTTCTTCATAATTACCTATTTTCTGAAGCGATTGAGCCTGATATAGCTTTGCTTTTCTTTCTGGATATCCAAACCGAATGGCACGTCCATAAATGGGAGCCGCCCGTCGGGGTTGGTTTGTTTTTCGGTAGCTCTCGGCGAGATAAAATGAGATTTTTCCCCTGTAATAGCGGTTGCTTTCACGTCTGTAGGCCCGTGTAAGTGCAGTTATGGCACGATCATATTCTCCAACTTCGTAGAGACTTTGTGCCCGTCCCAGTCGTTTTGACCCGGAGCACCCTGTCAGCAAAAGTGAAGCAATAAATGCAGTAAATATGATGTATAAAAAAACTCTGTTCATATGACAAAGATATATTGCATCATCGTATTTGGATGCATCTTCATCATGAAAAACGAAATTAGGTGATTATTATTTTGCGGATTTAAGATGATTTTAAAAGAACTCACCCGATCATTTCCCAGAGTAAGGAGAAATCATCGGGTGTTTTTTATTAAGAGTTTTTAGAAATTATATGTGAATTACTTCATCATAAGCAGCTGCAGCGGCTTCCATTATGGCTTCCGACATGGTTGGGTGAGGATGAATTGCTTTAATGAGTTCGTGGCCGGTTGTTTCCAGTTTTCTGGCAGTCACCAGTTCGGCAATCATCTCAGTAACATTTGCTCCAATGAGGTGAGCTCCCAATAATTCTCCGTATTTTGCATCAAATATGAGTTTGACAAAACCGTCTTTATGTCCGGCAGCACTCGCTTTACCGGATGCGGTAAAGGGAAATTTTCCAATTTTCAGGTCATATCCTGCCTCTTTGGCTGCTTTTTCAGTAAATCCAACAGAGGCGACTTCCGGACTGGTATAGGTGCATCCAGGAATGTTGTTGTAGTTTATTGGTTCGGGATTGTGACCTGCAATCTTTTCTACACAAAGAATCCCTTCAGCGCTGGCCACATGGGCTAGTGCCTGGCCGGGAACAATATCTCCGATGGCATATATTCCTTTTGCCGTGGTTTGATAGAACTCATCAACCTTAACGCGTCCGTTTTCTACTTCCACGCCAGCTTCTTCAAGGCCAATATTTTCGATATTGGGCGTGATTCCAACAGCAGATAAAACAATGTCTGCTTCAACGGTTGTTTCTTTTCCTTTTTTATCCTTGATGTTAACTTTTACAGTTTTTCCTGATGTATCAACTGAAGTGACTTCCGAACTGACTTTCACATCAATTCCCGCTTTTTTAAATGAACGTCCAAGCTGTTTTGAAACTTCTTCATCTTCAAGAGGTACAATATTGTCAAGATATTCAACCAGGGTAACTTTGGTTCCAATAGCGTTATAGAAATATGCAAATTCACTTCCAATGGCACCGGAACCAACTACCAACATAGATTTTGGTTGTTTTTCAAGTGTTAAAGCTTTGCGATAACCAATAACCTTCTCTCCATCCTGTGGCAGGTTGGGTAGTTGCCTACTTCTTGCACCTGTTGCAAGAAGTATGTGTTTGGATTCGTAAACGCTCTTTTTATCCTTGCTGTCAGTTACTTCAACCTTTTTGTCTTTGGTTAGTTTTCCTGTACCTTGTATGACATCAATTTTATTTTTCTTTAGAAGATACTGTACTCCATTGCTCATGCCATCAGCAACACCGCGACTACGTTCCACCATGGCTTTGAAGTCGGGTTTTGCATTTCCTTCTATGGAAATGCCATAGTCAGATGCATGTGTTAGATATTCAAAAACTTGGGCACTTTTTAAAAGTGATTTTGTTGGAATGCACCCCCAATTGAGACATACACCGCCAAGCTCATCGCGTTCAACAATGGCTGTTTTCAATCCAAGTTGTGAAGCTCTGATGGCTGATACATATCCACCGGGGCCGCTTCCTATTACAATTAAATCGTATTGCATGGTTGTATTGTGTTATTGTATTTTAAATGATTAATACAGAATTCGGAAGATAATAGACCTTCCTTTTCAACAATTTAACAAAGAAGTTCAAAGTTGGTTCATAACCAACATTACAATTGGAGAATTACTTTTTCTTCTTGATGTTCTTTATTTTCTTAATCACTTTTTCAGCAGCAGTGTTCATATTGCTGTCGGGGCTTTTGCTTTTCACCGCTCCCAGCAGAAATCCATATGCTTCCATACCATCAATCTCATCGAAAATGACTTTTAAGATGGCAATTCCTGGAATAAACAGAATCATACCGGCCAATCCCCAAATGTAATTTCCTATAAACAGAGCAATGATGGTCATCAAAGGATTCATTGATACTTTGCTGCCTACAATTTTTGGTGTAAATAGATTGCTTTCGAACAACTGGATTACGTAAAATGCCAGAAAAACTCCAAACGGGTACCAGAGTGAATCTTTGGTAAGAAGTGCAAACAGGATGGGAAATGTAGCTCCCAGGAAAGGCCCCAGAAAAGGGATTACATTTAAAAAAGCTGCAAATACTGCGAAAAGAAGTGCGTGTTTTATACCCAGGCTATATAGCGCTATACTGTTTAACACTGCCAGAATACAAATCACAATGAAAGCTCCCTTAATGTAATTCTGAACGACTCCTTTTACTTTGGTTATTCCGTGATTTACCTTGTCTTCATACTTTTCGCTGAAAGCTTTTTTTACAAATTCAATGAGAAAACCCCTAAAATACAGGAAAAGGAATATGTAAACAGGTATAATGAAAATCATTGTAACTGTTCCAGCCGTGGCGATAATTCCTTGGGTAAGTGTATTGATATTGTCTGACAGCTGTTGAAACAGAACATCTTTGATGTTATCCATTGAAATGGGAACAGCGCCCTCGAAATTGGCCGTGATAAAATCATTTATTTGCCCAACCAACTCTCCAAATCTTCGTTCCAGGCCATCTAAATCTCCGGCAAAACCAATAATCTGATTGTAAAAGAAGTAAACCACTGCGGATAAAATCACCAAAAGACCAATTAAACTTGCGATACAAGCCAGTGCGGAGGGGATACCTTTTTTTTCCATCCAGGAAGTAAAGGGACTGATAAGGATCGCTAGAAAACCGGCTATTAAAATAGGCACCAATACGCTTTTGGCTTGTTTCATGACAATCACAACCAGCACTATACCAAAAAGCACGGCTATCAACTTAAGGTATGGAGGCAGTTTTATCTGAATTTTTTCTGCTTTACTCATTTCAATGAATCGTTTTTTAGAATTTTTTGATTAGCAGTATATTAGCCCTAAATGGCTCAGTAGACAAGTGGTGTCAGGGCTATATTTCTGAACTGAATCCATGACCCTTCACTTTGCAAGCCAATATATCCATTGGTTGGGTGAACCTTTGAGGCGGACATTTGGAGAATCCCATTTACCCATAGTTTTAGGTCACCGTTATAAAATCTGATGCGATAATGATTCCACTCTCCATGGTCTTTTTCAGATGCCTCTTCGAACTTTTCCACTACTGAAACCCATCTCACATTGGGGTCGACCTGATGCTTAACTCCATTAACAGTCGCTTTTGCTCCTTCGTGCATAAGCACAAGGTCTCCCGCACTTTGATCGCGCAGCTGAGCTTCAATGCAATGCGGCCAAACAGCATCTTCACCTGTAATTGCCAGCAAAACGCCACTGTTGGTGGCGTTTTCTACCCAGCGCCATTCAAGATTCAGTTCGTAGTTTTCATATTTTTCTGTGGTTCTGATGTAGGCAAAGGGATCTCCTTTGGCGTTCAAGATGCAATCACTGAAAAAGAAAACTGTGTCCGGATCAGCTTCAGATTGCAGAACCTTGTGCCAGTCTGACGAACTTTCTTCATTAAATAAACTGATGGAGGTTTGAGCGTAAAAGGAGCTGTTAATTAATAGCAAAATTACGATAATAAATATCTTCTGAGTTTTCATAATATGTATGGTTTGTTTGTCAATAAATATAGTAATTATCCGCGTTATGAATATTAACTTATTGCGAAACTCTTTTGTTTAAAAAGAATTCTGCAATTATTCAAATTTCAAATAAAAACCACAAAAATCACTAAGAATTTCACAAAGTTCATGAAGAAATATTTGTCAATGATTTCAAATTGTGAACTTTGTGTAGTCTCCGTGACCTTTGTGGTTAAATTTATCGTTAAAGAGTCTGTTACTATTTGTGTCGTTACTTATCAGCCATGTTAAACGACCCAATATTGGTTATTTCATAGTCAGCCATGTTGAATGTGACATTGGCACGGTCATTAATCTCGGTTACTTTCATAACATTTCTTTCTCCGCTTTCATGTTCGGTATATTCGCTTTCCATAATAAAGCCCGAAGGTTGTCCCTGGGCAACAGCCGATACGGTAAATACTGAACCAAATAAGTGTCTGGAATCGCCCTGGAAGTTTGGAGCTATCCAAAATGTTCCTTTTCCTTCGTCATCTGAAAACTCCCATTCTTCGCAACGATGGCCATGGATGGTCTTGGTACGGCCGGTTTTTCGGAATTTTGGGTTGGTTTCAGGTTCAATATCATCGTCCTCATCATACAGGGAGTCGTCCACACCTGTAAAAAGGTTCATGGCATCTGAACCATACGCGATGCCGGTTTTTTTCCCACGTTCCTGTGTGAGAACAATCGTGGCTTTGTTTTTTGTGTCAACAATGATGGTTCCGCCTTCTTCTACAGTGCCTATGGCTTGGGTGTTGCCTGAAATAAATTCATAAGCCAGGTGTTCACTGTTGCTGGATACATAGGTGATAAAATCACCATCGTTTTGAAGAGTTCCATCGCCGTCGTACATTTGCATATTCATACGTAGAGTAGAATGAAATCGGTATTGATCTTCAATGGGAACAGGTTCGCCTGATACGCCCATGCTGCTCATCATGGACTGGAATCTTCGCTGTGAACGTTCTTCACGTTCCTCAGCTCTTCTTTCACGTGTTGCCGACCTTTGATCTCTGTCTGGCTCGTCACGCTCCACTGAAGATTCAACATTATCTAAACTCCGGTCGATGGCATCGTCAACTTTGCGATCGATTCTCTCCTCTGTTTTTTGTTCAAGTCGTTCTGCAGCTCTTCGGGTGGCACGTTCCAGTAATCCTTGTCCAAAAATAGGGGAGGATACAAACGAAAATAAGAGGATGAATAGTAGAATGGATTGATGATTGCGATTCATAACAATATTGTTTTGGTTTGAAAATTTTGTGTTACCAAAATTATAATCGCATTCTCCCAATGTCAATCTTATATTTGCAAACAGATTCAGTTTGTTGATGAATGTATGTTTTTTGAGTTTAAGCGTTGAGCTTGGGGTGGATCTTTTTGGCCATTTCCCACAAAACAACTCCTGCTGATACCGAAACATTCAAAGAATGTTTCGTCCCAAACTGGGGTATTTCAACACAATCGTTACACATATTAATGACCGCTTGTTGAACCCCTTTTACTTCATTGCCAAAAATTATGGCATATTTTTCAGATGCATTAAATGAGAAATGATTCAGTTGGATGCTGTTTTCAACCTGTTCAATTCCAACTATTCGATAGTTGTTTTTTATGAGTTCAATTACAGCATCTTCCGTTTTTTCAAAATACTCCCATGAAACAGTATCTTCGGCACCTAGCGCAGTTTTGTGGATTTCATTGTGTGGCGGTGTGGCAGTAATGCCACACAAACAGATGCTTTTAATGCAAAAAGCATCTGCGGTGCGAAAAATGCTTCCAACATTGTGCAGACTTCTTACATTATCCAGTATGATAACCACTTCAATTTTTCCGGTTGCTTTAAACTCTTCCGGGGTTAATCTGTTTAATTCAGTAATACGGAGTTTTCGCATTAAGTTTTGATTTCAGTTCTACAACGGAGTTTTGTCATTACAAAAGTAGAAATTATAACAGCCATTTTGCAGGTTTAAATAGCAAAATGTTAAATGCTAAAATTTGCAGATTTTTTAAAAATATTTAAATTGAACCATAATTAATCCACCGGGAGTGCTCAAAAAGAGAAATACTGCACTTCATTAAATCTTAGGTTATGAATATTCATGAATATCAGGCTAAATCCATTTTAAAGCAGAATGGTGTTACCATTCAGGAAGGCATTGTTGTATCAAGTCCCAATGAGGCGGTAATCGCTGCAAAGGAATTGCAGAAACTCACAGGCACTTCGTGGTGGGTAATTAAAGCTCAGATTCATGCCGGAGGTCGTGGAAAAGGGGGAGGAGTAAAGCTGGCAAAAAGTCTTGATGAGGTTAAAGAAATTGCAGGTCAGATTATCGGCATGCAACTGGTAACACCACAAACCGGACCAGCCGGTAAGCAAGTGCATAAAGTGCTTGTTGCTCAGGATGTTTATTATCCAGGGTCTGTTGAAAAGGAGGAGTTTTACATGAGTATTCTGCTCGACAGGCGATCGGGGAAAAACGTGGTGATGTATTCTCCAGATGGAGGCGTGGATATTGAAGAGGTTGCCGCAACACGACCTGACAGAATTTTCCGCGAGCCAATTGACCCTGCATTAGGAATTTTGCCATTTCAAACCAGACGAATTGCCTATAATTTGGGATTGTCCGGGAAAGCCGCATCAGAAATGACTCGCTTTGTAAGAAGTTTATATCAGTCTTATCTCTTTTGTGATGCTTCACTTTTTGAAATCAATCCGGTATTGAAAACAACCGATGAAAAAATTCTGGCTGTGGATGCCAAGGTTAACATAGATGACAACGCATTGTATCGCCATCCTGAAATTGCTGCTATGCGAGACATTTCTGAAGAAGATGCTGCTGAAGTGGAAGCTGGCAAAAACGACCTTAATTTTGTCAAGCTTGACGGCAATGTAGGGTGTATGGTAAATGGAGCCGGATTGGCTATGGCAACCATGGATATCATCAAATTATCAGGTGGCGATCCGGCTAATTTTCTTGATGTTGGTGGAGGAGCCAATGCACAAACCGTTGAGGCCGGATTGAAAATTATTCTTTCCGATGAGAATGTGAAAGCTGTTCTGATAAATATTTTTGGAGGTATTGTTCGTTGCGACCGGGTTGCCAACGGAGTGGTTGAAGCCTATAAGAAATTAGGAAATATCAATGTGCCTGTAATTGTCCGCCTTCAGGGAACCAATGCTCAGGAAGGAAAGGATGTGATTGACAATTCTGGCCTGAAGGTTTATTCTGCCATAACGCTTGAAGAAGCTGCACAATTGGTGAAATCTTTAGTAAACTAAATGTCTTGTTAGGATCAAGAGCAATTTAGGAACCATAACAGATTCATTCATATCAACAGCTTTTTTAGTATGAGTAAACCCAGATATATAGGTGCCCATGTAAGTGCTGCAGGTGGAGTTGAAAACGCTCCCCTCAATGCAGCGGCAATTGGTGGAAATGCTTTTGCTTTATTTACCAAAAACCAACGTCAATGGGTGGCAAAACCCTTGTCTTCCGGCAGCATTGATTTGTTTAAACAACACTGCGAGGAGAACCATCTCGATCCGGCCTTTATTTTGCCGCATGACAGTTATCTGATTAATTTGGGACATCCTAAACGTGAAGGGATTGAAAAATCCCGAAAAGCATTTTTGGATGAAATGCAACGATGTGAACAATTAGGTTTGCAGCTGCTCAACTTTCATCCGGGAAGTCATCTGAACGAAATCACAGAGGACGAATGTCTGAAACGAATTGCTGAATCAATCAATTTTGTGCTGGATAAAACAAAGGGAGTTACGGCGGTTATTGAGAATACCTCCGGACAAGGAACCAACATGGGTTATAAGTTTGAACATCTGGCCCAAATCATTAACGGGGTTGAAGACAAAAGCCGTGTTGGAGTTTGTATTGACACCTGCCATGCCTACACTGCCGGTTATGATATTGTGGATGCTGATGGTTATGCAGAAACCTGGAAGAAATTCGATGAAATCGTTGGTGCAGATTATTTAAAAGGTATTCATTTAAATGACAGTAAAAAGCCTTTAGGTAGTAGGGTGGACAGGCATGACAGCCTGGGGCAGGGATTGATGGGGAAAGACTTTTTTAAACGTTTTATTCGTGATGATCGGTTTTCAGCAATCCCGATTGTTTTGGAAACTCCTGATGAAAGCTTGTGGGAAAAGGAAATTGAATGGTTGCGGAGCAAATTATAAAAATAGTTTGCTTTTTACCATTTCTCATGTGATGTTAATTAAGGCCTGATTTTTGCAAATCTATTTACGTAGTATTAATTTTATTTGGCCTTAAATCAACTTTGCAGGGTTTATGACAAAGCTAAGTCTCCTTATATTATCAACAGCTCTGGCTCTGATTTCGATGAGCGCATCCGGACAACGAGTGCAACCAATTCTGGAGACCGATTCTCTCTTGATCAACCTGCACTATCTGCGTTCCGAAATTAGGGATGGAGATACCATTGCTCATGTTTTGCTGGATGAGGTTAGAATTATCCCGCCATGGAACTTTCAGAATCGCCGTGAAGAGAGGCGTTATGGGCGTTTGGCACATAATGTAAAGGTGACTCTTCCATACGCTAGACTTGCTGCTGAAAAAATGCTGGAAATCAATAATGAGATGGCAAAAATTAAGGACGACAGGGAGAGGCGTCGCTATTTAAGAAGTGCTGAGCGTGAGTTGTTTGCTGAGTTTGAAGATCCTTTGAGAAGACTGACTTTCACCCAGGGACGATTATTGATTAAGCTAATAGACAGGGAGACCGGAGATACCAGTTATAATCTCATTCGGGAGTATAAAGGGGGAGTGCCTGCCTTTTTTTGGCAGGGAATTGCACGCTTGTTTGGTGCAAATCTAAAAGATGAATACGATCCCGATCAGGATGATAAAATGGTTGAGCACATCATCCAGTTAATCGATATGGGACTACTCTAATTGATGTTTGGCAAGATGATTTTAAAATAGCAGATATGCTAAATCACATATCTGCTATATTAAATCTTACATTAAATCATTTTCAATACAGTGTTGACAATATTTCTGGCTCCTTCGGCAATCTGTGTGATGGTTGCATCCAACATATAGCAAGGAGTCGTGGCTATCTTGTTTTTTTTGTCAATAATAACTTCACCATGAGTAGTATTTACATGAGTTCCACCCATTTTGTTAATGGCTGCGGCCGTGCCTTCATCACTTCCGATGGTTACTTCTGCTGCTCCTAAAACCTTTGTGATTAAAGCAGGAGAGATACATAATGCCCCAATGGGTTTTCCGGCTTTATGGAAAGATTTTACCACCAGTTCAGCTTCCGGATTGACTTTGCAATCGGGGCCATCAACTGCAAAAGAGCAAAGGTTTTTGGCTACCCCGAAACCACCGGGAATCATGAGTGCATCTGCATTCTCTACTTTAAGTTCTGATAATGGTTTAATATTTCCCCGGGCAATTCTGGCCGCTTCTATCATCACGTTGCGCTTTTCATTCATCTCTTCGCCAGATATGTGGTTCACTACATGATGTTGCTCAATATCTGGTGCAAACAATTCATATTCGGCGCCGGCCTGCTGGATTGCCAACATGGTAAGAACCGATTCGTGTATTTCTGCTCCATCATATACACCACATCCTGCTAATATGACTGCAATTTTCTTTTTTGTCATGATTGTGTAATTTTAATAGGTTTTACATCCAATGACTAAATTAAAATAATCCTGAAACAATTGCAAACAGTGGATTTATGAAACGAGCCATGAGAAAGATTTCCTCATACAGGGGAATCGAAGATCGGCGAAGCCAATGACTCGATTGGCGAGTTCCATGTGACCTTAAAATACAAATTATAGACACATGAAAAGGACTTTTATCGCTGTCCCAATTCAGCCAGTTGAGCCTCTTCTGGAAGAAATAGAATTTTTTAAGAAAAATTTGCGTGGGGTAAATGTGAAATGGGTTGATGTTAATCAAATGCATATTACACTCGCATTTATAGGTGAAACCAATTCTAAAATGGAACAACAAATCACAGATTTGTTGTTAGGATTAACTGGTCAATTTTCAACCAGTATTATTGATCTGTCCGGGTTTGGTGTTTTTAGTTCCCTGAAAAGTCCCCGAATTTTATGGATTGGAATAAAAGAGAACTTAGTACTGAACGATTTACACCAATACTTCAGTAGTCAATTACAAAAAGCAGGTATAAAAGTTGAACAAAGAGACTTTGTTGCACACATAACCATTGGCAGAATAAAGCAGTTGATAGACGAAAAGAAGTTCAGAGATAGTTTTAATGGGAAATTCACATCAGCGAATCATGCTGTTTTATTATCAAAAATTGTTTATTATGAAAGTGTACTCCGACCAGATGGTGCTAAATACGTGGAGCTTGCGTCGCTTTGTATCTGCTGACTTATGTATGTGTTATTGGTTTTTTACCAGCTCAAGCATCAGGATGCTTTTCGGATTGAGGATGATATTGCCAAATCCAGAAGAAACTTCACCTGTGGCAATGTTTGTAACTTGACCGATATTACCTATTGAGGTGGAGAATCTACCGGGTTCAATTCTTTTTGGGGATGAAATATGGTTGTTGATAATAACCAGCAATAATTTGTGATCCGATTCTCTAATGTAAGCATATATGTTATCCCTTGGCTCAAAATGGATGGTGTTACCGGTCATCAGTTCCGGATTGTTTTTTCTCCAGTTAAGCAGAGTGGTGAAATATCTTAAAGCTTCACGTTGTTGGTTCGAGAGGGTGTTTGGGTTGAATGCGCTCACCTGATCTCCAGGCCATCCTCCGGGAAAGTCTCCTCTTAAAAAACCGGTTCCTTGTGCAGCCAGTCCTTCCATCATGACCTCCGAACCGTAGAGGAAGGATGGGATGCCTCTGGCAGTAAGTAAAAAACCAGCATACATTTTGAATATGCTTAAATCTTTTTCTGCAAGAGTAAAGAGCCTGGTAAGGTCATGGTTATCGCCGGTAAAAATAAGCTGCGATGCAGCATCGGTATATGCACGGTCTCTTGCTTTGGTTTTGTATATGTTGAATAGCATATCATTCGGACGGCTGTATTCGGCAAATACATCCATCCAGTTTCTGTACAGAGGCTGATCGGTTATATGTGTAAATGAGAATTCGCCATTGGCGCCGGTTTTCCAGTATTTGTTATGAACAACCGATGAGGTTTCAGCTGTAGCTATGAGGTTTAATGATGGAAAATCCAATGTAATTGCTTGTGAGAGTTCTTCCAGTAATTGGGGATGCAGTAGGTGTGTTTTCTCAATTTTAATACCATCCGGTTGTGTTTTCTGTATCCACCAAAGAACATTTTGAATCAGATATCTTCGGACCTCCGGGTTATTATGGTTGAGAGATGGCGAGTCGAATGATTCCCATCTGTTGGTTTGCCGGCCGATATCTTCTCTACTGGCGTATGGATCAGCAAAGACAATGGGGTTGTCGCTGCCGGAATGAATGTTATCTCTTTGATAAATCCAATCTGGTGCAGGAAGGTTTTGTATGAGCGAGTTTTGGTTTCCGGCCTTATGCAATACTTTGGTTAGAATTACTTTGATATTTCTTGTTCTATAATGAGATACTAAGTTGGTTAGGTCATTAATGCTACCTAATCGTGAATCAACTTTGTAGTGGTTCGTAGGTGAAAATCTTTCGTAGGATAGAACAAGTTGGTTCGTTTCATACACCGGAGTCAGTTCAATGGTGGTAACTCCGAGTTGCCTCAAATAATTTGAGGAGTTAATAATTCCCTGAAGATCTCCCCCATGAATGCCTGCCGGATTTCTTCTGTCTGATCGTTCAAAATACCCGTTTATGTTATCATTTGCCGGAACTGCATTAACAAAACGATCAGGAACAATTTGGTATATGGCATCAGCTCCCGTTATTGTGGCCGGACTGAAATTTGTGACTCTGTTATTGAGAGTAAAGTTTACAACCCCAACAGCCTGGTTTCTGTTTGAAAGCCGAATTGGATAGATTCCAGGCGATGCGTTATTTGATATTTCTATTTCCAGAAATAGGTGGGTACGATTTTGTGAAGAATACTGGTTCCTGATGGTTATGCCTTGTTGGTTGATCCCAGCCTGGCTTTGTGCCACATTATTCCCTTGAATAACCAGAAGTAGCCTGTTATTCTGCATACCTATCCACCATTCCGAAGGCCAGCATTCAATTTGGTTTCTTCCTGTTTGTCCCGACAACAAGGATGAAAATGAAAAAAATAGTATGATAGAGGTGATAACAGCCTGGTTCATAGCATTGCATTTTGCTATTAAAAACGGTGTATTGATGCGTTTATTACAAATATACAGAATAAATTATGAGGATATGAAGAGAGTTTGTTAATTTTTAAAGATATAATGCTGATGTTTTCTTTATATATTGAAACGAGCCATGAGAATCGCCAGATCGACGAAGTCAAAGCTTTTCTCACACAGGGGAATCGAGATCGTCGTAGCCAATGACTGGATTGGCGAGTTCTCCCGAGGCCTCGGGAGTAACTAAAAAACAAATTATAGTATATGAAAAAAGGGATGGTCAATGACCATCCCTTTTATATATGATTCAATATTCAGATTATTGTACAATTGATCTGAAGGTAGCATCTGCAAAGAATCTTGCGAATTCCATGTCAGTAGCAGCATATTGCTTGTATTTAGCATCCAGATCAGTTGCTTTACGAAGACTGTCAAACATCATATCTGTATCGTTGGTGCGAACAGCAACGATCGCTTTTAGATAATACTTAAGACCAACTTCTTCTGTGTTTGCATTAAGTGTAGAAAGAGCAGCGTCATAGTTGCCTGCAAGAATTTTTGCAAGAGCAGCGTTGTTGCTTACACTGTTTCCAAAGTAACGAACAGCTTCGTCATAAAGACCTTTTTTAAGAGCCACAACACCAAGGTTGTTGTCAAGAGCACTTCCTGCACCAGCAGCTGCACCGAAATACTCTTCAGCTTTGGTAATATCTCCTTCACGAAGTGCTATTGCTCCAAGGTTGTTCATAACCTCTGGTTGGTTTGCCTGAACTGAGTTAGCTCTTTCAAATGCAACTTTAGCACCAGAAAGGTCATCTTTTTTGTAAAGGGCATAACCTACGTTGTTATGAGTTCTCCAGTCGTTTGCAAATTGAGAGGCAGCAGCCTGATAAATGGCAAGTTGTTCATCAACGTTATCAGTTAAAGTTGCAGCGTAAAGAATTTCTTCCACGTTAAGGGCAGATGGATTGCTTGAGGCAAGATCTGAAATTTCTTCGTCCGATTTTCCAATTTCTTCAACGTTAACGCTCATTCTTGAACGACGCAGCTTTGGCAAAATGTCGTCAGCAAGTACTTCAAAAGTACTAGCCATGTTTCTAATTTCACGCTCACGCACTTCAGGATCGGTATGCATTGAAAGTACACGTAGGATCAACTCTTTATCCTGAATGTTACTTCTTTCAACCAATTGCTTGAAACCTTCCCAGTCTTCAGGAGTTGTTCTCAGGTCAAAGAAGTCAGCGTCACTTGCATCAGCAACTCTTGCTCTTGTGAACTGACGAGAAAGGTAGCTTTTAGCTGAGTTCTCACGTTGAGAAGCTAAACGGGTGTTTAAGTCGATTGGTCCGTCAGGAGAAGCGTAAGAAGAGATGTCAACACCTCTGAATTCTTTGTTCTCAGCATCACGAACTTGTACAATAAAGTCGTTGATTGCTTTTACTTCATCCTTAGTCAACTCAGTGTTACGAATGTTAGCCTGATGAATCAGATAAAGAATTTCGGCAGTTTTTGTAATGGGGATGATTCTTTGGAATTGGTCTGCACCAACAGTGCTTTTAATTCCTCTTGCTTCAACCATTGCAGAAGTAGAAATAACTCCTTCAGCAATTTTGTAAGGTTCAAATACTACTTCATTGTTACCTCTGGTGGCACGAATACGCACAACAAGGTCTGAAACTCTCATGTTCTCATTATAAGGAACAGATTGTTCGTAGGTAACCTGGCCGCCATTGGCTCTTGAAATAACCTGATGGTTACCTTCAGCACGGTCGCCTTGAATAGTATAGCTTGGGAAAGCGGTTTCACCACCTTCGTATACCAATACAGGTGTAGCTTCCAGAGTAGCTCTGCGGTCAAAATATCCAGCAGGGATTCTTACTCTGATGTTTGCATTTACCTGGCCCCCATGAGCCTCCAAAACTTCAGGTGTAACGGTATAGCTAATATCCTCCGCATTTCGTCTCATCTTCTCGAGACTGGAGCATCCGGCAAAAACTACAGCAGTTAGTGCCAGAAAAGCAAAAAGTTTGATTGTCGTTCTTTTCATAATGTTTGCTTAATTATTTGTTCTTGAACTAATTCTAAATCTCACACACAAATATAATAATGTTTTCAAAAAATAAAAGTTTCAAACCCTTTTTATTGTGAATGTTGGCTGTTAAAGCATTTTCGCAGGGACAAACTTTATTTTAAATCTAACATAAAGATATTTAGTATTTGTTTTTTTATTTCCTTACCAATACATTTCAAGGCGAATAAAACTCTAAATTAACAATAATTTATTAGATTCCCCATTCTTATTAAGTTTTCGATGTTGTTAAATTTTATGATATTTATTTAGTTGGCTTAAAAACAGTGTGTTGTGTGTTTTCTGATAATTCCAATAATCTGCCTTGATCCAATAATTGCTAATGCTTTTACTTAGATGCAAATATTCATTACTTTTTTTATATCTGCAAGTAACTTTAGCTGATTTTCGGTTGAATTACTTATTTTTTTCTGAACTCCATGTTTCATTCATGCTAAATAATGTAAAAGCTAGCCTGTCTGCCACTTCTTCAATTTGCATTGAAAGAGGTTTTCCTGCTCCATGCCCTGCCAATGTTTCTATTCTGATGAGTACCGGATTCGGGCCACTATACCGATCCTGCAGAGTGGCTATGTATTTGAATGAATGCGCTGGTACAACCCGGTCGTCGTGGTCGGCAGTCGTTACCAAAGTAGCTGGGAACAGATCCCCTTTTGGGATATTGTGGATAGGAGAATAAGCATAAAGATATTTGAACATCTCTTCACTGTCATCGCTTCTTCCATAATCGCCAGCCCAAGCCCATCCAATTGTAAAATATTGATACCTGAGCATGTCCATTACACCAACTGCTGGTAGCGCAACGCCAAACAGATCAGGGCGTTGATTGGCCACAGCACCAACCAGCAAACCGCCATTACTTCCTCCCATTATGGCTAATTTTTCGGGAGATGTATAACCTGATTCTATAAGAAATTCCGCGGCCAGTATGAAATCATCAAAAACACGTTGTTTATTCTTTTTTATTCCCGCACGATACCATCCTTCGCCATATTCTCCTCCTCCACGGATGTGTGCGTGAATGTATATACCTCCATTTTCGAGCCAGGGAATAATACGTGCATCAAATCTTGGAGGTTGCACCACATTAAAGCCACCATAACCGTAAAGCAATGCCGGGTTGCTGCCATCCAACTCGATATTCTTCTTATGCACTATAAACAGTGGGACTTCTGCTCCATCTTCTGCTACAACAAAGATTTGGTTTACAGTATACTCTTCACTCTTGAAGTCTACGTTGGGAACGAAGTGAGCTACCGGTGGGTTAGTTGATTTCAAATCCTTTCTGTATACACTCTCAGGTGTTGTAAAGGATGCAAAGGTGAAATAGAGAACGTCTTCTTCACTAAAAGTTGAGAGTCCCGATGCAGATCCTGACCCGGGCAGTTTGATGTCACGAATGTATCTGCCTGCTTTTGAATAAAGACTTAATTTGGATTGAACATCTACCATGTAATGGGCAATGATGTAATTGTCTGATGTTGATACAGATCTTAACACGTTTCCGGATTCCGGTATGATTTCTCTCCAGTTTTCCACATCGGGTCTGTTGGGATTTATGGCCATCAGTCGGTATCGGGGAGCATCATAGTTTGTAAGGACAAGTATTTCATTTCCTATTGTTCCCACATAACTGCTTTGGGTTTCAAAGTCTGTGTCTGCTACAATCCAATTACCTCCCTTGTTAAGGTCGCGGATGAACAGGTTGTTACCCTGTGTGGAAATTCTTGAGTAGAGCATCAGATATTTGTTGTCGTCATCAACCTGTGCTGAAAAGTTCATTTGGGGGTTGTCATTGTCTTGATGAATCAACAGATCCTGATCCTGGGAAGTTCCTAGTTTGTGGTAAAACACTTTTTGAAATTCATTGCTTGCCGAAAGTTCATCTCCCGGAGCAGGCTCGTCATATCTGCTGTAGTAAAAGCCGTTTTCATCCCACGATAGACCAGAAAACTTTATCCATTTTAGGTGTGTGTCCAGATCCTTGCCGGTGGCAACTTCTCTCACGAAAACGTCTCTCCAGTCTGAACCTCCTTTACTGATACCATATGCAACATATTTTCCGTCTTTTGAGACCGATGCCATAGCCAAACTGGTGGTGCCGTCTTCAGAAAATAGGTTTGGATCAATCAGGACTCTTTCTTCACCGTTTTTCTCTTTTACATATAGAACGGCGTGGTTTCTAATGCCATCATGACGGTAATAAAAGATATTTTCGCCACGTTTCCAGGGCGAAAACTGCCTTGTGTATGACCATATTTCGGTCAGTCTGTTTTTTATATCTTCTCTGAATGGTATCTGTTGCAACCATGCGTTGGTTACTTTGTTTTGTGCTTTTACCCACTCTTTGGTTTCTGGTGCATGGTCATCTTCGAGCCAACGAAATGGATCGGGGACTTCATGGCCAAAATATGTGTCCACAACATCCCCTTTTTTGGTTTCAGGATAAGTTAGATCGGGAGATGACATTTGTCGGCATGAAGTGCCGGCAATTGTTAGAGCCAGTATGGTAACGCAAATGACTAGTTTTCGTTTCATCGTTTTAATTAATTAAAATATTTTTCCTTGTTTCTTTAGTATTCTTTCAAAAGTTTTTCCAGAAACCCAGCCCAATGTCATTCCACCTGCAATAAAAAGCATGAGGAGTTCATGAATTTCAATCTGACTGCCGCCAAGATTAAAGAGAAGTGCTGTGATTATTCCGGAAACGATTCCAAAAAGGGTGTATCTTGATAGCAAAAGCCCTTTGGGCGTCATGTTGTGTTTCTTTTTTAGATGAACTGCTGAGTTTTGCAACTGTTTCTGAAATTGTTTGAGTTCTGGTGTTTCGTCTTTTACCCAAATTGCCGCATGTTCCAGCATCTTGTATAAAATCAGATAGTTCTCCATGCACTCTTCACATTCATCTTTTTTATGATCGAGCGTACACATTAGCCTTGGAATGGTTTCTATGTTGTAATGGCGAACCGATTCGCGTGGTACGTCACGGAATATGTCGCTTATGTTTTCATACCATTGAGGCAGTTTTAGCGGTTCGTGTTCCACTAGGTTGAATTTAAAATGGAAAAAATGGATAGATGATACCAAAACACGAATTTAATCTATTTGTTTTAGAAATTCTAATGAAAAGTGGCTGAGTTAAGAAATCCAACCCAAAGTTTTAAGGTTTTTTATTTCTGATTAAAAAAAATGGAGGATGAAAACAAAAAACGCTGCCCATGGGGGCAGCGTTTGACCTTTATAAGAGAATTACTCTATTTCGATTTGTCATTGTCTCTGGGAAGAAGAACTTTTCTTGAAAGTTTTAGTTTTCCTGATCTGGAATCAATTTCGATTAGTTTTACTTCAATTTCTTCGCCTTCTTTTAACACATCTTCTGTTTTTTCGATGCGTTTCCAGTCGATTTCTGAAATGTGAAGTAATCCGTCTTTGCCAGGAAGAATCTCAACAAAAGCACCAAAAGGTACGATTGATTTAACTTTTCCTTTGTAAACCTTGCCCATTTCAGGTATGGCTACAATGGCGTTGATTCTGTCAAGCGCTTTGTCAATGGCTTCTTTGTTATCGGCAGCAATGTCCACTTGTCCAAACATGCCTTCTTCGGTAATGGTCAAAATGGTTCCGGTAGAAGCTTGGATTTCCTGAATGATTTTACCTCCGGGGCCAATTACTGCACCAATCATCTCCTTAGGAATTTTAATTGAAACGATTCTTGGGGCGTGTGGTTTGTAGTCGGCACGTGGTTCTGGCATGGTTTCAACCAGTTTTTCGAGGATGTGCAAACGACCGGCTTTTGCCTGCTCAAGGGCTTTTTCAAGAATTTCATATGAAAGTCCTGCCACTTTTATATCCATTTGTGTGGCGGTGATTCCTTTTGTGGTACCGGTAACTTTAAAGTCCATGTCACCCAGGTGATCTTCGTCACCAAGAATATCAGACAATACTACATATTTCTCTGATTTTGTGTCGGTGATAAGTCCCATGGCGATACCGGAAACGGGTGCTTTAATTTTAATCCCTGCATCCATCAGTGCCAGAGTTCCTGCGCAAACAGTCGCCATGGATGAAGATCCGTTTGACTCAAGTATGTCAGACATAACCCTGATAACATAAGGATTATCTGCAGGAATCATTCCTTTAAGAGCTCTCATGGCCAAGTTTCCGTGACCAATTTCGCGTCGTCCAACGCCGCGGTATGGTCTGGCTTCTCCGGTTGAGAAAGGAGGGAAGTTATAGTGGAGCAAAAATCGGTCGATGCTTCTGTTAAGAACATCGTCCACGATTTTTTCGTCCATTTTGGTTCCAAGCGTAACGGTTGTTAATGACTGGGTTTCACCTCTTGTGAAAATGGATGCTCCATGGGGACCCGGCAAACAATCAACCTCACACCAAATGGGACGAATTTCGTCCATTTTTCGTCCGTCTATGCGGACGTTTTCATCCAGCATGAATCTGCGTACAGCCTCTTTTTCAACATCGTGGTAGTACTTTTTTATCAAATCCATTGGGATTTCGCTCTCTTCCTCATCGACATAGTTGGCCTCAATGAAGTCTTTCACTACCTGGCTGAAATCGTTAAGTCTTTCAAGTTTGTTTGGGTTCGCCTTTTTTGCAACAGCATAGGCTTTGTCATAGGTCTCTTTCCAAACTTTCTCACGTAGTTCTTCATCGTTTTCCTCATGGTTGTATTCGCGGGCTGGCTTTTTGCCAAGCATTTCAACCAGTTCCATTTGAGCTTTACACTGAATTTTGATGGCGTCGTGAGCCACTTTCATAGCTTCAAGCAGTTCGGCTTCTGAAACTTCGTCCATTTCACCTTCTACCATCATTATGTTGTCGTAGGAAGCACCTACGATGATGTCCAAATCGGCTTTCTGCATTTGTGAAACAGTGGGGTTGACTACCAACTGTCCATCAATGCGCGCAACACGCACTTCAGAAATTGGCCCCTTGAAAGGAATGTCTGAAACAGCTAAAGCAGCTGATGCTGCCAGTCCTGCTAAAGCATCGGGAGTACTCTCTTTATCAGCCGAAATTAGTGAGACATTCACGAAAGTATCTGCATGATAATCTTCCGGGAACAAAGGACGTAATGCTCTGTCCACAAGCCTGGAGACCAGAATTTCATAGTCTGAAGGACGAGATTCTCTTTTTTGGAAACCTCCGGGGAAACGCCCAATGGCTGAAAATTTTTCTCTGTATTCAACAGACAACGGCATAAAATCTGTGCCGGGTTTTGCTTCCTGTGCAGATACCACAGTTGCAAGTAGGTATGTGTTACCCATGCGTACAATGACAGAGCCGTCGGCCTGTTTGGCTAACTTTCCGGTCTCTATCACGATTGATCTTCCATCGCCAAGATCAATCACTTTTTCAATTGACTTAATCATAACTTTTCTAAAATTTTTCGTCCCAAAGATAGAATAATATCTATGGACAATTAACTTTTTATCGATAAATATTCGTTAAACAGTTTCTGCAATAGATCATTATGCTTTTCGATTAGCAGAGGTTTATTTTGTGTAATGTGTTGTTATTGAGGGTTATAATACAGTGATGTTGTAGTTGTATTTTATTGATATCCTGCACGATATGCAAAATTGAATTTTTATTGAATAACGATGTTTTACTGGAAACGATAAGCAAAAACGAACGATTTTTACTAAGATAGAGAAACTGTTTATTGTAGTTTTTGTTCAAAACAGAGAATTGAAGATAAGAAGCGTTGGTTGGAGGGATAGGCTGTGAATTAAAAAAGGCAACTCTTTTTAGTTTGAGTTGCCTTTTTGTTAGTTTCGGATTACTTACGTATTCCCAGTTCTTTAATAATAGCCCTGTAGCGGTTAATGTCTTTGGCTTTTAGATAATCGAGCAATCTGCGTCGCTTACCTACCATTTTTACCAACGCATGTTCTGTGCTATAATCTTTTTTGTTTGACTTGAGATGCTCAGTCAAATGCGAAATACGGTGAGAAAATAATGCAATCTGGCTCTCTGGGGAACCAGTATCAGTATTAGACTTTCCGTACTTTGCGAAGATTTCCTTTTTTACTTCTTGATTCAAATACATAACAATATGATTGTAAAATTATTTTGAGCCGCAAATATAATTCTTTTTTATGAATTGTATTGAATTCGAGAGTGGTTTTTTGTTTTATATCATTTTTTTATTCGAAGTAAGGGTTTTTTTTGTTTTTTCTGTCTTTTAATTGAGAGGTGAGATTTTTACGTAAAAAATTTCCATTAGTTTATACGGTTTAGTTCAATGAATTAGAAATAATAAATTCTATAGATATGAAACGATTTTATATTATCGGATTGCTTTTCTTCCTTGTATTAGGTGGAATGCATGCACAACGGGTTGTAAAAGGTTATGTACTAACATTGGATGATTTCACAGTATCGAATATTGAGATACGTGCAAAAAAATCCGGAGCCGCTGTTCAGTCTGATTCAGCCGGTCATTTTGTAATAGTCACAGAAGAGCGCGACGTACTAACTTTTTCAGGAAAAGTCTTTGATAGGGAACGAGTTCGAATTAATCGACGTACTCCGGATACTTTGGAGGTAAATATTAAGTTTAAGAATACTCCGGAGAACCGACAGTTGGCTGTAGGATATGGTTATATGAACGAGCGGGACGTTACTTTTGCAGCATCTCAGATAGACCATAAACGAGAAGATTTCTGTATGTATAGTGATGTTTTTGAATTGATTAAAGGGCGTTTTCCGGGCGTTCAGGTACTATCAGGTGGGCGCGAACCTGAAGTTATTATTCGGGGGATGAGTTCTGTGGTTACTTCAAACTGTGCGCTTTACGTAATTGATGGAGTGGTTGTAAACTCAATTGGACACATTTCGCCATGCCAAATCTCCAAAATAAGTGTATTGCGTGATTCTTCAGCCTCTATTTACGGAAGTAGAGGGGCGAATGGGGTGGTGTTGATTGAGACGCACAGAGCGCATTGAGATTAGCTAACTAAGTTGGCACGCATACGCGTGCCAACTTAGTTTAAGTGCTCATTATTCCAGTATTGTTTGAAACGTTCGCCCATTATGTTATTACTAGTTTCAGAGCTGGCTATGATACCCAATTATTAAACAACTCTAAACGAATGTTTCATTAGAGAAGGTTTAATCGGGCTCTCATATAATTCTTGAAAATTCTTCAAATATTACACAGATGTTCTTTTTTTGCTGATTTTATTTATTTACTAAACCGGAAATAATCAAAATCTGCAAAACCGGAATCATTGGTGGTTTGCTGACGGGTACAGAAAACACCAACTTTTGCTCCAATCCAGTGACCACGAGTCGCTCTAAATTTTGTATCCATTGATCTGAATCTTCGACCATTGGTGCTGTAGCTGAATTCTGTCATAAAGTCTGCACCAACTTTTATGCGCAGATAAACGGTTTTTGTGTCAACTTTTTGTGCAAAGACTTCTTTTTCTTTCTCGCCGTGTTGAGCTCCGTTGTTGATGTTGTAAACCAGATAGATGCCATCTTCACGATCTTCAAGCGCAAATGATGCATAGTTTCTACCCATTACAATTACGCCTGCACGTTCGCCAAGTTTGTTTTCATTGGGGTTGAATGTCATTTTTGTTTCCACAGTAAATGCTTCCCCGGGAAATTTTTGCAGCAACAGGTTTGGTACTTGGTAATAACTTACAGCATCTTCAGGAATCAAATCAGAGAAGAGTCTTAATTGTTGAGTTCCGGGGTTAATAAATGCCCAAGTATTTTTGGGATTGGCGTGCCACTGCCATTGTAAACCAAGTTCTACGTTATCAAATTCATCAGAATCGGGAGGCGTTACAATAGGAAAAGTGCCTCCAACATTTGGTTTGCGGTGATGAGATACTGGTTCTCCAATGCCATCACCATTGTTGTCGATGCCAATGATTGGCCAACCGTCATTCCATATCATGGGGTTCAGATGAGTGATTCTTCCGTAAGCATCTTTACACTGAAAATGAATGAACCAGTGTTCTCCTGAATCTAGTTGAACCCAACCACCCTGGTGAGGGCCGTTTATGTTGGTGTTTCCTTGGTGCATTACAGTTCTGTTTTCGTAAGGCCCATATACATTTTTAGAGCGGAGTACTTCCTGCCAGCCCGGAGTTACACCACCTGCCGGGGCAAAAATGTAGTAGTATCCGTTCCATTTGTAAAATTTGGGGCCTTCAATGGTTTCATGTGCTTCATGTCCGTCGAACACTATTTTGCCTTCGTTCAACAGATGAGTTCCACAAGGACTCATTTCACTCACCACCAAAATGCTCTTGATGCCTGCTCTACTACCTGCATAGGCGTAAACCAGATAGGCGCGTCCGTCATCGTCCCAAAGAGGAGAAGGATCAATCAGACCTTTACCTCCCTGAACCAGGTGCGGTTTACTCCAGGGGCCTGCCGGGTCCTCAGCTTTAAGCATGTAGATTCCAAAATCGGGATCACCATAATAAATGTAAAACTCATTGTTGTGATAACGCATGCTTGGAGCCCACACTCCGTTTCCATGTTGTGGTTTTGAAT
This sequence comes from Natronoflexus pectinivorans, assembly GCF_004345615.1. Taxonomy (GTDB): domain Bacteria; phylum Bacteroidota; class Bacteroidia; order Bacteroidales; family Marinilabiliaceae; genus Natronoflexus; species Natronoflexus pectinivorans. Next base: position 120,448 of record NZ_SLWK01000007.1, read on the forward strand.
AATGATCATAAGGCATTTGACGATCCAGAGCATGTCCGATCAATTCCCAGTTAACCAAATCTTTAGAATGAAGAATTGGTAACCCCGGAATGGCATTAAAACTGGAAGCTGTCATATAAAAATCATCGCCAACCCGTATTACGTCCGGATCTGAATAGTCGGCGTAAAGTATGGGGTTTTTAAAGGTTCCGTCGCCTTGGTCTGCTACCCAGACATCAGAAACGAAGGGGGTTTGGGCGGTAACAGTCGCAATTAATATCAGCAAAACTGATAAAAGTGAAATATTCCTCATTTTAAACTGATTAATATGTTAATTATATAATTAGTAGTTTGTTAATCTTTTTATTTGATTAATTATCAAATGTTTACGGATTCTGCTTGATGTTGTGCAATTATCAGATAATAAGAAGCTTACTTATGTCTAATAATCTCGAAGTCTAACGATCTATTGATAATGTAAATGATTATTATTGATTTGTATGTATGATTTTATCCAACGGATTCCAGTTGTCGTCTCCTCCAAGCACAGTTTCGATGGAATATTTGGCTGCTTGCTCACTGGTGAGTTGGTGCGACCAGAAAACTCTGGTTTCGGGAGAAGCACCCGGGCCAAATGAGTTGTACTCAGCATAAAAAGCAGTTTGTTCTGCGAGCGGTTTATTCCAGTTGTGCCATCCTGCCGGATGCACAACTTCGCTCATATAGCAGTTCAGAAATACCGTTTGTGCATGGTCTCGCCATGGTCTACCCAAGTAAAACGAATGCTCAGGAGCGTTGCCCGTAATAGAGCAATTATTGAATACAAATCCATGATTTGTATCTTCATTGGTTGAAGCAGCAGTAATATATCCACGATTTTTTGGGAATATAATACAGTTTTCAAACCATGCGGTTGACCATCCGAAAATGAAATCAACTGTACCTTCAATGTAGCAGTTTTTATAAAATTGCCTGCTCCCTGCCTTGTGAGGATAAAGTGTATCCTGATAGCCCAAAAAACGACAGTTTTCAAAAATAATTCTATCTCCGGAAATTCTTACTGCCACAGCCTGACCTACAGGCCCGGCTGTGTTGCTAAAAGTGATGTTTCGGGCTGTAAAATCATTTCCAAAAATAAAGAATCCTGAAGATCCTGTGGTTCCCATCTCTTCACCGAAACGGTTGTGACGTGCCGCATAATCATCAAATGTAATTATTGTGTTTTCAGATGATTCCCCAATGAAAGTTACATTGTTTTTTGATGCCGGAAGCACCAGTTTTTCTTTGTATTCCCCATCTTTTATAAATATGATGGTTTCATTGCGCCTGAAATCTGGAACAGCCATAATTGCTTCCTGCACCGATTTGAAATCACCTGATTCATCTGTTGACACAACAAAATGGTATTGTGGGTTCTCAGTTGGTGTCGTTTGCGACACTAACAGGCAGATCATCATAAATATTTGAAGGATGCTGATCATATATTAAATGTTAACGGTATGACATTTCGATGGATGACAAAATGAAAGGTCCCACACCTTTCGGGTCGTTGTCGCGTATTGGTTCTGAGATATAATATTCAAAAGTTCCGTCCCGGAAGGGATTTCCACCTAATCCGGCTACTTCGCAGCACATTTCTAGGCTGATGGTTCCATCTTCATCTTCACGGATAAGATTTTCAATGATGCCATTGTATGCATTTTTTGCATATTCGAAATATTGAGCATCCAGATATCCTAAACGTGTGCTTTTTAGAAGAAAGTATGTAAGCATGGTTGAGGCAGTTGCTTCTTCATAGTTTCCTTCACGGTCGGGTTGTTCCGGTACTTGTGACCACAAGCCGGTTTGCGGATTTTGATAACGAACAACTCCCTCAGCCAAGCGGTTTATCAGTTGAATCATGTTCTGTTTTTTTGGATGATCGTCTGGAAACCATGATGTGGCGTCAACTATTCCCATGGCGTACCATCCTAAAGCGCGACCCCAGAAACCCGGCGAAAGACCTGTTTCCGGATCAGCCCATTTTTGTTCCCGTTTTTCATCCCATGCGTGGTGATACAATCCTGTTGATGGGTTGTACATATTTTTATCTACCAGATAAAACTGAAGTGCTATGTCATCAAATAAATCCGGTTCGCTAAAAACGGCACCATATTGAGCCAGAAATGGGGCTCCCATGTAAAGTCCATCCAACCACATTTGCCAGGGATAAACTTTTTTATGCCAAAATCCGCCTTCAGAGGTTCTTGGATGGTGGCGCATTTGCTCTCTCAGTAACTCAATGGCTTTAAGTAGTTTTTCTTCTCCGGTAATCTGATAGAGTTCAATCATAAATTTACCTGGATTAATTCGATCAATGTTATAATCGGTTAATTTATAAGTTAGAATTGAACCATCTTCAGAAATAAATTTATCAACAAATCCCTGAACGTAGTCAAGATATTCTTCGTTTCCAGTCTCCTTATACACCTCCATCAGAGCAGTCATCATCAGTCCATGGGTGTATTCCCATTTTGGCGTTTTGCGGAAGTCGATCATCCAAGCCTCCGGGTTGCGTTGCATGTCACACTTTGCCATGCGTTCAGCCCATTCAATATATTTATTGCTATAGTTTGTGCAGGAATTAACCAATAAGACCATAGTAGCCAATAAAAGGAATGATTTTTTCATGCTTCAAGTTTTATTTTAATTGCAATTTATTTAAATCTGAAGATTTAAAGGGGATACCAATTAGCTTAAATTGTATTATGAATTGTTTATTTTTATATTTTGGAGAAATAAAACATAAAAGGGGCTGCCATTTTTGGCAGCCCCTAAAGATTTTTATTAATTTGAAGGCACGGATAACTCGTTTACTTCTCCTTCGGATATGGCCAGGCAACAACGCCCCCTTCCAGCACCTTAACATTTGTATATCCTAAACCCTGTAAAAACATCGCCGCTTCATAACCTCGTAATGAAATCTGACAATAGGTGATTATTTCCTTGTTTTTATCCTGAGGTAAATCATCAATTCTTTTACGAATCATTCCTACCGGTATAAGGGTTTCGCCAATTCCCAAACGCATGTTTTCGTATTCATCAGGCCCACGGGTGTCAAGTATAAACATGGCATCACCATTATCAAGTTTCTTTTTCAGTTGAGGTCCGTTTATGCCTTTAAAGAATCCGCGCATTTTGTTTTCCATTACATGTGAGGTCGCAATGCTATGATCCACCGCCATCGAGAATGGAGGAGCATATGGAAGGTCTGAACTCACGATGTCTTCCACGGTTTGTTTTGCTTTAATGGCTGTTGCCCATATGGCAAGTTGCTTGCTCACCTCTCCGGGTCCTAGACATTGTGCACCCAACAATCGTCCTGTGTTTTTTTCTGCAATCAGTTTTGTTATAAGAAGCTGCCCGCCCATGAATTTTGGTTTGTCAAAGCTGGCATTCACAGCCACTTCGTAATCAAAACCGGCTTCTTTTGCTTTTATTTCAGAGAGTCCGGTTATGCCGGCGCCAAAATCAAACAGTTTGCAAATACCGGTTTGAATAGTACCCGGGAATTTGGCCGTGTTGCCCAATATCATGTTTTCTCCGGCCACTCTTCCTTCCAGGTTGGCCAGGTCTCCATAAGGAGCCAGAACATTTTTTCCGGTTATTAAATTGGGAATTTCACAACAATCGCCTGCTGCGTATATATCCGGGTCGTTGGTTTGCATGTGTTGGTTCACTAAAATTCCTCCCAATTGGCCAATTTCGATGCCGGCTTCCCTTGCTAATTTGATATTGGGTTTTACTCCAATGGCAACAACTGCCAATTCGCAAGGTATTTGTGTCCCGTTTTGAAGTTTTACAGCTTCTAGTTTCCCGTTTGACCCTATAAACTCCGCAACTCCGTTTTGAGTAATGACATTGGCTTTGGTTTTTAGGTAGTTTTCTATCAATTTGGCCATGTCCCAATCCAAAAATGAGAGCAGTTGAGGGAAAAGTTCCACCAGCGTTAACTCTATTCCTGCCAGATGGAGAGCTTCAAGAGTTTCAATGCCAATAAGCCCACCACCAATAACAACAGCTTTTTTAATTTTTCCTTCGTCTCTGATTTTACGTAAATAGTCGGCATCCTGCATGGATTGAAGTGTGGTGATTCCTTCCAGATTAATCCCAGGAACCGGAGGCATATTGGGCGTGGCTCCAGTGGCTATGATTAATTTGTCATATTCTTGGTCGCCGGATTCTCCGGTTTGGTGATTGATGTACTCTACTTTTTTGTTTACTCTGTCGATGCGGGTTATTTCTGTATTGATAACAGCCTTTATGCCTTTTGCGTTCCAGTAGAATTTCGGATCACGTACTACGCCTGTCGGGGTGTTCAGGAGTTTGTTTCTCTCATCAAAAACCCCTCCTACGTAATACGGAAATCCGCATGATGCCATGGAAAGGTCGGGTCCTTTTTGAAACATGGTGATTTCTGCATTCTGATCAAGTCGCCTTGCTCTCGCTGCGGCTTTTGGGCCTGCTGATGACCCACCTATTACAATTATTTTTTTATTTGCCATGATGATTTTTTGTTTGCTGATTTAAAGTTGCAAATATAATAAAAATGTAATAATATAAAAAAGTAGATATATAAATATGAAAATAGGTGTTCTTGTAGGATGTTGATTTTAACATAAATTGATTTTTATAAACAAAAAACACCTATATTTATCTCCGAATAATAATCCTAAATTATTGAAATTATGAAGAAGTTTTTTTTATTTATTGTTTTCATTAGTTTATCTATAAGTATGGTATCTCAGCGGATATCGAGGGACTCCAAGAGTATTCAATTTGTTAATTATCCATCTTTGTTAATGCCTGGAGTTGAGACCTATTCAACAAGTATTGATCTCAGCGCAATTGAAGGTTTATTGGAGGAAGGGAGTATGTATGTGTGGACATACAAAACTTTAAATTCCATACTCGGGCCTCAAGGATACACCCATAAAGAGAATGAGAGTGATATTGAAATTACACTTGTAGCAAAGAATTATCTGGTTTTCCCCAGCGTAACAGATGCCTCACCTGATTATGAATCTGCCTATTATCTTCCAACATATACAATACCTTTGGACTGGGAGATAGTAATTGAAGGAGCAGTTTCTCAAAGAATTCTATTATCGGAATATAAAGATAGCCTCCAGATAGTGGTTCCTCTAAGAGATGTTGGTGGGAGATTGCATAAGATATCAGATGCTGAGAAGGTTAAGGAGATAATGGAGGGTGAAAGTGAACAAATTTTAAAATCTGCGGAAAGGCAGTTTCTCTCTGAAATTATGTTGTTTACCAGTGAGGTTGTAAACAGGTCACTAAGTTATGATGTTGAGGTATTAGAAGTCCCGCTCTTTTCTTTAAGATCGAACAGACAAGTTGATGTTACCGATTGGGAGGATCCTCACAAAAATGCAGAAAAGTTATTTGAAGAATTAAGGAATGGCGTATCACCAAACGAATTGTACAATAAATACACTGATGTGTTTGATTTTTATGCACTCAAGATAGAGGAATTTAGGGGAGATGTTCGAAAGAATCGCAATTTATTGGAAGCAGCTTCAACAAATCTTATAAATATGCTGATGATAGTAAAGCCGGATGCAATAACTGTTGATCATATAGATGTGTTTGTTGAGACCAATAACGAATCCGGATCAAGAGAAGAAAAACGGAATAAATTGATGTCTCGAATTTCACACGCCTTAGCCGTTTACGAGTCAAGAAATGCATGTGAACGCGATTATGCTGATTTGTTTAATATGCCACCTTTATCAAATAATGAATATGCGGTAACTTATACAATGTCATCAGGTGAAACTAAACAAGGTGTTGTTACATATTCAACATTCTATGGGCTGCGACCTTCTGATGCATGTGTGGGTTTTTCTTTGTATGATATAGATGTTTTTAATAGTTCAGACGGAAAAGTTTCCTCTCGTCAAGCCTTAGATGTTCGAGATATTGATTCATATGAAATTTTTGGAGATAAGTATGTAAAAGTAAGGTTTAGTGATCCTACTGTAGTCTCTTTAAGAGGCGAGGAGAGTTTTATGTGGGAACTTATGGATGGAGATGTCTCAATTTATTGGCTTACTGATTCAGGGAGATCAGGTGCAGTCATAAGGAAAGGGAATAGAGGACAATTGGTATTTAATTATGCCCGATTGGCGGAGATGCTTGATGACAAGCCTGCTATAGCGGAAAAGATTCGAAATGGACATTACGGAAATCCTGAAATTAGAGAGCGTTCGTCTCGACTTGGAAATATGATGCAACAGGGTGTTGTTAATGATATTTGTCCCAGAATACTTTTAAATATTGTAGCTGATTATAATGAACTCAATTAATCCACTTATTTTAAGAAGCCCATGCTTTTAGTATGGGCTTTTTTACGTACTGGTAAGTGAGATGTAAAAAAATAATGTAAAAGAACTGTGTGGAATAATAATGCTCTCAGCAGATTATACTTGTTATGCGCCAAGTGCTTTCAGCGCATGGTAAACCAAAAACGCAGGCCACACAAATGACTTTAATACTCCCAACACACCACCCCAAAAAGTTGTGGCAACAGAAATGTAGTAGATAACTGCACCTATCCATCCAAAAATATAGATGAGGCCTGTTGGCGCTTCTTTATCAATTCTTTTGGCTTTGCTTTGGGTGCATTCTGAGTTGGTTTCCATACTGTTTTGAATTTAATTGTTGTTGCGTTTTTCAATTCTGATGGATTTTCTTCTGCCAATGGTTCTGTAATAAACATAGAGAAGAAGTACTGCAAATAATGAAGGAACCATGATGTATGCGGGCAGTTCATTTTCGGTGAAATGTTTGATGAGGAAATTAATTCCAATAATGACCAGACCAATAGGTAATATCCATCTTCCGGTTCGGTTCATGCTTAAATGAAGAGAGAGGGTTTCATCTTTCTTTACTGAAATGGGAAAGATATAACTGGATGCAATTCTTGATTTAATTTGCAGAGAATGGCTTCCTTCCTTTAATTGAATTTCAGTTTTTCCGGAATTGGAAATATTACCTTCCTCTCTTCCATCAATCCAGATTGAATAATCCACCGTTGAATTGGTGATTTCGTTTGAGCGGGTAATAATGAGTTGTGCCATTTGGTAATATAAGGTGATTAATCATTACAAAGCCGTTATGTTTAAAACATAACGGCTTTGTAATTAATGAATTTGTTAGTTCCTTCTTAAATGTGCTTTTGCATCTCTCGCGGCTCTGAACTCATTTTCCGGAGCCCAGTTTGGAAAGTGGTCGGTATTGGCCAAGTCTTTTCCAACATTATAGAACAGCCATAAATCCTGATGAATACCATCATAATTCCACAAATCGTGAACCACATCAGTGGGAGCGTGGTAACGTGATGCAGCATCTTGCTGAACCATGCGCGTGTACTCTTCGTCACGCCCAATAAAATCGCTTCCGCCATTGGCATAAATCATAGGAACTCCCTGCCGTGCCATATTAAAATGGTCGCTGCGATAGTAATAGCCCCTTTCAGGAAATGGATTTGGTTTAACCATGCGATTTTGAACTGAGGCATGCTTGTCAAGGTAATCATCCAGTTCAGATAAACCGAACCCAATGGAAACGACATCGTTTGTTGGCCCATAAACATTCAATGCATCGATGTTAATTCCGGCAACAGTGGTGGCAATGGGGAAAAGCGGATTTTCTGCATAAAATCTGGAGCCAAGTAATCCCGACTCCTCGGCAGTAACAGCCAGGAATGTCACAGAGCGTTCCGGTGCGCCCTCTTTCATAAATCTTTCGGCAATGGCCATGATGCCTGCAACACCGGTGGCATTATCAATGGCGCCATTGTAAATGTCCACACCCTGCTCGGTCACAACCATGCCAAGATGATCCCAGTGAGCCATGTAAATAACAGTTTCTTCCGGGTATTTGGTTCCCTCAATGTAGCCAATTACATTGTGGCATTCAGAGTGGTTAAAGGTATTGTTGAATGATACCGAAGCTGTTAAACCTAGTGGTTGTGCCACAAAATCACGATGCGCCGCCGCTGCGATGGTCTCCTGAATATCGATACCAGCTGCATCAAATATTTTAGTGGCTGCATCCAGATGTATCCAGCCTTCAACCGGAAGCCTGTCACGGTTTCCGTTGGTAATAACGCCATATTGCGTGCCCGACCAGGAATTTCTTACCACCTCCCATCCATAACTGGCCGGTTCTGTTTGGTGAATGATTAATGCGCCGGCAGCTCCCTGACGAGCAGCTTCTTCAAATTTGTAAGTCCAGCGACCATAGTATGTCATGGCATTTCCGGTAAACATGGTTTCGTCACCTGTGGCAAATCCAGGGTCGTTCACTAAAATTACCACTGTTTTTCCTTCTACATCAAGGCCTTCGTAGTCGTTCCAGCCATACTCGGGAGCAACCACTCCATAGCCGACAAACACCAACTCACTTTTGTCGAGTTTGAGCGATTCTTCAAGGCGATAACTGCCAACCACCATGTCGTCAAGGTAGTTGAATGAAAGCTGAGTTCCGTTTCCGGCAATGTTTAGGGTGGTGAAATCGGAACCGGTGACTTCTACCAAAGGAACTGCCTGAAGGTAAGAGTCTCCGTTGGCTGGCTTAAGTCCAATTTCCTGAAAACGCGACTTGATAAAGTCGCGTGCTTTAATTCCACCCGGTGATGCCGGTGCACGTCCCTCAAATTCGTCAGAGGCCAGTATGTTAATATCAGTCTCAATATTCTCCCCAAAAGGTTCAATGGTATATTCGGGTGTGGCACAGGCCATGAGAGTCATTAAAATGGCTCCGGGTAAATACTTGATGAATTGAAATTTGTTTTTTCGTTGCATGGAATCTTCTTTTATTGTTTATTTTTATTGGTCGATAGTCATTTTTTATTTGTCATGATTGGCTGAAACAGCCTTATTTCTTAATATTCTTAAATATCTTAAATCTAATTTTTTCTAAAATCTAAGCATCTGTCCTTTGACGACTTGTAAAGATAAAGATAAAACATTAATAAATAAATGAGATTTCTACATACATCAGACTGGCATTTGGGAAAACGTCTGGAACGATTCAGCAGAATTGAAGAGCAGCGTGAAGTTTTGGAGGAGATTTGTGAGATTGCCGAAAAGGAGAAAGTTGATGCAGTGTTGATTGCAGGCGATTTGTTCGATGCTTTTAACCCTTCGTCGGAAGCGGTTGAGTTGTTTTACCGGATGCTAAAAATAATGGCTGAAAACGGTAAAAGAGCCGTGATTGCCATTGCCGGCAATCACGATTCGCCCGAGAGAATTGAAGCTCCTGATCCGTTGGCCCGGGAGTGTGGGATTATTTTTGCCGGAATGCCCGATTCGCAGGTAACTCCTTTTTCTTTGGAATCCGGCTTGAGAGTATTGAGCAGTGATCCGGGGTTTCTGGAAATGGAACTTCCCGGTTATGATTATCCTTTGCGATTGCTGTTGACACCTTATGCCAACGAACTTCGGTTAAAGACAATGTTAGCCGTTGACAATAAAGAGTCGGATTTGCGGGAAATTCTAAAAAGCAGGTGGGAGAGTATCATTCAAGGGCACCCGCATCAAACCGGAGTAAATGTTTTGATGACTCACCTTTTTGTGATGAATAAAGGGGAGGAAAAGCCGCAAGAGCCCGATGATGAAAAACCAATTCTATATGTTGGTGGAGCACAGCCTGTGTTCAGCAGCGACTTTCCCGAAGGTTTGCATTACGTCGCTTTGGGACATTTGCATCGTCCACATCAAACGGGAGGTGGGAAATGTCCGGTGGTTTATTCCGGAAGTCCGTTGGCTTATAGTTTTGCTGAGACCAATCAGCAAAAAAAGGTTTATATCATTGACGCTGAACCTGGGAAGGCCGCGGAAGTCAAAACTGTAGATCTGAAATCAGGCTACAAGCTGATTTCAGTAAAGTTTGATAATGAAGATGCTGCATTGGAGTGGCTTCGGGATAACCAGGAGTTATACGTTGAACTTACCTTGGTTTCTAACACTTATATTACAGCCGATACGCGCCGCAAATTATTTGCGGCACATCCACGTATTGTCACCCTTATTCCCGAAGTTGAGTCGGGAAGAGAATCCGACTCAGGCAACAATGCCATAAGCATTGATTTAACAAAAAGCACCGAAGAACTTTTTGTTGATTTTTTTAAAGAGAAAAAGGGACAGGCGCCCAATGGCCGGGTTTTGGATTTGTTCAGGGAGTTGATGGGAAGTGAGAAAAGGTTGAATTAATTTACCAGTTACGCAAAGATACCGACCAAATGATACCACATAAATTAAACTTGCAGGGTTTATACAGCTACATTAACAAGCAGAGCATTGATTTTGATAATTTAACCCGTGATGGACTTTTCGGGATTTTCGGAAGTGTCGGCAGTGGAAAATCTTCGGTGCTCGAAGCCATTTCGTTTGCGTTGTATGGAAACACCGAACGGTTAAACAGCAGGGATAATCGTGCTTATAATATGATGAACTTGCGTTCGGATAAGATGTTTTTGGAGTTTGAGTTCAGCAACGGCGAAAACCGCCGTTTCCTTTGTCGGGTGGAGGGAAAAAGAAATTCCAAAAAGTTTGAAGATGTCGGAAAACTCAATCGAACTTGCTACGAAATGGCAGAAAACGGAGAGTGGATTCCCATTGATACGCCTGTTGAGGAAATAACAGGGTTGAGTTACGATAATTTTCGCCGCACTGTCATCATTCCGCAAGGGAAGTTTCAAGAGTTCCTGCAATTAGGCCCAAAGGAGCGCACTGCCATGATGCAGGAGTTGTTTCACCTCCACAGGTACGACCTATACGCCGGAGTGGCTGAGCTGCACAACAAGTCGGTGAAGGTTTTGGATGGCCTTGACGGGCAATTAAAAACGCTAGGAGAGATAAAACCTGAACAGATTGAGGAGCTCACCGTTCAACTGGAAAAATTGAAGGGTGAATCAGTCACGCTGGAAAAGGAGCTAAAGGATGTTCAGGATAAACTGACCGCTTTAAAACGACTTCAGGAGTTAAAAGTAAAACAGGAAAATGCGCAGAAATTTCTTTCTCAATTGGTTGAGAAAGAAAAGGATGTTGATAATCAGGAAAAGGAGTTGAATTTATACGAAAAAAGCGTGCGGCTTTTTAAATCACTCTTGGATGCATCACATCGTTTAAAAAACGATGTATTGGGTAATGAAAAATATCTTAAAGATGCACTTCTCGAACATGAAAAACTGAAAAAGCAACTTGAAGAGGCGTCTGTTCAATTTCAAAAAACTAAAATAGAATACGAGAAGCGTGATTTAATGAAACGCGAAGCTGACGAGATAAAGAAGTTATCGGAGGTTTTGACCTTTAGGCAGACTATTGGAGAGTTGATAAAGCGGCGGCAAAAAGGTGAGCAGATGCTGAAAGAGAAAAGAGCTGTGCAAACTGATATACGGGAAATGATTCAAGGCGCATCGGTAAAATTAACCATTGAAAAGGCGCAGTTACCGGATTTTGCCGTTTTGATGGAAATTAAGGAGTGGTACAGGCATCGGGAGCAGCTGAATAAAGACGCTGCAAGCCTTTTGAAACAGCAGCAAGAACATAATCAGCAGAGTGAAGATTTTGAAAGTAAGCTGCAAAAGCATGTTAGGGAATTGGGTCTTTCCATGCCTGATGGCATGGAAACTCTCTCTTTTTGCAAGGAATTATTGAAACAGGCGGAGTTGCAAACAGCAAAATTTGAGGAACAGTTAAAGGAGATTGAACAGAACCGTGTCCGCCTGAAAGTGCAAAATGAGTTACAGGGATTTGCCGTTGAATTGAAAGATGGGAAGCCTTGCCCTTTGTGTGGTTCGGAACATCATCCGGATTTATTAAAACCCGAAAATGTGCATGAAGAACTAACTGCGCTAAGTCAACATACTGACGTCATTCAGAAGGGGAGGCAAAACATCGCAATGCTTGAGAAACATATTCTAAAAATTCAGGCCGAGTTATCCTCTTATTGGAACGAGAAAACAAGAAACGAGAAGGAAATTTCGGCAAACAAGCAGGAGACTGAGGCACATTTGAAAACCTTCCGCTGGGAAGGACACCGTCCGGATTCGTCGGAAAAGTTAACCCGGGAACTTGAAAAACATAAAACACTGACAGTGGCGATTAATGCCGGTGAAAAAATGCTTGACCAATTGCGGAGAAACCTTGAAGATGCAGAAAAGGACTTGAAAAAATACGAAGAGCTTTTAACCACTTTAGGAAATGAACTGACCGCGAAAGAGAGCCGTGTGGAAACGCTCCTTGCCGACATCCGCCATCTAAATATGGAAGATTTCAGGGAAGCAGGTGCGCAGGAGCTGATTGATAAATCCTCCGAGTTGGTAAAGATGGCAGATGCTATTGAAATCCGCTACCAAAAGGAGGAGGAGCATGTCAACGGGTTAACCCGAAAACAGAGCGAACTTACCGGGAAAGTTTCAGAACTTCAGAAAGCGGGGTTGCAATTGCGGGATTCTCTCACCAAAAACGAACTTAAAATTGATGATTTGCTCAGGGAGAACGATGAATTAAATCGTGAAAAGTTATTGGCAATCCTGGCGTCCGAACCTGATGTGGATAAAATCAGAAAGGAGATTGAAGAATACCGGAATCTTTTGGCAGCAAAGCGTTCGGAAGTGAAACAACTCGAAGCTGATTTGCAAGGTCAGAAGTTCGATCCCGTTGAGTGGGAAGCGTTGAATAAGAGAAACGAAACTCTTTCCGATAATTTCAAGAAACTCAATATTGAATCCGGTCAGCTGGCGGAAAAAAAGAAGCGGCTCGAAACAGATTATCTCAAGTATAAGGAGCTGACTAAAACACGTGAGGAAGCAGAACTGCGTGCTGCCGATTTGTCCGACCTGCGTAACTTATTTAAAGGCAGTGGGTTTGTTAACTATATATCCACCGTTTATTTGCAGGAGTTGTGTAAAGCGGCCAACGACCGATTTTATAAACTCACACGGCAGCAGTTGTCGCTTGAATTGGGCGACGACAATATGTTTTACATCAGGGATTTTCTCAACGAGGGGCGGGTCAGGAGTGTTAAAACCCTGTCGGGAGGACAGACTTTTCAGGCGGCTCTCTCTCTCGCCTTGGCTTTGGCAGACAGCATTCAGAAGCACACCAGTGAGCACGGCAATTTTTTCTTTTTGGATGAAGGGTTCGGAACACTGGATAAGGATTCACTCCGGGTTGTGTTTGATACGCTGAAATCATTGCGACACGAAAACCGCATAGTTGGAGTCATCTCACATGTGGAGGAGATGCAGCAGGAAATCACCACTTTTTTAAAAGTGGTGAATGAAGAGAAAACCGGCAGTCAGGTAACTGCCAGTTGGGAAATTTCTTAGTTTTGTTCGAGCATGCGGTTGATTTCTTCAGCTTTCTCAGGTTCATTTAATCGTTGATAGGAATTTCTAAGAAGCAGCAAATACCTGCGGTCCCTTGGATTCATTTCGCGTAATTCAAGAGCCATGTCTCTTACTTGTCTGAAGTCTTCGGAAAGATTTCTCAACTCACGTCTTAATAAGGCATATGTTGTTGCGTTTTCATTTTGGTGATATTTTCTCATTTCTGCTTGATATCTGTTTTCAGCACGGGTGTATTTATGGCGTGCACGGTGAAACAGTGCACCTTCATAGAATGGTTTATGGTCGGGCCATTTTTTCAATCTCTCTTCGTATTTTTCCAGAATTCCTTCGTGTTGCCCGGTTCTTTCCAGAGCTCGCATGTATGCACTCTGAAGATCTAAAACATCTTTATATTCAATTTCATCATAGATGCTTAGAGCCCATTCGAAATTTCCTTGTCGAACATTGCTGACAAAAAGCTCTATGAGTCTTTCGTCGGCAAAACTAAGTTCAACAGCCGTTGTATCATTTGCCGGTTCCTGTGGAGGAGATGTTGCAAAAGAATGATGCATAAAACCATGAAAAAGAGCGGCTGTGAATAGTAAAGCAGTAATGTTTTTAAGTTTATTCATATCTTCAACGTTTAGTACCTGGATTCAAAAATAGTATTTTTCTCTTTTATTTTGGAAATCTTTGATCGATATTTGTAATTACAAGTCGGGCTGACTTTGAAGTAATTGTTTGTAATAATTTTAAAACAGCTACTTAGTACCAATATAAAACTTATGCTTTATTTTTAATTCATTCCAATTGGTAATACAAATTTAATACCGTAAAACTGCGTTGGAAATTAATTTTTTAATTATGAATAGAATCGTTTTTTTTTCGGTCATTTTATTAATTGTAAATTTGACTGTTGAGTCTCAGGGTGCAGAAAATGAAATTATAAATCGTATTTCGAGGTACGTCGGCGTAGAAACCCATAAAGATACGACCAGAATTCACGATCCGGTGATGATTAGAGAAGATGGTGTTTACTACATGTTTTCTACCGGATGGGGAATAACAATATTTAGTTCACCCGACATGATTAATTGGAAACACGAATATCCTATTTTCACCGAAGTGCCAGAATGGACTTTGGAAATTGTTCCAGATTTCAGAGGTCATTTTTGGGCTCCGGATGTTGCCTTCTTTAATAATCAGTATTATGTCTACTATTCCGTATCATCCTTTGGGCGAAACACATCAGCCATTGGAGTTGTTACCAACAAAACGTTGAATCCAGACAGCCCGGATTATGAATGGATTGATCATGGAGAAGTGATTCGCTCTATTCCTGGTGAAACTAACTGGAATGCCATTGATGCCAATATTATTCTGAGTGAAGATGGAACTCCATATATGTCGTTCGGATCATTTTGGGGTGGTTTAATGTTAGCCGAATTGAATCCTGATGGATTGTCACTTGCACATCCTATTGAGGATCTGACTCTTTTAGCAACTCGTACTACCGGGGAGAATCCCATTGAAGCGCCATTTATCTTTAAAAAGGATGATTATTATTATCTTTTTGTTTCGTTTGATTTTTGTTGCCGTGGAGAGGATAGCACATATAAGGTGGTCGTGGGTCGCTCAAATATAATCGAGGGTGAGTATTTTGATATGGATGGTCTTTCCATGTTAAAGGGAGGAGGTACTACCGTGGTTGAAGGTGGAAGTGGATACGCTGGAGTTGGGCACAATGCGGTGGTTTCGTTTGATGGAGTTGATTATTTGGTATTTCATGCGTATGATATGAGCCGGGGAGGAGGAAGCTATTTGAGAATACTCCCTATTAGATGGGAAGATGGTTGGCCGGAAGTTGATTTTTAATTTTGATCAAAAAATAAAACAACTTAACTTGTATTTACAAGTTGAGTTGTTTACATTTGCAGAAAAAAATATTGCAAATGGCTACAGTAATTATTATGCCCAAACAGGGGCAGTCCGTCGAAAGTTGCATCATAACTGAGTTTAACAAGAAGAAGGGAGACAAAGTAAACAAAGGAGATGTTTTATTTGCTTACGAAACTGATAAAGCTTCATTTGAAGAAGAATCACCGATTGATGGTGTTTTATTAGAACTGTTCTTTGATGAAGGTGACGAAGTTCCGGTTCTCACAAATGTTTGTGTGGTTGGTGAGGAAGGCGAGTCTGTTGAGGATTTTCGTCCTGGAGGTGATGAAGGTGCGTCAAAAACAATAGAAACACCTGAAAAAGAAATAGTCGAATCAACATCGATAACGGAAGATGCAGCACCTGCTCAAACTCCCGAACCACCTGCTTCAGCAAATCAAAGTTTCGGAGTTTCACCGAGGGCTCGCAATCTGGCTGAAAAGAATGGTATAGATCTGCAGAGCATTGCTGGGACTGGTCCTGGAGGACGGGTTATAGAGCGTGATGTTTCTTCTGCATCACAAAAGCAGGGAAAAGTTACACCACTTGCAAAGCAATTAATTGCTGAGGAAAATCTTCAAGCAGGGGTAGGTTCGGGATTGGGAGGAATGATAACTTCCAACGATCTGCAATCTGGAAATCCGGTTTATGGTGAAGGTTTTGAAATAAAACCACTTACCAATATGCGTAAGCTCATTGCAAAAGCAATGCACGCATCACTTCAAAATTCTGCACAATTAACACATCATCTGGGTGCCGATGCCCGAAGAATTCTTGAACTGCGTAAAAAAGCGAAAGCCGCATTGGATAATGGGTATCCGATTAACATTACGCTGAACGACATGATCTGCTTTGCCGTAATTAAGGCATTAAAGCAATTCCCACAAGTAAATGCTCATTTTATGGGCGATGGAATGAAGTTGTTTAAGAAGGTGCATTTTGGTTTGGCGGTTGATACCGATCGAGGACTAATGGTTCCTGTGGTTAAAAATGCCGATGATTTATCCATAAAAGGTTTGGCGAGCCAATTTAAAGAGATTGCCAATGCTTGCCGCAAGGGAGGTATTTCACCTGAGTTGCTGGCTTCAGATGCAGCATCTTTTACAGTTTCCAATCTCGGGAATTATGGAGTTGAAATGTTTACACCAGTCATAAATTTACCCCAGGTAGCTATTTTGGGAGTTAACACCATAGTTCCACGGCCAAAAGATTTAGGTGATGGCGTTTATGGCTTTGTGCCATATCTTGGGCTGAGTCTTACTTACGATCACCGGGCTCTGGATGGAGGAGAAGCAACGCGCTTCGTAAAGCAGGTGGCCATTGAAATTGAGAACCTGGAAATTGACTTTATTTAAAAGAGATGTATAGATGATATGCGAATAGATAGAAAAGATAAATCATAACATTTCTTTTTAGTGTATCAATCTTTCTAAAATTCTATTATCTAACAATCTAACATCTAAGAGTCTAGTATCTAACGGTCTAATAATCTATACAAAGCATGTACAATTTAGCAATTATAGGTGGCGGTCCTGCCGGTTATGTAGCTGCAGAAAGAGCAGGTGCAAAAGGGTTAAAGGTGATTCTTTTTGAGAAAAAAGATCTGGGTGGTGTATGCCTCAATGAAGGTTGCATTCCTACCAAAACTCTGCTTTATAGCGCCAAACTTTTAGATAATGCCAAAGCCGGTGAGAAATATGGTATTACGGCTGAAAATGTTTCTTTCGATTTTTCAAAAATGATGGCTCGTAAGAACAAAGTGGTAAAGAAGTTGGTAGGCGGCGTAGGGATGAAAATGAAACACCACAAAGTTGAAACAGTAAAGTCAAAAGCAATTATTAAGAGCAGGACGGCTTCAGGCATAGAAATAGAAGCAGAAGGTCAGTTATTTTTGGCTGAAAATGTGCTCATCTCCACCGGTTCTGAAGCTTCAGTTCCTCCAATACCAGGACTTAAAGAGGCAGGTGACGTGATTGTAACCAATCGCGAGATTCTGCAATTAAGCGAGTTGCCTAAATCATTAGTGGTAATTGGTGGAGGTGTAATCGGTACTGAGTTTGCCAGTTTTTTCAGTAGCCTTGGAACCAAAGTAACGGTCATTGAGATGTTGGACGAAATTTTAACCGGCATGGATCGTCAAATGAGTGCCATGCTTCGGAAAATGCTTGAGAAAAAAGGGGTTGAGTTTCATCTTTCTTCTAAGGTCACTGAGGTTAAAGGAAATGTTGTGGTATTTGAAAAGGATGGAAAATCTGATTCAGCACAGGGTGAAAAAATATTGCTAAGTGTTGGTCGCCGACCTAATATAGAAGGCGTTGGGCTTGAAAATATTGGGGTCGAATTATTCCGAGGAGGAATTAAGGTAGATCAACACATGCGCACAAATATTCCAAATGTTTATGCTGCAGGCGATGTTACCGGATTCTCCTTATTGGCACATACAGCAAGCCGCGAGGGTGAAGTTGTGGTTAATAATCTTACCGGGCGAAAAGATGTGATGCGTTACAATGCCATTCCCGGTGTTGTATATACCAATCCTGAATTTTCCGGAGTAGGAATTACAGAAGACGTTGCAAAGGCGAAAAAGATTCCATATAAAGTAGCTACTTTACCAATGGCGTATGCCGGACGGTTTGTAGCTGAAAATGAAGGGGGAGAAGGGTTATGTAAAGTTTTGGTAGGAGAAAAATATGGTGAAATATTGGGTGTTCACATGCTTGGAAATCCCTCCAGCGAAATGATTTATGGTGCTGTAATGGCCATAGAAAATGAAATGACTTTAAAAGAGATGGAAGAGGTTGTTTTTCCTCATCCCACCGTTTCTGAAATATTTAAGGAAAACGTTTTTGCCTTTTAAAAGGCAAAAACATCCATCTTACATGAATGGGAGATAAAAAATCTTCCACATCAAATAGCAAAAAAAATATAATAAATAAAACAGACTATGCCTAAAGTACAGTTTCTTGATCCCAACGAATCCCGAAAGGGTGGAAGTATTGAGTTTAAACCGATTCCGGTTAATCAGTACAACAAAACGGTTAAGGATGAATTAAAGAATTTTTCCAAAGATGAACTGATTCGCATTTATCATGACATGGTGGTAATTCGTGAATTTGAAACCATGCTGAACTTAATTAAAACAACAGGAGAATATAATGGGGTGTCTTATAATCATCCCGGACCAGCCCACTTGTCTATTGGACAGGAGGCTGCTGCTGTGGGAATGGCATTTACCTTAACGGTAGAAGATTTTATTTTTGGATCTCACCGGAGCCACGGAGAAATTTTGGCTAAAGGATTAAGCGCCATTGCCAAATTGAGCGATGATGAGTTATTGGAAATCATGGAGAAGTTTTTTGATGGATCAACGCTTAGTGTCGTGAAGAATGGATTTAATGGTTCGATAAAGGAATTGGGGCGTAGATTTTTGATTTATGGCACACTTGCGGAGGTTTTTGCGCGGGAAACAGGATTCAATAAGGGATTGGGAGGTAGTATGCATGCCTTTTTTACACCGTTTGGAGTTTACCCCAACAATGCCATTGTTGGAGGGAGTGGGGACATTGCCGTAGGAGCAGCCTTATTCAAAAAAGTAAACCGGAAACCCGGTATGGTGGTTGCAAACATTGGTGATGCATCTATGGCTTGCGGTCCGGTTTGGGAAGGAATCACTTTTGCCGCTATGGATCAATTCACCAAACTTTGGGAAGGCGACATGAAAGGTGGACTTCCGGTTATTTTCAATGTAATGAACAACCAATACGGAATGGGTGGTCAAACCTGTGGTGAAACCATGGGATATGGAATGGCTGCTCGTATTGGAGCCGGGGTTAATGAAGATCAAATGCATGCCGAACGAGTGGATGGTTATAATCCGTTGGCGGTTATTGATGCCTATAAGCGTAAACGAAAAGTTATAGAAGAGAAACGTGGTCCTGTATTGCTCGAGGTGCTTACCTACCGTTATTCCGGACACTCTCCGTCAGATGCTTCGTCGTATAGAAGCAAAGAGGAGGTGGAAGCCTGGCAATCACACGACAGCATTGTCGGATATGGAAAACAATTGGTTGAAGCCGGTGTCGCCACCGAAAAAGATTTGGATACTGTTTCTGAAGATGTGAAAAGCATCATATTTGATATGTTTAAGTTATCCATTGATCCCGAGGTTTCTCCATACATGGATATGGAAAAGCATCCTGAGTTGATTGGAGACATGATGTTTTCCAATGAATCAGTGGATGCCATGTTGCCAGGTAAAGCAGAGGTAAATCATAAAATGTCCGAGAATGCACGTGTTAAACAGCTGGAGAAAAAAGAGCGTTTTGCCTTCGATAAAGATGGAAAGCCATTCTCTAAAATGAAACAATACCAGTTGCGCGACGGGATTTTTGAGGCAATTATTGACCGTTTTTATAAAGATCCTTCGCTGGTTGCTTATGGAGAAGAAAACCGGGACTGGGGTGGTGCCTTTGCCGTATACCGTGGGTTGACAGAAGCATTGCCATATCACCGGCTTTTTAACTCACCCATTGCCGAAGCTGCAATTGCAGGAACTGCAATTGGCTATGCTATGTGCGGAGGCCGGGTGATTCCTGAAATCATGTACTGTGACTTTTTAGGACGCAGTGGCGATGAGGTCTTTAATCAGCTGCCTAAATGGCAGGCAATGAGTGGTAATGTGTTGAAAATGCCTGTGGTCATGCGTGTTTCTGTAGGGTCAAAATATGGAGCACAGCACAGTCAGGACTGGACTTCTCTGGTGGCTCACATACCTGGATTGAAGGTTGTTTTTCCCGCAACTCCTTACGATGCAAAAGGGTTAATGAATTCTGCACTACAAGGGACTGATCCAGTGATTTATTTCGAGAGTCAGAGGCTTTACGACATCGGGGAGCAGTTTCACGAAGATGGGGTTCCTGCCGGATATTATGAAATTCCGTTTGGAGAACCCGATGTTAAAAGAGAAGGAAAGGATGTTACTATTTTAACAATTGGTGCAACACTGTATCGTGCTCTTGATGCCGCCAAAATACTTGAGGAAAAACATGGAATGTCCGCAGAAATTATTGATGCGCGTTCTTTGGTGCCTTTTAACTATGAAAAAGTAATTGAATCGGTTAAGAAAACCGGACGCATCATCATTTCCGGAGATGCCACTGCACGTGGTTCATTCCTGAATGATTTGGCACGAAACATTGCAGAATTGGCGTTTGATTACCTTGATGCACCTCCGGTTGTGGTTGGGTCGCGAAACTGGATTACGCCTGCATTTGAGTTGGAAGACAGTTTTTTCCCGCAGCCTGATTGGTTCATAGATGCCATTCATGAAAAAATGGTTCCGTTGAAAGGACATGTGTGTAAAAGCAATTTCACAGATTCAGAGCAGATCAGAAGATCCAGATTGGGGGTGTAGTTTGAAATGCTTTAGATGGATTAGAAAATGGAGTTACAACCATACCGTGATCTCAATATTTTTCTCTGTCTGTAATTCTGCTTTCTAAAAATTGATAAGTTTTTTTGTAAATATTTTTCAAGTATGAATTATTATTTAAAATTTCCCGATAAAGCCACTCTTTTGCAAAAGGCAGAAGATATTCAGGATTGGAAGTCTGTAAAGGTAAATTCTCACCTGCACACACCATATTCCTTTAGTGCTTTTGATTCTGTGCCGCAAGCGCTCGATATGGCACTAAAGCAAGGAGTGCGTGTGGTTGGAATTAACGATTTTTACACCACCAATGGTTATCCTGAATGGGCTTCAGAATGCAACAAGCGCGGGTTATTCCCGCTTTTTAATATTGAGTTCATCAGTTTGAATAAAGAAGACCAGGCAAATGGTATCAGGGTGAATGATCCAAATAATCCCGGACGCACATATTTGAGTGGGAAAGGACTTTCTTATCCCTTTAAACTTGATAATCCCTGGTTACAGCAACTATTGGATGTGCGTAACGAGTCGAACAGGCATGTTGAGTCTATGTGTCAAAAGTTGAACGGGATATTAGAAAGCATAAAATCTCCTTTTAATCTCTCATTTTCAGAGATTGAAAAAGAGATGACAAACGGGAATGTCAGAGAAAGACACTTAGCAAAGGCATTGAGGTTAAAGGTGGAGGAACGTTTTTCCTCGTTAGAGGAAAAACTCGCTTTTTATCATGAATTGTTCGGCGGAAAGGATTTAAAATCATCTTTAGATGATTTTGCCGCAGTTGAAAATGAAATTCGTGGGAACCTTCTAAAGGCAGGAGGAGGGGCATTTGTTCCTGAAGATCCAAAAGCCTTTTTGGAAATGGAAACGGTTAGGCAAATCATTCTTCAAGCCGGCGGTATTCCAACCTACCCTTTTCTTGCCGACGATGCCAATGGCAATTTTACCGATTTTGAGAACGACCTTGAAAAAGTAGCCGAAATATTGAAATCAAGGGGGATTGCCTCTGTTGAGTTCATAACAACCCGCAACAGTGTGTATGTGCTGGAAAAATATGCAGGCTATTTATATGATAACGGATTTGCAGTAACCTTCGGGTCTGAACATAACTCTCCTGCCATGGAACCCATTGAACTGTTTGCAAGGAACATTACTCCTTTAACCGATCGGTTAAAGGAGATAAATCTTCGAGGAGCAGCGTTGATAGCTACGCATCAGTTTTTTGTTTCAAAGGGCGAACAGGGATATGTAAACAAAGATGGTATGGCTGATGTCTCAAAACGCGAAGAGTTTGAGAAAATTGGCAGAGCTATAATCAGTCTTGCTTAAGGTTCTTATAATTCAAAACGAAAACCAAACACAAACATGAACGAGGGTTTAAAGAAAATAGCAGAAATATCCAGGTTTTATGGCTGTCAGAAGGAGTTTGTGATAGCCGGAGGAGGCAACACTTCTTATAAAACGGATGATCGCTTGTGGGTTAAGGCGAGTGGTTTTGCACTCTCAACCATTACTGAAGAGGGTTTTGCCATGCTCGACAGGGCAAAACTTGCTGAAATTGCTTCTAAGACCTATAGCAGCGATGCATCTGAACGCGAGAATCAGGTGAAAAATGATTTGGCTGCTGCCAATCTTACACCCGAAAAACGTCCTTCTGTTGAAACATCCATGCATGATGCCATTGATTACAGTTACGTGGTGCATCTGCATCCGACTTTGGTGAATGGCGTAATGTGTGCAAATGATGTGGAAAAATATTTAGAGCCGGTTTTTGGTCCCGAAGCTCTTTATATTCCATACATCGATCCTGGATATATTCTTTTTAAGGAAGTTGAGAAACGAATATTGGCATATAGAAAGGATAACGGTTTCGATCCAAAGGTCATTTTGTTGCAAAATCACGGAATTTTTGTTTCTGCCAATGAGGTGGATGAAATAAAGGAGATTTACAGCAAGGTGATTGAGTCAATAAAAAACAATGTTAAAAAGGATATTCCTGAATCGGATATTGAAATATCCGATTTAGTTACATCTGTGGTGCCTGCCATTAGGATGATTGCAAGTGAATCGGAGTTGAAAACAGTACAGGTGCGAAACAATGGGCTGATTCGGTATTTTTCCGGTTCGGCAGATGCTTTCTCAAGAATTGAGAAACCATTTACCCCCGATATAATTGTTTATTGCAAGTCAAAATACATATATATAGATGAGGTTGAATCTGCCAAAACCATCATTTCTGAATTTCAGCTAAAATTCAACCAGTTTGTTTCAGAAAATGGTTATCCACCCAAAGTGGTTGTGGTAAGAAATCTTGGCTTGTTGGCCATTGGAGATACCAGTGCACAAACAGATATTATTTTGGATGTGTTTGAAGACCTGTTGAAGATCTCATGGCTGTCCGAATCCTTTGGAGGACAGCATTTCATGACCGATGCGCAAATCAGTTTTATCGACAACTGGGAAGTTGAAAACTATCGACGGAGCATTGCTGCCGTGGACTCAAAAGGTCGTGTAGAAAACCTCACCATTATTGTAACAGGTGCTGCACAGGGATTTGGAGAAGGAATTGCGCGTGAGCTTAAGGAGCAGGGAGCCAATATTGTTGTGGCCGATTTGAACGAAACGAAAGGAAACGAAACGGCAGAGCTGTTTAATTCCCTAAAAGGAGGGAATAAAGCAATTTTTGTAAAAACCGATGTCTCCGACATCGATCAAATAAAATTGTTGGTGAAAGCCACTGTTTCCCGTTTTGGTGCAATAGACGCATTTATAAGCAATGCCGGTATATTAAGAGCCGGGGGGTTGGATGAAATGACACCCGAATCCTTCGATTTGGTTACAAAAATCAATTATAACGCCTATTTCTATTGTACAAAAGTTGTTTCAGAAGTAATGAAACTTCAAACCAGCCACAAGTCTGATTATTATGCTGATATAATTCAAATTAACAGCAAAAGTGGTTTAAGCGGCAGTAAAAAGAATTTTGCTTATGCCGGAGGTAAGTTTGGCGGAATAGGTTTAACCCAATCATTTGCATTGGAATTGGCAGCCGATCGCATAAAGGTAAACAGCGTTTGTCCCGGTAATTTTTATGACGGACCGCTTTGGAGTGATCCTGAAAATGGACTTTTTGTACAATACTTAAATGCCGGAAAGGTGCCGGGTGCTAAATCCATCGATGATGTTAAGAACTTTTACCTGGGTCAAACACCAATTCAGCGCGGATGCACTGTAAAAGATGTGGTTAAGGGAGTTATATATCTGATTGATCAGGAGTTTGAAACAGGACAGGCTTTACCTGTTACAGGTGGTCAAATTATGTTGAAATAATTCCGGGAGACCGGATTAAAAATGTGATAATGAAAACAGAAGCAGTACGATTATACGGAAAAAAAGATCTTCGTTTGGAAGAGTTTGAGCTTCCTCCAATAAAAGAAGATGAAATATTGGCAAAAGTGATATGCGACAGCATTTGCATGTCGTCCTACAAAGCGGCAACACAGGGGACTGATCACAAAAGAATCCCCGATGATGTTTCTGATAACCCAATTATTATAGGACATGAATTTGCGGGGGAACTGGTTGAAGTTGGGTCTAAATGGGCTTCTGAGTTTAAGGTCGGCGATAAATTTTCCATACAACCGGCATTGAACTATGCAGATGGTCCGGTAGGAATTTTAAGTGCTCCCGGGTATTCCTACAAATACATTGGAGGCGATGCAACTTATGTTATCATCCCGAAAGAGGTTATGGAGTTAGGATGCTTGCTGCCCTATAAAGGCGAAGGCTTTTATCCCGCCTCTTTGTCAGAGCCTTTGTCGTGTGTAATTGGTGCTATGCATGCCAATTACCATACAACACCAGGTTCTTATGTACACAAGATGGAAATTGTGGATGGCGGTAAAATGGCCATTTTGGCCGGAGTAGGACCAATGGGATTGGCTGCCATTAATTATGTGTTGAACCGCGAGGATCGCAAACCTTCACTTTTGGTTATTACAGATATTGATCAGGGAAGGCTTGACAGAGCTGCCTCACTGTATTCTGTGGAATATGCAAAATCTAAAGGGATTGATTTACGTTATGTTAATACCGGTTCATCGAGTAATGTAGCCGCCGACTTAAAGGCAATCACCAATGGATACGGATATGATGATGTGTTTGTATTTGCTCCGGTAGTCCCAATCATTGAACAGGCCGATGAAATCCTTGCTTTTGATGGTTGCCTGAATTTCTTTGCCGGTCCCGGCGACTCCAATTTTAAAGCTCCGTTGAATTTTTACAAAGTCCATTATGAATTTACCCATTTGGTAGGAACAAGTGGAGGCAACATGGACGATATGAAAGAGGCTTTGGAGATGATGGGAAAAGGGCTGGATCCGGCCGGTCTGGTGACTCACATTGGCGGATTGGATGCGGTGATAGACACAACGTTAAAACTGCCTGAAATTCCGGGAGGCAAAAAGTTGATATACAATCATATCAAGATGCCACTGACACCTATCTCGGAATTTGAAGAGAAAGGGAAAACAAACCCATTGTTTGCCGAACTTCATGAAATATGCCAACGTCACAATGGTTTATGGAATCTTGAAGCGGAAAATCTTATTCTCGAAAAATGGAATAAGCTTAATTAAAGAATTGTATTGACCAGGTAAGGGCTGTCTTAATTTATTAAGGCAGCCTTTTTCGTTTAAACCATAAACAATTTTCTGATTAATTATATCGCTACCTGCTATGTTGTTAGCGAGTTTTTTGCGCTTGTTCGGTTTCGCATCTTTTCACTTTTATTGAAGTTATTATAAATAATGTCAAAAAATATAAACAATGTGTCACTTTGTGTATTGTTAAAAATTGTAGATGCCTATAAATTTGGTTCATAAAATTTGTGTCATTTTTTAATTGTGATTTTAATCTCGTTTTCATAATCTAATTGTAAATTATTATGCAAGCATTGTTAGGAATTCTGTTTCATTCTATTGGAGGTTTCGCTTCCGGAAGTTTCTATATGCCTTATAACAAGGTAAAGAAATGGTCGTGGGAGACATATTGGTTACTTGGTGGATTGTTTTCTTGGTTGATCATCCCTTTTTTGGCAGCCTATTTAACGGTTCCTGGTTTTTTTGAGATTCTACGACATACTTCTGGTCAACTACTTTGGATTATCTATTTCCTTGGTTTGATGTGGGGTATTGGAGGTTTAACGTATGGTTTGGGAGTTCGTTATTTAGGAATGTCCTTAGGAAATTCTGTTATTTTAGGTGTTACAGCTGCTTTTGGAGCACTGGTTCCTCCCATCTACTACGATATAATGGGCACGGTTGATAAAGTATCATTTTCTGATATGTTAAACTCCTCTGGAGGTCTTGTAGTCCTTTTCGGTGTAGCAGTATGTTTAACAGGTATTGCACTTACAGGTAGAGCCGGGCTATTAAAAGAAAAGGAACTTTCTTCGGAACAAAAATCTGCCAGTGTAAAAGAGTTCGCGTTGGTTAAAGGCTTAATCGTTGCAATTATCTCTGGGGTATTAAGTGCATTCTTTAACTATGGTATAGAAGCAGGAAAGCCACTTACCGATTATGCAATATACGAACTGGGACATAACCCTCTTTTTGTAAATAATGTTACGTTTCTGGTTATTTTATGGGGAGGCTTAACTACCAATTTAATTTGGTGTGTTTATTTAAGTATAAAAAACAACAGTTACCCTGAATATGTAAGCAAAAAAACTCCTCTCTTGAGGAATTATATGTTTGCTGCTCTTGCAGGTACCACATGGTTTCTACAGTTCTTCTTTTATGGAATGGGCGAGAGCAAAATTGGAAGTGGCGCCAGCTCCTGGATTCTTCATATGTCAACCATCATTCTTACAGCAAATATGTGGGGTATCTATAATAAAGAATGGAAGGGCACTTCCCGTAAAACCATTTTAACCATTTCCATGGGTATCGGAATTATTCTGTTATCAGTAATTATCGTGGGCATTGGTAATTCTATGGGAATAAAATAGATATGATGGAATGCCAGTAAAGGAGTAACTGAGTTGATTTAACTCCAATCAAACAAACAATCATCCAGATAAAATTTAAAATACATGCCATTATGGATAAAAGAGAACTTATAGAAAAGGCTTATGAACTGGCCAGAGAACAATATAAAGCATTTGGTGTGGACGCCGATGCGGTTGTTGAAAAAATGAATGATGTTCAAATCAGCTTGCATTGCTGGCAAACTGATGATGTTGGTGGATTTGAAAAACCCGATGCCGAGTTAGGAGGCGGAGGAATTCAAGTTACAGGAAATTTCCCGGGAAAAGCTCAGAATATAGATCAAATGCGTCAGGATTTAGATAAGGTCATGTCGCTTCTTCCAGGTAAACAACGCTTGAATCTTCATGCAATATACGGCGAGTTTGGTGGTCAATTGGTCGATCGTGATCAGATTGAGGTGAAGCACTTTCAAGGTTGGATTGATTGGGCCAAACAGCGAGGCATGGGACTTGATTTTAATGCAACTTGTTTCTCACATCCCAAAGCCGATGATGGATATACTTTGTCAAGTAAGAATGAAGATGTTCGACGTTTTTGGGTCGAGCATGTGAAGAGATGTAGAGCCATCACTGCTGAAATGGGAAAACAACTGGGGTCACCGTCTGTTCATAATACTTGGATTCCTGACGGATCAAAGGATGAATTGGTAGATCGTAACGGCCATCGGGCTTTACTAAAGAAGTCTTTGGATGAAGCGTTTGCACAAGATTATCCACGAGAGTTCATGCTTGATGCTGTAGAAAGTAAGTTGTTTGGTATTGGTGCAGAGTTCATGACTGTGGGGTCTCACGATTTCTATCTTGGGTACGCTATTAAAAACAACAAGTTGATTTGTTTGGACAATGGACATTTTCATCCCACTGAGCAGGTTGGTGATAAGGTGTCTGCTTGTCTTCAGTTTGTTGACGATCTGTTATTACATATTACCCGTGGAGTTCGATGGGATTCGGATCATGTGGTTGTGTTGAATGATGAGATTCAGTTAATAGCATCGGAAATTATTCGCAATGACTTTTTAAATAGAGTTAAAATTGGATTAGACTTTTTTGATGCCAGTATAAATAGAGTAGGAGCATATGTTGTGGGCACGCGTGCAACTCAACAAGCATTCATGAAAGCTATGCTTGAGCCATATGCCATTTTGAAGGATTTTGAAGAAAAAGGCAAATATTTCGAAAGACTAGCCTTGTTGGAAGTGATGAAATCACGCAATTTTGGAGCAGTATGGGATTATTACTGTCTGAAGAACAATGTTCCGGCCAGTGATGATTTTATTGCGGAGATTCAAAAATACGAGAAAGATGTTTTGTTAAATAGATAGTTGATTTGTTTTCGGGGAATTAACCTGTAAGGTTAATTCCCTTTTTTGTTTAAAAAGCATGTCATGTTGAAAGTTATAGCTGTTTTTGATATTGGAAAAACAAACAAAAAGCTTCTTTTGTTTGATCAGAATCTTGATGTTGTTCATCAGCATGAAGAGCCATTTTCCACCATCACGGATGAAGATGGAGAAGAGTGTGATGACATAGAGAGAATAGAGAAGTGGCTCTTCTCTTCCGTTGAATCTTTGATTAAGGAGGGGAGGTATCAAATTTGTGGT
Source organism: Natronoflexus pectinivorans (assembly GCF_004345615.1). Taxonomy (GTDB): domain Bacteria; phylum Bacteroidota; class Bacteroidia; order Bacteroidales; family Marinilabiliaceae; genus Natronoflexus; species Natronoflexus pectinivorans. The sequence goes on from NZ_SLWK01000007.1 coordinate 148,845, forward strand.
ATTAACTTTTCTACTTATGGTGCTTCATTGTGCTGGCTCGATGAGAACGGATCCAGGTTAACGCCAGTATATAACTACTTAAAACAAGTCGGTAATAAATTTCAAAATGAGTTGTTTTCTGCTTTTGGTGGTGAAAAGGAATTTTGCAGAAGTACTGCCAGTCCGGCTCTTGGAATGCTATTGAATTCGGGTGTTCAGATGTTATGGGTGAAATCGGAACAGCCAGAGGTGTTTAATAAATCTAGATACATACTGCATTTCCCACAATACTTATCATCCTTGTTTACCAAAAGGTTTGTGTCGGAGCATACATCCATAGGATGTCATACATTTCTGTGGGATTTTGATAAAAACAAATATCATCAATGGTTATCAAAGGAAGGCATCTTTTTACCAGAGCCAATTAGTAACGACAAGATTACTAATGTAAAAATACATGATCAGGAGATTGCCTGTGGTATTGGAATTCATGATAGCTCTTCTTCGCTGGTGCCTTATTTTAAAGGATCAGCTGAACCATTTTTACTTATCAGCACCGGAACCTGGTGCATCAATATGAATCCTTTTAACCATTCTCCTTTAACTTTGGATGAGCTCAGACATGATTGCCTTTGTTATATGAGTATTCAACAAAATCCGGTAAAATCTTCAAGGTTTTTTATGGGGCATATTCATGATGTAAATGTGGAGCGCATCACAAGGCATTTCAAAGTTCCCGCGGATGCTTATAAAAAAGTTGAGATTGATGAGGTTCTATTGTCGGAATATATCACTAATGGAACCTCTGAAATGAAATTCTTTATAGGCGGTGTGCCTATAGATTATGTGGATACATCCACAAATCTTAGCCAATTTAAGAGTTTCTCGGAAGCTTATCACCGATTTATGTATGACCTTACGATAAAAGCATACGAATCAATTCTGCTTATTTCAGAGTCAGGAAGTTCTGCAAATAATGTGTTTATTTCCGGAGGATTTGCTCGTAATGAGATTTTTGTCAGGTTGCTTGCCGGTTTTATGCCAGAGAAAAAGGTGTTTACAACGCAGGTGGATAATTCCAGTGCATTGGGTGCTGCTTTGGTTATTTATGATAAGGTATTTCAAGGGTCTGCTCCTGAAATAAATCTGGGTCTGGTTGAATGGGATGGAATCTCTATATTAAAGCATTAAAGCATTAAAGCATTAATGCATTAATGCTTTAATCTCTTTTCTCTGTCACTTCGAAACTTGTTTTTCGTTATTCATATCCATTAAAATATTCGGAAAGATGAAATTGCTTAACACCAAATTTATGCATCCCCGTGACCAGATTGTTATGGTGATCGACAGGGTATACAAACGTGGTTTAACGACTACATCCGGTGGAAATATCAATTCCATCATTTTAACACAGTCTCCTTATTTAATGGCTTATGCCGTTTCAAATTAAATGATATAGAGGACTTAAGACGTAAATTTTGACTTAATCCTATCACTTATAAATAACTCATTGTTCTTTTTAAATCCGTTTTAGCTATGAATCTAAAAAGTCTTTTTTTAAATTTTATAATATTAATCACAACTCTGATAGTTGTCAGTTGTCAATCCTCAACAGAACATTGTGGAGAACCTGCGCCTAAGCCTCTGTTTAGGGATCCGGTATATGATGGTGCTGCAGATCCTGTTATTGTTTGGAATCATGATGAGGAGAAGTGGTTTATGTTTTATACCAACCGGCGGGCAAAAGATATTTCCTTAGATGGATTTGAATGGGTTCACGGCACCAGGATTGGAATTGCTGAGTCATACGATGGAGCCAATTGGGCATACCGAGACACAGCAAACATTAATTATCGAATGCCGGATTACACCCATTGGGCTCCTGAAGTTATTGAATATGAAGGATTGTACCATATGTTTCTTACTTATGTTCCCGGGATATTTAGAGATTGGCGCCACCCACGAGATATCATTCATCTTACAAGCACCAATCTGTTAGACTGGGATTTTGAATCAGTTTTGGAATTGGCTTCAGATCGGGTTATTGATGCATGTGTTTTTCAATTGCCTGATGGTACCTGGCGCATGTGGTATAACAACGAGCGAGCTGGTAAAGCCATGTATTTTGCCGATAGTCCGGATTTATATAATTGGACAGATAAGGGAAGAGTACAAATAGATCGAGCGCGTGGAGGTGAAGGCCCAAAAGTGTTCGAATGGAAAGGTCATTATTGGATGATAACGGATGTGTGGAGTGGACTTGCACTCTATAAATCAGATGATTTATTAAACTGGACAAATATCCCGGGAAATCTGGTAGAGAAACCTGGTATTGGAGAGGATGATAAGGTTATGGGCGGACATGCTGATGTTTTAATCAGTAACGACAGAGCATATTTGTATTATTTTACTCATCCTGGTCGCAGGGATGGTGTGGATCCAGATGATTTATTTGAACAGCGAAGGAGTTCTATTCAGGTTACTGAATTGTTCTATGAGAACGAGAGATTGGTGGCATACAGAGATTCGGTAACTTATGTCTGTCTGGTTCCTCCTGTTAGGTTTTAAATTTTATAGATTACTATACGGTCTTTGATGGAGTCAGTGCTTTTTATTTGGTTTTTATAAAACCAATGAATGAAGGGGGATATGTTAACAGTATTCATATCAATAAAATAAAGGCTGACAAAACAAGGGAGGGCATCCTTGGGATTGAAACCGACATGTTATATCAATGGAGGCACATAGTGCCGACTTATATTAATTGTTGTTTATTTAAAATCATTGTTGTCCGGTAAAGTTTTCGAGATTTCTCCTTTTGGTAAAAATGGCAAGACTTTCGTGGTTTATTGCTTTAAATGGGGTTCGTTACGGCAAAGCCGTTACGAACCCCATTCAATTAATACCCAAATAGCTCTCATTTAAACAGAAGTTTTTAAATTAATTCTTTTATACCGGACATCAGTGATTGCAAATCTAAATATATCTGATCTTTCGATTCAAATCTTTGTTTCCAAGTTTCTATAATTTGATTTAGTGGAACCAGATAAAACTCGCACCGAAGCCTCGGGACTCGTTTCATACTTTCTTAAGTTGGGTTAATTTATTCTTTTGGATTGATCATATGCAATTGAGGTGTTTGAGTTTTGTAATATCATAATGTGTAAAAAGATCAAAAAGTGCCAAAAAATTTAAATAATAGATCATTTTGTGTATTGTCACTTGTTAATATAGGTTATAATTTTAGTTATTAAATAAAGAGATTGAATTAGCCCTCTTTTAGATTGATAAAGATCAGAAAAACAGGCTTTAATCTTTCCCGAGTGGTAGTCGAGTATTAAAGTTGAGGTTGTGTTTGTAATTGCAAAACGAATTTTAGCTTTAATAATAGTGTTGAGTTATACGAAAAAAGTGTATAAAATTATTAATTGCGGGTTGTTAAGATGATAAATTAAGGTAATTATAATTAAAGAAATATGATGAGAGTTTTGTTTTTATTAAGAATGGTGGTTTTATTGGCTGTTCTGGTTTTAATTAGCTCAGGATGTGAGGATGAAGATTACTTTGAAAGACCAGGCTGGCTTGAAAAACCCATCTATAACTATTTAGAAGAACAGGGAAATTTTAACTACTATCTGGCCTGTGTGGATAAATCGGGGTTTACCAGAAATTTAAAATCTTCAGGATTCTATACTGTATTTGCTCCTAATGATGCTGCTTTTACTGAGTTTATGAGCGAGCATGGAATCAATTCTATTGATGATATATCCAATGAATTGGCACATCAAATTGTCAGTTACTCATTGGTTGCAGTTGGATCATTATCTGAACAAATCGACGATTATCAAAGAGAAGTTCTTCCAGAGGAAAGAGAAAGAAATCAGAATATTGCCTTCAAACGTACTACGTTTAATTATAAAGGGGTTTATACTTATACTGACTATAATGGTGTGGAGCGAAATGTGATAGATGTAAATGCCGTTTTAGAAAATCCAAACCTCGGTGGAACTTTCGTTATGAATGATTTCAACATGAAAAGCATTCCTTTTTTTACCGAGCGTTTTCTGAATTCAAATGGTTTATCTGTATTTGATTACAATTTCTTTTTTCCTGAAACTGAGTTTTCAGGCTTTAATGTTGTGGATGCAAAGGTTCTTGATCATGATATTGTAACCGAGAATGGAGTAATTCATGTTGTTGATAAAGTGATTCTTCCTCTTCCTAACTTAGAAGAACTTTTAATGACCACAGATGAAAGTTCCGATTTTTTTAATATGCTTGAAAATTATAAAGTAAGTTACTTTCGTGCACCACGGGATTTTGAAATTCAGCAGGAGCAAGCAACTGGTCAATATAGAGAAATATTTGTTAAGTCTTATGGCTCACTACATTTCCCCCCAACTGTAGAGAACTTTCTCAGATATGGAGGCGGATATAGAACGGATAATCAGATTGATGGCTGGACAATGTTTGCTCCAACTAACCAGGCTTTACAAAATTACTTAAACACTGAGTTTTTGGGTCGAGGTTATAATTCGTTGGATGAGATGCCTCAGTTTGTAATTGATGAGTTCTTAAATGCACATTTTTTCAGAACAACTGTGTGGCCATCCAGATTTGATCATGTTCAGAATCATTTTGGTGAACCAGCCAGATTTGATGTTAGCACCAATGTTGTTGGCCAGGCCATGGGCAGTAATGGCTTGTTTTATGTCGTGAATAAAGTGCAGGAGACCAATGCGTTTTCAACTGTTCTTGGAGATATTCTGTTAAGCCCTTCTTATACTACGATGTATCAGGCCTTGGTGTCAACGGAGAATAATTTTATTCTTCGTAACCCCATACTCCACTTGGATGTATTCTTAATTAATAATCAACATTTTGATAATATCAATTTGAATTTTAATGTCGGATTAAATCAATGGGAACATAATAACCCGGATTGGGGAAATATGGCAGCCTTCACCATTCTTGACAGATTGGTGAGCCTTCACATTATTTTTAATCAGGATATTGATTTAAGTGAAGGTTTCGGCTTGATTCAAACCAACGCAGGTGAGTATATTCGTTATTTGGCAACACCAGCTGGCACAAGGGTTTGGGGGCCTGGCCAATCACTTTCAACCGCTGCTCGACTTGTTCTTCAGGATGGTGAAATTGCAAATGAAACAAGAAATGGACGAACCATGACCCTGGATCGACCATTGATGTTTTCAACCAGAAACATTGGATATTACTTAGATGGAAATGCAAGTTACCGGGCTTTCTTTAGATATCTTGAAAAATCAGCTAGCTCTCTTGTAGAAGGAGCCGAAAGCCCAGACGAGTTTAATAGGATGGTGTATAATCCTGATAATAGACAGATTGCAGGTATCGCATCTACCACAAATCAAACTTATTTAATTCCAAACGATCAAGCAATCCAAAGAGCCGTAACTGATGGATTATTACCCCCAATTGGCCCTGCTGATTTTACTCAGGCGGAGCAAGAAATGGTATTGAGGTTTGTTCGATATCATATATTAAATGATAAAATCATTTATAGTAATGCTGATTATAATTATGAAGAGGTGTTTACTCATTATCGTGATTCTGATGGTGAAACACAGGTTTATGTATTCAGCAATTCCAATGATAGGATTGAGTTCACTGATAGGAGAGGCAGATTTGCCACCGCAACCGCAACCGCTACCAGCACCAATACAAACGTTTTAGCTAATCGGGCAGTGATACATTTGATTGATGATTATTTAGATTATCGCCCTGTAGAAAACGATTAGTAAAACCACGGGTAGAAAATTATTTTGAATAAAATGATAGAATCTATGTTTAAAATATTAAGATCAATATTGTTAATTCAGGCATTGCTATTGATTGCCATTGCTTCAACAGCACAGCAGCGTGCCATTGTCAGAGGAAAAGTTACCAGTGCCTTTGAACCTCAAGGAGTCATTGGGGTAACTGTAGCAGAGTTGGATGCCAACAATAGGCTTGTGAGTGGTACGGTTACCAATCTGGACGGTAATTATCTGTTGGAAGTTAGAAATATAGAAAACCGATTACAGTTTACCAGCATCGGTTATCTGGATCAAATAGTTGAAATTCAGGGAAGAACCACAATTAATATTGTGTTGGATGAGGCTGTTACAGAATTGGCAGGAGCAGAAATTGTTGCTCACCGTCGTACTCAGACCGGAAGTCTAAATGTACCGGACAGAAACTTAGCGATACCTATTGCAAAGATTTCTGCTGATGTGTTCGAAGGTGTGCATGCATCATCCATTGATGAAGCACTTCAGGGAAGATTGGCCGGAGTTGATATTACTGCCAATACTGGAGATCCGGGTGCAGGTATGAACATCAGAATTCGTGGAGTAAACACACTTACAGGTGATGCTTCTCCGTTAATTGTTGTTGATAATATTCCTTATGAGATAAATGTTTCCTCAGATTTTAATTTTGCAACAGCCAATGAAGAGGGTTATTCTCAAATGTTGAATATTCCTGTTGATGATATTGCCGAAATTGCTGTTTTAAAAGATGCAGCCGCTACTGCTATGTGGGGGACGAGAGCTGCAAATGGTGTGCTGCTTATTACAACGCGTAGAGGTTCGAGGTCAACAAAACCTTTAATCAATTATACTTTTAGAGGTACATATACTTTCGATCCACCTACAATTCCTCTGTTGAATGGAAATCAGTACAACACATTAATACAGGAAGCATGGTTTAACAGCTATGGAACTCCACTTCCTTTTGATACTTATCGTGAGTTTCTGCAAATCCCAGATGATCCATATTTCTATCATAACTATGGGCAAAATACAAACTGGTTAAAAGCAGTTTCTCAGAATGGTTTTATTCAAAACCATGACTTCTCTATCTCTGGTGGAGGAAACAGAGCTGTTTATCGATTTTCTGTTAACTATCAGGGACAGGAAGGCACCACTATTGGTACCGGACTGGATCGATTGTCTACACGGTTGAATCTCGATTATACGATCTCTGACCGCTTGAGGTTGAGAGCTGACTTTGCCTATAATCATGCAGACACACGAGGAAACTACCGGGATAATACATTTAGGGACAGCAGAGAGTTAAGATCTGTGGCTTATAGGAAAATGCCTAATATGTCAATTTACGAATACGATGCTTTTGGAAATTTAACCGGGAATTTCTTTTCGCCAGAGTTTAATGCACAAGGAACTGCTCCAAATACTTATAACCCTGTCGCGATGGGTAACGATGGATTTACACGGACAATCAATGACAGGATTACGAACCGACTTTCTTTGTACTACGAAATTCTGGAAGGGTTAAGATATACAATGGATCTCTCTTTTGATGTTAATACCAATAAGGTAAGACGTTTCTTGCCGCAGACTGCTACTGGCAGAACCTGGACAGACTCTTGGGTTAACAGAGCTTTTGACAAAGATGATGATTCATATACCATTTATACCAACAACCAACTCTATTTTAACAGGATGTTTAACGCCATCCATGATTTTACAGCTTCCCTAAATTTTCAAACCAATGAACGCATAGGAAGTCTTTACGAACTTGAAACAGCAAACTCGGCTTCTTCGTTGTTGCAGGATCCTTCATTGGATAATAAATACAGGGAAGCTGGTCTTGGCTTTAATTCAGGACCATGGAGAGGTCGTGATGTAGGAGCAACTGCCACTGTTCATTATGTCTTGTTAGATAGATATATTGCTTCGGGTAGTATCAGGTATGAAGGTAACTCTAAATTTGATGAGAAGAATCGATTTGGAATGTTTCCTGGTGTTTCTGCAGCATGGCGTATTTCTGGAGAACCATTCATGGAGGATTTTACCTCACTGAATGATTTAAGGCTGAGATTTAGTTATGGAGAAAACGGAAGAGTTCCTAGGCGAGAAGGAATGTTCTTTAATAATTATGGAACATTTGCTTGGTCATACTTAGGTTATAATGCAGTTTACCCTATTAATATGCAATTGGAAAACCTTAAATGGGAATCTTTTAATAGTACCAATTATGGAGTGTCAATTGAGATGTTTAATGGAAGGTTGATGGTGGATGCTGATTACTATCTGAATACAACCAAAGACATGCTTGTCTATGATACTCCAATTCCATCAACAACAGGCTTTTCCAGAATCAATGTTATGAACTTGGGAACTTTAGATAATATTGGGTATGACTTATCGGTACGTACCGTTCCAATTCGTCAAACCGATTTGAGAGTAACTTTTGATTTTAATATAGCAAGAAATTACAATATACTTAGAGAAGTTGCAGATAACTATCCATTAGAGAGAAGTCTGACTCTTTATAATGGCCAATATAGGCACATTGTTCAGGTTGATAACCCCATTGGTTCTTTTTACGGTTATCGTTATAAAGGAGTATATACCGATCCGGATCAGCTAATAGCAAGAGATGCAGCAGGAAATCAAATTCTAGACCCAAATGGAAACCCTGTATATATGGTGTTTGATTATGGTAACGTAAGGTATCCTTTCCAGTTGGGCGATGCAATGTATGAGGATATTAACCATGACGGAAATATCGACGCACAGGATGTGGTATACATTGGTGATGCAAATCCTGATTTCTATGGTGGATTTGGATCTCTTATTGATTATAAAAACTTCTCCTTTAACTATTATTTCTATTTCCGTGTTGGAAATGATATTATAAATAGAACCAAGATGGACGGAGAAAATATGTATTACTTCGACAATCAACTTGCTTCTACTCTGCGCCGATGGAGAGCACCAGGTGATGAGACAGATATCCCAAGAGCGATGATGGGGCAGGGTTATAATTGGTTGGGCTCCGACAGGTTTGTTGAAGATGGATCATTCCTGAGATTAAAGTATATCACCTTAACATATAGAGTACCCAACTCTTTTTCTCAGAGGTTTGGCATGCAAAACATGCGTTTGTCGGCCACAATGAATAACCTGTTAACATTTACAAGATATACCGGGCAGGATCCTGAGATAAATATTAATCAAAGATATGGGGATATATTTACAGTAGGCGAAGACCATTCGCGCACACCGGTGGCCAAACAATTTACGTTTAACATGTCTGTAACATTTTAAGAACCTGGAGATGATAGCCGGAATGAAGGAACATTAAAACATGAAAATGATGAAAAAGTATAAATTATATATTTCAATTCTATTTATAGCCTCTTTTGCTTTTAGCTCCTGCTCTGATTGGCTGTATATAGAACCTGAGGATGGAGTTACTGTAGATCAGTTTTGGCAAACAGAAAGAGATGTACATGCAGCTGTTATGGGGTGTTATGCTTCCATGTTAGGTGGAACCACTCATCCCGTGGCCGAAGCAATGTTCAATTGGGGAGAATTGAGGGCGGATATGATTCGCTCCTTTCGATCTATAAATAATGATTTTGAGCAGATTAATCAGGGAGAAATATTACCAACCAATAATTTTGCAAGATGGAATGGGTTTTATACCACGATTAATTTGTGTAACACCGTTTTGGAATTTGGTCCAAAGGTGGTTGAACGAGATGGGGCTTTTACTCAGGCCAGAATGAATGAGTATAAAGGCGAGGTTTTGGGATTAAGAGCTCTACTCTATTTTTATCTGGCAAGGGTATTTAATGAAGTACCATTGGTATTGGAGGCAACAACTACAGATAGCCGAATTCAGGCTCGTACAAAGGCTAGTAATGCTGATATTTTTGCACAAATAATCAGTGATCTTGAAGAGGCTGAACGTCTCATCCCAAGAGATCATGGACGATTAGAGGAAAACAAAGGCAGAATTAATTACTATACAATAAAAGCCATTCAGGCCGACGTTTATTTATGGCTTGATGAGTTTGATAAAGTCATAGAAGCTTGTGATGAGATCATTCAGTCTGGTCAGTTTGCATTGGTTCCGGGAAATGAAAACTGGTTTACAACTTTATTTGTAGAAGGAAACAGCATTGAAAGTATTTTTGAACTGCAATTTTCATCTGAAATCTTAAATCCATATTACAATTGGGTGGCCAATGTTCAATGGTATAGAGCTAATACATTAACTATTGAATATTTGTGGCCCGTGAATATTCTTGCACTTCCCGAAGATGCTGATATTCGAAGCGATGGTGCTGCTTATCGTTCTGCCGACGGATATAGTATATGGAAATATATTGGGGCTAACAGAGAACAGAGAAAACCATTTAATGAAGCGACATCAAATTGGATTGTTTACAGATATGCCGACATTCTGTTAATGAAAGCCGAGGCCTTAGCTAACATTAATCAGGGAGCACAGGCTCTAACATATATTGATGTGATAAGAGACAGAGCTAATGCGCCAGACGACACCTATCAGAGCCCAACCGGGCAATTTGGACTCACATCTTATATTCTCGATGAGCGAGGAAGGGAGTTTGCCTACGAAGGCAAACGTTGGTTTGACATCTTACGTAACGCAAAACGCAATAATTATCAAAGATTGGACTTGCTTACTGATGTGGCCATAAGATCTACACGTCCGGAAAAGATTGAATCATTGATTAATAAATTAAGGGATACTGATTTTCACTATTTACCAATACATCAAAGTGAAATCAATGCCGGTTACCCGCATCTAAAGCAGAATCCTTTTTATGATCAAACGCAAAGATGATGTTTTAGTATTTTAATAAAATAAGTAAAAAAAGAACAATTGAATGCTTGTAGTATAGCATGTTGAAAATGAAAGAAGTTGAGGTTTTTGAGAGTTTCATCCAATGAAAAAAAAATAACACATGAAAAGGAAGATATATAGCAGTTTTTTGACAGTGATAATCCTCTTATCAATTGGGTTTGTGAGCTGTTTGGATCCGGCTTTTGAGGAGAGAACCAATTATCAGGAGCTAATTGGTGAGTTTTTGGAAAATAATCCGGATGAGTTTTCTATGCTGGTAGAGTTGCTTGAAAAGTCAGAAAGTATGTCCTTTTTAAAAGCTTACGGTGCATTAACCTTGCTGGCTCCTACCAATAGTGCTTTTGAAAAATTCTTTGCAGAATCTGAGTTTTCATCATTATCAGACATGGATCGAGAGGATCTCCGCAATATTGTAAGATATCATGTAATTACTGATACCATACCTTCCACCGAGTTTGTGGATGGACGAATGAACACGACCAATATGTTTGGCCATTATATCACAACCGGAACTTTTTTTAGAGACAATCAAGCTGTCTTAATGTTTAATAAATACGCTGAGGTTAGGCAAAGGGATATTCGTATGGCCAATGGAATCATTCACTCCATTAATGATGTAATCAGGCCAGAGCTTCAAACAGCAGCCGAAGTAATTGAGGCCGATAGTCGCTTTACCATCTTTACTGAAGCGCTTAAAAGAACAAGTTGGTTTGATACGCTTCATGTTGGGAATGGTCCTCACACAGTTTTTGCTATACCTGATGCTGTATACAAAGCAGAAGGTTTTGATTCTTTTGACGACTTGTGGGCAGATGTTGATCCTGATGAAGGAAATCTACTTGATATAAATAACCCAATGAATATGTATGTTGCTTATCATATTCTTGATAAAAATCTGCGCTACGTTTCTGATCTTGTTTTTGATCGGGTGGGACTAACCCGTGTTAGAAATGAAGTTGTGACCATTAGACCTGTTGGGGTAAATGTATTAGTGAATGATGATATTTTTGCCGGGATTCATGAGCCTGGTTTCGAAATAAATCGCGACGAGTCTGATCGAACTGTACTAAATGGTGTCCTTCACGTCATGAAAGAAGATTTCAGAATTAAAGAGCGACATCCTTTTGCTGTATACTGGTCTGTTACTGAACAGTTGGAAATTATGCGTATGCCCGGTGTATTCCGTCGTCCTGGTGATGCAGTTGTTTTACAACCCGGCGATCTTGAAAACATAACCTGGACCGGAGGCAATATTTTTTACGAAGGACGAGGTGGTGGAGCTGCAAATCCATGGGTGGTGCATGGTGATTTGTTTAACATCATGCTGAGACCGGAGGTGATTCCATGGGTTGAGCTTAAAACCCCTGTGTTGGCTGCTGGTGATTATAAAATTTGGATCTGTTTCAGGGGTTCAAGTGCAGAAAGACACCCCGTATTTTTTGTCCATTTTAATGATATTCCGTTGCCAAATGTTATCCGCACCTCACCATATAACCCAACAAACAGAACCGAACGACCTGGTTATTCTGAAAGGGAACTTGAAAGTCGTGGCTATAAGTTTTATCAATGGAATCCTGATGACATTGCATACACACGTAGTGATGACAATGATCCGGATATTACACGAAATATTTTAGAGTCAAATTATATTGCCGATAACAGGGTATTTGCCATGTTAGCCGGAACTATTACCGTGCCAACAACTGGTTCACATGCGCTTAGATTCGTTGGTATTTCCGGAACAAAGGAGTTTTGGCTCGATATGGTACATTTTATACCAGTAGACGAAGATCAGTTATGGCCAAGGGTTAATACTAAAAATGGACGTCTTGTTACAAAAGAAGAGATCCATGAAGCATATGAAGTTTATCAAAGTCAGAATTAATTATTTGAAAAATGATATAGGTATCTGTCAATCAATAGCACTTATTTAGTTCATATTAAAAATAGTGTCAGTGGGGATGGATTTCTGTCAAACAAATTAAAGAGATGATAATTATGCAAATCAGAAGAATATTAACACTTCTTTTCACAGCTACAGCATTATTTAGTTGTAGTGACGCATGGGATGAACACACGTCACGAAATAAAGATGTGTCTAATCAAACAATTTATACATATTTGCAGGCTGATCCTCAATTTTCTCAGTTTGTTGCATTAATAGATGAAGTAGGCTATAAAGAAGAATTGACTTCATCAAAACAAATTACTGTTTTTGCACTTACAAATGGTGCGATGGAAATGGTGCCATCTACCTTTCTTGCTGATCAATCATCCAAAAAAGATTTTGTAGGTCACCATATAACCTATGGAAGAAATAATCTTTCAAATGATGCCAACGCAGGTCGAATTCAAATGTTGAGTTCGAAATGGTTAGAAGTAGAACAAGGATTGATAGATGGTTTGGCAGTATTGTCTTCAAGTCAGGCTTTGCTGAACGGATTTGTTAATGTTATGGACGAACCTGTTCTTCCACGACCTACCATTTGGGAATATGTTGAAAATATGGCTCCGCAAAATAAGCATGTTGACTACTTGAATTCTCTTACCAGTTTAACATTTTCCCCTGATTTATCAACCCAAATCGGGGTCAATGATTTAGGTCAGCCTGTTTACGATTCTGTTTTTATTTTTCGCAACTCATTTAATGATAATATTGCCGATTTATCTTCTGAAGATTCCACTCTGACGCTCTTTATTGTTGAGGATCAGGTTCTGGATCAGGAGTATCAGAAATTCTGGAGATATTACAGGGTTGTTAACGGTACAACAGCAAGGGATACTGCTGAAACCAAAATGCGAATAACAAGAGATTATGTTTTTAATGAGTCTTATTCGCCTGGAAATGTACCCGCAATGCCTGTTTCAGCAAATGGAATTCCCGTGGCATTTAGCGAAGACGCTGTTGTTGAATCTTTCAAGGCCAGTAACGGATATGTGTATGTTGTTTCTTCTGCGCCAGTTGAGGTTGCAGATCGAATCCGGCCAATTATTGTTGAAGGAGAATCACCAGAGGCCTACTATAGACTAACTACTGAACGAGCTGATGCACAAGGTTATCTTCGAATCAGAGAGCATGCGTCAGGAGGGCATGATTTTGTTTTGGACAATCACATTGCTGGTTCAAGTCAAAGGTTGACAGATGGATTGATTTTGCCTGCTGGCTTTTTACCATCTATCCAGTATCGGGTATATTGGAGAGCCATTAATGACTTTCGCACTTCTTATCGTTATCCAAGTGATAATGAATTAAGACAAAGGTTAGGTACAAGTGCAGTGATGACAAGGGACCCTGTCACAGGACGCGTAACAAGATTTGCACCTCCGGTTTTCTTTACAGACTTTATTCCTGTAACTGCTACAGAGTATTCCCCAAATCCGGAAGAAGATGAGGTTTTTGTTGGTACCGTTAACTTTGGGTCTATGCGAAATGTCTATTTGCAATTGGTTCCGGAAGGAGAGAGTACTCATCATATGGCCGTAACGGTAGATTATATAAAATTGGTACCTGTGTTGAATTAATATAGAGTAAATCCCGATTACTATGAATTATATAAAACGAATTTTTATTTCCTTGGTAGTAAGTTGCGCTGCAGTAATAGGATGGGGGCAGCATCAAAGCGCTGGTGAAGACATTATTGTTACAGGCGTGGTGTATAGTGCAACAACACTCCAGCCTATTGCTTTTGCCGATGTTTCATGCGGAAATTTTTCTTCTGATTTTTCCGGAATTGAGGGTGAGTTTTCAATTCGGGTAAGATCCTTGGAGGATGTTTTAACTTTTGAGTCATTAGGATATCACACGACTGAAGTCGTGCTTGCTGGTCGTGATAATGTTGATGTTTATTTGCAGGAGGTTTCCAACAAATCATTTCAACAGGCCACAAATGTCGGTTACTATAATATAAAAGAGGCCTATACTCCCCGATCATCTGCCTCAGCAAACAGATTACACGAACGTTCAAAATCAGGAAATACTTCTCCCGAAAAAGAGTTTGGGACATTTGCAGCCGGATTACAGATCAAAGAACGCACAGGGATAACCGGTATCGGGTCTGATCTGTTTTTACGTGGGTTTAATTCATTAAACGCAACAAATCAACCGCTTATCATTGTGGATGGAATGATATATGACATCACTAATTATGGAAATCCTTTGATTGATGGGTATAGAACCAATCCCCTTGGAGGAATTGATCTTGGAGATATTGAAAATGTTACTGTTATCAGAGATGCTGTTCCAATTTATGGTGCAAAGGCTGCCAACGGTGTGATATTAATCACTACATCGCGAGCAAACCGACAGGCTACTATTATTGATTTTCAAATGCATGGTGGAATCCATATGAAACCAGAGGTTTATCCGCTAATGAGTGCTGAGCAATATAAACCTTATCTCAGCGAAATGTTCCTTTCAGCCGGGTATACTCCGGGTGAAGTATCTCAAATGCCATATTTTACAACCTCTCCTCAACAAACCGGGTTTTATAGAATGAATAATGATATCAATTGGCAAAGAGAGGTTTTCAATCAGAGTTATTCATCAAACTATTCTCTTCGGATTAAAGGTGGTGATGATGTTGCTCTATATTCGCTGGGAGTTGGATATATGCATCAGGGAGGAATGGTTGAAGATTCAGATTTTTCAAGGTTTAATCTGAGGTTTAATTCAGATATTAGTTTCTCACCACGTTTAACACTAAATTCCAACATTAGCTTCGTTTATAATGATAATGAAATAGGAGCTACAGGATACAATTCCCCTGATGATGTGGTTGCTCAGGCAAGATTGAAAGCACCATTTATGCATCCATACATTATAAGTGAAGAAGGAAGTGTAAGCGCTTTATTTGAAGACTATGATGGTCTTGGGATAAGCAATCCATTGGCAATTCTTGATAATCATACTTTAAGAGGACAGAATTACAGATTTTTTGGCTCTTTTGATTTTAATTATCAAGTTAATGATAAGTTGACAATAAGCAATCTGATTGGGTTGTCTTTTGATAAAGACAGGGAAACCTTGTTTATTCCCTCCCATGGGATAGAGCCGATTACAACTCCTCTGGGAACAATTACCAATAAAATGGGCGCAAGAGTAATGCGGCACATGGCTGTTAACAATGATTTTAGAGCTCTCTATAGCAACAGGTTTGGCTATGAACATGGATTAAAGGCCGTGGCCGGAGTCAGAATGAATTTAAATAACATAGAGGAAGATTGGGGCCGAGGGTTCTCTTCTGCAAATGATAATTTGAGGACTTTATCTCATAGTTTAGGTGTATTGAGACAAAAGGGAGGATTTTCCGGAGCTTGGAACAGTTTAACTATGTATTTGTCTGGAGATTATGATTATAAGCATAAATACTTTTTAAATTTAAGTATGGCCGTTGATGGATCATCTCGTTTCGGTAGCGAAGCGGACGGTCTTGGATTAATGGGCTCTGTGTTTGGTTTCTTTCCATCCGTTGCAGGAGCCTGGTTGTTAACTTCTGAGCCATTCCTAAATGATGCCCACTCGCTTGATCTGCTTAAAGTAAGAGCCAGCTATGGAATGACAGGGAATGATGATATAGGTAATTACGCTGCCAAGCGTTATTATACAGCGTATAGCTTCTTGAGCTACCAAGGTATTGTGTTGGGGAATCTATACAATCCGGAATTAAAATGGGAAACCAATACGAAAATGAATCTTGGGATTGATTTTGCTGTACTTAGAGAGCGGTTTTCAGGTTCTGTCGATTTCTATCACAACAGAACACAGGATATGATTGACTTTGTGCCTGCCTCCATATATAGTGGGTTCGATTATAAGATCATTAATGATGGGGAAATGACTACCCAGGGGATGGATTTGTCACTTAATGCTCGATTGCTGAATGGAGCCTTCAGGTGGGATGCCGGAGTGACAGTTGGAAAATACACCACAAATATTGAAAAGATTAATGGTGACAGAAAGATTACAGACCTCTATGGAGCAAATATATTAACAGAAGTTGGGCAACCTCTTGGTGTCTTTTACGGATTTAAAACTAGTGGGGTTTATTCTTCTCAGGCAGATGCCGACAATGCCGGCCTTCAGGCATTGCTCCCAAACACTCAGTTGATGCCTTTTCAGGCAGGTGATGTTATATTTCAGGATGTTGACAATAATGGGATTATTGATAATAATGATATGCAAATTATTGGAGATCCTACCCCCGATTTTTTTGGTGAGTTTAATTCACGAGTGAGATGGAAAGATTTCACTCTTAATGCAGCTGTCTCATTTTCAGTGGGAGGAGACGTTTATAATTATCAGCGTAGACAATTGGAGAGCATGAGTGGTTATGGTAACCAAACTAAAGCTGTAGTTAATCGCTGGCAGTATGAAGGACAGCAAACTAATATTCCACGCGCAAATTATAACGATGATATTGGTAACAGCAGATTCTCTGACAGGTGGATCGAAGATGGCTCTTTTGTTAGATTGCGAAATGTTACGCTTAGTTACAATGTGCCGTTCCGTCCATTTGGATTTCAAAGTGTTGAAGTCTATGCCTCAGGTAATAATCTGATAACTTTTACTGACTACAAAGGACTCGATCCGGTTTTTAGTGCAGGGGCTTCTCCATTGCTACAGGGAATTGATCTTGGTATGTTGCCACATGCAACGTCATTTTTATTTGGTATTAAGATTGGTTTGTAACGAAACGATGATCAGTATATAGAAATGCAGATGCAATAGTTTGAGTTTTGACTGAAATATTGGATAGAGTGCATTAAACATATAAAAAACAACAGGGATGAAGAGAATAAAAATAATATTTGGAGCAGTTCTTACATCAATATTTATTTTAGGACTATCTGGTTGTAAAGATTTGCTTGAGGTAGAGCCAGATGATGTACTAACCGATGGCCAGTTTTATAGGGATATATATGATGCAGATGCAGCCATCAGAGGATTGTATGGCAAATTGATTGATCTGGCTCCTCAGTACGTGATTCTAAATGAATTGCGAGCAGATTTAATGGACGTGACTTTTAATTCCGATCACTATTTAAGAGAAATAGCCAATCATGAGGATGTCTCTCCTGATAACCCTTGGGTTAACCCGGCTCCATTTTTTTCGCTAATCAATGATTGCAATAGTGTCATCAGCAATTTTAAAACCATGTTGGAGAAAAACCGAATTAGTCGTGAAGCATACGAACCTCGTGTTTCTGATGCTATAGCTTTGCGCTCCTGGTTATATATGCAGTTGGCAATTCATTATGGTCAAGTACCTTATATAACTCAATCCATTGAGAAAGTTGACGATTTAAGTAAAATTGAGAGAGGAGAATTTCCTGTATTGGGAATTGAGGAAATGATGGCTGTTTTGTTAACAGAAATGGAGTCTGTTCCTTATAAAGGAATTTATACAGATGAATCTCTCTTTCGCGTTATAGATGGCTTCCATACGCGCACGATGTTCATAGATAAGGAATATCTTCTGGGAGATTTGCATTTGTGGAACGGGAACTACGAAGCCGCAGCGTCATATTTTAAAAGTATTATGGAGCGTTCGGCTGGTTACAATCAATTTGATCAGTATAAATTACCATATAGAGATAATGCACAGCCCGCAAATCCTGGCACCAGTAGATATACCAGCGGATATTTGCGTTTTTTTGATGAGGACTTGAACAGTGTTGTAAATTTTTGGCCAATGATGTTTCAAGACTATGGTACCGCTAACTATTTCGGTGAATGGTTGTGGGTGATGTATTTTCACAGAGACTATAAGCCCAGTCCTTTCTTTGATCTATTTTCATATCAAAATGGCGAGTATCTTTTGCAGCCTTCTCAGAAAATAATAGATGATTGGAACAGTCAGATACAGGGGAATCAATTTACTGGCGATTTCAGAGGTTCAATTGAAGATATTTTTGAGAATAAAGGCTCATATGATATGATAGGCGGGAATGCGGTCATTACAAAATACATTGCCGAATATGATGAATTGAATTCTCTTTCACGTCCCGGAAAATGGTTCTTATGGCGCGCCGGAAGTTTGCATTTGCGATATGTAGAAGCAGCTAACCGGGCCGGACAACACTATTTGGCCTGGTCACTTCTTAATAACGGAGTGCGAGCTAACTATCCGGGATCCGACAGACTTCCCGGACATGACTTTACCCATAGAAATGTGTCATATCTTACCGATGCCTTTGGAAACATTGTTTATGATTTGGAAATCAATGGAAATGATACTACCTTTTATATGACCAATTTGCCACATCCTTTCGATTTTGATGCACGTCAAACAACAGCCGCTCAAATTCCGCCTTTGTACCGCGGCGATTGGCACAGAGGTATCGGAGTGAGGGGACGTGTAAGTCTTTCCAATTTGGTTATTGGAGAAGATGATCCGGTGCTCGAAAGGCTTGAAGATTATATAATTGATGAAAGTGCCAGAGAACTTGCATTTGAAGGACAGAGATGGGCAGATCTGGTTCGAGTCTCCATACGGCGAGGCGATAACGCCTTTTTAGCAAACAGAATTGCAGAAAAATTTGAAGCTGCCGGAGATTTTTCCGGGGCTATAAGGGTAAGAGAGAAATTAGCGAATAGAGAAAATTGGTTTTTACCAATTTTTGAATGATGTTGCTGTTTTATGATTGATATGCCCCTCCGATAATTATCGGTGTACTAGATAATTAGTTTTAAATCCAAATTTGTTTGTAAATGAATGTCTAATTTCAAAATCGATGTTATGAGAAATCTTTATTCTTTAAGTACTAAAGTGTTAGCTTTGGTTACAGCCTGTTTCTTTATAGGTTCTATGGTGCAAGCACAGGAAACTATTAATTGGCGTGGTTCTGTTAGTACCGATGCTACCGATGTTCAAAACTGGGATCCGCCAACAGGAATGGCTGGAAACCATATCCGAGTAGGTCACATTGGAACCTATAATGATCCTGAAAATCCTAATCACCCAATCGTTACTGGCGAAGAAGACTTTTCTTTTGTTAGTATAGGAATTGCGGGGCCGTATCATTTCATTGAGGAAGATGAGGATGGAATTCCAACCGGAGTAGAAGATGGTCCTTATGGTCCCGGTCAAATAACTTTTTCAATGGCTGATGGTTCTGTTGCCAGACAGGAAGGTCCTAACGATACTCACGCTTTCCCTGGAGGTGTTTTGATTGTTAATTCAGGTGAGGTAAATTTTCAAAGAAGTTATCACATGACTGGATCTCCTGAAGCCATGGTTATTGTTGAAGGCACTGGACGTGCTACTTTTAGAGATTTTTTTGGAATTGGTGACAGAGATCAGAATGTAGGAGGAAATGTGATTATTAGAAATGATGGGGTTATTCATGTTACAGGTGCGGGAAGAATGATCCGTGTATGGGATCAGTTTAGCCGTATTAATATTCATGATAATGCGCAATTAATAATTAATGGAGATAATAGAGGCGAATATGCTTCATTGGTGGCTAACGACATCATAACAGGTGGAGAGAATTTTTATATCAATTATTACTACCAGAATGAATTAAATCAGACTTTTTACGTTGCAAAACCAGAAGGTACGGTTTGGACATATTTTACCGATCGTCTGCAGGAGCGTGCTGAGTTTTTGGTTGTAGGTGAGGCTGGATCTGAGGTGGCTTTGGAAAACAGTGATGTTGTTGCTGCTGCTACTAATTTTGAATGGAAATACGGAACTGATCCTGAAGGTCCTTATACAAATGTTTTAGGAAGTTCTACAGAGGCAAATACTTTCGTACCAACTTTTGATGAGTCAGGTACTTTTTATCTTGTTTGTGAAGTAACCACTCCTGATGGCCAAGTTACTTCTAATGCACTTACTTTTGTAGTTGGTTCAGCTAATCTAAGTTTAACTCCTGATGGTGTTCAATATGTTCGTGGAGAGCAGATTGGAGCAGAAATTACTGTTACTGCCGATCAGGGAACTATTGAGAGTGGCGAATGGAAATGGTCTCAAACTCCAGGAGTTGGATATCAGTCATTTGATCCTGTTATTTCGGGAACATCAATATCTCCTTCTTTTGAAACACCCGGTGCATACTTCATCCGCTTTGAAGGGGTAGTGGACGGATCTCCTGACATCAGTTCTGAAATCAGAATTGTTCAGCAAGTATGGGATGCAGGCCCACTCAATCTTACTTGGGTAGGTGGTGTTGATGATGATTACCATAAGGCAACAAACTGGAATCCAATGGCTCAGCCTCACAGAAACAATATCATTATTCCTGTGGATGTGCCTCATTATCCTGTGTTTAGCCATGGAGTAGATACCATCATGGGTGGATCAACCATACATCATACAGCTGCTGTAATGGATGGTGAAACTGTTGTTGAACCAGCGAAATCGGCTATGCTTATTATTCGTGGTGGAGAAACTGACTCATTGAAGTGGAGAGGTAATGTTGATAATTTTAGAGGTATTCTTCAAGTTGAATCAGGTGTGTTTGTTAAAGATCAGGATTTATTGAGAATGCACTCAAATTCCGCCACTGTTAATGTAACCGGAACAGGTGTTGCTATTTTCAATCAGTGGGGTAGTAATAACCATCCTAATTTAATGATGGGTAACTCAAATGCACCAACCGTTGGAGGTCAGGTTCATGTTTCCGGAAACGGAAAAATATATTTCCATCCTGCACCAATTTTCCGTTTTGCTGTTGATGCCGAAGCAGAATTCTCATTCTTCACTGTTAGTGAAAATGGTCAGTTTATTTTCCAAGGAAATCATACCAGTGGAACAACCGGTTATATAACAAATAGAAGAATTCGCGTTCCGGAAGAGCATGACTTTATTAATGTTTATGATCATGTTACAGATTATACTTATGTAATGGCTCGCGACCTTAATGCTTTTGGTATTGAGCAGACAGGTATGTTTATTATGCCTATCCTTACCGATTCTGAGGTGTTAACTTTAGTGAATACCGATGGTCTAAGTGAGTTCACATGGAAACATAGTCACAGTCCATTTGGTCCTTGGGAATCATTTACTCCTGAAGTTGCTGGCGATGCAGTTACCGTTCAATTCGAGAACATTGGTGAATATTACGTAGTTGCTGAAGCTGGTGATGGAACACTTTCATCTAACACATTGATGTTCCGCATTATTGATTTTGCAGTGGAAATTGATGAAGATGGCGGTGTTTATACACTGTCTGTTGAATTACCTGAAGGAATGACTGCTTTAGGATGGCAATATAAATCAGCTGAAGAAGCCAATTTTGAGGAGTTTGAATTGGCCGGAACTGAGCTGACTTACTTGGTTGATCCATTTGACTTTATGGTAAGCGACGGTGTATTCCACGTAACTTATTTAGGAGTTATGACGGATGATGCCGGACAAGATGTACAATTGTTAGCAGTACCAGTTACTGTAACCATTGCCGATGGAGATCTTGTTTCAGTAGTACTCGGACAACATTCAACTTCATTAGGTAAAGTGAAATCCTTGAATGTAGGAGTATATCCGAATCCAAACAATGGAACTTTCACTTTAAATGCCGGAGCGGATTCATACCTTGTTGAAGTAATTGATATGAATGGAGTGATTGTTGACTCCAGAAAAGTTTCGGGTGATGGACAATCAATTACCATTAATCAAAAAGGTATATTCATGGTAAAAGTAACTTCAGCCACTGGCGTAGGAGTTTCTCGTGTAATCGTTAAATAAATTCAATCATTGAATTTATGAGCATTAATTAAGTTCATATAAACAAATAGCATCTTTCACGGGTTACCGTGAAAGATGCTATTCTTTTTTAAAGAAAAAACCTGAAAGGTTTTGCCTGAAAATGTTGATGTTATTTCTTTTATCATACAGTCCCGATGGATTCGGGATTAGAATATCGAAACCTTTCAGGTCTTAACTACTCAATTTTTTATCCCTTCAATGTTTCACAATCAAAGCCTTACTTAATTGCCCAATTGTTTTGATGGAGAAGTAGTGTCGTGCTGAAATGTTTTAAACACCAACTGTTATGAGGCTTTATATTATTTTTGTTTTAATTCTGGGATCAACATCAACTCTATGTTCCCAGATGCGTGTTGAAAATCTTAATCGTGGATTGGTTGCGGTCAGGCAACATGATGGGTATTATTTAAAGTGGCGACTACTGGGCAATGAACCTTATAATACTTCTTTTGACATTTATCGTAATAATAAAAAAATTAACGATCGGCTCATCGTCGACGTAACTTCTTATGTTGACTCCATTGCACCACTTAACAGCGTTTATAACGTTAAAGCAATAATTGACGATTTGGAAACTGAAATGTCTTCTCCCGCATTTATTATCAATAACACCCAGGGTGAAAATGCCGGTTTTTTTGATATCTCATTAAGACAGCCTGCAGATGGGATTCATGGTGGTAAGTATTTTGCCAATGATGCAAGTGTTGGCGATTTAACCGGAGATGGAGAATATGAAATTGTTGTGAGTTGGAGTCCAAATAATGCGAGGGACAATTCGCATCGCGGAATATCAGATAATGTGTTGTTGGATGCATATACGCTTAATGGTGAATTTTTATGGAGGATTGATTTGGGTCCAAATATTCGTGCAGGAGCTCATTATACACAGTTTTTAGTTTTTGATTTAGATGGTAATGGCCGTTCAGAAATCATGGTAAAAACTGCGCCCGGAAGCCGGGATGGTAAAGGGCATTTTTTAAGTAAAGGAACGGCCTCAGATGCTGATCATTCAATTGTATACAGAAACCGTTCAGGATATATACTTGAAGGGCCAGAATATATTACAATTTTCGATGGACTTACAGGAGCTGAATTGGCAACAGCTGATTATTGGCCACTTCGTGGAAATGTTTCCGACTGGGGAGACAGCTATGGAAACAGAGTGGATCGATTCAATGCCACCATTGCTTATTTGGATGGAGAGCGCCCAAGTGCAGTTTTTCAAAGAGGTTATTACACCCGAATGACACTGGCTGCATGGGATTGGCGCGATGGAAAACTAAGTCTGAGATGGACTTTCGATTCTGATGATCCTGGTCATGAGCAATATGCCGGACAAGGAAATCACTCCATACATGTGATAGATGCCAATAATGATGGTCGCCATGATATCGTAACTGGTTCGGCCGTCATAGGATCAGACGGAACAGGTATGCATACTACCGGTATGGGACATGGAGATGCCACACATGTTACTTACATGATTAAAGATCACCCTTACCCACAAATTTTTATGCCACATGAGTCGGGTGGTCATGGGGTTTCTTTAAGACATGCCAATAGTGGCGAAATTATTTTTAATCATAGAAACCCCAATGATGTAGGTCGAGGAGTTGGTGCTGAAATTGATCCGGAAATTCCGGGATTTCATTTTTGGGGTACTCACCGACTTGGACTATTTGATATGAATGGGGATGTTGTAGGGGATGTGCCAAATTCAATGAACTTTATAATTTGGTGGGATGGTGACTTAAGTCGGGAATTAATGAACCGAAATCGAATTGATAAATGGAGTATAAGTAATAATAGTTCGACACGACTATTAACGGCAGAGGGTGCCAGATCAATAAATGGCACCAAAGCAACACCTGTTTTGCAAGCTGATTTGTTTGGTGACTGGCGTGAAGAGGTTGTTCTGCTTAGGGAAGACGGTCAGGCTTTGAGGGTTTACACAACAACAATGCCTACCACTCATAAGCTATACACCTTTATGCACGATCCCGTTTACCGTGTTGCAATATCATGGCAAAACTCATCTTATAATCAACCTCCACATCCTGGGTTTTATGTTGCTACGGATATGGACTTTCCACCACCGATGCCAAATGTTGTGATTGTTGATAATAAATAACTATTGTTAAGCTAACCATAAGAAGTCGTTTTACTCACTTGCGTTTGGCGGTTCCCACTATGGGGGTTAGGGGTGAGCGAGGGAGACAACACACTTAACTTAACACTATAATACATTAATCTCGTCTTAACCTTAGGTATCCCAAATATACAAAATAGATAAAGTGTTGTTGGTTTAATTCAAGTTTAAGAAAATGAAAAAGTACAAATCACTATTAGTTTTGATTTTTTTGGGGATGTTTCTTCTTTTACCCGGAAATATTCTGTCACAGAAACAGATGGAGCACCTCAACAGGGGATTGGTGGCCATTCGTGAGGGTGATGGATATTTTTTAAAATGGCGATTATTGGGAAACGAACCATATAATACTAAATTTAACATTTACAGAGCGGGTGAAAGAATAAATGAAGAGCCGGTAGGCGATGTTACTTCTTTTTTGGATGCAACTGCACCACTTAATTCTGTATATCGTGTACGTGCTGTTATTGACGAAAGAGAAATGGTAGGCAGCAGGTCTGCACGAATAATTAATAACAGGGAAGGCACTGCCGGATATTTTGATATCCCCTTGAATCGACCTCCTACCGGAGTAAGAGGTGGCAACTATACACCCAATGATGCCAGTGTTGCAGATTTAACGGGAGATGGAGAGTACGAGATTATTCTTAAGTGGGATCCGTCCAATTCAAAAGACAACTCACAAGATGGGCATACCGACAATGTACTTTTGGATGCATATACCATGGATGGAGCTTTTATGTGGAGGATTGATCTGGGACAAAACATCAGAGCCGGAGCTCATTATACGCAATTTCTAGTGTATGACTTTGATGGTAATGGTCGAGCCGAGATCATGGTTAAAACCGCTCCCGGAACGAAGGATGGTTTGGGCAATTATATCAGTAAAGGGCCTGCTATTAATGCACAGCACCAAATTGATTATAGTAATGACTGGGGCTGGATACTTAGCGGACCGGAATACATTACAGTTTTTGATGGTTTAACAGGAGAAGAGTTGGCAACTGACAACTATTGGCCTTTAAGGGGAAGTGTAGCAGCTTGGGGGGATAATTACGGTAATCGTGTCGATCGTTTCAATGCCGCAGTGGCTTATGTTGATGGAGAGCGACCTTCAGGAGTTTTTCAGCGCGGTTATTATTCCCGAATGACTTTTGCTGCATGGGATTGGCGAAATGGACGCCTAACCCGAAAATGGACATTTGACTCAAATACAACAGGCAATAGCGCATATTTCGGGCAGGGAAATCATTCAATTCATATCATCGATGCAAATGGTGATGGACGGCACGATATTGTTACAGGAGCTGCAACTATTGCTTCAGATGGAACAGGCATGCACACCACAGGACGTGGTCATGGCGATGCCACGCATGTTACATATATGATTAAAGATGATCCACGCCCGCTAATTTTTATGCCATATGAGAGTGGAGGGCATGGCGTGTCTTTGCGTTACGCTGATGATGGAGAGTTGGTTTTTAATCACCGACAGGCCGGCGATATTGGCCGGGGAGTAGGAGCAGAGATTGATCCACAACGTCCTGGTTTCCATTTTTGGGCCAGCGGCGGTTTGGGGCTTTATGACATCAGAGGGGTAAAAGTGGGCAATGTTCCTAATTCGATTAATCATGTCATCTGGTGGGACGGAGAGCTTAGTAGGGAACTTCTTAACTCGAATAGGATAGACCGTTGGAGCATTGCAAACAATACATCAACCCGGCTACTAACCGCCAATGGTGCAAGCTCAATAAATGGTACAAAAGCCAATCCGGTTTTACAAGCTGATTTGTTTGGCGACTGGCGAGAAGAGGTAATTTTCAGACGCGATGACAACGTTGCTTTAAGGGTTTACACCACAGCAATACCAACAACGCATAAATTATACACATTTATGCACGATCCCATTTATCGGGTAGCAATTTCATGGCAGAATTCCTCCTATAATCAACCTCCTCATCCAGGTTTTTATGTTGCAACAGATATGGACTTTCCTCCGCCAACACCGGATATTGCTCTTGTAAGTGGAGTTAATAGAGGAAGTGGACGGGTAATAAAAAACCTCATTGTACAAGATATTCCAAATGCTGAAATATGGGAGCTAATGGATGATTTGTCTGAGAATGATGCCATTTATGGCGATTTAAACTTCTACGTTAATCCTCTGCCAGAATTTCTTGCGGGTGCTGAGTGGATACGTACCGCCAATGCATCCCGAAGACTGTCAACAAGAGATGTGATTGCCAAATTTGAAGTAGAGCATGATGCGATTGTTCATGTTTTGCACACACAAAGAGTTTCCAATAAACCGAATTGGTTGTCAGAATATGATAAAGCTGGCGAAGTTGCTGTCGTAAATATTTCAGGTGCATCAACCTTAATGGATTTGTATAGTAAGGAGGTGCAAGCAGGAGAGTCTGTGTACCTTGGAATAAATTCTATCGATGGTGCTGCAAATGCATTTATGTATATGGTGGCGGTAGAGTCTGATGTAAGTTCCGATATTAGTTACATTGAATCTGAAAGAGCCTCATTGAGCATTTATCCTAATCCTTTTAATAATTCAGCTACAATTGAGTTCAAACAGGAGGTTCAGGCTCCGGTGCGGCTGGAACTGTATGATATTAATGGCCGTTTGGTTAGAGTCATGATGCGAGATTCTTATTTCAGCGGGTCTCACACCATTACGTTTGAGAGGGATGGACTTGCAGCAGGTGTTTATATACTCCAGTTAGTTTCCGGAAATCAAATGTTTCAGGAGAAGATTGTTATTGTTAATTAAGGCTTGTTGGATATTACATTGTTTAAAGGCTAAATTTAAATCAATAAATATATAAAGATGATAAGAAAAACTTTTTTTTTAGTGATGACTCTTATTCCGGTCATGCTTTTTTCCGGTGAGTATAATAAAGATAAAAATGTTGAGCTTTTCCCGGATGGAACTCCAATTCCAGAATGGTTCCGGATTATTGAACCAACAGATATCAACAAACTTGGAAAGCATTATAGAATTACTGATCATGGCGTGAAATATGATAGTACCATTCTGCAAACAAAGCAAATTCAGGCAGTTATTGATAAAGCTTATGAAGCAGGTGGTGGTGTTATTATAATTCCTCCGGGTACTTTTTTAAGTAGTTCTATATTCTTTAAGCAGGGAACTCACTTGCATCTGGAAGTAGGAGCCATGCTAAAAGGGAGTGATGATATCAGCGATTTTCCTATTATGATGACACGTATTGAAGGAGAATGGAGAAAATATTTCCCTGCATTGGTTAATGCTGATGGGCTTGATGGGTTTACCATTTCCGGCAAAGGAACCATTGATGGAAACGGAATGCGTTATTGGAAGGCTTTTTGGCTGCGTAGAGCGTTTAACCCGGATTGCACCAACCTGGATGAGATGCGCCCGCGTTTATTGTTTGTTTCAAATAGCAGAAATGTTCAAGTTTCCGGAATCACTCTGCAAAACTCTCCATTTTGGACAACCCATTTCTACAAATGTGAGTATGTTAAGTTGTTAGATTTACATATATATTCACCTTACGAGCCGGTAAAAGCTCCAAGTACCGACGCCATAGACCTGGATGTTGTGAGAAACGTACTGATTAAAAACTGCTATATGTCGGTTAATGATGATGCGGTGGCATTAAAAGGAGGTAAAGGACCCAATGCCGACCAGATGGAGGAAAACGGAGGCAATTACAACATCATCATCGAGGACTGCACATTTGGGTTTTGTCATGGTGCCTTAACTTTTGGAAGTGAATCTATCCATAATCGAAACATTATTATGCGCCGCATTCAGGTGAATCATGCTCAGCGCTTGCTGTGGTTAAAGATGCGTCCAGATACACCTCAAAATTACGAATATGTTTTGGTGGAAGATATTGAAGGCAGTCATGTTGGGAACTTTCTTTATGTGCGCCCCTGGACACAGTTTTATAACCTTCAGGGCGAACAGGAGATGAGAATGTCTTATGCCAGCAACATCACCATGCGAAACATCAACATGGATTGCGATGTTTTGTTTATGGTTGAGATAGAAGACCCTTGGGGTACAGTTGAAAGATTTGATTTTGAATTGAGCGATTTTACTTTTGAAAATCTGGATATTGAGGCTCGTAAAGATGCCCGAATAAATAGAGGTCTTGTAGATAATCTGCGATTAATAAATGTTGTTGTAAATGGGGAAATAGTTAAATAGTATGTCACTATGTTTTCTGGTTCGTTTTTACAACGAATAATTTTAGAATTCAATCATACAAAGAGGCTGCCCTGAGAGGCAGCCTTTTTTATGCTGCAAGAAGAATTCGATCCTAATGGATCTATCCGAAAACTTCACTATATTT
Organism: Natronoflexus pectinivorans; assembly: GCF_004345615.1. Lineage (GTDB taxonomy): Bacteria > Bacteroidota > Bacteroidia > Bacteroidales > Marinilabiliaceae > Natronoflexus > Natronoflexus pectinivorans. The sequence goes on from NZ_SLWK01000007.1 coordinate 177,704, forward strand.
ATGGAGGCAACGGCCTATCTGCCATCATGGATTTCTCCGGTGGACAGGAAACCCTTTATTATACCTATACTGATTACCAGGGCAATTTATTGGCAGTAACAAATCAGGCCGGGCAAGTTGTTGAACGCTATGCTTACGACCCATGGGGAGCACGTCGCAACCCAGAGGACTGGTCACAGCCGGATACCCGCCCCAACCTGCTGTTCTCCCGTGGTTATACCATGCATGAGCATTTGGACGATTTTGGGCTTATCAACATGAATGGGCGCATGTATGATCCCCTCATGGCACAATTCCTAAGCCCCGACCCGCACATCCAAGCCCCCGGCAACTGGTTTAATTACAATAGGTATGCGTATTGTTATAATAACCCGCTGATTTATACGGATCCGGATGGGGAGTTTATTGTTGCAGCTGTGCTGCTTGGTGCGTTTATTAATACTGCAATTCAGGGCGCAACAGGGAATCTAAATGGTGGAGGTGATTTTTTTAAGGCGATGGCCATAGGAGGACTTTCTGGAGCTGCTGGAGGATTTGCAGGGCATGCTGTTGCGGGTGCGTTAGGCATTGCCACAAGTACCGGAGGGGCGGTTTTAAATGGAGCTTTAGTTGGGGCTTCTGGTGGTTTTACAGGGGGATTTGTTGGTGGTGCAGGAAATGCTTGGGCAATTGGTGGTGCTTCCTTTACTTCAGGTTTAGGAGCTGGATTTAGAGGAGGTGTGTCTGGGGCAATTGGTGGAGCTGTTATTGGAGGGGTTACCGGAGGTATACAACATACTCGAAGGTTTCGTTATTTTACTAGAATTGATGATGGAACTTTCCCCACAAATACTGATGGTTCAATCCATCCCAGTAGCGATAACCTAGAAAATTTTTCAGATAAGTATTTTCCAAAATATAAATTTAAGGATAAAGTTCGTGATATATATGATCATGATAAGGTTATGCTGGTCGATAAAAGAGCAAGTGCATTTACCACTAAGCAATTAATAGATGGGAAGTATAATATTTACTATGCAAATTCAGCATTTAAGTCTAAATATCAGTTGTTTTTAACAATGGGGCATGAGTATATACACGTTGCCCATTTTATATCACTTAATTCATTTAATGAAAATTTTTCTGAATATGCAGCTATTAAATGGGAATCAAATGTTACAAGTTACGACAGAAGTTTTAGTAATTTGAGGCTTGAAAAAGCATATGAAGTTCTTGGTACTAGAAATATAGGTCCCCAGCTTGAGAGGCAATTAAATCCATATATGAGGTACTCTATTTGGGGGATTCCTAGCATAATGCCCCGTTAGTTATAGTTTATTTCTAAGTAATGTTGAGAAAAATATCTTTTGATTGATTCAATAACTTTTTTTATTTTATTGATATGCGAGCATTTGTCATTATTGCATTGTTTTTATGTGTCTTGTTCCCAAGCTGTAACAATCAAGATGGAAAATACGTTGAAGTTTTTCTTATTCCTGATGGTTTGGATTCAATAAATAAAACTAGTGTAAAGTTAAGGATTGTAAATAACACATCTGAAGATGTTTATATACTTGGAATGAATCCATTTATTGATATGCGTTTTATTTCTGATAAGAATTTTGATATATCTAAAGACGTCTGGGATGATTTTTATTTTTCCCTTACAGTCCCTAAGCCTCCTGATTCAATAGCTTTTTCGCAACAAGAACAGAATTATCGTGATTTTTTAAGTTGTGCACAAATGGCAGAGATTGGAAGGGTTAAAAGTGTTGATTTAAGTGGTGATAGTTCTGAGTTTGTAAAAGATTTTATGAATGTAATTGGTGTTAAGTATGAATTGGCAATTCTTGTAAAAAGTAATGCTTTTTATGAAAGAGAATTTACTTTTAATATTAGACCTGATTCTTTAAAAGCCATTAAATTATCTTATGATTATTCATGTTTCTTTAACGAGATTGATGAGTATTTCTTGTATGAATCAAAACATGGTTCATACTACATTAATAATAAGCCCCTAAAGGAGGTTTGTGGTTATTCTCTTTTTCAAGGATCATTTGAGGCTGAGCTCCGATTCTAGAATCTGTTGTCAAGAGTTTCTTTGCTTCGGCAAGCGGCTGCTCGGTTTTGTCGTTTGGTTTAGCAAGAAAGCCGAGCGGTAACTCGTTCCTTAATAAAACGACCCTCTCTCGGCGTAGTCTTGGGTGTTAGATTATGCGTTGGCAGACTACGTCGAATACTATTCGGCAGTTTGTCGCTCGGCTCTGCCGCTTGGTTTATGAAGAAAGCCGAGCGGCAATCGGGGCAAAATCGAAGTTCGGTTTAGTAGAGAATCGTTGAAAGGCAGTACAAATGAAATTAAAATTTACAGCGTTGAATTTCGTTCTTTGGCAATGGTGAGAATTAATAGTTAAATTAGCACGAATTGCCGCTCGGTTTGCCAAGAATTGGAAATCGACGTAGTCAAATTCGCACCAACAGATGGTAGGGTGTTTTCAACATTTGGTCCCGAAATCATACCTGGAAGAATGGTCATTCCATCTAATGTTACCAATGTTAGCATAAGATATATTGTTCCTGAAGGTTTTATTAGTCCTGGCCTCCCCATAGAACCATGGCTTACAACTATTACAGGTTTTAAAAGATATTGACAAATGACAAAACAAACGATTACTTTACTATTATTATTAGGATGGGTTACATGTTATACTCAAAATCTGGTAAAAAATCCTCGCTTTGAGCTGTATTATCATTTACCAGATTTAAAATATGAATTTGGTGAACGTTACCAGGATTCTGCATTTATTTGTAAATATTGGCACAAGGTAAATGAAACAACCCCTGATTATTATCACGTTAATGCAATTAATGAAAGGTATTTAATTCCTAATAATCCCTTTGGTTTTCATCCGGTTATAACAGGCAGTGCATATGTTGGATTTGTTCCATTTGGATTAGTTGGAGGCACTGAACCGATTTCCGGAGAATTTAAAGAGCCATTAGAGAGAGGGAAGCTATATGAAGTTAGTTTTTCATATCGCTACGCAGGGGTGAATGCTTATTTTTATCTTGATAGGATTGAATGCATTATCGGGAAAGATCTTGATCAGTTTAAGTATATTCGAATGCGAGGAATGACTTCTTATGAGCGAATTATAACTCCAGGGATGAATGCGAATGTTAAGTTTGAAAAAACGCTTAACAATAATGGTGATTGGAACAGGATAACCGGGTTTTATAAAGCTGAAGGTGGTGAACGATATATTACTTTTGGATTCTTTTACCAGAACGAAAAGCTAAACAAAATAATAAGAGAGTATGTATCTCATAATTTTGTTTTGGGGCACAATTCTCATCTAGAGGATAGGTTCTTTAGAAAGCACCGAAAACATTTGACATTTATTCATCGTAACCCTGATTATGTTCCAAAAACAGAAAACAGGATGCTTGAATTGACTTTCGAAGAAGAAACAATAAAAACAAGTTCTATTTATCAAGAACGGATTTCTTATTATTTCATTGATGATGTTTCGGTTAAGGAAGTGAAATAGGATATCTGTTCTTAGTATTGGAGTAAGTGTTATGCGTATTGCTGGAATAACCCGCTGATTTATACGGATCCATCAGGGGAACTGATATGGATAATTCCAAATATCGGTTGGAGCAAATCAGGTGGTTTAAGCATTGGTGTTTCGGTCGTATTGTTCAAGCCTACAAAAGGCAAGGGTTGTTTTCAGTGCATAATATGCCATTTAATGGTGTAAGTTTTTATCAATCTCAGTTAAGTTTGTTTGGAGTGCCGCACCCAACTTACCCAAGTCGTTTTTCATGGATTTATAAAGTACCAAGAAGATGGTAAGATTTTATATGTTGACTATATTTTTCGCCTTAGCAGCTTTTGTTAATGCTCAAACTTTAGATACTGCAAAAGTTGAAATGATTGCCTTTATCGAGGAAGCACCTTTTTTTAATGGTAATTTGAAAGAGTTTATTCAAGGAGAATTAGTTTATCCGTTAAGTGCCAAAAAAGATACTATTGAAGGTACTGTTGTAATATCTTTTAAAATAGATACTTTGGGCTTAACTGTTAATCATAAAGTTGTCAAAGGCATCAGAGAAGATTTGAATAACGAGGCTCTTAGGGTTGCAAAACTAATTAAGTTTGACAGGCCTGCATTGCAAAAAGGCAGACCAATAGAAGTGGAATATACTGTTCCTGTTGTGTTTGACTTACGACATCTAAAAAAGAAATCAAAGTGTAAAAGATAATAGCAAAAAAGCCCGGCACTTTTTTTACTTTATAAGCCCAGCTTTTTTGAGCAGTTCAATAATCTGTTCTTTGGTAATGTTTTCGAGTTGGCCCTTGTCGTAGATGTACACGAGGTAAACCTCGTTATCTTCAGTTACAAGGTAAGTTATAACCCTTGCGCCACCAGACTTCCCTTTGCCTTTAGAGGTAATGGCCATACGAATTTTATGAATGCCATGGCCAAGGTTTATACCGGAATTCGGTTGTTCTTTCAGGATTTTGGTAAGTTCCTGTAAATCGGCTTTCAGGGAAGGATATTTCTTAGCAAGTTTCTTGAAGAACTTTTTAAAGTCGGGGGTTGGATATACGCTATAACTCATTTAAAAAATCTTCAGCCGATTGTTTTTCTATTTTGCCTTCCTGCATCAGTTTAACCTGATTAAGGCTATCCTGCAGTTCTTTCAATGCATTTTTATCCACTTCCGGTATTTCCACGTAATCCAGCGTTTTAATAAATTCTAAAAATGTACTGAATTTATTTTCTCGAATATTTATTGTCAATTGTTTCATAATTTAATGTTTATACGGCATAAGCCTGTTTTGCCTAAATGTCACAAATTACCGTTGGTGCGAGTGTCTTTGCGCTCCCGAAAACGGAATTTCGTAAACTCAAAAAACGGCCGCTCGGCTCTGCCGCTTGGTTTACCAAGAAAGCTGAGCGGTACCTCATTCCTTTTTAGTTTTCAAGTTTTAACCAAAAATGGTTTTAGTATTGAATATACTGATTCCACAAGATAAAGATAGCAAAAAAGGTTTGCTAAATCAATCCGTTGGAGCGAGTTTCTTTGCTTGCAAAGAATAGAATCCTGATTCCTCGGGAGACGTAGTCAAATTCGCGCCAACGAATATTTTTAGAATTCAATCATACAAGAGGCTGCCCTGAGAGGCAGCCTCTTTTTAATGTATCAAAAAGTTAAAGAGAATTCCCAGTTTGTGTATTGATGTTAATTTGATTGCGTAATATCTTTGATTTTGTAAATTGTGTTAACTGTCTGTTGTGTTGATTAAGCAGATGGATTTGCTTAATTTCGTATTTAACTAATTGATAAAAAATGGTTAAGAGGTTTGCTTTTAAGATGTTCCTTAAGCCTGGGTTCAAGGATGAATATAAAAAACGTCATGATGAGATATGGCCGGAACTGGAAGAACTCATTCGATCAACTGGCGTGTACGATTACTCTATTTTTTTGGATGAGGAGACCAACATCCTTTTTGCTGTTCAGAAACAAAAAGGAGAAGCATCGTCTCAGGACTTGGGCAGTAATCCAATAGTTCAAAAGTGGTGGGCTTATATGGCAGACATTATGGAAACAAATCCAGATAATTCGCCCATCACGATTCCTTTGGATGAGGTGTTTTATTTGGACTAATGTCAAGTCAATCATATATTGACGGGTTAATATAGCGCGTTTGGCTTTCCCCCTTGGCTTCGACGTGAGCGAGGAAGGCAATTCATATTTGACTTGACGCGAGCCTTTTATCGTGGAGTAATTCCGATTTCGATACAATGATATATAGATTTTTAATAAAAAAATATACTGTTATGAGTTTTTTTTCTGGTTTTAAAAAGCACAGCAATTCAAAAGGTTACTTATTGATATTTATGGCCTTTTGGCTTTTGTTTTCTTCTTGTGAGGAAGATTCTGCTCAAAAGGTAAAAGTTTGGCCGGAAGTAACAAACGAAATGAAACCATGGACTCGTTGGTGGTGGATGGGAAGCGCAGTGAACGAGTCAGATCTTACTTTTGTGCTTGAAGATTTTGCTGCCAGAGGTATTGGTGGTGTCGAGATTGCTCCCATTTATGGAGCAAAAGGATATGAAGACCAATACATCGACTTCCTTTCGCCGCGTTGGATGGAAATTCTTCAGTTTGTAGTGCAAAAATCCAACGAATTGGGAATGGAAGTTGATATGACCAATGGAACTGGTTGGCCATTTGGTGGCCCTCATATTACAAACGATGTTGCTGCACGCAGGTTAGTCATGCAGGAATATCAGGTAAGTTCAGGACAAACAGAACAGCCATTAATCATTCTTAACGATCAACGTCGTCGGGAATATGGTGCACCATTAATAGCAATAACAGCATATGGGCCAAATGGAGAAATCGAACTTGTGACGGAATATTTAGATGAAAATAACCGGCTTACATGGCAACCGGAATCAGGAACATGGGATGTTATTGCAGCTTTCAATGCTCACAACCGCATGTTGGTTAAAAGAGCAGCCCCTGGTGGAGAAGGTTATACGTTCGACCACCTGAATGCTCCCGCTTTAAGTCATTATTTATCGAGATTTGATGAGGTTTTTGAAGGTAAAAATCCTGGTGTACGTTGTTTTTTTAATGACAGTTATGAAGTATTTGGTGCCAGTTGGAGTTATGGATTTCTCGATGAATTCAATAGTCGGAGAGGTTATGATTTGAGACATTTTTTCAGAGAGTTAAATGGTCAGGGAGATTCTGAAATCATTGCACGAGTAAAGTCTGACTATCGTCAGACCATGTCTGAATTGTTAATCCAGAATTTCAGTTCTCAATGGACTGCGTGGGCCAACAACAAAGGCGCAAAAACCAGAAATCAATCCCATGGATCACCTGCCAACCTGATAGATGTTTATGCAACGGTTGATATACCGGAAATCGAAACTTTTGGTGGGGAGTATTTTCCTATTGATGGTTTCTTTTGGGATGAGGATTATGTCAGTCCTGCCGACCACAACCCATTGTTTTTAAAGTTAGCCGCTTCCGCGGCTAATATTACAGGTAAACGACTGGTGTCCTGCGAGACATTTACATGGGTAGGAGAGCACTTCAGAGTTCCACTATCTCAATGTAAGCCTGAAGCCGAACAGGTTTTTCTTTCAGGTGTTAACCATATTTTTTATCATGGATCAACCTACTCACCACAAGAGGCCATGTGGCCCGGGTGGTTGTTTTATGCGTCTGTTCACTTTGGCCCTACCAATAGTTTTTGGCCTCATGTAAGTGGACTTAATGAGTACATTACTCGTTGTCAGAGTATCTTACAGCAGGGTACTGCTGCTAACGATATTTTGGTATATTGGCCTCTTTTTGATACCTGGCAAAGTGAAGAAGGATTGGAGATGATGATGGCTGTTCATGGATCCAGAAGATGGTTGAATTTGCCAAAAATTCAATCATTGCTTGATCGCGGTTATGCCTTTGACTTTGTGTCTGATTCATTGTTGGGAACTCTTACGCCACAAAGTAATAAATTACTTACCATCGATGGTCAAAATGCATACAGTGCAATTGTAGTTCCCGAGTGTCATAACATGCCACTTGAAACATTGGAAAAGCTAATTCGCTTTGCTGAAAGTGGTGTTCCGGTAATATTTGAGAATCTTCCCAAAGATGTTCCCGGTTTAAGTAACCTTGAAGAGCGAAGAAACATGATGAGAGTTCTTTTAAATGAGTTCTCTGAAGAACTTCAATCAGAAGGCGTTACCCTTAAAAGAAGCTCCCGGGCTGAGTTTATTCTTTCAGATGATCCGGAGGCAGCTCTTGCCTATGCCGGTGTTGAAAGAGAGAAGTTTACTGATATGGGGCTGAAATATTTGCGTCGCCACTCCAGCGAAGGTCTTTATTACTATCTGGTAAATCATACCCCGGATAATATAGATGCCGTTATACCGGTTAACTTCACAGCCAAACATGTGGTCATGTTGGATCCTCAAACTGGGCATTACGGATTAGTTCCTGCTAGTACTTCCAATGGGAAATCCAATATTAAACTACAGGCCAGGTCAGGTGAAGCATACTTCCTTTTGTTTACAGAGAAAGATGTAAGCGAGGTGCCACAGTGGATTTATAGAAAATCCCTTACTAACGAGTTTATTGTAGATGGAGAGTGGGAAATTGAGTTCTTTGAAGGTGGTCCATCTCTTCCAAGCTCAGTAAAAATAAGTGGTTTAAAGCCATGGACTGAACTAGGAAATGCCCAGATGAACAAATTCTCAGGAACCGCACGATATACCATCAACTTTAATTATGAAGGTAAATCCCATCCTGAATATATGTTAGATCTTGGAAATGTGATGCATAGTGCAAGGGTAATCCTAAATGGAAACGATCTTGGGTTGGTTTGGAGTCCACCATACATCATTAATATAGGGGAATATCTTAAAGATGGCGACAATGTTTTGGAAATTGAAGTTGCCAATCTGATGGCTAACCGAATCAGAGACATGGACATCAATAACATCGAATGGCAACTTTTTCATGAGATTAATTTTGTAAACATCCGCTACAGACATTTTGATGCTTCCGATTGGGAGGTGATGCCTTCCGGGCTTGAAGGTCCGGTTAAAATCATCCCTCAAATAAATATCCCTGCAAATGTACCTGGTGATTTGGTTAAGGATGGAAAAGAGGAAGCAGAGTTGGTGTTTAATTTTGGATCGAAATTGGTGAATGATGAATACTTCCCTGTTCAGTCCTCCTCAGTATACAATCCGGTAATTGGCTATGGATTTGATTTTGGAACGAAACCGCTGTCGACAATGGACGACAGCTCCCGATTTTTTTTTTAGAAGGTTGCTGTTATTCCTCTGAATCATTCTATTTTTCGGTGGATTTGCCGGAGGGGAATTATCTGGTAACAATATATTCCGGACATCCTCTTATGGAGTCATCTCTTACGGTTAAAGCAGAATCACGAAGGTGGATGTTAGAGGATATTGTAACTCAACCCGGTGAAATTGCAGAAAATTCATTCGTGGTTAATGTCAGATCTCCATATATTTCAGATATGGATTCCATCATACGAAAACCGCGTGAATATGATTATCTCAATTGGGACAAAAAGTTAACATTAGAATTTACAGGGGTAAATCCTTCTGTATATGGGTTGAAAATAATACATCAGGATGATATAACAACCATATTTCTTGCAGGTAATTCAACTGTTGTTGATCAGGAATATGAGCCATATGCTTCTTGGGGACAAATGATAACGAGGTATTTCGACCAAAATGTTGTGATAGCCAATTATGCCGAATCGGGGGAGTCTTTGTCATCCTTTAAGAGTGCCGGCAGATTAAAGAAAATCCTAAGTGAAATGAGTTCTGGCGATTACCTTTTTATTGAATTCGGGCATAATGATCAAAAAGAATCAGGTGAAGGAATTGGCCCCTGGACATCATTTACTGATTTATTGAATGAGTTTATTGAAGAAACCCAAAATGTTGGAGGAAATCCGGTTTTGGTAACCCCAATGCATCGACGTGTTTTTGATGAGAGCGGCAGTGTTGTTGCTACCCACGATGAATATCCTGATGCAATGCGGGTTGTAGCCAAAACCACAAATGTACCTTTGATTGATCTTAATCTCAAGAGCAAAAGTGTTTATGAAGCCTGGGGGCCTCATGAATCAAAAAGAGCGTTTGTTCATTACCCGGCTGGAACTTTTCCCGGGCAAAATAATGATTTAAGGGACAATACCCATTTTAATAATTATGGAGCATGGATTATGGCGCTTTGCATTATAAAAGGGATGAGAGAGAGTACCCCGTTGTTGGCCGAATTTTTAGCTGCCGATGCACCTATGATTGACACGAGTGCACCTTTTCCTTTCTCGAATTGGACCATGCCACATAGTTTTAGGACAACCGCAGAAAAGCCTGATGGAAATTAATCTGTTTGCTTTACAATTACAATATAAGTTAATGAACTGGTGAGCTGATGAACTAATAACCTCTCAACCTAGAACCTCTCAACCTAAAACCTAGAACCTGGAACTTAAAACCTAGAACCTAGAACCTAAAACCTATTAATACGAATAACTTAAAGAACATTTTCAAATGAAACGATTTTTTTCACTCTTATTAGTAGCATTTATAGCATTTGGTGCAACCTCGCAGGAATGGCTGACGAAAGTAGGTGCACAGAGTTTTCCTGATGGAGAACGGATTTACAGAGTAAATGACTACAATGACGTATTTGAAGGGTACCCGCCCATTGCATCTACATCCGGAATTCAGGCAGCCATTGATGATTGTGCGGCTAGTGGAGGAGGTAAAGTAGTTTTTGATCCTGGTGTTTATCATACAGGAGCACTATTCCTTAAGGATAATGTTAACCTAGTAATTGGTGAAGGGGTAGAATTGCGTGCACTTATTGGTCTTGAATATTATCCGGAAATAAAAACACGTGTTGCAGGAATTGAAATGATGTGGCCTTCAGGAGTTATCAATATTCTTGACAAATCAAATGTGGCGATTACAGGCGGTGGATTAATTCATGCACAAGGCAAATTTCATTGGGAAAGGTATTGGAATCTAAGGCATGAATATACACCACAGGGATTACGTTGGGCTTCAGATTATGATTGTAAAAGAGTTCGTACCATTCAGGTTTCTAATTCTACCGATGTAACATTGGAGGGTTTCAGAGTTAAGCAGGCGGGTTTTTGGACAGTGCACATTCTATATTCCCGGCATGTAACTGTTAACGGGTTAACCATCAGAAACAACATTGAAGGTATGGGCCCAAGTACAGATGGTGTCAATGTGGATTCTTCTTCCTTTGTGCATATTTTTAATTGCGATGTAGATTGCAATGACGATAATTTCACAATTAAAGCTGGACGTGATGCTGACGGACTGCGCGTTAATATTCCTTCAGAATATATTTATATCCATGATAATATTGCCAGAAGAGGAGGAGGAGCTTTGGTTATTGGCAGTGAAACTTCAGGATGGATTCGGCATGTTAAAGTCGAAAACATGAAGGCCATCGGAACAAACCATGTAATGCACCTTAAATCTGCATTTACCCGCGGAGGTGGTATTGAATACATTGAACTGGATAACGTTCAGGCCGAAAACGTGCGAACATTCTGTACAGTTACTTTAAACTGGAACCCTGAATATAGCTATGCTACTTTGCCGGAAGGCATGGATGAAATGCCTGAACACTGGAAGGTGATGTTGCAGGAAGTTCCACGAGAGCAAGGCATTGCCACCATTAGAAATGTGAAATTATCCAACATCCATACCATCAATGCACAAACAGCTTTTCATGTAACTGGAGCCGAAGAGTCTCAAATAACAGGATTCAGTTTTAGCAATATTTTTGTGCAGGCTCAAAGAGCAGGTGTTTTATCGCATGTAAGAGATTGGACAATGGAGAGTGTAACCATTAAAACACCCGGTGCACAGGAGTTGGATTTGCGCAATACAAGAAGGGTTAGGATGAATAGGGTTGAATATAAATAAAGATCTGTATTTGGTTGTTTTTGATGTGTGTGAAATGAGAAACCGGAAAACGTTCCGGTTTCTTCACTTATTTATTCATCACTTCGCATTTCTGATGGAGGTTGGCCCATTTTATTTTTAAAAAGCCTGCTAAAATAGTGTATGGAATCAAACCCTGTTTCATATGCAACTTGTTTTATTGGCATGTCGGTAGCCAACAGTAGTTCCTTTGCCCGCATAAGTCTTAAGTGTAAATGATATTGCCCCGGTGACACACCCGTATGTTTCTTAAACATCTTTCGAAAGTAGGAATACCCAAGATTAAGAGATGATGCAAGTTCTTTAAAATCTAGATCCTGATGAAGGTTATCCCTCATGATGAACTTAGCATCCTCCATGGCGATTTCCAATGGTTTTCCCTTAAAGTCTCTGTTTTTTACATGTGAAACTACCGAGCCAAGTAAGCGAATGGCTATGCCTGATGATATCAGCTGAAATCCGGGCTTTTCTTTTTGTGCAAGTTCGAATATTCGGTGATAGCAATCAAGAACACTCTCTTTCAGGCCACATTTAATCACCGGACTTTTTGCATTTAAAATTGGATTAGTAAATAATCGGTCAATTATATCCCCTTCAATACCAATGTAATGCTCCACCCATCCGGTTTTTTTATTGGGCCTGTATCTATGCCACACTCCGGGTTTTATAAGCATTATGGTTCCAGCTTCGATCTTGTGTTTTTCCGATTTTGTTTCCAGTACCCCACTTCCTTCTGTAATGTAATTAATTTGGTATTCTGAAAGTGTTCTTCCGGAACTCCAATTAAAAAAGTAGCCATTAGGATGTTCTGGAGCAGGATATATAGCTCCTGGTTCAACGGTAGCTTTCCCTACTACATTAAAAGCTATTCCCCATTGTTTATCTTCTTGGTTAGAAGTGAGATATTTAAAAAAATCATCCATAAATTGGTGGTGGTTAGTTGGCGTGTAAAGTGATTTTGGAATCGTAATGTTATAATCAAAAATTGTACCGTTTTAAGGTAAGGGCGAGGGCTTATATAAAGCTATGGGCGAGGTTTTGATGGGGTATCGTATTTCTGTTTTCTTTGATTCCGATAGATGCTTTTTGAATATGATGTTATATAAACATTATGCTCTGTTACAAAAAAATCACAAACATTAATGATTAAACGTTAAAACGTTTAATCAAAATGCTTCATTGCATCATAGATTCAAATCTCAATTTCAACTAAAACTGCGTAAAAATAGCATTTTAAAGGATTTTTACTATTCTATTTAAACTTTATTTTCTCAAGGTTATTACTGTTATGCAAGTTTATGTAATGTTTTTTGTGTATAAATCGAGAGAATATTAGTTATTTAACTCACTAATTTGACCTAAGTGTCAAATTAGTTAAAACAAATGCCAGTTTGTGTATTGTTGACTGATCTATTATTAAATAATTTTGTAATAGTTTTACTTTTTTTGGAAGTTTAGCTTAAGAAGCCTGGCAAAATCGTTATTCGCCAGGCAGAACAACAACCGAGATGATTTTTTAAATAAAATATTAAACAGATGAAACGAGCCATGAGAAAGAGTTCTCACACAGGGGGATGATTATCTGGCGAGTTCCATCTGATTACTAAAAACAAATTATAAACAGATGAAACGAGCCATGAGAAAGCTTTTCTCACACAGGAGAATGACTGGATTGGCGAGTTCCATGTGACCTTAAAATACAAATTATAGACACATGAAAATTACTATTTTATCTTTTTTATTATTGGTTTCTACCGTTGGGTTTTCACAACGACATCTGGAACGCATTAATTTTGATTGGAAGTTTACCATTGGAGATTTTACTGATGGTTACAAAGTTGATTATGATGATTCAAGATGGGAAACGGTGCATTTGCCACATGATGCCAGCATAGCTGGACCTTTTGTTCGTGACAGCCTAAACTCAGATAGACAAAACGGGTTTCTTCCCAGGCAAAAGGGTTGGTATCGAAAATATCTGGAATTAAATAAGAACCTGGATGGTAAGCGCGTGTTTATTGAGTTTGAAGGGATTTATAGAGATGCACGTGTTTTTGTGAATGGTGATAAAGTAGCCCATCAATTGAATGGTTATATGGATTTTATCATTGATGTCACCGACCATGTAAGTCAAGGATCTAATCTCATCGCGGTTAGTTATGATAATACCGATATGGAGAGCTCAAGATGGTACAACGGCGAGGGGATTTATAGAGATGTTTGGTTGCTTATAACAGAGGATGTTCATGTCGACTATTACGGAACGTATATAACTACACCTTTTATTATAGAAGATTATGCAAGAGTCAATTTGCAAACTGAAGTAAAAAATCATCGAAATGATAGTTTGACAATTACTCTAAAGAGTGACATTGTCTGCCCTAACGGGGAGGTTCTTCAAACAATAATTAATACTGTGCCTTTTGGCCCGGGCGAATTGTTTGTTTTTCGTCAATATGGACAGGTGAATAATCCAAAATTATGGGATTTGAATACGCCTTATCTATATAAATTAAAATCGTCTGTTATAGTAGACGGAGAAGTTACTGATATCTATGAAACCAATTTTGGAATTAGAACTGTTGAGTTTTGTCGATATCAGGGATTATTGCTCAACGGACGCAAGGTTTTGGCTAAAGGAGTAAACATTCACCATGACTTAGGACCTTTGGGTGCTGCAGCTTTTGAAAGAGGTTTTGAACGTCGTTTGGAAGGTCTTAAAAGACTTGGCGTAAATGCCATCCGGCTGGCTCACAATCCCCACGCCAAGTTTATTCTTGATTGGTGCGACCGGAATGGAATGTTGGTTGTTGATGAGCCATTTGATAAATGGAGCGATCAGTTTTTTGGACAGGGTAATGATTTTGAAAAACACTGGAGACCTACATTAAAGGCATTTTTAAAAAGAGATCGTAACCATCCTTCCATCATTATTTGGAGCGCTGGGAATGAAGTCTCGCAACAGCGAAGTCCCAGATATGATTTTGGTGTTCCCATGATGAAAGAGATGTATGATTTTATAAGGACGCATGAACCATCACGTATGATTACGACAGGGCTTCATCCATCCAGAGCAAGAGGCGTGCATCGTACGGCAAATTATTACAGAGCAGGCCCTCCGGAGATGGTTTTTTATATGGATGTGGTAAGTACCAACTATCGGGAGGAATTTTGGCCGGTTGATAAAGCAAAGTATCCACAATTGATATTTATGCTTAGTGAAGCTCAGGTAGGAAACCTGGGAAATGAGTGGTTCAATTTTGATCATCGCAGTTCAGTAGGGTTATTCTATTGGGGCGGAACCGATTATATTGGAGAATCTTTTGGATGGCCAGCCAAAGGATGGGTAAACGGAATTATTGATTGGAATGATCACTGGAAACCCTTCAGTTATTATATACACAGTCTGTTTGCCGATGAACCCATGGTTCACATTACTTCCTTCGACAGAGGAAGTGTTGTCGAGAAATACTGGAATGAGGTAGAATTGCGATATCAGCCCATGTTCTCTCATTGGAATTGGGAAGGATTGGACTCTATTAGCGTTTATACTTTCTCCAACACGCATGAAGTTGAACTTATACTGAATGGGCGATCTTTGGGAGTCAAGCAAGTTCCGGAAGAATACTATACTAAGGACATTCGTGGTTATACTGCCGAGGAGTTTGATCCTGACAATCCCATCAACTTAGGACCTCCAATGCATGAAAACCTTGAATGGCGGATACCATATGAACCCGGTACAATTACAGCCATCAGCAGAATTGATGGTAGAGAAGTTGCACGTCATGAACTACAAACAGCAGGAGAACCATATCGCATTGTATTGGAACCCGATCGTGATGTTATTAATGCCGATGGTTTGGATTTATCCTATATCACCGTTAAAGTGGTTGATAGAAATGGCATATTGGTTCCGCATGCTGATCATAACATAACCTTTAGGGTTACAGGTGCGGGGTCAAATATTGCTGTTAGCAGTGCAGATATGGTGAGCGATGAGTCGTTTGTATCTGATCAGAGAAAAGTTTTTCAAGGTAAAGGATTACTGGTGGTCAGAGCAGATAGAAAACCAGGAACAATACGTGTGAGAGCGTCGGGTAGGGGTGTAAGAAACGCGAATTTAGAAATTGAAGTTAGATAATCATTCTCTCTATTGAAGTGGAAAGAGGTTTTGCTGCAATGCAAAACCTCTTTTTTGCTTAATGCATTATTCCTGATATCTAAATGCAGATTGAGCTTTTCTTGTATAAAGCAGACTCACGAAAATATTAGATCATAATCACACAACTAATGCATAACAGAAACCTCAAGAATAGTTTTTGTAGTGGATGTAATTTTATACCTGTTGTCGATTCTGTGGCCGATGACCCAGGCAATATCATCGTTGTTAATGAGCAACCATGTGTTCTCTTTCTCCACCAGAGACAGTTTCTGGTCAATAAAAAAATCACTGATTTTTTTAAAGTGCGTCATTCCCAGTGGCTGAAATCTATCTCCCGCATTAGGAGTTCGCACTATTAAAGGAAAATCGATTAAATCTGCATCAAGGTGCACTTTTTTGGGATTTACCGAAAATGAAAAATCATCTCTCTTTTTAAAAGTTTTGATGGAGAGTCTGATGGGCTGATCAATTTCTTCTGTTTCGCTGTTTATGTAGTATTGGTTTATATCGGTTTCCGATTTGGGAACCAAAACCAAATTGTAGCGGTCAACCACCAGCCGGTGCGTTTGCGAGAAAAACTGTTTTCCGGGAATGCCATTCATGCTGTCAGCGATGTTATGAATTACTGAGCCTGAAAATCCATAAGGTTGAAGAATTTCAAACAGCATGCTCTTTTTTTGCGAATGCTCATTGAGTTGCTTTATTGGAATTAACAGGGAGTCTCCTGTTCCTGCTATCATTTCTTCCTTCACCTTCACTGCCTCCGCCATGAAAATTTGCCAGGCTTCGGTCAGATATTCCATGTTGTTTTGCATGGTATTGAAAAAGGAAGGATTAATCTCTTTAAAAAGAGGTACTATCTGGTGTCTTATTTTGTTCCGTAAATAAGTCGTTTCGTGATTTGTGGAATCTGTTCTGAACGGAATGGATTGTTGATTGCAGTATTCAATGATTTCCTGAGATGTGGCAAACAATAATGGTCTTATGATAGAATCTCTTTGGTATGCTATTCCTGTCAGACCTTTTAAACCTGTGCCCCTGGCCAGGTTTAAAAAGAATGTTTCAATGGCATCGTCTCCATGATGGCCTGTGGCTATTAGTTTAATCTCTTTTTCTCTGCAAATCGTATTAAAAAGTTCGTATCGCAATTCCCGGGCGGCCATTTCTATAGAAATTCCATTTTCAGTAACATAAGCGGTGGTGTCAAAACGCTCTGTTATCAACTCAACATCCCATTCTTTGCAAATATTTTGCACAAAAATCTCGTCCTCATCAGACTCGCGCCCACGCAAAGAAAAATTACAATGCACAGCCAGACATTCCATCTCCGAATGCTTTAGCAGATGCAGTAATGCCATAGAGTCCGCGCCTCCGCTCAAAGCAACCAGAATGCGTGATGATCCAACGACCCCGCACTGATTTACCAAAGTGTCTCTGAATTTTTGTACGAATTTCTCAATATTCATCTTCATTTTATCTGTTGACATTCGTTGTGTTGTGAAAAGTTTGAGGTTCGATGTTTAAAGTTCAAAGTTTATAGTTCAAAGTCTAATGTTATCAACCATAAACCATAAACCCTCCAACCTGATTCCCTTGAACCTATCCCCCTAACACCATCCCCGCCTTCAACAAGCATTCATTGTATTCGTCTTCTGCATTTGCCAAAGCTGTAATGGCGCTTCCGGCCCAATAAGATGCCGTTTTTTTCTCTTTGTCGTAAAACAAAGTACGTATCAATACATTGAAATCAAAATCTTTTTCGGGTGTAATGTAACCAATTGAGCCGGAAAAAAGCCCTCGGTTTCGTGGTTCAAATTGATCTATGAGCTGCATGGCACTGATTTTTGGTGCACCCGTCATAGAGCCCATTGGGAAGGAATGGATAATGGGAGCCACCCACTCTTCCGGATTTTTTAATTCTGCCGATATGGTTGAAACCACTTGGTAAACATTTGGAAATGCGTAAGCATTGCAAAGTTCTTCAACCTTTACGGAGCCTTTAGCAGCAACGTGTGAGAGGTCGTTTCTTACCAAATCGGTGATCATGATGTTTTCGGATCGTTCTTTTGTTGAATTCTTAAGCTGTTCTAAAATTTTTGCATCCTCTTCCGGAGTTTTGCCCCGGGGGGCTGTCCCTTTCATGGGCATGCTGTATAGATTGTTGCCTTTTTTTGTCAGATATCTCTCCGGTGAAGCCGATATGGCGTATTTATCGCCATATTTCAGGAATGCTGAAAAGGGCATGGGGAAACGTTCTGTAAATTTGAAAAAGACCTGAGCCGGGTCAATTTTTATCTCTTCAGCAAAAAACTCCATGCAGTAATTTACTTCGTAAATATTACCCCGTTGTATATGCTCCTGAAGTTTTAAAACATGTTCCATATAAGATTCCTTGCTGATTGCAGGCTGCAATGCCAAACGGAAATCTTGAGTATGATTTGTGATGCTCTGACTTTTGATTTTGTCAATATGTTCCAAAGCTGTTATTTCTGAATCATACTCAGGATCGTAACCTATTTGCCATTGCTCATGATAATATCGAATCATCCATTTAGGCCTGAAGAAGAATAAATCAGGAAATTCAATTCTGGAACTTTTATTGGTTTTCAGATTCGGGAACAACTCATTTTTCAAATCGTATGATAAAAAGCCGAAGTACCAATCTGCTTTAGTCATCGTCTGTTTTAACTCATTAATCGGTTTCTGGACTTCTTCCAGTACATCCAGTGCAGCTAGTAGGCTCTCAGATTGTAAAGCATGGTAGCAACCATTTGAAATATTGCTCGCATCGTAAAGAATTGTGGCATATTTTACCTTGGCAGTTGATTGAATCAACTGCTTTAGGAATAGTTGATGGTTGTTTTCGTTGAATGTAATCCATTTTCGCATGGACGCAAATTTAATGTTTTCTGGTCAAGACTGAATAAGATGAGATCGACAGAGTTTTGTAATTATTGCAATTTTTGGGGAGGTTGTGAATTTCGATGGTTATGATGCTTATTTTTTTGAGGAAAGATTGGGGAGAAATGTGTTATTCTTATTTAATCCAGATGTGATTTTGGCTGTTTGGTATGTTAAATACTGTTTTGATGTGTTGATGTTTTTTAATGAATCGTTACTTTTAGTCAATTTTTTAACAAATCATCGTTTAACTTTTTTTATCCCTGATCCATGAAGCAGGTTTACAAGTCTATTTTATTAGTATTATTTTGTCTTTCGTTGTTTGCAACTATTCAGGCAAATATTCTTCACGTAAAGCCCGGAGCCGGCAGTTCTGCATGGCAGGGAAAGTCCAATGTGTATTCCGATTTACAAGCGGCTCTGGCCGATGCCGTTTCCGGTGACCAGATTTGGGTAGCAGGTGGAATCTATAAACCAACCACCGGAACCGATAGAACCATCTCCTTTCAGCTAAAAGATGGAGTGGAACTTTACGGTGGTTTTGCCGGAACTGAGACCGAGTTGAGTCAACGCAATTGGCGTTTAAATGAAACCATTTTGAGTGGAGATATTGGGGTGGTTGGGGTTGATAGTGATAATAGTTATAATGTACTAAGGGTAGTTGGAAGTGAGGGTAATCCTATAACAAATACTACAATAATTGATGGGGTAATAGTTGAAGGAGGGTATGCGGATTTGTCTTCTAATGAAAATATCCATTGTGGAGGATTATATTTAAATAATGCTTCACCTGTAGTTCGGAATGTTTGGTTCAGACACAATTTGGTGCGAAAAGATGGAGCTGCAATATATGTCGTAAATTCATCTTCAGTTGCATTAGGGAATATTATTTTTTCAAATAACAGATCTTTTGAGGGAAGTATTATATCTTCAAGAGATTCAGATATAAAATTACATAACTGCCTTTTCTATTCTAACAGATCTTGGAATTCGAATACATATGGATCTTCAACTAGTTTCACAGTTTCTAATTCAATTTCTTGGAACAATGACATTAGAGGGAGTAATACGCAATTTTGGTCTACTACTGTATCCTATTCTCTTGTACAAGGAGGACACTATGGCGTTGGAAATATTAATGCTGATCCGTTGCTGATTGATCCTGAAAATCGAGACTTTAGGTTGGCAATGAATTCTCCAGCTATTGGGGCAGGGAATTCAGAGATCGTTCCAGATTGGATTATGACAGACTTTGATGGTAAACCAAGGGTTGGGAATGGAACCGTAAATATGGGGCTATTCGAAAGTTTTGCCATTACTCCTGAGGTTATTGCACCTAACGATAAAGCTCAATTTGCTAGCAATATATCAGAAGTCCTGGCTTCCTGGCAATTGCAGGGAAATGATAACGAAGAATTTGTTAATTATTCAATTGAGTATATCAAAAATAGTGACATCCTTATACGAGTTGATGATATTGCCGGGTTAACTTATCTGTTTGATGGCTTAACTGCAACTGATGTTATTGAATGGCGTGTAGCGGGAGTTACCATTGAGGGATATAAAAATTGGACCCAATGGAGAGTATTTAATGTTAAAAGAGCCCATCCATTGCACGTTACTGTAGATGGAACAGGTTCCGGGACATCATGGGCTGATGCTATGAGCCTTCAGGAAGCGCTATCAATAGCCAAAAGCAGTGATCAAATATGGGTTGCAGCTGGCACATATAAGCCAACCGAAGGAACGAATCGCAGCATCTCTTTCAAATTAAAAGATGGGGTGGAGCTATATGGTGGTTTTGCAGGCACCGAAACGGCACTAATTCAACGCAACTTGCGCATGAATAAATCTATTTTGAGTGGCGATATAGGGGAGGAGGATGTTGCCACAGATAATAGCTACCATGTACTTGAGGCAATTGGAACTGAATTAAATCCCATAGGCAATTCTACTATTATTGATGGATTTATTGTTCAGGACGGTTATGCAAATATTCTTGGAAGTGCCAACGGTAATGGAGGTGGGATGTATTTAAGATTTGCGTCTCCAATTGTTCGCAATATCTGGTTTAGGGGCAATTATGCCCGGACAGGAGGCGCAGTTTACGGGAATCAATCAACAGCAGTTTTTGGTAATGTTGTTTTTACCAATAACATATCTGAATTGTTTGGTGCAGCAGCATACTCATATTATGCCTTTTTAAAGTTTTATAATTGCTTATTTTACGACAATGTTTGTAATCGTAATGCAGGTATTGTTAATGGTAGTGGCTCTGCGAGTAAAGCAGAAGTGATTAACTCCATTGCCTGGAATAAAGGATTAATGGATGCAACGACCCAGTTTAGTCATGTTTCGGTAAGCCATTCTCTGGTTTTGGGAGGATATACCGGAGTCGGAAATATTGATGCTAATCCGTTGTTGACAGATCCTGTAAATGGCGATTTTAGGCTATCTATGAATTCACCGGCATTAGGTGCAGGCAATATAGAATCTGCGCCAGATTGGCTTATAACAGATTTTGATGGTGCCCCCAGAATTACAGACGGAAGAATAAATATGGGCCCGGTTGAACGTTTTGCCTTGGTTCCTGAGCTTGTGTTTCCGGATAATAAAGCTCAATTAAATAGTGATTTAGAAGATGTATTAGTCACTTGGCAAGACCCTGGCGATGAGAGCGGAAAGTTTCTATCGTATTCAATTGAGTATGTTAAGAATGATGATGATCTTGTTCGTGTTGATGAGATCGTAAATCCTAGCTATTTATTTGAGCACGTATCTGCAACAGATATATTTCAGTGGCGGGTGGCTGGTATAACTCAAGAAGGGCATCGAAAATTGAGTGAATGGAGAACCTTTAGTATCAAAAGAGCACAACCTCTGCATGTAAAAGCAGATGGAACTGGAGATGGAACTTCCTGGCAGGACGCAATATCGCTTCAGGAAGCCTTGTCTGTGGCTATTTATGGTGATCAGATCTGGGTGGCAGCAGGGATTTATAAACCAACCCAAGGTGCCGATCGTACTTTATCATTTGTGATAAAAGAAGGTATTCAGCTTTACGGTGGCTTTGCAGGAAATGAAACAGAGTTGAATCAACGAAACTGGGTAGTGAATAAAACTATTTTGAGTGGAGATATTGGTGATTCTGATTTTTATGAGGATAATAGTTACCATGTTCTTAGGGCTGTTGGAACACAGTTGATCCCCATAACCAATAATACTATATTGGATGGCTTTATTGTGGAGAGAGGCTATGCTGATGGGGGTTCTGATTCAAACGATTATGGCGGTGGGATTTATTTGGATTTTGCTTCTCCTATAATTAAAAATGTTTGGTTCAGAGATAATTATGCTACAAATTCCGGAGGTGCAGTATATGGTATAAACTCATCTGTAGCAGAATTCGGAAATGTCATGTTTACGCATAATAAAGCTGAGCAAAATGGTGGAGCTGCAAGCTCCACGTCTTCGGCTATGAAGTTTTATAATTGTCTTTTTTATGGTAATTATGCTGGTGGTTGGGGTGGAGCTATACGTCCTCTTAATACAATTAATGAAATAGAAGTAATCAATTCGATTGCATGGAATAATGTTTCTATTCGGGGCGGTGGCCAATTCCTTTATGTATCTGTAAGACATACATTGCATCAGAGTTCTTTTAGTGGAAATGGGAATATTAGTGCAGACCCATTGTTTGTTGATCCGGAAAACGGAGATTTCAGATTGTCGAAGAACTCTCCTGCATTAAATATGGGAAACTCGACTCTTGTACCTCTTTGGTTAGAAACGGATTTTGTGAATTATCCAAGGATTTCAGATGGAGAAATCAACATGGGGCCATATCAGAGCTTTGCAAGCAAGCCGTTTCTTAATTCCCCGTATGATAACGCTTTGCTGGAAAGCGTTCAAAATAATGTAGAACTTTCATGGGAATTCCCTGATGATGCAACAGAAACAATCACCAGTTATTCTATTGAATACAGAAAGAATAATGAAATCATTTCAATTATTGAAGGGGTTGATAATTCTTTCTATAATCTTGATAATTTAGTTGGTTCGGACATAATTCAATGGCGGGTAGGAGCAATTACGAATTGTGGATATACGAACTGGAGCGAATGGCGATCTTTTAGAATACTAAGAACCCAACCTCTTTTTGTGACAACAGAGGGGAGTGGAAATGGTACGTCATGGCAAGATGCGATGAGTCTTCAGGAAGCACTGTCTATAGTTGCACCTGGTGAGAAAATTTGGGTAGCTGCCGGCATTTATAAACCAACAACAGATATTAATCGTACGATCTCCTTCGAGTTAAAGGATGGTATTGAACTATACGGAGGTTTTGCTGGAAATGAAACCTCTCTGGATGAACGTAACTGGCGTCTGAATAAAACCATTTTGAGTGGCAATATTGGTGATGTTGACGTTGATACTGATAACAGTTATCATGTACTAACCGCGATTGGAACCGAATTAAATCCTATATCAAATTCAACCATATTTGATGGATTTATTGTTGAGAGGGGGCATGCAAATTTGTCTTCTAATAATAATAACAATGGAGGTGGTCTCTACCTAAGTTATGCATCACCTACTATAAGAAATGTTTGGTTTAGAGATAACAATGCTTCATATCGTGGAGGTGCTGTGTACGGCATGGATTTATCCTCGGTCAGGTTTGGTAATGTCTTGTTTACTAATAACAGATCTATAGAAAATGGTGGCGCTGTTTATACCAGAAACTCTATTATGCAATTTATTAATTGCCTGTTCTATGGTAATCATTCTGAGAATCTCGGAGGTGCTGTATATAGTGATAGCTCAGATAACGGAGCTGAAATAATTAATTCTATTTCATGGGAAAACAGTGCAAGAGTTTTTTCTCAATTCAGATATGTCACGGTAAGTAATTCAATCGTTCAGGGAGGTTATACCGGAACAGATAATATTAATCAGGATCCCCTGTTTATTGCTGTTGATAGTTATGATTTTAGATTGTTAATGGATTCACCTGGTTTAAATGCTGGTAATTCAGAATTTGCTTCTGAATGGTTAACTCACGACTTTGCCGGTAATTTGAGAATTACTGATGGTCAAATAAATATTGGACTATTTGAAGGCTCTAATTATGTGCCTATACCTATTTCGCCTCTTGATAACACTTTATTAGATAGCGATGTCTCAGAAGTGGAATTATCCTGGCAAGTACCGGAAGAGAGTCCTGTTGAGTTTACAGAATTCATAATTGAGTATGTGAAGAATGATGAAGAAGCCATACTAACCCAAAATATGGATCAGCTAACTTATATCTTGGATGAAATAAACCCTTTTGATTATATAAAATGGCGGGTTGCTGGGATTGCTGCAAGTGGTGATCACAACTGGAGCGAATGGCGAAGCTTTAGGATTAAAAGATCGCATCCTCTCTATGTTCAAACTGATGGTGAGGGTGATGGTACTTCATGGCTAGATGCCATGAATCTTCATGAGGCACTGTTAACAGCAATTGAAGGTGATCAGATTTGGGTAGCTGCAGGTATCTACAAACCTACTAACGATGATGATCGTGCCATATCTTTCGAATTAAAAGAAGGGATAGAGCTTTATGGAGGTTTTAACGGAGACGAAACTCAATTGAGCCAACGCAACTGGCGAAAGAATAAAACCATTTTGAGTGGAAATATTGGTGAGCATGGCCTTGATATTGATAACAGCTATAATGTTTTAACAGCGATAGGCTCTTCTTCAAATCCATTTTCAAATTTTACTGTTTTTGATGGGTTTATTGTTGAAGGCGGTTATGCCAATGGGGAAGCATTAAGGAATCAACAAGGTGGCGGATTGTATTTGAGTCATGCTTCGGTCATTATCAGCAATGTCTGGTTCAGGCATAATTTTTCCGGCAGAGGAGGTGCAATATATGTAGGAAATGCACCAGCTGTTGCTTGTGGAAATGTTATTTTCTCCAATAATAGGGTTGAGAGAGATGACCATGGTTATGGGGGAGCAGTATATTCCATTAGTTCAGCAATGGAGTTTCATAATTGCCTGTTCTATTCCAATGTTGCTGATGGCATTGGAGGAGCTTTATTTAATGCAACTACCACCAGTGGAGTTAAGCTAATAAACTCTATTGTCTGGAACAACCAGGCAAGGATTGCTGGACAGATCTACAATTTGTCTGTAGCTAATACGATTGTACAGGGTGGATATGCAGGAGATGGTAATATTGATGCAAATCCTTTGATTATTAATCCTGAAGAAGGCGATTTTCGATTGCTAATGAATTCACCCGCATTAAATACAGGTAATCCAGAACTTGTTGCTGATTGGTTGATTATGGATTTTGGAGGTCATTCCCGATTTACAGATGAAGCTTTAAATATTGGACCATTTGAAGGCTTAGCTGTTGTTCCCACTATTATTTCACCTGATGATGGATTGTTATTAGATTCTGGTATAACCGAGGTTTTAGTATCATGGGAATTACCAGAAGGCATTTTAGATTATTTTGTTGATTATTCAATTGAGTATGTTGTCAATGATGCTGCTTCTATTCAGGTTAATAATATTGAAAGTCTCAATTATCTAATAGAAGGTATAAATGGAGCGGATTTGATCGAATGGCGTGTAGCGGGCGTTACGATTGATAATTATGTTAATTGGAGTGATTGGAGCAGATTCTTGGTTAAAAGGTCTCATCCTCTTTATGTTACTGTTGATGGACAGGGTGACGGTACATCATGGCAAGACCCCATGAATCTTCAGGAAGCACTTGCAACATCTATCACAGGAGATCAAATTTGGGTAGCAACAGGAGTTTATAAGCCAACTGAAGATGATGACCGTACTGTTTCATTTGTTTTAAAAGATGGGGTTAAACTTTATGGTGGATTTACAGGCGATGAAACTGAATTGGATCAACGCAACTGGCGATTGAATCCAACGATATTGAGTGGGGATATTGGAGAAGCAGGTAATGATACAGATAACAGCTACCATGTTCTTACCGCGATTGGTTCTTCTACGGATCCAATTTCAAACTCTACCGTTTTTGATGGTTTTATTGTTGAAGGAGGATATGCTGATTTGTCTTCAGGGAATAACAACCGTGGAGGAGGGTTATTTTTAGATCATGCTTTACCTGTAATTCGTAATGTCTGGTTCAGAGATAATTATGCTGCTGATAATGGTGGCGCTGTCTATGGGTTAAATTCATCTTCAGCTTTTTATGGAAATGTCTTGTTTACCAATAACCGGGCAGATAGAGGCGGGGGTGCAGTTTATTCCTGGGGCTCAGCTATGCAATTTCAGAATTGTCTCTTTTATGAAAATTATTCTGGTTTTTGGGGTGGTGCAATTGGTAGTGATTTCTCTGGTAGTGGAGTTGTTGTGATAAATTCAATTGCCTGGAACAATACTGCCAGTGGTGGCGGTTCTCAATTCAGTAATGTTTCTGTAACTCATTCATTAATCCAAAATGGTTATTCTGGCACAGGGAATATTAATAGAGATCCATTATTTAATGAACCAGGAAACTTTGATTTCAGACTAGATGAGAATTCTCCCGCAGTAAATGCAGGAAATCCGGAACTTTTGTCTGAATTTTTAACCAGGGATTTTGCCGGTAAAACAAGAGTTACGAGCGGTGAAATTAATATGGGTCTTTATGAAGGTGTTGTTTTTGTCCCGGTTCCGGTTACTCCAATTAATAATGCCTTAATAGATAGTGATATCTCTGAGGTGGAGTTATCATGGAAGGTCCCGGAAGATTCACCAGTTGAGTTTGTAGAGTTCTTAATAGAGTATATAAAGAATGATGAAGTAGGAGTCTTTACAGAAAATATTGAACAGTATACATATATACTAGATGAGTTAAATCCTTTCGATAACATACAATGGCGCGTCGCCGGAATAACTCCTGAAGGCCTTCTAAATTGGAGTGAATGGCGTACGTTTAGACTAAAGCGGGCACATCCATTGTACGTGACGCAGGATGCAACAGCCAACGGTACTTCATGGCAAAATGCCATGAATCTTCAGGAAGCACTATCTGTAGCCGTTTTTGGGGATCAGATCTGGGTCGCTTCCGGAATTTATAAACCAACAAACGACGATGACCGTACCATCTCCTTTGAACTTAAAGATGGGGTAGAACTCTACGGTGGTTTTGTTGGAATTGAAACTGAATTGAGCCAACGTAACTGGCGATTGAATGAAACCATTTTGAGCGGGGATATTGGCGAGGTTGGTGTATTTACCGATAATAGCTATCAAGTTATTTCTGCAAGACGTTCAGAAGACAACCCAATTACCAGTTTCACAATTGTTGATGGTTTTATCGTAGAAGGTGGCTATGCTGATGGAGAGTCATGGATCAATAACCGTGGAGGAGCCTTGAATTTGAACCATGCGTCACCTTTAATCAGAAATATTTGGTTCAGGTACAATTATTCAACGAGCATGGGTGGCGCAGTATATGCTGGGAATTCATCTCAAGCATTGTTTGGAAATGTAATTTTTACTGATAATAGTACTAACGGAGATGGAGGAGCAGTTTATACAATAAGTTCCCAAATGTATTTTTTCAACAGCATATTTTATCATAATAGTTCAAGAACCGGGGGGGGAGCAATAAGTAATTCAAGCTATGGTAATGGTGGTAAGGTATTTAACTCAATTCTTTGGAATAACTTTTCAAATGCTGAATTTAATCAGGCATGGAATGCTCAAATTAACCATTCCATCGTTCAGGGAGGGTATGCTGGTATAGGAAATATCGATTCAACTCCCGAGTTAATAGATGCCGTAAATAGTGATTTCCGATTATCAATGAATTCTCCGGCATTAAATGCCGGTAATATAGAACATATACCTGAATGGTTAGTATTAGACTATGCCGGAAATTCACGTATTACGGATGGACAATTAAACATTGGTCTCTATGAAGATTTTGTTTATACTCCCGTTCTTGTAGCCCCTGCTAATAATGCCTTGATCAACAGGGGGGCAACTGAGGTTGATCTTGTTTGGGAATTACCAGAAGGCTCTAATGATGAATTCATTGAATTCCTGATTGAGTATGTTAAAAGTGACGGCGAGTCTGTCGTTATTGAGAATGCATTGCAGCTGAGTTATTTATTTGATATTGGAGATATCTATGGCAATATCCAATGGCGCGTGGCGGGAAAAACAAGTGAGGGGATAAGCAACTGGAGTCAATGGAGTACTTTTACGCTTCATAGGCAACATCCTCTATATGTTACAGAGGAAGGAAATGGAGGCGGTTCCTCATGGCAAAATGCCATGAGTCTTCAAGATGCTCTTTCAACAGCCGTTTTTGGTGATCAAATTTGGGTAGCGGCAGGAGTTTACAAGCCAACCGATGGAACCGACCGAACCATCTCTTTTCAGCTAAAAGAGGGCGTTGAACTCTACGGTGGTTTTGCCGGAACTGAGACCGAGTTGAGTCAACGTAATTGGCGACTGAATAAATCCATTTTAAGCGGAGATATAGGGGAGGCGGGTGTTAATACAGATAACAGTTATCATGTTCTCACTGCAAGTGGATCATTTTTTAATTCAATAACAAATTCTACCATATTGGATGGTTTTATTGTTGAAGGTGGTTATGCAGATTTGTCTTCAAATAGTTATAATAACGGAGGGGGACTTTTATTGCGCTATGCATCACCCATTATTCGTAATGTTTGGTTCAGGCAGAATTTTGCAAGTAATCGTGGAGGAGCCATTTATGGCACGAACTCTTCTAATGCGCTTTTGGGTAACGCAATTTTATCACAAAACAAGTCAGATGATTATGGAGGTGCTGTTTTTACACTTAATTCAGAAATGCGTTTTCATAATTGCGTTTTTTATGATAACTACTCAAATGAGTGGGGTGGGGCAGTGTTTAGCATTAATTCCAATGCTGAAGTAATAAACTCAATTGCATGGGGTAATAAAGCAAGAGTTGCCCACGCCCAGTTTAGCCAAATAACTGTAAACTCCTCTTTGGTTCAGGGTGGGTACTCAGGATCTGGTAATATTAATTCAGATCCGCTATTTGCCAATCCGGACAACGGTGATTTTAGATTAATGAATATCTCTCCTGCAATAGGTGTTGGCAATTCGATACTTATTCCAGAATGGTTAATTTTAGATTATTCCGGAAATTCAAGAATTACAGATGGAAAAATAAATATGGGGATTTATGAAGGTTTTGCAATTGCTCCGGTTCTTATAGCTCCAATTGATAATGTTTTATTTGAAAGCAATGTCCATGAAGCAGAGTTATCATGGCAAATGCCGGAAGATAATTCAGAAGTCATTGTAGGATACCAGTTAGAGTATATAAAAAACAAAGGTAATTCTGTAATCATTGAGGATTTAGATGTCACTACCTACACCATTGATGGGTTGCTTAGCGCAGACTTAATTCAATGGCGAGTTGCAGCAATAACAATTGATGGTTTGTTTAACTGGAGTGCTTGGAACTCTTTTAGCATTAAAAGAGATCAACCTATTTATGTCACTACTGATGGAAATGGCTGGGGTGCTGGTTGGTATGATGCTATGAGCCTTCAGAATGCACTGACCATTGCCATTTCTGGTGATGAAATATGGGTGGCCGCAGGTATATATAAACCAACCGATGGAACCGATCGAACAATCTCTTTCCAGTTAAAAGATGGCGTTGAACTTTATGGTGGTTTTGCCGGAAATGAAACGGAATTGAGTCAACGCAACTGGCGCGTGAATGAAACCATTTTGAGTGGGGATATTGGGGAAGTTGATGTTGATAATGATAACAGTTACCATGTTATCACGGCAGTTGGAACAGAGGCAAATCCGATATCTGATGCTACTATTTTGGATGGAATAATTGTGGAAGGAGGATATGCCAATTTCAGAAGTAATAATAATGATAAGGGAGGAGGCTTGTTCTTATCTTATGCATCACCAATAGTTCGAAATGTCTGGTTTAGAAACAATTTTTCAGATGATGATGGAGGAGCTGTGTATGGTTTAAATTCCTCTTCAGCTGTTTTTGGAAATATTTTGTTTACTAATAACGAAGCAAATGATGATGGAGGAGCAGTTTATTCAATGAACTCCGCGATGAGATTTTATAACAGTCTCTTTTATAACAATTACTCTAATTACTGGGGTGGTGCTATTTGCAGTAATAATGTGAGTTCCGGAGTAGAGATAATTAACTCCATTGCATGGAATAATGACGCACGAGTAGGAAATTCACAATTCAGAAATGTATTTGTAAGTAATTCTATTGTTCAGGGTGGCTTCACGGGTACCGGAAATATTGATACTGATCCCTTGTTCATGGATTCGGATAACGGAAATTTCATGTTGAAACCTGGCTCTCCGGCCATTGATGCAGGAAACAGGGATTTACTTCCTGATTTTCTGACAACGGACTACCTGGGATTAGTCCGGGTTCAGGGCAATGATGTGGATATGGGACCATTTGAGAGCTTGATAGTCGTAAATACCATGCCGTCTAATCATGCCGGTGCCAGAGAGTCTGCATTTTTAGGTCTTGAATTTCGATGGGGATTAAAAGTTGGCCATGGAAATGATGAATCAATAATTCCCGGAATGCAGTATCGCATTAAAGTATGGGAAAGTAATGATGAAATCAACCCATTGTTTGATACGGTTATTACTCCTGGAGGATTTATGCCAGCACAAGTTAATAGAACCTCCTTATTTGGATTTAATACCGGTGCAACTTATCATTGGCAAATAGCCATGTTGCTGGATGGCATGGAGATTTGGTCAGAACCCACTGTGTTTTACGTTGGGCACGACCATGTAATTCACGTTAAAGAGGGCAACGAAGGAGTAAATGGTGCCAGTTGGAGTGATGCTTTTGGAACCATACATGAAGCTCTGGAGTTTGCATTGCCGGGCGATGAAATATGGGTGGCTTCCGGAACTTATTATCCTGTGGAGGTAAGCAACCCATCATCCATTTCGGCTGCTGAAAGAGAAACGGCTCTTCAGTTAAAAACCGGTATTTCTATTTATGGTGGTTTTGGCGGTACTGAAGTATCCAGAAATCATAGAAATTATTGGGCTAACCAAACCATTATAAGTGGAGATTTGTCTGGGAATGGCAGTTATGCCAATAGCAGTATTAACTTATTTAAAAATACCGGTACAGAAGAAAGACCAATAGAAGTTGGAGCTATATTGGATGGTTTCATATTTGAGCATGCTGCTCAATCAGCGATTGTAAATAAAAATGCATCGCCATCCATACGCAATTCTGTTTTCCGAAATAATCAAGGCATCAATGGAGGTGCTATTTCAAATCATGATGGTAGTTCACCGTTTTTCTATCATGTTCTTTTCCACAAAAACAGTGCTGACAATGGAGGGGCTGTCTGGTCAGATGAAACATCTCTGCCTGAGTTTATCCACGTGACAGTAGGAGATAATTCAGCCTCAGAAATTGGTGGTTTATATGGGCCTTCTTTGGTTAAAAACAGCATTGTTTATCATAACGAAGGTGGGCAGTTGTCCGATGTAGCTGAAGTTCTCTATTCTTGTATTGAGGGTGGTTTTGAAGGGGTAGGAAACAGAGCGCATGATCCCATGTGGGTGGATATGAACAACGGAAACTTTAATTTGCGGCCATTTTCATCAGCCATTGATGGAGGCAGTCAGATGTTAATGCCGGAAATGCCTGTTTATGATCTTGGCATGCAAGGACGTCTGATGCACAACACCGTTGACATGGGTGCCTACGAGGCGCAAGATAAAGGTCGTTTAGAAATGGAATCCAATTCTGTTGATCAGGGTGATCAATATTTTAAGGATTCAATTAAACTGATATTTAATCAAACGATTGAAATAGCAAATCCTGAAATCATTCAGCTCTCTTCAGATGAATTTGATGTTGCTCTTACTGTAACTTCAGAAGATAATATGGTGATTATTTCGCATGATGGTCTTCTATTCGACTCAGATTACAGGTTGAATATTCCTGCTGGTGCCATTGCTTTTATTGGTAATGAAACCATTCTGAATAGAAATTTAGAGATAGCATTTAAAACGTTGGTATGTAACCCTGTGGTTATAACTGATTTTGCAAATGAAATTGAAGTTTGTCCTTATGGTTCTATTGAAATAGAAGTTCAAACTACCGGGGATGTTCTCTCCTATAGATGGATTTTTAATGATGAAGAACTTTCTGATGCACAAGAGCAATTGTTTATTGAATCTGTAACCCCGGATCAATTTGGTGTTTACACTTTGGTAATTGAGGACTATTGCTCTATAGGAACTTCTCAACAATTTGAGTTGAAATCGGTTGAAATAACGCAATTGAATGTTTTGGATAAATGGGGAACCATCTTCTTTGTCGATAATTCACAAAATCAGCTTTCTGATTTTGAATGGTATTTAAACGGTAATTATTTGTCAGGTAGTCAGTTTGTGGATATGAGCCGGACTCATGGCAAACTGTTATTACATGCTTTTGATCAGATAAGCGGCTGTATATTGCGTTCAGAAGAAATAGATGTAATATCAGGGCACAGAACGGGATTGGTCTTTTGGCCCAACCCAGTGGTTGCCGGAAACAGTGTAACAGTGATGTTGCCGACAGAATTTGAGCCTGTTAGCGTAAGGTTGTATGATATTTCAGGACGTTTAATGGTTAACGAGAAAGCACCTTCGGGTGCCATGGTAAACTTTGATAAAACAGACTTTCTTCCGGGCGTTTATATTCTCCAATTTGAAGATGAAAGTGGAAGAATGGAATTTGACAGGATTACCATCGATTAAAACCATAATATGCGATTACAATTTCAGTATATAACCTATTCTGAGGTACCATTTATTTAATATTTTGTTTAAATGAGATATATAACAAATTTCTTAAATCAGTCGAAGTTTCGAATTGATTTTATCAAAATCGGCTCTTTCTTTATTTTTATGATTACATCTCTGACATTGGAAGCGGGATCCCCCGCTTCCAATGACACAATAGCCACACGGAATGATGCAGTGGATATTACATTTGAAAACACGAGAGGATGGTATTCCACCTCCTTATATGCCGAGTTTGGATTACCAACTATTGAGCATAGCGTGAATGAGATTATTTTTGACGACCAAATATCTTTTGGTGGTGGCTTGTCATTTAATTTCAGATTTGTAGACTGGCTTGGGATTCATTTGGGAGCCGGGCTATCCTATCACACCACGAACCTAAGTATTCCTGAATATAGCGATGAGATAGCCTCTATAGATAGCGAAGGCGACCAATACATCAAAAGACTGAACGCAAGAAATGTTCAGGAAGAACAAAAATGGCTTTGGCTCAATGCGCCAGTCTCCTTAAACTATTTTTATGCCTTTGGAAATTGGGAGTTGTATGGTTTTGGTGGAGTAGAGATGAGGTATGCCATACTATCTGATTATTCCCAAACCGGCACATTTACTCATCAGGGTTATTATGAGCAATGGAACGTGTTGTTTGATGATCTTCCTTCTTTGGGGTTTTATACTGATCGTAACATCCGATCAAAGGGAAAAATTGATCCTGAAATGCTGTTATTACCATATTTTGGAATAGGAGTAATTACACCAGGACAAAACAGTCGGTTTTTTATGGAGTTTAAGTATTATTTAAATAGCCAGGATCCACTGAAAGACAGTAAACAGGAGGGGTTATTCCCCGGTCCGATAAATAATCAGTCGGCAAATTTGTTTAGTAATAAATCAGTAATGCACTATGGTGATGTTGCATTTGGTGGCTTGAAGTTTATAATTGGAGTAAACTTTTAATTTGAAATTGAGTTTAGAAGTTCGTAAACTTTTTTATTTGCCTAATTATCAAATGTTTATGAGTTTGTTGTGATGTTGTGCAATCAGCTGATAATAAAAAACATACTTGTGTCTAATCCCGCTGAGCGGGACTTCGCTGTGCTCAGTATCTTACAACTAATAATCTAAAAGTCTAACGATCTATTGTGAGTTAACACATGCGTTAAAAAAACTTGACTTACTGCTTTGGCGAACTGGTGGCTTTGGCAAAGTGGAAGGCCATCATTATTTTGTCATAACCTGAGTTAAGTTTTTATTTTATCTTGATATTTATTTTCTGATGATTTTGAAATTGTAATTTCAAAATTACTTATAAATTATTGTATATTCGGTTGTAAAGTTTTAATTTCGTAACAAAGTATTAGTAATATTCATAACGTAGTAATAATTTGTTATAAAGCCACTTTATATTATGGAACCCGGATTACAAATTGATAATTTAGATAGAAAAATACTTTCACTGGTTACTAAAAATGCCAGAATTCCATTTCTGGAAGTCGCCAGAGAGTGTAAAGTTTCAGGGGCTGCTATTCATCAACGCATACAGCGTTTGATGAATATAGGCGTGATTAAGGGCTCCGAGTTTATCCTTAATCCGTCCAAAATAGGGTACCATACTTGTGCGTTTATGGGAATTTTTCTCAAGAAAGCCAGTTTGTTCGATAAAGTTGTTCAGATGTTGGAGCAGGTACCTGAGATTGTAGAGTGTCACTACACTACTGGCCAGTATGCAATTTTTATTAAAATTTACGCCAAAAGTAACGAACACCTGAAACGAATTCTCCACGATAAATTGCAATCCATCCCCGGTATTTCATCAACCGAAACCATTATTTCTCTTGATGAGTCATTTAAACGACAATTGCCAGTCGAATAAATATTGGATGAGAAATTCGGTATAGAGATTATGCCAGAACAATATTGACCAAATTAAAAAAGTTCACCTAAGTGAACTTTTTTAATTTAAACTCATTCGTGGATATTTTAGTCTAAGAATCTGAGTTAGTATTCTATCTTTCTAATCCCGAGGCCTCGGGATAAAGATATATAATCTATATAATTCTTTAGAAACTAAATATCAATAGTTGTATAGTGTCTAGACAACCAAGAGATTACAGGTTGGTCTGGTGCGTTTGGCGGTTCCCCTTTGGCTTCGAAGTGAGCGTTCGACTGAACTCACGCTGAAGTCCCAGCCGAACGGGGTTAGGGGTGAGCAAGGGAGACAATTCAGATTTGACACTAGTCTAACGATCTAAATCGTGTGAAATTCTCTGTTTATCTCACTTGAGCAATTATATTTATTTGATATTGCTATATTTATATCGATTTATTGCAACTTTGACTTCTCAAATTCGTAGAAAATTAAATTAGTTTAACATGCTAATCTTTTATTTAATCTGACGGAATTCTTATTCTGCTTGGATTTTACTCGTTAAATAAATACTAAATTAAGTCGCTGATTAAGCCATTAACCTTATCAAAACAGATCCGATGAGAATTTTACTACTTTGCTTTTTGTATTGCGCCTCATTCATCAGTATTGAAGCAACTAATGTTTTTCATGTAACCCCAAGTGCTGCGGGAGCAGGAACCTCCTGGTCTGATGCAATTCATTTACAAGGAGCCTTAAATTTGGCCACTGCCGGTGATGAAATATGGGTCGCAGGCGGTGTTTATAAACCAACCAATACCGCCGACAGAAGCATCTCATTTGTTATTCCTGATGGAGTAAAAGTTTATGGAGGTTTTAATGGTACTGAAACACAGTTAAGTCAGCGAAACTGGTATTTGAATAAAACCATCTTAAGTGGGGATATTGGTCAAGTAAGCAATCACAGCGATAACAGCTATCATGTTGTTAAAATTATTGGAACATCATCTAATCCCATTTCAGAATCAACAAAGTTTGACGGCTTTTATATTCAGCATGGAAATGCTAACGGTGTAGGTGATTTTAGCAATGGTGGTGGTATCTATATGGAATGGGCCTCACCAATTGTGATGAATGTATGGCTTAGGAATAACGTTTCCTCAGGAGTTGGAGGAGCTGTATACGGAGATGAAAACAGTTCTCCTAAAATTGCCAACTGTATTTTGGTCGAAAATCAATCCAACGGTGATGGTGGTGCTGTTTTTTCAAATGGAGGATTACGTCTAATAAATTCTTTATTTTATGGAAATACATCGTCTTCAGGTGCTGGAGCTGTCAGAGGATCAATGCAAACATTGCTGCTTAATTCCATTGTTTGGGGCAATTTTTCTCCTTTGGGCATTCAGTTATCAGGTGTAACTGCTTCAAATTCTATAGTTGAGGGAGGGTATTCCGGCGATGGAAATATCTCTTCTGATCCGCTTTTCTTTAATGCCCCCAATAAGGATTTCAGACTAAGAGGTAGCTCACCTGCCATCAACTCTGGAAATAATGCCTATGTGGAATCATGGCATACAGTGGATTATCTGGGTGGATCGCGAGTCATTGAGTCAATCGTTGATATTGGACCATTTGAAGGGGCTGTAATCACCCCATATTTAGTGTCTCCGTTTAATAACAGTTTTCTTAGCGCCGGAACCACAGATGTTTCTCTTGAGTGGAACTGGACAACTGGCAAACCCGCTGATGTGGTTGGTTTTGAACTGGAGTATATTGTAGATGGAGGTAGCAAAATTGTTGTATCGAACATTCCGGGAAATCAACTGATGCAAACAATTGGCGGACTAAGTTCTACCAATCGCGTAGAATGGCGCGTAGGTAGTGTGGATGTCTTCGGTAATAAAAATTGGGCCGGCTGGTTTGTTTTTACCATACAAAGGGATCGACCTGTCTATGTAAAACCTGATGGAACAGGTGACGGCAGTTCATGGTCAAATGCTTCCAGCTTGGTGGGAGCCATAAATAATTATATTCACGGTGACGAGATATGGGTTCAATCAGGAATATATAAGCCAACGAGTTCAACAAATCGAAATGCATCCTTTGAGTTAAAGAGAGGCATGAAACTTTATGGAGGGTTTGCCGGCAATGAAACCTCCTTAAATCAAAGAAACTGGGTTAAGAATAAAACCATACTTAGCGGTAACATTGGCGATCCGGATTCTGAAACTGATAATAGTTTCAGAGTGGTAACTGCCAGAGGAACTGCAGAACTGCCCATTACTTTCTCAGCAACAATGGATGGTTTTATTATAGAAGGTGGTTATGGCAACAGCGAAACCAATTTTAATGACAGGGGAGCTGCTATGCGATTTGAACATGCTTCTCCAATTATTGTTAATTGCTGGTTTAGAGATAACTATTCATTAAATTTTGGAGGAGCCGTTTTTACTGATGGAAATTCTTCACCGTCATTTTATAACACCATTTTTAGCAATAACAAATCGGGGCGATTTGGGGGTGCAATACTTGCCAACCGAGATCTCCTTTTGGTCAATTGTGTATTATTCGGGAATCAAGCTTTAACCCGTGGAGGAGCTATTAATGGAGAGCTGATTCCACAGGGAGGGGTTTCTGTGATCAATTCAATCGTATGGAACAACAGTGCTCCGTCATTTCCTCAGATGTTTCAGGTAACTGCATCGCATTCAATTGTAGATGGCGGATTTACCGGGGTTCAGATTAGAAGTGATAATCCACAGTTTCTTGATCCTGATGAGTCTGATTTTAGGATAAATTCATTGTCGCCGGCTATTAATATGGGAGATAATGCTAGAATTCCGGCTTGGTTGGATAAGGATTTTGCACAAAATCAACGTATTCAGGGAAGCCATGTTGATGCTGGTATTTTTGAAGGTGCCACTCCGGTTCCTTTTCCTACTGCCCCTCTGAATAATACATTGTTTACTCCTGAAATAGTTAATGTGACATTGGAGTGGGAGTGGGAGACTGAAAAACCATCCACCATAACTCACTATAGATTGCAATATCAGATAAACAATCAGCATGTTGAAACAGAAGAGGGAATCGATTCAGAGTTCTTTGAGCTAACAGGACTAAAACCTGCCGACAGAGTGACATGGAGAGTTGGTGCTCACGATCAGTCCGGTGATTTGCTGTGGTCACCATGGTACAATTTTGGAATCAGAAGAGATGAACCATTGTTTGTAAGGCCAAATGGAACTGGTGACGGATCATCCTGGAATGATGCAATTGATTTAAAAAATGCTTTATCCATCGCATCTTTTGGTGATAGCATTTGGGTTGCAAAGGGAATTTATACGCCAACCAATGATGGTAACAGAGAGATCTCTTTCCAGTTGTCTGATGGAGTTAAAGTATTTGGAGGATTCTTTGGCAATGAAACCGAGTTTAATCAAAGGGATGTTGTTAATAATCAATCCATCCTGAGCGGTTTGATAGGTGATGATATTAAGTCGTTTCATGTGGTAAAGATTCTTGGGACGACGAACCATCCTGTTTCCTCAGAAACAATTCTTGATGGTGTTATCATTCAGGATGGTAATGCATCATTTTCGTTCAATAACAACAATCTGGGAGGAGGAATATACCTTGAAAATGCCAACCCTGTTCTGGCTAATGTATGGTTCAGAAATAACTCGGCCACTGGTAATGGAGGAGCAGTTTATGCTGATGCAATGTCCAACCCTGTATTCGCAAATGTTATTTTCACAGAGAATTCTGCAAACGATCACGGTGGTGCTGTATTCTCAAATTCTTCAATGAGATTTTATAACTGTCTTTTCTATAACAACCACGCTGGAAGGATGGGTGGAGCCATGTCAGCATCTAACTCAAATCTCAACCATATTCATAACTCCATATTTTGGGGAAATAGAGCCGATCAAAGTTTCGATCATTTTAGAAACATTGTTGTACGCAGTTCTATTGTAGAGGATGGTACTGGTGTTAATAGTTTAACGGATGATCCTCTTTTTGTAGATGCGTTAAAT
The DNA here is from genome assembly GCF_004345615.1 of Natronoflexus pectinivorans. Lineage (GTDB taxonomy): Bacteria > Bacteroidota > Bacteroidia > Bacteroidales > Marinilabiliaceae > Natronoflexus > Natronoflexus pectinivorans. The sequence continues at coordinate 216,083 of NZ_SLWK01000007.1, forward strand.
TTTGAGTTTAATTTGCAAAATGAATCTCCTGCCATTGACTCTGGTAGCACTCAGCACATGCCCGATTGGATATCTTTTGATTTTAGAGGTGAACCGAGGGTTCAAGGGGATATGATTGATATTGGCCCGTTTGAATTTCCTGTAGATGACAATGGGGGAGATAACGGAGGAGATAATGGGACAAACATTGAAAACTCCCAATTATTAAATGCTTCTCTGCAAATCATTCCTAATCCTGTTTCAAGAAATCAGAACATCAACATTGTAGCAGAAAGAATAACAGATGGAACTCTGTATGTAAGTATTTATGATTTAGCAGGTCGTTTATTGCACTCTGAAAAACTAATGGTGACGAACAGGGTAGCATCCTTATCTTCAATGGATTTTAACCCCGGAAATTATATTGTGATTATTCAAACCAATGATACTGTAAGGCCTGTTACACGTCAGTTAATCATCCGCTAGATTATGCTTTTCATGGCACAGCAATAATAAGATTTCTAATCAATTCGTCCCGGGGTTTAACCTCGGGACGATTTATTCTATCTCTCTTGGATATATCTTATTAATCTAGCTTAATAGCAATTGCAGAGGAATTAACCAATTCGGTTTGTTTTCCCTTACGGAAAACAAAATCCAGTCTGCCCATTTGTACCCCATTTTGGCCTGACTGCCATATGATTACTTCTTTGCCGGACAGATTAGTGACGAAGAGTGGTTCCTCCATAAATCTGTGTGTATGACCACCCAGTATCACATCAATATGATGGGTTTGCGCTGCAACTTTTAAGTCATCAAAACGATCCTCCCCCATATCATAACCAAGATGCGATAACGCTATAACTATATCACAATGGTATTGTGTTTTTAGCAATTCAGCTACTTTATCACCTGTGGCAACAGGGTCAAGCCATTTAAGCCCGTCTACGTGGTGCGGAGCAACAAGTCCATCAGGATCAACCCCGAGTCCGATGATCCCAATCCGAACCCCACCGGTTTCAATTATGTGGTATGTTTTAATTTTTCCTTCAAGCAAAGTTCCTTCTACATCATAGTTTGTCGAAATAAAAGGGAAACTTGCATATTTGAGCTGATTACTCAAACTTTCTATTCCATTATCAAATTCATGGTTTCCCAATGTGGCTGCATCGTATCCCATTTTACTCATCAGCCTTAACTCCAGACTCCCTTCATAGAAATTGAAATAAGGAGTTCCCTGAAACATATCTCCCGAGTCAAACACTAAAACATGTTCAGTATTTTCACGGATTTGATTGATTATGGTGCTTATTCGTGCAAATCCTCCCATGCCCGGGAATCTGCCATGATTTTCCGGAAGTGGTTCAATGTGACTGTGTAAATCATTGGTATGCAGTATAGTTATTCTAGTTTCATTTGAATCCTTACATGAGTAAAATGCGGTAAATAAAAGCATCAATAAAAATACTGTATATATTCTATTGCTATATGGTCGATTGTTATACATGGTTAACTTCTTAAATGGTGAATTGTATTTCAATTTTAGCCGGTTTAATACCAACTATTGCTTCACAGTTATTCTAACTGTGTTATCAGGTTCAATAATCTCTCCATTTTTGTTTAGCATTTTGATGTGATCAATAATCAAATCCCGGATGGTTTTTCGTGAAGTTATTATTTGTTCTGATTGCTGAAAAATATTGTAATGATCCCCACCTGCTGCCAAATAATCTGAGGTTATAACCCAATAGAGTGAGTTTGGATTTGGCTTTTGATTGTGAATTTTGATTTTTTCTGCGCGATCTTCAATTAGTGTAAATGAAGCACCGGATATTCCATCTCCATCAATTGATGCGATATGATTAAATAGTGTTTCAATCTGCTTGCCATTCAATTTAACTGCTACCATTTGATTTTCAAATGGCATCACTTCAAATGCGTTTCTGATGGTAACATCTCCTGCCGGAAGTGGGGCTCTTAAGCCCCTTACATTTATAACACTGATAACAGGATGTTCGTCAGCATGCTGTCGTATAAGAAACTCCTTTCCTGCCTTCAATACCAAATCGGCAACAAAACTTGATAATGGGCTCTCCGGTTTAACCGATCGAATGGTCGATTTGTTTCTGCCAATCACCTCATTCATGATCAACTCCAGGGAATCACGATAAGGTTTAATCACTGAAACTATATTTTCATCTTGAGGTATTGAATCGTCGATTTTGATAATGTCAACATTCTCAAGTTGATAGGAGTGCTGCTGATTACATGAGAATATCAACAGTGGGAATAAAATGAATATTAATAGCGTGCGCATGTCTTTTTTTTGCTAAAATAGAAAATTTCAACTAATAGTTCTAAAGATGTTACGGTATCGTAACATCTTTATTCCAAATTCAATTTCTTAATAGGAGCGTTGTTTTGTAAATTATTATATTTGCTTCCTTATACCAGTTAAAACATGCGATGTATAAAAAGGTTTTCACTGTGGACTCAGATTTGCACATGTTTTAGTTTGAAAAGTATTTACCAATGAGGCCATGTATGAGCTTTTATATGTACAGATATTTGTTGTTGGCAATTTTCGTAGCTAATGCGATGGTTCTTAGCGCTCAGACTCCGGTAACATTTGAGCGATATTCAACTTTTCAGGGGTTGCCACAGAATTCTGTGTTTAGCATAGCTCAGGATGCCAGTGGTTTTATATGGCTTGCAACATATGATGGAATTTCCAGGTTTGATGGATTTCAGTTTGTTTCCTATAAACCCGAGCCTGGTAATATTGGCGGTTTAAGTTCAAATATTACTGTAGCTCTGGAGGCCGATGATGAAGGTAAGCTTTGGATTGGAACAACAGGAAGTGGATTGTCAATGTTCGATACACGAACATTGATGTTTAGAAATTATCCCTCTGATGATACCGAAGAGGGAGCGCTGTCTGATAACAACGTGAACGCAATTCTTCCCTTATCCAATAATGTTTTGGTTGGAACCAATCACGGTTTAAACAAACTAAATCGTGAATCGGGTCATTTTTCTGTATTTCTTACTGGTGATGGATTGGCAGGGAATAACATCCTGGCTCTTAATAAATGGTGTCATGATAAAACCTGGGTGGCAACCAATAATGGTTTGCAGTTGATTTCGCTGGGAGATGAAATTGTTCAGCATGCTTATTTGCCTCAATCCCAAACAGGAGGTCAGGTTCTCTCGCTTAAAACTGATCACAATCAACGTTTATGGACTGTCAGCTCTTCACAACTGAGTTGCTTTCGGGAGGAGGATGGGGAATTTATTCTTGAAATGCAACTTACAGACGCAGAGTTAAATGAACAATTTAGTTCCACAGGAGGCTTCAGTGTCATAGTGATGGGAAAGAACGATGAAATTTGGCTTGGTACCCATGGAGGGCTTTTTCGTTTAAAGGAATCGGCACAAAAACTTTTCGCTGAATCACATTTTATTAACGCTCTATACGATGAGCACAGTCTCCCTGGAAATCAGATTATTAGCCTTATGACGGATGAGGAAGGCATCCTATGGATTGGTACACGTTTTAATGGGTTGGCTAAATACGACCCTTATAAGCAGCCTGTTACACGTTTTGTTCACAATCCGGCCAACCCCAATTCGATTCATAGCAACGATGTTCGAGCCATTAGTCAGGATGTGGATGGAAATATTTGGATGGGTAGTCGCAACCAGGGAGTCGATTTTATCAATGTGCAAACTGGAGAAATTGAGCGTTTTGAAGCCAACTCTGGTGTGAATGGAGCCTTGTATAACAACAGCATAAGGGATTTGTATTTGGATACCCGGGATCGGTTGTGGGTGGGATATTATTCAGGATTTTCCCAAATTGAGCGTGATGGTTTAACGGGGAATGTCCTGTTTCATCCTGCAAAGGATTCTGTTGGAAATCGCATTCATTTTGGGGGGCATACCTATTTTTTTTATGAGGATAGCAAAAGTAGATTTTGGGTGGCAACTTCAGATGGGCTGATTCAATATGATCCTCGCAATAATAGGGTTGAGTGGTATAGAAATGAATTCACGCAATCTCCGAATCTTGGTAACTTCTTCAGATCTGTTTGTGAAGATGCAGATGGGTATCTGTGGCTAGCTACAGATGGTATTGGTGTGTTCAGATTGAATCCGGAAACCAGAGAATTTACTAATTTCAGACATTTCCTGGACGATCCCGCCACATTATCGCACAACAAGGTTTACGTTATTGCAAAAGATCTGAATCAGGATTTATGGTTTGGCACACACAGCGGCTTAAACCGCTTGTGCAAGGAAACAGGAAACTTTTATCATTTCACACAGGAAGATGGGTTAAGCAACAACATCGTTTATGGCATAATGCCAGACCAAAATGGATTTCTTTGGTTGACCACAGCAAATGGCTTGTCAAGATTTAACCCTCAAAACAATACTTTTAAAACTTACTTATCGGGTATAGAATTTTCAGATGATGCTTTTTCAATCAGCAGAGATGGGAAAATATTCGTTGGTGGACTCAGTGGTTTCTTTGCATTCCACCCCGATAGTTTAAGGGAGAACCAGTTTGCAGCGCCTTTGAGATTTACAGGTTTTCGTTTGCACAATGATCTTATTCAACCGGGAGAAACCTATAATGGGCGTATCATTCTTCCGGAAGCGTTATCTTTTTTGGAAGAAATTACCCTCAAACACAATGAGAATTTTTTTTCTGTGGAGTTTGCTATGCTATCTTATGCCTCTCCAACTCAGAACAGGTATCAGTTTCTTCTCGAGGGCTTGCATACACAATGGTTTGATGCTTCATCAGGAGAGAGGATTGCTGTCTTTACCGGGCTGAAGCCCGGACGATACATTTTGCGTGTTCGGGGTGCTAACCCCGATGGTATTTGGAGTGAATCTTCTTTAACCATCAATATTTTGCCTGCATTTTATCAAACAACTTGGTTCAGAGGTTTGTTGATGTTGATTTTTGCTGCAATCATTGTTTTGTTCTATCGCTTAAGGTTGCGGTCACTAACACGACAAAAAATCACATTGGAAAACCAGGTTGTAGAGAAAACCCGTGAACTGCAGAATCAAAACGATATTTTAAAAAATCAGCACGACGAGATTGTTCGTCAACGGGATCAGGTGGTCGAAATGACTCGTATGGTTCATGATGCGGATGAACGCAAATTGAGATTCTTTACAGGTGTCTCCCATGAAATCCGTACTCCTTTGACTTTGATTTTGGGGCCCGTAGAACAAATGCTGAACAACAGTGATGTTCCCCAATCTGTCAGAGATAGATTGGACAGGGTTTATCGCAATGCCCGAAATCTGCATAAATTAATCAATCAACTACTTGATTTTAGAAAAATTGATTCTGGTTTAATGCCTGTGGAGCTTTCTGCAGGTGATATTAATTCCTTCTTGCACAATCAGGTTGAGTTGTGTCATAATTTGATAGCAGAAAAAAAGCTACAAATTGAGTTTAAATTGAATGAACATATCCCCACTTCTTACTTTGATATTGATATTGTGGAGAAAATTATTCAGAACCTGCTTACCAATGCCATAAAGTATTCTCCAACTGGGGGGAAGATTACGCTCGAAACGGAAATTGTTTTTACAAATGAAGACAAAGTGATTGGAATACGAGTTGCTGATCATGGAGCAGGCATTCCTGCTGAAGAACAATCCCGTATTTTCGATCGATTCTACAGAGCCAGTCATTCACGCCAAAACATAAACGATGGATTGGGTATCGGACTCTCTTTCTCAAGGGATTTGGCTCGATTGCATGGAGGGGACATTCTGCTTGAGCAATCTACTGGAAATGGAAGTACATTTTTGTTTCGATTTCCTCTCAATGTCAGTCACACTGCAAAAAATAAGGGCGTTGAGACCCGGGAAATCTTACCATCAGGTTTGTTGGAAAACCAGAAATCTGATGAAGACCCTGGCAAAACTACTGTTCTGATAATTGAGGATAATGATGACCTGCGAGCATTTATCAAAGATGGATTTGAAGGTTTTAAAATATTGGAGGCTTCTGATGGCAACAGGGGGCTGCAATTGGCTGTAGAGCATATTCCCGATATCATTGTTTCTGATATTTTGATGCCTGGATTAAATGGCTTTGAAGTTTGCAGAAGGTTAAAAGAAGAGGTTTCAACGGCACATATTCCTGTACTGCTTTTAACGGCTTTGGGGGCAGCCGAACACCAAAAGGCAGGTGTTGATTGTGGAGCTGATGATTATATTGTCAAGCCGTTTAATGTTCAGTTGCTTGCAGGTAAGGTGCGTAATATCTTATCTGCCCGAAAGCACTATCGGGAAAGATTGCTATCCCACTATCAAATTCCTGCTTCTGACAAAGAGTCAAAAGGAGATCCATTGCTTGATTCTGTGACTGAATTGGTGTTGTCAAATCTGACTGAAACTGGTTTTGGTGTCGAAGAAATAAGTCGTAAACTAAACATGAGCCGGTCAACGTTTTACAGGAAGATTTCCTCACTCACCGGAGTTTCACCCGTTGAATTCATCCGAAGAATCCGGTTACGCGAGAGTTGCATTTTATTAAAAAGCGAATCCGGTATCACCATCAATGAAGTAGCATTCAGGGTGGGTTTTGAAGATGTTGATTACTTCAGGAACTGTTTTAAAAAGGTTTATGGGAAAACCCCATCAGAATACTGATTACTAGATGTGTATGAGATGATTGCTTGGGGTTTGAAACAAATATCGGGTGAAATTGAATCAATTAGCATGTGCTTTATGATCACCTGTTGCGTAAATTGCAATCTCTTATTTTAGAATTGTACTATTAAAAACAGGATGAATTATGGAGAATAGCAGACGAAACTTTATTAAGAAATCCGCATTGGGAGCGGCGGGTTTTACCATGGCGGGAATGGGTATGAGTTCCAGTAGTTATGCCCGCATTATGGGTGCAAACGATAGAATCAATGTTGCAATTGTAGGACTGGGAAGACGTTTGTACGCTTTTAATGATCCCATTTCTATGAAATCGAGCAATGTACGTTTGGCCTATTTATGTGATGTTATGAAAGGTCAGCGTGATCGTGCAGCTAATTCATTCAAACATCTGGATTATAAATTTAAGCTTGAAAATGACGTTCGTAAAATCATAAGCGACAAGAGCGTTGATGCCGTAATCAATGCCACTCCTGATCACTGGCATACGCCAGGTGCAATTATGGCTGTTCAGGCCGGCAAGCATGTATATGTTGAAAAACCCGGGAGTCATAATGCACGCGAGGGTGAATTACTGGCTCAAGCATACAGGAAATATGGCAAAGTGATTCAGTTAGGGAACCAACAACGATCATCACGCGAAAGCATTGAGATTGTTAAACAAATTCATAATGGAATAATTGGTGTTCCTTACAAAGCAGTTACTTTCTACTCAAACAACAGGGGTGAGACTCCGATAGCTACTAAAGCGCCAGTTCCTGAAGGACTTGATTGGGAGTTGTGGCAGGGGCCTGCACCTCGTCAGGAATATAAGCACAATACATGGGATTATCATTGGCACTGGTACGGATGGACTTATGGAACCGCAGAGACGGGTAACAATGCCATACACGAAATGGATATCGCACGGTGGGCGCTTCAGGTTGACCATCCTGAAAGGGTTAGTGTTGAGGCCGACAAGCGTCATTTTATGAATGATGGTTGGACGATGTACGACACCATGATGGCCTCATTTTATTATCCTGGTAACAAAGTTATTGAATGGGATGGTAAAAGTAGAAATGCCTATAATACTTATGGGTCTGATAGAGGTACCGTAATCTTTGGAAGCGAGGGAACAGTATTTGTCAACAGAGGAGGATATAAACTGTATAATCGCGATGGGAAATTACTGAGAGACAGCGAGTCTGCCGATGATGAAGGTGGAACCGCTCTTGGTGGCGGTGGCGGAATGTCTACCAACCACGTACTAAACTTTTTTAATACCATTCGAGGAAAAGAAGAATTAAAATCGCCAGTAGATGAAATGATGAAAAGCACACACATGTGTCATTTAGCAAATCTTTCATACCGCTTAGGAAAAGATCTTACCATCGATCCGGTTACCGGAAGAGCAAAAGACAATGATGCGCTCAAACTCTGGGGACGTGAATATGAGCCCGGATGGGAGCCAATTATATAATTGACCAAACTTTAAATATTCAGAAAATGAGATTAATTATAGGACTAAGTACAGTGTTGATGATGCATTTAAGTTCATGTCAGCAGCCTTCTGAAGAAGGGTTTACAGGAGCAGACAATGAAGTGAAGTTAATTACTTTGAATCCCGGACATTTTCATGCAGCTCTAATTCAAAAGGAGATGTATAGTCAGGTGGATCCTACGGTGCATGTTTATGCACCGGGAGGTCCCGATCTGGATCTTCACATGCAAAGAATCAACGGCTTTAATAATCGAAGCGAAGATCCAACTTCCTGGGAAAGTCTGATCTATACCGGACCGGATTATCTTGAGAAAATGCTTTCCGAGAGAAAGGGAAATGTGGTGGTTTTAGCAGGGAATAATAAATTGAAAACCTCTTACATTAAAACAGCAGTTGAAAACGGATTTAATGTTCTCTCCGATAAACCAATGGTTATTGATGGTGCCAGTTTTGAAATGCTTGAAGAAGCATTTCAAATTGCCAAACAAAATGATGTTTTACTTTACGATATCATGACTGAGCGCTATGAAATAACTGGCCAACTGCAAAGAGCCATAGGTTTGGTGCCCGAAATTTTTGGAACCATGGAAAAGGGTAGCCCGGAGAATCCTGCGGTAGTTAAGGAAAGTGTTCATCACTTTTTTAAATATGTTGCTGGTTCTGTGTTACGCAGACCACCTTGGTATTTCGATGTCTCTCAGCAGGGAGAAGGGATCATTGACGTTACCACACACTTGGTGGATCTGATCCAATGGATCTGTTTTCCTGATGTTATCCTCAATTACAAATCGGATGTCAACGTGTATGATGCTCGCAGGTGGCCAACGAATGTTTCCCGTCAGCAATTTTTGGATGTTACCGGACTTCAGGAGGTTCCGGATTATATGAAGAGTGATTTTAATGACAATGATGTTCTTGAGGTTTTTGCCAATGGTGAGATGAGCTATGAACTAAAAGACGTTCATGCAAGGGTTTCTGTGATATGGGATTACGAAGCTCCGGAAGGAGGAGGCGATACTCACGTATCGCTCATGCGCGGGAGCAAATCAAATTTAATCATCAGACAGGGTGCTGAACAGAACTTTATACCCATGCTGTATATTGAACCTGCACCAGGACAAAGTTTCACCAGTTGGAAGCCCGAAGTCCGTAATGGCTTTGAGAAAATAACAAATCAATTCCCCGGAGTTGAACTTGTTTTCGAAGGTTCTGAATTCCGTGTGGAAATACCAAATCACTATAGAATTGGGCATGAAGCTCACTTCGGTCGTGTAGCAGAAAAATATCTTGGCTTTTTGGTGGATGGAAAACTTCCCGATTGGGAGGTGCCAAACATGCTAACCAAGTACTACACCACCACACGTGCATTGGAAATGGCACGTGAACGAGATTAATTACACGGTTATTATCAAATGAAAAAACAATGAATAAAGTCTTATGCCGTATTATTTGTCTGGCAATTATTTCAGCAATTGCTTTTGGTTGTAATTCACAACCAAAAGCATATGTTCCCGATCCCGGTGTTGTCTCATTTTCATTTCGAAATCAGTTCTCTGAGGATGTTCCCGCCACGCTAGATTTAATTAAAGAGATGGGAATAACCAACATTGAATTCTCCAATTTGTTTGGATTAACTGCTGTTGAACTTCGGCAATTGTTGGATGAACGTGGTATGATCTGCACATCCTACGGGGTAGGTTATCATACTTTGGTGAATGATACCGAACAGGTTATTTCTGATGCAAAAACACTTGGAGCAAAATATGTTCGTGTGGCATGGATCCCTCACGAGGGAGAGTTCTCCTTAGATGATGCCCGTCGTGCTGTTAATGATTTTAACGAAGCAGGCAGAAAAATTGCTAAGGAAGGATTATATTTTTGCTATCATAACCATGGATATGAATTCCGTTCTCATGGTGATGGAACACTTTTTGATTACATAGTGCAAAATACCAATCCGGAGTATGTTAGTTTTGAGCTGGATCTTTTATGGACTGTTCATCCGGGAGCCGATCCGGTAGAGTTGCTTCAAACCTATCCTGACCGATTCCGGTTGATGCATCTTAAAGATTTAAGAAGAGGAGTTGTTGGAGATTTCTCAGGCGGAACGCCAAGGGAAAATGATGTAATTCTTGGTACTGGTCAGGTCGATTTTCCTGCAGTGTTGAAAGCTGCCCGCAAAACCAATATTGAATATTATTATATTGAAGATGAAAGCCCCGATGTTATTGAACGGGTTCCAGTTAGCAGAGAATATATTATGAGTATTACCAAGTAGATGGAGGTTTTTCATCATACATTTTTTGCCATGGGTACAAGGTTAAACGTGGTAATACCACGTTTAACCAATGCCAATGGACTGTTGCTTGCTGATGAAATCGAGAAAGTAGTAAAATCGGAAGAGAACCGTTTGAGTTGTTTTATGGTTGATTCCGATGTCTCATTTATCAACTCAAACGCGATAATAAAGCCGGTAAGTGTAACTGATGAGATGTCTGAAGTTTTGAACCTTTCTCAAAAGTTTAATACAGAAACATCCGGCGCTTTTGATCCGGCACTTTATTTTTATACTCAAGCGACTCGTGATGAGTCGTATATAGATGAACAAGGATCATTGGGATGGAAGGATGTTTTATGGAATCCCTTAGAAAAGCAACTTTTTATAAAAAATCCTCGTACAGGACTAGACTATGGGGGTTTTGGAAAAGGATGGGCTCTTGAGAAAATCCTAAAACTCCTAAAAAAGCATAAGGTAGATTCTGCTTTCATTAGTTTTGGAGAAAGCTCAATATCAGTTATTGGAGAACATCCTTTAGGAAAATCCTGGCCATTATCCATCACACATCCTCAGAGCGGAGCCTTACTTGAGTTGGAATTAAACGGCCAGTCCGTATCTGTTTCAGGGCTGAAAAGGTCTGAAAATAACGATAACTTGAAATCTCATGTGATACGGAGTGTAGATTTTACATCGATCAAAGATCACAATATAGTTGTTGTGAGTACTGATTCTCCAATGATTTCGGAGGTTTTATCCACCGCAATTACTTCTGCTAATGAATTGCAGATTAAAACCATTAAAATGAATTTCCCTAAAGCCAAAATATATCAATGCAGGCAAGATATGCTTGAATTTGAACGAATTAATTAGAACGGGTAAATAGATATGAGCGAATTAAGTAGAAGGAATTTCCTGAAAAACGGACTTTTGGCAGGAACTGTTATGCTGTCTCCGGCCGCTTTGTTAAATACAAAATTATCTGCACAAACCGGAGGGAAAAAGGAAAAAGTTCGACTGGCTGTGGTAGGAGCTGGTTCACGCGGACAATATTTAATGCAATGTGTGCTTGCCTTGCAGGAACATGAGAACATGGAGCTTGTGGCTATTTGTGATGTCTATGAGCCAAGTATTCAGAGTGCTTTGTTATTGGCTCCCGGTGTTAAAGTCTTTAGGGATTACAGAGCTTTGCTGGAAATGAAAGATTTGGACGGTATCATTGTTGCAACGCCATTGCATGAACATGCAGCACCAACCATTGATGCCCTCAATAATGGCATTCATGTGTTTTGTGAAAAAGCTATGGCCTTAACTTTGGAGGATACATACGCTATGGCTGAAGCGCATCTTAGAACAGGTAACGTTCTTCAGATTGGACACCAACGTCTATTTGACCCACGATTTCTCAAAGGAATGAATTACGTGCATTCCGGAGAAATTGGGAAGGTGACTCAAATGAGAGCATTCTGGCATCGTCACAATAATTGGCGTCGACCTGTTCCTTCTGATCAACCGGAGTTGGAGAGATTCATCAATTGGAGGTTGTATCGCGATTATTCTTTAGGCTTAATGACCGAGTTGGCCTCTCATCATATTCAGGTTGCTAACTGGGTCAAAAAAGCTCTTCCTAAAGTTGTTCGTGGTGCCGGTAGCATCAGTTATTGGAAAGATGGACGTGAAGTGGAAGATAATGTGGCTCTTATCTACTCATATGAAGATGGCACTCAGTTTATATACGACTCTATGATCCAGAACAGAAAGTATGGACTTGAAATTCAGGTATTGGGAGATAAGGGAACATTGGAACTTGAAAATAATCGTAAGTTTTATGAGGAGCCCCCGGTTCCGCCTAAACCTCCAGGTATTGTGCAGTTGATACAGGATTTGGAATCTAATGTTTTTGGAAAAATTCCGTTGGGTAGTTCATCCTGGGAGCCGGAACTGGCCATTCAGGAACGAGGATATCCCATTTTAGCGAATAACCCTCGACCCGATTGGTGGCCTGCTTGGGAATGGCGTGACGGTTCATTGGAACAGGTTATAGGTTTTGCTGATGCCATTCGGGAAGGAAAAGCTATTCCGGGGATGTTCGAGCAATGTTATTATGGCTCAATCTGGACCATTCTTGGACAAATGGCTATAGATTCTGGCCAGGCGGTTACAATGCCGGATAAATATTTGATTTAATAGATATCTGGTTATTTGATCTGTGTTTGTTTATTGATGAAGGGTTTTTCTGCCTTAATTGGAACTGTAAAACAAAATTTTTATGAGAGATATTATAATTTCCGGTAAAAGAATAAAAACCGAGCTATATTTTTTATTGATTGTGTGGGGAGTGGCAAATTTGATAAATGCCTTTGCCATATGGAAATATGAGACCAGTTGGGTTGAAATGATAACATTTCAACCATTAATTCTGATGTTAACATTTTTCTTTTATCTGCTAACAGTTGTTATAAGAGTTTTTATTTCTCTCGTTAGCTTTTTGGTAAGCAGAGTAAAACCTAAAAATACCTGAAAGATCTGACACCGCCATCTTCAGCAGCTTTTCGGAATTCTCTGTCACGGTTTCTCTGTACAAATCTGAAACTATCAAAGGTGATTGATATTTCCTGGCTGCTGATGTTGTGTAGGGTGTTGGAATATAGAGGAAAATCGTATGAGTAATTAACTCCCCAATTTTCATTTATCTGTATACCTACAATAAGTGCGGCAGCATTATTTATGCGGAAAGCACCACCTAGTTTCAAGAAATTATTATAGGTGAAATGCATATGGAAATCGTAAGTATTGATGTCATCTTCAACTATTCTGGCTAAACTTGAAATCCTGGCGTTTAATTCAGGATTAAAATGAAAGCGATAACCTGTAGTTAAGTAATAATGCCTGCGCGTATCAAATGTGTGGTTTTCTCTTTCAGTGTAACTAATATGGGAGTTTAAAACCTGGGGTACAGATACGCTCAAATAAAAATCCGGAGTAAAAAGAACAGCGCCGGTTCCAAAGGTTGGTCTGAATTCATTCTCCATTCTGCCGGTAAAATGTGGGTCGTTTTGGTTTACAACTCGGAGTCCACTTAAATTGGCCCAGTAATTATTGACTCCGCCGCTAATCCCAAATGAAATAAATGACTGAAGTCCGGTTCTTACAAGATAGGAGTATACAAAAGAAAGCTGATTGGTCATTACCGGTCCTACATGATCGGATAGAATATTTCCTCCTATCGACATTTTGGTGTCATTGATTGGCGTATGAACGCCATAATAATAGGTCGCTGGAGCATCTTGCATTCCCACCCATTGCAAACGAACAAACATATCCATGGCCAATGAATTTCTTGTGCCGGCAAATGCCGGATTCATCAAAAGTGGATTATTCATATACTGAGTGAAAAGCGGTTCCTGTTGGCCATATGAATTTGATGACCAGCAGAAAAGCCATCCGGCAATTATGCATATATAAATCTCTATATTTTTTCTAATTCTCAATTTATGCTTATGTTATAAAATGAAATGTTTTGGTACTCTTTTAAACTGTGTTGGTTATCAAAACACGAGCTGCTTCAAGACTAACATTAATTTATTATATTTTTACCTCAAAATTATCCCCGATTTGCATCAATTAATTACGCTGCCACCCCCAAACTGTCTTTTCATAATAGAGGTTGACAAGATTTTACAAGATCCAACTACCTGTTGAAAACTTTAATTATCTACCTTAATTTTTATTTCAATATT
>NZ_SLWK01000008.1 GCF_004345615.1 Natronoflexus pectinivorans
TGTACGGATTCTTTCATTGCTGTTTGTTCCCATGTTTGTTGTCCAATTAAAAAGTTATTAACAATTTTCTTGTCAACTTATATCATGGAAAGACAAACTGCAAACCATCAACTATCAACTATCAACCATCAACAAAAAACTATAAACTATTAACCATAAACAAAAAACAGAGAGCCCCACATATCCTGAAGCCCTCCATTTTTTAACTCTTATATAATTCTCAGCGTCTTTGCTCCTCCGCATTTAAATCTAAACCACATAAGATTTTTACCATATAAGATAGAGTTAATAGTTTAGGGTTTATAGTTTGACAACTATCAACTCAAAACCATCAACTCTAAATTCAAAACTTTTCAACCTAATGCCCTAACAACCTTGTCACTTTTCAACACTCCAAAGAGAAATTTTTATCGCCTAGGATTAACCCGCTAACTTATGTTTGATTCATCGCTGCATATTACACAAATATTACTATTTTAGTACACAGACATTTAAAACAAAAAAAATGCATAGAATTCCTATCAGCCTCATTGCCTTGATATTAATTGTTTTCTGTGGATGTGACAAAATCACTGAATCTGCCCGGCCAATCGATAAAAATGCTACACCAGAAACAGTTGATCTTTTTCTAAATCTAATGAAACTTTCTGAAAACCATGTATTATTTGGACATCAGCATGCCACCGAATATGGTCATGGCTGGTATGGTGACGATGACCGTTCTGATATTAAATCTGTTACTGGTTCACATCCAGCGGTAATTGGAATCGACTTCATGCACCTGAGCAACCGTTCCAGAGAAGATATAGAATCGGAAAAAGAACGTTTGAGAAAGAATGTTGTTGACACCTATAATCGTGGCGGCATAACAACAGCGACTTGGCATTTTCACAATCCGGTATCGGAAGGTCGATTTTATTGGGTTGATTCGGTTTCTGTAGCAGCTGTGCAACACATAATTCCGGGAGGTTATGCTCACGAGGATTACAAAGAAATTCTTGCAGATATTGCCGAATGGGCTCACAGCATAAGTGGTGAAGATGGCGCGCTGGTGCCAATTATTTTCAGACCTTTCCATGAATTTGATGGCGACTGGTTTTGGTGGGGAAAAGCACACACTTCCCGTGAAGATTTTATTTCACTCTGGCAATTTACTGTATCATATCTTCGAGATTCACTGAATGTTAATAACTTTCTTTACGCATTCTCTCCTGACAACCATTTCGAAACAGAGGAGGAGTTTCTTGAAAGATATCCCGGTGATGAGTGGGTTGACATAGTAGGTATGGACAATTATGGCGATCTTGGACGCGACAGATACGATCTTGAAACCGCTGCGCGTAAGCTTCTAATCGTATCGGACTACGCACAGTCGGCCCAGAAACTTGCAGCTTTTACAGAAACCGGTCTGGAATCAATTCCTGATACCACCTGGTGGACAGATACTTTGTTGGAAATACTTAAAACAGAGGGGATGAGAATGAGTTACGTTCTGGTTTGGAGGAATGATGTACACAGTCCCACACATTATTATGCCCCATTTCCGGGACAGGTCAGTGCGCCCAATTTTATTAAGTTCTATAACGACCCTTTTACAATATTTGAAAATGATTTAAAAGAAATTGATGTTTATAGGTTTAATAGTCTATAAGAGAAGTAAGGACAATATAACAAGAGTTTGTTGGCGATGACAATAGCCCCAGGCTCCATAGTCTATTGTTTTGGCATCTCGCCGAAAAAATACAAGGAACTTAAGAGCTAAGGGCATCCCGTTTTTGACGGGTTTAGTTTAGAGAAAATTAGTCGAAGCGGAAAGGAGCGAATCAAAACGGTTGTTCAGATAAAAAAGTTTTTTTTGAACCATATAAAGATAAAGGGGAAATCCATAATGTTTGGAATTTAACCCCAAAAATATCTACTGGAGGGCAACTGTTATTGAGACGCTCTTTTAATTCCATTTTCTTCGATCAAAATCAGCCGGTTTTTGTACAGGGTGCCAATGGCTTTTTTGAAATTCTTTTTGCTCATTTCAAAAACTGAGGAAATCTCTTCGGGAGATGACTTATCAGAAATGGCTATTTGTCCGTTGTGTTGATTGAGGATGTCCAGAACTTTCTTTGAAAGTTCGTCCATTTTATCATGGCCTGGTTTTTCCAGCAAAAGATCTATTTTATCATCCTCACGCACTTTGTTGATGTATCCTTTTATTTTATCACCAATTTGTATTGGTTTAAAAATCTGATTTTTATATATCATTCCAGAGTGAAGACTGTTGATGATGGCTTTATATCCCAATTCTGTCTCTTCGGCTATGAGGAGGTCAACCTCTTCTCCGGGATTGTATTTTGGGGAGGTGTTGTCCAGAAAACGAAATATTTTTGATGATGCAGCAATTCGGCCTGTTTCATCGTCCAGATAGACATACACCACATAGCTTCTGTCTTTTTGTATTTTCTCGTGTTGTTCTCTGAAGGGAACCAACAGATCTTTCATTAATCCCCAATCCATAAATGCTCCAAAGCGTCCTGTTTCAATCACTTTCAGAAAAGCAAAATCTCCTACCATGGCCAAAGGAGTCTCGGTGGTGGCTATGAGGCGATCTTCGGAGTCAAGATATACAAATACATCAATTTCATCACCCTCTTTGACGTTTTCGGGCACATACCTGTTTGGGAGCAATACATCTCCAATGGTATCACCATCGAGATACAGACCTACGGATGTTTTGCGGAGAACTTTTAATTTGTTGGTTTTTCCAATTTCTACTTGCATGTAAATAGTTTTTTGTTGATATGACAAAAGTATAACTAATTGTTGAGGTATTTTGCATTTACAAAAAACCCTGAAAGCAATTTTGCTTTCAGGGTTTACGTTACTCAACGAATTTTTACTTATAGACTGTTTGAATTTGTATCGATAAATTAAATAGATTTTTAGGTGTTATCCCGAGACATTCGGGATTAGACCGATAGTCAAGATAAAAAAGAAAACTAGTTGAGTCTAATCATCTTTCTTAACTATTCTATCTGTCTAAATTCTAAAGATCTATAATCTAAAAAAATATTTAGAAACTAAATTTAAACAGTTACTTAGTCTTATTTCTTTTGTTCTTTAAGAGCTGCTACAATTTTGGTTTCCAGCTCTTCCGAAAGCTCAGGGTTGTCCTTTATCAATTCTTTAACAGCTTCGCGTCCCTGTCCCAGTTTAGTTTCACCATAGCTGAACCAACTTCCGCTCTTTTTAATAATATTCAAATCCACACCCATGTCAATGATTTCTCCAATTTTGGAGATGCCTTCGCCGTACATGATGTCAAATTCGGCTTTCCGGAATGGTGGAGCCACTTTGTTCTTTACGACTTTTACACGAGTTTGACTACCAACTACTTCGTCGCCGTTCTTTAATTGCGAAATTCGTCTGATATCCAACCTGATGGATGAGTAAAATTTAAGCGCATTTCCACCGGTGGTGGTTTCCGGGTTACCAAACATCACGCCGATTTTTTCCCGCAACTGGTTAATGAAGACGCAGCAGGTATGAGTTTTACTGATGTTTGAAGTGAGTTTACGCAATGCCTGGGACATCAAACGTGCTTGCAAACCAACTTTGTTGTCGCCCATTTCGCCTTCAATTTCGGCTTTTGGCGTAAGAGCAGCAACGGAGTCAATAACTACCAAATCAATGGCCGACGAGCGAATCAACTGGTCTGCAATTTCAAGCGCCTGTTCCCCATTGTCAGGCTGAGAAATTAGCAGTTCTTCAATATTTACGCCGAGTTTCTCGGCGTAAAACCTGTCAAAAGCATGCTCTGCATCAATGATGGCTGCTATACCACCCATCTTTTGTACTTCGGCAATAGCATGAATGGCAAGGGTGGTTTTACCTGACGATTCAGGACCATAAATTTCCACAACCCTTCCTCTTGGATAACCGCCAACTCCAAGAGCCAAGTCTAACGCAATGGATCCCGATGGTATAACCGGAACGTTTTCCACAACGGTGTCACCCATTCTCATGATGGCGCCTTTGCCGTATGATTTATCAATTTTATCCATGGTCAGCTGAAGTGCTTTCAGCTTCTCCTGATTGACTTTGCTTTCTTTTTGTTCTGACATTTTATCTTATCTGTTTTATCTGATTTTTGCCTCGTGAAGATAATGAAAAATTACCAGTATTTTTTTAGATTTTTAGAAAATTAGAGATGAGATGCTCAGTATCTGTTTAAATTTAGTTGTGTGCGGTCAATTAATAATTCTAAGATGTCAGGGCTACGCCCCTAATTTATTTGTATTAAAATCACTAAGGGGCGCTAGCCCTGTAATCTTCGTAGAAAACAATTATTTGGTAAAACATAAGGGGCGTAGCCCTGTCATCTAAATGTTTTTATCACAACTATGAGAAACTGTTTAAATTTGTATCGAATAAAATAGATAGATTTTTAGATGCTATCCCGAGGGTTTCGGGATTAGACCAACAGACAAGACAAAATAGAAAACCAGTGATGTCTAAATCATCTCTCAAATCTATTCTATCTGTCTTATCCCGAAGCCTCGGGATAAAGATCTATAATCTATAAAAAATCTTTAGAAACTAAATTTAAACAGTTACTTTATAGTATCTAAATAATTTGAGACGCGTGATTTTTAGTATCAACCTTAGCGATGATTTTTTCAATAACCCCATTTTCATCGATAATAAAAGTCGTGCGGTTAACACCCATGTAGGTTTTGCCGTACATTTTCTTTTCTCCCCAAACTCCATATGCTTCAAGAATTTCTTTTTCTGTATCTGCAATCAGGTTAAACTGTAGGCCAAATTTATCAGCAAATTTTTGATGGGATTTTTCATCGTCAGGACTTACGCCAATGATCTCGTATCCTTTGGCCTGAAAGGCTCCATAGTTGTCATTCAAGTTGCATGATTCGGCAGTGCAGCCCGGTGTGTTGTCTTTCGGGTAGAAATATAAAACGACTTTTTTCCCTTTAAAATCACTCAATGATATGGTTTCACCTTTTTGATTATTCCCTTTAAATGCAGGTGCTATATCGCCTTCTTTTAAATTAGCCATGGTATCTGTTTTTAGTTGTTTTAGTAATGATAAGTCTTTTATCCAAAACACCCAAGCCTTACGAAATGTTTACTGTTTTAAATCATTGCATTGTAAAGTGGGATTTTAATTTGGTTTGATTAAATTTGATGCGTAATATGAAAATGGTACACTTTGTGTAAAAGGTTGACATATAGGATTTGTGATTTATTTCTGTATTATTTGGGTTTGATTGGTTGGTGATAATTATATAATTCTGGTGGTATGGTTAAAGGTTTACTATGGAGTGTTGTATTGGTATTAGTAGGAATTGGAGATCTTGTGTTTGCACAACAAACACAAGTGTCGGCACAGAACGCTCTTTCTCTCTTTAATGACGGGAAATATGCCGAAGCAAAAGAGATGTATGAGCGACTGTTGGAACGTAATAATCGCGATCATGCATTAAATTACTATTACGGTCTGATTCTTTATAAAACCAACGAACGTCCTGATGAAGCCATCAGAAGGCTGCGCTTGGCTGCTAATCGGCCACCATCGCCCGATGTTCATTTCTATCTGGGTAAACTTTACCAACGTGCCTACGAGTTTGATTTGGCGAAATCTTCCTTCGAAAGGTTTTTAAATACTCAGAGATCGGCCAGTGAGGTTATGGTTCAGACTGCAAAAAGAGGTATTGAGGATAGCGAGGCTTCTAATGTGCTGATAAATAAATATTTTGATTTGCAAGTCATTAGGAAGGATACGGTTCCTCGCAATGAGATGTTGAATCATTACAAATTGTCGAAAGATGCCGGTCAATTGATGAGAGCTGGCGATTTTTTCAGAGTAGGAGTTAACCCTGAACAAGTTATTTTTCGCACTGAAAGAGGAGATGAAGTTTTCTTCCCAATTCTTGGCAGTGGAGGAACTTATGATCTGCATAAGATTATGAGATTACTTGATTCATGGACCGATGCTGAGGCTTTTGATGCACCAGTAAACAGCGAATATAATGACTCCTATCCATTCATGCTGATCGATGGCACGACTCTTTATTTTAGTTCAGATCGACCCGGAGGAATGGGAGGGTATGACATATATCAAACCATTTTTGATCCTGTTACAGGAACTTTTTCTGAGCCATCAAATCTGGGGCCCCCATTTAACTCCCCAGATGATGATTTTCTTTTAGTACCTGATGTATATGAAGGTAAAGCGTGGTTTACAACTAACCGGGGAGTAGGTGAGGACATGGTAATTGTGGTTGAAATCGTCTGGGACAACAGTGTGGTACGTCATTTCACGGAGGATATAAATCAAATTCGATCATTAGCCTATCTGCCAGTGTCAGAATCAGCTCGTGCTCGTGCTAGTAGCACCACTTATGCCAGATCTGATGTTTATGAAACAGAGGATCATGAGCCGGGATTTCGTTTTTTTATTAATGACACCCTTATCTATACCAGTTATGACCATTTTATGAGTCAGCAGGCATTGTCATTGTTTCAGCAAGGCAGGGAGCTAGAAGCCAAAAAAGACAGTTTATATAACAGGATGAATGACATGCGCAGAAGGTATGCGCAGAGTTATAACCAAAGCGAATTACAGCGCCTGATAGATGAAATAATAAAAATAGAGCGCGAAGTATATGGTTTAGAAGAGGAGATTAACCGAATATATCTGAATGCGAGAAGGCGTGAATTAGAAAAAATTAATGAATTGAAAGCACGTGGAGAGTACAGACCAACCACAGTGGCAACTGCGAAACAGGCTTTTGTAAGTGTCAATCAGCGAGCATTGAGTGATCTCAACAAAAGTGATCTTACTTTTTATTCGGATGATGAGTTTGTGAGACGGAGGGAGAGATTGAAGCAAATGTACAATGCATTGTTCAATCAAGACCAAAAGAACGAATTACTTCGTTCTGATTCACTTTATGTATGGGCCAATATTCTATCACTTGAATCAGCAAGATTGTTGGAACGAACACAAAATGTTGCCATAGAGCCGGCTAGTCTGAGGGACAGAATAACAGGCAATAACAATATTCAAGATGAGATTGATTATAAGGTTCAATCATTGCGTTTACAATCCCGCGAATTAAAATTGCGATCTTTGGAACTATATGAATTGGCGTTGGATCAAAAGTTCTCCATATACTATCCAAAGGCGCAGGAGATAGGAGGGACCAGTCACAGAGCAGGAAGTGAGCATATGTTGAGTCAGGCACGCAGTAATTTTTCAGAGGCAGAAAGGGGACTTGATGCCATTCACTCATATAACCCTGAGCGCACTGAACGGTATCTTGCACTTAAACGGCATGGTGTTGATATGATGGAAGAGAGTTTTTTAATGCAATTGGCAGGCGTTCCTGACCAGCCCGTAGCACAGAGAGAAACTTCATCCAGATTTATGGATTTTAATGCAGGAGCAACAACACCTTCATATCCGGCTATTCATCGAGGTTCGGAATCTGCTGTGCGGCAGAGCAGGCAACAACCATCGGAGATGGTTGCAGCCGCCTTTGGCCAACCCGCAGAAGCATCGGTTGTTGAAGAACCTGTTGTTAACAGGGAAGCTCAATCCCCTCCAACACAACAGACATCAGAAAGACCTGAATACCGTATTCAAATTGGTGTTTTTCGAAATGAACCAAACGCCGCAGCTTTGGCAAAAATACCACCGGTTACCAGCGAGTATCTGCCCGACCGTGGATTAAGCCGCTATTATAGCGGATCCTGGAGAACACATCAGGAAGCAGCAGGTCAGGTACAGTCTATAATAGATGCCGGATTCCCGGGTGCATACGTGGTTGCATTTCTAAATGGGGAGTTGATTACCGTGCAAAAAGCCAAAAGTTTAGAATAAAAAACATCACCACATTGATGTTTTTATTCGGATATTTTATTTACTTTGAGTAAAATTATTGAATATGGTACCTTTTGATAAAAGAAGTGAAAAGGAAAATGCCGGTAATCAGCCTTTGGAGGAGAGACTGCTCATTCTTCATAATGATGAAATAAATACCTTTGCTCACGTTATCGAATCATTGCAAGCTGTTTGCCAACACGATAAGGAACAGGCCGAGCAGTGTGCACTAATTACCCATTTTAAGGGCTTTTGTGAAATTAAAAGAGGAGTTATTCCAGAATTGGAGCAAATGCAAATGTTATTAATTGAAAAGGAGTTGAATGTTACAATTGATTAATATCAAATTATGACTATTATTATTCTGCTCATTCTCACCGGTTTGCTGCTGCTGGTTCTTGAGTTTTTTGTGTTTCCCGGGATGACCATCTCCGGCATAGGAGGTGTTTTCATGATGGCAGCCGGCATATACATGGCTTATAACGGATACGGTTCAGAAGTTGGAAACTGGACTCTATTCATAACAATCTTTTCCAGTTTGCTGGTTTTAGGATTGGCATTGAGAGGGAAAACTTGGAATAAACTAATGCTTAACACCCAAATTACCGGGAATGTACAAACAGTTACCGACGAAACCATTCACGAAGGTGATAAAGGTTTTACCGTTACCCGGTTAAATCCCATAGGAAAGGCACGAATCAATGATGAGGACGTTGAAGCCAGATGTCCCGGGCAATTTGTTGATCCCGGAACAGAAATTGAAGTATTGAAAGTATATAAAACATATGTAATTGTTAAACCTGTAAACTAATATTTATGGAAAACTTTGGAACTCTTGGTTTGATAGGAGTCATAGTTGTACTATTTTTTCTTGTTCTTTATTATGTCCCTGTAATATTGTGGTTCTCGGCACTGGTTACCGGCGTTCGGATTTCTTTATTACAATTGATGTTGATGCGCATTCGTAAAGTACCACCATCAGTTATTGTAAGAGCCATGATTGAAGCGCATAAGGCCGGACTTCACGATGTTAAACGTGACGAACTAGAGGCTCACTTTTTGGCCGGTGGTCACATCGAAAAAGTGGTTCATGCCTTGGTCTCTGCATCAAAAGCTAACATAGACTTGTCGTTTCAAATGGCAACCGCCATCGACCTTGCCGGTCGTGATGTGTTTGAGGCCGTACAGATGTCGGTAAACCCAAAGGTGATTGATACGCCTCCTGTAGCAGCAGTTGCAAAGGATGGTATTCAGCTAATCACTAAAGCCAGGGTGACTGTTCGTGCCAATATTAAACAATTGGTTGGTGGAGCAGGAGAGGAGACCGTTCTTGCCCGTGTGGGTGAAGGTATTGTGTCATCAATTGGTTCGTCTAGCTCTCATAAAGCAGTTCTTGAAAATCCCGACTCAATTTCTAAAGTGGTTTTGGGTAAAGGATTGGATGCAGGTACCGCATTCGAGATTCTTTCTATTGATATCGCTGATATCGACATTGGTAAAAACATTGGTGCTGAACTTCAAATTGATCAGGCCGAAGCGGATAAGATGATTGCTCAGGCCAAAGCTGAAGAACGTCGTGCCATGGCTGTCGCCGAAGAACAGGAGATGAAAGCCAAAGCACAGCAAGCCCGGGCGAATGTTATTCAGGCTGAAGCAGAAGTGCCAAAGGCAATTGCTGAAGCATTCAGAAGCGGAAATTTAGGTATAATGGACTATGTTCGTTATAAAAACGTAGAGGCTGATACTGCCATGCGCGATAACCTTTCTAAACCATCTAAATCAGGAGAGTCTAAAACTGATAAAGGTTCAGATAAGAAATAGCAATAATTATTTTTTTTTCATTGAAAAGGGGCAAACCATTAAGGTTGCCCCTTTTTTGATGGATTGACGGGGAAATATTTGATTTAAATCATAGATTCATAGCAGTTTGGGGCTTTAAATCGAAGTCCTGTAATCCAGTTGTTTTAGAAGGTGTTTGAATATCAAATGTTTATTCTGATTTCATTTTTCTTTAATCTTTTCTTGTAAATTCTCTAACCATCCAGTATAGGAATGCCGGTTTATTTGAGGTGTGGAATAATATTAATGAATGGTTTAAATTGCGAAAGATTTAACCAGGATTAGATTATATTTTCCAAACTTAATTAATTCACTACTTTTATCCGAAACTTTTATGAGATAGTGCAAAAGTGGGCTTATTCCTTTATAAATAGAGTGAAATCAAAATACCCACGATCTTCTATAATTATCATGTACTTGGGAAATATTGATTGCTACTAGCCATATCGGATCTCTATTTTGGCCTCAGTGAAATTGACAAAATAGAGAAGCATTCCTTTTACCTATAAACAAGATTAAATCTTTATATACCATTAATTTAACCGAAGTATTGCTCAGCCAAATATCGAAAGGCATAGTGATCAGATCGAACCATCAACTTATAAACTCTTCTATTTAATGATATAGGCTATTTACTCCCCAAAAGTATATTGAATTCCGCTATAAACTCCAAAGGAGTATGGTTTGTATCTGACCGGATAGTCCTGATTGATTTCGTTAAGAAAATAATTTACCCTGGGCTCCATAGTAAATGAAAGTGGACCAAATACCGGAATTGAGAATGTCAAACCTGCATGGGTACTCCAATTTAAGGTAGAGAGACCTTCAGTTTTTCCGATGCTGTTGCGGTCATCTCCATCGCGCAGGTGAACCCTGTTTGAAACGAGCCAGTTGGTGCTTACACCACCGGCCAGAGACACTTTAATTTCTCTGTCAATCATGTAATAGCGGAGGGTAAAAGGAATCTCCACATAGTCGATGAGTTGCTCAAAGCGTGCTTCGTTGTTTATGCTTTCAACTCTGTTAACGTCCATTAATACGCTTTGTGGCGATTGAGAAAGCTCTGTTCTGCTTGGAGCCGCCGATCTTTCGGGGGAATGGGGTTGTGAAATTGTTCCCATTGAGTTATTCAGCGGTACACTTTTAATGTTTGTCTGGTTGGCTTGATTATAGGACGTTTCGGCCATAGCGAAAATATTTTCTTGCTGAAAGTTTGTTCTTACTTCCTGTCCCATTCTGGCGAACCTCACGCCCGATTCAACCGCCCATCTATTGTGAAATTGGTAATTCACGTTGAGGGCTCCTCCGGCGTTTACTACACCTCTCTCATTGAATTGATCACTGGCGTAAAGCGTTCCCATTGGCATAGGTTGGCTTCCGGACGTTTGTCTGTAGCTATAAACCGGAGAAACAGATGCCCCAATATGAAATCTCCTTTCAGGTTTGTCATTGTTTGTATAATTCTCATTATACCAAATATGATTATTGACATTATAGCGATCGTTCCAGTTTTCCTGATTGCTTTGAGCCATCAGTTTATTGACCCTCACTTTCCTCGATGAAAAGAAAGGAATATCGGGCGTATGGCTTAGGTGAGTGGTTTCCTCTTTTGTGCGGTAATCCGGTTTTAATAACGCAAGTTGTCTGTCACTAGATTGCATTGATGGTTTGGTGATGGGATCATGATGAGATTCATCAACATGGGTAACGATTGGAGGAGAATATTGGGTTGAGGATTCTTCAATATTCTGTTTTTCAAGAGTTTTGGTTTCGTTGGAAAAAACCTCCGGTTTTTCCGAAAATGAGTACATCTCTACATGTTGATTCTCAGGAATCAGGAAATAAACTCCCAAACTAATAAAACCGACAATCATAGCAGCGGCAGCTGCCCGCCAAAGCCATACCATTCCTTTACGGGAAGTTTTTTTATCAAGGGAAGTTTCAATCCTACTCCACATTTGTGCAGGCGGAACTGCTTCCATCTCCCTGATGTGTTGGCGATATTTGGTTTCTATTTTACTTAGTTTTGCCATATTTCGTTAACTGATGCCGTTTTTTTTTCCTCACTTAGCCGCTTTTTAATCCATTGTCTGGCTCTGGAAAGGTTTGATTTACTTGTCCCTATTGATATTCCCAGTTTTTTGGAAATCTCTTCATGGGAATAATCTTCGAGAACGTACAAGTTGAAAACGAGGCTGTATTTTTCAGGTAATTGTTCTATAATGGTCATAACCTCCTCAAGTTTTACGGAAGCTTCTTCATCGGTCGGCTCATCTGCTTCATGATCCGTATTTTCATCCTTTAACTGCGATTCATCCAAAACCACCATCTGTTTGTTTTTTCTGTATCCTTCCAGAATGGTGTTAACCATGATTCTTCTTACCCAGCCTTCAAAAGATCCTTTGTTCCCGTACTGATCAATTTTTTCGAAAACTTTAATAAAACCCTCGTGCAAATAATCTTCTGCTTCAACCCTGTTTTTACTGTATCGGATGCAAACAGCAAACATTTTGGGTGCAAACAATTCATAAAGCTCCTTCTGAGCTTTACGATCACCATTCCGGCATGCAGGTATTATTTCATTCAGCCTTGACACAACAGGTTGTAATGATTTTTTTTAATGATTAACAAAAACAGATTTCTATAGCAAAAAACATACCCGAATGATCTGAATCTATATTTAACAGGTGAAGTTGAACGGTTTTCTGTAATGTAAAACAGATTGCGTCATGAAACCTCACCCAGAATTAAAGAAAGAAGAGCAAAGAGACTCGTTCACAGATGGCTTCCATCAACTATCGCCAATATCCTCTCCGTCGCTTAAGCGATGGAGAATTCCACGTAACACAAGACCTTTCATACCAAACCTTCGCTACACCAAGTTTCTTTATGCTTTATACCAATTTGCGGTACTAAGTGTCAGCTTTTGTTCCACTGTGCGAAATTTCATTCACTGCGTTCATTCCACCTCCTGTCTCCTGTCCCCGGTTTCCGATTTCCGGTTTTCTTTCTCCTAAACAGATGATGCAATAAATTAAGTTGGTTGCGTGTTTTTTGAAATTTTAGAAACTCTTTTTTATCCTGTCCAGTTCTCTGCTGGCATCTTTCTGTTTCAGGGTTTCCCGCTTATCATGCTGTTTTTTTCCTTTAGCAAGCGCAATTTCTATCTTGGCAAATCCTCTGTCGTTAAGAAACATACGAAGTGGGACAATGGTCAGGCCACTTTCTTTGGTCTTTCTCAGCAGCTTATTAAGCTCTTTTCGTTGAAGTAGTAATTTTCTCTCTCTGGCAGGTTGGTGATTGTTGTAGGTACCGTAAAAATATTCGGCAATGTTCATTCCTTTTACCCAAAGTTCATCTTTTATAAAATAACAGTATGCATCAACCAGACTTGCTTTTCCAAGTCTGATAGATTTAATCTCGGTTCCGGCAAGCTGAATACCGGCAACGAACTTTTCAATCAGTTCAAAATCAAAATATGCACGTTTATTTTTTATGTTGATCCTATTGGGGGTTGACATGTTATTAAAGAATGATCAGATTGATTAATAAATATCTTACAAAGTAAGGAATAAAATGAATTAAAACAGCGATGTATATGGTGATAATTGATTTTTGTTCAGTTCCCGGCATTTTTTCCGGTTCAATGGCTTTCCAGATGATAAATAAACTGTAAAATGTAACCAGATGAAACAGAAAAAGTTCGGGTATCAGATTGGTTATGAATGAAATAATGTATAATAACCCCGAAGCGTATGCTGTTATCTTGAAGGCCAGGTTGTTTTTGTTTTCAATGCGCAGTTTGGAGTGCGATGCTTTGAGTATGATCCATGCCAGGAACAGTCCTCCAAAAAGCGCAGTAAAGGTAATGATCGATTGTTTTATGGCCAGTTCAAGGTTAAACCCCTGTCGGTTTACTGTGAAATTAAAAAATGTAGCCAGAGCGCATAGTGCGATGAGCGGCAAGGAAAATTCAGTGATGATATCATTGATGTTTTTGTTTTCGTTCCTTATGATTTGCCACTCTTTTCCGGGTTGCAGGATGAGGTTCTTCAATCTCATAAAGAGATTGCTGTATAGTTTTCCCGTGGTAATAGTCTCCTTTTCCGTCATGCCTTCATCCTTTTAAACGATTCCCAATTACCATGCAAAAATATAAAAAGCGGCGATTAATAATAAAAAGCTGAATATTTTTTCAGTTTGTTGCGGTTGGAAGTATCTTTACATCACAACCAGTTCTCCCGTGTACTCGGGATCAACTGAAAACAAATTGTAGACACATGAAACGAGCCATGAGAATCGTCAGATCGACGAAGTCAAAAAGCTCTCAAACAGGGGGATGAGTGATATGGCGAGTTCCATGTGACCTTAAAATACAAATTATAGACACATGAAAATCAACGGTTACAACCTGATAGTAGTGTTGGGTCCAACTGCATGCGGGAAAACAGCTTTTGCAGCGAAGCTGGCAAAAGCTCTGAAAGGTGAAATCATCAGTGCCGATTCTCGTCAGGTATATAAACGGATGGATTTGGGAACGGGTAAAGATTATGATGATTACAATGTGGATGAATATCAAGTGCCCGCACATTTGACCGACATTCGTGCACCCGGGTATAAATACAATGTGTATGAATATCAGACCGATTTTTTCAGGGTTTTTGAGGAGTTGAATAAAAAATCTGTCTGGCCCATCCTGTGCGGAGGCACAGGATTGTATATTGAAGCTGTTTTACAGCGATATAAAATGATTCATGTTCCATCAAATCCATCATTGCGGGAATCATTAAAGAATAAATCATTGAATGAACTAGAAGCAATTTTATCTTCTTTTCGTAAACTACACAACAATACCGATACCGATACAGTAAAAAGAGCCATACGTGCCATCGAAATAGAAACATACTATCAGAACCATCCCGAGATTGTAGTGGAACTACCTGAGGTGCGACCTTTAA
The DNA here is from genome assembly GCF_004345615.1 of Natronoflexus pectinivorans. Taxonomy (GTDB): domain Bacteria; phylum Bacteroidota; class Bacteroidia; order Bacteroidales; family Marinilabiliaceae; genus Natronoflexus; species Natronoflexus pectinivorans. Next base: position 14,695 of record NZ_SLWK01000008.1, read on the forward strand.
TTATTGGTTTAAACATTAACCGGGATGAACGTCGGGCAAAAATTACACGCCGATTGGAACAGCGGTTAAAAGATGGCATGATTGAGGAGGTTCGTGGATTGATTGATGAGGGTATTCCTGCCGAGGATCTGATATATTACGGGTTGGAATACAAGTTTGTGACTCGTTATGTGATTGGGGAAATTTCCTATGAGGAGATGTTCAATCAGTTGAACATAGCTATACACCAGTTTGCAAAAAGGCAGATGACATGGTTCCGGGGAATGGAAAAGCGCAGAGGCTTTCATATTAACTGGATGGATGTGAATGATCCTGTTGAGAGAAGAATAGAAAATGTGATTGAAATGTTGAATTAACATTTATCATAAAAAAAGAGCTATTGGTCAAAACTATTGGAAAGGTTATTCTTCGTTAGATTATTGCATAGGACGGCGAAAGGCTCATATAGCTAGCTGTTTATGGTTGTATGGTGCTGTTTTTTTTCTGGATTTTATTTAAAATGGTTCTAAACTTTTCTCTTTTTTACAAAACCTTACCGGTTTTTTATCGTATTTTTTGATAATCAAACGGGGTTTTGTTAATCCTGTCAGCAAACTCTCTAAAATTATGGAAGAACCAGAAAGTTATATCGACCGGATACAACGCTTAGCCAACAGGAACAAAGAGCTTAAAAGCCAACTGGATGATCTTGTTGCGCGTTTTTCTGCCATTGAAACTCAGAATAAAAGTTATCAGGATGCGCTTTCAAAATTTTCGCTGGATGCAGAGAAAAAGCCCAAAGATGCCCGGAAGCACGCCAAAAGGTTGCGAATGGTATCCCTGATTTATGTTTCAGTAAGAGGGTTTCATAAATTGTATAAATTTGATGATCCGGCCCCAATGATTGACCTTCTGGATGAATTATATCTTGCGCTTGATGAAATTGCCTTCCTGAATAGCATTGTAAAGATTAAATCTGTTGGAGATGTAAACATCTATGCGGCAGGTTTGCAGACAGAGAACAGAACCAACCCCATTGATGTAGTGCAGGTGGCACTTGAAATGCAAAAGGCAGTTAAAAGACTTAAAAAGAAGAACAGCCTGAGCATTTGGCGATTGAGAATTGGTCTGCACACAGGTCCGTTAACTGCTGTTCCAAATGGAAATAAAGTTTCAACATACAGTTTCTCCGGAGATAGTATAAATATAGCTTGTCGGGTTGGGGAAGCTGTTTCAGGTTCCTCTATTGGTGCCACAGTAATGACTTATGAGTTAATTAAAGAGTTTTATGATACCCGCCTAATAGGGAAAATACCTGTAAAGTATAAAGGGAATCTGGGTGTATATCAGATTAGAGGAATAATTCCTGAATTAGAAAACGAGACAGAGCCGGGTATCCCAAATGAAAAATTCAAATTGAAATACTCAACGCTTCAGTTTATGGATGTTCAGGAGGAGTTGCTGGACTACCTGGAGAAAAAACTACCTGCTGATCTTTACTATCATAACATTAAACATACCATTGATGTGGTTACTGAAGTGGAGTTGATTGGCTGGGCCGAAGGTGTAAGTGATGAAGATGTGCTATTGCTTAAACTTGCTGCATTGTTTCACGATGCAGGTCATACCATCAGTTATAAAGATCATGAACACTATGGAACGGTAATGGCACGTGAAAAGCTGGCCAGTTATGATTTTTCTCCTCAGCAGATCGAAACAGTTTGCAGATTAATTATGGCCACCAAAATGCCACCAGATCCTTCTGATATACTTGAAAAAATTATTTGTGATTCGGATCTTGATTACTTAGGTCGTACTGATTTTATACCTGTTTCAAACACACTTTATAAGGAGCTTCATGAGCATGATATGATAGGCTCCTGGAGTGAATGGAACAAACTACAACTCAAATTTATTCGCAAACATCAATATTTCACTAAAACAGCCCGCCAATTGCGGGAAGTAAATAAACAGCAGCAAATTGAAAGGTTGGAGCAATTGATTAAAGAAAGTACTTTGATTGAATAGCTGATTTGAATAAAACACCCGGTTTTATTCAAAATATAAATTAATCAGCACTATCTCCGGTCGGTTTCCGGTTCTCACCGGTGGACCCCAGGTTCCAAATCCGGTACTTACATAGTAATGGGTGTTCCCTTTTTGTTTGTACCCTCTGCTTACCTCAAAAATTCTATTGGTAACATATCCAAAAGGCCATAGCTGTCCGTGATGGGTGTGTCCGGAAATTTGCAAATCCACGCCTGCCTCCAAGGCATCGTCCAAATCGTACGGTTGATGATCCAACAAAATAATAGGTTTTGAAGGGTCAATATCCTTCAGTATCTCGGACAGATGTTTACGAGGGTTTCCGGTTACCCATTTTTTATGTAAATCCTCACGACCTACCACATAAAAATTGTCATGAATGGAGATGACGGTGTCCCGTAATACTCTTATCCCGTTTTGCTCCAGGTAATTGATGGATGGGTCGCCACCGCCAATGTATTCGTGGTTACCCGTGGAGGCGTATATTCCAAGCGGAGCTCTTAACTGTTGCAGATTTCTGCCCAGATTCTGTTTTATCACCGGCTTTACATCTTCATCCACAATGTCGCCGGCAAACAAAATAATGTCGGGGTTCAATCTGTTAATGGATTCGACCATTTTACCTGTTTTGCGAGGGCCTATGATGGTTCCCAGGTGCACATCGCTTACTGCAACAATCCTTAGTGACTGCAAATTTCCTGCATCTTTTGGAATGACAAGGTCGATGCGTGATGTTTTTGGATACCAGGCGTTGATGTGACCGAAGAGAATAATTAAACCTGAAATAGCCGATACAGCCATGAAAAGCTTAAGTTTAATTGCAGGAACGTTGTTCCCTGCAATCTTCTCCAAAAACGGGAAAAAGTGATTTGCAATGCGGCCAATATCGGTTAAAAACAGTAACAGGGTAACGTAAAGCATGGCTGCAAACCAAAATGCTCCTATCCAGTGTAGGGTTATGGGAACCGGATGGTACCATATCCTTTCAAGAATCCGCCCTGCCGGGTAGGCAACGTAAACTAAGATCATAAAGGCAATAAACCATGGTCTGAAATTGGCAGCTGCTTCCAGAGCCTGCCAGCCCCTTATGGCGATGTATAAATTGACAACAGTGTGAACAGCCAGAACAATGAAGAAGAATATCATATTTTTTTAAGTTGTTTTATTAATATCAAACAAGGGACACAATGAGAAATTTAATCTTTTTATATCTCAGATTTTATGCCGGCAATTTTGGAGGTGATGACTCTTAGCCAGTTTCCCGGTAGGATTTTGTTGGTAACCATCAAAAATTTTGCCAATATTCCCGATGGAAACCTTAACCTGCTTCCTTTGGAGTTTACGGCTTTGTAAATTGTTTTGGCTGTAGTTTCAGGAAGGTCTCCTTTTTCAAAAAAGTCGCCGTATAAGGTGTTTACTTTTGAGACTATATCACTGTAGCCTGTCTGTTCGTTGATGGTTAAATCCTCTCTGGAACGCCCGTTGAATTCCGTTTTTACAGGTCCGGGCTCCACCAGTTTAACTCTCACCCCAAAAGGACGAAGCTCATAATAGAGACTTTCGGTAAGACCTTCGAGAGCAAATTTTGAGGCATGGTAAATATTGTACAAAGGCATGCCAATTCGTCCTGCTATGGATGAAACGTTGACAAAAACGCCACTTCTTTTTTCTCTGAAAAAAGGAATAAATGCCTTCATTACACGTACACTTCCCATGAAATTTGTATCCATCTGTTTGGCTATCTGTTCTTCAGTGGCACCTTCAAGTGGCCCGATGGCTCCATAACCGGCGTTGTTGATAACGGCTTCTATGCCGTGATGGTCTTCCCACACTTTTTTTGCTACCTCATTAACCATTTCAGAATTGGTCACGTCCAGTTGATAGAGTTTCACATCTTTCAAATTTGAAAATTCGATGGGTACTGAAATGTTTCGCATGGTGGCTGCCACCTGCCATCCTTTACGAAGAAACAATTCAACAGTGGCTTTTCCAATGCCGGACGATGTCCCGGTTATAAAGACAGTTGGTTTTTTGGTCATGTTAATGTTTTTGCTTGAGTTTGTTAAACAACTTTTCAAACCAATTTGTTCGATGGTCGTTGTTTTTATCAAGATACTCATCAATGGCATTTTTGAATGCTTCTGCTGATGTGTATCTTTTTTGAATCCCCTGTTGAATTATTTCTTCGGCTTGATTTTGGGACAGTCGGGAAGGAGGAAGATGAAAAGCCACTCTTGCAGTGGCTTTTGATAGTATAGTATATAGTGTTGCAGGAAGTTTTGTCGTTCTTAATAATGGCACATTTAGTTGAAGGTGCATCATCATTTCTGGGTCGTGGTAATAAAACCCATTTTTTTGTGTGAGTGTCTCATATAGGGTAACGCCCAATGCAAATATATCGGTTGCAGGAGAAGCCAATTGGTTAATATTCAGGAGCTGTTCCGGCGGTGAATATCCCAGGGCGAAAGGTCTGCGAAGCCATTTGTCTTCAATGGGATAGATGGCAGCCTGTTCAAAGTCAACCAGTTTAATGCTTTCCGGTGCCGGCTCTCCATTTAAGCTGTTAACGATGAGGTTCGATGGTTTTATGTCCAGATGGAGTATGTTATTTTGGTGCAATTTTTCTAATCCACCCAACAAATGAGAGAAAGCTTTGAGCCAAAATCTTCGTGTATGTTTTTTCCTCGACCATGGTTTAAAAATCAGTTCTTTAAGGGTTTTCCCTTCCAGGAACTCGCGAATGATAAAGTGTTGGTCTTCTATTTGTTCAACTCTTGATTTGGTGGACAAGGAGGGATGTTCAATGGTGTTTAGAGTTTTGTAAATAGACTGGTTTATTTGTTTGCGGATAGGTTTTATGACGACAATCTGCTCTGTGCAGATGTCTTTTGCCTTCCATACTTCACCAAATTTGCCGGTTGATAGCAGTTTTAGTGGCTGAAAATTCAGCTTCTTGATTTGGTCATTGATTTCACCCATTGTTTCTATTAAGATGGTTCGCAAATTTTTGGTATGTTGCTATGTGAAAATAGAAACTTTTAAGTGTAAAACAAAAGGCTGCCCGTTTACGGCAGCCTTTTTTGGTGATTCTTATGTATCAATCCCTTTTTTGACTTTTTCAAATACATGAAAAAAGTCTCTTAATTAAAATATATTAGTCGGTCACATCTGCTTCAAAAAAAAGCTTTGCGACATTGCGTCTTTGCGTTTGTTTTTTATCGTAACCATTTCGTTAAAACCTATTACGCAAATAGCGGGAATTCCTTCATCATAGCATTGACTCTTTTACGAACATCTGCAAGTACTTTTTCATCATCAGGATTTGAAAGCACTTCATCAATAAAATTAACAATAGGAGTGATGTGCTCTTCTTTTAAACCACGTGTAGTCAGTGCTGAAGTTCCCAAGCGGATTCCGGATGTTTGGAATGGTGAGCGGTCGTCGAAGGGCACCATATTTTTATTGATGGTAATGTCAGCAATTACCAGTGTGTTTTCTGCTTTCTTTCCAGTTAAATCAGGGAATTTGGTGCGTAGGTCAACCAACATACTGTGGTTATCGGTTCCACCTGAGATGATTTTATAGCCTTTTTCAATGAGCAAACGAGCCATTTCAGCTGCATTCTTTTTTACCTGCGACTGGTAGGCTTTGTACTCAGGTTGCAGAGCTTCGAAAAATGAAACAGCTTTGGCAGCAATAACGTGCTCCAGAGGTCCACCTTGTATTCCGGGGAATACGGCTGAATCGAGCAATGAAGACATTTTACGAACAACCCCTTTTTTAGTGGTTTTTCCAAATGGATTGTCGAAATCCTTACCCATGAGAATGATACCACCACGTGGCCCGCGAAGGGTTTTGTGAGTGGTTGATGTCACCACGTGCGCATGTTTTACCGGGTTGTTGAGCAATCCGGCAGCAATCAGACCGGCAGGGTGTGCCATGTCAATCATCAAAATTGCACCTACCTTATCGGCAATGGTGCGCATTCTCTCGTAATCCCAATCGCGAGAGTAGGCTGATGCTCCGCCAATAATCAATTTTGGCTTATGTTCCAAGGCCAGCGACTCCATCATGTCGTAATCAACCAGCCCGGTATCTTCTTTAACGCCATAAGCAATGGGTTGATACCAGAGTCCTGAACTGTTCACCGGAGAACCATGCGAAAGGTGTCCGCCATGAGCCAAATCCAATCCCAGGAATTTGTCTCCCGGTTCCAGAACGGTCATCAAAACGGCCATGTTGGCCTGAGCTCCACTATGTGGCTGTACGTTGGCCCACTCAGCACCAAAAAGCTCCTTTAGCCGCTCAATGGCCAGACTTTCGCTCTGGTCAACCACCTGACAACCTCCGTAGTAACGCGCTCCGGGAAGCCCCTCAGCGTATTTGTTGGTTAATACGCTGCCCATGGCTTCCATAACCTGGGGACTGACAAAGTTCTCGGAGGCAATCAGCTCGATGCCATCCATCTGCCTGTGATGCTCTTTTTGAATAAGTTCAAAAATTTGCTGGTCTCTTTTCATTAGTATCTGATTATATTTATTGTAATTAGAATGTTATGCTACGTTGTTTAGGATTTCCTGACCGTATTTAATTACTTCATTTGCGATTGGGTTCGAAACATTAAAATCACACTCCCTGAATGGATGAGGTTCTATTCTACTGTCTATATTTCTGCGTAATCTCATAAGCTCCAATTGGGTTTCCACAAGATTGCCGAAATCTTTAAATACAACAGCTATATCAATGTCGCTCTCATCATGATAATTGCCTTTTGCATAGGAACCAAATAGGATTACTTTGACAGCACTATATTTATGGTTTAATGCTATGGCATATTCTGTTGCAATCTTTATAACATCCCCTTTATCCATTTTCTTAGAATAATAATGTTATTTATCCATCTTTCAGTATAATCACGAGTGCAAATTGAGTGGAACTCTTTCCTGTAATCGTCATAACGCGCATTTAAATTAAATGAGGTTACTTCATCCAGCCAATCTGAGTACTCTTCGGATATCTCGACTTCGATAAGCTCAGCCAATCTGTAAAGATTATGTGTGAATGGTGCATGTTTCCCGAATTTCTTTACAAAAACTGCTTTTAATAGCTTCTCCAAAGATATATGTCCTAGAAAAAGTGCCCAACTATAAGATTTAGATTCATACAAAGTCACGGAGGTTCGAAAATCGTTTTCTGATGTTTCAACCCAATGATTAACAATTTTTGTTATGTCGATATCTGATTGTTTTTTATTCATTTACGAAATGTATGAATCCTTTGCAACATAAACGGGATGCTATTTTTGCCCTAATGAAAATAGATGCTTTAATCGCAATTGACCTTATTCTGCCCAATTTGAAAACTGTTTCCTAACCAAAAGTGCTTAGTGTTTAACCATGACAAATGTAATGCTTTTCAGGCTCAATAACAATTTACTACTCATCCGAAAAGTGTATCAGCACTCTTCGGTACGCAGAGAAGATTTTGGATTTGGAAACAAATCCAATGTATTTCTCGTCCTCAATAACCGGAAGATTCCAGGCTCCTGTATCTTCAAATTTTTTCATGACATCATCCATGTGGTCGGTGGTTTGGATGAATGCCGGCGGTACAGTCATCAATTGCTGAACTGTGGTGGATTGATATAGTTCGCTTTTAAACATGATTTCCCTGATGTCTTCCAAAGTAACAACTCCAATCAATCGTTTTTCTTCATCCAACACCGGAAACAGATTTCGTTTGGCTTTGGCAATGGTTTTCACCAATTCGCCCAATGTGTGGTGGGGTTTAACAGTCAGAAAATCCCTTTCAATCACTTTGTTTAAGCGCATCAAGGTTAGCACTGCTTTGTCCTTGTGGTGGGTGATTAACTCTCCACGTCGCGCCAGTCGCTTGGTATAGATGGTGTGGGGTTCAAAATACTTATTGGTTAAAAAGGATATGGCCGATACAGTAATCAGAGGAATAAAAAGCGCATACCCGTTGGTGATTTCTGCAATGAGGAAGATGGCGGTGAGAGGTGCATGCATCACACCCGACATCAATGCTGCCATTCCAACCAATGTGAAATGAGAAACGGGTAGGTCGGCACCAAGTTCGTTCATTAAAAGTGCCAGGAAATAGCCTGTGACGCCACCAAGAAATAGAGTGGGTGCAAAAATCCCACCAACGCCACCACTGGCGTTGGTTAGCGTGGACGCCACTACTTTAAACAGTATAATCAACACTAAAAAGACCAGTATGGCAATGTTGTTGCTTCGAAAGGTATAGAAAATGCTGTTTTCAACAATGGCAGAGGAGTCATCTGATAGCATGGCGGTGATGGTATCATATCCTTCACCGTATAGCGGGGGAAACAGGAATATGAGCACACTGAGGACAAATCCGCCGGCCAGCCATTTATAGTATGGATTGGTGATTTTTCCCATTCTTTTTTCCAGTTTGAGTGTTCCCCAGGTCATATATTGTGAAACCACTCCGCCAACAACACCAAGAAGAATATAAAAAGGCAGGTTGTTGAGTTCAAAAGGAGCTTCCAGCAGGAAAGTGAATTCTGCGCCTTCACCCAAAAAGAAATAGGCAACAGAGGCGGCTACCACGGCTGATAAAAGCAGCGGAACGATGGATGACGCTGTTAGTCCAAGCATCAATACTTCCATGGTAAACATGAGGCCGGCAATGGGAGCCTTAAAAATTCCGGCAATGGCACCGGCAGCACCACAACCAATTAGCAGGGTGACAGTTTTATAGTTCATCATGAACAGCCGTCCCAGCGATGAACCTATGGATGAGCCAGTAAGCACAATGGGTGCCTCTGCTCCAACTGAACCTCCAAATCCAATGGTAAACGTACTGGCTATGATGGATGTGAACGAATTGTGCGCCTTCAGGTTACTCTCTTTCTTTGAGATGGCATACAAAATTCGGGTCACACCGTGGCTGATGTCGTCTTTTACAATATAACGGACAAATATCATGGTAATAAATATCCCAATCATGGGATATAAAAGATACATATAGTTCCAGTCGGTGAGGTCAAACCCCTTTGTAAGCAGGTCATGCATGAAATGAATGGCGTTTTTCAGTGTGACCGCTGCCAGACCACTGAACAGACCAACCAGCATGGCAAGTATAAGCACAAAGTTTTGTTGGGAGATGTTCCGAACCCGCCAGATAAGAAACTGACCAAAGAGTTTTGATATTTTTTCCGTTAGAAATTGCATAGCTCCAATTTGGGCTGCGAATTTAGACCATATTCTATATATTTGCAAAAAAAAAGATATGTCATTAGGGATAGAAGGAAAAGATTTAGAGAATTTTATCATGGTGGGCGACCGGGTTTTGATTAAACCGCGTTCACCTCAAAACAAAACCAAGTCGGGTTTGTATTTGCCACCCAATATTCAGGAAAAAGAGAAAGTCTTATCAGGCTATGTGGTGAAAGTGGGGCCGGGATATCCCATTCCCGCCATTGCCGAGGCCGATGAACCCTGGAAATCTAAAGGGGATGATGTAAAATATGTTCCTCTTCAGCCAATGGAAGGGGACTTGGCTGTTTACATGCAAAACAGTGCCATCGAAATTGAATTTAAAAGCGAGAAGTATGTCATTGTGCCTCATTCCGCGATTTTGATGCTAATCAGGGACGAAGGCCTTTTTGATTAACACACAAGTATCAAGTCAACCGTTAAGTTTTGGGTAAACCTGGTGCGCTTGGAGCTTCCCCCTTGGCTTCGACGTGAGTGTTCGACTGAGCTCACACCGAAGTCTCAGCCGAACGGGGTTAGGGGTGAGCGAGGGAGGCACTTCCGATTTGACTTGACTCTATCGTCTTGTTAGCAACATTCCTTTTATTTGTGTTTGACGGATGATGGTATCGTCCGGAATTGATAACCCGGAATTATTTCTGGTAAAAGTGTGTCCCTGGATCATTTTATCGTTTGGCAGTAAAACAAGGAGCTCATGTTCCTTATTTTGTTTAATCTCATATAATCCGGTTTCCCTTCTGATTGATTCCCCATAACCTTCAATTTTTCCCGTGTATAAAATATATTTCATATTAATGGGGTCTAAATGAAGATTCATGCGGATGCCTTCGCCATCTGTATGCGGATATTTCCCAGTATAATGAACCGGGTATTCGCGGGCTACAATTTCGGGATGTTCAATGCCAAAAGCTGCTCTACGTGACATCACCTCCGATGGCAGAACCGGAGAACTTTCTGATGAGGTGAATACTTCGCGTAATCCGGGATAAACCAGTTCGGCATAAACCCTGTTGTGGTTGGTGTCGAACATGATGATGCCGAGTGCCTGAATGGCATCGTCAGGCAAAACACCTATGGAGTATATGACGCGGTCTTTTTTCAGAGCCGATGCATCCTGCATCAGGAAAAGAAATTCCATATATTTTTCATCACCCATCATTTTGGTCATGAAATATTCCACTTCAGGCATTGTCCATAGGCCGGTTGAACATGGTTTTCTTCCCACCAAACTGTCCAGTTCAGCCAAAGAAAACGTAACCGGGTTTTGCACCACAGCAGCGCTGGATTCTTCTTTTTGACTTGTTGACAAGCAGGATGATAGCAGGATTAAGGTTAGTAACGAAATTTGAAATAAGATTCGCTTCATGTGTTATGTTTTGTTTTTATCGGCACATTGCTTTCTGTTTTAAGAGACAGGTTGTCCCTCGTTGGAGGGACAAACAATCTGTTGCTTTAAAATAATAGTTCGTTAAGATTTTTTTTTATTTGCCTAATTATCAAACGTTTATGAGTCTGTTGTGATATTACACAATCAGCTGATAATAAGAAACTTACTTATGTCTTATATCTAATAATCTAAGATCTAATAATCTAACGATCTATTGTTAAAACAAACTTTTCTATTAATTTACCAACCGGATGTGAAAACTGCAAGTAATATGCCAAAGATGTTGTTTTTTTGCATCTGAACTTAATGATTTTTGTTTTGTTTAACAACAAAACGAAATTTGCTAAACAATAAACTTATGAAGAGATATCATACAACACTACTTTTGGCTTTTATATTGGCTTTCAGTTATTCATCGGCTCAACAAACCACCACGCTTACAGGGGTCATAAAGGATGCCAATACCAATGAATTACTGCCTTTTACTAATATCATCATATTTAATACAACAACCGGAACTTCGAGCAACGAGGATGGACGTTTTGAGTTTACGGGATTGAATGTTGGTTTTGTGCGTCTTCAGGTTTCGAGTTTGGGCTACGAACCATTTATTTCTGAGGAGATTTTGTTATCGGCGGTGAGGCCAAATTACGTGGAAATAGCTTTAACTCCAACATCTACCTCGCTGGAGGAGGTGAGAGTGGTTGCCAGTCCGTTTGCTCAAAGAATTGAGAGTCCTTTGTCGCTTCAGCGCATTGGACTCGATGTGATTGAAAGAAGTGCAGGCGCCAGTCGTGATTTTTCAAAAGTGTTACAGAGTTTTCCCGGGGTGGGCAGCACTACCTCTTTTCGAAACGAACTGATTGTGCGTGGCGGAGGACCCTCCGAAAACCGCTTTTACCTCGATGGCATTGAGATTCCTGTACTGAACCATTTTTCTACGCAGGGAGCCTCAGGAGGACCGGTAGGGATTCTAAATGTGGATTTTATCAGAGAGGTCGATTTCTACAGCAGTGCGTTTCCGGCCTCAAGAGGCAACGCGTTGAGTTCGGTTTTCGAATTCCGACAGATTGACCCCAACCCAGAGAGACCTGCTTTTAAGGCTACAGTAGGAGCTTCGGAACTCTCGTTGTCTGTGAATACGCCAATTACAGAAAACACCTCTGGGTTGTTTTCTGTGCGCCGTTCCTATCTGCAATTTTTATTCGACCAATTGGGATTGCCGTTTCTTCCCACATTTAACGATTTTCAGTTTGTGACCAAAACTAAACTTAACAGGCGCGATGAGATTACATTCCTGGGTGTGGGTGCATTGGACCAATTTCGATTAAACCCATCACCGGATGACACCGAAGAGAACCGTTACATTTTGAGCTATCTGCCGGTTAATGAACAGTGGAATTACACGCTGGGTGCCTCTTATCGGCGGTTTATCGGCAGCAACAATTTTTTAGTCGCGCTCAGTCGGAACCATTTAAACAATACCATTTTCAAATATGCTGATAATGATGACAGTTCCCCCGATAACCTCTTAAACGATTATGTTTCGGATGAAATTGAGAATAAATTAAGATTCGAATTTGTGGCCAATCCGGGGGAATACCGTTTAAGCGCAGGTTTTAACCTTGAGCACGCCAATTATTATAACCGCACCACCAATCGTATTTTTGTAAACGATGTTTCTCGTTTAATTGATTATGAAACGAATCTGGACTTGTTCAAATATGGGGTTTTCGGGTCGGTTTCCCGTCGGATGTTGGAAGAGCGTTTAAGCCTCTCGGGAGGAGTAAGAGTTGATGCCAACTCTTACAGCAGTTCCATGCGAAATCCGTTGGAGCAGTTAAGTCCGCGTGCCTCTGCTTCCTACGCTTTGCTCCCGGAGTTTTTGGTCAATGCTTCTGTAGGCAGGTATTATCAGCTGCCACCATACACCACACTTGGTTTTCGTGACGAAAACGGGGTGTTGCAAAACCGTTTCAACAATCTGAAGTATATCCGTGCCGACCATTTTGTTGCCGGTTTCGAATACAGAATAAACAGCAATACACGAGCCACCATCGAAGGTTTCAGAAAACGATATGCCGACTATCCACTATCGGTAAACGAAGGCATTTCGCTTGCCAGTAAGGGAGCTGATTTTGGGGTGCTGGGCGATGAGGAGGTAACTCCCGACAGTAAAGGACGCGCTTATGGTGCTGAATTTTTGATTCAGCGCCGCTCACCCGAAGGGTTGAGCTATATTTTAGCCTACACTTGGGTGAACAGTGAATTTACCGATGCCTCAGGTGATTATGTAGCATCCTCATGGGATAGTGGCCATCTTCTCACCTTAACCGTTAATAAAAGCTTTAACCGCAATTGGGATGCCGGCCTCAAGTGGCGATACATAGGGGCATTGCCTTATACTCCTTTTGACAGAAACACTTCAGAACTTGTGGAAGCATGGGATGTGCGGGGAAGAGAGTATCTGGACTTCGCAAGATTTAACCAGGAGAGGTTGGACGCCTTTCATCAACTTGATTTGCGGGTGGATAAAACCTTCTTTTTCGAACGTTTCTCTTTAAGTTTGTATCTGGATGTGCAAAATGTGTATAATTTCCAGAGCAGAAACCCTGCACGTTTGGTTCAGGCATTGGATGAAAATGATGCTCCCATCATTTTCACTGCTGAAAATGATTCCCGACCACGATATGAGTTGAGGGAGCTGAGAACCTCTTCGGGAACTGTTTTGCCTTCTATTGGAGTCATCCTTGAGTTTTAAGACCCCGATCGTTCTTCTTTGTCTTAATTAACTCTATCTTTGTAGGTTCAAAATACAATTAAAATGCAAAAAAGCAGGATTACTGAACTTTTCAATATAGAGTATCCCGTGATTCAGGGAGGAATGGTATGGTGTAGCGGATGGAAACTGGCTTCGGCAGTGAGTAACTGTGGAGGTTTGGGGTTGCTGGGCGCCGGAAGTATGTATCCCGATGTACTTCAGCATCACATTCGTCAGATGAAACAGGCAACTTCAAACCCCTGGGGTGTTAATGTTCCTTTGCTCTATCCCAACATTGATGAGTTGATGAATATCATTGTGAAGGAGGAGGTGAAAATAGTGTTTACCTCGGCGGGAAGTCCGGCCAAATGGACTGGCTTTCTAAAATCTCACGGAGTTACTGTGGTTCATGTGATAGCAAACAGCCGGTTTGCAGCAAAGTGTGAGGAAGCCGGGGTCGATGCCATTGTTGCCGAAGGTTTTGAAGCAGGCGGCCATAACGGACGCGAAGAAACCACCACGCTAACACTGATTCCTTTAATCCGTAAGGCAACATCGTTGCCATTGATTGCCGCCGGAGGCATTGGCACAGGCGAACAGGTTTTGGCTGTTATGGTTCTGGGTGCTGAAGGGGTGCAGATTGGTTCCCGATTTGCCTTATCCGCTGAATCATCGGCGCATGAGGCTTTTAAACAATACGCCATTGCTGCCAAAGAGGGGGACACCATGCTCTCATTAAAAAAGTTGGCACCGGTGAGGTTATTGCGCAATCGTTTTTTCGAACTTGTTCGCGAGGCAGAATTACGCGGGGCAACTCCGGAGGAGTTGTCGCAGCTTTTGGGGCGTGGCAGAGCAAAAAAGGGCATGTTTGAAGGCGATTTGGATGAAGGTGAACTGGAAATAGGTCAGGTGGCTGCATTGGTAGATAAACTTCAAAGTGTGGCCGATATTTTTGAAGATTTAAAATCAGGTTATAACGAAGCGCGGTTGAGGATTTAATCGCATATACATCGTCAACTGTAAAAGAATTTTGTTGAATATGAAAAATATTGATAAGATAAGCCTGCAAAATGCTTTTCGCCTTTTTGAGACAGGCGACATTAACAATATTGAAGTAGGAACAACAAAAGGTTTACAACAAATTCATCGCTACTTGTTTGACGGTTTATATGGTTATAAGCCTAAAAGGCTTAAATATAAATAGTTGCGGGTGCTGACCAGGGGATAAAAGTAAATTATATATTCAGAGTCAACCCTTAACGGGTTGAATAGTATAAAAATAAGAAAGAGCGAAACTTTAGTAGATGATAGACAAAAGCAAATTTCTGATTTTATGCAATTTTCAAACTTGTCAGTCTTATTTTATTTGTCATTAAATTAGTAAAATAAGAAAGTTTAACGAACTGCTGAAATAAGAAATCATTAAAAATTAGATAAAACTCTATGATAGAAATATACAAACATCAGTTGGCAAATGGGTTAAAAATTGTGGTTCATCCTGATATCACAACACCTTTGGTTGCTGTGAACCTGCTTTACGATGTGGGTGCGAGAGATGAAGCCCCTGATAAGACAGGATTTGCACATTTGTTTGAACATCTGATGTTTGGCGGAAGTGTGAACGTGCCATCCTACGATGAGCCTTTGCAAAGGGTTGGAGGTGAGAACAACGCCTGGACCAGCAATGATTTCACCAATTACTACGTGACTTTGCCGGCAGCCAATATTGAAACTGCTTTTTGGCTCGAGTCTGACAGAATGCTGGAGCTTAATTTTACCGATAAAAACCTTGAAGTGCAACGAAAGGTGGTAATTGAAGAGTTCAAACAGCGTTATCTGAACCAACCATATGGCGATATCCCTCTTCTTACGAGGCCTATGGCTTACAAACAGCATCCATATCAGTGGCCAACCATTGGTAAAGACATCAGCCACATCGAGAATGCCACCATGGACGATGTAAAGAACTTCTTTTATCGTCACTATGCTCCCAATAATGCGGTGCTAGCGGTTTCCGGTAACGTGCAGCCCGACAGGGTTTTTAGACTGGCTGAGAAATGGTTTGGTGACATTCCCCGCAGGGATGTTCCGGTGCGTAACATCCCACGTGAATTGCCGCAGCAGGAGGCACGGTTTCTGGAAGTGGAACGTGATGTGCCGGCGCATCTGCTCAATATTCATTTTCACATCGGTGCACGTCGGGATGATGATTTCTATATCAACGACTTGTTGTCTGATATTTTATCCAACGGCCCTTCATCACGATTGATTCAGTCACTCATAAAGGATAAGCAACTGTTTTCAGATGTAAATGCATATATTTCCGGCGATATGGATCCCGGTTTGTTTACCGTTACAGGGAGATTGATGCCGGGGAAAAACATGAAAGATGCGGAAGATGCCGTTTGGAACGAATTGCATTCGATTACTAGCACAATGGTGGATGACAGGGAGTTGCAGAAAGTTAAAAACAAGATTGAATCCAATCTTGTTTTCGCTGAAATCAGCTTTTTAAACAAGGCCATGAACATGGCGCAGTATGAATTGATGGGTGATGCGGAGAATATCAATCGTGAAATAGAGCATTACAGGGCAGTCACAGCAGAGCAGATTCAGGCAACTGCCGGTAGCGTTTTCCGTAAGGAAAACAGCTCTACCCTTCATTACCTGGCCGAAAAGGCATGATGAATCGGGATTCAAACAAACGGTAAGTTTAGCTTTCTTCAACAAACAGAAAAAGAAAATTTATATGCAGATAAAACCAGACCGGTCGAAAGGACCGGCCTTTGAAACCATCAACCAGATAGGGTTTTTACCGGTTGACAGCCAGAGCTTGCCTAACGGCATTGAGGTTTCGCTTATTACAGCGGGGAGTCAGGATGTGACTAAAATCGACTGGATGTTTCCGGCCGGAGCTGTGCAGGCGGGTAAGCCTTTGCTGGCATCTACTGTTGGCAATCTGCTGATGGAAGGTACCACGAGTCGGACTTCTCAGGAGATTTCCGGTATGCTCGATTTTTATGGTGCGTACCTTAGCACCCAGACTTTTTACCACAACACGGTGGTTACGCTGATTTGCCTGACCAAAGAACTCCCGGATTTGTTGCCATTGGTAGAAGACATTATCAAAAATCCGGCTTTCGATGAGCGTGAAACAGATATCTATATCAATAAGCGACGACAAGAGTATATTCTCGACTCAGAAAAGGTGAAAACCATTGCTGCACGACGATTTCCGGAGGTTGTTTTCGGAGCAAACCATCCTTATGGAAAAACTCTGAAGTTGTCTCATTTTGATGAGCTTACCCGGGATGAGTTGTTTGCATTTCACAAAAATGCCTATACCCCTTTAGGAGGTAAAATCATTGTATCCGGCCAACCGGGAGGCGATATCAGCAATTTATTGGTCAAGCATTTCGGTTCCTCGCAGTGGCTTACCGGAACGTTTAATTTAAATGGTGTTGGCGAAATTGAGCCTTTGGAACAAAAGGTGCATCTCATAGAAAAGGAAGGGGCTTTGCAATCGGCTCTTCGCATAGGTCGTCCTCTGTTTAATAATAATCACCCTGATTTTATCCCGCTGCAAATTGTGAATACCATATTGGGAGGGTATTTTGGTTCGCGGTTAATGACTTCGGTTCGCGAAGAGAAAGGCCTTACCTATGGAATTGGTTCAAATATTGTAGCCTATAAAAATGGTGGGATGTGGGTTATAGGCTCAGAGGTGATGGGTGAAATGCGCCAGGCTGCCGTTGGTGCCATCATCGATGAAATGGTTCGATTAACGAAAGAGCCGGTACCGGATAATGAACTTGAGGTGGTCAAGAATTACATGTTGGGCGAATTGATGCGTAATTTCGACGGGCCTTTTTCAACAGCGGATATATATAGATCGTTGTGGGAGTTTGATTTGGATTTTACTTTTTATGCAAAGATGGTGGAGGAGATAACCAAAATCGATCAGCAACGTATCATGGAGTTATCAAAGAAGTATCTTAATCCTGACGACTTTTATGTCGTCGTTGCCGGAAAATAGTTGAACATAAGGGACTAAATTGCTATTTTTTAATCCCGCTGATTGGCTTAATATCTAAAAATCAAACAGTCTAACATCTAAAAATCTAAATTCTATCAGTCTTATATCTAACAGTGCAACGTATGTCGGAGGAAACACTTAAACTGGAAGAGCAGGAAGCCAAGCAGGAGCTGGATGAGATTCTGAAAATTTGTAATCGTTGTCAGAAACCGGAAGATTACCGGCTTATTCAAAAGGCGTTTGAGTTGGCATTGGAGGCGCATAAGGGAGTGCGCCGTAAGTCGGGAGAGTTATACATTACTCATCCCCTGGCTGTTGCGCGTATAGTTGCTGAGGAGATTGGTCTGGGACCAAAAGGGATTTCTGCTGCCATTCTGCATGATGTGGTGGAAGATACCGATTATACTGTTGACGACATAAAAACAATTTTTGGTGATACCGTTGCCAATATTGTGGATGGCCTCACCAAACTGGAAGGCGCTTTTGATCAGACTCAGTCCAAGCAGGCCGAGAATTTCCGCAAACTTCTTCTCACCATGGTTGAGGATGTACGCGTTATTCTCATTAAACTGGCCGACCGGCTTCATAACATGCGTACTCTGGACAGCATGCCGGAGCATAAAAAACTCAAGATTGCCGGAGAAACCCTGTTTATTTATGCTCCATTGGCTCACCGTTTAGGCCTTTATGCAATAAAGACTGAACTGGAGGATTTGAGCCTTAAATATGAACATCCAGGTATATACCAGGAGATTTCTGATGAACTAAAAGAGTATCAGGAGCGAAATCTACAACTGCTTAATCGTTTTTCACTTCCGATTATTGACCGACTCAAGAAGGAGGGATATGAGTTTGATATTGTAGGGCGTCCAAAGTCCATATTTTCAATATGGACTAAAATGCAAAAGAAACAGATTCCTTTCGAAGAAATTTATGATCTGTTGGCCTTACGCATCGTTTTTCATCCCAAACCTGCCATTCCTGAAAAATCGCAATGTTGGAATATCTATTCTTACATAACCGATTTATATAAACCGAAACCCGATCGCTTGCGCGATTGGGTAAGTGTTCCTAAAGCCAATGGATATGAGGCGTTGCATGCCACTTTTATGGGGCCGGATGGCAAGTGGGTCGAAATACAGATTCGCAGTGCCCGTATGGATGAAATTGCCGAAAGGGGATTTGCTGCGCACTGGAAATATAAAGGACAAACGGACAAAGAGTCCGAACTGGATAATTGGCTAAAACGAATCCGGGAGGTATTGGAAAATCCCGATTCCGATTCGTTGGAGTTTTTGGATGATTTTAAACTGAACCTCTTCAGTGCCGAAATGATGATTTTTACTCCTAAAGGGGACGTGAAAATATTGCCGAAGGGTGCAACCACCCTGGATTTGGCCTTCGAAATTCATTCCAATATCGGCTATAAATGCATAGGTGCCAAGGTTAATTATAAACTGGTTCCATTGAGCCATGAACTAAAAAGTGGCGACCAGGTAGAGATTTTAACTTCGGAAAAGCAGACTCCAAAATATGAGTGGTTGAACTATGTGACCACAGCCAAGGCCAAAACGCGTATTAAAGATGCTTTCAAAAAAGAGCGTAAAGACATGGTTAAGCGAGGCGAAAGTGTTTTGGAAGATGCACTTAAGAAAAAGAAGCTGACCATCAATGCCAAAATTCTGAAGAAACTTCAGACTTTTTATAACCTTCCCAACAAGGAAGAGCTCTATATTAAAATCAGCAGAAATCTCATAAGGCTGGATAATCTTCAAAAAATTCTCAGCGATAAAACCACCAACAAATGGGTGAGGTATTGGCGTTTATCTTTTGGAAAAAATCAAAGTGGGGTTCGATCCGGCCGTCGCAGCACCGAGAAAGCATCTAAACCCAACGAGATGGTGGTCTCAGATCAGATGGACGATGAAAGTTACCTCATTGCTCCCTGCTGTAATCCCATTCCCGGCGATGATGTGGTGGGGTATCATGACGATAAGGAGAAATTAATTCTGCACAGCCGTAAATGCCCGGTCGCCATCAGACTGATGTCTAGTCACGGTAATCGCATCGTTTCTGCTAGTTGGGAGTCACATAAAATACTGTCG
Organism: Natronoflexus pectinivorans; assembly: GCF_004345615.1. GTDB lineage: Bacteria > Bacteroidota > Bacteroidia > Bacteroidales > Marinilabiliaceae > Natronoflexus > Natronoflexus pectinivorans. The sequence goes on from NZ_SLWK01000008.1 coordinate 34,277, forward strand.
TTTTTGGCTGTTATCAATCTCTCGGGCATTGACCAAATTGGTATCGTTAGCAAAATTACCAAAGTCATCTCCGACGACCAGAATGTAAATATGCGTTCCATCCATTTCGAGAGTCACGATGGTATATTTGAAGGTACCATTTACCTCTATATCCATAATACTGAGGACTTGAATAACCTCATTTTTAATATCTCACGTATAAAAGGTGTGCATAATGTTTCGCGACAGGAGCGGATTAATGCATGATTTTTTTGGCGAAATGGTTTTAGGGTCAATGGTTGGAAGGTGACAAGGTAGAAAGGAGAAAGGGTGAGCGGAGACCGGAAAACGGAGACGGGAGACGGGAGTTACGCAAGGCGGGATAAACCACAATGGGCACAAAGGAGACACAGGGAGCACTAAGAAACCTTCGTGTACATTGCGTAAATCATTGTGAACTTTGTCCTTGGCTAAACCATATAAGGCATATAAGTTTGAAGTTTAATGTTCGAAGTTTAAAGATCAAACCTTGAACCTAAAACCTTGAACCCTGTCACCTTCCAACCCTATCAACCTTTTCACCCTCCAACCCTGTTCCCCTTTGTCCTTTTCCCCAATTTTTTATTTATTTCCAGATATTCTGAAAAATTCCTATATTGCAGCTCTCTGTTTTTAATAGGATTAATTATGGATAAGGTTAAACCAAAAGATGCCGTAAGGCAAATTTTTACTGAATATCTTCAAAAAAACGGACACCGGAAAACACCAGAGCGGTACGCCATTCTGGATGAAATATATTCCCGTGACGGTCATTTTGATATAGAATCACTCTATATCTTTATGAAAAATAAAAACTATCGGGTGAGCCGTGCCACGCTTTATAACACCATCGATCTTTTGCTCGATTGTAAACTGGTGATCAAACACCAGTTTGGAAAGAACATTGCGCAGTTTGAAAAGGCTTTTGAATCGAAACAACATGACCATCTCATCTGTATGAAATGTGGCGATGTGGTGGAATTTTGTGATCCAACCGTTCAAATGGTGTTGAACAATGCTGCCAAAGTCATGAATTTTGAGGTGTCTCACCACAGTCTCTATATTTACGGCACTTGTTCGGCTTGCCAGGATCAGGAGTAGCCGTTTCTCGTTTTACGAAAAACTGAAAATCTCAAATCCTTTACAGTTCGGGAGTAGGGATGGTTTTGAATACTCTGATTGAAAAATAAATAGTTTTTTTAGCCATTATCCCATTTATAATATCTAATTTTACACATCGGAAAGTCATCCCTGAATGGGAGGGTTTTCCGATTTTTATTGTCCAAAAGTTTTCCGGCTGTTACCAGCTAACAGCCCAAATAAATAGAAATAATGAAGGTAGATGTTTTATTAGGATTGCAGTGGGGCGATGAGGGAAAAGGCAAAGTGGTGGATGTGATGACCCCAAAATATGATGTGATAACACGTTTTCAGGGAGGTCCAAATGCCGGGCACACACTGGAGTTTGATGACCAGAAGTTTGTTCTGCATAATATTCCTTCCGGTATCTTTCGGGAGGGAACCATTAATGTGATTGGCAATGGTGTCGTGCTTGATCCAATCAGTTTTAAAAAAGAAATTGACGGACTATCAGCAAAAGGTTTCGACCTGACTAAAAATCTTTATATTTCAAAGAAAGCTCACTTAATTCTGCCAACGCACCGCATTTTGGATGCTGCATCTGAAGCCTCAAAAGGTGATACCAAGATAGGATCTACTTTAAAAGGAATTGGCCCTACCTACATGGATAAAACCGGTAGGAATGGTTTAAGGGTTGGTGATATCCTTCACGATTTTGATAAAAAGTATGCGGCTCTTAAAGAGAAGCACATGCGTTTGCTCGAAATGTACAATTTTGAGTTCAACATTGAAGAGTTCGAAGCCGGCTTGATGGAGGGCATCGAAAATATCAAGAAGTTCAAGCTGATTGAAAGTGAGCATGAGATCAACCGATATATCACAGAAGGAAAATCAATCCTTGCTGAAGGTGCACAGGGCACCCTTCTCGACATAGATTTTGGTTCCTATCCTTTTGTTACTTCATCTAACACCGTTTGCGCCGGAGCATGTACAGGTATGGGTATTGCCCCAAATAAAATAGGTGAGGTATTCGGTATATTTAAAGCTTACTGCACCCGTGTAGGTAGTGGTCCATTTCCCACTGAGCTGTTTGATGAGGTGGGTGAAAATCTGCGCAAAAATGGTAACGAGTTTGGTTCAACAACCGGCCGTCCGCGCCGCTGTGGCTGGCTCGATCTGGTGGCACTTAAGTATAGCGTAATGATCAATGGCGTTACAAAACTCATCATGATGAAGGGTGATGTGCTTAGTGATCAGGAAACCATTAAAGTGGCAACTGCCTATAAAATTGGTGATGAAATCATCGAAGAGTTTCCCTACGAATTGCCCGATAATCTGGAACCTGTTTACACAGAATTACCGGGTTGGAAATGTGACCTCACCGGCGTTCGTTCCGAAAATGAGTTCCCTGAGGAATTAAATCTATACATCGATTTTCTGGAACGTGAACTTGGAATCCCCATCACCATTGTTTCTGTTGGCCCGGATAGAGAACAGACGATTGTACGATAAAGTTTTAACCATATTAACCATATTAACCACATAAGGCACATAAGAATTGGGTTGATAGTTTAATGTTTTAGGTTCAAAGTTTAATGTTGTGTGATTGAAGTTCCCTTTTAGGCTTCGGTGTGAGTGTTCGACTGAGCTCACACCGAAGTCTCAGTCGAACACTCAGCCGAATGGGGGAGGGGATGATTTAGGTTATTAGGCCAAGAGGTTTTCTCAACGTAAAACCCTTCATATAATAACTTCGCGCTTTTGCGTCTCTGCGTTTAATTGCAAAACCATAAACCATCAACCCAAAACCTTGAACCTATCCCGATTCTCGGGACTTTGCTATGCTGCGAAACCTTAAACTTAAAACTTAAAACCTTGAACCTTGAACTCAAACCCTTGAACTTGAACTCAAAACCATAAACCCAAAACGTCTCAACTTCACCCTGTCACCCTCCAACCTTAAAAACCCTTCTACACCAACACAAAATCTCATACGAGATCATTCCCAAAAACCAGAAAATCGGTCCCGAAACCATTCCTGTTCTGATTAGAACTTTCCCTATTCTGCCATAACTGTATTTTGCCAATATCCAGCGTGAAGAGCTTATCCCCGTTAAAACACCTTTAACATCCCTGAAGGGTATTGCAGCATCTACTTTTCTGTTTCCATCGCCACGGGTATAACAAAAGCCATTTTCAGATTTAATTAAACGGTGGGCAATCCATCGGCTTTCTCTGTTGAAAATCAGTATCTGTCCGGGCTTTAAATCACCATATTCGATGGGGCTGACCTGTATCACATCGTCCTTCATTAAAAATGGAAACATGCTCATACCACTAACCGGCACTTGCACCGTTTTACCGTGTTTAAGCAGCTCCTCCAGCCATGATAAATATTCTGTTTCTGTGAATGGCGACATGTTGTTGTGGTTCAGTCCACAATAATATAAAAAAGTTACCACCTATTTGTAACAATGAGGTAAAAGATTGCGTAAAAAATATCAACAGTGAAAATAATATGTAAATCAAAAACTTAAACAGTCTGCCTAATAGTGCGAGATTCAGAATTGTTCCTTGATTATAGATGCTGATAATGATCAGTAAAACAGTGATATATAGATTCAATGATTGCAGGCATCAATTTTTAGACCATTTGTTGAATGTTTTTTGATTTTAACATTTTAAACTGAAACAAAACATCATTATTTCCGTACAAACCTCAAACAGACAATCTGAACAACAAAGTGAATAATATGTTGTACAAGGTCTGATGCTTTTATTGATATTGATTCTGTTTAAACAATCTATTTATGAAAAAGATATACCACCAAAAAAATGATAGTAGCGTTAGAAATATTTTCCAACGCTCCTGGATATTCTCTGGAATTATTGCGTTAATTATAATGCTTCTTTCTTCCGTTGATGTCTTTGGTAACTACGTAAGTATTTCAGGAAGGGTGGGAGATTACGAAGACAATTCCAACTGGAATCCTTCATCGTGGGGTATGGCATATCCTCCTGAAGATGGAAATGTTGATAAGGCTATGACAATTAGTTCCAACAGTACAATAACCAGAAATGGAAATTTAAACCCGGTTACTGTTACTGTAAACGGAACATTTAAAGTGTATGGCGATTATGCTAACAACCAATGGGGAGGCGTTACAGTTGAGAATGGTGGCAGATTGGAAATATTTGGCAATTTAACAGGTAGTGCAGCTATTGATGTTAAAAATAATGGAGTATTAATTGTTCATGGAAATCTTGAGTCAACTGGTGCTAGTGTTAATGTTCATGGTAATTTAGTTGTTGCCGGTAGTTTTAGTACTTCCTCAAGCACAACAATTAGAAATACCGGAAAGCTGGTCGTAGGTGGCGATTTTACTCATCATGGAGGAGGTCTTAATACACAAGGCAATAATGATACAAAGATTTATATTATAAATCCGGATGCAGTAATAACTGCTCCAGGGTGGTCTATCATAGACAACCCTAATAATTACGGAGATTTGGAGGAGTTCAACGACAAGGAAAGTGGTGAGTTAAAAGATATCGTTGAAGCTGTAGTAGTTCCCGTTTTTTCAGGTTTCCAGTGGGTTGGGAATAAAGGGAACAATGAATGGGAGAATGCAAGTAACTGGACAGGGAATCGTCTTCCCAATCCAACTTCAAATGTGCGGATTAAAGCATCGAATGACAATCCGAAAATTACATTAAACTCGGGTCTGGTTGAGGTTAATGATCTTCTTGTTGAGTCAGGGGCTATTCTAACCCTTAAACTCGGTGCGCGGTTAACTGTCCATGGTAATTTAACCATTCAGGATGAAGGAGGATTGGTTCTTGAAAATAGCTATGAGCAAGGCGGTATGGCCTCATTAATTACTCATGGCCAAATTGCCGGACATGCGAATGTCAAATTAGTCCTACCCAAAGAGAAGTGGTATTACCTTGGAAGTGTCATCCGAGATGCTACTTTTGGTAATTTCAGCCCTGGAGACCAGGGTTCGGGAACGCTTGTTAATGTTTATCGTGATCGCTGGTATTCCACTTTTACTCAACATTATGAAACGGCTATGCGAAAGCTGGAAGGGGTAGCCGTTTTTTATCATAAAACTTCTGAATCGGATGATTTAATGGAGATTACATATACAGGTGAGTTGAATTCTGGTGAAATTAGTCGAACTTTTGCTGAAAATAGGTTTCAATTAATGGCTAATCCTTTCCCAAGCTTTATTAACTGGTTAGATGATGCAGGTTGGGAGCGAGAAAATTTTGAATCTACCATTTGGTACAGAACCAAGATAGGAGAGTCAATGACATATGTTACCTTTAATAGATCTGCGGTTCCTGGTGCTCGTGTTTCATTGTTCTCTGATAAGGGAGAATATACTGAGGAGGAAATGAGTTTAATTCCACCCAAGCAATCGTTTTTCGTTCGTCCAATGGGAGAGAATCGAACAATTACTGTAAACAATAGGGCGAGGGTACATGGTTTGCCTGAATCACAATTAAAGAGCAGTAACAACGCTTATGGCGATGTTATTCGTATTACGGCTGATAACGGACTTACTCGTGATGGAGCCGTTATCTATTTTTCTCGCAATGCTTCTGAAGGTATTGATGAGGGCGACTCCGAAAAATATCGCAACACTGATGAGCGAGTACCTGAAATATTTACCCGGGTAGGGGAGACAGAGTTGGCCATCAATGGTTTACCTGAACTGAATCAGCCTACCAGAACCATTCCGTTGGTTGTTCGCAATCGGGTTTCAGGAGATGTAACGCTCACGTTCGATATGAGTTATTACTACGGGATGCATTCCGTTTATCTGGAGGATCGTGATACGGGAGCATTTATACATGTTACTGTCGGAGGCGAGTATGTTTATACGGTGAGCGAACCGGGCGAGAGGGATGACCGTTTCGTGCTTCACTTCTACATGGTCTCCACCGATTTGGAACCGGAGATGGAAGATCCCAAAGCCGCCGCAGGTATCCGTATTAACGGCGTTGCCGGAAAAGCTTTGGTAAGCATCGATTCGCAATTGCTTCAAATGGGTGAAGCCAACATTGAGGTGTTCTCCATAGAAGGTCAGAAGGTAAGTGAAACATTGGCACGCAGCAGTCGTACATTGGTAGTGCTTCCACGCACCAGTGCCATATTCATTGTACGAGTAACCGCCGGTGATGTGGTGAAGAGTGAGCGGGTAGTGGGGGTGCGGTAATTAAACGCAGAGGCGAAAAGGCGCTAAAAGTTAAAAGAATGGAGGGCTTCACGGTTTGTGGGGTTCTCTGTTTTTTTAATGGTATGAAGGTTGAAAGGTGGCAAGGTTGATGGGTCATTAGGCAAAAGGGTAAAGTAGAAGAGTTTTGAGTTTATGGTTTATAGTTCAAGGGTTGACAGCATCTGAACATAGAACTTAAAACATCGAACATCAAACTTATATGGTAAAGACTAACCACAAAGTTCACTATGGTTTTACACAAAGCACACGATAGTTACTTAGTAACCTCCGTGTCTTCTCTGTGTTCATTGTGGTTATAACCTTATGTGCTTTATCCCGCCATACGGAACTCCGGTTTCCTTTCTCCTTTCTCCTTTCTCCTGGACTCGAACAGACGTCGGGCGTATATATTAAAATATGTGAATATGATGTTTTTCAGCTTATTCTATGTAACTATTCTTTTTTATGTTACGTAGAAATAAAAAAGGTATTTCAATACCAGTTTCGTTGTCTGAATTATTTAAAGTTCTAATTTTTATATAATCTTTGCACCATGAAAAATTTATACAAAAGATACTCTTTCTTAGCGTTGGTGCTTGTTTTAGTTGTATCCGGAATGTTTGCGCAAACCGGTCCTGCTGGTGTTGGAAATGCATCGGGCGAAAATGGGCAGCCGCAAAACATCATTTGGTATGATGCAAGTAGTTTGAACCTTAGTCATAACGAATTTCTGGAAGTTTGGCCTGATATATCAGGAAATAGTAATCATGCCGAACAGTCTGTAGAAACTTCTCGGCCACAATTTCGTGTAAATCAGCTAAACAATAGACCTGCTATATTTTTTGATGGCTCAGATGATTTTCTGCCATTTGATGGAAATGTTATAGCCAACAGCGATTATACGGTGCTGTTTGTTGGAAAACGCAGAAGCAATAGTACTTTTAAAGCACTATTTGGGGGAACCGGTAGTGGAGCAAATACCAACCTACACGTATATTGGTTCAACGATACTCAGATACGTTCACACCACTGGGGAAACGACCTCCAGACAAACATGGTGGCAGCGGCTCAGCCCCACTCAGGAGGCCGGGCTGTCAATACTTATGGAATTTTTGCCACCTCATTAAACTCATCACTCTCAACTGCACACCGTAAAAACTTTCAAAATAACAGTTTTCTGGGAGCCAGAAATGTTGCAAATCAGCTCACTACATGGAATGGAGCAGCGTTAGGTCGATATAATACAGGATACCATGATGTTGATGTCGCTGAGTTTATAATTTATCGATCTGCTTTGAATACAGCTCAAATGCAGATTATTTCACAATATCTCTCTTTAAAGTATGATATTACCATCAACAACAACCTTTTTACGCCACCAGCCGGTTATCGTGAAAATATGGCCGGAATAGGTAGGGAATCCGATGGTTTTCACACCGAAGCCTCTGTGAATGGTTTTTACATCCGTGAAAACGGTGGCTTTAACAATGGCGATTATCTTTTTATTTCTGTTAATGATGAGGTAAATGATGCACCTGTTTTTACCGATTTGCCTTCGGGAGTAGAAGAGCGTTGGAAACAGGATATATATCTTCAGAAAACAGGAAGTTTTAATGCTTCTGTAATATTTGACTTGTCTGAAGGGATTTTAAATGGAAACTATCCTTCAGATATTGAGAATTATGTGCTTTTATATCGTTCAACTGCCTCAGGCAGTTATGCTGTTGTGCCGGGGGTTAATGCTTCTTTTGGAAGCAATACCCAGGTTAAGTTTGATGTGCCTGATGCTTCTCTTCAGGATGGATATTACACATTAGGAACTACGGATCAGTTTGCAAGCCCTGTAATTGGAAAAGATGGAGTTACGTGGTACACGCTTGTGAGCGGAGAGTGGACCGACCCACAAATCTGGACGCTCGATCCGGCCGGAATGTTGCCCAATAATCCTACTAATAGCTATCCACAACAGGCCAGTGACAATGTGGTGGTTCGCAATGGGCGAACAGTAGTTGTAAATCAGGATGATCTGATTGGTAGTCGCCTCGTTGTTGAGGGGCGGTTAGACATGGGAACAACTCAGGGACACACTTTTGGAGAAATAAGAGGTACCGGGCGTATTCTTATGGCTGCCGATAATTTTCCGGATGGAGACGCATCTCATTTTACCGGAAAAGGAAGAGGTGAAGGTACGGTTCAGTTTTATGGAGGCAGTTATAGTATTACCAATGCCCGAACATTTTATGATGTTCAGGTGGAATTGTCAAATCCATCGGAGACCCTCACAATTCTGAATAACCTGACTGTTGAAGGTTATCTTAAAATTGACAGAGGTGGTATTCGAATTAATGATAACAGCTCAACTTCAATTCTTAATATTGATGTAAAGGGTAATGTATATGTAGAGAATCAGGGAAATATTTCAACCGGATCCGGAAATACCATAGGTTCATATTCCATTGGAGGCACAATGCCTCCAATTGGTCAGTATCATAGTATTTACCATCAATTCAGAGTTGGAGGTGATTTTATAAACAGAGGTAGTGTAAGATTTACCAATCTTACCGCTCCGGTTTACAATCAGTTTGCTTCAAATGGAGCCGTTACATTGCGTTTCTATGGAGAAACAAACAACTCCATGGAACTTTATGGTACTACTGATTTGTATAACCTCATTTTGGAGAAAGGGAACGACCGTACTTATACTTTAGAAGTATATAGCGATAGTAATGACTTTTTTACTTTATATGGCCCCAACAATGCAGGCCGTGTAACTTCCAGTCCTTTTTCTGCTGCCAATCCGGAAGTTCGGAAAGCATTATGGATTAGGTCCGGAACTCTTAAACTGACTGGTGAAATACATATCCCTACACTTACTGAGGGTAATGCTTCTGGTGGCAACGGCGATTATGCCATTGGGCAAAATGGAGCATTATGGATTGCCGGTGCCGGGGTTGCAGTTTATTCAACAGCCTCTAATCAGGATCAAATCCCCGGCTTTGAATCAACTGCGGCAGGTGTTACTACAGGCGGTAGTAATCAGGCTATGTCTGTTTATGGTGCTTTTAGGATCTCTGATGGTTTTTTTGGAACACGTAACAGTGCAGGATTTATTTTCTGGGCAGAGGCCTATGCCCAAGTGCGCATTGATGGAGGAGAAATTGATGTTGCCCAATTCAGAAGTGGAGCAGTTGGTGGGGGTAAGACATCATTTACGCAGACAGGTGGTTTATTTAGGGTTCGTGGAAATATCACAGAGCCAGCTGAGAAATCTTCAAGCTATGCCATATTTGGTTTCGATAGTGAAACCTCGGTGTTTAACATGTCTGGTGGGCAGATTATTTTAAATGATACAGGTGGAGGAGATGTAAATGGATTATACATCCCTAGTACCGAAGGCAACTTTAATGTTACGGGAGGAACCATCATTGTCGATGTTCCAAACAATCGAACTTTTGAGATTTCTTCTAATGCTAATTTATGGAATCTTGAGGTTCGCAGGTATAATACTTCAGGTACTGCTACTGTTTTATTAAAAGATGATTTAAAGGTTGGACGTGATTTAATAATCAATGCCAATTCCTTGTTAGATGCTCAAAGTGGAAGTGATGTTTTTGATTTATACATTGGCCGACATTTCGACCTGCGTAACGGAGGTCAGTACAACGCAAGAGATAATACCACTCATTTTTATGGGACTCAGTCGGGGAATATCCTCGCAAGAAATAATTCTGTTCCGGCACCATTGGTGTTTAATCATGTCAATATTATGAAAGATCAGGCATGGAACCCTTCTGTATTCAGGTCGGTATCTTTGGGCAGTACCGGTAGAACTACCGATCCGGAAGAAGCAAATAATACGGCAATAGAAATTCAGGGTAATCTGAAGATTACCCGAGGGGAATTCAACACATTCAGGTATAAAGTTTCACACCGTGGAAATATTGAAATAGTTGACGGGCGTATTCTTGCCAATGCAACCAATTCTGGGCGCATTGTGCTCAATGGTTCTGATTCAGAGCAAACGTTAAAAGGTGCTCTTACCCAACAGCAAAGTTTTGGTAATATTGAGCTGGATAACAGCCACGGTGCCAAATTGCTAAGCAATATTTCCGTTTCTGATATTTATTTACGACAAGGTGTAATGAACCTGGATACCTACAATCTTAGGGTTGAAGGTTCTCCGGCAACCATCCCGGCTGACGGGTTTAGCCAGACACGGATGTTTAAGACGGCGGGAAGTCCTGGTAATGGAGGTCTTACAAGGTTTATTGATTTGTCGCAAGGATCTGCTGATACGGAGTATTTATTCCCCATTGGTACTGAAACAGGTTATTCACCTTTAATAGTCACTCAATCAACAACAATCAGCGATGATGGTTCAATTACTGCAAAACCCATAAACGCTTATCATCCTACTCTTGAAGCCGGTAATTCAAATCACACAGTGCCATATTACTGGATCGTTACAACAGATGATTTCTCAACTCTTGTTAAAGAGAATCTTAAATATACTTTTTTTTCACCTGTAAATGCATCTCCCTCTGCAAACAGAGGTGCATGGCTGAATTACGAGGATTATACGTGGAGCTCTCTTAACAATATAGTGCAAAACAGAAATAGAATCAACTTCCCTTATAGTGTTGAACTCGAAGGGGAATATACCATAGGAAATAACAGTACGTTTAAAAACCCAACCATTTACTATTCAACATTAATGAATGCGAATAATAGTACTAATTTTGGTGAAAGAGATAAATGGCACGATGCATCCAGATGGTCAACGGTTGGACATTATTCCACAACTAATACGGGAACTTATCCACAACAAGGAGATATTGCCATTATTGGGTTTGGATTAGCCAATCCAACTGCAACAGTGGATAATGCTCAGCGCTCACATTGGTTCTTTGTTGACCAGGATGTTGATGTCGCAATGTTGGTGTTTGCAAATGAGGTGCTTAATGCAAATGGAGTCTCTGTTCCGCGCAGTTCATCATTTTTACCGCAAATTATAATAAATAACAGCGCAGCTTTGAATGTCAATTTTGCAGTTGTTAAAGGTGAGGGTACTTTTAATGTCAGAATAGGTTGTACCAGCTGTAATGCGAATCCGGATGTTTCTAATACAATAACAGCAAATATAAGCGGAGATTTTAATGATTTTGCTAATAACTTAAACTCCCGATTCGATTACGACTTATACACTTCCAATAATTCAGCTGTTTATTTGCCTTCTAACTTCCCAAGTGTTTATCCAAATGTTCATGTTAAAGGGCAAAATGGAACTAACCGGGTTTTAATCTTTAATGAAGATGTTTTGATTAAACGGGATTTGACCATAAGGCAAGGCGCTACATTACGTCTTAGCGGCAACGAGTTTGGGGATATGGAGGTTTACGGAAATATTGATTTCACTATAAACGATAGAGCTGATATATTAGAGTTCCCAAGTACAGGCTATGAACGTACGTTAACTGTCCATGGTGATATAATTATGGATGATAGTAATAATGACCAAATCAGAGTTTTAAATACGACTCCTTCAAATCTTGTCCATGTTCTTAATTTAGGAGGTGATCTCATTCAGGGAAATAATAGTTCAATCAATCTATTCACCAACAATACAGGAGGGAACAACGTCGTTTTAAGGCTGACAGGTGATAATAATGGAGAATATACCAGAACAGGAGGAACAGCTGCTTCATTCTACCGAATTATTATGGATAAGCAATCCAATCGTAACTTCACTTTCCGCGATGCATTTACGCTTGGAGGACCAACAGATGGTGATCATAAGGCCATCGATTTGCGTGGTGGATCATTGAGGCTATGGAACAGCGGAATTGATGTGATGTTATCATCCGGAGGTGCCGATTTCAGAATTCCATCAGGTACAGGTTTGTATCTTGGCTCCGGAGCTACGGCAAGGGTGTCCGGTGATAATACAGGGATATGGCTGGATGGTACTCTTACCGCAGGTTTTAATACCAATCTGTTTATAAACGAGGGGATTAATAATTACATCGAATATACCTCTTCCGGTAATTCCGAGATTAACCTGCATCAGGCTACTCTACTTGTGGGTTCACAAATCAGAAGGTCTGAGCTTGCAGAGGAAGGTGTGTTGACATTTAGGCAAAATCAGGTCAACTCTACCGTTAAAATTGGAACTAATGCCCATTTGGGAGGTGCTGCAAACAGAGGCGTGTTTGAAATGGTTTCGCCCGGATCAACGTTCTATCAGGCAGCAGGTGCCCGCATGAGTATCGTAAACGCTATTCCAAATGCTACAGCTCCTTCATTACTGTTTAATATTGACGAATCGCAGGCCAACATTGGAGTTGGGTCAACAATTGCTTTTGGTGATGCTGAAACTGATGAGTCGCAAACCTTCGGAATCTATTCAACCGTTGAATTGCAGGATCTGCACATTGATAATCAATCGGAAAACAACCCTGTGTTGAATATCAATACGGTAGATGTTTCGTTAGACAATCTGATTATTGACGCCGGGTCAACGTTAAGAGCCAATGGTCGCACTGTAACCCTCTTGGGTGATTTTGATGGCTTTGGCGAATATATTCCGTCGCAAAATACCACCGTTTTTACAGGTGCTAAAGACCAGCATATAACAGGTAATGCGCAATTCTTTAATCTTCAGAAGCAGGGATCGTCTGATTTAATATTATCTGAAAACAGCACAGATATTATAATCAATAATATTTTCAATTTTAGTTCAGGCAATTTAATTGGCAATAACAATGAAATTGAAGTTAAAGGCGACCTGTTTTTCGATGGCGTTTATATTCATTCAGGTTCATCCAAGGGTATTGTTATGAGTGGACTGGAAACACAAAGGCTTACCGGTTCAGGTGTGTTTGGGATGCTCACAATCAATAATCCTTCGGGAGTTGATGTTCCCATTGGAAATCAGCTTTCAATTTCCAATCGTTTACGATTGGAAAGGGGTGTCTTTAATATTGGACGTAATCTCTTGGTATTAGGAGTTGATGCTGAGGTAGAGGCTGGAGAGCCATTCTCAGTAAACAACATGATTCAGACCAATATTTCATTTACCGATAATGGTGTATTGAAATATTTGCCATCAGGATCAGGAACATATATTTTCCCGATGGGTTCATCAGGGAAATATACCCCGGTAACCATTGATGCAACATCCACTACATCATCCAATGGAAGTCTGTTGGTTAAACCTGCCGGAGAGCATCACCCAAGTGTTACCGATCCCGATAATGTGTTACATTATCACTGGGTTTTACGAGCTGACGGTTTGTTAGATTTCACTGGAACGGCGCGTATGCGTTATTATCCGGTTGATGTTAAGCCAACAATAGCCAATATTGATAACTATTGGGCAGCCAGACTTCTTTCTGATGGTTCAGGAGACTGGAATAAGTTTCCCGGCGATGAAGCCATCAATGTCCCAGGTAATGAATTGGTGTTTTCGTTTTCTGGTGCTAATGACGATGGCATCAGCGGTGATTATACAGCCGGGCTAAATGCTGCCATCCCGGATCAGGTGCCGACTTATATTTCTACCAAGGCAGGTGATTGGAATCAATCCTCAACATGGGATACCTACCCTGAGTCTGGAGGCATTGTTCCCGGCGGAGGGCCAAGAGGGTCCATGGTAATAGTCGCACATGAAGTAAATGTGCCGGGTAATTTTATCTCATCTTACCGTACTACCATTAACAACAACGGAAAACTAAATATAGGTACAACTTTTGGTCACAGGTTGGGAGAAGTATCCGGGAATGGTGTTTTGAGTATTGAAAGAGGGGATTTGCCCGCAGGTGTTTATGATGAATTCTTTTCATCCACAGGTGGTACCCTTGAGTTTACCGGTAGCGATAATTATGATGTTTTAAGTGATATTACCGTAGTTAATAATCTGATTTTTTCAGGTGCTGGACAAAGAAGATTGCCAAACCTGAATTTACAGCTCTTGGGAGATTTAACCATTGACGGTGTATCATTAAGAAATGAACACAACAGAACTCTTTCGGTTAGAGGAAATGTGTTATTTAATTCAGGAAGTTTTGATGCCGGTTTCGGTGCAAATTCCAGGGTGGTGTTCAACGGTACTTCTCAACAGTTGGTAGAAGGCAGTAATTCATTCACATTGGCGAGTAAGTTCCATCGTCTGGAAATTAGTAATAATAGTAACGTCTTATTCAGAACCGATGCTGATGTTGATCAGATTCTAACGCTTTCTGCCGGACGGCTTGTAGTTGAAAATGGCGTATCTTTTAGTGTTTTAAATGCCTCATCAGCTGCTATAGTTGGAGCTTCTTCTCAAAGGTTTATCGATGGCGCTTTATACAAGAGGATTAACAGCGGTTCATCATTCGATTTCCCGGTGGGTAATGGCAGCAGGTATGGTCGTTTGGTTCTTTCCGATGTGAATACATCCGGTATGTGGCGTGTTCAATACTTTAACAGTTCGCCCAATGGTGCTGGTTTGCCTACATCCAGCAAAGAAGATCCCGTGCAGTTTGTCAGTTCAAATGAATATTGGAATATTGAAGCGCCTGCCTCGGCAACAGCTCATGTTACAATGCGTTGGGATGCTTCCAGTGGGGTTAACCCTGCCGAAACGGGATTACGGGGCGTTCAATGGCTCACTGATAAATGGCACGAGGTGATTCTAACCAATGTTACCGGGACTCAATCAGCCGGCAGCGCCCGAACTTCATCTCTCATGAGTTTTAACGCCAATGCTGCAGGTAATTACGTTGCTTTTGGAGCCATAACGATTCCAACCTATAGCTGGACTGGTTCAGGAGGCAATAATAACTGGTTCAATGCTGCAAACTGGGCAGGTGGTTCAATTCCTTCAGGAAGTTCGGATATAACCATTGGAACAGCTACACCATTCCCAACCATTTCGGGAACTTCGGTTGCTCAGGTTAACAATCTGACCATTTCAGAAGGAGGGCAACTAACGCTTTTACCCGGAGGAAAGCTGACGGTTAATGGGAATCTGGATGTTGAGAGTGCCGGCGGACTTATCATAGAAAGTGAAACCGGAATAGGCAATATGGCCTCAATCATCACCCAGGGAGAGGTTACCGGATTAACTAATATTAAACTGACAATTCCTAAAGAACAATGGTTTTATTTGGGCAGTTCCATCCAGAATGCCACCTTTGGCAATTTCAGTCCAGGAGCACAAGGCTCAGGAACCTTGGTCAATGTATACCGCGACCGTTGGTATTCAACCTTCACGCAACACCATGGAACCGCAATGCGAGATATGGAAGGAGTGGCTGTGTATTATCATAAAACCAACGAGGAGGATAACTTTATGGAATTATCCTACTCCGGGGTTCTTAATACCGGAGAAATTGAGCGAACATTCTTGGAGAATCGCTACCAGCTTATGGCTAATCCATACCCCAGTTTTATTAATTGGCAAAACAATACGGGTTGGAATCGGGAGCATTTTGAGCCAACCATTTGGTACAGGGCATTGATTGGAGAGGCAATGACATTTGTGACCTATAACCGTGCAGCAGTGCCCGGTGCTCGTGTGGCACTTTATCCTACCGGCGAGAGTTACAACGAGGAGGAGATGGGTCTGATCCCGCCTATGCAGTCTGTGTATGTTCGTCCGTTGGGAGCCAATCGCACCATTACCATAGATAATGCTGCTCGTTCCCATGGTGTTTTCGATTCACGCCTTAAAAGCAGTGAAAGTTCCTATGGGGATGTTATTCGTATCACTGCCGATAACGGACTCTCTCGCGATGGTGCAGTGATCTATTTTACTCGCAATGCAACTGAAAATATAGATGAGGGCGACTCTGAAAAATATCGTAACAGCGATGATCGTGTGCCTGAAATATTTACGCGAGTAAATGGGGTTGATTTGGCCATCAATGGTTTACCTGAGTTGCATGTGTCTGTTCGTACCATCCCGCTGATTGTTCGTAACCGGGTGTCAGGAGATGTAACGCTCATGTTCGATATGAGTTATTACTATGGAATGCATTCTGTTTATCTGGAGGATCGCGACACTGGGGCTTTTATTCATGTTACTGCCGGAGGCGAGTATGTTTACACGGTTAGTGAACCAGGTGAGAGGGATGATCGGTTCGTGCTTCACTTCTACATGGTCTCCACCGATCTGGAACCAGAGATGGAAGATCCAAGTGCAGCCGCAGGTATTCGTATTAACGGTGTTGCCGGAAAAGCCTTGGTGAGCATCGATTCGCAATTGCTTCAAATGAGCGATGCCAACATTGAGGTGTTCTCCATAGAAGGTCAGAAAGTAAGCGAAACAAAGGCGCAAAGCAGTCGTACTCTGGTTGTGCTTCCACGCACCAGTGCCATATTCATCGTACGAGTAACCGCCGGTGATGTGGTAAAGAGTGAGCGGGTAGTGGGAGTGCGGTAGTTAAACGCTAAGAATGATATAAGAGTTAAAACAATAGAGGGCTTCACGTTATGTGGGGCTCTCTGTTTTTGTTCAAGGTTCAAGGTTTTAGGTTTCAAACATTAAACTTCAAACTTCGAACATCAAACTTATATGGTAAATTCTAACCACATAGTTCGCAAAGACTTTATTGTGACCTCTGTGTCTTCTCTGTGTCCATTGTGCTTAAAACCTTATGTGCCTTTGCAATTAAACGCAGAGACGCAAAAGCGCAGATTATACTGGTTAAAAAAACTAAATTATACAACCAAACACCCCAAAATACCGTAAAAAAGTTACCTATTTAGGTTTAACTAATATTGCCTGTTATGAAAGTCAATCTTTACCTTGTTGCTTTATTATTTATCTTTACATATAATATTCAATTAAGCAGTGCTCAATCTGAGCATGATTTTCGTTCTGTTGCCAACGGTAACTGGACAGTTTTAGCTAATTGGGAGCGCTTTAACGGAACCGACTGGGAGGCAGCAACCTATCATCCAGGTAATGGAGCAACTGAACATGTCGAAATTGCATTAGGTACAGAGATAACACATAATGTTGCCGTAATAATATCTGCTTTAAGCGTGGAGGGCAGATTAGTTGGGTCGGGCAATGTGGCTTTAAATGTTAGTAATAACCTGGAATGCCCGGGAGAACTCTTCTGGAACGGGACTAATGGCGGGGCCATAACCATAGGAGGGGATCTTAATGTATCAGGATCTTTTCAGGTCTCCAGGCGCAATCTAACGGTTACCGGGGCAACTACAATATCGGGTTCGTTTCTTGACAATCACAATGATGCTATTAATACATTTACAGGCTCTGTCACTTTAACCGGCAGTGGATCTTTTACTTCAACCGCAGTAACATCTGATGACCGAATGCTATTTCAAAATGGGATCTTTCATAACTCCTCAGAGAATATGTTGTTAGGTAGAGCTACCTTTAGTGAAAATGATCAAAGCATATCCGGTACAGGTGCCGGTCTGTTGAGTTTTGCCAATAATGTTCGCATTGCCAATGATGTGACTCTTACCAATCACCGTCACACGCGGATTATGGGCGTTTTAACCGGGCTTAACGCAGATGCAACATGGATCAACGATGAAAACAGTACCTTAGAATACCACAGCGGCACAATGCCTATGGCAACCGGTGTTTTAGATGCAACAGCTGACAATAATACGGTTTGGTATAATGGGAATACCAATCAAACATTAAAAGCCACCGATTACCATCATCTCTTTTTAGGAACCAATGGCTTTGACTCTAACCGAAGTAAAAATTTTGAAGATGCAACAATTTCAATTAATATAGCGGGCGATTGGTTTATAGGAAACAGAAGTATTACAAATTTGGGGTTGGGACAAAAAGATTTTGTGGTTCATGGAAATGTAATATTGGAAACTTCAAATACCTGGCTGAGAACTCAGGACACTAATGATGTCATACACTCCCTAACCATACACGGATATTTAGAGACCAATGGAGGCGAGGTGCGTTTGCGTTATGGAAACAACACCCGCTATTGTGATTTAGTAATGACCGGCGCGGGAGATCTGATTCGTGGATCGGGTTCTGTTTTTCATCTTCGCAATCTCACTTTTACCAACGAAGAGGCTAAAACGATCTCTTATAACGGAGATATAGATTTCTTTGGAGGCAGTATTGGTGATAACGTTTTTACCAACAATGGTGGTGCATTTACTGCAACTGACGGAGCCTTCCGTTTCTATGATCAATCGGAATTCAGCATAGAGGGTTCAGGTGATGTCACTTTTAACGATTTAAGAGTTGGGACTACCAGCGGAACAAATCCGGTGGTGCTTACCCTTAACAGAGATGTTACCGTTAATGGCTTGCTTCACCTAAGGCACACGGTTGCTACCGGGTATTTTGATTTGAATGGATACACTTTAAATGTACATGGTGGATTTTACCGCCAAGATGCCGGACAATTTAGAGGGTCTTCAACCTCGGTTCTAAACATCGGTAACGGAAATGAGCTGACAGGGACAGCTCCAAACATTGCTTTCCAACCTGATTATCAGATTTTGGCTCAACTTAATCACAATGTTACCAATGATGCACTGTTTTACAACATTGCAACCCCTTTAACTGTTGCCGATTTTAGCATCAGCTCCGGAGAGTTGCAATCATCCTCTAACCTCACCATAACCAACAGCTACTTAAATGATGGGAGGTATTTTCAAACGGCAAATTCAACCATTTTTAATAAACCCGACGAAACCATTGCCATTGCCGGTAGCGGCCAACACGATTTCTGGACTTTGGTAGCAAAAGCAGGTACTGTTACATTGGCAAATAATATTACTGTCCAACAAGATTTTATTGTAAATAGTGATAACGATGTGGCTTTTAATGCTACTTCCGGTAATGTTTTCTTTACCAGAGAGGGGAATGCCTTTATAGAGGGCGATGGCACAGGGTCGGTTACTTTTTATAATCTTATCTTTTCAGAAACTGCCAGCAGTCGCAATCGATTTATTAGTAAGGAGTTTTCGGTTTCTAATCTCATGCGGATTAATAATCGGACATTTGTATATTTGATGAATGATGATTCTCTCAACATCACTGTCAATAATTTGATTGTTGGGGGAGGAGTTTCCGGACAATTTTTGATTTCCGGTTCCGGTGCACAAAGTCATTTGCTGACAATAAATGGTGCATTAACCGTTAATTCGGGAGCCACCATAAATATGCGAAATGCCAATGCTCGTTATGCCGATGTTGTTTTTAACGGCTCGGGGACAGTTCTGCAAGGAAATGGTAATTATACTTTCCGCAGCTTGCTTCTATCTAATACATCAGCAAAAACCTTTAATACGTCATCCAATATTAATTTTTATTCCGGTGCCGAAGGCGACCATTCTTTCACCAATAATGGCGGGGATTTTACTGCAACCAATGCCACTTTTATATTTCGCGATCATGATGTGACATGGGACTTGGGTGGGACAGGAGGAATTACCCTTGCCAATTTTCAGGTTGGAGCAAATACCCGCACCAACCTTGTTATGGGGCGGGATTTAGCCATTAATGGAAATCTTGTTTTCAATTTGAATACCGGCTCCAACTATTTAGATGTAAATGGATACACCCTGACTTTAAACGGAAACCATACCCGAACGCGCAACGGTCGCATCAGGGGCAGCGAAAATTCATCACTGGTTATCAATGGAAGTGGTAGTTTTACCTCTACCTTTCATTTTGATGATGCCATACCTGGCGAAACCAACTTTTTTAAAGATGTGACCTTGAACAGGGGTGCATCGGGGCAAATGGTTCTTGGGAACCTTCTCGAAACCGATGATTTTACCATT
The DNA here is from genome assembly GCF_004345615.1 of Natronoflexus pectinivorans. Lineage (GTDB taxonomy): Bacteria > Bacteroidota > Bacteroidia > Bacteroidales > Marinilabiliaceae > Natronoflexus > Natronoflexus pectinivorans. The sequence goes on from NZ_SLWK01000008.1 coordinate 54,388, forward strand.
AACCAAGGCTTATTGAATGCGGGTGGGGGAAGCATCGTGGTCAACAACAGCACCAACATTGTCAATGGCTCTTTTGTCGATACCAATAACAGTGGGACCAATAGTTTTAATGGTGTTTTAACCATTCATGAAAACGGAAGTTTTAATCCTACATCAAATTCAGTAATTAATATCAGTGGCTCTGTCGTAAACAATGGGGTTTTTACCAAGCAAGGTTCCGGAATTGTCTATTTTACAGGCAATACCACATTGTCTGGAGATAACCCTCTCTACTTCAATGACGGGAATATTATTGTTAATGAAGATGTAGAAGTAACCAATACCATTTCGGTTAATGACAATGAAGAGGGGGTCTTTATTGCAGCCCGTCTTAACGGAGGCAACGCCTCCTCTATTTGGATAAACCAAGGGGTTTTAGAGTATCATGGCGATAATGCACCCATGGTTACGGGTTTGCTTGATTCCTCCGAATCTGGAAATTTCGTGATTTATGCCCGTGAGCAAAATGACCAAAGTATAAAAGATGCTGTTTATCATCATCTAATAGTACGCGGTGGAGGAACAAGAACCATGGTGGGTGATATTTCGGTGAATGGTGATTTGATTATTGGAGAAGACAATTTATTCTATACTGAGCGATACCAGGTTACCGGTACCCCAACCGGAAAGCTGATAATGGAAGAACTTTCGGAGTTGAGAATTGGAGCCAATACAACGCCTTCTCCTTCATTTCCTGTCGGTTTTATCCGTGAAAATATTGAGTTTGATCCCATCAGTTTGGTCTCTTATAATGGAACTACACAAGATCTTTCCCACGTTCCTGTTTATGAAAATTTATCCATTATTAGAGCAGGGAATAAAACCATTACGGGAGATGTAACCGTGAATGGCTTTTTTAATATTACCACAGGAACATTGGTCTTTGACGATACCGAGGCTCAAACTTTTACTTTGTTTGGCGAACTGTTTGGTACCGGAGGGCGCATTAATATGTCCGAAGGTGGACATGAGCATCTTCTCGAGCTATATGGGGTTGTGAACCAGGTAAACAGGTTTACTGCGGCTCCTAATAGCACGGTTCGTTACGCCTCGGGTATTAACCAACAAATATTTTCTCCATCGAGCGGAGATTTTTATGGCAATGTTGAAATTGCAGGTGGTAGTAATAAGTGGCTTGAACTTGAAACTCAAATACGTGGGGAACTCCGGATTATTTCGGGAACTGTATCTTTAGGCGATAATAATCTAATCATTCATAATCCCGGAACCATAACAGGATCTTTCTCAAACAGCAATATGGTCGTAACCGATGGGGAGGGTATGTTGATTCGCCGGAGTGGCTCTATGTCTGCTCCGTACGCATATTTAACCGGTTTGTACCCGGTTGGGTCAATCGGGAAATACAGTCCGGTTACCATAGTTTCATTGGCCGGTTCGGGTACCGGTACTCGCGAACTTGGCGTGCGTGCTCTCGAGGGGCGTCACCCGAGTGTTCCATTTACTTATGATGCACTCTTGCGGCATTGGCAAATATCGTCAACCATTGTAAATCCTACGGCTCACATGGAGTTTGTCATAAATCCGCTTGAGGTTATTGGAGATCCGCTTAAGTTTAATGCCTACTACTGGGATGGAACCGAGTTTGTAAACCCGGACGATGCTTTGGTTAATACAACGGTTATGACTTTTCCCGCCGGGACTTCGGTTATAGACAATGATTTTACCGCCTACGACCCCGAAACCATTCGACGTACTTTATATTCTTATAAAGATGGTGATTGGAGCGATCCGGATACCTGGACGACAGATCCTTCGGGGCAGAGTCTTGAGAATCCTGATGTTCCTCAAAATTCCGATAACATCGTCATTCTCCCAACCAAAACAGTTGTTTTAGATGATGATATTGATACTCGCGGACTCATCATTACCATTAACGAGAGCGGGGTGCTTGATATGACCGATAAAGCATTTATAGAGCCGGTATCCATTATCCAGGGCGAAGGACTGCTTAGGCTGGCCAGTAATCAAATGCCTCTTACTGCACTTAATTCAATGGTTAAGCCGGGCGGTGGTGTTATTGAGTACAACGTTAATGAGACTGTTTTTGAATTGAATGATCAGCAGGAGTATAACCACCTGATCATAAATTTACCAAACGCTTCGCACAGAGCAGTTTTGGTAAATGACCTTTCCATTCATGGGACTTTACAAGTACAGCAAGGGAACTTCCAAATTTATATAGACGATGCCTCGGACGATATTCATGTGCCCATCTCTTTAGATGTTGTTAATAACATTGAGGTGTTTGCCAATGGTTCAATAACCATAGGTACAGCATCAACCCATAACGGGTTGTTGCCCGTGGCAGGGACCACTCCGGGATCATTGGTTCCGCGTTATTACGATGTTTATCATCAAGTAAATATTGGTGGTAGTTTGATTAATAACGGAATGGTTAAGTTCATCAGTGATGATATTACTCAAATAGATTTTGCCAACTTAACCACACGGGGGGCTGCTACAGTCCGTTTTTATGGGTTAGAAAACCGCGATCTTATTTGTAACGGAACAACCGATTTTTATAATCTCATAATTGATAAGGGCTCAGATCCATCTGCTGAGTTGCACTTGGATGTTTCTCATCCACATCATTTCCGTTTGTTTGGGGCAAATATATACAATGCTGCTTCATCGGGCATCAATCCGGAATTGAGAAAGTCTCTATGGATTCGCAACGGAACTTTGAGAATGAGCGGTTACACAACCATAGTTTCGCTGACCGAAGGTATGGGCGGAACCAATAACTCTTCTTATGTTATTCCGGGCAATGGTGCAATGGTTTTAGACGGAGCTAATGTTACGGTGCTTGTAACTGCTGATGACCCCAAAGAGGTGATGGCTGCGTGGGGTGTTAATTCCATCGGTGTACATGCCGAAAATCAAGCACAGGAACTACATGTCCGTGGACGTTTAGTTATGAACGATGGTTATTTGTCAACCCGTTTCTCGGGTGGTATTATTTTTAATACAGCCAGTGGAGAATTAATTGTTAATGGAGGGCATATCGCTACTCGCCAGATTAGATCTTCCAGTACCGGTCCACGAACATTCTCTATGAGTGGCGGGCACATTGACATCCTGGGTGGTTTTACATTTGACACATCCGGAACCATCAACGATATTGATGATTTAAGAAGCGTTCCTTATAATTATGTGCATACCAGTGCTCGTCTTGGTGGTTCTGCTGCCTTGGACTGGGTCTCTACTGCCGATATATTCATTATGTCGGGAGGTTCAATTGATATATTCAATACTTCTGGAGGGGGTACATCACGTGCCATCCGGATATTGTCTGATGCGTCTAATTTAGATGTGTCGGGCGGTGATTTTACCATTCATCTGCTAAGGAATACCAATTACGATCTTCAGGTGCCCAATAGTACTTTCCCGGGATTAACCATTCGTCGTGATGACTCCTCTGAATTGGGCTGGGTGCGGTTAATGAGCGATCTGAACATCAACGGGGATTTGCAGTTGTTAGGGCCTACCAGATTTAGAGCAGCTCATGGGTCTAATCACTATTCGGTTAGCATATCGGGCGATTTTCTTATCGATGAAGAGGCCTCTTACAATGCTTACGATAACGTGACCCGATTTTATGGTGAAGGCGAGTCTCAATTTATTATTAACGGAACATTGGAGTCAGACCTTTATTCTTTGGTTGTTGATAAACAAGAGGATGGTTTAACAATGGTGACTCCATCGGCTGTTGATGAGATCTTGTTACGTGGCGATTTAGAGATTGAATCGGGTACGTTTAATGACAACGGAAAAACCATTCGTGTTTATGGAAATCTTTACAACTCCGGTGTTCACCATGGAGATGGAAAAATATTATTGACCAACTCCACCGGAAGGGTCATCGGAGGCGATGGTTCCGGAATATTTGAAAACTTGGAGTTGGACGAGGATGTTTCAACTCAAAACCTATTTGTGGCGGATCAAATGGTAAATGGCACTTTGAAAATGACCAACGGCATTTTCGATTTGGGCAGTCATGGTCTGTCGGTGCAAGGGGGTATAATTCCCGAAGGGGACTTCTCTACCGAAAGAATGATTATTACCGGAGGGCAATCTTCCGACAAAGGAGTTCGGTTGTTTGTAAACGACAATACATCCTTGTTATTCCCATTTGGAGCAAATGCCGAAAGCGAATTGCGTTATACCCCGGCGGAAATTACTGTCTCCGATTTTGAAGATGCAGGTTGGATACAAATAAATCCAGTTGCTCAGGAGCTGCCTCTGTTAAATCAGGAGAGTGAAGAGCCGGCTCTGCAATATTACTGGAGGTTACGCCATCAGGAGTTTACCGACGTTCCATCTGTTTCGGCTCTTTTTACATACAGCGTTCACGATTTATTGGAAGAGGATGATGATCTTGTTTTTGTTCCCGGAATGGTTTTGGGAACCACAAGGACTAAGCTTGATGATGGTGTAGATACAGATGATAAAACTATAGAATTTGTTACATCTCAGCCTTTAAGTGAAGGTAGTTTTACTGCCGCTCATCCCGACAGGTTTGATGGATTGGTGCCGGTGTTTTATAGTCGTTTATGCGGTTCATGGGGAGCAAATTGGTCTAATGTTAACACATGGTCTACTGAGTCGCACACAGGTGCTCCGGCCGGAGAGATTCCGGGACCCGGAGATATTGTTTATATTGGGAATGGCGGCGGTTGTAATTTAAGCGGCGGGGGGAACTTTCATTGGGTCTTGGCTGATACAGATATCAATATTGGTGAGTTAATTTTTACATCAGCACCAGCAGGTGTATGGGCTGCTCGTTTAATTATTCCTCAAGATAGAGCTGTCAACGTTAATAGGGTATCAGGAGAGGGAACTGTTTTAATTAGGGTCGCATCAGATCAGATACCTGAAATATCAGCTGATTGGGGCGATTTCTTGAGTGAGGATGGAAGTTTTGTGATTTATGATGTTATTGATGATGGCGTATCTGTTATTCCATCTATTTCAAGTAATTACCCAAATCTGCGTTTCGAAGCCTCAGGTGATATTTCTGGAAATCGTTTTGCTGTGATTTCTAATGATATTACCGTTAGAGGGACTCTGCGCATAGACCGGGGAGCAACTCTTCTTTTGAATGAGGGAGGTTCCGGCGATATTAATGTTTTAGGGAATACACAAATTGGTGGAAACCAATTTGGTCGTCTGCTGTTCCCGGGCGAAGGCAGTTCGCGACGTTTCTTAAGCAATAATCTCATTATTGTTGATACTGAATCAGGATCTTCTAATTTTGTAAGGGTTCAGAATGTTCCCGAGGGCGGTGTAGTCCATCGCTTAGAGATACTGAATAACTTAACGCAAAATGACGGTAGCATAGATCTTTTTACCAACAATACAGGTGGAAGCAATGTCGAGCTTGTTTTTAAAGGGGAGCATGATTCTTATCTAAATGTAAACGGAGGAAGTGATCTGAATCTATTCCGTTTGGTCGTAGATAAGGACGAGAATCCCAATGCCACTGTTACAGCCAACCATGCCTTTACGCTTGGTGCACCAACCAACAGTGCCGTTAAGGCTCTGAATTTGTTAAATGGAAAAATGGTGCTTAATCATCCCGGAATTGATTTGGAGTTGACCTCAGGTGGAGGAATGTTTGCAATACCTTCAACATCCTCTCTTACTGTTAGTGAGGGGCGTGTTAATATTACAACACACAATACCGGGGTCGATTTACGCGGGAAACTTCGGGTGGATAACAACGGAGAGGCCATTTTTGGAACAGATGCCAACAACAATCGAATATTCATTCAATATCAAGGTGCGGGGGCTGAATTGGAAATTGCCGACAATGGCCGCTTGGAGGTTCAAAGTCAAATAAGACGAGCCACCAACACCTTTAACGGTGTGCTTAAATATCGTCAAACCGGCGGTGAGGTTATTATTCATGGTCGAAACCCAAGCCAGGGCCGAGCCAAACTGGAGGTGGTAAACTCTGGAAGTGAGTTTACTATGACAGATGGGCTTCTATCTATCAGACGCGGCGGTGGAACCTCTTTTGGGGATCTTTATCTGGTGCCAAATACCGGCAGCATTACCGGTGGTGAAATCAGATTTTCGCAAGAGTCGATAAATGCTCATCATAACTATCGAATCAACAGTTCCATTCCGCTTTCTGATTTAACCATTGCCGGTAATCCGGATAACAATAGAACTGCGACTTTAAATTTGATGAACTTGCCGTTGTATGTAAATGGCACTTTTGAGTTTGAAAACTCATTGGCAAGGTTTAACTCCAATAACAGGAATCTATATTTGGCCGGTGATTTGTTATTCCAGGGCGGCTGGAATTATCATTCAGATGATGCTGTGATTTTTAATGGCGATTCACAGTCGATTCATGGTGATCTTGAAATCAATCATTGGGTGGTTGATGTGGCCAATAATCTGTCTCTGGCTTCCAACTCCTCAATGAGTGTTGCCGGAAACATGAACTTTATCTCCGGTGAGTTTATTGATGGTGGCAATCCTGTGGTTATATCAGGGGATGTGACCAACGAGGCTGTTTGGGTCAGTTCCGATCCTTCCAATTTGAATTCAGGATTAAAACTCACGGGAGGTATGGCTCAAAAAATTTCCGGAACCGGAATTTTTGGTCTTGTTGAGATTAACAATTTATCAGGAGCGTCCATTGAAAACGACATTACACTTGTTAATGATCTGATTCTTTCCAACGGACTTCTTAATATTAAGGGGCACACTCTCACTTTGGGTGTAAACGCAGAGGTGGTCTCTACAGTGGACTTTTCGGCAGATAACATGATTGTCACCGATGGCGCCTTTGGTAACAACAGTGGTGTGAAAAAAATGATACCGGTTGGTAGTTCCTCGTTCCTGTTCCCTATGGGAACCGTTGGAAAATACACACCGGTGGAGGTTGTAACTACCGCCAACAGTTCTCAGGGTGAGATGATGGTAAAACCCATTAATCAACATCACCCCACCGCCGAAGATCCCGATCAGGTTCTTCAATATTACTGGGTTGTAACAAGTTCAGGTTTGGATGGATATAGCGGGGAGGTGCTGTTTACTTACGTGGATTCAGATGTTCGTGGTGATGTGTCAGAGTATTTGGGTGCACGCTTACAAGGATTTGAGTGGAGCAAGTTCTTAGATGTGGTAGATGATGTGGAAAAAACCATCACCATCTCCTATTCCGGAGTCTCCTCTTTATCCGGCGATTACACCGCCGGAGCCGATTTAGCCATCCCTGATGAGGTGCCTCTTTTCAGAACTGTGTCAACGGGACTATGGACTGATCCTGGAGTTTGGGAACGTGATGGAGGTGGCTCCGTGCCGGCCAATGGGCCTTTCGGACATCGTGTCATCATAGAACCTGCCCATACCATTACCATGAGTTCAAATTCACGCAGGGTATATACCACAGAACTGAATGGTAAACTTGAGATTGGTACAACCTACGGTCATAACCTGGGTGTTGTTACCGGATCAGGAACGCTTTCATTGCATTCTAATCAGCTTCCGGCAGGCCGTTTTGAAGATTTTTTCACTTGCGACGGAGGGGTTATGGAGTACGGAGGGGCTGCCAATTTTACCATCAGCGACCGATATCCGCTCATGAGAGGATTGGTTATTAGCGGTAGTGGAATTAAGACGCTGCCAAATACCACCATTACCATTTGTGAAGATTTGGAGGTCAACTCAGGAACGCTTAAAGTATCACATTTTGGTTTAGGGTCATCCATAAAGAATACCTTTATTAATGGTGACTTAATAATAAATGCAGGAGCTGTTCTTGAAACTGATGCCAATGAGCATATATATCTTAAAGGTAACTTAACCAAAAATGGAACCGGGAATTTCCGAAATCAATTCAGTGGTCAACGATTTATTTTTGATGGTTCCCAACGGCAATATGTTTACGGACAACTGTCGGGTAATAATCAGCGATTCTTCGATTTGGAAATCTCTAACCCAGCCGGTGTTGAGTTTGATAACAGTGCCGAAGTGGCCAACTATTTTCATAATGTGAATGGAAATGTAGTTGTGCCCGATGGACATCAGTTTGTTTTGAGCAAAACCGATGGACTGGTTAATCCGCTTTCAGTCAATAGTTTTGTGGAAGGGGTTTTGAGTAGAAATATGGTTGGTGGTAGCGCCCATGCTGTTTTCAATGTTGGTAAAAACGGACAAAATCGAATAGTTTCCATTACCAATCGATCAGGAGGAACTGCTTATTGGGCGGTTGAGTATATTGACTCAGGTTATGAACATGAAGAGCTTGCCGGCGAAATTGAACGGGTAAGTACTCTTGAACATTACCTGATTCAAAGCCCTGGAGCACGCACGGCAAATGTTACATTGCCTATAAATCCTGTCGACCCGGTGGTGACTAAAACATTTGATTTACAGGGTTTACGGGTTGCTAGGTGGAATGGTTCTGCATGGGAAGCTGCTACCGGAGGAGTTGCCATTACAGGTGATAGAAACGAGGGAAGTGTAACTTCTAATCCTGCTATTGCCCACGATGGAGCCGTTCAAAGATTTATTTTGGGAACCATAGAAGAAATGGCCTATTTTTGGACTGGGAATATAGACAATAATTGGTTTGTAGGAGGTAACTGGGATGAGGGTATTATTCCCAATGCTTCGGTTAACGTGGTTGTTGATGAAAGTGACAATGATCCCGTTATTGAAGGTTCTTCTTTGGCTAATGCCCGTGGATTGGTCGTCAGGGAAGATGCCATTCTACGCGTAAAACCAGGCGCGCAATTAACGGTTCATGGTGATTTGGTTGTTGAGCAGCCCGGAGGACTTACTATCGAAAGTGAAACTGGCATAGGGAATATGGCCTCCATCATCACCCAGGGAGCAGTTACCGGATTGGCCAATATCAAACTGACTGTGCCTAAGGAGCAATGGTTCTATTTGGGCAGTTCCATCCAGAATGCCACCTTTGGCAATTTCAGTCCAGGAGCACAAGGCTCAGGAACCTTGGTCAATGTATACCGCGACCGTTGGTATTCAACCTTCACGCAACACCATGGAACCGCTATGCGAGATATGGAAGGAGTGGCTGTGTATTATCATAAAACTAACGATGAGGATAATTTTATGGAATTATCCTACTCCGGGGTTCTTAATACCGGAGAAATTGAGCGAACATTCTTGGAGAATCGTTACCAGCTTATGGCTAATCCATATCCCAGTTTTATTAATTGGCAAATCAATACGGGCTGGAATAGGGAGCATTTTGAGCCAACCATTTGGTACAGGGCATTAATTGGAGAGGCGATGACATTTGTGACATATAACCGTTCAGCAGTTCCTGGTGCCCGAGTGGCACTTTATCCTACAGGCGAGAGTTACAACGAGGAGGAGATGGGGCTGATTCCACCTATGCAGTCAGTTTATGTTCGTCCGTTGGGAGCCAATCGCACCATTACCATCAATAATTCTGCCCGCTCGCATGGTGTTGACGATTCACGCCTTAAAAGCAGTGAAAGTTCCTATGGTGATGTTATTCGCATCACGGCCGATAACGGACTCTCTCGTGATGGCGCAGTGATCTATTTTACTCGCCATGCATCGGAAGGTATTGATGAGGGCGACTCCGAAAAATATCGCAACAGCGATGATCGTGTGCCTGAAATATTTACCCGGGTAGGGGAGACAGAGATGGCCATCAATGGTTTGCCTGAACTGAATCAGCCTACCAGAACCATTCCGTTGGTTGTTCGCAATCGGGTTTCAGGAGATGTAACGCTCACGTTCGATATGAGTTATTACTATGGGATGCATTCTGTTTACCTGGAGGATCGCGACACTGGGGCTTTTATTCATGTTACTGCTGGAGGCGAGTATGTTTACACGGTGAGCGAACCGGGCGAGAGGGATGATCGATTTGTGCTTCACTTCTACATGGTCTCCACTGATCTGGAACCGGAGATGGAAGATCCAAATGCAGCCGCAGGTATTCGTATTAACGGCGTTGCCGGAAAAGTTTTGGTCAGCATCGATTCGCAATTGCTTCAAATGGGCGATGCCAACATTGAGGTGTTCTCCATAGAAGGTCAGAAAGTAAGCGAAACAAAGGCTCAAAGCAGTCGTACGTTGGTAGTGCTTCCACGCACCAGTGCCATATTCATCGTACGTGTAACTGCCGGCGATGTGGTGAAGAGTGAGCGGGTAGTGGGAGTGCGGTAATTAAACGCAGAGGCGAAAAGACGCAGAGAATAATTTAAGAGTTAAAACAATAGAGGGCTTCACGTTATGTGGGGCTCTCTGTTTTTGGTTATGGTTTGTAGTTCAGTTCCTTTCAAACTCTAAACCCTAAACCTTATCTTATATGCCTTATATGGTAAAACCTAACCACGGAGTTCACAAAGATTTACACAAAGCCCGCAAAGAGTTCTTAGTGACCTCTGTGTCTTCATTGTGCTCATTGTGGTTAAAACCTTCTATCCCTTAATATGGTGTAATAAACAAGAAAGTATCACCATGAAATTCTCTGTTTTTCCTTTTGTCAATCCCATTTGTCACTAAAAAATACTCTTTCGTCAAAAGATTTCTTCATTTTAACTCAATGTTTAAAACTTCTTTTTTGTTACCTGCGTATAAAATATTGTAATGTTTACGCTTTTTAAGTTACTGTTTATTAATTGAATTTATCAAAATAACATATCCGTTAATATTCTTAAGTAGCAATTATTTCTTAATTTTGACGGATTTTACTAATTGTTCAATTTTGTTGATTTTATCGTGTTGTATTTTTATATAAACTATATGAATAAATTCTACCACTCATCTATTACCATCGGGCAGATGTACCGAATTTTTGTATCCAAAACAGCAGGTTTTGTTGTTACTCTGTTGTTTTTGTTTGGTTTTGGAGCAGTCGTTACTGCGCAGGAGCAAGTCGTTGAGGAGTTTACTACCAGTGGAACCTGGACAGTACCGCCCGGTGTAACAGAAATTACCGTGGAAGCCTGGGGTGCAGGTGGAGGTGGGGGGAATCGAACTAGTAATGGATTTGCTGGAGGTGGTGGCGGCGGTGCTTATGCCAGAAGTACTGTTATTGTTACGCCTAATACTTCTTTTGATATTGAAATTGGACAAGGAGGTACTTCTGGAGTTAATGGAGGTTCTTCGATTTTTGGTGCAGAAATAGTCTTAGCAGCTGGGGGGCGCAGTGGATCAAACAATAATCAGAATGGGGCGCTTGGTGGCTCTATTGAGGAGTCATTAGGAGAGTATAGATATAGAGGAGGAAATGGAGCTACAGGTGGTCAAACAGGAGGATGGTTAAGTAGAGATTTTTCAGGTCCAGGTGGAGGAGGCGCAGGTAGTATCGGAAATGGTTATGATGCTACAGGGCAATCTGGAGGCAGTGGTCAAAATGATTACGGTGGTCAGGGAGGAAATAGCGTTGTTGATCGAAGCAATGGAAATTCTGGATCTAACTATGGAGGAGGTGGTAGTGGAGCATCTTATAGAGGAGGCTGGGGACAACCCGATTCAAGATTCGGCGGTTCCGGTGCACCCGGCCTAATTCGTATATCTTATGTTCCCGCATATCAGGCTGAATTTATTTCAATGGATATTGGCGATGAAGTATGGGAGGCAGGTGAAACCAGAACAGTTTCAGTTACCGTACGCAATTCAGGACAAGCAGTTTGGACAGACAGTGATCCCGATATTAATATAGGGATAAAATGGAATGCAGATTCTGATTATCTTGTCCGAACAGATGCTGGAAACTTAGCTCCCGGTGAAACACGTACTTATGAGCTTACGGTTACAGCTCCAATGGCATTGGGGACTGATAACCTTACATTCGATGTAGTAAATGAAGGGGCATGTTGGTTTGGAAATAATAATGGAGTTTGCGGTCCCGGCAATACTGTTTTTGTATCTCAGGACATTACCATAGCCCCAGTTGTAAACCGTTACTACAGTTATCAATCTGGCAATTGGAATGAAGCCAATACATGGACGCAGGATCCTTCCGGAACACTGTCGGTAAATCCTGGTGTTCCCGGGGAGTATGATTATGTGACCATTCTCAACGGTCGTGATGTATATATACCGAACAACAATAGAACGGTATTTTCCTTAGAAATCCAGAACGGAGGAACACTTGATTTACGCTCTTCTACCGGGCACAATTTTGGTGATGTGGGCGGTGAGGGAACCTTGCGTCTGCAAACCAATAATTTCCCCACTGGTGACTTTAGCTTGTTTACATCGGCAGGTGGCGGTACGGTGGAGTATTATAATCCTGCTGGTGATTTTACTTTACAACGACTGGAGTATAACAATCTGACGTTCAATTTTGCCAATACTGCACGAACGGTCACTTTAGCAGGGGATTTAACTGTAAATGGCAATCTGAATATACCACGAGGTCGTTTCCAGATTGGGAACAATAACGCAGCAAGAACTGTTCAAATTTACGGCAATGTTTTGGTCGATAACAATGGACGAATTCAATTAGGTACAGGCAATGCCAACCACCGATTTGTTGTGAATGGCGATTTCTCAAACTATGGAATAGTTCGGTTTACAAATCAGAATAATCCTAATTACACAGGCACGCCCAACGATGGTCGTGCCGATGTGGTATTCAACAACCCGATGGCTGACCAGAATTTATATTTGGCCGGGCAAAGTGACTTTTATCGCATCGAGATTGAAAAAGGTGTTGACCAGACTTTTGTCCTTAATATTGATGCAACAGCATCAGGTAATTTTAGATTGTTTGGTCGAAATGACATCGTCCCTGGTACAAATGCACCAAATATTTTCAACCCCCATGCTTTGGGGCTTCAGGCAGGTACTGTTAGGTTAGGGCAAAACATAGTGATTCCATCATTGGCCACAGGTACAACCTATACGGTGGATGAGGATGCCATGTTATGGCTGGATGGTGCGCATGTTACTTTCGGCGCAGGAAATACTGGAGATGGTACAACATTATTGTTGTATGGAGCATTAAAGGTTACAGGTAATTCTGTATTAAACGATAACAGTAAACAGGGAATCGTGAGTCGCGCAACTGCCTCAATTATTATTGAAGGTGGTGAGGTTTCTACCGAATGTGTTCGTACTTCATATCAAGAGGGCGTCCATCGCGGTGCGTTTAATATGTCGGGTGGAGAATTAACCATTCGGGCGGTTGATTTGCCTAACCTGGGTGGTATGAATGTTTATCCGGCAATGACATTGCCTTATCCGGATAATACAGTTAATATTTCTGGTGGCGTTATAAATATTCTTTCACCTAATACAATAGCAGGTGGTTCCGGAACTAATTTCAGCCTTCTAATTGGTGCCAACCCTGATAATGTAAGTATTACAGGAGGTGAGATTAATTTAACAGTTCCGAATAACAGAAACGCATTTGTTCTTTCAACAGCTCCTCTTTGGGATTTAAATATAATTTCCGCATCCAATAACAATTCGGCACAACCCAGAGCTTACGCCAACAATGCCACCATACCCGGTATTGCTGTGCAGCCTTTGGTTGTTAAGAACAACCTTACACTAGTAAACAGGGGCGTGCTTACATCAGGTAATGCCAATGCAGATGTTATAGTAGGAGGAAATTTTGTTATTAACAACAACACAATTTACACCCCCGGCACCAACACCACCATTTTTAATGGCAATGGGCCACAGGCATTTACCAATAACGGGACTCTTACCAATGGTTTCAACAACCTTGAGTTGGCCGGTAAATCCGATTTAACTTTAAATGGGGCAGCAACGCTTGCCATACGGGGTAGTTTAACGTTAGGTAGTGAGACCACCTTGCGCGATAACGGTCGTACCGTCACCGTGGCAGGTAATATCAGCAACAGCGGTACGCATTTTAGACCAGTATCCGGTGCCGGTAGAATCGAACTTACCGGAAATGCAGCACAGGTGTTATCGGGCGATGGCAATGGTGTGTTTAATAATCTCTCTGTTAATAAAAACGGAGGCTCCGTTACTATGAATGCCACAATGGGCGTTAATGGTGATTTACGACTTGTAAGCAATCACCGCTTTAACATTGGGGACAATCTGCTAAAATTGGGTACTGATGCTAATATTTATAGTGCAGCTACAGGTACTGCTCAGGCATTTAACAATAACAAGATGATTGTAACCGGAGGTTTAATGTCAAACGGTGGGGTTCAAAAGCAGTTTTCTAATACCGATGCGTTTCTCTTCCCATTTGGTTTTGTAAATAGTGGTACATTCTATTACATGCCTGCAACCATTCGCTTTAGTTCAGCACCAACGCAATGGGGAACCGTAACTTCGCGCCCGGTTAATGGTCGCCACCATTTGGCTCAGGGAACAAACAATGCGTTAACAGCTTACTGGAAAACGAATAGCAGTGGATTTGAGGGCATTCCGGCTAACTCGGTGGTACATACCTATAGTTATAACAATGCCTTTGTACAGGGCAATGAAGATAATTATATTCCTGCCGTTTACAATTATGGAACAGCCTGGCGTACCATCAACGATGTAAACCTGGTTAATCAGGCTACCAACGTAATCACCTTTAATGCAGAAAGTAATGCCAATGGTGATTATACAGCAGGACTGCCTGCAGCTTTTGCTGATATTCCGGTATTGTATTCACGTGCCAGTGGAAATTGGAATCAGAACAATACATGGAGTACAACCGGTCACGACGGTGATGCTGCCTCGGTTCAACCCACTGCCAACACAATAGTTGTTATAGGCGAGGGGCATACTGTTACCATGACTGCCAATAACGCTTCTGCCGGTGCGCTGTTTATTTCCGATGGTGCTACTCTTGATTTAGTACGTACAACCGGACATAACTTTGCAGCATTACCGGAAGAGACTGTTACCGGTAGTGGAACTTTGCGAATTGCCCGAAGTTATTTCCCGAGAGGTGATTTTGGTGAGTTTCTTGGAGCTAATGGTGGTACTGTAGAGTATTATGTTTCCGGAGGTAATGCTTACACCATTCCTGTTTCTTCTGATGTGACAGGAATACCGCTTACAAACTATCGAAATTTGATAATAAATGCTTCAGGAGCAAACATAATACTTCCAAATACCGATTTCACTGTTTATGAGAATTTAGAGATCAAAGGAGCTAATCAAACAAGAACTAATCAGACCAATGCCAGGACTTATACTGTAAATGGTAATTTGGTTATTGAAGCAGGAACTCTGGTGTATAGAAATGACAGAGCAACAGGTATTATTGTTTATGGAGATTTGAATATTCACTCAGGAGCCTCATTTACAGTTAGAAACAATGGAACAGTTGTCACCAACACCTTGGAGATATATGGTAGCCTTATTAATAACGGTACTTTTAACATGGTTAATGGTACACGCAATACGGTGACCTATTTCAGAGGCGAACAAAACGCTTCTATTGAAGGTTCCGGTGCCACATTCAACTTTCACAGTTTGTTTGTTGATAAAGGTTCGGATGCCACCCCTGTTCTTACATTAGAATCGAATATTACTACAGCTGTTTCTAACCCATTCCTTACTTTGCTGAATGGAACATTCCGTGTTGATAGAGAAGGCTTAGTGGTTACCGTTACCGATGGAACTACCAATTTTTCCATCCCATCAACTGCTGCACTTTCGGTTAATGCCGGAACGGTGCGGGTGGCTTATGGTAACAACAATGCCAATTTATTGTTGGCAGGTAGATTAGAGGTATTGGGTGGATTGATGGAGATTGGCCAGTCAACGCAAAACCAAAATAACAGCATTGAATATGCTGCTGCCGGTAGGCCTGAGGTCTATGTCTCAGGTGGTACATTGTATGTAAATGGGCAGATTCGTCGTCCGGCTACAACCACCAGTGGTTCGCTCAATTACATTCAAACAGGAGGTGAGGTTATAGTTGCAGGGCGCAACCGTATGGCGTCACGCGGATTGCTGGAAATTGCCAATTCAGGAAGTTTGTTCAATACATCTGGAGGTACACTTACACTGATGCGTCCATCTGCGGCTGCAACTACTTTTGGAGATTTATATCTTCGTCCGGAAGCGCATGATGTAAAAGGAGGCCTCATTCAGCTTGGAGCCACTGGTAATGCAGCTGGTTACAGCTTTGCTGTTCAATCTTCAGCTCCGTTGTGGAATATGACGGTTGGAGCCAATACAGGGCAGACGGCTTCATTGGCAGTGTTGCCATTGACTATTAAGAATGAGTTGACTATTGCAGGTAATTCTGTATTTATGGCCAATGGTCTGGATGTGGAATTTGCAGGTCATCTGGTTAATCATAATATTTCGTCCTCTCGCGGCTTAAACGAAGGAGGTTTCAGACCGGGGTCAAACACTCAAATCACACGCTTCAATGGTACAGACAATCAATTAATACAAGGCATTGGAACCAATGTTACCAATTTTGCCAACCTTGAAGTGCGTTCTACCAATTTATCCTTGGCTTCAAATTCAGCAATATATGTAAACAATAATTTATCTCTCTTTTCGGGTGAGTTTAACGATGGAGGCAATATTGTTGCAGTATCACGAAATGTCCATAATGTTGCAAACCATGTTAGTGGTTCTTTATCTGGTGGAATTTCTTTTGAAGGTGCTCAGGCTCAAACCATCTCGGGCAACAATGCTGTGTTCGGGAATGTGTTAATGAACAACAACAATGGAGTCAATGTGGTAAACAACATTCGTATTAATGGATTGTTGACTTTTACCGCCGGTTCACTCTATATCAATGATTATCTTCTCACCTTTGGCGAGAGTGCTTCAATTGGAGGAACGCCTGACAATCGCCGCATGGTGATGCTCAACGGAGTTCTTTCCGACCAGGGTGTTCGCAAGCTGTTTGCCGCAGTTGCCTCCTCAGAGTTTCTGTTCCCAATTGGTGTGCATGGAAAATATACCCCGGCAGCTTATACCCTGTTGGCGAATAATGCTCCGGGAGCAATTACCATCAGGACTGTGAATGAAAAGCACGCTGCTGTAAATGACCCTGACGCCAATGAACTGGCTTACTACTGGAGTGTGAGGGCAGAAGGCTTTGGAGGATTGTCGGTGAGTCACAGATACCATTATAATCAGGATGATGTAAGGGCTGACGAATCCCAGTATGTGGGTGGGCGATATGACTATGAAAATTATACATGGTATAATTTAGGTGACGTGGTGGACGCGTCTGCCAACACCATTGCATTTACCGGCGATTACATTACCGGTGAATATACTGCCGGGTATTCTCCTAATTTTGTCACCAAACCCATTTTGTACAGCCGTCAATCAGGTAACTGGAACGATGTCAATACTTGGTCAGAAACTCCGGGTGGCACTGCTAGTGGTTTAACGCCTGATGGAAATCCGGTTATCATAAGCTCTGGCCATGTGGTGACATTGGATGCAGATAATGCATATTCATATTCAGTAGAGATTGATGGAACCTTAGATGCAGGAACTACGCTTTATCACAACTTAGGTCATATTTTTGGTGATGGAACCCTGGCTCTTAATTCAACATCAGAAGGGATATTTGTTCTTCCCGGTGGGCGATTTGATGATTTCTTTGAGAATTCATCAACTACCATCGAGTTTAAGGGAGATAACACTGCCAACCTTCCGCTAAAACCGGGTAACGTTTATAAGCCTTATCAAAATGTGGTGCTCTCCGGCTCCGGTGTTAAGAATATCAGTGCTGAGGATATGAAGATTAATGGTAATCTGACTATTCGTAATGGAGCGGTATTAAATAATTCCAATCATAATCGAACCATCTACGTGGGTGGCGACTGGATTAATGAAAACACTTCCGAAGGAGGATTCATTGCCGGGCGCGGTACCGTTGTGTTCGATGGTAATCGTACACAAAGCTTTAACGTGCGTGTTAACGAGAACTTCTATAATTTAACCAAGAATACCACAGGTATTCTTGATTTGATGGAGAGTTCAGACGGTGCTTCGTTGGTTGTCTCAAATAGATTGAACTTAACACGTGGTGTTATTCACAGCTATGACAATAATGTGGTTCACATCACCAATACGGCATCGAATGCCGTATCAGGTGGGAATAGTAATTCTTATGTTGATGGGCCACTTACTAAACGTATTTTGTCGGGTCACTCTTTTACGTTCCATGTAGGAAATGATGGCCGCCACGGCCTTATGGCCGTGATGAATACCCAGGGTGGGGCTTCTCCTGCCGACTGGACGGTGAGATACATCAATAGTAATCCGTTACCACGTGATGAGGAGAACCTCAACACCCCAATTACATCGGTGAGTAATAACGAACATTGGGTTGTAACGCGTCCAACAGGTGCTTCGGCGAATGTTCAATTGCGATGGGATGACATCTCTTATCCGGGTGTTACATCAGATGCTTCATTGAGAAACCGACTGAGGGTTGTGCAATACAATAACGCAGAGGCCAAGTGGAGCGAACGAGGACAAACTGTTAGCGCATCAGGTAAAACGGTTTCTACTACCAATCGTGTTTCCACCAATGATTATATATTTACACTTGGATTGAGTGGGGTAACAGCCACCATCACTGACTTTACTTCAGTTGAAATATGTAATAACGGGGAAGTGGCTTCTATTCCTGTTGCTTTAACGGGGGTTGCACCATGGACATTAACTTATCGTGTGAATGGTTCAGGAACTCATAATTTTACGCAAACAGGTATTACCTCTTCTAATTATATGATTCAATTAACCGGGGATGATTTGGCAGGTGCCGGTAACTATTCTGTGTCTTTGGTTTCTGTCTCAGACCAATCTGCTGCAGGTATTGCCAACGCTGGTTCGGTTGATTTAACTGTTCAGGAGACATTTGTACCGGTAATTTCAGGAGCTGCCATGGTTGGGCAGAATGAAACCCGCAGCTATTCTACTCCACAAAATGGAACCAATACTTATGTCTGGAGTTGGGTTGGGGCAGCAGCTGGATCAATTGAATCACCTAATGCAGCTTCAACCAATGTGAATTTTGGAAGTAGTAACGGAACTTATCAGCTACAGGTAACGGAAACCACTGACGGATCCGGTTGTCAGGTTTCTACATTGTTTGAGATTCAAGTGACGAATATTCCTGTACCAGACATTGATCCTAAGGAACCTAATATTTGTCAGGGAGCTACTGTAACTTATACCACAGCAGCCATATCAGGGAATCAATACCGTTGGACTGTTGAAGGAGGCACCATTCAAACGTCAAATGCCACAACATGGAGAAATGTTGCATCCGGGGGGAACTCAATAACTGTGTTGTGGGACACTCCCGGTAATGGAAGTGTTAGTGTGGAGGAGAGAATTGGAACAACAAGTGTACAAGGTGAGACCTCGTTTGATTTAGTTATAAGCCCTGCGGTGAATGCTCGCGATATATCTGTAACAGACACAGAAGTTTGTGATGGAGGTGGTACTTATGTTAGGGTGGAATCTTCTGAGTTGAATGTTTCCTATCGCCTCAGGAATCTTGCAAATGGAGCATACATGGGACCATCAGAAGGTGGTATAGGTGGTGATTTATTATTGCCAACGGGTAATTTGTATAACGATCAATCATACAACTTGGTGGTGGTTGCATTTAACCTAGCGTGTGAACTGGAAATTCCGGTTCCTTCAATTTCTGTATCAGCTCCTTTAGTTGTGTCATTGGCAAGCGATGCGGTAGATAATCAATTCTGCGTTGGTACAGAAGTCATATTTACAGCCAATGCTTCATTTGATCATTATGCTTTTTATATAGATGATTTTGAAATGCAAAGTGGTTCAAATAATGTGTTTGCAACCAATGAACTTTCAAATGGTTCTCAGGTTTATGTGAGTGTTTTAAATGGAGTTGGATGTCCCGGAGTAAGCCCGGTAATCTCCATGACGACCTCAAATGCAGACGGTGTCTGGACCGGTGTCACAAACAGCGACTGGAATAACCCGGCCAACTGGTGTAATGGAATTGTACCTGTTACCAATGATCTGTTGGTTTCGTCCAAATCTGTGCACCCAATGATTTTGCATAGCGAAACAGAAATAGGCAATATCAGGATTGAACCATCTGCTAACGTTATTTTGTCTCCAGGATCCAGCACGACCATCAATGGCAATTTAACCATTGACGAGCCTGGTGGTTTGATATTAGAGAATCAAACTGGTTCTGGAGGTATGTCCTCATTGATAACTCATGGAAGTATTACCGGTGAAACCAATGTGAAACTTACCATTCCTAAGGAGCAGTGGTTCTATTTGGGCAGTTCCATTCAGAATGCCACCTTTGGCAATTTCAATCCCGGAGCACAGGGCTCAGGAACCTTGGTCAATGTTTATCGCGATCGTTGGTATTCTACTTTCACGCAACACCATGGAACCGCAATGCGAGATATGGAAGGAGTTGCTGTGCACTACCATAAAACCAACGAGGAGGATAACTTTATGGAGCTGTCTTATACCGGGGTTCTTAACACGGGCGAAATAAATAGAACCTTTATAGAAAATCGTTATCAGTTGATGGCCAATCCATTCCCGAGTTTTATTAATTGGCAAAGCAATACTGGCTGGAGCCGTGAGCATTTTGAGCCAACCATTTGGTACAGGGCATTGATTGGAGAGGCGATGACATTTGTGACCTACAACCGTTCAGCTGTTTCCGGAGCCCGAGTGGCTCTTTATCCTACTGAAGAGAGTTACAACGAAGAGGAGATGGGTCTAATTGCACCTATGCAGTCGGTTTATGTTCGTCCGTTGGGAGCCAATCGCACCATTACCTTAGATAACGCTGCTCGTTCTCATGGTGTAGCCGATTCACATCTTAAAAGCAGTGAAAGTTCCTATGGGGATGTTGTTCGTATCACGGCCGATAACGGACTCTCTCGTGATGGCGCAGTGATCTATTTTACTCGTAATGCAACTGAAGATATAGATGAGGGCGACTCTGAAAAATATCGTAACAGCGATGATCGTGTGCCTGAAATATTTACCAGAGTAGGTGAAATTGAGTTGGCTATTAACGGATTACCTGAGCTGAACCAACCAACTCGAACCATCCCGCTGATTGTTCGTAATCGGGTTTCAGGTGATGTAACGCTCACGTTCGATATGAGTTATTACTATGGAATGCATTCCGTTTACCTGGAGGATCGCGATACAGGAGCATTTATACATGTTACTGTCGGAGGCGAGTATGTTTACACGGTTAGTGAATCAGGTGAGAGGGATGATCGGTTCGTGCTTCACTTCTACATGGTCTCCACCGATCTGGAACCGGAGATGGAAGATCCAAGTGCCGCTGCAGGTATTCGTATTAACGGCGTTGCCGGAAAAGCCTTGGTGAGCATCGATTCGCAATTGCTTCAAATGGGCGATGCCAACATTGAGGTGTTCACCATAGAAGGTCAGAAAGTAAGCGAAACAAAGGCGCAAAGCAGTCGTACTCTGGTTGTGCTTCCACGCACCAGTGCCATATTCATCGTGCGTGTAACTGCCGGGGATGTGGTGAAGAGTGAACGGGTAGTAGGAGTTCGGAATTAAACGCAGAGGCGCAAAGACGCAGAGAATAATTTAAGAGTTAAAACAATAGAGGCTTCACAGTTTGTGGGGGCCTCTATTGTTTTAATGGTTTGAAGGTTGAAAGGTGGCAAGGTTGATGGATCATTAGGCAAAAGGGTAAAGTTGAAAAGTTTGGAGTTTATGGTTTATGGTTCAGTCTGTAAGGCTGTTAACCCTATCTTATATGCCTTATAACAAAGTTCACTATGGGTTACACAACGCACACAATGGTTTCTTAGCGCCCATTGTGTTTAAAAAACTTATGTGCCTTATGTGGTTTAACTGCCACCTACGGCGGCGTTACCTATCGTTCCAAAAGTACCCTGCAATTGACATCCTCCGGTCTCTGATTTTCATCAGCCTATCGACCTAATAACCTATCGACCCCTTAACCTAAAAACCTATCGCAATTTCATTGCATTCAATTTCCGGTCTCCGTTTATCGGTCTGCGGTTTCCGGTTTCCTGTCTCCGTGTCCCCCCTGTAACCATCCAACCATAACCCCTCAAACCATCAACCCCCTAATTTCCTCCACAATCTCCCCATCTGGTTTAAATCCGCAATCGTAAATTGGGGTGTTGGTTGTAAAGTCTAAAACCCTGTCCAGATGCTCTTGGGTCATTTCTTGGTTAAAAAAATGTTGAATGCAGTTGGCCATAACCCTCATGGAAGCATTTAATCCTGTTAATTGGTGTAGCTCGTTTGTTTTTGATTGTTTTAACAAAAAGATTCCATCTATTTTTGATTTCTTCGGTGTTTGAGCATAGAACACCATAGGCGTATTAAACATATGCCAAATGCCATTGACTTTATGTAGCCAAAGTCTGTCGTCATTAATTACATCGGCGCCGGCTTTTTTCCATAATCCGGCCATGGTTGATTTGCCAGTACCTGAAACCGCTGTAAATAGAAAGCTATGATGATTCAGCGTAACACCCGAGGCATGTATTAAAAAACCGCCTGTATAGTATGCCAGATAAACCATCAGTAAGGAGCCTAAAGGCTGAAATAAGGGGTCAATGATTAATGCCTCTTGAGTTGTCGGCTTTATCCAAATGTTTATCTCTTTTTTGTCATTATTGACAAATGCCACCAACTCCTCTATTGCCTCATTTTGCTTTAAATAATCAACATTAATTACGATCTCTCCGTTGCCATATAGTATGTGCCAGTTATATGGCATCATCTCTTTATCGGTTGATTCGCCTGTGAGTTTTTTTTGGTATGAATTTACCGGGGGTAAATTATTGGTTGTATGGTAATGGCATTTATAATGAGCGCTGCTTTGTATAATTGGTTTTGTATAGCCCGAAGAGGGCAGTAGTTTAAAAACCAGTTGGTTGCTTTTGTTGAGTACGGTGAGTTTAACAGGACCTAAAAACAAATCCATAAATTGATTTAAGTTTTTCTAATATTGAGGCCTATCTCCTCCAAAAGGGTTTGAAGCTTCTCGGTATTGATGGGAGCCATAGTCAGGTTGGCTTTTCGAGCTTTCGTCAAGATCGCTTGTAGACAAAGGGTCAAACTCGTCTTCCCCATCAGTTGGTGAGTTCAGAGAGATGGACATATCAATCACCACCTCCTCAATGGCCGGCTTATGATAAGGTCTTTTAGTTATATTTAGGTTTGTTCTATTCACCCGTTAATGTTTGTTTCCTGTTCCGGTAACTCGCTGCTTTACGTAATGATACCGGTTGTTCCAATGTACAATGTTTTCTTTGAGTATTGTGCTTCTATCTGATTATCTAAGTAACTATTTAAATTAGTTTCAAAAAAATACAGATTAGAGACAGATGCAATAGTTAGTGACGATAATTAGAGACATCTCTCCCAATGGTTCGGCATTTTTGTTCTTTTTCTTTCTATCGGTTCAAATATCTTATCCCTCATTGCGGGATTTCGCTGTGCTCAATATCTAATAATCTTAAAGTCAAATAATCTAATATCTATAAATCTAATATCTGTTCTCTAAACAACTTCTTCAATAATCTCTTTTTCAATGGCTTCGGAAATGAATTTTTCCAAATCTCCTTGTAATACACTCATTTCTACGTCGAAAGATTCAAAAAGTTTCGTGGACACCTGGTTGAGTGTCATTTCCCCGTCCAGTAATTCCAGAATGGCGGCTCCCGTTTCGTTCAGAGTAATCACTCGTGTCATGTCTGCCACACTTTTCACCAAAGGAACCAGAACCATCTCATCCCCAACTTTTCGGGTCACAAAGTTATCACTTTTTAACCGAAAAACAGCACCCATATTCAGTGACATGTCATTATTTTAAAAGTTGCAACATGCAAAGATGAAAAAAAATGCGGAATTGTAATGCTTGATTCTTCTGTGGTTTAACGTAATTTGACGAAAGTGTGGTTTTTTTTTATGAAACAACTTGATTTTTTGGTTAAGCAGATTTTAGTTTGAGGTTCGAAGTTCTATGTTTAATGTTCGAGGTTCTATGTTCGAGGTTTTGAGTTTAAGGTTCGATGTTCTATGTTTAAGGTTGGAAGGTGACAAGGTTTATAGGGGGAAGTTTTGAGTTTATGGTTTACAACCACAAAGTACACAAAGATTTACACAACGTACACTACGGGTTTCTTAGTGAACATTGTGCCTTCTTTGTGCCATTGTGGTTAAAACCTTATGTGTCTTATGTGGTTAATATGGTTTATTCCGTCTTGCGAGACTCCGTTCTCCGTTCTCCGGTTTCCTGTTTCCATTTTACCCTGTCACCTTCCAACCCTAAACCCGTTTTCCGTTTTCCGTTTTCCTGTTTCCGTTCTCCCGTCTCCTGTCTCCCGTTTTATCTATTCCTCGCATACGGCACCGCATCCTGCCCTGCAAACTCCCCTTTCAAATACTTATAATACCCTGTTATGGCAATCATGGCAGCATTATCGGTACTGTAAGACAGTTTGGGAATGTAGGTTTGCCATCCTCGTTTTAGGGCTTCCATTTCTATGGCTGTTCTTAGTCCGCTGTTGGCTGAAACACCGCCAGCAAGTGCAATCTCTTTTATGCCGGTCTCTTTAGCGGCTCTTATCAGTTTTCCCATGAGCACTTCCACAATTGTTTTTTGTAGAGATGCGCACAAGCTGGGGATATTTTCATCAATGAATTTGGGGTTCTCTTTCAGTTGGTCGCGCAAAAAATAGAGGAAAGAGGTTTTTAAGCCCGAAAAGCTGTAATTAAGTCCCGGAATTTTAGGTTTGTTAAAGGTAAAAGCATTGGCGTCTCCTTGCTGTGCATATTTATCGATGAGTGGTCCTCCCGGGTAGGGTAATCCTATGGTTTTGGCGCATTTATCAAAAGCCTCACCGGCAGCATCGTCAATGGTTTGGCCAATGATTTCCATATCCAGATGATTGCGTACCAAAATAATTTGGCTGTTGCCTCCCGAAACCAAAAGAGATAGAAAAGGGAATTCGGGCGTTTTTTTTCTGCTGTCCGGTTCCTGAATAAAGTGAGCCAACACATGCGCTTGTAAGTGATCGATCTCAATGAGTGGAATGTTACGAGCCAGAGCAAATCCTTTAGCAAAGGAAGTCCCCACCAATAAAGATCCCAGCAGTCCGGGACCACGCGTAAATGCCAGGGCATTTACATCCTCAGCTGTGATGCCGGCATCTTTCAATGCCTTAAACACAACAGGTATTATGTTTTGTTGATGAGCTCTGGATGCAAGTTCGGGAACCACACCGCCATACTCCTCGTGAACCGACTGTCCGGCTATTACGTTAGATAGTATGGTATCATTTTTGATGATAGATGCAGAGGTGTCATCACATGAGGATTCAATTCCGAGAATGATGGTTGACATAACAAAAAAAATATTTTAAAGCCTTAATCTGGCTGCTGTTCGATTTAAGTTCTATATTTTTGTAAAAAAATAGATAAATAGAATAGTAGATTTTAGAAATTTAGATTGTTTTAGTGAGTTCTTTTTTTACAGTTGATTGTTTAACTAACTGAGGTAAATTATGCTGTTTCTAATCTTTTTGTCTGAGCTCTATAATTCTATATCTCTAAACCAAACCTTCATACAAACTTAAAATCTGTCGTTCTACGACATCAAAATATAAAGGGCAAAAGTATTAAAAAAATACACAAAATATTATTATCAGCACTCATTGTTCTGGTGGGATTTCCATTGATCATATCCACCATTTTGATGATTCCGGGAGTGCAAACCAGTCTGGTAAGACTGGTTACAGCAAGATTATCCTCTGATTTAAATACCACCATCGGCATCGACCGGGTTCATATTTCTCCTTTTTCCGGAATCACGCTTTCCGGTTTTTTATTGCTCGATCAACAAAACGATACGCTTTTTTACGCCAGAAACTTAAAAACGGGCATCGATCGGTTTTCTATCAGACAAAAACATCTTGGGTTTGGCAATGTGCGGGTTCAAAACCCGCAGATGAATATCAGGGAACTTGAAAGCCATGAATTGAACTTTGCATTTTTATTGGATTCGCTTCAAAAATACAGACCCGATTCCGTAATATGGGATTACAGTATTCAGGGGCTTCGATTGGT
This sequence comes from Natronoflexus pectinivorans, assembly GCF_004345615.1. Classification (GTDB taxonomy): domain Bacteria; phylum Bacteroidota; class Bacteroidia; order Bacteroidales; family Marinilabiliaceae; genus Natronoflexus; species Natronoflexus pectinivorans. Next base: position 80,497 of record NZ_SLWK01000008.1, read on the forward strand.
GAATGGCCAAATGAAATTGCAACACTCTCAATTGCTCCAAATGAATCCGCCCAGGGAATCAATGGATGTCTCGGAGATCAACCTCACATTGGCTTTTGATTTTAACCGGTCAGATACTCTGGGATTTAATCTCTACAACGGTCGTTTTCGTAAAAAAACAGGATTGTCGGTTACCGATTTTGGTCTAGCAGGCGCTTTGGGTGATAATCGTCTGAATATTGACGAAATGCTGATTAAAACAGACCACTCGTTTTGCTCCCTAAATCAGGTGTATATAAATTTTGGTGCCGGTAATATTTTTGATGTGGAATTTCGTGCAATGATCAATGAACTTATTGTTTCGCCCCACGATATCAGGTTGTACCAGAATGAATTTCCGGCCATTGAAACCCCAATACTCATAAACGGATTGGTTTATGGCAGTCTGAATAATTTAAAGGGCAGACAGTTTTCGGCAGGTTTTGGTCGAAACACTCAATTGGTTACCAGTTTTGATGTGGATGGTTTATCCGATTTTTACAACGCATTTGTGTATATGAACATTGAGTCGTTTCAGACCAATGTGACCGATCTGGAGTTATTAATACCCGGGGAAGCACCTCAGATCCCTGCATTTCTTAACGAGTTTCAAACCATACAATACAGAGGTAATATTACAGGATTTATAAACGATATGGTTGCGTATGGCACCTTTAACAGCCCTTTAGGAACTGTTAGTACTGATGTTGGGCTGAAAATTATGCCGGATAACCACTTTGTGTTTTCAGGAGATTTACGAACCTCCGACTTTGATCTGGGGAGACTTTTGAGTATGGAGGATGAGATGGGAAGGATTGCCCTTAACATGGCCATAGATGGTGAGAGAAAATCTGAAACCGATTACCGTTTGCTGATGGATGGAAGCATCTCTGAAATGGAGTTCAGAAAATACCTTTATAACAACATCAGTGTACAGGGTTTGCTAACCCATCAGATGTTCGACGGACGAATAGATGTTGATGATGTAAATGGCTCATTGGATTTTATGGGTAAGGTTGATATGTCGGGCGCTGTGCCTTATTTTGATTTTAACGCAGCTATTCGCAACGCTCGCCTGGACAGATTATTGTTGATGTCTGAAGAAGCTGATTTTGTCCTTTCATTGCAGATGAACACCAATTTTGAAGGTGATAATCTGGATGATTTGGTTGGAGAAATTATCTTAACTGAGGGTTTGCTGACTTCTTCAGAATTGTCCTTGGATTTTGACTCTGTTAGTTTGCGTGCCAGCCGGGAGAATGGCAAAAAACGACTGGTTCTTAATTCCCCGTTTGCAAACGGGGAATTGGCAGGGAATTACTCATTTGTAAATTTCCGAAAAACCATCAATGCGTATCTCGGGCTTTTTCTACCGGCACTGGTTTCCGCTTCCGTTGAAAATGCTGTTAACCCAAACGACTTTGAATTTCATATTGAAGTTTTGGATATGAGCGATTTACTTACTCTTATTTACCCAGAACTGCAAATATCCGACATGGGATTCATCAATGGGAAATTTGCTCCGGCCAGATCGGAAATGGAGTTGGATGCCACTTTTGATTATGTCAATTATAAAAATTTCCGTTCAGAGAATTTGGAGATACAGGCTCATTCGAATGGCGATCAGGATTTAACCATGACTGCACGTGCTGATCGTGCAGGCGTTGGTAAGTTTGTTGATTTCAGTAATATATCCATTCATCAAAAGGCAGGAAAGGATACGCTTCAAACCAATTTGTTTTGGAACAATTGGGACGAGGTCACCTATAGCGGAGCACTATATTCAACCTCTTCTTTCAGAAGAGATTCTGAAGGAGAACGGTTTACAAGTATTATTCTTCATCCCTCATCAGTCATTATGGCCGATACTCTTTGGAATATACATGAAACCATTGTTTCAGTATATCCCAAAGGATTTAGCGTACGAGGTTTCCGCATTGAGAACGACGGACAGTTTGTGCATTTAAATGGATTTTTGCACCAGGAGGCCGAAGATGGCTTGAACCTGGTATTCAATCGTCTTGATCTGTCAAGATTCCTTACAGGCACACAGGAGAGTGACATCTCTTTTGCCGGAATTATAGATGGAGAAATGGTACTTCGTGACTATTTTCGGGAACCATTGTTGTCAGGCAATGTTAATGTTCTGAATTTTGAGTTTAATGATGTGGGTTTTGGAGATTTGCGTTTACGAAGTGTCTGGAATAACGAACTGGAGGCTCTTGCAGTAAATGCATCCATCGAAAAAGATGACAAAAGAATGTTGCAGGGATTTGGTTTGTTTCATCCCCAGCAGCAACACCTGGATTTTCAGTTTGGTCTCGACAGTCTGAATATCGCTTTTCTAAACCCGTTTTTAGAGAATGTCATTCAAAACATAACGGGTACTGCTTCAGGACAAATGTTTTTGAAGGGAGATGTAATGAATCCCAGTCTCACAGGAAAGGTAAATCTTAACAATGGCCATTTTGATGTTGATTTTTTAAACACCTCCTATGCTCTTTCAGATTCTGTACATTTTTATAAAAATGAAATCAGGTTTCGGAGCATGAAACTAAGCGACCGTCATCACAGAGAAGGTCGTTTTCACGGATCAATATTTCATAATGGCGCATTTTCCGATATGATTTACAATCTGCGTCTGGATGCCAATAATATGCTTGTAATGAACACCAATTCAGTGCACAATGAATATTACTACGGAAGGGTGTTTGGAACCGGAACATTTTTGGTTACCGGAACAAGCGAAAATGTAAATCTGACAATAAATGGACGTACGCGTCCTAATACAAGGTTCTTTATCCCAATTCAGTCGGCAACGGAAGCTTCCGAGTCCAATTTTATCCGTTTTGTAGGTTCTGCTGATTATGTCCCAGGTTTACCCACCATTGAACCTCAGGAGTACACGGTTGATCTTTCGGGTGTAAATCTTGAAATGGATATTGAAATTACCCCGGATGCTCAGGTTCAGATTATTTTTGATGAGCGAATAGGGGATATTCTTCAAAGTTCCGGAGCCGGAAATATACAAATACGAATTAACCGTCAGGGGCTGATTCGTTTCTATGGTGATTACACCATACAGGAAGGAAATTATCTGTTTTCACTTCAGAATCTCATCAACAAAAGGTTTGTCATCAATCAGGGCGGTACTCTTAAATGGCAGGGTGATCCCTATAATGCCGATATTGATATAACAGCTGTTTATCGATTGCGTGCTTCATTAAGTGATCTATTTGAGCCAACATCCGTTGGTTCCGGAGCCAACGGTGCTTCAGATCTGCAACGCAGAGTTCAGATACATTGTAATCTGCACCTAACGGATATGTTACAGCAGCCTGTTATCCGTTTTGGACTGGAAATGCCGACATTGGACGAAACTCGTGAATCACTTATTCTGGATTACATCTCCTCCGAAGAGGAGATGAACCGGCAGGTTCTTTCGCTTTTGGTATTAGGAAGATTTTACACCCCTGAGTACATGCGAATGGGAGGTGCAGGTGCAAACACCATGAGACATGAAAACACAGCCCTTTTAACCACCACGGAGATGTTATCTTCACAAATAAGCCGATGGTTTTCAACCATCAGCAGCGATTTTGATGTGGGCGTAGCCTACCGTCCCGGCGATAACATTACCAGCGAGGAGTTTGAGTTGGCGCTTTCTACCCAGGTGTTTAACAATAGGGTCAGCATCAATGGAAACGTGGGGTACGGTAAATATCAAACCAACACCAGTAAAATGATCGGTGATTTTGATGTGGATGTCAAGCTCAACAGAACCGGTACCATCCGTGCCAAAGCCTATACCCGTTCAAATGAAGATTTACTTTATGAAACATCTCCAACCACCCAGGGAATTGGTCTTTCCTTTAAGGAGGAGTTTGATCATTTTAGGGAGTTGATGCAAAAGTATTGGCGCATTATTGCCGGTAGACGAGAGGATTAGAAAATGTTGAATGTTCACTCTTTTTTTATATTTTAGCAACTTGTAATGACTAATAAAGAATTAAACTTATGAACTTACTATTAATGATGCAGGCAGGAGCCGAGGCCTTAAACGGCGATGCCCTGGACGGTGAAGTTGCTCAGGAGAGCATTCAGCTTTTCGAGCTGGTGTTAAAAGGCGGATGGATTATGATTCCTCTTGCTTTTCTGTCCATCATAACGGTTTATATATTTATAGAACGCTATTTGGTGCTCAAGCGTGTTGCAGTTGAAGACACCACTTTCATGAATCGCATCAAGGACTACATTCACGATGGGAAAATCGATTCAGCCTTGTCGCTTTGCCGTTCAAACAACCATCCGGTAGCCCGAATGATCGAAAAAGGAATCACTCGCATCGGTCGGCCTCTGAATGACGTCAACACTGCCATCGAAAACGTTGGTAACCTTGAAATCAGTCGGATGGAGAAGCGCTTGCCAACTTTGGCAACTGTGGCCGGAGGAGCACCCATGATCGGTTTTCTTGGTACGGTTATTGGAATGATTAAATCGTTCTGGGAGATGGCTGAAGCACAGGGAAGTGTTGAAGTAGCACAGCTTGCAGGCGGTATTTATACCGCCCTTGTTACAACGGTAACCGGATTGATTGTAGGTATCATGGCATACTTTGCCTATAATATTCTAGTGGCAAAGGTTGAAAAAGTTATTTTCAAAATGGAAGCCAGAACCATGGAGTTTATGGATATTTTAAATGAACCGGCACGCTAAATCTTTTTGTGATGTTAAAATCAAGAAGTAAAATAAATGCAACATTTAGCATGTCGTCGATGACCGATATTGTGTTTTTGTTGTTGATCTTTTTTATGATCACATCAACACTGGTCAACCCGAATGCTATCAAACTGATGCTGCCACAAAGCCAGCAACAGGCTACTGCGTCGCCTGTTACTTCGGTTTCAATAACCAGGGAGTTAAATTATTATGTGGAACGCCAGCCGGTAAGTTTTAACCAGATAGAGAGTGTTCTAAGGGAGCGGCTGGCAGGTGAGGAAGAACCATACATCTCATTACATGTGGATGAGAATGTGCCAATGAAAGAAGTGGTAAAAGTGATGAACATTGCCAGAAACAATAATTATAGGGTGATATTAGCAACCAGAGCCAGGTAGTGATATGGAAGAGCAGGACAAACTGGAAAAAAATAGTGACAGAACATATGGAATGGTAGGAACCATTATTTTCCATGCCGTTTTGTTATTGCTTTTTCTGATATGGGGTTTAACCACCGTTGTTCAGGAAGAGGAGGGTATTCTTGTGGCGCTTGGTGATTCTCAGATTGGAATGGGAACATCTGCTCCACCTCGGACTGCTCCAACTCCTCAACCTGCTGCATCTCAGGCTACTCCACCGCCTCCTGCTTCACCTCCTGTGCCTTCTAGTCCTCAGCCAAGCAGGGAACAGGTGATGACTCAAAATGTAGATGAAGCGCCTGCTGTTTCTCCCGAGGAGAAAGCACGCCGTGAAGCACAGGAAAGGGAAAGACTTGAGGAGCAACGACGACGTGAGGAACAAGAACGCCAAAGACGAATAGAACAAGAACGGCAACGGCAGGAAGAGCTGGAACGCCAACGAAGAGAAGAAGAGGAGAGAAGAAGACGTGAAGAGCAGGAACGACAGGCGCAGGCTGCCCGGGACGCTGCAAGCAGGGCATTTAGTGGTACCGGTGGAGCCGACCAGTCGCAGGGAGACACACAGGGCATTGGAACACAGGGACATTTATCCGGTGATCCTTCTGCCTCCGGTACAACAGGCACAGGTTTAGGCCAATCCGGTTCGTCATTTAGTCTTTCCGGAAGGAGCTTGTCAGGAGCGTTACCCAGACCTGAGTATAATATACAGGAGGAAGGAATCGTTGTGGTTGAAATCACCGTTGACAGGAATGGGGTCGTGACGAATGCTCAGCCTATTCTGCGAGGAACAACAACTCAAAATTCTTACTTGTGGCGGGTAGCAAGGGAAGCTGCCATGAAAGCCCGTTTTAACCGTGATCCAAATGCTCCTGCGTTTCAAACAGGAACCATAAGTTATCATTTTATTCTTAATTAGAACAATTGCTTCATAAGTTATTATTAAAAGGGCTTCGCAACCGCGAAGCCCTTTTGCATATTTATTCCGTAACCATTTAGTTGTCCAAACCGTTTTGTGAACAATGCCTCCTGTTAATTCTATGTTAATGTACCATTTTTAATTTGGAATGAATTAAAAGAGGGTTATTTTTAAAATGAGGATTTCATATTTTATGACAAAAATCATTGATTTGCTGCATCTGGTGTTAGATTTTATCATCAGGTTTGCGAACTTTCTGTGGAGATGTAAAGTTTAGAGCCATGGGTGTTTAGACAGGATTCTTGTCAATATGTCGAAGTTCTTGTTTTTATTGGTTATTGACAAGGTTACGTTTTTTACAATTTTTAAAAATTATCTTTTTTGATACTTTTTATGTAAGATGTGTTTGTTGATGAATTCACAGGTTTAGAAGCGGTTGAAAAAAGTGATCATTTATTGCGGTTAATTATTGTTAAAATCAATCTGTGATTGAAACAAATTTGATAAACTTGCAGTATAATTTGATGAATGACACAGATTAAAGGATTAAAGTTCTTTCATAATTTTAAGGTTAGGGTAAAAAGAATATTTGGGATTCAATCTCATTGAATCCCAAATTTCAACTAAAGTTGTATTTTATTTGTTTCATTAAATAAAATAGGTTTTTCATAATTTTGGGTTAGGGTTAAGGTTAGAAACGGGATACGTCAAACGAGGCGGTCCCGTTTCTGTTTTTATATCCTTTTTTTGGACGGGCTGTGTCGTTCAGTTAGCTTGCAAATCCTTCTCTTTCAGCTTGCTTAATAAGTTTTTCATGATTAATAGTAAGGTTGGTCTTACCTTGTAGTTTGAAATTTTATCAACGGCAAGAATGCTTACAATGCCACTTTTATAGACTGTTTAATATTATATTGAATTGATTAAAAAGATCTTTAGATTATATCCTGAGGTATTCGGGATTCGTTTCATCTTTCTAATCTATCCTATCTTTCTAAATTCTATAGATCTATGGAATTCTTAAGAAACAAAATTTTATCAGTTACTTATTCTATATTATAAATAAAGATCAAACTACTTACATACATTAAACAGTTGTTGTTTGTGTTGAATTAATATGATTTAAATCATTATTTTATAGGAGTTTGGAGCTTTCGATTGAAGTCTTGTAAAACAGACGTATCTTAAATGTGTTTGAATATCAAATGTTTATTCTGATTTGATTTTTCTTTAATCTTTTCTTGTAAATATTTTAACCATGTAACATTGGAATGCCGGTATCTTTGAGGTATGGAATAATAATAAAGAATGGTTTAAATTGCGAAAGATTTAACCAGGTATAGCTTATTTTTTCCAAACTTAATTAATTCATTAAACTTTTTTAATCAAATGGGAAATTCAAGGATTTTTGCATTACTGTTTGGCATCCTTGTGATGTCATGGCTTTTTCAGCCTTTAACTGGTCAGGTTACAACTTCGGGGATAAATGGAAGGGTACTTGATGACAACAATGAGCCACTACCTGGAGTAACAGTTGTTGCTTTACACGAACCATCAGGAACACAATATGGTGCTACCACTAATTCCGAAGGCTTTTATAACCTGCACGGTATGCGCCCGGGGGGACCTTACCGTGTAGAATACTCTTTTGTTGGATATCCTAAGGAAACGTTTTCTGAGATAGTTTTGTATCTAGGTCAAACATTTTCATTGGATGCTGTTTTAACAGAGGGAACTTATGAACTTGGTGAAGTAATGGTTGTTGGCCGAAAAGCTTCTGCTTTTCAAACTGACAAAACGGGTGCAATGACCAATATTTCTAACCAGCAGATGAACGAGATGCCAACCATAAATCGGAGTATTTCGGATATTGCACGAATTTCTCCCTATGCCAATGGTATGGGATTTGCAGGTGGCGACGGTCGCTCAACCAATTTCACCGTAGATGGAGCCAACTTCAATAATAATTTTGGTTTGAGTGCAAATCTACCAGGAGGAGGCAATCCAATCTCATTGGATGCCATAGAGGAAATTCAGGTTGTTGTTGCCCCGTTTGATGTTCGCCAGACTAATTTTATTGGTGGTGGGATTAATGCAATTACAAAATCAGGAACCAATACCTTTAGAGGTTCAGCCTATACTTATTACACCAATCAGGATATGAGGGGGAATAGAATTGGCGATGTTGATTTTGGTGATCGTGATAAAGAATCCAGAACCATATATGGGGCAACCTTAGGAGGTCCAATCATCGAAAACAAGTTGTTCTTCTTTGTTAACGCTGAATATGAAAAACAACCTGAACAGGTTGTGTTCTGGAGACCCTCAGAGAATGGAGTTGCCAATACCGATCTTATGCTTTCGCGCACGAGTGTAGCCGATATGCAACGTGTTAGGCAGCACCTGATTGACAATTACGGGTATGATCCGGGTTCTTACTCGGACTATCCTGCCGATAAAAGCAACAGGAAGTTTTTGGCTCGCCTGGACTGGAATATTAATGACGCACACAAGTTAAGTGTGCGTTATAATCATACCAAAAACCAAACATGGAGCCAAACAAATGGAAATTCTACCGACGCGGGATTTCGTAACAGAGTTATGAACAGAATCTCACAACACTCCATGGCTTTTTCAAATTCTATTTATTCCGTTGATAATATCGTGAATTCAGTTTCGTTTGATCTGAACAGTCGGTTGTCAAACAATATTTCCAATCAATTCTTAGTAACTTACACTGAAATTCAGGATATGCGTGGTTCTAATTCCAGCCCTTTTCCCTTCATTGATATTATGTACGGTGTAAACGAAGATGGTTCGCAAATACTCGAACCATACATGTCTGCTGGCTATGAGTTGTTTACCTGGAATAATGGTGTTAACAATAACATCTTCAATATTGTAAATAATACAAATGTATATCTGAATGACCATAAATTGACCATTGGCGCAAGCTATGAATATCAGATGGCGAATAACGCATACATGAGAAACGGAACCGGTTATTACCGTTATGCCAGTATCGATGATTTTTTGAATCAGGCAGCTCCGAGGGACTTCGCACTTACGTATGGTTATGATGGTGAAAAGAATCCGGCTGCAGAAGTTGCTTTTAACCAGTTTGGAATTTATGTACAAGATGAATGGAGCGTTAATCCTGACTTAAAGTTAACATTTGGCGTGCGTGCTGATTATATGAAGTATGTTGATAATATCATACGTAATAACGCCATTTATGAGTTGGATTATGGTGGTAAAAGAATTGATACAGGTGAATGGCCTTCAGCAAATATTCAATTTTCGCCACGTGTAGGATTTGTTTGGAATTTAACTGAAGATCAAAGCATAAAGTTCCGTGGTGGTACCGGTATGTTTGCAGGCAGGTTGCCTTTAGTGTTTTTTACCAACATGCCAACTAACTCAGGAATGGTTCAAGGTAGTTATGCTGCCGTTACAACATATGACTCCGATGGAAACGTCGATCGTGTTGACCCTAATCTGGTAAGACTCGCAGGACCAATAATCACAGATGTAAATGAAATGATCAGCACATTGGGTCTGCCAAATACCATCTCCCCGGAAGATGGTGTTCTTCCGCGTGATGTTAATGCAATAGATCCTGACTTTCAGATGCCTCAGGTTTGGAAAACATCCATAGCGATAGACTTTGATCTTCCCACAACATTCCCGCTATCAGTAAGTTTGGAAGGTATATATACAAAAACCATCAACGGTGTAATGCTTAAGAATTATAACCTAAGACAACCTGATGATAATTGGCAACGTTTCAGTGGTGCTGATGATAGGTATATTTACCCCGCAAGTAACGACTTGACTTATGCGTCTCGAAATGCATACGTTCTTTCAAATACCAGTGAAGGATGGGGAGCTATTGGGAATATCTCTGTTTTTGCAGAGCCAATCCAAAATTTAAACCTGATGTTTGCATACACCCTTACCGAATCAAAAGAAATTTCAGGTATGCCGGGAAGTAATGCAAGCTCAGCTTATTCCGGACTCATTCAGGTTGATGGTCCTCATCTGCCAAAGTTACAGCGCTCTCAGTTTGTAGTTCCCTCTAAGGTTATTGCTTCAGCATCCTATAGAATTCCTTATGCAAGGAATCACATGGCAACTTCAGTGAATCTATTTTATACCGGTTCTTCACCATATGGCAACAGTTTTACTTATACCAATGATATGAATGGTGATGGCATTGCAACCGACTTGATTTATATTCCCAGAGAAAGAGGTGAAATCAATTTTGTGAGTCGGGAAGATGAAGATGCTTTCTTTGCTTTTGTTGCACAAGATAAATATTTGAGCAACAACCAAGGCGGTTACGCAGAAGCTAATGCTGCCAGAGCACCATGGGCGCACCGCTTTGATTTGCGTTTCACTCAGGATTTCAGTATAGACGTTAGTGGGCGAAAGAATACCTTGCAGCTGACACTTGACTTCCTTAATTTTGGAAACTTAATCAACAATAAATGGGGTGTTTACAAAAATATGTTTGCTGGAAATAGCGGCCAAATCCTTACTTATGAAGGAATGGACGAAAATAGGGTCCCCAGCTTCTCTATGGTTCGGGATTCTGATGGAAATTTCCTGAAAGAGACATACTCAACATATTATCACAGAAGTCAGGTTTGGCAACTCCAAATCGGTGCAAAATATTTTTTCTAATAGATCACTTAAATGACGGAAAAAGGCCTGCAAACCATGCGGGCCTTTTTTGTTATATTCATAGCAAAGTTCTAAAATATTTATCAGATTGTAAAACACCTATTTGTATTTACCTCCCACTTTATACTTCTCAATTCAATTCCTCACTTTCATTTTTATTGCTACATTTGCCCTTTCTCAAAATTCATTTAATATTTTTGTAACATTCATCAGGTTGTTGCGAATTTCTTCTGATTACCAAACTAGTTTTCATTGATTTTGCCGGGTTCAAAAACCGGTGAAATGTGACTGTTAATCACATTAATAAAATCATCTAACGTGGATAAACTAATTGGGAAATACCGGCTTTTATTTGTTCTTGCCATTTTTATTTTGGCCGTATTGGCGGTTACCCAGTTTTCCCGATTAAAGGTTAATCCGGGATTTGACGACTACATTCCCGGTGAGGTTGGCAACCGTGCCTATATGAACGTGCTCGACAGTATTTTTGGTGGCAATGAAAAATTGATGGTAATACTTACCGGTGAGGAAATCATTCTAAACCAAGAAACGCTAGATAGAATTGAAAGATTAACAGAAGGCCTGATCGCTTTGGATGGGGTTGAGAATGCCACTTCGATAAAGGAAGTTTTTACCCTTGCCTTGGTGGATGGATATACCACTCAGATTCCAATAATTGATGAAGAGCAAATTGAAAATAAAGAACTAAATGCATTAAAGTTCGCCATTCAAAATAGCGAGGCTGCACGACGGTTTGTTTCTGCGGATTTTACATCCACTGCCATTATTGTGACTAAAACAGTGGGTGCTGTTGATGATGAGTTGGTGGCGGGGTTGATGGATGTAATTGAAGAGAATCCCGGCAGGGAGGCTGTTTATATTGGAGGCTTGCCGTATTTGCGGACTTCCATTAAATCATACATCAATCGCGATTTAAAATTGTTGCTGCCAACGGCGTTGGCATTAATGGTGCTGATGCTTTATCTCTCTTTCAGAGAGTGGAAAGGGGTTTTGCTCCCTTTTTCGGTGGTTGTTCTGTCCATCTTATTCTCATTCGGTTTTATGGCTGTTATGGGGTGGGAAATCTCATTGGTGTCGGTTTTGCTGCCCATTATGTTGATAGCCATTGCCAACGATTATGGCATTCACTTAATCAACCTGTATCAGGAAAAATGCCGCACTGGCAATTTCAACGGCATGGGAGCCATAGCCATGGAAATATACCGTGACTTGCGCAAGCCAATTTTAATAACCGCACTGACAACAATTGGGGGAATGCTTGGATTACTTACCCACAAAATGGCTCCGGCTGCTCAGTTGGGAGTGCTTGCTTCTTTGGGGATTTTGCTCGCCTTTTTAATGAGCATCTTTCTGATTCCCGTGCTTCTGAGTTTTTACGGGAAAAGACGAATCGTACAAAGAAAGGTGCAGATAGAAAGAGAAACATTCATCAACCGCATATTATTGCAGTTTGCGCGGTGGGTTATACAATATCCACGTCGTGTTGTGGCATTGTTTATCATTATTGCCGTTGTTAGTACTTTTGGCATCTTTTTTATTAAAATTGATACCAACATCGAAGGTTATTTTTTAGGGAAATCAGACATCAGCAAAAGTGTTGAGTTGGTGAACGAAAAATTTGGAGGGTCACAATACGTATCCGTATTGTTCAACGGTGATGTATTGTCACCCGATGCACTTGGAAAAATGGAGCAGTATGCTTCTGCCGCATCAGATATTCCCGAAGTTGGCCACGTTATTTCTCCATCCGTTTTCTTTCGGGAGTTAAGTCATGGGTTATACGAACCTGATGAAGCCGGATACGGAGCGCTCCCTCAGTCAAATGCTGAAGCGATTCAGTATCTTGAAGTTGCATCCATGCTTGGATTTCAGGGGGAGATTTCCCAACTGGTTGATTTTGATTACAGCAATGCCAGGATGCTGATTAGCATGACCGATGGCAGCAATCAGACAGGGAAAAAAGTGCTTGATGCACTGCATCAAATCACATTAAACGACCCTCGGCTGGTGGCCATTGCAGGTCCGGGGTTGTCAAAAATTCAGATGGCCGAAATGGTGATTCACGGTCAGATAGCATCACTTGCACTGGCTTTGCTCATCATACTTATTCTGTTATCGGTGATTTTTAAATCACCGGCTGCCGGATTTAAAGGCATATTGCCTTTGCTGCTTTCGGTATTGTTTTTGTTTGGTGTGATGGGGTATTTGGGAATTGCTTTGGATATTGTTACCGCGCTTCTTTCGTCCATTATGATTGGAGTTGGAATTGATTACACCATACATTTTTTATGGCGTTATAAAACAGAGTTTGCTAAATTGTCTGATAATTCCCTTGCCATTCACAACACTCTCGTTACCTCCGGAAGAGGCATTATCTATAATGCTTTTTCGGTAATGGTTGGCTTTTCTGTGTTGATGTTGTCGGGATTCGCACCATTGCGCTTTTTCGGTGTGTTGGTAACGGTTTCAATTTTTGCCTGCCTGATGAGTGCCTTGTTGTTGATTCCTGCGTTAATAACACTCACAAATCCGGCTTTTTTACAAAAACAAAGTAAATCAAAATGAACAGATTAATTCTAATTATAGCTGCATTGCTGTTTTGCAATTTTTGGAGTTTGCAATCGCAAACTCCAAAGGAGTTGTTTCGCGAGTCGTTAGAAAAAATTGCCAGGCAGAACATCCATCTTGAAATTGAACTTGAATCCACCAATCGCAGAGGAAACAGTCGGGTAAGGGAAATGGATGTTTTTACATCCAATATTGATGATGTGCGTTATGTAAAAGTTGAATTGCTTTCACCCGATGAGGTGAAAGGAGTTAAAATTGTTACCTCGGGAAGTGAAGAGAATCGTGGGACAGTTGAGATTTTTATGCCTGCAACCGGAAGGGTTCAACGTTTGCGTTCGTACGACAACCCAACGGTTATGGGGAGTGAAATTCCCCTTGACCAGTTAAATTTTGATGCTTATAAAAATTATGGATTTTCGATGGAAACAAGGGAGATGTTGAATGGATTGGAACATCATAAACTGAAGTTGGAGTCAACCGATGATGAAGGTTGGTTTTATGTTTGGATATCAGTTGATGAGGTTTTGTTAAATCGCATAGAGCGATTTAACGCTGCGGGCGTAAAATCAATGGTGACAGAAATGTCAGATTATCATGTTGTGAGCCATCATAGCGGAGCATTGTTTCCTGGTGAGATTCAATCAACCAATCTGCAGAGCAATGAACAATCGGTGATGAGAATTCGTTCGGTACAACCTATTCTTAATCCTTCCAAGGAAGATTATACGCTTTGACAGATGTTTGATTGACCAGAGATTATTTCTCCAGTCTCAATTATTCAACAACTCATTAACTCAACAGATAAATATTTCATCAGCTCAATATAAGAAAATAAACAGTGTTTTTTTATTCCTCCATAGAACCGGTTTACTACCTGCTTCCCATTATCGGGTTTATCGTTGGTCTTTTGGGAACCATGATTGGAGGAGGTGGCGGATTTGTGTTTCTGCCGTTGTTGACTCTTGTTGTTGGAGCGCCAACACAAACGGCTGTAATTACCTCCCTTGCAGCCACGCTACCCATCTGTTTGGTAGGTGCAGTTGCTCATTTCCGCAAAGGAAATGTTAACTTGCGTGCCGGATTACTGTTTTCAATGGTGGGGGTAGTTGGAGCATTTTCAGGAGCTGCCATTGCCGGGTACATCAGTGGTGCGCAGTTAAAAATGGCATTTGGTGTTTATTCCGTTGTGATAGCTCTCAATATATTTTTTGATACGCTCCGCAAAAGGCGAAACGAGTTGAAAGGGAAAGCAACAGGTGTCATGGTTAAAAGCATCAATGTGCGAGGTGGTTTCCTGGGTTTTTTCGCCGGTGTTATTACCGGTACATTTGGAACAAGTGGTACGGCTCCTGTTTTGGCTGGTTTGTTTTCCATGCGAATGACTTTAAAAATGGTGATTGGCACCTCTTTGATGGTGGTTTTGGTCAATACTTTTTTCGCCATTGGAGCCCATTTTTTACTGGGGCAGATTGATTTAACCCTGGTGTTTTTTCTAACCAGTGGCTCGGCCATTGGTGCGGTATTGGGACCCTTTTTTCTCAATAGTTCTCAGAGTGTTGATAAATCGGAAAACAAAATCAGATACATATACGCAGCAGTGATGGTATTGCTGGGAATCTTAATGATACTTAGATAATATATAACAACATGATACAGACCATTTATTTCATAATTCTAATCTATTTTATTCTTGGTGGATTCGGGTTTTATCTCATAAATCGCAAGCGCGATAAAGAAACTGCACGTAAAAGCTATACCAAGTATTTCACCTATTTTATCATTATTCATATTCTGTTTTTTGGAATCACCATAGAACCTGTTGTTTTCAGACTTTTATCCATTGTGATTGTAGTGGTTGGGATGTTTGAAATATTCGGGTTGTTTGTTAAGAATAGATTTATCCATAAAACCTTTTTTTATACATCATTGTTTGTGTATTTATTGGTTGCTGGAGGGTTTCTGTGGTTTGGGTTGCTTCATAAAGAGTTGATTTTGTTTAGTTTCCTGATTCTTTCTATTTTTGATAGTTTTAGTCAGATAACCGGTCAGTTATGGGGCAAGCGGAAGATTATGCCTGAGGTGAGTCCCAACAAGACCCTTGGAGGTCTTGTTGGCGGTGCTGTTGTGGCATTAATAAGTGCATTTTTAATGAGAACGCTTTTTGACGGCACTATTATGCAGCTTTATGTTCTTTCGACAGGTGTGCTTTTCTTTGCTTTTTGGGGCGATATAGCTGCTTCATTTTATAAGCGCCGCTTCGAGGTGAAGGATTTTAGCAACATGATTCCAGGTCACGGAGGATTTCTTGACAGGTTTGATAGTTTGATAGCAGGAGGAGCCTGGGTTGCACTCTTTATGTTGATTACAGGATAATTGGACAAATGTCAATAGTTCGTTAGACTTTTAGATTATTAAAAAAATACTGAGCACAGCGAAGTCCCGCTCAGCGGGATTAGACATAAGTAATTTCTTATTCTCAGTTGATTGCACAACACCATGAGGGGTTCTTAAACGCATGATAACTAGGTGAATAAGAAAATAACGAACTATTACAAGTGTCAAATTAATTATTAAATATCGGGTTAACCTGATGCGTTTGGAGGTTTCTCCTATGGGGTTAGGGGTGAGCCAAGGAGACTATTCGCATTTGACCTGACACAAGAATATAAATACTATATACATCAGAAATTAAGACAAAATCTATCATAAATGGACAATATCATTGTACTATCGTTTGTTTACTTAGTTGGAATTATTTTGCTGTTGGTTTTTAATGAGTTGAATTACCGGAGGTTAAAAATTGACGGAGAGATTACCCGTAAGTTTGCACATTTTACTGCCACATTGGCAACCGTTCCTTTTCCCTATATATTCCCCACGCATTGGCACATTTTGGTGCTGGCAACACTCTTTTTTATTGGGTTGTTTGTTACGCAGTACAGTAAAAAATATCTGAACTCCATTCACGGTATCAAACGAAAATCGATTGGAAGTTATTTGCTGCCATTATCCATTTATGTCACTTTTTTGATATCTAATTTACTGGATAGTAAATTTCTATATATATTGCCAATGTTGATTCTTGCCATTTGCGACCCCATGGCCGCCATATTAGGAATTAATATAAAAAATGGAAATGGCAGAATAAAGATTCTTGGCAAAAAGCTGGAGAAAACATGGCTTGGTTCTGGAGCCTTTTTTGTGACAAGTTTCGTAATCAGCCTGATTGCACTATATTTTCACAGAGAGTTATTCGATTTTAAGACATTTTGGATTGCAGCTGTGATTGCAATTGTCAGCACATTTGCCGAGCTGTTTAGTTGGAGAGGTTCTGATAATCTGAGCATCCCCCTTAGCGTGCTGCTGATGTTGTTGTTCTTTTTATGAAATAGATAACCGATATGTGTATTAGCTTATTTAGCTTTTGAAAGTGGGAGAGTACTTTCCGCCTCAGGAAAAAGGTGTTAAGAAAATCGATGGGTTTTTCGTTAAGAAAACCGTGTTGTTTGAGCGAAGCGAGTTCACGGTTTTTAGAAAATCACATTGATTTTTAGCCTTTTTCATGTCAGCGGTGGCATTTTTTGCTATTGAAAAAAAGTAAGAGTCCGTGCGGCTTGAGCATTTATATAATATTGATTTCACTAAACTTGAGAATCCTAATATGAAACGAGTTTAAAGCTCATTTTATGCGCTTTAAGCGGTTATTATTCCACTCCAAAATAATAACCATGCTATTTTGAACAATTGTTAGTAAATTTACTTGATTAAATATTGATTTATACTATCATATATTTCAACTGATGTAAACACTGAAAAGGAAAAATATGAAGAAAATAGTCGTTAATGGCGCAAATGGGTATGTGGCATCGAATTTTATTAAAAGTCTTGTTGATAAGGATTATCATGTAATGGCATTGGTTCGTTCAGGCAAGAATGAGACTGCCGGAAAAAAGATGCTGAATGCTTTGGCCAGATTAACCGACAATCAGTCTGCTAAATATGAAAATCTTGAAGTGTTTGATTATTCCCTGTTTGATAATGATTTTGCATTAACTCCGGTGGAGTTAAACAAAATATTTGGAGGTAATGTTGATTATTTTCATTTTGCGGCCAGTTTAAAATACGATGAGAAATCAAAGAAAGAGATTTTCACCACCAATATTGATGGTGTGAAAAATTCACTGGATATTTTTAAACGGTATTCAGATAAAAGTTCAAGGTTTTTTTTCATCAGCACCGCATATTCCTGCGGTAAAACATCAACAGTATTTAAGGAGCAGTTTTATGAGAATCAGGATATTTCTGCATTTCGGAATTACTATGAACAGTCCAAACGATATGCTGAAAATATTGTGCGTGAACAAATTGAAGAGACCGGTTTAAATGCACATATTTTGCGATTGTCGCAAGTGGTTGGAGAACATAAAACGGGCATCGTTAAAACCGATTACGGCATTTTTGATTTTGCCAAACGCATTTACGGATTGGCAAAAAGGTACCCCGATGCAACCATCCGTGTTGATGTAGACCCCAAATCATCGCAAAATCTGATTCCAATTGATACTGTTGTGAATTTTTTGATGAGAACCGTTGATTTGGACAACTTACCGGTCATTGTCAATCTGGTGGCTAAAACATCTACCAGCAATCACCTTATTATTAACTCGTTGAACCAATTGTTGCCGGTCAATTTAAAGCCGGTCAGGCATTTGAGCCGTGAGGATATGAGTGCCGTAGAGCGGGTTATTTCGGCCGGGATGTCTTTTACGGGCGCCTATATTGATACCAATCTGGCTTTTGATACCACCTATAAAGACCAGGTAATGGCGCCCAATGGCCATGAAATCAACGAACAGTCCGTATATAACATGCTAGAGTATTTTATCAATGATATTTCAAGGCCAAAGAAGAAAAGAATTAAAGCCGAAGCTTGAAATTCAGAGGGATATGTGCTCTAATTTCCGGTTTTGTTCTGATGTGCCGAAAGAGATAATGTTCCAATTAAACTTAAACAGTATATAATTTTCCTCATAATGAAGAAATTAATAATTAATGGTGAAAACGTTGTAAACCTGCCTAACCTCATTAGTTTATACAGAGTGTTGGTTGCACCGGTTATATTGTATTTTGCGCTGACCGGACATGAGAGTCTGTTTGTGATATTTTTATGCATCAGTCTTGTGAGCGATATTCTGGACGGCAACCTGGCTCGTTTAATGAAGGTGCAAACCAACTTTGGTGCAGCTCTCGATAACCTTGGAGATATATTGACATACATTCTTGCCTTGCTGGGATTGTTCCTGTTTAAATGGACAGAGATTGAGCCTCACGCATGGATTCTGTGGGCGTTTTTATCTGTGTTTGTCATCAGCTACATCGTATCTTTTGCTCGTTTCGGTAAAATTCCGGGCTTACATCTTTATTCCGCTGTAACAGCAGGATATATTCAGGGGATATTCTTTTTTATCCTGTTTGTTTTCGGGTTTTATCCATGGATGTATTACCTCGCTTTGGGATGGGGAACCATTGCCTATATTGAAAAGGTTTTTGTTCTCTTTAAGCTGGATGACATCCGGATTGGAGTAAAAGGTTTGTACTGGCTTTTGAAGGAGTCTGGTAAATAATTCTCTAGCGGCGACATTCCATATGATGGTGCTATATTGTATGAAAAAGATAATGTGCGGACGGGGAATATTCACTTTGTTGTTTTTTCTGCTTGCAGGATTTGGCCTGTTTGGGCAGCAGGTGAGCGGTTATGTAAAAGATGCGGATAACCGTGAACCGGTTCCGTTTGCAAGCGTTTGGATAAAAGGAACTTTGCAGGGAATGTTGACCGATGAAGACGGAAGGTTTAACCTTCCGGTAGCCGGGGGCGACACCGTAGTGGTGTCGTCAGTTGGTTATCTTCCCAAAGAGGTTCCCATAAGCCATGGGCGCATTAATGAATTGGCTGTTTATCTCACAAATAATATTACCGAAATAGGGGAGGTTACGGTAAGACCTGATGTGCCACTGGCCAGGCAGATTTTCGACAAAATTCAGGAAAACAAGCGAACAAACATCGCACAAATACGCGGTGTTTCAGATTACCGTTCACTTGCCAATACTTCGGTTTTTATGGCCATTGATACCGCTTCGAGAGTTTCCAGATTATCGGGCAATATTAAGGAGATTACTGTTGAATCCGACAATGAACGAATTCGTTATACGCCTGTTTATCTGGCCGAAGAGGCTTCGTTAGACGAGCGGGTGATTCACACCAAAAAAGAGAGCATTTTTCCACGTATTGTGCCGTTTATTGAAACCTACATTCTCAATAATACCATGGTTGAACTGGATTTTTATCGAGATCAGATTTTTGTGCTCGATCGCGGGTTTATTTCTCCGCTGAACAGTTCTGCCATGCTCTATTACAATTTCTATTTTAATGATTCCATTTTTGTTGACGACCAGCTGTATCTTAATCTTTCATTTGTACCGCGGAACAGATACAATCCTTTGTTTACCGGAAATCTCACCATTGAAGCCGGCAGCTACGCGCTCACGGAAATTGAGGCCCATATTTCACGCGAAGCCAACCTTAATTTTGTTAATGGTTTCAGTGCATATGTTGCCTACCACCGCCTTCCCGACGGGCGTATTTTTTACGATGAACAGGAGACCAGAATGAATATGTCGCTGACCCTTAATCGTGATTCGGTGGCGAAATATACATCCGAAAGGGTGGATGTAGTTTCAAGTGGGAATTGGCTGATTAATAAACACACCAAGTATTCTAAATCTGACCGGTTGGACGACATACGGGTCCAAGATTGGAGCCGGCAGCCGGAATTCAGTTCCCGACGAATTGATGAGGAGAATTACTATCGCGTGGGACAAATCCGCGATATGAACCTGGTAAAAGGTATTGATGCCGTTGGAGGGGTTGCTTTAACCGGATTCTTCAATGTGGGAAAACTAGATGTGGGACCGGTGTTCGATATTTACAGCTCAAACCTTATTGAAGGCCACAGGTTTTCGGTTCCCCTGAGAACCAGCGAAAAAGTTTCGGAAAACTTTTCGGTGGGTGGTTTTCTTGGATATGGAACCAAAAGCGAGGAGTTTAAGTACGGTGGCAATTTTGCATGGCAACCAGGAGATACCGACAGGTTTTTGTTCCGGTTTAGTTATGCCAACGACTACCTGCTCATCTCCAACGAAAAATATCTGCGATACATCAAAAATAACCCCAATAACAGGGGAACCGGCAATTTTATTGCCATTATGACACAGCGGGAGCGCAATCCATATCTCAAGGAGGTTGAGAATTTTGACATGCATTTTGAGTTCAATGCCGACAATGACATGCACCTGGAGGTTTCGCCATACTATCACTCAACTACGGCCACCCCCTTTGTGCGTTTTACCAGCGATGGTGTTGACCATGAAAACTATCGGAACTACGGAATGTTGATGAATTTCAGAATTCCTTTTGGTCAGCATTACGACAAATTCTTTTTCGACCGTATATATTATGTCAGTCCCATTCCTGTTATAAATCTCAGTATGGATATGGGACAGGTTCATATTCCCGGAGATGGGGGACAGGGACTGTACACCCATTTTCATGGATCCATTCAGGGGCGGATTAACATGGGGCAAATATTTATGAATTACCTGTTTAATGCCGGATATTTATTTGGAGATGCTCCCTATGAGTTGCTTAATCAGCCGGTGGGCTCCATGTCTTTGGGCTTTTCCCGCGACAGGTATAACCTGTTGCATCATGCCTCTTTTGCGCACAATGCCTACACCAACACCCACGTCCATTTTAATGGAGGCGGCATCATTTTGAACCGCATTCCACTCATCAGGGATTTGAAGCTGCGTGAAATCGTATCCATAAAAAGCCATTACGGAACATTGAACAGTGCCTATAATGGGGTGTTCGACCTTCCGGACTATTTTTCAACTGATTTTACAAAACCTTATGCTGAAATAGGTTTTGGTGTTACCAATGTGTTTAAATTTTTACGATTGGAGTACGTGCGTCAGTTGGGAGGAACCTATCGTGGTCTAGATTTTATAGACTCCAGCGGCTTTCGGATGAGGGCGGAGATGAGTTTCTAATAGTTTGTTTTCTCTTTTTGGATTGTCGGGGGTAAATGCTAAATTTAAAGTTTTGAGTTTAAGTTTTGATAATGAACAATTTTCGAGATAAAGTCATATGGATTACGGGAGCATCTTCGGGAATAGGTGAAGAGCTGGCTTACGCCTTCGCCAACGAAGGCGCAAGCCTTGTTTTAACATCCCGAAACCGGGAGAAACTTGAACTCGTAAAGAAAAAATGCCTTGAAAAAACCGATGTGTGCCTGGTTCAACCAATGGATTTAAGCAATCCTGACGGGATGGATGCCATCGTTCAATCGGTGGTTGGCCAAACAGGAAAAGTTGATGTGCTAATCAACAACGCTGGTCGAAGCCAGCGTTCACTTGCAAAGGATACACCCGTTTCCATCGACAGGGAGATTATGGAACTTAATTTTTTCGGAGTCATACATCTCACAAAATTGCTTCTCCCGTTTATGGTAAAAAGAGAAAATGGGCACCTTGTGGTCATCAGCAGTGTGGTCGGGAAATTTGGGTTCCCCCTTCGCACGGCTTATGCAGCCTCCAAGCATGCGCTTCAGGGTTTTTTTGAAGCACTGCGCTTTGAATTGCAGCCGTTCAATATTGATGTGACCATTGTTTCACCCGGGCGAATCCATACCAACATATCAATAAATGCAGTAACGCATACGGGCGAATCCTACAAGAAAATGGATGATGGTCAGGCTCAGGGCATGCCAGCCGATTTGTGTGCCAAAAAAATCATAAAAGCCATCAGAAACAGAAAAAAAGATGTGCTGATAGGAAAAATGGAAGTCGTGATGGTTTATATTCGCCGATTTTTTCCTTGGCTCTTTTACCGACTGGCATCGAAGGTTAAGAACTGAATCCCAAAACCAATAATCAACAGAATTATGAAGAAAAATATTTGCGGAATACAACAAATAGGAATTGGACTGAAGGATGCACGCGAAGCATGGAAATGGTACCGAAAAACCTTTGGAATGGACATCAATGTACTGGAGGATACCGCTGTAGCCAAATTAATGCTTCATTATACCAACGGACAGGAGTGTGAGAGATATGCAGCCATCGCTTTGAATATGGAAGGCGGCGGAGGATTTGAAGTGTGGCAACACACGGGCTTCACGCCAAAACCTCCGGTTTTTGATGTTCGTTTGGGCGATTGCGGCATTTTTATCTGCAAAATGAAGACCCGTAACATTAACCGGGCTTACAAGGTGCACAGCGAACAAAATGCCGGTGTGATTGGTGAAATAACCAAAACACCCGACGGAAGAGAACACTACTTCCTCAGAGACCCCTACAACAACATTTTTGAAATTGTTGAAGAGCCGGCGTATTTCAAAAAAGAGAAATCTCCAACGGGAGGAGTTTACGGAGCGGTTATTGGTGTGTCGGATATTGAAAAAGCCAGGGAGGTGTATTCCGATATACTTAATTACGATGAGGTGGTATATGATGAAAGCGGGGTATTTCAGGATTGGGCAATGATTCCGGGAGGAGAACAGAAGTGCCGCCGGGTATTGTTAAAGCACAAGCCTCGTTCTGGCTCGTTTAGTAAGCTTTTAGGCCCCGGACAGATTGAATTGGTGCAGGCTTTGGACAGAGAACCCGGATATATTTTTAAAGACCGTATTTGGGGCGAATTGGGCTTTATACACATCTGTTTTGATGTAAAGGGTATGAGCCTGCTGGAAGAAGAGTGTACGCAAAAGGGTTATCCGTTTACCGTAAACAGTGCCGATAGTTTTGATATGGGGGAAGCTGCCGGGCAATTTTCATACATTTCAGACCCCGATGGAACGCCAATTGAATTTGTGGAGGCACATAAATTACCAATTATAAAAAATCTGGGATGGTATATGAACCTTAAAGAGCGGGATCCTGAAAGCTCTCTTCCTGCGTGGATGATTAAGACCATGCAGTTAAAACGAATCAGGGATTAAAAAAAGTGATTTTGGCTATCTGGTTATAAATGAACGTCAAGTAAAATAGTTGGCACAAAAAAAATATTATTCTCTCTTTTTTTAAAGTATTTCTTTTGGAGAATAGAATCTATTTTATACATTTGCACTCGCAATTCCGCCACAGATTGCAACGTTCATGACAAGTTAGGAACATTCACCATATGGTGAGTTTAATCCATCCGCCTGCGGCGGAGCAATAAATGAATGAATTTTTAAAAAGTTCATATATCTTATTGGAGAGGTGGGTGAGTGGCTGAAACCAGCAGTTTGCTAAACTGCCGTACGGGTAACCGTACCGGGGGTTCGAATCCCCCTCTCTCCGCTAAGTAATTAAATTCGGGGTGTAGCGCAGTCCGGTAGCGCACCTGGTTTGGGACCAGGGGGTCCCAGGTTCGAATCCTGGTACCCCGACAAAAGGGAAAGCAATCCCAATCAAAAGCCTGCAAATCGTATGATTTGCAGGCTTTTGTGTTTTAATGATCACCCACTTCACAACCAATCCCCAGGTCAAAACAATCTAAATCCTTAAACCTCTAGATCCTAGAAGCAGAATTCCGGATCACTCCGGTTTCCGGATGGGAGTAAGATGATCTTATTGAAATTCAAAAACATTTTCAACTTTCAGTTTGTTACAGGTTATAAACGCATAGTCAATAAAATTAAGCTGTTATGAAGTTCAAATTGTTATTGCGGTCAACCGGTTTGCAAATCCTGATTCTGTTTTGGCTGTTCATGCCTGTTGCCAACGGTCAGGAATTAAAGGAGAATCCGGAACTAGATGCCCGTGTGCAAAAGTTTTTAGACAGCCGTGAGGGACAATGGCGCGATTTAAATGTGCCAACCATTGATGGTCAAATATTATACAACCTGATCATTGAAAATAAGCTTCAGAGTGGACTTGAAATTGGAACATCTACCGGGCATTCTGCTATTTGGATAGCTTGGGCTTTTAGTAAAACCGGGGGGAAGTTGATAACTGTTGAGATAAATGAATCCCGGTACAAACAAGCCCTTGAGAATTTTAAAGAAGCAGGCCTGTCGGAGTATATTGATGCCAGACTAGCCAATGCCCATCACCTGGTTCCTGAGCTGAAAGGCCCTTTTGATTTTGTATTCAGTGATGCGGATAAAAACTGGTACAAGAATTATTTTATTGCCGTGGATCCAAATTTGATCTCAGGGGGATTCTATGTTACTCATAACGTTTATTACCGTGACAGGCTGAGGTCGGGCAATATGGCAGAGTATGTAAATTACCTGCTTAATCACCCAAATTATACAACAACATTTGACGATTCCGGAAACGGGCTTTCAATTAGTATAAAGAAGTAGTCCGGATTACTTGTGGTTGATGTACTCCCTTATTTTTTGATCCAGGTTGTAGGTTTCACCAACGTAGAGTTCTTTTTCTACTTCTGTTTCAAAGTAAGATTACATTTCTTAAATTAATAGTTCGTTAATTTTTTTTATTTGCCTAATTATTAGCTATATATAAACTTGTAAGCAAAAATGTAATTATCTGATAATGAAAACCTTGATCACATCTTAAATCTAATATCTGATCCCGAGATATTCCGGACTAACGATTTATTGAATAATGTAATTAAGCTTAAATGAATACATGGTGCATTAATCATAAAAGCTTTCAAGACAAAAAGAGGCAAAAAATGGAACCGATTTTGCTGTTTTTCCTTTTTATTTCCTGACAGACTGACACTAATATTGATAATAGCAACAAAACTAAAAATTCCGTTTATGTTGAATTATTAGGTAATGCCGGGTGTTTATACAATATCTCGTATGACAGATTTATATATACAAAAGAAAAGAATAATGCTTCAGTTGGTCTTGGAGCTCAATATCTTCCATCTTCAGATTTAACATACGATTATATTTTAAGCGTTTCTCCTCAGATTAATTATTTATATGGATTTAAACAATATTATGAGACTGGTGTAGGTGTTGCATATGATTTTAATAGTACCGATTTGGTGATGATAATTCGTATCGGATATAGATACCAGAAACCTGAGGGGGCTGTTTTGTAAAATAGGTTTAACACCAGTTTATATTAATGACTTCATGGGCAGCCCTTTTATATTTCCATGGGGAGGATTAGCAATTGGATGGACATTTTAATAGCCTTGATATTCTAATTAATTGTTCTCACATCATTTTTTGTACCACTGTTTCAGATTAGTGGAAATCATAATCGAAAAACAAATTCGTAGGTGCCTTGATACAGGTTTGATTAAAATCTAATAAATTAAATATATCCAATTAATTTAACTGCAGCGACTAGGGAGAAGTATAATTTGGCTGCTAGTAGTAAGTGTTAGCTGTAAAAATGAATTTAGTTATAATTATGGATGATCATTTAAAATTTATAACTAACTTTTCCGCAAACTGTCTGTCACTTCGTCTAACAGCCAGCTAATTGCAACTATGTATTATAAAAACAAGTCACAATTTAAAAACTTTATGCAGACAAGTAAACATGTAGATTTCAAAAGTTTAGCCGGTATTTTTATTGTTTTTATGGCCACCGTATATATCCTGATTATTGGCAAGGATCTGATTATGCCCTTTGTCTTTGCGCTGCTGCTTTGGCTTATTGTTAAGCAGATAAGACTTTTTATGAATCGCGTCGGTTTTGTCAAAAGCAAAGTTCCGGAATGGGTTAAAAATTTGATCTCTTTTCTGTTAATACTTCAGGCTTTAAACTTTATTGTTAATATTGTTTTGTCCAACCTTAGAATACTTGCCGTTTCTTACGAGAAGTATCTGACCAATATAGATGTGCTGATAAACAGAATTAATGAAACATTCAATATTGATCTTTTGGCCTCAGTTAAAATCTATTTTCAGGATTTTGATTTTGGCTCAGTAGCCTTTTCACTTTTCAATTTTTCATCAGGATTGGTAGGCACCATCTTTATGATGATTGTTTATACCATCTTTATTTTTATTGAAGAAACTTCTTTTAGAAATAAGCTCCAGAAGGCTTTTATCGATACCCAAAAGTTTGAAGATACTTACCTTATGATAGAAAAGATTGAGCGATCAGTTTCAATGTATCTGGTGCTGAAAACACTTATTTGTTTATCAACCGGCGTTTTGAGCTATATTGTTCTAATTGCTGTGGGCGTAGACTTTCCGGTTTTTTGGGCATTCTTGATATTTCTGCTCAATTATATACCGATTTTGGGTTCGTATGTGGCTACCTCCCTGCCCGTACTTTTCAGCTTGTTGCAGTTCGGGGAGTTTGGGCCGGGACTCCTTGTGTTACTGTTTGTGGGCGCAATACAGGTTGTGATAGGGAATTTTGTAGACCCCAGGGTTATGGGCAACAGCGTAAACCTTAGCCCATTGGTAATTATTCTTTCTCTGGCGTTGTGGGGTGCTATATGGGGAATTGTGGGTATGTTTCTGAGTGTTCCGCTGATGGTGATTGTTGTTGTTGCCTTTTCCAAAATGCCCCGATTTAGGCCTTTTGCTATTTTGATGACAGGAGATGGTGAGATTGATTAAAAAAAGATTTCAGTTGTAAAGAAGAGGATTTAGTAATGGGAATAATCCGCATGAATTATAAGTTTTACAATTTAAATATGAAAAATGTTTAATAGTCCATTCTCATTTGTAGGACGTATCAGAAGATTAGAATACGGTTTAAGCGTCATAATTATGTTTGCGTTCATTTTAGTTGTCGGCTTTTTTGTTGGCTTTACAGGTGTAGGCGAAGGTATTATCTATGTTCTATTAATTCCTGCATATTGGTTTAGGTTAGCTCAGGGATCAAAAAGATGTCACGACAGAGGAAATAGTGGGTGGTTTCAAATAATCCCTTTTTACGGTTTATGGATGCTATTTGCTGACAGTGAGAATGGAATTAATGAATATGGACCTAATCCAAAAGGGATTGGGAATTATAGAAGGACAACTTAAGACAATCCGTTAGTGCGAATTTGAAATTTGTGCTACACGCCGTCATACTCCAGGCTTGCCTCATGTCTTTTGTTCCACTTTAAATGATTCCGCTGCAATTCATCTTCTATTTCCCTTTTCCTGTTTCAACATGCCGATGTGAATGCTAATTCACTGATCAATCACGCTACCGAAACTTTGATTGACATCAAAGTATTATCCGCTATTCCAGTCCTACAAATATACCCTCTCAACTTGGATAAGGTATTTTGGTCAAATAGTAAGAAGATGTATTAACTGCTATTTTTTATTCCTGATTATTCCCCAATATATGTCACTCTCTAAAGTTTACAGCCGGCATCAGGTTTAACCTGATGTCGGCTTTTTTCTTCTCAAAAAATCTTCCAATAGTTAATCATGGGCTAATTATGATGTTGGTGTAATTAGTCGATTGTTCTGAGAATTGCATAGAAAATTAACAGAAGGCAATCAATTGCATTATTAATAGGGCTTATATATAAAGGCATAAATCACATTTATTTCACTATATAGACTTTTATATTTGTTGCGTGTGAATTATAGAACAAAAAACAAATGCAAACGCTTGCACGATAAAATAAAAATTAACAACTTTGTATAAATATTTTGGTTTGGATCAAATTAAGAGCATGAATCATCCATGTTAAGGAAAATTGACACACAGGTGAATCGAAGATCGGCGTAGCCAATGATTATTCATGGATGTTCTCCCAAGACCTCGGGAGCCAATAAAAAACAAATTATGGACACATAAAACGAGCCATGAGAATCGTCAACAGAGTTGAACTAATCAGAATTAATTAGGAGAGAGACAGCACACGATGTGTGCCTATTTATATGCCAATCAATTATTTAATTTAACATCGAAGCTATGAAAAGAAAAAGTCTGGTATTGTTATTTTGCTTGATTTTGGGCCTGACTTCTTATGCGCAGCATAGAGTCAGTGGTGTTGTTTACGACACCACCAATGAGCCCGTTCCCGGGCTTGCAGTTCTTGAAAAAGGAACGAGCAACGGGGTAATTACTGATATTGACGGAAGGTTTACCATTAATGTTGAAGGAGAGGCATCAGAATTGGTCTTCTCTTTTGTTGGAATGGAAACCCAGGAAATTACGGTTGGTTCTCAAACCCAAATTGATGTCATTATGCGTGACTCTTTTGCCGACCTTGATGAGGTGGTTGTAATAGGTTATGGCGTGCAGCGTCGTGCACTTATTACTGGAGCCAATGTAAATGTTGGGGGAGATCGTATTGCTGAACAAAACACTGCAACAGCCATGGAAGCTCTTCAGGGGGTTGCTCCCGGTGTAAGCATTGTAAGAAATCACGGTGCTCCAGGAGCAGGTACCAAGGTTACCATCCGTGGGATGGGAACCATTGGAAATGCTAGTCCACTTTACATTGTAGATGGAATCGCCATGTCTAATATCGATTATTTAAATCCATCAGACATTGAATCCATTGATGTGTTAAAGGATGCGGCCTCAGCCGCAATTTATGGATCCCGGGCTGCAAACGGGGTTATTCTTGTAACAACCAAAAAAGGTAAACCTGGCGCTTCAACAAGGGTTACCTACGATGCTTACTTTGGGGTTCAAAACCTATACAAAAAGCCATCGGTGCTTAACGCGCAGGAGTACATGTACATTTTCGATGAAGCCCGTATAAATGATGGTGCAGATCCATACAATTGGGAAAATCGGATCATCAACGGAAATACCTATTTCGATCAGAACTATCCAGGTAATCCGGGTCAGGCTTACGGACAGTATGTTTGGAATCGTCTTCAAAATGGATGGACCGGAACTGATTGGGTGGATGAAATTACAAAATCCAATGCTCCTGTTCAAAGTCACTCTGTTAATATTACCGGCTCGTCGGAGGATATTACCTATGCCATGGGTTTTTCGTATCTGGAACAGACCGGAATTATTGGGGGAGATATAACTGATGCCGGTTATCGCAGATTAACGGCACGCTTTAACAGCGAGATGGTGCTGTTTAAGAACGATCAGCGTGACATCATCACAGTTGGAGAAAACTTTACTTTTACCAACAGTCGCAACAGGAGCGTGGCAACCGGCGATATTTACTGGAACGATTTGCACAATGCCATTGTGACAAATCCTATGATGCCTGCTCATTACGATATGGGCGCACTTAACCGTTTGACTTATGGTTATGGACCAACGCTTGAGGGGATAGACAGAAATCAACACAACCCCATTGGAACCATGTACGACAGGCATAACTATAATTGGGGGAAAGGAAATACCTATTCAGGTGCTGTTTATGCTGTCATTGAACCGGTGGCTGATCTTAAATACCGATCTTCTTTTGGTCTGAACGGGTGGTTTGGACATTTCAGATCATACAAATCTGTTTATGAACGCGCCAATCTTGACCGTCGCTCCAGAGACAATGTGACTCAGAGTATGAATCAGGGAACTGTTTATACCTGGACAAATACGCTGACTTACGATACCAGAGTGGAAAATCACAGATTTAATTTTCTGGTAGGTTCAGAAATGGTCAGAAATGTATTAAACACCAGCATGGAAGCGATGAAGGCTGGAACCGATTTTGGTTTGCCACAGCATGCTTATTTGCGCAACGTACAATCAGTTGAATCAGTAGGAGATATTTCAGCAACGGGTGCTGACTGGGCCGCTCAAAGAGGAGGGTTGATGTCGTATATGGGAAGGGTTTCTTACAACTATATGGAGCGTTATCTGTTTGATGCTACTATACGTGCCGATGGTTCTTCAAACTTTGCGAAAGGTAATCAATGGGGATACTTTCCATCAGTTTCGGGTGGCTGGATATTTACCGACGAAGATTTTATGGATAACCTGGACTGGATGACATTTGGTAAGGTAAGAGCATCGTGGGGTCAAAATGGAAATCAATCAATTCCTAACTTTATTTACTCTTCAAACATCAGTTATTTGGAACGTGGTTACTATTTCGGTCCTGATAAACTGGTCTCTGCAAACACGGCTATTCCTGAAAACATCCCAAATCCGGATGTGACCTGGGAAACTTCAGAGCAGTTGAATATTGGATTGGATGCAAATTTCCTTCATAATCGGTTAGGTTTGAATCTGGATTGGTATAAAAAAACAACCAAAGACTGGTTGGTTAGGGCGCCCATTTTGGGAACATTTGGAGCATCTGCCCCATATATAAATGGTGGAGATGTTGAAAATAAAGGATTTGAAATAATGCTGTCATGGAATGACAGGGTAGGAGAGTTTCGTTATGGCGTGACTCTGAGCGGAGCTCAAAATAGAAACAAGGTGACTCGTTTAGCCAATGCAGAGGGTCTTATAACCGGAGAGACCAATGTCTTGTCGCAAGGAACTTCCTACGTGTATAGAGTGGAGGTTGGTCAGCCAATCGGATATTTTTACGGATATAAAACCGATGGTATTTTCCAGAACCAGGCTGAAGTTGATCAATATGTAACTGCCGATGGGACTACTATTGTTATTGGTTCTGAGCCTGATACCCCAAGACGTCCTGGAGATGTTCGTTTTGTGGATCAAAACGGGGACGGTGTTATTGATGAAGCAGACAAAGTGAAACTGGGTAGTCCTCATCCTGATTTTGAACTAGGAATGCAGTTAAATGCCGAATTCAGAGGTTTCTACGTGAATACCACTTTAGCAGGAAAATTTGGAATGCAGGTTATGCAATCATATCGCGATTTTGCCGGATCACCAATGCAAAACTATCCAACATCGGTATTTAACCGTTGGCATGGTGAAGGCACATCTAACAGATATCCTCGCCTGAGCGCGTTGCCAAACGCCAATGGAAATTATATTTCTGATATCTATATGTATGATGCCGATTATTTAAGAATAAACAATCTCACCTTTGGATACCGATTTGATCGCTATCTGAATGCTGTGGATTGGGTGCAGGGAGCTTCGTTATACGTTTCTGTAAATAATCTGTACACATTTACTAAGTATGATGGAATGGATCCTGAGGTTGGGTATGCACCGGACGATTGGGCGTCAGGTATTGACCTTGGATTGTACCCGCTGCCGCGTACTGTTATGCTGGGTATAAACGTGACTTTTTAATCACTATTTTATGCCTTAATAGCTTGTTGAACTTTTTTATATGCCAGATAGTCAAGTGTTTATAGGTATTTAGTCGTGTTGTTCAATCAGATGATGATAAGGTATTTACTTAAATCTTATATCTAGTAATCTAATCCCGAATATCTCGGGACTAACGATCTATTGATGCCTTTATTGGTTTAATTGTTGAAAACAGAAGCATTTTATTATGAGAAAATTATTGTATTTAATCGCTATAGGTGCAATTCTCATCACCAGTTGTGATGATCATTTGAGCACCAAAAACCTATTCAATAAAAGTACCGATAATTTTTATCGGACTCCAACTGATATAGATGAAGCAATGGCCGGCGTTTACAATGCGTTGTTTGTTCAGACAAACACAGGACTGGCCGATGAGCACATTGCTGCCAGCATGTTCAGCGACTTAGTATTTGCAGGTGGTGGAGCAGATGATGCTTTCGCACACAATGCCGCATCGTTTGCCGATCCTGCAGAAGATACTTATCATCCTTTGTGGCTCGAAACATACAGAGGTGTATTTCGTGCAAATAGCATTATAGCCGCCCTGGAAAGTGAGGATGCCGGTTTTTCTGAATATTTTGCATCAGAACAGGATGCTGAAACATACCTTGACAATGCTTTGGGAGAAGCTTATTTCATGCGTGGATTTTTAATGTTCAGGGCTGCACGTTTTTTTGGCGGAATGCCTTTAATTCTGGCTCCTGATGCCGATAGGTTTGTGCCACGGTCTTCTTTTTCAGAAACTTTCAGCCAAATAGCCTCTGATTTTCATAAAGGAGCTACCCTGATGGCAGAAGTTGATGTAAACACCATCTCTGTTAACCGATATGGACATGGAAACCGATGGACAGCCAAAGCCTATTTGGCTCGTACATTTTTACATTACACCGGTTATATGACCAACATTGAAAATCAACCAACCACTCAAATCACTTTGCCGGATGGAACGGTCATTACTCGTAATGATGTCGTTGAGCATCTTGAAGATGTAATTGATAACAGTGGTTATGCTTTGGTTTCTGATTTTAGAAATTTGTGGCCCTATTCACATATCAATCAAAGTGCTGGTGAAACCGTTTTGCCATGGGCTGAGAATGAAGGTCTTCAATGGGCTGGACAAGATGGTCCGAACTCAAATATTGGAACCGGAAACACTGAGGTAATGTTTGCTAAAAGATACGCTTTTGCCGATTGGAGCAATACGAAATACCGAAATTGGGCAGTTTTGTTTTTCTCTGTTCGTGGACAGGATGTTGGCCCCTATGGACAAGGCTGGGGATGGGGTACAGTTAATCCTAATTTTTACAACAATTGGTCAAACGATGATCCCCGGAAACGAGGTTCTGTGTTAGATCTTAATGCCAATGACGAAGGTGTTGAAGCATACAATCCCGATGCAAATAATGGAGTTCAGCAAACTGAATTGGTCAACAAAAAGTACATTCAGCTGCGACATGATGGTGAAGAAGGCGTAAAAGGGATGTTTTATTACATCTACCGTCCCGGAAGTACCAGTGATAGCTATATGCTTTGGTCTGCTCAGGATTTTTACTACCTCCGTTTTTCTGATGTTTTACTGATGCATTCTGAACTTTCTGAAACTGCCGATGGCTTGAACGCAGTTCGTGCACGTGCCGGATTGGAGCCGGTCAGCTATTCTTTGGAGGCTTTAAAAGTTGAGCGTAAGCATGAATTCGCCTTTGAAGGAATTCGTTGGTTTGACCTGGTTCGCTGGGGAGATGTTGAAAACAGTGGCAACAACTATTTCTCACAGGCTGCACCTGTTATCAATAACGGTGTTGAAGCAGTACATTCAGTAAGTTATCGTCCGGAAACAAAAGGATTGGTGCCAATTCCGGAATCTGAAATTCGCCTTTCCGATGGTTTGTATACTCAAAATCCCGGATGGTAAAAGCGATTTCGAAAATATGGCTGTCTAAATTGTCGAATATTCATATTCAATAATTACAATTTGTGAGTAAACACGCTTTCACACCTCTAAGCCTCCCCCTTGGGGGAGGCTTAAAATCCACCCGGGATGTAGTGATGAATTATTTTGTAGTGTTTACGATTTTGAAAGATAAGGATAGTTAAGATTTTATTATATAACAGCCTCAAACAGAAATAATATGTTTAACTGTATTAAACAACAGACAAATGAAAATATTTAAAAATATATATCTTGTCATCGCATCTGTTTCCATTCTTGTTATAGCATGCGATCCTATTGAAGACAGGGATCTGTTAAAGAATGCTTTTAACCCTGATGATATTGAACTGGCAGTGGAACACTCTGCACCGGGAAGTAATCTGTTCACTCTCAAATTAAAAACTCCGGGTATAACCGGTTACTGGGATTATACCATAGGCAAGGGGTTCAGCAATGAAGTGGAAGTGTTGTATCCCATCACAGGAACACAAACCTTTAGTTATGTGGTCTCATCTGGTTACATTGGTAACAATATGAATGATATAGAGTATGTTGTGAAATCCATTGATGTTGAAATTACTCAACTCGATAATGAGGTGCCTGAGCAATGGAGAAACCTGGTGGGCGATGGAAGTAA
Organism: Natronoflexus pectinivorans; assembly: GCF_004345615.1. Classification (GTDB taxonomy): domain Bacteria; phylum Bacteroidota; class Bacteroidia; order Bacteroidales; family Marinilabiliaceae; genus Natronoflexus; species Natronoflexus pectinivorans. Next base: position 114,570 of record NZ_SLWK01000008.1, read on the forward strand.
AACATGGGTGTTCGACAAATCTGATATCACGCGATGGTGGTATATGACAGATGCCGATCCGGCCGCTTTTTGGTGGCAACCTGACGATGGCCCCTCTGATGAAACAGGTCGCATGATTTTTGACCTGGAAGGTCAACCAAACTTCACTTATTTTGCTTCGCCGGATGCAGAGGCTGTTGGTAACACAACTTGGGTTTTTAACTCAGATTTTAGCGAACTCAGGCTAATTGGTGAAGCCAATATTCTTGGTGTTGAAGGCGGGGGAGAGCATGTGGATGGTCTGAAAAACTACCGGATACTGGAGCTTACCGAAGACAGGCTTGTATTATTTAATACACCCGTGGCCTGGAGCCCCGGTTGGGTCTGGGTTTTTAAACCGGCTGAAGATTAGGTCGTTTCCGATAGAGGAGGAATCCTGAAAATCTGTCAACAGATTGATGAATTAATATCAATCGCAGAATCTTCTATGTCAAAATTGGCGAGTATGTAACAGGTTTTCAGGATTCTCTTTTTTCGGTATTGTTGAATAAATAATCAGTTGTTTTGTGTAATTCTGATTATAACTCTGAATTGCAAAAACTCTTACATTCAATTGTATGATTAGACGAGATTTTATTTCAAGATTAGGATTATTTGGTGGTTTGGTTGTAGCTCCGGCCTCTCTTTTAAAGGGATGTGTCAAATCACAATCCGACGTTGCCGACTTTTATACACCCATTCGCGAAAAGGTAAAAATGGCAATGCTCACCACTCAAAAACAGAACTGGGAACATGGCATGGCCACTCAGGCTTTTGTGGAGGCGAGTGATGAAAAAATGATGATACTGATGGCAAAGGAAGCTGTTGTGAGGCAGGACAGTGACGGGAGGCTGGCTGTTTTGGGGGTGGCAAATGGAATCACCGACTCTGCAACACCCGGTGAAGCTGTGCTGAAAACTTCTGTATTGCTTAATGACCCTCGAATGAAGGAGGCGACCGATCGAATGCTGGACTATTTTTTCAATGGTGCACCTAAATCCGATGAGGGACTGATTTACCATTCTCACCATGGACCTGAATTGTGGGCTGATTCCATGTATATGGCTCCTCCATTTTTCGCCTATGCAGGTCATCCGGAGGAAGCTTTGAAACAGCTAAATGGAATCAGAGAGAAATTGTGGGATAAGGACAAACGTCTTTACGCCTATAGATGGAGCGATATAACTAAACAAATTTCCAATCCTAAATTATGGGGGCTTGCAAATGGTCATGCAATTCATGGGAAAGTGAAACTTATTGAGTACCTACCACCTGAATATGAAGCCGACAGACAGAAATTGATTGTAGCAGTTCAGGATCACCTGGAGGGCTGTTTAAATTATATGCGCACCGATTTTCTGTTTCATGACTCCATTGACAACTCTTCAACCTTTGTGGAGACCAGCCTTTCTGAGAGATTGGCTTACACCATTTTTAAGGGTATTAAACAGGGCTGGCTACATAAAGATTATCTTGAAACCGGCCTGAAAATGAGAGATGCTGTTTACAGTAAAGTTGATGAGTTTGGTTTTGTTCGGGGAATTCTGGGACCACCTTCTTACTCAGAACCTGGTACATCTACAGAGGGGCAGGCTTGCTTTTTAATGATGGAAGCAGCATTTGATGATTTGCAAATCAGTTAGGCGATTTACTATATGAATCAATATTTATTATTAATGGTCATCACTGTTTTATCAGTGATATCTTGCGGTGACAAGAGGGGTGAAGATTTCAGAACTGAGTCACCCGTCAACCCGGGAGGGTTTCCGGATGGGGATGTTCCCCAAATGATTGTGCTGGGATCTGATGACAATACAAGTGTTGATGGAATGAACTGGATCCTTGACTTTATGGCTTCCAGAAGCCATAAAGATGGAACCTCTTTAAGGATGTCATTTTATTCAAACTCCCGCTCTTCTTCGGATTGGCATCTTCCTGAAAACCGTAAACTGGTTGAAGTTCACAAAAGGGCTTACAACCTTGGTCATGAATTGGGAAATCACACCTCAAACCATGCTTTTTGTGTTTACGGACAAACAGGGGAAGGCCAAATCAGAATCACGCGGGATTCCATTTGCCGCATAGTGAATGATTTTTCTCATGATCTTGTTCACCTGGTTGGAATGAATCCCAAGCATATTGTCGGTTTTCGTACGCCATACCTGGCCTGGAGCGATTCGGTCTTCTATGTGATAAACAACAAAAGTTTTTGGTATGACTGCTCCATTACCGAGTCGCGCCACGGGCCGGGTCGCTATATATGGCCATTTACCATGGATCATGGTGCTTCCGGAACAATTGGTTCGTGGTGGACAGAGAATCATGGCACATCCGTGGGACGACACCCGGGACTTTGGCAATTGCCTTGTTATTCATTTCAGGCTCCTGATTCTCTCTTTGCATTCATGGATTCAGTTGCGGGAAGAACCCATAACGGACTTATCACCGGGCTGGATTACAACATGTGGTCTGCACCGCGAAGCGGTTGGCTTTTAAATAAGGATCAGTCCCTGGCAGTTCTGAAACATACTTTAAAACTAAACTTGGAAGGGAACAGGGCTCCAATGACCATTGGTATGCACTCTCAATACTATGCCGATGACTTTAATGGGTTAGGATTCCAGAACATCTCAAAGGCTGTTGATCGGCGTGCTGTTATTGAGGAGTTTATCGACTATGCTCTTCAGTTTGATGATGTATGGTTTGTAACAGGTGCGCAAGTAATACATTATATGAGAAACCCTGTAGATAAGAAACATTTTAATCCAGATAACTATTTGTTTACGAAGTAAACAAGTAGTTGATTCTATTTATTCTGAAAATCACTGCAGCTACAAATATACCCAGTATATCAGTTAGTTGAACTGGCAAGTAAACCTCCAATTATTATTGCAGTTTATTAATCTTTTTTATTTGCTTGATTAATAAACATATGAGAGTTTATGGATGTCTCATTTAACCAGTTGATAATAAAAAGTTTGCTTGCATCTATTGTCTAAAAATCTAATAATCTAACGATCTATTATAATACGAAATGCGATTAATTATCAAACCCGATTATGGCACCGTCTCTGAATGGATTGCCAAATATATTGTTCAAAAAATCAATCTACACAATGGTGACAAGCCCTTTGTTTTGGGGCTACCAACCGGTTCTTCACCGCTTGGTGTGTATCGGGAGCTGATCCGATTGTATGAGAATAAAAAAGTCTCCTTTCAAAATGTTGTGACCTTTAATATGGATGAGTACATTGGTTTGGAGAAGGGGCATGCTCAGAGCTACCGCACGTTTATGGAGGAAAATTTTTTCAACCATGTTGATATCCTGCCCGAAAATTGTCACATCCCTGACGGGAATTCTTGCGACATAAATCGGGAGTGTATTCAATACGAAGAAAAAATCCTTCAATATGGAGGTATTGATCTTTTTCTTGGTGGCGTAGGAGAGGACGGACACATCGCATTTAATGAACCCGGATCATCATTGCAATCTAAGACGCGGATAAAAACTCTAACCAACGATACAATTTTGAATAATGCGCGGTTTTTCAATAACAACCCTTCTGATGTGCCAAAAACAGCTATAACCGTTGGTGTGTCAACCATTATGAGTGCCCGGGAAGTAATTATTATAGCTTGTGGTCACAACAAAGCCCGCTCACTTAAAAAGGGCGTGGAGGGTTCTGTAAATCAAATGTGGACCATTTCTGCATTGCAACTGCATCCTAAAGGAATCATTGTATGCGATGAAGACGCTACAACTGAATTAAAAGTAGGCACCTACCGTTATTTTAAGGAGATAGAAGGAAATATTATTTAACTCATTTTCCCTTTTTTACGAGGAAGGAAGTTAATTAAAATGTTTTGCAACCCCCCGGACAATGTCCGGGGGGTATTTTTATGAGTAGTAATTTCGGTGTTTCTTTAAACCAATTGGTTTAAATTCTCAATAATTAATTACTGATTATTGTTATTTATTGTAATAGAGGAGTTTGAGTGAATGGAGCGCTTCTTGTGTTTATTTGTATAGAGCCAAATGTTAAGGGATGTTATTAATTTGTCTTATTAATTTGGATAATTTAACACTACTATGAAAGGTATTTAAAAGGTAGTTTTGTCCGGTCACTTTTATTCAAGTGACCCTCCTCTGAAACTTACCACTATTGAACGATTTGGGTATGCCCTGATTTTTGTAATCATTTATTGCAGAAGAGCTGATCTTTTGTGTGATTGCGTAGAAATTTCAACCCATGCGTTTTTATTGCAATTAATTCTTGTACCTGCCTTAATTGGCGTTATAATAACCAAAATGAAAATCTATAAAAATGAAGCGAATCCTATTTTTTACTAAAGTCAGTTTGTTATTGATTTTATTTATGTTAATTCCAGTTGTTCATGCACAACAGGTCACAGGCAATTTACTAACAGAAGCCGCTACTTCTGTTGATTTTGACGAACGCTCCTTTTATATGCTTGTTAACCGCGAAACAGGTCAGGCAATGGATGTTGAAGGACGCAGTATTATGAACGATATAAACATCATTGTTGCAGATGCCGATTATTCCATGCACCAGGTTTGGAGAATGGATGATATGGGCGGGGATGTTTTCAACCTGGCGAATGGCCACAGTGATAAAGTGGTGCGCAATCGCGATGGCAATGTGAGGCAGGAGCGCAGGGGGAGCAGCAACCACCACCGCTGGAAAATTGAACACATTGAGGGAACATATTTCCGTCTGGTCAATGCTGCATCCAGTAATGTAGTTTTAGCGGTTGATGGAAATAATGTGGTTGGAGCTGCTCCCAATGGCAGTGCAGCCCAGCAATGGCAAATTTTAAGAGTTTATGCAGAGCCCATCGTGCCTGATTTTAATTTGCAGGGTTTTGCCTCTGTTGGACATGGAACTACCGGTGGAGCAGGCGGCGATGTGGTTGTTGTTAACAATGAGGCCGATCTGATTCATTATATGCAGCATCAGGATCCATATATCATTTTGATTGATGGTACCATTACTTTAGGTCCCGGAAACCACCACAGTCCTTCGGATAATATGCACAGTATTGCACCAAATAAAACCCTGTTTGGTTTGGAGGGAGCAACCATTAAAGGAGGAGGATTTAATATCCGTGGAACCAGAAACAATGGTGTAGGAGAGGTTACCCGAAGCAACATCATCATTCGTAATCTTACATTTGAAGGGCCTTCTCCGGATGATTTTATAAATATTGAATGGGGTGCAAGTCATGTATGGATTGATCATAATACGTTTAACGGACCAAACAACGATGGAATTGTTGATGTTAAAAGGGAATCTAGCTTTATAACCATTTCCTGGAATATTATTAACACCAACCATAAAACCATGTTGCTGGGACATGATGACAGTCATCATCATGACCGGGGTTTCTTAAAAGTTACTTATCATCACAATTATATTTATAATTCTCAATCACGTCATCCACGCATGCGGTATGGTCGTGCACACTTGTTTAATAATTATTTTAAAGAGATTGGTGATTACGTGATGGGACCCGGAATTGAAGCTGAAATCGTTTCAGAAAACAATCATGTATGGGAATCCGGCAGGTTTACCGATTGGTATCATGCAACGGGTAAAGTGCTGGAGAGAGGACAGGGAAGTTTGATTAACAGAATCAATCATGACCACGATCCGCGAATTGTTACCAGTGAATTAGAATGGGGACCTGAGGATTATTATTCATACACTTTATATCCGGCTTTGAGTGTACGCGACATGGTGCAGACTTATGCAGGAGCGGGAGTCCTGTCATGGGGAGATCCTATGCCTGAGTCTTATACTTTGACATCCTCAGTTCAAGGTCAGGGCAGTGTGAATCCTGCCTCCGGATCTTTTGCGAAGAACAGCGAAGTGCAAATTACTGCAACTCCAGCATCGGGATGGCAATTTGATGGCTGGAGTGGTGATGCTTCCGGAACAGACAATCCTTTGACTTTGGTCATGAACAGCAATAAGTCAGTAACTGCTACATTCATTGAGATTCCGGGAGGTGGTGATAATGGAGATGGACAAATAGGGTGGAAGATCCTTTATGACTGGAATTTCTCAGCTATGCCTGAATATGCATCAAATTTTTCAGTTTCGGGTTCACAAATCATTGCCGGAGTTACCTTATACAATAACATTGAGGTTGATGGTATGGCTGATCGCAGTTCTGAAATTGACGGCGTAACCTATACCTACAATCGCAGGGTTAAGTTTGGAGGGGCAGGTTCTTTCAGTGGAGGCAATCCAACCGCAAGAGTTTTTGCCTTTCCGGTATCGGGAGATGTAAAGATTACTGTTGTTCACCAATCGGCCAGTTCTAGTGAAGATAGAGTGCTTCGCATCGCACATGGAGCCAACCAGGTTCTTGAAACTTTCACATCACCGCGAAGCCCACATGCGATGGATGTTTATTACTACACCGGCGATGCTACAACCATTTATCTCTACTCACAAAGCAGTGGGATAAATTTATATCATGTTCGTGTTGAAGAACCTGATTATGGATCTTCAACTACCATGAAGGAATTACAGCCTTTTAGTAAAGTAGTAGTTTCTGTAAATTATTACAATCTGAATGGTGTAAATCTGGGTAAGAATTTTGATGCATTACCTGCCGGATTTTATATCAAAGTAAAACAGTTTGAAGATGGCTCTTTCAAAACCAAAAAGGTTTTAAAAGAGAGAAGATAATCAGTCTGTTAATATTATCATAGAACAAAATAACCGCTAAGCGAGATTCACCAGAGCTATTTTGCCTGAGAATATTGTTTAGCGGTTAATTGTTTATAAGATTATATAGTTGTCAGATTGCGAATTGCAGCATTTTTTGTTAATAATCAATAATCCATTTTTATGAAGAAGATTTTATTTACTTTTTTGTCTGTGTTATTTGTGTCACTGTCTGTGGCAAATAATACGATATATGTTTCCCCATCAGGGAACGACTCTAATTCCGGAACGATTAGCAGTCCGGTTGCTACTCTAAATAGAGCCCTATCTATGATAAGCCCTGGGGATGAGATTGTAATGAGAGGAGGCAGGTATTACCACAACTCAAGAATAACCATCAATACCAACTTAAGTGGTAACGCTTCACGCAGAACAGTTTTGCGTGCTTACGAAAACGAAGTGCCAATACTTGATTTTTGGGCGCAGGAGGAGTTGTCGGGGCGCGATGGATTGCGATTGTTGGCCAATTACTGGCATATTATTGGAATACATATTCATGGTGCCGGAGGAAATGGTTTTCGGATAGAGGGTAGTTATAATATATTGGAAAACTGTGTGGCCTATAGAAACCGTCTTACCGGAATTCATATTGAAAGTCGGGATCCTGCACCAAGGGCCTCCCATAACTTGATTAAAAATTGCGATAGTTATCACAATTTCAATTGGCGTGGGAGAGTTGGTAATATGTCCGATGGCTTTGCCGCTAAGTATGATATTGGTCCTGGGAACCATTTTTATGGTTGTCGTTCGTGGGGTAATTCCGATGACGGTTTTGATTTTTGGAGAGCACGGAATACCATTATTGTAGAGAAGTGTTGGGCATTTGGGAATGGAGATATATCAGTATTTGAAAGTTATTTTAGCAATAACCAGACCCAGCTGAACAGATTAAGATCTGAGTTTGATGGAGGTGGGAATGGTTTTAAGTTGGGAGGTGATCATCAACCGGGGCCGCATATCGTAAAACGATCAATGGCATTTGATAATACCGGAAAAGGTTTTGACCATAACAACAATACCGGTGCAATGACTTTTATTCATAATACTGCATATAACAATGATCGAAACTATGTTTTTCCCAATAATCCTTCTTCCGGTCGCACTGTTTTCCAAAATAATCTGAGCGCAAATTCTCGAGTTATTGCTCAAACGCCATCGAACGCCCTTTTACAGGGAAACAGCTGGCAAAGAGGAACGGTAACCAATAGCATGTTTCAAAGTGTTAATACCTCACTCGCCCGTCAACCTCGTCAAGCGGATGGTTCATTGCCTGAAACAGCTTTATTCAAACTGGTTGATGGTAGTTTTCTTATAAATGGAGGCGTTGATATTGGTGAGTCTTTTAGTGGTACGGCTCCTGATATAGGGGCTTATGAGTTTGGTGTTGTATCGCTTCCTCCACCTCCACCAAGTGGTGGTACTCCTTCGTCTCAGGACTGGAATTTTAGTGCCATGCCGCAATATGCTTCAAACTTTTCTGTTAGCGGATCAAGAATAATTTCCGGTGCAACACTCTATAACGGTATCGAAGTTGACGGTATGGCAGAAAGAACTGCCACCATTAACGGGGTGACTTACACTTATAATCGTCGGGTTAAGCTAAATGGCACCGGTCAATTCAATGGACAGCAGCCCACCGATCGGGTTTTTGCTTTTGATGTTCCCGGAGATGCAACCATCACCATCGTTTGCCAATCAGCTAATAGTAGTCAGAATCGCAGTTTGAGAATTGCAGACGGATCAAATAATGTTCTGCAAACGGTGTCAGCTCCAGGAAGCAATCTGGCAATGTCGGTATATGAATATGTAGGAGCTCCAACAACGATTTTTCTTTACTCTCCAAACAGTGGTGTTAATCTTTATCACGTCAGAGTTGAATCAAAGAAACCTGAAATGTTTTCTCTTAACATCAATGCCTCAAATGGAGCAGTTATGCCTTCAGATGGTGAATTTGAGAGTGGAAGTGAATTACAGTTGAACGCAATCCCGGATAGCGGATATGCTTTTAGCCACTGGACTGGAGATCTTAGCGGAACCAGTAATCCTATTGTGTTAACCATCGAGTCGGACATTAATGCAACAGCTCATTTTGTCCCCGTGGATCAGGGAGACGGAAGTTCGCCGGGTAATGGCTCAGGTTTGTACGACTGGAATTTTAGTGCCATGCCACAATATGCATCAAACTTTTCTGTTAATGGATCGCAAACTATTGCTGGGGCTACGCTTTACAATGGTATTGATGTGGATGGAATGAGCGCCCGCAGTGTGACAATGGATGGGGTTAGTTATACCTATAATCGAAGGGTGAAACTGAACGGTTCCGGTCAGTTTAGTGGTCAACAACCGACTGGAAGGGTTGTTGCTTTCGATGTTTCGGGAGATGCAACCATAACTATTGTTTGTCAATCTGCCAGCAGCAGCCAAAACCGTGTTCTAAGAATTGCTGATGGATCAAATAACGTTCTACATACAGTACCAGCTCCCGGAAGCAATTTAGCCATGTCGGTTTATCAATACACTGGTGGTGCAACCACTATCTTTCTTTATTCTCCTGATAGTGGGGTGAATTTATACCACGTTAGGGTCGAGGTTGACAATCAGCAAATTGCAAACGATTGGTATTTTACAGAAATGCCTGCCTATTCATCAAATTTTGCTGTAAATGGATCGCAAACTATTGCAGGAGCTGTGCTCTACAATGGCATTGAAGTTGATGGCATGTCTGCAAGAAGTCAGGATATTGGTGGCCAGATCTACACTTACACCCGACGAGTTAAACTCAACGGTACGGGGCAGTTCAGTGGACAACAGCCTGTTGGGCGTGTTTTTGCATTCGATGTAGCTGGAAACTCAAGAATTACCGTTGTTTGTCAGTCTGCCAGCAGTAGTTCTAATCGCATCCTTAACATTGCCACTTCTCCAAACAATGTGTTGCAAACTATTTCGGCTCCAGGTGCTAACCTTCAAAAATCGGTTTACAACTATTTCGGCGGGGCAACCACTATTTATCTGTTCTCTCCAAACAGCGGAGTTAATTTGTATCATGTAAGGGTTGAAAATATTACAGAAGGCCCAATGAATGCCATACAAAATGTACCGACTTTTATTCCCGAGAATAGATATGCAAACGACGATATTGAGTCCATTACATATTATAATCTGAATGGAGTTAAAGTAGGAAATGATTTTAACAGACTGCCTCCAGGAATCTTTATCCAATTGACCAGATGTAAGGATGGTTATGTGAAGAGTAGTAAGGTTGTTGTAAGTGACAGATGATGAGGTGTTAATTATGTAAATTAGAAATGGCTATCCGTTCGGATAGCCATTTTGTTTTCTGATGAGAAGACTTCCGTTATTTTTAACAATTAAAGAAGTTTTTCTTTAATTAAGATTTCAGAATGACAATTATAAAAACTACTTTCTTATTTTTGTTGCGGAAAATTGTACCAATGCATTTGTTGTTTATACAACAAAAGTATGAACTAACCACAGATATTATTGTTTAGAAACCGGGTACCAATCAATCAACTAAATGAGAAAAGAGTTATCAGATGTCGAAATAAAGCAAATAAAACAGCAGATTGAGAGCGATGGATTGCAGAAGATCAGTAAAGATTTAAATTCTGTATCTGTTTTTTTGCGAGAGGTTTTAAAGGATCTGAATGAAGATTCACTGGTTAAATTGCTTAACTCCATCCATGAAAAAAGCGGGGAGGTAAATCTTAATGATAAGGTTTCTGACGAGAAACTGGTGCAGGCTCTGAGTATTCTTTTTCAGTTGATGAATTTGGTGGAGGAGAATGCTGCCGCACAGTTTCGACGAAAGATTGAGAACAGATTGGGAGCATCCAGTATTAGAGGTTCCTGGTCCGAGACATTCAATAAGTGGAAAAAGCAGGGTTTAAACGAGGATCAGATCAGGGAGTTGCTTTCCAGAATTCACATCATGCCGGTTTTAACAGCACACCCTACTGAAGCAAAGCGTACAACCATCCTCAAACTGCACCGCGAGATATATCTTCAACTTGTCAAAAAAGAGAATGCTGTTTGGTCCGAAACCGAGCGGAAAGTGATCAATGCCACCATTCGGGCATTAATTGAACGATGGTGGAGAAGTGGGGAGGTTTATCGTGAAAAGCCCGATGTTCCCTCGGAACGCAGCAGTGTATTGCACTACTTTACAAGAGTGTTTCCAGAGGCCTTGAAATTGAGCGACGAAAGACTAAGATATACATGGAAGGCTTATGGCTTTGATCCAAAGAAGTTAAGTCGTCCTGAGCATTATCCCTTGCTCTCCTTCGGAAGTTGGGTGGGTGGCGATCGTGATGGCCATCCTTACGTTACAGCGGAAGTTACACGCGACACTTTAATGGAGCATCGTAAAGCGGCTTTTAGTTTGCTCGAAGGTCAGTTGGAAGCTTTGGCTTCCCAAATGAGTTTTTCAGATACCCGCAATCAGGTTCCTGAGAAACTGTACGAACGAATTGAAGAGATGTCGCTGAGCCTTCGTAAAGCCGGGTATAAAGCTGTATCAAGAAACCAACATGAACCGTGGAGGCAATTAGTGGAATTGATGCTTGCTAAATTGATCAATACCAGAAAGGAACGTGCACAATCGGGTGATATGGTTTATGACTCTTCTTTTCAGCTGCAGGATGATCTTCTTTTTCTCAGGGAAAGTTTATCAGCCATTGGTGCATATAAAATTATAGACACATTCCTGTTTCCGCTGGAACGTCATGTTAAATGCTTTGGGTTTCATCTCGCCAAACTGGATATCAGGCAAAACAGTGCCTTTCATGATAAGGCACTGGAACAAATGCTCAATTATGCTTCCACCGAAGAAAGAAACTACACCACTTGGAGTGAGGAGCAGAAAATTGAATTTCTTACAAATGAATTAAAAAGCAACAGACCTTTTGTCGTATCCGGAATATCGGTCGGTACTGAAGCTGATCAGGTGTTGGCCTGTTACAGGGTGATAAAGGAGCATGTTGACAGATACGGAGCCGATGGCATCGGCTCCATTATAGTGAGTATGACTCGCGGGTTAAGCGATTTGCTGATTGTATATCTCTTTATGCGCGAAGTTGGCCTTGATCCAAAACTCCTTCAGGTTGTTCCTCTATTTGAAACCATTGAGGATCTAAACCAATCGCATATTGTTTTGGATGGATATCTTTCACATCCGGTGGTGAAATCTGTTAAAGGATCTCAGAGGTCTGTTCAGGAAGTTATGCTTGGATACAGCGACAGCAACAAGGATGGAGGTATTGTTGCCAGCCGTTGGAATATATATAAAGCCGAACGGGACTTAACCAATGTTGCAAAAAAACATCATGCCGAACTAAGATTTTTCCATGGTATAGGAGGGACCATCAGTCGTGGAGGAGGGAAGTATCATCGTTTCCTCGACAGCATGCCTGAGGGTTCTTTTTCCGGAGAAATAAAACTAACTGTTCAGGGAGAGGCCATTGCGCAACAGTTTGCCAACCTGGTTAATGCCAATTATAACCTTGAGATGCTGCTCTCGGGGGCAGCACTGCAAACGGGATATTGTTTGCATGCGCCTTCTGTGGTAGAATTTCCCGATGAGGCACTGGATCTTTTAGCCCGCCTTTCTTTGGAGCGGTATCAGGAATTGATCAGACATCCCGATTTCATTAAGTTCTATAGTCAATGTACGCCCATTGATGTAGTTGAGCAAAGCAAAATAGGGTCGCGTCCCTCCCGGAGAACCGGACAACGCACATTAAATGATCTGCGAGCCATTCCATGGGTGTTTAGCTGGAAACAATCCAGATTTAATCTCACTGCCTGGTATGGGGTTGGTTATGGTCTTGAAGTTATGAAGAACGATCATCCTCAATTGTACGACCAGTTGAAAGTGTTTGCCCATAAATGGCCATTCCTCAGATACACTTTGATCCATATTGAAACCAACCTTTTGAATGCCGATAAAAAGTTAATGGAGGCATATGCTTCTCTGGTTGATGATGATAAAATCCGCAACGATTTTATGACCAATATTCTGTCTGAACATCAGAAAAGCATAAAACAGGTGGCTGCACTGCTCGGAGACCAGACAGAGAACCGAAGAATCAGCCTGCTTGAGAATATAAATCGTCGAAAGGATTCATTGCAAACCCTTCACCAAATGCAAATTGATTTTCTCAGACAATGGCGATTGGTTAAAGACGAGAACCCGGAAAAAGCAGCAGTGTTATTGGATAAGCTGCTTATCATAACCACCGCCATTTCAGGTGGGGTGAAAAATACAGGATGATTAATTGTTAACCATAATACTAAATCAATTTCCAGGATCGTTGATCGATACAGACATGAGTATCCTTATTGACATGTCCTGAAGTAAACCCTTTTAATAATGCAGAAATTCTTAACAGTATTATCAGCGTTTTTTATTATGCTTTGTCTGGGTGGTGTGTACGCCTGGAGTGTATTTGTTCCCGGATTAATGACTGAGTATAATTTCTCTTCATTTCAAACGCAGTTGATCTTTGGGTCAATCATTGCTGTCTTTCCTACCACAATGCTTCTTGCCGGCATTTTAGAAAAGAAACTCAAACCTGTTACAATGGGAATGATTTCAGCCGCATTGTTTACAACGGGTTACCTTATGGCAGGATTTTCAAACGGAAATTTTTGGATGGTTCTATTCGGTATAGGTATTCTCTCCGGAGTGGGCACGGGATTTGGCTATTTGGTCTCTTTAACAACACCTGTAAAATGGTTCCCCAAAAAAAAGGGTTTAATAACAGGCATCGCAGCTGCAGGATTTGGCCTTGCGGCTGTTGTCCTCTCATTTCTTGCTGAGACTCTGCTTGATCAGGGAAGGGATGTATTGCATATATTTACAAAGGTTGGTTTGGGTTATGGCTTGGTGATTTTTCTTCTGTCGTTTTTTTTAAAGGCTCCGTCTTCAGCTGTGTCAGGCCATCGAGTTGATGTGCGTTATTTCTTTAAAAGCAAAAGTTTTGTAAAACTTTTGTTTGGTATTTTCTTTGGAACCTTTGCTGGACTGCTTGTTATTGGTAGTTTGTCTCCAATTGGGGAGGTTTATTATATAGATAGCCATGTGTTGGTTGTGGGGGTGTCAGTATTTGCTGTAGCAAATTTTCTAGGCCGGCTTTCATGGGGCATGGTCAGTGATTATCTAAATACAGAAATAGTTATTTTTTCAGCATTAACCCTTCAGGCGGTATCGATCTTCTTACTTGGTTTTCTAAATCTTACCGAGTTAAGCTATATTGTTCTGTCTGCCATGATTGGATTTGGGTTTGGAGCAAATTTTGTTCTGTTTGCCAAAGAAACTTCACACTTATATGGTATAGCGAATTTAGGCATAGTTTATCCATATGTTTTGCTTGGATACGCTGTTGCCGGAATTGTTGGTCCTGTAACCGGTGGCGTTTTGTATGACATAACAGGTTCGTTTAATACAGCAATATACATTGCTGCATTTATGAGTATGATGGGTGCAATATTGTTTTTATTTCGTGTTAAATCCTCCTCAAATTCTACAAAATCTTTATAAATTGATTTTGTGAGCTAATAAAGAAGTTTTCTGGAAGCTTCCATTTATAAATTAAACCACTAATGTAGCTTTACATTAGTGGTTTTTTTGTTTTGGTCAATACAAGAGCTTGCTATTCAGGTTTATATAATTGGATTGTCCAAATTGATCTCGATGAATATTGTCAACAATAAGCAATTTTTTCTCATGTATAGGGGTTATGATTGGCTATTGTAACGCTGCTTACGAAAGAATTACCATTAAGTCCACCTTTCAGGGACATAACCTTCTTAATTTTGTTTTGGTGACAGTTTAAACCGATTATGTATTAATTACATGAAACGAGCCATGAGAATCGCCAGATCGACGAAGTCAAAGATTTTCACACAGGCGATGTGCTGAGGCCAGTCGAAGTAAGCAATGACTAGATTGACGAGTACTCCCGAGTACTCGGGAGTTACTTAAAAAAACAAATTATAAACAGATGAAACGAGCCATGAGAAAACCTTCTCACACAGGCAAAGTACTGAGCCCTGTCGAAGTAAGAATGACTATGATGGCGAGTTCCCTGTGATTACTTAAAAACAAATTTTATACAAATGAAAAAAATGATCAGATCTTTAGTCGTATTGTCACTATTGGTGGCAGGTGCATTGGTAGAAATTGCGAACTCGCAGGAATTTAATTATGACAACCCTTTAATTCGTCAAAGAGCAGATCCTTGGATTCATAGAACAGATTGTGGTATCTATTATTTTATTGCTACTGTTCCTGAATATGATCGAATTGAAATCAGAAAATCGAATACAATCAATGGCTTGGCAGAAGCAGAGCCTGTTGTTGTGTGGAGAAAGCATGACAGTGGTCCGATGAGCCACCATATTTGGGCTCCAGAATTGCACAGGGTAGATGGGAAATGGTATATATATTTTGCCGCAGCTCGCGCAGAAAATATATGGAAAATTCGCATGTGGGCATTATCAAACGACTCTGATGATCCAACTACAGGAGAGTGGGTTGAGGAAGGGCAAATTAGAACGGAAAGAGACGATTTTGCCCTTGATGCAACTGTGTTTGAGCATAAAGGTAATTATTATTATGTGTGGGCTGAAAAAACCCGGCCAGATAACAATTCAGGACTGATCATGTCAAAAATGAAAGATGGTGTTACATTAATTGGTCCGGAAGTGGTTATCTCTGAGCCTGAATATGAATGGGAAATGCACACATACGCCGTTAATGAAGGAGCCGCTGTTATTAAACATGGTAATCGGATTTTTATGACATTCTCTGCCAGTGCCACAGACCACACTTATGCTATTGGCTTATTATGGGCTTACAAAGACTCTGATTTGATGGATCCAAACTCATGGCACAAACTTCCGGAGCCGGTATTCTATACCAATGAGAAGTTTAACCGGTTTGGTCCCGGACACAATAGCTTTACAGTGGCAGAAGATGGCAAAACGCCAGTTTTGGTATATCATGCCAGAGAATATAAGGAGATTGACGGATTTGCCCTTGACGATCCAAACAGAGATACACGTGTTAGAACCTTCCGTTGGAATGACGATGGATTTCCAGATTTTGCACAAGAAATTGGTGACTAATTAATTCTCTTACCATTGTTTCTAATATAATGGGGCACAAATCCAGTTTAAGCGGGTTTGACCCCATTCTTAATTCAATATGGGAATTTTATTACATCGAGATCCTTTTGATTTTTCCGTTATATAATCAATTTCCCTTATCTATTAATGGTTATGTCTTAAAATGATATTTGCACCATACTTTCGTTAAGTCAATGATTTACTTAAAATAATTCCAATGAAAAAAAATCTTTTTACGGCCACTTTTCTGATTTTAATTTTGGCCGTTTCCTGTAGCACACAAAAGGAAACACCAATGGCAACAAACCCAATAATCTTTGCCGATGTTCCTGACATCGCTATTGTTAGGGTTGGAGATACTTATTATATGAGTAGTACAACCATGCACATGAGTCCCGGATTGCCTATTATGCGTTCTAACGATTTGGTAAATTGGGAACTGGTTAGTTATGCTTACGACGTTTTAATTGACAATGAAATGATGCGCCTTGAAAATGGACAGGAAAGCTATGGCTTTGGATCCTGGGCCAGCAGCATGAGGTTTCACGATGGCGTATATTATGTTTCAACTTTTGCAGCCACTTCAGGCAAAACACATATCTATACAACAACTGATATTGAAAATGGGGAATGGAATGAGATATCTTTTGAACCTGATTTACATGATCATACTTTGTTTTTTGATGATGATGGACGTATTTATATGATTTACGCTTGTGGCGAATTGCGTCTAGTTGAGTTGGAACCCGATTTATCTGGTGTTATTCCCGGCTCAGAAATAGTTGTAATAGAGGATGCCAGTCGTATTGCAGGGGAACACATTGGTTTATGCGCTGAAGGCTCCCAATTGTTAAAACATGAAGGGATGTATTATCTCTTTAACATTGTCTGGCCTGTAAACGACATAAGGACGGTTCTTGTGCATAGAGCGGATAATATTGCTGGTCCTTATGAAGGCCGTGTGGTTTTAAAAGACCGGGGGATTGCTCAGGGTAGTCTAATTGATACTCCGGAAGGAGATTGGTATGCGTATATGTTTCGCGACTATGGTGCTGTTGGAAGAATTCCCTACTTGATGCCTGTAGATTGGGTTGACGGTTGGCCTGTTTTAGGCATTGCCGGAAAAGTTCCTGATACCCTGGATATTCCTGCCGGTGATGGCGGAATTTCTGGTATTGTTGCCTCTGATGAATTTAACAGAGAGCCTGGTGATGAGAAACTTCCTCTTGTGTGGCAATGGAATCATAACCCCGATCATCGCTTTTGGTCATTAAGTGATCGGCCCGGATATTTGAGATTAACTACCGGACGTGTCGACGCTAACGTGCTTCAGGCACGTAATACACTTACTCAACGTACTTTTGGCCCGCAAAGTTCTGCTCAAACAAGGATTGATATAGGAAATATGAATAATGGCGATTGCGCTGGACTTATTGCTTTACAAAGAGATTATGGGTTTGTGGGGGTACGCAAAGAGAATGATGAATATTATTTGGTTCTTGAACTTGCAGAAAACAATAATCCTCAGGAGCTGGAAAGGGTTCTTCTTAACCAGAATCATATTTATTTGCGAATTGATTGCGATTTTAATGACATGGTTGATCTCGCTTACTTTTATTATAGTCTTGATGGCAATGAGTGGATTCGAATTGGAAAACCGCTCCAAATGGTTTATACTTTAATACATCATTTTATGGGTTATCGGTTTGGCCTGTTTAATTATGCCACAGAAACTGCAGGAGGCTATGTTGATTTTGATTTTTTCAGGGTTAATGATGAGATCATTAACCCATACTGATTTATTTTAGGTTTTCGTTTTGAACTCCCTTCTTTATGGTAATTTTTATTACCAAAAGAAGGGATTTCTTTTATAATAGATTCGACCTGTTTATTAGGTTTATATAAAATACTATTTTTGACTTCTGAAAACCATATGTTATCTGAATAATGCAAAGTCTTATTAATTGGGTGTCTCAGCACGACAGTAAACGTTTATTTATAGTATTATACATTGGGTTATCACTGGTGCTAAGCATTACCATTAGCTTATTTTGGCTTTTATTCGCCGTGCTTATTCATTTTATGTTTGAGTTGATCAGGCAAAATCAAATTTATAAAAAACGTAACCAAATATTCCTGGAAAGTTTATGGGAAACAAAACTTGATTTTGCTTTGGTTATTTTTGCATTATGGTTGGCAATTTATCTTGATTTCATTTTTGGAATTGCCGGTGTTGGAGCATTGGCAAGAGTCGGTGTTCAATCTGCATCACGCACCGGTTCTGTGGCAGCTAAAGGCGCTGAGATTTCAGCACGTTTTGCAACTTGGAACAGAGCCATCCGAGGAATTTTACTATCCCTAGATGATGCAGGGAATGCAGCAAAAGCTATCTATCAAAGTAAATCAACAAAGAAAGACTCTAATGAAAATGGAAATGATGCGAACGTCATTAACAGTAATCCAGATGAGAATACTAAAGTTTCTACTTCATGGACATGTAAATGGAATGTAGTTGATTACTTGGCAGTTTGCTTGTTCTTGCTAGCTTTTGTCTTTATTGTGTTGGCTCCTTTTATCCTAAATATCAGTTTTGCAGGTATAATTAGTGTTGCAATGGAGGAGTTTCATCCGTTCCCTTAAATATTTTAAATTTGCCTTGTAATCAGTTCTTAAACACGATAGAGCCGAAGTGTGTCTTAAAGATTTTTATAGATAATAGATCTTTATCCCGAATGTCTCGGGACAGCATCTAAAAATCTATTTAATTTATTCGATACAAATTTAAACAGTCTCTTATTTTTTTGTAAGTAAAACTAATTTCTATGCCTCAAAAGTATCAATACGAATTGGAATTTAAAGTGCGCGACTATGAGTGCGACCTGCAGGGAATTGTAAATAACAGTGTTTATCAAAATTACCTGGAACATACACGTCACGAATTTTTGCTAAGCATAGGACTTGATTTTGCAGATCTGGCACGACGGGATATTTTAGCTGTTGTTGCTCGCGTTGACTTGGCTTATAAGACTCCCCTCAGAAGTGGTGACAAATTTGTAGTCCGCCTGAGGGTAGAACACAGTGGAGTAAAGTATATTTTTTATCAGGATATTTACAGACTGCCTGATGAAAAACTATGCCTGAAAGGCATTGTAACTACCACAAGTATTATAAATGGGAAGTTGGCTGTTTCGGAAGAAATTGTAAGCGCATTGGATAAATTATAATAAAGAGTGAATTACCTTAAAACCATCGAAATAATATATCCCAAATAATTGCCCAAAGCATAACCAATAATCCCAATTGACAACCCGGGAACTACTATTTTTCGATTGTGTAGAGCACCTGCCACCATTGGTACAAATGGCGGACTGCAAATCAGTGCAGTAGAGGTAATTATTAAGGTGTCCGCATCCAGACGGAATAGCCGGGAGAATATGACCTGTAAAATGAGTGACCCCGCTACAGTCCATGCAGCATAATAAACCACCGGAAGAGCAGAAATAACCAGGTTGTTGATGTCGCCCATTGAAGCTACAACCACGCTGAATATTAGCACAAAATACATTCCGGATTCAAATGTTTTGGGAGTTTTGTTTACCCTTGGCAATGTGGCCGCCATCAGTGATAAAGTGGTTAAAGAAAGCATTACCACAGCCATTCTTGCATTTTCATTAAATAGCAGGGCAATTAAAATAGAAAGCCCTACCAATGCGATAGCCAGAAATATTAGTTGAATTAAGCGCACAAGAATTGTGCGCTTAAAAATTCCTTTATATGGTGCCGACTCTAAATACTCTTCTCTTATATTTATATCTGCCAATGGGGCGTATTTTACGCCAAGTAAATATGAGAAAACCTTTTTGCCCACTGTTACTAAAAACAGCAAATAAAACACACCAATAATCATGTCTGCCGAATGTGTAATAAGGTACATCGTGTCATCGGCATCCAAAATAAGTTTTAAGGATGCCAGGTTAGGTGTACCTCCGGTAAAAACCCCTACCATTAAGCCACTGATTTTATGTGGTTCCGCAATATAGTCTCGAAATATCCAATGCCCGGTAACAATCATAATGGTAACACTCACGATGCCTATCCCCAGGCTTATTAAAGCCGGCTTTGCCATCCGGCTTAGTTGTTTTAAATTGGTTGAAAATAACATCAAGGGTATAGCCAGTGGGATGGTTATCATGGTCATTAAATCCTGTAATTTGTGGATGTTTTCCGGGAAAAGGCTGCTGTTTCCTGCCAATGCTCCAATTATGTATGCCAGCACAATGGCACCGATTTTATTTAAAAATCGGTAGCGTTGGCATGCCACCAATATTAAAAATGGAGTAAATATGAAGAATATGGCTGATGGTATCATCTCTTTATTTAATGATTAACCGCAGCAATGGAACCATAATGGCGGTTGCTACCCCCATTAACCCAATGCTTAATCCACTAATGGCACCTTGTACAGCTCCCATTTCAATGGCACGAGCGGTGCCGGCACCATGCGAACTGCTTCCCATTGCCAATCCCCGGGCAATTTTACTTGTAATTCCTGTTTTATCCATAACAAACGGCCCAACCACAGCACCAAAAACTCCTGTTACCACCACAACTACTGCAGTTAAAGGAGGCAAACCACCAAACCTGGCTGAAATGCCAATGGCGATGGGGGTTGTTACTGATTTTGGTTCAAGTGAAGCCACCACGGTTTCATCGGCTCCCATCCATCTTGCTATAAATACAACTGAGACAATGCCCACAATACTTCCTATGGTTATTGCTGTTAATATTGATAATAAGTTTTTTCGGATAAGATGCACCTGTTCATAAAGACCAAAGCCCAGCGCAACCACTGATGGTCCCAGCATAAAATCAATCAGGAAACTCCCCTGTTCAAACGCAGCATATTCTACATCCAACAACAAAAGAGCTCCAATTACAACCAAAATGCTGGTAAACACCGGATGCAGCAAGTTCAGTTTTGTCCTACGATAAAGCCAGAGTGCAGCCAGGTAGGTTCCTATTACAAATGCAAGAGTGAACGGCTGTATGGTGAATAGTGTATTAATCATTTTTTTTCTCCATGAATTGCTGGATTAATCCTACAGTAATCATAACTAAAACAGTGCTTACGGCCGATGCAGTCACAATTGCCAGGGTGGCTCCTTTAAAGTAGTGGGCTGTAACCATCAGTCCGGCACCTACCGGAACAAAGAAGAGTGCCATGTGACGTGTAATAAAACAGGCAACGGGCTTTACTTTTTCAGTGTTTACAATTCTGGTCATTAATGCCACAAAAAGCAACACCATTCCAATAACGCTTCCGGGTATAATCTCTCCAAATAATTTGCTGATTAGTATGCCTATGGCATAAAAAAGAAATATAATGAAAATGCCGTACATGCTTTTGTTTTATAAAAATTGGAGCACAAATATCCCAATAATTATGGCAATTCCAAAACTCAGGAGGGTGCCGGTGAGTACATATTCCGATTTAACTGCATCTTTCTCTCCAAACCTTAGAATTGATTTGGCGGCAATTAAAAACCCCACAGCCTCGTATCGTCCGGTAAGAATGAATGTAAGGGTGAGAAGTCGTTCCAGGTTGCCAATTAGTTTTCCGGCGTTGGGTAGTTCTCCCGGCTCATTTTCATTGATGGGGGCAGACACCTTATAAAGATGAAGAATCTCTCTAATTAATATGTTTGATGGTTTTAAGCAAAAGAGGAAGGCTGCTATGATAATGATTTCTGTATCAGTTAGCGGAAGCAAGAACCAGGGGTTTAGGTCGAAGTAGGAACCATAGATGAAGGTAACATACATAATGATGCCTACGTGAATAAACTGGTCAATAAAGAAAATGTATCGTTTAAGCTTTTTTACACCGGAAAATTTGATTTTAAGATAATCAATAGCAGCGTGCAACAGAGTTATTATTGCCGATGCAAAAATAAATTTCCACTGAAACGAAAGCAGCCAAGAAGTAATAAATACAATCAACAGATGAGCTGAAAAGTACCGGCTTTTTATGCCCGAATTATTTCTGCTTTCAACCCACTTATCGGTTTGGAAGAAGAAATCGGCCAATAAATGAGCCATCAGTTGGAGGGTTAGGAGTTGGTAAAAGCTCATGATTTAAGGTTTTTAATGATGGTCGAAAACCGATTTACGGTTTTCTCAATGGCATTCCAGCCGGCAGCTGTAGAGTGTTGATTGATGGTTGGTTGCGATACTTTTAAGATTTTTGCTACTTCAGCTTCGCTTTTTCCGGATAGCCTGTGGTAGAGGACTTCGCATTGTCGGGCTGTGCAACGCGCAATGATAACATCAAGCAGCGCCAGTAGGGGTTCACTCTCTTCTGTTATCTGTTTCTGCGAAGAGTCAATAAAAAGGGTCGATTTTATAATTTTTCGCTCTTTATAAACTTTGGTGTTTAGGTTGATAAGCCTGCCCGACATGTAAATGGCTTCTCCATCAATAATTCCCCTTCGCGCGTCAAATCTGGTTATGCTCCCCAAGCCCATTGCAAGGCGTATTCCATGTATTTTAAAGTGGCGGACTCCAATTACTCCCGAACGCGTGTTTATTGAAAGCGATTTTATGAAGGTTTTTATAATCAGCACTATTCTTAAAGCCTCTTCAGGATTTTCAAGGTAGCATTCAATATAGTCTCCCTTGATAACACGTGCATAAACGCCATGTTCTTTTTTCAGAACTCTAATAAGCCGCCTGAACCCTTTTGCAAGTGTTTCTCTGCCTTTGTCTGTTAATGATGTAGAAGCTATTATATCTCCGGAAATGGTAGCTCTCATGTTAATATGGTATAGGTTGTTCAAATTTAGTGATTTAACTGGCAATATTTATGGTTGTTGTGTGTTTTTTTGCTTTAGCTTCTATAATGGGAATGAAAACGCTTACAATTTTACTTTAACACATTCGATATTATTCATTTGGGTAATGATGTTTTTGCCCATAAATTCGCTTTATATACTTTTTCATATTACGTTGCCCTATGCTGATGATGTCGCCTCGTTGGAGCTATACAAACCTTCCTTTTTTAAAGCATGGTCATTTTGCGAAATAACTCAAAGGACAATCCTAATCTGGCAAATTAGAAATAATGTATTAATATCAGCAAATAAACCTATGAAATATAAATATAAGTAAAAACACTTATAAAAGGATTTAATAAGTTTTTAAACCTATCTTATAACTGTTGTTTGTTCAGATGTTGGAATAGAATCGTTTTAAATATATGTGGGTATTTTTCATTTTCTTTTAACCACCTGCGTGGTTAAAAGATTGACATATTTGCACTTAATAACAAAAACCGCATAAATCATGTTAATTTTTCTCTTATGAGCATCCTTCTTTTTTTCCTTAAACAGCAATGCGGCTATTGTTTATCTCTTCAAAAAATATATATTTGCATCATCAACAAGAATGACAGGGGTGCCAATAAGCGGCTGAGATCATACCCTTGAACCTGATACGGTTAATACCGTCGAAGGGAGTCTTAGTGTATTTATTTTCATGTGTTTATTATTTGTTTTTAAATAGCCACATAGAACTCCCCAGAAAATCATATTCCTGTGTATCGAAGAGTTTACCATGGCTCGTTTCACCTGTTGAATTCTGTTGTTTTATTTTATTTACGTAAGTCGGGATGATTGATTCCGGTTTTGACTTGTGACTAATTTGTTGCGGTTTGCTGATTTCTTTAATCCCATGCAGGCCTTTTTAATGGTTTGGTTACGAGGCGGTTTTTGTCTGATGGTTTTTATTGACTATGCGTAATAGGCTTTGGAAAATTTGATTTGCCAAATAAAGTGTTCAATTATGAGAATAACAGTAAACGGAAAAGAGACAGAATTCAGTAAAACTTACCTTTTGGATTTATTGTCGGATATGGGAGTTCCCCTCAACGGCCTTGCTGTTGCGGTGGGCAGCAAAATTATTCCCCGAGACCAATGGGAAGCTCATTTGTTAAAAGAAAACGATGAGGTGATGCTCATTGGCGCTACCCGCGGAGGTTGAGGATTACTATTTCTGAACTTATAAACCAGTAAACAACCCACAATAATATGCAAAACTCCATCAAAGGTGAACCGCTTCGAGGTTCACGAAAAACCTATGTTGAGGGGAAACTATTTCCCATACGTGTAGGAATGCGCGAAATTGTTTTATCAACAGGCAATTGTCCTGTAACCAATCCCGATACCTTAACGGTGTACGATACTTCCGGACAATTTGGCGATGAAAAAGAATCAGTAGATTTGACCAATGGCGTAAATCCCATCAGGG
This sequence comes from Natronoflexus pectinivorans, assembly GCF_004345615.1. Taxonomy (GTDB): domain Bacteria; phylum Bacteroidota; class Bacteroidia; order Bacteroidales; family Marinilabiliaceae; genus Natronoflexus; species Natronoflexus pectinivorans. The sequence continues at coordinate 138,794 of NZ_SLWK01000008.1, forward strand.
AAAAGTGGATTGAATCCCGAAACGACACAGAAAAACTGAAAGAGTTAAGCTCAGAGTATGGGCGTGCTCGTCTGGCCGATGATTCCTTGTCGCACCTTCGTTTTAGTCATGTCAACCGCAACCCGCGGAAAGCCAAAGATAAGCCGGTTACACAAATGTGGTATGCCAGGCAAGGCATCATTACGCCTGAAATGGAATATGTGGCCATCAGGGAGAACCAGCGGTTGGAAGAGAAGATGAACGGACAGTTTAAACCTGTTACCCCGGAAATGGTGCGCGATGAATTAGCTGCAGGACGCGCCATCATACCGGCCAATATCAACCATCCCGAATGTGAACCGATGATAATTGGTCGCAAGTTTCTTGTGAAAATCAATGCCAATATTGGAAACAGCCCGGTGACTTCAGATATTGCTTCGGAGGTAAGTAAATCCATTCATGCTATTCGCTGGGGTGCTGATACAGTGATGGACTTAAGCACCGGAGCAAACATTCACGAGACCCGGGAGTGGATTCTGCGCAACTCTCCTGTACCCATTGGTAGCGTCCCTCTTTACCAGGCGCTGGAGAAAGTAGGAGGGAAGGCTGAAGATTTAACGTGGGATATCTATCGTGACACACTCATCGAGCAGGCTGAACAGGGGGTGGATTATTTCACCATTCACGCCGGTTTGTTGCGGGAACATATTCCACATACCGTAAACAGAATGACAGGGATTGTTTCCCGTGGTGGATCAATAATGGCTAACTGGTGCTCGGTTCATAAAAAGGAGAATTTCCTTTACACCCATTTCGATGATATTTGTGATATTTTGGCAGCCTACGATGTAGGTGTTTCTCTGGGTGACGGACTGCGTCCCGGTTCTCAGTTCGATGCCAACGACAAAGCTCAGTTTGGAGAACTGAAGGCACTTGGAGAGTTAACCAAAAGAGCCTGGGATAAACATGTTCAGGTGATGATTGAGGGGCCGGGACATGTGCCCATGCACATGATTGCCGAAAATATGGAAATGGAACTTAAGCACTGCTTTGATGCCCCATTTTACACACTTGGTCCCCTGGTAACCGATATTGCGCCAGGTTATGACCACATTACATCGGCCATAGGGGGAGCCATGATTGCACAGATGGGAGCATCCATGTTATGCTATGTAACGCCTAAAGAGCATTTGGGGTTGCCAAATCGTGATGATGTAAAAACCGGAGTGGTGACGTTTAAAATAGCTGCCCACGCAGCCGATATTGCCAAAGGACATCCCGGTGCCATTCTTCGTGACCATGCCATGAGTAAAGCGCGTTACGAGTTTAGGTGGCGCGACCAATTTCACCTGGCTCTTGACCCCGATACTGCTTATGATTTTCACGATGCCACATTGCCCGATGAAGCCGACAAACAGGCCCATTATTGCAGCATGTGCGGTGAGCATTTTTGTAGTATGCGGGCTAATAGGAAAATTCGTGAGCTGAGTAGTTAAACCAATGTTGATAGTCATCACACATCCATCCATTTTGCGTAATGAAGCAGCGGCCATTACCGCGCTTCTGAACAGCGGTGCCTGTTACATACACATCCGCAAACCGGGTGCATCCGATGAAGAAGTTTTCAGGTTAATGCAATCAATCCCTGAAAAGTATTATTCAAAACTCACCATGCACTATCATTTTAATGTGGCATTGAAACTGGGTTTAGGAGGATTACATAACAGCAGCCATTTTAAAGCGCCACAGGTTGCGGGTGTGAGGCAGAGTGCGGGTTGTCACTCGTTAGAGGAGGTTTTTGTAAACGATAGAAAGTCGTTGGATTACATGTTTTTGAGTCCTGTTTTTAATAGCATTTCCAAAGTGGGTTACTGTTCTGCTTTTTCACGTGAGGAGTTGATTGCATTTTTTCAGGAAAGAGGGGGGCAGCAAGCTCCGGTTATTGCCCTTGGTGGCATTTCAATGGATAATGTTGCAGAAATTAAAAGCATGGGGTTTTCGGGTGCGGCATTGCTTGGGAGTGTGTGGAGATTGAATGGACTTGTTGCTGATGTAAAAGCAACCGCCGAAAACTTTACAAACGCATATCACATATGGAAGCAGTAGTATCAATAGGAGGCTGGGACCCTTGCGGTGGAGCCGGACTGGGAGCCGATATTAAAACATTTGAGAGGTTGGGTATGCGAGGAATGGGTGTCTGTTCTGCCATCACCAGTCAGGCTCATAACCGTTTTGACAGCCTGCGGTGGACATCTCAGAAGGTTATAAGCTCCCAATTGGAATCGCTTTTGATGAGTTACTCCATTAAAGCGGTTAAGTTTGGGATTATAGAATCGCCTGAAGTGCTGCATGAATGCATTATTCAGATAAAAAGGGCGAATCCGGATGCGATAATAGTGTGGGACCCTGTGATTAAGGCTTCTGCCGGTTTCTGCTTTCACGAAAGCAGAGCCAGGGAGGGACTGTTGGATGTTTTAAACGTGGTGAATTTGGTGACTCCAAACATTCCCGAGGCTCAATGGTTGTTTGGCGCGTCCAATGCTTCGGATATTCAGAAAAAAATGGAAAAATCTGGATTGAAAGCCGTTGCGTTAAAAGGAGGCCATGCCGAAAATCATGCCAACGATTTGCTGATTCAACCTGATTCTGTCGAAGTGATAAAAGGAGAGCGGTACAATAATCCCGGAAAGCATGGTAGTGGCTGCGTGTTTTCAGCGGCTATTTGTGCTTTATTGGCTAAAGGTAAATCTTTATCAGAAGCTTGTAGGGAAGCAAAGAAATATACTGAGCGTTTTATCCTCTCTTCAAATGAGTTGTTGGGGTGGCATTTTTAAGGTTGTTGTTTGAAGTTTTATGTTCGATGTTCGATGTTCAAAGTTTGAGGTTTGAGGTTTCGGTGAGAATGGTGGAAAGGTTATGAGGTTATTGTTCTAAGTTTAATCAGGGAATGTTTTGTCAAATATCTAGTGCCATGTCAAATTTGAATTGTAGCCAGCGCTCACCCCTAGCCCCGTTCGGCTGAGACTTCGGTGTGAGACTTCGGTGTGAGCTCAGTCGAACACTCAGTCGAACACTCACTTCGAAGCCTAGGGGAAAGCCAAACGTGCTATATTAACCCGTCAATATATGATTGACTTGACACTAGCTTTTTATACATCTAAAAATCTAGTAATTATATGTTTCTAAAATATCATCCGTTAATGTTCATTACACCTAATCTGCCTTTGGCAGATTTAGTTCCGCTTGTTTCTGCATATCTGGAAGGTGGTGGAAGATGGTTGCAATTGCGGTTAAAGGATTGTCAGCCTGATGAAATCATATATACAGCCAAAGAAATCAAAGCCATGTGTAAAGACGCCGGTGCTCTGTTTATTCTCAACGACCATCCGGATATTGCACTGAAGACTCAAGCCGATGGAGTCCATTTGGGGAAGAATGACATGTCGGTTGCACAAGCGAGAGATTTGCTTGGAAGTGAATTCATTATAGGGGGAACGGCCAATACAGTTGAGGATATGATATCACTTGCACAATCGGGTGTTGATTACATCGGTCTTGGTCCGTTTCGGTTTACATCAACCAAAAAAAATCTGAGTCCCATCATTGGACTGGAGGGATATGCAGAACGAATGAGAAACTTTCGGGAAGCTGGTTTTGAAACTCCTGTTACCGCCATTGGAGGTATTTTGCCGGATGATGTTGAAGCCATTATGAATACTGGCGTAAACGGCATTGCCGTTTCCGGCGTGCTCGCAAATGATAATGATATTCCTAAAATAACAAAAAGATTCATCTCAATGACAACCCATAAATATATCAACCATGAGTAAACTAACCATTGCAGATAAAACCTTTACCAGTCGGCTTTTTACCGGTACCGGCAAGTTCAGTTCCAATAGATTAATGGCTGATGCGGTTCAATCCAGCGGCAGCGAATTGGTAACAGTGGCTCTTAAACGAGTGGACTTGGAAACTCCGCACGATGATTTGCTGGAGCATCTTAAAATCCCGGGAGTTAACTTGCTTCCTAATACATCCGGCGTACGAACCGCATCCGAAGCGGTTTTTGCCACACAGTTGGCCAGGGAGGCTCTTGGAACCAATTGGGTAAAACTTGAAATTCATCCCGATGCCCGTTACCTGATGCCCGACCCTGTGGAGACGCTAAAAGCAACCGAAGAGTTGGCAAAACTTGGTTTTGTGGTGCTCCCCTATATTCATGCCGACCCTGTGCTGTGCAAGCGGCTCGAAGAGGCGGGTGCAGCTGCTGTAATGCCCTTGGGTTCCCCCATCGGAAGCAACAGCGGGTTGTTAACGCGCGAGTTTCTGCGAATCATCATTGAGCAATCCAACGTTCCGGTGGTGGTAGATGCCGGAATTGGAGCTCCGTCGCATGCCGCTGAAGCTATGGAAATGGGAGCTGATGCGGTTCTTGTAAATACTGCCATTGCTGCAGCCGGCAACCCTGTTGCTATGGGTAAGGCTTTTAAAATGGCAGTAGAAGCCGGACGCATGGCCTACGAAGCAGGTTTGCCAATGGTTTCGAAGGGTGCTAAAGCATCAGCCACAAGCCCGTTGACTTCGTTTTTATCCTAAAGCAGATTTTTATGTCGTTTTATAACATCATACAATCATATAACTGGGAAGATGTTACCGCTTCAATTTTTTCAAAAAATGAAGATGATGTGGTTAATGCTTTGCGAAAAGATTACCCCGGTCTGGAAGATTTAAAGGCTTTGCTGTCTCCGGCAGCGGATGCTTTTCTTGAAGAAATGGCTCAAAAGAGCCATTTCATAACACGTCAGCGATTTGGGAACATCATGCAGCTTTATATTCCTCTTTATCTTTCAAATTATTGCGAAAACAGCTGCGTTTACTGTGGTTTTAGCGGCAAAAACCGCTTAAAACGAAAGTTGTTGACCATGGAAGAGTTGATTGAAGAGGCTAAAATCATTCGCAGGCATTCGTTTCGCCACATTCTGCTGGTTACCGGTGAGGCTGAAAAGCGTGCGGGCGTGGATTATTTCTGCCATGCCATCGAAACTCTAAAACCATGGTTTAGTCAGATTTCTCTGGAAGTTCAGCCTCTGGAAACAGAAGAGTATGCAAAATTGGTGAATGCCGGTTTGCACGCGGTTTACATTTACCAGGAAACCTATAATGAAAGTCGTTATCCTACGTATCATCCAGCAGGACGAAAATCGGATTTTCGGTATCGGCTTGAAACGCCTGACCGTTTAGGAAGCGCCGGAGTTCGAAAAATCGGCATAGGAAATCTCATTGGACTCGAAGATTGGCGCACCGAAGCCTGGTATACAGCCTTGCACTTGAGTTATTTGCGAAAGCAGTGGTGGCAGGTGAAATATTCCATCTCTTTTCCCCGTTTGCGTCCGTTTCCGGGTGAAGGGTTTCAGCCAAACTTTGAAACCACCGAACGAAATTTGACGCAACTTATGTGTGCCTATCGGCTTTTTGACCATGATGTGGAGTTGTCACTATCAACACGTGAGAGTGCACGGTTCAGGGATAATGCTTTTCCCATAGGAATTACAGCCATGAGCGCCGGTAGCAAAACCGAGCCGGGCGGATACTCCGGCTCGGGAGAGCTTGAGCAGTTTGCTGTCAATGATGACCGCACTCCCGATGTCATCGCCGATATGCTGCGACAAAAAGGAATGGAACCGGTCTGGAAAGATTGGTCGCTATACTTGCAAGAGAGTTTGTAAGTTAATGGGTTTAAAACCCTGTCATTTCATTTCACTGGACTTGGCGATGCTTCGCCTCTTAACCTAACAACCTATCAACCTAAAAGAAACATCATATGAGATACGCACGTCATTTATTATTAGATAATTTCGATGAATCCCATCAGGAACGACTAGCTAAATCGTCTGTATTGGTGGTTGGAGCAGGTGGCTTGGGTTCTGCTCTGTTGTTATATCTTTCTGCGGCAGGAGTAGGCCATATTGGAGTTCTGGATTTCGATGTGATTTCCACCAGCAACCTAAATCGCCAGATTTTATATCATCCCGGATTGGTTGGGGAGCTGAAATCCGAAGAAGCCGCAAAGCGGGTAAAGGAAATAAACCCTGATTGCAAGGTGACCTGTTTTAACCGAAAAGTAACAACCGAAAATGCAGCGGATACTATTCGCGGTTTTGATGTTGTGGCCGATGCTACCGATAATTTTCAGGTGAGGTACGCGGTGGATGATGCCTGTAGAAAGCTCAACGTTCCATTGGTTTATGGAACGGCAGAACAGTGGGGTGGTCAACTATCGGTTTTTCACTTCAATGGAGCAAAAGGTTACAGTGATTTATATCCGGAAGCTCCGGAAGTAAAGAAAACGCCTCCTGGCGTAATGGGGCCTATGCCCGGTTTTATCGGAACCCGACAGGCTCTGGAGATCATTAAAATAATAACCGGACAGGGTGAGGTTCTTGCCGGAAAACTGATGGTTTTTGATGTTCTTAATAACCAGAATCTGGTTTTTGATATATAAGATGTCCATTTTCTACCCTCAGAGGAGCATCCAGATTATTAGTAAAAACCTGTCCGGTACCTAAGCCCTGGGGTAGAGGATTGTTTAGCGTTGCAGTCCATTGTGCTATGGCATTTAATCCAATGTTGCTTTCAAGAGCAGAGGTTACCCACCAATCGATATTGAGAGTGTGAGCCCAATCAATCCAGTTTTCAGATGATTTGAACCCCCCTGTGAGGCTTGGTTTTAAGATGATGTACCGTGGACGTATGATTTCAAGCATACGTTTACGCTCCAATGGGTCGTTTACCCCGATTAATTCTTCGTCCAGAGCAATCGGAATGGGTGCATTTTTACATAAAACAGACATCTCCTCCCATTGTCCTGCCTTTATGGGTTGCTCAATGGAGTGAATGTGAAGTGATTCAAGCCTTTTGAGCACAGACTCAGCCTGTTTAGCTGTATAGGCTCCATTTGCATCCACACGTATTTCCAGTTCATCGGGAGCGAAGCGCTCTCTTATGGATGCGAGCAGTTCAAACTCCTTGTCGAAATCCAGTGCTCCAATTTTCATTTTAAGGCAATCGAAGCCCGCTTCAGTTTTCTCTTTAATTCTGCGATGCATCTCCTTTATGGAGCCCATCCAAATGAGTCCATTTATTTTAATCTGCTTTTTGCTGTTGGTGAAATCTGAAGGAAACCAAATTTTATTTCCTCCATTTTGGAAATCGAGAAGCGCCATTTCGATAGCAAATCTGATGGCAGGCCATTCCATTAAATGTTTATGGAAATTCTCCGCAATGGTGTTGATGTTATTGCAGCACCATTGCAATTTATCTTCCAGTTGGGGAGAATCATCGGGACTTAATCCCGGCAAGATGGAGCACTCACCTATCCCTTTTATTCCGGGTCTATCTTGGTGAGTTATTTCTATGAAATAACTCATTTTGGTGGTCAGAACACCTCTGGATGTTCCTCCCGGCTCATTGAATTTTAGTTGATATGGTTTATAAGATGCTTTGTACATGGTTTTAATTCTATTTAGAGTTAACCACAATGTTCACAATGAATTCACAATGCTCACAAAGAACTTTAAAGTTATAATTTATAATGTGCCATTTATTACTCTTTTTATACCCTGTTTAAGCAATGCGGCATTAAAATTAATAAGCAAACCTAACTTGTAGTTGCCTAGTTTCATATAAGTAAGTGCCTGGGCAAGGTGAACATCATTCAAAGTCTCAACACTTTTAATCTCTATTACTACTTTGTTTTCTACTAAAATATCAATGCGGTATCCACATTCAAGTTCTACCTCTTCAAATATAAGAGGGATTGGTTTTTCTTTTTGAATAAGCAAGCCTGCTTTCTGAATTTTATAACAAAGGCATTGCTGGTAGGCAGACTCTAAAAGTCCTGGCCCTAAAGCTTTGTGTAACTATAAGGCACAACCTACTATTTTATGAGCTATTTCATTTTCTCCCATAATTTTTATCAACCAAGTTTTGTGAACTTTGTGGCTTAATTCTGTTCATTGTGGTTGTTTTTTTGTCAGAAAAATAGCTTCACTCCACCCAACAGGACAAACATTAATGTACTTAATGCAAGGTTTCGAAGTTCTCCATCCAGGTTTTGTGCTTCTTTATTGCGAAATACCACCAAAATGTTTCTAATAAACAATGGTAATGTTATTAATAATGGCCAAAAATGAGAAATAGCATCGTTTAGATAAATAAAAGTCACCATGCTAATCCAACCAGCTGTTATTAAGGATAAGTGATACCATGCAGCGGCTTTTTTGCCCATGCGTACCACCAGAGTGATTTTATTACTCTGCCTGTCAGAATCTAAGTCGCGGATGTTATTCAGGTTTAAAACTCCGGCACTGAAGAGGCCAATGGTTACTGCAGGCAGCAACACATGCCATTGCCATATGTTGGTATGTAAAAACCATGTACCTGCCACTCCCAGCAAACCGAAAAAAATAAATACATATACATCGCCAAGTCCCCGGTAACCGTAGGGGTTTGTTCCAACTGTATAGCGAATGGCAGCAGCAATGGCCGATATGCCAAGTATGAAAAATAGAAGCTGTTGCCACTGTAATTGACTAAAAGATTTAAAAAGCAGGGTAATTCCCGATATAAGCGAAAGTAAAACGCAAATAACCATGGCAGTTTTCATCTGCTTTAAAGAAATGACCCCTTTCTGAATCATTCTTTGCGGCCCAACTCGGCTTTCATTGTCGGCACCCGATTTGGCATCGCCATAATCATTGGCCAGGTTGGAAAGGATTTGCAGAAATAAGGTGGTGATGGCGGCCCATATTAAAACATCGGCATTGAAACTGTTTTGCCATGCCGCAATGATGCTGCCCATAAATATTGTTGAAAGTGCCAAAGGTAGAGTTCTTAACCGAAATGATACCAGCCACGCTTTGATGTTGCTCATAATTCGAAAAGATTATTAGATTATTTGAAATTTAGGGGATTAGAAGGAACGTGAATAAAGTTTTCTATCCATTGATGAAATGGGAAAATAATGGATTTGTTTCTCGGTTGCTTCAATTGATTCGAGAGAACGAGACCCGCTGTTTCGAGACTCGTATTATCATGTATATAGAGTTTAGTTATGATCCAGAAGTTTGTTTTTTATCTCACCCACTTCACTTTTAATGTCAGCCAATGTTTTTACAACGTGATTCATCTCCAGTTGTTCAGAAGGAATTTCACCGCTTATGTAGTGAACAAATTTCCATATCTCACGAATATCGCCAACGGGAACATCATAAGGTTCAAAGAGAGGGTTTAAAGAGATGCATCTAATCGACCCGTTCTGCACAATATTGTTTTCAATGATTTTAAATGAAAGACCATCGTTTAGGGTGAAAATGATACACGCTTGTCCGTTCTTTATAGAGTTCCAATTGAGGATGTATTCTCCCGTAACGTAGGCTCCTGCAGGTATTGGCCACATGGAATCACCGCTGATTTGAAATGTTCTGTATTTTCTCTCTTTGTCAAGAAACGGCAATCTGAAAACCGGAAGTGAAACAATGTACTCCGGGTCAGAAAAACCAGTGAGATAGCCAGCTTTGGCTTTTTCCGGAACCAACTCAATATTCTCCTCATTGTCTGCGCCTACAGTGGAAGTAAGTACACGCAACTTAGCTCCTTTAATGAAAACATCATTCCCATTTTCAAGTTCCCGCATTTGCGACTGCGATAATTTTAACAAATCTACTCTTACCAGTGTGTCGATGGAGATGTTAAAGTAATCGGAAAGCTTCATCAGCATTTCGATGGGTGGCATGGAAACCTGGTTTTCATAATTATTGAGGGTAGGACGCTTTATTTTGAGGATGGCCGCAAGGTCATCCTGTGTTAAAAGCCTGCGCTTTCGTAGCAGTTTTAAGTTATTTGAAAGAAACATAACAAACAGATTAATATTAAAGCAAAAATACGATTTAAATATAAGCAAGGCAATATGATTTTATAAAATCCATATTTAATTCGAAAAAGAGAACAGTTGACAAAAACAAAATAATTTATTATATTACATAAATGAAGACCGATTATGATAGATTTATAATATTCATCAACAAACCTGTAAACCCATGTATGTATGAAATTTGTTATTTCTAAAAAATCGGAAGGGGCTTACCAGTTTTTTCTAAAAAATGCAGAGAATAAGCCTGTTCTCTGGAGTCCCAGATTTGCCACTAAAAATCAATGTTTGGATGGTATTGCACATCTTCGCAGGCATGTGCAGGGAGAGCCAAAATTTGATAAGTGGCAAACAGATAGTGGTCGTTACGTGTTTCATCTGAAAAGTAATGATGGACACTTGTTGGCTATGAGTGCTCCATTCGGCAGTAAGTTCGAATGTGTAAAACATATTTCAGAAGTTCAGGAGAATATAACTTCTGATATTGAGGAGGATGTTTCACCCAGATAAAAGAATGTTTGGGGTTATTTTGTGGGTTTCTTGCCGGGTGAATTGACCCGTTTCATAAATTTATGAAACGGGTTTCTTCTTTTGTTGTATATTGCAATAAATATAAACAGATGTTAATTTAAATATGAGTGATAAGGCATTTGGTCAAATGGAGGAGGTTTTTATCAATGATGGATTAGGGCTTTCGACTTCTTTTAAAAAGAATTCCTCCAAAGAGGAATTCTTTGAAGTTCTTCGAAATTTATATCATCAAACGGAATTGCTTACGGATTCATTTATCGAAAGTTGTTCGAAAAGTGGTAAGCCTGTTGATTGTAAGATGGGATGTGGTTGGTGCTGTCATCAATCTGTATTTGCGTCCACTCATGAAATGCTATATCTGGTTCATTATTTAAAAAGCAGGTATAAACCCGATGCAATTAAGGGTGTTGCGGAGAGGGCTCTGTCAAAGTCGCAAAAGACAAAGGGGATGACTCGCTCAGAGTTGCTTGGGAATAAAATTGCCTGTCCCTTGTTGCAAAATAATAAGTGCATGGTTTACTCGGCACGTCCAATGGCTTGTCGCATCTATCTCTCATCTGACGTAAATACCTGTATTGAACGATATCAAAAACCCGCTCAGGAAGGGGTAAGGCCTGCGTTGTTCAAGTTTATTCTCGATGCGGGTCGATATATGAATTTTGGATTTGTATCGGGTTTGAAAAATAAGGGTTTGCATTCCAACGAAGCACCACTGGAGTGGCTTTTAAACGATTTAATAAACAAAGAAAATGCCATGGAAGAATGGCTCGAAGGAGCCATTCTGAATGATGCCTATGAGTTTGAGTAACCTACACGGTTAATTCTTATTCGTTATCCAAGTCATTGTCCAACTCCCGCCGGAAGCTCGTAAAAAAGTTCAGCTCCCGGTCCTAAAGGTATGCCGAGCATAATCCATCCAATCAATAAAATGCTCCATCCAATAAAAAATGCAATGCTGTATGGAATCATGGTCGCTATGATGGTACCCAGTCCGGCATTTTTATCGTATTTCTGGAAATAGGCGATGATGAGCGCAAAGAAGCTCATCATTGGTGAGATGACATTGGTTACCGAATCTCCGATTCGGTAAACTGCCTGCGACAATTCGGGAGAGTAGCCCAACAACATGAATATGGGTATAAAAATAGGTGCCATGATGGCCCATTTGGCCGAAGCACTCCCCATTAACATGTTAACGAATGCTGCCAGCAGAATGAAAAGAAGCATCAGGGGCACCACGCCAAGGTTCGCTTCAACCAGGCCTTCGGCTCCGGTAATGGCCATGATGACGCCAAGGTTACTCCACCGAAAATAGGCGACAAACTGCGCCGCAAAAAACACTAAAACGATATAGTGAGCCAGCGTTTTAAGGCTTTGTGCCATGCCGTTGGCAACATCGGTATCGTTTTTAAACACCCCGTTGATGGCTCCGTAAACCACACCCATGCTCCCGGCAATCAGAAACAGGAATGTGATAATGCCGGTCATTAACGGAGAGGAGAGCAGACCTCCATCAGTATCTCTGAGAATACCATTTTCGGGAATAACGCCAATGGCTATAACAACAAGCCAGCCAGTTAGAACAATTAAACTCCAGAGAACTCCTTTTTTCTCTTTTTTGGAGAGCGGCTCAATGGTTTCCTGTTTAACTTCACCTTCATAAGTCCCAAATCGGGGTTGAATAATTTTCTCGGTAATCCAGGTTCCTATAAATGCCACAAGAAATGTAGAAACGACCATGAAATAGTAATTGGCAGTTGGGTTGACATGGTACCCGGGGTCAAGAATGTGGGCAGCCTCTTCGGACAAGCCGGCCAAAAGCGGGTCGATGGTTCCAATGATGAGGTTGGCACTGAATCCGCCGGAAACTCCCGCAAAAGCAGCTGCCATACCCACATACGGATGCCGTCCCATGGCCTGAAAAATAACACCCGCTAATGGAATGAGCAAAACATAACCTATATCGCTGGCGGCATTGGAAAGAATTCCTGCAAATACGATGACAAAAGTGAGAATTCTCTTTGGTGCAGAGAGAACAAGCATACGAATAAAAGCACCTATGAGTCCGCTCGTTTCAGCAATTCCAATACCAAGCATAGCCACAAGCACGATTCCAAGCGGCGCAAAACTGGTAAAGTTGGTTACCATCTTTTCCAAAATTTGAGCTATCCCTTCTTTCGAGAGCAAATTGATGGTGCTAATGACTTCTCCGGTTGCCGGATGAGTGGCTTGCCAGTTCATCCAAAATCCCACTGCAGAAAGAACCAGAACTGAAACTGCAAATAGTGCAAACAAGGTTGCCGGGTGGGGGAGAGCGTTCCCTCCTTTTTCAAGAAAGTTGAGAAAATAATCAAAAAAGCTTTTTTTCTTCTTCGCAGGTGCCGTCATATTTTATTTTTTTGATATGCAAATATGCAATTATTTGTTCTTTTTCCGGCTGAGTGATGTCATTATATATGAGTGTTTCATCGTTGTGATGCACTTTTTATTTATGTTATGTGTTTGAAAACCATGGTAGAACAAGTGATGTCAGTTTTTAAAGCGTGATACTCTTCTTTTTGCTGATTTTTATATCTGCAAAAAAGCTCCGCTTTTTCAGGAAACTTCATGACCAGTTCATCGCAACGAATTGCCAGATTATTATACTCTTTCTCATATTCCGCATGAAGAGTTATCTGATTGTCCGGAAACACCTCTTCCACCAGTTGCATGCCAGCCTGCAATGATTGTGTTAGTAATTCACTTTTCTTTTGACAATCAGGATGAGGAACATCACAGGTCTCCTCAATGTATCCATCTTCAATTATAATTGCTCCATCATTTTTTAGATGAGGTTTTAGCTGTGAAAGAGTTTCGAAGTAGTTTCCAAAAACCGGACCGATGGAGCCGAGTATGATAACATCATACTCAGAAAGAGAATTAATCCTGATTCGAATATCTTCCGTTTCAAATTTGCATATTTCCTCAACGCTGTATTCAATCGCTTTAGACACTGCAAAGGAGATGAATTCATGTATGCCATCTATTCCATGACATCGGCATCCCAATTCATTTGCAATTTCTATTGAAACAGCACCTTTCCCACATCCCAAATCCAGAATGCAAATATCAGATGTGTTTTTGAAATGCTTCTTTATTATACTAATAATGGTGTCGGCATCTGTACCGATGTCCCAAAAATCCTGCAAAATATATGGAAGATGCGGGAGTATCTCCTTATCCCGACAATCCATGGCCGATAAAATAGACTCTTCAAGTGGTTTCATGCGTGTTTTTTTGAAAGGATAAACAATTATATGGCAATAGGTTGACTTTTCTGTCTTTTTGGTGGATAAATTTAATAAATAATAACATTCGTTATTATTTATGTCTAATTTGTCAATCGTTTATGTTTCTAAAACCTAATCACTATAAAAAATGAATCTTAGATTTATCTTATTGTTGCTGACAATTGCAACATGCTATTCAGTTAGTGTATCCGGCCAAATCCCGTTGGTCTATAGTGAAGAAAACCGTGGAGTTCACTATCCGGAACCACCACTTCCAGCTCATCAGGATTTAAGTTTTTATCCGTTATTACCCGATCCCTTTGAGTTTTCAGATGGAAGCGGTTGGGTTGAAGAATATTCTGATTGGTCGCGGCGGAGAAACGAAATCAAAGCGGAAATTGAAGAGTATGAGATTGGGCCGAAACCACCCCGGCCTGAAAATATTACAGCTGCCTTTGAAGATGGAGTATTAACTGTAGGCATTACTGAAAATGGTGAATCATTAACTCTTACATCAAATGTTGTTATTCCGGATGGTGAAGGTCCCTTTCCGGTAATAATCGGAATGAATTCCGGTACCGGAAGTATCCCGGCGGCATTGTTTGAGGGAGTCATTCAGATTCCCTTTATGCATAATCAGGTTGTGCCTTCACACTCAGGTCGAGATAACAATGCACCATATTTCAGGCTATATCCTGAACTCACTCATGTTGGATATTATAGTGCATGGTCATGGGGAATCAGTCGTTTAATCGATGGAATTGAAATTGTACAGGCAGATATTAACGCCAATCTTGAGCGAATTGGGGTGTCGGGTTGCTCGTATGCCGGGAAAATGGCATTGTTTGCCGGCGCTTTTGACGAACGCATTGCGTTAACATTTGCTCAGGAGTCCGGTGGCGGTGGAATTAATTCATGGCGTGTTGCTGAGTCTCTTGAACGCAACGTTGAGAAGATTGATAACACAAATTACACCTGGTTTATGCAAAGTATGCAAACCAACTTTAGCGGACAGCCCGGTTTACTCCCTCATGACCATCATGAACTCATGTCTATGATTGCTCCCAGAGCTCTTTTTGTAATGGGAAACCCGGGTTGGGAATGGCTTGGTGATGAAGCAGGATATGTTTCATGTAAAGCTGTGGAGAAAGTTTACGAGTTTTTTGAAATAGATGACCGGTTTGGCTATTCATTCAGAGGAACAAGTAACCATTGCGCCACCAGCACCCAGCTGGATGTAGAAATAAAAGCTTTTATAGACAAATTCTTGCATGGGGATGAGAGTGCCGATACAAATATTCGGGTTACTGGTAATTTCCTTGAGTTTGTTAATCCGGATTCATGGATTAATTGGCCGGTAAATACTGCTGCACCATGAGAAATGTGAAAGGCATAAGAAAATTGAATGTTTTTGGCATTCTTTTAACTAAACTGTTTTATCATTAGATGTAATTCGTATATTAAACTTTTAACTATAAAATGAGAATGAAATTTTCTGTTTTGAACAGAAAAAGTTATTCTTGGTATATCTTTGCTCTTTAGTTTTTCAAAAATTAAAATTTAACGAGTCGCGATGCTTTGGGACAAATTCTCCCAAGGCTTCGTAATTCATTGAAAAATAAATTATAGACAGAAATGTTAAAGGATACACTGGTAATTCGTCCCCGTTACAACGAAGTTGACCAAATGGGGTATGTCTATCATGCCAATTACGTTACGTATTGTCACCAGGCACGTACCGAGTTGCTTCGAAAATATGGTGTTAATGATTCTGTTCTCGAGGAAATGGGGTTCATGCTGCCTGTCATCGACATGAATCTCAAATATCATTGCCCGGCACATTACGATGAACCACTAACCATTACTACTATAGCAGAAGAGTTACCGACGACTCGTTTTTCTTTCCGTTTCGAGTTTCATAATGAAAACGGAAAGCTTATATGTTCGGCATTTTCAACGGTTGTGTTTGTGAACGCACAAACACGTAAACCTATGAGGGCGCCGGAGTTTGTGCTGAGAAAACTTAAATCCGCGTTTCATCCTTAATAAAGTCATCTCATATTTTTTTTCTACTTTTATTCGCAATTGATGATTGATGGTTCAATTGGACGCTATTCTATCTGTGAATAGATGGTGGAAATAAAGATTTGATATGGGAAACCGCACCCTGTTTTTGTTTTTGATGATTTTTATTTGTGCTTCGGAGACGAAGGCACAAAGTCTTCTCACGGGCAAGGTTGTTGATGAATCAACAGGTGAAGTTCTGCCAGGTGCTATTATTTCCCTTGATAATCTTTTTATCACGAAAACGGATGAAAATGGTTTTTTTGAGATGAGATTGCCTGAAGAATCATCAACACTTACGATTTCTTATGTTGGGTTTGAAACTTACTACATTCATCCAGACCAGATAAAGGACTCTATTGAGATTTTTCTTGTTCCATTGGCAGTTGAAATGGATGAAATTACCATAACCCACTCTGCGGACAGCCGGTTTATTAGAGATTCGCGAACAGGTGTTATTGAGATTTCAACAAGGGAAAGTCAATTTATACCTCAGTTTCTCGGGCAAACTGATTTGTTTAAAACTCTAGAGTTAATGCCTGGGTTTCAGACAGGCGGAGAGGGCGATGCGGCAATTTATATCAGGGGAGGTTCATTTGATCAGAACTTGATTCTATTAGATGGCGCTCCGGTTTATAACCCGTCTCACCTGCTCGGTTTCTACTCGGTTTTTAATCCCGATATTATTAGAAGTGTGGAGTTGATAAAATCAGGGATTCCTGTTGAGTATGGTAATAGGCTCTCTTCAGTTATCAACTCTACCTCTAGCAGAAATGTTTCTTCTGAATTTTCCGGTGGCGGAAGTGTGGGAGTTCTTTCAACGGCCATAAATGTGGAAACACCTTTTGTAGAAAATCAACTTTCTGTTTATGGAGGATTCAGACGCACACACATTAATATGATCCTCGGTTTGATGGATGAATTTGACATGGTTAGCAGCCGATCGATAGAGTTTGAATCCGGATATGATTTCTATGATGTAAACGGCGGGATTAATTATACACCTAACCGAAATCATAATCTTTCGTTAAGCTTCTATAAGGGAAGAGATATCTTTACAATGCATACCCCGGCAATATTATTAGATGCTGACATGAATTGGGGTAATGAGATTTTAGCATTTAATTGGGATCACCGAATAAATAGAAGTTTCTCTGCAACGCACACCCTGTTTTATTCAGATTATGATTTTGAAATAGAATTAAGAAACCCGGCTTATGATCTCCTGATGCACTCAGGAGTAAATTCTGTGGGACATAAATCTAAAATTGTTTACTCTACCAATCATTTGAGTTTGCATGCAGGGATTGATAATAAATACCAGAGATTTACACCCAACTCCAGTCGGGCAGGTACAGAATCAGTTGATTTTGATTTTGGGACTGTTGATCGCCATTACCTTGGAGAGTATAGCTTTTTCGCCGGATTTGAGGGAGAGGTAAATGCTCGATGGCTTATTACGGCTGGTCTGCGTTTGAACAGAGCAGTTCACTATGGGCCGTATCGGAGATTTCACTACAATGATCCCGGTGTTTTGTCCGACACAACTGTTTTTGCCAGAGGGGAAGTCGCAGAGCGATTTACCCGTCCCGATTATATGCTTGCGTTAAGATACCTTTTATCCACCGGTTCATCGTTAAAACTGTCATTTAACCGCAATCATCAGTTTACACACATGGTGAATGCCACAACTGTTGCCTTTCCTGTTGATTTCTGGATAGCTTCGGGAGCTGATATTCCGGTGCAATCGGGATGGCAACTAGCCGGAGGGTGGTATAAGATTAGCGAAAACAGAATGTTTCGGTTTTCAGTAGAGGCTTATTACAAGGAGTCTGAAAATCATAGTGAGTTTGACAACTATTTTATGCAATCGGTTGATAATACACCATTGGTTGAAAGTCTTGTATATGGAAATGGGAAAATGTGGGGTGCTGAGTTCTTGTTTAGCAAAAATCAAGGGGTATGGCAAGGTTGGCTTGGATATTCATTTTCCAAAAGCATTGCTAGTATAAAGGAGATAGAGAATGGTCGTTGGTTCCCCACAACGAACGATCGTCCCCATGATGTCTCTTTAGTGGTGAGTTATAATCACAGTGAAAAGTGGAAGTTTGGAGGAACATTTGTATATTCCACCGGTCGACCTTATACGCCAAGCATTGGGCGATATTTTCTGGAAAATAATGTGGTAAGCATATATGGAGCACGCAATTCTGACCGTTTTCCGGATTATCACCGGTTAGATTTGTCGGCTACACGTATTCTGAGGGATACCGGAAAACGCTATTCGGCATTGGTTTTTTCAATTTATAATGCCTATAGCCGAAATAATCCCTTTTTTATTTTCCCAAAGGTTACCGGAGATTTGAACGAGTATAATATGAGTGTAGAACCCTATAAGGTTTCTATATTTCCTATATTGCCATCAATTAGCTGGCAATTTCGTTTTTAGTAAAGATTAACTGATATGAGAAATCGTCTGTTGTATAATTGTCTGTTGGTTGGTTGCATGCTGGCTCTCTTCGGGTGTGAAGAGTCTCCGCTTGATGAGGTAAGTCACTTTCAAACAGAATTAGTAGTTGACGGCCGAATTGAGACAGATGCATTAGCGCAGGTCTTTATCACCCGCACTATTCCATATTATTTTGATCTGGATTCATCTCAGATGCTGGATTTTGTAATACGGCAAGCCAGGGTAGAAATTTCCGACGGAGAAAACAGTGAAGTATTGACATTGCGATTTAATGAGCGGTATTTCCCCCCATACTTCTATCAGGGGCGATTGATGCGTGGTGAGCCTGGTAAAACATATGAACTTAACATTCGTTTGGGAGAAATGGAGTTAACATCCACTACTACGATCCCCGATATGCCAGTCGTTGATTCAGCATGGTTTGAACCATCTAACTTTGATCCAGAGTTGGGCACGGTTTCTGTTCGAATGATAAATGAACCGGAACAGCAATTGTTTTACCGATTTTACACAATGGTTTATTCTGATTCAGAGGTATTTCATCCATCCTTATTGCCAAACTTTGACGGTCGCTTTTTTCCCGAAAGAGAGATGATTTTGTCATTGAATAAGGGGCCTTCCTCTTTTATGAAAATGGAAGATGCCGAGTTCTTGTTTAGTGCTTCGGATACCATTGTGGTTAAAGTGTGCCGGATGGATCGGGAACAATATCTTTTTTGGGAATCTTATCAGGAAGAGGTTTTTGGAGGGTCGAATCCTTTTACAGCTGGTAATCGACAGGTTCGCTCAAATATAAATGGGGGTTTGGGAAATTGGGGAGGCTTTTCCGTTGTCCATTACCATATTTATCCCAGAGAAGAATAAAAAATTATAGATAAAAAAAAGTGCCGTTGCAACGGCACTTTTTTTTATGTTTACTACCAGTCCCAATCGTCCCAGTCGTCATCGTTCCAGTCATCCCAATCATCAAAGTCTATTCCGAGCTCTTCAAGGATCCTCAATATTTCTTCAATAATCTCTTCAAAAGCGGAATTGAAATAGGCCTCAAAATCGCCACGACTATCATCTGCAAAAATCAATTGCAAATCGACATAATGCTCTCCCCACCAAGTGTCTTCTGCAACATAAAACTCCGTTTCAGCAAATTTGATATTGGAATCTGCATAAACAACTATGAGTTTTGCATTGTCGTTGTATACTTTGGCCATTTGGGTAGCTGCTGCCAAATCGTCAAACCCGGGAAGTTCCTCATCCTTGTATATCCGGTCATGAGCATCTGCGATTCTTTTCACATTGGCTTGTCCCAATATCTTAATGTCTGCAATTTGCAATGAAACATTAGCGTTGTCAATAAATTCAGATGGATCATCATCATAATACCCCATCAAAATATTATCAGGATCGAAGTCTCCCTTGGCATTAAGTTTTAATTCTATGATTGTATTTGAATTTTCTTTTAACGAGTATTCAACAGAAATGTCTTTACTGCCATATTTAATTCCTGCCGAGAACGTATAGTTTTCGATAGTTACATCACTTTTGACGTTTGTTGGCATGTCATCGCTGTTATACGATGCTGTTAATTTGTAGGAGATCAGTTGGTTACTGTTTTGTAGAAGACTGAAAGACAATAATTCAGGTAATTCTTCACCTGGCATAGTTCTGGCAGCTTTGCCTTTATAGTCGAATATGGCTGTTGCATCATTGGTAAGGCCTTCAGGAACTGAAGGAAAGCGGAGTTCTATTTTATTGGAAGTTCCAACTTTTTCCCAATCCTCAAGGGAATTATTCCAGGTGTAAATGCCTGCATTAGCCCTGAATGCTTCTCCGGGGTTATCATAGTCTGTTGATTTTAATATCGGAAGGTTTTCTCCCGTAGTCAAATCCTGAACCGGGGATGTAAAATTGTTTAGGAATAAGTCAAATTCATCGGTAAAAATAGATCCTGACTCCAGATAGTGCATCATGGATTCCATTACATCCATGGCAGCTAACGACTGCATATTAGTCATGTGAGTCATCAACTGTTGACCGGAATTTTCGAGAGCCGCTTTTCCTTTGTCTGCAGATTCATCTGCAAACTTGTATTTGCTCAGATCTTCAAATTTGTCCGAAGAGTCCTTGCTACAAGCAGAAAAAATGATGATTGCAGCAGCAAAAATGGTAAAAAACTTTGTCTTTTTCATAACTGAATTCTTCTATTGGTTAATTCCTTAAATATGATATTATTGCCACATTTAAAGATTGGCAAATGGAATTTTTAATATACCAAAGATAATTTCAATATCAAAAAGAGCAAGATCTTTTTTACAAACAACCTCAATATTTTGATTAAAAAGGACTTTTTTATGAATACATCTCCCTTCTCAACTCAGAAATGGTTTCATCATTTATATAGTCGTCGTAACTGATGAGTTTGTCGATGGTTCCTTTGGGGGTGATTTCAATCACACGATTACAAACCGTGTTGATGAATTCATGGTCATGGGAGCTCATCAGGATGTTTCCGGGGAAATTCATCAAGGTGTTGTTGAATGCCTGTATGGTTTCCAAATCGAGATGATTGGTTGGGTTATCCAGCATCATCACATTGGCGTTACGCAGCATCATACGGGCAATCATACATCGCATTTTTTCACCTCCCGAGAGCACATTCACTTTTTTGTAAATATCTTCACCCGAGAACAACATCTTTCCAAGGTATCCTCTCAAAAACGACTCGCTGGTATCGGAAGAATACATGCTTAGCCACTCAACAAGCGTTTGTTTGCTTTCAAAGAAGTGGTTGTTTTCCATTGGCAGATAGGCGTCTGTGATGGTTACTCCCCACTTGTAATTACCTTCGTCGGCTTTTTGGTTGCCACTAAGAATTTCAAACAGCGCAGTTGTAACCAATGGGTTTTTTGACAAAAACACCACTTTTTCATCTTTTTCGATGGTGAAACTCACGTTATCCAGAAGTTGAGTGCCATCTTCGCTCTTTTTTGATAACCCGGTGACATTGAGAATGGTGTTGCCGGTTTCACGTTCGGGGGTGAATATGATTCCCGGATATCGGCGGGTTGATGGCTGAATCTCTTCCACATTGAGCTTTTCGAGCATTTTTCGGCGACTGGTTGCCTGGCGCGATTTGGCGACGTTGGCGCTGAATCGCTGAATGAATTCGAGCAGCTCTTTCTTTTTCTCTTCGGCCTTTTTGTTTTGAGCCGATTGTTGGCGTAAAGCCAACTGACTGCTTTGGTACCAGAAGGTATAGTTTCCGGCAAAAAGCTGGATTTTTCCAAAATCAATATCAACAATATGTGTACAGATGGAATCAAGGAAATGTCGGTCGTGGGATACGACCAACAGGGTACTGTCAAAATTTGCCAGATAGTTTTCCAGCCATCTCACGGTTTCCAGGTCAAGGTCGTTGGTAGGCTCATCCAGTAACAGGTTGTCGGGTTTGCCAAAAAGAGCCTGCGCCAGCAGCACTTTAACTTTCTCTTTTCCGTTCAAATCAATCATCTGTTTTTGATGAAGGTTTTCTGCTACGCCAAGTCCGCTCAGCAGCATGGCTGCATCACTTTCGGCATTCCATCCATCCATCTCGGCAAACTGCTCCTCCAGCTCCGATGCTCTGATGCCATCCGCCTCTGAAAAGTCCTCTTTTGCGTATAGCTCGTCCTTCTCTTTGCCTATTTTCCACAATTGCTCGTGTCCCATTAGAACAGTATCCAGAACCTTACAATTATCAAATGCGGTGTGATCCTGCCTGAGTACTGATAATCTTTCTCCGGGTGCCATGGTTACAGAACCACGGGTGGAATCCAAATCTCCGCTGATGAGTCGCAGGAAAGTGGATTTGCCGGCTCCATTGGCACCTATGATGCCATAGCAATTGCCGGGAGTGAATTTCAAGTTAACGTCCTGAAAAAGGAATCTTTTGCCAAATTGAATGGCGAGGTTGGATACTGTAATCATTGATCTGTTTTGAAAAATAAAGGAGCTGTTTTGCTCCGGAAATGAATCTGCAAAAGTAGTTATAAGTTCAATAGAAGGATGGTAAGATTTGTTAATTATTGTTTGTCGGTTAAAAAAGCCAAAACCTTTAATGTTTCAGCACAAAGGTTGGTCACTGCCATTTTTAAGTTGGTTTGAAACTGTTGATGCGTTGGGTGGTCAACGTCCACCAGATCGGTTACAGATTTTATGCAGAAAACCGGAGTTCGGTTTAGTGAACAAACCCATGCCACAGCTGCGGCTTCCATCTCTTTAATGCCGGCGTTGAGTTTGCGAATCGTTTTTTCGTCGGTTTCGGGCATGTCCAGTGAATTGCCGGAGGTTACAATGGCTGTTTTTAGACCCAGTTGCTGAGCCATTTCCCTTACATCGAAAACCGGGTAACGGCCAATCCCCATTTCGTCCCAACCGGGAATTTCTACTCTGCGGTCGTGATATACCACATAAGGCCAGCTTAGAAATACATCGCCAATATTTGCACCCATTTCCTTAAAAGCGCCGGCTGTTCCTGCACTAATTACCAAACCCGGGTTGTAATGCGTAATGGCCAGATGGGTTGAGAGAGTTGCTGCCTGTGTGCCAATCAAATCCAGTTTGTGGCGATTATCCTGTCCATTTATAACCACAGCTATGCACTTTTTGTTAAATTTGCCTTTCCAGGCTCGTGCAGGATAACTGGACGCAAAGGTTTCGTCCTCTTTTAATGATAACTCTTTGATGATGCCATTGGCTTCGGCTCTCATGGCAACGATGAAGCATATATCGACTTTTTGGGGTGTCATTTTTTTGTAGTAAAGATATATGTTTTCGAGTTTATGGTTTATAGTTAATCGTTCGGATTATTGAATCATGCCAAATGAATTTCAAAAATATCGGGAGTTAAACATCAACGGTCGCGTTGTTTCTCATCGCAACCTGACCGATTTTGCAAATTCATTTGAAGATGAGGCATTGCTGCCATTTCTTGTGGGGTGGTTTAGTGGTGACGATTATGTTGAACTGAACACATCGGGTTCCACCGGAGAGCCGACGACTATTATAGTGAAAAAAGATGCCATGGTGGCGTCTGCCAAAAATACCATTGTTTTTTTTGGCTTAAAACCAGGCGAAAAGGCGCTGTTGTCACTGCCGGTTTCCTTTGTTGCAGGGAAATTAATGGTAATTCGAGCCATGGTGGCTCAAATACATCTGATTGCGTTAAGACCTTCTGTAAATCCGTTGGTTGATTTGTCGGTTGCGGTAGATTTTGCAGCATTCACTCCCATGCAAATGACCGCAATAATTGAAAAATCTCCCGAAAAAGTCAAGTTGCTGAAAAAAGTCATCATTGGTGGGGGGAGCGTGGACGAATCGTTAAATGAAATACTGAAGAAAATGCCTTTCGATGCATGGGAAACTTACGGAATGACAGAAACATTGACCCATGTTGCATTAAGAAAAATAAACGGGACAGGCTCTCAGACGAGTTTTTTTGTACTCCCGGGAGTTTCAGTTTCCAAAGATGCGCGCGGATGTTTAATCGTCGATTATCCTGAGATATCTCCTGAACCGATTATAACCAATGATGTTGCCGAGTTTTTACCCGACGGGTCATTTGTGATAACCGGAAGGGCAGATAACATCATTAACAGCGGAGGTGTTAAAATTTCTCCCGAGTTACTGGAACGGCGGATATCCCATCTGATTGAGAAACCATTTGTTTTTTCATCAATTCCCCATGAGGATTATGGTGAGCGGGTAGTTCTTGTGATTGAGGGTGAGCTGTTTGAATACGGAAATTTGGAAGAAAAGACCAGTGCTTTGTTGAGCAGATATGAAAAGCCTGCTAAAATTATCTTTTTGGATACATTCCCGCGAACCGATAATGGGAAAATAAAACGCTTTCAGATAAAAGAGATATTAAGAGGTTTGACTTGAATTTAATAGTTCGTTATTTTTTTAAATCTGCTTGATTTATATGCGTATAAGAATTTGTCAGTGTTGAATGCAATATGCTTAAAAACAAGAGATTATACTTGTCGAATATTTAAAATTCTGATCCCGAATATCTCGGGACTAACGATCTGTTATGAATTACTGAAAACTCCAAAAGTTGTAGGATTTGCCTTCGTACAATTTAGGAAGCAGTTCGTCGCGTACCCAGGTAAATTCCGGAGCTTCCTCCAGAATCTTAAGATACATGGCTTCTGCTTCAGATTTCATTCCCTGATTTGCATAAGCCTGTCCAAGCCATGCTGCCACATTGTAGTACATCCAGTGGTTTCGTTGGTTGGTACTGAAAAAAGCGTAAGCCTTTTCATAAAATTCGAGTGCTCTCTCTTTGTTTCCACCAACAAAAGACGGTCTGAAATAGAAAGAATTGGCCTGCTCAACCAGAGGCAAACCGTATTGACTCCCTTTTTCAAGCGCTTTTTTGATGTTCTCGTTATGTGTGCGACTTAGGAACGGAGCTCTCCAAGGCTGAATGGCAATTCTGTAGGCGGTGGCTGCGGCCGCAAAAGCATGTAAATCTCCATTGTTTGGTTGATTTTGCAAGGCCTTCTGCACTCTTGTTTCAAACAGCTCTAGATGTGTTTGCGCTTCATTTGATTTTCCGGAACCTATCAGATTTCCAATGAGGCCATACTCCCCATACAGAAGCGTCATTTCTATTTCTCTGTTTAGAGACTTATTTCTCAGACTGTCCAGTGTTTGAGTCCACGCCGGAATGTCTCCAACCAGAAAAAAATGCACAAACCTGCTGTTCAGTTCTTCAACAGAACTGGCGCTGGTTTTAAGTGTTCCGGTAAAAACCATGATAACGATAAAATATGCCGTTAGATATCGATTCATCATAACTCTATAACAATTATCCCTGTGGATTGTTTTCTGTTTCAATCAGTCGCCTAACCTTTATAAATCCTCCCTTTCCATTCAATGGTCTGGCTCCTATTCATTCGCATATTTTTAAAAACCATTCTTGTCATGTTTGTCAGATGATGAATGTGATAAACGATGTTTTGGATGATGTTTTGCCTGCTTAAATGCGCAGTCATTATTTTCATAGAAATTATGATTCCAATTGAGAGAAAAAGTATTCTCCACTCTCCGTTTGCCGCAAAAAACGGCAATCGGCTCCAAATAATGAATGTAAAAAGAAGCATCCAGCTTCTTTTCCCTCTGAAATACTGATGTATATTTCTAGCAAAACCATTGATGGCATCAGTTCGATTTTCATACATCCTGCAAAATACGTCGTTATTTCCCATCTTGACATCGGTTTTTAACTTCGCTTTTTTTAATATTCGCGCAATTAGAATGTCATCCACATTTTGATTGTAAACTTTCAAATGCCATTGGTTTTGCCGATAATCGTCACCTTGAAACAGCATAAACTGACCGTTGGCTGCCGAAAGTGAAGAGTACCATGGGATTTTTACCGCCAAAAGCGGTAAAAGTGAAAGTAGAATCCAATTCATAACCGGAACGGATAAGAATTCACCTTTGGTTTCCATAATTTGTTGCGGAAAGACCGATAAAAGGGAGAGTTTTTTTCTTTGCATTTGGTCTATGGCCGATTTAAGGATCCCTGGTGCGAGTCTTACGTCTGCATCCAGAAACAACAGAAAATCTCCTTTTGCGGCTTCAGATAGTTTATGGCAGGCGTAGTTTTTTCCAATCCAACCATGGGGGAGTTCATGATTGGTGAAATATTTCAAGCTTGGCATTTGTTCTTGAAAATCATTTAAAACCTGCACTGTTCCGTCGGTTGATTGGTCGTTGCAAACAATGATTTCAATATTGGGATGGTCTGTTTTACTTAAATCTGATAGGAGTTTTGGAAGATTTTTTTCTTCGTTGCGAGCAGGTATTAAAACCGAAACCATTGGTGTTTGAACCGGTTCTTTTACTTGCTTAAGATATGGTCTGCTGATGAAATTTATGGTAACAACCAGAAACCGGATAAATAACATCGCGAAGAGGATATAGGTAATGTATATCATTTTTGTTTTAGAAATATTTTGGAAGATAGGAATATTTTGAACGGTGGCAAAGTTGCGTTTTTAAAATTAGAACAGAATAGAATTTGCTTATGTTGTTAACAAGCTTTAACAGCCTTTTAAAGATGTTTATTAAAAAATCAACCATCTTTGCATCAAGATTTTTCATAGAAATTGGACTTGGTTCATAAGGCTGATTTAGGGGAAAGGGACAGATTTTTTTAATCTGTCCTTTTTTTATGCTTTGATATTTCGTGCATTCTTGCTATTTTCATGGGATGAATTTTCGCTTGTTTTTTAACAAGAATCAGTTTAAATTGTTGTGTAATATATAATTCTGATGTTTTATCTTTCCCATCGAATCAAATTATCCACGTTAAAATACATGGGATGTGATAAAATTTGCAAGGATTAGGAAATAACTAATATAACCAATATGGACAACCTTTTCCTAAAGTACATGCGGGAACGCACTGGTAAGCGCAAAAGCAGCGGGCCAAATTTTTATGCTCCGGGGCCGGTAATCACCATCTCAAGGGATTATGGCTGTCCTGGAAGACGTATTGCTCGTTTGCTCTCTGAAGTTCTTACCGAAAAAAACCGACGTTTGGGACGGGAGGTTGAATGGAAGTGGATGAGTAAGGAGATCATTGAGGAGTCGGCGCGTGAGTTGAAGCTCTCTCCAACTTTAATACAGGATTTATCTGACTATAGAACCCGCGGTTTTTTTGAAAACCTGGCTCTGTTCTTTTCCGACGAGTTCTACCCTGGTGATGTTAAGATAAAAAACACCATTGCGCGATTCATCTATAATGCAGCTTCCCAGGGGAATGTGGTGATTGTTGGGCGTGCAGGGGAATCCATTACCAAAAATTTTGAAAAGGCTCTGCATGTTAAATTAAAAGCTCCGCTTGACTGGCGTACCGAGCAGGTTGCCAACACCTATGGCATGAGCCTGACCGAAGCAAAACGTGAAGCCATTGAAATGGATAAAAGAAGATCTCAATTTCGAAATTATTTCGAGAAAGACAGACCAGATATTGAGTTTTTTGATATGTTCTTTAACTGTGCTACCATGAGCGATGAGGAGATTATAGAAATGATTCTAATTGTGGCCGAAACAAGAGGTTTTGTATAGTATTATTAATTGAAAATATTTTTAAAAGGGTGGCCGTAAGCCATCCTTTTTTTTAGTGTCATGTAGATTTACATTATTATTTATAAATGCTTCCCTGCGTGTATGTCCGGAAGCCCCGGAAGAGATAAATCTTTTATTAATATCAAGTATATGTTTACCACGTTTTAATTCGCTTTTTCTACTGTTTAATATATTATCCTTGTAATAATTGGACATTGCAGACTTTGTTCTTTAGCTTTGACTATAACATAAAATAGTCTGTTATGGATATGAAAAAGTCGTTCGGCTTCACCGATGCCGGAAAGAATAATTTGCCAAAGCCTAAGAGAGTAATAGAGTATGTTAATTTAAAACTTGCAGCTCTGGGAAAACCTTATTATAAGTCCTCGTCAAAAACTTCATTACTCGATCTTGCCGGTGACCTGATAAACAACATGAGGGAAAAAAACCGATTGTTACAGTCATACTTATGTCCGGCCGATCAGCGCATACAGGACTTTATCGACAATTATCTTGCTGAATACAAGGATCAAATGAACCTTAGATTACCCACCGGAACATTTATTGTGGACAGTCATGGTATTGCAAGAGCATTGTCTTTACCGCCCGATAAAGATGAATTTGTGTCGGACATTGTGAGTTCCTATCGTTTAAAACAAGGTATTTTAAACAATCCCAAGTACGATCGCAGAACCACACAGGGAGTGTTTCATGTGGCCGAGGGAGGATTGCCAATTCCTCATGATAAAAAGGCAGTTCCTAAAATTACCTTTGCAAAGTTGTTGGAACAGGCGCTTAATCCGCCTGTTGATTTACTGGAAATTCCTTTTACTTCTACACAAAAGGAAAAAGCTTGTTTGTTTGTCTCGTTATTGCTGAAACCTGTTGTTAGCCCCTGTATAACCAATGATTGCAAAGAAAAGCGCATGGAGATTCGTTTTTTTGCTCCAGGCAATCTTGTCAGCAACCTGGACTTTGTAGAATCCATTTTTGGAAATGCAGGAGATCCATTTCTGCCAGAGAATGATTCAGCTTTGGATGTTGACGGATGGACAGGGCATTCAGGTTGTGTTATTTTGGCACCTCATCTGATTAAGTTGAAGAAGAAAGAGTTAGGATTGCCTCACGTAAGTGAGGCAACCGAGCGACAAAAGCATGATGGGATGTGTTGGGAGAAAGAAAACGAACTTTACAATGATGGAGGTGCTTTTAAAATTACTGCACGCACAGCTGAGGGGGTTATTGTTACATTAATTGCCGACAATTATTATGGATATTCAAAAAAAGAGGTGAAAACACAAATTGGCTATTCAGCCAATTTGCTCGGCAATGTTGAAGAAGAGCACGCCGGAGGAGCAATTGCCTTTCCATCGTATAATCTGGGTGATGAGTTTTCTGATTGGAATCATTTTCAAAGCAATGATCTTCCTTATGAAAAAATGATCACCATGTACCCCGATCTGATGGAATCAAAACCGGAAGGGTATGCCATTGATAGAAAATATAAAGATGTTGTATATGTTCCAGAAAATGCTGCTTTTAATCTGATGGAGCAAAAGGTGATCTGGACCACCGGCCAAAATGAACATCAAATCAGGTTAAACCCAAGGTTTACATACATATTGCCTGCCGGATATAAGGTTCGCATGGAGAAAAATCAGCATGTTCCGTCATGGCGTCTGATTGGTTCCGTCGCTGAGGGAACATTTTGTCATAAACCATGTACTGTGTCGGGAGGCGGTAAGTCAGAAATCTCAAAATCGATAAACGATGCCGTAATTTACGGTCCTTTTTTTACTGCCGACTACGAAAATGATTTTAAGAGAGTAGAGGAGATTATTGCCAAAGATTATTCAGATATCTTTCTGGAAGGGATAAAAACCGATAAAGATCGTAAAATATTAAGTTCTAAACGATCTTTGGGATCTGTTATAAAACTTCTTACCCCATCACCTATTCGTTATAAGGAGGAGTATAATGAGTGGTTGCGAACCATTCCTCACCATATCAAGGGTTTGGTCTATATTGTAAAGCGTTTCTATAAACCTGAGTGGTCAGACGATTGGAGAAAATATTTCTCCGTAGATGTTATTGACGGTCGATATGGTAATGAGTTGAAATTCAGGAACAGAAAGCTGGTGGCAGGTTACTTAAGAGTGGGTCTTGCTGAAGGAGGAGCCTGGAGAACCTTTAAACTCCGGCAGGATTTTATTGCAGCTGATAAATTACAAATGGAGGACGATATTACTGCTACTACTGTGATTCCCACCCACAGATTAAAGTATCTGTCTCCAGACTTTAACAAACCGGCGGCTAAGTTTACCTACAATTGTGAGTACAGATTTTTTCAGCGACCCGATGAAGCAATACATCGTGGATACGATAAACAGGCTGAATCAGATTTGGCATCTCCGAATACTTTTATATCAAATTTCCAACCATTAACGGTTAAAGATGCCAAAGAGATAATTGAGGATGCAATTGAGTTTGATAAGTTTACGTTGCCCATGAAGAAACTTATCCGCTCGGTGGCGAAAAAACAGGATTGCACCTACTTTGTCTCATCATCTCATCCCAGGATTTATGATGGCAAACCATCTGTAAACATGAGGTACCTACAGAACCGTCCGGGTCTGATTTATCATCGCGAAAAACATATCGCTGAAATGGGTGTAAGGTTGTTTCGTAAAGTACCTGTCAACGAGCCGGTATTAATGCCGGTGAATGCGGTATTGGGTGGAAGAAGAAACAACCCGCCACAACCCGGGGTTCGGCCATTGGCTGTCTATAATCCGATTCATTATCAGGAACTCCCTGAGTTGTTCATGGATTTTGTTTGCAGTCTCACAGGGAAATCTCCCTCAACTACTGGAGCAGGATCTGAAGGAGCACTTACCAAAGGACCATTTAATGCGTTAAGCCCGGTTACCGATTTGAATAATGCCATTGTCTCGTTTATATTAACTGGTTATGGAGGATTCACTTCTGCTGCCGGATATGTTGGTCCAAATTACAGGGTCGATCATGATATCAGTTTGTTGGTGCCAGAGCTGTGGAGTCGTTTGAAACCGGAAGAAGCTGAGCCTCAATTTTTAATTGAACATGGTTATCTTGAAAAGTTGGAGGATTTTGAACATAAAGGGGAAACAATTCTTGGGTCAAGATTGGGATATCGTATTACCGCCAAGTTTGCCCGAACATTCCTTGGACGGGTATTTGAAAATCCCGATGCAGTATTCAATGAAGAGATGTTGAAGCCTGAATTACAGGATTTGGAGGTATTTGTTGATGGAATTAATAACATCGTTGAGGCTCAGCAATGGGTTGCCGAAAGTTATTTTAAAGATGGGAGCATAGAAGGTGCGTGCCCGCCATTAAAAGCCATTTTGAACATCATGGCATACGGCCACTTCGAAGGAAAGGGAGCTTCTCATGCGGAGGTTAGAAGGTTGTTTGAGCGTGAAAATATGCTTGAAAGCGACTGGTATAAGGAGCGCCTCCTCAATAAACAATTAAGCGATATTTCACGATGGGAGAAGCATCTTGACTATCTTAAAAGTCATAGTGACAAAAAAAGTTTTAATGATTTAATTCATCAGAGAATAGTGTCGGATATTACACGTGCCGAAGAGCGGTTAAAATATTACAAGTCTGCGGAGTACCTTAAATCATTGGATGGATTTATTGGCTTGGATTCATACGTGAAATAGTATTTGCTGAAGTTTGTCCCATAAGTTTTAGTTGCAAAACACTCTCTTGAATAGTGTTTTGCAACTGATTTCTATGTGTTAATTCGACTTCCTGCTCTGCAAATTTTGCATCAGTAGTTCCCTAATATCACGGTTATCAACTCTGACAATTCATTCAAGCATTTATAGAATTTTTCTTTTCTGTTTTTAAAACGATTTTATGCACTACTATGTTTTATTATTTAATAATTAGTCAATATATTTGTTTCAATTGAGTTTACAAGCCCATGCCACTATCATCTTATTAACTTCTAAATAATTTCAGTAATGGCAGGTAAACTATTTTCTTGTTGTAATTGGAGGTATGTGATTTTTTTACTTCTTATGGTGTTTGTGGCATCGTGTGAAGATCAAAAGCATTCATTAACTGAGTTGAGATTGTGGTACGATTCTCCTGCGGAAGATTGGATGACTGAGGCGTTGCCTATTGGTAATGGTTATATAGGAACGATGTTTTTTGGGCAACCTCACGAGGAACAGTTACAGTTTTCTGAAGAGTCTCTTTGGTCAGGCGGACCCGGCTCGAGTCCTTATTATAATTTTGGCTTGAGGCCTGGCGCTGCTGAGTTCTTACCAAAGGTAAGAGCCTTATTGCAGGAAGGAAAATTTGATGAAGCGCACCAAATGACTTCAACCCATATGACTGGTACGGTGCATGAAGTTCCCGGATTTGGTGGAGATTACGGAGCTCAGCAAACAATGGGTGACTTATTTGTGACTGTTCAGGAAACTGGAGAAGTTTATGATTTCGTGAGGGAGATTGATCTGAATACTGGAATTGGAAGTGTTCATTATCGCTCCGGAGAGGTAAAACATAAAAGAACTTTTTTTGGATGTTACCCTAAACGGGTGTTGGTTTATATGTTCGAAAACAACTCCTCCGAAGGTGTTGATTATTCTTTGCGTATTGAAACTCCCCATAATATTGATGGTTATACTTTTGAAGGGAATGTTCTTCGGCTTAAAGGACATCTGGGTGATAATCAACTTGGGTTTGAAACTGTGATAGAGGTCACTACAGATGGTGTCACAAACTTTCATAATAATGTTTTGCAGGTTACAAATGCGGAATT
This sequence comes from Natronoflexus pectinivorans, assembly GCF_004345615.1. Classification (GTDB taxonomy): domain Bacteria; phylum Bacteroidota; class Bacteroidia; order Bacteroidales; family Marinilabiliaceae; genus Natronoflexus; species Natronoflexus pectinivorans. The sequence continues at coordinate 170,977 of NZ_SLWK01000008.1, forward strand.
TCTGAAATTGGTGCATACTGCCGCAACTGCATATGTTCCAGAGTTTCCGGAATATCGTGGAAATAATTACGTTCAGCAAAACAGGGATGTTTTGGCATCTGTTGGCGAATTGACTTTTGAAGAGTTAAAACAATTACACCTTAACGATTATCAGCCTTTATTCAAAAGGGTTGAGCTAAATCTTGAAGGAGCATCTCACGATTCCATTCCAACGGATCGGCGACTGTTAATGTATGCAAATGGGCAGGAAGATGTTGGTCTGGAAATGATCTATTTTCAATATGCCCGCTATTTAATGATATCCTCAACACGCCCCGGAACCATGCCTATGCATTTGCAAGGTAAATGGAATCACAGCACCAATCCACCCTGGTCATGCGATTACCACACCAATATAAATTTACAAATGCTCTATTGGCCAGCTGAAGTGCTTAACCTTGCTGAAACTCATCGCCCTTTGATGGACTACATGGAAACACTTGTAGAACCCGGGCAGTTGTCGGCTTCAACCTTTTTCGGTGCGAGAGGATGGATTGTTAACACCATGAATAATGCTTATGGTTTCACCTCTCCGGGTTGGGAGTTTCCTTGGGGGTTTTTTCCTGCCGGTGCGGCTTGGCTTTGTCAGCATGCCTGGGAGCACTTCGAATTTAATCAGGATACGGTATATTTAAAGGAACATGGATTTCCATTAATGAAGGAGGCTGCCTTGTTTTGGATGGACTACCTGATTGAAGACGAAAATGGATATCTTATATCCAAACCTTCCTATTCACCGGAACATGGAGGTATATCTACCGGAGCGTCCATGGATCATCAAATTGCCTGGGATTTATTTAACAACTGTGCAACGGCCGCCGGGGTTCTGGGTTTGGGTGATCATATTGTTGAGAGATATGAATCGTACCGAGACCGAGTGAGCCCTCCTATGATTGGAAGTTGGGGTCAATTGCATGAGTGGCGCGAGGATGTTGATGATCCTGAAAGCAGACACAGGCACGTTTCTCATCTATATGCTTTGCATCCCGGCCGGCAGATTACTCTTCACAGCACACCTGATCTGGCTGCAGCTGCTCGCGTAAGTTTAAATGCCCGAGGCGACGGTGGCACAGGCTGGTCATTGGCTTGGAAAATTAATTTTTGGTCACGTTTGCAGGACGGTAACCGTGCATACAGTTTGCTGAGACGATTGTTGCGACCCTCAGGAATGGAAGGAGGAAGTCCTGACGGAGGAGGATCCTATAATAACCTTCTGTGTGCGCATCCACCGTTTCAATTGGATGGAAACATGGGTGGTGCAGCCGGAATGGCTGAAATCCTCTTGCAATCCCACGATGGTACCATCCATTTGTTACCGGCATTGCCCGATAATTGGAAAAATGGAAGTGTAAAAGGATTAAAGGCGCGTGGTGGCTTTGAGGTTGATTTTACATGGCGAAATGGAGAGGTTCTTAAAGCTGTTATCAAAGGAAATCCTGGTTCAAAGGGAGTATACATAACAGCGGACGTCACACATGAGTTCGTTGTACCGGAGTCAGGTGTTGTAAGTTTTTAAATTTGTTTTATGGACAAGAATAAACTGTCTGAGATATTACAGGATGAAATAGTTGCTACATCCCCCCTTTCGGGGGGATGTATTGCTAATACTCAAAAAGTAACAACTAAAATGGGAAAAGAGTATGCCGTTAAAACGGCATCGCATAATAAAATGTTTATAAACGAAGCCAATGGGCTTCGTGAGCTTCGGAAAGCCAATGCAATCAGAGTTCCGGAGGTTGTGTATGCTGATGAAAGTTGCCTGGTTATTGAGTTTATAAAGGAAGGTTCCCGCAATTCAGGATTTTTTAAAAAATTTGGTGCAGAAATGGCGCATCTTCACCAATTCAAAAGTGATAAATTCGGCTTTTTTGAAGATAATTTTATAGGAAGTACTCCACAGAAGAACATTCCCGAAGGGAATGAATCTGTAAGTTGGATTGATTTTTATTGGAATAAGAGACTGAGGTATCAGTTTGATCTGGCCGAAAGAAATGGATATGCAGATAATCAATTCAAAAAGTTGTTTATTAAATTAGAGGAGAAGATTCCGAAAATCCTTGAAGGAAGTGACGAACCTCCGGTTCTGTTGCATGGGGATTTGTGGAGTGGTAATTATATGTGTGATGAAAATGGTAATGCCGTAATCATTGATCCGGCTGTTTACTATGGTCACCGGGAGGCCGATCTGGCCATGACCAAACTGTTTGGCGGCTTTGGATCAGATTTTTACAGCTCATATCATGAGACCTTCCCGCTCAAACCCGGTCATGAACATCGAGAAGGGGTTTACATTCTTTATCATGTAATGAATCATTTGAATCTGTTTGGTACTGGTTATTATCGACAGGCTCTAAGTTTAATGGGCAAATATCTTTGACAGGTCATCGTACAATTAATTGATCTTCTAATTAGGATATGCAACTATTCTTTGATGCTCTGTTTTTGCATCACTATATCAATACTTTCATACGGAAAACACTTAGTCTGAATTATTTTAACAAAATTTAATTCAGAATTTCGGTTTTGTCTTTAAACCTCCGAGATCTTTCCTAGTCTTAAAAAGAATAATTGCTTCGTTGTTAATGAATAAATCATTTTTTGATGTTTTAAGCAATTAAACTTAAGATTGTAAACTTAAATAAGGGATTATAATATACATCATATCAAGATGTTGGGATTTATCATAATGAGAAAAGTCCCAAAAGGCCATTTAAACTTAATACATAGTGAATTGTTTAAACTATAGATTATTTTAGTTTTGTCATATTTTATCTGGTTGCTTATTCTCTAAGATTGATGAATTTTAAATTTATCAATTAATATATTTTCTCTAATTGCGTGTTGTGTTAAACTGAACATTGATAATTTGTATTAAAAAGAAAAGAGGATTTTGATGAACAAGCCTATAAAAAGAACCATTCAGATTGGTCTGTTAGTAATTATTTTAGGAGTAATAATAATTCCGAGAACAGGATTGTTTTCCAGAAATGAGTCACAAAATGTCTCCAGTAGTAATCGAAATAATGGATTACCAGTTACAGCTGTTATTCTGGAGCCCGGAGTAATGGAGAATTCAATCAGGGGAGCCGGAACGCTTTTAGCTAGTGAAGATGTGGATGTGACCACAGAAATATCAGGTCAGGTACGATCTGTTTATTTTAGTGAAGGGAGCTATGTGAAAAAGGGAGAATTACTTGTACGCATAGATAACTCTGAATTGTTGGCACAGCGTCAAAAGGCAGTTCATCAACGTGAGTTAATAAGTGAGACACTGGAAAGACAGAGGGCTTTGCTCGAAAAAGAGGCCATAAGCCGTGAAGCGTTTGATCGCGTTCAAACTGATCTTTTGGTCATTGAATCTGAAATAAATCTTTTAGATACACGAATTGAAAAGACTGCCATTCGTGCTCCGTTCAGCGGAACAATCGGTTTTAGATATGTAAGTCCAGGAGCCTGGCTTCAACCCGGCAATCGGGTGGCGCGACTTGTAAAGACCGATCCTCTCCGTATTCAATTTTCAGTTCCTGAAAGATATCAATCGGCAGGATTGATTGGAAGAGATGTTGTGTTTTCTGTTGCAGGATTTGATGATTCGTTCCGGGCTAAAGTTTATGCGGTCGATCCATCTGTAGATACCAGGACACGGTCGCTCTTGTTAAGAGCTGAATTTCCAAACCCTGACAGTAAGCTTTTGCCGGGTATGTTCGCCGATATAAGAATGGTTATCAGCAGGGAGGATGATGTTGTAAAAGTTCCCAGCGAAGCTGTTATTCCTCAAATGGATGGAGAATTAATATATGTATACCGAAGTGGTCGTGCAGTTCAGATTCCGATTCAATCGGGTCAAAGAACTGAACGAGAGATTGCCGTGACTGATGGTCTTGTTGTTGGAGATACCGTGATAACTAGTGGGATCCTTCAACTTCGATCCGGTATGCCTGTCACATTAAGAAATATTAATCAATCAGCAATGAACATTGAAAACTGATCATTACTAACTGACAATTGATAGTATGAGTTTATCATCATTAAGTATAAGGCGACCGGTATTGGCTATCGTGATGAGTTTGTTCATCGTGATCATCGGGATTATTGGATTTGGTTATTTAGGTGTTCGTGATTTCCCGAGTGTAGATCAGCCCATTGTTACGGTCTCTACCAATTTTGTCGGGGCCAATGCTGATGTTATTGAAACCCAGATTACTGAGCCATTGGAGCAGGCTGTAAATGGAATACCCGGCATACGGAGTATTACCAGTTCAAGCCGAGACGGAAATAGTCGCATTACGGTTGAGTTTAATTTGGAAGTAGATCTGGAAACAGCTGCCAATGATGTGCGTGATAAAGTATCAGGAGCCATGCGTCGTTTACCACCTGATGCTGATCCTCCTACGGTTTCAAAGGCAGATGCTGACGCACAGCCGATTTTCTCAATTACCATCAGAAGTGACTCTCGCTCTTTGATTGATCTGACTGAATTCGCTGAAGTAAATTTTAAAGAGCGTCTTCAAACCATCCCCGGTGTAAGCGATGTGTTAACTTGGGGAGCCAAACGATTTGCCATTCGTTTGTGGATGGATCCGGCCAAACTTGCTGCCTACGGATTAACTCCGGTTGATGTCAGAAACGCTTTGTCGCGTGAAAATATTGAGTTGCCTTCGGGGAGTATTGAAGGCGATAACATTGAGCTAACGGTTAGAACCATGGGGCGATTTACTTCACTGGATGATTTTAACCGAATGGTTGTGTTTCAGGATGGTGATCGGGTTGTGAGATTTGGTGATTTGGGTAGAGCCGTGGTTGAGGCTCAGAATATGCGCAGTATTCTTAAAATGAATGGTGTGCCCATGGTTAACAATGTTCTGGTTCCTCAGCCGGGAGCCAATTATATATCTATTGTAGACGAAGCTCTGGTTCGGTTAGAAGAGATCAGGCGGGATTTGCCATCAGATATTATTGCTGAAGTAGGTTTTGATAATACACAATACATCAGAGATTCAATTAGTGAGGTTCAACAAACCATCTATATTGCATTTATTCTGGTAGTGCTTATAATCTTTCTGTTTTTGAGAGATTGGCGCACCACCCTGATTCCTGCCATTGCCATACCGGTATCACTCATCGGATCATTCTTTATCATGTATGCTGCCGGGTTTACCATAAATATTTTAACTCTTCTGGCTATTGTTTTGGCAATTGGTCTGGTTGTGGATGACGCCATTGTTGTGATGGAAAATATTTACACCAAAATTGAAAAGGGAATGGATCCCCATGAGGCTGGTGTACAGGGTGCCGCTGAAATTTTCTTTGCTGTAATTGCTACTTCTATTACATTGGTGGCTGTGTTTTTTCCCATTGTTTTTCTTCAGGGTGTTACAGGGCGTTTATTCCGGGAATTTAGTATTGTGATTGCTGGTGCCGTTGTTATCTCATCTTTTGTGGCGTTGACGTTAACTCCCATGCTTTCAACAAAGATTTTAAAGAAACGGGATAAAGGACACAATGTTTTTTATCGCTCAACCGAACCCTTCTTTAACTGGTTAACGGAAGCTTACAGAAGTTCGCTGGATACTTTCATGAGAAGATGGTGGTTAACGCCTCTGATTATGGGAATTGCTATATTGGCAATTTGGAGACTTTGGGTTACCATTCCTTCAGAAATGGCTCCTTTAGAGGATCGTTCGCAATTAAGGATCAATGCAACTGCTCCTGAAGGAGCAACATTTGATTATACGCTTCGATACACTGACGAACTTGCCGATTTGATTAGGGAGGAGGTTCCTGAAGCCCAAAACATATTTCAAATAGTTGGTATTTGGAATAACAATGCGGCCTTTTTCAGTGTTACGCTAGACGATCCCGATGATAGAGATAGAACCCAGCAGGAAATTGCAGATGATCTTGGTGAGCGAATTCGAGGACTTACAGGAGCGCGAAGTTTCGTTACCCAGCAACAAACTTTTGGGGGAAGAAGAGGTGGATTACCTGTTCAGTACGTTTTACAGGCTCAAAATTTGGATAAACTCAAAGAATTTCTGCCATTGTTTATGGATGAGGTGAGCCAAAGTGAATATTTCCAGAACTACGATGTGAATTTAAAATTCACTAAACCTGAATTGCGCATTATCATTGATCGGGAAAAAGCTGCTATGTTAGGAGTATCTGTTCAGGATATTGCTCAGACTCTTCAGCTAACTTTCAGTGGCCAGCGTCTCGGGTATTATATAATGAATGGTAAGCAGTATTATATTATTGGGGAGTTGGAAAGAGAGAACCGCAATCAACCAACCGATATTGCTTCCCTATTTGTACGCAATCGTACAGGAGAGCTTATTCAGTTAGACAATTTGGTAACCATGGAATCCAGCAGTACTCCTCCGCAATTATTTAGGTATAACAGATTTGTTTCAGCGACTGTCTCCGCCGGCTTGGCAAGAGGATACACTTTGAGCGAAGGTTTGGAGGAGATGGATAGGATTGCAGGATTGGTTTTAGATGATACATTCAGCACTGAATTGGCCGGAGATTCAAGGGATTTCGTGGAGAGTACTTCCAGTTTGTTGTTTGCGTTTATGTTGGCGCTCATTTTGATTTATCTCGTACTCTCTGCTCAATTCGAAAGTTTCAGAGATCCTTTAATAATTATGTTCTCTGTACCTTTTGCTCTTTTGGGAGCGTTGGTTTCTTTATGGTATTTTGGACAGACACTTAATATTTTTAGTCAGATTGGAATCATCATGTTGATAGGACTTGTTTCAAAGAACGGTATATTAATGGTGGAATTCGCTAATCAACGAAAAGCTGCTGGACTATCAATAAATGATGCAATTCGTGAAGCAGCAGCTGCACGTTTTCGTCCTATTCTGATGACAAGTGCTTCAACCATTTTGGGCGTTTTGCCTATGGCACTTGCACTAGGAGCGGGAGCGGAAAGTCGTGTTTCTATGGGTATTGCAGTAATTGGAGGACTTGTACTGGCATCATTTTTAACCTTGTTCGTTGTACCAGTCATTTATAGTTTTGTTTCTGAAAAAACAAAGACTGTTTCAAATGTCAGCGAAGCGGCATAGTGCACAAAGTTTTGATGTTAAACTGTTAAGTATGATTCATAATATCACAAGAATTGAGAGTATGTCCAGGAAAACTAAAATGCTGCCTTTCTTTTTTTTAAGTTTGTTTTTATCCACACAGGCTCAAGAAAAGCTGTCACTGGTTGAACTTATAGAGATTGGTCTGGAGGCAAATCCCTCTGTACAAATAATGCAGAACAATTCTGAGATTGCCAGAAACAACCATTCGTATGCACCTTTTATGCCATCTTTGCGGGCATCTGGTCGCACTAATGTTTCCAGAACCAATGAAGAACGAGTATTAGCCATTGAGACTGGTGCAGAGCGTGAATTTCGTAACGTGAGATCTGAAAACTTAGGAGCAGGGGCTTCATTATCGTGGAGAATATTTGATGGTTTGGGCATGTTTGCAACATTTGATCGCACTGGTTTGCAATATTCAGTTTCAGAATTGCAAACCCGTCGAGTTGTGGAAAATCTTGTAGTAAACATCAGTGATCAATATTATCGTATTGTAGTACAGGAGCATAGGCTAGAGGCTGCTCGCCGGCTCATGGAGCTTTCACGGGAACGTTTCAGAATTATTCAGGAACAGGTCAATATAGGAACGGCCTCGGGTATGGATCTTCAACAGGCACGGCTGGATTTTAACGCCGATAGTTCATACCTGGTTCGGCAGGAAGAGTTACTTAAGAATTCATATGTTCGTCTTAACAGGTTAGTTAACCATGATTTATCCGGATCTATGTATGTTACTGACACAATAACTCTAGGAACTCCCCTAAATCACGACGACTTGGAGTTAATGGCTATGGAAAACAACTCTTCTGTATTGATCTCTTTGATGGGTATTGAAATATCTGAAGCCGATATTCGGCTTGCAAGATCCGGAAGGTTTCCTAATCTGGATTTTGTAACAGGATATACTTATAATCGATCAGAATCTCCGGCAGGGATCGCAACTTTCAACCAATCTCATGGATTTAACTATGGTTTTGAAGCATCTATGAATATTTTTAATGGGTTCCAGGTAGATCGGAATATAAAAAATGCACGAATTTTACTAAAAAATCAGGAACTCACTCTTGAAGATACTCGTTTGCAGGTTCGAAGCGAAATGCAAATTTTGTATAATACGTACCTCAATAATCTTATGATGGTGGATTTTGAGAAGCAAAATGTTGAAGTTTCCCGTGTTAATTTGGACCTGGCATTGGAGCGCTATGAGCTGGGAGTTTTATCCGGATTGGGTTTTAGAGAGTTTCAGTTCAGTTATATTAATGCTGTTGACAGATCTTTGGATGCACTTTACCAATCCAAACTTCTCGAGCTCTCCTTATTGGTTTTAAGTGGTCAGATGGATGAGTTCCTAAATAGGATTCAATAGAGAACCTGACTGCTTTCATATTGATTTTAAGTAGACTCAGTCCTCACCATGTATGAGGTTCTTCCATGCTTTGAGCTAGTATATTGAATTACCCTCTCATTTTACTTGACAAAATGCCCTCATTGTTGTTATTATACTACTTGTTGAGACCTTGTGTCATCGAAGGAGTAATTTAGCGGGAGTTTATTATGCCTGTTATTTCAATGCCGTTAAGTTAAGGCATTTTTCCTTTGCGCTCCCCTTAATCCCCGTTCGACTGAGCGTTCGACTGAGATCACGCCGAAGTCTCAGTCAAACGCTCACGTCGAAGCCAAGGCGGAAATCTTTACGCGCGGGTTGGCATCCCCTTGGGGAATAAAAGGGTGAGCGTTCGACTGAGCTCACACCGAAGTCTCACGCCGAAGTCGCAGGCGAATATAGTTTTTCATTAACTAAACGACATTTCCTGTTATTTTTTAATTCAAAATAGCATCACTCTTATTCATTTTGGCTAAACTATCACGATTAAAACAAATGCTAAAATTTGTTTCTGGATTAATTTAAATGACATTCTTCATCAATTTGATTCTTGAGTCGATTTTAATTAGAAGTGTTTAGACTCTTTTTGCTGTTACCCTTTGCAGGTTATTGTAAAATATTTGCAAACAAGTAGTTAAATGCGTTTTTTGATTCGACCATACTTTTGTATCTTTTTTATACATGATATATGTCATAAAATGAGATTGTTAAGCGTTGTAAAAACAATGACATAAATCATTGTTTTACGCACATTGCAAACACTTTTTATATAATTACTAAATGAAACTTATTCATTTGTTTCACTGTTAATTTATCATCTTAACAGAGACCATGTTAATTTTTTTCCTTGAAATAATTTTGTTTGACATTTAATTGATGCTAGGGGTGGTGTAAAATAAATACCAACATACTTCGTCTGATGAGTGTTTTATTAGGGGGGCAGATCGAAATAGGTTTAGTATATTTTGATTAAGGTTAAAAAAAGCAGGGGTTTTAATTTTAAGTATTTTTATTTGTCCTGATTATTGATAATAAAAAAAAAAAGTTACTTTTGTCATAAGAAATAGCTGTAACTCTTGCTGTATCTAGGAAGTAGAGCCATTAAACATGACAAATATCATATTAAGCACAACTATTGTGAAAAAACACAAAAAAATGTGTTAAAAGTGTGAATTTTTACAAGTAAAATTTGTTAACTTGTATTTTGGAAACATTTTAGTCTAATGGTTTGTTAGTTCATTTATTACTTTTAGTATATCTGATTTATTCTTTTAGATATTTGCAAGTAGGAGCTTTAACCCTTGTCAATTAAACCCGATTTAGTTTGAACAACTCATTTTCATTTTGTAATTAAGTTATGATTAAAGATTATGATTGTTCTCAAAAGCATATTATAATATTTTAATTGTCCTATTATTAATTTTAAACCTTTAACTTTATGAAGAAAGTTCTTTTGGCACTTTCGTTCGTAATGGTATTCGGGATAAGTGCACTGTTTGCACAAACACGAACCATTACAGGAACAGTCACAGGAAGTGATGACGGGATGCCTATCCCGGGAGCATCAGTATTTGTGGAAGGTACTACCATCGGTACCGTAACACAGGTAGATGGATCTTATTCTCTTAACGTACCTCAGGATGCCGAAGTTTTGGTGTTCTCATTTGTAGGTATGGAAACTTTGAGAGAAAATATTGCTGGCAGAAGTATTATTGACATTGCATTACGAAGTGGTGCGATTGCCATGGATGAGGTTGTAGTAGTTGCTTATGGTACCGCTACCAGACAAGCTTTTACAGGATCGGCCGCAGTAGTTGATTCCCGTGAAATTTCAAGACGTCAGGTATCCAACATAACACAAGCTCTTGCTGGGCAGGTGGCTGGTGTACAGGCAACAAGTTCTTCCGGACAGCCTGGTTCGGCAGCTAATATACGAATTCGTGGTATTGGATCAATGAGTGCAAGTAATGCACCACTGTATATTGTTGATGGTATGCCTTTCGAAGGCAACATTGCTGCCATAAATTCTCAGGATATTGAAAGTATTTCTGTCTTGAAAGATGCTGCCGCAAGTGCAATTTACGGTGCGCGCGGCGCAAATGGTGTAGTTATTATAACAACTAAGCAAGGACGTCGTGGTGATGCAGTCGTAACTGTAGATAGTCGTTGGGGAGTAAACTCTCGCGGAGTACCACAATATGATGTTATGACAGATCCGGCTATGTATTATGAAACTTTTTACAGGAGTTTGTATAACAGTCGTATCTATGCTGGACAATCAGCTGCAGCTGCACATGCTTTTGCTCAAAACAACTTACTTGACCCCAATCAGGGAGGTTTAGGATATCAGGTTTACACTATTCCTGAAGGAGAATACCTTGTTGGAACCAATTTTAAACTGAATCCAAATGCTACTCTTGGTTATACCGATGGCCAATATTACTATACTCCAGATGATTGGTATAAAGAATTGTTCGACACTGGAAATTTAAGAAAGGAGCATAATGTATCTGTTTCTGGATCAACTGATAAGATGAATTATTTTATCTCTGCGGGTTATTTGGATGATAGTGGTATTATAGATGGCTCAGGTTTTACCAGATATACTGTTCGTTCATCTACAGATTATCAGGCAAAAGATTGGCTTAAAGTTGGCGCCAATGTTGGTTATACTAACTATAACATTCAGGCTCCTCCGGGACAAACCACTTGGGGGTCTTCGGGTAACCTGTTCTATACATCTAACTTAATGGCTCCAATATACCCAATGTATGTTAGAAATCCTGACGGAACCATTATGAAGGATGAACGGGGAATTACAGTTTATGATTTCGGATCAACCACTAATTTCAGTCGTCCTTTTATGGGACTATCGAATCCCGGGATTACCATGAAATTAAACTCACACAATGCGTTAACTGATGTTTTAAATAGTAGATGGTATGCCCAGATTGATCTTTACGAGGGACTTCAGTTTAATACAAATATTGGTGTGAACGTAAGAAACCAGCGTACTTCCCGTCTTTATAATCCATTTTATGGTGGAGCTGCTAGTGATGATGGTCAGGTGCGGGTAAGACATGACCGGACTTTTGGTGTTACTCAACAGTACTTAATGACTTACAGGTTCGATATTGATAACCGACACAATATTGACCTTTTGGCAGGTTATGAAACATACGATTTAAAGATGCAAAGACTTGATATATTTAATCGTAAGTTGTATAATCCAAATGTTGGAGAAATTGGAAACTCAATTCACGATAGTCCTGATATTGATTCTTATACTGATTATTACCAGACTCATGGTTTCCTGGGACGAGTTCAGTATGACTATGAAGGAAGAATTTTTGTTTCGAGTTCTTTCCGTAGAGACGCTTCATCAAGATTCCACCCTGATAACCAGTGGGGTAATTTTGGAAGTATTGGAGCAGCTTGGTTAATTAGTAGAGAGAACTTTTTTACTAATTTAGGTTTGGGCGGCTGGCTAGATTTGTTGAAATTAAAAGCCAGTTACGGTATGCAGGGTAATGATAATCTTATTTTCCAAGGTAATCCAAACTATTATCCATACCTTGATCAATATGAGGTGTTTAATGCAGATGGAGATTTCGCAACCCGACTACATTATAAGGGTAACCGTGATATAACATGGGAAACATCGCATAGTTTTAATACAGGTATAGAGTTTTCTATGTTTCGCGACAGGCTTGTTGGTAGTGTAGAGTATTTCCAACGCAAAACCAGCGACCTTCTATATTATCAACCAGTACCAGAATCATTAGGTTATTCTACCATTCCAATGAACGTTGGTGAAGTTATAAACAAAGGAGTTGAAGTTGATCTTGCAGCTACATTGGTTAACTTACCTAACTTTCACTGGCGTTTAAACCTGAATGCTACGCATTATAAAAATGAAGTGTTAGATCTTGCAGAAGCTGTTCGAGAGGATGGTATAAAAATGGCTACACGTATTATCTCTGTGGGAGGGTCTTTATATGATTCATTCTTAAGGCATTATGCGGGTGTTGATCCGGCAACTGGTAAGGCATTATATTACATGGTTGATAGCAGTACAAGCGACTACATCCTAGATGATAATGGCAACAGAACTGTAACTGATGTTTATACCGAAACTTATCAAGTTAACATGGGTAGTACTTTACCTAAAGTTTACGGAGGATTTGGAACTTCAATGGAGTTTTATGGTTTCGATGTCTCTCTTGCTTTTGGTTATCAATTGGGAGGAAAAGTATTTGATGGTACTTATCAGTCCTTAATGCATGGTGGTGATGAAGCAGGGATTAATTGGCATAAGGACATTCTTGACGCATGGTCATTTGATAACCCAAATAGTAATGTCCCAAGGTTAAATGCAAGTGACGATAACCGTCAAATGCATTCATCGAGATTCCTTCAAAGTTCTGACTATTTAAGTATAAACAATATTACAGTAGGATATACTTTACCTCGTCAGATTACTGATTATTTAAATCTGGGTAGCGCTCGAATTTATTTTGCCGGAGATAATGTTGCATTGTTAACTTCTCGTAAAGGTCTGGATCCTCGTCAGGATTTTGGAGGTATTAACTGGCAATCTGTTGGAAGCCATAATTACTCAGCTTTGCGCACATTATCAGGTGGTATTTCGGTAACTTTTTAAGCTGAACAATTTTAAATATGAGTATTATGAAAAATATATTAAATAAATTCCTGTTGTTGTTGATAGGACTGCCATTAATGGTATCCTGTGTAGATGACCTAGATACAGCTCCAGAAGGATCCATTTTAACTGAAGCTCAAAAAGCAGAGGTTGCAGAGTTATTACCCGAAAGGTTATCTGCAGATTTAAATGGGATGTATGCTATTATGGGAGCACAATTCCCTGTATTACCGTCGAATGAGAGGCATGATGATTATGGGTATCCCTCTATCACTCTTGCTTTGGATCATAATGGTCCTGACATGGTAAGTCCAGATGCAGGTTTTAACTGGTTTGGGACACCTGGTAGATTTCAGGATAGAAATTATACTTTTGCCAGCCCTTATATTCGTTGGGCATTCTTCTATAACCAAATTAAATTGGCTAATGACCTTTTGTCAGCTATTCCTGAAGATACAGAGTCTCAAGAGTTGTTGTATTATAAAGGGCAAGCTCTCGCTGTTCGTGCATTTGACTATTTTCATTTAGTTCAGATGTACCAATTCACTTATCTTGGTAACGAAGATAAGCCAGCTGTACCTATCATTACTCATGATATGGAGGAAGAGCCAATCGAGAACCCACGAGCAACTGTTCGTGAGGTGTATGAATTAATTATGAATGACCTGAATGCAGCGATTCCATTACTTGAAGGATTCCAGAGACCAAATAAAAATGCTGTTAATCAACAGGTCGCGTATGGTATTCGTGCTCGAGTTAATTTAGTTATGGGTAACTGGCAGCAGGCGGCAAGTGATGCCGCTACCGCACGAGCAGGATTCCCATTTCTGAGCCTGTCTGAGGCAGCTCAACCTGGATTCAATTCAGTATCTGCGCCAAACTGGATGTGGGGTGTAATTATTAATCCCATAAATATACCATCTAACTACGTAAACTGGCCTTCAAAATTAAGCTCTTTTGTCGATAACAGCTACACAGCTAACGTAGGACAGTATAAGAGTATTAATAATTTGTTATGGTCTAAAATTCCTGATTCTGATGTTCGTAAAGGCTGGTGGGTTGATGCAAATCTTGAGTCACCTATTCTTGAAAACTTAAGATGGCCTGGTTTTCCTGACGACCCAATTGGACCATTGAGTATTTCAGAAGTGAAAATGCCTTTCCTTCCTTACACCAATATCAAGTTTGCAGCAAATAACAATGTAATCGGTAATACCGATAATGCATCTGATTGGGTTTTAATGCGTTCAGAAGAGATGCTTCTAATTGAAGCTGAAGCTCTGGCTATGGGAGGTGATGTGCCAGCGGGAGCAGCTCTTCTTGAAGATTTTATCCGTAATTACCGAAACCCTGAGTATACAGTTACAGCATCAGGCGCTCAGGATTTTAGAATGGAAATTTGGAAACAAAGAAGGGTCGAGTTATGGGGAGAAGGTTTTAGCTTCTTTGATTTAATGCGACTGAATCAAAATCTTGTTCGCTTTAATGATCGCATACAGACGAACTATCCTGAAGTGATGAGATTTAACATGGCTGCTGGAGATCCTTGGTTGCTATTGAGAATTCCTCTAAGAGAAATAAACTCCAACAGAGGTATTTCTGAAGGAGATAATAATTCAGGAGGCTCTCAACCTACCATTGGTGCCGGTGCTGGCCTTTCTGATCCAATTACTGATTAATTGGCTTGCTTAATTTGTTTAACGTATTAATTAGTGTTATATGAAACGACATAATATAATATTAAGTTTCTTAACTGGGATTTTGGTACTGTTTGCTTCTGCATGTTCAGATGATATTCCAGACAGAGAACCATCTTTTGTGCCAAATCCCAATGCTGCAAAAGTTTATTTTGCAAATGATGAACCAGCAAAATATGAAGTATTGCCTGTAGATAACAGTGTGAACGTTACCATTTCAAGGGTTGAAACGGCTGGCGCTTTAACTGTAAACTTCGAGGTGTTAGATCTCTCTGGTGTTTTCACTATTCCTAGCAGCGTTACATTTGCTGCAGGTGAATCAGAGGTGACATTTGAAGTAGGTTTTGATAATCTTGAAGTATTTGTTGAGTATCGGGCCGAAATCAGAATTGATGAAGTTCATACTAATCCTTATATTGAAATGGATGGAACTCCAAACTTCATGCTTACTGTACTTCAGTCTGATTGGAGTCCATATGCCAACGGTGTATATTTTTCTGATTTTTTTGATGCCGAATGGGAGCAAGTTCTTCAGTACTCTGAAATACTTGAAATGTACCGTTTGCCAAGTCTTTATGCAGATGGTTTCCATTACATGTTTGCTTGGGATGGTGGAGAGGAAATTCTTCCTGGTGGTACACGAAATGCTTCCGGATTTTATACTCAGCAATCAGGTTATGTACATCCAACACATGGCATGGTAAGTACAAATACCGATCCCGATGTCGACTATACATATTATGATGCAGAAAGTAATATGTTCGTTTTCGATCGACAGTTTACTGTTGCTGCAGGTAGTTTTGGCTGGTTTACTGAGACATATACAATTACCGAACTCTACTAGAATTTAAGAGCAACTGTAATTTAGATTTAAAAAAAAGGTGGCCATTTGGTCACCTTTTTTATTCTCCATTACCCATCTATGAAATTTGTTTATCAATATAGATCATAGTTCCTTTGCGTGATGTTTCTTAGCGTTAATGTAATAATATTTATTCCTAAGCTAATATATAAACTATATTTCTTTTATGGCTGACTTTAATGCTCATCGTTATTAGTTTGATAATGACCGGTGACCTTATGCAAAATCCGGAGGCATCCGGACATGCGTTCTGGAATTATCCGGACAGCTAATCCGGGATTATCCGGACAGTCATTCCGGAAACATCCGGACACTAAATTAGGTCTGTTT
>NZ_SLWK01000009.1:0-54569 GCF_004345615.1 Natronoflexus pectinivorans
CTGTCCGGATAATTCCAGAACGCATGTCCGGATATTACCGGAATGCCTGCCCGGATAATTCCAGAACGGGTGTCCGGATGCCTCCGGATTTTGCATGTGCGGACAGGGTGAGGCCATAAATGGAAATTCCGTGCAATTAAGCCTGAATTGTAGCAGCGAGGATGAAATCAAAACGCTTTATAATCATCTATCCGAAGGAGGAGAAATTGTAAGTGAATTAAAAAAAGAATTCTGGGGCAGTTTGTTTGCCATGGTAATCGATAAATTTGGTGTAAGATGGATGCTCTCTTATGAGTATTGATTTAATTAATAAGCAATGAAGACAACACCTGAACATGATGAGCGAATGGCTAAAATGACATTCGCCTCAGTCTATCCCCACTACATAACAAAGGTTGAAAGCAAAGGAAGAACCAAAGAAGAGTTGCATCAGGTTATTGAGTGGCTTACCGGCTTCAATGATGAAAAAATTAATGAGCTGGCAGAATCAGATGTAACATTCGAAACATTTTTTAGCGAGGCAAACCTTAACAAAAATTCGCATTTAATAAAGGGGACAATTTGTGGATATCGCATAGAGGAAATTACAAACCCTTTAACCCAAAAAGTACGTTATTTGGATAAGTTGGTGGATGAGTTGGCAAATGGCCGCAAGATGGAAAAAATATTACGGGATTAAATATCACAATCTAACCTTTGCGAGGTTTATCTAAAAGTGAAATGAGACTATTCAAAGTATTTTTTAATTCCATGAGTATATTCAAATCAATGCTTTCATCATTGATTTTTTCAATCAGTTGAAGAGGTATCGATGCAGCTTTTTCACGCATTTTTTTGCCTTTATCGGAAAGGCTTATCAGAACCTTCCGCTCGTCACTATTAGAACGAACCCTTTTGATCAACCCCAATGCCTCCATTCTTTTTAATAGAGGTGTAACAGTATTGGTATTGAGAATCAGTTTTCCGGAAATTTCATTTACAGTAATTTCATCAGTTTCCCACAATACCATTAAAACCAGATATTGGGGATATGTAATCCCCAATTTATCCAGAAACGGCTGATATTCCCTGATGATGAGACGTGACGCGGCATATACAGGGAAGCAAAGTTGGTTTTCAAGTTTCAGCTGATCGTATTCCATCTTAACTATTTTAGAATTTCTGACAGATATTTGTCAATCTTTTCAGGCTTGGTAAAAGGTGAAAACCGTTTCATCGGTTTTCCGTTTTTATCAACCAGAAATTTAGTAAAATTCCATTTTATTTTACTTCCAAAAACTCCTCCTAACTTCATTTTCAAAAACCGATACAATGGGTGAGCATTGTCGCCATTTACCTCAACTTTTGAAAACATTGGAAAAGTAACTCCATAATTCATCAAACAACCCTCAGATATGGATTTTTCATCTCCAGGCTCCTGATTTCCAAATTGATTACAAGGAAAACCCAAAATCACCAATCCTTTGTCCTTGTATTTTTGATAGAGGTTCTCCAATCCTTCAAACTGCGGCGAAAGGCCGCATTTACTCGCTGTATTCACAACCAAAATGGTTTTGCCTTTATACTCTTCCATGCTTATTTCCTTACCTTGTAGGGAAATTGCGTTAAAATTGTAGATTAATGATTCCATGATTATTTTTTATCGCTTACGTTTATATCGTTCACGATACAAATGTACAAAAAATATATCGCATGCGATATATTTTTTGTTATAAATCTTTTCACTATTGACCTACTAATTAATATAGATTATCATCGTAAAAGAACTTAGCCGAACAGTAGTGAAATCTTTTTCGGTTAAAACTAAACCTTATTTAAAACAAACATATTCAAATCATTAATAGGAAAAGCTACTTCCACCCAAAAACTCCCTTAAAATGGAAGTCGGAGGAATTCCGTTGAGTTGCATGGGTTTAAAATAGCTAAAAAACTTAAGTAAACGTGTTGCTTCAGAGTATTCCGGCTGATTGGCTTGAACTTCCAGTAGAATAGGTTCGGCAAAAGGCTTAAGCACAGCGAACTCGTACAATAGTGCTGTGTTAAACATCACGTCGGCCTCTTCCTGATAAGGGAAAATATGTTTCTCCTCACCCCGGCGCACGCTTGCCCACCTTGAAATGGTATCCTGTGCTGAATATTTACGGTATTTATAATCACGAACAATTCGTCGTATCAGACGATTATCGGTGGTTGGAATTCGTGTATGATCATCAATATTAATACCGGTTAGTGCAGAAACATAAACCTTATATTTGGCATCATCAGGTACAGAAGGTGTCAACGAAGGATTAAGACCATGAATTCCCTCTATAATAAGGATATTCTCACTTCCCATTCTTAGTTTTTCGCCGTCGTAATATCGTTCGCCTGTTTCAAAAGAAAAACGTGGAATTTCAACTTCTTCACCCTCTAACAAAGCTACCAGATGCTCATTAAACAATTTTAAATCAATGGCCTCCAATGCTTCAAAGTCATAATCACCATTTTCATCCAACGGAGTGTTTTCGCGGTTTACAAAATAGTTATCCAGCGAAAGATTTAAAGGCTTTATTCCCGAAACCAGCAGTTGCACAGCCAAACGTTTTCCGAAGGTTGTTTTTCCACTGGACGAAGGCCCACTGATTAAGACTATTTTAATCTTATTCTTACGTGCAGCAATTCTATCGGCAATTTGAGAAATCTTCTTTTCATGAAGCGCTTCTGTAACTTTAATGAGGGTCTCAGATTTTCCATTGCCTGCAGCTTTATTTAAATCACTGATTTTGGTCACGTTCAGAATCTTATTCCATTGGCTGAACTCCCTGAAAATCTCAAACAATTTGTTTTGTATCACCAAATCTTCAACAACTTCGGGATTGTAAGATTTTGGCACACGAAGTAACATTCCATTGTAGTATTTATTCAGGTCGAAAACTTTAAGATAGCCGGTAGATGGAACCATAAAACCATAGAAGACTCCAATGTGCTCTCCCATTTTGTAATAAGAAGTATAATATTGACCACGGTGCTTTATAAGGTCAATTTTATCACAAAGTCCATGCTCATCAAAAAGCCTGACAACCTCTTCGGTCTCCTCCTTCTTTTTCTCAATAGGAATATTTCTTTCAACAATTTCCCGCATTTTTGCGGCCAAGTCGATTGTCATTTGCACTGTTAGCTCGCATTCAAGATTATCCAGTTCACAGTAAAACCCTTTACTTACAGAATGCTCTATGCGTAAACGTGCGCCAGGATACATCTCCTGAACCGCAGCATAAAGTACGAAAGAGAGACTTCGGATGTACATTCTCATGCCATCCACATGAGTTACATCAATAAAACGAACTGTTTTGGGTTGAAAAAATTCATAACCGGCATTACGAAGGCGATTGTTCACCAATGCGCCCAATATTGGGTTTGAAAGGTTTACTTTGAGTTTCTCGGCGGCTTCCAGTAAAGTGGTGCCTCGTGGCACCATGATTTCTTTATTATTGTTCAAACACTTAATCTTTATCTCTTTTGTGGTCATGGTATCGTTGTTTATAAAAATTTCCTATTTTTTATGTGTGTCTCACCGGTTGATTTGAAGCCATTCATTGAGTGAAATCCGGATTGATTCTGCTAAATCAATTTCTTCAAGTAATCCTGGTAAAAATTATTTGCTGCCATGTAATGGGGTCTGAGAACTTGTTCAGCGCCACATACACTAAGCAATTTATGGCTTTCGTCACTCGCAGCCGTTAAATATACCCTTCCTTCATAGCCTTCATGCCTTAACGATTTCATCAATTGTATGGAATGATTATAATCCGCCACCGAACTGACAATGATTCGAGCATCCTTATGAGGCATCTGGTGCAATAAATCAGGGTCTTCCATATCTCCGTAAATGATATCCCGCCCTCGTTTCTGCTCCTTTTTTACCACCTCAGGGTCAAAATCAACCACCAGGTAATTGAACTCAGGATGTTCATCCAAATTTTCTGCAAGTTTCTTACCAAAACGCCCCAACCCGATTAAAATTAAATCATACTTCTTTTGCATTGAGGAGACTTCCTCGTTTTCTCTGAAAGGATTCTTCCTTTCAAAGATGCTTAAAACAGGTGAAATATAACCATAAATCTGGTGGGAATAGAGTATCAAATAGGTTGATAAACCAATGGTTATCAACCCAACTAATGTAATCAGTCCAACTATCTCTTCAGTAATGTGCCCCACATAAAGTCCCAGTCCGGCGAAAATCAGCGAAAATTCGCTGATTTGAGCAACCGTTAAACCAGCCAGAAAAGAAGTCCGTTTGCGATATCCCATAATCCCCATAATTATCAGAACGATGATGGGGTTTCCAATCAATACAAAAATCGAAAAAATAAAGGCTGGTGTAATTTGACTACTGATAACCGACATGTCCAACTCCAATCCCAGCAGAACAAAAAAGAATAACAACAGAAAATCCCGCAAGCTCACCAGCCTGCTGCTGATGACATCTTTAAATGGCGAAGAGGCAAGACTTACCCCGGCTAAAAACGCACCTACTTCTCCACTGAACCCAATCAATTCTCCGGTAGCTGTAAAAGCAACAGCCCAGGCAATGGCAAAAAGAGTCAGCAACTCCTGTGACTTGGCCAAAAAAGCACTCAGCCATGGAATGACCCATTTCATGGCAACAACCGTCACTACCAACAGTCCGATGCCCGAAAAGAACGTTTTAATCACATCGTTTGTGAGCGATGCCTCCTCGCTCCTGCCCATTGCAGAAAGAATAATCATCACCAGAATCACAACAATATCCTGCACAATCAGAAACCCGATGGCGATTTGACCGTGTAATGAATCAATCTCCTTTTTGTCGGATAAAAGCTTAACAATGATGATGGTGCTGGAAAAAGTCAGTGCTACTGCAATATAAAAACTGTGCAGGGAAGAAAAGCCAAGCGCCAGTCCAATGAAATACCCAAAAAGAGAGGTAAACAAAACCTGTCCCATACCAGTGAGCAGCGCAACTTTTCCCACCGATTTTATAATTCTGAGGTCGAGTTTTAACCCTACAATAAAGAGGAGGACAGCAATGCCAATTTCAGCCAGCAGATGTATGTTATCTTTTGAAGAGACGATATCAAGTGCAGAAGGTCCAACGATTATTCCAAGCGCAATAAAAACAACGATTAACGGTTGTTTTAAAAGCTGCCCTATTGCTCCGAGCATTGCAGCCAGAGCCAGTATGATGGCAAATTCGTAAAAAGGGTTTTCAGAAATTGATGAAATCCATTCCATCCGGAAATTTTTAATTAATATCGTTCATCGGGAAGCAATACCTCAAAATACAGATTTGAAGCCAATTCTCCAATACCATTCCTAGCTTTTTTTCTGAAGTTGAAATTCCGGCTCCTGAAGCAAAAACTCACCCGTATAACTATTCTTTACTTTAATGATCTCTTCAGGTGTACCACTGAAAACAAGCTCTCCGCCCATGCTTCCTCCTTCGGGACCTATATCTATTAGATAATCAGCTGCTTTTACCACATCCATGTTGTGTTCAATAACAATCACGGTATTTCCCCTGTCCACCAACTGATTAAGCACATCAAGTAATACCCTGATGTCTTCAAAATGAAGCCCTGTGGTTGGTTCATCAAGAATGTAGATGGTTTTACCCGTGTCCTTTTTAGCCAGTTCCGAAGAGAGTTTAACACGTTGCGACTCCCCACCCGACAAGGTTGTTGACGATTGACCCAGTTTGATATAACCCAACCCAACTCTTTGCAGCATTTTAACTTTATTTTGCAAAGAAGGAATATTTTCAAAGAATTCTACCGCTTGATTGATGGTCAAATTAAGTACATCGCTGATGGATTTTCCCTTATAGCGAACCTCCAGTGTTTCGCGATTGTAGCGTTTCCCGCTACAATCGGGACACTCCACCATAACATCCGGAAGAAAATTCATTTCAATAACCTGAACACCTCCTCCCTTACAGGTTTCGCATCGTCCCCCAGCCACATTAAAGGAAAAACGGCCAGGTTTATATGCCCTTATTTTTGCCTCCGGCAGTTCAGCAAAAAGTTTTCTAATTTCATCAAAAATTTTGGTATAGGTTGCCGGGTTTGAACGCGGCGTTCTGCCAAGCGGCGATTGATCCACATCCACTACTTTATCCACATGCTCAAGCCCTTTAACCGACTTAAAGGCCAAAGGCTCCTTAACCCCGTTATAAACGTGCTTGTTCAGAATTGGATAAAGCGTTTCGTTTACCAAAGTAGATTTCCCACTTCCCGAAACACCCGTCACACAAATAAATTTCCCCAAAGGAAAAGCGACATCAATACTTTTCAGATTATTGCCGGATGCACCTTTAATTACAACAGATTTGCCGTTGCCTTCACGCCTCTTTGCCGGCATCAGAATGCTTTTCTTTCCTGTGAGATAATCGGCAGTGAGCGATTTGGAATTAAGAATCTGCAAAGGCGTTCCCTGCGCCACCACTTCGCCGCCAAAACGACCGGCTCGCGGCCCCATATCAATCACATGGTCGGCTGCCATCATCATATCCCGGTCGTGTTCAACAACCAAAACCGAATTTCCGGTATCGCGCAATTGTTTAAGAGAATCAATTAACCGATGATTATCACGTTGATGAAGTCCGATGGACGGTTCATCCAAAATGTAAAGGACATTCACCAACTGAGAACCAATTTGGGTAGCAAGGCGAATGCGTTGGCTTTCGCCTCCTGAAAGCGTCATAGCACCCCTGTCCAGCGCGAGATAATCCAATCCCACATCCACCATAAACCCAAGTCGGGAACGAATCTCCTTTAAGATTTCTGCTGCAATCAGCTTTTGCTTATCAGATAGTCTTTCCTCTATACCCGTGAACCACTCCTTTAAAACAGAGAGATCCATCTTCGAAAGCTCGGCAATATTTTTTCCACCTATTCGAAAATGCAATGCCTCTTTGTTCAACCTCAGGCCGCTACATTCGGGACACTTTTTATGTGCAATGTATTGATTGGCCCACCGCTTTGCACTGGCTGAACTTTCGTTTGATTGTTGTTCAAGAATGTATTTAATCACCCCATCGAAGCTTAGAAAATAGTTGGACGTGGTTCCAAGCGGGGTGTTTTTCAATGTCAATGGCTCGTTGGTTCCATAGAGGATGGCTTCAAGGCCATCCTCCGGTATGTTTTCGATGGATGTTTTTAATGTAAAGCCAAATTTTTCGGCAATGGCTTCCAATTGCCAAAATATCAGCGAGTTTTTGTACTTCCCAAGTGCATCAATCCCACCACGATAAATGCTCAGTTTGGGATCGGGAATGATTTTCTGCATGTCGGCCTCATCAACCATGCCCAACCCTTTACATTTTTGGCAGGCGCCCTGCGGCGAGTTAAAGGAGAACGAGTGAGGCGCGGGTTCGTTATATGCAATTCCGGTTACAGGACACATCAACAAGCGACTGAAATAACGTGGCTCTTCGCCATCTTTCTCAATAACCATCATGGTGTTGCGACCCTGTTTCATGGCAAGTTTTACCGATTCCTCCAGTCGCTTCCGATCTTTTGGCTCAACCCTGAGCTTATCCACAACCACTTCTATGAAGTGGTTTTTATAGCGATCTACCTTCATGCCATGACGAATCTCTTTGATTTCACCATCGACACGTACATAAAGAAACCCTTTTTTCCGAATCTGCTCAAACAGCTCTTTGTAGTGCCCCTTTCGGCCTTTCACCATGGGTGAAAGGATGTAAACGTTCTTCCCCTCGAATCGAGATAAAATTAAATCAAGAATCTGCTGATCGGTGTATTTCACCATTTTCTCCCCCGACAAATGGGAATAAGCCTCCCCTGCCCTGGCATAAAGAAGCCGGAGAAAATCATAAATTTCAGTAATGGTACCAACGGTGGAGCGTGGGTTTTTACCCGTGGTTTTTTGCTCAATGGAGATGACCGGACTCAGTCCGGTAATTTTATCCACATCCGGACGTTCCATCCCCCCAAGAAACTGGCGTGCATAGGCCGAAAATGTTTCAATATACCGACGCTGGCCTTCGGCATATATGGTATCAAATGCAAGGGATGATTTTCCACTGCCGCTTAAACCGGTGATTACAACCAATTCGTTGCGTGGAATTGAAACATCAATATTCTTGAGATTGTGCACCCTGGCACCCAGTACATCTATTCTTTCGGCATCGGTTACAACCGGCTGAGATAACGCAGATCCGTCCTTTTGCATATTTTGCTCGTCTAAAAAAATCAATCTGCAAAGATAAGGATTTTAAAGCGTTTTTTGTTTGATGGAGGTTGGAGTTTTATAGTAAAGTGGTTGACAATTTAAGCCCAGATTCGTGTATTCAAATCTAAATCTTTTACGATGCCTGTTATCAGTTCAAGATAGATATAATCATTTTTTAATAACTGCTTATCGTTTATAGGACTTAATATAGAAGGTTCAAAAAGATTTACACCCGAAGGAATGGCAACATACAGATAGTTTTCAATGAACGAAAATGAAACCGGGGTATTAAGTTTTTTCTTGTAATTCAACATCCTTTCCATAAGAGCGGGCGTGAGTTTATAGCGCGCATCAATTTGGTCTTCTCCAATTACAAGAAATTTCTCATTAAACTCAATATTCTCCAGATTGATATAAGCCGGATTGTCCATCGATTTAAAAAGATTTAATCGAGCCTTTCTGAATAATGTTCTTTCACGGCGATTTACCACCACTGTTTTTGTTCTAAATTTTTTGTTAAATAAAACTACAATAAAAAATCCTTTAAAAATCGGACTTTGGTCGTTTAAATTATAAGCCTTTACTTCTGAAAAACATACATCAATATTACTTACTTTACAACTGACGAAGTCTTCACCAGAATGCCAATAAACATATTTTCTAAAAAGCAGGCTTTTTCGAAGGAGATTAATATTTACTCTCTGATTGGGAACATACCTTAAATCATCGTAGAAGTATTCCAACAATCTCAACACAATCTCATTTTTAAATCTAGGTCGCAATTCCTTAACTGCTTCATTCATATCGTCAAAAAGGTCTGTGACAAACAGAATTGGCAATGTTAAAAATAATATTAGTAGAAAAACATCATTCAATATCCCAATTATAAAGATACCAACTGATAGTATACTCAAAATTATGTAGAACCGATATTTTTTAAATCTTTTCTTTCTTATCTCCTCTAAAGAATCCAATACAGGTCGAAGTGTATCAAAAATCTCATCAAAGTTCTTTTTACTCGTCTGCATATTTTAGGTTATAAGGTTAATCATCAGAGTACAGATTTTCAAAATAATTTTTCGTATGAACCAAACAGTTATAACAGTAAGAATTTAAAACTCACGCTAACTGAATTCATAAGCATGAAATTGAGATTTCATCCTAACGAGAAGATCTCTCTACTCCACCACCCCAAAAATAAACGCACCCTGTTTTGGAAGTTTTAGGGTATATTTTCTGCCTGAACTGTTGGTCAGGAATGTCTCCCTTAACCAAGGGTTTAAATCTTTAAGCTCTTTATAAGTGGTGTTGTGTTCTATAGCAAAATCGGCAAAGTCGGCAATGGCTCCGTTAACTTCAAAATCATACGTTTCAATGGGGTAATACAAATCATCTTCGCCAAGGTGAAAGCCAAACTCATGTGGTTTAGACAGTATTTCTTTAATGGCAAGTATTCGGAAAACATAGCGGGCTGTTTCTTCAACCAGCAAAAGATCGTAATAGCAATCGGCTTTTTGACGAGTCATTTGTCTGGTAATTCCACGGTTTCCGGCATTATAAGCAGCAGCAGCCAGTGTCCATGAACCAAAACGCTCATAAGAATCCTTTAAGTAACGAGCCGCAGCAACAGTACTTTTTTCAAGGTGATAGCGCTCGTCAACTTCCCGATTAACTTCCAATCCATAATCGCGGGCGGTTCCGGCCAAAAATTGCCATACTCCCACTGCTCCTGCGGGTGATACTGCACGCTCCAAAAATCCGCTCTCTATCAATGCCAGATATTTGAAATCATCGGGTACGCCTTCTGCTTCGAGTATTGGTTCGATGACCGGGAAATACCTGTTGGCTCTTTTTATTAGCAGTAATGTTTGTGATTGCCAGTAAGTATTCACCAACATCTCTCTATCATAGCTCTCTCTGACGTAAGTGCGTTCCAAAGGAACGCGCTCCCCGGCAAAATTAAGCGAATCGGGAATAGGTAAAGCATGAATGCTATAGTTTTGCTTAAACAGACTCATTTCAACATCATCACCAATTGGCATATTAACCGGAGGTGAGGACTGAACAAACAGATTAAACACTAAAACGATGGCAATGACTGATGTGGAAACGGAAAGAACCTTCAGCACGGGGAACTCAATACTCTTACTCATACACTATATTAATCCAAAATTTCAAATCACAATTCTTATCTCTCACTAACATTGGTACGCCAGGATAACAACGATGTTACAAAAAAAGAAGGAATTCGGTTTTTGTCTGTATCACTATCATTTGCAAACCAACCCAAAGCTACAGGAAAATTAGTAATTTTGCCAAAGAAAAAGCGAAAAGAATTTTGCATGTGGCAAAACTTGCTCAATCACATATCATATTAACCAAAAATATTAATTTTGGAACCAGTAAGAATCAATAAATACCTCAGCGAAACAGGCTTTTGTTCCCGACGAAAAGCCGATGAACTTATTGAAGCAGGCAAAGTAACCATAAACGGGAAAGTTCCTGAAAAAGGAACCAAAGTTAATCCCGATGATGAAGTGCGGGTAAATGGAAAATTAATCGCCGATTCGGGAAAGAAGCATGTTTATATTGCATTTAATAAACCCATTGGAATTGTCTGCACCACCGACACCAAACGGGAGAAAAACAACATTGTGGATTTCATTAAACATCCGCAAAGGATTTTTCCCATCGGACGGCTTGATAAACCCAGTCAGGGTCTTATTCTTTTAACGAGTGATGGCGATATTGTAAACAAAATATTGCGTGCCCGCAATAATCATGAAAAAGAATACGTTGTTACGGTTAATAAGCCCATCACCAGGGAGTTTTTAAGACGAATGAGTGAGGGTGTGCCTATTTTGGATACCATAACACGAAAGTGTTATGTTGAGCAAATTAATTCTCAATCATTTAAAATCATACTTACCCAAGGGTTAAACAGGCAAATCAGGCGAATGTGCGAATATTTAGGTTATAATGTAACCGCACTGAAAAGAGTAAGAATTATGAATATTCATCTGGATTTACCTGTGGGAAAATGGCGAAACCTGACTGCAAAGGAGCTGAACGAGCTGAACCGACTAGTTTCAGACTCAGCAAAAACTCATGGCAACCAATCGTCAGAATAGTTTAAATCTAATTAGTAGCTGCTGCGAAAACGCCCAGAAATAGCAATCAACCTTCTTCCCCCCTTAATCCCCGTTCGGCTGAGCTCACGTCGAAGCCAAGGGGGAAAAACCTAACAGACAGCGCGTCGAAATCCTTCCCTTTAGGCTTCGGTGTGAGCTCAGTCGAACACTCAGTCGAACACTCAGTCGAACGGGGAGTTAGAGGGGCGAGGGTGTGATTAGACGAGTTTTCGTGGAGACTCTAATTATAAAAAACGCAGCTAACTTGCGGAGTCAACCGCATGGTTAAGCAACGACTTATCATACTAACAACCAAATAAATAATGAATTATAATCATCACTAATTTATCCAACTATGAAAAAACTTCTCCTATTTTTTCTTGTGGCATTGTTTGTCGCAAGTTGTTCTCACCCTTCGGACAATAGGTTAATCCGAAATAGCAATCAACTCTTCTACATTGAAGTTGAAAACCCAACAAATACAGCGATTACCGGAGTACATGAGATATCCCTCACAACTGATCAAAAAAGCACTCTAACGAATGCCACTGGAATGCTTTTTGCAAAAATCAATGATGAACTCAGTCCTTTGGAGTTATCTGACAACAATGCAGATGGAATAAAGAACGTTGCCGTATTTCAATCAACCATTCCGGCTGAGAGCAGCGTTATCGTCTCCATCTTTGAAGCATCTGATGATGCGATCATTGACTTTGAGAAAAAAACGCAAGCCGAGCTTTGGCATCGTACCACCGGCAACTGGCGTGACGGCAGATATCGTGGTGGTGGGAACTTTTTCAGATTTGATTCTTTAAGAGTTCCTGACGGATTTACCGATCATACCTACTTTATTAAATATGAAGGTCCCGGCTGGGAATCTGACAGGGTTGGATACAGAATGTATCTGGATTGGAGAAATGCCAATGATGTATTTGGCAAAAAAGTGACAGATATGGTTCTACAAGACGTTGGAGTAGATGGTTTTGAGTCGTATCACCATATGGATGACTGGGGTATGGACGTATTAAAAGTTGGAAGATCGCTGGGAATTGGTTCTATCGGTTGGTTTGATGGTGAAAAGGCCATTCGAGTAGAAACTACCGACAGCGTGATGTGTAAAATAGAAGCCGATGGTTTTATCCGCTCACAGGTAAAGCTATGGTATTATGGCTGGCAAACCGGCGACACAAAAAACAACCTCATTTCATTGAAAACCATTGATGCCGATAGCAGAATGACCCGTGAGTTTCTGAAATTTGAAATTCCCCAGGAGAATGTTTGTACCGGATTTATCATTGAAAATGGGATCGATATGTTTGAAATGAGAGGGAAGAATGGTGAATGGAGAGCCATTGCATCCTGGGGACAACAAAGTTTGGCCAGTGATAATATGGGCCTTGCTGTATTGTATCCTTCAAGTCAAAATGGCAAAGTAAAGCGTGATGCATTGAACCATCTTGTGGTGTTTGAAAAACCCTTAAAAGAAGTTGAGTACTATTTTCTGGCCGCCTGGGAACAGGAGCCCGGCGGAATAACAACCTTACTGGAATTTAAAGAATATCTGCAAAAAACGCTGAATCAACTAGAAGTGAATCTGGCTTTTGCCACAATATCCGATATTAAGAACTAATGGGCTGTATATTCTAAATCACTACTGACCGGCTAATAATATTCACAATTACAGCACTTGAGGCATCCGATTGAAATTGCAAAGTCAATTTCTTTCGGATGTTTTTATTCCTGACCAGTACCATTTAGTTTTACTCTTGCAGCACGAACTTTTCTGATTGCCACTACAATAAACGATATTTTAAGAGCTATGCCTGTAAGGGTTATTGGTAATGTTATAAAACTTTGGGCGATGTTGTCCCGCAATTGTGCTCCAACTATTATTAATGTAATTCCTGCAAGAATTAAGAGCATCTCTTTACCAGGCCACAATTTGGCTTCCCGGTACATTAAAAAGAGGTATAAAATTTTGATAAGCCCTCCAACAGAGAATAACACACTGGTTAAAGTTGCATCAAATGCCAAAACTCTTAAAACAATTGCAACACCAATAAAACTCAACCCTACATATAGCAACCAGATACTTTTCATAAAAGAAGAATAACAATATTAAATAAGCAATTCGGAATCCTTGAAAACCCATCACAAAAAAAGACATAATAATCCGAAACCGCAAATATGTTAAAAATATTTTAAAACATCAAATACTTCACAAAATCAGATTGCAATCTAACAAATGCAATTGTTAAAACAAAGAAACATTCCTGTCAACTAGAACATAACGAACTGATAATAATCTATTATTATCAGTTCGTATTAAATTTGCCATCAATCTCCCACATCAATAATTGAATATGAATTACTTTATGGTAATCCTCTTTACTACTCGTTGGTCATCCAATTCTATTTCAACCAGATAAACACCGGCTGGAAGTGCTGAAACATTCAATAAAATCCCATCACCTGAAAAGGAATTAATTTGAGAAACAACTTTTCCTCCATTTACATTATAAATGGTAATGATGGCAGAACCATACGCTCCCGGCCATGCTACATTCAAAAACTCACTTGCCGGAACAGGGTACAATTCCACATTTAGAACTTCATGATTCTTTATAGACACAGGTGTTCCAATTGGGTCGCAACTTCCGAATAAAACCTCAACAGTTTTATCTGAGTCTGCTACCACTAACAAGCGATCTGTATCCCAGCCAAATACTGTTCCGGAAAGTGCACACTCTTCAGGAACCGTTTCACGATATTCTTCCTCCCAGTTATTGTGTCTCCAGAACGCATAAGTATAATTCCCTTCGGGTATGGAAACTGTAGAGCTGAATACATCTGTTTCTCCTTCCCTGTGCAGTTCAACAAAATTCCAGTCGCCACCTCCAATTGCTGTAAAGTTGCCGGTAACAAATACCCCATTAGATATATCCTGTCCAGTCATATCAACTCTAAATGTTATATCAAATTTTACGACAGGATCTGGCGCTTCTGACCCAACAGGATCGCATCCTCCAAACATATATCCGTATGTTACAGGTTCATCAGGAACAGTGAAACCTCTATGGTTATCCCATTCTCCTGTCCAGCAAGCTTCTGGAACACTCTCACGTGTGTTCCAGTCATTGGCACTTAAAAAATAGTAAGTTTCAAGCACGCCAGGCGTTAGTTCCAGTTCAATAAAATACACATCTGTTTCTCCTTCTCTTGTCATTGGCAGTATTGACCATCCACCATTATCGGTAAAAGTACCACTAACAAACGCTTCAGAAACGCCCTGGCCGGTCATATCAACCCTTAATGTAACTGTAGTTGTTGCACTAACAGATAAAGATAAAAAGGCAACACATAGAGTCGTGAATACTGATTTCCAGCTAAATGTGGAGTAAAAATTTTTCATAAGACAATAATTTTAGGTTAAAATAAATAATATAAAGGGATGTATAAATCAACGCAAAATCACTTTATGTACCTCGGAGTTAATTCCGTTCGAAACATGCACAAAATGTAATCCTGAAGAGTTTATTGCAACAGGAACATCAACCATTCCATCATAAACTTTTGTTTTATAAAGTTTAGTTCCCATGCTGTTATACACAACTATGTCAAAATATGGATGTAATGATTGCAGATGAATGTGTATTTCTTTAAAGTTTTCTGAATTGGTTACAATGGCTAATTGATCATTAATCTGATTTAATTCTGCAGCAGATGTTAAACCAAACGTTTCACAACTGCTCCAAACATTTCTGACTATGGTGTCATTTCTACCCACAACAATACCTCGATCACTCCACTTTCCATGGCATTCGGCCGGAACAATCTCCCTGTAAGCACTGAGATTATCCCAATTACTGTTGGTCATGAAATAATATGCAAGAACATCATCACCCGGAGGCAATTGGGTAGTCCAGGAATAGATTCCATCACCTAAATGAGACATCTCCTCTATGGTCCATTCCGGTTGAGTTATTTCTCCCGTAATAAAAACTCCCCGTGACACATCCTGCCCGCTCATATCTACCATAAAGGTAACAGTAGGATTAATTTTGGTAATAACATCGCAGGAGCCAAAAACAAATTCATAAACAAC
The DNA here is from genome assembly GCF_004345615.1 of Natronoflexus pectinivorans. Taxonomy (GTDB): domain Bacteria; phylum Bacteroidota; class Bacteroidia; order Bacteroidales; family Marinilabiliaceae; genus Natronoflexus; species Natronoflexus pectinivorans. The sequence continues at coordinate 15,451 of NZ_SLWK01000009.1, forward strand.
ATGACTATTGTCAACCTGATATTTGCGGTCAGTACCTTCCCAATTTGCACAACCTTCAGGAACCGTTTCACGGTTACTGATATCGTTATCATCTACAAAGAAATAACCTCCTTCACTCCCCACAGGTAAATAAGCAAATGTCCAGAAAACATTATTTCCCAAACTTTCCATTTTTAGAAGTTGCCCATTGGCCCAACTTCCCGATAAGTAAACGCCTCCTTCGATATTGCGCTCCTCCATATCTACCTTAAATGTTACTTTTCGGGAATTTGATACATTTTCATAAAATTCAGCATTGGTCCATCGACCGCCACCATTCTCCATGAAATTATTTTCTACAGGATCGAAAAACACCACATGGTCATGAGATGAACCAACTCCCCATGGCGTTCTACAGGGAGTGGATACCCAAGCAGGCTCCCAGAAAATGACTCCTATCCCTCCTGATCGTTTAACTTCTCGGGTATAATCTACCATGTATTCAAGTTGTTTTAATGGAGTAACAGGAAGGTATTCAGGATCTGGTGTGTTTATGATATTGCCCAGATAATCGAAATTTTCAGTAGTCCATAAATATCCGGTCTCTACTACCATCACATCGTATTGGGACCATCGATTTCGCATGGATCTGATGGTAATACCAAGATCGGCAATGCTATATCCATGCCAGGCGTAATAATAAGACAAGCCAATGATATCAAAATCAGTTACGCCGTTATCTATCAGTCGCTGATACCAGTTTATTGAATTTCGGATGTTGGAAAAATGCAGTGCAACCCGGGGATTGACTGATGCATCAGCACCAACATCTCTAACGGCTCGGATGCCTGCATTGAAAAGTCTGGCATGACGTGACCAGCTATCAGAAACCGACCCTGAAATCTGAAAATTATCCGACAACGCGGTATGACGTAAAATACCGGCGTTATTTTCATTTCCAATTTTAACAATTTCAGGCATTAAATCATCTTCATCCAAAGCCAACAAAACCTTTGAAACATAATTATAAACCGAATCGGCCAACAAATCAACATTGTTTGCAACACCAAGCCATGCCGAAGGTATTAATTGTTGTCCCGGATCGGCCCAAAAATCAGACAAATGAAAATCGAGCATAACCTCCATTCCCTCAGCCTTTGCACGCATAATGGTGAGTTTTACATCCTCAAAATCGCTGTATTGCGATTTTACCCCTTCGGGTTGCGACAACCGGTTTTGCCAATCAGGGTTATGCCAAAGGCGCACACGAACCAAGTTGGTTCCCTGATCAGCAAAAATCCGGAAAGGGTCTTTGGGTATTCCATCTTCCTTAAAAACAGCACCACAATCTTCCATCTGATTAACATAGGAAAGATCATTGCCTCTATAAAATGTTTGTGCCGAAACAAATCCTGAGATTAATAACAATATTGGAATGTATATATTCTTATGCATTTTTTTGTTTGAATGATTAAAAACAGAGGTTTTACTTAGACATCATTTACAATTGGCTTCCAGCCATTTACTCCATCCAAATGGATTCAATCCAAAAATCCACTTCATCAATATTTCCTTGACGTATAGAGACCTGAACAGACTCCGCCTTTGCCGGATTGAACTGAAATAGATGTTCTGAGGATTGAAAATGTGGCAAATATTCAGGGTATGCGCCCGGTGTGACAGCAAATTCTGATTGAACCAAACTGTCCAACGAAATATGATAAATTGACTTTCCCGGGATGATATCCACTTCAACAGAATAAGCAATTCCATTGACATCAACCAACCCAACTATAATTGGCTGATAATCATTTAATTGAGTGTAAGCATTCAATACCAATTTTTTTGAATTTGCAATTCGGGAATTCCTGCCAGATAATAAATCACCGAAGAAGAATTTGAACGAATAATCTTTTCGGCTTCCCTTTTTCAAATTGCGATCCGGCAAATGATCCATTTTCAAATGTAACGCAGCATTCCTATTTCCCAATGGCTTTAATGAAACTCCCGGGTGCCAGATGCGTAGAGTTTCACTCCAATCATCTAAGGCAGACCAAACAAGAACAGGCTCTCCATCAGGAATAAATTTAATGGTATACAACGAGTGATCATAAAAGTCCCAATCACCGGGCTGTCCTTCCAAACCAGCAGGAAAACTTTTAATTTTCTCATTGAAAGTTAATACTATGTAATAATTTAATATTCCATGAACCAGATGATTTTCATATATATCAACTTTGTAAATATCTGCTCCCATATAAATTGCCTCAGTTCTGGTGCTGCCTCCATTTCCATACATAATAACTTCCACTTTCTGTGGGAGTTCAGGAGATATTACCTCGAAATGAATCGATGTTTTAGTTCCTACGCAAGCCTGAGACACGGTATTGTTTTTTATCATGATCTTTGACAAATCGGCTTTAGGTGCTACAAACTCGTTCATGCGAATATTACCCAATGCTTGAAAAGGAGAAAATTCCAGTACACTGTTTTTATTCTGAAGAATAAAAACGCCGGGAACAATTGAAAATGCCCTTTCTTTAGCTTCTGTATTATAATCATTACCATCATTAATAGCCGTTATAATAAAATCAGTTCCCAGGCACGGCAAATCCACCTTCATTTCACGTATGTTATAACTAACAGCCGCCACCTGGTTTTCCAAACTAACCCTACCATAGGGATCATCAATCCAATGGGCGTCAGGCATCACTTCCAATCTCCATGAGTCTTCACCAATTCTGTCCAGGAAATAGGCCCCTTTACCATCATAATTAATCAAAGGAGAATTGCCGTATCCGGCAATTTTTCTAAGGAGAGCAGGATTATCAGGTGTTGAGGTTGTATTATTTGAATAAAGAAAAGTCTCATTGGCAACCCACTCCACCAAATCGTTTTCATAATCAATTCTAAAACCTTCAAAATGGTTATTAACAGGATAGCCACCGTAGTTTGAATATCTTGGAATTTCGCGAAATACGGCTGAAGCAATTTTCAGACTTAAAGCTTTTTGAGGCGCATAAGGCAATGACATATAGTGAGTCCCGTAGTTGGTATTATAAGGAGCCAGAAACATGGCATCATAATCGAAATGTGTGGCTAACTGAATGCCAGCCTCACGAAAACTGCGAGCCATTGCAGGATACATGTAATTCCCTCCAACATCGGCTGGATCAAACTCATAAACGATTTTTGCCATTTTTTTAAACAGAGGATGATCTGCAAATGGGATATAGTATTCTCCAACATGCGGCAGAAAATTGCCATTAATTTGGCGATTTGCGACAAGGCCAGCCGGATACCATTGAAAAGTACCTCCTTGAACATCGGCATTTAAATAGGCATCTACAAGATGAATGCTATGACTCATGTTGTAGAAAATAGGAGTTTGGGTTCCTGTTTTTCGCATAGAACCAACCAATCGGTTTATATAATCGATAACCTCATCTACCGTTCCATCGTGGTGCGGCTCATTGCTTACTTCAAAAGCTATAATGTCAGGATCGTCTTTATAAGCTAATTCTGTGTAGGGGTTTACGTGATTTAAAAACTGATACAAATAATTCTCCTGTGCTTTAATGGCATCCGGATTAGTTAAACATCCCTCCTTCCCAAATTTTGTGGCAAAGCCGGGGGTATCAAAATCGGGTTCTGGCCAGCCATTTCCCCAAAAAGCAATGGGGGTAATGACGAATTTCATTCCCCGCTTTTTCATTTCGGCGACTGCAAAATCAAAAAGTCTAAGATGCTCATTTTGCAATAGATTTCCTTCCACATCAGAAATTTCAACATCCCAAACATGTACTCTGTATAAATCCAACCCAAGACGAGCAAAATGGTAAACATCCTGCTTTATGGCTTCTTCGTGTGAAATTCCCAATCGATTTGCCATGCGATACGCATGAGCAAAAGGAAGAGAGTAGTTTACACCAAATCCCATAATTTCGCTATCGTCGGCACTCCATCTTAAAACACCTTCATCATCAACGTAGGAACGATTAAAGTTTGATTCATTTCCCACCAAACAAAATACTGTAAGAAAACCTATGATTGATAATATAATTCTTTGCATTGTAAATGAATATACTGTTTATAATAAATCTCGGCTAAAATACCGGTAATGAAAGGTTTAAGCAGTTGGCAGCAATGCTGCCAACTGCGCTCCAAAAGGAGTTATCACCACACACATATAAAACTGTAATCTAATTTTTTATGATTGAATAAATATAAGGTGCTCCGCTTAAATCCATGATAATGTTGTAGTTCCCATCTTCAGTGATCTGAATGTTATTGTCGTCACGTCCGGGATCAAGAACACCGTTTAAATCATCATCACCAAAGACCAAAGACCAATCTTCGTTTGCAATAAATTTAAATCCTCCTGCTGTCATATCAATTGTTGCAGACCAAACCTTGTCATCGGTATCATACACCAAAGGCGTAAAAGACCAACCATTAAAATCTCCTGTAATTGCCCATTCTGTTTTCAAAATAGAGATGGTATTGTTTACCAGATTGGCTCTGATTCGGTAATAACCCGGCCCTTCGGTGGCGTAAATATTATTTCCACCCCAATTACCAACTTGCAAAGTTCCCGAAGTACCACTCTCTTCAGGATCACCAATAACAAGTTCTTCAATCCAATCAGGTTCATATGACATTTTAAAACCAATCCAATTATCTCCATTGTCCATATATATGAAACCTTCATATATTTCGTCACTACGCATGGAGTAAAGTTGATCGTTAAAACTCCAACCATTATGATCACCCGCGAGGTAAATTGTAGGGTATTCAATTACAACCTCCAAAGGAGTTACGGTTGAAGTTACAATATTTGACATCGTTGACACATCAGGATTTATGGATGCATGCAACTGGAACTCAATATTGGCCGAACTTCCAGGCTCTATGCCCATTGAAAGCAAATTCTGGTTCATACGAGAGTTTAAAACAGAAATACTTAAGGATTTTGTTCTACCCAATGAAATTGGGTTTTGAAAATTATTTCCTGCCAAATCCATCCTTAATGCATATTCGGCATCGGGCAAGCCATCGCCGAAACTGGCAGCTGTCCAGATAAATACGGTAAAATCCTGGTCAAGTGCATCTTCCTCAATTACGACATCAGAAATACTTTCACTACTTGAAAGAACAGGTTGGACTGTTTCGGTAAGCTGAAAATACTCACGATCGTAACATGATGTTAACACAAAGGTTAACAATGCTATAGATAATATTTTATACTTCATGAGCTTATTATTTGAATTCAAATGTTAATATCCTGATTGTCTCAGATTGGGATTTGCAGCCATATCAGAAGCTGGAATTGGAAACCAATTGAAATGATTTGGCAACTCGCGCCCCTCATAAATTCCACCTTTCCACTCCCATAAATAATCTGCACTGGTATATTTTCCAAATCTAACCAGATCCGTTCTTCGGTAAGCTTCCCAATAGAATTCACGTGCTCTTTCGTCAAGAATGAATTCAAGAGTCAATTCAGAAGCCAAAATTCTTCCTGATTCATCACCAAAAGCTCTGTCGCGAATAGCATTAACAGCAGCAAGAGCATCGGAAGAGGAGGCACCGGAGCCGCCTCTGAGAACTGCTTCTGCCAACATAAGATATGCATCTGCAATTCGAAACAACGGAAAATCGATATCCAGATGTTGAATATTGGAACCTGGAATTCCGTTGATGTTGATGTTCTTATACTTCATCACAGAAAATCCGTTGTTAAATTCAGCTATGACTTCGGCTGACATTATTCTATCCTGAGTATAGAACATTGCTCTTTGATCTGTTTCTCCGGAGTAATCGGGAAATTTCTCAATGAGTTGACGTCGGGCTCTATTCCCGCCCCAGGCATCAATCCCAAAGGCAGCAGGATTCATATCCGAAGCCCACGCTGAACAAGCTATCATTGTAACTCCACCCCATGTTTGAGCATTGATCCCATCTGCCACAACAGGGAAAATTATTCCCTTTGCCTGATCGTTATCAGCCATAAAAAGCCTCTCATAATTTGATTCCAACTCATATGGAGAGTCTATTACCTTCTGCGAGTAAGTAATGGTTTCTGTATATTTCGCCGTTCCGATATAAACTTCAGCATTCAGGTAAAGTTTGGCCAACAACATCCACACCGCAGCTTTATCTACCCTGCCATACACATTTTGCAGAGGATCAACCAACAGATCTTCAAGCTCAAGCAATTCAGATTCGATGTAATCAAATAAACCCTGAGTTGAAATTTGATCAGGTAAAAAAGCACCTACCAAATCGTCTTCTGTAACAAAGGGTACGCTTCTATAAAAATCCATTGCATGATAATAGCTAAGAGCTCTTAAAAAACGCGCCTCTGCTCTGTAAAGAGCTATTTCGTTTTGTTGGGTCTGATTAAAGCCCCTATCCTGAAGCCTTCCGGGTGCTGATTCACGAATGAATTCATTTGCAAGTGTTATCTGATAAAAAATTCGTGAATACATTCCCATATTTATTTCATTGGAAGGAGTCCATGAATTCGTTTGGAGTTCAGGAATTCCAGGATCATTCCAAATCCATAAAGCCATCTCGGTAGTTCCATCCTGCATATACCAATATGTCCTCAGGTAACTGGAAGTTCCTTCATCAATTCCCAATACATCCTGATCTCCATCGGGTCCAACCTGTCCGGTTAATGACAATCCTCCATAGATTTTCGCTAACACGCTCCGATAGGCAGAGGGATCTTCATAAATTGTAACAGAAGTGATAACATTCTCATCCAGAGGAATGGTATCCAAGTCGTTTACGCAGGAATTTAATAATATAAATCCGCCAAACAACAATGCTGCTATATAATTAAAATTCTTCATACTAATATGATTTTAAAATTCCAGATTTACACCCAACAAGAATGTGGTTGGTCGGGGGTAAACATTTATGTCCATTCCATCAAATACCTCAGGATCCAACCCTTCGTAATCAGTTATAACAAAAACATTCTGAACCGTAAATGATAGTCTCAGACTTGAATTCTGATTTATCAAATTTGCAAAACGATATCCAAGCGATATGTTATCCATTCTGAAGAAAGATGCATCTCTTACATAGAAATCAGATAATAATTCTTGTGATTCAAAATTAGTGTCAAGTACACTTTTGGGTAAATTCTGAATGTAGGTATTGCTATAAGTGTACCTGTAATTGGCATTGCTGGCAGCAAAATCATTGTAAACAAAGTTTCCAATGCTTGCTCTTCCTGCAAAAGAAAAATCCCAATCCTTATATTCAACTCTTGAAGATAATCCAAGCAGGAATTTTGGTGCTGAAGAATGGAAATGATATCGATCATCGATGGTGATTTCGCCATCCCCGTTGCGATCACCGTAAAGGCCTGCAATCGGCATCTTGTTTTCATCATATACCTGCTGATAGACAAAGAATGAATTTGCTGGCTTACCTACGCTGTGGATTTTGGCATAATTTCCGGTTCCACCCGAAATTACTCCGGTATATGCACCTTGATATCCGGGATCATCAACAACCGTAAGTTTTGTAATTTCATTCTTGTTGTAAGTAAAGTTGAATCCCGTCTCCCAAAACAGGTCGCTGGTAATAACCGGACGCAGATTCAGATTAAACTCTACCCCACGATTTTCGAGACTACCCACATTTGTTAAAAGAATATTTGTAAAATTGGTTCCGGCAGCCACTGGGATTTCATTGATTAAGTCAGTGGTTTCCCGATGATAGAGTTCAATAGAACCGTTGATTCTTTCATTGAAAAAACCGAAATCAACTCCCACATTGTATGTGGTCGTTTCTTCCCATCTCAAATTTGCATCATATCCAGATGGACGTGCCATAGTAACCCAATCGTCTCCGAATCGATAACGGGCTGTTGACTGGCTTAAACTGTATCTTGCCAGGTATGGATAGTTATCGCTGGTAATATATTGCTGACCTGTAACTCCATATCCCAATCTCAAACGAAGATTGGAGACTACTGCAGAGTTTTGTAGAAAAGATTCCTGATTAATTCTCCAGGCAGCAGCCAATGAAGGGAAAGTTCCAAAACGATTATCCTTAGAGAAACGAGAAGTACCATCATGTCTTACTGTTAGCGTTAACAAATATCTTTCCATCAAAGAATAGTTCATACGTCCAAAGAAAGAAACAAGATAATTCTCCGTTGGAATGGTACGTTCGGGAGCAATAAGGTATTGCCTGTTAATGCTGGTAGCATGAACATAATCTTCACGCCAAAAATGCTGCCATGAATAACCACCCATTAGATCAATACGACTTTGAATGGTTGGTAAATCACGATTGTAATTCAGGTAAAAATCTAATAACTGATTTTTTCTGTCCTGTGTGTATACTCTATGCTCTCCGCTGATGTCTGTTCCATCTGCGGCTCTCCTGTATGCAAAAGCTGCATTTTCCGGGATTACTACAGTCCCATCGGTATTGGAATAATCATACCCCAAATTTAGTGTTGCTACCAATTCAGGTAAAAAATGGAATCGATAATCAAACTTTGCACTACCTATACTACGGAACACCTCTGAAGTGTCATCTCTTTGATTAAGTTGTGCAACTGGATTGACGGGAGAAAAAGAAGCAGGTCGGTCTCCATCCATCCAGGTCGTATAACCACCATATGGGCTGCTTTCATCAAAAACAGGTTTGGTAGGGTCATATAATATTGCGTTTCCAATTGCACCGGTAGTTGCAAATCGATTTTCGTTAAACATCCCCCTCAAACTTAAGGTAACTTTAAGATGATCGTCAAAGAAAGTAGGAGTAAGATTCATTGAAGCGGTATACCGCTTCATATCTGAAGTTTTTAGCAAACCTGACTGATCTGAATAACCAACAGAGAAACGATATGGAACATCCATATATGCTCCAGACATGCTAAAGTTGTGATCATGGCCAATTGCTGTCTGAAAAATTTCATCCTGCCAGTTAGTACTTGAATTTCCAAGAAGGTTCGCAGCATTGGAATTTTCCCCAAACCGATCATAAATAATCTGACGGTATTCTTCCGCATTAAACACTTCAATCTGATTGGTTTTTATTCCAACTGAAACATTGGCATCATAATTAAAACGAATTTTGCCATGTTGACCAGAGCGTGTTGTAATAATAATAACACCATTTGAAGCTCGTGAACCATAGATAGCGGTTGCAGAAGCATCCTTCAAAACAGTAAAACTCTCAATATCACTTGGGTTAATAGTGCTAAGAGGATTACGCATTCCTGAAACGCCATCATTGTCTACAGGAACCCCGTCAATTACGATCAAAGGCTCATTGCTTGCCGATAGTGATGATCCCCCTCTGATTCGAATGGCTGAACCACTTCCGGGAGCTCCTCCGGCACTGGTGATTTGCACACCTGAAACCCTGCCTGCAATTAACTCCTGAGGTGATGTAATGGCTCCCCGGTTAAAATCCCGGGAACTTACAGAAACCAATGATCCGGTAGCATCGTCCCTTCTTACCTGACCATATCCAATGACCACCACTTCATCGAAACTAAAAGTTTCCATATCCAGCTCAATTATCAGATGGGTTCTTTCTCCAACACCCACATAACGGGATTCATAACCAATGTAAGATATTCTCAAAACATCTTCATTGGCAGCCAAAATAGAAAAGTCTCCATCTGTAGAGCTTACGGTTCCTCGTTGGGTGCCCTGTACAATCACTGTAGCTCCGGGAATTGACTCTCCTGTTTGAGAGTCAACCACCAAGCCAGTAACAGTTCGTTGCTGGGATATAGCAGGGGAAACAACACCCCACAAAAGGAATAGCAGTCCCAGCCACTTTAATTTAATTCTTCTTGATTGCTTCATTAGACTTTTTGGTTAATTCATAAAAACAGTATACTCTATAACTCTCAAATCTATTTTACTTCCAAGGAAAGTTCTCCTTTTAAAAGACCATTGGAAGTGGCAGTTAAGTTCAAAACGCCTCCTTTTTGTCCGGCTTGTAATAAAATGGTGGCAATACCAGCCTCTGCCTCAATAGGATTCATTCCAATTAATGTTGCATCGCCAGACACACTAAATTCCACGGAATTGACAGCCTCCGAAATGATAACTCCATAATCATCAACAATCGCGGCGTAGAGAAAAACTATATCATTTACGCTTTTAGTCAATGGCCGATTGCTTTCATCTATCCAAAGTTTAACCTCTTTTGGATAACCCGGAGTTCTTCTTATTGATTCAACCACCGCCTTTTCATTTATGTATCCAACCGCCTTTAGCTCTCCCGGAGAAAAGCTGTTAAGTATGAACGTAAATGGAGGCTGATTTAGGTGAGTGCTGTTTGCATCTTCATCGGGAAATTGTCTTCCGAGGGATTGGCCATTTACAAAGAGCTCAATCTCTTCGCAATTACTGTATATTTTCACATCTAAAAACGATGGATCATTATAATAATTAGCTATATAAACAAATGGCTTATTAAACTCCTTCTGAGGAAATTCTCCAATAGCTGCCTGACTTTTATAAAAATAAAATGCAAATTTTGGCAGCCGGAATATATCCATAATTCCTGAAGCTTCAAGGTCTGGAGCATAGCCTCGGTTGTAATCAAACATTAACCAATTTGCATCGCCTGCAGGACTCCCTTTTAGATTACTATTGTGAGATTCCTGATAATTTAAGGCCTGTTGAGCCAGTCTTCTCTGACCAAATCCTCTTAATTGACGAGAATTGCGCTCCTCGGGAGTCAAATCTTCAAATGCTGTTTGGTTGAAACCAGCATTGTGCGCATAATACTCCCAATCTCCGTACTCTGCAATTAAAATAGGTTTCTTGTCATAATGATTCCAATAATGTGGTGGATAACCATGCTGACGGGCGGGAATAAAAACATCATAGATGTCTTCATACCAGCTACACGTATAAAGGTCATAGGATGGAAATTCCTCATAAACAGCATTATGAGCATCAAACATATATTGCTTGGGCATTTCAGACTCATTAAGAGAAGCTTCCCAAAGGATTATAGATGGATGATTTCTGTCGCGACGAACCATTTTACGAACATCATTTATAGAGTTAGCATAAAAAACATCATCCCCAAAAAACTGCCACCCGGGAATCGCATTCATGACAAGCAGACCAAGTTCATCACAGGCATCTATAAAAGATTTTGTATGTGGATAGTGGGATAAACGAACAAAATTAAATCCGGCCTTTCGGATTTTGTATGCATCCCTGTAATTTGCATTATCCGAAATAGCATAACCAACATAAGGATACTCCTGATGACGATTTGTTCCTCTTAAAAACAGTGGTTCACCATTTAATTCAAAGCCATCAGTCGAAAAAGTGAAAGTTCTGATACCAATGCGCTCACTGACTTTATCAATCAATTGATTATCTTTGACTAAGGAGACGTGCAATTGATATAAACTAGGAGAAGAGGGAGACCATAAATCAGGATTTTCAACTCCAAAGGATAATTTAAATAATCTATTTCCTCCTCCGGAAATGATATCAACATCAGAAGTCACATCCTTAATGACTCTATTGTTTCCATTACTTAGTTGCAAACGTATTTGAGCCTTTTTGTCTTCTGAATATTCGTTGTTTACATCCACCTGAACATTCACTGTTGCATGTTCATTTGAGACATCGCTGTATGTCACCAAAACTCCACCTCCGGCAATACGGTTGGCGCCAATAGGATCTGATATATGAAGTTTCTCTTTAACAAGAAACCAGACATTTCTATATATTCCACTAAAATAATTGAAGTCCAACTCATCCACAGGTTTTCCGGGAGGAACCTTTGGATTATCTTCATTATTTACCTTTAACAGAACTGTATTTTCTTCACCATATTTAAGGTATTCGGTTAACTCTGCATAAAAAGGAAGATAACCACTATACGAAGTCTTAACTCTATTTCCATTTATATAGATATCTGAAAGATGCATGGCTCCCTCGAAATGCAATGCAAGATGTTTTCCGTGCTTTTCGGTAGGAACGATAAATCTTTTTCTGTAATAGCTTGTCCCCATCCACTGACGTCCTTTTATTACCAAGGGCTCAATGTTTGCAGTATGAGGCAAGTTAACAATCTCCCACTCCACTCTATTCTGCCACACATCCTCTTCCTCCACATCTTTAACAAACTCCCAACCGTCATTAAACAAATTCTCTCTATTTGAATAATGCGAGAATTCTACACTATTGCATGACCACAAAACAGACAAAGTCAAAATCAATCCTAAAATCGTTCTCATAAAATAACTTCTAAATTATTCGTATTCATAACTAAAATATTCCACAACCTCAGTGAGGTTACCTGAAAAATTAAAAAAAGCACAGTTTTCCCATGATGAACCTGTTCCCCACAAATCCCTCATATCTGATGTAATCCAAGCCGGTTCCCAATAGAATGCTCCAATTGCTCCGGCATTTTTTAAGTTTTGTACCAAAGAGATCATAAAATTCTTTTGTCCTTCAACGGTGTATGGAAATCCTGATACAACATTTTGTGTGTAAAAAATATTTGGATAATTGTCATTATTCGCGGTAGTAAAAGGATAGGCTGTTTCAAGCAAAACGATATCTTTATTAAAACGATTAATTAAATCTTCAACCACCCCGGGAATCTGATTAAAACTAATACTAGTATGCCAAATGTGATAATAAGAGAAACCCATCACATCAAAATCCATTATGCCTCCCTTTTGGATTACATCGGGTAACCACCACTGCATGGTTGCCGGATCGGCAACATGCAAAGCAACAATGGTCTCTTGTCCGACGCGTGAGTCTATATCTCTGATGGCTTTAATGGCAGAATTTATGACCTGTCCAAATTGGCTCCAGTTACCCTGACATACATTTAAAGAAGGGAATTCAGGTTTTGCGTTGGTAAACATCATTCCACAATTGGTTTCATTTCCAACCTGAATCATTTCCGGTAAAAGTCCTTTACTATGTAATCGATCCAGAATATGATAAGTGTAGTTGTAAACAGAATCAGACAAAACATCAATACTGGTAATGTCTTGCCAGGCTTTTGGAACGTCCTGATGTCCGGGGTCTGCCCAGGTATCTGAATAATGAAAATCCAAAAGAACAGACATCCCAGCATCTTTAGCCCTCTGAATACTTTTCATTACATCATAAAACCCACTATATAAAGGCGGGTTATTATCATACAAATCAAACACCCAGTCGGGATTATGCCATAATCTTAATCGGACATAATTGGCTCCATGATTTTTTAATACTTCATAAGGATCTGTAGCTATTCCATTCTCCAAATAAACACCTCCGTTATCCTCTATCTGATTGACATAAGAAAGATCAACTCCCATCATAAATTGCTTGGAAGAATTATCATTTTCATCATCAATAACATCCACCAGTTTCTCTTTATCATCAGAGCATGCTTGTGATAATACCATTGATAAAACTCCGAAAATCACCATCACAAAAATTCCAGCATTTCTCATATTCTCAATATTATTTAATAAATCAATTCAAATGTAAACAAACAATAATAACCACGCTTTTCTTTTTAATACCGCATTTTGTTCAAATCTTACAAAATATATCATCAATGCTTTATCTGTCTGTATTTCTACATATTAGAAGATTGCATAAAACATACATTATTTTGTTTAAATTTTACATTTCCCTTTAAAACCATAAAATTTCACTATTTTTAACCATAAAAACATTAAACACGTAATCGTGATTCATAACACCAAGATTATCTTTTTCTGTTTAGGGCTGTCTTTATTGTTTTCCGGCAACATAAAAGCATCTGAAAATGAGAAAAATCTATTCTTCACTAATCTCAACATTGAGGACGGTTTAAGTTCCAATATGACCAACTCAATTGTTCAGGATGAATATGGATTTATTTGGATAGGAACGCAGGAAGGCTTGTGCAGATTCGATGGCTATAAAATGACCTATTTTCAGAACGAAAACCATCCCGCCTCATTATCATCAAACAATATAAGTTCCCTCCTTCTGGATGATGACCACATCTGGATAGGAACATGGGATGGACTAAACATCATAAACATTCATACTTATAAAGTTCAAAGAATAAACACAGGAACGATTAGGGTTATTAGAACTCTTTTTCGCGACAATTCCGGATTAATTTGGATTGGAACCGCCAGTGGAATTTTGATTTACAACTCACAGGAAAATAAATTCATACACTATAACTCCTCCAACAGCAACCTTTCACACAACACCATAAGAAGTTTTTATCAGTCCGATAAAGGAGATATCTGGATTGGTACTTACAACGGGCTGAACAGATACAGGGACGGCACTTTTAAGCAATTCAATCTCAAAGGAGATTACAAGCCTCTATTGGAGAATAATTTAATCTGTTACATTGAAAGGTTCTCTGAATATAATGATTCCTTGTTATGGATAGGAACTGAAACAGGTCTGGCTCTTTTTAATACAATCAATGAAGATTTTGAATTATATAATTCAGAAAACACAAAACTGAGCAACGAAGTAATTAAGTGTATTTATAGGCAAAATGATTCAACACTTTGGCTTGGAACTGATTTTGGGCTGAATTTGTTCAACACCAATACCAAGGAAATTGAGACTTTTTATCACGATCCACTTATTAATCATACGGTTTCAAGCAACGTTATTTGGGAGATTTATAATGATATGCAGAATCGATTATGGCTGATCACATCAAATGGAGTAAGTGTTACAGATGTTAGCCAGTCATATTATACTTTTTATGAAGAGTATTTTTCAACAGAAAACCCTCGTATAGGAAACCAGGTTAAAGATATACTGGTGACTCGAAACAATGATATTTGGTTGGCTACGATCCATGGAGTAATAAAACGCAGTGGAAATATTGCTTCGCCGCATAAAACTTTTTTTTCAACAACCTCTGCTGACAACAAAAAAATTCTTCTCGATAATGTTTACGCTTTAATGGAAGATAACCAAAACAGAATCTGGATTGGAACTGCGGGAGGTATAAACATCTGGGATCCCATAGAAGAAAAAATGTATGCCATTACTGCAAATCAGCAGAATGGTCTTTTATCAAACTACATCAGTGGATTTGCTCAGTTTATTGATGGAACCATATGGATCTCTGCCTGGGAGGGAGGAGTTTTTAAAATGATACAGGATAACAATAATGCGGAAAACGCCCGCTTCATCCTAATTGATCCCGATGGAGATGGCCGGCTAATAACAACCAAAAACAATATATACTACGGAACATCAAACCAATTATGGATAATCGACCACAAAACCTTTGAAAAAAGACCAATAATAGCTGTGAACAATAGAATATTCAATAGGCAGATTTCCGCATTGATGGCTGCAAGTGACGGATCAGTATGGATTGGCTCTGACAATTCGCTTTTTCGCTATAATCCATCAAATGATTCAATTAGATCCATAGACATTAAGGCAGGACGACCGCAAAAAATAATCAATATAGTAGAAGATAGTAAAGGTAATATTTGGGCAACGACTATAAATTCAATAATCAGATTTAATCCAAACACTTCTCAGATATTATCAATCCCAATTATGGAAGGTTCTCCGCTAAAAGGTTTCTATGCGTATTGTGCAGACATTACGCATGAAGGGAATATTCTTTTTGGAGGTGACAATGGCTTTATAGCCATTGAGCCCGATCGAATAAAAGGTGCTGAGAAAAAACCGGATATATATATATCCGGTTTATACATCAATCATCAACAAGTTCTCCCAAACGACACAGTTGAAATCTTAAAAAAGGACATCTCCTTCAATCAAAATATATACCTTAAGCATAATCAGAATTCTATAACATTCGACTTTACCACCCTTGATTATCTCTTCCCAACAGCCAGCAGTTACAGCTACAGGTTATTACCTATACAAAACAATCACATAACCACATCAGGCGATAAAAACTTTGCCGTATTTTCAAATCTAAAACCCGGTCGATATACCCTGGAGTTAAAAGGAACAAATCGATTTGGAACCTGGAGCGAAACAAAAAGCCTTGATTTTCAAATAACACCATCAATCTGGCTCAGTAACAGCTTCCTATTCCTATATGTTCTGATAGCTCTTTCTTTAACTTATGTCATCTTTAAAGTTTACCATTTCAGACAGAGGCTAAAGAACGAACTTCAAATTGTAAAACTTGAAAAAGAACACAGCGAAAAACTGGCACAAACTAAAATCGGTTTCTTTACAAATATCAGCCATGAATTCAGAACCCCCTTAAGTTTAATTATTCCACCCATCCAGGAATTGCTTAAAAACGGACAAATAAATCCTGCCCATGAAAAAATGCTTAAACTGGCCAATAAGAATGCCATTAGATTATACAAATTGGTCAATCAGCTATTAGATTTTAGAAAAATAGAGTCATCTAAACTACAAATACAAAAATCGAAAGTCAACATCGTAAGCTTCAGTAAAGGAATCTTCAACTCCTTTGATGATATGGCGGCCCGACATGAAATTGATTATACGTTTCATTCGGATCGGGATGAAATCATTGCAGATATAGATTGTGAAAAGATTGAAACAATCCTGTTTAATTTAATTTCAAACGCATTTAAATTTACGCCATACAAAGGTGGAATAAAAGCAACGGTAAAACATAGATCTATTAATCATCTGCAATATATAAATATATCTGTTAAAGACACAGGACCGGGAATACCTGAAAGAGAGCAAAAACAAATTTTTCAACATTTTTACCAAACCAATCATTCAATTAAAAAAGCCGGGTCTGGTATTGGCCTCACGCTAGCACAGGAATATGCCAAACTACATAACGGTACAATCACGCTATTAAGCAAACCAGGAAATGGGAGTTGCTTCACTCTTTCTATACCACATGAAAATAGTTGCGAAATTGATTTTTCAACTGAGCAATCTCTCTTCTCTTTTGCAAAAGGAAACTACAACGACAATGGAATACAGGATATAAACAGCTCAATACCACAAAATGCTAAACGACTTTTATTGGTAGATGATAATCCCGACATTCTTGATTTTATTGAAATCAATCTCAGAAATGAATACCATCTATTTAATGCATTAAATGGTCAGGAAGCACTTGAACTTATAAAAACAGTGAAACCCCATCTTATCATTTCAGATGTAATGATGCCGGTAATGGACGGCATTTCTCTATGTGAGAATTTAAGGAACAACAAAGTAACGGCTCACATCCCAATTATTCTTTTAACTGCACGAGATTTAGATGTTCATAAAACTGAGGGCATGAGCAAAGGTGCCGACTTTTACATAACCAAACCATTCGATATATTTTACCTGAAATCGTGTATCTCAAGCATCTTTAGACGGGAGCAACAAGTGGCACAGCACATTGAAACACAATTAAAGCTAAAACCTGCAGATACATCAGAACCAAAAAATAACAGTGAACAGGTATTCCTTAAAAAAGTTATGGCAATCATTCAACATAATTTGGCTAACCCTTCTTTTTCAGTCGAAGACATCAGTTCTCAAATGAACATGAGTGCCACTCACCTATATCGAAAACTTAAGGAATCAACGGGATGCTCAACGAAAGAGATCATCATAAATTATAGGCTGCAAAAGGCTGCACACATGCTTGAAAACGACGAAGGAAACATCTCTGAAATCATGTACTCTATTGGTTTTACAAGCCTTTCAAGTTTTTCAAAAAGTTTTAAAGCAAAATTTGGCAATTCACCAAAAGCCTACAAAAACACAATAAAAAACCGGGAGAACTAATTATGTTCATCCCGGTTTTGATCATACCTTTCACGACTTGTCTTATGATAAAACTCCTCGATTTAGCTTCATATTATTATCTTCTATTTTTCACTTTAAGATGTGAAAAGAAACATCAGAAGTAGTTTTCTAAACAAAATATGCATCAATTGATTTACATTCCAACCTCCGGTATCTGTTCTCCTGTCTCCTACATTTAAACCATTCCGGCAAAACCCATAAAAGCCAATGCCATAATACCGGCTACAACGAGAGCAATGGGAGCCCCTTTCATTCCTTCAGGCACATTCATCAAATCCAGCTGTTCACGAATCCCTGCGAAGGAAACCAAAGCGATTCCAAATCCAACAGCCGAAGCAATTGAGAACACCACCGCTTCAACAATATTGTAATTGTTGCTTACAGTCATAATGGCTACTCCAAGGATGGCGCAGTTGGTTGTAATCAATGGCAAGAATACACCAAGAGCCTGATACAAAGGAGGACTCACTTTTTTAAGCACAATTTCCACCAACTGAACCAACGATGCAATAACCAGAATGTATGATATGGTTTGCATAAATCCAATGTTGAACGGAATTAGGATCAAATTCTGGATAAAATAAGTAACAATGGTGGCTATAACCATTACAAAAGTTACCGCACCAGTCATACCAACACCGGTAGAAATTCTTTTGGAAACTCCCAGATAGGGACAAATTCCAAGAAACTGAGCCAGTACTATATTATTTACAAAAATGGCTCCTATTATAATCAGAAAATAGCTGGTCATAGTCTATATCTTTATGCTTTATTAACCCTGTTAAGAATGGCAATGAGGTATCCCAACCCAATAAATGCTCCGGGAGCAAGAACAAAAACAAGCATTCCGTAATCTTCCGGATAAATACTTAAACCAAATAGCATTCCGCTTCCTAAAAGTTCACGTAAACCTCCAAGCATGGTTAAAGCCATGGAAAACCCAAGACCCATTCCGGCTCCGTCAATCACGGACGAAATCAGATTATTTTTGGATGCAAAAGCCTCCGCACGTCCCAAAACCAGACAGTTTACCACAATCAAAGGGATGAACAGACCCAACGCATCAAAAAGTGCAGGAATATAGGCTTCCATTACCATCTCAACGATGGTAACAAATGTGGCAATCACCACAATAAAGGAAGGAATTCGTACCTTATCGGGAATGAATCCTTTAATGAGCGAAACAACTATATTTGCCATGACCAGTACAAATGTGGTGGCCAAACCCATTCCCAGGCCATTAACGGCCGAGGAAGTTACCCCCAAAGCCGGACAAAGCCCTAATAGAAGGATAAATACTGGATTTTCCTTGAAAAAACCTTTGGTAAAATTGTTCAGTTGGTTCATTGTTCGTCTCCTTCCCAATTTTCGATTTGTGTTGTTGCAGAACTTGCTGCATCAGTGTTTTGAGTATATGTAGTATAAGCTACTTCAATGGCATGCAAAAAAGCACGTGCTGTAATGGTTGCCGCAGTAATGGCATCCACCTCTCCCCCATCCTGCTTTACAAGGAGAGTTGAAGTGCCCGGATTTTTACCCAGAATGTTTTTGCTGTCGTCGCCATCGTCCTGTGAAATACCAAACAACCTGTCGAAAAATGCCCTTACAGCACCAACTTCGCCATCGGCTCCGTCATCGTCAGCAGGTTTAAACCAGTCGTACATTTTAGTTCCTAACCCCGGCGTCTCCCGGTGCTCCAGAACTTCGTAATTGATGATGGTTCCATCAGGCTCCAAGCCAACCATAACTTTAATATCACCGCTAAAGCCACGATTGGTCATGCTCTCAATGGCAACGCCAATGAGTTCTCCATCCCTTTTAGCCGGGAAGACTTTTAAGGTAAACCCTTCGGCCGACTGCAATTCATACATTTCAGCAGCTGGGTCGTTATCAAACCCGGGAACAACCAATTTGATGGCCGATTGCTGTTTGGCCACAGCAGACGCCTCAATTGGCGCTTTTGTGGCCTGATATATAAACCCAAGCGAACCTCCGGCTACCGAAGTAATCAGTATCAGGGTGAGTACCATGTTGGGTAATGTAGATGCGCGTTTGCTCATTTTTACTAATATTTTTTAAGTTCTACGCTTTTTTTGCTGCTACTTTCTCCCCAAAATGTTTGGGTTTCATATATTTATCAATCAAAGGAACAAATGCATTCATAATCAGAATGGCAAATGATATTCCTTCAGGGTAAGCACCCCAAACACGTATTAAAACAGTAATGACGCCAATTCCCACTCCATAAAGTATCATTCCACTGGTTGCCATTGGTGAACTGGAGTAATCGGTTGCCATAAAAATGGCCCCCAGAAGCAAACCTCCGGTTAACAGATGAAACAAAGGAGATGCATAGGCATTCGAGTCAACAAGGTGAAGAACTCCGGTAAACACCAACACTGAACCAATTACAGCCACCGGAATATGCCAGGTGATTATCTTTTTCACCAACATATATATCAATCCTATCATAAGAGCCACACCGGCAATTTCGCCGGCTGATCCACCCATCACTCCCAGAAACAATTCAAGATAAGATGGCACTTCAGCCAATACTTCAGAAAAAGGTTTTCCGGTAATCAATCCTTCTTTCATGATTGACAAAGGCGTGGCACCTGTTTCGGCATCCAGATAGCTGAAACGCGAATCGATGGGTTTTGGCCAACTGGTCATTTGAACAGGATAGGAAATCAACAAAAACACCCGACCTACCAGTGCAGGATTAAAAGGATTCTGTCCAAGTCCTCCAAAAGACATTTTTCCCATTCCGATGGCAACTGCAGCTCCAATGATGATTAATGCCAAAGGAATATTGGTTGGCAAGTTAAAGGCCAATAGAATACCGGTAACAATGGCTGACCCATCGGTAATGGTTGTTGGCTTTTTTAGTATAAATCGTTGAATCAGATGCTCAAACAACACACATGCCAATACGGAGGTAAGTGTTACAACCAATGCACCAATTCCGAAAAACCAGACAGAAGCAGCCAGAGCAGGAATCATGGCAATAACTACCCCGTACATATTCTTTTTAACGGAATCGCCACTATGAACGTGCGGTGATGGCGATACGATTAGTCTCTTCATAACAGATATATCAATTATCGGGAAACCCCTATTTCTATTTAATTCTGCTTCTCATAATCTGTCCAACCTTCCCCTTACCCAATCGGATATAATCCAGTAAAGGACGATTAGATGGACATGTAAAGCTGCATGATCCACATTCCATACAATCCATAATTTTCTCCTCTTCCGCCCGGTCATGAATCTCTTTTTCTGCCAAAGTCATCAGTAAATACGGAGACAATCCCATGGGACAGGCCGAAACGCATTTGGAACAACGGATGCAATACTCCGTTTTCCCTCTGCTTGCAATTTTTTCAGGAACGATTAACACACCTGAAGTCCCTTTGGTTACAGGAGCATCCAATGAAGCCAAAGCTTTACCCATCATGGGACCGCCAGCTATCACCTTGCCGGTATCTTCCGGTAGTCCTCCAACTGCCTCTATTAGAGCAGATATTGGGGTTCCTATGCGAACAAGAAAATTACCCGGATTTTTCACCGACAAACCGGTTACGGTTACAATTCGGTCAATCTTGGGTTTATTCTTCTGCACAGCTTCATAAACGGCATAAGCCGTTCCCACATTAAAAACTACAGCTCCCACTTCAATGGGAAGTTTTCCTGAAGGCACCTGACGACCTATACAGGCATCAATCAACTGCTTTTCACCTCCCTGAGGGTATTGAACTTTTAATGGTTGAACAGTAATTCCATTATAACTTGCAACAAGCTTACGGATATGCTCAATGGCATCCTGTTTATTGTTTTCAATTCCAATAATGGCTCTATCAACAAATAGGGCTTTCATCAGAAGGCTGACACCAACCAACATCTCTTCACCCTTTTCAAGCATCAGGCGGTGGTCACTTGTGAGGTAAGGTTCGCACTCCACGCCATTAAGAATTAACACCTCGCAAGTTTTCCCAGGTGGTGGCGACAGTTTCACGTGAGCAGGGAAAGTAGCACCTCCAGAACCAACAATTCCCGCCTCCCCAACACGTTTAATAATCTCTTCAGAAGAAAGTGTAATCCCTTTTCGTATGGAATCAGACCTGTCAATATCGGCCATCCACTCATCTCCTTCGGTTTTTATAATGATGGCTTGCCGCTTATACCCTGATGCATCCAGAATGTCATCAATTTTAAACACCTTTCCCGATACCGGCGAATGAATGTTGGCAGATACAAACCCTGAAGATTGGGCAATAACCTGGCCTACCTTTACTTCGTCCCCTTTCTTCACAACCGGAGTACCGGGCGCTCCGATGTGTTGGCAGATTGGGATGACCACTTCTGCGGGAACCGGCAAAATCTCTGTGGCTTTTGCGGCAGATAATTTATTTTCTGCCGGGTGAACGCCTCCAAGTGAGAATGTCTTTAACACGATGAATCCTCCTTATTTTTGTCTGAACAGGTTATGTCGGAAACAATCCAACCTTTTGTCACCAGTTCATTTTAATTTTCAATGTTCGCTAATTAAATATTAATCTGCCGGTGTGGTTTCCGGTTCTTCCTTCTTCACCTTTGGTTTTGGCGGTGGAAAATTTATCTCATGAATGGCTTTTGTAGGACATTCAGGGACACACTTGCGACACAACTTACATTTTTCATAATCAATATAAGCATGGTTGTCCTTCATTTCGATGGCATCATGCGGACATATCTTGAAACATTTTGAACATCCGATACATGCCACTGCGCATGCTTTTTTTGCAGGGGCTCCTTTATCCTTATTCACGCAACTCACAAAAATTCTACGACTCTTTGGCCCCTTTTTTCTAAGTTCAATGATGTTTTTAGGGCAAGCATCAATACATGCTCCGCATGCCACGCAGTTTTCTTCAATAATTACAGGTAATCCGGTCTCATCATCCATATACATGGCATCAAACTTACAGGATGCCACACAATCGCCCAGTCCGTCGCATCCAAATGCACAACCAGTTTCGCCTCCATAAAGAGCAGAAACGACAGCGCAAGTCTGTGCTCCCTGGTAATTGGTTGTTTTCGGCGCATGCTCACAACTTCCGTTGCAACGAACCACAGCAACCATTGGAATTGCAGTCCCAGCTTCTTTGCCGAGAATACTAGCTACGGCATTCATTGTATCAGCTCCTCCTACCGGACAATTCATAGATGATATATCATCAGCCTTTACCAATGCTTCGGCAAATGCCCTACAGCCCGGAAGGCCACAACCTCCGCAATTGGTAGCCGGTAAAACCTCTTCCACCTCATCAATACGAGGATCTTCAAACACCTGAAATTTCTTGGATGCTGCAAATAATATCATTGCAGCAATGGCACCTAATCCGGCCAAACTTACTATTGTAATCAGAACAACGCTCATAATGGTTATTCGTTTATGGTTTTAATCGTGAATGTAAATGACTTGCGCATAGCTTTACCCGCCAGCTTAATAGTAAAAAAATAGGGTACCAGTACCAATAAGGACAGGAACCCTGATAAATTTTCGTTGCCGGTTACCGCGTAAGTAACAGCAAGAACAACCAATACCAAAACCACAGGCAACACATAAGCCAGTAAAGCTGCTTTTAGTCCCTGTGAATCGGTTCCTACCACCATCACATGCTGTCCGGGTTTCACATTTTCCATCGATTCAACATCGATCTCCTTCTCCTGCGAGTCAGCCATGGTGCACGCACTTTTAACATGGCATGAAGCACAGGCCGATTCACTGACAATCTTAACTTTAATCTGATTGCCACGAACCTCTTCAACTACTCCTTCGTGTTCGATTTTTTTCATTTCAGCCTATTGTTTGTTTTGGCCGTTGCAAAACAAAAGTATGTAATATGAACGATATTTTATACGTAAAAATATCAGTTTCAAGTAGTTTTTGTTTAGAATAAATAAAAATAAGAAGACGTTAAAAGATGTTACTTTCTGAATTTGAGAAGATTATTTTGCAATCCAGAGATTGCAAAATGACTAAAAAAATGAAATATTTATTTATCGTTTTATTTCACGGTAGAGAAGTTCCTCAACTAATCATCCCCCAGTTAATTTTTGCACGCGCCAATTTGGTTAATTGGCGATTGAGTATTTGATTTTCCGCCTTTTCGAGTAGCGGGTCTTTCTCAAGCACCTCTTCAGCAACCTGACGCCCCATCTGCAAAATGCGGGAATCACGCGTAAGATTAGAAATTTTCAGGTCGAAAGGCAAGCCTGACTGTTGAGTTCCTTCCAAATCACCGGGGCCACGCATTTTCATGTCTGCTTCAGCAATTTCGAAACCATCGTTGGTGCGTGTCATGATTTCCATTCGCTTTCGCGTCTCCTCAGCCAGTTTGAATGACGTCATTAATATGCAATAACTCTGTTCTGCTCCGCGGCCAACCCGTCCCCGCAACTGGTGAAGCTGAGACAATCCAAATCGTTCCGCGCTTTCGATAATCATGACCGATGCATTGGGCACATTTACGCCCACCTCAATGACGGTAGTAGCAACCATGATTTGAGCTTCTCCTGAGGCAAAAACATGCATGGCTTCATCTTTCTCCGAAGGCTTCATGCGGCCATGAACCATCACCACTTTGCACTCCGGAAATGCACCCTGCATATATTCATAACCTTCAGAAAGGTTTTTGAAATCCATTTTCTCAGACTCCTCAATCAAAGGATAAACCACATACACCTGACGTCCTTTCTCAATTTCTTCGCGTAAAAAGCGGTTTAGCTGATTGCGCCGGTTATGAAAGTAGTGCATGGTTTGAATGGGTTTTCTGCCCGGAGGAAGTTCGTCAATAACAGATACTTCCAGGTCGCCATAAACAGTCATCGCCAAAGTACGGGGAATTGGAGTGGCAGTCATCACCAAAACATGAGGTGGGTTTAGATTCTTTTTCCATAAACGGGCTCTCTGCTGCACACCAAAACGATGTTGTTCATCAATAACCACCAGGCCAAGTCGATTAAACACCACTGTGTCCTCGATGAGCGCATGTGTTCCAATGAGAATTTGCAGTTCGCCACTTCGCAGTTGCTCGTCAATGCGAACACGTTCCGACTTTTTTGTGGAACCGGTGAGCAATGCCACATTTACACCTAAAGCTTCTACCTGTGCGGCGATGGTTTCAAAATGCTGAGTGGCCAAAATCTCCGTAGGAGCCATCAGGCAGGCCTGAAAATCGTTATCCAGGGCAATCAGCATCACCATTAATGCCACCAGCGTTTTTCCGCTACCCACGTCACCCTGCAAGAGACGGTTCATTTGTCGCCCGGTTCCCATGTCGTGTCGCATTTCACGAATTACTCGCTTTTGTGCACCGGTCAATTCAAAAGGCAAATGTTGTGAATAAAACTGATTCAGGTACCCTCCCACTTTTGTAAAAGTATGTCCTTTTATACTGAAAGTCCGTTGATTTTTAAGCCGTAGGATGTTGAGTTGAATATAAAACAACTCTTCAAAAATAAGTCTGAACCTTGCTTTTTCCAGTGACTGATTATCTCGAGGAAAATGAATGATGCGTAATGCATCATTCAATATGGTTAAACGATACTTTTCAATAATATATGCAGGCAGGGTTTCGGGAATTTTCCCCTTATAACTCTGAAAAAGATTATAAACAAGTTTATGAATGGCTTTGGAGTTGAGAAAATTGCTTTTCATCTTCTCCGAGGTGTTATAATGTGCCTGTAAACCCTGTTGAATTAGTGATTTTGATTCATTAAACCTATCCATCTCCGGATGAACGATGTTGATAATACCGTTAAAAACCGAAGGTTTTCCAAATACTATGTAAACAAAATCACCATTGATATTGCTTTTCACAAACTTCAATCCTTTAAACCACACCAATTCAACGTTTCCGGTGCCATCGGTGAAGTTGGCCACCATTCGTTTACCTCTTCCCTCTCCTATTGTACGCAGAGAATTTACGCGACCCTTTAATTGAATGTGCTGCATGCCGGGTCTCACTTCGCTGATGGTGAAAATTCGGCTTCGGTCAACATATTTATAGGGAAAGTAATAGATTAAATCTTCGTATGAAATAATACGAAGTTCATGTTTCAGCAGATCGGCTCGTTTTGGACCGACTCCGGGAAGATACATAATATTTAAAGTGGACAGCTCTGTCATGACAAGATTCAAAAATAGTGCAAACCTTTGAAGCTACCAAGCATTACAATAAACATGAGCGTTATCACCAATAAAAAAAGGCCTGTAGTTTGGTAAAATGGCTATATTTACCCAAAATTTTCAGAAAAGTGAACTGGTTTCAGATAAAACGACACATACCATACCTCCTTGCTCCCAACCATTGGAAGGGTCACGGCATTCATTCCCCCTTTGTTTTCGACCTGGTTGGCAACCTGATGCAGGAGAAGCATCCCTATTACTGCTTTGTAAAAATTAATGCATGGCGCCATGCATTATTAAAGAGCAGCCATTCCATTGAAGTTAAAGATTTGGGAGCCGGTTCTTCGGTTACAAAACGCAGAAAAAGAAGAATTGCCGACATAGCAAAAAACTCCTCCACACCGGCCAAATATGGAGAATTGATGTTCAGGCTGGTTTCAAAATTTAAACCAGGAAACATTCTTGAATTGGGAACCTCATTAGGCATTGGAACCCTTTATTTGGCCATGCCTGATAAATCGTCAAAAGTAATTACCATTGAAGGATGTCCCAAAACAGCAAAAATTGCGCAGCAAACTTTTGACAGGATGGAGGCCTCAAACGTAAACATCATTAATGGAAACATTGATGATGTATTACCCGAAACCATCCAAACTCTCGAAACCCTCGATTTTGTCTATTTTGATGGAAATCATAAAAAAGAAGCCACCCTTAACTACTTTCATCTCTGTTTGGAAAAAATCAACAACAATTCCATTTTTGTTTTTGATGACATTCACTGGTCAAAAGAGATGGAAGAAGCGTGGGAAGACATCATTCATCATCCTAAAGTAACAGTTTCAATAGATATATTCAGAATGGGACTGGTTTTCTTTAGAAAAGAAAACCAAAAAGAGCATTTTAAAGTACGTTTCTGAATCTCTCATTGGCTTGGTTAAACCAAATAGCCAAAAGCCTGTCAAAACAGAAAGATAAAAAAAAGAAAGCATGTCGAAATACGTTATTGAGATTGAGAACATAGAGAAAAACTACCAGGTGGGAACCCAGGTAGTTCGTGCGTTAAGAGGTGTTACAACAAAAATTGAAAGAGGCGATTACGTGGCAATTATGGGGCCATCCGGTTCGGGTAAATCAACCCTAATGAACATCATTGGAGCATTGGATACCCCATCAGCCGGAACTTATATCCTCAACAACCATAATGTAAGTCAACTTACCGACGACCATTTGGCCGAAATCAGAAACCGGGAAATTGGCTTCGTATTCCAGACTTTTAATCTGCTTCATCAATATTCTGCATTGGAAAATGTGATGTTGCCGTTGGTTTATGGCGGTGTTCCAAAGGCAGAACGAATAGAAAAAGCCAAAGAAGCTCT
Source organism: Natronoflexus pectinivorans (assembly GCF_004345615.1). Lineage (GTDB taxonomy): Bacteria > Bacteroidota > Bacteroidia > Bacteroidales > Marinilabiliaceae > Natronoflexus > Natronoflexus pectinivorans. The sequence continues at coordinate 42,768 of NZ_SLWK01000009.1, forward strand.
TTCAAAAGTGGGTCTTGAAGACCGGATGACACACAAACCTAATGAACTATCCGGAGGACAAAGACAGAGAGTCGCAGTTGCCAGGGCACTTATAAACAACCCTTCTATTATTTTGGCCGATGAACCAACCGGTAACCTGGATACCAAAACTTCTATCGACATCATGCGACTTTTCAATGAAATTCATGCAGGAGGAAATACCATCATCCTGGTAACGCACGAGGAAGATATTGCGCAACATGCACATCGAATTTTGCGTTTTAGGGATGGAGAGATAGAAAGAGATGAACGGAATGCAGATATAACAGCAATGGTTTAAAACAAAAAAAAGGGTTCGAACGAACCCTTTTTCATTTTATGTTGTTATATTGATTTCAGCTGGCAAAGAGACGGAAATAATAGTGATGATAACTGATGGATTTTGATTTGCTGTATTTAAGGGGCGTAGTTCGTTAATCATTTCTACCCACCTAACCATCTGTTGTACATGGCTTTATGATCGCGCTATTCAATCAGCTGATAATAAATGCTTACTCAAGTCTAATATCAAAAGGTCTAACGATCTATTGTAAGGGGCGTAGCCCTGTAATCTTCGTAGGATTAAGCATTAAGCCAAGATAACAAAGGGGCGTTAGCCCTGCAATCTAAAATATCAATATACGATGAATATTAGGTTAAATATGAATCTGGTTAAATGAGTTGGTGCAGCAAGATGTCAGGGCTAACGCCCCTGCATAAATGATTTTTTTCACACAAATTACCATTTTCGATTATTACCCATAAAAGACAACGTTATATGAGTATTCCCCCAAGAAATTGGAGGATGGTAGCTCAAATACTAAATAACAAACTAAAATGAAAAAGAGCTTAGTATATACCAAAACAGGCGACAAAGGATCAACGGGATTAATAGGTGGAACCAGGGTTTCAAAAAATGATTACCGTTTGGAAGCCTACGGAACTGTGGATGAATTAAATTCAAACATAGGGATGATACGCTCATACCCGATTGACCAGGAATCCATTGACTCCATCATCAGAATTCAACGACAGCTTTTCACCATTGGTTCATACCTGGCAACCGATGAGTCAGTTTCGGACTTGCGCACAAAACTGAAAACCGATGAAGCAGAGATAGAGTTCATGGAACTTGAAATGGATAAGATGGAATCAAAGCTGCCTCCTTTGTCCAATTTCGTTCTTCCGGGGGGACATCCCGCAGTGGCTCAATGTCATATCTGCCGCACCATTTGCCGACGAGCAGAACGAAGAATCATCACCATGCAATCTCAAACAACTGTTGACGAATGGGTTATTAGGTACATCAACCGTTTATCTGACTATTTCTTTGTTTTATCGCGCCATTTAACGAATTATTTCCAAATAAATGAAATTCCATGGGTTTCTGGCTTGCATGATTGATTTTTTTTTATAATTTCGCCGAAAAGAAGAAAAATCTTAGATCATAACCATAAAAAACAATCCCTATGTATTGGACTCTTGAATTAGCTGCGAAGCTCGAAGATGCACCATGGCCGGCCTCAAAAGACGAGTTGATCGATTTTGCCATTCGATCAGGCGCACCACTTGAGGTGATTGAGAATCTTCAGGAAATTGAGGATGAAGGAGAAATTTACGAAAGTATCGAGGATATTTGGCCGGATTATCCAAGTAAAGATGACTTCTTCTTTAATGAAGATGAATATTAACATCAGACTTTAGATTATTAAGCGACTTTGAAACATCTTTATGCATATTCAAGCAGGCATATGAGAGAATAAAAATCTTCAAATCGAAAATAATCATTCAAAATTTTATTGGTACGATAATATAAGAATATTGAAAGAGATCAATTCATTCTTTCATCGTATAAAATTTAAAAAGCTACCAGCAGGTAGCTTTTTTATTTATCGTGAAGGGATATTCCTATCGAAAAGAAAATCATCATAATTAACCCGTCCTTCCTGAACAGGAGGTGCATCATGGATAAAAATATCCTCTTTCCTTTTGGGACGATAATCTTCGAGCCATCTAAAACCATTTAATTTTTTCGCTTCGGGAGCTACCAATGCGGGAGGATTCAAATTACCTGCAGGTTGTCGACGTAAAATAATCCCTGTTACCTGCTGATCTTCAAGCAAAATGGTCATGTTACTTGATTCAGCCCGATTCATGCCTATTACCACATCATCCTCTTTTGGGAAATAGATAGTTTGGCCATTCCCATCAACATCAATACGATACAGTTTATTATCCCGAATATGTCCTACCATATGATTACCCTTAATCTGATTGTAACCAATGGTGTCTTCAGGAGCAATAACAAAGGCATTGTTTATCAGCTCAGTTTTATACAACGCATTATTTCTGGTAAAAAGTCTGATGATATCTGCACTCATCTGATTTCCCATTGCCCACAGAACCGGATCTATATAAAAACTATTGATGGAATCCCGAAGATCGTAAACCATGGAATCGCATCGTCCCTGAAAATCCTCCCTAAAAAATTTCACATTGCGATAAGCTCTGATGATTTGAAGTTCTGTATCCGGAATGGGGTCAGCACGTAATGTGTCGGCATGCAAATAGAGAGTATCATTCTGATGAATCTGTTTCAACACAGCTCTTTTAGTTGCCAGAGCCTCTTTCGTCAACTCATTATAGAAACCATAATCCCCGGTAATAATAACGTGATTTGTGGTATCCTGTAAAAACATATTTGAAAATACCTCTCCAAACCCACTGGTACGGTCATAAAAAATGGTGTCGCCTGAAAGGAACTGCTCCTCACCTTTGATCCATCCATTTTTTTCCAGGCGGGCTACATCATTTTGAGTGTCGTAAAAACCGGCTTCAGCATAAATAATATTCCTCTCGCTTTCGATGGTGGTTGGGCCGGTAATTTTAACAATCTCGGTTAATGTGTAATAGACAAGAGTATCTGAATACATGAAGTATTCAGGGTTGGTTACGACCACATCTTTCTGAAAATGTGCCTCCTCTGTGCGGGGATAATAATAACCATAAACACTCTCCAGGATGTTATCTCCGCTCTCTATAAGTCCTCCATTGAAATAGTATGCCACATCATTACGACGATCATAATCGAGATATTCTGTTCGCAAAACAACATCATTGTTAACCAGACGTACGTTTTCTCGTATCATAGCTATATCGGTATCTCCATGGTAATGGAGTATATTTCCGTAAAGATGAATAGAGTCGTCCTGAATAATATGAATGGAGCCATAGGCGTGCATTTTATTTTCAGCACGATGAAAGAATGCACTATCACAATGCATTAGGGTATTATGATGACGAAATCGCACATTCCCAAAAAGAGCCTGAACGTTTCTTCCGAAACGTTCAGAACCTTCCATATAATCTGCATGTTCAATATGAATAACAGTCCTTCCGCGGTGCTCCTGAGCTGTTAATAAGCCAAGCCACAGAACTGCGATAAGAATAAAAAAAATATGCCTGGCCTTCATCGTTATAGATCCTCAGACTTTAAGATAATTAGAAACAAGAAACGAGCAGGTCTTCAATTTTCAGCAGATTGCAAGTTAAACAACACTATGAATTTACATCATTAAAATATATGGATCCTGTTTAAATATCCAAATACCATATGACTGCAAGAATTAAACTCTTTATCTTGGTTCAGATTTTTGATCACCCTAAAAATCCTCTGAATATAAATTCATTATCTGCTCCTGTAAATCCCAAAGCTATTTAACCCATCCCTTATGTTCAAACTGACAGTTGATCCAATTCGGACTAATGGTGATGTAAGTCTCTCTTTGTCGGCGAATGATCCAATCAATAAATGCCTCCTCACGCTTTTGGTTTTCAAGCATGGTTTGGAGCAACTGATAATCGTCCCTGATGTTAGCTTTGTGTGGTTCGGTTCTGGATTTCAATCGTACAACGGCAAAATAGTTCTTTCCAAGACGCTCATTCATCAATTCAAAAGCGCTGGATACGTCACCAACTTCCATTCTTTCAAGCTGCCTGGTAATGGTTGGAGGGATATGCTGAATTTCAAATTTTGTGGATTGGTTTCTGGGGTTAATCATTACCCCTCCATTCAATCTGGTCTCCTTGTCCATGGAATGAAACAAAGCAGCTTCCTCAAATGAAATTTTCTCTTCTCTGATTAAATTTGCAATAGAATCGGCTTTCTGTCTGGCTTTGGTTACCTCTTCTGCTGAGGCACGGGGGCGCAATAATATATGGCGCACATTAATCCTGTCACCTTGCCGCTCAATCAATTGAATGATATGGTAACCAAACTCAGTTTCAACAATCTGACTTACCCGGTTAGGATCCTGTAAGGTAAAAGCTACCCTGGCAAATTCAGGAACGAGCTCTGCCCTTGTCATAAACCCCAACTCACCGCCTCTTGCTGCACTCATCTGATCCTCTGAAAACAAAACTGCAAGAGTAGCAAAATCTCTGCCTTCATTAATCTGTCGCTGGAAATCACGCAGGCGAGTTTTTATACGTTCTTCTTCATCAATGGAAACCTGTGGTTCAACAGATATTTTTTGAATTTCGAATTGTGCTGGTACCATTGGAAGACTATCTTCAGGCATGCGTCGGTAAAATGCACGCACTTCGGCAGGTGTTACACGAACATCATCGGTGATGATTCCCTGCATTTGTTGCGTCAGCATCTGGTTTCGTACCAAAACTCTTTGTTCCCTTCTGATCTGATGCAAGGGCTTATTGAGCCACTCTTCGAGGCGCTCCCTGGATCCGGCACGATTTATAAACTCATTAATCTGTCTGTCAACGGTACTAATCACCATGTTTTCACTAACATCAACACTATCAATTTTTGCCTGTTCAAGCAAAAGATTTTGAAGAAGAAGTTGTTCAAAAATGTGGCACTTCATATCACCCGGGAAAGTTACACCCTGCATTCGAGCTTGTTGATACTGGTACTCAACATCTGATCTTAAAACAGGGTTATCACCTACAACGGCGATTACTTCATCAATAACATTGGATTGAGACTTCAGGGAAGAGATTCCAAGTATTAATACAACTAATAGTAAAAAACAACGATTCAGTACAGACATGTTCTGGTTTTTGCGTTCAAAATTAAATAAACTAATGAAAACTAACGATTTTTTCTCTTAAAGCTTCGTCATATAAATCCTGCCCAAGTTGTTGCAGAAACTCTACTCGCTTCTTATTCAACAATATGGCTTTTATCCGGTCTTCAACAAATCCAACCGGGGCGGTATTTCCGGCCAGTTTATAATCATAAACTGCCAGATAGTAATTATAATGAGAATCTGATGTTTCATAATGTCTGGAAAACCTCAGAAATCTTTCTTCATTTACAATAGGTTCAGGAAGGTTAAAATTAATTCGGCTAAAAGGAATCCAGTTTTCAATAAACTGGTCATATTTTCGTGCATACTGAAACGAATATGCCTCCATGTTAACAATATCTTCCCCTGTTCCTGATCGATACCACCTTCTTAACTGATCCTGATTTGGTGCATTAATTGGCACCTTAATAAATACACCCTGAATGATGTTCTCATGCAGCCGGAAGTTATCTCGCATTGAATTATAATACTCCTCTATTTCGCGACTGGTTACCATGGGGGAGTGCTTTTGATCAAGCATTTTTTGCTGGTATAAATGAACCAATAAGGAAGTCCTGTATTCTTCCAATAATTGCTCCACATTTTTTTCATCGGATGTTAAGTTCAATTCGGCTTGACGCAACATTAACCTGTTACGAATCCATCGCCCAATGAAATCCTCCGCTATTGCCATGCTGTCCTGTGGGCTGATGTTATCGGGAACTGCAGCCTGCAATTCCCCCCTTGTGAGTGATACTCCGCCTACGGTAACAATCGGCTTGCTATCGGGTCCATTTTCTGCGGTTCCACATCCGAAAACCAACAAAATTAAAAATAATAACTTTATAGTGTTCGATATCTTCATAACTATTCTATTCCCTTTGCCGGGCTTATAATTTGCATCAAAATCTGAGAATTCTTCTAATTCTTCAACAAATTAAAATTAAACTCAGGTACATGCTTTTCTCGTAAACCAATAACCCACTGCTTTTCTTTATATCGCTGATAACTGCTCATAACATGCCCCAGGATTTCACGGTAAGGTATTGGTTGTGGTTCCAAAATCACACCTGCCCAATACAAATCACCATTGATTTTGCTGAATCTGTTTCCATCAGGCAGTTTCACAGAATTTAATGGGTTTGATGCATCAGATACAAACTCAAACAAACCTGTCTCACACCAGTAACAATCCGGCGATCGAGAGTTGTCCTTCAATATCTGTACCAAAAAATCACTACCCTGCCTGTTTATCTCTCTGTTTACACGACGCACCAAGCGGCGGGTTTTAACCTCACATATCACCCCATCCAGCTGATATGGAGTTGAGAACTCATCAATATTATTCCTGTAATGATTCTGTAAAGCCAGGGTATCTGAACCAACATTTTGCCATACTTCATTATTGCTGATCTCAAAAATCAAAAGGCCATCATGATATTCATTGACCAGGTATCTAAATTCCGGATTATTCTTTGCCATATCCCGGCGTTCCACAGCAATGATGGTTTCATGAATTAACTCATCCAAAATCTTCTCAACCGAATTAAACCCGGTCTGAATATTAAATGTTTGATGATTTTTCAGAGACAACACAAACTCCTTCAAACTCATTTTTTTATCAAAATAACTGTATAGCAAACCATCGTTGTTACTCAGAGAACTAAAAAAGCTGGAATTATCTGTTTCGCCACTGGCTTTTGATTTCATAAGATCCACCAAATCTTGATTCAGATAAAAATTGCTTTCTTTTCTTTTTTGCTGAACAAAAGAGATTTCACCAGTACGGTTACGTCCGTCCCTTCTCATCATGTTCATGATGTTGTTTCTATTTGAAGCATAATCTCCTATTGAAGTGATTTCCAGCCTTTTTATAATATGCCATCCGAAATCTGTTAATACAGGTTCAGAAATATCTCCATCATTTTCCAAAGCAAACGATGCAAAAGCAAACTCCGGCACCATTTCCTGCAAAGTAAACGGTCTCATCTCCCCTCCGTTATTTGCGGAGTTTTGATCATCTGAGTGCTTTGCAGCTAATTGAGCAAAACTCTCTCCTCCTCTCAGAACCTGGTATATTGAATCAATTTCTGTTTTAAATCCTGCCTTAACCTCATCGCTAGCATTTCGGGGAAACATTTTCATGATGTGAGCTACCCGAATTCGCCCCGGATTAGGGATTTTTTCATGGACTTTTATGATATGATAACCAAAGTTTGTTCTGATGATGTTTGAAACTTCACCTACCGGTGTGGCAAAAGCAGCTTTTTCGAATGGATAAACCATTCGAAATGCGGAGAAATATCCAAGCTTTCCCTGATTGTTTACAGCCGAAGGATCTTCAGAGTATCGGGTAGCCAAATCGCCAAAACTTTCCCCGGCATGTACACGGGTTCTCAAATCATTGATTTTGTTCCAGGCTTTAACTGTATCTGATGGAGTAGCCATTTCCTCAACCCGGATTAAAATATGACTGGCATTTACGATCCCCTGCATATGAAGAAATGCTTGCCGTGATTTATTTTCAAGGGCAGCGGAATCGATTAAAAAAGAAGCCTTTAAATCTTCAGCATATTGATTAAACTCCCTTTTAAACGAGGCTGTTGTATCTAAACCCTGGTGGATGGCTTCCACCACTTTTAACTTATAGTCAATAAAGCGTTCAGCAAACTCAAGCGGGGTTTCAGTAAAATTTGGCAGATGTTTATTTTTGTTGTAAACATGCCAAAATTCACCTTTCGTGAATTCATGTTCCCCGATTTGCAGTATTGTTTCATTGCTTTGGGATAAGGAGACCACCAACATAAAAAACAACCCTGAAAATAAGCATGCGATTCGTTTCATTGGAAAGTAATTTTGATTATTAGTTTGTTTTATAATTATCTTATAATACAACCTGTTTTCCAAAGAAAACAGGTAAGAACATCTAATTATTGCTTTGAATCAACTTTGTTTTAAATCCTTCTTCTATTGCATCAAAAAAGCGTGAAAAATTAATCATTTTTCCAAAACCAAACAATTAAATCCGTTTGTTTAATAAAAAAGGAAAGGGGAAACTTATTCTGGTTTCCCCTTTGCAAAACAAGTTTTGCAAAACCTCAGGTTCTAATTATCTCGAATAATTTGGTGCTTCTGACGTGATTGTGACATCATGAGGATGCGACTCCTCAACCCCGGCATTGGTAATTCTCGTAAATCCGGCCTCATGTAATAGCTCAATATTTGAAGCGCCGCAATATCCCATTCCGGCTCTCAATCCGCCAATCAATTGATAAATAACTTCGTAAAGTGTTCCTTTATAAGGAACACGGGCAGAGATTCCTTCAGGAACCAGTTTCTTGATGTCGTCTTCCACATCCTGGAAATAGCGGTCTTTGGATCCTTTTTGCATGGCCTCAACAGATCCCATCCCTCTGTAAGTTTTGAACTTTCTTCCATTAAAAATGATGGTTTCACCAGGCGATTCCTCAACTCCTGCAAACAATGATCCGGCCATTACTGAGTACGCTCCTGCAGCAAGCGCTTTAACGATGTCACCACTGTAACGAAGACCTCCATCGGCGATTAGAGGAACTCCAGAACCTTTAAGAGCTTTGGCTACTTCGTAAATGGCCGATAACTGGGGTACCCCCACTCCTGCAATAACACGGGTTGTACATATAGAACCGGGGCCAATACCAACTTTTACTCCGTCGGCACCTGCTTTAACCAAATCCTTCGCAGCTGAAGCAGTGGCAATATTTCCAACTACAACATCCAGTTCAGGATATCTGCGCTTGGTCTCTTTTAAGGTTTCAATAACTCCTTTGGAGTGTCCATGAGCGGTGTCTATAATAATGGCATCAACGTTTGCTTTTACCAGCGCATCAATCCTGTCAAAAGTATCGAAAGTAACACCAACTGCCGCTGCTGTTCTCAACCGACCTTTTTCGTCTTTACAGGCAAAAGGCTTGTCTTTTGCCTTCGTAATATCCTTATAGGTTACCAAACCTATCAGTTTATTATCCTTATCAACAACAGGAAGTTTCTCAATTTTATGTTTTTGAAGGATGGCAGCAGCACTTTCCAGATCAGTGGTTTGATTCGTTGTAATCAAGTTTTTTGTGGTCATCACCTCATCAATGGATTTATTCATGTCGGGCTCAAACCGCAAATCTCTGTTGGTAACAATCCCTACCAAATAACCATGCTCATCAACAACAGGAATTCCTCCGATTTTGTACTCGCTCATAAAGGCGAGCGCATCACCCACTGTACTTCCTTTCAAAATTGTAACAGGGTTATAAATCATCCCGTTTTCGGCACGCTTTACTACTTCAACCTGTCTGGCCTGTTCGTCTATGGTCATATTTTTATGAATGACTCCAATACCTCCTTCACGTGCAATAGCAATAGCCATGCGCGCTTCTGTTACGGTATCCATTGCAGCTGAAACAATGGGGGTATTCAATAAAATATTTCTGGAAAATGATGAAGCAAGATTTACTTCACGCGGCAGAACTTCGGAATAAGCGGGAACTAACAATACATCATCAAAAGTTAGTCCGTCTGATACAATTCGATCTTCAATAAACGACATGGGAGAAGCTTTTTCTTTGTTGTAAATAAATTTTGGCAAAGGTACATAAAAATATCAATTTCATAAGGCTCAAAATGGAGTAATTCATTAACATATTACCTCTCAAAAATGTTATTTTTTCATAAAAAAACATTTGCTCATTGTGAAGCAAACACAGATATTGAAAGCGATATCTAAATACGCACCATTTATATTGAAATCAACACAGGCATATGAAATGATCGTAAATTTTATATATTTGTGTTCACCGGAGATAGAGGTTTCATATTTATCTGATGTTTATTAAACCTCATTTTCAAATGGCAGGAATCATGCTAAAAGTGTTCGAAGTTTCAGCAGACACTCCTTCCCCATCCCATATGATTCTTTAAGCCTTTACCGGTTAAACAACTAAACTTATTGCACTTATGAAGTCTTTACAAGAAAGAGACATCGTGAATAATAATCATAGAATTGAATCTACAACCGGATCTCCGTTGAGGATCCGCAACCATCACGCACCGGTTTGGAGAACTGCTCTTACCATATTGGTTTCGTTTCTTATGGTTGTGGGCTGCGGATCCAACAGAGAAGAGGAAGCCGGCGAAAGATTGCAGGAAGCCATTTCCCTTAAGGAGAAAGGAAACTTCAACCTTGCAAAATTAAAGCTTGACACCCTTATTCATCAATACAAGGATCAGGCAGAGTATGCTCAAAGAGCGCGAACGCTTTTACGACAAATCAATATCAGCGAACAGGAACGAAATCTGAACTTTCTGGACAGCATGTTGGTCTTACAAGAGGAAACTCTGCAACCCATGCTGCGGAATTTTATTATCAGCGATGAGTATGGTTCAGAAAAAGTTTTTATTCACAGACGACAAAGACCTGAAAACAGCTTCAACAGAACTTATTTGAAAGCGAACCTGAATGAATCGGGTGACTTCTTTATATCCAGTCAATACCATGGCACAGAATGGATTCATCACGAACAGATAAGAGTCTATTTTAGGGGAGAGTCTGTCTCTTCCATTAAAGTAGAAGAAGACGGATTTAACAATCGCAGATTTGAAGATGGTCAGTCAAAGTGGGAAATTATTCATTTTAAGGATGGGAAAGATAACGGCATAATCGACTTTATAGCAACCAACTGGGATCAGCCATTAAGAGTGCAGTTCATCGGTAGAAGGCATGAGTATATCATTATGGAACAATTTGACCGGGAAGCCATTCGTGACGGATATGAAATATCATTTATTCTCAGAGAGATTCAAAGAATCAAAGACGAGAGAGAAAAAGTTAAAAGAACCTTGAGCAGACTGCTGCAGAGCGAAAACTAAAAAGCTCCTGTAAAACATAACAATATAGGGATTATTTATACCTATTCCAAATAATCTATAAAAAAAAACGTTTCACATCAGATATTACCCTGTTGATCAAAAAAGGTGTGCATTTGGCTTAAAGCGATTGTATTTTTACACAATGATTACAATTAAAAAAAGCCAAATCATGAGGAAATATCTACTGATAGGAATCTTTTTTCTCACCTGTTTTACTGCATACGGCCAGATTCAAATAACCGGCCAAAACAACATACCTGAGTTTGAAAAGAATCAGACTTTCTCCATTGATATTTCGTGGCTGAATGTTGAAGACCAGCTTGGAATATTTCCTGATGATTACAGCGTCATTATTTTGTCCGGTTCTGATTATTCATTTACCGGAAATGATGTAACTCCGGATAATGACTTTATTGGAACTCTATTGGTCAAGCTTCAATTAACAGATGGTGATTCTGAAATCAGCAATGAATATGATTTTGAAGTAGAAATTGCTGAACCGGTTGCCGATTTGAGCATTACTAAAACAGTAAACAATGAAATGCCAAACGTGGGGTCAAACGTGGTCTTCACAATTACTGTGACCAACAACGGACCCAGCAATGCAACCGGCGTAGTAGTTACAGATAATTTGCCTTCGGGATACACATACGTAAGTGACAATGGTGATGCAGCAACTACCGTAGTCGGGAATGATGTGATCTGGAATATTGGTAGTTTGGCAAATGGAGCTACTCAATCTCTGGATATTACCGCTACTGTTCTGGCATCTGGTGATTACGACAACACGGCAAATGTT
>NZ_SLWK01000009.1:54665-180831 GCF_004345615.1 Natronoflexus pectinivorans
CAGCAACTACCGTAGTCGGGAATGATGTGATCTGGAATATTGGTAGTTTGGCAAATGGAGCTACTCAATCTCTGGATATTACCGCTACTGTTCTGGCATCTGGTGATTACGACAACACGGCAAATGTTTCTTCAACCACTGATGACCCAAATAGCACCAACGATTCAGACAGCCAGTCGGTAACGCCAAATCCGGTTGCCGATTTGAGCATCAATAAAACAGTGAACAACCAAACGCCAAACGTGGGGTCAAACGTGGTCTTCACAATTACTGTGACCAACAATGGACCAAGTGATGCAACCGGCGTAGAAGTTATCGATAATCTTCCTTCAGGATACACTTACGTAGAGGACGATGATGATGCAGCAACTACAGTAGTCGGGAATAATGTAACCTGGAATATTGGTAGTTTGGCAAATGGCGATTCTCAAATTCTGAAAATTACTGCAAAAGTAAGTGAACCTACAGGAACCAACAATGAGTATTTAAACTCAGCATTAGTTAATGGTGATGAGTATGATCCGGACACCGAAAACAACAATGCTCAAATAAATATCACTCCCCAATATAATGCCACAATAACCCTTGAAAAAACCGGAACATACAGCGATAATACAGAAAACGGGATGCATTACGCCGGTGACTTAATGACATATAGTTTCAAAATTACGAATAATGGCAATGTTACACTTTATAGCATTGTTTTAAAGGATGAAATGTTGAATCTTGAAGAGGCATTGGCAGCACCTTTGGCTCCCAATACGCAAATTAATATTGAAGACAAAACATATACCATCACTCAAAATGACATTGAGAACGGCTCCATATTCAATACTGCAACAGTAACAGCAGAGATATGGAATGGAGATGAAGTGACTGCTGATGATTCACATGAAAAAAATATCGATCAGGTAACAGAGTTGCATATTTCAATTGAAAACATAAGCCCCTCTTCAACATATTCATCAGTAGGTGAAGATATTATTTTTAAAACAACCGTTTCAAACACAGGAAACCTGATAGTTGAAAATGTAAACATTACCGATCAACTTACAGGGCTAAATGAGACGGTGACAATCAATCCGGGCACAAGTGCTGAATTTACAAGAACCTTTACTGTAAATCAAACTCATATCAATAACGGTTCGGTTACTAACGAAGTAAATGCCGAATATGCATCTTCTGTTATTAGTGATGTGATTACAGTAAATGCAACGCAAACGCCACAGCTAACCGTAACAAAAACTGCAACTCCAAAAATTTTTAGCGAAATTGGCGAAATTATAGAATACAGTATCACTGTAGCAAATTCAGGAAATGTAATCCTTGAAAACATTACAGTAGAAGATGAAAATACCGGATTGAGTAGCAATATTACCTCTTTAAATCCCGGATCAAATAATCAATTCCAGACTTCATATACCATTACAGCCGATGATTTGGATAGAAGTTATTTTACCAATATTGCAAAAGCTTCTTTCGAATTTAATAGTGTTCATTACGAATTCTCAGATACCGAGACAGTCTCGGCAAATATTGCTGATTTAACCTTAACAAAATCGGTTGATGATAACGAACCTTTTGTCGGCGATGAAATCGTTTTCACTCTTACTGTTACCAACCATGGCCCCGATATGGCTACCGAAGTGGTTGTAACCGATATCTTGCCCAATGGGTTTGAGCACATTGAGAATCAACCCACCAAAGGCACTTATAATGTTGGAACAGGCCAATGGGTAACCAATGAACTCGCGGTAAGTGAAACCGTTTCTTTAACAATTACCACACTTGTAAAAGAACCGGGATCAGGAATCCAATTCACTAATAATGCGAAAGTTGAATCCAATCAGTTTGACCCAAACACTGAAGACAATGAGGCTTCTGTTTCGGCACCTGCTCGACAAAGCGAATTGGTTATTAACAAAGAAATTGACAACGATACGCCCTTTGTAAATGATGAAATTACATTTACAATAACCATATACAACCAGGGGCCACATAACGCCACAGGCGTTGATGTGCTTGATATAATCCCGGCAGGTTACAACAACATTTCAAATATCTCTCATGGTGGTTCTTTAAATGAAAACCAAATTTCATGGAACAATCTAAACATTACCAATGGCAATCAGATAGAATTATCCTATACGGCAACGCTTCTTCCTCCATCGGGAATTTTAAATGAATACACCAACATTGCATCCATTACATCGCTTGATCAGTTTGACACCAACCTGAGCAATAATTCCGTCCAATTTACACCAGAGATACAAAACACCCCGCCCGTTGCAAATCCTCATAGCAAAACCATCGCAGAAGACACTGAATTATCTGTCGATTCAGACAACGGATTACTGTCCGACGCGACTGATGCCGATGGAGACCCATTAAACGTTGTCAGTTTCAGAATAAGCGGAACTACATATAATGTAAATACCACCATCACATTTAACGAGGGAATCATAAGAATTAATCAGGATGGTAGTTTTGTTTATATGCCAAAGTTAAACTATTGGGGAAACGTCCCAACCATTTATTACACCATCTCTGATGGAAAGGATACCACAGAAAGTACTCTTAACATAGAGGTTACACCGGTAAACGATCCACCTGTGGCCAATAATAACTATCTCTTTACGGCAGAAAACACGCCTGTTAATATAGATGTACTTGCAAACGACCATGACGATGCGGATTATCCATATGGAGGAATCGACCCAAGTTCACTCCGCATTATTCAACAACCCGAAAATGGCATGTTAACGATACTGGATAATAATACCATTAACTTCACCCCTCGGTTTGGTTTCTTTGGAAGAGATACTGCGGTTTATGAAATATGTGACTTGGGATATCCGCTCCCACCTGAATGCAGTACAGCCAAAATAATCATTGAAGTAGCCAGACTTTCACCACTGGCAGTAGATGACTATGCCGAGCTGGATGAAGACACCAGCGTGGAAATTGACATTCTGGCTAACGACATAGATCCCTTTATCAATCCACAAACAGTAGTCATTGTTGTTCAACCAAAACACGGCACAGCCACCTATTTGGGTAATGGAATTGTTCGATACACTCCAAATCCTAACTATAATGGAACAGACTTCTTCACTTATACGGTTAGAAATCTGGCTAACCTAATAAGCAATGAAGCACGGGTGGACATAACAATTCACCCCGTTCCCGATCCACCGGTTGCTGTTAACGGTTGGTATACAACCAAAGAGAACGTGGCCGCCATAATACCTATCTACGAATTGGTTTCAGACCCCGATGATGACATTGATTTTGAAACAATTGAAATCATTACACCTCCCATCCACGGGAACCTTTCACCTGGAACCGAAGAAGGAACCTTGATATACACACCCGACACCGGATTCTCTGGTGATGATTCATTCCAATTCAGAATTTCTGATCTTACTGATCTGCAAAGCAATATTGCAACCGTTACAATTCAGGTTTCCGATCAGGCTCCAACAGCGAATGACGTTGAAATAACAATTGATGAAGATGAAACGGTAGTCATTGATGTTCTCTTCAATGATACAGATCCTCAGGATAACATTGATCCTTCCACAGTAACCATTACCATAGAGCCATTGCATGGACAGGCAACAACAAACCCAGACGGCACAGTTACATACATTCCCGATGAGAACTACTTTGGTCTGGATAGTTTTTATTACCGGGTATGTGATGAAACCAATTATTGTGATGAAGCCAAGGTAACCATTACCATCAATCCGGTAAATGACCCGCCTGTGGCCAATGATAACGAGGCTACCCTGAAACAAAACACATCCACCTTAGTGGATGTGCTGAGCAACGATTATGATGTAGACAACACCATAGATGAACTGACTCTATCAATCTCTGTCGCTCCTCAATATGGAACGGCTGAAATTAGTACAACTCCACGGGGGATTATTTACA
The DNA here is from genome assembly GCF_004345615.1 of Natronoflexus pectinivorans. Classification (GTDB taxonomy): domain Bacteria; phylum Bacteroidota; class Bacteroidia; order Bacteroidales; family Marinilabiliaceae; genus Natronoflexus; species Natronoflexus pectinivorans. The sequence goes on from NZ_SLWK01000009.1 coordinate 58,605, forward strand.
CACCAAATCCGGGCTATTTTGGAACCGATCAGTTTATCTACCGTCTTACTGATCCGGAGGGACTGTGGGATGAGGCAACTGTTTACCTGACCATTACTTGGGTAAATTCACCACCCGAGCCCCAGGATAACCATTTCGGTCCTGTTCGTGAAGAAGGAATGCTTCTTAATGTTCTGGAAAATGACATCGATCCTGATGACAACATTGATCCATCCACTGTAACAATCGTTGTTCAACCACAACACGGGAACATCACTGTCAACAGCGATGGAAGCATATTCTTTTTACCTGAAGAAGGATACATTGGCAGCGACTCATTTGTTTATTCGGTTTGTGATACCGAGGGTGCTTGTGGAGATGCCACCGTAACCCTGGATATCATTGCAGGAAATGAGCCTCCCGTGGCATTTGACGTTTACATCGAACTGGATGAAGACACCCAGGCAACATTTAATCCCCTTGATAACGACACAGACCCAAATGATAATATAGATCCTGGATCACTGATCATCATAGCTCAACCTCAACACGGAGTTGTTGACATCATAGATGGAAACGGAACCGTCATTTATACCCCCGATCCGGATTACTTTGGTGCAGATCAGTTCACCTATAGAATCTGTGACGATGGCATGCCGGTATTATGCGATGAAGCTACCGTTTTCTTTACCATACATCCGGTTAACGATGCGCCACGTCCACAACCCAATTCAATTAGCATTTTTGATGGCGCAACTGCCACCATCAATGTGTTGGAAAACGATTTTGAACCTGAAGGAGAAGAGATGACCGTTTTTCTCATTTCTAATTCTGTAACGCCATACGGAGAAGCAACGTTGTCTGCCGATGGAACCTTTACCTATACTGCATTTGCCGGATCATTCTTCCGGAATGATACCATTTACTATCGCAATTGCGATCCGCATAATGCATGCACAGATTCATACGTTGCCATAACCATTTTGCCCACTGATCAATCAGGAGACGGTATTCCTGACAACCTAAGAGTCCCAGCGGCCTTCTCTCCGAATGACGAAAGAAATAAGTATTGGAGCATCCATGGTCTTGAGGAACTCGAAGAGGCAGGAAAGCCCGGAGAAATCTTTATTTATAATCGCTGGGGCGGCCTGGTTTTCCACGAGAACCCATTTAAAAACAGATGGGATGGTCGAGCCTCCAGCAATGTAATCGGAAATCGGGAACTTCCGGAAGGCGTTTATTACTACATCCTGGATTTAAACGGAAAAGTGTTTAAAGGAAGCATTTATATAAAAAGATAAAATAAAATGGAATTAAAATTCAACCAGATATTTTCCGGATTACTTTTTCTGATGTTGCTTCTTACGAGCAACATCAAAAGCCAGCATGATCCAATGCTGACACAATACATGTTTAATCCGCTGATATTAAATCCTGCGTATGCAGGAACCAATGGCGTATTAACAGCCATGGCCATGTCAAGGTACCAATGGGTAGGTTTTGAAGATGCACCATCAACCTATACTTTTTCAATGCATACACCGGTGGTTTCAAGAAATTTTGGAACAGGATTCTCAATCATACACGACCAGATAGGACCGGTTAAGAACACCAATGCGTGGCTGGATTATTCTTATCAGGTATATCTTACAGACGACACCCGGATGTCTTTGGGGCTTAAAGGAGGATTTAGTTTTTATCAAAAAGACTTAAGCAGATATGCCAATGATATCGATATTACAGATGGTTATACCGATAGTAAATTCCTGCCCAATTTTGGCTTTGGAGTGCATGTATATAATCACAGATATTACGTTGGAATGGCTGCACCCCGCTTAATTGAAAACAGCATGAGTGAAACCGATTCCAATGAGTCAACTTTCATATCCAGAGAAAACAGGCTATATTTGCTCATGGCTGGTTATGCTTATCCCCTTAACAATGAACTGGTTTTACGGCCATCATTCATGTTGCGTGCAACAGAATCAGCACCTTTTAACCTTGATTTGAATATTAATTTATTAATCAGAGACCTTCTTTGGGTTGGACTGCTTTACCGTACCGACAATGTAATTGGAGGCATGGTCAGATATCAGGTAACACCGCAATTAGGCTTGGGTTACGCATTTGACACAAATTTTGGCGGGGTTTCAACCCACTTTGGCAATACCCATGAAGCAATGATTATCTTTGAATTTGATTTCAGAAAAGAACAAGTGCAAAACCCAAGATATTTCTAGGATGTTAAAATATTTATTAATCATATTGCTCCTTGGCATTTCAGGTTATGCAACCTCTCAAAGCAGGCAACTGCAAAGAGCCGATCAGTTGTATAATAATTTTGATTTCAACAGGGCACTCGACCGTTATTTAAGACTTGAAGAAAGAGGTGAAGCTTTGTTTTATGTAACCAGAAGAATTGCCGATTGTTACCGCCATTTAAACATGCCGGTTTACGCTGCAGAATGGTATTTTAAAGCCATAGATTTTCCGGATGTTGAAGCCGAAACTTATTACCATCTTGGTCAAACACTTCGTATCCTTAAAAGATACGAAGAATCGGATAAGCATTTAGCCAGGTTCCATGAATTAAATCGTACCAGACTGCCAATGAGAGGCTTATCTCCTGAGCAATATCTTCAGGCCATTCATGCCGACTCAGGCAGATTTGAAATATTAACTTTAAATGGCATCAACAGCCAGTATTCAGATTTTGGTCCGGCAATTTGGAACGACTTGCTCGTTTTTTCATCAAACCGTCCCGGACGATCATTCATACGCAGAAGGGATACAAGAAATAACCTTCCGTTTTTTGACTTATATGCAGCACCAATAAAAGATTTAACAACCTTTGGGAGATCTGAACTTTTTCTTCCTTCAATCAAATCCAGTCTTAATGACGGGCCTGTGAGCTTTTCGGCTGATGGCCGAACCATGTACATCACAAGAAATTCTGAATCCACACCCGAGGGGCGAAACGAACTGGATATTCTTATTGCCAGACATCGTGATGATGAATGGGGTAAAGCTCTTCAAACATTGCCACTTAAAATGAAAGGATACTCTATTGCTCACCCTGCCATCTCGCCTGATGACCAACGGCTTTATTTCGCCTCCGATATGCCAGGAGGCTACGGAGGAATGGATATTTATTACAGTGAGCGAAGAGGCGGATTTCTTTCACAGCCTGTCAATTTGGGCCCTCACATCAACACTCCTGGCAATGAGGTATTTCCATATATCGATAAGAACGGACGGTTATTCTTCTCATCAGACGGATTGCCTGGATTGGGAGGTCTGGATATTTTCGTAGCATTACCTGAAGGAACAGGTTTTTCTGAACCATATAATGTCGGGCCGGGCATTAACAGTCCCTATGATGACTTTACCATAGTCTTCACAAATGAAGGTGAAAGTGGCTATTTTGCATCCAACCGAAATGAAAACAATCAAAATGACAATCTTTATGCGTTCAGGTTAGTAAAACCTCTGGAATTCTCTATGATTAAAGGATCCATCATTAATGAATCGACCGGCTCGTATGAAGGTGGAGTATTAATCAACATTACAAGACAAGATGGCGCACCAGTAGCATCTCTGGAGAGTGATGATGATGGAAACTTTTCCATACACCTTCTGTCAGATAAGACCTATCGATTCACGTTCCGAAAAAGACTGATGGAGCCAAAAGAAAGAAGAGTAACCCCATCTGAAATGCAGGGTTACTCTACCATAAATATGAATATCCGGATGAACACCAGATAAAATTTCAAGTGCTTAAAATATTCTAAGTATTAAAAAGGCAGGTCATCTTTTGGTTCAGCCGGTGGAATATCAGTTTCAGCAAACGGAGGTGGTGTCTGAGGTTCTGCAACCTGCCCATCAGAAACTAAATCAATACGCCACGCCTCAAGATTGGTAAAATAATTTACCTTTCCGTCTTTTTCCCACTTTCTACCTCGCAAATTGAATCCAACTTTAATGTTATCTCCCAAATTGTAAGAGTCCAACAAGCCGCATTTATCCTGAGTTAATTGAAATTTGATGAAATCATTCCAATCCTGATTTCTTTCATTTATTACCTCAATTACAAACTCCCTCTTCTTAAAACTAGAAGTTATATCTACTGTATCTTCTTTTACGATAAGACTACCACTGATTTCAAAATTCATTATTTAAACTTTTATGATTCAACAATCTCTATTTTTTCAATGCGGTCGCCAGCCCTAACCTGGTCAATAATATCCAAACCTTCGTATACTTTACCAAAGCAGGTATGATTTCGGTCTAAATGTGCTGTGTTATTGCGGCTGTGACAAATAAAGAATTGAGATCCGCCTGTATCCCTTCCGGCGTGAGCCATACTTAAAACACCACGATCATGGTACTGGTTCTCACCATCCAATTCACATGGTATCTGGTATCCGGGACCACCGGTACCAACACGGGGATTACCGGGCTCTTTACTGAGCGGACATCCACCTTGTATAACAAAATCTGGAATAACTCTATGAAACGTTATTCCGTTATAGAATCCTTCTTCAGCAAGTTTAATAAAGTTTGCAACGGTTCCCGGGGCATCTGTATGGTAAAACTCAACTTTCATTACACCTTTGGAGGTGTGTATTTCTGCTTTTTTCATACTTGTCAATATAGCTAAATTTGTAATTATTGGTAAAAGTAAGCAATAGATATGGCAGCACAAAAACATTACCAAAATACAACAAAAATTTCGTAACCCAAAAATCCATAAAAGGTCTCTCCTTTGCTGAATTAATCATCAAATGATTAATTGTTTTTTTTATCACATAATAATGGGTCGAAAAACTTTTTTGTTTTGCTGATTTGAATACACATATCATATTAGCTAGCATAGGTTTGTTATATAACAGTAGGCGCTTTTGGATTATGGTTAAAACGTTCGTTATCATAAAACGAGATACTGTATTAACAAAAAGCCAAAACTATCGTTTTTTTTTGTTTGCAAAATGTAACCAGAAGCTCTGTTTCTGCGTTAGAAGCAGATATAACCATTCCCATTGCAACCATAAACTGACTCATTTTATGTTGTCTAAACCAACGGTTGTTATCAGAAATCCAATAATTAGTTACATTATTACATTCAAACAAGTATGAGTTTCATTTTGAAAGCAAAGGCGTGGCATATATTCGTTGCCATATTCATTTTTCCGTTTTTTGTTTTGATTTCAGGATTTGTTCTTCCATCCTATTATGTAAGTACGTCTTATCACTTTTTCTCTATACCTGGCTCAATCGTTGTTTCCCAACTATTTTTTTATTTATGGCTCTGGGCTGTAGGCTCAAAACTTCATAAGAGACATAACTTGAACGACTTTTTTAACAATCGTCTGTTTAAATCCCTTATAATAATCCCGGTATTAGTTATTATAATCATTCTGGGATATTGGATATGGGGAGCTTCAATACTCAGTATGGGAAAGTTCTCAATGGCAAACGTACTTTTCGCTGCACTTTGGGTTATCATGCCCATTCAGTTCACCCTCATCATCAGTAAATTTTATTGCTTCTTTTTTGCAGCTAAAGTCATCAAGTGTAGTGAACTTAACAAAAATGTCAAATTTGATGAATTCATTACTGAATTTATTCTGATTATTGTTTTCCCGGTAGGAATTTGGTATTTACAACCCAGAATAAACAAATTACTTAATTAGAATATCCCGTAAATATTATACTCATCAGTATTGCAATATAACATTGAATAAAAGGCAAAACCGATTCGGTTAGTATCCAACTTTCTTTTCATATGTAATACAGGATGACCTTTTTCGACTTGAAGATATTGACATACATTCTCATCTTCCACGCTGATGGCCTTTATAAATTGCTCACCTCCTTTTATTTCAATATTATAGCTTTGCCTTAGTAGATCAAACAGTGATTTATTATCTAGATTTCGGGATGTAAATCTTGGCAGATTTATATTAGGAAGGTATGTAAACTCATAAAAAACTGGAGTATCATTTAATAACCGCAATCTCTCAAAGTAGATGCACCCAACATTTTGCTCATGTTCACTTAGCACAAATGGAAACTCATCTGGCCAATGCTGAACTTTAGGCTTTACGATGGCTTTAGTAATAAGCCGATGGCCACCAATTGCAGTAGTTGTACCTGTAACAGATAAAATCCCAATACCTTTAGGTAGCTTATGAACTACACTTCCCAACCCCTGATGTTTCTTAATAAACCCCTCATGTAAGAGCATATCAAGAGATTTTCGAACAGTAGGGCGGGTAAGATTATGCAATATACAAAGGTCATTTTCAGATGGTAACAGATCTCCTTCCTTATAGAAACCATCTACTATTTGCTTCCTTAAACTCTCATATAACTTTCGATATTGCGGTTGATCATTTAATCCCATGCTTAAAGATTAACTAATGATTAGATTTAAAAATAGCACTTATTGTTAAACTTTTAGATTCAAACATTAAGGAACAAATATAATCTTAATTTTAAGAATTAACAGGTTAACGTCATTTAGTTTAACCCTATCAAATATCAATAACTATTGAATCATCAATGATTTATCCTGATTTCTGTAGAAAATTCGGCATCATATCGAGATATGAAACTAAAACAAGATTCTCCTTAAACTGTTTACAAAAAGAAAAAACATTGTATTTTAGTTCTACGAAAAAGCATTTATTAAAACGAATCTAATATCCAATCTATGATCTTTTTAGCCGACAGCGCCAACATTGAGGAATTGGAAAAACTTTTTGACTACTTTCCTTTGGAAGGTGTCACCACCTCCCCTGCATCCATTGCTAACGAAAAACGTCCTATTTCGAAATTACTACCTGATTTAGCATCGCTGATCGGAGATAAAATGTTGCATGTACATCTCATAAGCAACAATGCCGAACGCATGTTGGATGAAGCTGTAAAGTACCGTGAATATATGGGTGAGAACGTGAATTTTTACGCCACCATTCCGGTAACCAAAGAAGGGTACAGAGCCATCCCTCTGCTCAAGAGAAAAGGGATAAAAGTAACAGCAACTGCAGTCTATACCCATTTGCAAGCCATAGCAGCAGCCCGTGCTGGTGTCAATTTTGTAGCACCATTAATCAGCAGGTTCGATAATATCTCATCACATGGAATTGAAGTAGTTCAAAATATTGTAAAAAGTATCACCGACTATAAAATGCCCACCAAAGTACTGGGAACCAGCTTTAAGACCGTCGATCAGGTACACAGGGTAACGCTTACAGGTTGCTACTCGGCTACGGTGAGCTATGAGATACTGGAGAAACTTATCAGCCACCCCCTCACAGATATGATTACAAAGGAAGCAATACTTGAGGGAAAAAATTTTTATGATATTAGTTTTTAATCTGACTTGCTGATTAAGAACATCAGGTTTTTCACACTCTCTTTTTGTTAACTTTGCGCTCAAATGAACAATCGCATAGCAGATTTAACAAAAGGAGCTATTTTGCCACACCTTTTCAGGTTGGCAGTTCCAACCATTGGGTCATCATTTATGCAGATGACTTACAATCTTACTGACCTACTGTGGTTAGGACGAGTTGGCGAAGATGCCGTTGCTGCCGTTGGTGCAGCAGGATTTTACATCTGGTTTGGCTTTTCCGTGCTCCTTATTACCCGAATTGGTGCTGAAATAGGCGTTTCACAATCTCTGGGACGAAAAGAGACCGGCACAGCTCTACAGTTCATACGCCATTCTTTATTCTGGGCAATTATCATCACGCTAATATATGCCTTTTGTACCTGGTTGTTTGCTTCAGAATTGATCCATTTTTTTGGAATTCCATCACAATCGGTTAACGAGCAGGGAGCAACTTATTTGAGGATTGTCTCCCTCGGATTTATCTTCACCTTTGTAAATCCAACATTCGCTGGGATTTATAACGGAATGGGGAACAGTAAAGCACCTTTTTGGTACATGACATCAGGGGTGATTCTAAACCTCATTGTTGATCCGGTTTTAATCTTCGGCTTATGGTTCTTCCCGGAAATGGGTGTGAAAGGAGCAGCATGGGCAACATTCATTTCTCAGGGGTTGGTATTTGTAATTTTCGTATACCGCTTTGTTATTATACAGGAGATGATAAAACTGAACCTCTCCCATTTCAGACTTAACCGCCAAATTTCAAAGCGCATTTTCAAACTCGGAATTCCGGTGGCCTCCGAAAGTGCCCTTTTTGCATTTTTTGCGATGATCATTGCAAGAATGGTTGCCGGTTACGGATCAGTGGCCATAGCTGTCCAAAGCATTGGAGGTCAAATTGAGGCCATTTCATGGATGACCTCATCCGGATTTGCAACTGCACTTGGCAGTTTTACAGGACAAAATTTTGGTGCCAATAAATGGGATCGCATAAAAAAAGGATATTTCCTCACCATGATTATTGGAACCGTTCTTGGACTTATGGTTACAGCTTTGTTTCTCTTCATGGGAAAATCAATATTCTCAGTTTTTCTGGATGACCCACATGCGCAAAAACTCGGAGCCACATACCTCTTCATTCTTGCCGTTTCGCAAGTGTTTATGATTACAGAAATCACTACAAGGGGTGCATTTAACGGCTTGGGACGAACTCTACCTCCATCATTGATTGGGATTCTATTTACGGGATTAAGATTACCGGCGGCATGGCTGGTAATTACATACACGTCACTTGAATTGTATGGAATTTGGTGGACCATCTCTCTGACATCGGTGTTAAAAGGGATTGTGCTTCCATTATGGTTTATAAATGCCATGAGAAACAAACCATATAAAATTCCGAAACCATCAGACCATAAACAGGTATTTTTAATACCTTCACGTTTGCGACAGCAAATAATAATACGAAGAATATTCAGAAACAAACTCTGATCAATACATTCATCTTCTGCAATTTATGAACATTGAAATAAAAATAACATCGGACGGCAGCTCAACATTATACCGGCCTGACCTAAACGAACACTATCATTCAATAAACGGAGCCATAACCGAATCTATGCATGTCTTTATTGGTGCCGGGCTGAATAATTGTCACTCAAATCCCGTTCATATTCTGGAAATGGGATTTGGAACCGGTCTAAATGCACTCTTAACCCTCATGAACAAAAAAAACCAAACCATCGTTTATCATGCAGTGGAAAAATATCCGGTTGATGAAAAAATTACAGAATCGGTAAACTACCCTGATCTGTTGAATTCATCAATGGCAAAACCTCTTTATCGTCAACTTCATTCAGCACCTTGGAACATTAGTACGTCCATTTCTGATACTTTTATTTTAAAAAAGATAGAGGGAGATATTCATACATATGAGACTGACATTTTATACAATCTCGTATATTTTGACGCCTTTGCTCCAGATATACAGCCTGAGCTGTGGACAAAAGATCTGTTCTCAAAAATTTGGAAGATGATGGATACAAAAGGGATTTTGACTACCTATTGTGCAAAAGGAGATGTACGTAGAAATATGCAGTCGGCAGGTTTTGAAGTTGAACGTTTGGCCGGACCTCCGGGCAAACGTGAAATGCTGAGGGCTACAAAGCCATAAAATCAGAATCAAAAAAATATTGTATCTTTCGCTGATTTTGAAATTCACACAAAACAATTTAAAATGGATAAAGTAAGTTATGCTTTGGGTATGAACATTGCCCACAATCTCTCATCAAATGGGATGGGAAGTGTTAATTATGATGATTTTCTAAGCGGATTTAAAGCCGTTATGGAAAAGGAGAATGCAGCAATGGACGGAAACGAAGCTAACCAGGTACTAAATGCTCATTTTTCAGCCTTGGAAGCTGAAAAACAGAAAGTCAACAAACAAGCAGGAGAAGACTTTCTTGCAGAGAATGCCAAACGAGAAGGGGTAATCACTCTAAAAAGCGGATTACAATATGAAGTGGTACAGGATGGAAATGGAAAAACTCCTTCAGCTACCGATCAGGTAAAATGTCATTATCATGGAACACTGATTGACGGAACCGTGTTCGATAGCAGTGTTCAACGTGGTGAACCTGCTGTGTTCCCAGTTAATGGAGTAATCCAGGGATGGGTTGAAGCACTTCAAATGATGAAAGAAGGTTCAAAATGGCGATTGTATGTACCATCTTCACTTGCATACGGGAGTCGGGGTGCAGGAGGGGCAATAGGACCTGACACAACTCTGATTTTTGATGTGGAACTGATTGGAATCGAAAAATAATAATATGTCTAACCTTATAAGTCTTACTATGAAACGATTAGTCTTTTTTACTTTTGTATCAGCCATGATTATACTATCCTCCGGTTGCAACCGGAGAGTACCCGGATCAGGCAGAGTTGAAATGAAAAATTCGATAGACAGTGCAAGTTATGCTTTGGGCTTTAGGGAAGCAAACCATTTTAAACAGCAAATAGCCCCTTTAGCTTTTGAAGGAATTGACCATAAAGAGATGGCCAAACTTTTTAGCGATTTAGCTGTGAAAAAAGCCTTCAGTGAAAGATTATCATCAATATTTGATGGTTTTAACGAAGAAATTTTCCGTACAGCGTTTATAAATGAACTGGCCTACGAATTTTCATATTTTGATGACATCACAGCAGAGATCTATTTACAACAATTAATAAACAAATTAAACAGCGACAAAGAAAATAAGAGCAGAGAAATGGCCAAAAAAGGAATTTATCCGGATAATGAATCCGGGAAAGCTTTCCTTGAAGAGAATGCCAAAAGACCTGAGGTTTCCGTCACCAACAGCGGCTTGCAGTTTGAGATTATTCGCGATGGCGATGGCCCCATACCTCAAGCATCTGACCGAATCAAATGCCATTACCACGGGACTCTTGTCAATGGGAAAGTTTTTGACAGTTCTGTAGAGCGTGGAGAACCTATTGTTTTCGGAGTAAGACAAGTGATTGCAGGCTGGACTGAAGCTTTACAAATGATGCCTGTGGGATCAAAATGGAGGCTGTATGTTCCATCATATCTTGCCTATGGTGAAAATGGTGCGGGTGACAGAATCGGTCCAAACGAAACTCTTATTTTTGAAGTAGAGCTTCTTGAAATTGTAAAATAATATCAATAGAAAATCAATAAAAAAGCTGTAAGCAATATGCTTACAGCTTTTTTTATATTGTATTGACTGAGAATTATTCCATCCCTGGCAAACAGCCAAAATCATCATCCATCAATAAATCATTGACCAATTCCCGATCGAATTCTTCCGGTTCCCACTCTTCATCAAGCCACTCCAACAACATCTCCCTGTCGGGATGGCCGGGATGGTTAAAAATCTTCATCATCTCCTGATATCCGGGAGGACCTCCGCAATCTTCGGGTGGGCAGTTTCTGGCTCCGTCAATACAGATTGGATAGTAAACATCGGCATCGGGTTCTAAAATCTCCTCCAAAATGATTTCATGCATCCAGTAATCACCAAAATCGTACAGATAGCGAATGGTTTCTCCATTTTTTTTCAGAATATCCATGACCCGTATGCTGGTATAATCCATGAACTTATCAGACCTGCTTTCCGGTTCATCATCTGCGAAACCAAAAATACGGCCGTTTTTCATAAACTGGTGCAAGTGGCCGTTTTCCCATCCCATAGTAGTCTGAATAACCTTATGAAAATCGTGAAGAAACAGATCTGAAGGAATTCTCAATTCCCGCCAAACGGTTGGCTCTATGCCATTCAGGGTGATTTTTACCTGGTAAATTTTTGGTACTTGTAACATCATTCTCGTAAATCCTAAAGTGATGCAAAGTTAACCATTTAATTCACTTATTAATAATTGTGATGCATAGTTTTAATTTTGAAGAGAGAGGATAAAAAGGAAACTCATCATAGCGATCTCCTACAAGATTTTCTCTTGACGACAAAGTTTTAGAATTTATTAAAAGACATGCTTGTCTTTTAATAATGGATTACTATTTTTGTAGTGAACTGTAAAAATACCCCGATGGAACATATAAAAACGAAAACAACAAAATCGAGATGGTTAAAGACCATGAGAAAGTATCACAAATGGCCCGGTATCGTCATCACCATTTTCATTCTCTTTTTTGCTACATCGGGAATTATTCTGAATCACAGAAACTGGTTTTCATCGGTTGATATAAATAGGAGCTATTTACCGCCAGATTACAGACTGACCAACTGGAACTTCGCTTCAATAAAGGGAGCAGTCCATATAACAACCAGTGATATGGTAGTTTATGGCAACATTGGAGCCTGGCTAACCAACAACGAAATGGAATATTTCATTGATCTGAATGATGGTTTTCCCAAAGGTATTGACAGTAGAAAAGTTGAAGCCATGCTCTACACCGATGATGGAAATTTGTTAGCAGGCACCCTGTTCGGACTGTACCTGTTTAACGGCGAATTCTGGGACAAAATTGAAATTCCTACAATCGAGAAAAGAATTACCGACTTAATTGAACACCAAAATCAGATACATATCCTCACCCGATCGCACCTGCTGATCACAGATGATCTGAAGAGTTTTGAAATCATCACACTCCCCGAATTTGCAGACGATGATAATAAGGTATCGCTATTCCGAACCCTCTGGACCCTTCACAGCGGAGAAATGTTTGGAGAATGGGGAAAAATAGTAGTTGATATACTTGGACTGGGTTTGATATTTTTAGGAATTTCTGGGATTTTGCACTGGCTATTCCCAAAATGGATAAAGCGCAGAAAGAGAAAAAACGGTGCCATACAATCATTGAAATCAGGGATGAAAACCAATCTGAAATGGCACAACAAAATAGGTTACATATTAGCCATATTTCTTATATTCACAACAATTACCGGAATGTTCCTGCGCCCGCCCCTGCTTATAACTATAGCACAGTCGAGGGTAGCAAAAATCCCGTTCTCAAAACTCGATAAACCAAATCCCTGGTACGACAAATTGCGACGTATTGCGTGGGACGATTTAAACAACAAATATCTTGTGTCCACCTCGGAAGGATTTTTTCATTTCGATGCATACTTTTCAGAATCGGCCAATTATATTCAGCACCAACCACCCGTGAGCGTTATGGGCTGTACAGTTTTAGAACCCTACACATCAATCCCGGGAGTATGGCTGGTAGGCTCGTTTTCCGGACTCTTTCAGTGGGACATGCAAAGCAACACGATACATAACGTGATTACCAGGCGTCCGGTGATGTCAACTGCCCGAATGGGCCCTCCCATATCGTCTAATCTTATATCAGGCTACATACGGACCAACAGGGCAGAATACCTGGTTGAATACAGTCGCGGTATGGAAGTTCTATCAGGACATGCCGCTTCAGTTCCCTCTATGCCGGCTGGAGTTAAAAATGCAACGCCTTTTTCACTTTGGAATCTGGCACTTGAAGTTCATACGGGCCGAATTTTTAACCATCTGATAGGTTCATGGTATATACTCTACATCCCACTTGCAGGAATAACTCTTCTATTAGTAATCATTAGCGGATTCGTTATTTGGTGGTTGGCTCACCGAAAAAAAAGAAAATAGTTTTTCGTAGTATGTTCATTTTCATAAAAAAACCATATCTTTAGATCACGTATTAATTAAATAAATATCTTATAATGAACATTTTCGTTGGCAGTTTGCCATTCCGTTTGGAGGAGGCTGCATTAAAAGAGCTATTTGAAGCTTATGGTGAGGTGGCTTCAGCAAGAATCATTACCGACAAGTTTTCAGGCAGAAGCAGAGGGTTTGGCTTTATAGAAATGCCAGATGATGCAGCTGCTCAAAAAGCAATTGACGAATTAAATGGTTCCGAAGTTGAAGGTCGCGCCATCGTTGTGAACAAATCAGAAGAGAGAAAAGATTCTGACAGAAAACGTTCCTTTGGGAATCGTGGAGGACACGGAAACAACCGTAACGACCGTCGTGGAGGTGGTGGATATAACCGGGAATCCGGTGGCAGAAGCAACTACTAACAAGATCTGAAGAAATTTAAAAGCTGTCTCCTTGAGACAGCTTTTTTCTATTTGTTGACAAGCTTGTAAAATTCAGATTTCCCTGCACGAAAAAATCTTAATGCATTATTCGCATATATCACAAATTTCATCCTCAAACTCCAATGCAATGGTAGGATGGTGAATTCCAAAATCTTTAACCTTTGAGTTGGCTAAACTTCGCATCTGAATCAGTTGCTCAATGGTGGAGCCATGCTCCACCACCAAATGCAAACTCAACACGTGATAATTGCCATCCATTGTCCAAGTGTGAATGTCGTGTACCTCCTTTACTCCACTTATGGTCAGCAGTTGCGCCTCAAGTTTTGCAGCATCAAAATTATCGGGAACCGATTGTAAAAAGACACGCAGAATGCTTCTGAGATTTTTAAATACATTAAACAGAATATAAGCAGCAACCACCAAAGATAAAATCGGATCAATCCAATACCACCCGGTTAATTTAATGATGATGCTTCCGATCAATATGGCAAACCAACCAAATACATCTTCCATGAGGTGCAACATCACTGCACGATTGTTTAAGGAAGCATTCCCGCCGCGAAGCCGCAAAACGGCAATTCCATTAAAAACGATACCTAAAACTGCCAACCACATCATGCCCATTGCTAAAACGGGTTGCGGAGCAATAAGACGGGGAATGGCTTCATAAATTATAATCACACTACCCACCAATAAAATAAGACTGGTAAGAAGTGCTCCTAAAGTAGAAAAGCGTTTATAACCATAGGAATATTTGCTGTCGCGCTTTTTTGTGGCTACTTTTTCGAGCCACAAGGCGCTGCCTATGGCCACGGTATCGCCCAAATCATGAATGGCATCGGAAATAATGGCCATTGAATTGGTGTAAACACCTCCAATAAACTCGATGATGGTAAATGAAAAATTTAATACGAAGGCAACCTTTAACCGCTTGCGTACTCCGGGATCTTTCTTCTCTTTAGTATGGTGATGATGCCCCATCTCGATGAATTTTAATCGGCTTGTTTAATCAGTCTATATTTATCGGCCAATGAACCTTCTATGCGTTGACCGTCCATATCCAGTTGCAAAAGAAAACCTTCACCAACAAAATAGATTGTTGTGAAATCGTTGCCTTCGTCGATTATAATTTTAGAGCCGGAAGAATCCCACTCAAAGGTTCCGTGACTTAAAAAAGGATCGACATCTTTTCCAACATAAGTTCTGCTTAAGCTAAAAGTGTGATCAGGATGGATTTCCAGAGTTGTTTCAATCCCTTCACAACTGGAACAGGGCAAAACACCATAATAGACACCATCCCAGTCTAATGCTATTTGTGAAGTATGCATATCGGGGGCTTCGGCCATTGTTCCTGTTGAATGCTGTTTATCTTTTCCACCGGAATTAAAACATCCGCTAAAAACAAAAGCAGCAACTAAAATAAAACAATAGTATTTCATCTGTTTATAATTTCATTTACTTCTGATTGTTTGAATTCTAACTTTCACGTAAATAATATTTCGTTTAAAGTAGGGGCGCTAGCCCTGACATCTTCATAGCAGCGAATCATCGAACCAATTATCCAAGGGGCGTAGCCCTGGCATCTTGCTGCATAAAACGCAACTCATCGCAATCAGCAAGGCTTATATTTAATCTACTGTTCAGATTTTATGTGTTAAAATTTAGACTATAAGTCCCGATTTATCGGGATAGAACTCCTCCCGAAGCCTCGGGACTCGTTTCAGAGCGATCTCCCCTCTATTATTTAAGGGTTCGTAATTTAACAAACATTAAATGGTCTTTGAACAAAGATAGTTCTAAAAAACTATATCATTATCAATCACTGCTGTCCGACTAAGATTTTTTTTAATGATAATCATATAATAGATTTTTCGCTTCGCGCGAAACGACAAGCTGTTACGCTGTGAGAGGTGAGGGGTTATTGCGGCGAAGCCGCCATCACCCCTTCACCCGCCTTGACCTCCTGAAAGTTTTGTCATTTCGAGCAGAGCAAGAAATCTAAATTAATTAGCTGATCAGTAGTGATTATCAATATATAATGAAGAAACTAAAAGTAGAAAAAAAACCTTTGGTTTGCAAATGCAAACCAAAGGGT
This sequence comes from Natronoflexus pectinivorans, assembly GCF_004345615.1. GTDB lineage: Bacteria > Bacteroidota > Bacteroidia > Bacteroidales > Marinilabiliaceae > Natronoflexus > Natronoflexus pectinivorans. The sequence goes on from NZ_SLWK01000009.1 coordinate 74,647, forward strand.
AATTAACCACTTAAACAATAAACAACGTACTCGTCTATGGCAATAACCAGGCAGAGTCATCTAACTTAAAAGCTGCTTTATTCAGCATTTCCCGAAAGTAAATTTCACGGGCAAAACCGGTATCCTGATATTCCCATCCAGAGAAAAAGGCATATTCTGCTGCAATGCCGGGCTCAAGCTCAATGGCAGTAAGAAAAGTGCGGATAACTCCGTCGCCGGTTTCAGGAGCCGAACGTTGATGCTTGAACTGTTCGGTAGGAATTAATATTCCAAGTCCAAGTATTTCACCATCATATCCCTGATTGCCATGGCTTCCAAAAACAGTAAAACCGGCAGATTCAGATTGAAAAAGTTCCAACTCATGCATATCTACAATTCCTGTATACAGAACTTCATCGCCTTGTAAATTATCGACCCAAACCTTTGCTCTGTAAAAATGGTCGCCGGCGTAAATTGAGATCCTGTGAACCAGGTCATATTTCCGGTCACCCACTGTTACTCCTTCAAAAGTAAGATCAATAATTGAACGTACAGGACCTTCTGTTACAAGTCGAAAACCAGCTTTGTCAGCAGGACCCACACGATAAACTTCGCCATCAATGCCAATCGCAATGGCTCCGGCTCCCAATGAATTACCTACAATCAGATTATCCATTCCCCAGTCGTCCATTACGTGATAATTCTGGCCATCGATTCCGGCAATGTCGAGGATCATGTCTGTAGTAGTTTTTCCGAAGATATCAATACCATTTCGCGCATCGAAATAATTACGGAAACCTACTAAATCGTTTTCCCAGCCGGGCCCTTCCATTTGAAAAATTGCTGAGATGGTTGGACTATCAGTAGATTTCAATCTCAGATCATCATAAGCAGGCTCATGGGGCGGATCTTTCCTAGCAAAACGTATATTAGTACGTTTTGTGAATTCGGGCATATCTGCAGGATTTACAGCCTCAAAACGAAATTTTTGAGTTTCGTTTGGTCCAAAATCAGCAAGAAACACCAGTTCATCCCAGTTTCCATCACCATTGATGTCATCGGTTTGCGATGCCATTACATCCCCCTTTTGATTGACTACAACCACATCAATAGGGCCAATCATTTCATCTAAAACAAATTGTTGAACAACCGCACGAGGTAAAACAACTGCTTTACCTGGAACAGGTTCATTAAATGGATTAGTGACCTCGAAAGCCGGAATGCCTGGTGCACCGCATGATGCCATTAAAATGGCAATCGAAACAACGGAAATCAAATTTCTAAACTTCATATCAATATATGTTTATGGTTCGTTACTGATTAAATATCATTCTCACCCTTCACATATCCAAAATTGGCCAAAATACCACCATCAACATAAAGCACATGACCATTTACAAAATCACTTGCTTTTGACGCTAGAAACAGTGCTGCATTTGCAACATCTTCAGGCTCTCCCCAACGGGCAGCAGGGGTTCTGGTCATTACCAGATCGTTAAATGGATGTCCGCCTTCACGAATTGGCGCCGTTTGCGCCGTAGCAATATAACCCGGGCCAATACCGTTGATTTGCAGATTATATTTGGCCCACTCGCAAGTCATATTGGCAGTAAGCAACTTTAAACCACCCTTTGCTGAAGCATAGGCAGAGACACTGTTACGCCCGTAAACACTCATCATAGAGCACATATTGATGATTTTTCCTGATCGCTTCTCAATCATCTTAGGAGCCACTCGCTTGGCAACGATCAAAGGAGCAACAAGATCCACATCTAACACCTGTTTAAAATCATTTAAAGGCATCTCAAGAATTGGGATACGTTTAATAATTCCTGCATTATTTACAAGAATATCGACATTGCCAAGATCTTTCTCAATTTGAGAAATTCCTTTATCCACATCAGCTTCATTGGTAACATCAAACACCAAAGTGTAAACATCAATTCCATCCTTTGCATATTCTGCTTTGCATTCCTGAAGCTTTTCAGCAGACAAGTCATTTACACATACTTTAGCACCTGCTTTTCCAAGTACCTTTCCAATAGCCATTCCAATTCCATGAGTGCCACCGGTTATCAGAGCTACTTTGCCTGACAAATCAAATAATTCGTTTATCATTTTTCTCAGTTTAATCAGTTATAAAATCTTCACGTAACGGCGTAAAACAATCCACAATTCTTACATGCTCAGTAAGCCGCTGAATGGTGTGCGGCACATCAGGTTGCATGGCAAACAGATCTCCTTTTTTCAAGTGAACAGGTTCGTTTTTATCAGCAAATAGGTACAACTCACCTTCGGCGACATAAGATACCTGTTCATGATAATGATTGTGGAAAGGATCAGCAGCTTTTGTTGGCCCATCGTAAAAATCGACCACCACAAGCATCAGTTTTTCTGTCTTGATAATGCGTCTTTCAATGCCGGGAGCAATCTCGGTTACTTCAGCATCATCATACCTTTTCCAATAATCTGTAACCATCACTATCTTAAATCTTGAGGTTTACGTGTATCCATGTCTCCATAATCAAGATTCTCACCACCCATACCCCATATGAATGTATAATTTGCAGTTCCCGCAGCACTATGGATACTCCAAGACGGAGATATTACGGCTTGTTCATTTTTCATCCAAATGTGGCGCGTTTCTGTTGGTTGGCCCATAAAATGGCAAACCACCTGCTCATCGGGCACCTCAAAATAGAAATAAGCTTCCATCCTCCGGTTATGAGTATGTGGTGGCATGGTATTCCATACACTACCAGTTTTTAACTCGGTCATACCCATTTGAAGCTGACAGGTTTCTACAACACTATTAACCAGAAGCTTGTTAATTTGCCGGTGATTTGAAGTTTCCAAACTTCCCAACACAACAACTTCAGCATCGGCAAGAGTCACTTTCTTATTTGGAAATTGCTTATGTGCCGGAGCCGAATTCATATAAAGTTTAGCCGGCTTGGCATCAGCCTCAGAAGCAAGCAACACTTCCTTATTCCCGCTTCCAAGGTATAAAGCTTCTTTGTATCCAAGCTTATACTCCTGTCCATCGGCTTTAATAATTGCAGGGCCACCTACGTTTATAATACCAAGTTCGCGTCTCTGCAGAAAATATTCAGCCTTCAGCTCTTCAAAAGGCTCTAGTTTGCTTCCTGCTGTAGTTGGCATTGCTCCACCAACAATCAAACGATCGTACATGGTATAAACCATTTTAACTTTTCCGGATTTGAACAACTCCTCTACTAAAAAATCCTTTCGGATTCTTTCAGTATCATAATTCTTTGCATCGGCAGGATGTGCCGCATACCTTAATTCCCAATCCATAATTTTCTTCTTTTATAATTTGTAAATCAGTTATCAAAAAAATGTTTTTAATTGAGATGGACTCAATTGAAATACTTTGACCATTTGCGGAGCCATTTCGACGGCTCTTTCTCCTCCCTCTCCCTGCCCAACTTTTTGCACATATAAACTAAGAATCCCCTTATTGCGCCACAATTCCGTATCATAGGATGGCTCCCATTGAGCCACTTCGAGTTCATCAATAACTTTCCTTTTCCATTGCATTCCTTCAACTGTTGATGCTGAAGAAATAACCACGCGATCATCTACTTCGGCATCTCTGTATATGAGATAAAAGAAAGTTTCATCTCCTTCCACCCTTGACAATAACTGCGGACGGCTGATGGGAATTCTTCGTGTTCCACCGCCAGCAAGAGAAAAAGGTGTTTTTCTATTGGTGGCTTGAGATGAATGCCATTGCGTCCCATCATGATAAACAATAAAAAACTGAGTAACAGTCTCTCCTTCCGCTGTCCAGTAACTTGCTATGGCCGGATTCCCGTTGGCATCGGTTGTCATGGACGTTTGATTGATTAAGTTACTATTTTGAGGGATCTTCATTGCTATCTCGGAGGTGTCGTACGTAATTGGAACCGGCAGCATTTTGCCGGTTGATGTTTTCCAGGTTCTGCCTCCATCTGATGATCGGGCATAACATAGATTGTGATTTGTTGAAACATCCCAAGTATCTCTCCACACATAAGATAAATGAATATCACCCTCATTGTCAACAGCCATTTGCCAATATGCATTACGCTTACCCTCTCCACTTATCAGGTTATTATGAATACGCTCCCATCGTTTTTCATCAAGATGATATCTGTTAAGCACCATGTTTCCTGCACCGGATGCTCCATATCTGTAAACGAAGTACATCCCACCATCCGGGAGAGCATAAAACTCAGGGTATGTAACCCCCCGGTCTTCCTGTTTATTTGTCATTGATAATCTGGGGCCAAGCTCAAGTCCCCTTGGTTCTATTGACCTGGCATAATTCAATGGCCCGTCATGATGATCCCAGGAAACATGAAGATATCCATCACCATCAACCATTATGCTAATCACATTATGAGCATCCCAAACATTCCCCTGGTACTGGGTTGTATGCAGGCGCCAGTCATCTTTACCATGTTTGCGTTTTCCAAGTACTACATTACCAATGCTATCATAAAATGAAATATACTGGAATTTATCGTTGGATACCAATGAGTTCTTTCTAAATATGGCTGCATTAACCGATGTTTTAGACCATCCATAATCAACTTCGGAGATAATGGAGGTTGAATGACAACCTACAATTAATGAAGATAGAGCAATTACTATTAAAATCTGTTTCATAAAAATTCAATATCTAATAACGATTAATAATCAACCACTTTTATAATAGGATAGATCCTTAAATATTAAAACTTAATCGAAGACTCTCTTACTAATAATCTAACCGGAATAATTTCCTCCTCCGTAATCAGAGATCCTTTTTCAATTATTTTAATTAGTGCCCGTGCCGCTTTATTTCCAACATCATACGCATTTTGCTCAACTGTTGTGAGTTTTGGTGTTAAAAGTTCTGCAAAAGGCTCATTTGCAAATCCTACGACTCCGATATCATCAGGGACTTTCATTCCCAGTGACTGAATTGCCTGAATAGCCCCGATTGCAGAGAAATCTCCTGCACAAAAAATGGCGTCTGTTTCGGTTGTTTCAAGTAATTGTCTTGTTCTTTCAAAACCAGTCTCTTTGGTAATGGCTTCTTCCAAAACGTATTCTTCCAGTAATGGTAGGCAGGCCTCCTCCAAGGCATATCTATAACCTCTGTATCTCTCGCTGTATACATTTACCGAAAGCGCCCCGGTTAAATGTGCAATTCTTTTGTATCCACTTTTTATTAAATGCTTCACCGCCATATAAGCTCCTGAGAAATTATCATTTATGATTCGTGGCCCGGCTACGGTGGCTGAAGCACGGTCAAACTGTATTAATGGTATATTTTCGTTGGTAATACTTTTAATATGATCAAAATTGCCTGTCTCCATTGAGTGCGACATAATGATGCCTGCAACCCTGTTTTTTAAAAGCGCCTGTAATGCTAATTTCTCGTTATACAATCTTTCATAGCTTTGACATATAAGCAAATTATAACCTGCAGGGTTAAGAATCTGTTCAACGGCGCTGATCACATGCGAAAAAAAATGTCTGTTGACTCTTGGAACCAGCATACCTATTGTATCGCTTTTTCCTCTTCGCAGCGAGGAAGCCATGACATTTGGTTGGTACCCCAATTCCTCGGCTTTCTCCTCCACTTTTTTGCGTGTGGCAACACTCACCCTTACGCTCCCGGATAAAGCCCGAGAAACAGTAGAAGGAGTCACTCCCAATGCTTTTGCAATATCAATTATCGTAGCTCGCTTCATAAAAACACTAATCAATAACACAAAAATACAAACGTTTGCACAAAAAACACAATTTTATCTGGATCTTTTTATTCTTTTTTCATAAATTAGATTTCTAAAATTCAGACTACATCAATAGCACCTTGCTGAAATCAGGACTCAGACATCTACCTTAACAACCTCATTTTCTATTATTTAATCCATAAACCCAAAACAAGAATTGATTATTATAGATTCAAAAAGAGTTAAAATATTTGGAAAAATTACTTTCGTGTTATACCTTCGTGTTCGTTAACGACAATTATAGATTATGGGAAAATTTATTCATCCGGACTTTGTCCTTGAAGGCAAAACAGCACAAAAGCTTTATCACGACTATGCTGAAAAGCTGCCAATAGTAGATTTCCATTGCCACCTTTCACCTAAATTAATCGCAGACAATCATAAATTTGAGAGTTTGGGACAGATTTGGCTCGAGGGCGACCATTATAAATGGAGAGCAATGCGCACAAACGGAGTGGACGAAGAGTATTGTACCGGCAATACCTCATTCCGGGATAAATTTCAAAAGTGGGCCGAAACCGTGCCCTCAACCATTGGTAATCCATTACACCATTGGACGCACCTTGAACTTGCAAGACATTTCGACATCTTCGACTTGCTGACTCCGGAAAATGCAGGAAAAATTTACGACAAAGCCACCGAAATGCTTCAACAGGATGAGTTCAGAACTCAAAACCTTTTGAAAAAAATGAATGTGGAAGTGGTTGGAACTACCGACGACCCTGCTGATTCGCTGGAATATCATCAGGCTTTGAAGAATTTTAGCATCAAAGTTCGTCCCACCTTCAGACCCGATAATGTTTTGAAAATTGAAGATCCTGAGTTTTTCAATGCGTACATCTCAAAACTAGAGAGTGTATCCGGTAAAAACATTAAAACACTTGGAGATTTAATCTCAGTTCTTGACGAAAGACATGCCTTTTTCAATGAGGTTGGTTGTAAAGCTTCTGATCATGGTCTCGACAGACTATATTATACGCCAAATTTCCTTGATGGTGCAGACAAATCATTCGAAAAGATTCGTAACGGGGAAAAATTATCTGACACAGAGACAGAAGGATACCGTACCTATGTGATGTACGAATTGTGCAAAATGAACCACAAACGTGACTGGGTTCAGCAGTTTCACCTGGGAGCCATGCGCAACAACAACACCCGTATGTTTAAAAAACTTGGGCCTGATGTTGGCTTCGACTCCATAGGAAACCCACAAGATGCCAACAAAATCTCAAGATTTATGGATCTTCTTGATACTGAAGACAAATTGGCTAAAACCATTTTGTACAATCTAAACCCATCAGATAATGAGATGTTTGTAACCATGCTTGGTAACTTCCAGGACGGAAAAACCCCCGGGAAAATTCAATATGGTGCCGGATGGTGGTTTCTGGATCAAAAAGTGGGTATGGAGAAACATTTAAGAGATCTATCCGTGCTGGGACTTTTATCTCGCTTTGTGGGAATGGTAACCGATTCAAGAAGCTTCCTCTCCTACCCTCGCCATGAGTATTTCAGACGCATTTTATGTAATCACTTAGGGCATGAAATAGATAAAGGATTGATACCCAACGATCAAAAACTATTAAAAACGGTGGTTGAGGATATTTGCTATCACAACCCAATGAGATATTTTGGCTTTTAAAAGCCAAAATTAAAACGAATAAAGAACAATCATATTCATATTGTAATAGATAAAAAAATGACACCAAGAGTAGTTTCCTTCGGAGAGATTATGTTGAGGTTATCCACACCCGGATACCAACGATTTGCACAGGCAACCTCGTTTGAAGCCTGTTATGGTGGTGGCGAGGCCAATGTGGCTGCATCTCTTGCCAATTATGGCATTGAGTCCTCTTTTGTTACTGCACTTCCCAAAAACGATATTGGAAGAGCATGCCATATGGAATTAAAAAAGTATGGCATTGACACCAATGACATTCAATTTGGCGGAGAACGACTGGGCATTTACTTCCTTGAAACAGGAGCTGTAGCGCGTGCAAGCAAGGTCGTTTACGATCGTGCTTACTCATCTTTCGCTCAGATAAAAAAAGGACAATTTAACTGGGACGAAATTCTGGAAGGAGCCACCTGGTTCCACTGGACCGGAATTACCCCCGCTGTTTCGCAAGGAGCAGCCGACGTTTGTCTGGAAGCCATTCAAACAGCAAATAAAAAAGGGATAACGGTTTCATGTGACCTGAACTATCGCAAAAACCTATGGAAGTATGGCAAAAGTGCAAGTGAAGTAATGCCTGAACTTGTTGCCGGTTGCGATGTGGTTTTAGGAAACGAAGAAGATGCTGAAATGGTACTGGGCATTAAACCGGAAGGTGTTGATGTAACCGGCGGACACGTTGAAGCCGAAGCTTATCGTAGCGTTTCACAACAAATCATGAAAGAATATCCAAGGGTAAAAAAGGTGATCACAACCCTGCGTGGCAGTGTAAGTGCCAACCACAACTCATGGTCGGGCGTTCTTTATGACGGAAAAAATCTGTTCACTGCACCAACTTATCAAATCACACACATTGTAGATCGTGTTGGTGGTGGCGACTCATTTATGGGCGGACTAATCTATGGCTTGTTAACCTATAAAAATGATGACGAAAAAGCACTCTGCTTTGCCACAGCTGCATCATGCCTGAAACACACCATTCATGGTGATTTTAACCAAGTAACAGTTGACGAGGTAGAAAAATTAATGGGAGGCGATGCCTCCGGAAGAGTTTCCCGATAAATAAACAATTTGAAACGGAAAAAGAGCCGGAGTATTTGGGTTTGATAAAAAACTAAGAGTCAGAAAAACCGCATTAACACAATTAATGTTTAAACACTTTCAGCTCTTTTTCCTTTCTTTAATACATTAAAAAAACCATGGCTAAATATACACGCATAGAGGTATTCTTAAAAATGAAAGAAACGGGTGTTGTTCCTGTTTTCTATCATTCAGACTTAGAGGTTTGTAAAGGTGTTGTAAAGGCCTGCTACGACGGAGGAATTCGGGTGTTTGAATGGGTAAACCGGGGAGATTTCGCAAGCGAACTTTTCAGTGAGATCAACAAATATGCCTTGGCCGAATTACCCGGGATGATACTGGGAGCCGGTAGTGTGGTGGAAGAAGGAACTGCGGCCATCTATATTCAGGCTGGTGCAAACTTTATTGTAGCGCCTCTGTTGAATGAAAACATGGCAAAACTTTGCAATCGCCGAAAAGTGATGTGGGCTCCAGGTTGCGGAACCATCTCCGAAATAGGGCGTGCCGAGGAACTTGGTGCCGAAATTGTTAAGATGTTTCCGGCATCAGAAGTTGGCGGACCCTCTTTTGTTAAAGCCGTTAAAGGGCCTATGCCAAAAACTAATATTATGCCAACAGGCGGGGTAGATACCACCGAAGCCAACCTTAAAGGATGGTTCAGCGCAGGCGTAACCTGCGTAGGAATGGGTTCCAATCTGTTCCCAAAAGAGATGATAGAAAAGCGTGATTTCGCTGCGCTTACTCAAAAAGTAAAAGACCTGATGGCAACCATTAATAAAGTAAAAAACTAAGAAATTATGACAGCACCGGTAAAAGATTTAAACCTCAAAGGCAAAGTAGCCGTTGTAACAGGCGGTGGAGGTGTCATTTGCTCAACCATGGCTAAAGCTTTGGCCATGCATGGAGTAAAAACAGCCATTCTGGACTTAAACCTGGAAGCTGCTCAAAAAGTAGCGGAAGAAATCAAGAGCGAAACAGGAACCGACTCTGTAGGTTTCGCAGCCAATGTACTGGATAAAACCTCTCTTGAGCAGGCAAAAAAAGCCATTAACGACCAACTGGGAAAAATTGACTATCTGATTAATGGTGCAGGAGGTAATGCAGCAACAGCCACTTCAAAGGTTGAAAAAATGGAAGAAGGCGATAACCTTGAAGATACTTTCTTCGGTCTTCAACTTGAAGGTTTCGACAAAACCTTCGACCTGAACTTTAAAGGCACCCTTCTCCCCTCGCTGGTTTTTGCAACTGATATGCTCGAAAAGAAAAATGGAGGAATTGTAAACATTTCATCCATGAACTCATACCGACCTTTAACCAGGATTCCTGCATATTCGGCTTCAAAAGCAGCCATCAACAACTTTACGCAGTGGTTGGCAGTGCATTTTGCCAAAACCGGCATCAGAGTAAATGCCATAGCTCCCGGATTTCTTTTAACCAATCAGAACCGTTTTCTTTTAGTGGATGAAAAAACAGGAGAATCAACCCCTCGCGGTAAAAAAATCATCAACGGCACACCAATGGAGCGATATGGAACCCCTGAGGAGTTAACCGGTACATTGCTTTACCTTTTATCTGACTGGTCTGAGTTCATAACCGGAATAGTTGTTCCGGTAGATGGCGGATTCAGTGCATACAGCGGTGTTTAAATGAGATTTTTGATTTCGGATTTTTCAAATCCGAAATCTTTCACCCAGGTTATCAAACAAAATCATCCCTTAAAATCAAATAATCATGAGTCTCGAATTAAAAAAAGATTTCAAATGGGCAATGGTTGTTCCAACCAGCATGGGAGTAAGAATTACTCCTGTAAACGGGCAACCCGTTCACAGCAGTGACACGTTCATGATGCAGGCAACCAGTGCCGAAACCAACGTAGCCAGTGTTTCTTCCTACCTTGGTTTGCCGGTTAAGGTTTTAACCACTTTCGTAAAAGACAGTCCCATCGCTCAATTTATAAAAAGCAATCTGAAAACCCGCCACATGGATTATGAAGGTCCGGACGTTGAACAGGGCGACCCATGGGGTTTCAGACATCAGTTTAACATTGCCGACAGCGGATTTGGCTCACGCGGGCCTCGCGTTCACAACGACCGTGCCGGTGAAATTGGGCGTACATTAAACGTGAAGAATTTCGACCTGGACAGAATCTTCGGTGAAGAGGGCGTACAAATTGTACACCTGTCAGGTCTTATTGCCGCACTTTCTCCCGATACAGGAAATTTCTGCCTGGAATTGGCACGTGCCGCTAAAAAATATGGAACCAAAATATCATTCGACCTCAACCACAGGGCATCCTTCTGGAAAGGTCGCGAAAAGGAACTACACGAAATATTCTCCGAAATAGCCTCTGTATCAGACATCCTCATTGGAAATGAGGAAGACTTCCAGCTTTGCCTGAACATTGAAGGACCTGAGGCTGGAGGTAAAGACATCACCGCTAAAATTGACAGTTTCAAGGAGATGATTATGCGGGTGAAGAAAACCTATCCCAATGCATCGGTATTTGCCACTACCCTCAGGGAAGTGCACAGTGCCAACGACCACCTTTGGGGAGGCATTATGCTTGAAGGCAACAACTGGCATGTTGTTGAACCACGCGAAATAAAAGTACTGGATAGAATTGGAGGAGGAGATGGTTTTGTTGGTGGAATGCTTTATGGCATTTTAAAAGAATGGGAACCTGAAAAATGGATTCAGTTTGGCTGGGCTACCGGCGCATTAGCCACCACATTCCTCACAGATTACGGACAACCTGCCGATGAAGAGATGGTATGGAGCATCTGGAGTGGCAATGCAAGAGTGAGACGATAGGTCTCACCCTTGATAACCTGTAAGATTCAATCAGAGAACTTAAATAAAAATTACCATGGTATATTTTCAAAGAGGTTCAGCAACCGACGAACTCTCATCAAACGATTTGAAGTCGGCTCTTTTTACGGCTCTCGAAAAACTGGGAACCCGCAAAAAGGTTTTGGCAATACCTCCCGACTACACCAGATTTCATTCCAAAGCAGGCGAGTTAACAGCTTTTGCCTGGCAATATTATAAAGAGAATCTGACCGACATATTACCGGCTTTGGGGACCCATGTGGCCATGACCGGAGACGAAATAAACCACATGTTCCCGGGTGTTCCCTTCGATCTATTCAGAGTGCACGACTGGCGTAACGACGTGGTAACGCTTGGAACGGTTCCCGGCGATTACATCAACGAAATTACCGATGGACGCATCAACTATGACTGGCCGGCACAAGTCAATAAAATGCTGGTTGAAGGAGGATACGACCTGATTCTTTCAATCGGTCAGGTGGTTCCTCACGAAGTCATTGGCATGGCCAATTACAATAAGAACATTTTTGTTGGAACAGGTGGAGCTGAAGGCATCAATAAAAGTCATTTTATCGGAGCTGCCTATGGCATGGAGCGCATCATGGGGCGTGCAAATAACCCGGTACGAAGGGTTCTGAATTATGCATCGGAACATTTCGCCAGTGACATGCCAATTATTTACGTTCAAACGGTGATAGGCCGAAATGATCAAGGCAAATTGGTTACCCGTGGCATATTTATCGGCGATGATGAAGAGGTGTTTGAAATGGCAGCTGATTTGTCCATTCAGGTAAACTTTGAAATGGTTGAAAAACCATTGAAAAAAGTTGTAGTTTACCTGGATCCATCTGAATTCAGAAGCACATGGCTGGGTAACAAAAGCATTTACCGCACCCGCATGGCTTTGGCTGATGATGCTGAACTGATTGTTCTGGCTCCTGCTCTGAAAGAGTTTGGCGAAGATCCCACCATTGATAAACTGATTAGAAAATATGGTTACTGCGGAACGCCTAAAACTCTGGAGTACGTTGAGAATAACGAAGACATGAAAAACAACCTGGGAGCCGCAGCGCACCTGATTCATGGCAGTTCAGAAGGACGCTTTTCAGTCACTTATTGTCCGGGACATTTAACCAAAGAGGAAATTGAATCGGTATTCTTTAAATATGCGGATCTGAAAGAGATGATGAAACTTTATGACCCGGAAAAACTTAAAGATGGCTTCAATACCATGCCCGATGGCGAAGAAATTTTTTATATTTCCAATCCCGCAGTTGGCTTATGGGCTCACAAAGACAGGTTTAAGGATTAAAGCATTTAGACTTATAGATATAAGATATTTAGATGCTAGAGTAAAGGGGTTGAAATGCAAGAATTAAAAGATAACTTAAAAACAACAAATCTCTTTCTCAAATTCTCATTATCTCTAATCTCGAATTGTATAAGAACCATACATCAATAGAATGATAAAGAAATAAATTAAACAATTGCTAATATTAAACAATAGAACATTATATACAGAGCATTAGATTTGCAACAGAGTATAACATCTGGTTACTGAAAATCTGATTTTAATAACCCTTAAAAATTAAACAACAATATGAAAGCATTATCAGACATTGGTCTTATTGGACTGGCCGTAATGGGTGAGAACTTAGTTCTCAACATGGAGAGTAAAGGCTTCCAGGTGTCGGTTTACAACCGCTCAACTGAGAAAGTTGACAACTTCATTAACGGACGCGCCAAAGGCAAAAACATAAAAGGAACCCGCACACTTGAAGAGTTGGTGCAATCGCTGGAACGTCCCCGTAAAGTGATGCTGATGATTAAAGCCGGAGGAGCTGTTGACGCAAGCATCGAAAGCTTGATTCCACTTTTGGAGCCCGGTGACATCATCATTGATGGTGGTAATACCCATTTCCCTGATACGGATCGCAGAACTCAATATGTAGAAAGCAAAGGATTGCTATACATCGGAACAGGCGTTTCTGGAGGTGAAGAAGGTGCATTGCTAGGACCCTCAATTATGCCAGGAGGATCCCCAAAAGCATGGCCACTTGTAAAACCAATTTTCCAAAGCATCTCAGCTAAAGTTGAAGACGAAACTCCCTGTTGCGATTGGGTTGGAGAGAATGGTGCCGGACATTTCGTAAAAATGGTACACAACGGAATTGAATACGGTGACATGCAGCTGATCAATGAAGCTTATCACCTTATGAAAGACCTGTTGGGAATGAGTGCCGACGAAATGCACGATGTTTTTAAAGAGTGGAACGAAGGACCTCTTGACTCCTACCTGATTGAAATTACTCGTGACATTTTGGGATACAAAGATGAGGATGGCGAACCATTGGTTGAAAAAATCCTCGACACAGCCGGACAAAAAGGAACAGGAAAATGGACAGCTGTCTCGGCTCTCGACCTAGGCATTCCATTAACATTAATCGGAGAAGCTGTATTCTCCCGTTGTTTATCTGCCATTAAAGATGAGCGTGTGGCCGCTTCTAAAGTTCTATCCGGGCCAAAACCGGAGTTCAAAGGAGATAAAAAACAGTTCCTGAATGATCTTCAGGATGCGCTTTACGCATCAAAGGTTGTATCTTACGCTCAGGGTTATGCATTAATGGCTGCCGCAGCAAAAGAATATGGCTGGAATCTGAATTATGGAGGCATTGCATTGATGTGGCGTGGTGGATGTATCATCCGTTCGGTTTTCCTTGGAAAAATTAAGGACGCTTATGATGCCAAACCAGATTTGACCAACTTGCTGCTCGATCCTTTCTTCAAGGATGTGATTGAAAAAGCACAGCAAGGATGGCGTCGTGTTATTTCTGCTGCCATTGAGAACGGTATTCCTACGCCTGCTTTTGCAACCGCTCTTAACTATTTTGACGGATACAGAAGCGAAAGGTTGCCGGCGAATCTGCTTCAGGCTCAGCGCGACTATTTTGGGGCGCATACGTATGAGAGGCTTGACAAGCCTCGTGGTGAGTATTTCCACACCAACTGGACAGGACGTGGTGGAACCACGGCTTCTTCGACTTATAACGTTTAGGCATAAACTTAAAACCAGCTTCCCTTTCGGGAAACTGGTTTGTCATTGACTAAACCTTAAAGACCTTTATCCCCCATCACCTTTTGTTTATAACGAAAAGATAAGTTTGTAAAGCATCGAAATCGCAACAAGCATAAAGTAGATTCATTATAAGGTATGCTCATTGATTTCGTATAAACCTGAAATACAATCTATAAAAAAATGAAGAAATTTAAAGTAACAGCGTTGCTTGCCACGGTTCTGTTTATTGCAGGATGTGGCCTCCAAAGTGATGTAAAGATACTTCGGTTGGGACACACCCTCGACACCCAGCACTCTGTGCATATTGCCATGCAATACATGGCCGACAGAGTTGCCGAATTATCTGACGGACAGGTTCAAATTCAAATCTATGCAGGAGGAGTTCTGGGATCAGAAAGAGAAAGTCTGGAGCTAATTCAACTTGGAAGCATGGATCTTACGAAGGTTTCAGCTGCTGCGATGGAAGGGTTTGTAGAAGAGTACAAAGTATTGGGTCTTCCCTACATTTTTCGGGATAAAGAGCATTCCTTCACAGTACTTGATGGTCCAATAGGAGAAGCCATGCTGGCAAAGGGAACTGAATTTTGGCTTCGTGGTTTATGCTTCTATGATGCCGGTGCCAGAAGCTTCTATACAAAAGACAGGATTGAAACCCCTGATGATTTAAGAGGCTTAAAAATCAGAGTCATGCAAAGTATCACTGCCGTAGAAATGATTCGCGCCATGGGAGGCGCCCCAACACCAGTTTCATGGGGTGAACTTTATACCGCACTTCAGGGAGGTGTTGTTGATGGAGCAGAAAACAATCCCCCAAGTTTTTTCTTGTCAAGACATTATGAAGTTTGT
Source organism: Natronoflexus pectinivorans (assembly GCF_004345615.1). Classification (GTDB taxonomy): domain Bacteria; phylum Bacteroidota; class Bacteroidia; order Bacteroidales; family Marinilabiliaceae; genus Natronoflexus; species Natronoflexus pectinivorans. Next base: position 89,921 of record NZ_SLWK01000009.1, read on the forward strand.
AAATACTATCTGCTTAACGAACACACCATGATTCCGGATGTGATGATAGTGAGTACACATGCCTGGAACAGATTGACTGAAGAAGAGCGAAAATGGCTTCAACAAGCAGCCGATGAATCAGTAGTCGTGCAACGTAAGGAATGGGAGCGTTCAGAAAACGAGGCACTCGCAGCAGTTAAAGCCGCAGGCGTAGAGGTCATTATTCCAAATAAAGAACCATTTATGGCAGCCACCGAAAGTGTTTTTGAACTCTATAGGAATAACCCCGCCATATATGATCTGATTCAGCAGATCAGAGCCATCCAACCCGAGGATTACCATGTGGCCGATCTTGAAGAGTTAACCAGCGAATACGAAAAAAACTAACGAAACTAATTTCCACACAGGTTTCAAAATCATATATAGCTATGAATTTTAGAGCGAAAATAGACAAAATGCTTGAATTGTTCCTGGTAGTCGTCATGAGCACCCTGGTGGTGAACGTGGTTTGGCAGGTTGCCAGTCGATACATTTTTTCCAGCCCCAGCTCCTTCACCGACGAATTGGCGGGATTTCTGCTGATCTGGGTTGGATTGGCCGGTGCTGCCTACGTAAAAGGACGCAACGAACACCTTGCCATTGACATTCTCCACACCAAGATGGGGCCAAAAACACACAAACGTACAATGATTTTCATAAACTTTCTAATCATACTCTTTTGTATCAGCGTTATGGTGATTGGTGGTACGTGGCTTATGTACGTTCAATTTGTAAATGGACAGATTTCAGCTGCACTTCAGCTTCCCATGGGATATGTATACATGATTGTTCCATTTAGCGGATTACTGATGACTTACTACGCCAGTGACGACATCAGACACTTAATAAAAGAATTAAAATCTTTAAAATAAAACCACCATGGAATTGGATATTTTAGGAATAGTTGTACTTATTGCTTCATTTCTGTTTTTTCTGGTCATTGGCGTGCCGGTGGCTTACAGTATCGGTTTGTCGGCCATCATCACCATGTTGGTGAATATGGACGTATTGCCGGCCATATCAACGCTTGCGCAGCGAATGGCAACCAGTCTCGATAGTTTTTCTCTTCTGGCTATCCCATTTTTTATATTGGCTGGTCAACTTATGAACTCTGGAGGTATAGCCATACGTTTAATTGATTTTGCCAAAGTCGTAGTTGGAAGGTTACCTGGAGGTCTTGCCATGGTTAATGTTACAGCAAACATGTTGTTTGGAGCCATTTCGGGTTCAGCCGCTGCTTCTGCTTCAGCCATCGGTTCCATTATGGGACCCCAGATGAAAAAAGAAGGGTATGAGGAGAATTTCTCTGCAGCCATCAACATTACATCAGCCACTACCGGATTGGTAATCCCACCAAGTAACATCCTCATTGTTTACTCTTTGGCAAGTGGTGGAGTTTCCATCGCAGCTCTGTTTTTGGCCGGTTACATCCCCGGGATTCTCACCGGATTGCTTTTAATGGCCGTTGGCGGAGTATATGCCTATCGTAAAAATTACCCGGTTGGAGTAAAAGTTCCTTTCAAAACAGGCATCAAAAAATTCCTCGATGCCATTCCCAGTTTAATGATGCTGGTGATTGTAATAGGCGGTATTGTTGCCGGATTTTTTACGGCCACAGAAGCCTCGGCCATTGCTGTTGTCTACTGTCTGTTTTTGGCTTTCTTTTATAAAGAGATTCGTGTGGAAAATCTTCCCCGTATCATCATCAATACAGTAAGAACCACAGGCATCGTAATGTTGTTGATTGCTACCTCCATCGGGTTATCGTGGGTAATGTCGTACGAGAACATACCACAAACCGTTAGCGACGGATTGTTGAGCATATCATCAAACCCGCTGGTTATTCTTTTGATGATCAACTTCATCTTGCTGTTTGTTGGAATCTTTATGGATATGACACCTGCAGTATTAATCTTTACTCCTATTTTCCTGCCCATTGTTACCGGACCGGAAATGGGAATTGACCCGATTCATTTTGGTATCATCATGATCACGAACCTTTGCGTTGGCTTATGTACTCCACCCGTAGGTTCTGTTCTGTTTATCGGATGTAGTGTTGCCAACCTTAAAATTCAGGATGTGATCAAACCCATGATTCCATTCTTTATTGCCATGATGGTAGCACTGCTATTGATCACATTTATCCCATCCATCAGCCTTGTTGTTCCGAGGATGTTTGGATTCTGATGACTTATGATTTCTTTATACAATAGATCGTTAGACTTTTAGATTATTAGACATAAGATACAAGTAAGCTTCTTATTATCAGTTGATTAAATGTCATCGCAGCAAGTTTATAAACATCTGATTGTTAGGCAAATAAAAAAGATTAACGAACTATTATTTATATAAACAAGAAAAATTTGATTAAAATGTAGTTTAACCACAAAAAGCACTATGACGTTTTAGAATTATCATTCTAACGGTGTTAAAACCTATTTAAAGTTTTATGCTCATTGTGGTTAAACTACAACTTTATTATACATCTCATCTTTAAGCAAAAATGAAACGCGCATGGGAAAATTCATCAAAAACCTCTCATGCAAGTCGCATCCGACCGTAATAAACTAATTAAATACGGATGAAACAGGTAAGAATAAAAGATATTGCACAAAAGGCCGGTGTTTCCATAGGCACGGTTGACAGGGTACTGCACAACCGTGGAGAGGTTGCAGCCGATACACGTGAACGGGTTTTAACCATTGCGCGTGAAATGCATTACCAGCCAAACATTGTTGCACAGGCATTAACCACCAAAAAACAATACCATTTGGCAGCTTTGTTGCCACGTGGTGGCAACGAAAACGTATTCTGGATGGCACATCCGCAAGGAATTGAAAAAGCCGTAAAAGACCTGCGTCCATTTTACGTGGATGTGCGCTTTTTCTTTTTTGAACTGCACAATGAGGCTGACTTTTTAGCCAAAACGAAAGAAATTCTGGAATATAATCCTGAGGGAGTCATTTTTGCTCCGATTCTGAAAAAAGAGTCCATACAGTTTTGCAGCGAACTGGATAACAGAAATACGCCCTACATTTTTATCGACACCTACATTGAAAACGCCAATTGCATTTCCTTTATAGGTGAAGATGCCTACCAGGGAGGCAGAGTTGCCGCCAGTCTTATTGATTATGGTCTGGAGCCGTCAAAAGATATTCTTATTGTAAACATTGCCAAGGATTTGGAAAACACCCAGCATCTGAACCGACGAAACCAGGGGTTTATGAGTTATTTTCTGGATACGGGAAGAAACCTTGGAATGAAAATCACAGTGGAGATTCCATCTTCGGATAAAGAAACGGTTAAATCCAGAATGGATTATATCCTAAAATCCAATCCCAATATTGGCGCAATATTGGTATCGAGTGCCAAAACCCATGTCATTGCCAGATATCTGGAGGATCAAAAATTAAACAACCTTATCCTGGTGGGATATGAACTTACCAGAAAAAACATCGACTATTTAAAAAGAGGTTTAATAAGGTTCTTAATTGGGCAGAAACCAACCGAACAGACAGAAAAGGCTGTTAAGCGGATGTTTGAGTATCTTACAACCAATCAAACAGTTGGAAAAAGAGAGTTTCAACCGGTGGAAATTGTCAACGTTGAAAACGTTGACCTGTTTCAATAGAAAAAAATCACAAGCAGTTAATATCCTTAAAATCAATAAAATGAAAAAACTATCAAAATATTCAATCGGCATGGGCGATCGTTTTGCTCATCAGGCAAAAGCACAGTTAAGTGCTGTGATTGAAGCGGAAAAGAAGGGATTCAGCATCACTCCGGTATGGAATAAATCCAACCGCGAGCATACAACAATCGGAAGTCAACCTGCTGACACACGCAATGCAGTTGACGCGGCGTTAAAGGAGATGGGTTGGAATAAGCCTTACTTTATTGATGCTGATCACATCAATCTTGACAATGTTGAAAAATTCATGGACAGCTCAGACTTTTTCACCATTGATGTTGCTTCTTACATAGGAAAACAGGGAGATTGTGCTGAAAAAGAGACCTTCCTGAAGAAGATGGAGAGTTATGTTGGCTCATTCTCTATACCGGGAATCGCGAAACAAATTACGGTCAGCCGGGAGCAACTGCAAAACATCACCTCGCAATATCTTTACGCTGCTTGTATGGCTGGCGAAACTTATAAGAAAATTGTCGCTGCCAAAGGAGAAGGAAACTTCATTACAGAAGTATCAATGGACGAAGTTCCCAATCCACAAACCCCGGTGGAACTCTTTTTTATTTTAGCTATGCTGGCACATTACAACGTACCAGCGCAAACAATTGCTCCCAAGTTCACCGGAAGATTTAACAAAGGTGTGGATTATGTGGGTGACACCAAAGCATTTGCCGAAGAGTTTGAGGCTAACCTGATGGTTATTGACTTCGCCATTGCAAAATTTGGCTTACCAGCTGAGCTTAAACTCAGCGTACATTCAGGATCGGACAAATTCTCAATTTACGACCCTATCAGAGATCTGACACAAAAACACAACAAAGGTTTTCACCTGAAAACTGCCGGAACCACCTGGCTTGAAGAGGTGATTGGCCTCGCACTGGCCGGAGGTGAAGCTCTGGATTTTGTGAAAAAGCTTTACGCCAAGGCTCTGGAGAACGTTGAAAAGCTGTGTGCACCCTATGCCGATGTTATCGACATCGACGAAAATCAACTTCCTTCGGCTGAGACCGTGAACAAATGGAGTAACGAGGACTTTGCCAATGCGCTTCGACATATTCCTGAGCATCCGCTGTATAATCCAAACATGCGTCAGTTGGTTCATGTAGGATATAAACTGGCCGCCGATGAAATTGATAAGTATAACGAACTGTTGAAACAAAATGCCGAGATTGTTGGAAAATGTGTGTATGAAAACATTTATGAGAGGCATTTAAAACGCTTGCTGAATCTTTAATCTTCGATTAAAGCTATGCTGCTTTAAGTTAGAAAGAAACTAATGACAGAAAGAGCTGAACACATATTGTGTTCAGCTCTTTTAGCCTGCTTTATTCATGAATTGTCGTAATGAGATGATCAAATACCAATAAATATGGACAACCGCAAAGAAAATTGATGAAGGGAATAATGAATTATTTTCAAATCAATTTTATTGAGGACGTCCAGATTTAGTAGGTAGTTGAGCATCGTAATAGATAATTTGTGAATAATGCAGGTTAGGTATATAACCCTTAATTATTGAACTAATATTTGGCAAACATTTTTAAAAATTCAACCAACATTTAGTATGATACATGTTTTATTTTATATATTTGCATATCTATATTTTTAAAACATATAAACATGTCAGATAAAATCAAATACTTCCCAATCACAGCCTATACAGTGATAATGGGTTTAAGCGGTTTAACCCTTATTTTCTCAAAATACGGACAACTTGGATGGCTGCCCACCACATTCTACAATGTGGCTTTATGGAGCGTTACAACTCTATTTGTTGTTATCAGCGTGATGTATCTTTTAAAGAGGATAATGTTTCCGCAGGAGGTAATGGCTGAATATCGGCATCCCATTCGCATTAATTTCTTCCCCACCATTTCCATATCACTTTTATTGCTATCCATAGCTTTTGAAGTATACAACAAGGCCATCTCAGCGTGGCTTTGGTGGCCGGGAGTGGCTCTTCAAACATGGTTTGCACTTAACGCCATAAGCTATTGGATTCAGCACAATTATCAGATACAACATTTTAATCCGGCCTGGTTTATCCCGGCAGTAGGAAATGTTCTGGTTCCGGTTAGCGGGATAGAACATGCACCTATGATCATAAGCTATTTCTATTTCTCATCGGGTATGTTTTTCTGGATTGCACTGTTTGTGATTTTCCTCTATAGAGTAGTATTTCATGGACAGTTGGCAGAAAAATTCATTCCAACGTTTTTCATACTCATAGCGCCACCGGCAGTAGGATTTATCTCATACATGAAGTTTTTCCCGTCATGGGACGGATTTTCAATGTTTATGCTGATGATGGCGCTCTTTTTTGTGCTGCTATTGGCAAAAATGGGAAAAAGTTTTACAAAACTCAGGTTTTTCATGTCGTGGTGGGCGTTTACATTCCCCATGACAGCCATAACCGTAGCTACAGCTTTGGCATGGGAAATGACCGGGATTCATGAATTCAAGTATATTTCATGGGCGTTGGGAACAATGGCAACCGTCATTATCAGCATAGTAGCATATAAAACCATTGCGCACATGCGAAAAGGGGAAATTTGTGTTATGGAAGAATAGATATAAAAAGTATTCAAGTTGATTGTTTGCATCATTTTTTTTTCATATTTTGGAAACAGTACTAAACCCGATTATTTCTGATAGTTTCTAAACCTAAAAGAGCTGGAGTATGAAAAAAGGAGAGATTAAGTTAATAGACCTGGATTTTGAATACAAAATCTGGAAAAACAGGTTGAGCAGCTATATTAAGGAGGTTGAAATCATAAAAAACAGAAACAAAGAAGTAGCGGATTGCTGTCCGGGAAAAGAATTGAACACTGTTGAAATTATGGTTTTGGAACAACATGAGACCGATTTAACACAATTGCTCAACCGCATAAAAGTTCAGGAACAATCCATGCAGTTTTACAACAAGGATTTTCCCATAACCGCCGATCATGAACATGTTACGGAGCACAATAAAATCCGTGAAAAAATGGCATATTTATGCTCTATTCATACTGAAAAAGTCAATGATTTGATTGATGCACTGGGAATTTGATGGAGCTAAATTTGAAATGTTGAAGCTAATGAAATTTGAGTACCGGAGTTATCAAGATGTACCTTACCTCTTTATTATAAAAATTAAACGCACTAAAAACATTACAGAAATCGACGCACTTCAGTATACGGATGCCATTTACATGGCATCCGTATTTGTTTTACAACCAAACCATATATTATGCTCACATCCAGGCCAAGAGCGATGATGTCTATCTCTCGGCTTTAAAATGCTACAGACAAAGTATTAATAATCGCCACAAAATGATTTATATAGAACCAATTGTTCAAAATAATCAATCCTTTACTTGCGAATAATGTTCTTTCTGTTTTGGATTTTCATGGCCGATTGCGATAAGGATAAGCATTTCAAATAATAGTATTGCAATTCAGGCTGATAATAAGAGATAATCCAAAAAATCCAGTTACCTTTAAAAAAAATACCAAGATGCAAGTATCTGTAAGCAGGAAGAATATAACCTTCAAACCTGACCCTGCCAGGGTAATTGTGCGGTTTCTGTTTATAGATGATAACAGAGCCATAAATACCATTCGGTTTGTCCTGAATATGTCTGCAGATGAGTCATCATTTACTTTGCAGCAAACACTTCGTGATTTTTCGATGCGCCATCGTAACATCTCAAAAATTTTTGAAAAGCATTTTAATAAAGTTTCTCATTTGCTGTCATCATTGCATATAAATCCCGATGATGTTGATTATTCTAAGAAAATTCTCATTGGTTCATATTTTACAATGGAGTATTCAATTGAATCAGCTGCTTTTTTTAATCCTTCCATGGTCGAACATCCTGATCAAACTGAAATAAGTCCTGGGTCGAAAAGAGTGATTATAAGTTTTAGAGCTACGGGTGAGGGCCACATTTCTTCAATTGTTTTCAGAACAGGAGTTTTAGACAAAAACGATGACCTTATAGTTGAGCCCATCGGAAATTTACTGGAAGAAGCAGAGCATATAAGAAGGCATATTTACAATAAGAAATCATTCGCAAAAAAGTTGGATGAAATGCAAGAGATTCATGGCATTGTTCCACCTGAACTTGTTCTGGATAAGTTAAATGATGAATTTACCTATGGAGAACTTCGCAAATGTATTAAAGAATCACGAGAAGCGATTCATTTGGAATGTGATAAAGACGTGCTTTTTAATCAAATCATATGGCTGGCATCATCACATTATGAGCTTCAATTCTCATTGGATACAAATATCTCCGAAAGAGTCATATTCCCTGTTTCTGCAAATGAAAGGAATGGTATTGAAGATGCCCGATTTGTGAAATTTACGGATGATGATAACAAAATAAAATATTTTGCAACCTACACTGCTTATGATGGAACTACCATTTTGCCAAAGTTGATAGAAACTGAGGACTTTTATCACTTCAAAATGATGCCATTACATGGTGAAATAGCAAAGAATAAAGGCATGGCTTTGTTCCCACGGAAGATAAACGGGAAATATGCAATGCTTTGCCGGATAGATGGATTTAGTAATTATATTGCTTTTTCAGATAACATCACAATATGGCGTGAAGCCAGAATGCTGCAACAACCTAAGTACTCCTGGGAATTAATTCAAATTGGTAATTGTGGATCGCCAATTGAAACAGAAGAAGGTTGGCTTATAATTACACATGGGGTAGGCCCCATGCGTGAGTACGTTATAGGTGCAGCTTTATTCGATCTTGATAACCCCGAAATAGAAATTGGCAGGTCAAAAACACCGCTACTAATACCTAATGTAGCAGAAAGAGAAGGCTACGTGCCCAATGTGGTATATTCGTGCGGTTCGATGATACATAACGATGAGTTAATAATTCCATATGCCATGTCGGATTATTCTTCAACCTATGCATCTGTTAACCTGAAGAACTTACTGACCGAACTGAAGAGTTCATAACTGTCATTTCTCAATAATATACTACTCTTATATCCATTAAAACAGAGAAAACCTCAAACACTTGATGACATAATACACCTTTTCATCTGTTTATAATTTGATTTTTATAGGCTCCCGAGTACTCGGGAGAACTCGCCACAGTAGTCATGCTAATGTATGATAAGGTTTTTTCATGGCTCGTTTCATCTTTCTTTTATATTAATGGAGACTGCTCTTCCCGATGAGATATAAAACATTACCAAATGTGTGAATTATGTAATATTAAACAATTATGTTGTAATATACCAGATTGCGATGTTAAGTACATTTGTGTATAACATAAAATATAATTTATGAAAACACTAATTTCAATCGCAATTATTGTATTCCTGTCCTCTAATTATTTAGATTCACAGAATACACAGTATAACACTGAGGACAGTTACAGAACCGATTCTCGTGAAAACTTTTATTTTGGAGCGAAAATCGGAACGAACTACTCAAATGTATATGATACACAAGGAGAAGAATTTGTTGCCGATTCAAAGTTTGGTATTGCAACAGGGGTATTTGTATCTATACCAATTGGGAAAAATTTCGGTGTACAACCCGAAATATTATTCACGCAGAAGGGTTTTAAAGGGACAGGAAGGATTTTAGGTGAACCATACGAGTTAACTCGTACTACAAACCATATTGACATTCCAATTTACCTCCAATTAAAGCCCATAAAGTATGTCTCCATATTGGCCGGACCGCAGTACTCCTATCTCATCAAACAGAAAGATGTTTTTGAAACAGCTTCCTCAAGCATTGAGACTCAAGAGGAATTCCTAGATCAGGAAATACGTAAAAACACTTTTGGTTTTACCGGTGGATTGGATTTTAATTTTGAACACATTGTTCTTGGAACAAGAATAGGATGGGATCTGCTAAAAAACAACGGTGATGGCTCATCAGAAACGCCTAGATATAGAAATGTTTGGTATCAATTTACTTTAGGTTATAGGTTTCACAATTAGAATCAAAAGGTTGCCTCAAAAGTCGATTATAAATTTTCATGCAACAATCTTGATTTCACCCCTCCAAGGCTCCCCCAATAGGGAGGCTTAAAGTCCCCCTTGGGGGATTTATGATTTGGAAGACACGTAAAATAATAATTCAATTTTGGGTCAGCCTCTTTATAATACACCAATAAAAGAATCAACAATTAAAATTTGAGACCATGAAAAAATCTATTTTATATCTGTCCTTATCCATTATTATTGTGGGTGGGTTATTATCTAACTGTCAGTTGCAAACTACAAAAGAAGATAAAGCGAAAGACAAAGTGCTAAATGCTAAAGAAGATTTAGCAAAAGCTCAAACAAACTTAACAAAAGTTCAGGAGGACACGCTTACAGTTTATCAAAAATTCATTCAAGAAACTGAAGACCAAATTTCTGTTTATGAAAAGAATATTGATGAATTAAAAGAGAAAGTTGCAAAGGAAAAGAATGAGGATAAAGCCATTTATGAGAAAAAATTAGAGCAACTGAAGCAAAAAAACACAGAACTTAAAACCAGGATTAACGATTTCAAAAATAAACAAGTAGATAATTGGGATGAAAAACAACTTGAATTCCGAAAAGATATGAACGAACTGGGGAAGGCAATCTCCGATTTTTTTGTGAAGGATTAGAGTGAAATCGTTAGAATTAGAATCGATGGAATCAATTAACACCAATAATCATGAAAAACTTACTCTATATAATTTCCGGATTGTTCTTTGTCATCTGGGGAATCCTTTTCTGGGGGCTACATGCCAAGGGGCCTGTGCACTTACTGCTTGCCATAGCCACGGTAATCATTCTTATAAGGCTTATATTTAATAAACAGTTATCGAACAAACGATTGCAGAATTGAATAGAGAGATGCTATAAATTTTCAGATGAGGTTTTGTCGAACTTATTCTAGAACCTTAAGAATAAATGAGCATAAGCATATCACCGATATCCGTTGTAGTAATTGTTGCACATCCAGATGATGAAACTTTATGGAGTGGAGGAACAATATTAAGTCGCCCTACATACGAATGGTTTATAATTTCTTTGTGTAGAGGAAGCGATCCTGACCGCGCACCAAAGTTCTTAAAAGCCATAACTACATTAAAAGCAACAGGAATAATGGGCAACCTTGATGACGGAATTGAACAGATTCCGTTAAGAAGAATAGACGTAGAAAAAGAGATCCTTGCCTTATTACCTTATACTCATTTCGATATAATAATTAGTCACAATCCAACTGGAGAATATACCAGACATTTGCGGCACGAAGAAATAGGTGAAGCAGTAATTTATTTATGGTATAAAAACAAGATATCTGCAAACCAACTATGGGTTTATGCATATAATGATGGAAATAAAGGATGGTTACCAAAGTCAGTTGAAAAGGCAACAATCAGTCATACAATTCCCAAAAAAATATGGGAAAAGAAACTTCAAATTATTACAGAAATATATGGCTTTCCCGCTAACAGCTGGGAAGCACAAACGACCCCCAAAACTGAAGCATTTTGGCAATTCACAAACCCCGCGACTGCTTTAAAATGGCTTAATAGCATAAAGTAATTTCAGATGCGGAGTGTGAAACTTCTACAATTTTGGATTTGAACAGATTATCAATTAACAACTATGTTATAAGTGTTTTAATTTATTCTATAACAGTACAAATCCATTTTTAGCCAGGTTTACGAGTTATCAGAGTCTTTGAAACTTCGGAAATCTCATTTTTCAAAGCAATCGGTGCACTATATTTCAATCTTATTAGAAATTGAAACACAGAATTATCCATCCAGTGGAACCATCGACCATATTATGAAAGTACTAGTATTATATGATTACCCACCATCTCCAGGTGGTCTGTCAACTCAGGGAGATTTGCTTTACAAAGGGCTTCTTGAGATGGGTGTTGATGCCCATGCCGCACACTATGAGTCTGCACAAGAAAAGGAATGGTACTATCGTTGGTTTGAACCCGATATAGTCGTTGGTATTGGATATTGGGGACATACGCCACAATTAGTTCTACATCCACAAAGGTACGGTATAAAGACTGTTCCCTGGTTGGTAGCCGACGGCTATATCGCGAACTACCAAGAGGTCTTAAATGCTCTGCCTCTGATACTGGTAACATCTAACTGGGTTAAAGAGATGTATGTTAGAGATGGAATTAATCCTGAAATTATTGAGGTTCTACCTGTTGGTTGCGATACTGACGCTTTTCAACCATTTAATAAGCATGAACAAAAGATTTTAGCTGTGCGGGAAGCTTTGGGTGTTTCGCTTAATCAAATAATGATTCTGACTGTTGGTGGCGACGCTGCCTCCAAGGGAGCACAAGAAGTGATGCAGGCGCTTGCCATTATTGATTCAAAGGCACCCGGCTGGAAGTATGTTTGCAAAGTGTGGCCGCAACCCCGTACAAAAGTCCAAAATCTGGCTGATTTAGAAATGGCAACTCGCTTGGGTATTGAAAAAAATGTAACGTATGCCACCAATACAATTTCCAGGGCATTTATGCCATACCTGATTGGTGCTTGTGACATATATGCAGCACCTTCAAGACTCGAAGGGTTTGGAATGCCTCAAATTGAAGCCGGTGCATGTGAGAAACCTGTTGTTAGTCTAAATGCAATGGGAATGCTTGATACACTAGTGCATAAAGAAACAGCTCTACTGGCGAGGGTTGCCAACAGAATTGTTGTTAATGAAGTTATTGTAGGCGAAGAATCAGGTTTTGAAGATAAACACAAGGTATTGTTTGATATTCCTCGTACTGTTGATTACCGGGCAAATGTGCAAGACATAGCAAAGTATTTGCTAACCTTAATGAATGATGAAGCATTGCGAATAAGGATGGGAAAAGCAGGGAGAAAAAGAGTTGTGGAAAAATTTGACTATCGCGAAGTTGCCAAACGTTTTATCCAAATTGTTCGTGATAAACTTAACATTTATTGAATCAATCAATTATGAACAGATAAAACCTTTTAATAGTCGATAATTTCGAAGTAAAAATCTAATTCAAACAAATTATGCAAACTGCCAGTCAGCTTGAAATCGATGAAGCCAGAAAAGCAGCAATTGAAGTGCTGATTCACAATTCACATGGCTCTTTTCATGGCCTGCCGCGAACAGCTGGCTGGGGATACCCAGAACCATATACCCGTGATTTAATGTTCTCTATTTTAGGTATTGGTGTTTCAGAAAACCAACAGCTTATAGAAAAAATGCGAGTGGTATTGGAAACTCTGGCAAAAAACCAAACGGAACATGGTCATATTCCTTCTCTAGTGCATGATTCAGAAGACCGAGGTGCCAGTGATACAACCCCACTTTTCTTGCTTGGAGTTGGAATTTTCAGAAAAATTACAAATGATAAGTTATTCCTGCAAAAAGCCATTGCAAAAGCCCTTCGCTGGATGGAATACCAAAGTCCTTCTGACAGGTATCTTGTTGCTCAGCAACCAACCAGTGACTGGAGAGATGAACAATGGGTAACAGGGTATGGCCTTTTTGTAAATGTACTGACATATTCTTCGCTGCGGTTACACAATCAAAATAAAAGAGCAGATTCTTTAAAACACGATATGGAAAGTTTCACCATAACGAATGGAATCTTGCATAAACATGTACACGAAGGACTTGTTGTAAGGCGCAAACCATATTTTGCTTTTTGGTCTTATAAAATTTTCAGTAGTGAACGGTTTGATTTGCTCGGTAACAGTTTGGCAATAATCTCAGGATTGGCATCACATACAAGAGCTAAGGAAATGATAATCTGGATTGAAAATGAATGCAAAAACCTGAAAAACAATGGGAGTCTTGCTATGAACCTCCCCCCCAACTTTTTCCCCTTTATTAAACCTTCAGATCCCGATTGGCATACAAGATACGCCAAATATAACAATCCCGGTGAATACCATAATGGTGGAATCTGGCCATTTATCTGCGGATTGTATATTGCCGCTTTGGTAGCTGCTAAACGTTACATTCTCGCAGAAAAAAAAATGATAGAATTAACAAAAATGGTAAAACTCTCCCACAACAGCTCTTTAAAATATGGGTTTAATGAATGGATTAAAGCCCAGAACGGGATGCCTATGGGGCAGGATTGGCAAACCTGGAGTGCCGCTTTGTATTTATATGCAGCTAAATGTGTGGAAGAAAGAAGAGTCCTGTTCTTTTCTGATGAAATTTATTCTAATCAATAAGCATTAATGTCTCAATATTTCATTCTTTTCTGTATCCTAAGTTAGGGTTGTTAACAGCAGAACCTCATTCGGCGCCTTAAGACAGGCTACAATTTACATGTTCGATGGTGAATACAGGCATGTATATGTATTTTAAGATGAGCCCACTTCATGTTGAAAAAACACGCATGTTTTTTCAATTATTCCAAGATGCCAATAATATCTGTTTAAATGATTTACAAATAGCGATAAAGACAATAAATTCAGAATAAGTTGTTAATTAAAAAATTAACAACTGCGGTATGCTTTTCAGACTTTATCGGAATAAATTTGTCTGATTTAATGTACGTAGAATAGGCTTCCAATATCGTTAAATAGGAAATAAGATACGCAAGAGAGCTTTCGGCTCCCTGGTTTCTATTTACGCCGTTTTGGTCAAATCCATCACAACAGCCCTGTGTTTCAAAATCATACAGACTTAATCGCAAATCGTTATCACCCAAAAACCATAAGAACGACGCATATAGATGTTTTAAGTAAACCTTATTTTTTGTCAATTGGAATGCCTGTTTGTACATCAATACAGAGGCCATAGCATCAATGGGTTGTTGAGAAAAGTGGGAGCGTTCGCTTCCCCTCTTAAACCATTTCTCGTTACCGATTACACTAAGATATTTATTCTTGAATGTGTGATGAGTCATAAAATTCATCGTTGCTATAGCAATACCATTAACTTCATTATCGTTTAAGATTTCGGCTGCGTGTAGCATGGCCAATGGTAAAATCCCATTATCATATGCCAGCAATGGTTCAAACCATTTCCAATCAGGTGTTTTATTATCTTTATAATTATCAGATAATCTTTTCGCCATATTTCTCAATCGTTCCACCATGGATTCATCATCCGGATGTCCCTTTAAATAATGACAAACACCAATCATGGTAGCAGCTATACTCCTTATGGACTGAAGCTTTTCGAAATTTGGCGCAGCTTTATAAAATATCTCTTTACCGGCCTGGTAATATGCATCGTTAGGCGGATTGCCTAATAAATAACCCAATGCCCATATAGTACGGCCAAATGAATCCTCAGACCCGGACTCATCTAAAAAATGCCGGCTAAAACTCAAAAAATTCTTAAACGTACCATCACTATTTTGCATATAGTGAATGTAACTTAAATAAATAGGAGACAATTCCAGTGCTCTGGATTCTTTAACCTGATTGTATGCCATTAAAACCATTAACAATGCTCGGGCATTATCATCAAGGCAATAACCCTGCTTTAAATCCGGAATCCCAAACTTGGCATGTTGAATTATTCCTGTATCATCGGTTAGCCGGTTAATATGTGTAAGGGAAAATGGAGGCATAATCAGCAAGTCAAAAATAGCGTCCTTTTTAGGTACTGATGGAAACTCTTTACCAATAACGGATTTTGCAAGCAGGGCATATTTATCACCTATTTTTGGCCACGTGATTTTGCGGCCATAGTTCAATGCTTTCTTCTTGATTTTTGCCATCATTTCCGGGTTGTCAAGCATGGTAATCAGCAGTTCTGATAGCCCCGTGTCATCCTTAAAATCGAAAAAACGGCCACGGCCATTGGCTAATAACTCTTCAGCATGCCAATATGGGGTGGAAATTGCAGCAGCCCCTACTCCTACCGCATATGAAAGTGTTCCGCTTGTAATTTGTGCTTCATTTAAATAAGGTGTAATGTATATATCGGAAGCCGACAAATATTTAAATAAGTCCTCTACTCCGATGAACTCATTTAAAAACATTACGTGCTTATCCATTTTTAGCTTTTTCACCATCCGCATTAAATAGATACGGTATTCTTCACCCGAATGGCGTAAGACATTCGGGTGTGTTTTACCCAATACAACATAAATGGTCTCAGGGTATTTTTTCACTACTTTAGGTAACGCTTTTATTACAGTTTCAATACCTTTATTTCGTCCAATAAAACCAAAGGTGAGCAGGACTTTTTTTTGCACCAACTTAAATTCCTTTTTCGATTCTTCTGCATTGAACTGCAAATCGGGCACCCCATGCTCTATGAATGCAATTTTTGAAGAAGGCACATCATAAATGGTGGTTAAAAATTCTATCGCTTTTTGACTCATCACCACAATTTTTTGTGCCATTTTACAAATTTGCTGTAGTACAGCTTTCTGATTATAGGATGGTTTATTTAGTATTGTATGAAGGGTCACAATGAAAGGGATATCCAATCGATGTAACAGAGGTAAAATATTAACGCCATCCTGTCCGCCAAAAATGCCAAATTCATGCTCTAAAATACATACATCCGCACCACTTAAATTAATAAATCTGGATGCCTTAATATAGTCTTCAAGTTTTTCCTGATTAATGGTTGTTTTTACCTCCACAGGGTATTTATATTGAGCATCAAAATCGTTTAAAGCGACAACGAACCCCTCCACCCTACTCTCTGGTGTTTTGCTTTTTACAATCACAGAGTCGAAAAGGTTATTAGTGAAAGTTCCTATGCCACATTCTCTTGGCGGATATGTTCCTATAAAGGCAATTTTCATTTTATAAAAGTTGGTTACATAAAGCACTCAGCCAATCAAAAATTGGCTGTGCGATAACATAAAGTTGTTTAACGAGCTGGGAAAGTAAGAACTATAAAGATTAAATACGGAATTTATAACTATATATAAATTTTTTTTATAGCCTTGATAGTCTACCATTTATCTACGGCCGTCTTCATTGAAACAATTTAGAAGATTCATTTTTTTGAGCCTTCTTTGCTGCTTTCTCTACCCGCTTTTCTTTAAGTGTTTTTTGGGCTTCTTTTTTGCTGCCTTTCTTGGTTACTTTTTCTTTTGTCATGACTATAGATTTAAGTGTTATTTGCTACAATGCCAATTATGATTTCCTGAGTTCGCAATGTTACGGCAAGAAACTCAGCAAAAGGTTATACAATTGGAAGTATTATTTACATCATTCTCACATAGACTAATTTTGCCTGAGACCAAAAATTGTTCGGAAATGATACCCGTAAACGGCAAAGGTTATGGCATCTGCAAACAAGGCAGGTCTTTTAAACAAAGTCCAGAGCAGCAATTTCCAAAATTCGATTCTTCCTTTATTAATAATGCCAATGACATACATCGATTTTATGAAGGCTCTAATGAGGGAAAAATTGATTCTTCTTTGTTTATTATATTTACGGTTATAATTTAAAAACATTTGACGTACTCTTTTGTAGTATGGCCTGGCAGCATAGATGTTATTAATAATTCGTTTATATCCGTCCAATAATTCGTTGTAATCCATTTTGGGAATGAAATTGATGGATGAATCGGTATTGTTACCCGAGGATTCAAAGGTCAATCTTTTCTCCTTCTCTAATCTTTTGTATAATTGAGTGTTTTTGGGGGCATTCAAAAGCCCCACCATTGCCGAAACAATTCCGCTTTTTTGGATAAATTCAATTTGTCGCTGAAATACACTGGGGGTATCGCTGTCAAATCCCACAATAAAGCCACCTGAAACCTGCAATCCTGACTGTTGTATAGCTTTGATACAATTCAGCAGATTCCTGTTTTTATTTTGCACTTTATTACAGGCACGAAGTGATTCTTCATCAGGAGTTTCTATTCCAATAAAAGTTGATGTAAAACCTGTTTCAACCATCAGAGACATCAATTCAATATCGTCAGCCAGATTAATTGAGCTTTGAATATTAAAAACAAAAGGGTGTTTATGAACTTGCATCCATCTTTTCATCAATGGCAGCAAGCTGGTTTTTATTTCCTTTTTATTTCCGATAAAATTATCATCGACGATAGAAACCGAACCGCGCCAGTTTAAGCGAAATAATTCTTCAAGTTCATTGATAATCTGATTGGGGCTTTTCATTCTCACCTTGTGCCCCAAAAGAGAGGTGATTTCACAAAAGTCGCATGAATAAGGACAACCTCGTGAAACCTGTATGTTCATAAAAACATACTTTTTCATCTCCAACAAATGGTAGTCGGGAACTGGTGTCAGAGAAAGATCTGCAAACTTGTCGGTTTTGTAAACTTTGGAAGCACAATTATTAGACAAATCATCAAGAAATAATGGCAGTGTAATTTCTGCTTCATTTAAAACAAAATGATTAATCTGTGGATAGTTTTCATATTCCTGAGTAAATAAGGGGCCACCGGCCACCATTTTTGTTCCAAGTCTCCCACATTCCGAAATGATACGATTTACTGATTCTTTTTGTATATACATTGCACTAATAAAAACATAATCGGCCCATAAAATATCTTTCGAGTCAAGTTCAGAAATATTCAAGTCAACCAGTTTTTTTTCCCAATCTTTGGGTAGCATGGCAGATACAGTAATTAATCCAAGTGGGGGAACTGCCGCCTTTTTTGAAATAAACTTAAGGGCATGTTTAAAACTCCAGAAAGAATCAGGATACAACGGATATATTAGCAATATCTTCATAATTGATAACAATTTGTAATAAATTTCGTGAAATCGCAGGAATGGACTTTTACATAATTTCAAATAAATGTTACATAATTCTCACTTCAGGAACTTGACTTGTCTGGTCTTTTAAGAAATGACAAAGTACATCAGTGCAATATCCGTTTTCAGTCAAAGAAGATGTATTTCATGAGGGGGCATGCTTCAGCATAATACCTAAATTACTTTACCAATTCAGGTTATTCTGGAGTAGTCTTATCATTTTTTATTACAAAAAACATCCGCAATAGGTAAACACGGCTTTTCAAAAAGGTTCAACCATCAAAATCAAAACTTCAGTCTGCCAAAAGTGAGAATTATGTAACTCTGTTCAAGGATTATGTAATACTTTATTACAAATTACAACATAAATTGTGGTATTGAAATTATAAATATTCAAATTAAAATTTTATGCCAGTTTTAACAGTTTTGATCGTCATTATTATAGCCGGGTTGATACTTTGGCTTGTGAACAGGTATATTCCGATGCAGCGAACAATTAAAAGCATTCTGAATATTGTGGTAATTATCATTCTTGTGATTTGGCTACTAAATGTATTTGGAGTTCTGGATAGTTTGCAGAACATAAAAATTTAACAACAAATTTGATAGTTTATGTAGATAAAAAACTGACCCGCCAGATGCGGGAAATAAATTATACTAAGATCATGAAAAAAGCAAGAAATCTAAAAGTCGCACTTTCATTGGTGATTGCTGCAATTTTACTGTTGCCAGGTAGCGGTTGTGACAAAGATGATACACCTGAAAAAGAAACCATCTACAATTTAAATGCACAAGATGTTTTAGGTGTTACGGGTACAGCTACATTTACTGAAACAAGCAAAACCTCAACAACCATTACGTTAAAGCTCTTTAATGCTCCCACAGGAACACATCCGGCCGCATTATATATGAATACGGTAGCCGAAGGGGGAACTATTGTTGCAGAATTAAATCCCATTGATGATTCCGGAATCAGTTCAACCCGGATAAACATGTTAACTTATAATCAATTGATTGAATACGATGGTTTTATAAGGATTCTAAAAGACAACAGCGAATCCAGTGAGATATTGGCACAAGGAGACATTGGTGGAAATGTGATTACTGATACCAATGTTATATATACATTGAATGCCATCGACAACTTTGGAGTATCAGGTACTGCACTTTTTGAAAAAAGAAAAAACGAAAACACGCTCGTAACAATCAATCTGGAAGGCACCATTGCCGGTGAATTTTATCCTGCTACAATTAATTTGAGTTCAGTTACAACCATTGGTGGCGGACCGGTCACAAAAACATTGAACCTTGTGGATGGGAACACCGGCAAAAGTTATACAACCATACGAAAACTGGATGGTGGGATGGATATTACTTACGCCAACTGGTTGGTCTACAATGGGTACATTAACATATATCAATCTGCCGTTGAGTTTGAAAACATTATAAGTCAAGGTGATATAGGTTCAAACGCAAACTAAAAGTTAACGAAGCAAAGAATAGCATGAATACAGAGAGGTGATTCAAACTTCTCTGAACCAACAATATAATACAATGAAAAAGTCGAAAGTTTCAGATAGGAATCAAAACATACAAATGGCAACTGAGAAAAAGCACAAAAAATTACGCCAAAGTGCCGAAAAGTTACTATTAGCAAAAGAAAAAGTATCAGAAACCACCTTTTCCAGTATTGATGCAAAAAGCCTTATACATGAGCTTGAAATTCATCAGATAGAGTTGGAGATGCAAAATGAAGAGCTAAAACAGGCCAAGGAAGAAGCAGAGAGAGCGGAGAAGAAATTTACTGAATTATATGACTTTGCTCCTTCCGGATACCTGACATTAACCAGGGATGGATATATTATTGATTTAAATTTCAGCGCAGAAGGAATGTTTGGAAAGCCACGTTCTCATTTAATAAATAGTAATCTAGGATTTTTTGTATCACTTAATACAAGAGATGCTTACAATCGTTTTTTACAAAAAATATTTAATAAGAAGTTAAAAGCAACCTGCGAAATTGAACTGGAAAGCGATGATGGAACAATAAAATACATACTCACAAATGGTATAATCAGCAATATCGATAATAAATGCCTTGTAATACTAATTGATATAACAAAACTCAAAAAAACCGAGCACGAGCTTATAAAGGCCAAAGAAAAAGCAGAAGAAAGTGAAAGACTAAAATCTTCATTTCTGGCCAATATGAGCCATGAAATCAGGACGCCCATGAATGGGATCCTGGGCTTTACAGAATTGCTCAAAAAAATAAATCTTAATGGAGAAGAGCAACAAACCTACATAGAAATCATTGAGGAAAGTGGTGCTCGTATGCTCAATATCCTAAACGATATCATAAGTATTTCAAGAATAGAATCACAACAGATTGAGGTCTCAATTTCAGAAACCAATCTAAACGAACAGGTAGAATACATCTATCATTTTTTTAAACTGGAAGCTAAGCAAAAAAATCTTCATCTGTCTTTCAATAATGCGTTGAGCATAGATGAAGCATATATTAATACTGACAGGGAAAAAGTCTATGCAATTCTCACAAACCTGGTTAAAAATGCAATTAAATTTACAAAGTTCGGTTTTGTTGAGCTTGGATACTTAAAAAAAGAAGGATTTATTGAATTTTATGTAAAAGATAGTGGGCCAGGCATTCGGGGAGACCAAAAAGAAATCATTTTTGAGCGGTTCAGACAAGGCAGCGAAGCATCATTCCGTACTTACGAGGGGGCAGGCCTGGGGTTGTCTATTTCTAAAGCTTATGTTGAAATGCTGGGAGGAAAAATATGGATGGAAAATAATGCCGACAAAAACGGAAATTCTTCAGGTGCCACATTTTACTTTACCATACCAGCCCTTCCGGTAAAGGAAACAATTCATGTCGCCCGGGATATTAAGTCTGAAACAACAATGATAAATGCAACCCGGAAACTTAATATTTTATTGGTAGAAGATGATAATATTTCAAAGATGCTAATTATCGAGATGCTTGAAGGTCTGGGCAGGAACATAATAACAGCCAAAAATGGAGTTGAAGCGGTAGAGTTTTGTCGCAAAAATAATGATATCGATTTAGTACTGATGGATATAAATATGCCAAAAATGGACGGTTATGAAGCCACTAAAAAAATTCGTGAGTTCAATAAGGATTTGATAATAATTGCACAAACTGCTTATGCATTAGCTGGAGACAAAGAGAAGTCAATTGAAGCAGGATGCAATGAGTATATTTCTAAACCTATCGAAAGAGATAAATTAAGGATAATGATTAGCGATTTTTTTTTGAATTGACAAAACCTAAAAATGTGAGAATTATGTAACTAATTCTCATAATTATATACTGTTTAAGGGACTGAATTGAAATACCTTTGAATATGAGAGTCTTTTTCAACAATTATTTAAATTAAATGAGTTATGGGAAGTTTACTTTATATCATTGCGATAATTCTAATTATTGCATGGGCCATTGGATTTATTGGATACAGCGCAGGTGGACTTATCCATGTTTTACTGGTAATCGCTGTAATAGCAATAATTCTGAGGATTATTCAAGGTCGAAAGATCTTTTAAATCGGAAAACAACATGACAAGAATTATGGGCATTAATTTATGCTCATTAGGATAGATTGTTTGGTTTGGTTAAGAAATGTGGGCGGGCAAAATGCCCATACAGCCCACATTTCTTCTTTATACTCTTGATTGTTAAACACTTATGCGGGACACAACAAACCTTCCGGTAAATATATTAATTCTAATATGTGAAAAAACTTGGATCCTCTTCAAAAGTTACCAAAAAGGCAATTTTTGTCAAATTGCAGATAATGCGGCTTGGCGAAAAAACGTATAAAAAAAAACAGGAAGCTAATAGAATGTTTGCCGCCATAGGTGATTTCACATTATTCTTTTGGCAAACGTTAAAAGAGGCTTTCTCTCTCGATTTTGAATTTAATGAGTTCCTCCGACAATGCTTCCAGATTGGTTACAAAACAGTACCGCTGATTTCGGTGACGGGAATGATTATGGGGGCAGTGCTAACCATACAGTCGCGGCCAGTATTGGCCGACTTTGGTGCAGTGTCCCTCCTTCCCGGAATGGTAGCTGCTTCAATCATTAGGGAAATGGGGCCGGTAATTACCGCTTTAATATGTGCAGGAAAAATTGGCTCAGGTATAGGAGCTGAATTAGGCTCCATGAAGGTATCGGAACAAATTGATGCCATGGAAGTGTCCTCCACTCATCCCATACGGTTTTTGGTCGTCACAAGGGTTTTGGCTGCCACATTGATGATTCCTGTTTTAGTTATGTACGCCGACGCCCTTGGTATTTTAGGAAGTTGGGCTGCCATAAACATCAAAGGCAGTGTCTCCTTTGTTTTGTTTTTCCATCAGGCTTTTAGGGTCATTGATTTTATGGATTTTTTTCCTGCGGTAATAAAAACGTTCTTTTTCGGTGCCGCCATTGGTTTAGTAGGTTGCTATAAAGGATATACCGCGGCACAGGGAACCGAAAGCGTGGGCAAAGCGGCCAATTCGGCAGTTGTGATTGCTTCTCTGCTCGTGATAATAATTGACTTGATTGCTGTACAAATAACCGATATGTTGTTATAGTAAAATGCAAAAAATGAGTAATAAAGTAGGTGATATTGCAAAAAGCTCAGAAACTTCCAATTTGGTTATTGAAATCAATAACCTAAGTAAAGGTTTTGATGACCTTCAGGTGTTAAAAAACTTGTCGCTAAACCTATTCAATGGCGAAAATCTGGTAGTGCTTGGGAAATCAGGCTCCGGAAAATCAGTTCTTATTAAATGTATTGTCCGTTTAATTAACTCTGATAGGGGTACCATTAAGGTATTCGGGAAAAATGTAAATGAGTTAAAAAGTAAAGAATTATCAAAGTTGAGACAAAAAATTGGATTCCTTTTTCAAAGTGGTGCATTATATGATTCAATGACCATTAAACAAAATCTGGAATTCCCTTTAATCAGGATAAAAAAGAAACTGACTAAAAAGGAAAGGGATGAAAAAATTGAAGAAGTTTTAGAAAATGTAGGTTTAACCGATACGTTGCACAAAATGCCTTCAGAACTTTCTGGAGGAATGCGAAAACGGGCAAGCCTGGCACGTACTATAATTGTTGACCCAATGATTATGCTGTACGACGAGCCAACCACGGGTCTCGACCCGGAAACCTCAAGTGGCATCAGCACTCTAATTAATGATGTTCAAAAAAAATACAACACATCATCTATCATCATTACTCACGATATTGAATGTGCACGTGCAACAGCCGATAGAATAATAATGCTAAAGGACGGCGATGTATATATGGAAGGAAATATTGATGAATTTGAGAATTCATCAGATGAAACAATACAATCTTTTTTCAAAGAAAAACCATAAGTATGGATAATCAAACAACACGTTTCAAGGCGCTATTGGGCATTTTTATAACAGTTGGAATAGCCATATTTGTAATTGCCATTTTTATAATTGGCAAGCAACAGAATTTATTTAATCCTGTATTTAAAATTACTACCAATTTTTTTAATGTAAGCGGACTTCAGGTTGGAAACAATATCCGTTTCTCAGGCATAAACGTTGGAATTGTGGACAATATTAAAATCATTAACGATTCAACCGTACAGGTTGAAATGCTTATTAGAAAAAACGTCCAGGAATTCATAAAGGCAGACAGTCATGCAAATATTGGTTCCGAAGGAATAATTGGCGATCGTATCATTATCATTTCTCAAGGAAGCACTAATTCCCCTATGGCTATAGACGGACAACATATCTCATCACAAGAACCGGTTGAAACCGACGACATAATTAAGAGCTTAAAAACATCGGCACAGAGTGCCGAGGTTGTTACTCATCAGCTTGCCGAAATAATGACGAATATCAATAACGGCCAGGGAATGTTGGGAAGATTAATATCGGATCCAGTTATTGCTGAAAATGTTAATATGACCATCGAAAACTTAAGAAAGAGTTCCGAAGGATTGGATCAAACCATAGAGCTTACACAAGATAATGTGTTTGCTTTTATGGAAAGCTTACTTAAAACCGCTGCAAAAACTGAAGTTGCCTCCAACGAACTCGGTGAGATTATGACGAAAATTAACAGCGGCGAAGGAGCCATTGGAATGTTGATTCGTGATACAACCATTGTAAATAACATCCATGAAACCATGGAAAACATCAAAGAGAGCAGCATTGGACTCAACGAAAACATGGAAGCTCTAAAACATAATTTCCTTTTTCGGAGGTATTTCAGGCGACAAGCAAGGGAAAAAGAACGGTTGCGGTTAGAGGAAGAGACGCAAGAAAATAATTGAGATAGGGTTAGGTTGATAATTGATGATATTAGCTTCCTTTTAACGAACTATTAGGGATGAAACGTGTGGTATTGTGTTTTGGTATTTTTCTTTTGGCAATTGAATTTGCTTTAGCACAGGATGCACCAGTCCAAAGAGACTCAACTCTTCTTTATGAGAACATTGAAACTTATTCAGACCGCAGTGGATTTACTAAATTTATGTTCCGGTTATTTTTTAAACCGGTGTCATCAATTCCAGCTCAGGAAAAGGTGAACAAACAACTGAAACAAAAACCATACAGTACTTTTGAAGGAAAAATCATCAGACATATTAATATTATTACCTTAGACCCGTTTGGCAATTCAATTGGCGACACCATTACGGGGTCGCTGAATTTATTAACCAAAGCAGGAAACAGATATCATATAAAAACCAAACCCAATACCATTCGAAATTTGTTATTGGTACGTGAAAACCAGCTCTATGATTCTTTGCGAATAAAAGAATCAGAGCGGTTGGTTCGAAGCATGAACTATGTCACGGATGTCTCTTTTTACACACTGGAAGTACCTGGATCTGTTGACTCAGTTGATATCTACATTCGCGAACTCGATAGCTGGAGCCTTCTCCCCGGAGCCTCCCGGTCTGCTTTACGCCTAACCCTTAGTCTGCGTGAAAACAACCTTTTGGGACTCGGGCACAGGCTTCAAAATGGGATAATTGTGAACCGAACAACCGGAGATATTGCTTACCGAATAAAATATTTCATCCCAAACATCAGCAATACTTACATTAATTCTACTCTTGAATACGGTACTGATGAATATGGCATTTTTATCAAAAGTATTGATTTCGAACGTCCGTTTTTTTCACCTTTATCAAAGTGGGCAGGCGGGACAAATTTCTCGCAACACCATCTTAAGAATCCCATCTGGTCCGACAATTTTATCCCCTACAAGTACAATTTACAGGATTTTTGGATCGGAAATTCTGTTCCTGTTTTGAGAGGGACATCTGAATATAGTCGAACCACCAGATTCATCTCTTCCATGCGCTTTAAGCGCATCCGTTTTATCGAACAGCCTCCCGAAAAAATAGATACCTTACAGTTTTACAGGAATGAAAACCTCTATCTTTCAAGTGTAGGAATATCCACCCGCTTGTATCTAAAAGACAGGTACATTTTCAAATTTGGAGTATCGGAAGATGTCCCCATAGGAAAAGTAATTGCTCTCACCGGAGGCTATCAACATAAAAACGGTTTTGACCGTTTTTATATCGGAGCTCGGTTCTCTTCAGGAAACTATTATTCCTGGGGATATATCAGTTCTAATATTGAATACGGAACATTTCTCAGATCAGATAATACTGAGGATGGAGTTTTTCTGGTGGAGGCAAATTATTTTACAAAATTGATTGAAGCAGGACAATGGAAATTCAGACAGTTTGTTAAGCCTCAATTAGTTCTTGGTTTTCACCGCACCGATTACGACAGCTTAACCATTAACCATGAATATGGGTTGAGAGGCTTTAACAGCCCTGAATTATCGGGCACCAGTCGTTTGTTGTTTACGTCGCAAACACAATCATACGCCCCCTGGAATTTCATCGGGTTTCATTTTGGCCCCTATTTTAATTTTTCGCTGGGTATGCTTGGAGATACAGCAAAGGGATTTCGTAACAGCAGATTGTATTCGCAAATTGGACTGGGTGTTTTAATAAAAAATGATAACCTTGTTTTAAATGCTTTTCAATTATCTATTTCGTATTATCCGGTAATCGCCGGTATAGGAAACAATATCTTTAAAGCAAACTCTTTTCAAACCATTGATTTCGGAATCCGTGATTTTGAGATTGGAAAGCCGGGAGTGATTACATTTCGGTAGAATATAAACGATTTTCTGATAAGTTAAAAAGGGAAACAACAATGCTCAATATGTATTTCTAAAAGAGCACAAAGACGAATATGTGGTAGTACATATTCGTCTTTGTGCTCTTTTGTTTACTTCTCGGCTAAAAACTTAACGACCAATCTCCCGAATGCATCGAAACTAAATATCTTAAAAGTCCATAACATTATACCTCTAAACAAGCGCTTAATATTCTATAGACGGTATCCAAGTGACATTCCGAAACCAGTATTTTTAAGTGTCGATTGGTCATCACCGGTAATTCGGTTATCTTCCGGACTGATATTCAGCAAACCCAGTTGAGTGTTCAGTTGCAAAAATAATCCTGACTGCAGCTCGTAACCAAAAAAGAGGTTTGCCCCTGCATCAAATGGTTTTACATAAACAGTAGTTAATGGGTCATCGGCGTTCACCTTGTTTTTAAATTCAATATCTGCATCAAATGATGCAGGACCACCTTCGTACGTGGCTTTACCCCCAACTCCATAAGCTACGTAAGGCCCAAATCCAAGGAAAAAATAACCATTTCCAACCATCGCTTTATAAACAAGGTTCAACGGCAGTTCGATGTACGACAGCTTGTATGTGGATGAAATAACACCCTCAGAGTTCTTTGCACCTTTTGTACTGAATATTAATCCCGGCTGAAAATAAAACTCAGGAGCAAGGGGCATTTGAGCATTCAGTCCTGCATGAAAACCAATAAGCATATCATTTTCGAGCGAACTACCGCCTATATCCTTACCGTTCAGATTCTGAAAGTTAATACCCCCGAGAATTCCTATGGATGTTCTTGACTCTGCAGCCTGCTGGGAAATTGCTGCAATTGGTACTAAAAGTGATAATAGTATAATTAAAGAAAAAAGTTTTGTATTCATTGTGTATAAATTAAATCTGATGAAATTATTGATGAAACACGTAAGGTTTTTAATTTAACTTATTGTCATCCATAAAAATGTCAACAACAAATTAATTCGATGCTTGTTTTTCAGCTTCGGCTTTCATTTTTTCATTAGCCGTAATCAAAAATTCAACCCGACGATTTTGCGTACGACCTGCTGCTGATTCATTTTCATATTTGGGTGCTAACTCTCCAAATCCTTTTATGTTTAAACGACTATAGGCGATTCCTTTTCCCGATAGGTAACTGGAAACGGTTCTGGCTCTTTGTTCTGATAAGGTTTGGTTATATGACTCACTTCCGCTACTATCCGTATGACCCTGAACTTCAATGTCGGTATCGGGATAGTTATTTAATATTACAACCAGGTTATCCAGATTCCTTTTAGCGTCATTCGACAGGTTTGATTCATCAAAACCAAATAAAATATTGCTGCTGAATTCCACAACAATACCTTCACCTACCCGCTCAACTTTTGCATCGGGAACCGTCTTCGCAATCTCTTCAGCCTGTTTGTCCATTTGTCGGCCAATGACCGCACCTGTAGCACCACCAGCGGCTGCGCCAATAATTGCACCAAGCGCTGTATTCCCTGATGCTCTGCCTATTACCGCTCCTGCTGTTCCACCAGCTGCAGTTCCAACTGCCGCTCCCTTCTGTGTTCTATTCCACGAAGAACAGCCTCCAAAGATGAAAACTGCACTTAAAATAACGAGGAAACTCATTCTAAACTTGTTCATAATAATCGTATTAATATTGGTTAACTATTTAGAATAAAGTTCGGCTCATTTTAGTTAGTAAATGTTACACATTTACTCATTACTGTTACATCATTCACACATTTGCAACTACTAACAAGGTTCATAGTCATTCATTAAAGTTTTTCAGGGATAAGAATTCATTATCTAAATAAGATTAGATGATAAATAGTAAAAAGACAAATCACAATAACCGTTGATTTATTAAGTAGTAGAAAATACATTTCAGGATTGAATAAAATAAAAAGTGGGAATATTGTAAAAAATTATAGTAATCATATAACACAAATACTTATCAGGCTTCATAAATTCAACATTTAAACAATAAAAGGAAAGAGTGCTTGTTCGAAATATATTAATTAGAGCATATTTGTTAATTATTAATGCGAAATTTGGTACCTTATGTTGTAATAAATTGCTAAAAGAGTGATTGACTGATATTATTATGGATAGGTGAGAAGGCGAGCTTAAAGTAATAATGAAATGCTATATATAAAATTCGAATAATTGAGACCAAAAAAGACAAAACAGACTAATAAATCAAAGACTCCTGATATACAATCCGCTAAATTTCCAATAGTAGGAATCGGTGCTTCAGCCGGGGGACTGGAAGCCTTAGAGTTGTTTTTGAAAAATGTTCCTGAAAAAAGTGGAATGGCTTTTGTCGTTGTTCAACATTTGGATCCCACACAAAAAGGGATGCTTCCGGAACTATTGCAGAGAATTTCTAAAATGCAGGTTTCTCAGGTGCAAGACCTTACAAAGGTTAAACCCGACTGTGTATATGTAATCCCTCCAAACAAAAGCATCTCCATTTTAAAAGGAGTTCTTCACCTTTTTGAGCCTGTCGAAGCCAGAGGGCTTCGACTTCCTATTGATTTTTTTCTACGCTCACTGGCCGATGATCAAAATGAATATGCAATTGGAATCATCCTCTCAGGGATGGGTTCAGATGGAAGCATTGGCATTAAAGCAGTTAAAGAAAAAAATGGAATCGTATTGGTGCAAGATCCTGAAACTGCAAAATTTGACAGCATGCCACGCAATGCTATTTACTCAGGATTGGTCGATATTATTGCTCCACCTGAAGAACTCCCTTCCGGACTGATAGATTACCTTAAGCACATTCCTGTAACTAAGACGAATTCAAATGTTGAAGTAAAAGATAAAAGTGCCTTTGAAAAAATAATTATTCTATTGCGAACACATACCGGGAATGATTTTTCTCTCTACAAAAAGAACACGGTATATCGACGAATAGAAAGAAGAATGGGCATACATAAAATTGATAGTATTACTGCATACGTTCATTTTATGCAGGAAAACCCGGAGGAAATAAATATCCTTTTCAAAGAACTAATGATTGGGGTAACTAATTTCTTCAGAGATTCCGCTGTTTGGGAAAAGCTCAAAGAAAAAGAGATCCCGACACTGATTAAAAACCTAAAACCAAATACTCAATTGAGAGCCTGGATTCCCGGGTGTTCAACAGGAGAGGAAGCCTATTCTCTCGCCATCATCTTTAAAGAAATACAGGAAAATCTATACCCGGCCACAGGGTTGTCATTGCAGATCTTTGCTTCTGATATTGATAACGATGCAATAAATTATGCAAGGAAAGGATTGTTCCCTGAAAATATTTCCTCCGATGTCTCTCCCAAACGACTGAACCGATTCTTCATTAAAACCGAAGAAGGATATCGTATTAGCTCAGAAATTAGGGAGATGATAGTTTTTGCGCAACATAATATTATAATGCATCCACCGTTTACCAATATTGATTTTATTTCGTGTCGGAATCTGTTAATATATTTAGACCCTGAACTGCAGAGAAAACTGCTTGGCTTATTCTACTACAGCTTAAACCAGAATGGTATTCTTGTGCTTGGCACCTCTGAAACCCTTGGTTTGCAAAGTCATCTTTTTTCTCTCGTGAATAGCAACCTTAAAATATTTAAACGTTCCGAAGTGAGTCACAACCCACTTCTTTTGAATTTTCCGTCATCGTTTACCCGACCCAGAATTGGAAGCATTGAAAATAATCCACCCGAAAAACCTCTTATGAACATTCAAACGCTTGCCGATCAACTGCTCCTGAGCCAGTTTTCTCCAGCAGGGGTATTAGTTAATGAAAATGGTGATATTCTATACATCAGCGGACGAACCGGGAAATATCTCGAGCCTGCTGTTGGTAAGGCAAATTTGAATATTTTCGCCATGTTACGCCCTGGTTTTCAGAGTGATTTTGCCATTGCGTTTCGTAATGCGACAACCAAAAAAGAAACAGTGGTGTTACATAATGTTATTATTGGAACCAATGGAGGCTCAATAACTTTAAATGTAACCATTCAGTGGATCCATAAGCCGGAACCATTGTATGGTAAACTCATGATTATTTTTACTGAAATTCCGAAATCTACTGATGAAAAACCACTGAAGAAACAAGGAAAAAAAACACCATCAACTGCCAGAGAGGCTAAACTTGAAGAGGAGCTGCAGCATACCCGTGAAGAAATGCAAAACATCATGGAAGAGATGCAAACTTCACAAGAAGAGCTAAAATCCACAAATGAAGAGCTGCAATCTACAAATGAGGAATTGCAATCCACCAATGAAGAACTAATGACCTCCAAAGAAGAGATGCAGAGCCTCAATGAAGAACTTCAAACGGTAAATGCAGAATTAATGGCCAAAGTGGATGATTATTCACGGGTTAACAACGATATGAAAAACCTGTTGAACAGCATCGATATTGCAACTCTGTTCCTGGACAAAGAGCTGAATATACGCCGTTATACTAATCAGGCTACAAAAATATTTAAGCTCATTAAAAGCGACATCGGAAGGCCATTTACCGATCAGGTTTCACAACTCATATACCCGGAACTGCCAGATGATGCTCTCGAAGTTTTGAGAACACTCATATTCATTGAAAAACAGATTCCAACGAAGGATGGCAGGTGGTTCTCCATCCGGATAATGCCTTACCGTACTTTCGACGATCGAATTGACGGGTTAGTTATAACTTTTATAGATATAACCGAAATGAAACTGGTAGAAGATAAACTGCTAAAAATAAACCAGGAAAATCGGCTCCTAATTGATTCTTCTTCGAAGGCTATACTAAAAATTTCAGCCAGCTGGAAAATTTTGGAGTTTAACTCGGCAGCCGAATCATTTTTTGGGAAAAAGCGCGAAGATGTTACAGGATTAAATTTCATTGAGTTATTTATACCTGAGTCGTTCCAGAAACAGGTTATACAAAAAATGACCCGTCTTATCGCTAAGAAAGGAAACAGTGACTTTAAACTGACAGTCATTTCAGAAGGAAACAAGGAAGTTAATACTACCTGGTCGGTAAATGTGTTATTTAATTGTCTGGAATTATCTTCTGCAATAATAACAATCACAAAAAAATAAAATGGTATGATAAATGAAGAGATGGACTTTACTGATGTCCAAAAGCTGCGAGAAAAGGCTGAGAAAAAGCTGAACAAGTTACGTAAAAGCGAGGACGGTGAACTTAACAAAATTGATGTAAATAAACTTTTGCATGAATTGCAAGTACACCAAATTGAATTGGAAATGCAAAATGAAGAATTGCAACTGGCATATAAAACAGCAGAAAAAGCCTTGAAAAAATATACCATGTTGTTTGACTTCTCTCCTATGGGTTATTTTTATCTTGACCCGGATGGGTCAATCTGCGATTTAAATTTTACTGGTGCCAACATGCTTGAAGAACGTCGTTTCAGCCTGATTAACAGCAATTTTAAGCTTTTCATACTAGATGAATCAAAACCAGCATTTAATGACTTTTTCAGAAAAACATATACCAGCAATGTTAAAGAATCGTGCAAGGTGTGGCTTGGATATGACAATAAGACACTATGTCATGTTTATATGGAAGGTCTGGTAATAGAAAATGAACAAAAATGCTTTTTATCGGTCGTTGATATTTCGAAGTTTTCGAATACGTAATCAAAAATGAATGAACTACAGGCTAGGGATGCTTCAATTAACATTTTTACAAATTTTCAAGTGTATTGCGTTTTACATTTTTTAGTATTTTGAAGTGGGACGGTGTTAAACCTGTAATTTTTTTAAACTGGTTTGACAGATGTGCAACGCTGCTATAATGCATTTTATAGGCTATTTCTGATAGGGTTAATTCATCATACATCAGCAATTCCTTTACTCTTTCTGTTCTGTGTTTCAGGTAAAATTTTTCAATTGTAGTCCCTTTTTCTTCGGTAAAGAGATTGGCCATGTAGGTGTAATCGTAACTTAATTTTTCACTCAAAAAGTCTGAGAGGTTTACTTTAATTTGCTCATCAGTGTAATGCACCAATTCAATAATCGCATTGGATATTTTCTCTACAAGAATTCTTTTCCTGCTGCTCATCAATTCAAGTCCCGCCCTTTTCAATGAGATGTCTAACTTCTTCAAAATTTCTTCTGATACCGTTCCTATAATATTTGCCTCACCAATTTTTACATCAGAATATGCCAGTCCATGTTTTTCAAGTTCATCCTTAACTAACATCTGGCAACGAATACAGACCATATTTTTGATGTAAATTTTCATTTAAAAATATTATATTAAAGTTATTGGTTTCAGTTGTCGAAAGATGAATCGCAGCAAAGCTTTTAACGGAACTCGCATAAATCACTAATATAGGGGTTCATCTTCCCTTTGTTAATTGATGTGTGATAAAACAAGATTTTGGTGGCAACTAAAAAATTCCTCGTTCATACATGAAAAACAGATGTTGAAAATTTTTCAATGCCGAATATTAAATATTTTCCTTTAGGGAAAACAATGATTCACCAAACAGTTAAGTTGAGATAAAGATAATCTGAAGTTATAAAAAACAATTCCTTCCGGGAAGTCTAAACATTTCGTAAATACAGACAACATGTCATTTCAATATAAATGAAATAGAAATAATCACTCATTCTGAATCACCTACGAACAATATAAACATTCTTAGAGATTTACCTACTTTGGTTGCTTTTACAAATAAAACTGCCTTGACTCTCTATTTACTATATGTTATTCATCATTCCAACAATGTAAGTTAACCCAATCGGAGACCAAATGCAAGTTTATCAATTAAAAACGACATTCATGAAACAAATAATTAACTGGTACTTAGGACACGAGTTACCAAAATACTTAATAAAAGGAGAAGTCCTTAAATTTGACTACTTTAAAAGAAATTCATGTCAATCCCCCCCGCAGACTGGTTCTAACTATTTATGTATTTCATTAAGTACAATTATCAAAAGTTTCGGAGTACAGCCAATTGTTTAAAATTTTATTGTCCTAAACATCTTCAAATCTGGCAATATTTGCCAAAAAAAACTATTTTTGCCTCATCGTAAAACATGGTATGCAATGCATTACCATAAATATAACCCTTCCTTTTTGAAACCACGCAGACTACCAATTAACTTTTTCTGTATTATTTTCAATTCAAACTAACAACTGAACGATGGAGTATTTTACCGACCAAATGGCCAACGCTCATATTCTGAACCAGTTTTGGCTTACCTTTCTATTAGTTATCTCTATGGTTCTGGTATCCAGAACCTTCGTAGCAGGAACACGCTACTCCCCCATCCTAATTATTGTAGTATTTGGATTAATAATGGGCTACGTAATGGTGAGTACAGGCATGGGAACCCCAGGGCTAAGAGAATTCCCCATCATTGATTTTGCCAGCAAAGTGACCATAACAGCTCTAAGTGCATCATTCTTTGTAGGTGGGCAGGAAATAAGAAAACTGATTTCAAATCAACCCATCGACAATACTGATATCGTTGAACCATCAACCGATGAGATGTTTCTGGGAACCAAATTTACACAGTTCATGTTCCTGATTAGGGCATTCTTCATCATGATAGGCGTTGAATCCCTCAAGAGAACAATTATTGGTTACAACAACAATGAACCATTGGACAATTTTTACCCATTGTTGGGTTATATTGGTGTTGTAGGTTCCATCATTCTAATTGATTACCGTGCAAAAATCACCAATAAACCGGTTTACATTCGAAAGGGAATGATAGAAACCGGATTGATTTTGAGCATCCTGGTGCTTGCCTATTACATTGCAACCTGGATTAAGCCAATCATCGCCTTGCCAGAGATTTTCTTTGCCATGATCCTTTCGGTTACTTTTGGTATGCTTTTCTCGCGCTGGAAATTTGGCCCTACCATCCGCTCTCTACTGTTTGCAGGCATTCCGGTAGTACTGGCAGCCAACTTTATGGTTGGCGGCTCACGAATTGCCGAAGCATTTTCATTAACAGGCATGACGTCGGTTCTTTCATTTGGCTTTTTTGGTCAGTTGGTTTGGATGTTTGGAGGACTTACGCTTCTAATTATATTAGGTCATGCCAACCACATGAGAAATCTGGCTCCCGGGATGGCCGGTTCATTATCTCACTCGGGATTAACCGGAGCATGTACGGCCGGGGATTTAGGATACGAAGCACAATTGAGAGCACCCATCATGATAAACATACCTTTTATCGGCCATATTTTCGTATTCAGTATTCTGGCAGCGAGTGCTACAGCAGGAAAACTGCTGATTCCTTACACGCTTTTAATTGTTGCCATTGGAATCCTGCTCACATGGCTGGCATTAAGAACTTTAAAAAAAGCCAATAGCAGAGAGAAACAGGAAATTCGCGGATTGATGATCTTTTCTCTGGGCTG
This sequence comes from Natronoflexus pectinivorans, assembly GCF_004345615.1. Lineage (GTDB taxonomy): Bacteria > Bacteroidota > Bacteroidia > Bacteroidales > Marinilabiliaceae > Natronoflexus > Natronoflexus pectinivorans. The sequence goes on from NZ_SLWK01000009.1 coordinate 124,936, forward strand.
GCAGTTGGTGGCAGTGTTTGGTGGTTTGCTAATTCTCAATATTGGAGGAATGGGATTAAATGACTCTGTAATGGCCAATGCCTCTGCCATATCGCATTTTGGATTATTCGCAGCTATACAGGGGGGAATGTTTGGAGAACAGGCTGCCGGAATGATTGCTTTCGTTTTTGCCATGCCATTCCTTGTACACCCACTGGTTTTCGGAATTTTTGGAAAAACGGCTGAAAACAATGGTGTGATGCCGGCTAAAATTGTATTTATACTTGCAGCCATTGGTATATTAGGAGTATTATATGCTTTAGTATTTTAATTAAAAAGAAATTGAATGTATCCTTTTGAGAGATTAAATCCTGCAGAAATCTGGACATATTTCTATGAAATATGCCAAATACCCCGACCTTCAAAAAAAGAAGAAAAAATCATTGAATACCTCAGTGATTTTGCAAAAAAACACAGGCTAAACCTCAAAAAGGATAACATTGGAAACATGGTGATTTCAAAACCGGGGACACCCGGTTTTGAAAACCATCCCACCACTGTACTGCAATCGCACATTGATATGGTTTGTGAGAACAACAGTGATACAGAACATAATTTCATGACCGACCCCATCATTCCATACATTGACGGGGAGTGGATTAAAGCCAAAGGCACCACACTTGGTGCAGATGATGGGATTGGAATGGCTGCTCAACTGGCCATTCTGGCTTCAAAAGAGATTGAACACGGACACATTGAATGCCTGTTTACTGTTGATGAAGAGACAGGTCTGACCGGTGCTTTCGAGCTGGAGCCGGACATGTTCACCGGAAAAACTTTGATTAACCTGGACTCGGAAGATGAAGGAGAAATATTCATCGGATGCGCCGGAGGCATGAGTAACACCGGATATTTCACTCCTGAATTTGAACCTGCTCCTAAAGATGCTTTCGCATTTAAAGTAAAAATTTCCGGGTTAAAAGGCGGACACTCGGGAGATGATATTAACAAAGGATTGGGAAATGCCATTAAAATTCTGAATCGATACATTTATGATGCCACGCGTGAATATGACTTTCAACTGGCTACCATAGAAGGAGGCAATTTGCACAATGCCATAGCCCGTGAAGCCACAGCCACTGGTATCGTGCCATGGAAATACAAGGAAGAGGTAAGGGTTCTTATAAACTGTTTCATAGCAGATTTACAGGAAGAAATTGGAAAAACTGAACCCCATATAAATTTACATCTGGAGTCAATCAGTCTTCCGAAAAAAATCTTTACCAAGGATTTTCACAATCGATTGGTAAACACCATCTATGCCATACCGCACGGAGTGATTGCCATGAGCAGCAACGTCCCGGGGTTGGTTGAAACTTCAACCAATCTGGCATCAATTAAAACAGAAAAACAGCAATTGGTTATTAACACCAGTCAAAGGAGTGCACTCGACAGCGGAATAAAAGACATCGCCAACATGGTTAATACCGTATTTAAACTGGGGGGTGCAACAACGAAACAATCGGACGGCTATCCCGGTTGGAATCCCAATCCCGATTCTAAAATCCTGAAAACAGCTGTTGAAACTTACAAAATGCTGTTCAAAACGGAGCCCCAGGTGAAGGCCATCCATGCAGGACTGGAATGTGGATTGTTTTTGCAAAAGTACCCTGGGTTGGATATGATCTCCATTGGCCCCACCATTAAAAGTGCTCATTCTCCCGACGAAAGGCTCCATATTGAAACGGTTCAAAAGTTCTGGGATCATTTACTTGCCATACTAAAACATGTAGCATAGACGGTTATGACCAACGGTCATATTTCTTTGATAAAAATATACATTTTTATGTATCCTATGGCTGCTTCTTGCGTATAGTAAATTATATAATAACAAGTTTTTCCCATCATACTTAAAAAAGAAGCAGAATGGATAAAGTACTGACAAAACATTTCCAGTACACTGGACTTGATGATTACGATGAGTCGTTGGACTCTCAAATGAATGCGTTTTTAACCGAGAACAATATCCGTCCGGAGCAAGTAATAGATTTAGAGTATGCTGCGCATTCAAGCGGAGGAATAAACACGTATTCCGCACTTCTTATTTATAAGACCTCATAGTAGAATATTTTTTGGTGAACAATGAAAAAAGGTTGGTTACTGCTTTAGCAGTTAACCAACCTTTTTTTTTAAATTTGAATATCCATTCAAAAAAAAGACAATCATGTTAGAATTGTTTAAAAATTTTCTTGAAAAAAGAAGAAAAGTAAATAAATCCATCAAAAAGATAGACACTATTAGTGGCTTGGGGATTGCTCTTAGTGGAGGAAGCGCAAGGGGCTATGCTCATATCGGTGTTTTAAAGGCTCTTGCAGAAAACGACATTGCTCCGGAAATCATCTCAGGAACCAGTATGGGTTCGTTGGTTGGGGTATTATATGCTGCAGGCTATCATCCCAACGAGATTCAAAGTATTGTAAAAGAAGAGCCTGTTCTTAAAATGGTAAGACCAGCCTGGAATAAAAATGGCCTTTTTCAAATGACTGAACTGCGAAAATTGTTGAAAAAATACATTGAGAAAGACGACTTTGCAGCGCTTAAAAAGCCTTTCTGTTTAGCCGTAGCAAACATCAATGAAGGGAAAAATGAAATCATCAGTGAAGGCTCCTTGATTGACTATGTTCTGGCATCGTGTGCGGTACCTGTTATTTTTACTCCCCAAGTGATATACAATACCACATATATCGACGGAGGACTTTACGATAACCTTCCGGCTGATGCCATCAGAGAAAAATGTAAAACCCTCATAGGTGTCCATGTAAACTATATTGGCCCCATGGATAAATTCGATGGAATTACAAGCATAGCCGAGCGGGCGTTTAGTCTGGGAATTGGGGAAAATGTAAAAGCTGCAATAGAAATGTGCGATTTCATCATAGAACCAGCCGAGATGCAAAACTATTCTTTCTGGGATTTTGATAAATCTGAAAAAATCATTGAAGTGGGTTACAATTATGCTAAGAAAATGATTGAAAAAGGTGAATTGAATATTAATTAAACACTTCAAACCATGCCATATAGCCTTCATTTTTAGGGGATGCACTTAACGGAAGTATGTCACCGGTAATCATGCCATGCATTGATTTTGCCGAAAAACAACCAGCTAAATCATCCCATTCTCTGGCCTTCAAATAACCTATCTGCCATTTACCTGTTCGACCGGGAGCTAATCGCTCACGGATTTTTAGATTTATCAACCCCATGGAATAACGCATATTCACTTCTATACAAGGGTTTAAAAGAATCTTGCCATTGGCAGAAAGGAAAAACAGTCCATCAACGCCTATGGGTCCACGATACTTTGTATTGATTTTCATTTTTTGAAGAGCAGTCAAAAGAACAGATTCTGCCTCCTTCTCCCCTTCTTTCATCAGTGATTCCGGAATGGAGGAATCTTTGGGCAGATGGGTGTAACATCCTAAAAACCGTCCGGCTTTATCGGTTGAAAAATAAGTTGTTCCAAGAGAATGAACCCCTTTTGAATCACACCAAAAATGAAATGAAACATCCTGAAGCTTATGTAAAAATGGTTCTCCTAATAAAAAGCCCTGCTGTTTTAGTTTTCCAAGAATCCAGGGATTTTTCCAGGCTTGTTCATTCTTATCCCGGATTTTAAACAAACCTCTGCCCGAAGCGCTCCAGGGAGTTTTTAACAACAATGGCAGAGTGCTTGTTTTTTCTATATGGTTGATATACTCCGGAGAATCCATCATAACTGGAACGTGTGGAATCAAAACGTTCGAAAATCGTTCCTTTTCAATGATAACTACAGCTTCCTTGATCAGTTCAACTCCGGTGAGTCTGCTTAGCAATCGCTTGTATTCTGATTTCCAATGATTCATAGGATTCGATTTCCACGAATCCTGAAGTTGTATTTCAAGCGTTGAGAAAAATTTGTGAATGGCCGGACTCCACCCCCATGGGTGGAGTTCTTTTGCAAAAATGGTTTCCTGCAATGAATCTACATCCATACACTTCGGGACTTCAAATCCAAAGTCGGATAACCAACTGACAAAATCTGTACTCAGCCTATTACGCGTCAACAAAACATCTTCAGATGCACCCAGCCAAATCATAATGGACTCCAAGTCCTCTTCAAACTTCTTTAGTCGTGCAGGTGGTGTATACGAAGGATGACCGTTGACTACCGCCATTTCGCAAGTAGGGTTATAAAAAAGCAGCTTATTGCAGTTCATTCTTGTAAAGGAGTTAAAACTTTCTTTAGAAAATCATCTGTCAACTCAACTGTTTTCTCAAACCATGGTTGAAAAAGCCAAAAAGTGTGCATGGTATTTTCATGCACATATTTTTGGGAGTAGATTCCATGTTCTGTTAACTTTTCAATCATATCATCCCTTCCTGCACCAAATCGCGGGATGGAACTATTTATGAAAAGAATGGGAACAGAGTTGGGATTAACATGGGTAATTGGAGATGCTTCGTATCGCAAATCGGGCCGCTCTTCTGTTGTTGAATTAAACCACCAGGTAGCAGCAGATGGTCTTCCTGGCCGATCATGACCCTCGCCCGACTCCGGGTGTATAAACGCAGATAATCCATCTACATTTACAACAGCATTGACCACTGCATCAATTTCTGTGTGGTGTGGAGGATTAAAAACAGAATCGACTCCATTAATTGTTCCCACGAGTGAAGCCAGTTGTCCTCCGGCCGAGGTGCCGTATAACACGAGTTTTTGTCGATCAATAGGATAAGAGCAGGCGTTGGCTCTGACCCAACGGACAGCGGTAATTACATCTTCAACAGCCGCCGGGTAAAATGCTTCAGGTGAAAGTCGGTATTCTAAACAGATGGAAACATAGCCCCTTCTTGCCAACTCCATGGCCATAGAATGTTCCATAGATTTATCACCGCTTCTCCATCCTCCCCCATGAATTAAAAGTACAGTGGGTAATTTTGATTTTTCCAGATGGGATAAATAGATGATGTCCAGTTTGAGAGAACGATTTTCCAATTGAAGATAAGTGATATCATGATGTATGGTCAAAGCAGATGTATCGCCCTTTTGAGCAAGAGATATATCAGGATAATTTATTTGTTGTTTTTTGAATTCGCTGATTAAGTTAAAGGAGGTATCTCTGGGGATTCCATCAATCTCCACCAATTGACCATACATGGCATATGGTAAGAGGAATAAAAATATAAGCAGTGGAAACTTATTTGAAAGTAGAGTCATTGATTATCTGGTTTATATAAAAATGAAAAGGGCCCGCCGACGTTCCGACGTGCCCTTTAACCTTAACCCTAACCCACTACAAATATAATGGGTAATTTTATAAATACAAAAAAAACTAACGAAATTTTTATTGTTTTTTTCTCTATTTTCTCTTCAGCACGAAATATTCTTTAGCTAAGTATTTTAATGCTTGCCGATTATGGAGTGCTGTCCAATTTTTGTCATGCCGCTTACAAAATTATTGATGTATCACAATTCTGAAACCAACTTCATCTTCAGAAAATAATTCCGGTCTACAAATTTGAGCGTATCGAATTTTCAGGTCCGGTGCAACGATGTATGGATAAATCGGATCTCTTTCATGTTCGTTAAGGTTGTCATAAACTTTAGTGGTCTTCCAGATACAATAATAAGCAGCCAGTTTTTCGGAGACTCCAATAACTGGCTTATCAGCATATTGATCACTTCCAAAATAATTCACTACCGGCCAGTTGGTTGAATCTGGGATTTCTTTTAAAAGTTCAGAGAATAAGATGCTCCTAACTACAGGTTGGGAAGAATAGGGATCACCTGGTGCGTGTGTTAATTCAGCCCAGGACAACTCATCGTTGGGTCTGTTTTTAGCATATTGCCAAAACTCCTGGAATTCTTTATTGGTGATCTGATCACTTATCCAAAATGATGGAAAGCTTACCACCATATTGGGATCGTCATCCATTTTACCTTCCGGTATGAAATGCATATTCTCCAATCTGGATTCTCTCTGCGAGATCAAATTAGTTACTGCAATAACAAGAAACAGCAACAGTGAAACATTCCTCTTCATTATTTCTGATTTATGGTTAGAGTTTACTTGGTGATGAATCCAGTAGACGGGTGATTAAATCTTTTGAATGGAAAAAACCAAAACTGCGCTGCTTAACAATATAACCTTCCTTACCTATCACAAAATAATGAGGAATCGCATTTACACCCAAAGCAATTGAAATATCCGTGCTCTGTTCTTGGTTTGCAAAATAGTGTCTCCCCCCAATATCATTTTCGGCAAGAAAACCAGCCCAATTCTCCTCCGTTGATCTGATACAAAGGTAGATGAACTCGATCTCTTCATCTTCGTATAGTGGCATAACATCTTTCATAGCTTCCATACCCATAATGCAGGGCTTGCACCAGGTTGCCCACAAATCAACAAACAGAACTTTCCCTCTGTTTTCAGCAATAATGGATTCCATTAACGAACGACCTTCACTTCCCATGTTAGAGAATATTGGGTCTGAAATAGCTTTTGTAAGTTCTGGATTCTTTACAATTTGGTAGAACTCCAATAAGGGCTGTTTTATAAAAGATTCATTGATGTTTTTCTCAAAAATATGTTTATAATCATTGAATTGGGTAAGATTAAAACTTCGAAATATATTATGGAACACATTGCCAATAAGCAATTCCTTAAATATTCCATCTTCTTTTTCTAATAAAACTTCAAAAACATCCTCATGCGAGAGCACTCCCCCTTCAGGTAGACTATTTACCAGCATTCTGACAAGAATACGTTCATAACTATTTGCTAAATGAAAAATTCCTGAATTAACTATCCTGTTGGCAGAACCTTTGCGGTCTACATATAGATCACCAATTTGAATCGTATTAAACCAATTTATAAATCCCTCATCCAGGATGGCATCAAGAGACAAATTTGATAACATGGCCCGATAATACTGGATGTTTATGTAATCCAGTGACCACTGCTTGAAATCTGCTGGAGGATTTTCTCTTTCAATAAACACTCGTCTTTTCTCCAAAGCATCAACGCGAATGCTGTCGCAGTGTCTTCTTCTCTCTTCTAATCCAGAAGACTGGGAACTAAAAAATTCGAAAGTGAAAGCACCTGTATTGCTACTTAAATATTTTTGCAATGCAAGATTGGTTTCAGCACGATCACCGGAATAGCGAAAATTGCCAATGTCTCTGAAGTCAATCTCAACAAAAAGACTGTCTCCGGGATGCAGAATCATTCTATTCCCCACTGGATTAAAACCGATGTCCTGCGGTGAGTACAAATTAAAAGTAAGATGAAAGGAACCATCTTCATTGATTGGACTGTTGAAGACACTTCTGAAGTTGCGGAAATCTGTTAGATGTACAGTCAAACTTTCAGTATTGGGATACACATCCCTGTTGTAAACCTTACCACTGATGATAGTTTGGTTGTTTGCGATGTCGGTCTCTTTCTGGCTTGAGCAGCTCGATGCAATAATCACGCATAAGCATAATAAGGTCAGGATTTCAGTTCTCATTATTATTATTGTTTTAATTCAATTATTTAGCATAAAGATAAAAAAAATTGATGTTTTTTAAAAATAACGAGTAGTGAAATTATTGATCATTATCATTGAACAAGACAAAGTTTGCCCGATGAAGAATCGTCTTACAGATTTGAAAATGCTGTGCATAAATTTACAAATCTATTAAACATAGGGGGTCAATATGCTCCGGAATATTCAATCTGGCACAATAAAACCGATATAGATGGCACATTTAGAACCGCTGATGCCAGTAGCCGTTGTCTCAATCGAATTTACTCATAAAACCAAATATCGAACAATAAACCTAATTCCGAAGGTGTGAATTGTTTTCATCTGTTTATAATTTTTTTTTAGTTACTTCCGAGTACTCGGGATGGAACTCGCCATCATAGTCATTGGTTACGCCGATCTTCGATTCTCCTGCGTGAGAAGGTTTTATCATGGCTCGTTTCATAACCATTCAATTTTTGATTGTTTGAGATAATTTGGTTCACTCGAAAAACTAGTTCACATTTTAGTTCTCATTTATTTTGAAATACGAAGCATTCACGAAGGCAAAATCTTAACAAAACAGTAACGAGTAAATGAATCAAATTGAGTTAAATCACAAAAAACAGAAAAGCCTGCAAATCATACGATTTGCAGGCTTTTAGTTTTGTTTAAACCTGTATTTGTCGGGATGAGAAGATTCGAACTTCCGACCCCTCGCCCCCCAGACGAGTACTCTAACCGGACTGAGCTACATCCCGAACTTATATAGATGCTTTTCTAAAAAAGCAGTGCAAAGATAACAACTTTTATCAATAGACACAACCTCAACCTCCTTAAAAAATAGGGACATTTCATCATAAGATATTAACACATCTGTTTTCGTATTCAATTACAAATCTTTGCGCCAGCAAAACATTTTAATGTTAGTATAAAATAATTCCCATCCCCTATAAATTACAGTTCCTCCTATAAATTCGTCGTTTTAGCGAAATTCTCATCATAAATAAACAAAATCATCTATTTTTGTAAAACCATATCAGAAGCATTCATGTTAGAGATATAGAATCATCATCCCAAAGAAACCAGGATAGAACATTTTATGAGTACGAACGGCCAAACAAAAGAAGAGACCTTTTTGCTAAATGGGTTGATGCGTGGAGAAGAGTCCTTTTACCGCAGACTGTTCGATCTTTACTACAAACAACTGGTTATATTTGCCAACCGCATCCTGAACGACGATGACCAGTCCCGCAATGTGGTGCAGGATGTATTCGTGATGATCTTTGATAAAAGATCAGAATTAAACATTCATACAAGTCTGAAAGCACACCTTTATCAAACCGTTAAAAACAGGTGCTTAAACATTGTAAAACGGGACAAAATTATCCATGAGCACCATCAAAATATTCTGAGCAGATCAAACCATTTTATTGAGCCATCAGAAAATCTGGAATATACTGAACTGGAAGAGAAAATCAACAACACCATCAGCAGTCTTCCCGATCAGTGTCAGAGAATATTCAAAATGAGTCGCTTTGAGGGACACTCCAATCAGGATATTGCCGACCAGCTTGACATATCCAAAAGAACTGTAGAAACGCAAATCAGTAAAGCACTAAAAAAGCTGCGGGAAGAGTTAATGAAAAGCCAGATGTTGCCGCCGATATTGGCTGTTTTATTTTGCCTGTTACAGCCATCTCTGATGCTGATCTGATGCTGTGTTACATCCTATTTTTTAAAGAGCCCGGTACATCTTGTTCTAAACACGAATATCATTCAACTTCTATTCAATAAATAAAAAAATAACATTTTTTATACGTGTATGAGGAGGCTCGTTTGTCATATGAGTGATTAAGCATTTATGGACGTTATCCGTCTATAAGCCAAAATCATTTTGTTTGATCAGGCCTTAATCAATAGAAAAACCAAATAATTGTAACCATTAAAACCCAAGAGAGATGGAATTTTTGTTGCAACTAATAGCAGACATGTTTGGAACGGCTCAAGCCGAAGAGACAGCTAAAACAATGCAAACAGCAGAGCATGAAGCAACGGTATCCAAAGCAGCCAATGCTTCGGAAAAATCATTGCAGGAACCTGTACCCGAAACACCAAATTTATTCAATGTCATTCAGTTTCGTTAATAACATTGGCATTAAGTAATACCTAAACCGGAACAAATTGTATAATAATCATATGACTTCTAATATCAACAACCAGGAAGAGTTGATTGTGAGATACCTATGTGGTGATGCGTCACCCGAAGAGATGATCACAATTGAATCCTTGCTAGAAAATGACCGGGAATTTATTCAGCTTTTTAACGAAACCCGGTTTGTTTGGGAGCAGGCTGCAAAACCCTGTTTCAATCCCGAACAAGATTGGCAAGCCATCCGCCAGCGTATTGGTTTCGCAAAAAAGAAATCGGGAGCTCTTTCGTTTTTCATAAGAGTTGCCGCTGTAATTACATTGGTGATATCAGTATCCGCAGGATTATGGGTGTACTGGAATGTACCCGGATATGGAAGATGGGTTGTATTTGAAACAGGAGCATCGTCCGACTCGATAGTATTGCCCGATCAAAGCATCGTGTTTCTTAACAGAAACTCTTCCCTTAAGTTTCTGAACTCATTTAAGCCTGACCAAAGAACCGTGGCACTGACCGGTGAAGGCTACTTTGAAATCCAACCGGACAAAGACCGCCCATTTAAAGTTGAGACCGGAATCGTACAGGTTCATGTAACCGGTACCGCATTTCACCTGGATGCAACCCACGAAAACGGCGTTGTTGAGCTCAATGTCACCAAAGGAGGTGTAACCATATACAATCCAACCGGCAGTCTTGATGTAAAGCAGGGAGAAAGAGCCTTGGCCGGACAAAGGCTGATTCAAAAATCGCTCATATCTGATAATAATTTCCTGAGTTGGAAAACCGGGTCACTGGAATTTGATAATGCCACTCTTTACGAAATAGCAAAAACTCTTAAAGATCATTTCCCGGAAATAGAAAGATTCAGCATAAAAGATACCACAAATATTAAAGTAACCACCCGTTTTCAGGAGCAGTCTCTTCAAGACATAACTGAAGAATTATCATTACATTTTCAAAAAAAGTTTGCACTTCATAACGGAGTTTTAGTAATCTCTGATTAATTTTATGGGATCATTCAATGCTTATTTAAATGATCCCTTCCAGGCTCTTATTAATTCAAATAATCACTCGAATCATATACGGGGTTGTTCTCTTATCCGGAACAACCTCGCAATTTTTATTGGCACAAACCGATGTTACCCCCCGTATTCAAATAGAACCTGTCAGCGGCAGCACTCCCGACCTGATTCGGATACTGGAAGAGAATTCGGGATGGGTCATCAGCTACAGTTCACGACTACCAATTCCTGAGCGCAGCCAGCTTTCCAGCCAGGAAAAAACACTGCTTCAGCACGTCAGCCATCTGTTTAAGGACGTTCAGTTCTCCTATACAATTCGTTCAAACAGGCTGATTCTGACACCTCCGCCAAAGAGAGAGATAAAACATACCATCAGCGGCTTTGTCCGAGAAGCCGGAAGCATGGAAACGTTACCGGCAGCCAACATATATACTCCCACTGATTTCAAGGGAACTGTCAGTAATAATTATGGTTTTTTCAGCATCACTCTAATTCCGGGGAAACATACCCTGAATGCATCGTACGTTGGTTACCAAACAGAATCAAAAACCCTGGAGCTAAACAATGACACAGTCATTGTTTTTAATCTTCAACCCCACCTCCTGCTTGGAGAAATTGATGTGGTTGGACAACTATCCTACGCACAGTTAAACGCATCCAGAATGGGAAACATTCTGATTCCTATTCACGAAATAAAACAAACGCCTGCTCTTTTAGGAGAAACCGATATTGTTAAGAACATTCAAATGCTTCCAGGCATTCAGGGTGGAAGTGAAGGTTTCAGTGGCTTGTACGTGAGAGGTGGAGGTCCCGATCAAAATTTAATATTGCTGGATGATGTTCCCATATACAACATAGGACATCTGCTTGGTTTTTTCTCAGTGTTTAACGCCGATGCCGTTAAACACGTTTCTGTACTTAAAAGTGGTTTTCCGGCTCGCTATGGCGGAAGAATATCGTCGGTAATAGACATCAGAATGCTGGAAGGAAACAATGAAAGGGTTGGAGGGAATATCAATGTTGGACTGTTATCTTCAGGCGTTTCCCTCAATGGACCGGTTCAAAAAGACCGGTCGGGGTTTGCCATCTCATTCAGAAGAACCTATATGGATGCCATTGCCGCGTTGGCTCAGCGTGGACAGGAAGAAACCACCAACTACTATTTTTTCGATCTAAACGCCAAATACAATCACATTATAAACGATAAAAACCGCCTTTACCTCAGTGCTTATTGGGGACGTGATAAATATATGACAACATATAATTTTGTTGACCTTACCTTAAACAATGGTTCACCTAATGGTGAACAGTTGAGAACCACCATAAACGACGAAAACAATGCCGGTTGGGGAAACGTAGTAACTGCATTGAGATGGAACCACGTGTTCAATCAACGACTGTTTGGAAACCTTACAGCCACTTTTTCAGATTACCGTTTTTTTATAGGTGTACAACGTAATCATGAAATCAACAATAATTGGGATAGTTACGAGCAAAGATATATCAGCGGAATAAGAGATTACAGTGTTAAGGTCGATTTCGACTACTACCCTGCAAACAACCATCAGGTGAAATTTGGATTGAATGCCATCCAGCATGAATTCAACCCGGGTGTGGATGTGGTTCAACGAAGTCCGGGTACTTCTCAGTCGATGGATACAACTTTAGGAGATATCAGACTCACCGGAGGTGAATACCATTTTTATCTGGAAGACGAGTTTACGCTGATGCGTAAACTCAGAGTAAATGCAGGTGCAAGATATGTGCTTTTTAATGGAGACGATAAGTTTTATCACTCACTGGAACCCAGAATATCATTAAATTACGAATTGTCGCCCATGTGGAACATGCGCACCGCGTATTCTCACATGTCGCAGTTTATTCATTTGGTAAGTTCTTCCAATGTGGCGCTGCCAACCGATTTATGGCTGCCGGTTACCGAAACCATTCCCCCAATGTATAGCAGACAGGCTTCGCTGGGTACCGACTGGAAGTCAGGTTTTAATCAGAACTACTCCATATCGGCCGATATTTACTACAAACAAATGAAAAACCTCCTACATTACAAAGAAAGCACCGGATTTTTCGATTACAGCACCGAATGGGAAGATAAGCTTACTGGAGGAGATGGAGAGTCCTACGGTCTGGAGATGATTCTGCGAAAAAACAACGGTGATTTCACCGGATGGTTAAGTTATACTTTGGCAAAAACCACAAACCAGTTTTCAGAGATCAACAATGGCAGATCCTTCCCTGCCAGATTTGACCGTCGACATGACATCAACCTGAACCTAAAATATCAGTTTAATGAACGAATTGATGGCAACCTGAATTGGCAATTTGGTAGTGGAACCCCCATTACCCTCCCTTCGGAGAAATACTTTGCACCCGATTTTCCATTTTTGGATGAATCGCCAGGCAGTGGTTTTTCAGAAGATGCCGTTTCTCTAAATCAATACAGAATGCCCCCTTTTCACAGAATGGATGTAGGTTTCAATTTCTCCAAACAGAGAGACCGAACCGAAAGAATATGGAGTCTGGGTGTGATTAATCTTTATGGTCGTCAAAACCCTTTCCTCCTATACTTTGCATCCGATTCAAACTCCGAACCGGGTTCTGCACAGCGCAACTTAAAGCAGTTGAGCCTATTTCCCTTCCCCATTCCTTATGTGAGATGGACACTGATTTTTTAGTAAAAGTCCAATGGACTAATTAGTATTTGATGACTTTAAATCAATAATAAATTTTGACCATCTATGCTTAAATCAGTAAATTTATGCTTACCGAAAGCATAAATTATTAAGACATGAGGTTCACCATTCTCATCGACAACAACCCAAACCCTGAAACAGACCTTCTGACTGAACATGGTTTGAGCATCTTTATTGAGTCTGGAAAAACAAAAATTCTATACGACACCGGAAACTCCGATGCCTTTATAGCTAATGCGAAAAAATTGGGGATTGACATCAGGGATGTGGATTACCTGGTTCTGTCGCACGGACATCGCGACCACACCGGAGGTTTGGGAGCGTTTCTGGAGATCAATAAAAAAGCTGTTGTATTTCTTTCCGAAAGAATTAAAAATCAGTCATTCTACTCAACCAAATTGAGCGATCCAAAGGACATCTCCACCGATCATTCGTTGTTTAACAAGTTCAAAAACAGGTTTGAATTCATAGGTCAAAATGGATTAATCAACGAAAACATTGCATTGATTAACAGTTTTAACCAGATATATCCTTTACCAAAAGGAAACCGTCATCTGTTAACAGAGATCAATAACCGACTTATTCCTGATAATTTCAACCACGAAATTGCGCTGACATTAAAACAGAATCATCAGGTTTTGGTTTTTTCAGCTTGTACCCATAACGGATTGCTCAACACAATTAATGCAGTCTCAAGTTACTGGAAAAACAAAACCATTGCGCTCTTTATCGGTGGCACTCACCTCATCGACAGCAATTCCGCATTATATGAAAATGAGGAGGAACTTTCAACCATGATCAATGTCCTTCATTCAACATATCCTGATACCTTGCTGATTACAGGTCATTGCACGGGAAAGCGTGCAATGAATAAATTTGAAGAGGAACTGGGAGAAAAATTTGACAGATTCTTCAGTGGATATAGCAAATCAATATAAAAACAGCGACTCTCAGGTCGCTGTTTAATTAAGTTTTTATGTTTTTATTCTAAACTGTTGCTATCTCCTTCACTATTTCAGTACCACGTTTTATGGCTGCTTCATTTAGCGGTAAAAGATGGTGATGACGCTCAGGAAGTGATTTCTTTAGGCCGTTCATGACATTCTCCATCGTAACCACCGGATTGATTTTCAAATATCCTCCTAACACAATCATGTTAAAAGTTTTTGCACTTTGCATTTTAGATGCCTCCTCTGCTGCATCAACCCTGTAGATATTGATGTCATCGCGCTCGGGATGACGTGTGATTCCATTTCCATCGTATACCAATAAACCACCCGGTTTAACCGTCTGCTCAAACTTATCCATTGACTGCTGGTTAAGAATGATGGCGGTGTCATATTTACGCAAAATGGGGGAACTGATTCGGTTATCGCTCAGAATCACAGTAACGTTGGCTGTACCGCCCCGCATCTCTGGCCCATATGATGGCATCCATGAAACTTCCATACCTTGCATAACGCCGGAATATGCCAGAATTTTACCCATTGACAGGACTCCCTGACCTCCAAATCCGGCTATAATTATTTCTTCATTCATGATCTCATGATTTTAATAAACCCAAGGCAAATTCTCTTCTCTATTAAAAAGAATGGGAACTTTACACCTGATTATACATCTTTAATATCGCCCAACGGATAAATTGGAAACATATTGGCCTCCATCCATTTATTGGATTGAACGGGATTCATTTTCCATCCGGAGCTACAGGTACCTACCACCTCGATGAATGATGTTCCCTTTTTATTTTTCTGATTTTCAAAAGCTTTTCGCAAAGATTTTTTCAGTTTTCGGACTGCTGGAGCCGTATGCGCTGCCTGACGGGTAACATAACATGTGCCCGGTAAAGTAGCTACAATACTGGTCATATTCAGAGGTCTTCCATCGTGCTCCACATCCCTTCCAAAAGGACATGTTGATGCCTTCATTCCTTCAAGAGTTGTAGGCGCCATTTGGCCTCCGGTCATACCGTAAATTCCATTGTTAATGAAAACCATCAGGATGTTTTCACCCCTGTTACAAGCGTGAATGGTCTCTGCTGTACCAATGGCAGCCAAATCACCATCGCCCTGGTATGTAAAAACGTACTTATCGGGACGCAGGCGCTTTATGCCGGTGCCAACGGCAGGGGCTCGACCGTGAGCAGCCTCATGCCAGTCAATTTCAATATAATTATATAAAAGTACGGAACAACCAACCGGAGTAACTCCAATGGTGTCTTCCTGGATGTTCAATTCATCTATTACTTCGGCTATAAGTTTATTAACTACCCCGTGAGTACAGCCGGGACAGTAATGCATCATCCGTTCGGTGAGGAGCTTGGTTTTTGCGTAAACCAAGTTTTCCGGTTTAATAATATCTTTAACTTCCAACGCCATAATCAACCTTTTAAAAAGTTTTTTTCCAAAGCTTCAACCACCTCTTCGGGTGAATGAATAACACCGCCCATACGGCCAAAATGCTCAACCGGTACTTTCCCGTTTACAGCCAATCGTACATCACGCACCAATTGTCCGGCACTCAGTTCCACGGCCAGCATTCCTTTAACCTGACCTGCCAGTTTATCCAGTTCAACTCCCGGAAACGGGAACAGAGTGATGGGACGTAACAGTCCAGCTTTGATGCCCTTTTCTCTCAACAACTGTACAGATTTCTGACATATGCGAGCACTGGAGCCGTAGGCCACCAATAAGTACTCTGCATCTTCGCACTGAAACTGCTCAAAACGAACATCTTCCTTGTGCATCTGCTTATATTTTGCCTGAACTTTGTGGTTAAATCTTTCAAAAGCGTATGGATCAAGCTCTACAGATGTTATGATGTTTCTCTCTCGTGAAGATGGTTTGCCTGTTGTTGCCCAGGGATATTTTTCTGCCAATTCCTGATCGGACATGCGGTCTTTTTGAGCTTTTAACTCAACCTTCTCCATCATTTGGCCTATCATGCCATCACTTAAAATTAAGGCCGGATTGCGGTATTTAAAAGCCAGTTCAAAGGCCAGCTCAACAAAATCGGCCATCTCCTGTACAGATGAAGGAGCAAGAACAATTAAATTGTAATCTCCGTGTCCGCCTCCGTTAACCGCCTGAGAATAATCAGACTGAGCAGGCTGAATGGTTCCCAAACCTGGTCCTCCACGAACCACATTTACAACAACGCAGGGTAATTCGGCTCCAGCTAGATAAGACAATCCCTCCTGCATTAAGCTGATTCCGGGACTGGATGAAGATGTCATCACTTTTTTACCGCATCCTGCTCCGCCATACATCATATTTATGGACGCAATTTCACTCTCAGCCTGTAAAACCACCATGCCTGTTGTTTCCCAGGGACGTAGTTCCATTAAAGTTTCCATCACTTCGGACTGAGGTGTTATGGGATAGCCAAAATACCCGTCGACACCATATCGTATGGCAGCTTCGGCAATGGCCTCATTTCCCTTCATTAACCTTAATTCGCTCATTGTTATGAATTCGTTACCTGATTTATTTTGTTGCGATGAGTTAACTGTCAGACAGCTTCAGCAACTTTAACTTTATAAACAGTGATACAACTATCGGGACAAACCATCGCACAATTGGCGCATCCGATACAAGCTTCCGGATTTTCCATATAAGCGTAATTGTATCCTTTCGCGTTTACTTCCGCAGCCAGACGGATAACATCGGTGGGACAAGACTCTACACAAAGAGAGCAACCTTTGCAGGTTACTGTATCCACCACAATTGCACCTCTAACTTTTGCCATAAAATATTTTATTAATATTTGAATTGATTACGAATTTAATCATAATCCCTGATTTCACCACATTTCTTCATTTTAGATTGCTTCTAAAAGAAGCTTTATAAACCGGTGACGGTTTATAATCTACAAATAAAACAGTGAGTTACGTACCTAATTTGTAAACATTCTAATTACTTATCATGAACTGCTTGAAACAACTTCAAACGATCCTCCATATCAGCAAAACGATCCGATGATGTTTGCGAAACACAGATTCTTAAACCCTCAGTTCTGGAACTTCCTGTTGTATCAAGAGTTATTGCACTAATTCCAAATCGTAACAGCTCTCCAAGGAGCTCCTCGCCTGTCATCCCGGGATAGCAAATGGTAAAATAAAATCCGTCGGCCAATTCCTTCTCCTCATCATGATCGTAAACAATTTTAAACCCATTCGCCAGAAACAACCGCTTCATGGTTGTGGCTCTCTTTCCATATTCTCTCACATTGCCAATAAAATCATAAGTTCCATCGTTGGCTGCTTTCAACATGGCTGCAAACCCTGCCTGGGAAGAATGTGCCGTACCGGCTGAAGCTGTGTACATGGCTTCCTGCAAAACAGCCCGTCCGAATACATCAGACACAAACCAACCTGAAAGATTTGGAAATTGCTTATGAAAAAGATCATCCGATATGAGCATGGCGCCCGTTCGCTGACCAGCATAGCTGAACACTTTGGAACTGGAAAAAATCAACGCATAATTTTTGGTATAGTTGGCAACTGTTGGCTGATATGGTGGCTCACCGGGACGACCAAAGTCTTCACGAAAATCCATCCCAAAATATGCCAAATCCTCAAGTACGACAACATCGTACTTGTTTGCCAGTTCTCCTATGATTTTCAGTTCATTTTCCGTAAAACAAATCCACGCGGGATTGTTGGGGTTTGAATAGAGAAATGTACTGATGTTTCCCTTTTTTAAATATGACTCCAGTTTATCCCTCAATTTATCACCCCTATAGTTATAAATATCAAAACTTTCGTATTTCATACCCAAAACGCCCAACTGGCGTTTTTGAACAGGAAAACCGGGATCAATAAAAAGAGTGGTATCCTTAAGCGCATCCCGTCTGTTGGCAACCAGAAACAGAAGCATTGAAGCCTGCATGGCTCCCACTGTTGGGATGCAAACATCCGGAGATATCTCAATATTGAGAAAGAGTTTGGCAAACCTCGACAACTCCTGCTTCAATGCAGGAATGCCTTCAATAGGCGGATATATGGATGCTACGCCACTTTTCAATGCTTCAATTTCGGCATCAACCCCTATGGATGGTGCCGGCAACCCAGGGACTCCCATTTCAGTGCGAATAAATTGCACTCCATATTTTTCCTGCAATTTATTAACCAGGTAAACAATCTGGCGAATGGAAGCATGAGCCAGGGTCTTAATTCCTAACTCTTCTCTGAATTTGTATATAACCTCTTGACTAAGAGGAAAAGGATTACTCATATCAAAACAAATATTATCAGACGACAGGCGACCGAATGTCCCTTATCACCCTTTCATATAAATACAAAAAATACCCAAAAAAAATCACCAACGTTGAACTGTATATATGTTGCACACCTACAGCGTGCCGTTTCTCAATGAAACATCCAGTTCTATCAACATTTGCCACCTATGGCGGCATAATTTAATGTTCTCCTGAGGATTGATATTAGCAGGTTCTTCTCCGGTTCCGCTACGCTTCATCCCGCTTTGCGGGACTACGCTGCGCTGCGCTTCCATCCTACCCTGTCACCCTCCAACCATAAACCATAAACATTCTAAACTACAACAACTTTCTTTTATCAATCACCCGTTTGGCTTTGCCCTCACTGCGTTCAATGGTCTTAGGTTCAACCAATTTAACTGTTACAGATAGCCCTGTGGCACTCTCCACATGATTTTGAATTTTCATGCGCAGTGCCTGTAGTTCGCTGATTTTATCCTGGTAAAACCGATCTTCAACTTCTACATGCAGTTCCAGAGTGTCCAGATTATTATGTCTGTCGACCACCAAAAGATAATGAGGAGTTGTTTCGTCCATTTCAAGCAATACACTTTCAATTTGTGATGGAAACAGGTTTACTCCGCGAATAATCAACATATCATCGCTTCGTCCTGTACACTTATTCATTCTGACCAGGGTTCTGCCACAGGCACAGGTTTCAAAATTCAGTCGAGTCAGATCTCGTGTTCGGTATCTTATAATTGGCAGACCTTCTTTTGTCACAGTAGAAAATACCAACTCTCCCAATTCCCCTTCCGGGAGAACTTCCAGTGTTTCAGGATCAATGATTTCAGGAATAAAATGGTCTTCATTAATATGTAGGCCGCATTGGTGCTGACACTCGAAAGATACGCCGGGACCAATTATTTCACTTAAACCATAAATATCAATGGCCTTAATTTTAAGTTTTTTCTCTATTTCACGGCGCATATTCTCAGTCCATGGTTCAGCACCAAACACCCCTACCCGCAGTTTTAGATCATCTCTGTTGATATCACCTTCCTCAATAGCTTCTGCCAGATACGATGCATAGGATGGTGTGCAGGCTAATACGGTACTTCCAAAATCCCGCATGAGTTGAAGTTGTCTTTTGGTATTTCCTCCTGAAATAGGAATCACTGAAGCACCAATTTTTTCACCACCATAATGCAGACCCAATCCACCCGTAAACAATCCATAACCGTAGGAAATATGAATAAAATCGTTTTTCCCTGCGCCAGCTCCCGTCAACGTACGTGCCATCACTTCACTCCAGACTCCAATATCGCGACGTGAATAGCCAACCACAGTTGGCTTTCCGGTTGTACCTGATGAAGCATGAAGTCGGATGATTTCGCTCATGGGAACAGCGAACAATCCAAAGGGATAATTATCGCGTAAATCGTTTTTGGTAGTAAAAGGGAGAAGCTTTAAATCATCAACAGATTGTATATGTTCAGGCCCAAGTCCTTGTTGCTGCATCTTTTCCCTGTAATAGGGGACATTGTAATATACACGTTCCACCACATCTCTCAGCCGTTCGCTTTGAACAACCTTCATTTGCTCACGCGGCATGGTTTCGAAATGCCGGTTCCAGATTGAATTTGTCATTTAGGTTTAGTTTGATGAATAAGTTTTGATTTGAATTAAAATTTATACAGATCACTGGCCGAAATCAGTTCCATCTGGTGTCGCTGCAGTTCCATAATGGCCTGCTCAACATTATCGCTCCTAAGAGCGATAAAGGATTTCTCACCAACTGAAAATCCATATAAATATTCAATACTGATATTGGCTTTGGAAAGAATCTGAAGTGCTTTGGCCAAAGCACCCGGAGTATTGGGTGTTGCAAATGAAATGACTTCGCTGATATTAACCGAGAAAAGTTTTTCCTTTAGAACATCTCTGGCTTTTTCAGGCTCTGAAACAATCATCCGTAGAATTCCAAATTCTGATGTATCGGCAACACTGCAGGCTGAAACATTGATGTTATTTTCTCCGAAAATTTCAAAAACTTCGTGTAAACGACCGGATTTATTCTCAAGAAATACGGACAATTGCTTAATTATCATAACTTTAAGTTTTAGCAGATTAAGCACGCAAATTACAAACATTAACACTTATCAAGAGATCTTAATAATATGTTTTATAACATATGTCATGTTTTTTCTATTAAAATCCTGGCATCAACCACCCTTATGTAATCTTGATTACCCAGCAGGGGATTAAGATCAATCTCTTTAATTTCAGTAGCATACCTCAACAAAGTTGACAATCTGACGATGATTTCCGAGAATAGCTCCTCATTTACCCCTTCAGTTCCCCTTGTTCCCTGAATGATGGGATAACTTTTCAGGCTTCGGATCATCGATCTTGCTTCATCAAAAGTCAAAGGTGCCAATCCATGAGAGAAATCTCCTAAAGCTTCTACAAAAATGCCGCCCAACCCGCACAAAACCACGTGTCCAAACCGGGGTTCATACTTTGCCCCAATAAACAACTCCATCCCCGATTGCATCTTCTGAACCAAAACCGCATTTACGCCCTTAATCTTTCTCATTCGGCGATACTCTGCATTTAAATGTGCTTCGGTTTTAACGTTAAGGGTTACGCCACCAACATCAGACTTATGCACCGGGCCAATGACCTTGAGTGCAACCGGATAACCTATTCTTCTGGCAATGCGCAAAGCACCCCGCCGTGTAGCAGCAACACCCTCCTCCACTATTGGAATGCCAGCAGCCTTAAGCAAACGGCCTACCACCCCGGGTTCCTGAAATCCATCCATAGCTGTTTCAACAATCCTTCGGATTTCAGGAATATCAATTCCTTCCATAAAGACATGCTCACCTGCAGGTTTTGGGGTGTTGTGAACTGAAGTCAGAGCCTTACCTAAAACCACCTCATCAGGGAAATTGATATGACCTTTTGACAGGAACTCTTCCACTTCGCTCCTGGCACTACTGATTGACGGCAATATGGGAAATACAGGCTTCCGGCAATTTTGCATCTTTTCATGAATCATGTCAAATGCATCATAAACGGTAGTCAGCCCGGTACTTCCAAAGATAATGATCATCCCGTCTACTTCATTCATCTCATTGTCACAGTAGTCGATGACTTTCCCAAGTTGCTCGGCGGTTCCAGTTGCCAGAATATCGATGGGATTGGATGCAGAAGATCCGGGATTCAACATTTTCAGAATACGATCATGATCTGCACCATCTATGGCGGGAATGTTTAAACCGCCATCAGATAAAGCATCGGTAAGCATCACACCGGGCCCGCCTGCCTGTGTGATAATAACCAGATTTTTACCTTTTAACTCGTTGTACATAAACACAGAAGCCACTGTTGTAAGTTCCTCCCTGCCAAAACATCGAACAATACCGGCTTTTCTAAACAGAGCTTCTACAGCAGAGTCGGCACTTGCCATCGCACCTGTGTGCGATGAGGTGGCACGCTGTCCGGCATCGGTCACCCCCGATTTAATGGCTGCAATCCGGCATCCCTTGTTAATAAGAGAAGTGGCGTGTTTTAATAGCTTATCTGGATTCTGTATGTTTTCTACATAAATTAGTTTGATCTTTGAACTTGTTGATGCATCAAAGGATTCATCCCAGTATTCGAGCACCTCTTCGATGCCGGTCTGAGCGCTGTTACCTACTGTAATAATGGATGAAAACGTTAGTCCCTTGGGAAGTGCCGATTCAAGAATAAAAACAGCTGTAGCACCGGAGCCGGAAACAAAATCGCACCCGGCCGGATTTAGTCGTGGTACAGGAGAAGTAAAAACCCCGTTATAAACGGGGGTGATGACACCAATGCAGTTGGGTCCAATAAGAGTTCCTCCAACAGAATTAACAGCATCGCGCAATTCTTTTTCCAGAAGTGCACCCTCTTCACCCTCTTCGCTAAAACCAGCTGATATAACAATAAAAGCACGCGTGTTTTTTAATTCCGCCAGCTCTCTTACAACAGCAGGACACTGATTGGCAGTTATGGCAAGAATGGCAAGATCTACATTACAGGGTAGTTCTTTTGCACTGGAAAAAGAAGAGACACCCTGCACCAAATCACGACCGGGATTAATTACAAACAAATTCCCGGTGTAACCTCCATCCACAATATTCTTTACAATTTTACCTCCCGGCTTAGATATGTTTTCAGAACCACCAACAACAACAATCCCCGAAGGCGAAAATAATTCTTTATTTATCATATTTCCTATTTTTCGATTTTGGATGGAAAAATGTAATCACACACACTTAACCTGTATTATTCACAAATTATCTATTACGATGATCAACTACCTGCTAAATACTGACGTCCTCAATAAAATTGACTTGAAAATAATCAATTATTACCTTCATCAATTTTCTTTGCGGTTGTCCGTATTTATTGGTATTTAATCATCTCATAACGACAATTCATGAATAAAACAGGTTAAAACAGTTCCATCAAAACAAATTTACGCTAAAATAATGAACTGTTGATTTGAGTTTTATCATGATCCTTTACCTGAACCCTGTTATACCCACTTATTTTTTTATATTTTTACAAAAAAAAGAGCGTGACAACCAACATAAACCAAATTGATTTTAAAAAGAGTCTGTCAGGTGAAGAGATAGCCTTTTTAATAGGTTGCTCCGGAGACAACAGCAAAGCTTTACGTGAAATGGCCGGACAAAAAACCATTGAAATAAGAGGCTCTAAAGTTTGGTTTAGAGGTCTGATTGAGTTATCGAACATATGTATAAAAGATTGTTTTTACTGTGGAATCAGGAAAAGCAACACAAAAGTACCCCGATACAATCTGGATGATGAGGCCATCATTCAGGCAGCCAGATATGCTTTCGAAAACCGGTATGGATCTGTGGTGTTGCAATCAGGCGAACGATTTGACGACGAATTTATTGATCGCATCGACAAACTGATAAAAAGAATAAAGGAGATTTCGGACAACAAGATTGGAATCACACTTAGTTTGGGAGAACAGACCAAAGAGACCTATCAAAAGTGGTTCAACAGCGGAGCACATCGCTACTTATTACGCGTAGAAACTACCAGCAAGGACCTTTACCAAAAGCTACATCCTGAAAACGAGTTGCACAGTTTTGAACGCAGATTGGAAGCCCTTAAAGCCCTTCAAGAAGTTGGATATCAAACCGGTTCAGGAGTCATGGTTGGACTTCCCGGTCAAACCATCAGCGATTTGGCAAATGATCTCCTGTTTTTAAAAGAATTTGACATAGACATGGTTGGCATGGGACCATACATTGAACACGAGGATACACCATTGGCCAAATCACATCAGTCGCCTTACACACAGGAAGAGAGACTGAAAATGACGCTGAACATGATAGCCACGCTTCGGTTAATGATGCCCGATATAAACATTGCAGCGTCTACAGCCTTGCAGGCCATTGATCCCATGGGAAGAGAAAAAGCCATAAAATGTGGAGCCAACATCATCATGCCCAATATAACGCCTGCCGCAGAACGCAAAAACTATCAACTGTATAACAATAAACCTTGTATTGATGAATCAGCCGACGACTGCCTCTCTTGTCTCCAAATGCGCATAGCCTTTACAGGAAGAGAAACAGGACTGGGAGAGTGGGGTGATTCACTACACTTTTTCAAGAAACAGAAAAATGAACAATTGAAGCGTTAGCGCCGTTAATATTATTCTTAACCCGAACAACCTAATGAAGAAAAATATTATATTAATCATTTAAAAACAATATTCACTGAATGGTTTATTCAAAAACCATAAGATTAATGTAAAGTAAAACATGAGACAACCTGAAAAACATATTTTAGTAATTTTTGGAGCCTCCGGCGACTTGACATACCGCAAACTGGTTCCTTCTGTTTTTGATCTTTTTACACAAAAACTATTGCCCGAAAACTTTGGAATTTTGGGTTTGGGAAGAACCGAACTCAGCGATGATCAGTTTAGGGAAAAGATGAAAGAAGGAATTGAAAAATTCGCAGGAACCATCAACACAAAACAAGATATGGTAGAAGAGTTTCTTTCGAAACTCTTCTATTACGCCTTTAACACTAAAGAAGAGAAAGAATACCCTGATTTTAAAAAACATCTGGAATCACTTAACAACAAACTAAAAACCGAGAACAACTACATATTCTATCTGGCCACGCCTCCAAGCATGTATCCATTGGTTCCAAAGTTTTTAGCCAACAACCAATTAAACGATGAATCCAATGGTTTTAAAAGATTGATAGTTGAGAAACCATTTGGCTATGATCTGGAAAGTGCCAGAAGCCTGAATCATGATCTTCAGAACCAGTTCAGAGAAGAACAAATTTACAGGATAGACCACTATCTTGGAAAAGAGACTGTACAAAACCTTTTGGTTACCCGGTTTTCCAACGGAATTTTTGAACCACTCTGGAATCGTAATTTCATTGATCATGTTGAAATTACCTCTGCCGAAGACATTGGCGTAGGCGATAGAGGGGGATACTACGAAGATTCGGGTGCTTTGCGCGACATGGTACAAAACCACCTGATGTTGCTGGCTTCGCTGGTGGCTATGGAGCCACCGGCTTTGATTAAAGATGAGAGCATCCGTAATGAAATTGTAAAGGTGATGCAATCTCTTCGACCCATTCCGGAGGAGAAAGTTCCGGAGTTCGTGATACGCGGTCAGTATATTGGCTCTGAAATCAGAGGGAAAAAACAAAAAGGATATCGCGAAGAAAAAGGTGTAAACCCGAAGTCGAGAACAGAGACATTCGTGGCCATGAAATTCTTTATAGACAACTGGCGATGGGCCGGTGTTCCGTTTTACATTCGAACAGGAAAGAGTTTACCTACTCGTGTAACTGAAATTGTCATTCATTTCCGCCCTACTCCCCATCACCTGTTTCATGGGGATAAAGATATTATGAAACAGAAAAACCAGCTGGTCATCAGAATTCAACCGGATGAAGGAATTTTACTGAAGTTTGGAATGAAACTTCCCGGTGCAGGATTTAATGTGCAGGATGTAAACATGGATTTTCATTACTCCGAGTTGAACGACACATATTTACCAAGCGCTTACGAAAGGCTTTTGCTTGACTGCATGCTGGGTGATGCCACGCTTTATTCGAGAGCCGATGCCGTAGAGGCTGCATGGGAATTTGTTGATCCGATATTAAAAGCCTGGAAAAATCAACCTTGTATCAAAGTTCATGGTTATCCTGCAGGCACATGGGGTCCCGATGTGTCAGACCAATTGATTGAAGGAGAACAAACCTGGAGATATCCATGTAAGAATCTGGTTGGCGATGGAGAATACTGCGAGTTATAAGGAAAGAAAATAACTCAAAGTTCCATGAGGCCAATAAATTAAATTCGTTATACGAATGAAATGTCAGCATAAATTTAAAACTACAATGACACCAAAAATTGAAATATATCCCGGCAAAAAAGCCATGGCCAGAGAGTTCGGGAAACGACTGGAGCAACTAACAAAAGAATCGGAAAACATCACCATTGCTCTTTCCGGAGGTAGCACACCAAAAGCTATTTTCGAAATCCTGGTACTGGAATTCAAAGACCTTATTAACTGGAAAAACATCAAATTCTTCTGGGGTGACGAACGGTGTGTGGAACCTATTGATCCGGAAAGTAATTATGGAATGACACACGACCTGTTATTGAGCAGAGTCCCCGTTAACAAATCCAAAGTATTCAGAGTTGCAGGTGAGATAAATCCAAGCGATGCTGCTCTCCAATATGAAGAAACCATAAAAAATGAAGTGCCATTTGTTAACGGTCTGCCCCAGTTCGACCTGATGATTTTGGGTTTAGGAGATGATGGTCATACCGCTTCAATTTTCCCTCATCAAATTGAATTTTGGGAATCAGAAAACATCTGTGAAGTTGCCACACATCCAGACTCCGGACAAAACAGAGTGACCCTAACCGGTAATGTTATAAACAATTCAAAACAGATTCTTTTCTGGATTACAGGCGATAAAAAAGCTGAAAAAGTAGATGAAATCATCAATAAAAAAGACAACTACAAGCAATACCCGGCATCATTGGTAAAGCCTGAAAACGCCATCTGGATGATGGACGAAAAAGCAGCAAGAAAGATTGGTTAATTTTCGACTGACCACAGGTCAGAGGGTTGGATAGTTTTGGGTTGAGGGTTTAGTTTTAGGGTTTTCAGTTTTTAGTTTATGGTTTGGAAAACCATCAAACTACAAACTATCAACTCAAAACCTAACCTCAAACTTCGAACCTTAAACCTTAAAAAGACAGATCTCTCTGGCCTTTTTTTATCAAATCCAGGCGTTCAATCAGCTTTTCTTTAAAAGCATCATCCGGATAATGCTCCAGGTTATCGAGAATCAGCCGATAGCCTTTTGTTTTGATCTCATCCGAAGCGTAATCTTCAAGATATTCAGCCAGAGTAAGCATGGCATTGGGTTGACAGAACCTCTTGATAAAACCCGGCACTGAAAACTCCATAAAATGCTCACCTGTTCTGTTTAATCTATAACATGCAGTACAAAAAGAAGGGATATACTCCTTTTCAATCAATTCAGTCATTACCTCCTGTAATGAGCGGTTATCGTTAATCTCGAACTGTTCAGCATTTAGGTTTTGCTCTGGTTTTCGATTGGAGTAACCTTTCATTTCAATATTGGTTCCTCCATCAATTTGAGATACACCAAACTGCAAAACTTCATCACGCACATGCGAAGGTTCTCTGGCTGTAAGTATTAAGCCGGTATATGGAACGGCCAACCTCAATATAGCTACAAGTTTAGTAAAATCGGCATCGCTCACGGCATACTTCTGGTCAATGGCATATCCCGAGGCCTTTTTTATACGGGGAAAAGAGATGGTATGTGGGCCAACATTATAGACAGCCTCAAAATGATTGACATGCCTGACTAGACCTAAAATCTCAAAACGCCAGTCGTATAATCCGAGTAAAGTTCCAATTCCCACATCATCTATTCCGGCTTCCTGTGCTCTGTCAAGAGCTGTCAAACGCCAGTCATAATCACGCTTTTTCCCTCCTTGATGAACTTCCAGATAAGTTTCTGGGTGGTAAGTTTCCTGAAAAACCTGATAAGTTCCAATTCCGGCCTCCTTGATAGTCATAAAGCCCTCAACATCAAACGGCGCAGCGTTGATGTTGACCCGTCGAATTTCACCGAATCCCTTTTTCACTCCATAAACAGTACAAACCGACTCTGCAATAAATTTCGCACTATATTCAGGATGTTCGCCAAAAACAAGAATGAGACGCTTATGTCCGGCATCTTCAAGGGTCTCCACCTCTTTAACTATCTCCTCTTTATTTAGAGTTACTCTCAGCTGATCTTTATTGGATGTTCTGAATCCGCAATATGCGCAATTATTGGTACAATAATTCCCGATGTATAGTGGAGCAAACAACACAATTCGTCGGCCATACACCTGTTCTTTCAGTTTCCGTGCACCATCTTTTATGGCTTCAATGAGTGCCGGATCGGTGGTATTAACCAACACAGCCGTCTCTTCCAGTGTGAGGCGATTTTTGTTCAAAGCTCGATCAATCACTTCCAACACCCTTTCAGTTGATGGATTTTTGAACCCATTAATATAATCCCATATTTCATTGGGATCAATAAAAGGCGCCATGGCTTTGTCCTCAATCTTGTATTTTTGTGGCTGGTATATCATTATTTCCTCTTGAAATCATTCAGAAAATGCAGCTCTCCTGAAACAGTAAAATTAACACTCCTTTTGCATTCATCCATATAGAATAGAGAAAATAATTAAAAAACAATATTGATTAAACTAAACTTATATCAGATTACCCTCGCAACCTTTTTAATTTTGAAAATTTCCTATAACTTGTGTGTAAATTATCACGACTTTATGATACAAAGAATTCATCTGTTAACCATGATGTTATTCCTGTTTGCGGAAATAACAGGTAATGAGCGACATGATAAGTTAACTGATGTAATCATCATCAACTCTTACCATACCACATTTAAGTGGACACAGGATCTAACCAATGCCATAATCAAAGAACTTCCGGAAAAAGATAATTACAGGCTCTTTGTTGAATATATGGATACCAAGAAATTCCACACGCAACCTCAACTGGAAGCCTTCAAAGATTACATGTTTGAAAAATATAAGGGGATAGATGTACAGGGTATTATTTGCAGCGATAATCATGCCATGGAATTCATTCTAAAATATGGAGATGAGTTGTTTGGCAAGGTGCCGGTGGTATTTTGCGGTGTAAATAACATCAGGGACTTCAACATTGACACCACCCGTTACCGGGGTGTTGCAGAAGACATTGACATCAGAACAACACTAAGGATAATAGAAACAGTTCAACCCAATTTGGAAGAATTAATTGTTATATCAGACTCAACTTTATCAGGATTACTTTTTAGTGACCAATTCAAATCCGCATTAGAGCCCGATTTCTTACACTTGAACTATGAAATCATTTATGCCACAACCCCCCTTCAATTGAAGAACCAACTCTCAGCCTTCCCAGAAGAAAACCGAGCCATTTATCTGTTGAGCCTATATCTGGACAGAGATGGTTCTTCCCGGGATATCATCCTAGAAGCCGATTTTATCAGGGAGTCTCTCGATGTTCCTGTATATGGAAACTGGGACTTTCTGTTTGGAAATTTTATTGTTGGGGGTTCTGTTATAAACGGAACTGATCAGGGGATTGAAGCCGGAAAAGCCATGCGTAAGATACTGACCGGCAAAGCCGATCAGGTTCCATTTCTTAAAGAGACGCCTCAACATATCATATTTGATTATATTCAACTCAAAAGATATGATCTCATTATTCCCCAAAAATCAAACATCAGTTTTATTAATCGACCTGAAAACCTATTTCGAAAACATCAAAGAACCATTATTATTGGTGGTTCAATATTGATTTTTCTGGTAACTGCCATACTTATCTTACTACATATACTCAATCAGAAAAGAATCATTGAAAAAAGACTACGCAAAAGTGAGAATCGTCTGGAACTAGCTCTGGAAGGATCTTATACCGGATTATGGGACATCGATTTTGAAAACAAAACCATTTATCTAAATAAACGATTATCTCGTTTTCTGGGATATGTTGATAAAATTGAAACAGACTTTAATATCAAAATGGTAAGAAATCTGTTTCATCCTGAGGATATTGACCAGATTAGAGAAGCATTTATCATGCATGTTAATGGAACCAACAGGGGGTTTCACGGTGAGTTCAGGCTTAAAACAGATGACGGAGAATATGGATGGCATAGCGTACATGGAAGGGTTACTGAGTTTAATGACGCTAACAGGCCGGTAAGGATGGTTGGGATACTTACCGATATTAACTTTCAAAAAGAGTTTGAGAATGAACTACATAAAGCACGTAACCGGGCGCTTGAAAGCGACCGGTTAAAATCTGCATTCCTTGCCAATATGTCTCATGAAATTCGCACACCAATGAATGCCATCATTGGTTTTTCGGACATCATCCTTAAAGAAAAAATGAGCAGCAAGGAGGCTGAGAAATACCTGAAAATGATATTAAAAAGCGGAGAAAGTTTGTTAAACCTAATCAACGACATCATTGATATCAGTAAAATTGAGTCGGGACAAATTCAGATTAAACCAGAAACATTCGATCTGCACACGCTGTTGCAAAATATTGAAATGGTGGCAAAAACATTGATTACCAGCAAGAAAAAGAACATTGCATTTGTGGTGAAAAAAGGAAACACAAAAAAGAATTTCTTCATTGAATCAGATCCACACCGAATTGAACAAGTCATATATAACCTGATCAATAACGCGATAAAATTTACTAACTCCGGATCAATTGAACTTGCCTATTTTATTAATAACGACCGTCAAATTGAGTTTTCGGTGACGGATACTGGAGTTGGAATTGCTTTAGAAGACCAGTCTGTGATATTTGAACGATTCCGCCAAGCTGAAAATGGTGATCACCATACAGCCGGCACCGGATTGGGACTGGCCATTTCCAAAAGTCTGGTTGAATTAATAGGCGGTGAGATATTTGTTGAATCTGAGCCTAAAAAAGGCTCTTGTTTCCGGTTTGTTATTCCATGTCGGGTAAAATCACAGCTATCAGGAATCCATTTCTGAAATCACTTTTGAACTTTCAACACCTTAGGATAGATAAAATATTCTTTTCGTCCTTTTCCTACTTCCATATCGCTCCATTTAGTTATTGGGAAGGAAATAACAGTACTTGCCGTGGTAGGAAAATGGAACATATCCTGTCCGCTCAGCCTGATGCTTAGCATAGCAATGTCCGGATTATGCCCAACCACCAGAGCAGTTTTGGCCTCGCCACACAATTGCGAAATACCATTCAACATTCCGGCTGTGGTATCACCATCGTAAATAAAAGATGCTTGTTGAATGGTCATAATGTCCAAATCAAAAACTCTGGAGAAAATCTCAGCAGTTTGAAGAGCCCGTGTTGCCGGGCTAGAAATAATCACATCGGGGTGATAACCTTTTTCCTTAAGATTTCTTGCCACCAAAGTGGCATCTTTATGTCCACGCTTTTTCAGCTTTCTATTAAAATCTGATCCTGCATCACTATATGCCTCTGTTTTGGCATGTCTTACTAATATCAATCGTTTCATAATCTTAATTTTATAAAAACTTAAGTAGTCTCACAAACCTGATTTCTAGACTTCAAATAAATCGCCATTGTAATCCGGTTCTTTGGCAGCCAACATATTAAAAGTACTCCATTGAGATCTGATTCGCTCATAGCCATCGTATTCAACCTTTATATTATTAAGTTGATGGTCAATATATCTGGCTTTCACATTATCTCTAAGTTGAAGATTTAAAATATCAAGCAGCTCTTCTAGGATTTCCTCGTCATCTACAGGAAATGCAATTTCGATTCGCCGGTTAATGTTGCGGTTCATCCAGTCGGCAGAAGTCATGTATACCTTTTTATTACCGCTGTTTCCAAATACCCAAATACGTGCATGTTCCAGGTAACTGTCAACAATTCTGCGGATGCGAATATTTCTGCTGAATGGCTGGTCGGGAACTACGCTGCATATTCCGCGTATGATGAGATCAATTTTCACACCAGCCTCACTGGCTTCGTACAATTTATTAATGAAAGTTTTGTTTTGAATGCCATTCATCTTTAAAAGAATGTATCCCTCACCTTCGTTTTGAGCCAGTTCGATCTCACGATCGATATAGCGCATTAAATCCTGCTTAAAATTAAATTGAGTAACTAGGATTTTATTAAAAACCGGAACTTCACTTTGGTCTTCCAGGTAGTTAAAAAGCCTCTCTAGATCGTAAATATAATCGTCCTTGCAGGTAAAGAAACCATGATCTGCGTATAGTCGAGCCGTTTTTTCATTGAAATTCCCTGTGCTTAAATAAGCATAAGATCTCTTTCGGACACCTCCTGCACGGCGAATGACAAGCGCCATCTTTGCATGAACCTTTAAACCAGGCAGGCTATATATGATTCGAACACCTGCTTTCTCCATCAAACGTGCCATTTGAAGGTTATTCTCCTCATCAAATCTGGCTTTTACTTCAACAAAAACGGTGACCCGCTTTCCATTTCTGGCAGCATTTATCAGGGCATTTACAACGGCCGAATTTGAGGCCACCCTGTATTGAGTAACCTTAATCTCCTCCACTTTTGGATCAAGAGAAGCTTCATTTAAGAATTTCAACACAAAATCAAATGACTGATAAGGATAATGGAGCACCCGATCCTTGATTTTGATGGCTGAAAACATAGAACCATACTTCCGTAATGCTGCCGGTTGGATGGGCGATGGATGATTCATTTGCAGACGTGGCGAAAACGGGTTTGGGAAAGAGAAAAAATCCTGAAAACTTAAGTAACGCTCACCTGCCAGCATATCTTCTTTATAAAGGCCAAAAGTCTCTTTCAAAACCTGAAGAAATTCCGAAGGAATTGCGCGATCATAAGTAAACAAAGTAGGTTCTCCAACTTTGCGAAGTCCGATATTACGCCTAATCTTTTCCACAAGATTTCCGCTGAATTCATCCTGAATTCCCAAATCAGCATCTCTCAAAAGTTTAATACAGTAACTTGAATCAACATCATAGCCGGGAAAAAGTTCCTGCAAATTGAATCTTACCATGTCATCTAAAAAAAGGAAGTGATATTGTCCTCCAAAATCCGGTAATCTTATGAAGCGCGGTAAGTCATTAGTAGGCAGTTTAACAATGGCGTAACGGGGTCGCCGCTTTTTAAGCCGTTCGGGGTCATCGGTATTCTTTTTCCTGAAAAGCTTGATGGCCAGATACAACCTGTTATCCCTTAAGAACGAGCGTGTACCGCGAGTTAAAAGTACCGGTTGCAGATAGGGTATAACTTCCTGGTAGAAATAATTCCGGATAAAAGTCTGATGCTCTTTGGCAGGAGGCTCAAACCCCTGATACAACATAAGCCCTTCTTCATATAATCCGGCCAGAATCTCATTATGAAAAATCCGGCTAAAATCAATCAATTGTCTGTCAACAATGGTGTTGATTTGCTTGAGTACCTTGACGGGCGATGCTCCCTGAATTTCATCGACTTCCTCAGGATCAAAATTGTATTTATATTCTGCGACTCGTACCTTATAAAATTCATCCAGGTTGGATGAATAGATAGCCAGGAATTTCAAACGCTCAAAAAGCGGCAGACTCTTATCATCGGCCTCCTCAAGCACCCGATAATTGAATGATAGCCAACTAATATCACGATTGAAATATTTTGGAATATTTACCATATAAAACCCAATTACTCGCGATCAATTACTCACTCGTATGTTGCTCTCTAAAAATATTAAAAAAAACAATACCATTGAAGAAAAGACCGGAAGACTTTTACTTATCTGCAAGTTAAACGCGAGTCGGTGAAAGTTCTATAACTTCCATGTCTCTGATGTTTCCTTCATCCAAAACAAACCTGATGGCTGTTCGTACTAAGTGAAAACCATATTTACCGGCAGCTCCGGGATTTACATGTAACAAATTTAATGATGAATCGTTCATCACTTTTAGAATATGGCTGTGACCGCAAACAAAGAGTTTCGGCGGATTTGAGTAGATGAGTCTTTTTAATTTTGGAGAATATTTTCCGGGATACCCACCTATATGAGTCATCATTACATCTATCCCTTCAACGGTAAACCGTTGAAGTTCTGGAATTCTTTGTCGCAATTCCGCTCCATCAATATTCCCATATACAGCCCTTACGGTTTTAAAGGATTCCAGTTGATCCAAAACTTCTTCACAGCCAATATCACCGGCGTGCCAAATCTCATCAACATCTTTAAAAAGTTCGAACAATCGCGGATCCAACCAACTGTGTGTATCAGATATTAAACCGATTCGTTTCATACAGCGCTACCCGATTACACCTGAACCAATTAATTCGTCATCGCGATACCATGCGGCAAACTGTCCGGCTGTGACCCCTCTTTGAGGCTCATCAAAAACAATAAACATGCCATTGGTTCGCTGAATTATTACAGCGTCCTGCAACGGCTGTCGGTATCTGATGCGCACTTTTAACCGCAGCGACTCACCTATTTCAAGTACCAAATCAGGCCTGATCCAATGAACCTCAGAAGGTTGAATCTGAATAACTGAACGAAATAACCCGGGATGCTCCTGCCCCATTCCAACATAAACCTGGTTAAATTCCACATTAATTCCAATTACAAATAGGGGCTCCGGGAAACCGCCTATGTTGAGCCCCTTCCTTTGTCCGATGGTATAAAAATGAGCTCCGTTATGGTCGCCAACTCTGCTTCCAAATCTTGGATGAAATGGAAATGGTTTTGACAGTTCCGCCAGTTCGCCGTCTGCTGAATTTTCATCTGCCCTGCTCCAATCTCTCTGAAACAGTTCACTATTTGGTTCAACCAAAAACACTTTCCCCTTTTTTGCTTCAAGCTTTTGTTGCAAAAAGACAGGTAGGTCAACTTTCCCTACGAAACAAATTCCCTGTGAATCCTTTTTATGAGCAGTTACCAATTTAAGTTCATTGGCTATTCTTCTTACTTCCGGTTTTTGCAAATCACCAATTGGGAAAAGCGCTTTTTCCAATTGCTTTTGTGACAATTGGCACAAAAAATAACTCTGATCCTTATTCTGATCGGCACCAGCAAGAAGTTTGTAAACCGGTTGTCCATTAATTATTTCAGTTTCTTTGCGACAATAATGTCCCGTGGCCACATAATCGGCACCAAGGCGCATGGCTTCATCCATGAACACGTCAAACTTAATTTCCCGATTACAAAGCACATCAGGATTTGGAGTACGCCCTTTTTCATATTCG
Source organism: Natronoflexus pectinivorans (assembly GCF_004345615.1). Classification (GTDB taxonomy): domain Bacteria; phylum Bacteroidota; class Bacteroidia; order Bacteroidales; family Marinilabiliaceae; genus Natronoflexus; species Natronoflexus pectinivorans. Next base: position 159,968 of record NZ_SLWK01000009.1, read on the forward strand.
GCGAACATATAATCGACAACTCTTTTCCGGTAATGATCGCTTAAATCAACGAAATGGAAAGGAATATTCAGTTTACGCGCAACGGATTCCGCATCAAATTTATCATCAAGCCATGGGCAATCAGCCTTTAACACACCGGTGGTATCGTGCCAGTTTTTCATAAACAACCCAATAACATCGTATCCTTGCTCTTTCAGAACATATGCTGCAATGCTAGAATCCACGCCTCCCGACAAACCAATAACTACCTTCTCTTTTTTAACTGACATGCTTACTAAAATTTTGAATAGGCAAAGATAGAGTTTTTAACCTGATTAATGAATACAGATTTCAAGATACACAAAAGGCTGTCCAAACATAGTTTGGACAGCCTTCGTAAAATATTAAAACGTCTGATAAGATTTATGCGTTAATCATCATCGGCATGATCAGCATCAATTCATCTTCATCATCACTTTTCTCGTAAGGTAATACAATAGCGGCTCTTGAAGGATCTGATAACTCAATGATGATATCACCGGAATTGATATTCTCAAGAATATCACTTAAAAACACCGATTTGAATCCGATTTCCATTTCATCACCGTCATACTGACAATTAAGCTTTTCAAAACCTGAAATTGAGAAATCAATATCCTGTCCGGAAACCACCAGTTCATCTTTACCAAGATGCAGTTTCACTAAATTAGATGCCTGATTGGAAAAAATAGAAACCCTGCCCAACGAGTTAGCCAAATCAACTCTGTCAACCACCGCTTTATTGGGATTGTCCTGTGGAATCACGGCATTGTAGCTGGGATAATTCCCTTCAACAAGCCTGCAAACCAATTTATAGTTTGGCAGGTTAAAAAATGCATTTTTGTGGTCAAATTCAATCATGACATCACCACTTTCACGAGGCAACACATTTTTCAAAAGGCCTGCAGGTTTTTTCGGAAGAATAAATGATGCTTCAAACTCACTCTTGGCATCCAATCTTCTGTAGCGAACCAGCTTGTGCGAATCGGAAGCCACAAAAGTAAGGCTCTCAGAAGACAATTCGAATAAAATACCGTTCATTACAGGTCTCAGTTCGTCGTCGGCTGTAGCAAACAGGGTTTTGGTAATACCTGTTAGCAACATAGAAGCAGGAATCTGCAATTTACTAGCCTTTTCCTCATCAATTTCAGGAATAACAGGATAATCATCACCAGCTTGCGCCACAAAATTGTACTTTCCTTTTTCCGAAACCATATCAACCATGAGCGAATCCATAGCTAACTCAAAAGTTAGAGGCTGCTCCGGAAGCTTCTTAAGAACCTCTAATAGCATTTTAGAAGGCAACGCAACTTTTCCATCGCCTTCGGTGCTTTCAGTTTCCATGGTGGTAGTCATGGTCACCTCCAAATCGGAAGCTGTGATATTCAGGGTAGTTCCATTTAAATCGAACAGGAAACAATCAAGCACCGGTAACTGACTTTTTGTAGAAATTGCCCGGCTTATGGCCGTCAGGTGCGACAGCAATTCGGAGCTGGATACGACAAATTTCATAGTTATTTTGTTTTGTTTTAATGCATTAAGGACTATTTATTCTTCTCAAATATATGAAATATCAATTAATTTTTGGCTGAATTCCTCTTCTGTTTTTAATACAATAGATCTTTAGACTTTTCCCAAGACATTCGGGATTAGATATAAGATATAAGCAAGATACTTATTATCAGATAATTGCATTTTATGTTTGCAGGTCTGCATGTGCCTGATAATTAGGCAAATAAAAAAGATTAACGAACTCTTATAATAAATGTAACCTAAAAAATCATTGTGCTACCTGTTTCCCAAGTGTCGTGGAAAGATCAATGACAAAAAAACGTCCGAAGATACAAAAATTTAAAACAGATCATTCTTGTCTCTATAATTTGTTTTTCAACGGTCACAATGAACTCGTCCCGAAGCCTCGGGACGAGTTTAATCATTTTGATGAAGAATGATCAACATCTTTTTGCTTTCCAAAGGTTAACTTTCGCCATACTGGAAGCGTCACCCCAATCAACAACAGAAAAAGAAGCGGCACCAAAACATTAATGGTTTGCCAAAACTTAATTTGTGAGGATAATTTTTCCCTGTCAAGCAAACGTAGTTCATAGTTTCTGGTCCTAAGTTCCATCCACCCTTCATCGTCAACCAGATAATTAATGGCATTAAGAATAAATTGCTTGTTTCCAAAAGTCTGGTTGCCCATTTCATCAAACCCTAAGGGCATCGGTCTTGGCGATGCTCCGTGGCGGTTTCTCACTTCATTTTTGATGATATCGCCATCTGCTACTACGATCATACGGGTTGGTTCACTCTGATGTCTCACTTCTGAAGATTCCATATCTATTTCGGGGGGAATCATTCTATTGGCAAATACCGATGGAAATGAGCCTTCCATTGCAACTGCGACAGGCACATATGAACTTCTGAAGTCCTCTCTTTCCGGTCGTTCGTTTACCATGGCAAGAGAAATGTAAACCGGAACCGGCAATCGGCGGGTAAACCGGCTGGTATGCAACAAAACTTCACGCGATATGCCCTCAGGGATTCCAACGGTATCAATGCTGCTGACAAATTCGCCTCGCACTGCATTCAGGTTGCGTGTAACCGGGTGTTCCATATTTACATTCAGAAGCGGGTTAAAAAGCCATGGAACAGGAACGAATCTGGGTTGCTGACCGTCTGGAGCCGTATTAATAGGAATCATTGCTGCCTGAATATCCTGTAACAACTCATGGTTGATTCGAACTCCATATCTGAAAAGCTGGTCGGAAAGATTAACATCCGTTGCCAATCCAACTGTTTGCGTGGCACGGCGTAAACTATCCAGGGTAACATTTACTGCATCCACCATCCAAAGAACCTTGCCTCCCCGCATGATGTACTGATCGATAATAAACTTATCTCTTTCAGAAAAACGCTCCTGTGGTTTGGCAATGATGATGGCTTCGTAATTATCCAAAACCCATGGATCGCCTGTCAAAACGCCCCTGTCCACCTGGTAGTAGTGCGACAAAGCTTCGGTTATATCATACACATCCCATTCATCCAGTTCTCCATGTCCTTCGAGAAACGCCACAGCCGGCACCTCATCTGTCACAAGGCGACGCATTGCGTCAGTAATTTTATACTCCAGCGATTCCATTGATATATTCAGGTTTTCAGCACCCGATTTTCCCGGTAGATTTTCCAGCAAATTAACAGGCAGCTCATACCCATCTATATGAAAAATTGCGTAAGGATAAACATTGGTTTGCGTCCTCCGGCCATCAGCTTCGGCCTCATAAACAGGAACGGGAGAAAGTCCCCACTCCCGAAGTTCTTCACGAATGTTTGCATCGGCAGCCGGTTCCACAAATTCATATTGTATGGCACCTCTTGATACCAAACGGAACTCTTCGAGTGTTTCACGAGTGGTGCGTGCCAACCTCTGAAAACCTACATTCAAATCACCATGCAGATAAACTCTAACCAACACCTGATGATCGAGATTACGTAAGTAATCTCTGGTGACAGGAGCCAATGTATATCGCTTTTCTGCGGTTAAATCAATTCGAAAAAACCAGTTGGAAGAGATCAGGTTTACAACTATGATTATAGCAAAAACCAAAGCCAGCTGAATTAAATCTTTTTTACGGGGGTTGAATTTACTCATCTCCTACATTTTAAAAATTTACCACTTACGGCTTCCCAAAACGGTTTTTGTTAACACTAAAAAGAAAGTTATAATACCGGCAAAATATACCAAATCTCGCGAATCAACAACCCCGCGACTGATTGATTGATAATGCTCATCAATTCCTAACTGAACCAAAAAACCACCAATGGGACGAAAAAACGGTAAAACTGCCATGGACTGAATACCACTATAGAAGAAAAAACAGATGACCACGGCTATGACAAAGGATACAATCTGATTTTCTGTAAGAGCCGAAGCAAATAACCCAATAGATGCATAGACGGCGGCAAGAAGCACCAGCCCGATATATGACCCCCAAATGGCTCCGTGGTCAATGTGCCCCACCGGCTGAGCGAGGTAATGAACGGAGATAAAATAGACCAAAGTGGGTATCAGAGATATGACCACCAGAGTCACCCCGGCCAGATATTTACCCAACACAATGTGCCAATCGGTTAAAGGATTGGTCATGAGCAACTCAATGGTGCCTGATTTTTTCTCATCGGCCAGCAACCGCATAGTGACTGCCGGAACAAGAAACAGATACAACCAGGGTGCAATCCAGAACAGAGAATCCAGGGTAGCATAACCTCCGAAGGGAATATTCAGGTTTCCGGGAATGACCCACAAAAACAGTGCTGTCATTAACAGGAATACGCCTGCTACCAAATAGCCCGTAAGTGAGCTGAAAAACGACATGACTTCTTTTTTCCAAAGTGCCAGCATAAAAAATATTAGATTGTTAGATGTTAGACTACTATATATAGATAAATGTATTATTATAAAATCACTAGCAACTGTTTAAATTTAGGTTCTAAGGATTATATAGATTATAGACCTCTAGATATTAGACAGATAGAATAGTTCAGAAAGATGGTTAAACACAACTGGTTTTCTGTTTTGTCTGTCTATCAGTCTAAAAATCTTTTATCTAAAGATCTTTTAAATCAATTCGATATAAATTTAAACAGTCCCCAAGGAACACAAAACCACAATCGACTGACATTCTGCCAAATAAAACAAATGTCGACTGTTATAATAAAGGTATTTAGATAAAACACTTTACCCCTCTTTAAATTGCGCAAATTAAACAATTTTCAAAAACAACCAATTTTAACCAAAATACGGTCTTTAATTATTCACTTAAAGCATCCGCCATTAATCTTGCAGTACGTTCACTGCTGCCAGGCCCACCCATGATAAAACTAAGCTCTTCGTAACCTTTAAACACTTTGTTACGATGAGATTCATCGTAACATAACTTTTTCAATTCATCAAGCAATGCCTCGGTAGAAAAAGTACTCTGAAAGAGTTCTTTAATCACTTCCCGCTGCATGATTAGATTCACCAAAGAGATGTATGGAACTTTTATAATCACACGTTTCGACATAAAATCAGTAAAAGCTCCGCCCCACATTTTATAACATACCACTTGCGGACAATTGAGCAAAGCTGCTTCGAGCGTTGCGGTGCCGGAGGTCACCATGGCGGCATGTGCATGCTGCAACAAACTGTATGTTTCATCAAACAAAACCCTGGCCTCCTTCACATTTTGAAGATATGGCTCGTAATGACTCATAGTGAATGATGGTGCACCGGCTATAACAAACTGAAAATCGGGAAAATGAGGCATCATTTTCACCATTTCAGGCAGCAGACGGTGAACTTCTTCTTTGCGGCTGCCGGCAAGCATGGCGATGATGGGTTTATTAGTCAACCCGTTACGGTGGCGAAACTCTTCGCCCGTCTCGATTTTATGTTTGCGCTGATCGATGGAATCCAATAAAGGATTCCCTGAATATATGGCATTTATGCCATATTTGGCAAAAAAATCGCTTTCAAAAGGTAAAATAGAGTAAACTCTATCAACATATTTCCTGATTTTCTTTACACGACTCCTGTTCCACGCCCAAACCTTTGGTGCAATGTAGTAAAACACCTTAAACCCGCTTCTTTTAATAAATTTGGCCATTCGCAGGTTGAAACCAGGATAATCAACCAAAATTACAACGTCGGGTTGATAGTTAAGAATGTCCTTTTCGCATTTTCTAAAATTCCTGAATATATTGAACAGATTCTTTACCACTTCAAAAACACCCATGTAGGCGGTATCTCTGTAATGAGCCACCAATTGTCCGCCTTCGGCAGCCATTAAATCGCCTCCCCAATACCGAAAATGCGCCATATTATCGTTTTTTTTAATCTGGCGCATCAGGTTTGATGCATGTAAATCGCCGGATGCTTCGCCGGCTATTATATAGTACTTCACCTAAACAACTATTTTACTGAGCCATAAAAATAATCAAAGCCACAACACCGTATATCATGGTAGCCGTTAAAACTCCCCTTGCACTTTTCATCCACTCCATTTTCAACCCGATAAAAAAGAACAGCAAATTGGGAATTACACTTAAACTCAACAACTTTCCCAAACTGTCCCATTCATTGAGTTTCGAAAGGAATTCAATATAGGTTCCCGCACCGGTATACCTGAATTGATAAATGAGCCAGGAGGCTATCAAAGGGACTATGAATCCAATAATTAAACCTGTAATTTGATTGTTTTTCCAATTCTTATTCATCTGTTAATAATTTGCTTTTCAATAATCACATGGAACTCGCCATAATAGCCATTGGCTAGGCCGATCTTCGATTCTCCTGTGTGAGAATTGGTTCTCATGATTCGTTTCATCTGTGGAATTTATTATCAAACAATCTGATGAGAAGCAACCCTGTCGAGACCCGCACTTTTCAAATGCTCCAACGATGGTTGGTGTGTGGAATCAATGGTACAAGGTACCACCGATACGTAACCGTTATTAAGCGCCCATTCATCGGTATCGGTAGATTCGGGTTCATTATTCCGGAAATGTCCGGTCAGCCAATAATAGGTTCGCCCCCTGGGATCGATTCGTTTATCGAACTCTTCAACCCAAACACCTTTGGCCTGGCGACAAACTTTAATACCATTTATACTTTTTCCTTTGGGGACGTTAACATTATAGCAAATACCCTGTTCCATGCCATTGCTAAGCACAAAACTGAAGATTTCACGACAATAGTGGATGGCATTTGAAAAATCGGCTTCAGGATGATGATCTAGCAGAGAAAATCCTATGGCAGGTATTCCGTGTAAAGCACCCTCTCTGGCTCCTCCAATGGTGCCTGAATAATGCATGCTCACGGAACTGTTGGTTCCGTGATTAATCCCCGATACAACAAAATCCGGCTTTTTCTCCAAAAGAGAATTCATCGCTAGTTTTATACAATCGGCGGGAGTTCCGTTTGTTTTGTATATCTCCAGTCCGGGTTCATCTGTTACTTTTGTTAGATATAAAGGATATTTCACTGTAATGGCGTGTGACATACCAGACATAGGCTGATCAGATGCCACAACCAAAAGATCTCCAAACGGCCGAACCACCTCAATTAAAGCCTTTAATCCACGCGCTTCCACCCCGTCATCATTGGTCACTAATATCAAAGGCCTGTGGTTGGTGCTATTTTTTTCCATGTTTGCTTGTTTAAGAAATCAAAGATAGCATTAAAGGAAGAAACAACAATGACTATTTATTGATCTCTATTTGAAAAATCAATAAATTGCGGATAAAACATTCAGAACAATGCAACCATTTAAAATCCTTATGTTTCTGATTTTGTTGGGTACTTTGAATTCATGTCACCATAATATTGCCAACAACGATCCTAAAGTACTCGTAATCACATCAAACCCTGAGAGGTTTGATGGCAGCGCCTTTTTTGATATGATTTTCTCAATCACAGGTTATTCAATAGATACCATCAGCCAGCCAAGAGCCAATCAGGCTCTTTTATCCGATTCCATCCAAAAGTATCAGGCCATTTTGTTTTATGATATGTGGCAAGATATCACTGATGAACAAAAGGAGGCATTTATTAAGCTGACAGAAAAAGGTACAGGAATGGTGTTCCTGCACCATTCCCTTGTTAGCTATCAGGAATGGGATATTTTCCCCCGAATCATCGGGGGAAAATACTTCCACGACAGATTTACCTATCCCGCTGAGCGTTACTCAACTTACAAACACAACATCGAACTCAAAATTGAAATAATAGATGAAAATCATCCGGTAACCTACGGAATGAATCATTTCACAATTATGGAAGAAGGTTACGACAATATCTTCATTTTTAATGACGTAGTCCCTATTCTGCAAACAGACCACCCTCACTCCGTTTCGACCATAGGATGGATCAACCGCTTCAACCAATCTACCAATGTATATATCATGCCCGGACATGGTCCGGATCTGTTTCATCACCCCCAATACCGAAAATTAATTGCCAATGCGCTCGGGTACGTTTCAAAACAAACGGAATAATTTTTCGCTCCATAAAAGTAAAATGCTATTTTTGTGAATTCTTAAAGAATTCACAAAAAATTGCAATTATTTAATTAACAGATAACCGCTACTGGCATGGATATTTCATATAACTGGCTAAAAAACTACATCAATACCGATAAATCACCCTCTGAAATTGCTGCTGCATTAACTGCTTTGGGACTTGAAGTTGGCAGTATTGAAGAAAAAGAAACCGTTAAAGGAGGTTTAAAAGGACTGGTTGTTGGAGAAGTTCTTTCATGCCAAAGACACCCAAACGCTGACAAGCTTAGTGTAACCACGGTAGATGTGGGAACAGGTGAGCCATTGCCCATTGTTTGCGGAGCACCCAATGTTGCTGCCGGACAAAAAGTGGTGGTAGCTACAACCGGAACAACTCTTTACAGTGGAGATGAATCGTTCGTTATTAAGAAAACAAAAATACGCGGAGAAGCATCAGAAGGGATGATTTGTGCCGAAGATGAAATCGGACTGGGAACCAGTCACGATGGAATTATGGTACTGAACCCCGAAACAAAAGTTGGAACGCCCGCTGCTGAATATTTCAAAATTGAATCGGACACCATATTTGAAGTTGATTTGACACCAAACCGCATTGATGGAGCCTCCCACATTGGCGTAGCAAGAGATTTGGCGGCATCGCTTCAACTGACCGACTCTAATATTAAAGTAACAAAACCATCGGTTGACGATTTCAAAACCGATAATAACAATTATCCGGTAAAAATTACCGTTGAAGATGCTGAGGCGTGTCCGCGATACAGTGGCGTGACCATTTCCGGGGTGAAAGTTACTGAATCGCCCGACTGGCTTAAAAACAGACTCCTGAGCATTGGCATGACGCCCATCAATAACATTGTTGACATCACCAACTTTGTTTTGCATGAATGTGGCCAACCTCTGCATGCATTCGACGGAGACCAGATTTCAGGCGACCATGTGATTGTTAAAACCATGCCGGCAGGCACAAAATTCATCACCCTCGACGAAAAAGAGAGAACACTGCACGAAAAAGACCTGATGATATGCAACGAAACCGAAGGCATGTGTATTGCCGGAGTTTTTGGAGGCATTAAAAGCGGGGTTACCGAAAAAACCACACGCATATTTCTGGAAAGTGCCTGCTTTAACCCGGTATATATTCGTCAAACATCACGACGTCACCTTCTTTTCACCGATGCATCATTCAGATTTGAAAGAGGCTCCGACCCAAACATTACAGTTTATGCATTAAAACGAGCTGCACTTTTAATAAAAGAGATTGCAGGTGGTGAAGTATCGTCCGAGGTTGTGGATGTTTATCCAAACCCGGTGGCTGATTTTAAAGTAGATGTGAGTTGGAAAAACATCACCCGTTTGATAGGGAAAGTCATTGACCAGGCCTTGGTGAAAAAAATTCTGACATCCCTCGACATCAAAATCACCAATGAAACCGAAACCGGATTAAGCTTGGCAGTTCCGCCATACAGGGTTGATGTGCAACGTGAGGCCGACGTGATTGAAGAGATTCTTCGGGTCTACGGCTTCAACAATGTTGAAGCACCCACAACGGTAAACTCCACCATTGTTTATTCGCCACAGCCCAACCATCATCAGTTACGGAACGAAATATCCGCACAATTGGCCGGAAGCGGATTTCAGGAAATCATGTGCAACTCCTTAACAAAATCGGCCTATTACGATGATTGCACAGAGTTTTCTGCATCACGAACTGTTATTCTGGCCAACCCGTTAAGCAGTGATTTAAACGGCATGCGCCAAACGTTACTTTTTGGTGGATTGGAGACCATTCGTCACAATCGAAATCGCCAACATCCGGATTTAAAGCTGTTTGAACTTGGAAACTGCTATTTTTTGAAAGAAAACAGTGATGTTACTGTTCAGGAAAGTTACATTGAAGAACAACGCCTCGCGTTGTTCATGACCGGACATGTGGCATCTGCCAACTGGTATTCACCTGCAAAAAAAGCATCCTTTGCCGACATTAAAGCACATTCAGAAAATGTACTGTTAAAGATGGGTATTTCACCAGAAATGTGTCAGGTTTCAGGCATAACTCCCGAACTGCTTTCTGACGGACTGGAATATAAAATTGAAAATTCGGTGCTTTTAACCATCGGCATGGTTAAAACCAAACTACTGAAGGAGTTTGATATTGATGAAGCTGTGTTTTTCGCAGAATTCAACTGGGATAATCTGGTGAAAGCATCCGCTCGTCAGCAAATTACATACTCAGAATTGTCCAGATTCCCTGAAGTGAAAAGAGACCTTGCTCTGTTACTTGATGAATCTGTGCAATATGCTGCCATTGAACAAACAGCCCGAAAAACAGAGAAAAACCTGCTTAAGAGAATCTCCTTGTTCGATGTGTACGAAGGTGAAAAAATTGGCGCAGGAAAAAAATCCTACGCAGTGACCTTTGTGCTGGAAGACACATCAAAAACTCTTACAGACAAACAGATTGATAAAACTATGCAGAAACTAACCATGGCGTTTGAAAGAGAGCTGGGAGCAAAATTAAGGTAAACAAGAGACCAATAGAGTTTAACCCTTCAAAAACTTTCCGGGTGTGATGTCTTCAATTTGTTTAAATGCCCGGATAAAAGAACTGGCTGAGCCAAAACCCGATTCTGATGCAAGATAATCCAGAGAATAATCACAAGCTGGGTTGTCTTTCATCAGTTTCTTTGCATATTCAACCCTGTATCGGTTGATAAAGCCATTAAAACTCTCTCCAAACTCTTCGTTGATGATTCCGGAGATATAGGTGCGGTTGGTATTGAGTTTTTTGCAAAGCAATGTGATTCGCAAATCAGGCATGCGAAACAACTCCTCTTTAGCCATCAAATCAAGAATCATATCCTTTAGTAACTCACGCGTTGTGGTCAATTGCGGAAGAGAATCGGTCTCCTCAGACTCCTCCACCACATCCTTTACCGTAAATTGCTGAATACTTCCCTGGTAGCCAATTAAAAACAACAAAACAGAAAACAAGCCGGAAGGAATAATTAGCATTTCAGGATGATCCAGGAAGAAACCACGACCAATCACATTCACTGTTGAGCTGGTGATGGATGTGAATAAAAAAACCAGGCTCAATAACCTCACCCATATCAGTTGTCGGTTTTGCAGATTGCTGTAAAATTGTAATAAACGGTCATCATACTGACTCGCCAATCTATATCCTGAAACCAAATATAAGATTACCTGAAAGGCAAATACAATACGGCTGATAAAAAAAACAACAGCCATAAGGGAAACATTACCACCCATAAAAATTGTTTCACGATTTTGATAAATCAATACTTCACGGTAATAGACCATTTTATCTTCCTGTGAAGAAAAGTACATTAATACTGAAAGAATAGTGGCCAAAACAGCAGCTGGCGCAAAATGCCAAATATTGCGATAATTGATCTTAACATCTCGTGTTAACATCCTAACGTAACAATAATAAAGGGGGTAAACAGACAAAGAAGTAAAAAGATACAACGAGTCCAATGCAATATAAAACTCCTTATAACCAAGAAAATAAGAAGCATGAGTAAAAAAAAGCAAAGCAGAAAAAAACATAAACACCGACAAAACAAGTGCCGGAGGATTATTCTTTCGTCCTTTTAGAAGAAGTAAAATCGCCCATATTAAAGTGATATAAAATGGACTAAGTGCAGTTATAAAAAAAAACATTTTCCCATCTATTCTAAAATCACTTGCAATTTATGTAATATTAATCTAATTGTCATAAATTGATTACAAGGTTTATAAACAATAAGTGATTAAATCAGTTGAGAGGATTCCATATTCAAGAAAAATACACAGGTGGGATGGGTTCGCAGGTGTTTAATTTATGGTATAAGGTAAAGAGGTTAGGTATTTTTAGTTTATGCTTATAAAGTAAGAAAGATATACATTTGACAATAAGCATTAAACAAACACATTTTAACAATAATTAAGCTCCTCCTCTTTTTTGTAGTTTGCATATAAAAACGATTATTAACATATTTGCATTAGTGAATCGTATAACTAAGTATTGAGAACAACCCTAATCCCAAATGAAAGAAGGTCTCAAACATACGCAAACAATACTATCCCTGCTTCTGATTGCTGCCATGCTATCTACTTCTTTTTTGGCAACAAGGGGTTTCTTCAACGATTTGGTTACAGCTAAACAATATGGTCTCGAAGTTATATCTCTAATTGCAGGCGCTCTGTTTGTTGTTGCTTTATTATCTCAGAAAGAGATAAAATTCACAAAAACAGATTTGCTGGTAGTGCTTTTTGCTGTATGGTATGTTATAAATGAACTATACAACGTCAATAATTATGCTCCAATTTGCTTAATGATATTTAACCTTTTTCTATGGGGATGGGTTTACATGTTTGTCAGACAATTATCCGGAAATCTTCTGTTTGTATGGAGTGTCGCCATCGTATGCCGGATTGGAACTGATGCAAACAGCAGCCAAATCATACAAAATACCCTGGGCGACAACCATAAAGCCCTGGGCAATTACCCCGAAGCCGAAGCTGCATATACCAAAAGCGCCAACATGATTCCGTCATTACTATTACCTAAATATTTACTGGCCAAACTCTACTTGGAAAGCGGCCAACACCATAAAGCAAAAAAAACCGCCGAAGAAATCCTCAACAGCCCGGTCAAAGTTGAGTCCTCGGCGACTAGAGAGATTATGAATGAAATGAAGAATTTGGTAACACAGAGTGTCACTGAGAATACACAGAGAAACACGGAGTAAATTATAAGATAAAACTCAGTGAAACTCCGTGTCTCCACTGTGATCTCCGTGTAACCAAAAAAGGATAACACAGAGATACACTGAGAATGCACAGAGCAACACAGAGAAAATTATAAATCTCCGTGAAACTCCGTGCCTCCACCGTGTTCGCCGTGTAACAAAAACGGTAATACAGAGATAATTTAAAACTCCATGTAACCAAAAAAGATAACACTGAGATACACTGAGAATGCACAGAGCAACACAGAGAAAATTATAAATCTCCGTGAAACTCCGTGCCTCCACCGTGTTCTCCGTGTAACAAAAACGGTAATACAGAGATAATTTAAAACTCCGTGTAACCAAAAAAGATAACACAGAGATACACTGAGAATGCACAGAGCAACACAGAGAAAATTATAAAACTCCGTGCCTCCACCGTGTTCTCCGTGTACCCAACTGAGAAAAAGAAGAGGAAGCCCCTGTGCTCCTACGCCCATGCTTCCTCTTCCGACTCCCTCCAAACTTAAAAGAAAGGAGGTTAAGTGACAAAGATAAAGTTTTAAAACATATTTCGGTAGCCGATTTATTCGGTTACAAAAAATGTACCTTCAAGGCAGTGATGCATTTCAATTAAAAGTTTTAATTCAATAAGCTGTTTTAAAGCAGCTAATCTTTAAACAATTTATTTTTACAAAAATGAAGAAAAAGTTAATTTTTGCAATAGCGACAGGTTTTTTCGCAGTGGCAACTGTGTTAAATATGAATGTTTTACCGGGTCATAATGCCGGGGATGTTTCTCTGGATTCTATTGCTGTGATGGCACAGGCGCAGGGCGATGAGTCAAGTAACAAGTCGAGTAACAGGAGATGTGTCATTTGGGATGGTGAATGTTGGCCGACTCTTAGTGAAGATCCTGATTGGCCAGCATGCTCTGGGTGCTAATAGTTTTAATATAACATCATAGTTTTAGCAGCCGGTCTGACATAAACCATAACAGACCGGCTACCCTTTATAGTGGAAAAACTCCATGATTACTGTTTTAACATTTAATCGACCATAATTTATGATCACAAATACATATAAATTTTACGTACTAATCATGACATTTCTCTCCATTATGTCATGCAACAATAAAGCTATATTTATTGAGTCAAGTCAAAAACTATCAAAGCAGGACTCCCTTCTTTCAATTAAGATTCCTCCCAATTTCCACTCGCAAAGCAAATTCATTCAGGTTCTTGAAGAAGACAGTTCTAAAAACATACTTGCATATGGTAGTAATAACCAAATACATTTTTTCTGTTTAGAAAGTTTGAGTTTGCAAAAATCAACTTACTATCAGCAGTATGGCCCCGAGGGAATTGCAACTTATACGGGCTTCCATGTAATAAATATGGACTCTGTTGTCTTAACATCGCAAACTTCAGTTATATTGGCAGACACCTACGGTAAAATCCTCCAAAAATTGGATTTTATCGAATGGAACTCGCAACACACTAACCAACCATACCTCATTTTTGCCCCATCACGTGGGAGCAGGAATAGTGCGGTAAGAATTAATGATAATATATTTTTCTTGAGCTTTCAATTTGATCTTAAAAGTGATGATTTTAAAAACACGCCTATTGGCCTATATTACAACATCAAAGACAATAGTATGAATGAAGCGGAAATGAAATATCCTGAATTTCCTTCAAATTACACAAGCTTATCTCACAATCCTACGATGGCGATTAAAGATAATTGTTTAATATATTCATTTAGTGTTCTCGATGAAATCTATCTTTTTGATAAAACTAAAGGGGTTACTAATAAACAGAATTTTAGCAGCTTTAACAGAGTTAGTGTTAACAATATTTCTGATAGGAATAGTTTATATCATCAGATTAAAAGACCTAGATACTTATCAATTAAATATGATCCTTGGAATGATGTTTTCTATCGAATATTCTACCCAGGGTTTGAGGTGTCAGCGAATAACGATGATAGTTATTACTTTTCTTTGATTGCTACACCTCCTGTTTTTTCTGTAATAATAATAGATTCTGAATTTAACATCATTGGAGAAACAACCATGCCGTTTCAACATTATGATCCATATTCAAATTTCATAACAAAAGACGGGCTGTTTTTCGGTTTACACGAAAACCACCCAGAATTCGACCCGGATTATCTGAGGTTTGCAAGATTTACTGTTGAACTAATAAACCAATAGCATGAAGTTATCCGTATATAGCATATCGTTTATTTAATATTAGGCCTGTCCTGCGACTTTATTAGTCCTTAAACTTCTTATAGACCCACAAAACATCATCAACACAATACATCAATGAAAAAACTCAACTATAAACTATCAACATTAAACTTTGAACTTAAAACTTATAACATTAAACCTCAAACTTAAAACCTCTATCGTTAACAAACATTAATAAACATTAACAAAGAACACCCCCCAAATTTGGATATTAATACATAATTTATCATATTTGCATTAGTATTTCGTACTTTTAAATATTGAGAACAACCCTAATCCCAAATGAAAGAAGGTCTCAAACATACGCAAATTACGCTCCAGCTACTCCTGATCGCTGCCATGCTATCTACTTCATTTTTGGCAACTCAGGGTTTTTTCAATACGCTGATTATTTCCAAACAATACGGTCTCGAAGTTATATCTCTAATTGCAGGCGCTCTGTTTGTTGTTGCATTATTATCTCAGAAAGAGATAAAATTCACAAAAACAGATTTGCTGGTAGTGATTTTTGCAATATGGTATGTTATAAATGAACTATACAACGTCAATACTTATGCTCCAATTGGCTTAATAATATTTAACCTTTTGTTATGGGGATTGGTTTACATGTTTGTCAGACAATCATCCGAAAATCCTCTGTTTGTATGGGGCGTAGTCGTGGTGTGGATGGTTGTTGTTTTGCTGCAATCCGGTTTAGGGCTGATGCAATTGTATGGTTTGGAGAGGTCGTATCATGGATTGTTTAGAATAACAGGAACTTTTCACAATCCCGGGCCGTTTTCAGGTTTTGTTGTTAGCGGATTGCCGTTGGCTTTGGGAGTTATTTGTTACTTGGACAGTAACACTGAGAATCACGGATATAGCACGGAGGAACACAGAGGTATATATTTAAAGTGGTTCAATGTCACCATACCTTATAATACAATTGGCAAATATCTAATACTGGCATTGGCATGGATAACTCTGATTGCAATATTGCTGGTACTCCCTCCGGCACAGTCTCGGGCAGCATGGATCGCTGGTATTGCAGGCGGATTTTTTGTACTTACCGGACATCCCGCACTAATAGCTTTTAATGAGAATCTGAGAAACAGGTTTTTTTCATTAAGAAAACCCATACGCATTATGCTATTAACCGCCATTCTGCTACCCTTAGCCACAGTAGGTTTTGGCCTATATGCAATGAAAAAAGGCTCCGCCGACGGCCGTATGCTCATGTGGCAGGTTACCATCCAACTAATAAAAGAAAACCCCTTAACAGGTCACGGCACTGGTGCTTTCAATGCCCTATACATGAACGAACAGGCCAACTGGTTCGCATCCGGCAAAGGCACCGAAGCCCAGGCCATGGTCGCCGGCTCCCCCGAAGCACCCTTTAACGAACCACTTAAACTCTGGCTCGAAAAAGGACTAATTGCAATGCTATTGGCCGGAGGAATTCTTTACTTCATATTTTTCAAAAACATAACCCCCAACCATAAACTATCAACCATAAACTCTGATCATAAAAGCTCAACCCATCCCTCACCCCCTCACCCCCTGAAGGGGGAACTGCAAGCCCACAATCTAACACATAGAACCATTTCATCCTCCGAAGCTTCAGCGAAGGATGGAAACCTTGAACATAAAACCTCAAACTTTGAACTTCAAACCTCAAACTCTTCCCGATTCTCGGGACTACGCTTCGCTCCGAAACCATCAACTATAAACTATAAACCCCCAACTCACCCCCCCCAACCATCAAAAAACCATCAACTCAAAACCATCAACCCAAAACTCATAACCGGAATAAAAGGTGCGTTAATATCATTGCTAACCTTCAGCCTGTTCTCGTATCCATTCGACATCAGCACATTCATCCTGCAACTGGTTGTTCTTGTGGCGTTGTTGGCCGGAACAAATAGTCCTTTGTTTAAAATAACAGGCAAAAAAGTCATATTTCTGACCCTCCCCGTTACCGTAGTCTTAATAGCGGCCGCTATCCATTTCATACCACAACGACAAAATCATTACCAAGCCATGAAAACATGGCACGAGGCCGACCGCTTTTATAGTATGAGAAGCTACAACATAGCAGCCGAAGCCTACGCAGAAGCTTTCCCTGTTTTAAAAACCAACGGCCTCTTCCTGCAAATGTACGGCAAAGCTCTCAGCATGAATGAACAGTACCAAAAAAGCAACGAAATACTGGCAATGGCCCAGCAACGTTTCAGCAGCCAAATCATCCAAAACACCCTTGGCGACAACCACAAAACCCTGGGCAATTACCCCGAAGCCGAAGCGGCATTCACCAAAAGCGCCAACATGATTCCGTCATTACTATTACCTAAATATTTACTGGCCAAACTCTATAACGATAGCGGCCAACACCATAAAGCACAACAAACCGCCGAAGAAATCCTCAACAGCCTGATTAAAGTTGAGTCCTCGGCGACGAGAGAGATTATGAATGAAATGAAGAATTTAGTTACACAGAGTGTCACGGAGAATGCACAGAGAAACACGGAGTAAATTATAAGATAAAACTCAGTGAAACTCCCTGTCTCCACTGTGATCTCCGTGTAACCAAAAAAGGATAACACAGAGATACACTGAGAATGCACAGAGCAACACAGAGAAAATTATAAATCTCCGTGAAACTCCGTGCCTCCACCATGTTCTCCGTGTAACAAAAACGGTAATACAGAGATAATTTAAAACTCCATGTAACCAAAAAGGATAACACAGAGATACACTGAGAATGCACAGAGCAACACAGAGAAAATTATAAATCTCCGTGAAACTCCGTGCCTCCACCGTGTTCTCCGTGTACCCAACTGGGAAAAAGAAGAGGAAGCCCTCAGTGCTACCCCGCACCCGCTTCCTCTTCCGACTCCCTCCAAACTTAAAAGAAAGGAGGATTGAATGATGACGTAAAGATAATGGATTTAGAACACACAGTATTTTTTTACATGTGGTTTCGAAAATTGTACCTGCAAGGCAGTGATGCATTTCTATTAAAAGTTTTAATTCAGAAAGCTGTTTGAAAAGCAGCTAATCTTTAAACAATTTATTTTTATAATCATGAAAAAGAAAATAATTTTCGCAATAGCAACAGTTTTTTTCGCAGTGGCGACTGTGTTTAATATGAATGTTTTACAGGGTAATAGTGCCGGGGATGTGTCGTTGGATGCAATTGCGGTGATGGCACAGGCTTGGGGTGAAATTAATCCTGAGTGTCCAAATGGATGCTTCATTACTCCAGGATGGTGCTATTGTTATGGATTAAGAAATAATGAAGAAGCATATAGCTATTGGAATTAGGAATACATAGAGAAGGCTTTTTTAAGTCTTCTCTATGCAATATTATTAATCATTTAACTAAATAAACTATGCGACTTCATAAACATCAAATTATTATAGGATTATGCGCTATCTTTTTTTTCAGTTGTAACATCAAATCCCCAACATTCCAAGAGAAAGCTGAAACAGTTGTTTATGTTGGAGATAAAATTATTGATATAAAATCTAATTTGTTTTTTTCATTCGGTCATTTCTATATAATAGACAGCTTTTTAGTTATAAATGAAGCAGCTCCAAAGAATCCTGAAGCAATTCATTTTTTAGATATAAACAATTTTAAGCACATATTGAGTACCGGTACTATAGGGAGAGGCCCAGGTGAAATAACACGTATTGGAACTAATATCATAGACCACATGAACTCAACTATCTGGGTTAATGATTATGCAAATCATGTACGATGGAAGTTCCCTTTAGATAGCATTCTAAACAACAAAAACTTTCGACCTTCGAAAACAATTGAACTTAACCCTGATTTCTTTTTAAACGAAGGAGCCTTCATTGATGATAGTACGATAATTGGGAATGCCGTTATTCCTTTAAGTCCCAGCGAGGCTGAAATGCGTACTGCAATTCTTGATTTTAATAACAATAATATTACCAAATATGGCTATGAAAATTTAAATTTAACTGGCAGAAATACCTATGGATATTTTGCTCTTTCATTAAATGAGGGAGTCTATGTTACATGCTATATAAATGAAGATCTTATGATTTTATGTGACTTAAATGGAAAACTCATTTCACAAATCAAGGGGAGTGATATTAATAAGTCGAATTCAAGAAAGAACTACTTCATGGGTGTTGATTTTTACAAGAAATACATCATTGCTTCATATTTGGGGGCTGAAAGATTTGTTCAAAATAGTAATAAAGCAAAAAACTACATGGCTCCTTCCCGTTTTCTCATTTTTAATACAGAGGGAGAATATCTTAAAACCTTAGAAACAGCAAATGAGTTCTCAAATTTTATTATTGATGAACAAAATCAACGGATTATTATCTATTTTGATGACAGGGAGCATTTATTGGGATACATTGATTTGTCAGAGATTTTATCTTGAACGACATCCAAAGGTCTTGATTTTAACTCGGTGAACTTGATATCTTGCAAAAGTTTAGCATTACATTAATTAAGTTAGTTTATACAACCACAATAGTTCGTTAAATTATGACATAAAACATTGATATTCAGCAAAATAAATAGTTAAAGCAATTGGTTATGATCCTGATAATCTGCAACTTAATAGATTCTCCAATCTATAAAAAAGTTATGACTATCAGGGATCAGAAAATCTTACAAAGAACTAATAAACAGCATGTTAGAAAAGCTACCTAATATCAATCAATGGAGGAAAGTGCTTGTTGTTGAAACACTTATCCTATTTATGTCCAATCGAGGGCGGATTAACTTTCCCCGTTAGCGCGAGTTTGCAACTCGTGCACTCATTAGTCCATAAATATTTTACTTTTTAAAAATCATCAAACAACCCAAAATATCAATGAAACAGCACCTATTCCCATATATACTAATAATCTTGCTAACCTCCTGCTCCCAACCTTCCCAAACCGAGCAGGAGCTAAGAGAAGCACTAAACACAACCCTCAAAATTGATATGTTCGAAACCATACAACACCACGATTCGCTCATCACAATGCAACAGTTGCGTGAGAAATACAGTCATCTGTCGGTGGTGTATATGCAGGATGGTTGCAACCCCTGCTACCCCAAATTTGTGGAGTGGCATCAAAAAATGGAGGAGATGGATGAAGTTCCCGGGCATACGGTTCTCTTTGTTATTCAAACAGAAGAGTATAATAGCTTTCTGCGTAAAGTCAGGTCATTGGGAGAGACCATCAATGAAAGGTATTACATCATCATCGACCCCGATCATCAGTTTTTTATCAACAATAGCCTCCCAAACTGGATTATGAACAGTTCCCTTTTAATAAATAAAGAGAACAAAATAAAAATGGTGGGGGCACCGTGGATAAATGAAGATATGAAACGAGTCCCGAGGCTTCGGGACGAGTTCCATGTGGCCATTAAAAAACAAATTATATACACATAAAAGAGCTATTTTATAAAACGGTTGCCAGTGAGCAGTGAGACGGAGATGAAGCGTAGCGGAATTCCGCACAGCGGAACCGGTAATCGGAGACCGAAGACCGGAATTGAAGCGTAGCGGAATTCCGCACAGCGGAACCGGAAAGGGGAAGGGTGGCATGGTGACATGGTAACAGGGTAACAGGGTGGAAAATCGGAAACCGGAAACCGGACAGCACCTCAACTATAAACTTGTGCCGTCCTGAAATAGGTTGACCGTTTTTGAACGATTTTTAAAACAATTCAAAAACTGAAACTTATGAAAAATAGACGGTCACAATTTAAGTTAAAGTCAAGACGTTATTTTAGTGAAGATTTCAAAAAACAAAAAGTCCATGAAATTGTC
>NZ_SLWK01000010.1 GCF_004345615.1 Natronoflexus pectinivorans
TCGTAAAAAATTAATTCCTATTTTTGAAAAAAATGCAGACCTAAAAAGTGTCCGGATAAATCCGGAATGGGTGTCCGAATAAAACAGAATGTGCAGCAAGGAATGGAACAATATCGGGAGCAATTGAGGTGGCTTTTAAAAATTGACTTTATGACGTAGGAAGGATAGAGCAGGTCTATTGAAATTGAGGGTTGGATGCTGCCGGATTGTGGAATGACGAAGTTCGAAGCTAAGTGAAGTAGATTGAGACCGTTACTCTTGCGTGGGGTGACGAAGTGGTTGAATGCAGCGAGGGAGTGATGAGTAAGGAACGAACGAAGAACAACCGAACGTAATGAAACGACTGCAGGCACATGGGTAAATTGCAAAAAGCATGACAGCCCCGTAGCCGGTGGCGACCAGCAGGCGAGCCTAACACTGGCAGCGGATGGACTGAAAGCGGCTGAAACGAATGTAGCCGGAATGAAACGAAAGGTGTTGAGCTTGCGAAGCCCTGAAGTGAAATGCAGGCGAAATGAGTAAAGCGGCTTGAAGAACATTGAGAGCTGCCGTGACGATGACGATTGAGCGCAAGGATTGTGACAGCCTTGCGATAGCAACCCGAAGGGCGTTGTAGCTTTTGCCTTAACCTTATAATTGAACACATAAGGCAAATGCTATAACGGGCTGGCGTAATACTTGCCGAATGAGGAAGAGGAACACCTTATAACCTGTTCGGTATAACTGCGCGGGCAGGTTTATAATTAAAACATACCGCTTAAGTAAAAATAGGATATTGGGGAATTGGAGTAAATGGAGAACTTACTTCAATTGTGATTTAAGGATATTATATAATTCAGAAAGTTCCTTATGTGATAATGAAAACAATTTATTTATAATTGATGAAATTTTAGCATAATCATTGAAACTAAACATGAGATTATAATTTTCATGTTGAAATAGATACCATTCTGCAGGAAACGCAGATATATCTATAAATTCGGTTGTTTGGGGTGACATTAAGGATTGATTACCAAATGCTCTACGAGTATTATCAGAAGAAATTTTTATAATTGAATTTCTTTTTAGAAGCAATGACTTTGAATGATGCAAATTTGTTATAGCTAATCTTTTATTGGAATCGATAAGGATTCCTAAATCTTCAAATTTATATTCAAAATCAAGAGATAACCATTGCCATGACCTATGGTCGTTGCCCGTTAATCTTTTTACTATTCTATCAGTTGTTAAATAAGGATTACGGTCATATTCTTGAAGTTCTGATTCTTTCAAAGAACTAATATACCTTAACCATGCTGCAATTTCAAAGCCTATTTCTAATTTATCTTTAACTAAAAGGTATTTAGAAATTTTATCTTTTGAGTCTGTCCAATAGTTATTAATACGAGCATGACCGCCAATGCAATGTTCGCCATGACAATCATCTATATGCTTATTAGTTCCACAAAGAATTGACTTTTTGCGTTTCGATTTTTTTGGATTGTTTTTATCCCTGCATTCAGAAGTTTTAAAAGGTTTGTATAAACGTTCAAAATGCAGTAAAAGATAATACTCAAATGAAATACTTGTAAATGCAATATTAACTTTAGAACCATTGATTTCTATAGCTGCTGCTTCAAATGCCTCTTTACGCGCTGGGTGATTATCATGGTCGAAAACAGTCCAAACTTCATTATATGTCCCGTCTCTCAACTCTTGTTGCCCTTCTAAAACCCATTTCAAAGGAAGCGGTATCTTCTCTTGTTCAGGTTCCACCCCTACGGATGCTATTTTTACTTGTCTCTTTGGTCTAACAGCTTTATGCTCCGTAATTACTTCAACCTCCTCAACTCCTTCTTCTTCTGATTCATCAACTTTGGGTTCAGGACTAATCTTTATTTCAACATCACCAATATTATATACTCCATTAAGAATTTCATCTCTAATGGAATCAAAAAAACGAGGTTCTGTACTTTCACCCTCACAGATTATCAGAATTGTTTGCTTTATCGATTTGGCCATCTATAAAAAGTGATTCAAGTGATTTAATGTTGGGAATACCTCCGAATTTACCTGCTAAATACCATTTGTCAAAAGGAGTATCTTCTCTAACATCTGGAAAATCTTGCAAAGAGTATAAATCTGAAATACCGTATTCATCTTTATCAGTAAACCAAACCTGGTCTTTTCGAAATAGTGTTCTGTCCAACAATATTGGGTTATGGCTTGTAAATATTAATTGAGAATTATGCTTGTTTATCCTTTCGCTTTGAAATAGGCAAACAAGTAACTTTGAAAGGTAAGGATGTAGGTTTGTGTCAATTTCATCTATAAATAAAATTTCACCAGATTCAAGGGCTTGAATAATACGACCACCTAAAGCAAAAATAGTATTAGTACCTTTAGATTCTTCTTGAAAAGGCAGAGGTTCATCATTTCTAATTAACTTTGATTCTTCAAAAAGAGAATGGTGACCGGTCATAAAATGCTTATTATCCTTAATAAATTGAGCTTTTATGGTATTTGGAATATCTGTAGGAAAATTAAATTTATCCTCACTTAACTCTTTTATGTTTATACTATTTAAACCTGTATCGGCAAAGCCCAACAATTCATTCATTTTGGTTAAAAGATTAGAATCGTTAGCTATTTTTATTCTCATTTCGTTAAATAATTGAATTATTTGACGCGAGTTACCTGCATTGATAATATCGATTTTTGTTAGAAATATATAAACAGGTGTTATTATTTCATGTGGGATTTCCTCGCCAAACTTTGATAATATTGCCTGATTATGAAAGACTTCAATATCTTTGCCACTTTTAAGAGAAGCACCGAACTTACCAAAATGAGTCAATGAATTATTAGTATCAGGAATAACTCTTGTAAAAAGATTAGCTTCTTTTTTATTTGGGTAATAATTTAATATTTCTGTTAACACGCTTTTTCTATCAAATACAATTTGATATGTGTATTTAATATCATCTTTCCCCGCAAATTCTATTTTAAAATCAACCGGAGAATCCTTTGTTTCGGTAGCAAATTTAAAAGGGTCATAGATAGATATTGCCTCACCAGCTTTGGGTTTTAATTCACCAATAAACTTGGTTATTTCAAACATCGCTCTCAATAGGTTTGATTTACCAGAAGCATTAGCCCCAAATAACATAGCTGTTTTTAATAATCTTACCTCATCCTCACCTTTTGCCAATGGCTTAACAAAAACATTCTGCTCTTTTGATTTCGAGGATTCTGCAACCAAAGAAAATGTCTTTCCATTTTTAAAGGAACGATAGTTCTTAAGTTCGATATTGAGTATCATGATGTGTTTTTTGTAATATTCATGCAAATAAATGCATTTAATTTGGAATAATCATCATTTAAATCAAAAATAATGCAAATATCATCAGAAGTAAAAGTGATAATTTAGCATAGATAAAATGGAATATTTACCCTATTTCAGATAAATCCTCTATTTCCCCAATTAATTAAAAATTAGATTTCTTTACGTTTGATTTTCTGTATTAATTCTTTGGCTTGAATTGTTAAATCATTACCCTCCAATGTTGTTATAAGTTGATTAGGGAAAAATTTGTTATACCATTGTTCTTTTTTCTCCCAACGCTTTTTATAAACGCTTTGTTCCATTAAACCTAAATGTTCCCAATAGTATGTTTTACCTTTCCATTGGATAGTAAAATCAGGCAGATAAAATGTTCCATCAGATGCAAAAAGTGGTTCTTCATACTTTATAGATTCGATTCCACTTTCAAATAACATATTGGCGATAATAACTTCTGATTTAGACCTGACAAAGTAATTTATTAAGGTTGAATGTATTTTACCTTCTTCATACCAACCGCCAATATTTAGTAATTCCT
Organism: Natronoflexus pectinivorans; assembly: GCF_004345615.1. Taxonomy (GTDB): domain Bacteria; phylum Bacteroidota; class Bacteroidia; order Bacteroidales; family Marinilabiliaceae; genus Natronoflexus; species Natronoflexus pectinivorans. Next base: position 3,861 of record NZ_SLWK01000010.1, read on the forward strand.
CATTTAAAGGATTAAAATCAAATACTGAAGAGTTTATTAATCGTAGACGGGATTTCTCCGGTCTCATCATTGACATTAAATTAGTAAAATCACCTTCAATAAGAACTGTTAAATGCTTTTGAGCCCTTGTGATTCCGGTATATAATAATTCTGTTGAAAGTAAAGTCTGCTTAGATTTCGGAAGAATGAAATAAATTCTTGAAAACTCGCTACCCTGTGCTTTATGCACAGAAATTGCATAACCTAATTCAATATTGTTTTCGACTTGACTTTCGCTGGAAAACTCGATAAAATGATTTGGCTTCTGTTCAAATACAACCTGGAACTTTTTTAATTTATAGTTTCGTTTTTTGTAATGTTCCTTGTCAAAGGTGTGTATTCTAACTGTACCTAACTCCCCATTGAAAACATCTACACGAGATTTACACCCAGCTTGCATATCATAGGAATAATACGCATCGGATTTCGCCCTATTTCTAAATTGAATTATTTTATCAAACACAGTAATACCCGAAAGATTACCCTTGTGTTTTATATTGTTTTCATTGAAAAGGTTCTGTATAATAAGATTGATGTTATCTGTACCGTATAATTCACCTCGATATGGAGAAATAATCTGATGCTGCTTTAAATCATTTACCTTGTCAGCTTCATAATCAGACTTAATAACATTTGATAGTTTCTTTTCCAGGTCTTCATCATCCTGCCAAGTAATTACCCGCAAGTCAGGTAATACATCTTCTTCTGATTCCTGAATTAATTTTAATAAATCTTCTCGTTTATGCTTTTCATTTATTTCTGAATTTTCCTGAATATATAGTGAAGCCAAATCTAAAATACCAGTACCTTTTCCCAAGGCTTTATTCTCCATTTGCCTAATATTGATGTGGAGTTTGCCGTAATTCTCAGGGAAAGTCTTTATGATATAATTTATAATGTCAGAAAATACTTTACCCCTGCCTATTGGAGGTAATTGATTTGGGTCGCCGACGAATATAATTCGACGAACCACATCCCAATCTATTGCTCTAAGAAGGCCAGCCATTAAATGTAAATCAATCATTGAGGACTCATCAATAATATAAGTCGTATAATCATCACACTTTTCACCACCTGATTGCTTTAATGTCCAGTTATTAAAATTTAACCAATTATTACTTGTGAGAAAAGAATGTATTGTTGTAGCAACTTCACCAGTTTTATGTCTAATACGGTCAGCAGCCTTACCTGTAGGAGCAAGTAAACAGATTGATTCAGTTTGACCGGAGGTGAATTTTATTGCCTTAATAATCGCTCTTATAACTGTTGTTTTACCCGTACCTGCTGAACCGGCAATTACACTGCAAGTTTTAGTGAAGATTTGAGAGCATGTTTCAATTTGACCTGTAATTGCTTTTTCGTAATCAGTTAAGGCATTTTTAGCTAAATCACTGCTTGTTACAAATAGTTCATTTTTCCACTTCTCATCAGAAAATGGTTTAATTAGTTTCACATCTCCTCTGCCAATTATTTCCTTAATATTTTCCTCGATAAAACGCTCATCGTGGTACACAGCATTTAAAAACAAGTATGTATCATTGTCTTTGGTTTTAAATGTTATGGCTTCCGCTATATTATCTTTATCAAAATCAATAAAACCTTCGTTAAAAACTTCCTTTTTCCATTCCGGAAAGTGTTCTAATTTTTTATTTAAACGTTGTAAAACTGTGGCCTGATTAACAAAGGAATGAATTGTTTCGTGTTTAAGTTCGTTAACAATTAAGGCTCTTAATCTTCGCCAATCATTTTTTTGATAAAGCATATCCACACCTAAATCGGGAGAGGGCAAAACGGCATGGTCTATTTTAGTAAATGAGATTTCGTCTCCAATATCATCACCAATGTATTGTTCTGAAATTATGTATAGATTATCATTTATTTCTGATGTGCCAGAAACAATACCATTTGAAGCCCTATTATCATCAATTATTTTGGAAATTTGGTCTTTTGTAATCGCTATTCTTGATACTAATTTAGCTAGCTTGCGTATGTTATCATCTTTAAGTTTTGTATACCAATTTCTTTGGTAAACACGCAAAACTGGTTCTTGTACGCCACTATCTTTTAAAGAAGATAAATCTTTGTTTTCAAAGAAAGTAAAGATTTTATCGGCTGTTTCTTTTGATTTATTGTTGTTAGACTGCTTATAATAATAGGATATTAATTCGTTGCAATCTAAATAATCAAGAAGAGCCGCTATTCCGGGATATGCACCTCTATTTATCCATAATTCAGATAAAAGAGATTGCAACCATTTTTTTCTTACTGCCCAATTCTCAGACTCTTCCTTTATGTCAATCAAATACTGAGTAAGTTCAATAAGTCTCTCGATATAAATTAAGGCATCATCATCGTTGATGTGCTTGGCTGCATATTTAAAATTATTGCTCTGCTCTGGTATGTATAGTAGTTTATTGAGAACATCTTCATTGTCACTGTATTTGTCAAAAGGAATTTTAAAACCCTCATCAGGATAATGAGAAGTTATTGGCATCTGCCAAATAAAACCACCTGCATAACGTTGTCTGTTTTTTTCACTGACATTATCGTAATACATTATCTCACCAACTTTCTTTAAGCGAGCAACACCAACTAAAACATATACTTTATTGTCATCCTCGCTAAATGGATTGCTCTTATTTGCATAGTAAAAAACTAATGATTTATCATTTGTCAATCCTTCAAAGAATGTTTTGGCATTGGCAAGTTTTTTATTGTAGTCGTAGTCTTTATCCTTGTACATCTCTTCGTAAGGCCATGTACAGGCTGTGGCAGGAGGCATATCATAGAAATAAGGTACTGAATCATCATAGAAAAATTCAGGAGGTGTAGAAACGTTTTTTATTGTTTCAAGGCCAAAAGCATTGATGCTGTTGGAACATGGCACAATCTTATCTGTTATTTTTGCACATGAACAGCCTGCAATTTCTCTCTGTGATTCCCAGTTAATATCTCTATTTTCAGCTATGTGAGCACCAGGATACGATTGTTGTCCTACACAATAGGTGTTATTTTTAGGATTGGTACAAATATGACCGTTCCATCCGTCATTATGCCATGCCAATCTAAGGGATAAATGTTTTGCCATTGCTTATATGTTATAAAAACCACAAATTATCTTTTCCAATATTAGTTGGAATTGTGCCTGTTGTGAAATGGGGGGCGATTTGAGCCACCATTTCTGGGTATTTGATTGTAACAGGTAAATTCTGCTGTTTTACGGACTTCCAATATATACGGCTAAATTGATATACCTGGTCTATTAAACCGTTTATTGTGGATGTTGTCAATAATGAGCTATCGGAATGACATTTTATTTTCAGCTTTACCGGAAACGGATAACTTTCAATCCTTCGAGTATTATTGTCGGAATAGCGTGTATTGTTGCAAAGCAAATAGGTACTATTGCCTAAATTTATGTAACGACCGCTGTAAGGCATCTTTTCTTTAAAATCATCATCGAATACAACGATGTCTTCTGATTCTGTTTTATTGATTGTTACCACAAATACAGGAACATCTACGCCAATATTATAAAGCATGTTTTCAATGATTTCGACCTCATCTTCCCTCATATCTTTATAATAGTGAATTACGAGTCTTTCGAGATTTGCAATCGTATTGCGATAAGCAATGATTGCAGATTCTATGGAACCAACCAACTCTTTTAATTCGTCTTTGTGGAAATATTCAAATGAGTTAAAAGCTCCTGTATTATCGAATGAAAACGCAGAGCCTATATATTGAATGTTTGTGTCGGTATGTTTGAAAGCTCCTACACCAATAATGAGTTCGCGATATTCAGGAACAGCAATGCGCCAGGGAGTTCCTCCAAGTTTGGCGTTTACTGCAATGGCAATGTTTTGTAAAGTGTAGGCAAATGCATCTTTGTTTTTTTCAGCATCGGATTGTAGTACCGCTAACATTTTATCTGTTTCGATACATTGAGATGCAATATTCCTTTTTAACAATGCCTCTTTTACTTTGTAATACACATTGCGCTGCTCCTTGACTTTAGCGTATTTACCAATTGGCGTAAGGTAGATAGCTAAAAATTTTCCTGAACTAAAATCCTCGGCATCGAGTTTTCCCTCTATTTCTTTTAACGGATTTTCGGTATTCTCGAAAGCAAGGTTATAATTTTTGGGAGCTAATGATATTGGTACATTCGTGTACTTATATAATCCACCAAATGCTTTATATCCTTTACGCAAGTGAATTGTCAAATCGTTTGTGCTACTAATATGTTCCTGGGGAACAATAAAAAACATTTGAATATTGTTGTGACGAGGTTGTTTAAACGGCCCATTGTTTACACCCCTTTGTGGAATTATGTCAGTTTTGTTTTTACCGAAAATCAACTGTTTACTGTCCGGGCTAGTTTTACCCGGTTGAACTATTGTAAAATTATCTGAAACCGGGATAATAGCTTTAAATTCTTTTGGTGACAGGAATTGTTTCTTAAAGCCGAAAATTTTCTTCAAATACTTGGTGTAACGATTTTTCTTTTGGAAGGGATTTTCGTTTTCTTCTTCCTCATCATCATCGTAGCCCAAAAATGCCCCTATGCGGTTATTAATTATTGGATATACATTATTGTAATCAACCTGTTCGCCTTTTTCTATCCATTCTTTTAAACGTTCCATTTTAGTCACCTGCATTTTCTGGTGTTCGTTTTCATCGCCATAATAGGTAATGTAAACAACCCTAATCAATAAGTCTGATGGATTTACGGTTAAGGGGGAAGTATTTTCAAATGGATTATTGTTTTTATCATCATTTTCGGATAGAAAAGCTGCTACCGATTTTTTGTAAACTTTTGCCTGCCGGTCGTAAGAAAGAACTATTTCGGGTTTGTTGAGAAAGTGATTGTAATTTACTTTGATAGTAAACCTATCATAAACAACACAGTCTTTTATATTTTTAGCAGTTGCATCTTTTGACCTTAACCATACTTGATTGTCTTTTATGAATGTAGGTTCAACCAGAATTTTCCTTGAAGTGAAATAGTACTTTATTGCTCTGTTGTAATATCGCTTAATAAATGAGAAGTTTTCTTTGCTAAATTCAATTGATAAAGGTAGAAAACCCTCCAATTCCCAATCAAACGAAGTGTAGATTGTATCTGCATTGGTAATCTCCGGGAATATCTCTTTAATGTTACTCGGGAATAACTGGTGGCTCAACTTAGTAAGTGAAACGCCTTCTTTGTCTTCATTGGAGAAATAGAAGATTTTGGGTTCTTTAGAGAACTCAAAGGCTAAAGTGTTAATAAAGAGAGATTCTGACATAAGCAATAATTTAATTCTTTAATAATCTGCCTCCCGAAATATCCCAGAACTTGTTGAAAAATGCACTTAGCTTTTCAATTACAGTTTCACGTTTTTTAGTGCGGTCGCCAGTTGCTGTAAACCTTGAAACAGGAGGTAGAACTTTAGTGATTGCCGTACCTGTTGTTTGCACATAACCATCGCGGAAAGCGTTATTTATAAAATTGTATGTTTCTTCTTTATTCAGATTTTCTTCTTCAATAATTTTGTCAATTTCTTCAACCTTTTTAGCGTCAACAAATGAATGCCAATCGTCATCAATATTTGAAGAAGGATTTAACGAATCAATAAAGCGTTCGATAAGGTCTTTTTTGTTACGAAGTTCAATACTTGAATCGATTGCTTTTTTGATGCTTATTACAATTTCTTTGTCTTTTAAGTGGCCTTCATGATACTTTTTAATCAGGGCTAAAATGTAGTCAATATTGATTTCAACCTGCTTTATCAGTTCCATTTCAAAGACAATATCATCGTTTACATTTTCGCTATCGCCTTTGTTTTTACCTCGAAATTCGTTGTACAGGTTGATGTACATGCTGTGATAATCCTGCACATCTCTTTCCGAAAGTATTTCATTACCTGCAAATTCATCAAATGTGGCAAGGATATTCTTAACCTTCAGAATGGCACTGTATAGCTTGATAAAATCCTTTTGGTTTTGTTCGCCAATAATCTGTTCCCCAACAGGGAATTTATCCTGTAAATCACTTACCAAATAAATATATCCCGGAACATCCTTTTTGCCATCTTTGTAGCCATTGTAGTATTCACTGTAAGTTTTAAGCAATACAATGCCTCCGGCTTCTTTATCGCCAAACAGGGCAATACTTTCGTTGGTTGCTTTTTCGAGGTTTCGGAAGCAAATAATATTACCGAATGTTTTAACGGAGTTAAGAATACGGTTTGTGCGAGAATAGGCTTGTAAAAGCCCATGCAAGCGCAGGTTTTTATCAACCCAAAGGGTGTTTAAGGTTGTGGCATCGAACCCGGTAAGAAACATATTCACTACAATAAGTAAATCAATTTTGCGGTCTTTCACCCGTTGAGAAACATCTTTATAATAGTTTTGAAATTTATCACTCGAAGTATCATAATTGGTTTTAAATATCTTGTTGTAGTCTTGTATGGCGGCTTCCAGAAAGTCTCTTGAACTTTGGTCTAAACGGCTGGTATCTTCAAGGTTCTCGTCCTGGATGATTCCGTTATCTTCATCATCAGCCTCGTTTACGCCAAAGCTATAAATGGTAGCAATTTTCAGTTGTTTATCGCTGGGTAAGTCCGCCATTTGGCTCTGAAACTCGGTGTAATATTTTTTAGCCACATCAATAGAAGCTACGGCAAATATGGCATTAAACCCGGCTAAACGGCGGTCTTTTAACTGGTAAAAGCTATTCCGTTTTGTTTTTTGGTCGAAATGTTCCCGAATGTACTTTACAATATTACTTATGCGCACGGGAGCTGCCAATGCCCTTTCCCTGTCAATGTCCCATACTTTTGCATCGGCAATATTTTCCTGCTCTTTCATGGTACTGATATAATCAATACGGAACGGGAGCACATTTTTATCGGTAATGGCATCAACTATAGTATAAGTATGCAGTTTGGTTCCAAATGCCTGTTCGGTAGTCCGTAAGTTGGGTTTGCTGCTACTGCTTGAGTTTACAGCAAAAATTGGCGTTCCGGTAAATCCAAACAGATGATATTTTTTGAATGCTTTTGTAATGGCTGTGTGCATATCGCCAAACTGCGAGCGGTGGCATTCATCGAAAATAATTACGATACGTTGATTGTATGAAGAATGGTTTTTGTGTTTCTTGATTAATACCGATAGCTTTTGGATTGTTGTTATAATGATTTTTGAATTTGGAGTTTCGAGCTGCTTTTTAAGAATAGCCGTATTGGTATTGCTATTGGCTGCCCCTTTTTCAAACTTATCATATTCTTTCATGGTTTGATAGTCGAGGTCTTTTCTATCAACCACAAATAACACCTTGTTTATAAACGGTAATTTGCTTGCTAATTGAGCCGTTTTAAAAGATGTTAGCGTTTTCCCGCTTCCGGTTGTGTGCCAGATGTAACCGCCTCCATCAATAGTTCCGTAAGTTTTGTAATTATTGGAAACAGTAATTTTATTCAAAATACGCTCGGTAGCTACAATCTGGTAAGGGCGCATCGCCAATAAAAGTTTCTCGGAGGTAAAAACACAATATTTTGTAAGCAGATTGAGTAATGTGTGTTTGGCAAAGAAAGTACGGCCAAAGTCCATTAAATCGGTAATAGGCCGGTTGTTGGCATCGGCCCACCATGAAGTAAATTCAAAGCTGTTGCTTGTACGTTTTCCTTTTTTTACTGCGCCATCACCCAATTCCCTGATATGCGTAAAGCGTGTGGTATTGCTGTAATATTTGCTGTAAGTGCCATTAGAAATTACAAACAGTTGCACATATTCAAACAAGCCGCAACCAGCCCAAAACGATTCACGGTTGTAGCGGTTTATTTGGTTGAAAGCTTCTTTTATATCTACTCCCCGTTTTTTGAGTTCAATATGAACCAATGGCAAACCGTTTACCAATATAGTAATATCGTAACGATTGGAACGCTGACCTTTGTCGATTACATATTGATTAATAACCTGCAAGCGGTTGTTGTGAATGTTGGTTTTATCAATGAGATAGATATTTTTTACTGTGCCATCATCGCGGGTAAGCAGTTGGATATGGTCTTCCTGAACAATAGTTGTTTTTTCCTCGATGCCATTATTTTGGTTGGCTATTTTGCTTTTGAAGAATTGCTCCCATTCCGAATTGGAAAATTTGTAATCGTTCAATAACTCTAATTGACAACGCAAGTTGTCAATCAATTCATCTTCGGAAGTAATTATCAAATATTCGTAAGCCTGTATTTGAAGCTGCTCAATAAACTCCTTTTCAAGGTCTGCCTCATTCTGAAAAGTTGTGTCTTTACGGTATAGCGGTTGATATTCGGCAACTACTGTACTTTCAGGGTTTTCGGCAACAAGAGCGTATTTATCCATTGTTTAATTCTTGAAATTCAATAATTTTTCTCTGTAATATTCATACTGCTTTCTGCGTGCCTCAATCTCGGCAGGCAGCCCAATTGATATATCATTTACCAAAGCATCGAACTTGTCTAATATGCCTACAATGCGTTCCTGTTCTGCCATGGGTGGAATAGGAATTTTGGCTTTGCTCAAACCAGGTGCATTAATTGACGAAATTTTACCTGATGATATAAAACTTTTTATCTGAGAACGAAAAAGATTCGTTTGTAAATAATAGGACACATACTTTGGATTCATTTTATGAGAATATGCAAAACAAGCATCGTGAATAACGACATCTGAATCTCCCAACCAAGCAACACCATTTCCAATATCTTCAATGGTTTCACCTGCCGAAACAATTACAACATCACCAGGGTGTGCAACTCTAAGTTTTGCAGCCAAATCAGGTTTTAAATAAGATTTAGCCTCCTTTGCCCATATTTTGTAATGTGTGTACAATTCTCCATAATGAATGCATGGAACACCTTCAGATACTATATCGTCTTTCACAAATCGTTTACCCCTGACAAACTCACCAACTTCTCCAAGCATTTTCCATTCTACCTCTTTCTCTATAAAATACAAAAGTTGATTGCGGTAAAAATTGTATTGGGCGCGACGCGCCTCCAGCTCCGCCTCCAGCTCCGCCTCCAGCTCCGCCTCCAGCGTGGTAAATTTGTCGAGAATTGAGACTATTTCTTGTTGGATGGGAAGTGGGGGGACAGGGATTTCTGTCGCTCTGACAATATCTGCATTAAGGTTCTGAACTGTACCAGAAGATGCTTTTTGTTTCCAGTAATTTTGAATATTTTCTGAACGTAATAAATGATATAAAAAGTTTGGATTTAAAGAATTTTCAAAATCTTGCATAGAAATCCATCCATCATGTATACAACCATCTATTGCTAATATATATGGTCTACCAAAACTCATTGAGTTTGAAAGAATAAAATCACCTCTTTTTAAAAACCTTGATTTATTAGCACCTTCTATTGTAATTTTGTCTTTTGTTGCAGTAATATATTTGCTTTTAGGTTCTACATCTCCAATTTTTATCCAAGGAACACCGTCAGGCTCAGCAGTAATAAAGTTTGAAATAGGACGAGGTGAAGCACCTCTCGTAATTTTCATTACTGTTCCAAGCTTTTTAAACTCCACACCATTAGGGCAAAACTGTTGGATAAGTTCCTCAATTTTACTCATAGATACCTCCTTCCAAATCGGCAACTATTTCGTCAATGGCTGTACGTAGCTTGTTTTGGCGAATTACAATTTCGGCAATATGGGCGTTGAGTTTTTCAATATCTACTTCTACGGTGTTATTTTCCTGCTCAACATAACTGCTTACAGCAATGTTGTAATCGTTTTCGGCAATTTCACTATTTTGTACAAGCCTACAAAAATGGTCTTCACTTTTTCGGTCTATGAATGCTTTTAAAATACGTTTGCGGTTGGTGTCGGACAATTTGTTTTTGTTTCCACCACGTACAAATTCGGCCGAAGCATCGATAAACAGCGTAGCATTGTCTTTTTTGCTCTTTTTAATAACAATAATGCAGGTGGCTATGGTTGTGCCAAAAAATAAATCGGGCGGAAGCTGAATAACTGTATCAATGTAGTTGTTATCAATCAGGTATTTTCTAATTTTTTGTTCTGCACCCCCACGATACAACACTCCCGGAAACTCAACAATAGCAGCCGTACCCGAAGTGGAAAGCCACGAAAGCATGTGCATGGTAAAAGCCAAATCGGCTTTGCTTTTTGGTGCCAACACTCCGGCAGGTGAAAAACGAGGGTCGTTAATCAATAGCGGATTGGCATCGCCTTCCCATTTAATGGAATACGGGGGATTTGAAACAATGGCATCGAAAGGCTCATCGTCCCAATGTTTGGGTTCAGTGAGTGTATCACCATGTGCAATATCGAATTTCTCGTAATTAATGTCGTGCAAAAACATGTTGATACGGCAAAGGTTGTAGGTAGTAATGTTTACCTCCTGCCCGAAAAATCCCTGCCTTACATTTTCTTTGCCCAATACCTTGGCAAACTTCAATAACAAAGAACCTGAGCCACAAGCAGGGTCATAAACCTTGTTTACCTGCTTTTTTCCTACCACTGTCATTTCAGCAAGCAACTCAGAAACTTCCTGAGGGGTAAAAAACTCACCTCCCGATTTCCCGGCATTGCCAGCGTACATAGTCATTAAAAACTCGTAAGCATCGCCAAAAGTGTCAATTGTATTGTCCTGGTATTCTCCTAACTTTAACCCTCCAATTGATTCGAGGATTTTAACCAGTTTCTCGTTTCTTTTCTGAACCGTTCCTCCCAGTTTATTACTGTTCACATCAATATCATCGAACAAACCTCTTAGGTCGTCTTCGCTTTGGGTTCCTTTAGCCGAGTTTTCTATATTCTTAAAAACCTTGCTTAGTGTTTCGTTCAAATTTTCATCGCTTTTTGCCTTCTTCTGAACATTTACAAATAACTCAGAAGGCAATATATAGAAGCCCTTTTCTTTTACGGTGTCAGCCCTTCCAAATTCAGCATCTTTATCGGAAATTTTGGTATAATCAAAATTTGTGTTTCCGGTTCGTTTTTCTTCTATATTGATATATGAAGTGAGGTTCTCCGAAATAAACCTGTAAAATAACATGCCCAGCACATATGATTTAAAGTCCCAACCATCAACACTCCCCCGAAGGTCATTTGCTATTTGCCATATTGCGCGGTGCAGTTCGTCACGTTCTTGTTCTTTTGCCATTAATATTTTGTTTTAAGTACAATGTTGTTTTCAATTAATTAGCTTACAATAGGTTGACCAATAGTAACTGGAACTGAGATTCTATCTTTAATTTCTTGGTATATTGGCATATCAATTCCTTCTGCAACCTCCATTGAAACTAAAAGAGCATAAGGAATACTATCTGTAAAGCTGTTTGCATCTTTACTACAATTTACTTTTATGTTTAAAGAATCACCATCAATAAACGCATGTGCTTTTGAATCTTCAAAGACTTCATGTTGTAAAGTCCCTCTTCGTACAGCTTGCCAATCAGCTTCCATTCTGTTATTTGCAATTTGATTGTTTGCTTCAAACCATAGTCGAGAAGTTCTATATCTTTGAGTTGTTGGCGATGTTGGAGTAAACCATGCTAATGTAATTGTTATTCTCCGCTTTATAGTTTGAGATGCCAGTGAAGGTGGTAATGGTAAACTGTAAACATGAGCTTCTTCTTCATTCAACTCGCCAAATCCAATAACGGTTGCCCGCTGTTCTGTACACTCCTTAACTTTATCAATATCTGGAAACCCATATCCCAGTAATTTGCTTTTTATTTTTTGTAAAAGTTGATTATCATAACCATCTAATCGTTTGTCAAGTTCTGAGCTTATATCACCCCAACTGCATCCGTGCACTAGCATTGCCTTAATTAATATTGCTATCATCTGGGATGGAATATTAACATCGTTTTCATTTATTAACTCTTCCAATACCTGATAACAGTAGTAACCTGAACGAGTTATTAATGCCGTAGCATTACTCGTACCAACCTCATGAATTGTTTTATTTAGGGTGTTGTCTGGTGCAGCAACTTTAAGCCCCGGAGGGGATTTATAAGAAGATGGACGAAGGATAGAATTATCTCCAAAATCGTAATCAAACATTTGTCTCCCACCATAATAAACCAAATCAGGTTTAATAGCTCTCCGATAGCCACCTCCTAATGCAGTATATGTACTTGGCAAAACTGTTGCATAAGGATTCAATCGTCTATCATTTGGATTAAAAACAGCATTGTCAACATGTAAAGCGCCAACAGTTAAACCATTTAAACTTTCAGCAGGAGACATTATTCTGCAATTGCGAGCATTATTTAAAACCTCCCGAAGAAAAATTTTCTCTTTCTCAATCGATTCAAGTGCATTAAATTCGGTTTGTGATATGGTTAGTTGTATCTCATTATAATGATTACCTGTACTAATAATAAATAGAACACGATATTTATAGCTCAACCAATCTAATAGCTTACTCCACGGACTCATCGAATTGTAAAACAACCTATCTCTATCGCCAATGGAAAGATTAACTATTTTTACACTTGGAGCAACTGCATCTAAATCACCTTCTCCTTCAAAAATTCTTCGCACAGCACGATGAACAGTATCAATAAGAAGACAATCGTTGGGCACATATTCATTTCGATGAAAATCTCTTTCATTAGGCCTCATTATAGGTCGCACATACAAAGGGGAGGATAGTGGTTCCTCATTTCTATTTAAATCCCCTCTCACAATAAGAGAACACATGGCTGTTCCATGTTTCCTTTCTTGTACTTGATAATACGACTCAAAATTATCGGGGTCATCAATTATTAATCTATTGTTCAGAATTTCATGCCTTGCAAATGGATATCCATCGAAAATTGCGATTACAGGATTACCACTTGGGTAAATATTATTATCTATTTCTTCAAGAACCTCTAAATCTTCCGGGGAGAAATGACTATCCATTACTATCTGACCTGAAGGCTTGAAATACATTACATTATCGCATTTTATTAATTCTGTATTTCTATTCGATAATATATTCCTTATTTCAATTGCTGGTAGTTCCGCCAAAATTGCATGGTAACGAATTTCTGAAATATCACAAACTGATATCACCCTTCCGCCTGAACTCGCAATTAGATTGGATACAGATAAATAACTACTATTTCTTTGCGCAACATTTGAACGATACCATAATTCTATTTCAAATCGTATGGTTCTATTTGGGTCTATCTGTAGTTCTTCTCCCCATAAATTAAGAATATTTGATTCTTCAAATCTATCTTGAACACCCCAACGCCTTATATTTTTTAGTAGCTTAAAAACTTCCTTGAATTTCCCTTTTCCTCTGTATACCCCACTCCTACAATTGAAATCAGGAGTCCTTACCCATAAGTCCCAGAGAGATAGAAGTTCAGTCATTGCAGCTGTGTTTGTAAAGACCAAATACAACCTACCAGACATTAGTTTGTCATCTTCTTTCTTTCCAATTTTATTAATTAAGTAAAACTCATTATCGGGTACTATATCTTCTATTTCAATTTCTCCTAACCATTCAAATCCTTCTACCTTTGAAACTGCAGCTGCGAAATCTTCTACACTGCCAATAGTTTCAAAGACCAAAACTTGTTCAGGGTCAATCCCTACATTAGTTTGCTGCACAGCAATTCTTTGAGCATCTAAATTGTTAAACAATTGTTGAAATACTGGAGATAACCGTTGACCTTGTCTTATAGAGGATGGAGTACTAAAATTTCCTCTACCGCTACCTAATTTACTTCTATTGGCAATTTCTTTGCTTGGAAAGAATAATAATGGTCTTTGTGCCATATTTTTATTCTGTTAGATTATTAGATTCAAATTTCATCGTCCTACTATTCCAGTTTTTTAATTCATCCGAAACAATTTCTTTTATATTCTCTTCTGGTAACAATAGAATATGTCTTCTTAAGATTGATAATCCAAACTCTTCTATTTCCGAATAATTTGAACCCAATAATTTCTTTGCGATTGTTTCACTGGCAAATTCAAAATTGACATTATGTTTTTGTTGAAATTTCTCAAGCCATAATGAAATATTCGCCCGAGTTGGCATTGGAAGGTTCATTCTGATTTGAAAACGTCGCCAGGCAGCTCTATCTAGCAGTTCAGGATGATTTGTTGCCCCAATAATTGTAACATGACTAGGCAAATCATCTATTTGTAATAACAAAGAACTGACAACTCTTTTAATTTCGCCTGTTTCATGAGTATCACCTCTCTCTTTCCCTAGGGTTTCAAATTCATCAAAAAATAATACACATTTCCGAGTACTTACAAAATCAATTAGTTTCCTTAGCCTAGATGCTGTTTCTCCTAAATACGCTCCTATTATGCTATCATACTTAACAACAAATAAAGGAATCATTAAAGATTCGGCTATTGCTTCTGCTAAAGAAGTTTTTCCATTTCCAGGTGCACCTATCAATAGAATACGATTTCGAGGTTCTAATCCATACGACCTTAATAAATCTACTCTATATTGTTCCTGGACATATTGCTCGCATAACAATATTATATCTTTAGGCAAGATGAGACTATCCATTTTCCTTTGAGGATGAATTTCAGTAATCAAATTTTCTGCCCTAAAATCATTTTGCACTCGATTAATACCATTATTGGCTGGTTGTGTAAAATCAGAAGTATTTCTAATTAATTCTGCCTCCAACTTGTCCGCAAGAATTGAGTGATTTTTACTTCTTTCTTCGGCAATAACAGCTTCGGCAATTTTTCTAACCATTGGTTTGTTGCCAGAAAGAGCGTATTTTATAAGATTCAATAATAAATCTGCTCGTGCCATTCTAATTATTTTGTACGATTAAAAAGTTCTCTAATATCAATATCTAGAACTTGAGCAATTTGATATAATGTTTCAACTGAAGGTTGGTTTTCATTGGTACACCACCTTGAAACTGTTGCTTCATTTTTACCAAGTGTTTCAGCTAACCATTTATTCGTTCTGCTTTTTTCAGCCAATACGCTTTTTAACCTATTGATTTGAATGCCCATGGTGTATAAAATTGATATTTTATGCAAATATAGTGATGTAATTTGATATTTATTCCATTGTTTGTAATATGTTTAAAAAAATATAATTTTTTAAATCCTATCGTGTTTTTTGTACTTATCGTGGGCGTAATGGTTTATTAATCCATTGTCCGTAAAGCGTTTTATATGCTTCTCGGCTGTCTTGTCTGGAATGCCAAATTTCTGAGCCACAGCTAAATAATCTTTCCGGCAGAACTCCTGTGGGAGTTCGTCTAAAAACTGTTGTTTTTGATTTTTAGGGGTTGTCGTTACCGCTTCGGCAGGCAGTTGTTGAAACACATTGGCAGCGTGCTGCACAAGTATTTTAACCATTGATAGGGCTGTATTGAAATCACTATCTATGCAAACTAGCGGAGAATGTATATCCCCTGTATCCATAATACGGAGTGTAGTGAGTGTCATTGCAATACGGAATGTAATAAGACCAAGCCTCCTAACAGTGGCGAGATAATCAGCGCCATACAAACACAAATACTGGTTTTGGGTATGGGCAAAATAGGCATTAAATGCCTGTTGCTGACCGGAGGTTAAGCAAAAGCGTGTTGGTTCCGATTGATATTGCAAATGTTTGTACAAATCAAAAAACTGATGCCCTAAGTGATAAAAATAACTGTCGAGTGTTTGGTCAGATGAATTGGCAAATACATCGTTCCAAACCGGGCGAACATTCATAAAATAGAACATAAAACGACTGAACAAGCCATTTTCGGCGCTTGGTATTAGTGCGGAAACTTGTTTGGGTGTTCCTGATAAAAGAGCAGATATACGGGGATTGTTGATTTCTACAAACTCCCTGTCTTTTCGTCTATTATATGAAATTGGTTCATGATGGAACGCCTTTCTAAATCCATCGGAATAATTTCCATGCTCACTTTTAAAAGTCATAGCCAGCGTGTCGCCTTCGGTTTCAAAAATAAGCCCTGAACCATTGTTGTCGTTTAATATCTGGAATAATCCTGTTGCGCTATTGTTGGCCGGAATAACCAACATTTTTACTGGAGGTTCTTTGGGGCGTTCTACTTCTGATTTGTTCTTTGTTGAGGCATATTCTGTCAGCTTTCTTTGATACTCTTCAAATTCGAGCTTTGAAATTTCCCTTAAAGACTGGTGTATAGGGTCAACCAGTTTACGGCATAAAGTTAAACGACCTTTACCAGCCGATGCCTGTGCCGTGACGAAGAGAAATAAATTAGGATAAACTTCCCTCTCAGCATAAATGCCATAAATATTAGGCAGACATGACGAAATTGCAACCAATGAACCAAGTAAAAGAAGGTCTCTGTCTTCGTAGGAGTTGGATTTTGCAACTACCTTTTGCAGAAGCTCCGGGAGGTCGGAATAGACTTCATCGGGAAATGTTGGGAGGTTAATTTCTTTTAGTTCCTCAATTTCCTCTAAATCTTCTTTGATAGAAGTTACCAGATTTGTTTCAATTGATTGATTACTGGATAGATGAGGTGTAGCTACACTCACGCCGGCTGACTTGGCAAGGTGGTAAAGTGTTTTGATAGTAACGCCGTGGCCGTGCGAAGCAAGGCAGGCGTTGTATTGCTTATCAGTTTCAGACTGGTTATAACCAGGGTAGAAACTGCTTAAACGATGATAATAAGACCGACCTCTTTCGCCCAAAGCGTCAGCGAGGGCAAAGCCAAGGTCTCTCCAATCTGTATAGTTTGGGGCAATATCAATGGATGCAGCTTCAATCCGCAGTGTTACTATTTCAATCTCATTTGAAGTATCAATATTTGATTGAGGTATTGCAGGAATTGAAACGGTGTTTTTTTCTGTGACATTATTTGTTGCCCAATCTGCGGGTTTAAATTTCTTCTTGCTCATGCTTCTTCAATAATAAAGGATTAATAAAAACGTCTGGGTCGTATGGCAGAAAGCAAGCCCGGGAAATGTCTTTTCCAGACTTATCAACTTCGACCGAATAGGTTTGTAAAATGTAGTTGGCTACCGAGGTGAAGTATTCACCATGGGGAGATTCTTGCGTATCTATTTCAATAATCCATTTCAAACCATCACCGGAAGGACTTACAAACAAAAGCTGGGTATCGAAATACTCGTCGGCAAGCAAGGCTTGGCGAAGAGTATCTAAATCTTGAACATGGTCGAAATCGATGCATAAAAGCTCGGAATGTTTTACAAGTGATTTATCACTCCGGGAATTGAATACACCCGAAAAGGTGCAATAGTCGAAGTTTGCAGCCTTGTATTTGCGAGCTTTGGCACTATCCGGTATGCCTCTGAGTTCTTCTGTTTGATGTTTGTAATAATCTCCCTTAATTGCATTATAGACCTGAGCCAATGAAACTGTTTTGTGTGGAAATACATTCCGTATCGGAGCTTTAAAAAATGAAAAGGCAAAGCCTTTTTCATTTACGGTGTTTACGGGCTTTTTATTAAGTGCTGGCTTGCAAGTTTTATTTTGCATGTAGAAACTCCAATTCTCCCCGATACGCAGGTTCATTTCTTTGTTCAGTATTTGCAATAGATTATCTCCTGACTGCTTGTAATGCAGTTCGGCGAAGTCGAACGCATCACCGGCAGGGATAGCATTATCACTGTCAGTATGCCTTGCAAACTCTTTATCCATTGCATTCCCCAAGATATTTTCTTTATAAATGAAAATATTCAATGTCGATTTATCGGCATTGAATGGGTTTTTAGCAGGGGAACAAGTCCTCCCCGAAAGGGAGAGGACTATTTCATCTGGATAATACAATCTCAAGATATGTGCATAAATACCAATGCCATATTGAGTTTTTGATAATACCACTTCTTTACTTATTGCCTCCATAACACCTGATTTTTACCATTGTATAATGGTTGTTAAGGATTCGGGAAATGTCAGAGCGGCGATAGTAGATTTTATTGCCAATGCGGGAAAATGGCAGTATGCCATTTGAACGCAAAGTTTGCAATGTCCGGGGGCTGATATGCAGAATTTGCATAACATCCTGATTGTCGAGCCAATCCTCCAACCTGTCAGCTAAAGGACTATTTACATTTGCAGGGCATGAAGAACAGGGATTTTCTTCCTGGTTAACTTGCTGTTTGCTTGTTGTAAAATGATTTCGGAAAGCAACTGCAAAAGGTTCCTGACTGTTTAGAAAGTAATTTGTCAGGATTTCGCCAATGGTTTTAGGTTCGCTCATTTCAAACCTCCCTTCTTGTTGGCGACAAATGCAGCTGCATCTTCCTGTAATTCTGAAACTGATTTGTGCTTGTCACCAATCAACCAGGAATCAATTTCGCTTTTTAGAAATTGGAGCTTTTTGCCTTTTTTGTGGTAAGGAATGAGCTTTTGTCCAATCCAACCATAGACAGTTTGACGGGCGGGCTTGCCAGGTAAATAATTACACAAATCCTGTAAATTAAACCACTTGTCAGATTCGGGCAGTTCTGACCTTGATGCACTAAGTAAGGTTTCTAGTCTCTCCACCTTACTAATTAAATACGCCAATGCCTGCGGCATATCATTAAATGAAATCTCCGTTTGAAAATGATTTACTTGCATTTTTCAAATTTTTAATTGTAAAAATTTGAGGCTCCATCAATGCCCAAGAGCCTCTTCTTTGAGCATTGACTTACACAAATCTACATTCAATAAATGCTGTATATCAGATATTTGCACTCCGTACGGAGTGACTACGGAGTGCGGAGTGGCATCAATAAAAAGAAAAAGACCAACGCTTTAGCGTCAGTCTTATATATATTTTCTTATTATTTTTTATCGTGAAACGGAGTGCGGAGTTTTATTTCATAATATTTGCAGCTCTTTCTATCTCAGATAATTTCAACTTTGGTTTTTTCTGGTCTCGCAAATTCGATTCATTAAATTGGCTGCCATCATCATCAACAAAGCATGTACAAACAATTTTCCATAAACTGTTACCCGGATAGGTAATGACTTTAAGCTCATTGTGTAGCAACTTAATAAAATATGATAAAGTACTTTTACCTCCTGTCCATCTGATAGGATTAACAACAAACTCACCTGAAAACACATGCCTGAAATCGGTTATACTTGTTCCTTTTGCTATAAAGCCATTCTTTTTTAAGGAATCCATCAAGTCTGGAATATTGCTGCTTTTTGTCTGAATATATTTATAGTTGAATGATAGAATTTCAGACTTTGTTTTATTGTCTTTTTGTTCTGCAGGAAGAACATTGATTACCTGAACTTCTTTTAAATAAGTATTTTCCGGTGCAGGTTTGTTTAGTATCCTACTATATATATCAGCGATATTCATTTTGTTGTCAGCATGAATAAACTCTGAAAAATAGCTTTGAACTTCTAAAAAACATTTAACCAATGAAACAAGGGTGTAATTGGTAATAAATGTAGATTCCTTGTGTTCCCTGTCGGTATTAAAATCGGCGTGTTTTGAAGTGATTAAGCTCAAATCATACCCTCTGCGAACAATCAAATCATTCGTGCTAACAAGTAAAGAATTTAGCTCGCCGTTAGCCTTTTTTAGCTTGAAAAGTATAATATTCTCACTGTCATTGAATGCACCTTCAATTAATTGATTTAGATATATCGTAATATCATTATTAACCAATCTTTGATAATATCGGATTTTGTTAGAAAAAGCAGGTATGGAAAAATCAAGGATGTAGTTTGCTAAAAATTGTTCCTGAACTATTGGATTGCTTCTTAATGCAGGGGCGTAAAAATCATCTGCTTTGATGTTTTTATCAAGCCAGGGGCGTAGGTCATTTAATATTATTGATTCAATTGTTTTCATGCCAGTATCATTCAGGTTTAATATTTAACTTGATTGCGTTTGTAGCTTTCTGTTTTTTCTCATCCACCACTTTTGCATAAATCTGAGTTGTTCTAACATTGGTGTGACCAAGCATTTTTGATACGGTGTATATATCTGTTCCTCCAGCCAATTGAAGGGTAGCGTATGTGTGGCGAAAGCAATGGAAAGTGATGTTGCGGGTAATTCCAGCGGATTTTATCCAGCGTTTTAATGGCCCCGAAATCCAAGAGGGGTCTGGTAAATCTTCAAAAATTAATTGCTCAGGCTTGCCGGGTTCTCCACATAGTTGATAGGCTTGTTCTGATATTGGCATATATTCAACACCTTTTGTTTTCTGTTGGGTAAAGTTGAGGCGAATTTGTTCGCCGACAACTTGTATTTCCTTCCATTTCAATTTTTGAATATCGCAATGGCGAATGCCTGTTAAGGCAGAGAATAAAGCGGCACGCTTTAATATCGGGCGGTCGCATGGCGTTTCTGCCAATATGTTTAATTCATCAACTGATAGGTGTTCTCTCCGGCTCTCTTTATCCTGTATGCCTTTTATTTTTGCTGAAATATCTACGGTTAAATAACCATCAACAAAGGCTTGCTTTAAACCGGCTTTAAAAATGCTGAAATAAGTTGCTGCAGTATTGTGTGAAACTGTTCCTGTTTTATTGCCACCCTGGGGAGCTGAAAGTATAAAGCGACGGATTTCTTCTGTTTTACCCATGCTGATTTGAGAAAACGGAAGCGGTTGGTTATTTGCGAATAGTTTTAGTAATTCTCCAACACGATTCCAATTAACAATAATGGATTGCGAGCTATTCCGGTGACGGTCTTTTGAAACCTTTGAAAAATATTCTATAAAATCTATCTGCTGGCGTTGGTTCTGAACTGCAAGTTCAGCCTCTTTCTCGGTATATAAATCTGCGTTATCATATTCTTTTTGTCGAATACTACGAACACCATCAGCAAAAATACAGGCTTCCTGGTCAATGATACCTTTGCATTGAATTATACCATTCACGTCTCTTTTGGGTTTGTATGTTTTTTTACCATCGGCAGAAGTTCGGGCGGTTCTTGATTTATCCCAAGCAGGTGTTGTTATGGTTCTGTTAAGTGCTTCTATTAATCGTTGAGGTTTGTCTGTTCCATTAAACACCGGATAGCTTTCAAGTATTAAATACCATTCGTTGCGATATTCAGATTTGCGGAGCTTGACAGTACATTTGGTTTTTGCGAGTTTCTTTTTCATTGTTCTGCGATTTATCTGTGAGCAAATATCCGGTCTATTTCAACTTTAGGAACATAAACGAATTTTCCTATCTGCTTTCTGGGTATGCCATTTTTGCGAATGGTTTTGTTAACGGTGGAGGCTGATATTCCAAATTTTTCGGTTATCTCTCCAATGGTGTAGCATTCATTCTGATTGTAATCGAGCTTCTTGTTTACTGCTTCGGGTTGGATATTAGAAACGCTTTCCACCTTTGGGAACATTGCTTCAATATGTACCCTGCTTATGCGTGTTAAACGCTCACCCAGATTTACTGCAGGTATATTACCCTTTTTGATTTGGCGGTAAATAGTATCTCTTGAAATGCCAAATAAGGCCACAGCTTCAGCAATTGAAATATAAGGGCGGTCGGTTGGCATTTGCTCAACCAGATTTTTGCGCTGTGCTTCTTTCTTTGTTTGTGATTTCTTTTTACGGTAGGCAGCCTGAGAACATTTATCGGAGCAATACCTGGAGGTTACTGTTTTAGCGTTGAACTGTGTGCCACAGATTTCGCAAGTCTTCGGAAGTATAAATTTGCTACCAGGCATATCAATCACTTTTATAGTTAATAGATAGTGATAAGTATGTATTTGTCGCACCTTATCATTAATTAAGTCGCGTAACAAATATGTAGCAAATATAAGAAAAATAACGATATAAATCAATAAATATCGAGAGAAAAGAAAATAAAAAAACCGCTGTAAACTAAGTGTTTACAGCGGTTTATATTTGGATAATAATCCTTGTTTTTGTGTTTTACTTTACTTCTTCAAAATCCACATCGGTAACACTGTCATCATCACCTTTAGAATCTCCACCCTGCTGTCCACCGGGTTGTCCGGCGTCTCCCTGAGGCTGTCCGCCTTCTTGCTGAGTGGCATTGTACATATCCTGTGATGCTGCCTGGAACACAGTGTTCAACTCGTTGGTAGCAGCATCAATGGCCTCAATATCCTGAGATTTATGAGCCTCTTTGAGTTTTTCCAAAGCACTTTCAATGGGTGCTTTTTTCTCGGCAGGTATTTTATCACCGAATTCTTTAAGTTGCTTCTCGGTTTGGAAAATCAAACTATCAGCCATATTCAGCTTCTCTATGCGCTCTTTTGCTTGCTTATCAGACTCGGCATTTGCCTCGGCTTCTTCCTTCATTCGTTTGATCTCATCTTCAGAAAGTCCTGATGATGCTTCAATACGAATGCTTTGCTCTTTTCCTGTACCTTTATCTTTAGCTTTTACATGTAAAATACCATTTGCATCGATATCAAAGGTTACCTCAATCTGAGGCACTCCCCTTGGAGCAGGCGGAATGCTGTCCAAATGGAATCTTCCGATGGTTTTATTATCCTTGGCCATTGGTCGCTCACCCTGTAAAACATGAATTTCCACAGAAGGCTGATTGTCGGCAGCTGTTGTGAAAGTCTCCGATTTTTTGGTCGGGATGGTTGTGTTTGCTTCTATCAACTTGGTCATTACGCCACCCATGGTTTCGATACCAAGAGAAAGTGGAGTAACATCAAGCAGCAATACATCTTTTACTTCTCCGGTTAAAACACCACCCTGAATGGCAGCTCCAACAGCAACCACCTCATCGGGGTTAACACCCTTTGATGGCTTTTTACCAAAGAAATCTTCAACCAATTTCTGAATGGCAGGAATACGAGTTGACCCACCGACCAGAATCACCTCATCAACATCAGAAGCAGTCATGCCCGCATCCTTTAGAGACTGACGACATGGCCCCAAAGCTCTTTGAATCAAGCCATCAGCCAATTGCTCAAATTGTGCACGGCTCAAAGTTTTAACAAGGTGTTTTGGAATACCATCTACCGGCATAATATATGGCAGGTTGATTTCGGTGCTGGTTCCGCTTGACAACTCAACTTTAGCTTTTTCAGCAGCATCCTTCAAACGCTGTAAAGCCATTGGATCTTTACGAAGATCTATATTCTCCTCTTTTTTAAATTCTTCTGCCAGCCAGTTGATAATAACGTCATCAAAGTCATCTCCACCAAGATGCGTATCACCGTTGGTAGATTTTACTTCGAATACGCCATCGCCAAGCTCAAGAATACTGATATCGAAAGTACCACCGCCAAGGTCGAATACAGCCACTTTCATATCTTTATTCTGTTTATCCAAGCCATATGCAAGCGAAGCTGCAGTAGGTTCATTGATGATACGACGAACTTTCAGTCCGGCAATTTCTCCGGCCTCTTTGGTCGCCTGACGCTGTGCATCGTTAAAATAAGCAGGTACGGTAATAACAGCCTCAGTCACTTCCTGTCCAAGATAATCTTCAGCAGTTTTCTTCATTTTTTGAAGAACCATAGCAGAAATTTCCTGTGGCGAATATTGACGATCGTCAATTTGCACACGGGGTGTATTGTTGTCGCCCTTAACTACTTTGTATGGAACACGGGTAACTTCATTGGGAATATCATTGTACATGCTTCCCATAAACCGTTTTATAGAATAGATGGTTTTTTCGGGATTCGTGATGGCTTGTCTTTTCGCCGGATCGCCTACTTTCCGTTCTCCATTGCCCACAAATGCCACGATTGAAGGAGTGGTTCTTTTTCCTTCACTATTAGGGATAACAACTGCCTCTTTGCCTTCCATTACAGAAACGCAAGAGTTGGTTGTTCCCAGATCGATTCCAATTATTTTTCCCATTTTAAATGATTGTTTATAATGTTTTAAATTTGTCACAATGTAAATTCGCTGTTGTTAAATCAAAGGATGTGCCATAACAAAAACAGCCACTGATTGCGCAAATATGACATTAAAAACAATCAAATGAAGTCTAATGCTGTCAGAATTGTGACAAATTGTCGCACAATGATACTGACAAACTAAGTAACGTTACTTTCCGGCAAAGTGACGCATGAACTGCACCCGGTGCAAACCGGCTGCATTTTCCACGTTGCTCTGATTAAGCTTTCCCCGAAATTGGGCAGGTGATTCAAACCCCTTCTCTGCCATCCAATCAGACAGTTGCTGATTGATCTCTTTCAGATAGGGAATGCCATTTTGATATAACGACGATGCAACCTGAACACCATTAGCACCTGCCAAAATCATTTTAGCAACTGCTGCTCCGTCATGAATGCCGGTGGTAGCCATCAGGTCACAACTAATTTTTCCGGATATCAAAGCAATCCACCTGAGTGGATTGATGTATTCATTGGGTTGGCTATATATGGGAGCCGGAATAATTTCAAGTGAATCCAAATCATAATCCGGCGAATAAAATCGATTAAACAAGGCTACTCCACTCGCTCCTGCCTGCGACAATTTGTTTATCATATTCGCCAATCCTGAATAATATGGACTGATTTTTACTGAAACCGGAATTGTCACCTCTTTAGTAACCGCTTCAACAATTTTCAAAGCAGCATCCTCGTAAAAGGCACCCTCCTGGTTTAAATCAGCCGGAAGGGAGAAAACATTTAACTCTACAGCATCAGCACCGGCTTCTTGGAAATATTGAGTAAAACGTGGCCAGTTATATGGAGTTATACAATTTACACTAGCAATTACCGGAATAGATAGTTCCTTTTTAGCCTCAAATATCAGTTTCAGATAATTCGTCAAAGTATCTTCAACATTAGTATTCTCATAGAATTCCATTGTTTCAGGATAGAGATAATTTTCTGAATGAAGTTTGTTCATATGTCTTTCCAGATCAACCACAATCTCCTCTTCAAATAAAGATTTAAGGACAACGGCACCTGCTCCATTAGCCTCCAACTCCTTTAGTTGCTCAATATTTCCGGTTAACCCACTGCTTGCAGCCACAATGGGTGAGGGCAACATCAACCCCATATAAAATGTAGATAAATCAACCATAACGCCAATTTCAAGTGTTTATAATATCTTTTTCAGTTGCTCCCGAAGCCTCGGGACGAGTTTCATTTATTGATTATGCTCCAAGTTACAAAGAACAAGACAAAAAGGATAATTCTAAAAAAACTTTTTTTTAAAACGGTCAGATTAATTTAGAAAATGGTACCTGAATAATCAATTTGGCTGCTGTTAGAATTAAAAAATGAACCATGGCTATTAAAAAGCAACGACTCAATCTGGTATTACCAGATTGAGTCGTTGCTTAAGTTTTATAGTAAAGACAACTCAGAGAGAGCTATCAATTTCTCAAAAAACTACTTTACATTATATTTGAAGTACTGTAAATTATGCCCCATACGCTTTTTCTTAGTATGCATATAAAATTCATTGAACTGATTTGGCTCAACTTCAATGGGGACGTTATCTACTATTTCGAGACCATATCCTTCTAATCCAATTCTTTTTATCGGGTTATTGGTCATCAACCGCATTTTGCAAACTCCAAGTTCTCTAAGGATCTGTGCACCAACGCCGTAATCTCTCTCATCAGCTTCAAACCCCAGCTCTATGTTGGCATCAACGGTATCAAGTCCTTCTTCCTGCAACTTATAAGCCTCAATTTTGCTCATGAGCCCAATTCCCCTGCCCTCCTGATTCATGTAAACAATCACACCACGCCCCTCTCTTTCAATGGTCTCCATGGCTTTTCTAAGTTGTTCGCCACATTCACAACGTTGAGATCCAAAAATATCGCCGGTAGCACAACTGCTATGAACCCGTACAAGAACAGGTTCATCTGCATTCCAACTGCCCTTAATCAGAGCCATGTGATCCAGCCCATTGGATTTTTGTCTGAAAGGAATAAATCTGAAATCACCGTAGATGGTTGGCAAATGTACTTCAACGCCTTTGGTAATCAAGCTTTCCTGTTTTAATCTGTAGGCGATCAAATCTTTAATGGATATGATTTTCAGACCAAATTTCTTACCGATTTCAATGAGTTCAGGCAACCGAGCCATGGTACCATCATCATTCATGATTTCCACCAATACACCGGCAGGATATAATCCGGCCAAACGAGCCAAATCCACAGAAGCTTCGGTGTGTCCCGCCCGACGCAATACGCCACGCTCCTTGGCCTTCAATGGAAAGATATGTCCGGGTCGACCCAAATCTTCCGGTTTTGTATCAGGGTTACACAAAGCCAGAAGCGTTTTCGCACGATCTGAAGCAGAAATCCCGGTTGTACACCCCTCACCAATAAGGTCGACAGAGACGGTAAAAGGAGTGGCATGAAGGGAAGTGTTTTGTCCCACCATTAAGTCCAGTTCCAGTTCCTCACATCTTTTCTCAGTAATAGGAGCACAAATTAATCCCCGGCCATGTTTGGCCATAAAGTTCACTTTTTCAGGAGTTATCAACTCCGCTGCCGCAATGAAATCACCCTCATTCTCACGATCTTCATCATCGACAACTATTACAAGATCTCCTTTTTTAATGGCTTCTATTGCCTCTTCAATACTATCCAGTTTTATATCACTCTGTTCAGACATATCAGGTATTTCGAATGTTATTTGATCACTATTTTGATTTCAAAAATCTTCTTTTTCTTGCAGGCAAAAATTAAATATTCAATTTAATAAAATTAACCGACTGATATACAATAGTTCGTTAATAATTCTCCATGAAAGATTTCAATGGTCTGAATTCTTTAGTTTTCGGATGACCGAAGCCTGTTCAAGCCCATAAAATATAAATTTCATCAAGGGAACTAATATGAGGGTATAACAATCGGATATAAAAATAAAGGCACAAAATTAATAAATTAAAGCAGTTTCGGACTATAGACCGACAAACAACTTGAGGATGCTTCTGTTCTATCTTAACTAGAGTCATATAAACAAGAACACTCATCTAACTAACAACATGACACTTAACCCACCTTTAACAATAAACAATTTGTTTTTTCACAGATTATATTAGTTGTTGAATTTGAAAGATTCATAAACTATAATCAGACACTGATGATATGAATTTGGCTGATCAGAAACAGGTCTATCCGCTCGATTTCCTCTATGCTAAAAATGTTAAACACCTCACTTACCAACACGTGCCAATATATTTAAATATTTTAGCCGGAAACCAGAGATTTTGAAATCACTCTCTTCTTCTCTTTTTCAGATATTTTTCAATCGTTTCTCTGAATTTTCTTAGATTTGAGTAGTAGACGTCGGCATTTAGCAATGCCGAATCGGTGGCCGATTTATATGTCAAAAATATACCAATCGGAAGCAGCACAAATGAAGAGAGCCACATACCCTGATGTACCATCCAGACTCCATCACGGGCAAACTTCGCCCCCATGGTGTCTATTACATAATACACAATAAAAAAGAAGATGGAGATGACCACCGGCATGCCAAGACCCCCTTTGCGAATAATCGCTCCCAATGGAGCTCCAATAAAAAAGAAAATCAAACATGCGAACGAAAGCGTAAACTTTCGGTGTATTTCCATTACATGACGTCTAATTCGCAAATCCTCCCTTTCTATAAATCGCATTTGATCATCGATGGATTGTTTGAGGTCTCGAACTGTTCGTAATGCATTCTGAATAACCATCTGCTTTTGAGATCCTTCAAGCGTTAAAAATAGAGAATCAACATTTACTAATACAGAAGCTGTATCTATCATATTCAGCCTATTGGCATGTGTTTGGTGAATGCGATTAAAATAAGAAAGGGAAGATCTATCTTCAATTAAATTCACAAACACGCCACGTTCTCCTCGAATAGAATCCAAATCGTGTGTTAGCTGTGCAATATTTTTCATTCTGTCACTTTGGCGAAACAAGCTTTCATCTGTACGTGAAAAATCAAATCCATGAACCTGCATAATTGCCACCTGTTTTCGGAACTCATCGGTTCTAAAAAGCCTGGAGTCACGTCTCTGCTGACGGCGATTACCCTCTGCCGTAACCCTTTCGTCGTAACGAATTCCGTCGTATAACGTCAGAACGAGATGACGCTTATCTGCTGACATTTGCAAAATCCCTGAATCAGCCAGTGTTACATTGCTATTTCTCGCATGCCTGTCCCGGTGATCATAAATCATCACATCTCTGAGCATATTGGTTTCACGATCCTTTTCGTTAACCTTAATACTGAAGTCATCAACACCTCTGTAAAAGACCCTCTCCTTAATATCCATTTCCAAGCGGGTTTCCCTGATACCATGAAGAATAGAAACCAATTTTAGATTAGCTACAGGCAAAACATTATTTGAAAAAGCATATGCAAAACCGGAAATGGCAATAATCAGGATGGAAATCGGTTTCATTATTTTTAAAAGAGAAACACCTGCCGCTTTTAGTGCTGTGAGCTCATAATTTTCTCCCAGATTTCCGAAAGTCATTAATGCTGCCAATAAAATAGCCAATGGCAAAGCCATTGGCACCACTTGTAGTGACGCATAAAATAAAAGTTCCCCAAGCACCGTCCACTCCAGCCCTTTTCCTACCAAATCATCCACGTATCGCCATAGAAACTGCATGACTAGGATGAACATGGCAATAAAAAAGGTCATTATAAGAGGTCCGATAAAACTCTTCAATATAAAAAGATGTAGCTTTTTCATTACAGATTTCTTTACAAACTCTGTTCCTAAAATAAAACACCCGGAACAGTGTGTCTGTTTCGGGTGCAAATTTAATGATTAGAAACTAAAAACAGGATTAAATCTTATGCAGAACCTAATCCATGTTTTAAAACATCAACTTGTTGGTTCCACAACTCCTTAGAATCCTCCACCTCTTCAGGCTCAACATGGTCAATAACAACCAAAGCCACATCTCCGGTCAGTTCATCTACATTAATCTGAAACTCAAACCATGAGCCATCCATTTCATCGTCAAGCCAAGTATAGCGAACCAATTTATTCTCTTTGCGAAGGGTTTGTTCAGCAGATTGGTGGCTCTCTCCCCAGATAAATATAAATTCTTTACCTTTAACCGAGACATCGTCTGCAAACCACTCGCTCAATCCGCTTGGGGTGCTTAACCTGTTAAAGAGAATAGCGGGTGATGTTTTGAGCATGTATTCCAGCTCGATTTTTTCTCTTTGTTCTGTCATTTTTTGAGTTCTAAAAGGATTATCGTTGGCAATATAATGGTTTTATTAATAAAAAAAAATCAATTATCACCTTTTTAATCAGAATTCTCAAACAAACTGTACAACAATAGATTAAACCTAATCTGATAGAATTTTACTATTTTTTGTAGGTTTTAGGTTGGAACAAATACAATAAAACATTACATTTGCAACCGCAAAAACGAGATGCCGAGGTAGCTCAGCTGGTTAGAGCGCATGATTCATAATCATGAGGTCGGCGGTTCAAGCCCGCCTCTCGGTACATTGAAAGTCAAAGGGTTGCATTTTATGCAACCCTTTTTTATTTGCCGTTGTAACACATTTGTAACACAAAAGCGGTTTTATACTATCCTTAAATAAGTTTTTATTTATTAGTATAATAAAAACATCAACTCAATCTTTCTCGTACAATAACATAGGAAAGTGTGCTTTTAGCTTTCTGTTATCTTTGTAATATTTTGTTTCTCAGTGGTGTTTACTTTAGCAAAACTGAATAATAGTGATTCATTGGAAGGTGCAAATAAAGAACAGTAGCGTACAAAAGAAAAGAAGCAAAGTTTAAATAGAATTTCATGTTTCTTTTTTTTATTAAATAAATCCAGTTAAATTTCAAGATGTTTTTAATCCTTAAATCATTTAACATGTTAAGATTTACTTTTTTGCTTTTTGTTTTAAGTTCTTTTACGGTAGGAGCTCAAATTAGCGATAATGCTTATGGCTCTATTACGCAAAGTGATTCAGAAATTAGCATCAACATTATTGATAAACCAGACCTTGAGCTAGTTGCTGCAAAGCAATTATATCTGGAGCAATGTTTATACAGTTATGCAAAACAAAAAGAAAGAGGAATAATGTTATCTATGGTAGGAGTTGCTATTAGTGGAGTTGGGATTTCTAGTTCGAATGACGTTCTGTCCTACGGGGGAGGTGCAATGTCTCTTATCGGTGTTTTTATCTCTCTGAATGCTAATAAATGGTTAAAAAGGACAACAATACAACCTAGTCAAGAAGGGGCTGTATTTAAATTTAGATTTTAAACAAAATATTAACAGTTTAATCTAATAGTTCTGAGAGAATTAAAAAAGAGCGTAACTAATGGCTCATCTTAACATTGCCCGTTCAATTTCATGGTATGGTATGCTTTCAGCTTTCTGTATTCGTTCCATAATTCGCAAATATCTTTTGGTTGGTTTTCCGGCATACGTTTTTTTGAAATGCTTTTTGTACAGTTCACTATAAAGCTCATCGCTTTTAAAGTAAGCCCCAAATGTTTTTTCTAATTCCCTGTACTTTTTGCTTTGGGTTTGTGTTTCGTACAAACAGCCTTTGAATGCTTCACGATGCAAAAAATAACCGCCTATTGAATACAATTTACGGCAACGCTTGTTTGTTTGTGGGCAAATGAAATACCATATTTCACCCCTATTCAGGTTTGAAGGGGTTGAGGTCAAATATACTTTATAATTTCGGGGTTCATCCCTGTATTTATAATCCAGTTCAATGTATGGGCGTTCGCTTAGGGTGTTTGCCCTTATTGAAATACTGCCTGATGGGTTTCCGTTCTTGCTCCAGTCTAATGTACCGCTTTTAATCTGTTTCGGGTCAAGGTAGCCCCAACCTTGCAACTTTGAAATATTTAGTTGTAACGCTTCATTGTATAGCGTTGGGAATGTTGGAAATTTTGGCATAGCTATTTCTTTTGAAACCTAAATAATTAAGGAACTTTACATATTACCATTGGATCGGTTCGCCTTCTGTGGGGTGTACTGTTTCAATCTTTGGGAATACATACGGCATAAGTTTACATACTATGTTTATACGTTCTTTTGGCTCTAATGCTTTAAGGGTTTCAGGTAAATTTTCAATTTCCTTTTGCATAATGGTTTTAAGGGTTTCACGCAAACCCATAGTAAGAACCTGGTCTTTTGTTTTCATATTACTCAATTTATAATTAATTTCTCAATATCAATTTTCGCTATACTCATTTGGTTGGTGTCAATTATTGAACTTTGGATAAATTCAGGCAAACACGACCTTTCATTATAAGACTTAACAGAAGGATAAACGGTAAAAGTTTTATCATAAAATGGTGTAGGAATAAATAGTTTCCCGGTATCTGAAACATAGACAATAATATTATGTATTTGTTTCTTTACAGGCTGTTCAATTCGTTCAGTTTTAAATACCTCAACTTTTGGCAAAGGTGCAACGTGTGAAAATAAAAGGTTTTGTTGGTGGGTAACTTTAGTAACTCCAGTAACTTTTTCGGGTTCGGGCTGTGGTGCTTGTTCCTGAATATTCTGTTTCCTGAATAGTCGCCAATCCTGTTTTATTAAATAGTCTGCAAGGTCGTAGCCTTCGCTTTTATCCCTTTCAGGTGCTAACTGCTCCAGTAAGTCCGAAAAGATAAAACGTGTACCGGGTAAACGGCTTTCATATTCTTTGGCTTTGGTTTCCCATTCTTTGAAGGTGTTACCGTCTTTAGATAAATCCGGGAATACATACACAAAACGCTCTTTTAATACTTTCAGCTTATCAAATGAAAAGCTGCTTTTATTGTAAACCGATAACCAAATAAGGCTTTCAGGTGTTTTTGGTAATCCAAAATACAATGTACCGTAAACGGCTGTTTTTGGGGCTTCAACCAATGCAACGGGATTGCTGTGGTATTTGCTTAATAGGTGTTCGCCAAATAAACAGGAAATTCGTTTATCCTGCTTCATGTATGCTTCCAACCATTCGGGCAACGGCTTATTGTTTCGGTCGTGGTGCTTTTCAATTATTGAATGTAAAAAATCCGTGCCAGTGGTGTGGTTCTGTTTATCAAATTGTTTTACCTGAACGGCTCTTACATTGCCCTTTATGTCAATAAAAGGAAAAGTATTTGCCCCTGCTCTGTAACCAATTGCAACCGTCCCCAATCGGTACGCCTGAATAACTTTTGTAACCTCATCAACTTCAAAGGGAAATTGCACCCTGTAAAATAGGTTCTGTATGAACGTGTTCTTTTCATAGCGTTCGGGCTGCAATGTTTGTTTGAATGTATCAAAGTCAAAAAATACGGGTTTAGTTTCGTGCTGTGGTGTTCCCTTTTTTCGCTGTGGCTTCCAGTTGTTCGGTAATTCTGAACGGTTGCCCCTTTCCTGTTCCCTTATTGCTTTTGCGTACCCGTCTGAATAAGGGTTTACAAAATAGTGTCCGTCTCCTTTGTCGCAACGTCCGTACTGTTCGGGTAAATAGTCGCCTGTTTCATTATCCACAAAGCGAACAAACCGTTTTTTACCACATTCAGGGCAAAGGTGCTTTTTACTGCCTTTTTCTAAACTGTATCGGTGCTTATCCATTTTCTGAAATTATTGTTTGTCACTTGGCACAAGTGGCATTTATGGCATAAGTAGTATTTGATTTTATGCCGTTTGTGTCAATTGTGCCAAATGCCATTTGATTAATACCGCTTTTCATATTCGCCCCTTGTATGGTTGTTAAACAATTCCTTGTTTGATATAAACCGCTTAAAAGTCCGTTCAGCCATTCCCATACTTTCAGCAACCTGAACGCCTTTGTTTGTTGTAAAGGTGTCGGGTAATGCTATGTAAAGGGTTTGTTTATCAGTGGGCAACTTATCCAACGGACTTGCATTTGACACAATAGAATGTACCTTAATAGCTGTTTTTTTGAAGTACTCAACCAACTTTAAAGCCCCTTGTACCGCTTCCATTCCAACAGCCTGTTTATTACTTTCATTACAGGCGTATTGTACCATTTGAAGTATTAAAGCCAACCGAACAGCGTACATTTCTATTTTGGCATTTATACCGCTTATGGCTTCGTTTTCGGGCTTATTGCTTTGGTCTGTCAATTCCCTTTGCCATTCAAATAAAAGTTGCTTTGCTTCGGGTGTAAACCTCAATATTTCGGGCTGTGGGTTGTTGGTTTCGTCCTGAATTATTGATACGTCCAAAAGGTTTGAAATAATGGTTTGCCAATTCTCAACTATTGACGGGCTTAATTCCGTTTCGCTCCAGTATTCTTTTTTCAAGTTGTCGGGTACAACAAACAGCAACCTATCTAAAAACCCGTTTTCGGTTCTATTGTCTGCCAACTCATTAAGTACGCCCGGTTGTATTGTACCTGCAACCGAAATAAAGGGCAACGGTATATTGTATTGGTCGCTTGTTTTACGGTTTACTTTTACGGTGTTTCCGCTCCATACACTTAACCAAAATTCCTGTTCGCTGCCTTTATTGTATCGGTTGAAATTCTTAAACCAACTTGCTAATTCGTCCACGTTAACGCCCAAACCTCTTTTATTGTAGCTGTGAACACTTACAAGGGCTTCGGGTGTAAAGTCGCTAATTAAATACTGTTCCCAAATTGGTTTTATTGGTTCGTTATACCCTTGCTGTTCCCTTTCCTTTTTTGTAAGGGCTGCAATAGTTTCATATTCCTGCATTTTCCTTTGGTATTCCTGATATTTCAGATTGTCCCGTTGCTCAATTGGTTTAATAGCCCATTTCAAAGGATGCGTTTTATTTGTGCCGGGTTTTCCTACAATCGCAAGGTATAAAACAGCGGTCTGTTCATACCCTCTCATTATTTCAGCTCTGTGAGTGTTCCCAATAGAAACAGAAACAGCGTACAACATTGAAGTTCCTATAAAGTCAATAGGGAATTTCAGGCTTTCATTTGTGGCTGTAATTATTTGCTGTATCGGTTCGGGAAATGCCTCAACCGGAAAAGGGTTTTGTTTCGCTTTCTGTTCAGCTTCTACGGTCTTTTTCAGCCCCTCAACGTGCTTTAAGATAGTAGCCGGGTTGTTGAGGTCGTCAAATACTGGTTTTATTTTTTTTGCTTCCATTACTCAAATAAGTTTAATTGGTTAGTATTTGATTTTAACAACCTTTTAAACTCATTGGGGTTGGTGCTTATTAAATGCGCCGGGTGCTTTGTGAATGGGCAAATAACCTCATCAATTGATTGAACTAAATTACCGTTCTTTTCAAGCGTACGTTTGTACCTGCAACCTGCTTCGATAGGTATATTTAAAGCTGTACAAAGAGTTTTCTTTGTTGTAGTAACGTGCTTTAGTGCAATTGCAAATAAATGTTCTTCTGAATACTGCTTCTTAAGTTCTAAAAGGCTAAATCCAGTACCTTTTTCAACTTGTTTAACAATGAATCGTAATATTAATTGCTTATCTTTGCCGTGTCCTTTATGCGAAAAGACTTTAGGGCTGTTCATTTGGTTACTTTCCATCGTCCAGCCCTTTCTTTTTGTTCGACAAATTCGCTTCTGTTTCCTGTTCTATTTCGGTGGTAGTTTTAATACGCCCGTCTTTTATCCAATTGATGATAATATCACGTTGGAAATACAGGCGTTTACCTCTCTTACATACGCCCGGCAATTCACCTTTGGAATGCTTAGAATAGATAGTTGCAACGGATAGGCTCAATAAGTCGGATGCTTGCTGAATAGTTAGAAGCTGTTCCGGCTGTTCGGTGATGGGGTGTTCCTGCTTCTGGAGTAATAAGCTTTTAAGTTCGCTAACTTCTTTAGTTAGCACTGTTACCGCTCTGGGCAACTGGTCGAATGTTAATACTTGTTCCATTACAAAAGATTTTAAATGTTTCTTTTGCAATGTTAGGTGTGGGATTTACGGGTAAAAAGGTGGTATTTACGGGCTTCTTTGTTTCTATATTATTAGTTGGATTTACCTTGTTAATGCTTTGTACAAATCCTGTTTCGCTTCCTTTTCAAAGTGGCTTAAAACCTTAATAAGTTTAAAATATTTATCATCGGTACTTAGTTTGTTTTCATTGCTCAACTCTTTATGTATTTCGCCTAATGCTTTTGCAACCTTTGTTTTACAAGTTCTTTTTAGCTGTATTGTCGTTTCGGGTAATGTATAGGGCGTGTATTCAAAAAAGTTAGTAAGTAACTCAGTAAACAAATTGTAATCATGTTCAGAAACAAAGGCATATTGCCAACCTTTTTTATCTATGCTAGCAAAGGTTTGAAAAATAAATTGCTTTGTTTTGCTTTCGGTTATATTAATCGGTTGCGGTGGTAAAGCTTCATTATTATAGGTGCTTTCATCAATCGTAAATATTTTCTCATAAATAGGGAAATCCCTTATTATTAACTCCCATGCACAATAAATAAGTGCCATGTATTCGCCATACTCAAAGGCTTTCGATTCATTGAAATACGGGGTTTGCTTTTTGTTGCTGCCGTATTTATAACTTATGGTTGGGGCGTGGTAATTATGCCGGATATTTTTCTCTATTTGAAAACGCATTGCATCCGGGTGGCAAACAATCCCTATTTTATATTGATTGAAAAACCCTTCACCATAATTAGTCCATGGATATTTTAATCGTGCCTCCTCAATATAATTAGAAACGGATTCAGGAACATAAACTACTACACCACTATCTTTGTCTGTTACCTTTATAAATTTGAAGTACTTATTATAGTAGCTTAATGCTATTCCATTTAATTCTATAACTTCAATATCTAAAGGTTTAATTTTTGGACAAATAGTTTTGGGAGACTTCTTTCTTAATTCTTTCTCCAAATAACCCTTTAAATAAATATGTTCAGCAAACAAAATAACGGTTGTATTTCCCATCGCCTGAACAGTCGTTAAAGCATGATCTTTATAGTAATCTGCTTTAATCCTTAAATACTCAATCTCTTTTGCGTATTCTGAATAAGAATAATCTTTATAAATATCAAACATGCTTTCATGTAACAGGCTTTCTGCTTTCTGTTCAAAGTCATTTAGTTTTTTTAATTCAGCCTTTATAAAGTTTTCAGAAAGTGGTGTTTTCAACTTTTCCGGAAAACGCTTCATTCTTATTTCAACATCAAAATAAGTGCGTGCATTATTCTTTAAAAACCAGTATGTAAATTCAGGGTTATTCAATCCCTCTAAAAAATGTTCGTTGTAAATATATTCAGGAATAAATAAAGGTGAAATAAGTCTGTAATTTGTGCCAAATAACTTTACTAATTGTTTCTCTTTGGCCTGTTCTTGTTCAATTGTAAATTCATATTCACCAAATTGTTTAGTCAATGGTTCGTTGAAATGTTTATCAATTATCCTTTTCCAGTAATCCAGCTTTTCAGTAATTGAAAGGTTTGTATCAATTTCAATATTCAGTGCATTTTTACCGCTTATAATTTCAGCTAATTCAGTATAGCTACTTATCTCAATTGTTTTGGTTTCAAAGGCTTCAAATTCGTTCTGTTCTGATTCTTTGAAAAAGTCGAAAAGGATTTTTAATACTTCGTCCAAATCGCTAAAGAAAAAAACTAATCCAAAAAACGCTTCGCCTTTGGTCGCTGTTCTGTATTCCAAATATTTGTTTTTGTGGTTGAATATTTCGGGCAAATCAGAGTTATGAAAATCCCTTTTTAGTTTCTCTATTTCCGGCAAAAAATTGTTTCTCCATTCACCTTTATAATACTGGTTTGTATCGTTAAAATCGCAAATGTTTAATTCATTCGATTTGGCTTGTATCGGGGTTAAAATGTACCCCTGAATTACTTTGAACTTGTTTTTAATTTGTTCCTGCACCTCATCATATTTCAATTTGTCTTTAAATGTCTTTTTTGAACTTACTTTTTGGCGTTCCTTATCCAGTAAATGAAGTTCGTTTATTACCTCATCATACTGTTTGAAATTCTCAATATTAGAATGTAGGTAATCAATAAATTGAAACAGGGCTTTTATTTTCGGTGTAATCATTTGTCCTTTATGCTTTAATAAAATAGAAACCTAATTTGCTTTTTTAAATCCAGCCGTTAAAACGTTTGTTTGTTCCTGAATGTGTTCCTTTTCAAAGCTATCTAAATAATTTTCGGTTACAAGTACAGAACTATGCCCCAGCAATTCACTAATTAACCCAACGTTTGCCCCTGATCGTTTTAATACGGTTGCAAAGCTATGCCGGGCAAAATATGTGGTTATAATTTTATCTATTTTTAATTCAATGGCAATCCGTTTCATGTATTTATTAATTGTCTTCGTTAATTGCTTAATAGTTGCCTTTTCGTCTTCGGCTGTCATTCCCGGCTTTAGGTGTGGGAAAATATAAGCATCTTTTGTTATTGATGGTTGCCCCCATTTTTTTATAATGCTCCATGTTTCAGGCTTTAAAGCAACTGCAATTAATTTGCCCTTTTTTCTGCTTCTTTTGGTCTTTTCTCTTTTATAGGATAAAATATTATCATCAATATTACTCCATTTCAACAAACAAAAATCCTTTACATTCATGCCATTACTCAAATAAAGAAAAAGCCAATAATCTTTTGCCATTTCTTTTGTGGAATATTCCGGGGCTTCATAGTTGTAAATACTTGAAATTTCATCTATTGATAAAGCCTTTTTAGTATTTGCACCTGTTGGAATCGTGTATTTATTTTCACCCTCCCCAAATGGATAAATGCTTTTATCAATGTTTTGCATGTTATAAATGGATCGCAAACTTCTTAAATAAATGCCTATGGTTGTAATGCTTTTACCATTTTCAAGCATCCAGTTTTCATACTTCGATAAAAACTTTGGTGTTACATCCGCAAATGATACATTCTTTTTGAATCTCTCTAAACTCTTTTTTGCCGTATCGTAGCTTTCGGCTGTGGATAGCCTCTTTTCAGTTTTAAGCTGCTCAATGTATCTATCAAAGGCAAAAGAAACGCTATTTGTAACATTTCGCTTTTCAAAATAAAACTGTTCAAATCCATCAAAAGTAAAAACAGTCAGGTTCTTTATTGCTTCATTGGCCTTATTAAGATAGAACAGTATTTTTTGATAGGTTTGTTTCTGTTCTTTTGTTTTTCGTTTACCGTTGCCCTCCGGTTGCATTATCTTTTCAAACTCATCAGGAAGCAGATCAATACCAGTTGAAAAATACCGCCTCTTTCGGTCGTAGGTTACTTTGATTTTAACAGAACATTGGTCGTTTTTCTTTGGCCTTAATTCGTCTAAGTAAACATTTGCTGTTGCTTCTATCATGGCTAAATCATTTTTGTAACACAATTGTAACACAAATATACTCAAACAACGCAAAACAAACAACTAAAAAGACAAAACTTTAAAGCCTTATAAATCACTATTTCAATAAGTTAAATGTATTTTAGTAATTTTATCTATTTGCTTATTTTGTAGCAAAATTATGATTCATAATCATGAGGTCGGCGGTTCAAGCCCGCCTCTCGGTACTAAAAAAGAGTTGTAAGATTAATCTTACAACTCTTTTTTTTTGCTAAAAACTCTCAGGCATCTCCATCCTGTTTCAATAAGCCATCCTTAAAACAACTTCTAACGCTTAAAATCATATCCAATAAAAATGATTTGCCTCCAACACTCAAAATCCAGAAACATGCATTTCCTATCTTTTTAATATGTATTAAATACGCCAACATACTCAAATAATCATAATCTTGACTTACTGACACTTAATTCACAAGCGTGATCTGCAATCTTGTTTTTCATATCTTTTCTATATGCTTTATCAAATGATTTATTACATCAGTACGCTTTTTACTTAATATATTTGCAATACAAAATCATACAAATATGATACGATTTTCAAATAAGATTAAATATGGACTTCAGTTTCTGCTTTTTTTAAATGTGGACGAAGAAGAATTTACAGACATCCAAAGAGCGGCCATCTCCTGCAATATTCCGCATAAGTTTTTGGAATCAATTGCCGTGAGCCTGAAAAAAGGAGGAACTGTTGTTGTAAAAAGAGGAGCCGGTGGCGGTTACCGTTTAAACAGAGCGCCTGAAGAAATAACGCTCGCTGAAGTGGTAAAAGCCATTGAAGGCATTGAATCCGGAAAAGACAATATCATTAAAGACATTGAAACAACCCGTGAGGTTGTTGAGGAGACATTGGATTCAGTGATGACCGATTTCTGGCAATCGCTTGAGAATATCACCTTAAAGCAGCTTCACCAGAAATATTACGACAGAACAGATAAAATAATGTATTATATTTAACAAAACTTTAAGCCATGACAAAAATAGCTAACAACATTACAGAATTGGTTGGAAAAACACCATTGGTAAAAATAAACAAACTGGTTAATGCAGATGCAGCAGAACTTGTTGCCAAGTGTGAATTTTTCAACCCTGCCGGTTCGGTAAAAGACAGAATCGCCTTAAGCATGATTGAAGATGCAGAACGCAAGGGAATTCTAACAAAGGACTCTATTATTGTGGAGCCTACCAGTGGAAACACTGGCGTGGGACTTGCTTTTGTGTCTGCAGTAAAAGGATACAAATTGATTCTGACCATGCCTGAAAGCATGAGCATTGAAAGACGTAAACTTTTGAAAAAGTTTGGCGCAGAACTGGTTCTGACACCTGCCGCCAACGGCATGAAAGGAGCCATTGCCAAAGCAACAGAAATTGCCGCTGAAAATCCAAATTCTTTTATTCCTCAGCAGTTTAAAAATCTGGCAAACCCTGAGATACACAGAAAAACAACTGCAGAAGAAATCTGGGCAGATACAGATGGAAAAGTTGACATATTAGTAGCAGGAATTGGAACAGGCGGAACAATTACAGGTGTAGGTGAGGTTTTAAAGGAACGCAATCCCAACGTTAAAATTGTGGCTGTTGAACCAGAGGCCAGTCCAATTTTATCCGGAGGTCAGCCTGGTCCGCATAAAATACAAGGAATTGGAGCCGGTTTCATTCCTGATGTGCTTAACACTTCAGTATATGATGAAGTTATAAAAGTAAGCAACGAAGATGCCATTGAGATGGCACACCGGGCAGCCAAAGAGGAAGGTCTGTTGTGCGGTTACTCTTGCGGAGCTGCCTTAACAGCTGCCATTGAAGTTGCCAATCGTCCTGAAAATAAAGGGAAGCGAATTGTTGTGATTCTTCCTGACACCGGAGAGCGCTACCTGAGTACGTTTAACATCGAGAGCTAACGAATTGAGCTGAAAAACTTAAATAATAAAACTGCCCCCAACGGGGCAGTTTTGCATCAGATTCGAAAAAAGTCCTCAACACAACGAATCTCAAAATCAAAACTTAAACAATCATATCCATTCAAAATGTCTGACAATCAATTATTCAAACCGGAAGAACGGAGTCGCTTACAACAAGTGCTTTCAGGACTTAACCGCGAACAGTTGCTTTGGCTGGGAGGTTACATCTCTGCTGCCATTGACTTTGCACCTTCAGCTTCCGGCAATTACACCGACCCCATTATTGAGCCTCAGGCAGTAGCTCAAACAGAAGAGCCTGCAGCCATTGGAGGACAAAAATCCCTGACCATCCTTTTTGGTTCACATTCCGGAAACTCACAAAGAGTTGCAACGCTGGCACATCAGGAAGCTGAAAGACAAGGGATAAAAAGTAAAGTAAAAAACATGGAGGACTACAACGCCAGATTCCTGAAAGATGAGGAACAGGTATTGGTTGTCATCTCCACACACGGCGAAGGAGAGCCTCCATTATCGGCGCAGGAGCTCTATGAAAAACTATCGGGCAAAAAAGCACCTGACTTTACGGACAAGCCATTCGCAGTCATTGCTTTGGGCGATAGCTCCTATAAACATTTTTGCAAAACCGGTTACGATTTCCACAGTTTTCTGGAGCAACAGGGAGGGAAGCCTTTACGACAGGTGGCCGCACTCGACACCGATTTCGATGATGAACTGGGTGAATTAATCCCGTCGGTGGTAAAACTATTTGCTTCCGCTCAAACATCAGCTTCATCGGCACCAAAGAAAGAGAACGTTGAAAAAATACAAGTTTCAAACTCCC
This sequence comes from Natronoflexus pectinivorans, assembly GCF_004345615.1. Lineage (GTDB taxonomy): Bacteria > Bacteroidota > Bacteroidia > Bacteroidales > Marinilabiliaceae > Natronoflexus > Natronoflexus pectinivorans. The sequence continues at coordinate 44,760 of NZ_SLWK01000010.1, forward strand.
CGGTTGAGGCACCTGTAATGGAAAAAGTTCAGTTGAATGGACGTGGTTCAGATAAAGAAACCTGGCACCTGGAAATATCAACAGATAAAAAAGGTCTGGTTTATCAGCCGGGCGATGCGCTTGAAGTGTATGCCAACAACAACCCGGAATTGGTTAAAGGAATCTTAAGAGTTACAGGGTTGAGCGCAAATGAACAGGTAACCGTCGGAGATCGAAAACTGAATCTGGAAGAAGCACTGACCAACTATTTTGAACTGACCATTGTTACTCCCCAGGTAGTAAAAAAGTACGCCACGCTGTTGGGCAATGACTCGCTGAATCAATTGCTTGACGACGCCGATAAACTGGATGAATTCCTAGAAGGAACAGACGTATTGGATTTGCTGCAAAAATACCCGGTTTCGGTAAATGCAGAACAACTCTTGTCGGTTCTCAGGAAATTACCACCCCGCGCCTACTCCATCTCGAGCAGTCCGGCCGAAGTTGGCGATGAAGTACACATCACGGTTGGCGCAGTGAGATACGAAAAAGAAAACCGTGAAAGAGGTGGCGTATGTTCAACATTTATTGCCGACCGCCTTGGAAACGACGATACAGTAAAAGTTAAAATAAGACCAAACAACAATTTCAGACTGCCGTCGGATGGCAATAAACCCATCATCATGGTAGGCGCAGGAACCGGTGTAGCTCCATACAGAGCATTTATCCAGCACCGTGCAGCTTTGGGCGACCAAGGGAGAAACTGGTTAATTTTCGGAGACAGGCATTTCACAACCGACTTTCTCTATCAGGTCGAATGGCTGAAATACAAAAAAAATGGTCTGCTCACCCGCCTTGATGTGGCATTCTCGCGCGACCAGGAGGAAAAAAGATACGTTCAGCACCGCATGAAACGTCACGGCAAAGAGCTCTATCGCTGGATTGCAGAAGGAGCACACTTTTACGTTTGCGGCGATATGAAGAAAATGGCCGGCGATGTAAAAAGCGCATTTCTCGACATCCTGCAAATTGAAGGAAACATGAGCCGCGAAGAGAGCGAAAACTTCTTAACCAAATTGAGAAAAGAAGGCAGGTATCAGGAGGATGTTTATTAGAGGTTAAAAGGTTGAAAGATGGGAAAGATGATGTTGTATAGATTTGACTGGAAACTCTCCGTGCTTGTTTTATATCCGGAAATAAAATATTAAGAAACCCATAATTAAGAGAATACATGGCAAAATTACCAGACCCCATCGAGTGGAAACCATCCCCGGTGGAACATATAAAAATAAAGAGTGATTTTCTCAGGGGAACCATCAAGGAAAGCCTTGCAGATGAAACCACAGGTTCCATCTCCAATGATGACACCCAGCTGATAAAATTCCACGGAAGCTACCAACAAACCGACCGCGACCTAGATGCTGAGCGCAAAAAGCAGAAACTGGAACCTCTGTACAGTTTTATGATTCGTGCAAGGGTGGCAGCAGGCATTACTACAGCAGACCAATGGCTGGTATTTGATCGGCTTGCAGATCAATATGGGAACGGAACCATGAAACTAACAACTCGCCAAACATTTCAGTGGCATGGGATTCTGAAAAGAAACCTGAAGAAAACCATGCAAGGCATCAACTCTACGTTGGTAGATACCATTGCTGCCTGTGGTGATGTAAACCGAAACGTGATGGGCACTTCCAACGAGGCTTTATCGCCACTGGTACCGGAAGTGGCTGCCTTCGCAAAAAAAATAAGCGACCATTTATTGCCAAAAACCACCGCCTACCACGAAATATGGCTTGACAAAAAATTGATTACGGAAGGTCAAACGGACGAAGAACCATTGTATGGCAAAACCTATCTTCCCCGTAAATTTAAAATAGCATTGGCCATTCCGCCATACAACGACACCGATATTTTTGCCAATGACATTGGCCTCATCGCAATAGGTGAAGGCAAAGAACTAAAGGGCTACAATGTTGCCATTGGCGGCGGTATGGGAATGACGTTCGGAAACGAAGAGACCTATCCCCGTCTGGCCGACATCATTGGCTATGTGCCAAAAGAGGACGCTCTGAAAGTGGTTGAGGAAATTGTAAAAGTTCAGCGTGATTACGGAAACCGTGAAAACAGAAAACTTTCACGCCTAAAATACACCGTTGACCGTTTGGGGACAGAAGTATTTAAACAGCTTGTGGAAGAACGCTCCGGCATCATATTACAGCCGGCTAAAGAGTACGAGTTTAAGCAGAACGGAGATGTTTTTGGATGGATGAAAGCCGAAAACAATAAATGGTATCTCGGTTTATTTGTGGAGCATGGTCGGGTAACGGATGTTGGTGACTATAAGCTCAAATCGGCTTTGCGCGATTTGGCAAGAATTAAGGTTTGTGATTTCCGGTTAACCGGAAATCAGGGCTTGGTTTTAGGTCGCATTGACGAGCCGGACAAAGCTGCCGTTGAGAAAATTCTGAATAAATACAATGTTTATCACTTGGATAAACTATCGGGACTAAGAAAACACGCCATCGCTTGTGTTGCGCTTAATACATGTACCCTGGCCTTTGCCGAAGCCGAACGCTATCTGCCAAAACTCAATACAAAAATTGAATCCATACTAAAAGAGGTGGATTTAACAAATGAGGACATACTCATTAGAATGACCGGATGTCCCAACGGTTGCGGCAGGCCATTCCTTGGAGAAATAGGTTTGGTAGGTCGTTCACTGGGGAAATACAATCTATATCTGGGAGCCGGCTTTTCCGGCGAGCGCCTGAACTCTCTTTACAAAGAGATGCTGGATGAAGAGGCCATTCTGGCCGAATTATCTGAAATCATACCAAAATACGCGGAAGAAAGAAATAAAGGAGAACGATTTGGTGATTTCGTGGTTCGGAAAGGCATCGTGAAATCGGGCCAAACCATTAAAACTATTTAAGCGATGTCAAAAGAAAACAGACAAAGAAGCATTATGAAAGCAGTATCGTACCGGGTAACCGGTACGATATTCACCTTTCTGGCTGCATACATCATAACAGGGAGATTGGTTCTGGCTGCCTCTATCAGCGGATTTGAGGCCGTTTCAAAAATATTTGCCTACTATTTTCACGAGCGATTGTGGGATAAAATCCAGTACGGAAAAAAACCGGCAAAACCGGAGTACGAAATTTAATCTGACTTATCTCGGAAAACAATCATTCTCATGAAATATCTTCCCATAAACATAAATCTTACCAATACGGAAATTCTTATTGTTGGAGGCGGAAATGTAGCGCTTCACAAAGTGGAAGGATTGGAACGCTTCACTCAAAACATCAGAGTGGTTTCGCCGGAACTGCATGCGGGTTTAAAGGAAAGAGAATGGATAAAATGGGAACAGAAAAATTATGATTGCGAAGATTTAAAAGATGCTTTTCTGGTGTTTGCTGCAACAAACCACAGACAGGTGAACGAGCAAGTACGGAACGATGCTCAAAAGCATCGTTGCCTTGTGAATGTAGTGGACAACCCGTCAATAGGAGATTTTATTTCACCGGCCATTTATAGTGAGGGAGATATGATTGTTGCAGTAAGTTCAGGTGGCAAAAATGTTCATGCTGCGGTAAAATGGAGAAACGATATAAGGGATTTGGCAGAAAGAGGTCTCATTAAGTGGATACCCGGTAATAAAGACAAGACATTATGACTGAACACAACATACATAAGGCACAAATTGCAAATGCAGGAAAAGTAACGCTGGCCGGCTTTGGGCCCGGAAACAGTGAATTACTAACGGTGAAAGCAATGAATGCTCTGAAAGCATGCGATGTGATATACTATGACGATTTGCTTGATGCATCTCTACTTGACCAATTTCCCGGCGAAAAGATTTATGTAGGAAAACGCAGTTCCAATCATGCTTTCAGTCAGGATAAAATCAATGAACAGTTGTATCAGTCTGCTTTGGAAGGGAAGCGAGTAGTTAGGCTAAAAGGAGGCGACCCGCTGATATTTGGTCGCGGCATTGAGGAGTACCACTATTTGGCCAAACGTGGAATTAATGTGGAACTGGTCCCCGGCATTTCAAGTGCCATGGCAGCCGCCGCTGATGCCTTGGTTCCCCTGACTGCGCGTGGAGTTTCTTCATCGGTCGTGTTTCTGTCGGGTCATGACATATCAAAACTGGTGGTTCCAAAAGCTGAAACTCTTGTGTTTTTCATGGGGGCATCGCGCCAAAACCAGTTGGCGAAACGTCTTTTAAAGGAGGGGTGGCATCCGCATACGCCGGTGGCTGTGGTTCAAAATGCATCGTACGCGCACAGCATCAACAAGCGTTACACGCTGGAGCAACTTGAATGCACAGACGATTTATTGGTTTCTCCTGTTATTATAATAGTTGGATGGACAGCCGCAGAAAACAATAGCCATTTACCAGATAAATGGCTATATACTGGCTCAAACATTACCGAATGCCGCCAAGAAGGGATGCTGATTCACTCTCCGCTTGTGAGTATTGAACCGGCTGATAAATATGATGATTCAGAAATTGCCATAAAGAACATTGAACAATTCAACCGCATTATTTTCACCAGCAGACATGCCGTGGAGCATTTTTTCGACCGATTAACAGACGCGAGAAAAGACATCAGAAGTCTGGCGAATGTAGAGATTGACGTCATTGGTCCGGTAACGGCAGAGGCCTTACTAAAACGGGGAATCATAGCTGAACCTCCCGGATTGAACAGCAGTTCGGAGGATTTGGTTGAGTTTTACAAACAAAATCAAATCAGAAGCCAGTCGGTTCTAATACCCGGCTCGGACAAAAGTTCGAAATATTTGCCTGATACATTAAGTAAACTTGGCAATAAAATCACCACCATTGTGCTCTTTTACAACCGTAAACCCAAAAACATCGTGATTCACAACCTGGAGGAATTCCATGGTATAGAATTTTCTTCAGTTCCGGCTGTAGAAAGATTCTTCGAGGTTTACAAAGCATTTCCCGGGCATATAGAATATGCGTTCAGAGGTCAGCAGTCCGAACAGCGGTTTTTCGAGTTGAGTGGGAAATTGAAAAAAGATTTAGTTACACTGCTTTCCGACTGAATTTATTAACAATGTGATAGTCATGTAATGTCTGAATGTGTTATGATTCCCTTACAAATAATAGTTGCAACTTTTCATCCATAAAGAATTTCTTCTATTTGTTTTTTGTTATCAGGAAGATAATTTGATGCAACATCCCATATAATTTCATAATCAATCCCGAAATACTCATGAGAAACCTTATTTCTCAATAAATACATCTCATCCCATGGAACATTGGGATGACTATCTTTTATGTTTTTCGGGATGTTTTTAGCTGCTTCTCCAATTACTTCGAAGTTACGAATTACGGCGTCTACAGTCTTGTAATCACGTTTAAATTGAATAAATGAAAGACCATGAATATATTCAGCAATTCTTTCCATTGCTATATTCATATCCTCAAGATACATTCTATACGCACGGTTTTCCCTTCTCATCATACAAAATTCACCTGGTTAAGGATATCGTCCCTAATCTGTTCCTTTAGTGCATTTTTTGTCACTAAATCAATCTTCTTATTAAAGATTTTTTCCAGATAAAGCTCCAACGAAAAGAATTTCCAACCGATGGGCTTTTCAAGTTCAATTAAGATGTCTATATCACTGTCTATTGTATTGGAATCATCAGAGTATGAACCAAATAACCCAATCTCCTTTACTGAATACTCCTCATAAAGAACAGGCTTTAATTCAGACAGTTTCGCTAAAATTTCAGTCTTTGTAAACATTATGCATCTCAGTAATTTGTTCAAGCAATACCCTTCAGGTTAATTTTGTCACTTTTTGAGTTACTTTTTTCGTGCTTTTCTCAAATATAATGAATTTATGAATACCGACTAAAAGATTTCTATAATGTAATGAAAGCGCCAATTACTCAACTACAATTGAGCTTTAGACTTTACAGCATTCTGAAACAAACCGCTAAGAACCTCTTCAATTTCAGCCATGGTCACCTGGATATCAAACACATGGTTTGGTTTTAGATAACTTACTTCATGTTCCGATTTAAAACGCTTTTCCCCGCCTCCGGTGATGTTGAGCATAACCACTGCATCTTTCTCAATGGCACCTTCATTCACCGATTTAATCAGCGAGGCTGTTGCCACAGCAGCAGCGGGGTGTACATCGTTGCCTTCCAGTTTTTCAAAAAGAGCAGCGGCTTCGTCAAGTTCTTCATTGGTTACAGAAATCACATCGCCTCCGGCATCCTTCATGCAATCGTACAATCCGCCTGCAATGGGATAAGCAGGCCATCGATTTGAAAGCACTTTTGCCTTTATTTCTTCCACCTGTTTACGTGCATCATCATCTTTTAATGGTAGCATGTCGCGTGAATCGGCTTTCCATGCATGATAAATGGCAAGAAATGGTGCATTTTGAGACACCATCAACTTCATTTTATTACGACCAAAGCGGCCGTCAACAATAAAGCGATCCACAGCCTCCCATGCAGCCACAGCTCCGGTTCCACTTCCAACAGCCTGAAAATATAAGTCGGGAATACGACCTATGTGTGTAACGGCCGAAAGAACAGTTGTTCCCATTCCATCGCGCCGCGCTACGTTGCGTGCGCCTCCTTCGGCATAAAAATCCGGAAGGCTGCAAATTTTATTAGAGAGGTGAATGGCATCAAAATAATCGCTGCCACTTCGGGTGCAAACCAAACGGACATTGTCATTGATGGGCTCATCAAACCAAAGAGCATCCAGATTGTCCTCGGGAACACACAAAAGCAGTGGCACATTATTATCGGAGCAAACACGTGCAAAAGCACGTGCCGTGTTTCCGGCTGAAGCCACCACCAAAACCCCTTTTTGGTTCTCCCCCATCCGACCACATACGGTGTAAGCTTCCGTCTCCTTAAAAGAACACGTCCGCATTGTAACTCCCTTTTCAGGCCAATAACCACTGAAAGTAACATACAAATTCTCCAATCCCAGGTGCTTTGCCATCCCTTCACTTTTGTATGTAGCAGGAGCCGAAGAACCTTGAAGGTATCGGCCAACCGGCAACCAGTCATCAAATCTAAAAATCCCCATAGAAGCATCCTTCACGATAAGCTGCACCTCTTCGTAAACCGTGCGTATTAACGTAGGTTCTTTTTCATTTGGAGCATCCAGCGTCCAACCCTGGTCGCTGAATTGTTGACCAGTTTTAATGGATTGTAATAAGTAGTGTGTGGGCTTAAAATCTGATGTCATAATAATGTATTCCTGGTTCTGTTTTCGATTGACAAAATTAGTGATTTATCGGCAGAAAACAGTTTTTAGTTTTATTCGTTTGAAAAATCAATAGTTTAGAGCTTTACCGGTAGCTGCAATAAAAAGCTGCTTATCCCGTAACTTTTCCCTGATGGCCATCAGGGAACTTAACTTAATGAATCCGATAACGTATGAATTTTTCGGACCACGATACTCTTCTGAGACAGATTGAAAATCGAAAAGACTTAACACCTCCTTATCCCTGTAACGAAGATAAATCTCAATGGCCGCATCTTTAAAATATGAGAATCCCTGAAAATAATTGGTCTTCTTATATTCATACCGATAATTATGCATCAATGCGGTTATGTCTGACAAAACGGCCGAACCGGTAGGGTGACCACCGGCACCCTTTCCAAACATAAACTGTTTGTCGTAAGCCAAACCTTTAATTACAACGCCATTGAATTCCTCCTCAACCGCATAAATATACTTGTCCCGCCCCACAAACCGAGGCAAAACAAACAGAGTGATTTTATTCTCACGCAGTCGTTCCACCTGACCTACCAACTTAATTTTAAAACCTTTTTCGCGGGCATATTTGATGTCAAAATCGGAAATATTGGAAATTCCGTAATTCAGCACCTCGTTAGGATTGATGATGACTCCGAAACTGTGCATGGTCAGGATGACCAATTTATAGAGAGAATCAAAACCTTCAACATCAAAAGTCGGGTCTGACTCGGCAAACCCCAATGTTTGCGCCTCTTTTAAGGCCACTTCGTATGGTTGTCCGTTATCAAAAACACGTGAAAGAATATAGTTTGATGAGCCATTTAAAATTCCGGTTACCGATAGAAGTAAATCATTATCGTAATACTCCTCCAGACTTCGGATAACAGGAATACTTCCGCAGGCAGATGCTTCATACAAAAGGGACACGTTGTGTTCCTTTTGCAGGGCTATCATTTCGGCCATGTGCTCAGCAATCATCTTTTTATTGGCCGAAACCACGTTTTTTCCTCTTTGAAGCGATTTTTTCACGATGTGATAAGCAGCCTCAGAATCGTCCACAAGCTCAACCACCGTGTTAATCTCCTCATCATTAATGATATCATCCGGGTTGTAGGTGAAATATGAATCAGGCAAATCTCTCTGTTTCTTGCTTCTGACACATATTTTTTTGATGGCTTTGTCGAGTGCAGGACTTTGTTTCATTACTTCGTACAATCCCTTACCTACGACACCAAATCCAAATACACCAATTTTAAGTTCCAGTCTGGCCATATTTATATTTGAGAATTGATTACAGAACAAATTTAATAATTATATGCTCAATCATTGATTATCCTTAAAAAAAGAAAGGCCGCGAAACGTTTTTCGCGACCTTTCTCACCTTAACCCTAACCCAAATATTATTCGAAATCTTCAAAATCAATATCTACTGTTGTTTTTTCTCTGCTTTCCACAATAACATCTTCAATGATTCCCGCTACTTCAGACTCATCTTCACCGTTTGTGATAACAACTACCAAATCGTAACTTCCCGGAGCCAAAAATGCAATGTGATAATGTCCATTTTCATCGACCAAATCACTGCTTACAGCATTTGGAAACCGAGGAGATTCTTCATCAGGAATCAATAATTCATCATCATTAAAGGCTCCTGATTGGTAGGCAAAAACAACAACGCTTTTATCATCCGCTTGATTAAAAACATCACCTTTTATGGCTCCGGCCTGATTATCTGCCACCAATCTGATGGTTGGTTTCAAGATATAACGTCCGGTTTTCCCGGCCACCACAACAGATTTACGAACATCAAAATCGGCAGTAATATCAACTGAACCATTTAAAGGCACGTGAAATGCACCCACTGCTTTATATCCTGTTTGTCCGCCGGAAGGAACAAACAACGGCTCAACAGAACCATCTCCAAACTCCAAATAACAACCCGGATTGGTAGGAAATCCATGATTATGATCCGGTAAATCAAGGATGAACCGTATTTGTGAATAGGTGCCGGATGAAAGTTCAAAACTTCCCAGTAAATCAGACTCACCACGGGTTAAATCCAACAAGTTATAGGTTTTGGGGCCTTCAAACTCTTCAAATGTGGCCCAATTGTTTCCACTTTTATGATATTGAATCTCGTTAATTGTAATATAAACCCCGGTAATATCCTCTGTATCAATGGGTGCATCTGTGATTGACAAATTAAGGGTTCCTGTACCTTTTTCTGTTTCGTTACATGCACCATAAAATAAAAGGGACAGGGCAATTACTGAAAAATAAAATAATCTTCTCATAACAATATCTTTATTTGGTTAAACCTCAAACATTAATCAAAGGGCGCATAATCAAACACTTTTGCACCTTCGACTGAAAAAATAATTTTGAAAAATCTATTTTGTTTTTAAATTTAATCAGGCCGTTTTGAGCAATCAATATTTCACCGGAAAAAATAAGTCCATGATTAAAACCGCCGGGTACAAAAAACAATTCAGGTTGGCCGTCCCCGCTATAGTGATAGCATCCCGGATTATATGGAGCTCTGTATTCATTCTCTGCACTATGGGTTACCAATCTGATTTTCTTATAAATACCCGGCTTAACCTTAACATGACAGAACCCCCCTCTTCCGGTTGAATCCAACTCAAAACCCAAACCATTTGTCAAACTATCTGACCCTTCATAAACCAAACAACCTTCTACCTCGTGATACAACTCTGCTCTAACGCATTCCACACTAATCCGTTCCAACATCTGACAAAATTTAATTCCACAAAATCAAAGAACTAACACAGAGTTAAAAAAACAGCATTGATTACCTTCCTCTTACCGGGCGTTCCTGTCTCTGCGTACGCTGTGTCTCTCTAAAGGCATCACCGTTGGTTTCGGGACGCGAAGCCGGACGATTTTCCACTCTTCCTCTCTCATCACGCGCAGATTGGCTGCGATTTCTTACGGCTTCGCTTCTCTCTGCGCCCCTGGCTCTGTTTTCACGAGCATTCTCTCTTGCGGCTTCTCTACGCTCGACTCCATCAGTACGACGCTGCTGAGCCTCTTCCATTGCTTCGCCACTGCGATTGCGGTCACGATTTTGCAAAGCCTCTTCACTTGTTGACATACCTTGTTCTACACCCTCCTGCTGTCTTTCACGAGCTTGTTGAAGGGCTTCCTGAGCCTGTTGATTTTGGATTTGCTCCTGAGTTTCTGTTCGTTCCTGATTCTGGAGGGCTGTTTCTACCCTTTCACGGGTTCGTTCCCGATTCTGCTCAGGCTCTTGTGCTACGGCAGCTGCACTTACCAGTGCTATGGCGGCCAAAAAAAGTTTTGTCTTCATCATTCCCGTTTTTATTATTTATAATTCAAATATGCACTTTGGATTATGAAAATTTGATGAAACCTACTCCATTTCAATTTAAAAGAGTTATAAATTGATTTCTAAGACGAGAATATTGCATACCTGCTTTGGATTTCAGCAAAAAAATAGATATTTTGTAAAATCAATTCATCGCCTATTCCTGAACAACAACATTATGAGTAATCCTGAAAATGAAACACATAATAGCTCCCCTCAAAGCTCACAAGAAATAAATGCCTTAATAAAAATAAGTCAGAGCATTATCAGCACCCTGGATTATCAGGAGATATTACAGATTATAAGCGATGGAATGGCCGAATTATTGGGCATTGAATCGGCTGCCATATACCTTCTTCAAAACGGAACTGATTTGTATCTGGGAGCTACAACTCCCGCTTTGGATAAAAACATGCCTGATTTTCTCAGACGAGCTAAGGTGGATGAACACCCTCACATTGTGAAACCTATTCAACAAAAATCACCCCATGTGGTTGAAGACACATCACTGGCTCAACTATCGGAAGCGGAAAGAGCAGTAATAGAAATACGAAATTTAAAAAGCCTGCTCTACTTCCCCTTTGTGCAAAAAGGAGATGTACTTGGAGTGCTGATTCTTGGAACCTGTAACCAAACGCTTAAATTTTCTGAACACCAGATTAGTCTGGGACAAACCGTGGCTAATCAGCTGGCAGTATCCATTCACAACGCACTATTGGTTGACGATTTAAAAAAGTACAAAAACCATCTGGAAGATCTCGTTCAGGAGAAAACAAACAGTCTTGACACAGCCATAGAAGAGCTTATGGCAGCCAACGAAGACCTCTTTGAAAAAAATGAGATCATCAACAACCAAAATGAAGAACTTAAAACAGCTCTTCAAAACCTTAAGGATGCACAATCACAACTGATACAGTCGGAAAAGATGGCATCGCTTGGGACGCTTACAGCCGGGGTGGCTCATGAAATCAACAACCCTTTAAATTTCCTAACAGGAGCTAGTTTAGGACTTGAGAACTATCTCGAAAAGGAGGCTCACAAAGATGATGAAGAGCTGAAACTTCTTGTTGAGAGCATACAAACAGGTGTTGAGCGCATCTCAAACATTGTAAGGGGACTGAACCAATTTAGCCGCTACAACCCCGATTTTAACGAAGAGTGCCAAATATCAACTATACTGGAAAATTGCCTGATTATGATGAACAACCAGATTAAAGATAAAATCACGGTGGAGAAGGATTTCTCAACAGGATTAAAAACCATGGGTAATGTTGGAAAAATTCACCAGCTGTTTATGAATCTTTTATTAAATTCAGTTCATGCCATTGACAACGAAGGGAAAATCACCATAAAAACTTTTCCCCGTGGGGAAAAGTTTGCTGTTATTGAGATAGAAGACAGCGGGTCAGGGATTGATGCAAACATCATCCACAAAATTACCGACCCGTTTTTTACAACAAAAGCTCCGGGCAAAGGTACCGGATTGGGTTTATCTATTAGTTACAACATCATAAAAGAACATAAAGGGCAATTAAAATTTGAATCAGAACCCGGAAAGGGCACCAAAGTACAAGTATTATTACCATTAAGATAAAATAGGATGAGCGAAAAAATAAAAGTTTTATATGTTGATGACGAACACTTGAATGTTCTCCTGTTCGAAATGAACTTCTCAAAGAAATTTGATGTGGTTACAGGCCAAGACGCTTTTGCCGGATTGGATTTATTGGATAAAAACCCGGATATAAAAGTTGTTATCAGCGACATGCGAATGCCTGAAATGAACGGACTTCAATTCATCGACAAGGCTAGAGAAAAATTTTCTGATAAGAAATATTTTATATTAACAGGGTTCGATATTACGCCTGAAATTCGTGAAGCTCTTGAAAAGAAAATCATATTGAAATATTTTATGAAACCTTTCAACATGAAGGAAATTGAAGGTGCAATTTATGAAGTGGTTTAAACCTTCACAGGCCATGTGAATGTAAACCGGGTTCCTTTTCCTTGCTCAGAGCTAACAACTAAGTCGATTTCATGAAAATCAGCGATGGATTTTGTAATGGCTAAACCAATTCCGGAACCACCTGTGGTTGCGGATTGCTTTTTGCGAAACCTTTCAAATAGAGACTTTTGAATTTCGGGGGAAATACCAGAGCCGTCGTCTATAATGTGAACCATAAAAAGTTTATCCCGTTTCTCCGACTTAATTTCTATACAGGTGGTATTTTCTGAATGCCTTATGGCATTGTTTACCACATTAAAAAACATAGAAAACATTAGCGAATGGTTGGCTACGTCGAAATGAAAATCATCGGCAAATCGATGGATTATTTCAATCTCTTTATCATTAGCCATTGGCTCCAGTTCTTCAATAACTTCCTTTAGAACCTCGCTAACAGTAAACCGTTCCTGCTTTAGATAGTGGCGACTTTCCACCCGGGCAATGAGCAAAAGTGAATTGACCATGCTTTTTAGCCGATGAAGTGTCATTAACGTTTCTTCAATTTTTTGAGCAGATTCTCCACTCAAGTTTTCATTTATCAATAAATTCTCCAACTTTCCACGCAATACAGATACCGGCGTAAGCAATTCATGAGAAATGTTTTGAGTTATCTCTTTCTCCTTCTTTAGCAGTTGATTCATTTTTCCCATTAATGATGTTAAAGTTTGGTCAAGAGAGGAAAAATCATCTGTAGAGGTTTTAATAACAGATTTGTCGTACAGGTGTGGTTCTGATGTTTTTGTGAGTTTACTGGTGATTTTTGTGAGAGGCCTGAGTAAATATGATGTATAAGAAAACTCAAAAGCAACAGATAAAACTACAAAGAGTGCAAGAAAAAACAGGGTAAGCAGGCGAATGTTTCTTTCAGCATCGGCAATACTTGACAAACTTTTACCAATTTCCAGCAGATACATTTCACCATCTACAAGGAATGAGTAATTGAGTACACGGTACTCAATTACCTGACTTTCTATGAGTCGTTCCGAAACTTCGATAAAATTCCAGTATTCATCCAAATCAACCTGCTCCAGGCTAATAAACTCCTCTTTTAAAATATTGTAACTGCCAAAATCGCCTTCGCGGGATTCTCCAACAAATGGAACAACACCATACTCTGAAATGAGGTCAATTACCATTTCACGTTTCTCAATCAGCTCATTATCTGTTTGTACTAAGTTGATGAGTTGCGACAAGTAAGGCGTTGCTGCCAAAAATATGACAACAAACAAAAGTTTAAAGAGGAGACTGGCAAGTGTTAGTTTATGTCGAAGCTTCATAATCTGCAACGTTTTTTGGGTTGGATTTTGGGTTTTAAAGCCATATCAAAATTCAGCTTTATAACCGACTCCCCGAACAGTAACAAGCCAATCTACGGGAGCATATCCGACCAGCTTTTTACGCAAATTCTTAATGTGTACATCAATGAAGTTGCTGTCGTACTGGTCGTCAAGAATATTACCCCAAATGTGTTCGTACAATTGAATTCGCGAAAGTGCTTTATTTCGGTTCAGAACCAGATATTGAAGCAAATCAAACTGTTTTTTGGTGATATCAACTTCATTTTGTCCACATTTCAGTATGCGTGCATTCATATCCATTTCAAACTCTCCGAAATGGATAAGGGGAGATTCCAGCTTAAACTTTCGCCGGCCAACTGCTTTCATTCGTGAAAGCAGTTCTACCAAAGCAAAAGGTTTGGCCAAATAGTCGTCAGCTCCCAAATTCAATCCTTTTACCCTGTCATCTATATCTCCCCTGGCCGTAATGACTATGATGGCTGCATCACTCTCAGAGTTTTTGATTTCATCAATTAAATCTAGTCCTTCATAATCGGGTAAACCCAAATCCAACAGCACAAAATCGTAAAGATTGACAGCAATCATTTCAGAAGCCTCCAGACCCGAATGAACTACATCGCAGATGTAGTTCTCTTTGCGCAGAAAATCAACAATTTCTGTAGCAAGGCTCACTTCATCCTCTACTATTAGTGCATTCATTTGAGTTGTTTAAAATATCCTGAAATATAAATTTACGAAAAAAAAGAATCCCTTTTGTGAAGGAAAATCGGGATCTTTATGAAATGGATAATAGTAAAGCGGTTCTGCTTCGAATGTGACATTGCCATAATTAAACGAAATGGGTACACTCAGTTCCAAATCCATCAGACCAAATGAAGTGTCTATTTCTTCTATGGTTTGTTCCAAGTTTCCAACCCCTGGGATGACTGTTCTGGTGGTGGATGTGTATAACTTATATCTGTCGCCAAAAACAAAATTAAAAGCCGGATTAAAATCCACAAACGCCTTGCCATCGAAAAAATCCGGCGTTGAGAAGTAGTGACTGTTTTTAATTTGGAAGTAACTTCCTCCCGACCTGTTAAGAATGGTGCTGTAGATGGTGCGAGTGTATAAAATGCGCCAATCGAAACCCGTTGAAACACTCAAATAGGAAAAATTTCCGAAATACTCTTCCTGAGCTGATTTTGCAGTAAAATAATTGGCCAAGGATGCTCTTACATCGAACCATGAATTGAAAACATGCCGATACCCAATTGCCATGTCATAAAATGTGACGGCAGGAGATTGGCCGTCCAGATTGTAGGCCATAAAAGCGAGTGACCATTTCCGATTGTAGCTGTACATTATATCCATTGAGTAAAATGGCTGACTACCGGAAAGAGAATATCCGCTGTAGAGCATATCGCTGCCATAACCTACACCCGCGTAAAGTGCATGTTTCGACGAGGCAGTTGAAACAGTATCAGAATTATTATTGCTAACCGGCAACATGCCGTTTATGGTGCTCATAAACATCAACATTCCGGTAACCATTAAAAGTTTAACCCTCATTCTCCAGATAAATGATAAATGTTTACCTTCTTCCCGGGCGATTTGGCCGGTCAGGTCTGCCAACTCCTTCGGGGCGTCCTGCTCCTGCGGGACGACCAGCACCTGATGGACGCTCAATTTCCGGACGAGCACCCCTGCGCTCCCTGCTGATATCAGGACGTGCTCCCTTTACCTCCTTCACCTCTTTGCCGGATGACTGGTTTCTATCTTCCCGTTCCAACCTGGTCTCCCTCTCTGGTTGCTCTTCCGTAATGGTTCGCTCTTCCCCATTATCTCGTTCCCTCTCCTGGTTCTCTGTGCGCTCTTTGGTTTCACGACCGCTCTCTTGCTCCTGTGCAGTGAGACTGAAAGCTGCGCAAATTAGAAACAGGAAAACGAGCACCCCCCATATTTCATACCTATACTTCATACCTATACCTGTTTGTTGATACTCCTAATACAAATATGCTTCACAATTTATGAAGGAATCATGAAAATCTACTGTTTGATTATAAAAAAAGTACATCCCTCACACATTATATTGTATAGAATACCTGCATAATCCAGAGCTTATCCGAACTAATACCCCATAGTTTTTGTTACCCTCGTAAAAAGAAAACCACACAAATATACTTATTTATATATTTGTTTTTATGCTTGTATTTAACTAACTTTAAATCGTTTCAATTCATAAAGTTAATAAATCAACCGCTATCCTAATTGAGATTATTATAAAGAAGTCGACACAATGTTTCAGCAATAACAGATATTTAATATTTCTGGAATGTTGAAAATTGAATGCTTTAGTTTTAAAATAATGAACATGATATACAAAACATTAATCCTTATTGGAATCTCAGTTTTGTTGGCATCATGCCAACAAAAATCCGGCTCAAGCAACAATGAAAGAAGAACAAACGTGGTAGTGAGCGAAGTTCAGGAGCGAGACATGTCATCGGTAAGGGTCGTAACTGCACCTGTTATTGCCTATAAGCGTGTTTATATTACGACTCGAACTTCAGGCCTTATAACGGAATTGCCTTTTGAGGAAGGAGACTTGGTAAAAAAAGGGGATATGTTGTTTCGACTGGATGTACGCAAGCAGGAAGCACAACTTCGCAATGCTCGTTCTGCTCTATTGGAAGCTCAACGACATTTTGAGCGTTCTAAAGTTTTATTTAAGGGAGAAGCCATTAGTGAAGAGCAATTTGAACAGGCAAACCGAACAATGGAAGCCGCTGAAAGCGAAGTTGATTTCTGGGAAGCGGAAGTCTCTTTTGGTAAAATGCATGCACAAATGGACGCCGTTGTCGCAGCAAAGCTTGCAGAACCGGGGACCAACGTTTCTGAAAATCAACGCATTTATACCATCGAAGACCACAACCTGTTGGTCGCACGTCCGGGAGTATCAGAGCTGGATGTAGTTCATCTTGCTAAAGGACAGGAAGTGGCTCTCACTTTTGATGTATTTGGTGAAGAAAGATTCACCGGCACCATAAGAAGAATATTTCCCGCAGCTGACCAAATCACCCGGTTATTTACAGTGGAAGTTGAAATTGACCAAAGTCAGACAGATTTCCCCATCCGTCCCGGCTACCTGACCCGTGTTTATTTCACCACAGATGAGCGAGCCAATGCCGTAGCTGTACCATCAGAAGGAATTGATTATGATAACGATGAGGCAATGGTATTTGTGATTGATGAGAACCAAACATTAACCCGCACCAAAGTAACTACAGGCATTGAAAGAGATGGATGGATAGAAATTACCGGTGGGATTCAACCCGGGCAAAAAATTGTTGCAGGTAATCTGGATTCTCTGGAGGACGGCATGAAAGTAAATGTCACAGGTAATTTCAGAAGGTATGGATTCAGAGAGTAAAATGAAAACATGACAACTAAAACTTCATGAAGAAAACAGAATCAGCAAATCATATAAAATCATCACTTTCGGTGCTATCCATAAAACGTCCGATAGCAACACTGGCATTAACATCGGTGGTTATTGTTTTAGGATTACTGTTTCTTAACCGTTTGCCGGTGAGTTTGCTTCCTGATGCAGATTACCCGCATATACGCGTGGTGGTGAACTATCCGGGAGTCACACCTGAAGTTATAGAAGAGCAGGTAACCAGAGTGCTAGAACGCAATTTGGCAGCAACAGAAAATCTGGCAGAGATACACGGACGGGCATCAGAAGGAAGAAGTTATATTGAGATGTATTTTGAGGTGGGAACCAACATTGATTTGGCACTTCAGGATGCTGCACGTCAGTTGGAACGTGCAAGAGCTGAATTGCCAATGGGCATTGATCCTCCCCGTTTAATGAAGATGGATCCGTCGCAGCAGCCGGTTTTTGAACTGGCTTTTAGTGCCACGGTAATGTCCCCCATCGAACTTCGCGACTGGATTGACCAACGGCTGGTTCCACAGCTTTTGGTGGTTCCCGGAACCGGTGCCATAGAAGTAGCAGGTGGTAAAGAGAGAGAAATTGATGTGGTGGTTAATCCCGAACGAATGCGTTCGTACGGATTAACTCTTGAAATGATTAGTCAGACATTGGCTCAGCGGAATGTTGACATTGCATCAGGAAACATAACCGGAAGCGAATACGATGTTTTGGCAAGAACCGAAAGCCGCTACCAGAATGCTACTCAGGTTGCCAACACCATTATAAAGCTACCCGGCAGCAGTCAATATATCCGTTTATCAGACGTGGCTGAAGTTTCAGATAGCCATCGTGAGCAGAGGCTGTTTGCAAGGTTTAAAGGGCTAGAAGCAGTTCAGGTCACCATTATGAAGCAACCTGAAGCCAACACTGTACAAGTAATTGAAGAACTGGAAAATCGCCTGCAGGAACTGCATTCTTCAGGATTTATTCCCCCCGGAGTAGAGTTTGAATCCATTCGTGACCAGTCTTTTTTCATTCGGGCTTCCATCCGTTCCGTGGCCACAGCAGCAGTTGCCGGAGGCCTTTTAGCCATGCTGGTCATTTTGCTATTTCTGGGCAGTTTCAGAAAATCAATCATCATCGGCTTAACACTGCCTGTTGTAATTTTTGCTGCATTCCTGATGATGTATGCGGGTAACCTGACTCTGAATGTTATGAGTTTGGGAGGACTGGCTTTAGGCGTGGGATTATTGATTGATAACGGATTGGTCATTCTTGAAAACATATTCCGGCATCAGGAGCAATTAAAAAAAGATGCCATTGAGTCTGCAAGTGAAGGGTCAAACGAAGTTTTTTCAGCGGTAATTGCCGGAACCATGACCAATCTGGCAGCAGTACTGCCATTCCTGTTCGTGACAGGAATGGCTGCCATGATTTTCCAGGAACTTATTTTAACCATCTCATTTGCCATAATAGCATCACTACTTGTGGCACTGACATTGGTTCCTACATTAGCTGTTTTGTTCTCCAAACTAAAAACCTCAGATAAAAAATCATCCTTTACTTTCTTTCAATCCGGAATGGAAAAATTGTCCGGTCGATACCGGAGCATCATTCCCAAGGCCATTGCTTACCGGTATCCGATTCTGGGTTTATCGCTTTTGTTGTTAATCGGGAGTGTTTTTGCTTTGCAAAACAGGGGCACAGATTTCTTCCCTCCGGTGGACGATGGGCGAATAACCATGCGATTTGTTTTACCTTTAGGAACATCGCCTGAGCCAACTTATGAGGCAGGCATTTTAATTGAAGAAGCCATTTCAGAAATGCCGCATGTGGAAACCTGGTATTTTACTTCGGGTGGGTACTTTCGGGGCGGACAGCTTTCAATTCGGGGTGGAATGATTGATATGGTGGTACAACTGACTCCATCATCCCAACGTAGAGGCTATACTGCCGAAAGATGGGTCTCGGCTTTTTCTAAAGAAATTGATAATTTGGGATTGCCTCTCATTCAAAAACGTATTCGGGGACCGCGAATTGAAGGACTTCAGACCTCTCTGGCAGACGATGACATTACCATAGGCATAACCGGAGAAGAGCTGAATGAATTGGAATCAACCGCACGCAGGATATTGTCCCGGGTGCAAAACATTGAAGGCGTTGGTAGTGTACAGATTGGAAGGGAAGAGAGAATTCCCCAACTAATTATCAGGCTGGATGATGAACGGGCATCTGATTTGGGTATTTCTGTGGGCGAAGCCGGACAAGCGTTGCGAACTGCAATTGATGGTTTTGTACCAACAAAGTATGTTACAGGAGGTTTTGAGTACAACATCAGAGTGAGAATGCCACGCGAAGTTACGGGCTCAGTGAGAAATCTTGCAAATGTACCGATGATTGCTGCCGATGGCCGATATTTCAACCTTGGAAGCATTGCAGGATTTGAAACGGTTATGTCACCAGCGCACATTGAGAGATTGAATCAGGTGAGAATCGTTCGCGTTAACATTACAGTGAATCAAGACATAGCCACCGTAGGCGAAGTCAATAACCGGATTCGTGAAGCCATGGCAGGTTTTGACATCCC
The DNA here is from genome assembly GCF_004345615.1 of Natronoflexus pectinivorans. GTDB lineage: Bacteria > Bacteroidota > Bacteroidia > Bacteroidales > Marinilabiliaceae > Natronoflexus > Natronoflexus pectinivorans. The sequence continues at coordinate 64,678 of NZ_SLWK01000010.1, forward strand.
CGATGGGTATGGAATCGTTTATGGAGGCGCTGCAGAGTCCATTGCAGAAACCAACCAATCACTCAGGCTGGCCATTATTCTAGCCATATTCTTTGTTTTGGTGGTGATGGCAGTACAGTATGAAAAACTTACCAGTCCCCTTGTCATAATAGCAACACTTCCATTTGCCTTCATCGGAGTTGCGTTAATTCTGTGGTTAACCAATACGGCGTTGAGTGCACCGGTATTATTGGGAGTTATTTTCCTGGTCGGGATAGTAATAAACAACGGAATCCTTCTGGTTGAATTTGCGGATAACTTTAGGTCTGACGCTCAAAAAACAGCAAAAGAAGCGGTTACCGAGGCAGGCAGCACCAGGCTTCGACCAATAATCATGACCACATTAACAACCGTATTGGGTATGCTGCCACTGGGGCTTGCCATTGGAGAAGGTTCAGAGTTGCTTCAGCCACTGGCTCTTGCCATCATTGGAGGATTAACTTTTGGCACCCTGATGACTTTGTTGCTGCTACCGGGAATTTATGTGATTGTGGATGATTTTAAAATTTACCTAAAACGAATTTTCACTTCTCAGCGATGACCAACATTTCAAAATCATTGGTTGATAGTTTGTCATCACGAGAGAATGCACCCAATTTGGCACCAAATATCTCTATTGTTGAAAACCCACAGGTTTTCAACAACCAGGTAATTTCACTTGGAACATAGTAACGTTCGTTGCATTCCAGTTCCTTCTCTACTCCATTGTCATCCACCACTTTTGTAATATTAAAATCCCTGAAAGTCATTAAATCAAAGGATTTGCTGTCGTATGTAGCTCCATCACCAACGCTGTCATTTTCATGAAAATCGTTGATTGAATGAAACAACGGAAATAATCCGTTGAGAGTTGTAAATATAAGCTTTGATTTATCCTTTAAGGATTTTGAGACATTTTGAAGTATCTCAAAATTCATTTCGTCGGTTTCCATTAAAGGAAAACCTCCTTCGCACATCATAATGGCCGCGTCAAACTGTTTTTCAAACGGCAAATTTCGGGCATCATGCCTTAAAAACTCAATCTCAAGATTGTTCTCTTTGGATTTTTCGCGGGCTCTTTGCAGTTGCGATTCTGACAAATCAATACCCGTAACCTGATATCCCCTTTTTGTTAGTTCAATGGTATGACGACCTGTACCACATCCAACATCAAGTATTTTGAGAGATTTATTGTAATTGAGTTCTTTCTCAATAAAATCGCACTCTCCCATAGTTCCCTGGGTAAATATTTCCTTGTCATATTTTTGAGAATAATTCTCAAAAAGGGTTTCGTACCATTTTTTGGGTTTCATAGGCGGTTAAATTATGGGCATCTATTCAGAATAAATAAAAAGCTAAAAAGAAACTCTCATCATATTAAAGTATATAACAAAGATAATTAATATTTTAGTCGAATATTATAATTTTAATGGTAACCACTTAAACAAAAATACAAAATGACTGATTACAGATTCTATTTAATGAAATTTATAAAGTTAAAGATGAGAACTTGCTTATTTCCGGGTTTTCTATTCTTTTTAATAGTTTTTTCAGGCTGCACAGAAAAATCGTCTAACGAAAAATGGGTTGGGACGTGGGTTACTGCTCCTCAGCTTGTTGAACCACATAATATGCCACCAGAGCCGGGACTTACCAATAATACGCTCAGGCAAATTGCCAGGGTTTCAATTGGAGGTGACAGTCTGAGAATCAGATTCTCAAATGAGTTCAGCACCAGTCCGGTTACCATGGAGAATGTTCAGATTGCGGTATCGAAAGGTGGACATGAAATTGACGCAGAGACCATAAAGAAACTGACCTTTAACAACAACAAAAAGATAACCATGCAACCCGGAACCGCCATTACTTCGGATCCGGTAGCTTTTAACCTCTCACCTCGAATGGATTTAGCCATTACCATCGCTTTTGGAGAAACCTCTCCTGATGTTACCGGCCATCCCGGGTCTCGAACCACGTCCTTCCTTGCTGTTGGAAACCAGGTTTCGGCAGCCATCTTTGATGAACCGGTTAAAGCTGACCGCTGGTATGTTATCAACAATATTGAAGTAAAAGCTCCTGAGAGTGCAGGCTCAATTGTTACTTTAGGAAATTCTATTACCGATGGTCGGGGCTCCGGAACAAACAAACAAAACAGATGGCCGGATATATTATCGGAAAGACTACTAAACAATGAAGCCACCAAAAACATAGGAGTTTTAAACCAGGGAATTGGAGGGAATTGTGTTTTACGTCCTTGTCTTGGTCCATCCATGCTTGACCGTTTTGAAAGAGATGTGCTCCAACAGAGTGGAGTTCGCTGGTTGATTATTTTGGCCGGGGTGAATGATTTGGGACAAACACCCGACAGCACAATTGCCTCAAAAGTTGCAGATGAACTTATTAAGGCATACGACTCCATGATAGTCAAAGCACATGAAAAAAACATAAAAGTATACGGAGCTACCATACTTCCTTTCGGAGAGTCTTTCTATTATGAAGATTACAGAGAGACAGCAAGAAACAAGGTCAATGACTGGATAAGAAACAGCGGACGATTTGATGCAGTGATTGATTTTGATAAGGAAATGAGGGAGTCCGATAATCCTGTAATGATATTATCAGACATGCACGATGGTGATTTTCTGCATCCTAATGAAGCAGGTTACCAAAGAATGGGTGAAGTTATCGACCTATCTCTGTTTAATTAAAACCTTCTACCGAGAACTTCAATCATAAGGAAATTACATAAAAATGCCATCCGACAATTCGGATGGCATTTCTTTTATATCAAAATCTTTCCTTTTAAAAGATTCTTACAATAGAAATATACATAAGTACATCGTTTTCTAATAAAATTCTAATAATTCTCTAAAGACTCTCTAACGGTCTAAAGCATTCCAGCATCGTAGCTTTGTAGCCGAAAATAAAAACTTAGCTGGAAAGGAGGTGCGGAATGACTTACATGGAATTTGTAGCAAGATTAATGATTGCAGTATTATTGGGAGCAGTAATCGGATTTGAACGTCAATATCGTCAACGAAGTGCCGGGCTTCGCACCAATACACTGGTTAGTACGGGTGCTGCAATTTTCGTACTGCTTTCTGCAGCACTAACTTCATCCACCGAAACAGCTGATCCATCAAGGGTTGCCGGACAGATTGTTACCGGTATTGGCTTTCTTGGTGCCGGAGTGATAATGAAAGATGGATTTAATGTAAAAGGTCTGAATACAGCAGCTACAATCTGGTGTTCAGCCGCAGTAGGATCACTTGCCGGCGCAGGGTTGATTTTTGAATCCATGATATCTGCTACGGCAATAGTAGGAACCCATCTGATGCTGCGCCCACTTGGACGGAAACTTGAAAGCCGTCCATTTAGCTACGACGAACAGGTATCAACGCGATATATGTTTGAGGTAAGGTGCAAAGCGGAAGTAGAGAACCACATCAGGGTGCTGATGATGCAATTTATCAATCAGAATGAAGATCTTCAGTTAAGAACACTCAAGAGCCTTGACGATGAAAGCCCAACCAAGGCCGCAATTCAGGCTGAGATTGTGGCTACATCCAACAAAGATCAGGAAATGGAAAAGGCTGCGGGAAGACTGACCATTCTCCATGGCGTTACTTACGTCAGTTGGGAAATAATGGAACGACAATCAGATTAATGGATCACAAAAAGAGAGGCCAATGCAGGAAACTAAAGATATCATCAAATGGCAGGAGCAACTATCGAGCAGCGAACTCGACAGGGAGTTTCTGATGCCTATACTCCGAAAAATGCCGGACGCTGAGCTTGGGGAAATATTTCAGGGCTTAAGAAATGAAGATTTACTGGAGGTTTTGAGTCGTTTTACAAACGAAAGGCAGGGACTCATATTCGATGAGTTGGACATGTCCCGCAGACTTGATTTTTTCCAGCACGTCAGCAAAAAACGTTTTACTGTAATCTTTGAAAACATGCCTTCGGACAGCAGGGCAGACATGTTTCAGCACCTCACTCAACAGGAACAGGCAGAACTCATTCCATATCTGACTAAAAAAACACGCGAAGATGTGTTAAATCTGAGTGCTTACCCACCGGAAACAGCCGGAGGAATCATGAGCACGGATTTTGCCACCATTACCGAGGAATTGACATGCGAAGAAGCCATTAATAAAGTCAGAAAGGATGCACCTTCAAAAAAAATGGTTTACCACATTTATGTGGTAAACCATGACATGAAACTACTGGGCTTTGTAACCCTGAAAGACATTATTCTGGCAGAACCTCATCAAAAGGTGTCGAGCATCATACACAGAGAATACATCTTTTCACATGTAAATGAAGATCGGGAAAGAGTAGCTGTAAAAATTGAGAAATATGATCTTGTGGCCATTCCGGTAATCAACGACAGAGATCAGTTATTGGGGATAGTCCTTCAGGAAGATGCCATTGAAATCATCAGAGCTGAGCATACAGAGGACTTGGAGAAATTTATGGGAATTGTTCCCGGCAAAGAGATTCTAAATTATTCCCAAACTACCGTTTGGGGACATTTCAAAAAAAGGGTGGTTTGGCTCTCCTCTTTGGCCATTATTGGACTCATATCGGGAATCATCATTCACCATTATGAAGAGGCCATGTCAGCACTGATCATATTAGCTCTTTATATGCCAATGGTTGCTGATACCGGAGGAAATACCGGAAGCCAGGCAGCTACGGTTGTCATCAGAGCTTTGGCTCTGGGACAAATATCGTTACGAAACTGGGCATCAATAATATTTAAAGAGACCCGCATATCATTGCTCTTAGCAGTGGTTTTAGGTTTGATTGCTTTCGGAAAGATTCTTTTTCTTTCTTGGGAAACAGATGTACCGGAAATGTTCAGCCTCTTCTATCTGGCAACAGGCATTTCACTGGCCTTGAGTTTACAGGTGGTAACAGCTACCATTATCGGAGCAGCACTTCCTTTGGTTGTAAAAAGATTGGGAGGAGACCCGGCTGTTGCTGCCAGTCCGGCCATTACGACGGTAGTGGACATTACCGGATTATTGATATATTTTGGGATAGCAACATTATTCTTTTTTAGTTAGATAAACGATGAATTACGAAAAAGACGTAGAAATTATAGAGTATAAATTCAAGTTCAATGTTTTAGGTTTAAAGTATATGGTTCAGGGTTTATAGTTGATAATTGGTAACTGAAAATTGTTCACTGATAACTGAAAATTTAAAAAATATGACAACACAAAAAACCACCTCAAAGGCCGCCAGAAATCGAAATATTATATTGGGCGGCATCATATTAGTGATGGTACTAGCCATCATAATTCCGCAGTTTCGCTCAGAACCTGAACCGGAAACTGCTGGCATGCATTACCAACGGATTAATGATAATATCTTTATTCCGGAAGAATCCCCCATCCGTAAAAGCATCCGTATTGAAGCTGTAGCTCTGGACACCATTCGCAGTATGGTATCAGCTCCCGCTTCGGTGGAAGCTAATCCATCAAAGAGAGCAAACATTTTCCCTCCTTTTGGAGGTCGCATTGTTCAGCTATTTGTAAATATGGGGCAGAGCGTTACCACAGGAAAGGCACTGTTCGAACTCTATTCACCTGATATAGCTGAGGTGCAAACCGAATTCATAAGTGCCCGAAGTGCACTTAATCAGGCAGAACGAGATTTACGGCGCAAAGAGGATCTTCATGAACGAGGTATTACACCTTTAAGGGAACTTGAAGAGGCGCGAACAGAGTATGAAATTGCCCAAAGTGAAATGAACGGAGCGACAATGAAAATGCAGATATTGGGAATATCTGAGGATGAGATGGGCAAACCTCTCATTGTGAGATCACCAATAAACGGACGAGTTGTTGATTTAGCAGTTGCTCCCGGTGAGTTTATTGTTGAACCGGAAGAACCTCTGATGATTGTTGCGGATTTAAGTAACGTATGGGTTTCAGCCAGCATTCAGGAAAAAGATATTCGTTATGTGAAACCCGGAACTCTGGCAGAAGCTCGATTCCCAGCGTGGCCTGGAGATGTTTATGAAGGCACTGTACTTTTTGTTAGCGATATACTTGATGCGGAAACCCGCACTACACGTGTCCGGATTGAGTTCGAGAATGAAGATCGCAAACTCAAGCCCGGCATGTTTGCAACCGTAAGACTGCTTTCTGACCCAACTCCAAATTTAGTTATTGACCCCAGAGCCGTGTTACAGCGAAGGGACTACAGCTATGTATATGTGGAGCAAGCTCCATTTACCTTTGAAAAACGAAAAGTGGTTACAGGCCAAATGTTCGATGAAAAAATTGTCATACTAAGCGGACTTAACGAGGGCGAAATGGTAATTACACAAAATGCTGTGATGTTGCCATAAACGAAAAAAACAGAGAATTATGCTACTAGAAAACTTTATTCGATTTTGCTTGTCCCGTAGGGGAATTATGGCTGCCCTGTTCGTATTCCTGGCTATTTTCGGGTACTACTCATTTACAAGACTGGAAATTGATGCCTACCCAGATATAGCCGATGTCACATCAATGGTTGTAACACAATATCCAGGTCACGCCGCCGAAACTATTGAGGAGCAAGTAACCATTCCTATTGAAAGGGCTCTTAACGGAATGCCCGGACTCGTTGTTATGCGTTCAAAAAGCACCTTTGGACTGTCCATGATAACCCTGGTATTTGCCGATGGAATTGATGATTACTTTGCACGTCAGCTCATACGCGAAAGGCTTATTGAAGCAGAACTCCCCGAGGGGGCAGAACCTGAGCTGGAACCACTGACAAGTCCAACGGGGGAGATTTTCAGATATACCATTCACTCTGACATTTACTCCCAGAGAGAATTGCGGGAGTTGCAGGATTGGGTCATCATCCCGAAGTTGCGCGAGGTATTCGGTGTGGCCGAGGTGGTAACCCACGGTGGCGAAACCACTCAATTTCAGTGCGAAATTGACCCCGAAAAACTGCTAAAGTACAGCCTCTCCCTTGAAGATGTAATAGAAGCCGTTGAGGACAACAACTCAAATGCCGGAGGCGGCCGCGTTAACCGGGGAGATTTAGCCTATGTTATTCGAGGAATAGGCCTGGTACGCTCGCTTGAAGACTTGGGCAATGTGGTGGTTACGTCTATTGATGGAACTCCAATATTCCTGCGTGATCTGGGAGAACTCAAACTTGGAGCAATGGAACGCAACGGGATGCTGGGACGCGACGATGAAGACGACCTGGTGCAGGGAATTGTAGTATTGCTCAGACACATGGACCCATCTCCTGTTCTGGCCAATGTCAACAAAATGGTTGATGAACTCAACAATAAAATATTACCTGAAGGAGTACGGATAGATCCATACTACGACCGCACCGAACTCATACAACAAACCACTCGATCGGTTTCATTCACTCTGTTGCAGGGAATCGGTCTGGTGGTATTGATCCTACTCTTGTTTATGGGAAGTATCAGATCGGCATTAATTGTGGCTTGTGTAATCCCATTTGCCATGCTAATCTCTTTTGCCCTCATGTATCTTACCGACATTCCGGCTAACCTCTTATCCTTAGGAGCACTTAGCTTTGGGATTCTGGTTGATGCTGCCATTGTAATAGTAGAAGCATTACAGGCTAGGAGAGAGAAGAATCCGGATGAAACATTTACAGAAGAGCGTGTTGCAGAGAGTACTATCAGGGTAGGGAAACCCATATTTTTCGCGGTGCTCATCATCATTGCAGCTCACCTTCCGCTTTTTGCATTTGAAAGAATCGAAGCAAAATTCTTTATTCCCATGGCCTATACGGTTGCCTATGCTTTAGGCGGAGCTCTCTTGTTCTCTCTGGCTGTAATTCCCGCGTTAATGCTGTGGTCCTATAGGAATCCATCTAAAGTCTTTGTGAACAAACCACTGGAATGGCTAAAAGCCAGATACAATAAGATGATGACTTTCTTATTGAACTATCCACGTTACGCCATCATACCTGCTATTATTGCCATTCTTCTTACTGCTTTTACCTTCAATAGAATTGGGAAAGAGTTTTTACCTTACATTGACGAAGGTTCAATTTGGCTTCAGGTAAAAATGCCTGCAGGGATCTCCATGGAGAAAGGAGCCGAAATGGCAGCCGAACTTAGAAGGGTTGCGCGGGAGTTCCCTGAGGTAAAGCACATCGTCACCCAGCTGGGACGGAACGATGATGGTACGGATCCGTTTACCCCATCGCATATTGAGTCAATGGTAGTGCTTCATCCATACAACACATGGAATCCGAGGCGAAGCAAGCTCAAACTGATTGAAGAAATGGACAAACGCTTTCAGCAAATTCCGGGTATGTTTGTGGGTTTCTCACAGCCCATGATTGATGGCGTAAACGACAAAGTAGCAGGAGCGCACAGTGAATTGGTTGTAAAAGTTTTTGGCGATGATTTTGTGGAAACCCGCAGAATCGCCGAGGAAATTATTGATGTTCTCGAAACGGTTGAGGGTGCTGTCGACCTTGCCATCGACCAGGAGCCACCACTGCCGCAAATGCAGATAATGGTGGACAGAGATGCTGCCTCCCGGTTTGGGATTAATGTATCGCAAATTTCGGAACTGATTGAGGTAGGCATTGGAGGGCAACCGGTATCGGAGATTTTCCTCGGACAACGCCGGTATGATGTCATTCTGCGTTACCCTGAACATATGCGAAATACACCTGAGAAAATCGGGAACCTGCTGCTGACCTCTCCCGATGGTGCTTCCATAGCCCTTTCGCAGGTGGCGAACATTATAATGACGACGGGTGAAAGCACCATATCAAGAGAGATGAATCGCAGACACGCAACCGTGAAACTTAATTTGCGGGGGCGTGATTTCTCCCACTTCTTCAGGGAAGCACAGGCTGCCATTGAAGAGAGAGTAAAATACGACCAGGATTTATACACCACAGAATGGGGAGGTTTATTTGAGAATAAGGAGCGTGCCGAAGGCCGGGCTCTGGTAATACTGGCTATGGTTCTTGGAATTACATTTTTGCTGCTATACGCTGAATTCGGAACAGTAAGACATCCATCAATTATTTTGGCATCATTGCCTCTGGCTATTCTCGGCGGACTGGTTGCTCTCCAAACAAGGGGAATGACTGTAAACGTTGCAAGTACAGTGGGTTTCATCGCACTTTCCGGTTTGGCGGTGCAAAATGGAGTCATCCTGATCTCAAACATCAACCGAATAGTTAAGAAGAGAAGCAATGAACTGAAAGAATCAGTCATTGAGGGTGCAACTCAACGCTTACGTCCGGTGCTAATAACGGCAACCACCACCTTATTCGGTGTACTGCCAGCAGCTTACGCTTTCGGTGTGGGAAGTGACATCCAACGCCCGTTGACTACAGTAGTAATGGGCGGTTTGATTTCAGCAACCATTCTGACCATGATCATTTTGCCGGTCATATATTACCTGGTTGAAAAACGGTTTACAAGGTAACTAGATTTTTAGACCGATAGACAAGACAAAATAGAAAACCAGCCATTATAAAAAAAATAAACAGATGAGAATAAGAGCAATCTTTTTCATACTGATACTTCCTTTCTTTCTGGCTAATTCTCAGGAAAAAAGGGAGATGAATTTTGATGAATTCATGCAGTATGTGTTAACCAATAATCTGGAACTGATTATTGAGCAGTATGAAGTTACAGCTGCCACGGCAGCTGTAACGGCTGCCCGGATTTTTGAGGATCCAGAACTGGAGATGATTTTTCCCATGTTCAGAAGCGATGAGTTTGATGAAATGCCTCGCTCCATCGCATTTGAAATGGAAATCCCCATTGAGCTTTTCGGCAAACGCCGAAACCGCATACGATTGGCACGCATGGAACAATATGCAGCAGAAGCGGAGCTGGAAGATTTTCTACGTTACTTAAGGGCTGAAGCGGCAGAAGCCTTTATCGAATTACTCACAGAGCAAAAGAAATTGCAGCGCATGGAATTGACGCTACAACAGCTAAACCAGTTATTAGAAGTAAACAAAGCGCTGTACGAAGCCGGCGATATTGGGGAAGTTGACGTGATAAAGACACGTTTGGAAGCACGAAATTTCCATGCCGAACTGTTTGATGCACGCATGGAGTTATCTGAGATACTTTCAGGCATCCACTTCATGATGGGAGGCATCCCGGCCGATTCGTTAGTGCTTACAGGCGAAATGGTCTCCAGGCAAATTGCGGTAGATTACCCCTGGCTTCGAGAACAAGCCATTTCCCGACGCTCCGATGTAATAGCTGCTCAAAGATATGTTCAAGCCTCTGAAATCGGGATGAGGCTTGCGAGATCCGAACGCCTGCCAAACATATCAATTATAGCGGGGTATCATAACGAAACCGGACGTTCACCCATGCCGGGCATGTCTGCAACATATGGAGGGCTCATCATCCCTCTTCAGTTCTCAGGGTTAAACCGAGGCGAGTACCAAATGGCAACCGTTGCTTACGAACAGTCACAAACCATGCTTAGCGCCACCATTTTGGAAGTAGAGGCCGGCATAAAAAGAGCATGGGATAACCATCGCCTGCTTTCTCAAAAACGATTGCTTTTTGATGAAAGTATTCTCTCAGATGCAGAGAAAGTTCGCGATGCAGTTGTGTTCAGCTACCAACGAGGAGAAGTCAGTCTATTAGAGGTTTTAGAAGCTCAGAGTGCTTTAAATGAGACCTACATCAACTATTACGATACGCAGGCACAATACACCAATTCAATCATTGAACTCAGCCGTGAATCGGGTGAGTGGCTATTGGCATTTTGACCATCATAGAAACAAAAAGAGGCGATGTATGAATTTACATCGCCTCTTTTCAATATTAAAATCAATATTTTATTAAAACTACTTCAAATCAAATCTGTCCAAGTTCATCACTTTGTTCCATGCGGCAACAAAGTCCTTTACGAACTTCTCTTTGGCATCAGCACTTCCATAAACTTCAGCAAGTGATCTCAGTTCAGAGTTAGAACCAAAAATCAGATCCACACGCGTACCTGTCCACTTCACCTTACCTGTGGCGCGGTCGTGACCTTCAAAGACCTCCTTAGAATCGTCAATGGGTTTCCAAACCGTATTTAAATCAAGCAGATTCACAAAGAAATCATTGGTCAGAACTTCCGGAGATGCTGTAAATACGCCATGTTTTGAACCATCCCAATTGGTATTTAATACGCGCATACCTCCAACTAAAACAGTCATTTCAGGAGAAGTAAGAGTTAACAATTGAGCTTTATCGATGAGCAACTCCTCAGTTCTAACTGAATATTTCTTTTTCAGATAGTTCCGCCAACCGTCGGCAGCAGGTTCCAGAAAAGCAAATGATTCAACATCTGTTTGCTCAGCCGAAGCATCCATTCTACCGGGTGTAAACGGAACTTTTATATCCACGCCGGCAGCTTTGGCTGCTTTTTCTACGCCGGCGCATCCGGCAATGACTATTAAGTCGGCCAGGGAGACCTTTTTATCTCCTTTTTGGCTACCATTAAACTCTTCCTGAATAGCTTCCAATTTCTTAAGCACTTTTTTGAGCTGTGCCGGATTATTAACTTCCCAATCTTTTTGAGGAGCCAGTCTTATACGCGCCCCATTCGCTCCTCCACGCATATCGGAACCACGGAAAGTTGAAGCCGAGGCCCAAGCCGTTGAAACCAATTCTGAAACAGACAATCCAGCACCTAATACTTTGGTCTTTAATGACTCAACATCCTTTTCATCAACCAACTGATGATCCACAGCAGGTATGGGATCCTGCCACACGAACAGTTCTTTTGGTACTTCAGGACCAAGATAACGTGTCGTTGGCCCCATATCTCTGTGCGTCAACTTAAACCATGCCTTCGCAAAAGCATCAGCAAATTCGAGCGGATTTTCCCAAAAACGTCTCGAAATTTTCTCATATTCAGGATCAAACCGCAACGACAAGTCGGTGGTAAGCATTGTGGGATAATGCTTTTTAGAAGGATCATGTGCATCAGGAATCACTTTTCCTGCACCCTTGGCCTCCCATTGATAAGCCCCTGCCGGACTTTTGGTTAATTCCCAATCATATTTAAAAAGATTATCAAAAAAGTAGTAGCTCCATTTAGCCGGAGTTTGAGTCCATGTAACTTCAATTCCGCTGGTTATGGTATCACCACCTTTTCCGGTTCCAAAAGTACTTTTCCAACCCAACCCTTGCTCTTCTATATCGGCAGCTTCTGGTTCTTTACCAACATGGGCAGCATCGCCTGCACCATGAGTTTTGCCGAAAGTGTGGCCTCCGGCAATCAAGGCGACAGTCTCTTCGTCATTCATGGCCATCCTTGCAAACGTATTACGAATATCTTTTGCAGCAGCCACCGGATCGGGCTTTCCTCCAGGTCCTTCTGGATTTACGTAAATAAGCCCCATCTGAACTGCCGCCAAAGGGTTTTCACCTTTTTTCAGATCCAGATCTCGGTCGTCGTCAGCAAGCCACTCCGCTTCAGACCCCCAATAGACATCCTCTTCAGGCTCCCAAACATCTGCTCGGCCTCCGGCAAATCCCAAAGTTTTGAATCCCATGGATTCAAGCGCCACATTACCGGCCAAAATCATAAGATCAGCCCAGGATATTTTTTGCCCATATTTCTGTTTAATGGGCCATAACAATCGGCGAGCCTTATCCAGGTTCACATTATCAGGCCAACTGTTTAGTGGAGCAAAACGTTGCTGACCTGTTCCTCCTCCACCACGTCCGTCTCCTGTCCGGTATGTTCCTGCACTGTGCCATGCCATCCGGATAAAAAGAGGGCCATAATGGCCAAAATCTGCAGGCCACCACTCCTGTGAATCAGTCATTAATTTATGTAAATCCTTTTTAAGCCCTGCATAATCCAGCTTCTGAAACTCTTTTGCATAATCAAACTCCTGACCCATCGGATTTGACAAAGAAGAGTTTTGTCTCAAAAGATTCAACTTTAACTGATTGGGCCACCAATCACGATTTTTCGTTCCTGAAGCACCAACGGTATGCTTTCCGGTTGCCCCGGTGACAGGGCACTTACTTACTTTTTTTGAATTATCTTCCATCTTTCAAATTTTATGTAATTATAAATTGATTACTGGTAAAATTCCTTCTCGAAATTTAAACAAAAAAGACGAAAAGTCATACGCACATTTAATAATACTTCTCTGCTTTAACACAAAAATTCCTATACAAGTTAGTGATAATTTGTCGTGATTTTCAAGAATATCTCATAAAATAATCATATAACACATAGGTTAAATCTATTAAATTCAATCTGATTCATACCTGTCTTGACTGAAATAAATCAACAACAAAGGTGATAATCTGAACCATTTTAACACCAAAAAGGAATGTCGATTTAGCTTAAACGGCTATATCTATCACTTGTCAAATAATTTTATAGTATCTACTTTAGCAAAAAATATGTTCTGAAGCATAATAATGCTGATGCATGCAAGGCAAGAAAAAGAAACGACAGTGCAAACTTTATGGAATTTTTGTTTTGCCACCCCACGAAAAAGAAAAGTCAAAGCACATTGCATACATTGGCAAGCCCCACGAGTTGACGCTAAAACCCAAGCTTACCAAAGAATGCAATTCTTTTTAACCCACACTTGGAGGATAGTGTTAATAAAAATCTGAAATAATATCTCGCAAAAAGAGATGTTTTATAAAACTCTTATTTATTTTTGACGGAAACTGATTCATAAATAATGAATAGAATAAAAGAAGTATTAGAAGAAAAAGGAATTAAACAAAAGTGGCTTGCTGAGAAACTGGATAAAAGCTACAATATGGTTAATTCTTATGTGCAAAACAGAAAGCAACCCAGAATTGAGGTGCTTTACGAAATTGCAGAGATACTTGGCGTTAGCGTAAAAGATTTATTAATTGACAACGACCCCTCGACTTCGCTCAGGGCAAACACTACAAAGGATAAGTAATGGATAACGAGCAAAAAATAACCACAGATATTAAAGTGCCGAACAAAAACATGGAAGTGTTAAAAAAGCACTTCGGTCAATGCTTTGACAAAAACGGAAACTTTGATATAGAGAAGTTCAAACAAGAACTTTCTGAAAATGAAATTGACTTTTACAAAGAAAGTTACGGATTAGATTGGCTCGGAAAATCATATGCTCGTATTTTGGCAAGCGATGAAGCTACAACTTTACTAAAAGAGGATGAAGAGCACAACCAAAAGGACGAAAACAAAGATTCTCAAAACCTATTGATAAAAGGTGACAACTTGGAAGTGCTGAAACACTTATCAAACGCCTACTACGAAAAGATTAAAATGATATACATTGACCCACCTTACAATACAGGGAGTGATGGATTTGTATATCAGGATAACCGCAAATTTACTATCGACGAATTAAAGCAGCTTGCTGGTGTTGATGAAGAAAAAGCAAAAAGAATTCTTGACTTTACTCAAAGTAAAAGTAATTCACATTCTGCATGGTTAACTTTTATGTATCCTCGATTATATATTGCAAAACAACTTTTAAAAGACGATGGGCTAATTTTTATTTCCATAGATGATAATGAAGTGGCTCAACTCCGACTGCTAATGGATGAAGTTTTTGGGGAAGAAAATTTTGTAGGTAATTTAATATGGTTAAATCAAGAAGGTGGTGGTGGTTCAGATAGTAAACATTTTAGATTGAAACATGAGTATATTTTATGTTTTTCTAATAATGTTGATGAACTTCTAATCAATGGTGTTGAAATTAGTAATCTCGAAAGATATACACAATCAGATAAATATGAAAACCAAAGGGGCAAGTACTATCTTCAAAAATTAGGGATGGGATCTATTCAATATTCAAGTTCATTGGATTATGAAATCACAATGCCGGATGGAATAAAAATAAAACCAGCTGATAATAATAATGGTAAAAAAGCTTGTTGGAGGTGGTCAAAAGAAAAGTATAATTGGGGGTTAAAAAATGATTTTATTGAATTTAAAAAAGATAGAGAGAAACAGTGGCAAGTATATACAAAACAATATTTAAAATGTGATAACGAAGGAAATTTTATTGAAAGACAAAATAGACCAACAGGAGTTATAGAGAAGTTCTCAAGCACTCAAGCAAGTAAGAAAATTCAAGAGTTATTTAGTGGTAATAAAATTTTTAGTTATCCAAAACCATATGACCTTATTTCATATTTAATTTCTCTTTCGGCTAGTGAAAAAAACGACATTATCCTTGATTTTTTCGCCGGCTCTGGTACCACAGGCGATGCAGTTATGCAACTTAATGCAGAAGATGGCGGCAACCGAAATTTTATACTTGTTCAGCTCCCTGAGCCAATAGATAAAAAGAAAAGCAAAACAGCCTACGATTTTGTTAAAGACGAATTGAAAATCTCTGAACCAACTATTTTTGAAATCACAAAAGAAAGACTTATTCGAGCTTCAAAGAAAATTAAAGAAGAAACAATTACATCAAAAATAGCAAATAAAGAAAAAGAAATAACCGAACTAAACGGCAAGTTGGATTTAGACAACAAAGATGAAAAGATTCAACAACTTAAAACAGAAATTGAAAACCTTAAAAATCAGGATTTAGGTTTCCGAATTTTTGAAACTACACCAATTTGGGATGATTACGGTTTTGAAGCCGATGAACTAAATCCGCAATTGAAAATCTTTGATGAAAGTACTCTTTCCGAAGAAGATATTAAAGCCTTGTTAATTACCTGGAAAACTTATGATGGCATAACTTTAACGGAGCCGTTAATAGAACTTGATTTTGGTGGATATATAGGTTATTTCGCAGATAAAAAGCTTTACCTTATGGACAAAGGTTTTTCAACTGAAAATTTAAAAAACTTATTGGAGAAAATCGACACCGATAAAGAGTTTAACCCAACCTCAATAGTTGCCTTTGGTTATAATTTCGACAGTAAAAATCTCAGAGAGATTTCTGAAAACATAAAATCGTATGCCAACTAAAAGAATATTGATATTGACTTTATAACCCGATACTAAAATGAAACACGAGATAATACATAGGCTAACATCCAATTTCGAGGATTTTGCACACAAAACCGAAGAAGGTATTGAGTTTTGGCTGGCACGCGACCTTCAGCATCTTTTAGGCTACGGAAAATGGGACAATTTCCAGAACGTAATCAGCAAAGCAAAAACTGCATGTGAAATATCGGAACAAGAAATTTCAGACCATTTTGCCGACGTCGGGAAAATGGTTGAAATTGGTTCGGGGGCAAAAAAGGAAATTGATGATATAATGCTTACCCGTTATGCTTGTTACCTTATTGCTCAAAATGGCGACCCTCGAAAACAAGAAATTGCGTTTGCCCAAACCTATTTTGCCGTTCAAACGCGCAAAGCTGAAATTATTGAACAGCGAATGTTAGAATTTGAGCGGCTCCAGGCAAGAAAGAAACTTTCAGAAACTGAAAAAGAACTGTCAAAAGTAATTTTTGAGCAAACTGGTGGAAACCAAAACTTTGCTATAATCCGCAGTTAAGGCGATGCTGCTCTTTTCAACAAAACCACGCAACAGATGAAAAACAAGTGGGGAATTAAAAACAAACCACTTGCCGATTTTATGCCTACCATTTTACTTAAAGCCAAAGATTTTGCTACTGAAATAACCATTTTTAATGCTAAGGACAAAAGGATGCAAACCGAAGGGCAAATATCAAATGAACATATTACAAACAATAAAACAGTTAGGAAAACCCTTATTTCCAGAGGAATTACTCCTGAAAACCTTCCACCGGAAGAAGATGTAAAAAAAGTGGAACGCAAATTAATGTCAGAAGAGAAAAAGACTTTGAAAAATAAAGACAAGTTTAACAGTCAAGGTGAAGGCGAATGAAAGGATTTAACTTTGAAAAGAACCTGAATCATCAGACACAAGCTGTAAACAGCACTGTGGCTGTATTTGAACACCTTGAAGCAATCAGTCCTGTTGGTGTAGATAAAAACTGTATTAATCCTGTTTTGAATAGAGAAGAGCCGTGGCGTAGATTTTCAGATAACATCTTAAAGATTCAAAACTCCAATAGAATCCCAGTTAAATATTCGGGAAGCAACATCCTTGATATAATGATGGAAACAGGTACAGGAAAAACCTATACCTATGCAAAAACCATTTTTGAACTCAATAAAAACTTCGGGATATTTAAATTTGTCGTAATTGTTCCTACACTTTCGATTAAAGCGGGTACAATTGACTTTCTAAAATCAGAAAGTTCAAGAGAACACTTTAAAGAACAATATGGTAAAACCATCCATTTGCATATTGTAGAAAGTAAAAAGGGCAATAAAAAAAGCAGTAAATCTTTCGTTCCACCTTCTGTAAACAGCTTTGTTACCTCAGGTAATTTTGAAAAAAATAGCATACAGGTACTGGTAATTAATGCAGGGATGATTAATTCCGATTCTATGCAAAAAAGTTTTGATAAAGGACTTTTTGACAAATACACCATTCCATTTGATGCTATTGGTGCTGTTAATCCATTCGTTATAATTGACGAACCGCATAAATTTGCACAATCCAATAAAACTTGGGAAAATATTCAAAAGATGAATCCCCAGTATATTTTGCGTTATGGTGCCACTTTTCAAGAAAATGAAAATCTGATTTATACCCTTTCCGCAGTTGATTCATTCAATAAAAATTTGGTAAAAGGTGTAATCGGACATATTACGGAATTTGAGAATGGTAAAAATGCCATTGTAAAATTGCTTGACACAGATGGGAATGAAGCAAGTTTTGAGCTTATTGAGAGCGGGAAAAGAAAAACAGTAAAGCTTGTAAAAAAGGAAAGTCTGCATAAAGTTCATTCTGAAATGAACGATTTGGTAATTGAAAACCTCAATAAAACAAAGGTTGTATTATCAAATGGCTTGGAATTAAAAAAAGGCGATAAAATCAACCCTTTCTCTTATGCACAGACTTTACAAGAGATAATGCTTCAAAAAGCGGTCAAGCATCATTTTGAAATTGAAAAAGAATTTCTGACACGCGATGTAAAAATAAAGCCGTTGACTTTATTTTTTATTGACAACATTGAAGAATACAGAAATCAAAGCGGTTATTTAAAAACTACAATAGAACAATTAGTTGAAGCAGAAATAAAACAACTTCTCAAAACTGAAAAGGACGAATTTTATAAAGCTTATTTGGAAAAAACATTATTAGATATTCCTAAAACCCATGCTGGTTACTTTTCAAAAGACAACTCAGAAAAAGATGAAGCGATTGAGCAAGAAGTAAACGAGATTTTGCACGATAAACAAGCAATGCTTGATTTGGAAAACCCAAGACGTTTTATTTTCTCAAAATGGACTTTGCGCGAGGGGTGGGATAATCCAAATGTATTTCAAATATGCAAATTACGAAGTAGTGGAAGTGAAATATCAAAACTTCAGGAAGTTGGTCGTGGACTTCGTTTGCCTGTAAATGAATACGGCAACAGGGTTAAAGACGAGCAATTTTATTTGAATTATTTTGTTGATTTTACAGAAAGTGATTTTGTTGATAGTCTTGTGAGTGAAATAAACGAAAAATCAGGTGCGATTTCGATTGAAAAAGAACCTGAGAAATTGACCGATAACATTATCAAAAAGATTTGTGAAGTCTACGAAACAACCGAGGATGATTTACTTGAAGTTCTTGATGATAATAACGTAATCAACCGTTCCAATAATTTTAAAGAGGGTGGGTTTAATTATATAAAGAAAAACTATCCATTGATATTTGAAGGTGTAGGCTCTAACAAGGTTCGTAAAGCAACAGATACAAAAAAACAAGTTACTGTAAGAACAGAAAAATACCAGGAATTAAAAAACCTTTGGGAAAAACTTAATGAAAAGGTTATTCTTGAATACAAATTTGACAAGGAAGCAACCTTTCAATCATTACTAACAGACTTTTTCAAAGCTCAAAAGAAAAACTTTTCGATTGAAGGTCTTAAACAACGAAAAGCAAAGATTGAAATTGAAAACGAACAAGCAATTGCAAGCGAAGAAATTTCCGTGCTTGATAATGAAGTTACTCCTGTTTCAACAATGAAATACAGTGACTTTATTAAGGAATTATCAAAGACACTCAATATAAATCTCAAAACGATTCATCAATCGCTAATCGATTCTAATATTGAAATAAACCAATATTTAAACACATCGTCAATCAGGATTATAAAACAGAATTTTGATAACTACTTAATGTTTAATGCAATTGATAAATTCAGCATTGAATACAAAAAGGTTTCAAATAGTATTCATCCAACAAAAATTACAGACTCCGAAGGAAAAATATTGTCTGAAATTCCAGCCTCAGATGTAGGTGTGCTATATTCAGATTCAGATGTGGCTAATAATTATTTCTTTGATGAATTGTTTTATGATTCAGAATTAGAGAAAACAAATATTGAAACAGAAATTAAGGAAGTTGTTGTATTCACCAAGATTCCTAAAAACTCAATCAAAATTCCTGTAGCAGGTGGAAAAAGTTATTCGCCTGACTTTGCTTACGTTCTAAACTTTGACAATGGAGACAAAAAGCTTCATTTCATCGTAGAGACTAAAAATGTAAATGGAGAAGATAGTTTGCGCGAAGAAGAAAAACAAAAGATTAGACACGCTGAGAAGTTCTTCAACGGAAACATCAAGATTGATTTTAAAACACAATTCAGTAATAAAAAGATAGTTGATTTGATAAAAGAGATAACAATAAAAGAATAGTTGGCATGAAAGCCCATGCTTCGCAGTCATATACATTCGCACGTCGCACAAACCAAAGCTTATAAAAGAGTATGCCTGCCCAAACGCACGAAAAGATTGCCGACCCAAAAACAAAAATTAGCACAAAACCAAAGCGTAAGCAATTGAATTCAATCTAATACCAACTTACAACATCATTTATAACAATACTCGTAATAAACAAACCGATGAGAAAATTACTACTTCCAACCCTCGCCCTTATATTGTGTTTCTCCGGCTGTCGTCAGGCAACCCAGGAAAAATCATATGACACCCTCCTCTTTCAACTTTTAGGAGATCGGATGACACCAGAGGCTCTATGGTCATTTGGTCGGCTGGGCAATGTTTCAGTCTCACCGGATAAAAGCACCATTGCCTACACAATCACTTATCCTCATATAGAACAAAATCGTTTTTTTACAGACATTTACACCGTATCTGTTAATGGAGGAGATCCCGTGAGAATCACCTCCACTTCAATCAATGAGTCGCAAGTAAGCTGGCGTCCGGATGGGGAAAAAATAAACTTCGTAAGCAACGAGTCTGGTTCATCACAGTTATGGGAAATCAATGCCGACGGCTCAGGCCGTCGACAGGTTTCTGATGCGGATGGAGGTATTTCAGGATATTTATTCTCTCCCGACTTAAAACATATCGCCTTCATAAAAAGAGTAAAACTTGACAAGTCTGTCAGCGATATTCACCCTGATTTACCCCATGCCAATGCAAGGATTGATGATGACTTAATGTATCGCCATTGGGACACATGGCACGACCAGCATTATCGCCACATTTTTATTGCCCCATACAAATCAGGGCAATTGGTTCGAAAAGGGAAGGATATTATGGAAGGAGAGAGATTTGATTCACCAATGAAGCCATTTGGTGGAATGGAGCAAATCGCCTGGACACCATGCGGCACAAAACTAGCTTACACATGTAAAAAACTTTCCGGACGTGATTACGCATTTTCAACAAATTCTGATATATACCTATTCGATTTAACCAACGAAACCACCATAAACCTGACTGAAGGACTGCCGGGTTATGATAAAAATCCAAAATTCTCAACAGATGGCAGATTGATGCTGTGGGAAAGCATGGAGAGAGATGGATACGAATCTGATAAAAATCGCCTGATGGTGATGGATATGGAAACCGGAGAATTTGCTGATTTCTCTATAGGTTTTGACCACAATGTTTCAGGACCGGCATGGGATGAAACAGGAGAATTTGTCTGGTTTGTGTCAAGCATTGGCGGTACTGAACAGGTTTATCTTATGGATTTAGCAGATGGAGCAATTCATCAAATAACCGAAGGTAAGCACAACTTCAGAGGGGTTCAACAAGTTGGAGAACAACTAATAGCCAGTCGTGAAAGTATGAGCAGCCCGGCCGATCTTTATAGGATTGACCTACGTGATGGAACCACCATTAATTTAACCAACATAAACACCCATATTCTGAACCAAATTAACATGGGTTCCGTTGAAGAGAGATGGGTTACAACCACCGACAACAAAGAGATGTTGGTTTGGGTGATATATCCTCCGAATTTTGATCCGGAGAAAAAATATCCGGCCATACTATATTGCCAGGGAGGCCCCCAGGGAGCCCTTAGCCAGTTCTGGAGCTACCGTTGGAATTTCCAAATGATGGCTGCAAACGATTACATTGTGGTTGCACCTAATCGGCGGGGAATGCCGGGACATGGCACCGAGTGGAATGAGCAGATCAGTGGCGATTGGGGAGGACAGAACCTTCTCGACTACCTGAGTGCCATTGATGCCTTGGCTAAAGAACCTTTTGTAGATGAAAGCCGCTTAGGTGCTGTTGGTGCAAGCTACGGTGGTTACTCGGTGTTTTGGTTAGCAGGGAACCACGAAGGCCGCTTCAGTGCATTTATTTCGCATTGTGGCGTTTTCAATCTGGATATGATGTACACCAATACCGAAGAGATGTTCTTTGTTGAATGGGATTTAGACGGCTCCTACTGGGAGCAACCTGACAACAGATACGACTACTCCCCACACCTTTTTGTAGAGAATTGGGATACGCCAATGCTGGTTATTCACGGAGCAAAAGACTTCCGGGTTCCTTATTCACAAGGAATGGGAGCATTTAATGCAGCCAGAATTCTCGATTTACCGGCGCGTTTCCTCTTCTTCCCCGAAGAGAACCATTGGGTGCTATCGCCTCAAAACGGAATTCTATGGCAAAGAGAATTTGCCGGTTGGCTTGATGAGTGGCTGAAGTAGCAAGGAACACTGGATATTGTAAACTAATTTTTGTAATTTGTGTTTAATAGTTTGATACGGTTCTTGTTCATTGAACCAATTATGAAAATATTTAAACCGGAATATTATGAAAATTCACAAATTTAAGTGGTCAGGTTTATTACTATTGATCATCATCCTATTTTCGGCATGCAGAGCTGAAACAGATACTGCCGTTATATCGGAAAGAGAAAGTCTGTATGGATTTGATGAAACAGTTGAATTAATAAGACAAAATGCGCTGGATGCAGGTTGGACAATTCCAATTGTTCACGATATGCAACTCAACCTGCAAAATGCAGGAGTTGCCATTTTACCCGCCAAAATAATTGAACTTTGTAATGCAGGACATGCTGCAGAGTTGCTCCAGGCAGATCGTACAAAATTCAATTTGGCTGTTTTACCTTGCAGGGTAGCTATATACCAAAAAGAAGATGGAAAGACATATGTCTCATGGAAAGACTATGCACTCTTTTCTCATTTGGAACACAGCATCAGCAAACCCGCTTTTCGTTTAATCCAGGCTGACATGGAAGAGATTATATCACCCGTTTTTAATTGATTCATTAGGCGATATGAAGGTTCTCTCATTTTTTACCAATGAATTTAGTTTTACCCCGGGAGAAAAAAATCATGAATCAGCATCTGACAGTGAGCCACAGGCTCACTACAGCGGTTGCATCACCGCCTTTATCCAGGTAGAAGAAGATGATGAAAAGCTGGATGTAAAAAGCCGGGAGAAGAAATTAACCAATCATCTTAAATGGGTGGCACGTAAAAATGCCACCCATAACATTGTACTTCATTCATTTGCTCATCTGTCATCTTCAAAAGCGTCCATTGAATTCACAAAACAGATTTTTGATGCCACGCAAAAACGCCTTGAAAACGGAGGCTTTACTGTTGCTCAAACTCCTTTTGGGTGCTTTTTGAATCTAAAAATGGATGCACCGGGATATTCTATGGCCAGAATCTGGGCTGAGCTGTGATGTTATTATTTTTAAAATGAATAGATTTGTAGTTTAAATAACTTAGAAACGAAAATACACTTTGTGTAATTTAGTAAAACCAATAGGTTTTACTAAAATGGAAAGTTAAAAGAAAGCCAATTAACAGGGTATGCTTAAATACGAGATTCACCCGGATTATCCGGAAATAGAAGAAATAATTCCAATACTTCAGGAGACCTTTTCAAATTCAGGTACCACCATATACAAAATAAGAAATGAAGTAAAAATCATCGATTTTAATGGCAAAAAACTTTGCATAAAATCATTTGGCAAACCAAACATCATCAACTATTTCGTTTACTCTTTTATCCGTGCATCCAAAGCCAAAAGAAGTTACAAAAACGCTCTAACTTTTCTAAAACATGGCATTTCAACCCCCCAGCCGTTAGGTTACGCTGAATATTACAATAAAAAAGGCTTTTTAGTCAACAGTTACTACATTTCCATATATGAAGCACACGACTTCTCAATGGAAGGAGTCTTTCAAAAACAACCGGCAGACAAAATTTCTATCATCCGGCAATTCGCAGAGTTTGTATACAAAAAAATTCATAAACAGGGATTTCTACATCTTGACTTTGGTGGAAATAACATCCTGGTGAAAAACAACAACGGAATATATGAATTCTCAATCATCGATTTAAACAGATTAAAATCCAACAAAATCATATCGGTTAAAGAAGGTTTATACAACCTGAAACGATTAAATGGCGATCCGGACGACATCGCTCTTCTTTCTTCGAATTATGCCGAAGTACGGGGGAGTGACCCCACCGAAGCAGCTCTTCTCTCAAGTCGGTTTAGAGACAATTACCACCGAAACAGAGCTTTCAGACGTTGGCTATTTAAGCCCGTAAAAAAGTTCTTCATGGTTAAATAACAACCCGATATTAGAACTATTTTATGCGTTGGATTTATCTGGTAGTAATTCTGATTCTGGTTTGTGAACCCGCGAGGACGCAACCACCTGCTGAGATCATAAAAAGCCACCCCGAACCGGGAGAAGGCATATGGAGTTTTTTGCGTCGACACCAACTTTCCCCAGCTGAGTATTTTGATGAATTTATACAATTAAACGAAGGCAAATTTACCGATGAAGGGGGACTCTTGGCACATCACGCCTATTATGTACCAACCAAAATCACCAATTGGATTGAGCCCTTGTTTGGTAAATCACACCAAAATCTAACCCTGATTGATGAAACCTTAAAAGGTGCTGTATTTTTTCTGGTTAGTGGACATGGAGGTCCCGATCCGGGCGCAATTGGCAGGTATGGTGAGCATCTTTTGTACGAAGATGAATATGCCTATGATATTACACTTCGTTTGGCTAAAAACCTGATGCAAAGTGGGGCAAAAGTTCATGTGATTGTTCAGGATCCTTACAACGGCATTCGAAACGAAGCCATTCTGATGCCAGATCAAAATGAAACAGTAATGGGTAAACCCATACCGCTGGATCAGATTGAGCGATTAAAACAACGTGCTACTGCTATTAATCAACTTTGGGAAAAAGAGACAGCCTCCTATCAGCGTGTGATTGAGATTCACCTTGATAGCCGTGGAAATAATCAGCAGTTGGATGTATTCTTTTATCATCATCCTCAAAGCAAAACTGGAAGGGAAATGGCAGAGACTCTTCGCCGCACTTTTGAGAGTAACTACCGAAAGCATCAGCCCAACAGGGGATTTAGCGGAACTGTATCACCCAGAAATCTCTATATGCTGAGATACACGCAACCTGTTGCCGTATTTGTAGAACTGGGAAATATACGTAACTTTCGCGACCAACAAAGATTTATCTTAGAAAGCAACCGTCAGGCTTTGGCAAATTGGCTGACTGCCGGAATAATTGAAGATTTTCAAAATTCAAAATAAACAGTTAAAATGAAACCAACACTATTGATTTTGGCTGCCGGAATGGGCAGCCGTTACGGAGGATTAAAACAAATGGACGAACTAGGTCCCTCTGGCGAATCCATCATAGATTATTCAGTATTTGACGCAATCAGAGCTGGATTCGGAAAAGTCGTATTTGTAATTCGGGAAGACTTTGCAGATGCATTTAAAGAGCGGTTTGAACCTCGATTAAAAGGAAAAATCGAAACCGAGTATGTTTTTCAAAGTCTTGATAAAATACCTGCCGGTTTTTCCATACCTGAAGGCCGCGAAAAGCCTTGGGGAACAGGTCATGCCATGTTAATGGCCAAGGATGTGATAAATACTCCCTTTGCCATCATCAATGCCGATGATTTTTACGGCCAAAAAGCCTATCAACAGGCAGTTGAATTCATCGCCAGAAGCACACGAGATAACGAATATGCAATGATTGGTTACGCTCTTAAAAATACCTTGTCTGATTACGGAACGGTATCAAGAGGAATATGTGGTTCGGATGCAGACAGCAACCTGACAGAAGTGACCGAAAGGACGAAAATTGGAAAAGAGGGAGACAAAGTGTTTTTCTATGAGGAAGATCAGAAAGGAGAACTGGATCCTGAGGCACCGGTTTCAATGAATTTCTGGATATTTAAACCCGAGTTTTTTGGTCATCTAGAGGAAGGTTTCAAACAGTTCCTTAAGGAAAAAGGCCATGAAATGAAATCTGAATTTTATTTTAATATTCAGGCCGACAACATGGTTAAAGCAGAAGTAGCTTCTGTTAAGATTATTAGCACTCCATCCAAATGGTTTGGCGTCACCTATCAGGAAGACAAACCGTTGGTTAAAAAATCATTACAGGATCTTCACAGCAATGGTGATTATCCAAATAATTTATGGTCTTAATAAACAGACCACATAGAGAATATTAGACAGTCTCATAAAAAATCGATTTCAACCACAAAGGTGTTATATTTTTTCAAACAAAACGCCTTTGTGGCTATAGATTCATTTGAGATAAAAAAACACACCAAATCATTCTCCATTCTTCTGGTAATAAAGGCATAAATGCTTCAATCCGCATTCATTGCATTTTGGCTTTCGGGCCAGACATACATAGCGTCCATGAAGGATAAGCCAATGATGAGCAACGGCAAGCAGTTCTTCGGGGATATATTTTACCAATTGTTTTTCAGTCTCCAATGGCGTTTTGGCATTGCGTGTCAGCCCTAAACGTGCTGACACTCTAAAAACATGAGTATCTACAGCCAGTGCTGGTTTGTCATACACAACAGATGCAATCACATTGGCGGTTTTCCTACCCACACCGGGAAGTTTCTGTAAATCATTCACCTCCGAGGGTACTACACTGTTAAATTCCCCAACAAGTTTTTGAGCCATTCCAACCAGACTTTTGCTTTTATTATTGGGATAGCTACACGATTTTATATATTCAAAAACCTCTGAAATTTCTGCACTTGCTAACACTTCTGCTGTTGGAAAACGCTCAAAAAACGGAGGTGTAATCTGATTAACCCTTTTATCTGTGCATTGCGCCGATAAAATGACTGCTACAAGCAGTTCATAAGGATTGGAATAATGAAGTTCCGTTTCTGCAACAGGCATTTTCTCTTTAAACCACTCAATAATCAACTTAAAACGTTCGCTTATTCTCATCCATTAAAAATTTACAATAAACCTTAGCTATGCACTCTATGGTTCAGATCAAATAAACAATAAAAGACTTAACGCCATCACCAACATCCCTCCAAACAAACCATATACAGGAAGGTGATGCTCTCCATACTCTCTTGCAGCCGGTAGAAGTTCGTCAAAACTTATGAAAACCATAATTCCTGCAACTGATGCAAAAATGATCCCGAACAGCATTGGCCCCATAAAAGGCATCAGTAACAAAAAGCCGATCAAGGCACCAACCGGCTCAGCCAGACCTGATAAAAAACTGTACTTAAAAGCTTTTCGACGACTTCCTGTCGCATAAAATATAGGTACTGAAATGGCAATTCCTTCAGGAATATTATGAATAGCTATGGCAAATGCAATGGCAATCCCCAGGTTTGGATCATGCAGAGCTGCGGTAAATGTGGCAAGCCCCTCTGGAAGATTGTGTATTGCGATGGCTAACCCGGTCATAAGTCCCATACGCATCAATTTCTTCTCCTTCTTTTTTTGAGCACGCTGCTCTTCGGTCATATTCTCAATCAGATTTACCTCATGGGGGTTCTCCTTTTGCGGAATAAACTTATCTATTAATGCAATCAGCAACATCCCTCCAAAAAAAGAAGCAACGGTGATCCAAGTACCGGGTTTTTCACCCAGATGACCAATCAACTCCTCCTTAGCCTTGAAAAAGATCTCAACAAATGAAACATATATCATTACGCCGGCCGAAAAACCAAGTGCCACTGATAAGAACTTTGTGTTCGTTCGTTTTGCAAAAAAAGCCATAGCGCTACCAATTCCGGTTGACAGACCGGCAAATAATGTCAAAGCAAATGCAAACAAAATAGCTTGTGTATCCATTCTCAGATTATAATTAAACTTTCAGAATACAAATATAAAAACATATCCTTCACCACTCTTATCATGGAAATTTTTATTGAAAAATCTGTTATTTAACCCTTAATTAACGAACAATTAATGCCCTACCATGGTTAAAATGATTACTTTTGATCTAATAAAACCTTTTAAAATAAACCAGCATGAACAAGTTATCAGTTCTATTTTACCTTTTAGTTGCCATTTCATTCAATATCTATGCAGAAGAAGATAAGGCAACCTACATCAACGAAAACCGTTACGAAGTAAAAGAAATTAAGCCGGTTCAATTCAGTGAAACACCCAAAAACATCATATTGTTTATTGGCGACGGTATGGGTATCTCCCATTTGACAGCAGCATACACAGCCAACGGAGGAAATCTATACATGCAATACCTTCGCCACATTGGCTTAATCACCACTCACAGTGCCAATAATTATGTTACCGATTCGGCAGCAGGTGGTTCAGCCATTGCCACCGGACAAAAAGTTACCGATGGAACCGTAGCTCTTGATCAGGACGGGATAGCCATCCCAACCATTCTCCAAATCAGTGATCAGCACGGGAAAGCAACGGGTTTGGTGGCAACTTCGTCTATTACCCATGCCACCCCTGCATCTTTTATTGCACATCAACCTTCAAGAAACATGAAGGAGGAGATTGCTGAAGATTTTCTGAAAACCGATATTGATATATTTATTGGTGGCGGACTGCAACATTTTACTCAGCGCGAAGATGGACGTGACCTTACTGAAGACCTAAAAGAAAAAGGATATTCGGTTTTTACTTGTCTGGATGAAGCAACAGAATTGACATCCGGCCCGGCTGCAATTTTTACTGCTCCGCGCCACAACAGCATCTATCATGAAAGAGGCGATATGCTCCCCAGAGCCACAAAAAAAGCCATTCAGGTGCTGAGTCAGAATGAAAATGGGTTCTTCATGATGATTGAAGGCTCTCAAATTGATTGGGGTGGCCATAACAATGATACCGGATACATCATTGGTGAAATGCTTGACATGGATAGAGCTGTTGGTGTTGCGTTAGAGTTTGCAGCTAAAAATGGCGAAACGTTGGTAATTGTCACTTCCGACCATGAAACAGGCGGCATGGCTCTGCACGGCGGAGATTATGAAAAGGGATCTGTTACTGCAGGTTATACAAGCGGTAATCACACAGGCAGCATGGTGCCGGTAATGGCTTTTGGCCCCGGTGCTGAGGAGTTTATTGGAATTTATGACAACACTGACCTGTTTTATAAAATGATTAACCTTTTTGGATTCTAATAAACCTATGCCTTCTGAGAGTAATATAGTTTATCACTAAAATATAAAGTAAGACAGAGAGAGAGTTATAGCATATCGCTATAACTCTCTTTTTGTTTTGTGCAAAAATTTAGTGATCGTTGTGATTAAATACTTTAAAGAGCTAATGATTCAACCGGTTATTTGTGGTTACATTAGAAACAAGTCGTCTCTTTCCCAGACTATGTCTGCTTTTTAATGATAATCATATGTATTAGATTTATCACTTCGCTCGAAATGACAGGCTGTTACGTTGTATGAAAAGAGGGGGTAATGGCGGCTTCGCCTCCATCACCCCCTCTCTCGTCTTGCCCTCCTGAAAGTTTTGTCATTTCGAGCAGAACGAAAAATCTATGTCAAATTAGTCGGTCTGCAGTGATTTAAAATATTAA
This sequence comes from Natronoflexus pectinivorans, assembly GCF_004345615.1. Taxonomy (GTDB): domain Bacteria; phylum Bacteroidota; class Bacteroidia; order Bacteroidales; family Marinilabiliaceae; genus Natronoflexus; species Natronoflexus pectinivorans. The sequence continues at coordinate 93,860 of NZ_SLWK01000010.1, forward strand.
CCATTTCACCAAACAAAATGAATAGCAGTTTGAAATCAACCACCTGAATGGATCAAAATACCATTTTTAATTTTCAATTTCATCCTCTGTTGAAAAAGAAGGCGCCGGCAGCATATCACCATTAAACAGCGATGCTTTGGCTCCATTTCTATATCCATACCTTACATTTACAGGCTCACTCACCTGTGACGACTCAACAACCAACAGATTGTTTTTAATGGCAACAGTAGCCGGATAAAAAACACCATCAACACCCGAAACCTCAAACTGACCACAATTCTCCTCAGATAGGAACAAGCCATTTTCAGCATGGCTGAGTTCCAGTTCAATTTTTCCGTTCACAACGGAAAAATTAGCAGGTTCGGGTCCGGTTAACGGTATATTTTTTCCATAATTCTTAACTAAAGCCCATCGTGCCAACCGTTCACCTACATCCTTTTTATTACCTGGATGGATAGATTCCAAATCACCAATATCCAATGTTGAAATCATCCCGGTATGAGGAATAAATTGCATACGTCTCTGAGCTTCTCGCAAGTTGGCTGATGCGACGCCATCAACATCATTATAATGCCATGGAGCCAACTGCACATAATAGAAGGAAAGCTCATCATTTTTAAAATGATTTCTCCAATCAGTTATCAACATGGATTTTAAACGCATATACTGATTCGCCCTTCCTACGTTGGTTTCTCCCTGATACCAAATAACTCCTTTTAAACCATAGGGAACCAGCGGTGCAATCATGGCATTATATAAAACAGTGGGGGTATGAGAATTTAAAACCAAGGTTCTCTCCGGACGATTTGCTAATACATCTTTCGCAGGATCAAAAAGATACAGACTCAGACCCTGAATCTCCCCTACCAGTTTATAATTCCACTCCCCTGCCAGACTTATGGCCCTCTCAATCTCTCCTTCAGGGAAGAGTTTCAACTGCTCCTCTTTTCCGTAGATTCCGCCGCCGCCCTGTGTATCAATAACGCGCACAGCAATGAGAAAATCCCGATCGGTGACATATTCAGATGGAACATTATAAATGCGTTCAACCTGATACAGACCATCTTCTTCCATTCCTCCTACCCTGTTTCCATTAACCCAGGTAACATCCCGATCGTCAATTGGCCCCAGGCTTAGTACCAGATTTTTTCCTATCCACGATTCAGGAATCTCAATCTTCTTTCTAAACCAGATGACTCCGTCAAAATCTCCGATCTCCGTATCTTCAATCAAAGCAGGCAAATTTATGGCAGACCAATCACTCAAATCGGTATCAGGAGATGATCCATAATCATCATATAAATCAATACCTACTAATGGATCCAAATTGCCGGTCATCGCAATACTTTTCTCAGGGAAACCTTGCAACCACATGTTATACTCCTGTTCCTCCTCTTTTGCCTGCTGCAACATTTCCACACGTTCAGTAAAGTCTCTGTCAACGCGCAATGTTTTACCACTTATCCATGATTCAGCAGGCGTACCTCCCCAACTGCTGTGTATGATTCCTACCGGCACTCCTGTTTCGGCATGAACTTTTCGTGCAAAAAAGTAAGCCGTGGCACTGAACCCACCAGCCGTTTCGGGCGAGGAGACCATCCACTCACCTTCAACATCATTTAATATGGTTGAACTCACATTTCTTGCCACCGTAAACATTCTGATTCCTGGATAATCAGATGTGGCAATTGCCTCATCAGATCCATAGATTGGCTCCAGTGGAGGCCAGCCTCGCAAAGGCATCTCCATATTTGATTGTCCGGAAGCCAACCAAACCTCTCCCAACAACACGTTTTCAATACGTATTTTCGTTTCTCCGGCCTCAACATCAATAAAATAAGGACCTCCCGCTTCGACTGTAGGCAATTCAACCATCCATTTACCATCCTCTCCCGCCTTGGCCTTTGAGACAGCTCCCCATTGAGAGCTAACAGTAATTTCAGTTCCACTTTTTGCGTATCCCCAAATGGCAGCATCAATATTTTGCTGCAGCACCATGTTGTTAGAAAAAACAGACGGAAGTTTCAGTTCTGAATCGGTTTTGCAAGAATACATAACAAACAATGAAAAAATCAGGACAAAAGTCCGACGAAGTAATCTGAAATGATTCATTCGATTTTTTAATGATATTTTTCTCATGAGGTGTAGTTAATTAATAATGCAGGTTAAATACAAAAAATATGATTATCAATCATGAAATGCGGTCACAGTTTTTCAATTCTCATATTTAACCACTTTCGTGGTTAAATATTCGCAACATCACAAAGAATCAAAATCTATCCCAATTCATGTGTTTCATCAACCAGATAAAGCCATTCGTAAACTTTCGACAAGAATTAGTTGTTTTGTAGAAACAATATTTTGTAAATTTAAGCATCAATTCTAATAAAACAACCTAATTCCTTTATGATACGAAAAATTATAGTCATCATCCTGCTTCTTTCAGCAGGCTATATTCAATTAGACGGACAAAGCCGTACCATACGCCAGGCACGCAACCATATTGATGCGGAACGTTATCTCGACGCCATTGAACTGCTTCAGCCTCTTTTTAGAGGCGAAAGTGTACCAGACGAGGTATACCTGGTGGCAGGCATAGCCTATTTAAATGTCCCCGGAGGAGCCGAAACCGCCATGGAATTGCTTACAACTGCTAAACAGAATTCTCCATTCGAGCGCAGGTCTTCGCAGCAAGCCATTGAGTCAAGATTTTATCTCGGCCAGGCTTATCACTTGCTGTATCGGTTTGATGATGCTATAAAGATTTATGATTATTTGCTTGAAAACGTCCGTTCCTCACAAAGTGAAATCATTGATGCCATAAATAGGGAACGAAATTATAGTATAAACGCCATCGAGTTGATCAAAAATCCTGTAAATTTTGACATAACCACACTTGGTCGTGCCATCAACACACCTTTTGACGAACACAGTCCGGTGGTATCGCTTGATGAATCTTCTATTTTTTTCACTTCTAACCGTCCCCAACAGGATATGGAAGATCAGGATGGCAGATATTTTGAAGGAATTTACGTCTCCTATTGGAGAAATGGAGCCTGGACATCTGCTGAAAGACTCGAATTACCCGGCCTCTATTTTGGAAACAGAGCCACGGCAAGTTTAAGTGCCGACGGACAAACACTGATCTTTTTCCAAAACGACGGAATGATTGGAAATCTCTACCAAACCAGGTTTCGTTTTGGAGAGTGGGGAGAACCAGAACCATTCCCTTTACCCATAAACAGTCAGTTTAATGAGACACATGCCAGTTTATCCCCCGATGGAAACACCATCTATTTTGTAAGCGACCGCCCCGGAGGCTTTGGTGGAAAAGACATATACATATCACACCGTTTGCCTGATGGAAACTGGGGCGAACCAATTAATGCAGGACCAAACGTCAACACTCCCTATGATGAAGAGAGTCCCCATATTCATGCTGATGGCCAAACACTCTATTTCTCATCAGAAGGACATAATTCCATGGGAGGGTTTGATATTTTCCGAAGCACGTTAAATGAAAAAGGGGAATGGGGCAAAGCTGAAAACCTTGGGTATCCAATCAACACACCTGACGACGATCTGTTCTACATCCCAACTCCGGACGGACAGAGAGTCTATTACTCTTCACGTCAACCCGATGGAATGGGTGCTACCGATATTTACCTGATATCCTTTCCGGCTGACGATGAAAGATCCTTGGCAGTTTTGGCAAGCCACATCTTCACATCCGGAGACAAACCGGCAATAGATTGTATTGTTAGAATCTATGATGTGGAAACGAATATGATACAAGGTGTTTACAGGCCAAATTCGCTATCGGGAAAATTTGTTGCAGTGCTGCCGGCGGGCAGAAGATACAGACTGGAGATAGCACTTGAAGGATTTAAAACCCATATGAACGAAGTAAACATCCCGTTACGGGATGTTTACGGAACACGGAATCGCGCATTCTATGTTCAACCCATCACGTTGCAAAAATCATCTGAAGCATCCAAAGAATGATTAAAAACGAGGAGTTGATTTTACGAGCAATAGAACCCGAAGACATTGATATTCTCTATCAGTGGGAAAACAACATGGAAATATGGCAGGCAGGGAATACTCTTGTCCCTTTTAGTAAATATCAATTAAAAAAATACATTGAATCCAGTTCTTTGGATCTTTACCAGACCAAGCAGCTCAGATTGATGATTGATTTGGCTGAACAAAATAGATCAACCATTGGAATGATCGACCTCTTTGATTTCGACCCCTATCATAACCGGGCGGGGGTTGGGATTATGATTCATCAAGCGTACAGAGGAAAAGGTTATGCTTCAAATGGCTTGAAACTGTTTACTGATTATTGCTTTAATCATTTGGGAATACATCAGTTATACTGTAACATTGCCGTTACCAACCAACCCAGTATCGAACTTTTTACAAAAAACGGGTTTCAAAAAATCGGCATTAAAAAGGCGTGGATTAAAACCATGAAAGGCTGGGAAGACGAGGCGATGTTTCAGTTAATTAATGATAAAAAATAATCATACATTTTCAACTTCGGCAATTGGAGGCAAAGCATCAAGCACTTCAGCTTTACCGCTTTCCCGGTCGATTTTTATGCAGTAATGATTTAACCCATTGGTGATAACCAGATAAGAAACACCCAGGCGAATGTTATATCGTGCCGCTTGCGCCAATGTATCATTGGTTAATGGCACCGTAGGTGATTTGCATTCAACAATCATCACCGGAGTTCGCTTTTTGTTGTAAACAACAACGTCAGCACGTTGTTTTAACTCATTTACCACCACCAACTTTTCCACAGCCATTAACGAAGCGCTATACTCCAGGCTTAATAAATAGTGAACAAAATGTTGCCGCACCCACTCCTCAGGTGTCAAAACCACATATTTTTTGCGAATGATATCGAAAATCCGTTGACGATTACCATCGGCAGTAATTTTGGCCTCAATGGGTGGTAGATTTAATTTTTGCATGTTTCAAATTTCCTCAAAATTACAATAAAATCAGCAAAATCATTTATCTTAGTGTGCTCACAAAATGGGAATATTGAAAATGAGGTTTTGAAAAAAACGATAAAAAATGAGAACAAAAAAAGAGATTGTTGACAATTGGCTTCCACGTTACACCGGAAGACCTCTTGATCAGTTTACCGACTATATTTTGCTGACAAACTTCTCCAATTACGTGGAACGTTTTTCTAAATGGTACAACGTACCAATTATGGGAGAAGGACATAATATGCCAAATGCCAGTGCCAATGGCATTACCATCATAAATTTTGGTATGGGAAGTCCCAACGCTGCAACCATCATGGATCTGTTGAGCGCCATTGATCCCAAAGCAGTACTTTTTCTGGGAAAATGCGGTGGACTTAAAAATATAAACAAATTGGGAGATCTGATTCTACCCATCGCTGCCATACGCAGCGATGGAACATCTGATGATTACCTGCCGCCAGAAGTTCCGGCACTCCCTGCATTTAGTTTGCAAAGAGCCGTTTCATCAGCCATTCGCGATAAAGGACGCGACTACTTTACCGGCACAGTTTTTACCACCAACAAAAGAGTGTGGGAATACGATCAGCGATTTAAAAAATATCTCACCAAAACTCGTGCTTTAGCCATTGATATGGAAACTGCCACCATTTTCACAGTAGGATTTGCAAACTCCATCCCTTCCGGAGCCTTATTGCTGGTATCTGATCAGCCGATGATCTCAACAGGAATTAAAACCGCTGAAAGCGACCAAATGGTAACGCGCGATTTTGTAGACGACCACATAAAAATTGGAGTTGAGGCACTTCAGGAAATCATCAATAACGGGAGATCGGTAAAACATCTGAAGTTTGACAGTTAAAACGACAGACACCGCATATAACATCTTATGAAGTTTGAAGAAATCATCAACAAAGTAAAGAACGGGGATTTTGCTCCTGTATATCTTCTGCACGGAGAAGAGCCTTTCTTTATCGATAAAATATCAGAAACCATACAGAAACATGCATTAAAAGAGGAAGAAAAAGCTTTTAATGAGACCGTTGTTTACGGCAAAGACACCGATGTTGTAAACCTCATTCACACTGCCAGGCGGTTTCCCATGGGAGCACCCCGCCAGGTCATCATCGTGCGCGAAGCTCAAAATCTGGATAAAATTGACACGCTGGAAAGTTATGTCAAAGCGCCTTTAAACTCCACAGTACTGGTTCTTAATTACAAATACAAAAAGCTTGACGGCCGATCAAAACTCTCAGCAGCTTTAAAAAAGAGTAAGTCTTTAGTGGTTTTTGAATCGGTTAAATTGTACGACAACCAGATGGGGCAATGGGTGAACAGCTATCTGAAAGAAAGAGGATTAACCATTGAACCAAAAGCATCGGCGATGCTTATTGAGTTTTTGGGACTGGAACTGGAAAAGGTTGTTCTTGCTGTTGATAAACTCATTGTGGCCATGGGACCGGGAAATACCCACATCACTTCCGACCATGTGGCCAAAAACATTGGCATCAGTAAAGAGTACAATCCTTTTGAACTTCAGAAAGCAATAATAGCAAAAGATGTATCAAAAGCCAACCGGATTATTAAGGCCTTTGGAGCCAATCCAAAGGATTACCCGGTACCGGCCATTACCGCTATCCTTTTCAACTATTTTCAAAAGTTGCTGGCCTACCATTACCTGAAAGACAAAAACAGACAAGTGGTGGCTTCGGAGTTAAAGATTAATCCGTTTTTCGTAACCGATTACCAAAACGGAGCGAGAAATTACTCCGGTGTAAAAGTGGCACAAATCATATCCGTTTTAAGGGAGTATGACATGAAATCGAAAGGATTTGGAAACACCAGTACCTCGCATGAGGATTTGCTAAAAGAAATGATTTATAAAATTTTACATTAATGCTTTCAGTACATATTATTCTCATCATAGCCATTTGCGTTGTAAGTTTTCTGGCCTTTAACAGGCCGGAATTAATGTCGCGTTTTCAGTTTAATGCATGGAGCATTGTTCACCGAAAGCAATATTTGAGGTTGTTTTCACACGGGTTTTTGCATGGCGACTGGATTCACCTTTTCATAAATATGTTTGTCCTCTGGTCGTTTGGCACAGCGGTTTTATTCTACTTTGAACATTATCTGCCGGGAATGACTGTAATCCGGTTCTTGATTCTGTTTTTCTCTGCGCTGGCGTTTTCCAGTTTTTACTCGCTCATAAAACATAAGGACAATCCCCAATATAACGCTGTAGGGGCTTCGGGGGCTGTATCGGCGGTGGTTTTCGTCTCCATTTTTTTCGACCCTTACAATCCGGTTTATCTGTTTGGGTTCATCAGAATTCCGGGAATTATTTTTGGTGCATTGTACCTTTGGTATTCTGCGCACATGGCAAGAAAACAGGTTGACAACATAGGGCATGATGCTCATTTTTGGGGAGCCGTTTATGGTTTTATTTTCCCGCTGTTTTACGAACCAAAATTGTTTCTACATTTTATTGAACGACTGACCTCTTTTATGTAATCATATAAATGATAACAGAAAAAAAATATCTGGTTGTAAATGGCGTACTTCAACTTCAGGATGCGCCAATTTTTACATCGCAAAATCGAGCATTCCGTTATGGCGACGGACTTTTTGAAACCGTTCGGTTTCAAAAAGGGGAACCACTATTCTGGAGCAATCACTACAGCAGATTAATACAGGGAATGAGCGTGCTAAAATTCTCACTAAGAGGATTTCCATCATCTTCTGAACTGAAGTCATCCATCCAAAACCTGGTAGTAAAAAACAGGTTGTTTTACGACAGTCGCATACGAATTACAGTTTTCAGAAAAGATGGCGGGCTATACACGCCGCAAAACCTTACAGCATCGTGGATTATTGAGGCTGCAGACATGAAGCAAACCGGGTATCAATTCGCCGAGAAGGGGATTTTTATTGATCTGTACAGGGATTTTCCAAAACTTCCCTCCCCTGTTTCCGCTTTTAAAACCATTGGGTGCCATGTTTATATTCTGGCAGGCATTTACAACAAAGAGAATGGGACAGACGATTCTCTCATTATCAATGGAAATGGGAAAATCATTGAGTCCATCAGTTCCAATCTTTTTTGGGTGAAAAATGGGGTGCTTTTCACGCCTTTAATATCAACGGGTTGCATAGAAGGAATTTTCAGGAAACAAGTTCTGGATGCGGCAGAGACCAACAAAATAAAGTCCATTCAAACGACAGGAGCCACAGAGGATGAACTTCTGGATGCCGATGAACTGTTTCTCACCAATTCAATTAACGGAATAAGATGGGTTGCAGGATTCAGAGAGCGGCGTTACTATACAAGAACGGCTCTACTACTCTACAAAACCATTTCAGGGAATCTCAAATGATTAGTTAAAAGCGGGATTGGAAGGAAAATTAGACCAGGTGCGGTAAACATCACCCAGATTTTCCATGGTTTCTTTCCAGATATTGGACGTATCGGGCACCATAATCTGCTTGTCATCCAGGGTGGATACAATCCATGATTTCTCTGAAATCTCATGTTCAAGTTGTCCGGGAGACCATCCTGAATAGCCGGCAAAAAACCTCACCGACTCGTTTGTTGCCATACCCTTATTAATTAACTTTTTAATTTGTTCAAAATCGCCTCCCCAATATATGGAAGGGGTTATTTTTATGGAACCCGGTACAAGATCTCCTAAAGTGTGAAGATAATGCAGTGTATTTGAGGAAACAGGGCCTCCTATAAACAACTCACCACTGAAATTAAACAGATCGTCAATAACCTCATCGGGATATACATCTGTAGATTTATTGATAACAAATCCAACAGTCCCCTCCTCACTATGTTCGGTTATAAGAATAATTGAACGCGCAAAGTAAGGTCCTTGCAAAAAAGGCTCAGCAATCAGAATGCGACCTTTTTCGGGATGCAGTTTTGAATTGGTTGCCTGAAAAATATTTAAGTCTATATTCCTCATCTTTCTCCTTGCTTTTGTTATCCTTACTCTCAGTTTGAAACCCAAATATCTTCTCCTATTTGACCTTCAAGGAATCGGTTCATACATTTAAGATAGAAAAAATATATATCTATCAAAAATGTTTTAAATAATTTTAATAATTAGAGCTCCTTACATTTTAATATTCCAAAAGTTAAAGCAATAAAAACAGATGCGTAATTAAAAACCAACACTAGTAGAACTTATCAGTCATTAAAACACCAGACATGTTTGCATCTTATTACTTACAGTGATTCCCTGTATGTTAAAGATACGACACATCATAATTGTTTAACTATTTGATATATATTTTCAATTTACAAGAGATAAATAGAAATGGCAATAACAAATTGACATTTTAACAGAATTAATTAAGAATAAGAGAGATGGGGACAAACCATTGTTTGGATATGATCCGATCTTCCTCAATAGATTGTGTAAAATCAATGCTTAGACCCAACTTTTGGTAGTGATCCACTTAATCTCCAAACTTTTGGGATTGATTCAAAAAAAGCCTGATAGTTTTAACTATCAGGCTTAAATTGAGCGGGAAACGGGACTCAAACCCGCGACCCTTAGCTTGGAAGGCTAATGCTCTATCAACTGAGCTATTCCCGCATTGTTGGTGGGGGGAGGAGGATTCGAACCTCCGAAGTCGTAAGACAACAGAGTTACAGTCTGCCCCAGTTGGCCACTTTGGTATCCCCCCAAACAATCTTTTTAATTAAAACAAAACCATTGTTTTGTTCCTTTCTGAGCCAATGGAGGGATTCGAACCCCCGACCCGCTGATTACAAATCAGCTGCTCTGGCCAACTGAGCTACATTGGCAGGTGGGTAAGCTACCTGCATCGCACCGCTTCGACCGCCTACCCTTGCTGCCGTCAGGCCCTGGGGGAGTTCAGCAGGAGCTGGTCGTACAGGACTTACCCGGCGACAAAAGTAGAAAATATTACTATTATGGCAAGGACTTTGGCACTTTTTTTTTCGCTTTTTTTCATCTCTTCAACGGATGTTACGAGAAGTCAACAATTTATAGGAACAAAAAAACAATCAATGACTAAACGAAAATCTGAGAATTAGTTCGCAAAAGTTTTCTCACTGATTTTTGTTTCCACTTATTTATATCAAAACGGATTAGAAACCGAATGATTTCAGGGTTTAATAAATAAATTCCCCTGAAATCGCTTTTTAAAAAGTAACTTCAATGACATTAAATAATCGGCTTAAATGTGTATTTTAGCGAATACTTTATTTTAGATAGATTTAGGTATAAACAATACAAAAGAATAATAAGCTTACAAAACTCATGACAAACAACAAGCTACAAAAAACACAATTCGTCTTATCCAGTGGAGCCAAGCTTGGAGCCGCACAAACTGTATTGCTTATAATCACATATGTTAGCGGAGATTTGTTTTCCTCTCCATTATTAAATCTTAGCTGGATTATATACGGTGTACTGATTTATCTGTACTCTAAAAAATACCGTGATGAAATACTCAACGGGTTGATTAGTTACGGTAAGGGTCTTGGTTTTGGGGTGAAGATTTCAATGTATTCAGGCATAATTACAGGTTTCTTCTATTTTTTGATGTTACAGGTTTTTGATCCTGGTTTAAAAGATGTAATCATAGCTCAATCCGAGGAAACTTTGCTGGCAACAGGGTTTTCTGAATCCTATGTGGAATCGATGCGTGAAAATATTGAAAGGGGAGCAAATGCATGGACAATGTTTATATCATCCATAATAAACGGAATTGTTGCCGGTTTTTTGGTTTCTTTAATCACCTCCATTTTTATAAAACGTAAGGGCGATCCTTTTCAAGAAGCAATGCAAGATGTACAATAACGAAATAAAATTTTCAAAAGAACTTTCAATAGTTGTTCCGCTTTTTAATGAGGAGGAGTCATTGCCGGAGCTGGTTATATGGGTAGATCGTGTTTGTAAATCATTGGTAGATGCCTTCGAAATCATTTTGATTGATGATGGAAGCAGTGACCGATCATGGGCGGTCATACAGGAGTTGACAAAAGACTACAGTCATCTAAAGGGCATCTCTTTTCGCCGTAACTATGGAAAATCGGCCGCACTCAACTGCGGTTTCAGAGAAGCAGCCGGAGAAGTGGTAATTACCATGGATGCAGACCTACAGGACAATCCAGATGAAATACCCGAACTCTACAAATTAATAAAAGAGAATGATTTCCACCTGGTAAGCGGATGGAAGAAAAAGCGCTACGATCCATTGGGAAAAACCATCCCCAGCAAATTATTTAACTACACTGCGCGAATGGTATCCGGCATTAAACTGCATGATTTTAATTGCGGACTCAAAGCTTACCATGGCAATGTGATTAAAAACATCGAAGTTTATGGAGAGATGCATCGTTACATTCCTATACTCGCGAAAAGAGCAGGCTTTTCAAGAATTGAAGAGAAAGTAGTTTTACACAGGGAGAGAAAATATGGCGTTACCAAATTTGGAATTGAAAGGTTTATCAAGGGCTTTCTGGATTTATTGTCGTTAATGTTTATCTCAAAATTTGGCGACCGCCCCATGCACCTGTTCGGAAGTCTTGGAACAGTAACTTTTACGGTGGGATTTTTCTCTGCTCTTTGGCTTGGGATAAGAAAACTCTGGTTTGTTTATTTCAACGTGGAGGCGCCACGAGTAACTGACAGTCCTTACTTTTATATCAGCCTTACCTCCATGATTCTCGGAACACAACTGTTCATGACCGGGTTTATTGCTGAGCTTGTAAGCAGAATGCGACCAGACAGAAATGAATACCAAATTAAACAAAAAACATCGGATTAAAAGATGCAGTTTTATCAAAGCATAGCAAAGTGGTATGACCATATTTTTCCCGGTTCGCCGGCACAGGTTAAGTTTATTGAAAATGCCGTAAATGGGTTATCAGACAAACATATTGCTGAAATAGGATGCGCAACCGGTAATCTTTGTATTGGCATGGCTGCCAATGCTCAAAAGGTCATCGGAGTTGATCTGGACGAAGAATTGCTTAATGTAGCCAGAAAAAAGAGCTCATCATGCCCTAATATTGAATACATTCAGGGTAACATGCTGAAAACCGGTTCAATTGTAGAATCATTTTCGCTGGACGCCATCAGTTGTATTGGAAACACCCTTGTGCATCTTCAGAAACCCAAAGACATGCTCTCCTTTTTCAATCAGTGTATTCAGGTTTTGAAGCCGGGAGGGAATCTCATTCTTCAAATTATCAATTATGACTACATTCTTGATTTTGGCATTGAAAGCCTCCCGTTAATTGAAAACGATCATATTAAATTCGACCGCAGATACGAACTCCGGGAACAGGATGAACTGATTAATTTCAAAACCATATTGACAATAAAAGAGACCAAAAGCACCATCATTAATAGCATTCCGCTATATCCGCTTCGACAAGAATTGCTAAACAAGTTGCTTAACGAAGCTGGCTTTTTAACGGCAAAGTATTATGGGGGTTTCGACGGGAGTCCGCTCCGTCAGCAGTCGCTACATTTGGTTGCTCACGTTACCTGTTAAAATTCCGGCAATCTTTTGGTCAATGGCAAAGGTCAGATGATTTTTATCCAAATCTTTCAGAGGCATCCATCTCAATATTTGGGGTGATGCATTGTTGGCAACAAAAGGCTCGGAGCGAACCGGCAATTCCGGCAACCCGGGGATTTCCATTTTATAGTAGATGCTGATAAGCTGGGTGTTTTCAAAGAATTTTGCCGGTTGAAAATAATCTGTAGTATAAAAGTGTTCAAGAATATCGGCCTCAAGGCCGAATTCCTCATTGATTTCCCGCTGCAAACAGGCTTTGGTTCCCTCTCCAAATTTGAGTCCACCTCCCGGAAACTTGGTCATCCTGATGTCTTTAAAAATCTCATCAGACAACAGAACATTCCCATTTCGAATGCAGATGCCATAAACACGTATTGTAAAATTTTGCTTCACGAAAACAGAATTAAAAAGCCAATGCCGGGGATTTTGTTTGTAAACCGTAAGAAAGATTAATAATTATCCGGCATCGGCTTCAATACAAATATAATTGTTTTTAAGAACCAAAACACATTTTTTTCAAAGGGGGATATTTTCATCAATCAACCTGATAATCTCATTGATTTCACCCGGATGAAACCAGTGCATCTCTGCATCGCGCCGAAACCATGAGAGTTGTTTCTTGGCGTAGTGTCGCGAATTGCGTTGTATCAGTTCTATGGCTTTTTCAATAGAGTGCTCTCCGTTAAACGAAGCAAAAAGCTCCTTATATCCAACGGTATTTAGAGCGTTCAAATGCTGGTGATCAATCAACGCTTTGGCCTCCTGAAGCAAACCGTCATCAACCATCTGCAACACACGCGAATTTATGCGGCCATAAAGCTCTGATCGATCCATATTTAAGCCAACTTTCAAAATTGAAAACGGACGCTTCTTTTTTGGAGCAGTACGTAATGAAGAGTAAGGCTTACCGGTCATCAGGCAAATTTCAACAGCATGAACCACCCTTTTGGGGTTTTTAAGATCAACCTGATGGTAAAAATCAGGATCCAAAATTTTTAATTGCTGTCTGATAGACTCGATGCCCTCGACATTGAGCTTTTCCTGCAACTCCTGTCGTAAATCCGAATCAACAGTAGGTAATTCATCAATACCATTACAAAAAGCATCAATGTACATCATGGAGCCTCCCACCATAAAAAGCACGTGGTGCTTTTTAAAAAGCTCCATGGCAATTTTTAATGCATCCTGTTCAAATTCAAAAGCACTGTAATAATCGAAAATCGACTTAAACCCTATCAGGTGATGCGGAACAAGAGTCTGCTCCTCTTTTCCCGGAGCAGCTGTTCCTATGGGAATTTCTCTGAAAATCTGACGGGAATCTGCGGAAATGATTTCACTTTTATATTGCTTTGCCAACTCTATACAAACCTTGGTTTTTCCAATCCCGGTAGGACCGGTTAAAACCACCATCAACTTTGACATAATTACCCTTTACTCTTTTTAAATAGATTAATAAACATTCAGAGTTCTAGATTTATAGAGTTTAATGAGCTATTCTTAATTCGTAAAACGAAATGCAAACATGCATTTTATATCCTAATAAAATTCATCCGGATCGAAATCTTCGTCCGATAAATCATCCGGAAAATCGCCTCCCTCCCTGATGATATCGTCCATGTCGTCGTCAGACAAAAACGCATCAGCTTCCAGGGCATCGTCAAAATTAAAGCCTTCTTCGGAAAACTGTGGTGGAGGAGTTCCTTCCATGCGAGTACAGACCGGTTCTTTCAGATTGCCACCATCGATATTAGTCAGCTCCATAAACAACACCCGTTCGGCAAACAAATCAAAGGCATATAAAACCCTTTGTTTGGTATCGGTAATCAGATCCTCAAGTCGAACCTTATCCATAACCAGAACCGTTCCCTCCTCCTCCATCATGTCAATCAGCGTAATTTCCTGCTCCTTATTCCAATTCTCATCGGTAAGAAAGAAGGAGGTCATTTGAGCCGGATCAAAATTAAGCTTTTGCTGAATGAACTGATGCAAATCTAAAAAGGTTGATTTACTGTCAATGGCTATATCTAAAATAAAATCATCAGATTCGTTGCTTATGGCTCTGAAAAAATAGATCATAAAGTTAGTTTTGAGTAGATCAAAATTACTATTATTGCATTAAATATGCGAAAAAATCGTTGCTCTATTGCGTTTTTATTAATGCATAACGCAATAAACACATTATGGTTTCAAATTTTTAATAGAATGAGCATTCACCGGATTAATTTGCTCTTACTGTCAGCCATCTGTTTGCTTTTTATAAAAGCAAACATCAATGCTCAACTACACAACACCGCAAAGGAAGATTCTCTCTATCATCAAAACTGCCTAATACAATTTGGTGAAAAACTTTTGAATTATCTCACTTTTGAGAACGAAAAATATGTACTGGTGATTTATCCATCGGGCGGATATTCCCAAAGAACAGGACTTGAAGCAGGCATCATGCCGGTCATCAGCTGGATGGATGCCAATAGTATACATCAACATCAAACGAGGATAAACACACTATCGGCATCTTTGCAGGTATCCACAAAAAAAATGTTTGAAATTAAGAGTGATTTGGAGTGGTTTATATCTGAAAACTGGCAAATGCATTCAAAATTTAGCTATTTGAGTCTTAATGACAGATATTGGGATGCACATTCTAATGAATCCTTTTTCGAGAACATAGAATTCAAATTGCGCAGGATAAACTGGGAAGCTCAAATTCACAGACAATTACCCCGGCATCTTCATGCCGGGATAATTACTTCCATATTAAACCAGAACAACAACTGGCAAACAGAATTTCCGCAGGTAAGCGGACTGAAAGGAGGTTTCATCGCAGGCACAGGTCCGTCATTTCTTTTTGATTCGCGTAACCATGTGTTGTTTCCCCGGCAAGGGTGGTTCATAACCACATCCGGAATATTTCATCATCAGATGTTAGGCTCCGATTTTGATTTCAATAAATGGTTAACAGATGTGAGGTACTATGCAAATAGAGGTAAATCAACTTTCGCATTTCAATATTTTACTGAATACGTGACAGGAGATGTCCCGTTTTTTTCACTTCCCAATCTTGGAGGCACCGATCGGTTGCGTGGCACAGGCCACTCACGCAGGATTATCGACAACAGCATTCAATTTATTCGTGCAGAATTCAGAACCCCACTATGGTGGCGATTTGGCTTTGTTGCTTTTGCAGAAGCAGGCGTTGCCGGTAATGCATTCAGGGTTGATTTAGAAGATGCTATAACCTCCTTCGGTGGTGGATTAAGATTCAGAATTTTACCTGACGAACCCCTTAACATTCGATTTGATGTTGGATTTTCATCGGATGGACATAATGGGATGTACATTTCGTTGAAGGAGGCTTTTTAGCCTTAAATTACACTCTTGCCATGAGATGAAAGCGGAGATATCAAATTGTAAAATTTACAGATTAGGATATGCTGCTCCACACAAAAAAGCGTGAAAGTTAAAACTTTCACGCTTTTAAATTATGTTGGAATTTACAACACTATTTTAAAGAAGATGCCAACATCCAAACAACTTTTTCCTGTTGAGTAATGTAGTCGGTTAAAAGAGTCAGAGTTCCTTCATCACCCGCTTCTTCGGCCAATGGTAATATGGCTCTTTCAAGTTTGATCAAAGTGGAAAGATTCTCTAATGTAGCCTCGGTAGTTGCAACACCATCACTTAAATCTTTAGCCTCTTTAATAGAGCTTACCTTTAAATAATCGGTAAAAGTATGGTATGGAGTCACTCCCAAAGTAAGAATACGCTCAGCGATTTCATCAACTTTCATCACGGCGTCGTCGTACAATTCTTCAAATTTAGCGTGTAGCTCAAAGAATTTTTCACCCTTAATATTCCAGTGAAAACCCCTCAGGTTTTGATAAAACATCTGGTAGTTAGCCAATAGTTCATTAAGTTTTTCGCCCAATTGAGTTGCTTCGTTTGCTTTTAATCCTAAAAGTTCACTTATTTTTTTCATGATGATTCAACATTTTGTTTGACTTGTTCCGCATGTAGAACCAAATCTTGTTTTATAATTGACGCACATGCACGTCTGTGGATTTTTTGTTACTCTCTACTTCAAAATTAGAACTTTTGAAGGGGATTATCAAATAAGCTTCATTTATATACCATACCGTTTAACTATAATTAACGGGGGAAAGGAAGTCGGGAGAGTTTATAAGTTGGATGGTGAACAGGAGACAGGAAATCGCAGACCGGAAATCGGAAGCGAAGTGAAGTGCAACCTAGTTCCCGTGAAATGGAATGTAGTGAATGGAATTCCGTACTACGGAATAAATGAGATGCCGCCGTAGGTGGCAGATGTTGATAGACCAGAATTCGAAGTGTAACGGAATCCCGCAAGGCGGGATAAACCACATAAGGCACATAAGGTTTTAACCATAATGTGCACAAAGCTTTGCACTATGTTCACAAAGGCCAAAATGCTATCAGAAAAAACATAGTAAACTTCGTGATTCCTTCGTGAATTTTGTGGTTAAATCTTTTTAAAAAAGAGGATTCCATTATCGTGAAGCCTATAATTTAAACACTCTAACAATATTCTCAGCGCCTTTGCGCCTCTGCGTTTAAATCTAAGCCACATAAGGCACATAAAGTTGTAATCACAAAGAAGACACAGAGGGCACTATGAATTCTATGTGAATCTCGGAATTAGGGTTTACCAATCAAGGCTTAATGTTTTCACAAAGAAATTTGAGCACGTTGAATTTTAAACTACAATCTTTATCAAGATTAGATTTCACCTTTCAAAAATGCATCAATGAATTGACAGTCATTCTGTTTTGCATTATATTAGTGGATGTGGCATATAAAAAACGATAGAAGATGAGATGTAGAAGCAATTTAGACAGGAGGAATTTTGTAAGGCTAGCAGGAATGGGGTTGGGTTCACTGATGTTGATGCCGGCTGACATTTATGGAAGAGTTAGTTCTATGAACAAAAACGACGCAACGAGTGGAGCCACCGTAAAATTCTCTCCCCCATACGTTGATTTGCATAGAAAAGGCGAATTGCGAAAGCGTGTGGCCATTCTCAACCAAATGATGCGTCGCTGTACCCTTTGTCCGCGGGAGTGCGAAACAGAACGTTTCAGAGGCCGAAGAGGTGATTGCAATGCCAACTCTAATCTCGAGATATCCTCAGTAACACCTCACTTTGGAGAAGAAAGAGAACTGGTTGGTCAGAATGGTTCCGGAACCATTTTCTTTACCAACTGCTCTTTGTTATGTGTTTTTTGTATTAATTACGATATCAGTCAAAAAGGGCGTGGCCGTCGCCAATCTATCGAATTTCTTGCAAATTCCATGTTGAGACTACAAGAAATGGGCTGCCATAATGTAAACCTTGTTACCCCATCGCACTATGTTCCACATATAGTTGAAGCGGTTGATATAGCAGCAGGTAAAGGTTTACGCTTGCCAATAGTTTACAACACTTGCGGATGGGAAAAACTTGAAGTTCTGCGGCTACTGAATGGCATCGTAGATATTTATCTGGCCGATTTTAAATATTTTGATTCTAAGGCTGCTAACAGGTTTTCACCCGGTGCTGTTTGTTATCCGGAAACAACCCAAAAAGCCTTTTTGGAGATGCAAAGACAAACCGGAGTTGCCAAGCCCGATCCAGCCACAGGCCTTATGCACAGAGGACTGATGGTAAGACATTTAGTGATGCCGAATAATGCTGCGCATACAGATAAAGTATTACATTGGATTGGAGAGAATCTGCCAAAAGAGACATACATCAACCTGATGTCACAATACACCCCGGTTTTTAAGGCCAATCAATTTCCAGAAATCAGCAGAAGAATAACAAGAGAAGAGTACAACGAGGCAATTGCCGCAGCTCAAAGAGCAGGTTTAACCAATGTGGTTTTGCAAGGAGGTTGAGTTTTATTTATGCAGGGATAATGACAACAAAGGTCGCTAAGAATATGTAGAATGGAATCAAAGACTTAAAGTCTATGCAACCAGTTTCTACGTTTTAGCAACCTTTGTTATAAAACGGTTCTCATTAAATAAGAATTACAGAACACAATTAAGCATTCTGTAGTTTTATCAGATTAAGTGCAGATCCGGCTCTGAACCATTCAATCTGCTGCTGATTGTAAGTGTGAACAGCCTTAATAAAATCCTTTGAACCATCAGCATGAAGCAATTCAATGGTAACAGGTATATCGGGAGCAAACGATTCCAAATCAATCAGACTGATTACATCATCTTCCTGAATTTTGTCATAATCGGCTTCATTTTCAAAAGTCAGTGCCAACATTCCCTGCTTTTTCAGGTTGGTTTCGTGTATCCGGGCAAAACTCTTTACCAAAACAACACGCACACCTAAGTGACGGGGTTCCATGGCCGCATGCTCACGCGAAGAGCCTTCGCCATAGTTATGATCACCTACCACGATGCTTCCGATTCCGTTGGCTTTATAATCTCTTTGTACCTGAGGGACTACTCCATACTCTCCGGTTAGCTGATTTTTTACACTATCCGATTTATCGTTAAAATAGTTAATGGCACCTGTCAACATATTATTAGAGATGTTGTCGAGGTGTCCACGGAAACGCAACCAGGGGCCTGCCATTGATATATGGTCCGTAGTACATTTTCCTTTGGCCTTTATGAGAAGTTTTAGTCCTGTTATGTTGTTCCCGTCCCATGGTTCGAACGGACTCAAAAGTTGTAATCTTTCTGATTTTGGATCCACTACCACTTCAATGCTGCTGCCATCTTTGGCAGGAGCCTGGTAACCTGCATCCTTCACATCAAAGCCCTTTGGCGGCATTTGGATCCCTGCTGGTTCATCCAATTTAACTTGCTCTCCATTTTCATTTACCAAGGTATCGGTGATGGGGTTAAACGTTAAATCCCCAGCAATGGCAAAGGCTGTCACTATTTCCGGTGAGGCCACAAAAGCATGTGTATTTGGGTTGCCATCATTTCGTTTGGCAAAGTTTCGGTTGAATGAGGTGATGATAGAATTAGCACGGTTTGGGTCGTTGGTATGACGAGCCCATTGGCCAATACATGGCCCACAGGCATTTGCCAGAACTACGCCTCCAATTTTGTCAAAGTCGTTTAAGAATCCATCTCTTTCTACTGTATATCTGACCTTTTCCGAACCGGGAGTAATGGTAAATTCGGCTTTTGTCTTAAGTTTTTTATCAACTGCCTGGCGAGCAACAGAGGCAGCTCGTGAAATATCTTCATAGGAAGAGTTGGTACAAGAACCAATTAATCCTACTTCTAATTCTTTTGGCCAGTTATTTTTCTTTACCTCTTCTGCAAACTGAGAAAGAGGAGTCGCTCTATCGGGCGTAAAAGGGCCGTTGATATGAGGCTCCAGTTCAGAAAGATTGATTTCGATCACCTGATCAAAATATTTCTCAGGATTGGCATACACCTCATCATCACCAGTAAGATGTTCCTTCACCTGGTTGGCTAGTTCTGCAACATCGGCACGTTCAGTTCCTATAAGATATTCGGCCATGCTCTCATCGTACCCAAAAGTGGATGTGGTTGCACCAATTTCAGCACCCATATTACAAATGGTTCCTTTTCCTGTGGCAGACAGACTTTTAGCACCTTCACCAAAATACTCAAGAATACATCCGGTACCACCTTTAACAGTTAAAATTCCAGCCACTTTCAGTATTACATCTTTGGCAGAGGTCCAACCGTTTAATTTCCCGGTTAGTTTAACCCCTATTAATTTCGGGAACTTTAGTTCCCAGGGCATTCCGGCCATTACATCAACAGCATCGGCGCCACCAACTCCAATGGCAACCATTCCCAATCCACCGGCATTCACGGTATGGGAATCGGTTCCTATCATCATCCCACCGGGAAATGCATAGTTTTCCAAAACTACCTGGTGAATGATACCAGCACCCGGCTTCCAGAAACCAATGCCATACTTATTGGATACCGACGAAAGGAAATCAAACACCTCCTTATTCATATTTAACGCACCTTTTAAGTCCGCTAAAGCACCATCTTTGGCCAAAATAAGGTGGTCGCAATGAACAGTAGAAGGAACAGCCGCCTTATCTCTTCCTGCTTGCATAAATTGCAACAAAGCCATTTGAGCTGTTGCATCCTGCATCGCTACACGGTCTGGAGCAAAGTCCACGTAAGACTTACCACGCTCGAAAGCACTCTCAGGCATTTCGCCGGAAAGATGCGTATAGAGAATCTTTTCAGTTAAAGTAAGCGGTCTGTTCAGGAGCTTTCTGGTCTCCTCAACTTTTTTTTCGTAACGGGCGTACACCCCTCGAATCATATCAATGTCAAAAGCCATAATAAAAAAGTGATTTTTGTCAGTTCAAAGTTTGTTGCTCAAAAATAAGCAAAATAATCCAGCTACAGAATAACAACCCATCTGATTACATTGTTTACTAAGTTCTATGCTTTATTACATTCACTATTTAACAATACGGGCAATCCAGACACTATTGAGCTCTAAAATAGTGAATTATAAACAACAAACATGGCTTACGTGTTGAATCCAGTCCTTATCTGTCATGAAAATGATGATATTCTCTTGAGAATTCGGTTATCATTTTGTAATTTTAAAATAGAGTCAGGGAAATATGAAACTACATTACAATCTGGACAAGAGTTTTGGGCCGGCAGGTGCTGTTGCCGGTTACTTTTTAATTGCTGTAGGAGTTGCTACCATATATCAATCTTTTTCGGGAGCAATACTTATTGTATTGGGGAGTTTCATGGCGTTTTCCAACACCGGAGCCTCCATTGACATTGATAACTTTAAGATAAGATTCTCCAACAACTTATTCGGCTTTATCAGGTTGGGCAACTGGCAATATGTAAGTCCAAAAATGAAGATTGGCCTCTCAAATACAAAACTAACGTATAGAGTTTATAGCATGAGCAACCGATCTATAGATGTAAAGAATTCTGACTACCGAATATATCTCTACAATGAAGACAATAAAAAAGGCCAAGCCATATGCAGGTTCAAGGAAAAAGAGGATGCCGAAGAAGAGTTAATTAAATTGAGTGACCTCTTAGGACTCGAAGTAAAGGATTAGAAAAAATAAAGGAAAAAGAGCATATAAGCATTCTTAAATAATTACATCCCGGAAGTTTTACAACTCATTTAAAAATACGAGAAGGCAGAATCCCAATTGAATACTGCCTTCTCGTATTGAAATTTTATGTAGATTTTAGAATGAGTAACTCAATCCTAACTGAAGAACGTTGTTCTTCATTTTAAAGGCGTCTCCATCAAAATCACTAATATCCATCAATCCAAAATTATACCTTGCAAAGAAACCCAAACCAAAATCGAGTTTATAACCGGCACCAATGCCAAAACTCAAATCCAATCCTTTAATTTCATCTTTTATATCTTCTGATTCAGACTCAGTAAATCCCATAACTGAGACTTCATACTCATATTTCGCAGAGAGTAATAAGCTTATCTGGGGCCCGGCCTGGATATAAAATCCTTCAGATACGTAATAATTAAACATCAACGGAATGTCAAGATAGTCAAGTTTCATTGTTACATCAGCTTCCATCCCAAAAAAGTCATCGAAGAAATCATCAAAGAAGTCATCGAAATCATCATCAAAATCATCATCAAAAAAGGATTCTGATGCCTTTGCTCCCTTCATGGAGTATATAAGGCCGGGTTGAAAAGAAAGCCGCTCAGTTAAGAACATCTCTCCATAGACACCGATAAACAAGCCGGTTCTCGAGTCCATATCAAAGTCATCATCATCAGAAGAGACGTTTGCAATATTAACTCCGGCTGTGGCACCAAAATTCATCTGTGCAAAAGAAGTCATTGCACCAGCCAACAAAAATGTGGTGGCTATAAAAACCAAAAGCACTTTTTTCATAATCTTAAGTATTAGTTAATAATAGTAAGTACAAATTCGTAACTATTGCCAATAAAAGCAAAAAAAGAGGGATAATTAAATTATCCCTCTCTTAAATATGTTAAAATCTTATTACTAAGCTTTGTCAACTTTATTCATGTGCTGAATCAATTCAACAACTTTGGTTGAGTAACCCATTTCGTTGTCATACCAGCTAACAACTTTTACAAAGTTGTCGTTCAAAGAGATACCTGCATCAGCATCGAAAACCGAAGTTTTAACCTCACCAAGGAAGTCGTTAGAAACAACAGCTTCTTCAGTATATCCAAGCACACCATTTAGTTCGCCTTCAGAAGCAGCTTTCATAGCAGCACAAATTTCAGCATAAGAAGCAGCTTTTTCTAAACGGCAAGTAAGGTCAACTACAGATACGTTTGGAGTTGGCACACGGAAAGCCATACCGGTAAGTTTTCCATTCAAAGCAGGAATAACTTTACCTACAGCTTTAGCAGCTCCTGTAGATGAAGGAATGATGTTTTGGCCTGCACCACGTCCACCTCTCCAGTCTTTCATAGAAGGACCGTCAACAGTTTTCTGAGTAGCAGTGGTAGCATGAACAGTCGTCATCAAACCTTCAACAATACCAAACTTGTCATTCAACACCTTTGCGATTGGAGCCAAACAGTTGGTAGTACACGAAGCGTTAGAAACAAAATTCATATCTTTGGTATATTTGTCAAGGTTTACACCGCAAACAAACATAGGTGTATCATCTTTAGAAGGAGCAGACATAACTACTTTTTTAGCACCTGCCTTAATGTGTCCTTCTGCAGATTCTTTTGTAAGGAATAAACCGGTTGACTCAACAATGTATTCTGCACCAATATCGCTCCACTTTAAGTCAGCAGGGTTTCTTTCAGCAGTTACACGGATAGCGCTTCCGTTAACAATCAGTTTACCGTCTTTTACTTCAACAGTACCGTCGAAACGGCCATGAGTAGAGTCATACTTAAGCATGTAAGCCATGTAGTCAACATCAACAAGGTCGTTGATACCTACAATCTCTACATTGTCGAAATTCTGAGCGGCGCGGAACACCAAACGGCCAATACGGCCAAAACCGTTGATACCAATTTTAATTTTTGACATTTTATTTCTGTTTTAAGTGATTATTATACAGTAAAAAAAGAATTGCAATAACAGGTAAAGTGATTTTTCTCATTAGCGGTACAAAAATATAAAATGATTACTAAACATTCAAGCAATCACCTCCCTGATTCTCTGTGTGAAATGTGAAATGAAGTTAAATTGAAGAATTATTTCTCTAAAACAAAACAATACTGCATGATACAAAAAAAGGAAATCCATGATTTCCTTTTGCTCAAAGAATAACTTCGTCATTCTTTAATCCCGTATACAAACTCCTCTCAGGTTATTATGTAATAAAACCTACGTGATGTTGATATTTACAAATTACGTAAAAATCAGGCCTTAGCGGGAACTTCTGTTTCAATTACCTGGCCATAAGCAGGACAATCCCAACTACTTCTGCACGATGAGAAAGCAAGGGCAACCAGCAACAGAACAACAGCAACAGATGCAATTTTCTTCATAACTTAGTTTTTAATGGTATAAAATTAGTGTAAATGCTTTATTCAGACAATAAAAATCTTAAGTTTATTTTTGATTGGATGATTCTATAACGTAAAACTAAGCACCTTGGTTACATTTTTTATAAAACAAAAATGGCTCCTTATTTGTATTAAATATTTGAAACCCTTTATTTGTCGAGTAAAAACTGTAGCAAGAAAAAATATGAAAACATTTTTAATAAACGTATTAACAGTTTCTCTTATTGTGTTGTTTATGAATGGATGTAAAATGAATCAACCTGAACTTGTACTGAGCGGAGATGTGATTAACATGAATTCAGGAACTGTTTATTTACAAAGATTTGATGACAGAGTATTCAGAACCATCGATTCTGTTGAAATCATTGATGGTCGTTTCTCTTTTGAACCAGATATTGATTTACCCGAAATATATGGTCTTGCAACCGAGAAGGAAGGCCGTTCCTTTCTCCTTTTTCTTGAAAAAGGAGAAATTCATGTAACTCTCGACCCTGAGAGCAACCATCGTGAATCTAAAGTTGATGGCTCTTCCCTTCACGACCAGTTTGTTGCTTACAGAGAATTGGAAAATGTGAACATCCGTGAGTATATCAAAGAACACCCAAAATCACTGGTATCAGCTTATGCCTTATATCGGTTTTTCTCGTTCCGCTTAACTCCGGAGGAATTGAGAACCAACATTGACTTGCTGGATACTTCACTCCATGATACGCAGTATGTAAAAATAATGCAGCGCCTTTTAGGTATTTTTGAAGATGTGGCCATCGGTAAAAAAGCGCCAAATTTTTCGGCACAAAACCCCGAAGGCGAAGAAGTATTCCTATACGACAAATTGAATGGCAACTATCTGCTGGTAGAATTTTGGGCTTCGTGGTGTGTATTTTGCAGGCGCGAAAATCCAAACCTGGTTAAGGCGCATGATTTGTTCCACGAAAAAGGATTCGATATACTGGGTGTTTCTCTTGACAGAGATTTCGATGCCTGGGTAAATGCCATTGAAGATGACCATCTGAAATGGACAAATATTTCGGATTTAAAATTCTGGGCTAGCGAACCTGCTGCACTTTTTGGGGTAAGAGCGCTGCCTTCCAACTTCCTGCTTGACCCCGAAGGCAACATCATTGCTCAAAATTTGAAAGGTGAAGAGTTGTTTGTTTTTCTGGGAGATGTGTTGGCTGTTGAAATCAATTAATCTGACTCTATATGCCTCTTTTCAAGTGTCTATAATTTGTATTTTAAGGTTCCCGAGTTCTCGGGAGAACTCGCCAATCCAGTCATTGGTTTCGCCGATCTTCGATTCCTCTGTGTGAGAAAATCTTTGACTTCGTCGATCTGACGATTCTCATGGCTCGTTTCATCTGTTTTTTGTTTTGGGTTCATGGTTTATGGTTTTGAGTTGATTGTTCCGCTTCGCGGAATTCTACTCTCTTCGTGCACTTCATATATTCTAATTTGTTTTTAAGTAACCACATGGGACTCGGTTTCAGGAATATTCCTAAAAATTGTGAAAACTGTTTGTATTATCAATTGACATTCCGATTTTTGCAAAGTTTTTCTGATTAAATATTTTTAGGATTAATGGGGATAGAAAAGGGGATATTTCAGCGAACTGAGTTGCTCATGGGCAAAATGCGCATGGAAGCAATTGCGACAAAAAAAGTGATTATTTTCGGAATTGGCGGAGTGGGTAGCTGGTGCGCTGAGAGTTTAATCAGAACGGGCATTCATCACCTCACCATTGTCGATTCAGACCGGGTGTGTGTAACCAATATTAACCGACAATTGCATGCCACATCCAAAACCGTTGGCGAGGTAAAAACTGAAGTTTTAAAAAAGCGGTTGTTGGAAATAAATCCAAAAGCAAGCATTACTGCCATACAAAAAATTTATAATCAGGAAAATCACGCCTCTTTTGAACTAGAGAAATACGATTACATCATTGATGCCATCGACAGTTTGGGCAGTAAAATTCACCTCATCAGAATGGCCACCAGAACCAATGCCAAATTGTTTTCATCCATGGGAGCTTCATTAAAAATTGACCCCACCCGCATAAAAGTGGCTGAATTTTGGGATGTAAAAGGTTGTCCGCTCGGCTCCAGGGTAAGAAAAATGATTCGCAAAGGCGACCTTCCGGCTAAAAAATTCCTTTGCGTTTACAGCGATGAACTTTTGGAAAATGCAGGAGAAGGCTCCAGTTGTGGCACAACTGCTTGTCTTTGTCCGAAAGCCGTTGTCGCACCGGGTGACCCGGAGCTGGCCAACCACGAATGGTGCAGCAAAAAAGCTGTAATAAATGGTACTGCAGCACATATCACTTCAATATTTGGGTTTACCATTGCAGGGTTGGTGGTTCAGGATATTTACCATGAAGTGGAAAAAGTTGAGGTTGCTTGTTGTTAGGGTTTATAGTTTTGAGTTCAGGGTTTTGGGTTTTAAGTTTTGGGTTTTAAGTTTAAAGTTTAAGGTTTCGGAGCGTAGCGGAGTCCCGCATAGCGGGAAAGGTTGACTACTACCCTAAACCCTACTCCTTTTCGGGAGCTACCTGAGCCATATCAAATTTACCGACCTTGTAAAGGGAGTTTTCGCTCTCGAATTGGCTAAATCGACAAGGGCATGGTTTAAAAACACTACAGCTGGAGAACAAAAGCAGAAGTATAAACAACCGTAAAGATATTTTAATATATTGCCGCATTTTGAGGTAATTAAGAATACTATCTTTTATACTTAGATTTCAATTTAAAAGTTTCATGATTATAATTTTTCCCGATGAAATTTTCGAGATTTCTCCCTTTGGTCGAAAAGACTAAGCTTTCGTGGTATATTGCTTTGAATGGGGTTCGTGTGAAAGGCATTACGGTTAATTTAGTTACGTTAGCCCTGATATCTTCGTAGCAGATAAACATCTATCCAAAGTACCCAAGGGGCGTTAGCCCTGGCATCTAACCTACAAAGTTACAAATCACCACAAATCAGTAAGGTTCATTTTTAATCTGCTCCCCATTCCAAATGCACAATTAATCTTTTAGATTTCAGGGCTACCGCCCCTCTGGTTACTACGCTTGATGCTTAATTCTACGAAGATTACAGGGCTACGCCCCTGAGATACAGCAAATCAAAAACCATCAGTTGTCATCACAATATTTGCATTGTCAATAATCATCCTCTTATGTGTCGGATGGCAACCATCATGGATGTTTCACGTGTTTACAACTTGTGTTCCCAATGATTCGGGAGAACTTGCCAGATAATCATCAAAATTTGCGAGAACAAATATCAAGTAAAACCAGAATTATCTCCAGCGCTCCCCCCAAGCCCGTTCGGCCGAGACTTCGGTGTGAGACTTCGGTGTGAGACTTCGGTGTGAGCTCAGTCGAACACTCAGTCGAACACTCAGTTGAACACTCAGTCGAACACTCAGTCGAAGCCAATGGGAAAAGCCAATGGGAAAAGCCAAACGCACTATTCAATCCCATTTTTAACTTGTTCATGTATCTCGCATCAGCATTTTACGACAATTTCATAATTCCGGCAGACTTATAAATACATAATTTTGTAGATTTGTGCAAAACCCAAAGGCATGGCACTTTTAATCACACTTACAATTACCATCATTTTGCAGTTTTTTGCGGCCGCCGTAGCTGTAAAACTTACCAGGGTTACAAAATATAACCTCTCATGGATTCTGATTTCATTTGGATTCATTTTTATGGCAGTGCAAAGGTTAGCCGAATTACTGCCTTTTATTGCCGATGTTGAACCTCAAACTTACCGGCTATTCTATATTTGGCTTGGAGCCATTACCAGCCTGTTTTTTGCCGGAGGGGTATTTCTAATACAGAAAATCTTTCAGTACATGAAAGAGGTTGAAATGCAAACACGTAACCAGGAGAAAGCTCTTCTCAATGCCATCATTCAGGCCGAAGAGCGGGAGCGTCGCCGTTTTGCCACAGAAATCCACGACGGTCTCGGACCGTTGTTATCGACCATCAAAATGTCCATCAGTTCATTGGCAGCAAATGAGGCAAACGATGCCAACCTATCAGTTATAAAAAACACCAACATTGCCATTGGCGAGGCCATTAAAAGTGTGCAGGAAATTTCAAACAACCTGAGTCCGCACATGCTTAAAAACTTCGGTGTGGCAAAAGCCATCCGAAACTTCATCAATAAAGTGAACCAGAGTAAAGGACTAAAAGTAACGTTAAAAACCAATGCTCTTGACATCAGATTTCCGGAAGGCATAGAGATATTGGTTTACCGTTCGGTTTGTGAGCTTATAAATAACACCATAAAGCACTCCGAGGCCACAAAGGTTGAAATAGACTTCCAGGTAAGAAACAGCTTAATTGAGTTGAAATACAAAGACAATGGAGTTGGATTTGATACTCAAAACCTGTTTGCAGATAAAAAAGATTCGGGCACCGGGTATTTTAACATGTTCAGTCGAATAAAATCACTTCACGGAACCATGGAGGTGTTTTCAAACAAAAACAAAGGCGTTTATGTAATCATAACAATTCCGGCAAATGAAAAATGACAGAGAAAAAATTAAGGTATTTTTGGTGGATGACCACACCCTTTTCTTAAACGGCCTTGCCATGCTGTTAAGCTCCATGCCGGAAATGGAAATCATTGGCAAAGCCTTTAATGGCAAAGAGTTTATCGAAAAACTCCCTGATAACATGCCGGATGTGGTATTGATGGATATTGCCATGCCTGAAATGGATGGCATAGAAGCAACCCGAAGAGCACTGGAAATCAACCCGCAATTAAAAATCATAACGCTTTCGATGTATGATGACCAGGAATATTATACCAAAATGGTTCAATGCGGTGTAAATGGTTTCATACTAAAGGACAGTGATATACAGGAGGTTCGAAATGCTATTTCCACCGTTGCCGACGGTGGAAACTATTTCTCCCACGAATTACTGCGAAACCTGATTCTTACCCAAAAACAAAAAGAACATCATAGCACCACCGAAGACGACCTCTCCGGCAGAGAACTGGAGATACTTATTGAAATTTGTCAGGGGCTTTCCAACAACGATATTGCCGAAAAGCTCTTCATCAGCAAACGTACCGTTGAGAAACACCGGGCCAACATCCTTCTAAAAACAGAATGTAAAAACACGGCCAGTCTTGTGGTTTATGCAATTAAAAACCAGTTAATTGAAATATAAATAGGTATTTATACTACCTCTATATACGTATTTCCTCCCATTATAATAGGAGAAAACAAGGCTACTTTTGATTTGCTAAACCAAATCGAAAACAATGGTCAGTTATTTCTCTCTCCTGAAGCAGGACATCAGGTTCATTGAAGGCTTAAATGCCTGTATGAATTGCGGTGTTTGCACCGCAATTTGTCCGGCGGCTGCCTATTTCGACTACGACCCCCGAAAAATTTGTCAGGATATTCAGACAAAAGACAATTCAACCATCGAATCGATATTAAAAAGCGATGATATCTGGATGTGTGGACAGTGTCTTTCATGTAAAACCCGTTGTCCGCGGGACAACACGCCGGGTTACATCATACAAGTATTACGCAAAGTATCGCAAAAAACCGGACTGTTTGTTCACTCTTCGTTGGGACGTCAGCAACTTCAGATAAAGCGAACCATTGGGCACAGCATTTTAGAAACAGGGTACTGTGTACATCCCAAACTGGTAAAACCGGAGTTACATCCCGAACAGGGACCTGTTTGGGAGTGGGTTCTGGAAAACGGCGAAGAACTCTACAAACAATGCGGTTCAAACTACTATAAACCAGGAGAAGGCGGCGTTCGCAAGATTGATGAAAACACTTTATCCGAGCTCCACTCCATTTTTGAGGAGACCGGAGCCATGGAGTTGTTTGATGATATTGAGAAAGGGATGGAAAAACATCATCAATCCAAGGCAAAACATGCAGAGAGGGAATAACACACATCATGCTCCTGAAATTTGAGAAAAATTTATGACAGCACTTAAATCCAAAATAACACCATCATGTTAAAAACATGGAATGAATACCAAAAACAGGTTCCCGATGACCATTTTTTCTATGTACGGAGTTGTATCAGACAAACATTTTTTCCGGGTTCGGAAACAATGCTTCTGAGAATACTTCGGGAACATCTCAATAAAGATGTGTTTGAAGACCCACGTCATACCACCTGCACCGGAATAGGTTATCACTCCGATATCATTCCCCTTGAAACAATTATGACGGTGGTTGGCCGGCAGTTGGCACTAATGACCGAAGCCGGATACAAAAACCTGTTGGTATCGTGTGTCACTTCCTTTGGCATTTACCTGGAAATGTTGGATATGTGGAAACATTTTCCGGAAAAGCTGGAAGAGACCAGAAATGCACTTAGAAAATCCACTAACAGGGAATTTGAGATACCCGAATCGGTTTCGCATGCTTCGGATGTAATTTTTCATTTTAAGGATGAAATCAGGGAAAAATCAAATCTGAAACTTATAAACAAACTAACTGGTCAACCACTAAAAGTGGTTGACCATATAGGCTGCCATTACGCAAAAATATTTCCTCACGAAGGTTTTGGAGGGGCTGAATTTCCATCAGTTTTATCCGGACTGATTAAAACATGGGGCGGGGAAATGATTGATTATCCTGAAAGACGTCACTGTTGCGGATTTGGTTTTCGTCACTACCTGGTACAGGAGAACAGAGGATACTCTATCTCAAATGCCAAAATAAAATTTGAATCCATGGCTCCATACAAGCCGGATTTCATCATTGCCAATTGTCCAGGCTGCGCCATGTTTCTGGATAAATGGCAATACACTTTGGCCGAAATGACAGGAAAAACCTACGACACAGAAAGCAATGGAATACCGGTTTTGACCTACGAAGAACTGGCCGGATTAATGCTTGGCCATAACCCCTGGCAAATGGGAATGCAAATGCACCAAATTAACGTGGAACCCCTTTTGGAAAAACTGGGTTATAAATATACCAAAAAGGAGAAATTTTACCTGGCAGGAAAACCAACCAAATCGCCATCGGCTTGTTCAGTGCTGATGGCTTAAATTAAGAAAAAAACATGCAACAACCAACAGTCAGCATTATTGGAGCAGGGCCGGCAGGACTAAATGCAGCAATCAGCCTGGCAAAAATGGAGATAAGAGTTAACCTGTTTGAAAAACAGGTTAAACCGGGCGGACAACTCTCCCACTGGCACACTTTGTTTCCTGATATGTACGATGCTAAAACGCTGCTGAAATCAACCATCAATGAAATCAGCCACCCACACATAAAGCTATATACAACGGTAAATATTAGACAAATAAAGAGGCAAAACAACCAATGGATTATTTCATCAGATGGAAACCAGGAATTTATATCAGATGCTGTGATAATAACATCCGGGTTCAACCTATTTGATGCCACCAAAAAAGAGGAATACGGATATGGTATTTATCCACAGGTTATAACCTCTTTAGAGTTGGAACAGATGTTTAACGGGCGGCGTGAATGGCCGTTTTCAAAAGACATTGAGGCACCCAAAGCCGGATTTGTTCATTGCGTGGGTTCACGTGACACCAAATGCGGAAACAACTGGTGCAGCAAGGTTTGTTGTGTGAAGGCGGTAAAACAGGCCATTGAATTTAAAAAGCAGTTCCCAAAAGCCGAGGTGAGCTGTTTTTATATGGATTTGCGCATGTTTGGTAAAGGTTACGAAGAGCTTTACATGAAAGCTCAGGTTGATTTCAACATCCAGTTCATCAGGGGTCGTTTGTCCGAAGCTTCGCCATCAAACGGGAATAAAGTACATGTAAAAGCTGAGGACACACTGATGAACCGACCATTAAAGCAAAATTTGGACATGTTGGTTTTAATGGTTGGAATGACCCCGGCAATATGGCTGAATCAACACGCAGAGCGCATTGATTTTGAAAAACCAAAATTTAAGCAGGGATTTATAAACCCGGTTGAGAACTACCAGAGCACTATCTATCAGAATACACCGGGAGTTTTTGCTGCAGGCACTTGTAAGGGGCCGGCATCGTTGATTGATGTGATTCAGGATGCAAAAGCTACGGCCTTTGAAGTTTTCGCATATCTGAAAAAAGAAAAACAAAATGTTGAAATACTTGAAAAAACAACATGATATGAGCCGAATAAGTTTTGGATATTCGGTTTCGGAGGGGAAAGTCATTAACCTTGACCAGCAGAAACCGGCCTGGCTTGAAAAGATTTTTGAACTTGAGCCATCATTGCACCGCTGCATTTCCTGCGGAAACTGCGCTGCAGTGTGCACAGCAGGGCACTTTACCGGCATGAAATTTTATCGCATATGCCTGAACGCGTTTAGGGGACAAACCAGTGATTTGAAGAACGATGCCAAAGCATGTATGCTTTGCGGAAAGTGCCAATTTGCCTGTCCACGAGGAGTCAACATCAGGCATGCCATAATGCTAATGACACAAATACAAAAACCATGATGCATCCATTCACCATTCCGTTTATGGCTGGTTTTACAATGATGTTTATAGTTTTAATCATCAGGTACAGCAATTGGTTTAGAGGTTTTTCCACAGAAAACCGCAAGCGAATTGCCGGCCGCATGTTTACACGCAGAAGCATTCACGCGTTGAATGAAATATTCAGGGAGTCGTTATTACACCTCAAAATATACAAAACCAACCCCATACTGGGATATATGCACATGAGCCTGGCATTTGGCTGGTTTTTGTTGATTGTTGGCGGAAAACTGGAAACATGGTACTACACCGGAAACTTTGCAAATCCACCGCAATATGCCATATTTTTCAGGTTTTTCCATCCTGTAACAGAAGCTACGGGCATTCACAGAATTATTGATTTTTACATGGAATTTTCTTTGCTGGTGGTGCTTTCCGGACTGACGATAGCCATGGTCAAACGCATCAGAAAACAGGTTGCCGGCATGAAAAACACCACGCGCCACACCCTTACCAACCGCCTTGCACTGACTTTTCTATGGTTTATTTTTCCACTCCGGCTATTGGCAGAATCGGCAACTACCTCCATACACGGTGGGGGAAGTTTCCTCACCGGAATAACTTCCGGTTTACCATTTCATCCGGCGGTGGAACTGCCTCTCTGGTGGGCATACTCCATCTCTTTAGGGGTGTTTTTCGTTTGCTTGCCGTTTTCCAGATACCTGCACATTCCCACCGAAATGATAACCATCCTGTTAAAAAAATGGGGCGTGGAACCGGAATTGAAACTAAAAACCAACAAAGGTTTACAAGCATTTGAGATACACTCCTGCTCCGGTTGTGGGATTTGCCTGGATGCCTGTCCGGCAATTGGTGTTGGCGATAAAAAATTCCAGTCGGTTTATTTTATTAATGAAATGAGGAATGGAAAAGACCATTCCAAAACAGCAGAGCTTTGCCTTAGTTGCGGGTCATGCCAACAGGCATGTCCCGTTGGCATTCAACTTGAACCTCTGAGGATTTCAGCAAGAGAGAATCTTAATTCCGAAATGCGATTCAACCACACCTATCTGCCATCAAAAATGATATTGTGGCGCGAAACCACAGATGTTATCCTGTTTACAGGCTGCATGGGCAGAATGAATCCCCGCACCACACAATCAATGAAGAAACTGTTTGATGAGGCCGGTATAGGTTACGTTCATGCCGATGAAGATGAAAACATTTGCTGCGGACGACCAATGGTTCTGACCGGTGCATCAGAACAGGCAGAACTTATGATGTCACGAAATCGTGACATCATACATTCATACAACGCCAAAGTTCTGGTAACCACCTGTCCCATCTGTTACAAACAGTTCAAAAACAGTTACAAACTGAACATCCCCGTTGTGCATCACTCCATGTATATCAACCAGTTAATGGAAGAAGGCAAACTAAACCGGCACCACTCAAACTTGAATTTTTCCTATCACGACCCATGCGAACTTGGGAGGGCTTTTGATTGCTATGAAGCACCGCGGGAAGTTCTCAAACGTGCAGGACATGTAGTCGCACTAAGCAAGGAGAAAGAAAAATCTTTGTGCTGTGGGAACAATATGGGAACCATTCTTTTAGAACGAGAAAATCGTCAACAGATAACCGATAAAACCCTAATGGTTTTATCGGAAAACAATCCCGATTACATTGTAACTTCCTGTCCGGTATGCAAAAACACCCTTTCGCAGCAAAGCTCCATACCTGTGAGAGATATTGCAGAAGTACTCACTGATTTGCCTGAAATAAAACAGAAAACAGGAGAGAGACTTACAGCGATGAGGGAGAGTCATATAAATTAAGAAGGAATACCACACCTGTGTATAAATGCTACAATATTGTAGCATTTATTATACAGAACACTTTCACTACACCCTAACTAACAGGCAGTTAATATGCGGCATAAAGTTTGGTATGATGATGTAGAGATGATTTCCCAAAGAAAAATCAACACAAATCAATCGCAAACCTTTAATATTGACCATTTATGAAAGTTTTTATTCCCGTAATTGACTGCTCACGCAACAGGTACACCATTGCAGAAAGTTTTGATGCGTTTGGCTCAGTTTGCATTTTTGATACAAAAGAGAACCTTGTAACCTGGTACGAATCGAAAGGGGTTTCTGCAACGTATGAAGAAATTTTGGAAGAGCTAAAAAGCGATGGTGTGGCAAAAGCCATTATTTCGACAGTGCAGCCGACCACGGTAAACAGTTTCAAAAACAAAGGATTCCACATATACAAATCGGTGGGCAACGATTTACGGTTAAACCTGGAACTACTTAAAATCCGATGCCTTCCTGTTTTTAATTATGAACTGGTGCAAGAGTTGAATGAGTTGGGTTCATTTTATCCTAAAAACTCAGTATATGAAGGGACAATATGCCAGAATTAATGAATCACCTTATGCAATTGGGTCCTGTCCCAATTGCAATAAAGGCACATTCCTGCCTAAGGAATGCAATAATCCAGAAATAAATTAGAAAGCTATCATCAATTTTTTAACAAAACTTTGTTGGTTAAAATGCAACCTTAACAAGTAAACTCCGGGAGACAATTTGGCATCTACCATTATTTCATCAGCAAAAGAATGCTTGCGGTTGTATAACACATTTCCATCCATTGAAATAATTTGAACCACCCCTTCGCCTAATATGCCACTATTCATTCTAATAAAAAAGGGCTCAAAGGATGCCGGATTAGGATAAACGAGAATATCATCCTCACTCATAATAGATTTCACAAAAATAGGTGTGCCAGTATCCTCAATGGGAATTAATTCCCATTGCTGCGCCAAGCTTCCGGTATAACGCTCAGCAAACAACTCAGCTCCTTCAGCAACAGACTCTTGCGGAACTGAGATTATACGATCTGCATTTACCATAGAACTAAACACATAATGACCGCTTGCATTTCTCATAATTCTAAATTTCTGGCAATCATTATCCAACCAATCATAGGTAGCCAAAGCATTGTTGGTGTCACAGAAAGGAACATCCACAACCTGTTCTTCAAACGAAGGAGCTGTTATTGCATTTTTAAGTTTATAATATCCATCTCCCACTGAACTCAATTCCCAAATCTGACAAGGAGCATCTTCTCTAATAGCATTTTGAACTATTGGTTGCAGCCTTCCACCAGTACAACCTTGAGCCTCCCAAACCAAACCACTATTGACATTCTTAATATGATACTTACCATCAGGTATTAGATCTCGGGTAACTACGGGCCATCCATCCTCGCCAAACTCCATATCAACCAAATCTAATCTAGGATAACCGTTGCTTCTTCCATCATAATAATGAAGCGATATAATGTTCCTGCCATCTTCCTTGAGCAATCCATAATGCCCGGGCCCAATATATCTTCCAGAAGTTTCTAGAGAGAGCGTTCTTCCTCCTTGAAGAAGGCTAAGCCCATTTTTATCCAAATATGGTCCCTTTGGATTCGTTGATCTACCCATATACACCCTGTAAGTGCTTTCCATTAAACGGCAACAGGCTCCCTGCGTAAAAAACAAATAATAAAACCCATCATGATAAATCACATAAGAAGCTTCATAATCAATCCAATTAACACCTCCGGCTATATTTGTTAATGTAGCATTTTCGGGTCGTTTCCCTGTTTCAGGATCTATTTCGGTAATCCAAATACCTCTTAAATGCGATCCAAACACCATCCAATAGTCTCCTTCAGCATCTTCAAATACAGCAGGATCTATGGAGCCATAAATACTACTATGATCAGAATAAATAACCATTCCACGGTCTGTCCAGTTATTAAGGTCAGGGCTGGTAGTTAAACCAATTGCACAAGGACGATCACCCATAGAAACAGAGTAATACAAATGATAGAGTCCATTCATAAAAATTATATCAGGAGCCCAAAAAATTCCGCCAAAATCAGAAACATAATCATTTATCCACTCCGGCCATGTACCGGACTCAAAAACAGGCTCTACTTCTGTCCAATGAATTAAATCTGTGGAGGTAAGATGAATCAATGATACAAGAGGTACGCCTTGTTCGGGATTTCCTCCATGTCCGGTTCCGAAAACATGATAAACACCCTCATGCTTGATAATGGTGGAAGGATCGTGAATACCGTTAGCACCTATGGTTGCACTGCTTTCAACAATTAAAAGGTTTAATAATAGAAAAAACCCGACCAATAATGAGTAATAATTTTTCATTGCACCGAATATAACTTGAACAATAAATTAAAGGTCAAATATACGGTTACTTAGGTTAAAAAACGAAATAAAATGCAAAATTATATTTTCAACAGACCGTTAGTCTCGAATATCTCGGGACTAGATTATTAGACAACACACATAAGTAAAACCCTAATTACCAGCCTATTGAACAACACAAGAAAAAAACCCATAAACACTTAATAATTAAGCAAGTATAAAAACTAACGAACAATTAATTTAAATACAACTATAAAAAGACGATTCAAGGAAGTAAAAAGCCACTAATAAAAAAAAACTTATAAATAATTGAAGAGAAACAAAAGAGGCAGCCTCTACCCGGCACAAACCTGACTATTGGCACCTTGTCTGGACTTTAGGGCGTGATGAAAAGAAGAGTTTAAATGTGCGTTTCCTTTTTTAAGGAAAATATACAATTCAAACTCCTTCTGCGCATATGAATTCAACAACTTCATCCCAAAATCGCTCACCTGCATGTAGCTTTCATCCTTTTTTTTATCAAATTCTACCACAATTTCAGGAGCCAAACGATTCATCCGATTAATTAACCCCATAGCTTTAGTCCGGCTTAAACTTAACTCTCGTTGTGAATTCACAATAGATCCATCGGTAAGTATAAGATTTAACAATTTATACTGCACCTCATCCAATAACATTTTATTCTTATAATAAATGGTAATGGTTCCATCCAAATTAAAATTTTTATCATCCATAATCCAAAATGTTTTGAGTCCTTTGTAAAGGAGTTTCTTTTAAAAAACAACCCATATGCAAAAGCGACACCCTTCTTAATACAATCCTGTCTATCAGCGACCTATACATTTTCAACATAGAGAATAAATTACCAAAACGTAATTTTTCATGAGCATTCTACAAAAATGTAAGATTTTCCACAGGCTCTGGCTCTAATTTTCTGTTAAAAAACGACACACCACCTTAATTTCATATTTACTTCTGCAAATATAGCATAATAATCCTAAACACACCCCTATATAAAAAGGGGTATTCTTTATTTTTACATATCCTTTTAGTAACTTTACCCCTAAATAAAACAGAAAACAATTATTTGGTCATGTATGAAACGAAACCCTGAAACATATCTTGACAACTGCTATGGTTCACGAGAACTCAACCTACTGGTTGAGTTCAGCGATCTCCTTGGAAACAAGGACATTAATCTGAATCATGTCATCTCTCAACTTGGAGAGCATCTTTTGGCTGAACGTATCATTCTCACCATCTTCAACAGAGAGAGCGGACAAATTTTTATTGAAGGTCTATATGGCGTTTCGGAAGAAGAAAAGAAAGACATCAATTATTTACCGGGAGAAGGAATTATAGGTACAGTGATTGAAACCGGCAAAGCAGTTCTAATAAAAAAAACCGGAGAATCTGAAAGCTACCTAAACCGAATGCGCACACCTTTAAAGGTAAATGGAGAAGATGTTTCTTTTATTTGTGTTCCTATTCGGTATAAAAATGAGACCATCGGAACGCTTAGTTTTCATAAAATATATGGCAAAAGCCATATATTGTTCGACGAAGATGTGCGCTTGCTTAAAATTGTAGGTTCCATGATTGGTCGGGCTGTGCGACGCAAACAGGAATATGCCGAAGAGATGGCACAGCTGCTCAACGAAAATCAAACTTTAAAAGGCGTCTTAAGCAACCAGATACAATCAGACAACATTATTGGCAACAGCGGTAAAATGAGCGATGTATTTGCGCTGATTGAAAGCGTGGCTGCCACTGATGCCACTGTACTTATAAGAGGAGAAAGCGGTGTTGGAAAAGAGCTGATTGCCGATGCCATTCATCAAAACAGCCATCGTAAAGAGAAGCCTTTTATAAAAGTGAATTGCGCTGCTTTGCCGGAGAATTTAATCGAAAGTGAACTTTTCGGGCACGAAAAGGGCGCATTTACCGGAGCCATTGCTACCCGTGCCGGACGTTTCGAGGCAGCCGATGGAGGAACCTTATTTCTTGATGAATTTGGAGAAATTCCGCTTTCAACACAAGTAAAACTATTGAGGGTCATCCAGCAAAAAGAGATTGAACGCGTTGGAGCTACCAAAACCATTAAAACAGATGTAAGAATAATTTGTGCCACCAACCGCAATCTGGAAGAATTGATTCAAAAAGGAGAGTTTCGGGAGGATTTGTACTATCGGATAAACGTATTTCCTATTTATGTTCCTCCCCTGCGGGAGAGAATAAACGACATCCCTGTTTTAGTGAATCACTTTATTGATAAGTTTAATAAACTCCACGGTAAAAACATTAAGCGAATCACCTCCATGGCCATTGACTTACTAATGGTATATCATTGGCCGGGAAACATCAGAGAGTTAGAAAACTGCCTGGAAAGGGCTTGTATATTAAGTAACGATGGCGTGCTGCGTGCTCACAACATGCCTCCTACGTTACAAACTGCTGTGTCAAGCAAAACAAGTGAAACCGGCACTTTGGAAACCATTCTGGAAAAACATGAAAAACAACTCATTATGGATGCCATGGTTGCCACAAAGGGCAACATGGTAAAAGCGGCAAAAAATCTGGGAATCACAGAAAGGATGATGGGCATCAGAATTAAGAAATACAACATTGACCCCAAAAGATTCAAATCCAGAAAAGCAGACGGATAGAACTTTGACAAGATACTCAATAGATCAGTAGCCTTTTAGAATATTAGATGTAAGATACTGAGCAAAGCGAAGTCCCGCATTGCGGGATTAGACATTAGACTGATAGACAAGATTAAACAGAAAACTCCAACAATCTCTAAACACTTACAAATTGTAAGCAGCCTCGCTTTCACCCCTCCAAACTTCCCCCAAGTGGGAGGTTTAAAGTCACCAAGGGATTTCGAGGTTAATTATAATGGGGTTTACGATTTGAGACAACCTCAAAAAACAAATATAGATGCAAAATACAGATATTGAGTTTATCCATTGCGATTTTGACGACAAGGAGCATCAGCAGGCTTTTTTCTCTCTTTTGAATGAATATATGCTGCACCCAATGGGTTGTGGAGAGCCTTTTTCTGAAGATAAAAAAGAGAAACTGCTGGAAGAACTGGGAAACCATCCGTCGGCTTTTGTTCTTTTTGTAACACAAAAAGATGAGTTTGCCGGGATGGCCAACTGTTTCATTAACTACTCTACTTTCAGGGCAGCATATTACATCAATATACACGACATCATCGTCACCCAAAAACATCAAAACAAAGGATTGGGGAAAGCTCTTTTAAATGAAATCACAGCCATTGCCAAGGAAGAGGGTTGTTGTAAAGTAAACCTGGAAGTACGTGAGGATAATAACAATGCCATGGCATTGTATAGCAAAACAGGATTTGGTGAATGCAAACCACCAATGAAATTTTGGGAAATACAACTATAGGATACTACATAAATGTAGTATCCTACAAAACCAGAAAAACACCAATCGGCTACAATACTGCACATTACATCTTTTGGCACTCAGTTTGTTTTATTGTAATATATCATTAACCGGTAGTTAACAATTAAGTCGCAGATTTAAACTCAAATATTAATCTTTAAAAACCTAAACATCATGAAAGTATTTATTCCCGTAATTGACAGTTCCCGAAGCAGGTACACAATTGCAAACGGCTTTAGCGACTCAGGTTCAATCTGTGTTTTCGACACCAAAGACAACCATGTAACCTGGTACGAATCAACCGGAAACCCGGCAGGATACAGCGAAATGCTGGACGAACTCAAATCCAATGGTGTGTTCAACGTAATTGCATCCGCAGTTTCGCCAATGGCTCTGAAAGTATTTAGCGATAAAGGATTCACAGTTTACAAATCGGTTGGTAACGATTTGCTGGTAAACCTGGAATTACTGAGAATTCGGTGTCTTCCGATTTATGGGATGGAAGAGTGTATGAGTGAATTAACACCAACGTGTTTTTCTAATTGTTCGTCTTGTGAGCCGGCCATATGCCACAATTAGTCTTTGCAAGAAAACGCCAAATACTGCGTTATACTCGTCAGAAAAATACTAATTTACACAAGTTAAACTCCGTTTTTTTCTGACTTCGCAAGCATTGTCTTTGACGTTTTAGCTACGCTGATTTTCTATTCTCATCAAAGACATATAGTATTACCGTCTCAATTACCTAAAAATAAAAGCCATGTCCATAGGTCACGCGCTTAAATTTATCCACAGCTTCGAGGCAGACCAGGAACTGAGAAAAGAGTGCAACAGCTGCAAATCCTTTCCGGAACTTCTGGAACTGCTGAAAAGCCGTGATATCTATTTTACCCCACAAGAATTTGAAGAAGCCATCAATGGCCTGCTCGTAAAATGCCAAAGCTACGAACAAGCCGACTACGTAAATGAAATCATGATGTGGTTTAAGATGTTCATGATTGAAAGAAGCAACTGATCTCCTGGTGCACCCCTCCTGTTTTCTTCTGCGGTGAACGAAAAACTGACCATATCCAAAAAGATAGTTACACAGAGGGCGCTGAGAAGTCACGGAGCAACACAGAGAATGCAAAATCTCCGTGATAACTCAGTGTTCTCCGTGCAACACAATCTGCTGTAAAACACAAAATTGCTTCGCAACCTTTTCGTATATTTAACATCATTGTTTAAATGGTGCTTTCTTGTTGTGTTTTTCGGCTCAACTCTCATTTGGGTTTACTGTTTTGCATGGTTTTATTTCTTTTGTTCTCTTAACATCTAACGTTATGAAAGCACTGTTTTTTAGATTGAGAATGGCTTTTGGTTGTGAGAAGGATGAACAACCCGCTAAATATATAATTGGGTATATTGTGAGCTTCGATCCCTGTAATATTAATCACCAGTATAGAATTATCTCCAAACAAGCATATCCGCTGTTGGTAACAATTGCTCTCTGTTTCTTGCTAATTGGTGGATGTCAAAAGAATGACATTGCGACAGATAGCCTT
The DNA here is from genome assembly GCF_004345615.1 of Natronoflexus pectinivorans. Lineage (GTDB taxonomy): Bacteria > Bacteroidota > Bacteroidia > Bacteroidales > Marinilabiliaceae > Natronoflexus > Natronoflexus pectinivorans. The sequence continues at coordinate 135,575 of NZ_SLWK01000010.1, forward strand.
AAATGTCCAGTAGATTCAGTGATCGGTTCGGATGATGACATCGTTGGGAAATGGAAATTGGTGAAAGGAGAAGTTTTTTCAAGTACCAGCCGGGAACTCCGAACGGAAGATTACTCATGCAATAATATCATCTATCATTTCTATCCTGATGGAAGACTTATGATAATTAGTGATATTGAAGACCATATTGGTATTATCGATGACGAGTATTCTTATTCATACGAAATTTCTTCAGAATCAAATAACAATGAAGATCAGCGGCACTATTTATTGAAGATTGACAACCACCAGTATGTTACAAGTATATCATCAAGTAAGTTAACAATTGGCCTTAATCCTGTCGATCCGTTAGCAGTATACGAATCAAGGTTGACGGCATATTTTATTAGAGTTCAGTAATCTTAAAAACAAGGGCTGAAAACAATAAAAACCTTTTACGAGAAGGTGGATACAAGGATATATTGGGAAAAACACAGAGTTACACAGAGGATTTTTATTTTATTTTGAAAGCTACGCGTTCTCCGTGTAACACAACCTGCTGTAAAACACAAAATTACTTCACAACCTTTTCGTATATTTAACATCATTGTTTAAATGGTGCTTTCTTGTTGTGCTTTTCGGCTTGATTGCATTTTAGCTTCTTGTTTTAATTCTTTTATTTACTTAACATCTAACACTATGAAAACAGAAAAAATGCTTTTAGTTATGTTGTTCTATCCTGTATTTGTTTTCGGACAAATCTGGGATTACCCAGTGAAGCCGGGAACAGAGGAATGGACTTGCATAATATCAAGTGAAGAACAATTGAAAATAGTCCAAATACCGAATGACATTCTTGCACGAATATCAACTGATGAACTTGCAAGATTATGTATAAAATATCCATTATTTTTTGAGTACACAGCCTTTAATGATGAGAGAATGGCAATCTCGTTAATGATAGAAAAATTTAATGGATTGAGAGAACTTAGTGAACGAGAGGATGGAACAATCGCTCTTATGAAAATATACGATCGAATGAAAATACAAGAAAAAGAAGGGTATATAGAAAAAGGAGAATATAGTTCTGTCTTACATTTTGAGTACATAGAATTATTATTATCATCGGACGTTTTTATTAATCAATTGAGTGTAGAAAAGCAGAAAGAATTGAGAAAGATGACTGTTGTAAAATATGGGAAAAAAATAGAGCATATTGATGTTTACGGTATGAGTGGTATCAAGACATCGCTTTTATTAAGTTCAGTAATAATAAATAAAATAAACCCCGAAAATAAAAACTACCAATTGTTAAAAGATTTTATTGCAAACTATAATTCTATTAGCAATAACCAGTTGGAAACAATTTCTATGATTAATACTCAAACTAATGAATAAAACAATACGAACATATATTATTCCCATTTTACTTGCCTTTTTTATCTCCTGTGAAAAAGAAGATACAAATAACGGGTACTATTGCGAGGAGAGTTTTGATTTGCTCATTAGCTATATGAATATGCCGCGTCCGGATGATTCATATGACTATCCCATTCGTCCTTGTATGAATCAATGGAAAGAGATGACTTCCACACAGGAAAAAATTGATGCTTGTGCAATTCCTATAACGATATTAAAAAAAATGTCCACACAGGCAGTTATACAAGCTTTGTGGGAGTACCCGTTTTCTTCGGAGCCTATACATGAGATAGGGGGCAGGAATGCACAAAAAGACTTTGAAACGGTTTTTTATAGCAATAATGCTTATAAAGAATTGCTTTTACGTAAAGACGCAGGAAAAGAGTTGTTAATACGAATATCCCTTGTTGATGCAGTTTGCAGAGGAGATAATATGTTCAAGCCATTAATGTTAGAGTTACTGATTTCTCAATCTGATTTTCTCACACAATTAAGTAATAATGAAAAAAAGGATTTAATAACTATTATATTTGAGAAAGACAGTATAAGACAAGAAGCAGGCGTCCACGGTGAACTTGGCAGTTACACCTCCTGGATGCTTATCGGAAGAACTCTTCTAAATTCGGAATATTCCCCTTTTGTTAAAGAGGTGTCCGAAAATAATGTATTAAAACTGTTTCTCGAAACGTCTATGTTTTTTGTGAACACATTAGAAGAACTTAGGCAGGTAAAGCAGATAATTTTAGATAATGGGAAAAGATTCGTTAATTCTAAATAGGAATCAACAGGAAACATCCATGTCTAGTAAAAGTGACACACAGGCGAATGATTATTCATGGATGTTCCATCTGACAAATAAAAAACAAAATATAAACAGATGAAAAAGATATATTTATTTTTGACTGGGATTCTGGCATTTACATTCTTTTGTAATGCACAGTATGTAACCTTATATACGCCAAACGGAAGTCCGGTACAAACCCTTATTCGCTCTGAAGGTTCAACTGAATGGATAACGATAACTACGAACCAATATAAAGTGGCTTACGGAGAAGAAAATGTCCTGGCTCCTGCAAGCCAAAGATACAATTGTCATAACTATGCATGGCATATGTCGGAGGGAAATACAGAAATAGTTTGGATGAACCAATATGATAGTTACGGGAATTCTAATGTTTGGAAATATTGGACTGATGGCAGTTATGTAGAGACAACCGAAAATAATGGTGAAAAAATATTTTATTATAATGGTGATCATTCTGCTATTAAATCAAAAACTGTAGCTGGAAAATATGAATCGAAGTGGGGTAGTGCCCCTCTAATGAGACATTATCCAACACAAGGGCCTTCTATTTATGAAATGTCGTATAGAAGATACTATAAGTTAGCATATGCTATCTCCGGCCCCACCACAATCTGCGATGAGGCTCCATATTCCATTAATAATCTTCCCTCTGTAGATGCCATAAACTGGACCACAAGCAACAGTCTGACTGTAATCAGCGGCCAAAACACACCCCAGGTAACTGTCTCAAGTACGGGCGAATTCAGCACTTCACATTTTGTAAAAGCAACCATCAGCATGTGTGGAAGCTCATTCGAGATTCGTAAAAATATTTCCAGAGTTGGGAATGAAAACGCTGCAATTCTCCTGTATGATATAGATGGAATGAATTCTTATCATTCCGGAACAATCTTAACCAATTACTTAGTTAAAGCCCACTTAAACAATCCTTCACCTGATCCGGGGCATTACAGGTGGACCATTATTGCTCCACCAAAAAGCGGTATTCCCAACAGGTTAGCCAGCGGACAGACCTTTCCGTTTTCGACAGACTATTCTGGTGGCTATACATTCCGGTTGAGCTATTTCGCAGAATGCGGATGGAGTACTGTAACAAAGAATATCTATTTTGGATTCGCCCCACTTGTGCAGGTTAAAATTTACCCAAACCCTGCCACTGGTGAAACTTCTGTTTCATTGGAATTAAGTTCTGGTGAGGATTTGAATTCTATGTCATCCCAAATCTGGGAATTCGAAGTTCATGATCAGAATCAACGGCTTATCACCCATCAGAGAAACATTAACAGCAATTCACATACCATTAACACAGCTGGCTGGCAAAAAGGCCTCTACATTGTAACTGTTACATACAACGGGGAGGTTTTCAGCGAGAAGCTGGTGGTGAAATAAGGAATTCGCTACACAGAGAGCACGGAGTAAGCACAGAGTTACACAGAGGAATTCTTATGCTCTTTTAAAGAGCTTCGTGTTTTCCTCTCAACATAACCTACTGAAAAACAAAAAATTGATTCGCAACCTTTTCGTATATTTAACATCATCGTTTAAATGATTTTTTACTGTTTACTCCTACGAAGAACTTTGTTCTTTCTGTGTTGCTAAATCTTTATTTGCTAGACATCATGTCGGTAAAACTGATATAAACTTTAATGAAAAAGCCATGACAAATAACACGGTACTAAAGCGAATCGGAATACTTATTCCAATTCTCGTTTTCGCACTGGGTACAGGATGCTCAAAAAACGATGCCATACCCAACCATCCCGTCGAAGTGAAATTTCAGCTGCTGAATACAGCAGGAGAGTCAACAACCACCTTTCAGGAAGGGAAGGATATATTGTTCAGGCTGGAAATAAAAAATTTGTCAGACCAAGCCATATCCCTGCTCAATTTCAGGCCTTATGACGGGCAGCTTTTCCTGGTGAAAAATTCATCCGGGGATGGTCAGAAAATAGGGTCTCCCTTGAATCTTGTGGTTCAGGTTATTGATATCTATGGATATTCCATACCGCACAATAAGAGCTATCTGCTTGTAGTAAGCTGGACAGGAGATGAAGAAAAGAGTCTCGTTCCAGAAGGATGGCGAGTTGATTATTCTAATAATGAATTTCTCCCCCCTGGGAAATACGTGGTTGAATTTACATTTGATGCTACATTCTGGGATTTCGACATACCGCAGAAAAAATTCAAAGTTGAATTTGAAGTGAACTAAACCAAAACGAGATGAAACGAGCCATGAGAACTAGTTCTCACACAGGAGGATGACTGGGTTGGCGAGTTCCATGTGGCAACTGAAAAATAAATTATAGAGTATATGAGCTACCCTAACAACGGATTGTGGAGAGATTCTATTGCCAAAACAAAAAGTGCGGGCAGGGGTTCCGGATACTCCAACGTCTATTCTCGGTTTTTCAAACAATGGAATAAAATTTGGCAGCAACCAGGTATATAGTTTTAGTATTAACCCGGGGACAAATCTCTCGCATCAATGGACTGTTTCGGGAGGTACCATCACCGGGGGACAAGGTTCTGCTTCAATTACTGTTAGAACAGCAAACATAACCGGGTACGATCTGCCTTTCAGCGCAAGCGTAAGAACCGGTAATACATGTGGATGGAGTAACTACCTGACTCGTTCCGGCTTTATAATTGCCGGAACGCTGCCTATAAACAGCATTCCGGATGACACTGAACAGAAACACACTGACCTGACAACCATGAATGAGTCCATATCAGTGAACTCAACATTTACCATAAGTCCGAATCCTACCGCAGGGGAAGTTACTATTTACCTTAACATCAACCCAATATACATAAAAGAGAGACCATTAAATTTAACGATAGAAATATATAATGCAAGCCAACAGCTCATAACCAGACAAAAAAACATCGAAAACAATTACTTATCCCTAAATACTTCCGGCTGGCAAAAAGGCCTCTACATTGTAACTGTTACATACAACGGGGAGGTTTTCAGCGAGAAGCTGGTGGTGAAATAATGGTATAGTTACACGGAGGGCACGGAGTTTTCATGGCGATGCACTGAGGTTTTTTATTCTCTGTGACAGTTCTGTGCTCTCCGTGTAGCAAAATGCAACGCGCTCAAAAACACAGATATGAAGATGGGGTGATTTAGCGTCGTACCTTTCAATTCCTCGCCACCAACCTTTCAACCTCTCTTAAATTGTCCATCTTTTTCTTTGTCAGGAAGCTTTGCACATCCCCAAGGTGCTCTTTTATGCGTTTATTACCAAACTCATATACTTTCTCTGCAAGCCCATCCAGAAAATCCCGGTCATGAGAGACCAGTATAAGTGTTCCATCAAAATCCATTAGGGCGCTCTTCAAGATGTCCTTTGTTCTTATATCCAAATGATTGGTTGGCTCATCCAAGATGAGCAAATTAACCGGCTCCAGCAGGAGTTTTATCATGGCCAGCCTGGTACGCTCTCCACCAGAAAGCACTTTCACTTTTTTATGAATATCATCTCCACCAAACATAAAAGCACCCAGGAGGTCTTTAATTTTGGTTCGGATCTCCCCCACTGCCACATCGTCAATGGTTTGAAAAACCGTAAGTTCTTCATTGAGAAGGGATGCCTGATTCTGCGCAAAGTAACCAATCTTAACGTTGTGCCCAACGGTGAGCTTCCCCTCAAAATCAGTTTCTCCCATAATGCATTTCACAAGCGTAGATTTTCCTTCCCCATTGCGACCAACAAAGGCCACTCTTTCTCCTCGTTTCAGACTGAGCGAAGCATTGGAAAAAACATTCAGATCATCATAACTTTTTGTCACCTCATCAACAATTACCGGGTAACTGCCGGATCTGGGCGATGGCGGGAATTTCAATCTAAGAGCCGAATTATCTTCCTGGTCTACCTCCACAAGCTCCAGCTTTTCAAGCATTCTCACCCGACTTTGCACCTGATTGGTTTTGGAATAAGTGCCTTTAAACCGCTCAATAAACACCTTATTATCAGCAATCATTTTTTGCTGCTCCTCATATTGTCTTTGTTGCTGCTCACGACGTTCCTTGCGCAATTCTAGGTATTGGGTATAATTCACTTTATAATCGTAAATACGCCCCATGGTAATCTCAATGGTGCGGGTGGTAATATTGTCTACGAAAGCCTTATCGTGTGAAATGACAATGACCGCTTTTGCATTGTTCACCAAAAAATCTTCCAGCCATTGGATGGACTCAATATCGAGATGATTGGTTGGCTCATCCAACAGAATGAGATCTGGATTTTTGAGCAATATTTTTGCCAGTTCGATGCGCATTCGCCAACCACCACTAAACTCGGTGGTAGGACGATTAAAATCACTCCGGGAAAACCCTAGTCCAACAAGAATTTTCTCCACCTCGGACTCGTAGTTGACCTCCTCTATACTATAAAATTTCTCACTCAGGAGAGAAACGCGCTCAATCAACTCATAATACTCTTCTGATTCATAATCGGTACGAATTGAAAGCTGGTGATTGATCTCGTCTATTTCAGTCTGCATATCATTGATGTGTGCAAAAGCCTGAGCAGTCTCCTCAAAAACTGTCCGATTGTCTTCCGTCATCAAATGCTGCGGCAAATAGGCAACTTCAGCATCCTGTGGCACAGTAACTCTGCCCGACGAGGCTTCACGTACGCCTGCCAAAATCTTTAACAAGGTTGATTTGCCCGCTCCATTTTTGCCCATGAGGGCTATCTTATCCTGATCGTTTATTGCGAAAGAAATGTTCTTAAATAATGTGGTTCCACCAAACTCAACTGTCAATCCGTCAACTGAAATCATTAATCTGTATCTGTTAAAAATTTAAGCGACAAATATAGGCAGAAACATTGGAATATTATCCCAAAACCCTTCTCTCCGTTAACGACTTAATTTCTGCCATGCCTTCGAGCATGGCAGCTAAATCTGCAGGAGAAGGTGTACGATATCCGAAATCCTCAAGGGAACAAATTCCTTCAAACTTTCCAACCAAAATACAAGTTTGCTTCATGGATGCGGTTAGCTCTGCTTCAAGAGCTTCGGCCTCCCGATACAATCCCAATGGCACATGGTGGGTAGGCAATTCTTCGTAACAAGCCATTAGAGCCACAAAATACTTCTCCAATGTCATCAAAATCATACTGTATTTGAGGTCGTCACTAAATTTAGATGATCCATTCAATGCTTTTTCAATGATTGAATAAAAACGATTGGCTTCATTAAGTGTCTCTTGTGCCAGAATTATAAAATCCTGATCAGCGGTAATTGTTTGAGTTTCCATAAACAATTGAGTTTAGATGTTGATTGAAAAAAATATTTAGCTGATGATTTATATAACCTCAAATGCTAAATCAATGCCGTTTAGTTAAGGCATTTTTCCTTCCCGCTCCCCATAATCCCCCATGGGGGAAATCCTTACGCGCGGATTGGCATCCCCTTGGGGAATATAAAGGTGAGCGCAGGCGATTATAATTTTTCATTAACTAAACGACATTGAATGCTAAATCATAAATCAGGCCAAAGCCTGATTTACAACCAAATTAAACTCATACACAACTGAATATCTACAACTTAAACAACATCTTTTTATTATAGAAGCAATTTCAATAAAAACTGAACCACCAAATTCCTACATTTTTGTAGTTTCCACTTACAATAGGTACCATAATGTTAAGAAACTGAGCCACCCCTTATTTAAACTTAATTAAAACAAGGCAACTTCACTCTTTTTTAACTCCTGATTTTCAACACACATACACAAATCCAATCATAACCTAAAAAGCAAATGGCATGGTTCGGCACACTTATTTCAATACCCCAAACCAAAGAACTAACTTAAACTTTAAATGCCATGAGAAAAATTGCTATTTACGGAAAAGGAGGAATTGGTAAAAGTACCACTACCCAAAACACAGTGGCCGGACTGGTTGAACTCGGAAAAAAAGTAATGATTGTAGGCTGCGACCCAAAAGCAGATTCAACCCGTTTATTACTTCACGGTCTTGCTCAGAAAACTGTTCTTGATACGCTTCGTGACGAAGGGGAAGATATTGAGCTGGAAGATGTACTTAAACCCGGATTTGGTGAAACCCGTTGTGTAGAATCCGGAGGCCCTGAACCCGGTGTTGGTTGTGCCGGCCGGGGTATCATTACTTCAATCAATCTTCTGGAACAACTTGGAGCTTATGATGATGACAAAGAGCTGGACTACGTATTTTATGATGTACTTGGTGATGTGGTTTGCGGAGGTTTCGCCATGCCCATCAGAGATGGAAAAGCACAGGAAGTTTACATTGTATGTTCAGGTGAAATGATGGCTATGTACGCTGCCAACAACATCTGCAAATCTATTGCAAAATTTGGAAAAGCCGGTGAAGTTCGCTTAGGAGGATTAATTTGCAACTCCAGAAAAGTGGACAACGAAGCCAATATGATTCAGGAGTTTGCCAAAAAACTTGGCACACAAATGATACATTTTGTACCTCGTGACAACATGGTTCAGCATGCAGAGATTAACAGAAAAACAGTCATCGACCACGCGCCCGACCATGTTCAGGCTGACGAGTACCGCGAATTGGCCAGAAAAATTGATGAAAACAAAATGTTTGTGCTTCCTACTCCACTTGCCATTGACGACCTGGAAAAACTTCTTATTGATTTTGGAGTCCTTAATTAAACAGACAATTAGAAATTAGAGGATTAGATTTTCACATTAAGAAAGAGAAATGTTAGGATGTAAAAACAGTTTTACTGCAAAACTCATCACAATTAAAAACCAATAAAACTCACAACTATGTATATGCTAAGAGCCATCGTACGTCCGGAAAAGTCACCGGCAGTACTTAAAGCACTATTTGATGCCGGTTTTCCGGCTGTTACAAAACTTCCGGTTTTTGGTCGCGGAAAACAACGCGGACTGAAAGTAGGGACAGTTACTTACGATGAACTACCAAAGGAGATGTTGATGCTGGTAATTCAGGATAAAGACAAAGACTTTGTTGTTGAAACCATTATGAATTCAGCGAGATCAGATGATGGCGGACAGTTTGGTGATGGAAAAATATTCGTTACACCGGTAGAAGAGGCATACACCATCTCATCGGGATATAAGGAATAACTTTTGAAGTTTAGAGTTTAGAGTTCTGGGTTTATAGTTAACTATCAACCATAAACTAAAAAACCATAAACTAAAAAACCATCAACAATAAACTAAAAATGAAAACTGAATTACATGAAACTAATACTAGCCATCATAAGAATAGCCAAGATGCAGGAGACCAAAATGGCTCTTTCGGACGCAGGATTGCCTTCGTTCACTGCAATGGCGGTACTGGGGCGGGGTAAAGGCCACGGCGACCTGGAAAAGGCCGAAGAGGTTAATCCACAGCTCCACGAGTTCATCTCCGATACACCGAGGTTCAAGTCAAAGCGATTGATAACTTTGGTTGTAACCGACGACAAAAAAGATTTAGCCGTAAAAACCATCATGGATGCCAATCACACCGGTAAAAGTGGCGACGGAAAAATATTCGTAGTCAATACCATTGATTCCATCAGGGTTCGTAACGGAGAATCAGGAGATTTAACGCTTGACTAAAGTAAGGAGGACACGATTATGGGAATGAAAAATAAAAAAGACCTGGCTAAATTCAGGGAAACGGTGATAGAAAAATATCCCAATAAGGTGGCAAAAAAAAGAGCCAAAGCCATCATCAACAACGACCCTGAGAACATCCCGGAAATTCAGGCCAACATACGAACCATACCTGGAATTATCACCCAAAGAGGTTGTACCTATGCAGGATGTAAAGGTGTGGTTTTAGGCCCCACCAGAGACATTGTGAATATTACTCACGGACCAATTGGATGCGGGTTCTATTCCTGGTTAACCCGAAGAAACCAAACATCAACCACCAGTGATGCGGATGAGAACTTTATACCTTACTGTTTTTCAACAGATATGCAGGACTCCAACATCGTTTTTGGTGGTGAAGATAAACTAAAACAGGCCGTTCGTGAGGCAGTCGAACTCTTTAATCCCAAAGCCGTTGCCATTTTCTCCACCTGCCCTGTGGGATTAATTGGTGACGACGTGCACAAAGTGGCAGAACAGATGAGGGAGGAGTTTGACAACAAAATCAACGTCTTTGGTTTCTCCTGCGAAGGATACAGGGGTGTTTCACAGTCGGCTGGTCACCACATTGCCAACAACGAGCTTTACAGAAACCTTATAGGCAATGACGACACCATGGTGGGAAGTGCCAAATACCGCATAAACATGTTGGGAGAATACAACATTGGTGGTGATGCCTTCGAAATTGAAAGAATTTTCGAAAAATGTGGTATCCAACTGGTTTCCACATTCTCCGGAAACTCAACCATTTCATCTTTTGAACAGGCTCATACGGCAGACCTTTCGCTGGTTATGTGTCACAGGTCAATTAACTATGTGGCTGAGATGCTTGAAACATCATTCGGAATTCCATGGATTAAGGTAAACCTGATTGGTGCAGACTCCACAGCTAAAGCACTTAGGAAAATCGCCGCCTATTTTGAGGACGACGAACTGAAGGCCAAAGTTGAGGAAGTAATTGCCGAAGAGATGAAAGATGTAAATGCAGCAAGAGAGGCTGTATTACCCAAAACCACCGGAAAATCAGCTATGCTTTTCGTGGGAGGTTCCAGAGCTCACCATTATCAGGATTTATTTGAAGAGCTAGAAATCAAAACCATTGCTGCCGGTTACGAGTTCGGTCACCGCGACGATTACGAAGGACGTCGTGTTATACCTTCTATTAAAATTGATGCTGATAGCCGGAACATTGAAGAAATCACAGTTAAGCGTGACGAGAAACGCTACAAAGAGCGTATGACTAAAGAAAAACTGGAGGAACTTCAAAAGCAGGTTGACCTTGAGTACAATGACTACAAAGGCCTGATGCCTCAGATGGAAAAAGGAACCCTTGTTATTGACGACCTAAGTCATTACGAAATGGACAAACTGATTGAAATGTACCAACCAGACATTTTTTGTGCCGGAGTTAAAGAAAAATATGTGGTTCAAAAAATGGGAGTACCTCTAAAACAGTTACACAACTATGATTCAGGTGGTCCATACGCCGGATTTAAAGGAGCCATCAATTTTTACAACGACATTGCCATGATGGTTTCCACATCCATTTGGAAAGAAGTGAAAGCACCATGGGAAAAAGAAGAGATGATTGAAGCTGTTTATGCTTGTTAGGTTAAGGGGGGGGGAGCTCGTGACTGACAGCTCTGTTTCTTACGCCCTCTCTCTTTTACCTTCTTCCTTTTCACCCTTTTACCTTCTTACCCTTCACCCTTTTTCACATTAATTCTTAAACCTGATTAATTATGTTATTACGACACACAACCCCAAAAGAGATAGACAGGCAGGCGTTGACCATTAATCCCGCCAAGACCTGTCAGCCGGTGGGAGCCATGTATGCAGCCCTGGGACTGCATAAATGCCTTCCCCACAGCCACGGTTCGCAAGGCTGTTGCTCCTATCACAGAAGTGCTCTCACGAGACATTTCAAAGAACCTGTTATGGCTGCCACAAGCTCATTCACCGAAGGTTCATCAGTATTTGGAGGAACTGCCAACCTGGTGCAATCCATTAACACCATTTTCACGGTGTACGAACCTGATATTATTGCCGCACATACCACCTGTTTATCAGAAACCATTGGTGATGATATGACGGCCATTATTGGAAAAGCAAAAGATGACGGGGTCGTTCCCGAAGGGAAACACGTCATTTACTGCAACACTCCCAGTTACGTGGGAACCCACGTAACCGGTTACGCCAACCAGGTAACCTCTTTCGTGAAGTCTTTTTCCACAGCCACTCCCAAAAAGAAAAATGTGGTTAACCTTGTGGCAGGCTGGATGGAACCATCCGATATGGCAGAGATTAAAAGATTGGCAAAAGTTCTGGAAGCCCGAACCATTATGTTTCCTGACTTAACCGGCGTTTTGGATGCTCCCATGGACGGGAAATTCCACATGTACCCCAACGGTGGAACGACCTTGGAGGATATGGCCGCCACCGGCGACAGCAAATTCTCCATAGGAATGGGTCCATATTCCACCGAAGATGCCTGCAAAACTCTGGAGAATAAGTGTAAGGTGAAATTTGAGATGGTGGACATCCCCATCGGACTGAAAGCCACCGACCGTTTTCTGATGTCTTTGAGCCGTCATGCAAATGTTCCGGTACCAGATGAAATCACTAACGAGCGAGGACGATTGGTTGACCTGATTGCCGACAGTGCAAGATTGCTTTACGGAAGGCGAGTTGCCCTCTGGGGTGACCCGGACACACTGATTCCATTGACGGAATTCCTGGTTTCACTTGATATGCGTCCGGTTTACGTTGTAACCGGAACTCCCGGGAAACTTTTCGATGCACGAATGAAAGAGATTCTCGAAAAAGTTCCTGAGGCCAAATTCAAAAGCGGCGAAAGAGCCGATATGTTTCAGATGCACCAGTGGATTAAACAAGAGGGAGTTGACCTGCTTATTGGCAACACATACGGAAAATACATCGCACGTGATGAGGACACCCCTTTTGTAAGATTCGGTTTCCCTATTATGGACCGCTCAGGACACAACTACATGCCAAAAACCGGCTACCAGGGAGCTGCTAATCTTGTGGTACAAATATTAGGAGCATTGCTCGACCACGAAGACAGAACCTGTTCAGAAGAAAAAATCGAGCTTCAAATGTAAATTTGGTTCATTGTAAGAAAAAAGACAAAGAACAATAAAAACACGTTTTTTACTTTTACCTGAAAACGCCGCCGGGAATTATCCCGGCGGCGTTTTAAATAATGTCCTACATGCCAAAAACGAAAGTAATCAGAGTAAAGGAAACTGTTCAAAAACAAGAATAAAACCGCCCTCCGAACTACCTTCTTGTAGAAACAAACATCAAAATCTACCAAAAAGTAGTTTTTGATAAAAACCATCAAATCACCCCCTAGTTCTAAACATCTGATTATAAACAACACATAATCTATGGCACAATATTTATATCTATTATAGTGAACCTATTATTAACAATTGCTTGAAAAAACCAATATGAATCTCCATGTCTTTGATAAGAAAAAGTCAAAGACAAGGCTTGCGAAGTCAGAAAAAACGGAGTCTAACTTGTGTAAATGAGTATTTTTCTGACGAGCATAACGAAGTATTTGGCGTTTTCTTGCAAAGACTAACTATACCTATGGCCAATTACATTCTCACACAACGTCAAAGGCAGGTAGCCCGTTCCGGAGTTGAAACCGGCAAGATGGACTGCAACAAACCCAGCGTTGCAGGGAGTGTAAGTCAGCGGGCCTGTGTGTTTTGCGGTTCCAGGGTAGTTTTGTACCCCATTGCCGATGCGCTTCATATCATTCATGGACCCATTGGCTGTGCCGCATACACATGGGACATCCGCGGAGCCATGTCCTCAGGTCCGGAGCTGCACCGCATGAGTTTTTCCACCGACCTGAGCGAGAAAGAGGTCATTTTTGGAGGAGAACCTAAACTTTACAAGGGGCTCGTGGAACTTATAGACAAATACAGTCCCAAAGCAGCATTTGTTTACTCCACCTGTATTGTTGGAATTATTGGGGATGATGTGGAGAAAATTTGTAAACAAGTGGCTCAGGACAAAAACATCCCAATTCTACCGGTGCAAGCTCCCGGATTTCAGGGGTCAAAAAAAGATGGATACAAAGTAGCCTGCGAAGCCTTGTTCAACTTGGTAGGAACTCTTGATTTACCAACTCCCTGGTTTAGTATCAACATTTTGGGAGATTTCAACCTCGCCGGAGAGTTGTGGATTCTTACCGAATATTACAAAAAAATGGGCATTCATATCAACGCCACCATTACAGGCGATGGACGAGTTGACCACATCCGCAACGCGCACAATGCCTCACTAAATGTGGTACAATGCTCAGGCTCTATGTCGCATCTTGCCCGCCTGATGAAAGAGAAGTACGGCATCCCGTTTATGCAGGTCTCCTATTTTGGTATTGAAGACATGTCCGATGCTTTATACGAAGTAGCAAAATTCTTCAAAAGTGATGACTTGATGGCCAAAGCACAGGATATTGTGAAAGATGAAATAGGCAAATTGATGCCGTCTCTGCAATGGTATAAAAACCAATTGGAAGGGAAAAAAGCCGCCATCTACGTTGGCGGTGCTTTCAAAGCCATTTCACTCATTAAAGCTTTGCGACTGATTGGTGTAAAAACCGTAGTTGTTGGCTCACAAACCGGCAATGCAGACGATTACGAAATCATTAAAAAACTCAGTGATGAAGATACAATCATCGTGGACGACTCCAACCCTGTTGAGCTTTCCAATTTTGTAAAGGAGAAACAAGCCGATGTATTTATAGGAGGGGTAAAAGAACGCCCCATTGCCTACAAAATCGGAATCGGGTTTTGCGACCATAACCACGAGCGAAAAGAAGCCCTGGCCGGATACGAAGGCATGATGAATTTCGCCAAAGAAATACACGCAACCATCATGAGTCCCGTTTGGAAATTCACCCGATAACAAAACCATCAACTAAAAACTATAAACTTTGAACATAGAACCTTGAACATAGAACATAGAACCTTAAACATCAAACTTAGAACCTAAAACGCCATGATAACTTTAAACTCCATAAACAAAGCAACTTCTTCCACCCGGAATGCATGTAAGTTGTGTGCTCCATTGGGTGCATCGCTGGTATTTAAAGGCATCGAGGGTTGCGTACCACTCATCCATGGGTCGCAGGGTTGCAGCACTTACATTCGCAGGTACATGATTAGTCATTACAAAGAACCCGTAGATATTGCTTCCACCAACTTCAGTGAAGAAGCGGCAGTTTTTGGAGGAGGTCAGAATTTTGTAACCGGCATCAACAATATCATTGAACAGTACCGTCCCGCAGTCATTGGAATTGCCTCCACTTGTCTGAGCGAAACCATTGGAGAAGATGTGGATGCACTTGTGAGAGATTACTCTGAGCAGATGAATAACGGAGGTCAGCCTCTTTTCTTCAATGTGGCTACGCCCAGTTATTGCGGAACCCACATGAACGGATTCCATCAGGCCGCTATTGCGGCCGTAGCCCGATTTGCCATGCAGGCAAAAAAAGAAGAGCACATCAATCTGTTCCCGGGGTTCGTTACCCCTGCCGACATCAGGTATCTCAAAGAATTATGCATCGATTTAGGCATTAAAGCCACCATATTCCCCGACTATTCGGAAACTCTGGACAACGTACACACTCATGAATATCAACTGATACCCACAGGAGGAACACCCATAACAGATTTGGAGAAAACCGGCTCTGCAAAAGCCACCATCGAATTTGGAACAGTTTTTAATCGTGGAGGAAAAAACATGCACGGTGCCATTCACAGCGCCGGAGAATGGTTACAACAAAAAATGTCGGTTTCCAACCATCAGTTAAACATGCCAATTGGAATTGATGCTTCTGACAAATTCATGAATGTACTGTCTGAATTCTCTGAATCACCAGTTCCCGAAAAACACGTTAAAGAGCGCGGCAGGTTGATAGATGCTTACGTGGATGCCCATAAATATGTATTCGGCAAACGTGCTGTGGTTTACGGAGAAGAAGATTTTGTTATTGCCACATCCGCTTTTCTGAAGGAGATTGGGATTGTTCCCGTGCTGGTAGCCTCCGGAGCTTCCAGCGGTGTACTAAAAAGCGCTATGAACGAAATAACAGGACCAAACGATGAAACAATATACGCCGACGGTTCCGATTTTGCCACCATGCGTGAAATGATGCAGGAACTCAAACCCGATATCATGATTGGTAACAGCAAAGGATATTACATAGCCCGTGAAATGGAAATCCCATTGGTGCGGGTTGGATTTCCAATACACGACAGATTTGGAGCTTCGCGCATGCACCACATTGGATATCGCGGCACTCAAGAACTTTTTGACCGCATAGTAAATGCGCTTATAGAATATAAACAGGAGAACAGCCCGGTTGGGTATAAGTATATATAAGTTTGAGGTTTTATGTTCAAGGTTTGAAGTTGAACATAGAACTTAAAACATAAAACTTTAAACATTAAATGTCATGACAAAAGAAACCAATACCATCGCCGCCCACCCCTGTTTCGATAAGGAAGCAAAGCATTCCCATGCCAGGGTACACTTGCCGGTTGCCCCAAGCTGCAATATTCAGTGTAATTACTGCAACCGCCAATTCGATTGCGTAAACGAAAGCCGCCCAGGAGTTACATCAACTGTACTGAAACCTTTTCAGGCATTTGAATATTTCAGAGCGCTGCACGATAAACTGGATAATCTATCCGTTGTAGGAATTGCCGGCCCCGGTGACCCTTTTGCCAATGCCGAAGAGACTTTGGAGACGATGGAGCGAATCAAATCCGCCTATCCGGACAAGCTGTTTTGCGTATCAACCAATGGCTTAAATCTATTTCCACACATCGACAAATTGGCCCAGGTTGGCGTATCGCATGTCACAATCACCATCAATGCCATTGACCCGGCCATCACTGCAAGTGTTTATAAATGGGTAAGGTTCAACAAGAAAGTTTATCGCGGGATTGAAGGCGCAAAAGTATTACTTGAACAACAGCTAAAATGTATCCCTGCATTAAAAGAGAAAGGAATCATTGTAAAAATAAACTCAGTGATTATGCCCGGGATAAACGACGAACATATAGTTGAAGTGGCTCGTGTATGTGCCGATTTGGGAGCAGATGTTTTCAACTGCATTCCCATGATAGCTACAAAAGGGACAGAATTCGAAAACCTGAAGCAGCCCGATTCAAAAATGGTATTTAAAACCCGCATGCAGGTATCGGAACATATTGAATTGATGTCGCATTGCTCAAGATGCAGAGCCGATGCCGCAGGTTTATTAGGAAAAGATTTAAAAGACACCCATGTTATGTTGAAAGAATTTGCAAAAAGAGAACCCTTTACCGAACAGGAAAGGCCTTATGTTGCAGTCGCAACCCGTGAGGGGTTGCTGGTTAACATGCACCTTGGAGAGGCCAAATCATTCTACATCTACCGCCAGTCGCCAAAAGGCTTTCAGTTTGTAGAAGAGAGAGCGGCTCCACCCACAGGAACCGGAGACAATAGATGGCTGGATATGGCCAAATTAATGAAAGATTGCCGTGCCTTACTGGTTTCAGGAGTTGGCGAAAATCCTAAGGTCATCATCAACAGCTGCGGAACACGAATCATAGAAATGACCGGACTTATTGACGAAGGATTAGACGGCATTTATAACCATAAACCCATACGAAGCATTGCCAAACAAGACGCCTTCCGATGCGGCAGCAACTGCAAAGGGAATGCACAGGGTTGTGCTTAAGGACAGTGAGCAGTGTTCACAGTGGGCAGTGAGCAGTGAGCAGTGAGTAGTGAGCAATCATCAGTTATCAGAGTATGATTAACTAAATTCTAAATTTAAAACCTTGAACCTTAAACATAGAACTTAAAACTTAAAACTTCAAACCTTAAACTTTTAACTTTAAACATACAACATTAAAAAATCTCTCTACAATGAAAAAACCTGAATTCCACATTCTTGTATGTAATTCTTTCAGAGTTGCAGGCGATGCACAAGGTGCATGCAATAAAAAAGGTGCAACCAACTTGTTGCAATACATCACCGAAGAAGCAACCGACCGCGGTCTTGATGTAGCGGTATCCACCACCGGATGCTTAAATGTATGTACCGAAGGACCGGTGATTGTTATCCATCCGAATAATTTTTGGTACGGGAAAGTTGAAAACGAGGAAGCCATAGACGAAATACTGGATTCACTGGAAGAAGGAGAGGCTTGCGAGAAGTATCTCATATCCAATTAATATCAAAAAGAAAAGGCCAGATTAACCCAAAATTACCTTCGCGGTTAATTATTCCGGCTCTGTTTTCATGGCAGAGATTGGTAGTGATGCTTTTTATCAAGCGCTGACAAACAAGCATTCCGGGATAAACCGCGAAGGTTTCTATAAAAAAACAGATGTATGGCAAAGGTAAAAACTCCACACTTTATTGACACTACTCTGAGGGATGGTGAACAAGCTCCCGGAGTGGTTTTCGATTTGGCTGAAAAAATGGCCATATGCCATTTACTTGACAGAACGGGAATCACTGAAGTGGAAATTGGAACCCCGGCCATGGGAAACAAAGAAATCAACGAAATAAGGTATCTCTGTTCTTCCGGGTTTGGCTTTATCACCACTGCTTGGTGTCGCGCATCCATTGACGATATTCTGGCTGCATCACGCTGCGGAACCGACGGAGTACACATCTCTTTTCCGGTATCAGATATTCTTCTTAACAGCATGAATAGAAACCGGGTTTGGGTGATGAAGAATATTAAAGAACTATTAGCCCGTGCCTTGGATTTGTTCCCATTTGTAACTGTGGGAGCACAGGATGGTTCGCGTTGCGAAACATCCTTCCTGAACGAATTCATTGATGCAGCAGAAAAATATGGTGCTGCACGCATCAGAATTGCTGACACAGTGGGAACACTAACGCCAAAACAAACCTCTCAGTTATTTTCATCCATTATTAAAACCCACGGCAGCATCCCCTTCGAATTTCATGCTCACAACGATTTGGGATTGGCAACAGCCAATATTCTATCAGCTTACGATGCCGGCGTGCAAAGTTTTAGCGTAACCGTTAACGGACTTGGTGAGAGAGCCGGAAACGGCGCTCTTGAAGAGGTGGCAATGGCTTTCGAAGTTGGAGAAAAAATAAGTTGCGAACTGGATACCACCCTTTTCTCTCAACTGAGCGAGATGGTTGCCAAAACCTCAAACCGCCCCATACATCCGTCAAAACCCATCACCGGGAACCTGGTTTTAACGCACGAAAGCGGAATCCATACCGCTTCAATCATTCGCGACCGAAATTCATACCAACTGATTCATGCCGAATCCATCGGACGTGAAGAAACGCCCTTTGTTTTTGGAAAACACAGCGGCAGAAACAGCATTATTCATTTCTTTAAAAATCTGCAAATTGAGATATCCGACGAGTTTTGCGATGAAATACTCTCCAGAGTAAAAGAACAGGCAGAAACTTATAAAACGCCAATAAAAGAGATTGAATTAATGGACATATACAACCAATTGCTCCACGAGAATTCAAGTACATTAACCGAAAACCCGGTGGTTTTGATGCGAACCTCGCTGAGCCAAATTGAAGAAGACTGGATAAATGAATAAATTAACATATTATATGAAACGAGTCCCATGTAACCATTTATAAACAAATAATATATACATGAAACTAAGCGCAAGAAATCAACTCAAAGGAAAAGTCCTGAAAATAGAAGAAGGACTAATCACCTCAAAAGTGATGATAGATTTAGGAAATGACAACATCATTTCCGCCATTATTTCCAAAGATGCCATTGCCGATTTGGAGTTAGAAGTAGGGAAAGATGCCGTTGCTGTTATAAAATCAACAGAGGTGATTATCGGAATTCCCTGTGAATGTAAAAAAGAGGAGTCAGACAATAAATGCGGCTGTGGCTGCAAATAGTTATGGTAGATATTCAATGCAATATCAACATAAAAAGGAACGGAGTTGCTTTTTTAAGCAACTCCAAAACCTCTCTTTTACAAGAAATCGCATCGCACGGAAGCCTTAGCGGCGCAGCAAAGCATCTGAGTATATCGTACCAACACGCCTGGAACATGATTGATGAAATGAATCGCGTTGCACCGGAACCATTGGTCGCAAAACAACGAGGTGGAGCCAATGGCGGAGGTGCTGTCTTAACCCCATACGGAAAACGGATACTAAAAGAGTTCCAATATATTGAATCGCATATAAAATCACTGATTAAAAAACTCAACACCGAAATTGCTTTTTGATTTTTTTTAATTTGCGTTATATGTTTTAGTTGATATCGAAATTTAAATAATTAAACAATGGAATCCATACAGTTTTATCCCATAGGAAAAATATTTACTCCCTTCACCAGCATCGAGAACATGCCAATACAGCCTATTGCAGCCGATGGCTGCAAAGGGTACGTTGAACTTTTGCCAAAGTTTGAAGATGGACTGAAAGACCTGGATGGCTTTTCGCACATTACTCTCATTTATCATTTTCATAAAATAACCAATTATGAATTGATGACGACTCCATTCATGGACAAAAATCCCCACGGGATTTTTGCCACCAAAGCCCCCAAAAGGCCAAATGCCATTGGAATATCAACGGTAAAACTCATTAAAATCGAAAAAAACATCATCCATATTGAACAAGTGGACATGCTAAACGAAACACCATTGCTGGATATAAAGCCAT
Source organism: Natronoflexus pectinivorans (assembly GCF_004345615.1). Classification (GTDB taxonomy): domain Bacteria; phylum Bacteroidota; class Bacteroidia; order Bacteroidales; family Marinilabiliaceae; genus Natronoflexus; species Natronoflexus pectinivorans. The sequence goes on from NZ_SLWK01000010.1 coordinate 156,137, forward strand.
TTATCCCAAAATTTGACAACAGAACGCATGCAGAAGACGGATGGATGAAACAATACAATAATTTGCCGGAGAACTTATTGAAATCGGATGACAGGTTTAAATAACAGATTTACAATAAATAAAAGACTATGAAAAGATTATTCCTATGGTTGATGGTTGTAGTAGTAAGCATAGCCTCATTTGCACAAAAGACAAGAATCGCTGCCGCGGCAGATTTACGTTTTGCCATGGATGAAATCGTTTCGGAATTCAAGAAAGCACATAAAAACGCCTACATTGAGGTCATTTATGGCTCTTCGGGAAACGTTTTTACACAAATTATTAACGGCGGTGCACCTTATGACATCTATTTCTCTGCCGACATCAGTTATCCGCAAAAACTTTTTGAAGCCGGACTGACAACAGATGAACCAATTATGTACGCCATTGGAAGAATCGTTTTATGGAGCAGCTCATTAGATGTGAGTCAAGGAGTTGAAGTTTTGGCAGAAAACCCGCGTGCCCGAATTGCCATCGCAAACCCCTCTCATGCACCATACGGCGAACGAGCGGTTGAAACCCTCTCCCACTATGGAATTTACGACCAGATTAAACAACGTTTGATATTTGGCGAAAACATTGCGCAAGCAGCTCAGTTTTGCCTCACCGGTAATGCACAGGTGGGAATTTTAGCACTCTCCCTGGCTCTTGCGCCCAATATGCAAAATCGAGGACGTTATTTTTTAATTGATGACACCACGCACAAGCCACTTCATCAAGGATTTGTAATACTAAACCGTGCCGCAAACAACAAAACTGCACAGCAGTTCTCAAAATTCATAACGTCACCCGCAGCCGTCACAATTCTCGAGAAATATGGATTTGAAACACCCGGCAATTCAGTCGAACAATGACACAAAAAAGAGACCACCATGAACAAAATACCCGCCATCATTAAAAACATCACCGCATCAGGAGGAGTGGTACTGGTCGATTTAGAATCGGACAGTTGCCCGCTATCGACCCTGCTTGTGGATGAAGACAAATTACCGGAATGGTTAACCATAGGAGCATCAGTTTCAGCAGCATTTAAAGAATCGGAACTATCTCTGGCCGTTGATTTATCAGGAAAAATAAGTCTTCGCAACAAGTTGCCCTGTACAGTTAAAACCATTAACTATGGAGAGCTCTTAAGTATAATCCAGTTGACATTTGGCCGACACACCATCTATTCTGCCATCACCACAAGGTCGGTAAAAGCACTTGAACTCAAAACCGGAACCAAAGTCACAGCCCTCATTAAAGCAAACGAGATATCGCTGATGAAGTCGGAGAACGGAAACCGGTGAACGGTGAACGGTGAACGGTGAACGGTGAACGGAGGATGAGGCGTCCTGATATTGGTTGACTTTTTGAGTGATTAATATTCATAAGTTTTGCTAAAAAAAAAGAGTGCCTTGTCTGACATTTGAATTATTTTTTTTGTTTTGATTTGAAAATATGTTAACTAAAGGTCGCTCAGAAAAAGGAGTTTCAAACAAACTTTTTTCAAAGTCGGCAGGAGTTTTGAAGTCCAATTTTTCATGAGGACGACCAACATTATAGGCGTCAACCGCCTTTTTCAACGTTCTTTGACATTGTGAGAGGTTCTTGATACGGAAATTACAAAGATATTCATTTTTGATTGTACCATTAACTCGTTCTATATGAATGTTTTCATACACAGATTCACACA
>NZ_SLWK01000011.1 GCF_004345615.1 Natronoflexus pectinivorans
AAAATAATTCAAATGTCAGACAAGGCACTCTTTTTTTTTAGCAAAACTTATGAATATTAATCACTCAAAAAGTCAACCAATATCAGGACGCCTCAACTGTTAACTGCTAACTGCTAACTGCTAACTGCTCACTGCTCACTGATATTTTTCTATCTTTGTAGAGCTATGACAAAAAACAAAAAACTTCGCATATTGGTGTTCATCGATTGGTACCTGCCGGGGTATAAGGCGGGGGGAGGGCAACGAGCATTCGCTAATTTAGTTAGCCATCTGCGTGATGAATTTGATTTTTATATTCTTACAAGAGACTGTGATTTTCAGGAGAGTGAGCCGTATGAAGGGATACAGCGGAATGAATGGACTGAAATGAGTTCAGGTGAGTTTGTTTATTATTTTCCTGAAAAGGAGGTTTCTTTTAACAGATACCGAGAGTTGTTTAAAGAGGTAAATCCGGATCGCATTTATATCAATGGAATCTATTCCTATAAGTTCTCAATTTTGCCATTAATTCTTTTAAGAAATACTGCTTTTAATGATAAAATTATATTGGGGACTTATGGAATGCTGGCTCCTACAGCCATTCGAATAAAGGGATGGAAAAAAAGGTTATTCCTATACATTGCCCATATAGCCGGCTTGTATAAAAATGTTGTTTTTCACGCAACCAGCGAGCAGGAAGAGATAGACGTTAAAAATGTTTTTGGCGAAAAAACAAAGGTAATGTTAGCACCTCATTTACCTGTTAAGAACTTTCCTAATTTGATTGATAAAATCAAGAAGGAGGGTGAGTTAAAGATGATTTCGCTGGCAAGGATTTCTCCTGAGAAGAATACATTATTTGCCTTGGAATGTCTTAAAGAGGTGAAAATGGCAAAAGTTGTACTTGATTTGTATGGACCTCTTTATGACCTTGAATATTGGGAGAAATGTTTGGAGGTTCTAAACTCACTACCCTCTAATGTAGTTATCACTCATAAAGGCATTGCAGAAGGAAATAGGGTATTGGATTTGCTGGCAAGTTATGACTGTTTATTTATGCCAACGCGGGGTGAAAACTTTGGATATTCAATATTGGAAAGTTTTATGGCGGGAAGACCGGTTATAATTAGTAATCGTACACCATGGAAAGGATTGGAAGCGAAGAAAGCGGGATTTGATCTTGATCTGAGCAATCCTGAGTGTTTTACAAATGCTGTTGAGTCTTTAGCCGCTTTAAATCAGGATGAATTCTCTGTTATGTGTCATGCTTCATGGAATGAAGCAAAAGCGTTTGTTAATAACCCAGAATTACGGGAATTAAATAGTGTATTGTTTTTGTGACTTTTTACTTCGTTATCTGTACATATAGCTTTATAGGTAAAACTTAATTCAAATATGCGGAAGTTTTACTTATATGGAAAATATGATAATTTCACATGTTTTGCATGTGTAAAACCTTGCAACCGGGTATTATCTTATTCTAATGTCAGTTTAGATTTACCCGTTATCATAACATTACAGCTTTAGCGCCGTAGGTGCTAAACATATTTTGTTTTTGTAAAAAGTGTGGTAAGTGTCTTTTAATTAAGTCCGGAATACAAGTTATTAGCTACGGTAACGTAATAAAGGTCCTTTTCTCAGAGAATTGATTCTCTTTTTTAAGTTTGGATTAATTTAAAAATTTCAGGTAGTCGATGACTAAAATAGTTTGGTATTTTTTCTGACATCAAAACTATTTTCCCCTTTTCAACCTGCAACAGGTTTGAATATATATGTTTGATTGTTTTGTTATAATAGTTGGTTTCTTTTTAACTATTTGATGCTGCTGTAAATCTCTTCATAAATGGCGGCGTATTGGGCGGCGACTTCTGCTGGTTGAAAGCGTTCTGTATTATTTAATCCGTTTTTGATGAGGGTTTCTCTGTAATCCTTATTATTGATGATTTTTAATACTCCTTCCCTCATATCATTTTCATCGTAAGGATTTACAAAACATGCACCATTGCCGGCTACCTCCGGCATGGAGGAGATGTTGGAGGTGATTACCGGGCGACCGGTGGCCTGTGCCGAGAATATTTATTTTTTGATTATATGTTTCAACAGTTTCTCAACCCACATGTTAGGTGTGTAGGAAATGCCAATTTCGTGACTTGCTGTGGCCATTTCTATTAGGCTTTTATCTGATAGTGTCATCATCTTTTTTAAGGCTGATTTTAGGTCTGTCTTTTCTTCATTTGCAAAGAGAAAGCCGTTGGTTTCGCTTTTTAAAAACTGTGTATGACTTCCAACAGCATCAGACAGGATCATAGGAAAACCGGCAGCTGCCATTTCATGCACAACGACTCCCCAAGGTTCAAATCGACTGGGTAAAACAAAAACACCTGCCTTACGTAAAATTGTTTTAAGTTCACCAGGTTGAACAAAACCAAAGTGCTTGATTTTTGGATGTTTTATAGCCTGGTCAAACAAGTCTCCCGTACCTACACACCATAATTCCCAGTCATTATTCTCCTCTGTTTGGAGTTCAATAAATGCATCAAACAATAAATCTAAGCCTTTAGCTTTTATGTAACGACCAACATATATCAACCGTTTTGGAAATTCTTCTGCTTCAATTCTATAAGAAGATTCATTAGAGAATAGATCTACATCAGCACAATAGACTCCTGTATGAATACTTTCGTTGTTAAAGCCAAGCTTTTGTGCGTAGGTTTTTTGGGGACTTCCGGAAACCCATATGTGGTTGAAATAGGGATGAATGGTAAAGGAAGATAGCATACACATGAGCTTTTGCTTTGCGGTGCCATGCCATTGATTGTCCATGCCCATAATGGTTGGAATTCTATTTTTGAACTGCCTGCAGACAGAAAGATAGCCCTTATCAATCCATCCGCTTGTAAATATAAAATCAGGAGAAATACTATTTGCTAATTCAATTAAATCCCGGGAGGAATAGTCATTGCGTTCGTAGATTTTTACATTTTCTGCAAAGCTAAATGTAAAGGGAGCTTCCCGATTAACCGGCCAACGCACGATATGAACCTCAGCTATTCTTTTTGATAAGGTATTTATACAAGCCATAAAATACCCGGAAAGTTCTGTATATAGAAATAATGCTCTCATATTCTAATCCTGCTCTATGAATTCATTTTCATTATATGCATAAAAGTTGGGATTGCTCATCATTGTAAGAATGATGACAGCGACAATTGTGAATGGATTTAAGGATGCAATCAACCAGGATTCAACCGAAACTGATATCAGCATACCAAAAAAGAGAGCCCATATCATGTTGGAATACCTCGATGCTTTTATGAAGTTTGTTATCCATCCAATAGAGAACAACAACAAACCAATGAGTCCTGTATCAATCCATATTGTTAACCAACTGTTATGGAAATTACCTACATGCCCTTTTGATGCAAGAGATAATTGGTGTATGGATAAAATGTGTTCATTGTATGCAAATCCTTTGCTAAACCAGAAATTTTGATGTATGTATTGCCAGGCTAATTCGGTTACGTAAATTCTTCCTGAACCAGTTTCAAGTGTCTCCAGACGAAAATAATCAGTTAGACCCAAATAAGTTACAACTTCCACAAAATTATTCATCACCAAGGTTGATGAAAAGAAAATTACAGTCATTGAAATAAATGCCATTACGGCACTTTTACGAAAAAGGACCCATGCCAGCATAAAGATTAAACAAGCAAAGATGCCACCCCTGGATCCTGCAAAAATCTGAGAAAGGGCGATTATTGAATAAATGATTATTGTTTCTTTATTTGAAAATAATTGTTGATGATAATGCTTTATTGTTGTAAAAAGAGCGAGAAAGACAAATCCATAAATACCTATGGCATTTGGGTTTCCAAGGAGGCCGGAGTATCTTTCGCCAGCGAACAAAACAAAACCCGGGTTTATTACTCTCAGAACCAGACCGACTCCAAGTAGTATTGTTCCCAGGTAAACCAGATGTGTTAGAAACCGATCTCGCTGATCATTGATTAATAGATTGACTATGCCAGGAATGGTTGCTAAAAAGATCAAATAGGAAAGAGTTTTTTGAAATCCAGTTGTAAGCCTCGGGCTCTCCACCAAGGAGTAGAATGCAATGATGAAAAATGGAATGAATGGTTTATAAAATGATGATTTCGGGTGATTTGTGTTTGTGTAAAGTAAAAAGGCCAACGTGATAAGAACCAATGGTTTTATTGTTTCAGCGAATGAAAACATTATTTTACGACTATCGCTCAAAGTTAATATGAGCCAAAAGCCCAATAGCAACCATAGCCATTCTCCTTTTTTTTGAATAATGAACATGTGTAATGGGACTAGTGCATAAACCAAAGGTCCGGCAAATACACCCAAGGCCACCCAGAATAGGAGGGTGAGGTAGTTGTTTTTTTCGTATAGGAGGTTTTGAAGCATGGTTTTAGTTGGAAATCGGAATATGGAGACCGGAGACCGGAAATCGGAGACCGGGAATTGGAGACCGGAAACCGGAGACTGGAATTTGGAACGATGCTTTATTTGCCATTTTTATGTTCTTTTTTACGCAAATATAATAATTATGGCGAGTGGAAGAATGCTCTTTATCTATCTTTCGTATTTTTTTAGCTTTGTGGTTGGCTGCCCCTTTGGGGCGATTGCTTCCCAAGGCGGTGCCGTTGGGGTGAATTAAGCTGCCCCGTTGGGGCGGGATTGCAAGGCTGAAAGCCTTATTTATTATGGCCCGGGGCATCGCCCCCGGGCATATGGGATATATTGAATTTTTGCGCCCTGAAAGGGCAGCTTAATAATTTTATATTATTTATTGCTTCCCAAGGCGCTACCGTTGGGGTAGATTGAGCTGCCCCGTTGGGGCGGGCGGGGAATAGCCAGAGGGAAATTCTGTATGTTGCCACTATAGCGCCGTAGGTACTAAATCTATGTTGTGCCGCATGCATATCCCTTAACGAACACGCAAAAATTTACAATGCATAAAAATTGCCTTGACAAATACATGTATATGATATATATTTGTGATATACTAATTAGATATACCATGAAAACAGTATCATTAAAAATTGACGATTCTATATTCGGCGAGACTGAAAATATTCTTGCACGGATTAAAAAGCCGAGAAACCGATATATTAACGAAGCAATTGATTATTATAATCGGATTCAAAAAAGACAGATACTTGAAAAACAACTCAAACGAGATTCTGATTTAGTAAAAAATGAATCATTAAGCGTACTAAAAGATTTCGAAAGGGTTGATTATGTCGATTAAACGATTTGAAATTTGGATTGCTGACTTGAACCCTCAAATTGGGACAGAGCCTGGAAAAACAAGACCTGTTTTAGTTATCCAAACCGATTTGTTAAACAAGATTCCACATCCTTCAACGATAATTTGCCCAATTACCACAAATGTTGAGAAAGAAGCAGATATACTGAGAGTTCATTTGAAAAAAGGAATGGCTAATCTGCATGAAAACTGCGATATTATGATTGACCAGATACGTTCAATTGATAATAATCGGTTGATAAAAAAGGTTGGTAATTTACCTACTGAGTTGATTGATAAAGTCAAAGAAAGTATAGTGATAATACTTGATTTGGACTGAGACTGAAAAATGTACGACGGCACAACATTATGTATAAAATATTTGGGAGTATAGTGGTTACTTGATGCCGCACATGCGGGACTGCCCCGCATCAGCTTTTGTAACGGCAGACAGGTACGACGCCCGCAATCCCCAAAATTGATTCCCAAGGCGGTGCCGTTGGGGTGGAATGAGCTGCCTCGTTGGGGCGATTCTGCCCAAGGCTATATCGCTGGGCATTAAGGCTGAAAGCCTTATTTATTATCGGTCGGGGCATTTTATTCTCCAAGGCGTCTATCTTTCCCCAAGGCTCTGCCGTTGGGGTAGATTGAGCTGCCCCGTTGGGGCGATTTTCGGGCAAGGCTGAAAGCCTTATTTATTATCGCCCGGGGCATCGCCCCCGGGCATATGGGATATATTGAATTTTTGCGCCCTGAAAGGGCAGCTTAATAATTTTATATTATTTATTGCTTCCCAAGGCGGTGCCGTTGGGGTAGATTAAACTGCTCCTTCGGGGCGGATTCTCCTTGTTGTTGATGCAATTAATTCTCAGCTCTAATAAAAATGGCAGTGAGTTCTATATCGTCATTGGGGGTTATTTTCAACTCTCTTTGATTGCTGTCAATTTCCTTCCATTTATGAAACTTGTATCCTGGTTCTGGTATTGCGGTTATTGTTATGGGGATTTCGCTAAAATATACTCCGTTCCATGGGTATGGATTTTCTGAAATGCCGGGGGTAGAGGGATGTATGTCAATTGTGTTTATGCTTATAAAACCTTTCTTTGAACAACACACGTTTATGTTTACGTTTATTTCTTTTTCTATATCAAAATGTTCCATAATATGTGCTCGTTGGAATGACGGACGCTCGTTTGCGAATTTAATAAGCATGTCAATATTTTCATTCCATGCATCGATGTCATTTGGTGCATTCCATCGCTTTATATGGTCTTGAATTTCAGGTTCATAAAGTGACTTCATTTCAAGGATTGTTTCACTCACGAATTTAGGCGTAAATACAGAATTAAGTAAGTCTGTAAACCTGATTATAAAATCAGTTCTAAAGTCTGGGTTGTTTAGTAAGTTTTTTGAAATCAACGTAGACCAATTATTAGGCCTTGTGGCATACGCCAAAGTGTTATGAGTATAAGAAACGCTATCACTCAATATACCTAGAGAATAAACACCAAAACCATTATCAGTATCAAATACCATCCATCGCCACCTTCCGTCGCTATAATTATTTGATGGTATGGAGTCTGAAACTTTGTTTACACGCCAATAATCAATATTTGACTGTGGCCAATCAATATTTTGAATATATATGTTTGCTATAATGTAATCTCTGTAATTGTCTAAATCCATTAGATTTTTTACTTCATTGTAGTTCTTACTAATAGATAGATCATTATTTTTTATAAAATCTATCATATCCAAATAATGGTTCGCACTACCTTCTTTAACGGTTGCATTTCCTGTTAATAAATCAATTTTTTCTGGATCTATATTGTAAGTTCTCGATAAATAGTATTTATCATATCTCTCACGTATATTGATTATCCCCCAATATTCACCATTAATATAAAGTTTTGATGGTCTTGATCCTTGTGTGTCAAAATTTAAAGATGAAATTATTTTTTGTATTGCAGCATCCTTAAACCAGATTCTATCATACCCGGAGTTTCTTAATATTAATCTTTTAAAGTTACAATCCTTTACGCCTTCAAAGAATTGATAATTAAAACCTTCTGTTTTATAGTATTCAATATCTGAATATAGTCTAAATGACTTTAATGGAGCTGCTCTCGAGGATCCCCCGTGAATTCTTAGTCCTGCATATTGGTTTATAACAGCAATCTCATGTATAGGATCAAAAAACTCAATGTTAGCAGGTATTTCCCAAGAATTTCCTCTTCTATGATAATTTCCATGCCACATCCATCTATTACCGGGCAAGTTTTCCTTTCTCCAATTTGAATAATCTATACCAGCTACATATATTCCATAATGATAATCAAATAAATCACTTTCCTGAGCAGAAATTGATATAGTTAATAGGTCGGACTCCTTTTTATTATTTATAAAATAGGTGTGAGTTGCAATTTTACTTGGGATTTGATGATTACTAATAGCAACAGCTCTAATTACTATACTTTTTTTTGTAGGAGTTTCAGGAATATATCCTGGGAATACTTTAGGGTCATGATGAATTGTTGAGGATATTTGCGTTATTTTATCCGAGTTATTTGATCTGTCTAATATTTTAATAGGATTAGAGTATTTATTTGTTATGAATTTCTCTGTTTTGATTTCTCCGAAAGAATGCCATGGATACCAAGGATAACTGTTTCTATACTTATAAGTTGTTCCATCCAGATTATTGGGATCTGGTATCGATCCATCCAGAGTATAGTAAATGGAAACTTCAGGGTCGGGATGAGAAAGTATTAAATTGAATTCTTCGCTAAAAAATCCCCCTTTATGCGAGAATTCTGGTGGTTCCAGAGAGCTTACTGCCATTGGCAGTACTCCTCTTCTAGCATAAAAAATTGTATTCCAATATCGTCTGATTGGGGCGTAAGGATCGAAATCCATTTCAGGCATTACATTATCTCTGATATCCAGACTTGCCTTAATTCCTTTATCCCAATCATCCTGAAGTGCTCCCTGAGACATTAATTCTGCTAAAACGGTTGTTTCGCTTATGTTACAGTTTCTGATGTTTAATCTGGTTAAATTTGTTAGTTTTCTCAGATATCTGATGTCATTTCCAACCGGAACATTTCGGAGTATTAAAGTTTTTAAATTTGTAATATTTGATAATGGTTCAAGGGTTTCAATATTGATGTTTGAATGCAGGTTCAAGGACTCTAAATTACTGAGAAATTCAAGAGCTGAAATTGATTTAACATTGTTTTCTCTCAGGTTTAAGTGTTTCAGGTTTGTTAATTGTCTTAAAGGGGCTATATCTGAAATAAGATTGTTATTAAGCCCTAGTCGCTCTAATGATGTAAAGGAAGCCAATACCGAAATATCAGTAATCGCATTTGCATTAAGTTTCCCTGATGTATTTGGGCTGTTTCCTAATTCAAGTCTTCTTAAATTCAGATCTTTTAATTCTTCAAATCCAATTGTTACGAGGCACGATATTTCATTATTACGAAGATTTAATGCAGTAAGCATTCTGAGTTGTGACAACTGAGAGAGGTCAGAAACAGAATTATATTCCAGATTTAAATTGGTTAATCTCCTAAGATGTTCAACTCCGCGTAAATTTTTCAGATTACTGTTGGATGCATCAAGTTCTATGATTGAAAGCAAACTTGTCCTGTATATCAAACCTTCAGGTCTGTTAATTTTTTTTCGAATAACAGCCTCTAATTCATTGTTGTCAAATTCGATTATGGGGTTATATCTAGTTGCAAATATCAGAATTATAAATAACAACAAGACAGAACCAATAGCCGCAAATATTTTTTTAAAAGTGAGAGATTTATCCTGCATTGAACAGTTTTATTTACAATAGATCGTTAGACTTTTCCCGAGTTATTCGGGATTAGATTTAAGATACTGAGCACAGCGAAGTTTGAACGCAGTGAAATTCCGATACTTTAATTTAGTTTCTTCGGAACCCGCTCAGCGGGATTAGACACAAGTAAGTCTCTTATTATCAGTTGGTTGTAGGGTGTTACAGTAAGTTTATAAACGTTTGATAATTAGGCAAATAAAAAAGATTACCGAACTATTGATATAGATATCATTTAAATAGTTAGTATCTGAATAGCATTACCTTACAACAATAATGCCTCCGGGATGGTGCAAATCTTTTCTGGAAACCTGTATGGCTTGTGTGAATTTACTGTTTGCTATAGCCTTTAATCCATAAATATGGACTAATTGATGAACCCATTTGGGAGGAGATTTCTTGAATTTTATCTCCATAATTATTGCATTTCGGTGGTGCTCTTTGTAGAAAGCCTTATTTGGGAATAATTCATTCGCATGTGTACTTTCAACATTATGGTCAAATGTTATTCGTAAGTCACCTTTATAACGCGTTTCGTAGCCCTCCCTGCGATACTGTGTAATAACCTTCGGTTCAAGACTTTTAATTTGCATGAGTCTTTCAAACTCCTCCAGAACAGGATCATTCTCAAGCCAATGCTTATTAATAAGAAATTGTTGGTATGTTTCTGTTGATATAAAAGCACTTTTCTTTATTACCAAACCGGACTTTCTCCCTTTCAATTCAACCCGTATGGGGGCATTTTCTGTAAAACGATCATGATAGGTGCGGATTCGGAATTTAATTCTCTCATTGTCACCACTCATTTTTTCGTGATACGCACTTAAGCTATGGGTATCAAAATACAAGCTTCTAACCAGATAACCAGCCTTTTGGGAAGATCTTGTAAATTTGTCCTTTTTCATATTTGCTTTTACCATATTGCGAATTTTCAAATAGGTAAAATATGAGATTCGATACTTTAATTCAAACCGGCTGTTATTTAAAAGGTCATGTGTCATTTTAAGTAGGTTGTTTTATACCGGGAGAGCGACTTGAGGAGCTAACAGCGAAACTTTTTCAATGGATTTTAATTCTTTTAAGCTGCTAATCAACTCATCAGCTGTTTTACCTGAGATTTTGTTAAATCTGATTTCAAAGATGATTTCCCATGAATCATCTTCCAACTCTTTTGAACGAATCTGATTCTCTTTTGTGTACTTCTTTATTATTGAACTGATTGAATCAAAGTTATATAATGAATTTCCACTGATGATCAGAACATAGTCAATATTGGAGGATTGCCCGTACCTTATAAAATGTAAGGCAAACATGATTATGCTGATGATGATTGAGGAAATGATAACTATTGTCCAGTTATAAGTACCGCATCCCAAACCTACAGCAATTACCCAAAAAAGGAATACCATATCACGGGTATCTTTGATAGGTGTTCGGAATCGGATAATCGACAGAGATCCAATTAAACCCAATGAAAGAACAAGGTCGCCTCTGATAAATAGCATTACAATTGATACGATAGGAGCTAAAACGACTAGAGTTGTCATAAATGATAGCTCAAAAGTTAATCCGCGATGTGTGTATTTATATACCTGAGATATAACGAAGGAGACTGCTGTAGCCAAAAGTAAAGAAATAATGATGCTCAGGAGATCAGGTTTTGATACTGACAGTGTACCCCTTATTAATTCTAAAATCTGTTCCATGGTTTTTTAATGTTTATCTTTTAATTGCTTATTAAATTTTACCGGATTTAAGTATCCTTTTATTACCGATTTGTATGGTATTTCAAACTGATACTTATTATTTAATCGTTTAAAGGTGGTTGCTACAGAAAAAAGCAGAGCTAAAACAATTGCTTTAGCTCTGTTTCTTTTTTGCAGATAGAGTATCTGATTGATTCTGGCCAGCGCATCTCTCCATGTAAAAAGGAAACAATTAGATTGCTGATGAAAGTGTTTTATGGCACAACCAGACCAATAATAAACTTGATAACCTGCCGTATGTAGTCTTTCGCAAAAATCATGTTCTTCGCCATACATAAAGAAATCTTCATCAAAGCCTTTGATAAATTTAAATGCTTCGGCTTTTACAATAAAACAGACTCCGTTAATTACTTCAACAGGATAAAGCTTTGGATATGCTTCTGTGATGGATTTGAAGTTTTGGTTTTTCTTAAAGTTTTTGGCGTTTTTAATGGAGGTGTGTTGCATTATGGTGTTTTGAACATCTCCGGATGGGGTTATTACACCGGGCCCAATAAGGCCTGCATCGCAGGTGCTGTCAAATTCTTCTATGATTTTACTAATGTAATTGCCATTAACTATAGAAGTGTCGGTATTGATGATGTGGTAGTATTTTGCTCCCAGTTTCTTTGCATATTCTGCACCAAAATTAATCCCTGCACCATACCCGCTGTTGCTGTGGTTTTGAATCACATGGATTTTATCGTCAGTGAGTTGTTGTTTCAAAATCTCAAATACTTCAGGTGTGGAAGGATTGTCTACAACAACAATTTCATGATTGCTGTATTCTGTTTTTGCCAGCTGATTTACAATACTAACGCATTCATCGGGTGCATTATAATGAACCAATATGGTAACCAGGAGCGGCTTTTTACAAATTGTCATATAAACTACTGGTATTTACAGGGAAGATGAAATATCTTAATTTGAACCATCTGTTTTTTATTTGTTTCTTTCCTTGAAATAAGGAGATGAAAAATCGTAAAAACAATGAAATTCCGAACAATGTGTTATAGCAGAACAAATCTATGGTTTGCTGATGCTTTTTGAAGTAGTACCGCATCCCGTAATAGTTGTCTAAATCAAGTATGGTTCGAATCTCTCTGTTTTCGGTACCACCTTTGCTTTGATGATGTAGTATATGAATATGTGGTAGTTGTATTATGTTATAGCCATCTTTGATAATGGTTTTACAAAGATCAACATCCGATACGTAATTAAAATAATATTCATCCAGCAGCCATTGATTTCGAAACATAATGGCAGCCCCAGCCGGTTGTTCAACTTCCCGTGGAGTGCTGAATGAGATGTCCTGACAAGTGTATTTCCTATAACAGGAAAATCGGTTCCACCACCTTTGGGGTACAAACGATTCTACCCATAAACCACAGGGGGCTGGAAATCTGCGTGTATAGTTTTGTAAAGTTCCGTTAGGGTATAAAAGAGAAGGCGCCACAGCGCCTGTTTCCGGATGTTCATCAAGGTATTCTGCCATTTTATGCAGTGTGCCGGGTTGCAAACTGGCATCGGGATTCAGGAACATAATGTATTGACCATTTGCAGCACGTATTCCAATGTTGTTCCCTTCGGTAAAACCGTTGTTTGTTTTATTCCTGATTAACTTTAATTTTTTGCCGATGTATGGTTCTATAATCCTGGCTGTTTCATCCTGAGAATGATTATCCACCATGATGATTTCAGTATCCGGTTCATTCAGGCACGATTTGATGTTGTCCTCAATAACATCGGCACAGTTGAAGGTGACTGTTATGATGGATATTTTGGGAGAAATATTTGTTTGTTTATTCATATTTTACTTGTCTATCAAACTTTCTATTTTATTGGTTTAATTGTGAGTTTTGATCTAATTTATCAAGCATTACATCAATTTTTTCGCATAATAAATCAGTATTAACAACTACATTTTCATTTCTAGTACTGCCATTAAGAGTTATCGAATCGTAGAAGAAATTTAATCTTTTCGCATGCAATTCAAAGCCTCTATAGCTAGAGACTAATTTTGACGAAAAAATTTCTAATAATGCTCCTCCCTTGTTTTGACACCAAATAAGATTTGTTAAACCAGCGCCATGTGGTGATATTATAAAATATGAGTTATGAAATAGTTCTGCTTGCTCATTTAGTGATAATTTACCTGGTATAACTGTCTCTATATCGTATCTCCTTAATAAAACATCAGAAATTTCCTCATCATTAGTAAATTTTCTTACAGAGGCATCTTGCCTGCTTATATAAATTTTTCTGAATGGTTTTATTTTTGGTAATTCTGCTCTTAAAATTGAACCGAAATGATTTTTAAACCAAACACGGTATGATTCAGGAAAGTAGGCTCCTGAATTTAGGTCAAAGTCATCCGGACTTTTTGATAGAAAAGGAAGTTCAATATAATATTCACATTTAGCTCTTATGAATTCCGGCAAATATTTTATTTCAATGTTTTTATTAAATGCTTTAAACAGCAACTCCAATTTTTCATTACGTTTATAGGGTAATAGTAGAGTTATTATTTTATCCAGAAAAAAACTATTACGTAAAAACCATAGACGAGGAATTGATTCTATAAATAGATGATAATAATTGTTTTTTGAAAAAGGTGTATCAATTGAGCAGGCATATCCCTTGATATCAATGCAAAGATAATTTCTGAATAGTTTATTCTTTACATGTTCCCTTAAATCCCACGAATTAACAAAGCTGTGTATTGAAAGGATGTTATACTTTTCAATAACACTATATTGATGCCATACCTTAACATTGTTATAAATTCTTATCTTAGATGGATTTGACCTTGAGTTTTCGTGAAAATCTTCAATTATTTCATCTGGCATTATTTCACCAGTTGTTGTTTTATATAATGTTACCAAATTCATTAGGTTGGCAACTATCTTATTTTTGTTGTTAAGGATTTTCTTCAAAGTGACCATCATAGAATTTCTTGTTATCTATTCCAAATTTCTTCAAGTTGCTGAACCGTTTGATCTCTGTCCGGTAATAATGGTAATAGAAAATATTTAAGACTCATTTTGAGCATTATCCACGAGAAAGAAATTCCAATTTTGTAATTTGTTTTAATGAGATCTTGTATATAGTTCTTATTTTGTTTTGTTTTTAAGCGGTATATAAATAGAGCATGATTTGCTTTTACTAATATGGAATTCTTAAAATTTTTTAGCTCCAACATTATTATTGTTTTTTCCAACACCCTCACCATGGTTACATTCATCCGCATTTGGTTAGAGGTCATACTACCTTTGCGAATGCGTACTTTGGAAAGAACGCCGGGAGTGAAACCAAATTTTGAACCGTTTAAAGCCATTCTTAGCCATAAATCCCAATCTTCCAACTCACGCAAGGTTTCATCAAACAAGCCTGCATTAACAACAGCATCTTTGCGAACCATTACAGAATTTACATGGATAAAGTTACCATAAATCAGGTACTCAATCACATTACCTGTGTAAACAGGAAAGCTGACATCTCTGGTGTTGTCAAAGTTGTCTTCTATAAACCATTCTGAATTTGAATAGACAATATCAATGGATGGGTTTACATCGAGATATTTTTGTTGAACAGTTAATTTATCAGGTAAAATCAGATCATCGGCATCTAAAAACACCAGGTATTCACCTTTTGCGTTTAAAATGCCAGTATTGCGGGCACCTGCAAGACCTTTATTTTCATGTTCAATATATTTTAATCTTTTGTTTGAAAAATAAGGTGATAGTACCTCTGCTGTGTTGTCTGTTGAGCCATCATTTACTAATATTATTTCATAATTTTCTTCTTTCGAGTTTAGAACGCTTTCAATGGTATCGCAAACCATGTGGGCACTGTTGTAGCTGGGGATTATTATTGAAATCATTTGGTTATGTGGTGTTTGTATTAAAGGAGAGCTAAGAAGTTAAATGTAGAATATGACAGCAACAAGAGTTGAAAGAATAGCAATCCGTTGTAATATTTCATCTTTGGTTTAAATTCTTCAAGTTTTACAGCCCCGGCAATTACGATTAATGCACTTGACAATAGTAACCATCGAACTTCTACATTTGTAATAATAATAAATGAGAAAAAGAAAATCAGATATAATGCAATTGTAGCATAGAAAAAATCAACAGTAGGATTAAAAGTTAGCTTTTTGTTTCTCAAATAAACCGGAATTAGAAAAAACAAAAAAATACCTGTAAATCGCAAAGTATATCTTAATGAAGAAATTGAATCATAAAAAAACTCTCTGATAGTCCTTGTTAAGTCCCACGTTAGTGATTCTTTCAGATTACGCGGCAAGGCATTTTCACCATGCGTATTGAGATACATTGCAACATCTTCCCAAGTGGCCCATTCTGGGGGATTTAAGGTGCCTCTTTCATACATTAGTTGGGCTACATATTGTCGTTGACTCCAATTGTAGGGCAGATCATCCGGATTTTTATTTTCATGTTTGAAACTACCGTAGGTAATTAAGGCGGGAGTTTGAATCATTAGAAAAATAATGACTCCTGGTAATGCTGAAAGGGATATTTGTTTTATTGCTCTAAGATTTAGATTTTTCCAAAAGATAATAAGAAATATACCAGGGATATACATTATTGTCATGGGTCTTGTAAGCCATGCCAGAAATAAAAAAATGAAACTATAAATTAAAGGTTTGTATTTTAACTTTATACGATAGGAATTTGCGTGCTCTAAACTCCAAAGTATAAACAAGAAGAAAGTGTAGTCGTTGATTGCAGAAAAGTAAAATTGTAAAGTAACAGTAATATGTACAATGGCCAAAAAAGCAATAATTTGAATACTAAGAGTATTCAAATATTTTTTTATTACAAATGCCAGAGATATTAAAAATAGAACAGCGCTTATTAAAGATGATAAACGCATTGCATATAGGTTTGACATGTTGAATAGCTCTGAAAGGAGATATGAGATTGAAAGGTAGGTGTATGATATCCCTCCAGAAAAAGTGTTCCAAAATCCATTGTTTTTTAGTCTGGCTAATTCGTCAATAAAGTAGTTTTCGTCTCCTAGAGGTATTGAAGTTTTAGTTAAACAGTTCCATACGCCCATTAGAATATTCAAAATTAATAATGCTATTGAAATTATTATTAAGCTTTTGTTTATGTGTTGTTTCATGAAATTTGACTGTTATTAACCACCCCTCCTATGAAGTGGATATAATGTATTTTTTCTTTTGAACTCATGAATGCAATATTTTCCACAACCGACTCACACCGGCACCTTTAATAAAAGTCAATTCCATAATATTGAAATAAGCAAACAGACGTATTTCAGTCATTGAAATATTATTTACAATACGAATGTTATTCATTTCACGGTATAATTCAGCAACAGGTCTGACACCGGGCAATTTGGTGTAGAATAACAAGGAATGAAATATATTAATGGTGAAGTTATCCAGATATTGGATGTATTCTGGTTTATGCTGTTTTAATAAGAGATAAATTTCCTTGTAATACAAAAGAACCGAATCGGTTGTTTTTGTTAGGGAATTGGAATTTGTTCTTTTTATTCGGTTGTTAGGTTGCCGGTAGAAACAATCTGGTTCTGACTCTTTAAATACTTTGAATTTTGGATTATGGCATAGCAGTATTTTGCTATGAAATTCCGGATCCTGAAGGCGTTGGTAGTTTTCAGATAACCAAATTTGGTTATTGTTCAAAAAAGATGATCTCCATAACGGGCAAGTGGTTTGCCAGGGTAGCTGATAGGATAAAAACATTGGTAGGTAATCTTGGTCATTTTCACAATATTTATTTATGTTTTGATCGCTGTCTCCAACGTTATTTTGAAATATACGCATATTAAAAACCCCGAAATCCAATCCGGGGTATTTACCCATTTGCTTAATTCTATTCTCCAGACAATAGGGAGCCAATAAATCATCTGCATCCAAAAATAAAGCATATTCTCCTTTGGTATTTTCAATTCCAATGTTTCGGCATGCTGAGGCGCCTTTGGGTTGGTTGGTTCGCTTAAATAGTTTTATTCTGCTATCATCAACACTTAACTTTTGAATGATTTCCGGGGAGTTGTCGTTTGACCCATCATCAATTACCAGCCACTCCCAATTCTGATGGGTTTGATTTTGTATTGAGTTCCAGGTTTCTTCAATATACTGTGCTGAATTATAATTGGGGGTGATGATGGAGATGAGCATATTAGAGAGAAGTGAATTTTTGAATTACTGTTGTTTTTTAGCTGCTTCGAACAGAAGAGTTTTTATTTTTTCAACTCTTTTTCCCGGCTCGCAAAGTTTTAAAATGTGTTCACGTCCTGCTTTTCCCATTTGTTCTGCGATTTTAGGGTTCTGAATAAGATAGATAATCTTTTGTGCCATAGCTTCGTAATCATATTCCGGGACAAGATAGCCTGTTTTACTTTCAATTACATTTTCAACAATACCATTATGGATGGTTGAAACAACAGGTAGTCCGTGTAGCGCAGCTTCTGCCATACTAATTGCAAATCCTTCAGTGTCGCCGGATGTGGCTGTTACACTGTGTTGGGCATAAATCCAATGGTTGTTTAATAATGGAAAACTCTCTTCTCTGGATAATGCCCCATGAATAGTAACGCATTCCTTCAGATTTAACTCTACTATGGTGTTTAGGACTATTTCCTTTAAATATCCATCACCAATTATGCTTAATGTTGCATCAGGAATTTGATTACGTACAATTTTAAATGCATGTAACAGAGCAACAGGATGTTTTTTTTCTGTCAGACGACCAAGAAAGATAATGGAGGGCGGTTTTTGAGTCTTCTCTTTCCAGACTTGCGGGTAAATATTTTCACCACTGACCCCTAGATGAATGACTTTGATTTTCTCTTCATCACAACCTAATAGAATCAAGCGTCGTTTTATATAGTTGCTGGCTGCAATAAAATATTTTGCCTTTGCAAATAACTTCTCCAAATCTTTTTTATATGCCACATTATTTGTGGCCGACGTTATGTCGTAACCATGAACATGTACAATAAATGGAATCCTGTTTGCTTCGAGGTAACCGGCAATTAATACTGCCGTTGTAGCATATTCAATAAATGCGATGTCAAATGAGGGAAGTTTGCACTTTCTTAATTGTTTTTGCGCCAACCATTTTTCAAAATTTAATAAATTTTGTTCTCCTTTATTTCTTAGTTGGCTTATTCTGTATATTCGGTTTTTTAAAGATGGTTTACAATCTGAAAAACCAGCATTTATAATGGGGTAAGAAGCGTCCGTTTTAACAGAAATTGAATTTCCGGAAATGAAAGTTAACTCAATATCCTGATTTAAATTCAAGCCATTTATTAGATCGGCAATAAACGTTTCTGAATTTGATGTGTTTGAATGAGTTAGGTAAGCAAGTTTTAACATAACACTATTTCTAATTATTTCGAAAAGCGATTGAAATGATGCTTCGAGAGAAAAGAATTCTAGGATTTAATCTGACCCACCTAATAAAGTATTTAATTCTAAGCGTAAAATGACAAGAATTTACGAGTATGAATAGAAGTAATTTCTCTTTTGCCTCAATTATTGATTGATTGCTATTCACTCCCAATATATTTGAAAATTTAGTAAGAAATGAGAGTTTTCCCATGTAGAATTCTACTGAGTCATTAGTTGTGTTGGAATCATGATTCACCATCACAACGGTATGGTTATTTATGTATTTATAATTATATCCTGCATTTAATAATTCAAATGAAAAGTGGTTGCACTCAGAATAGGGTAACCATTCGTCACTAAACAGTAAGGTTTCAAATGCTTCTTTCCTAATGCAAATACATTGAACCGGTGGTGATGATAATATTGCTTGGTATATTAATTGATTTATTGGGGTATTATTATAATTTCCATTATACTCCACAATCCTTTCATTTTGATTTTCTTTATAACTTCTTTTGGTAACAAAAATGGTCTTTTTATTATTTTTGGTATTAACGATTTCTTTGTAGAATATTTCAAGGTGATTTGGTAAATAATAATCATCACTATCTAAAAAGCATATATATTCTCCATTTGCGACCTTAACTCCATTATTCCTTGCAGCAGAACGTTCCTGGTTTTGCTGATACATATATATAATTCTTTGATCATTTAAGTAAGGTTTTATTACTTCCTTAGTATTATCGGTTGAGCCATCATCAATTATTATTAATTCCCAATTGCTATAGGTTTGATTTATAACACTCTGAATCGCTTTTTTGATAAAAGCAGATCTGTTATAAGTCGGCATTATTATAGAGAAAAAAGGGTTCATTTAAAGCTCCTTAAATTAACAATTATCTGTCTTATTCCTTTTGCATATTTTATTAATCTGCTATTCGTCAAAGAGTCAAATTCCTTACTCTTCTTTATTAAAGTTTTAAGGTCATTTAAATAAATGTCCGGAATATACTTTAATTGGCTTTTTTCTCTTTCTTGTCGTCTAATTAGTTCGAATGTTTTGTCACCACTTATTCCTCCTGTAGTAAAGACTGTTATTGGTTGATTTATATGAGCATATTCAATCTTGTGTAATAGAAAAAGTCTTAAGTAGTATTCATAATCAGCACCAATCTTATATGACTCATCAAACAATCCAAAATCTTTAAAAAGTTTTCTATTATAGAAGGTTGCGGCATGAGCAAAAGCACCAGTCATTAGAAAAAAAATAGATGCTCTATCAGGATGGTAATGTTTTTTTCTAATCCCATTTTCATCTTCAATCATGTCATCTCCTATTATTAAAAACGGATTGTTGTGGGTCAATTCTGAAAACAAAACAAGCGAATTATTATTGTAAAAGTAATCACCGCTGTTTAGAAACTGGAGATACTCCCCCTTCGCAACCATTATTCCCTTATTCATGGCATTATAAATCCCTTTATCCGACTCACTTACCCAGTAAAGGCCATCTTTAACACCATTGTATTTTGTTTCATATTCTTTAATAATCTCGATACTTGCATCGGCACTGCCACCGTCTATTATTAGATGCTCATAATCGGTAAAGGTTTGGCAGGCTACGCTGTCGAGGGTTTTGCGCAGGCCTTCGACATTGTTGAGGTTAACGGTGATGATTGAGAGTTTTGGTGTTGTTTTGTCCACGCTTAATTGGTTTTATGCTGTAGTAGTTCTTTATAAATTTGGATATATTGTGAGGCAATTTTTTCTTCTGAGAAGTTTTCTTTAATATATTTTCTTATACTCTCCGCATCGTATGTTTTTGGTGATTCAATAAATCCCTCTAATTTTTCTTTGATGGCATTTACAGAGACATCTTTTGTAAATTCTCCATTAAAACCTGGTTTTATAACATCTAACAAACCGCCGACTGGAGTGCCTATTACAGGAGTTCCGCATGCCATTGCTTCTAACATTACATTTCCTAAAGCTTCTTCTTTTGAGGGGAAAATAAAAGCATCTGAAACACAGTAAACCTTATTGAGTTGATTTTGTGTTAAACTACCTAAATGGCGGTGGATGATTTTAAATGGCAATTGTGGAGGAACTCCCCGACCAACTGTAAGAAGTGTAATGTTTTCTACATTATTTAGCTTCGTAATTGCATCAGCAACTAAATCTATTCCTTTTCTATTATTCAAAGCTCCATCACTTACAAATGAAAATACCTTATGATTTGTTGGAATATTAAATTCTGATCTTAGTATATTTTTTCTGTATACTTTGTATTGAGTAACATCTATGCAATTTGAAATTGTCGTATGTTGAAACTTTTGATATATTTCACTTTTTGAAGATAGCTGCGTAATCCAGTTTGAAATACCGACAACTCTTATGTTAGACTTGCATTTGGTAACAGCTTCTAATTTTAAGTCGTAGATTAATCTCTCTACTCTCCCAAATATTTCATTATTAGCTATTACATCGTTATTATAATGAAATATTCCTTGTAGTGGGAATAAATCTCTAAGGGTAATTACAATAGGTTTACTACATTTTTTAAAAAACGACTCATAATCAAGATAACCAGCAGTCCAATGTAGGTTTATAATATCACACTCTTTATACTCTTTTGAATTTGTTAGGTCATAATCCGTGAATGGAAAGGATATTATTTCATATTTTCCTTTTAGATTTTTAGTGTAATGCCACTTTTTTTGTTCCGATGTAATCGGAAATCTAATACGTGTGAATAACCTATTTAATACATTCGTTTTTTTTGAAGTATGGTTATAACTATAGACTTCTTGTAACTCATTTGTATTTGTCGGTTTATCTCGCACTAACATTTTTGAATCAATACCAGATTTTAGTAGGGCAATATGTAATCTGTATGCACCGTTAAAAGCTCCGCCATGCGCTGAGGTATTTATGTGGAGTATTTTCATAATTGGATATAAAAATATCGTATATCAAAATTTGCGAAGAAATACGATATTATAGTAATGTGTCCTAAGTTGAATTTATTGTTCGGTTATTGAGTCAATGATATACCTTTCTGAGTAAACAATATCTTTTTCTAATAACATGATATTATCGTTGTATTTTATACTTTCAGATAAATCAATAGTACCACTATCTGTTATATATCTATCCATTAATTCAATTGAGTTTAATAAAGATGTGACTCTTTCTGAATTAGATTTCAAATATGTATAAAACTGCTTTTTAAATAATATTGACAATGCAACACCATGAAAGGAAGAAGTTACAACGTACTGGGAATGCCAAATCCAATTAATGAATTCCTGCGGCCCTGCCAGAGCTTTGATATTCTTTGGATAGTTTTTTTTATTTATAGTGCCTATTATTTCAATTATTTCAAATCCAGTCTTATTATGAATAAATTGGGCAATATCATTGCATTCCTGATTGTTTTGCAAATTATATAACAAAATATAGTTATTTGAGATTGGTCTTTTTGTAATTAGGTCTTGCCATCTCTTTTTAGGTAGTAAAAAAACAGGATCTAAGGTATGCTTTATATCTTTGTTTGTAAGTTCTTCCAATAATGTTTGAAGATCTTTTTCCCTTACAGATATGTAATCAAATTTATTCATTGATTGAACTAAGTAATTTTTATCGCTGCCGGATAAATCAATTATACCCATGCTTGCAGAAAATGCGATACGATGTTTAGCCTTAACTGATTCATTTCCAAAATATACATCGTTAAATCCCGGACAAGATTCTTTTTTTTGTTTTCTCCAAATTTGATCACTACCGTATATTACGACATCATATTCTTTTTCTTCATATTTACTAGTGTTCTTTATGAGGTGTTTTTTTATGAAGCGATTAAAATTATATCGACGAATTTCTTTTAATATATATAAAGTTAAGAAGTCTTTGAAATAGTATAATGGATATGCAATTTTTCCTTTTAAATTGTAATTTTTAAACGGTATCGCTTTTTCATTGGCGTACATTTTTCTGTGATATTCAGGGAAATAATCAACAAATTCTACTTCTTTAAAACCTGTATTATTTAGGAATGTTTTCAAGGCGTATGCTTGTAAAAGGGCGCCGTAATTATGTGATCTATGATATGTAAGTATTCCTATTTTCATTCGTTTAAGTTGTTCTTCAATAGATATAATGTATCTCGCTTATAAATAGCCTTACTTTTATGTGAAATAGTTAATTTACCTCTAAATTATGAAATTCTTTATCGGCATCTCTTAAATGCTATCTAAACGAGGATCCGATGTTTGTATTTCACACAGTTTAGTTGAACTCCTTGAAAGCACAAAGGCATAATTAAAGTGGGATTCTAATGAACTTTAAAAATGGATTTGATATCTCTTCTTCTGGATTTTGCTATCTTAAACTGTTCTTTAACTTCACCACAACCAATTATGACCAGAATGATTTCGTTATCAGGCAAATTGATGAATTTTCTTAGTTGGCTGTCGTTCTCAATAGTTGCAAACCAATTTAGTGCACAAGCACCAATTTTGTAGAAATGAAGAGCATACAGCAGATTCATAGTAAAAATGCCTCCATCAAAATATGGTCCATGGCGTAGTGTTGGACTTTCCCAACATTGAAGATCCGACGTTAATATAATAAGTTTACTAGACCTATCTCCAAAACCTCGGTTACCTGTTTGTAAATTCAAAGTTTTTTCAATTAAATCTTTATTATTTATAATATGAACCCTGGTTGATTGCCTATTGCAGGTTGACGGAGCTTTTTGTGCCAATTCGACTGCTTTTTCTAAGATCTCTAATTCCACAGTTCCATTATCTTTAAAATCTCTTAAAGAGTGTCGGCTCTTGGAAAAAAGATCGAATGATGCGTTTTTATGTTGAAAGTAGGTTTCTGAAGTAAAGTTTAATTGATCAGCAGTATAATTGCTGCTTTCAACTTGATTTAGAACTTGATTTATCTTTTCCTGTAGTTGATTGTTTAATTTATAATTTGCAGCTAAATGTAGTTGGTTATAATTGTTAATTACACCAATAGCTTCACAAAACATATTATGCTTGTTATTGAATTTATCAAGGTAGGTTATACACAAGTCAAGGAGCCGTTCCATCTTTTCTTCTCCAAAACCCAGACGTGTATTGCCCATTGTTAAACCTTTCTCAATGGTATGATATACTATAATGATTTGTGTTACCAACTTCTCTTCTGTATCATTTGTGTATTGATAGTTTGAATAAAGTAAATTTCGTTGCAGGTCGAATTGGTAATAATCATTGTATAAATCGAACCGTTGCTTTTGGTTCTTCCTCTCAATCTTTTTTTGAAACCTTTTCCTATGAACTACAAGAATTGATTTAGGTATTAGATTTCTTATAATGCTGCGAATGCTCATCAATGTGTAATATTAGTAATAGTGTTTCTAATGGGTTAAATCACCTGCCATTTATGAGGCAAAAACACCAACGACTTACTTGAACTATTAAATTTTCCTGTGCTGTATATATCATCTTCAACCATGTTGAATGAAAATGCTTTCTCAATTAGATCTGCTTGAGTCCCTTCAGCAATAATTCCCAGGTTTACAAAATAGCCACCAACTTGCAGTGGTAATGAGTTAAATTCGCATTCAATGGTATTTAACCCTTTGTTTATTGAGATAGGTTCTTTATTGACAAAACTGGTGTTCGTGCTAGTAATCAAGATACCATGTTTATTATACAAACTAAAAGTTACATTGATGTTATTGAATTCTTTAATCGACTCAATCTGAATTATAAATAAGGCACTCTGTCCAACCTGTAATTGATTAGTCTCCTGGTCTTTTGATAATAGTTGGATGTTTGTAAACTTGGCTATCCCATTTCCTTTTCTGTCAGTTCTATTTTTTAGAGTACTTGAAATAACCTCCTCATTTACCTTAAGGTATTCATCAATAACCTGATCAGTTGTACCTCTATACGAAATGCTCCCGTTTGTCAGTAGAATACAAGCTGAACAGAGTTGTTTCACACTCGCCATATTATGACTAACAAACAACACCGTCCGCCCCCCTTCCGTACTCACCTCCTGCATCTTCCCAATGGCCTTTTTCTGGAACTCCGCATCGCCTACGGCCAGCACTTCGTCCACCACGAGTATTTCCGGCTCCAGGTGGGCGGCAATGGCAAAACCTAAGCGCACGGTCATACCAGAGGAGTAGCGTTTGGTGGGGGTGTCGAGGTATTTGGCTACGCCGGCAAACTCTACTATTTCGTCCAGCTTGCGGGTGATTTCCCACTTGCGCATGCCCATAATGGTGCCGTTCATGTAGATGTTTTCGCGGCCTGTCATCTCGGGGTTAAAACCTGTCCCTACCTCCAACAAAGAAGCCATGCGTCCTTTTACCTTAATGGTGCCGGTGGTGGGGGAGGTCACCCGGCTGAGGAGTTTTAGGAGCGTGCTCTTGCCGGCGCCGTTCTTGCCAATGATGCCCAGCACTTCGCCCTGGCGTACCTCTAAATTGATGTCGCGCAGTGCAGAGATGTGCTCGCCCTTGGTGGCCTTTTGGGTGCGGTCGTTCACCTGTCCTACTTTGGCGTAGGGATCTTCCTGTCCCAGGATGTTCATCCGCCAGAAGCGGTTGAGGTCGTGGGATAGGGTGCCGGTGCCTACTTCGCCCAGGCGGTAGACTTTTGAGAGGTTTTCTATTTTTATTACTGGTTGTGACATGTTTGTTGGGTAATTTTTTTGTCCACAGATTCCACAGATTTGCACAGATTTTTTTTTGTTTTAATCTGAGTCGCTCGGCTCTGCCGCTTGGCTTGCCAAGAATCTGAGTAATCTGTGGATAACACTTTTTTTAATTTTTTCTGCGTTTTCTGTGGATGTACGGTTTATCTTGTATTAAAGTTTGTGAAAAGTTAAGTAGTTGCTTCTATTATAATACAATTCGTTTGTATTGAAGACTTTTACAACCAAAGTTTAATAAAATACCTACTTTAAAATTTGTTGCCTTTAGATAATTCAATACTTGCGCCTCATGATCACCACACAAATCATTTAAAGCTTTTAATTCAACAATTATTTGATCATGGGTGATGAAGTCAGCAACATATTTTTTTGATAAGACGTGCTCTTTATATTGGATTTGTAAAGGAACTTCTCTCGTATGTATAATGTTTCTTGATTTGAACTCGATGCTTAATGCTTCCTGATATATTGCTTCAAGAAAGCCAGGTCCAAGTGTTCTATGAACTTCCATTGCAGCTCCAATGATCTGGTATGTTTCCTCTTTGAGGGGAAATTCTTTTTCTGTTAGGTTAGGCATAGACTTCTTTTTTTGTCCACAGTTTTTTTGTTTTTTTGTCCACAGATTACACAGATTGGCACAGATTTATTTTGTCCACAGATTGCACGGATTTCACAGATTGGCACAGATATAATAGTACTGCGAGCCTGGGGTTCCCCTTTCAGGGGGTTAGGGGGTGTGTGCTTGCGCAACGGTAATTAACTACAGATTGGCACAGATTTTTTTTGTTTTAATCTGAGTAATCTGAGTAATCTGTGGATAACATTTTTTCTGTTTTTAATCTGCGTCGCTCGGCTCTGCCGCTTGGCTTGCCAAGAATCTGTGTAATCTGTGGATAATATTTTTTTTGTTTTTTAATCTGCGTCGCTCGGCTCTGCCGTTTTGCTTGCAAAGAATTGAAAATCGACGTAGTCAATTTCGCGCTAACGGGGTTTTTAAATCTGATTCAATTCAAACGCATATTCATAACTGATTACGCTTTTTCCTTTTTCGTTGTTCTTCCAGGCTTCTTCCAAATGACTTAATTTAATGATGTCGATGGTGCTTGTATCTTTAAATACTGTGGCCACTTTTTCCAAAGTATTCAATTCATTTTCTGTAAATAAATCGGGATTAAATGGTCTTTCTTCTCTTGCTATAAATTTTTCGCCTGTGTATCCTTGAGGAAATTCGGTGGTAGATATGTCTATTTCGTTTTTGTTGGCTAAATATTCAAATATGCTTTGAAAATTGTTGGGTACCGGCCCCATATCAATAGCTTTGTAACGCACACCGCTAATAGAGAAACAACTTTGTTTAAACATTAAAAAATCGGCATAGAACAATAGTTTGTTCATTTTGGTTTTAAACGGCGATAATTTCTCTGAAAAATAAATCACCATTTCGGTAAGCTTTTCAAAGTTTGGGTTTCTGTAACCCGAGTAAATATCTGCCAAATGATTACCCAACAAATACTCTTTAAAATTCAGATTGAAAATATTTCTTTTCTTTTCTTCTGCCAGCAATCGTGCTTTTTGAATTAATTTGGCCTTTGTTTTGTCGTCAATCGTGGTGCACAACTCCACCATTTCAATAAAATTCTTTGGTTCGTAAACCATCTGAATCAATTTGGCATTGGCCACGCTGGGCATTTCACCTGCTTCGTACTGCCGGTAACTGTTTACACCAAAACCTAAAACTTCCGACATTTTGGCGGCCGATAAACCATATTTTTCACGAATTCTGATGATTTCATCAGGAAACGGGATGTTGAACCTGTCGCGGTATTGGTTATACACCTGGTTCATATTTACTTCATCTAATGCCGTGGTGGTAAATTGTTCTCCGCTATCTTCACATTTATAATAATGAAAAACCACTTCAAATGTCTCCTTTCTGAAATCTATTGACCTGCGTTCTTTGGTCAATTTCATTTCTTTACCCGATATTGGACTTTGCATATTCAACTATTTTAGAGGGTAGTTCATTTTGTGTTGTGCCAGATGAAAGGAAATGCAGATTACACTGCTATTCATAGCTCCAACCGTAATTTTGATGTACACTTCCTTTTTCTTTACCAATTTGCCAAACACCCACATATCAGCACCTCCATAGAGTTTTTCTGCCAGTGGGCCTTCGCTGTAGTCTTTCGTTTCCAGCGCCTCCAAAATGGCTTTACGGTCTATGGGGCGCAACTCTAAATCCACCAAAGCCTGAGCGTTTTTGCCTCTATCGTCACGAAAGAGCACATCCCAAAACTTCATTTTTTCCTTAAAGTCTTTTAAAAATGCCTCTACTTCAGTTTTTGTACTCATGCATTTTATGGGTTCTGCAAAGATACGTTTGTTTTAGTTAAACACAACTATAAGATAGTTTAAATGGTGTATTGTTATGTAATATGTAACTTTAAAGTGGTTGGGAGGTTGGTTTTGAATCTTGTTTTTTGTCCCGCTTAAAATGCAGCCTTATAAGATTAACGTTCCTACGGAACTATCCGTAAATCAATGTTCCAACCCGGTTAATATGGTCAATTAAACTGCTGTGCTGAATAGAGTCAAAATGTATTACATCAAATTTCCAGGGCAGTGGAAGTTCTTCGTTAAGAATGCCTGAAACTTTTACACAAATGCCATTTGTTATTGCCTTTCCTTTAATTGCAATGTCTATATCAGAGCCATTCTTGTAGCTTCCAATTGCCCTTGAGCCAAACAGAATGGCAGATTCAATTTCAGGGAATTGTTTCAGTGTATTGGTAACAAGTTCGCAATACTTTTTGTCTATTCCCGGTATGTTCATTTGTTTTTTTGTTGCTGTCCCCATTGCATAAATGCGTCTAAAATTGGGTAATATACATTGCGAATATTTTCTGTTAATTGGTTTGCCATTTCTTCGTCATAGGTGTGTACCGATAGATTTCTGCTATCCAAAGCATCAATCCAAATTTCACCTTTACTGATATAACCATTCTGGAATGCCGTTTTTATTGCCTCTCGCGGACTTTTCACGTCGAACCCCTCTAAGACTAAAAAATCTTTTAAAGTCTTCCATGCCAATTCTAAAGTAATCTCATAAAATTGAATAATCCCTGCAAGTTCGGTCTCATTTGGATCGCTAATCCTTAATGAAGCGTTCAGTTGTCTGAATGCCTTCTCAAAATTCTCAAAACGTTGTTTCCAGCGAATGTCTGTGTTCATAGGTTATAAAAATCTTGTTTGTAATTATCATATCTGGCATTCATACATCGTTCCTGCGGAACTTTGGATTTATTCAGGTTTCTATTTTAACAGGATGCGTAATCTGTGGATAACATTTTTTTTTGTTTTTAGTCCACAGATTTTTTTAGTCCACAGATTACACAGATTGGCACAGATTTTTTTTAGTCTACAGATTTCACAGATTGGCACAGATTTTTTTTAGTCTACAGATTTCACAGATTTTTTTTTAATCTGAGTCGCTCGGCTCTGCCGCTTGGCTTGCCAAGAATCTGCGGATAACAATTACACAGTATCAATAAAATTCCGCTCCGTTTTATGAAACACTACAATACCCACAATCAGCAGCACTGTGGTAAACGCCACACTGTACCCCAGATATCCCCAACTGAAATTGCCGGCACCCAGGAAAGCATATTTAAAGCCCTCAACAATGGGAGAGAGGGGGTTCAACATCAGTACGGTTTTCATCTTACCTTCCGGAATTTCACTCATGGGGTAGATAACCGGAGTGGCATACATCAGTAGTTGAACACCAAAGGTGATCAGAAATTTCAGGTCGCGGTATTTGGTGGTCATGGAGGTGAAAAGGATTCCTGCACCCATGCCCATGAGCGCCATAATGGTGATGTAAACCGGCAGTAGTGCAATAGTCCAGTTGGGTTGTACCGATTCCTCGCCGTTGATAAGGAAGTAAGCATATACTGCCAGAAAAAATACCAGCTGAATAAAGAACTTGATCAATCCCGAGGTGACCTTGCTCAGTGGCATGATGAGTCGTGGGAAATAGACCTTGCCAAATATCGCTGCGTTTTGCGTAAAAGTATCACTGGTTTGGTTAAAACTTTCGGCAAAGTAGTTCCATATTACAATCCCCGAAAGATAAAACAGTGCCATGGGCTGGCCGTCGGTAGAGATCTGCGCTATGTTCCCAAACACCACAATGTAGATGGCTGTGGTAAGAATGGGCTGGATAATGAACCAAATGGGCCCCAGAACCGTCTGTTTGTAAACCGTGATGACATCCCGCTTGACAAACATGTATAGGAGGTCACGGTATTGCCATATTTCCTTAAAGTTGATATCGAATGCGTGGCGCTTGGGCCGGATGATGAGGTCGTATTGAGTCATTATATTAATTGATGTTATTATTGTCTTCAGATTTAGCGGATTAATTATTTACCGATTTGATTGTCAAGAATTGAATCCCGATTCCTCGGGAGACGTAGTCAAATTGGCGCTAACGGAGAAATATAACCACAACGTTTACAAAGAGTACACGAAGTTCACTATATCCATTGCGTTCATTGTGATAACATCGTGCCCATAGTGGTTAAAATCGTATGTGCCTTATGTGGTTTAAATTGCACACCTACAGCGTGCTGCGGATGTGTTGGTTGCGTTTTTTTTACCGATGTTTGTCACCTACGGCGACGTTCTAATTGTGTTAAATTATTTGGTAATGGTTAAAATCCCATTGTTATCAGAGATCTCCGATCTCCTTTCCCCTTCCAACCTTCCAACCTAATAACCTAATCCCCTGGCTCCTAAAACACCTTATGTGAATTTGCTACTCTGCAACACCAGGTTTGATTCTTATGCCTTGGCTTGTTAACACCGAGAAACTGTTTCGTAGTTTTTCCAAATGAAGATGAATGGTTTTAGCAGCGAGTTCTATTCTTGCATTTCGATTTAAATCAGATAGTCGTATTAGAAGAATTCCGCAATGTTTTAGTCTCATTCGAAAGGATAGTTCTCCAAAGTCTTTATCTTCAGTAATAAGCAGTGCATTGTTATGCACGGCAATTTGAAGCACTTCCTGATCTGATATTCCTTGATTTTTTTCGGCGATTGCAACAACTTCAATGTCCAACTTTCTTAACCCGCTTATGATGCCAAAGTCCACGCTCTCATCTGCGACAATCTTCATGAGGCCTTAAGAATGATTTCATTTTTAATGGTATCAGCAGCAAAAAGAAGGGAGGCAACAATGTCATCTTGTGTCAGATTAGGATATGCCTGTAAAATTTCTTGCTGTGAGTCACCATTAGCCAGTTTCTCCAGAATCAGGTCAACCGGAATGCGAGTGTTTTTAATAATCGGCTTCCCGTAAAGGATTTGGGGATCTGATGCTATATGTAGTTTCCAGTTGGTCATAGAATTAAATAGAGTGTTTTAAAGTAAAGTTATGTTGATATTTTGAGTTTCGCAAGGTTAACATTGAGAAGCGACCGAGCAATTCGTTCTGTTTTTTTGTTGCACACCTACAGCGTGCCGCCATCCAGACGATCCCATTTTTCTATCCACATTTGTCACCTACGGCGACACTATGATTGTGTTAAACTGTTTAGTAATGGTTTAATTTCCTTGCTAGAAGAGAGTTTCGGTCTCCGAACTCCGATTTCCCGTCTCCTTTCCCCTTCCAACCTTTCAACCTCTTCACCTTGTGGATGTCACATCCTTGCATGCCTCCGGCCTGGTGAGTCCCACCAAAAGCAAATGCAAATTTAGCTCAATTCCCTTAAATAACGAAAAGAAGCTATACTAAGTTACGAAATTATCAGTTTCAGGGGGAAGAGGGGGAGACCGGAGACCGGAACAGGAAGATGGATGGTAGGGTTATCTGGTGAAAAGGTTTAGGGTTTTTGGTTCTAGGTTCTAGGTTTTAGGTTCCAAGGTTTATGTTCTGAGACATTACTTCGTTGCGAAAACCCTCAAACTTCAAACTTCAAACTCCAAACTTCAAACTCCAAACTCCAAACATCAAACCATGCACCCCGTTCCGGTTTCCTGTCTCCTGTCTCCTTAAAAGAAAACCTTTTTTTGATTTTAATTCATCTTTATTTATCTTCACAGCTGAAAAACCTAAAACAATTTGTGATTAAAAGAAGCCTGATAACGGAGAGTTAAATTTAAATTGGCACAACAGTTGTTAGCAGGTTCAGCAGATGTCCTCATATTTCAATTCGAATCTATGATAAAGCGAATATTCGTTGCAGTTTTATTAACTGTCGTCTCATTAAATCCATCATTGGGACAACGTAGTCTTGATTCCCAACAACCCGAAAGAAAATTTGAAGAGGCCATGTCCCATTTTCGGCGTGGTTATTATGGGGTAGCCCGTCAACTTTTTGAGGAGGTAAAACACACTGTTTCCGATGAGCAACGAACGCTGCGTTCGGATGCAGCATTCTACGAAGCTTTGTCGTCCTCCAGACTCGATAACGACGATGCCTCATTTCTTCTGGAGCGATTCATTGATGACCACCCCGGAAGTCCACATCTTTCACATGCACGTTTTCGAATTGGAGAACTGGCACATGAGAGCAACAGGTATAGAGTTGCCATACGTTGGTACGACAGGGTAGATCCCAACGATCTGGATCGCGACGTGAGGTTGCGATACTATTTTAAAGCGGGGTATGCCAACTTCATGGAAGAGGAGTATGACAAGGCAGCCCGTCTTCTTAATCAGGTTAAGGATGTTCCATCTGATTGGTGGGGGCCTGCCAATTATTATTATGCACATATTCAATACGACAGAGGCAATCATCAGTCGGCGTTGCGTACATTTACCCGATTAAAGAATGAGCCGGGTTTTCAGAATGTTGTACCTTATTATATTGCACAAATCTATTACATGCAGGGCGATTATGATCAGGCCATTGAGTACGGAACGCCTTTAATGGCCGATGCCCGTGGAGTGATGCGCACCGATTTGGCCAGGGTTTTGGGTGATGCATGGTATGCCAAAGAGAACTACTCACGTGCGATTCCTTATTTATCCATTGTTGTAAAAGAGACCAAAACACCTCGCCGTGAAGATTATTACCATTTAGGATTGTCATACTATTTTGTAAACGATTTTGAGCAGGCAGCAGTTTTCCTGGCCCAGGTAACCTCTTCTGAAGATGATATGACGCAGAATGCCTATTATCATCTGGCCGATTGCTACTTACGTTTGGGCGATAAGCAAAACGCGCGCATCGCGTTTGAAGCTGCACAGCGTCTACATTTCGACAAGGCCATTCGTGAAGATGCCATGTTTAACTACATAAAACTAAGCTATGAGCTCAGTTTTTCTCCTTTCAACGAAATCATCAATTCATTTTTACAATTTATAGAAGAGTTTCCCGAAAGCCAACACATCGATGAGGCTTATCGCTATTTGGGTCAGGCTTTGCTTACAACCCGCAATTACCGCCAGGCATTAGAAGCCATGGAGCGCATTCAGCACAAAAATGCTGATGTTTACAGAGCCATGCAGCGGGTATCCTATTACAGAGGACTGGAGTTGTTTACCAATCTTCAGTTTACCGATGCCATAGCGATGTTTGATTACAGCCTTAATTACGGCCGTTACGATAACACCATAAAGATGGGTGCTCTTTACTGGCGTGGCGAATCGCACTACAGACTTGGAAACTATCAAAAGGCACTGGCAGATTACACGCAGTTTATTGAGACTCCCGGATCAAGAAATTTACCGGAGTTTGTTACGGCACATTACAACATTGGTTACTGCCATTTCAACCTGGGTAATTTTAGTGCAGCAGGTCAGTGGTTTCGCAGGTTTCTGGTGCAAAACGACGGGAGACAGCCAGCGAAGCAAGGTGATGCGCTCAACAGGCTGGGTGACACCTATTTTATGGTGCGTGATTTCAGAAATGCCATGACCTACTACGAACGGGCCGCTGCGCTTCCTGAAGGATCACCCGACTACGCCATGTTCCAAAGAGCCATATCCCTTGGAATATCACGTGATCATGACGGAAAAATCAGGCAATTGAATGAATTGATTACCCGTTTTCCGCGTTCTCCTTATTTGGATGATGCATGGTATGAAATGGGACGTTCTTTCGTGGCTAAAAACGACTTGAATGAGGCCATCAGATGTTTTAAAACGGTCAGAGACCGTTTTCCTCGAAGTCGTTTTGCAAAGAAATCAATGCTTCAACTGGGATTGGTCTATTATAATACAGGCGATCTGAATCAGTCCATGGTATTCTACAAACGAGTGGTAAACGAGTTTCCCGGTACTCCCGAAGCTGAGGATGCGCTGTTGGGCATTCGCAATATATATATGGATCAGAATAATCCCGACGGATACATTCGATATACCAACCAGATTGGAGGATTTGCCCGGGTTGATGATCGGCAGCGTGACTCGCTGAGTTATGTCTCTGCTGAACGTTTGTATATGTCGGGAAATTGTGCCCAGGCTCTTGTACAGCTGCAGAATTATCTGACATCATTTCCACAGGGACGATTTGTACTGAATGCTCATTATTACAAAGCCGATTGTCAGTTTAGAGATGGGAAATATGAAGAAGCTCTCGTCTCCTATGAGTTTGTTACCGGACGTGGCAGAAGCCTTTTTTCAGAAGACGCATTGCGCCGTGCAGGGCAGATTCATTTCAGGAAAGAGAATTACGGCAGAGCATTGGATTATTTCAAGAGGCTGGAGGAAGAAGCCGATCTGGAAGAGAACAGGCAAGAGGCGCTCATAGGACAAATGCGGGCCTTGCGACACCTGGGTACGCCAACCTCAATTATTGAAGCTTCTGAACGGGTTTTGGATAACCCGCGAATGGCTCCCGAAATTGTTCGCGAAGCAAGGTTTCTCAAGGCCAAGGCTCATATTGATCTGAATCAGAAACAGCGAGCTTTGGAAGATTTCGAAATTCTGGCTGAAAACACAAGCAGCAGGGAAGGTTCCGAAGCCCGTTTCAGGGTGATTGAAATATTGTATGAAGAAGGAAAAAGAACCGAAGCCGAGCAAAAGGTCTTTGATTTTGTAAACAGAGGCACACCCCATCAATATTGGCTGGCGCGCTCGTTCATTGTATTATCGGATATTTTTGCCGACAGGGGTGAGTTTTTCCAGGCGACCCAGTACCTTGAGAGTTTGCTTGAGAATTATACATCGGAAGAAGACGATGTGAGAGAACTGGCTCAGGAGAGGTTGGATCTTTATCGGAGACAGGTGGAATGAAGGGAGACCGGAGACGGGAGACCGGAAACCGGAGACCGGGAATTGGGTAAGAAGGTGGAAAGGTAATAAGGTGAGAAGGTTTTAAGTTCAAAGTTTAAGGTTTAAGGTTCAAGGTTTAAGGTTCAAGGTTTAAGGTTCAAGGTTTTAAGTTCTGTCTAACCCTAAACCATCAACCCTAAACTCTAAAACCCTAAACCCTTATAAAAAATTAAAAAGTAATAAATCAACAATATCGATATATGCGGAATAGCAGGATTATTTCAATATGCATGATAGGTATGTTATTAACAACTACCGGCTTATTTTCACAGGAGGAGACTCCCATCAGTCAGGATGTGCGGGTGGTGCGTGAATATACCCCTACGGTGTCTGATGCCATTAAAATAAGTGAAATGCCTGATATATCGGAACCGGACATACCGGCTCCACGGTTTGAGTACCGTTTATCGGGGCGAGCCATCACCGGCGCTCCGGAAGTAGTTCCGTTGATACCTGCCCGCATGGCGCCTGCACCTCCTGAGGAGCTGAATACCTCTTACATCAAAGGTTATGCCGGCAATTATGATCTTTTGGGTGGAGCACTATACTACAACCTGGTACAAAACAACGATTTTGCCATTGCATTAAAGGCAGGCCATGAGTCATCCTGGGGACGACTCACTGTTGATGGAGACAAAAATAAGGCACACTACCACGATACCAACGGCGGTTTGTTCATGCGTCATTTTTTTAGAGGTAAGACGTTGAGTCTCGATATGGATTTTAATAACTATGCCTATCGGTATTACGGAGGTAGGAATATGCATCCTGAAAGCATCTACCGGATTGCCGTTCCAGATTCAGATCCGGAAGCATTTAGAAATGTTCCGGGAGCAGAACTTGTGCCCGATCCAACTCAGCACCAAACCACCTTCGATATTGATTTGGGATTGCTGAACCATGTGAATCACAGTAATTCAACCCGTTACGATATGGGTTTGGGGTTTTCAACTTTTGGAAACCGTACAGGCGTTACTGAGAATCAGTTCAGGTATCGTGGAGATTTTGATATACCAATTGGGGAGTTATTCCTCAGACTTGGCACCTCTTTAAACCATGCCAGCGTGAATCATGGAAACAATGCTTTTCTGGCTCAGAGCGATTTTGGCGGGAGACAGCAAACTTTAGTTGAAGCTAACCCGGCCATGCTGCGCATCGGTGGTCACTACATGCTGAATATGGGATTGCGAATAGGAGCCGAATTTGATGACATTGAAGACAATTTCTATTTGTCACCCGATGTTTGGGGACGTGTGGCCATTGCCGATGGAGTGGTTGGACTTAAAGGGGGAGTTACAGGGGAGATCAGACCTGCGACTTACCGGAATATCATGGCAGAGAATCCGTTTGCAGCACCCGATATGCACGTAAAGACAGCTTTTCATGGCGTTAAATTTTTCATGGGGGCTACGGCCAATTTCAGTGCCATGACCACTTTTTCAGCAAAGGTTGAATACAATGTTTTCAGAGACGAGCACTTTTTCGTGAATCGTAGATATTTATACGAGGATCAATCACAATACGAATATGCCAATATATTTGATGTGGTTTATGACGATGGACAACTGCTGACAGTCAGCGGAGAGTTAAATCTGAATTTTTCTCCTGATCTGGATTTGATGTTACGCGGAGCCTATTACTCGTGGACTTTGGATGAGCAGGAGCATGCCTGGCATAAGCCAGGCATGGAGATCGGCGTGCGTGCTTCATATCATATGGACGAAAGTCTGACTTTATTCGGGGCATTTAATTTGCTGGGCGACAGGCAGGCAAAAATTCCATTGGATTTGGGGACAGAAGTGATAACATTGGATCCGGTTTTCGATTTTAATCTGGGTGCCAACTATGCATTGAACAAGAGATGGAACTTTTTTGGCGAATTCCGCAATATGTTTGCCTCAAGATATTATCAGTGGCATGGATATCCGATGAAAGGGTTTAATGCCAGAATTGGCGCCGGGTATAGTTTTTAATGAGTATCAGAACAATGAGCTTAAAACGAGAGAGAGGGCGAGGCAGACGAACACGGGGCATGGTTATGCTTTATTCGGCCATGATACTGTTGGTAGTTGCTATGTTGGCAGGGCTGAGATTTTACAATTTCATATTTGCTTCCAATGTGACAATTGAATCCAACAGAGATGGTGTGATATACATCCCAACGGGTGCCAATTTTGATGAGGTTTTGTTTTTACTGGAGCATTCAGGGTATATTGAAAATATGAAGTCGTTTCAGTGGGTGGCCGACCGTAAAGGTTATCCGTCACGGCCACGCGGTGGCCGTTACACGCTCAGAGAAGGAATGAGCAACAACGACGTTGTAAATCTGTTGCGTTCGGGTCGCCAAACACCTGTAAACGTCACATTTAATAACATCAGAACCCATGAGGAACTGGCAGGTCAGTTATCGCGACGTCTGGAGGCGGATTCTTTGCAGTTTCTGAATTCTCTCACCAACGAAGATGCGCTTGGTGAGATTGGTTTTGCCCGTCACACCGTACTTGGAATGATTCTACCCAATACATATGAGATGTTCTGGACCACCACACCGGAGGGTTTCATAACTCGCATGTACCGGGAATATGAACGTTTTTGGAATGAGGATCGGTTGCAACGTGCTTCTAACCTGGGCTTTACTCCATTGGAAGTGGCCACATTGGCATCCATTGTTGATGAAGAAACCATACGTGAGGATGAAAAATCGCGTGTGGCAGGTCTTTACATCAATCGATTAAGACGGGGAATGCGGTTACAGGCAGATCCCACCATCAAATTTGTGATTGGTGATTTTACGGTAAACCGCATTTTAAACAGAGATTTGGAGGTTGATTCACCATATAACACCTATATGTATGCCGGTTTGCCGCCAGGGCCAATTCGAATGCCTTCTGTAACCGGCATCAATGCCGTTTTGTACTATGAGGAGCACAATTATTTATATATGTGTGCCAAAGACGATTTTTCCGGATACCATGCCTTTGCCAGAACGCTTCAGGAGCATAATCGAAATGCAGCCCGATACCGAAGAGCGCTGAATGAGAGACGTATTTTCAGATAAAAGGTTTACCACATAAGGCAAATAAGATGAGTTTATGATGTCCGTTTAAAAGATGTTTTGTTCCTAACAGGATCACAATTCATTTATAAATTGTTAGAGCATTAGTGATGTAATCACTATTCAATAAGAAACTTTAACGATCTATTATTGAATTATATT
Organism: Natronoflexus pectinivorans; assembly: GCF_004345615.1. GTDB lineage: Bacteria > Bacteroidota > Bacteroidia > Bacteroidales > Marinilabiliaceae > Natronoflexus > Natronoflexus pectinivorans. The sequence continues at coordinate 37,478 of NZ_SLWK01000011.1, forward strand.
TACAGTTGGTTTATATTTGGCTTTGATTTTCCAGAGGTTTGTTGTTAATTGTCGAATAATCTTACGATCTAACATTCAATTTATGAACAAAAGAACATTATGGTTCATCCCTGTGATGATACTACTATTAGCATCATGTGCCAGTTTAAGAAAAGGTACCAGCCGTTTTGATACCAGCCAATCTATTTATGTACAGGAAGAAATCCAACCTGCCAGGATTGAAGTAAAGGAAGAACCTGTGGTTTCTGAACCTGCGGTTGTGGTGAGGGAAGAGCGGGTAACTAATATTGAACACACCGGACCTGATTATCGTTACTATGTTATTATTGGCTCATTCAGGGTGTTGGATAATGCCAGGAATTTCCGTACCGATTTGGCCAGACAGCAGTTTAATCCCGTCATTCTTGAGAACGAAGAGGGATTATACCGGGTATCAGTTGCTGCTTATAACGATGAATTTGAGGCTCGAAGCAGAATTTCCCAAATTCGCAGAAATTACCAGCAATACAGTGATGTATGGTTGCTAATTCGCCGTAGATAAGCATTTAAACCCTTCCCGATTCTCAGCACTTCGCTACGCTGCGCAACCCTAAACTATAAACCCTAAACTATAAACCCTAAACTTTTTAAAAAAAATTACAGACAAAAAAAAATGTATAATGTTTCAAGAAGTCAAGTTAACTGATCATATTTATTATGTCGGCGTAAACGACCGTCGAACCGCACTATTTGAAAACTTATGGCCGCTGGAAAGAGGTGTTGCCTATAATTCATACATTATAGATGATGAGAAGGTGGCACTGGTAGATACCGTTGAAATTGGCTATATTGATAAATTTCTGTCAAAAATCCGTGCAGCAATTGGGGATAAACCAATCGATTACCTGATTATTAATCATATGGAACCCGATCATGCCGGATCGGTTAAAATATTGTCCGAACTATATCCCGATATGAAACTGGTTGGCAACAAAAAAACACGACCTATGGTCGAAGGTTTTTTTGGCATTACCGACAAATTCAAAGAAGTAGGGGAGGGCGATAGCCTTGTACTCGGGCACCATCAACTGCAATTCTTCATGGTTCCCATGGTTCATTGGCCTGAAACCATGGTAACATATAACCCTGAGCACAAAATACTATTCTCGGCAGATGCTTTTGGAAGCTTTGGAACGTTGGATGGTGGCATTTTTGACGATGAACTGGATATTGAATATTTTATAGATGAAATGCGCAGGTATTATTCCAACATAGTTGGAAAATACGGAAATCCTGTTCAAAAAGCATTGAGCAAACTTTCGGGTTTGGAAATAAAAACCATTGCCGCAACCCATGGCCCCATTTTGCGTGAGAACATTGAACGAATCATCACACTATATGATAAATGGAGCAAGTATGAGGCCGAAGAAAACGGAGTAGTTATTGCCTATGCTTCCATGTATGGCCACACAGAGGAGATGGCCGAGGTAATTGCCCGTGAACTCTCCATCAATGGTATTAAGCAAATTCGTATTTATGATGTATCCAAAACCCATGCATCATACATTATTTCTGATATTTTTAAATACAAAGGCGTTATTCTTGGTAGTCCCACCTACAGCAATGAACTGCATCCAAATATGGAGTCGCTTGTAAACAAATTAGAGAATATGGGTGTTAAGAATCATTTACTTGGAACATTTGGATCGTTTACCTGGTCGGGAGCTGCTGTAAAAAGACTAGATGCCTTTGCCGAAAAGATGGGTTGGGAAGTCGTAGGTGATTCAGTTGAGGAGAAACACGCATTGAAGGATGAGAAGTTTAATGCATGTTTAAATCTGGCAAGGGGAATGGCTGGTAAATTGAGTTAGAAGTTTAATGTTCAAAGTTCAAAGTTCAAAGTTTAATGTTCAATGTTTAAAGTTCAATGTTTAAAGTTCAATGTTTAAAGTTTGTTGATGATGGTTTATAGTTAGAAGCCGAGCAGAACCCGCAAGGCGGGTAAGTTTCGAAGTGGAGTGGAGTTTGAATACGTGAAATTCCTATGGATATTTAATTTAGCTGCTTCGGAACCCGTGTGGGATTAGGTAAAAGCATGTTCTAGGGTTTAAACATCTTATCTGTTTATTAAAAAGACGTTTATTTATCTATTACTGCTGTCCGACTAAGATTTTTTTTATGATAATCATATAATAGATTTCTCGCTTCGCTCGAAATGACAAGCTATTACGTTGTTAGAGGTGAATGGGTTATTTTAATTAGCCGGTCAGTAGTGTTTATCTATATATAAGATTAATAAGCCAGATTTAATTTTTACATATAATTTGATGTTCTACCGTCAAAAAACAAGATTATGAAATCAATCGTTTTAACTTTGGTCTTTTTCTTTTTTGCTGTGATGGTTTATTCTCAAGAATATTCCAGAACAATTCATAATCGGTTTGCACTTGAGATAACCAGAGGACATGCCCTTGAAGCAGATAGATATAATCGAATTGATGGCTCTCCATATCTAAATGATGAGTTTGTAAAAGGAGAGGTTATTCTTAATGATAGCATTAGGTATGTGGATATTCCGATGCGTTATAATGTGTATTCTGATAAAATTGAATATAAAGACGCCAGAGACCAGATTTTGGAAGTCAATACCCGTGGAGTAAAGAGTGTCGAGTTTAAATTTGACAATCACCATTTTTTTCTCAAAAGATATAAAGATGGCATTCAAGAATTCTCAGGTCTATTAGAAGTTGTCGAAAAGGGAGAGATTTCTCTATTTCGTAAACACAACATTTTATTACGTGAACGTGAGCCTGCCAAGGGATTTCAGGATGCTTTGCCTCCAAGGTTTATCCCAATAAATAGCACTTATTTACTGGGTATTGGTGATGAGTTGCCTGCTAAGATCCACAGAAGAAGAGATGTGCTGAGCCTTTTAGAGCAAGGAGAGGTAGCTGCGGATGATTATCTTCGCAGAAATCGTGTTCGCGTTAGATCTGAGGAGTCTCTAGTTGACCTTGTTAGTTATTTAAACAAAAGGTTAGATTCTTCGGAATAACGTTTTTGTAATTATTTGTCTGGAAGTTATACAGAAAGGCCAAATAAATTCAAGCATTCTAAAATCAGATTGTCTTAATCAATTGTAGGTATTACTTCCCGTACAAATCATTCATCTCTTTACGAATTGATGCGATGGCGTCGTTGAAATAAAGATTCAGATCCCTGCCGGTATTTTCAATCAGGAAACGACCAAGTTCCAGAGCAGGTGCTTTTTTGTCAATATTATTGGCGGTGGTATTAATCAGTCTGACCAGTCCTTCTTTGGCGGCTTTTACTTTTTCCCAGGTGGGAATGGTAACATAAATCTGCATGGTGAGATTGTGATCAAATTCTGTGCGGATGATTTTTAATAGATGCGTTTGGAATTGCAACGCTGAAAGATCATGTCTTTGTTCGCGAAGAATTAGCGATTCAGGGTTGAGCCTTTCCAAAAGCAAAGTTAAGCGTTCATAGGCCTGCATTCGAAGCTTAAACATCTCGCTGCTCTCCTTTACGCGAATTTCCTGATGTCTGCGTCTGTTTTCCTGATTCATGAAGAGATATATCAGAATCAATGTAAAGACAACCACTATAACAGATGGCAAAAAGATTAAAAGTGTGTTATTCATATTTAAGTTTTCTATTATCAAATTTCAGTCATCAATAGAAATCGATCGATGAGTAATGTGGGTTTTTTGTTTTTGTTTATGGTTTATAGTTCATGGTTTTCGCAGCGAAGCGATGTTCCGAACTTAAAACATTAAACTTCAAACCTAAAACTTCAAACCTAAAACCTTAAACCCTTCCACCTTCCCACCATCCTACCGGTTTCCCGTCTCCCGTCTCCCGTCTCCGGTTTCCCGTTTCCCGTCTCCCGTCTCCGGTCTCACATTATCAATTGATCAAAATCAATCTCTTCCTGCTGTTTTTCCGATAGTCTGGTATCTTCACATTTGACTGTGCGACCCGGGAATTTTTTAATCAGGTTATAATTGTGAGTGGCCATGATAACGGTTTTGCCATCTTTACAGATTTGGTGAAGCAATTTCATCAGTTCATCAGAAGTATCCGGATCCAGATTACCTGTTGGCTCATCAGCCAGAAGCAGATCTGGCTTATTGAGCAACGCTCTGGCAATACCAATTCTCTGCTGTTCTCCTCCCGATAACTGATGGGGCATTTTGTATCCTTTATGAACCATATCCACCTCAGATAAAACTTCCCTGATGCGGTGATCCATTTCTACCTGATTTTTCCATCCGGTGGCTTTTAGGACGAAAAGCAGATTATCATAAATGTTCCGGTCGATCAGTAACTGATAGTCCTGAAACACAATTCCCATTCTTCTCCTTAACCATGGAATATTCTTTTCTTTAATGGAGTGCAGATGGTATCCTGCTGCAAACCCCTTGCCTTCGCGCAGAGGAATCTCTGCGTAAAGTGTTTTTAATAAACTTGATTTACCGCTACCCACGCGTCCGATCATGTACAAAAACTCACCGGGCTTCACATTCAGATTCACATCCTTCAATATGATGTGCTCTTCCTGTCGAACCAGAATGTCAGCCAGCTCAACAATGTAACCGTTGCTATTAACAGGTGAATGACTCTCTTTGGCCATATATAATGTCTTAAGTAAAGTTTTTAATTGATGTCGCTCTTCGAACTGCTAATTTCCGAAAATCAGGTTAAAAGTCCAAAGTTAGTTGATCGTTTGAAAATTTCCCTGAAAAATAGCTGTTTTTGAACCAAATCAGGACAAAAAACTGCTAAAATTAGCAATAATTATGATACAAACTCATTGCCGGGCACCTATTTATCGAATGTTTCACGAATATGTTTTACAACAATCTTTTTCGTTGCTGTTTTATATGGTATTACATCGTTTTAATTCTAATTTTGTCTTAAAATTACAACTTATAGGTTAAAAGAACTTTTATTTGTTGTGATACCCCCTTGATTCAGATTCCTTAAAACGGATAATTTTATCATTAAATTTAATTTGTTGTTTTTTTAGTTTAATTTGGCTGAAGAAATTTACAGATATCTGATTCTGTTCACCAAAATTTGTGTGGAGAGGGTGTTTTGTTTGTGATAGAAATTGTTTAGTCGATTAACATTATTTTTGTAATTCTAACCAAGTTTTAAAAGGAATTTAATCAATTCAATTACACTTAAATTATATAAAAAATGAAGCCAACGCATATCGAACACATTGGTATTGCAGTGAAAAGCTTAGATGAAGCCATTCCATTTTATGAAAATGTATTTGGTTTAAAATGCTACGCTGTAGAAGAGGTTGCTGATCAAAAAGTAAAAACAGCTTTTTTCATGGTGGGTCAAACCAAGATTGAGTTACTTGAATCCACCGATCCTGAGGGCCCAATAGGAAAGTTTCTTGAGAAAAGGGGAGAAGGTATTCATCATCTTGCCTTTGCCGTTGATGGTTTGGCTGAAAAGCTGGGTGATGTTGAGAGCAAGGGAGTCCGATTGATTGATCAAAAGCCCCGAAAAGGTGCAGAAGGTCTTGATATCGCCTTTTTACATCCAAAATCAACATTTGGAGTGTTGACCGAACTGTGTGAAGATCCTAAAAAGTAATTGTTATTTAATTGAGAGGAGTTGATATGTCAAATCAGGATAAAATCAATAAATTAATTGAATTGCGTGGAGAAGCCCGCCTTGGTGGCGGACAAAAACGCATTGATGCCCAGCATGCAAAAGGGAAATTGACCGCACGCGAACGCATTGAAATATTGTTGGACGAGGGAAGTTTTGAAGAGTTTGATATGTTTGTTACCCATCGTTGTACAAACTTTGGGATGGAAAAATCAAAATTCATGGGCGACGGTGTGGTTACAGGTCACGGAACCATCGACGGACGTGTTGTATATGTTTTCTCCCAGGATTTCACCGTTTTTGGTGGTTCATTATCAGAGACTTTTGCACAGAAGATTTGCAAAATTATGGACATGGCCATGAAGGTGGGCGCGCCTGTTATTGGAATAAATGATAGTGGAGGTGCTCGAATTCAGGAAGGTGTGACCTCATTGGCAGGTTATGCGGAAATTTTTCAGCGCAACATTATGGCATCAGGCGTAATTCCTCAGATCTCTGCAATTTTTGGCCCATGTGCTGGCGGTGCGGTATATTCACCTGCATTGACCGACTTCATCATGATGACTGAGAATTCCAGCTATATGTTTGTTACAGGACCAAAAGTTGTGAAGACCGTAACCGGTGAAGATATTTCAACAGAAGATTTAGGAGGAGCTCAGGTTCATGCTTCACGTTCGGGCGTCTCGCATTTCATGCTTGAGAGCGAGGAAGAGGGTTTACTGCTTTTACGAAAACTGATCTCCTATTTGCCGCAAAACAACCTTGAAGAGCCACCATTGGTGGAAACGAACGACCCGATTGACAGAATTGAAGATGTTCTGAACACCATCATTCCCGATAATCCCAATCAGCCTTACGACATGAAAGAGGTGATATACACCATTGTTGATGAAGGCGAATTTTTGGAAGTACACCGCGACTACGCACGAAACATCATTGTTGGATTCTGTCGTATGGCCGGTGCCTCGGTAGGGGTCATAGCAAACCAGCCAAATTTTTTAGCAGGTGTTCTTGATTGTGATGCCTCACGAAAAGCTGCGCGTTTTGTTCGATTCTGTGATGCATTCAACATCCCTATTCTGACACTGGTTGATGTTCCCGGATTCCTTCCCGGAAGCGGTCAGGAGTACAATGGCATCATCACACATGGTGCCAAGCTGATGTTTGCTTATGGAGAAGCCACTGTTCCAAAAGTTACAGTCACCCTACGTAAGTCTTATGGTGGAGCCCATGATGTAATGAGTTGTAAGCAGTTGCGTGGTGATTTAAATTACGCGTGGCCCACAGCAGAGATTGCCGTAATGGGAGCATCGGGAGCCATAGAGGTTTTGGAAGGAAGAGCCATGGCAGCCATTGAAGATCCTGAAGAGAAAACTAAATTCATCGCCGCTAAGGAGGCAGAATATAAGGAAAAATTTGCCAATCCTTATCAGGCTGCGGCCTATGGTTACATTGACGATGTGATTGAACCACGAAATACACGTTTCAGAGTGATTCGTGGATTCCAGAGTCTTCAGACAAAAAAGCTGACCAATCCGCCCAAAAAACACTCAAACATTCCGTTATAATAACAAAAAGAGGCTGTCTTAGAAGCTTAATAATATTTTCAATACTTACAATTTGTATGCAACCTCGTTTTCACCCCTCCAAACCTCCCCCAAGTGGGAGGCTTTAAGTCCCCCTTGGCTTCGACGTGAGCTCAGCCGAACGGGGATTTAGGGGTGAATTATTAATGTGGAATTTACGATTTGAAAGAAGAGAAAAACTAGATTTCCTTTTGAGAGAGTCTCACACACTCATTTACAGACTTGACTATGATATTTTTGATTGACATTGAAAATTGGAATTGGGCAGATATATACGTGATTGCCGGAGTTGGGTATTCAGTCGTATTTCTGGTTTTGGTATTGTTAATCCTGGTTTACAAACTCATCCCCAAAATCCTTAACATTCGAATCAAAAAGCGCCTTAAAAAAGAAGGTAAAGAGATTGATTCATCTTCATCTGAACAATATGTGGCAGGGGAAGTAAATGCTGCCATTGCTACTGCATTGATGCTCTATTTTAACGAACAACACGATGAAGAGAGCAATATTATTACAATCAAACGAGTAGCCAGAACCTACTCTCCCTGGAGTTCGAAAATTTATGGTGTTCGCAATGTTTTATCCAGATAACAGATAGTATTACAATGAAAAAATTTGAGTTTTCCATAAGCGGAAATAAATATGAGGTAGAACTAAAGGATGTTGAGGACAACGTAGCCCATGTGGAAGTAAATGGTACTTTGTATAATGTGGAAATACACAGGGAAGTAAAAAAGTCCAAAACACCCCGATTGGTTCGCTCAGAAGCAAAAGTTAAACCGGGCGAAGGAAACATCGTCAGAAAAGAGAGCGTTGGAAGTCAGGTGAAAGCACCCCTTCCCGGTAGTATCTTTAAAATCCTTGTAAAAGAGGGAGATGCTATTAAAAAGGGAGATGTTTTACTCATTATGGAGGCCATGAAAATGGAAAATACCGTGATGGCCGAGAAGGAGGGTACCGTTAAATCCATCAAGGTTAAAACAGGTGACAATGTTTTGCAGAATGATGTTCTGATTGAACTTGATTAACCTTCTTAAAAACATATAGGATCATTAAAGTGCAGATCTTAATTGCAAGTTATTATTAGACTTGACGGTTTTACTGCTTATTTTACTCCCCCGTGTGTTTATTTAATAGAGCAATCCTGAGAATGGTATGTTTATTTTGCCATTTTCAACCAGATTCAGATTTCTGATTATTCGAAAAATTAATTCTTTATACAAGTGAAAAAGTTTGCAGCAATTTATACGATTCTGGGGTTATTATTTATGCTGATTTTGCCAACAATGAATCTGGAGGCTCAGAGCATCGCCCAGGGAGACCAATCCGGAGGGGCGTTCTTCAGTGGAATGGCCAAGTTTTGGGAAAATTCCGGATTTTATAACTTCGATTACCGACAACTATTGATGATCGCTATTGGGTTATTGCTGATTCATCTGGCCATTAAATTTAAATATGAGCCACTTCTGCTTGTTCCCATCGGAACGGGATTAATCATCGGCAATATTCCTTTACCTGCTACTGAAGGAGCCACCATAGGTATTAATGACGAAGGTTCGGTGCTGTATTATCTGTATTTTGGTGTTAAGGAGGGTATTTACCCATCTCTCATCTTTCTTGGTATTGGAGCCATGACCGATTTCTCTTCGCTTATATCAAACCCGCGACTCATGCTTCTTGGCGCTGCTGCACAGATTGGGATTTTTGCCACTTTTATTGGTGCCGTCGCGCTGGGGTTTGCTGTTAATGAAGCGGGAGCTATTGCCATCATTGGTGGTGCCGACGGCCCCACCGCTATTTTTGCTTCCTCTAATCTGGCTCCTCACTTATTGGGAAGCATTGCCATTGCTGCCTACTCTTATATGGCATTGGTTCCGGTTATTCAACCACCCATTATGCGTCTATTGGTGAGCAAAAAGGAGAGAGTTATACGCATGAAACCTCCCCGTGCAGTTTCAAAACTTGAAAAAATTCTATTTCCGCTGATTGGTTTGTTGCTGACCGCTTTTATATCTCCCGGATCATTACCATTGCTGGGAATGCTGTTCTTCGGAAATTTGCTTAAGGAGTCGGGAGTGACCAACAGACTTGCAGAAACTGCAAGGACATCCATGGTTGATATTGTTACGATACTGCTCGGATTGACTGTAGGAGCTTCTACCTCTGCGGCTCTGTTTCTTTCGGTCAGTTCCATTAAGATATTCCTGTTGGGGGCAATTTCTTTCGCTATTGCAACAGCAGGAGGGGTGTTATTTGCAAAAGCCATGAATCTTTTCCTTAAGAAAGGCGACAAGGTTAATCCATTGATCGGTGCTGCCGGTGTTTCTGCTGTTCCTGCCAGTGCAAGAGTTGTCCAATCAGAAGGACTAAGATCTGATCCCAACAATCATCTATTGATGCATGCGATGGCTCCCAATGTGTCGGGAGTTATTGGATCGGCAGTTGCAGCAGGTATTATGCTTAGTTTCTTTATGTAATTGAATTATTATAACTACGATCCGACTAAGTATCTGTTTAATTTTTAGTATAGGCTATAATTTATACACCAAATGATAAAAGTATAGGGATTCATAATTGTGATAAAAATATTTAGATGACAGGGCTACGCCCCTTATGATTTACCAAATAATTGTATTCTACAAAGATTACAGGGCTATCGCCCCTTAGGGATTACAATACAAATAAAAAGGGGCGTAGCCCTGATATCTTCGTAGAAGTAGATTTTGCTAATGGTTTTAGGGGCGTAGCCCTGACATCTTAGGATTATTAATTGACCCACAGAACTGAATTTAAACAGTCTCTAAGATTTTTTTTAAATGATAACCATATAATAGATCTCTCGCTTCTCTCGAAATGAAAGACTGTTACGTTGTAAGAGGTTAGGGGGTGATGGCGGCTAATCCGCCATCACCCCCTAACTGTCCTTGGTCTCCTGAAAGTTTCATCAGTTCGAGGAGAGCGAGAAATCCATCATAAATTGTCCGTCAGTAGTGATTTGTAATTTTGCAAGCAGTGTGGCTTTTATCCCCCCCCCCCCCAATCTTCCCCCAAGTGGCAGGCTTAAAGTCAACTACGGGGCATTTAGGGATGAATTATTAATGTAAATTTTAAGACAGCCTTTTTTGCTTTTTCAATCAATTAATCAAACAATAATAAATCTTTAATTCTTAAAAGTAAGCTTCCGCAGATATTTTATCATTCTCTATCCCTTTTTCATTTAACAGGTTATAAACATCATTGATCATGTTCCGGTTTCCACAAAGGTATATATGGTCATAGCCTTGCAGATCATTTTCAGATAGCCACTTTGTCACTCGTCCACTGAAATGGCCTTCGTTCGATTGGGAGGTGCATAATATCAATCGATTGGGATCGTAGAACGAGGGTTGAATGGATTCAGATATATCGGTTACTCCATGCAACAGGGTATAGTCAATATCCGACCAGGTTTTAATAAAGCTGTGATAAGGAGCAATGCCTGTGCCGGTGGCGACAAAAAGAAATTTCTTTTGGAGCAGATTCTCTGCCGGTAAAAAAAAGTATCCCAAAGGAGGCTCAACCATAACCACATCCCCGGAATTGAGTTTTCGAAGATGGGGGGAAACAAACCCATTGCTAACCTCTTTTATAAGAACTTCAAGATAGTTATCGTGCTCACCACTGTATACTGAATATTCTCTTGTATACCCGTTCTCAACCGGACCTACATTGATGTGCTGACCGGTACGAAACTCCAAGTTATTGCGTTCTAAGCGCAAAACGAAGGAGGATTTGGTCACATCTGTTTTTGATATGATGCGGTGGGGAAAAAACTCGGCTCTGTTCATTGCAATTGCTTTAGTTGATCCAGGGAATTCTGATTTGCATATCCGGAATTGCTTCCATCGATGATTTTAATATTTGCTCCATACTGATTCTGCATTTTCCGCATGAACTTCCTGCTCCGGTGGCTAAGGAGAGTTCGTTTAAGTTGATTATGGAGTGTTTGATGATTGCTTTTTCAAGCTGTTTTTTTGTAATTCTGTTACAAAAACATACGATATTGGCTCCCATGAATTTGATTTATTATTTACATGACTCTAACATTTATTTTTCTCTTTTGTTCTTTTTGGATTCATTAAGTTAGGATTTAATACTGTTATATGATGGAAAAGCTTCTAACCTGCATTATTCACAAATTATCTATTACGATGCTCAACTACCTACTAAATCTGGACGTCCTCAATAAAATTGATTTGAAAATAATTCATTATTCCCTTCATAAATTTTCTTTGCGGTTGTCCATATTTATTGGTATTTGATCATCTCAATACGACAATTCATGAATAAAGCAGGCTAAATTCAAACAATACCTATTCAATTATTTTTTGAACTTTTTATATGACAATAAAGTAATTCAATACTTAAAAGTATTGATATTAGAAATTATGTTTATGGGAAAAAACATGACAATAGTCAATAAAAAGAATGTATTGGTCAATTTAAAATATATAATCACAAACGATTTCATAAATTTATCGTAGAAAAAACAAAGGCATCAGACTAGTGTGTTAAAAACACACTTTGCTTAAAATGAACTTCATATATATTTAATAGAATTATGGTTATGATTTATTTCAGTTAAATCATTTCATATGAATATATCCCAAAGGTTCAAGTTTTCGGTTACTGGGCTTTCAGGAAACAACCAATGAGAAGTTAAAAGATTATTCATCAGTCAGCGCTAAACTTATAAATTCCTTTTTTTTATGAAGCGATGTGATTTTATTGAATGTAAAGGAGTGAGAATTTTTTATATAGATTTCTCCAACCTGAAAAACATAGAAGAGATTAAGGCAGTTATCAACGAGAGTAAAAACTTCATTCGCAGTCAGCCTCCAAAGTCCATGATAAACCTGGCCAATATAGAGGGAATGCATTTTAACGGAGAGATTAAAGAGTTGTTTGTTGAGTATGTTAAAGGCAATGCGAATCATGTCTTTCAGAGTGCAATCATTGGAGTTGACGGATTGAGACGTATTGTATTTAATGGTGTACTCAAACTCACAGGTCGCGATGTGCGATGTCTGGAGTCAAAACAGGCGGCTATGGATTGGCTGGCCGAACGCAAACTGGCAAGTTTACCCCTTGCATAAAGACTTCTTTTTACCCCAGAGTTGAAACCCCTGTAAATTCATGATTCCCGTTCGTTTTTATACAGGGGTTTCCTCTTTTCTTAACTGATTCCTCTTCCTTCTTGCAATGATACCAGTTAATACCAATTGCAGTGTGTGATATACCATCAAGGGCATCAAAATGACTCCAGTTCCGGCCATTTCCGAGAAAATAATCCCAGCCATGACTGTTCCGTGAATCAGTGACTTTTTAGAACCACTGAACAGTGCAGTTATGGTATCTTCCCTGTTAAATTTGAGTTTTGAGGATATCAGCTTGATGGTAGCATAAACCACAAAAAACAGTGCTATGCTGCCTGTGACCACCAGCAGGATATCCACTGAACCGGTGTTTTCAAACAGTTTTAAGTAGAAGGATTCAGAAAACGATCGATAGACGATCAACAAGATGACCATTTGATCGAATAACTTCAGCCTAGCAGCTCCTTTTGCAGATAATTCACCTAAGAATCTGTTTAGAACAATTCCGGCTATTACCGGAACCAACACCTGAAGAACCAGTTTTACAATTATTCCACTGAACTCGGCATATTCGATGGAGCCTGAGGTAATGACAATTCCCATCCACAAAGGGGTAATAATGATGCCGGCCAGACTGGAAAATGTTGCATTAAAAATGGCTCCCGGAACATTTCCACGAGCCAGCGAAACCATCACAACCGAAGAGGATACCGTAGAAGGCAGTGCAGCCAAAAAGAAAAATCCTAGCCAAATGAGATAATTGGCACTGCTTTTTCCGATGGTTTGCAGTAAGGGAAGAATCAACAGCGGAAATAAGACAAAGGTGGCAAATTGTACCAACAAATGCAGTCGCCAATTGCTTAAATCCTGACGCAGTTTCCTGAGATTCAGTTTTAAACCATAGAATAGAAATATCAGAGTGATGCCAATGTCTCCTGCTTTATGCAGGTCGATAACTCCCTTATAAACACCGGGTCCCGGAAAGAACCTGGCAAGAATGATGGTTATAATCAATGCCGGAACAAACTTGTCCAGACCTATGAACCACTTAAACACAATGCACTTTTATTTAATGATTATCGTAAATCAACCACTTCAACGCCAGGATGCTTGCTAGCATCGAAACTAAAGGTGGAATCATCTACCGTCAGGTTTGTCTCCATTTTATTAATGTCTATGATATAGTTGGTTCCATCACGACCTATCTGTTCTATTTTGGCAAATTGCAGACTATCCCGGTAGATATAGAGTTTGATGCGTGTGTAAGGTTGATTTCTTTTATCCGGAAACAGATCAATGATGTCCACAGTTTTACCTTTGATGGTGGATTCCCCTGCATGTATGTATCGAAAACCCTCTTCATATATGGTGAAAATAGTTGCGGGATTCAGTAGGTCATCCTCCATCATTTCAGGGTCTGAAATATTTACCTCGTTAACATCACGCATAAACATCCACATGGTATTCCCGTTATTAAACGTTTCCACACCCATCAGGTCTATCTTGAATTTATCCCCTTTTATCAGAATTGAACCATCATGGGAGTCTGTAACCTGCGCTTGCAGATTATCAAGCGTAAAGGTAAAATCAGCTTTGATGGTCTTGTAGCTTCGGGTTTTTTCCGATACTTTATCAAGAATTTCTCGGGCACGAAATACTGCCGGATCCTGGCTAGTGGCCATGGCCAATATTGAAAATAAAATCAGTGATGTTGCTATAATTTTTTTCATGTGTCTATAATTTGTATTTTAAGGTTCCCGAGTACTCGGGAGAACTCGCCAATCCAGTCATTCTTACTTCGACAGGGCTCAGTACTTTGCCTGTGTGAGAAAAGCTTTGACTTCGTCGATCTGGCGATTCTCATGGCTCGTTTCATATGTTAGTTTTCAAATTTCAGTTATCAGTTACCAGTGTTCAGTTACCAGTGTTCAGTTATGGTTTATGGGTTTAGGGTTGATGGTTTAGGGTTAGACAGAACTTAAAACTTTGAACCGTAAACTTAAAACTTTGAACCGTAAACTTAAAACTTTGAACCTTAAACTTTGAACCTAAAACTTAGAACTTAAAACCTTCTCACCTTATTACCATTCCACCTTTCTTACAGTTCCTGTTTCCGGTCTCCCATCTCCGGTCTCCGTTCTTCCTAAAACAATAATCATTCCATTTATTATGGTCCAATCTATCTCAACATTTCAAACATTCGTTCCAATTCCAACTCATCACTCACCAGAACCTGTCTTGCTTTACTTCCTTCAAATGGGCCCACCACACCGGCTGCCTCCAATTGGTCTATGATTCTTCCGGCACGGTTATATCCAATTGAAAACCGGCGCTGAATCAGGGATGTTGAGCCGCTTTGGTTGGCCACTACAACTCTTGCGGCTTCCTCAAACATGGGATCACGTTTGGAGAGATCCACCTCACCGGGTTCCTGGGTTCCGGTTTCTCCCACGTATTCGGGCAGATGCATGGCTGTTGGATAGCCCCGTTGTTGACCAATGAAATCATTTACCTTTTCCACCTCCGGCGTGTCGACAAATGCGCATTGCACCCTGATTAGGTCACTTCCCTGCGAAATAAGCATATCTCCGCGTCCAATCAGCTGGTTTGCACCGGGCGAATCAAGAATGGTGCGACTGTCTATCATGGATGCCACTTTAAATGCAATCCTTGTAGGGAAGTTGGCTTTAATTACGCCAGTTATGATATTGGTGGAAGGTCGCTGAGTTGCAATAATCATGTGAATTCCAACAGCCCTTGCAAGCTGTGCTATTCGGGCGATGGGCAATTCTACCTCTTTCCCTGCTGTCATGATTAAATCGGCAAACTCATCAATTATGACAATGATGTAGGGTAAAAAGTGGTGTCCCTTTTCGGGGTTCAGTTCTCTTTTAATGAATTTATGGTTATACTCCTTAATATTTCGGGTGTGTGCTTTTTTGAGAAGATCATAACGATCTTCCATCTCAATGGTGAGCGAGTGTAAAGTATTTACCACCCGTTGAACATCCGTGATGATGGGTTCTTCCTCATCGGGTAGTTTTGCCAGAAAGTGTCGCTCTATTTTGCTGTATATGTTAAGTTCCACCTTTTTGGGGTCCACTAAAACAAATTTTAACTGCGATGGATGTTTTTTATACAGAAGCGAAGTGATGATGGCATTCAAACCCACTGATTTACCCTGTCCGGTTGCACCCGCAACCAAAAGGTGAGGAGCTTTGGTCAGGTCGAAAACGAAAGTCTCATTTGAGATGGTTTTTCCCAATGCCACCGGCAATTCGAATTTGGTGTTCTGGAATTTTCGAGAAGTAATGATCGACTTCATGGAAACCACCTGCGGTTCTGAGTTGGGAACTTCTATCCCAATGGTTCCTTCTCCCGGGATGGGGGCAATGATCCGGATGCCCAGTGCTGCCAGCGAGAGGGCGATGTCATCCTCCAGGTTTTTGATTTTCGAGATTCTCACCCCCGGCATGGGAACGATCTCGTAAAGCGTGACGGTTGGACCAACGGTCGCCTTGATGCTTTTTATCTGGATTTTGTAATCCTCCAGAGTTTTTACAATCTTATTTTTATTATAGATTAACTCCTCTTCTGTTACCTGTGATTGTCCACTTTTGTGATCATCCAGCAAATCAAATGAGGGCATGATGTATGATGACAGATCAAGCGTTGGGTCATAATCACCCTGCGGCTTGTTCTCACCGGTATGAATAATTTCTTCAGATGCTGCTTTTTCAATTTTTAGTTCAAGCTCATTATCGGGATGCTCTAATGGGGGCGCTTCAAATTTCTTTGCGGGTTTGATGTCAAATTGAATCTCATCATCAGTCTCTTCTGTCTTGACAGAAGAGATGGGTTCAGAGATGTTTTCGTCTGCTTCCCTTGCATTGTTCTGCTCATTATTATCTGCTTCACCATCAGAAACCGTCATCGCGGTATCAACAAAATCATTTTCTTTTAAAGTGGATAGGTCTTTGCCAATCAGCTTTCTGAATTTTATCAGAAACCATTCAAAATTTACCGTCAGGTATATCACCAGTGAGATTAGGATCAGGATAAATGTTCCAATGTGCCCGATAGTAGAAATGAGCCAGTCGCTCACGTGAAATCCATGGGCACCACCAAGAAGAAGGTATTTGTCTTCCATGGTTTCCATAAAAAAGAAACCCATAGAAACTGAGACCCATATTGTAATAATTGACGCGTGAATCAAGGTTTTGCTCAGAGGCAAAATTCGTGCACCCAATAGTCTGAATCCGGTAACAAAAAGTAAAAAGACGAAAGAGAACGAAGCCAATCCGAACCATTTATTTACCATTAAATCTGCAAACCAGGCACCTATTTTCCCTGTCACATTATCCACCTGTATGGATGTATCTTTAATTAAATCAACAAATGGGAGATCGAACTTGCTGCGATCGGCATATCCAGAATTAAAAAAAGAGAAAAATGCAACAGCCAGGTAGAATGAAAAAGCAACAATGATTAAACCCGTGGCAAACCTGAATTTGTAATTCTTAAAACTCTCTTTCAGGGATGTCAGTGGATTTTTGAATCTTCGTTTTCCGTTTCCTGTTCTGTTTTTTTTGGATTTTGATGCCATATATAAATTTATGTTTCAGAGTATAATGGTTTTTATAACTGTAGCGAGCCGGATATTTTAACTGTATTATTTATTATTACAGATATTTGGTGAAACGAAGTTCAACCCCGGACAACTATACAGGTTAAAATCAACTTGTAAAAATAGTAAAGCATTTACTATTTATGAAGATAATAACGGAAAGATTTACTGCTTTATTGGATCAGTTGAAAACTGTTTTAATCAACTCTTCAACTTCTTCAAGTGAAGATTGTTCGTAATTGGCCGGCACCATGAAAAAATAATCAGGATGAGATTCTTCAACGACTCTTTGTGCTTCAAGGTGAAAGATTACGTTTTCGTAAGTTAACTGGAATTCCATAATGAGTCCCGGTATCATGTCGAATGGAGTATTGCGGTTGGGGTTATCCATTCCAATTTCGTTGGAATACCAGATACTGATCTCCGGGCTACCGGCTTTATCTGAAGGTATTTGTGCCAAATGACAGGTGAAACCAGCGATCTCTTTCTCCATATTTTTAATATATTCTACTTTTCTTGAATGGTCATCATCAAAAATGAACATATTATCAGACTTGGAGCTTGGAACATATATTCTTCTTTCCAGAATTTTTAGGAGTGTGTAGAAGCTGTCGCTTTCCTGGTTGTGGATAAAATCAAGAGCGTATAAGTTCATGTTGCCTTTGAACATGATTCTTTGATTTCCATTACTAAAATGAAGAGACATCTGGTTGGGAAACAAAAAGGAAAGCGCGTTGCTGACCTGTTCCGGATAAGTAATATTATAGATGATGGTACCTTCTGTAATGCCTTTCTCTGCTGCAGGCCTTCGATCGAATTTACAACCTGATAAAACAGTGATGATCAATACAAATGATAATAATTTTATGTGGTTCTTTAATGTCATATGTGTATTCCCGTTCATAGCAGGTCAAAGATAGCAAAATTAGACGTGCAGCCTTAACCGTTTATCTGCTTTTGGATGAGTTTGGTCAAAAACCATTCCGTATTGTTCTGAGAATTGTTTTTTGATTCTGTCTGTTTCGATATCTCTTAAATATTCAGTAATTTTATAGTTGATGTATCTATTGCGCAATAATTCGTTAGACTTTTCCCGAGACATTCGGGATTAGATATCAGATGCAAGTAAGATTTTTATTATCAGCTTATCAGCTGATTGTGTAATATTACAGTGAACTTGTAAATGCTTGAATATTAGGTGGATAAATAAGATTAACTAACTATTATAATATAAAACCTGACTGCTATGCATAAAGATTTAAGGAATCGTCATTTTTTAACCCTATTGGATTTTACATCCGATGAGCTTTTGTATCTTCTGGAACTGGCCGAGCGCTTGAAATTCACCAAGAAGAATGGCACCGAAGTTCAAATGCTGAAGGGGATGAACATTGCTTTGATTTTTGAGAAAAGTTCAACCAGAACGCGTTGTGCATTTGAAGTTGCTGCATACGATCAGGGAGCAAATGTCACCTATCTGGCTCCTTCCGGATCACAGATAGGAGAGAAGGAGTCCATGAAAGATACGGCCAGGGTTTTAGGAAGAATGTATGATGCCATTCAATATCGGGGTTATGGTCAGAGTGTGGTTGAAGAGCTTGCGAAATATGCCGGCGTTCCGGTATGGAATGGTTTAACCGATGAGTTTCATCCTACTCAGGTGTTGGCTGACTTCCTCACAATCAGGGAGCATTGCGAACGTCCTATGAATGAAGTATCGATGGCATATTTGGGTGATGCAAGAAATAATATGGCCAACTCATTAATGGTTGGTGGAGCGAAAATGGGGATGGATATGCGGATTGTCGGTCCACGATCGCTTCAACCGGAAAAGAGTCTGGTACATAAATGTGAGGAAATGGCTCGAAACAGCGGAGGGAAAATTACCATTACCGATAATCTGGAAGCTGGCGTTAAAGGTGTAGATTTTATATATACCGATGTATGGGTGTCCATGGGTGAATCTGCTCAGGTGTGGAAAGATCGGATTGATCTTCTAAAACCGTTCCAGGTTAACCGACGTACCATGGATCTAACCGGCAATGAAAAGTGTTATTTTCTTCACTGCTTGCCGGCTTTCCATAATAGGGAAACCAAAACAGGAGAGGCTATATACCAACAATTCGGTCTGGATGGGATGGAGGTTACTGATGATGTTTTTGAATCACCTGCATCCATCGTGTTCGATCAGGCCGAAAATCGTCTGCATACCATTAAAGCAGTTATGGTTGCGACTCTTGGAAGATAAAATTTCAGATATTTAAACTTACTGAATAGAAATATTATCAGGCACTTTTCTTATAAATTATTTAATAAATTATGGTTTTAATTTTGAATTGATATAAAATGAATCTAATTTTGCGTTTTAGTGATTGATTTTAATAACAAAGGCATCAAGCCAATCTGACTGAAAACATGAGAGATTTACTCTATATTCCGGAGAATTATAAATCATTGCTCGATCTGAAGCAAACAGAACATGCGATAACGATCATTAAGGATTCATTTCAAACATTTTTGTCGGCTGATTTACGTTTGAGACGCGTAACAGCCCCACTTTTTGTATTAAAAGGTACCGGGCTGAACGATGATTTATCAGGGAAAGAGCGTCCGGTTACATTCCCGGTTCGTGGTATGGGTAACAGGGAAGTTGAAGTTGTGCACAGTCTTGCCAAATGGAAACGTATGATGCTGGCCGATTATGAAATTGAGCCTGGATATGGAATATACACAGACATGAACGCCATTCGTCCGGATGAAGATCTGGACAATACCCATTCAATTTATGTAGATCAGTGGGATTGGGAACGCCACATTCGGGAAAAAGATCGCAATCTTGATTACCTTAAATCTGTGGTCGTGCGAATATTTGAAGTGATGAAGCGCACTGAATTTGTCGTGTATGAAAAGTATCCGAATATTAAACCAATTTTGCCCGAAGAAATTACCTTCATACATGCAGAAGAGTTGTATGATATGTATCCCAACTTAAGTTCTAAAGATCGGGAAGATGCCATTACCCGTAAATACGGGGCAGTATTTGTTATAGGTATAGGCGGTGATATGCCCTGCGGAGAGCCACATGATGGACGCGCTCCGGATTACGACGACTGGAGCACTCCAACTGTAAATAATTTCATCGGCTTAAATGGGGACATATTATTATGGAATCCGATTCTAAAGAAAGCCTTCGAAATATCATCCATGGGCATAAGAGTTGATGCTGAAGTATTAAAACGTCAGCTTAAGCATAGAAATGAAGAGAGGCGCATGGAGCTGATGTTTCATCAACGACTTTTAAATAACGAACTTCCATTAAGTATAGGTGGTGGCATAGGCCAGTCCAGACTTTGCATGTTTTTTCTCAGAAAAGCTCATGTTGGTGAAATTCAGGCCAGTATATGGCCCGATGAAATGCGTCAGGTGTGCAAAAGAAATAACATCGTGTTGGTTTAGCAAAAATAGTTAAGTTACATTCCATTAAAAAAAGAGCCATCTCATCATTTTTTAATGAAAATGATGTCTTACAAAATATCTGCATATCTAAACCAAAATTTACACTTTTTGTGAATTGGCATATTGTTGATTTACAGAGTGTTATTTGATTTGAACGATAGGCATTTTTTATATCGTTTCCTGCTACAAAGGACATTCTGAAAGGGTTTCCAACAAAAAAAATGCATTCTAAAATGCATTTTTTTTGCTTCTAAATTTGGAAGACACTATAAATACTCTATATTTGTGATGGTAAGATTAAAAACCTAGTTTTTAACCCTAAAATTAAATTTTTATTATGAACAAGGCTCAATTAATCGATGCAATTGCTGGTGACTCAGGTCTAACCAAGGCAGATGCGAAAAAAGCGTTAGATGCTTTCTTAAAAGTAACTGGAGATGCTCTTAAATCAGGAGATCGCGTTACATTAGTAGGATTCGGTTCTTTTGGTGTTTCTGAGAGAAGCGCACGTACCGGTCGTAACCCTCAAACCGGAAAGGAAATTACCATTCCTGCGAAGAAAGTAATCAAATTTAAAGCTGGTAGCGAATTGACTGATTCGGTTAACTAGTGAAGATTTTTTTCAAAATTTGAAAAAGAGGGTACCTGATGGGCTCTCTTTTTTTTTGGGGTTGAAACAAAATATATTTGCCATGTTGCGTAAACCTGAAGAGCTCACCCGTGAACAGTTGCAAAAACTCATTGAGTTTTTGAAGACTCTGAAATCTGAAGAGAGGATTTGTACTTTTGAAAAGGTTTTGGATCAACGAACAAACTACTTTACTGTTTTGATGGAAAACATTGACCATCCGCACAACATCAGTGCAGTGCTGAGAAGTTGCGATTGTTTTGGAGTACAGAATGTAAATCTGGTTGATGATCGGGCAGAATATTCTGTAAACCGAAAAGTTGCCATGGGTTCTTCTAAATGGCTAACACTAACAAAATATACAAAACACCAAAACAACAAGAAAAAAGCTCTTGAAGACTTAAAATCGAAGGGTTATCGCCTGGTGGTTACTACGCCAAACCCAGGAGCCGTCTCCATTCAGGATGTTGATATCTCAAAAGGCCCCGTTGCCTTTGTTTTTGGTACCGAATTAACAGGGGTTTCTCCTGAGGCTAGTGAAATGGCTGATGAATATTTAACCATACCTATGTTTGGCTTTACCGAAAGTCTTAATTTATCTGTTTCAGTTGCCATTATTTTGCAAACTGTAACATCGAAATTACGAAATTCATCAATTCATTGGGAATTATCCGATCATGAAAAGGAGTTGGTAATGCTGAATTGGCTGCGAAAATCAACTCCCCGAAATGAAATTATAGAGAATCGTTTCTTTAATCAAATTGAGAATATTGATAACTGATTGATTTGTAGAGCGCAGACTTCATTTTTTCTTTTTATTACTATTTTTTTTTTAGGATATGTTGCATCACGAAGTCGTCCGATGCTAAATTTTATATAACCATTATAACTTACTTTACGTATGTTTGTGTAAGGTATTTGTTTATTTATCCAAAAAAAGAGTGTGTTGGTCATCTTTTTTACGATAATATTTTCTACTTTTGGGAAAAATCTGGCTCTATGAATTGTATAATTGTTGATGATGATAATCTGTCTATTAAAATAATAGAGGAATTTGTTGGAAGAACTGAAGGCTTAAGACTTCTCGGTACGTTTTCGAGTGCTGTGGAGGCTGTCAATAAATTGAATACTCCGGACTGTGAAACTGTACATTTGATATTTCTTGATATTGAAATGCCTGAGATGTCTGGAATAGAGTTTCTTAAGGCTTTAAATATCATTCCACAGGTTATTATCTACTCCTCAGAGGAAAAATATGCTCTGGAATCATACGAGTACGACGTTACAGACTATCTGCTAAAGCCGGTTCAATACGGTCGCTTTATAAAAGCGGTGAATCGTGCCAGGGAACGATTCGAAAAGAAGGAGAGCCCCGTAAAGGAAAGTACAGAAATTTTTATTAAGAATAACTCCTCACTGGTTCGTGTTAAGTACGATGATATTCTTTGGATTGAAGCCCTTGAGAATTACGTTGTGGTGAATACTTTTAAAGAAAAATTCACCATTCACTTTACAATGAAGTCCATTGCAGAAAGAATGCCTTCAGATAAGTTTATGCGTATTCATCGTTCATATATCGTAAACTTTAATAAGATTAAAGCCATTGAGGATAGCTCAGTTATTATTAAAACCGATACTGGAAATAAAATTATTCCAATCGGAAAATCGTACAGGGATAAATTACTTGATGATATTAATTTGATTACGAAGTAGAGGTAGAGTTTTTATAATATAAAAAGAGGTGCATAGCGCCTCTTTTTTTGTTTTATAGGTTTTCATCAGAAACATTTTTCAGATATTTGTAAAATGAACATGAATCCTGTAATTGATGGAATAATTGTGGGCTTTTCTGCATCAGTTCCACTTGGCCCCATAGGTGTGTTGTGCATCCAGAGAACTCTGCAACGAGGTCGTTTGTCGGGTTTTGTCTCCGGTTTGGGAGCAGCTGTATCTGATACCATATACGCCATTATTGCAGGATTTAGTCTTTCATTCATTGTTGCATTTATTGAAGAACATGTGATATGGATGCAGCTGATAGGCGCAACGGTATTAATAATACTTGGCGTACACATTTTCAGAAGTAACCCTGCTGTGCAACTTCGACGTCAAAGACGCCGAAAATCCAGTTATTTACATGATTTTTTGTCAACGATGTTGCTGACAATCAGTAATCCTTTGGCCCTATTTTTGTTTTTGGCCTTTTTTGCAGGTTTACGGGTTGTGGATCCGGCCATGGGCCTGGCTGGCCAGTTAACGCTTGTAGGAGGAGTTTTAATTGGTGCATCTTCGTGGTGGCTTCTATTGACTACCATTGTAGGTTTTTTCCAGGCCGCAGTAAATCTTCGACGTCTTTTTTGGATCAATAAGATAGCAGGAGCCACCATCATTGTTCTTGTGATTATTGCTCTTATGGTGTGGTTCATCAGAAGCATGGTCTGAATCAACCGAAAAACAACTACTCAACTTTTTTCAGAACATCTTTTCGAGTCGTTCCTTTAGCTTTTCAGGAATTCGCCCCGGTCTGCGGGTTGTTGCATCCAAAAATGCATGCGTTGTTGACCCTTCGGCAACAAGCTCTCCCAGGCTGTTATGAATGATGTACTTAAAAGTGGTTCTTACCAGTGGCATCTCTTCCAGACTGGTGGTAATGGTAAGCATTTCCTCGTATCTGGCCGGATGTTTATACTTAACCTGAAGCTCTGATAGTGGTAACATAATGCCCTCTTCTTCCATTTTGCTATATGGAAGTCCAATTTCCCGAAAAAGTTCAGATCTGCCAATTTCAAACCATGATGGATAAACTGCGTTATTAACAATACCCATTTGGTCGGTTTCTCCGTAACGTACTCTGATCTCGGTTTTATTGATAAGCATAATTGAAATTTCAGTTTTAATTATTGAGGGTAAAGGGAGAATCCGGTTCTTTGGCTAAATGGTTATAGGCCAGTTTATCAACCAGAGATGGCCATATTTTTCTCAGAAATACTGAGAATTTTCCTTCCAAAAATGTCAATACCAGTGTGCGTTTTCGTTTCTCTATGGCATTTCCAATGTGTTTGGCAACCTCTTCAGCGCTCATCATTTTTTCTTCCGCCCGCGGCGTCTCTCCTTGTTGCGTACCACTACCAGTAAGTGCTGATTTTCGTACGTTAGATGCGGTAAATCCCGGAGCTGCGATCAATACATGAAGACCATTTTTTAAGTTTTCTGTTCGTATGGTTTCCAAAAAACCATGCATGGCAAACTTTGATGCAGAATAGCCGGATCTGCCAGGTAAGCCTATGAATCCCGCGATGGAAGAAACTCCCACTACCGAACCTTTTTGCGCAACCAAATATGGTAAGGCAAACTTGGTGCAATAAACGGTTCCCCAAAAATTAACATCCATCAGCTTCTTCAATACAGACAGTTCTGTGTCTTTAAATAGGGCTCTCATGGATATTCCTGCATTGTTGACAAGAATATCTATTTTTCCATAGCTCTTAATGGTTTGGTCAATCAGATTTTTACACTCTTGCTCGATACCAACATCGGTTTGGGTGACCAAAACCCTGTGAGCTTTTGATTCCAGTTCTTCCTTAAGAATGTTGAGTTGATCAATGGAACGTGCTGCTAATGATAAATAAGCTCCTCTTGCGGCAAATTCCTTGGCACAAGCCAGGCCTATACCTGAAGAAGCGCCAGTAATTATTACAACCTTACCCTGCATGTTTTGCTATTGTCTAATGGTTTTTTTAAAACGGACATCCAGAATTCTTAGCGGCTGTTCAAGTTTATATCAATCTGTTTTAAAGATTTTAAGATATAAGAAATCTAAAACATTGCTATGATATGGATCACAATTAACCTGTTCTCATTCTCATGATACTCAATCTCGAAGGATTCAGAGTTAAAATTCAAGCACAAATTTAACTAATAAAACTCAGAGACGGTTTATATTATCAAACATCTTTTGTTGACGTTTTTTGTGTGGACGAAGAAAATAGACTGATGTTCTTTTATGGTGTCTATTTATTCCCATAATCTGACAATTGTTAAGTGGCTGGGTCGAATATGGTATATAAAAACTCTCACAGCGTAAGAGCTTGTTATTTTGAGCGAAGCGAGAAATCTATTACATAATTATCATTGTAAAAAATCTTAGCCGGACATCACTCACATAAAAACCATTTGATCTACACATTTAACTTCCCTCCCCGATGCAACCCTAAACTTTGAACCTTAAACCCTCTTACCTTTCAACCCTTCAACCCTATTCCTACCAACCATTTAAATGTTGTTAAAAAACTTACTTTTTTAGTATAAGTTTTGATAAGATTCAAATTCTCTGTTACTTTGTAATGGATTCGTATTGTGAACTGATGAACAACAATGTGAATTCATTTGTTATGAATGATCATCGTATTCACGATGTCATCTTTTTAAATTTAAAAATTGAGAATAATGGAAGTTGGAAGAAACAAATTTGTATCACTTACCTATCAGCTTAGATTGAATGGAGCCGATGGTGAGTTGGTCGAAGAAACCAATAAAGAGAATCCGCTGGAATTCGTGTTCGGAGCAGGACGCATGATTGAGATGTTTGAGACGAAGCTGGACGGATTGAAAGCAGGCGATGATTTTAATTTTGAACTTAAAAGTTCAGAGGCCTATGGCGATGTTAACCAGGATGCAATTGTTGAGTTGCCAAAAAATATTTTTGAAGTAAACGGATCAATTGATGACGAAATGTTGACTGTTGGGAACTCCGTTCCCATGCAGGATGCCAATGGAAATCGCATGAACGGTATGGTTTTAGAGGTTACCGACGAAACTGTAAAAATGGACTTTAACCATCCATTAGCCGGAGACGATCTTCATTTTTCCGGAGCAATTATTGGTGTGCGTGAAGCCACTGAAGAGGAGATCATGGCCGCTGCTGGTTGTGATACCGGTCAGTGTGGTTCAGGTTGTAGTTGCTAGTTTTAAGATTCTTTTCGCCGGTTTATGCGGCAAATATAATATTTGAGTCAATACCATTCTGAAATTCTTCAGAATGGTATTTTCTTTTTATACAACATCATCAAATGCAATTAATTCATTTATACAGGGAGAATTCACCCTTCACTTTTTGTATGAATCAATTTCTAGCAGTATTTTTGAGGATTAAAGAAAAATCTATTTGAATAATGGCAGGAAATACATTTGGAACACTTTATAAACTGACATCCTTTGGGGAGTCGCACGGTAGAGGAGTTGGAGGAATTATAGAGGGAGTTGCGCCCGGTCTGGAGTTGGATGCAGATTTTATTCAACAGGAACTGGATCGTCGCCGTCCAGGGCAATCTGCAATAACTACACCTCGCGATGAAAGCGACCGGGTGGAGTTTATTTCTGGTGTAATGGATGGCAAAGCTACAGGTACACCATTGGCTTTTGTGATTTGGAATAAGGATCAAAAGTCTGGCGATTACGACAATTTGAAAGATATATATCGTCCTTCGCATGCTGATTATACCTATCAGACAAAATATGGGATTCGTGATCACAGGGGAGGAGGGCGTTCGTCGGCTCGTGAAACCATTGCCCGGGTAGTTGCCGGTGCCATTGCCAAGTTAATGCTTAAAAAACTAGGTGTTTCGGTTCAGGCATATGTTTCTCAGGTTGGAACCATTCGTTTGGATAAGATGCACACCGAAATGGATCTTTCTGTTGCTGAATCCAACATTGTAAGGTGTCCCGATCCGGAAATTGCCAAAGTGATGATTGAAAAAATTGACGAAACAAGGATGGCACATGATTCCATCGGAGGGGTTGTCTCCTGTGTTATTAAAAACGCACCAGCCGGTTTGGGTGATCCTGTTTTTGATAAATTACATGCCCGTTTGGGACAAGCCATGTTGAGTATTAACGCAGTAAAAGGCTTCGAATACGGAAGTGGATTCAGCGCTGTAGAAATGCTTGGATCGGCTCACAATGATGAGTTTTACACAAGCGATGGAAAGGTACGCTCACGTACAAACCGTTCAGGTGGTATTCAGGGAGGTATTTCAAACGGGGAGGAGATCTATTTTCGTGTGGCCTTTAAGCCAGTTGCTACCATATTGAAGGACCAGAAAACAGTAGATAAAGAGGGAAATGAAATAGTGATGAAGGCAAGGGGAAGACATGACCCCTGCGTGGTTCCCAGAGCTGTTCCCATTGTTGAAGCCATGGCTGCCATGGTTCTTGCCGATGCTTTATTGATTAATAAATCTTATCTCTAAAACCAGATATCAATGACCAAGAGGATCCCGCTCTATATTCAGATTATTATTGGCCTGATTGCAGGTATTGTATGGGCGGTATTGAGCGGATACCTTGGATGGTCAGGTTTCACATCCAATTGGATTGCACCATTTGGCAGAATTTTTATAAACCTGTTACAGTTGATTGCAGTTCCTTTGGTGTTTTTTTCCATCATTGGAGGAATTATTCGTTTGGGTAATCCAAAAAATTTGGGGAAGCTGGGTGGAAAAACCATGGGTTTATATGTGCTTACCACCTTATTCTCTATCTCCCTTGGGTTGTTAATTGTGAATGTCTTTAAACCCGGAAGCGGGTTTGAAGAGAATGCTCGTGTGGAAAACCGCATCAATTACGAATTGTGGTTGCAATCGGAAGGAATGACTCCAATGGATGGCCGTTGGATGATGAACAATCCTGCTTACAATGACATTTTGGATGAAGTTGCCCAGCGAAGAGGTTATGAGGATATTGAAGCGGTTCGTGCCCGTTTGGATGTGGCACGTAAGGCAGCAGAACGTGGTCCGTTGACTTTTCTGGAAGAGGTGGTTCCTTCAAACCTTTTTTCTGCCATGGGCGATAACCGTAATATGTTGCAGATAATTTTCTTTGCCATCTTTTTTGGTGTTTCGGTTCTGTTTATTACCGATCATAAAAAAGTGATCATTGTGGATGTTATGGATGCCATAGCAGATGCTTTCATAAAAATGGTTGATTTGGTGATGAGAGGGGCTCCCTTGTTTGTCTTTGCTTTAATGGCCGGCCTGGTGAGCGACATGGCAGGAGATGATCCAGCCAGGGTTTTTGATCTTTTTGCCGGTTTAACCTGGTATAGTCTTTCGGTTTTAGGTGGCCTTCTGATTATGGCCTTTGTCGTTTATCCCGGTTTGATGGCTTTGCTGGTGAAGAATATGACGTTCCGTGAATTTCTCCGTGGAATTAGTCCCGCTCAAATGCTTGCATTCTCTACCAGCAGTAGCGCAGCGACACTTCCGGTTACGTTGGAATGTGTTGAGGAAAATTTAAAAGTTGATAAGAAAGTGACAAGTTTTGTCTTGCCTATTGGTGCCACCATCAACATGGACGGGACAAGTTTGTATCAGGCCGTAGCTGTAGTATTTCTGGCTCAGATGCACTTGGTTGATCTCTCTTTTGCTCAGCAATTAACCATTGTGATGACCACCACATTGGCAAGCATTGGAGCTGCTGCCATTCCGGGAGCCGGAATAGTTATGCTCATGGTGGTTTTAACTTCCGTTGGTCTCAATCCGGCCTGGATAGCCATTATTTTACCAGTTGATAGAATTCTTGATATGGTTAGAACGATGGTAAACGTTACTGGTGACGCAACCATTTCGGTTGTCGTTGGGAAAACTGTGAATTTAAACGATGTTGAACCTTCTTAACAGTAAGATTTGAGGGGATAGCAGGTGTTGATAATTACTTTTAGTAACTGTTTAATTTAGATCCTAATTATCTATATCGACTTGTTTTTCAGTCTATAAATCTTATATCTAATCCCGAATATCTCGGGACTAACGATATACTGCAGTTATACCCCAGTGAGATTTTTATCCCACCACCTTATGTTTTTAAAAACGATCACATCAAGTGGCAGATTAAAATAGAAGGTGGTTCCACTTTTTCCATCGGACTGAAGGTGAATGGATCCCCCTAATAAATCCATAATGCTCTTACAGATGGATAATCCCAAACCTACACCATTTTTGTTGATGGGAGAGTTGGGTCGGAGTTGAGAAAATCTCTGAAATATAAACTCCTGTTTTTCAGGAGGAATTCCTGATCCTGTGTCAGAAACGAAAAACGTGAGTTTTTCGTTTAATATCAGACCAAACTTGATCTCTCCCTTTTCGGTGTGTTTGATGGCATTGTTCAGGATATTGGAGAATACCTGATATAGCAATAGATAATCTGATTCAATATAAATCCTGCTTTGGTTGGGATGAATCATGGTTGTTAACCTGATACCTTCTCCCACTAATGGATGATAAGCTTTATAAAGCTTATCAATTAATGCTTCCACATCTATTTCGGAATATTTTACTTCAACCAGTCTGGCATCCAGTTTGGAAATATCCATGATGTTATTGATGAGGTGCAGTAAAATATCACCATTCTCCTTTATAATTCCTGCGAACTCTTTTTTTTCCTCTTTGGTTACATCATTGGTCTCAAGCAGTTCTGTAAAACCTATGATTGCGTTCATTGGAGTTCTTATTTCGTGACTCATGTTTGCTATAAAAGCCGTTTTTATTCGCTCCGATTGCTCTGCACGCTCTTTCTCCTTTTGAAAATATCTTTTCCCAAAAGCCAGAAGCGGGAGCCCTCCGAAAAAGAATAAAAAGGTTACCATGGCAATGTCCCAGAAACGTTGTTCATGTCCGGTGTACCCGGAGATGAGGTGTGGATGATTATATTCGATCCAAAACAGGAAAGCTATATTGACAGCAAAAACTGAGGCCACAATTAATGCGATTTTATTACTTATTGTAAAGATCACCAGACCAAAGAATATCTGAAAAATCAGAATTGTAGGTCCATAAGAGCCACCGTTTAAAAACCACAACATGTTTAAAAGGTAAAACATGGTCGCTAAAAAGAGAATAATCCCAAGGTGTGTAAAATTGAAAGAACGAATTAATATGTATGCGGCAGATAACCATGCACCAACAAAAATCAGGTGGTTTGTAACCACCTGATCTATTCCAATCATGTGGTTGCCAAAAATGCAGGCCAAGCAAAGCATAATGCTGACGAGAAGTAGTTGCTTGAGAAGATACAAGGAGAGGTTTTTAGGGTTACTCTCCCATGCAATGGCTCGTTTGAGAATTCTGATAAATTGTGAATAAGATATTTTGATCCAATTAAACATTATGCTTCGATGCGTTTATTTTAAAAGATGCCTTAATGACAAAAGATCACAAGAATCTGTTTTTGTTGATAGATTTTAGGTGAATTTTTACAAAAATGTACATAATCTTTGGATTTTAGTTGCACGATTGAATAATTTTTTAATTTTGCGAAAAAATCAACGGGGTGTAGCGCAGTCCGGTAGCGCGCCACGTTCGGGACGTGGAGGCCGTGGGTTCGAATCCCGCCACCCCGACAAAATTAGAATGATTTCAGTTTATCAATTAACAATGGCCGCATGAAGATTTAATTTTCATGCGGCTTTTTGTCTGTAAATATATGCTTTATAAAATATACCTGCATTGTTACTGGAAGAATGAAAAATGACCTTTTTAAGAAGGTTCAATATCTAAAACAGTCATTTGTATTTGGTGATAAGAAATCGTTTGATAGGATATTTTTGTTTATTTTGGATTTTTTTAATTAGTTTTATGATAGCGTTAAGGAATTCAATTCTATTTCTCATTATAGTAACTGTTTAATTTAGTTTTCAAAGAGTTCTATAGATTATAGATCTTTATCCCAAGGCTTCTGGAAGAGTTCTCCCTAGTACTCGGGAACCTTAAAAAACAAATTATTAACACATGAAACGAGCCATGAGAAAGAGTTCTCACACAGGCGATGTACTGAGCCCGGTTGAAGTAAGGATGATTATCTGGCGAGTTCCATCTGGCAACAAAAAAACAAATTATAAACAGATGAAAAGATTTACATTTTTATTCATTGTAGTGTTGTTTTTATCAGCCTGCAATACTGATTCGTCTCAGAAACTCAAGCTCAACGAACTTGAGTATTTTGAAAGACAAGGTGTCAACGTCCTTGTTTATAGCAACCTCTTTACAGGAGGATTTAATGACGAGAAGACTGCTGGCATTGAAATTATTCACCATGGTGTTCGTACTTCACAAGGAGGAGCGGTCAGACTATCAAATACCCCGGAGCAATGGGACCTTGTTCCTGATATTCCGGAACGTACCGTGAATTTTGAGGATAAAAGCATAGAAGCAAAATTAAGATACGAACAGTACGATTTTGATTCACGTGTTGTTGTTAAAGCAAAAGGTCAAAGTGTTGAGATATCTGTTTACCTGGATGAGCCTATACCTGTTGAACTCGAAGGGGCTGCCGGATTTAATCTGGAGTTTCTCCCTTCACAATATTGGGGCAAAACCTTTATTATGGATGGTCGAATTGATCGGTTTCCGCGTTATGCTGTAGGAAATACTATTACAAGACCAAACAGCGAGAAAATAGAACAATACAAGGGATATGTAACAGCTGATGATAGGGGAACCGGTACTTTTATTGATCCACTTCCTTTGGAAACAGGCCGCAATTTCCTTATGGCACCAGATGATCCTGAGCGAATGGTGAAAATCACATCCCATGATGCCGATCTGATGCTTTTTGATGGCCGCATTCTTGCTCAAAACGGCTGGTATGTTGTTCGCAGTTTACTTCCTGCTGGAAAAACGGGTAAAGTTTTAACCTGGACCATTGAACCTAATGCAATTGAAGGTTGGATCAGGGAACCGAACATTGGTTTCTCACAAGTAGGTTATTTGCCATCACAACCAAAAGTTTCTGTAATTGAACTCGACAAGAAAGATAGACCGCTTTCAAGAGCATCCATTTTCAAAGTAAACAAAGATGGAAGTTCATCCAGAGTATATACAGGGAATATTGAAGAATGGGGAGATTATTTCAAATATCACTATGTGAAGTTTGATTTTACTTCAGTTGACGAACCAGGGATCTATTACATTCAGTATGGCGACTTAATAACAAACAATTTTATCATAGGAGAAAATGTTTATGATAAAATTACCGATGCCACCAGCGATATCTGGATTCCAATACATATGAATCATGTATATGTTAAAGAAGCATACCGGGTGTGGCACGGAGAGCCTTTTAAAGAAGGATATTTACAAGCTCCACCGGATACAGACCATTTTGATCTTCATTGGCAGGGGCCAACAACGGATACTGAATATGAAGCTCTGGAACTGATTCCGGGCTTAAATATTGGAGGCTTTTTTGATGCCGGAGATTTTGATATTGAAACCAGATCCAATATCAGCGTGGTTCAGAATTTTGTCCAGACATGGGAGTATTTCAAACCGCAACGAGACCAAACCTTTGTTGATCAGGATCAGCGTTATGTCCTACTTCATCGACCAGATGGAGTACCTGATATCTTGCAGTTTATTGAACATGGAACTATGCAGTTGGTAGCGCAGGCAGAAATCATCGGCCACATGGCGCAAGCTCTTTCTAATTCAGTTCTCTATAATTATCATCACCTTGGAGATGCCGTCTCCATAACCGACGGACTACCTTATAATCCTGAACTTGGACCATATGAAATTGCTGCTGACGGCAAATCCAGTGGAGTCAAAGATGATATGTGGGCATTCACAAGCCGCAACCCTGATCTTGATCTTAGGGCAGCAGCTATGTTCGCCTCAGCAAGCCGCGCTTTAAGAGGTTACAATGACGACTTAGCTGAAAGAGCACTTTATCAGTCAAAAAGATTGCTGGAGGAGGCTTCTGAATTACGCACTGATCAAACGCAAGAAGCAAATATATGGGGAAGTGGATTTGCGGATGTTTCAACCAATCTACAACTTTTTATTTCGACAGGTGAACAACAATACGCTGATAGATTTAAGGAACTTTTGTGGCCAGCTCTCGATCGCAATGTTGGATTTGTGCTTTTAACAGCACTTCACGGAATTCCACACATGCACGAATCTTTCAAAGATGAATTACGACCATATGTTGAACAATACAGAGACTATATAGAAGAATTGGAAAAGGATAATCCATATGGAGTACCTATTGGACTTGGAAACTGGGCAGGGAGTGGAGCCATTGTGAACTTTGGCACCACTATATGTTTCGCCAACAAGCATTATCCTGACATCATTGATGCCAACCATGCTTTCAAGACAACCAACTGGCTTTATGGTTGCCATCCATATCACAATTATTCATTGGTTGCCACTATTGGAGCTGCTCGTCCCAAAGAGGTATTTTATGGCAACAATAGAGCTGATTTTTCATTTATTCCGGGCAATGTGGCACCTGGTATTTTATTCAGGCAACCAGATCATTTTGAAAATTATGACGACTGGCCATTTCTATGGGGTCAAAATGAAGGAACCATTGGAGGAAATACAAGTTATTTGTTTTTCGGTTCGGCTTTCAAGAATATGATAAACAGATAGTTGTTTGTTTTATTTATTGCTAATGAATTGAAATTTAATTGTAACTATGAATTGGATGAAATCCAGTTCATAGTTGTTTTCTCTACTGACCGGCTAATTAATTTAGATTTCTCGCTCTGCTCGAAATGACAAAACTTTCAGGAGGTCAAGGCGAGTGAAGTGGTTATTGCGACGAAGCCGCAATAACCACTTCACCTCTCACAACGTAGCAGCTTGTCATTTCGAGCGAAGCTAGAAATCTATTACATGATTATCATTTAAAAAAATCTTAGTCGGACAGCAGAGTTATTTTTTAATTTGGAAGGGTTTCAAAAGAAATTAAGTGACTGTTGAAAATTTATAATAAATCCGCATTGAAGATATTTAGATGTTAGACAAGATTAAAGAGAAAATAAGATAATCTAATTATCTTTCTCTACTACTCTATCTGTCTATAATCTAACAGTCTTCGAGTTTATAACATGTTTTTAAATAAAGTTTCAACAGTTATTAAGTGCTTTCCCAATGAAGACGATTACAACCTTCTGTAACCGAAATATGAAGATTTCGTTTAACTTTATGATGTAAAAGAGTATAATTTATAGCTTTGTTATTTTATGATTATTCAGTATCCTAAGATGTATAGATATGTGTTTTTGTTCTGGCTACTTCTTCTTTTTGTAGACTTATCCGCTCAAATTTCCCGAGGAGGAAGTCCGTTGCCTTTGTTTGAGAGTGAGTTGGAAGTTCTGAATGATATGGCAGAAAGCATGCCCGGTTTACCATTAAGAGTTCAACAACAATATGCAGTCTTTGATAAACCTGAAAAGGGAACGCCTCTTCGTTTCGCACACACTTATGACGTCACTCTAAGTCCCGAAAACTCCGGTTACATAACAAAAAAAAATGATGGAACTGCAGTATGGCGGCTGTTAATAGAATCAAAAGGAGCTTATTCATTAAATCTTATTTTTGATCAATTTGCACTTGCTCCAGGATGTTCTCTCTATATTTACAATCCCGATCAGAGTGTGGTTTTGGGTGCGTTTACGCACCAAAACAACTTGCCATCAGGGCGATTTGCAACAGCCCCGATACCTGGTGATCAAATTATTGTGGAATATCATCAATCTGCCGGACAATCAAAAAGATCTTTATTGGAAATAGGTTCTGTCAATCATGATTTTTTGGATCTTTTTTCTTTAAAATCCATCAGTAGGTTTAACAGAAGTGGGAGTTGTAACCCTGATTTTACCTGCGAAACCGATGATTTATGGCTTGAAGCGGGTCAATCAGTTGCCAGAATCATGGTCAATGGCAGGGATTTGTGTTCGGGAACCTTAATTAATAACACGCGGCAAGATGGTAAGCCCTATTTTTTAACAGCTGCTCATTGTATTACTGATATGAATGATCCTGCCACAGCTATATTTACATTTAATTACCAGGTTCCCGGATGCGATGGGCGAGTTGAAGGAGCATTTACCCAAACTCTTTCAGGTTCGTTTTTAAGGGCATATGTTGAAGATTTAGATGTTACTCTGCTGGAAATGTCTGAAATTCCTCCGGCTGCTTATCGTCCATACTGGGCAGGCTGGGATCGTACCACCAATCCACAGGGAGAAGTTACAACCATCCATCATCCTGAAGGAGATGTGAAAAAAGTAGCAAGATCAGAAAATGCACCTACTGCCGCCTCATTTAATGCGTCTTCTCCGGGTGGGGTTCCATTTATTGGAAATTCGCACTGGCGCATTGCCAGGTGGAGTGAAGGAACCACAGAAAGAGGATCTTCAGGCTCTCCTTTATTTACTAATGAGGGGAAACTCATCGGTAGCCTTAGTGGTGGCTCTGCCACTTGTTCGAATCCTGTTAATGATTATTTCGCCAGATTAAACCGAGTATGGGACTATTATGAGGATGAGAGCCAGCAATTGGCTTTTTGGCTTGATCCCGATGAAACCGGCGCCAGTAGTCTGGATGGGTTACAATATTATAATGAGCAGGAGAAGGTACTTAGATTGAGCAATTTTTTGTTTGAAGATGTTGCAGGAATGGAGAAATACTCCGGTAGCAGTGGATTCTGGTCAGGACATAATCTGTTTGGCGACCAGGCATTTGCCGAGCAATATGGCCCCTTTTCAGAGGTGACTCTTCATGGTGTTTATGTAATGCCGGCCCGATCCGATTTTTCTATGACTCAAGATGTGAATATTTCTGTTTGGCAAGGAGTTACCGAGCCTGAAGTAAAAATTCTGTCAAGAAGCAACATTAACCTTTTAAGCCTCCCCGCAAATCGTGAGTACTTTTGGAGATTTAACGAATCATTGAATACCCATGGAAATATATGGGTTGGTGTTGAGTTGAATTACAATACTCAAACTGACAGTGTAGTCATATATCACTCTCTTTACAATCCCTCAAAACAAGTTGGAACGGCATGGGTTATGGATGCAAATAACCAATGGAAAAATTTGGCTGAAAGAGAAAATTCTATTTATCCTGTCTCTTTCTGGATTGATCTTCTGGTTTCAAATGTTCGTGATCTGGACACATCTAACGTTGCACCAACTACAACCGATTTTATGGTTTACCCAAATCCGGTTATTAATGAAATCAGATTTCATATACCTGATTTTACGGGTTATGCCAAACTGGAACTCTATAATCAATCGGGTCAGAAAGTTATTGAACACAGAGTTCCTGTATTGGATTCAATAGGTACTGTTGCACATCACGGAACTTTTCCGGGACTTTATATTTATCGTTTATTTGCCGGGGATAAAATATACAATGGAAAAATATACATAAAGGCAGATTAACTGCCTTTATTCTATAATTCTAATGTTGTCAATACACACATAAGGAGGTGTCAACATCATACCGTTTTCATCTGTTAGACTTGTGGCTAGCGACAATGAAACGCTGTTCACTTTCCCTAAATCACTAAGGCTTACTGTTTGCCAATTATTTACAATGTAGTTTTGCCTGTGATTGTCAAATCTGAAATCGGCCAAAGGAAACTCAATCTCACCGGTTTTTACTCCATTGGCATCAAATCCTTCAATGGTCAGGATAAACCAGTCTTTTACATCATTGTTTTCTCCTCCAAATCGGGGTATTCCATCTACCGTGCCAAAGCGCATGATCAGGAAAGTAAGTTGGGTATTGCTAACTGACATAGAGCTTATAAGCCTCTCCTCGCGGTTCTCAAAATAGAATGCAACAATATGAGGATCCACCGGTTGGTGGTAAACCATAAATGGATTTCTGTTGCGAGTTGTGGCATAAGCTGTAAACCTTCCGGGTGTCTGAACAGATTGCTGACTGTATTTATTGCTGAGCGCATAACCTACCCACTGATTTTCTGAAGGTGCAATGGTTGGAAATATGGCTCCTTTAGTTCTGAATCCCGGTTCTGACGGGTAGATGTCCAGTCCAACAATTGCTGTATCATTTTTAAGCTCAAATTCGTTAAAGTTGATGAGAATCACCGTGTTTACCGGAATTACTATAGAGTCGGATCCACTGGGAGATTCAACTACGAATGAATAAAAGGAAGTTCCCAGTTCTTTACCAATGTGCTTGATTTCTTTCTCTGTGGACATAAACTCCCCGTTCAGATACCATCTGTAATTGGTGTCATAATTATAGGTGATCCTGGGTGAAATAACAAGCGTATCTTCAAGTTCAATTTCTAGACCGGTATCCGGCATATTTATATGAATGCCTGGAGGAGGAATTTCTTTTTCATGGTTTTCACAAGCAGTAATGGTTAATACCATTACTGCTGATATGATAAAAATAATCCCCTTAAGAAAGAGACGGTATCTCATTGCATATTTTTTAATCGTAATTTCTTAGTAAATGCTCTATGAACCCGGGTAATTGCCCTGCATCAATTCTTTTCCCTGCAATTTTTTTATCTCTGTCGAGAACATACAACATGGGTGTTGATCTGATATCGTAAAATTGACGGAACCGGGTTTGATGAAAGGGATCAAACACATTAATCCATTCATGCAAACCATGCTCATCAACAAACTCATTCCATTCCTGCATGTCGTCTAAACTATATACTGCAAAAACTTCCACTCCTCTGTCTCTGTATGGAAGGAATACGTCCTTATACAATTTTGGGAGTTCTTTTTTGCAGTGTCCGCATGATGGTTCATAAAAAACGATGATTGTTATTTTGGCATCAACAGCATGTAATCTGGCAGTTCCTCCATCAATGGTTTGCATTCGCAAATCTTGAGCTGTTTTCCCGATAAGTGTGGGTTTAATAGCAGTAACCCGTTCCTGTAGATTCATTAAAAACTGCTCACTTGCCCAAGTGGCATCACCAGATAAATAGTATTTTTCTGCAAGAGCAACCATTGCTGCATCCATTCCCATGATGTTGCTTTCATTGGCTCTGTTAAAAAAGTACTGAACCAGAAATCTGAACATGGTCGCGTTATCCCTGCTTTTTTCAATTATTCTGATGGAGGCATCGGCAATGGTATCCGGAATCTGAATGATTCCCCGGTCGAAATAGTTTTCAAGTCGCTGTACAAAAAAAGGAGTTCTTAGCAGGCGTTCATCAGTAAAGTCAATGTTATCGAAATAGTGGTCGCGAAAATGACGGTATCTTTTTATTTGTAAAAGAGAATCGGGATTGGATACTCCATCAGGAATATTAAATTCCGGCATTGAAGGTTCCTGCATGCTTTTTATAAATGTAGCAGTGAATGACTCCGGATGATTGGTGGTGATGTTTTCCCAATACTCTTCTACTTTCTGATTGATTTTGGTCAACTCTGCTCTTAACTCTTTTGCTTCTTCAGAATCTGATTCAACGGCCTGAAGCTTTTCTCTATATGCAGATGACTCTTTTTGTCGCTCAGAAATGAATTTTTGATATGAGAGGAACAAAGAAGGGTCTTTTGCCCCGGAAATCGACATATTGCCAACTAAATCCAAGGTATCTGTTCTTATAGAAAATTTCTGTTCCTTATCAATTAGCACATCAAAATACCTTCCATTTGGAAGATAGAAGAGATATAAGCCTCCCTTAAGTGATTCTTCTCCACTAAAGATGGCCGTGCCTGCCGAATTGGTCGTCGCAGTATCACTAACATACATCTGTTTATTGTAATAATATCCCAGAATGATATCCTGATTTTTGATCCCGTTTACAGTAACGCTGATGTTATATCCATCATCAGATGCCTTTAAACCTAAGGTCATGATCAGGCAAATCAAAAAGCAACCTGTTTTAATCATTGTAACTGATGTTTTTTGTTTGTTTTATAAGTTTGTTTTGATGCCATGTAATTAATAAATCATATAGCAGTGGTTTTGCTTTTTAACCATGTTTTATGTTCCTCATCCAGCATTGGTGCCAGCTTGTCATAAACCATTTTGTGGTAATTATTTAGCCACTCGGCCTCTTCAACGGTTAATAACTCTTTTTTTATCAACTTGGTATCAATGGGACAAAGGGTTAATGTTTCAAACTCCATAAACGAGCCAAACTCGGTCTCTATTTTCTCCTTACACAGAATCAGGTTTTCAATTCTTATGCCATATTCTCCGGTTCGGTAGATTCCCGGTTCATTAGAAGTGATCATTCCGGGTTCCAGCTCAACGCCGTTATCCTGAGGTCGTATGCTTTGTGGCCCTTCATGTACATTTAGAAAATAGCCAATGCCATGACCTGTCCCATGCCCATAGTTGATGCCAAATTTCCACATTGCTTTTCTTGCAAGCGGGTCGAGGTGCACTCCTCGTGTTCCGGCAGGAAAAATGGCAGTGGCTAGTGCAATGTGACCTTTTAATACCAAAGTGTAATCAACAGCAGCTTGTTCAGGGAAATCTCCCAAAGCCACAGTTCTTGTAATATCGGTGGTGCCACCCGGGTATTGCCCTCCCGAATCTATAAGAAAAAGCCCCTCGGGCTGAAGCTCTATGTCTGAATCTTTGTTTACAGAATAATGCACGATGGCTCCATGACCTTTGTATCCGGAGATGGTGCTGAACGATTCTCCGGAAAATCCTGGTTGTTTGGCACGAAAACTTTTAAGCTGTTTTGCAGCAGAGAGTTCTGTGATGGTACCTGAACCAACATGATCTTCGAGCCACTTGAGGAACTGCACCATTGCAACACCATCGTTGATGAGTGTTGCACGGAAATTCCCGATCTCTTTCTTGGTTTTTCTCGCTTTTAAAACAGATACAATGGAACGCTCTTCAACTTTTTGTGCAGCCTGCGACATGGTGGCAAAAATAGTATAGTTTGTTCTGTCGGGGTCAATCAGAAATCTTGCTTCTGAGGATATATCCTGCACATGTTGATAAAAGTCATCGTAAAGCGAGACTTTTATGTTGTCTGTATCCAGTTTACGGGCAATTCCGGCGGTTAATTTATGCGGGTCGATAAAAAATCTTACCTGATCGTGTTCAATAATAAGAAAAGAATGAAATACCGGATTGTACGGCACATCAGTTCCTCTTAGATTCAATACCCATGCCACCTCGTCGAGCATGGAGACGATGTAATGGGAAATTTTCTGTTTACGCATGTACTTGCGGATGGCCTCCAGTTTTGCGGCGCGGGTTTGTCCACAAAAATTGTCATCATGCTCAAAGACGGAGTCTTCAGGAATTGGGGGTCTGGTGTCCCAGCACTCCTCGGCAAGGGTGAATTTCAAATCGCTCTGGATTCTATGATCACGAAGCGTTTTCACAAGTTTTCGTACCTGAGAAACAGAAAAAAGAACTCCATTAATGCCAACTTTATCTCCAGGTTCAAGAACATGGGCTAACCATTCAGCATATTCAGGTACATCTGGCATTCCTTCCTTATATAGTTGTACACATGAAGTGTCCAACTGGCTTTCTGCTTGAAGAAAATATCGCGAATCGGTCCAAAGACCGGCTTCGTGGGCTGTAATAACCAATGTTCCTGCCGATCCGGTAAAGCCACAGATCCAATCCCTTGTTTTCCAATGCTCCGCAGGGTATTCACTTAAATGCTGATCGCCATAAGGAATGATGCAGGCTTGAATGCCTTGTATCTCCATTTTGCTTCTGATGAGGAGCAGCTTATCTGATGTGTACATGTTGAGTTTTTTATGTTTTTGTGGATCTACATCCACAAAATTTTTATTCAATGATATATCTCTTAATCAAAAGCCGATTCATTGCTGATTGTAATGTCACAGTCGGTACCAAAAAGTATGATGGTAGGACTAACGCCGGGGGTTCTCTGACTGAAATTTCCGGAGAAGGATGTCACATTGTTTTCAATTATTACGCGCATTTTTTCTGATGCATAATGGGTAAAGGTTCCGTTGGCAACTTGTCCGTGCATGGTGTAAGGTGTTTCAGCGGCAATATTCAAAAGAATATCAGCCTTTCTCGATGAGGTGGTTAACTCTCTAAATCCCTTGTCAAAACCTCTAATGGTTACACTGCCTTCATGTATATCAATAAACCCTCTTTCGGTAAGTTTGTTTATGGTTATAAATGAAAAGCCCGATTCTGCATGCAATTTATCCACTTTGTTGATATCCACTTTGCCGGTAGATGAAATAATATTCAAGTTTTTTGCATGATATATGGATCCTTCGGAGAAATCAGAACTCAACTGAACCTCACCAAGTTTTTGGATATCGAGGGAACCGTTCAGGTGGGTGATTTCACCGTGGTTAAGCTCCATGATCTGTATGTTTCCGTTGGAAACATACAGTGAGCCATTATTAATTTTTGCATGCTCTCCATTCAGGCTTCCATATTCCAGATTGATATGTGCATCTCCTTCAAAATTAATCAGTTCAACATTTCCGAATCTGTTGTTTACATTGATTCTTAAGCTTTTAGGTGCAAACACATGATATATGATTCCAAAGTCAAAATTAGAAAAGAAGTTGCTCCCGAAGCGGGTGGTATAATGAAGTTTCTCAGAAGTGTGTTGCTGGTTGATAAATATATCATTGATAACTTCATTGGCAGCAGCATGTATTGGGGCATTAACCCATGTGGTTGTTCTTACCAGAATCGAGTCACTTTCCCATGTGGTGAAGAAAACATGCCCGTGGCGATTGTTGATTTCAATCTCTTTAATGTTGTTTCGGGTAAAATGATCTTCCCCGGTTTGTGTAAATCTTGGTGGAGCATCTGTTTGTCCCGTCAGACCTAACGAAATTGTTAAGAAAATGAGCAAAAATAAAGTCTTCATATATTGTCGATTGTATTTTAATCCTGAATCATATTGCCTTTACGCAACTTTTGTGCCGAATGTTTGGTTGTAACAAAAATAGCTAAAATTCAGAGAGAATCTTATTAAATATAGGGATAATCTCAGGTTTATCGTAATTTTAGCCGGTTATAATCAGTCATCCCTGATTTGAAATCTGCATGGGTTTATTTGCATTGGAATTAATCAGGATAAACCATGCTTATCCTGTAATTGTTTAATTTTTTATTGATTAAAATGATGAAAAGAAAAGAGTTTTACGAAACTAAAAAAGAGGTGTTTTTTAAGAACTGGGTGCATAAAAACTATGCAGTTTTTAATACACTAAATCGACAAATAAAAATTGGGTTTTTATCACTGGCTTATTTTACCTGCCTTGGTTATCATTTAACCCTGGCTGGCAATACCACCGACAGCATCAATACAAAAATTCGTCTTGATGAGATAGAAATCAACGCCAGAAGAGGACCGGCAGTGTATTCGGAGGCCGGACGAACGGTCACCATTTTGTCCCGGGCACAGATAGAGTCTTTGCCTGTTCAGAGTGTGCAGGATTTGTTGCGTTATGCCATGAGCATTGATGTGAGGGAGAGAGGCCCGTTGGGTGTGCAGGCCGATATTAGTGTTCGAGGAGGTTCTTTTGACCAGGTGATGGTTCTTCTGAATGGCATCAACATTTCTGACCCTCAAACTGGTCATCACACCCTTAACCTGCCCATTGATTTGGCAAGTGTTGAACGGGTTGAAATTCTCAATGGCCCGGCTGCCAGGGTTTATGGTCCCAATGCATTTAGCGGTGCCATTAATTTTATTACCAATTCAGGAAAATGGGATGAGGCGACTGTCTCAATTTCCGGGGGTCAAAACAGGCTTTATAACCTGGGAACAACAATAGCTTATGGTACAGGTAGCCTTAATAGTTTCCTGGCGGTGAATAAAGGTGGCAGTGATGGCTACATCGATAACACCGATTTTGATGTCTTCAACATCTACTACCATGGACAATTAAACATTGATCAACAAAAGCTCTCCTTTCAAAGCGGATATACCGAAAAAACATTTGGAGCCAATGCTTTTTATTCTGCACGCTTTCCCGATCAGTTTGAGAACACCCGCACGTTTTTTAATTCTATTTCAATGGAGTCTGGTGGATTGGTAAAGATACGTCCAAACCTTTACTGGCGCCGTCATCATGATCGTTTTGAGCTATTCAGAGATATGGAGGGAGCTGAATCCTGGTATCCCGGACATAACTATCACATGACCGATGTTTTTGGCGCCGGCGTAAATGCTTCCATCCCCTGGGTGCTGGGAACCACATCCATTGGTGGCGAAATGCGCGGGGAGTCGGTTTGGAGTAATGTTTTGGGGCTTCCTATGGATGAGCCAGTGAAGGCTCCCGGTGAAAGCGATGGATATTTTACCCGTCATTTCAGTCGGAATAATTTCTCAATATTTGTTGAGCATGCATGGACAATAAAGGCGCTGAATATTTCTGCGGGAGTTTTGATGAATCAAAACTCACAACTGGGTTTCGGAATCGATTGGTTTCCCGGTATTGATGTGAGCTATTGGTTTACACATAACCTCAAATGGATGGCAGCCTGGAACCAGGCACTGCGGCTACCTACGTTTACCGATTTGTTCTATTCGGGGCCGACCAATGTTGGAAATCCTGATTTAAAGCCTGAAAAAGCTTCAACCATAGAATCGGGATTTCGTTGGAGAAATAATTGGCTCGACATCCAACAGGGAGGTTTTTATCGAATTGGTGAAAATTTAATCGACTGGGGACGAATTCCCGGTGAGGAGATTTACACCACCTCCAATATCAATAGAATTGAAGCTTGGGGAATTGAACATGCTTCTAGCATTTCACTTTCGGAGGCC
The DNA here is from genome assembly GCF_004345615.1 of Natronoflexus pectinivorans. Lineage (GTDB taxonomy): Bacteria > Bacteroidota > Bacteroidia > Bacteroidales > Marinilabiliaceae > Natronoflexus > Natronoflexus pectinivorans. The sequence continues at coordinate 81,086 of NZ_SLWK01000011.1, forward strand.
ATTCCCGATCAGAAAATCATTAAAAACATCAGCATAAACTATTCATACATCAATCAGGATAAAAAAGCAGATGATGGATATGAGTCGGCCTATGTTCTCGATCACTTAAAACATAAGATGAATGTAGGTTTGGTTCATGGCATCGGTGTTAACCATGTTACGCTAAGCTGGAATGCACAATATCAGGAGAGAGAAGGCGGTTTTACCAGTTCTTCAACCGGTTTGTATCAGTCATATCAACCGTTTTGGAGAACCGACCTCCGCATTAACTGGCAACCTGAAGTCAGTTCTGATTATGCATTGCATGCTTATGCTGAAATCGCTAACCTATTTGATAAAAAATATGCAGACCTGGGAGAACTTTATCAACCGGGACGCTGGTTCAGAATGGGGGTGAGGATCAACTTTAAATTATAGAGGTTAAAACACGGAGATGCAAAACGCAAAGTTTGGCATTATGCTGAAGAAGCGAACTTTGGTGTAAGCGTTTAAAATATTTCAAATCAGGGATGTTTTAATTTTAAACGCAGAGTTTTGGTTTAAGTCACAACAACTAAATTTTCTTGAATGTTTCTTAATACTATTTCCATCATAGAGTCTATTCCAAATGCCCCAATACTTGAATATTTGGGTTTAGTTAAGAATCAATGCTTCGTGTGTGCGTATTCCAGCGAAACCCTTGTGGTCAATATAACGCAACCTTTTTGTTACCACATCATCAATGCTTTACAAGAATATAAACGAATAAATATAATGCAATGAAAACATATTGTTTCTGGATTGTCTTTGTCACTTTCAGTCTTACTAGTTGCGAAAAGGATGATAATTCATTTGAAAATTTAAGTGAAAACCCGCTCAAATTACTAGAAGAAGTCGCTTATTACGATTTAAATGATGATTCAGTCAATGACATTAAAATTGTATATGATTTGTTTACTTGGTTTGGCATTAATAGTTCGGATGAGTGGATTACTGGAGAAGGAATTTCAGGAAGACTTAGATCCTTAAACGGTAGTTCAGTTTTGCAAAATCGTAACAGTTACACGTTGTTTAACAAATTATACGATACAATTAAAATAGAAGTAAGCGAGCCATATTACTGGGATGAGCACGCATGCTTATCGCTTATATCAATCAGGAGTTCAAATGAAAGTGACAATTTATGGGAAAATGAGTGGAGCATTAGAAGTGATATGATATTTGACTATTACTATTTGGCAGTCAAGTTAAACGTTAATGATAGCAATCTTATTGGCTGGTTAGAAATTAAGTTTAATAAACTGACGGGAGGTATCCAGATCTTAGAAAGTAAATTCACAACAAAAGCGCACATTGTGATTGGCAAATAGTATTGGTCAAAATTTGATGAATTATTACTGGTCGTGGCTGTTGTGTATTCGAGCGATCAGCCTGATGGCAACCTAGTAGTAAAAAGTCCCGTAGTAAATAGAAATTGACACACTCAGCCGTTCTTCGTTTGTTTGGTATCAAGGTCAAAAATATGCATTTCGCACTTTTTGCAGTCAAATTTTAATTCATACGAGTTGTTACCCGATTTAAGAATTAGGTTTTCAGGAGTGGCTTTGGGGTTTTCCTTGGGGCAGCTATTGTTTGCATATCTGATGCAGTGGCGGGTAGTCATTAATTTTGCTCCGGCAGGTGACTTGATTTCAAAAGCTGGTTCTGTAATCTTCACCCCATGAAGGTTGTAGAATTTTTCAGCAAGGTGATTGGAAATGTTCAGGCTGAAATCTTCCGGTGCATCTGGATAGGGATGTGATGTTTTAGGAAAAACTTTCTCTTGCCTGCTGTAGCTGTTTATTCTTTTGGTTTGATGTATCTCGGTTAACTCTCTTCTGATGGCATTGATTTCAGCTGCCGGGATAAAAAGTGGCTGGAGCAGTTGCAATTTAATGCTGCTGGGGTTAAAAATGGTGTTTCCCCATTTGCTCAGTTGATCACGGATGGATTTTAATGCCATCTCCTCATTTCGGGCCGGTTCCTTTTTAATTTTTTTTCTGATTTCCGATCTTAGACCATCTTCATCAGTCATTTGCAGGCATATGCCATCTTCCGTTTCAATCAGAGTGAGTTCCATGGTTATTCGTCTGTTCTCCTTGCTGTTGTTCAGTTGTTTTTCAAACAACTGATCGTGATTCCTATACAGCATGGCTCCGGAATACAACTCTTTTATATCGTCGGCATATACTTTGTTGCCTATTGTTTTGCTTATTCGAAACCCTTTTAACTGTTTGCTTTTGTTTAAAAAGCAAACGCCGTCGCCGTTATTGAAGCTAATTCCATCTTCAACAATAAAATATTCGCGACTTATTGTTACTACACGCCCCAGTTTTTCGCCGAGAGATTTGGGTGTATGCAGTGACCATATGTTCACTTCTCTTCCATTCAAAAAATAGGTGGTGAATCCTCTCGAAAAAGTTTTTGAAGGAGAAGGCTCAAATGGAATTGAAACCCTTCCGGAAGAGCTTCTTGCCAGAGAGGAGTCCGAATCTATGATCTCATCCAATTGTTGACGATACCAGGAGGTTACATTTTTTACGTACGCTGCATCTTTGAGTCGACCTTCAATTTTAAAACTTGATATACCGGCATTGATCAAATCAAGCAGGTGATTTGTGTTGTTTAAGTCTTTAAGGGATAACAGATGTTGATTTTTTACCAGTGGATTTCCTTGTTTGTTTTCCAGAGAATATGGAAGTCTGCAAGGTTGACTGCATTCGCCCCTGTTTGCACTTCGCTTGGTGGTGGCATGACTCATATAGCATTGCCCGCTATATGAAACGCAAAGCGCCCCATGAATAAAAAACTCCAGTGGTACTTTTGTGCTTTTTCTGATCTCTTTTATCTCATTCAGAGTAAGTTCCCTTGCCAGCACCACCTGTTCAAAACCTGCATCTTCGAGAAATTTTACTTTTTCCGGCGTCCGGTTATCGGTTTGCGTACTGGCATGAATGGCAATGGGAGGAAGGTTCAGTTGGGTAATACCCATATCCTGAATGATGATGGCATCCACACCTGTCTGATATAATTGCTGGATCAGTTTTTCAGCCTCAGATAGTTCATGGTCGTATAATAGTGTGTTGAGAGCTACATATACCTTTACGTTGAATATGTGTGCATATTCGGTTAGTCTGGCAATATCTTGCAGGCTGTTTCCGGCTGCGGCTCGTGCTCCAAACTTTGGAGCACCTGTATATACAGCGTCTGCGCCATGATTGATGGCTGCTATCCCACATTCTAAATCTTTGGCCGGAGCCAGCAGTTCAAGTGAAGTTACGCTTCTTTTTTCCTGTAACATCTGATCCAGTCAATGTCCATATAGGACGGCATCTGATTGTCGGATGGGTATTCAGGTAAAATTGTACAGAATGAGAGATACATTGGCTCATCAGGCACATGCTTAACTTCCCTGTGTACTTCAATTCCGTTGATTTTCCAAATTAATGCTTCAGGCGACCAGTCCAAGGTGTAAATAAAGTACCCATTTTTAAAATTGGCACCGGTTATTTTCTTCAACAGGTTTAATGCCTGCCCCTCAGGTGCACTAACATGAATGCCACTTTCCAGTGCTTTACCTTTTTTTAGGCTGGTTTTAAATACATCCAACTGGGGCAACATTTTTTCTCCCACTAACCAAAAAGCATTTACAACAGGGAAGGCTTGCGAGAATTTTATTTTAGCTTCAAATTTGCCATATTTTTGTCGAAAACTTTGCCCTGTACTTATCAGTCCTGAGGTATATTCAAAATCCTGCATTGTAAATCCATGGGTAGCATCCCAAACTTTTCCCCGATAGGCTTCTTTTTGAGTGTTGATGCGAACAACGCTGTCGTGCATTTCAATGTTATCCTCTTTAAAGAACTGCTTTTCGCCGGCGAGCACATAGTTGTCGTTCATAAGTGCTTTCCCCCAGTAATAGCCGGTCATCCATCTGCTTTTATCAAGTTGTAATGCATCAAAATCATCTTCAAATGTGATCTCCCATTTACGGATTTCTTTAAAAGGATTCAGTTTCTTGGTTTTTTGATACCATTTTACATCCTCGTTTTTTTGAAGTTCGTTGAACTCCTCAATTAAACGGGCTTCTTCCGATTTTTTAAAACGATTTTTATCTTCAAGAAATGTTTTTTTATCAATGAATTCTGGCGACTGGATGATTGATTCCAACTTAAAAAAGGATTTCAATCGCTCACTGTTTTCCAGTTTGGCAACCGTTCTGTATTCGTTGGATTTTTCTTGTTTCAAATAGAAGGTGATCTCAGGATCTTTCTTTAGTGTATTAAATTGCTCCTGCTTTGCATATGCTTCACTTTGCTTGAAATCTTTTTTTACTTTGGCTGAATGAAATGCCGAGGAGTTTACGAATACTTTTAAATCATTAAACTCTTTTAAAAGGTCAGACTCTATAATACTTTTTATCCGATCCAGTTTGCCACTCTTGGAGTAATTCAGGTATGATTTTACATCTTTTGATGCTTTCATGGATTTATATTGCTCCAGTTGCCGATACTCTTCAGAGTTTTTAAATTTGGCCGATTTCAGGAATTGAACTTTCTTTTCAAAGTCACCTGAATGTATCAGTTGATCCAACTCGTTATATCGTCTTAATGTTTCTGATTGATCCAACTCGTTGAATCGTTCAAAATCATTTTTTTCCTTAATTAGTTTTGATTCATACTTTTTGGTAGAGCCAAATTTGCTTCCAAACTGAATTCCAAATATTATTGCCATTCTTTCGAGTTTTTAAATATCAAAGGGTTTAGTTTGTTACGAAAATAAAAGCAAAGGGTTTTTGTTTTTACCGTGGAAAATTAAGAAAAAAAGATCAAATAATTGTATTTATGAAAAAATAGATGGTATTATGGACATTTTGTACCTGAAACTCTTGCTTTAACGTAATTATTGTTTTTATTTGGTTGGAAGTTTTTGTTGATATTTTTCGTTTTATAGTGGCAATTCATTGCAAATCAGAGATGATTCTACATTAATCATCTAAATTTGTAAAAATCTGATGGTCGATTACCTCTCATAATCTTAAAAAATTATATATTTGCATCCGCGAAAGCAATAGATATTGCCCAGATGGTGAAATTGGTAGACACGCCAGCTTGAGGGGCTGGTGCCGGTTACGGCGTGCAAGTTCGAGTCTTGTTCTGGGCACAAAAAAGGAAGTCATCGACTTCCTTTTTTTATTATTCTTGAAATGCTTCCAAATGCACTCTCTCCTTAAGCAGCACATCATCTGTATATGGCTCTCTCTCTCTTTCTTTGTAGCCAATGGCAATAATAGAGGCAACTTCCAAATTTCCCGAAGCTTTGATGATTCCTTTCACATAATCGCTTGCAGATAATTTTTCGTCATGTTCTCTAAGCCGAACCTGAATCCATGTTGAACCCAAACCCAGGTCTTCTGCAACCATTTGAAGTAAAATAGCTGCAATGGAGCAATCTTCTACCCAAACATCACTTTTAGCTGGATCAGCAAGAATTACAACAGCCAATGGCGCACCGGCAAGGAATGCTGCCCCGTGTGGTTTGCATTTGGAAAGCTGCTCAATACTCTCTTTGTTTTCAATAAATACAAACTCCCACGGACGATTGTTTTTGGATGTTGGCGACCAGAGAACTGCTTTTATTAATTGTTCTTTAAAGTCCATGCCAATAGGTTGTGATGTGAATTTACGACAACTTCTGCGGTTTTGAATCTGTTCAAGCATTGATTTTTTCATAAAATAGATCGTTAGTCCCGAGTGTCTCGGGATAGATTATTTGATAATAGATGAAAGCAAACATCCTTAACTAAACGGCATGAAACGAGCCGTGAGAAAAAGTTCTCACACAGGAGAATGATTATTGGCGAGTTCCATCCCGAGTACTCGGGACTTAAAAACAAATTTTAGACACATAAAATTAGGCGTTTTCAATGTGTTGAGCAATATTATGAATCTCCTCTGATTCGATGATGTTGTTTTGATGACCGTTAAAAGCCAGGTAAGCCATTACATGAGCCAGGGATGAGGCTTTAATGGGTTTGTATTTTCGCAGAACTCCAATAAAAATGATTTTAAATGGTTTTAAAATCATGGAGGCCATTTTCTCCATGAATCGTTTTTCAATTCTTTTTCCTTCAATTAATGATGGCCGGACGATATACAAACTGGGGATGTTCAATTTAAGCAGTTCTTCATCAGTCTCTCCCTTTGTTCGGATATAATAGTTGCTACTTTTGGAGTTGGCGCCTATGGAACTGATGACAACCATGGTTTTAACTCCATTTTGAGTTGCTCTGTTTCCCAGTTCCAGAACAGCCTGATGGTCAACCTCTCTGAATTTTTCAACCGAACCTGCTTTTTTCAGGGTGGTACCCAGGCAGCAAAAAACCACATCTACATCTGATGGGATCTGGATTTCTCCTAACTTAAGATTGATAGACGACACGTGATTCGGCAAGTCAAAGATGGCTTTGCGAGCTGCAAGGTAGAGTTTCCCAACACGTGGGTGTTGGGAAAGAATTTTAGCCAGTTCAGAACCGGTTAATCCGTTTGCACCATATATAGCTGCATTAATCATTTGCGTTGTTGATTAGTTGCTCCATTCGTGCAGCTTCCGGACGCATCTCTAATCTTCTATAAATATTTCTTAAATACTGCATGTAGGTTACGTTGGAAGGTTGCATTTCATGCAACTCTACAAATAGATCTCTGGAAGTTCGAAAATCAGCCGAAATAAGCCTTAACTCCCTTCTCAGGTATGCATAAGTGGTGTAGTTGGGGTTTCTGTTGTATTTTGTCATCTCATCCTGATACCAGTTTTCGGCTTTCTCGTAATAGAATCTTGCTTTCCAGAATTTGGCAGGTTCAAAATTAGGATCTTCGGCCAGAATTTTTCCCGAAAGCTCCAAAGCTTCATCTGATTTATCTGTTTTTTCCAATACCTGCAATTTTTTGAACATCGTTTCCGGATTCTGGTTGTCGGGAATTATACTCCAGGTATTTAATGCAGATTCGTAATCACCGGTGCTTTCCTCAATTTCAAAGATTCGGAGCATTACGTCCCTGTGACTATCGGTTTGTTTTACTGTTTCAATATGATTGATCCAATGTTGGTACTCCTGTTTTTGGTTTCCGGTTTGGCGGTAACTTTTACCTTTTATCAGTACCACTTCAGGATTGTTTTGCCATATCTCTGTTTTCTCAAAATAACGATGAGTTTGATCATGAAATCCGGCGTGCCACGCTGCTTTACCTGCCAAAATTGATATAGCCTGACTGATGGTGTCATTGCTGTTTCGTGTCATTATTTCCAGGCGGTCGTATTCACTCAATACCTGATTATAATTCCCTTGTTGATATAATTGTGTGATATTTGATTCCAGATTTGTCAATTGCCTTCCGGGTGCGCATGAGGCGATGATTAAAACAACGAGTAGTGTTGAAAAAATAAACTTCATTTGGTAAATATTTATTGGTTATTTTGATGTTTTGACCTGGTTCTGTCACAATAAATGAGCCAGAAAAAAATTGCAATTCTACTGAACCACAAAAATACCGAGCCTTCTATTGGGAAACAAGCGAGTTTACTTTTTTTAATAAGATTATGATTTTTATGAATGACATAGCGATGAGCGTCAAATGTTTAAAATTATTATTGAAAATAATAACGGAATCGTTATTAAATATTATGCAAATGTTCTATTTTTGCAGCCGTAAATCTGATTTAAACACGGGTGTAGCTCAGTTGGTAGAGCACTGGTCTCCAAAACCAGGTGTCGGGAGTTCGAGTCTCTCCTCCCGTGCAAAACAGAAACAATTCAACCGGAGAGGTGCAGGAGTGGTTGAACTGGCTCGCCTGGAAAGCGAGTGTGCGCCAAAAGCGTACCGGGGGTTCGAATCCCTTCCTCTCCGCAAAAAAGACTTTCATGAAAATGAGAGTCTTTTTTTATGGAATGAAATGAGGGATTCGAACAGAAGGGTTGGCCGGGTTCGAATGCCGAAGGTATCATGAGCGGCTCGTGATTGGGCTTTTGCGGGAGCGAACTAATCCCTTCCTCTCCGCAAAAGGGACTGTCTGAACCAGACAGTCCCTTTTTTTGTATATTGTCTACGACTCGATCGTTAGTCCGGAATGCGGACAAGGGTTTCCATCTTGTTTGTTTAGTTTGGTTCTCGCCAAAGTAATGAGTTTATTCTTAAAATCACCCGAATTTTCAAACGAAATGTTAATTTTACAGGTGAGATAAAAAATGCATAAGTAATATTCTATAAATGGCTAAGAAGAACGGAAACGGTACAGAAGAAAAGTTGGAGCAGAAGCTATGGAAAACTGCGGATAAACTGCGCAAGAACATTGATGCTGCCGAATACAAACACGTTGTATTGGGCTTAATATTCTTAAAATATATCTCCGATGCTTTTGAAGAACACTACGCTAAACTTGTAGCAGGAGAAGGTGAATATGCCGGAGCCGACCCCGAAGATAAGGATGAGTATGGAGCCGAGAATGTATTCTTTGTGCCTGAAAAGGCGCGTTGGACATACATTCAATCACAGGCGAAAATGCCAAATATTGGTAAGCTGATTGACGATGCAATGGATTTAATCGAGGCTGACAATGCAACTCTTAAAGGCATTCTTCCTAAAACCTTCGGGCGCTCTAACCTGGATCCTCAAACTTTGGGCGGACTCATCGATACCATTGGTACCATTGCCTTGGGTGATGAAAAAGCAAAAAGTCAGGATGTGCTGGGGCGTGTGTATGAGTATTTCTTAGGCCAATTTGCATTGGCCGAAGGTCAGAAAGGCGGACAATTCTACACTCCTGAAAGCATTGTAAAGCTTTTGGTTGAAATGTTAGAACCATACAAAGGTCGTGTGTACGACCCTTGCTGTGGATCTGGAGGCATGTTTGTACAGAGTGAAAAGTTTATTGAAAGCCATCAGGGGCGTTTGGATGATATTTCGGTTTACGGACAGGAGAGCAACCAAACAACCTACCGCCTATGTCGCATGAACCTTGCAATTCGTGGCATTGATGGCTCAAACATTAAATGGAATTCCGAAGGTTCGTTCCTGAATAATGCGCATAAAGATTTAAAAGCTGATTACATCATTGCCAATCCTCCTTTTAATGTAAGCGATTGGAGCGGTGAACTGTTGCGTGACGATGCACGTTGGCTATACGGTGTGCCACCTGCCGGCAATGCCAACTTTGCCTGGGTGCAGCATTTCCTTTACCATTTAAAACCCGATGGCGGGCACGCCGGTTTTGTTCTGGCCAATGGTTCTTTAAGCTCCAATACCGGTGGCGAAGGTGTTATACGTCAAAAACTGGTAGAGCATGATTTGGTGGAATGCATTGTGATGCTGCCGAAGGCACTGTTTTTTAACACCGGTATCCCTGCCTGTTTGTGGTTCTTGCGTCGTGGCAAAAAGAATCGGCAAGGTGAAGTGTTGTTTATTGATGCTTCGGAGCTGGGCTACATGATTGACCGGAAAAACCGGACTTTTGCGCCCGAAGACATTAGTAAAGTTGCTGATACTTACCACAACTGGCTCAATGGTGAGGAAAAAGGTGCGTACGAAGATATTAAGGGATTTTGTAAATCAGCAAGCCTTACCGACATACAAAAACATAAGTTTGTATTGACTCCAGGGCGTTATGTTGGCATTCCCGACGAAGAAGACGACGGCATACCCTTTCAGGAAAAAGTAGATGCTTTGACTTCCCGGTTGCGTGAACAAATGAATCAAGCTCAGGAACTCGACCGGGAGATTAAAACACAACTGGCTAAAATAGGGATTGAGTTATAACTATGGCTAAAGAGTATATAATATATTGCGATGAATCAATTGCTAAAGGTGACTACTATTCTGATTTCTATGGTGGATGCATTGTCGAAACCACAGACGCAGAGAGGATAAATAACGCATTGCTTCAAATCAAAAGGGAACTTGGATTTTCGACAGAACTGAAGTGGACTAAGGTTACAGAACATCACTTGGATAAATATTTGGATATCTTAAGTTGTTTCTTTAGGTATATCGCAGAAGGAACTGTAAAGGTAAGGATAATGTTCCGGCAAAATGCATTTGAACCAGTGGGTTTAACTGCCAAACAGAAGGAGTCGGGGTATTTCTTGCTGTATTACCAGTTTATTAAACATGCATTTGGTTTAAGATATTGTAATCCAGAGGGAGAGGAAATATACATTAGAACATATTTTGATGACCTACCGGAAAATAATGAGAAAAAGGAGCTTTTCAAAAATCATATTTATGCATTACAGTCTCTTCCTGATTTTACAAATGCTAATATCCGAATCCGGCGCAGGGATATCGTTGACGTTGATTCAAAGAATCATATTATATTGCAATGTGTGGACATCATTTTAGGAGCAATGGCATTTAGGCTTAATAATCTGCACAAAGCGAAACCGGAAGGCGCAGTTAGAAGAGGTAAACGCACTATTGTCAAAGAAAGATTGTATAAGTATATTTTAGCTGAAATATGTAAAATTAAACCAAACTTTAACGTTGGTATTACTACTGGAATACAGAGCAATCCTTCAAATACTTGGAGTTATCCGTATCGTCATTAGAACTTCAAAGCGTATAATCACCGGATTAATGAAGATAGATTCAAGAGATAAAAAAAACTCGATTTGAGCAACTCCCACGTGGAACGTAGGCCTGAACTCAAACGGAGCTAACACAAAGATACAATGAAATTTTAAAATTGCAAACAAATCAGAGCCAAAATGATGGTGTATAAATACGTTGATATCAAAGATAAAGATTTTCAAGAATTTCGAAATATAAACTGGCAGCAAGAGTTACAGCAGGAGTTGAAAGACCTATTAAATCAAGAACTTGAGCAAGAACAGCAAGAGTTGCAGCAAGAGTCACAGCAAGAGTCTCTTTTCACCATCATCTTGTCAAAGATGCTAGACGATGCTAAGTCAAGAAAGGAAATCTCAGTGGCATTGGGACAAAAAACCATTTCAGGTCAATTAAACGAAATACTTAGCAAACTGCAAGAAAACCGTTTAATAGAATGGACGATACCAGATAAACCAAACAGCTCTAAACAAAAATACAAACTCACGAAACGGGGCTTGGCTTTTTATGCATTGGTAAGAAAGGAGGAGAAGAAATGAGTGAGATAATAAATACAACACTTGGAGAAGTGTTGGAAATAAAATATGGCAAAGATCATAAAAAGCTTGCTGATGGAATTGTCCCTTTATATGGTAGTGGAGGCATAATGAGATATGTGGAAAAAGCCATATATGACAAGCCTTCTATAATGATACCAAGAAAAGGCTCTCTCAACAACTTGTTTTATGAAGATAATCCTTTTTGGACAGTAGATACATTGTTTTGGACAATAATTAATGAAGAAAAAGTAGATCCTAAATATTTATTTTATTTATTATCATTGCATAATCTCTCAAAGTACGATGAAGGTTCTGCAGTTCCTAGTTTAACAACGAAAGCTTTAAACGATGTTCCAATATCTTTCCCAAAAAGTATTGACACTCAAATTGAAGTTAGGACAATAATTGAAAATCTCGACCAAAAAATCACCCTCCTTCGCCAGCAAAACCAAACATTAGAAGATCTGGCACAGACTCTTTTTAAGCGTTGGTTTGTGGAGTTTGAATTCCCAAATGAAAACGGAGAGCCTTATAAAAGTTCGGGCGGCAAAATGGAGGAGAGTGAATTGGGGGAGATTCCGGAGGGGTGGAGAATAGTTCAATTGAAAGATATAGTGGAGATTGGTTCCTCAAAAAGGATTTTTGCTAGTGAGTATTTGCAAAACGGAATTCCATTTTATAGAGGAAAGGAGGTTACAGAATTGTCAAACGGTAATAATCTAGTTCCAGAAATTTTCATATCGGAACAGAAATATAATGAATTAAAAAATGCTAGCGGAGTTCCAAAAAATAATGACATTCTGTTAACGTCTGTTGGGACAATCGGCAATACATATTTAGTTCAAAAAGATGAACGGTTTTATTTTAAGGATGGGAATTTAACCTGGTTTAAAAGTTACAAAACAGTAATTGATTTTACGTTTATTTATATCTGGCTTAAAAGCAAGTATGCTGAAATAGCTTTAGAAGGCATAAAAATTGGGAGTACTCAACAAGCAATAACAATAGACGCCCTTAATACAATTGAGATAGTTATTCCGAATGAAAATAATTATCTTAAGTTGAGAGATTCATTAAAAAGTCTCATTTTTAAACAGCAAAAAAATACCAACGAAATCCAAACCCTCACACAATTGCGCGACACGTTGTTGCCAAAGCTGATGAGTGGGGAGATAAGGGTAGTAGAAGAGTAAATAGGAAAATGAGCTTAGTGAACTTAATAAACCAATAGAATATGCAACAACGCAACTTCATACAGACACAAAGGCAAAACCAAATAAGTTGGCGTGAATCTAACGTTTCTACTGCTGAGTGGGGTTACCAGAATGGAGGTAAATATGAGCATGTTATTCCAAGGGGCAATTGGATTGAAACCGTTTACCAACCAATTAGGGCTGAACTAACAACTTACCTGATCGAGAAAAAAGTAAAAGAGCATACAGGGGTTCATAATTTAATGAGTTCTTGGATTTTGAGTGCCAATCTATATTTTCCTGTTCTAAGTTCAGAGGTGTTTCGAATATTAATGTTGCAGTTTTTACAAGAAAGAATTTCCAATGAGATAACCGAACTTGTGGATATTCAGCTTGAGTTTGCCTTTGATTATGGTGATGCATTGCACCCTTCTTTGCTATTGGGAGAAATGGACGGAAGCAGGGGCTCCGGTCAGACTTCTCCTGATGTTGCTTTTTTGGTGAAAACGAAAAAGGGCGATGGAATTATTCTAACAGAGTGTAAATACTCCGAACATAGCTTTTATTCTTGTTCTGCTAGAACTGTAAAAGGGAGGCAAGAAAAGCCGGATAACCCCGATCCAAAAAGATGTATGGAAGTATTAACGGGAGACGGATACAAAAGCATTTGTCACCAGTCTGTATGGGGTCGAAAGTATTGGGGTAACCTACAATTATCAGAGATGGCTCATTCTAAAATAAAGCGCTGTCCTGCTGCTACAGATGGATATCAATTATTTCGTCAACAATCATTAGCCGAAGGCATTGCCAGATGTGGTAAATATGATTTAGTAGCATCTACCGTAGCATTTGACGGTAGGAACAGCAATTTAATCTCTTGTTTAAAAACAACAGGTATAAACGATTTTCAAACAGGATGGTGTGAATTGTGGACAGGAAAAGCTATCTTCAAAACCTGGCATCATCAGGAATGGGTTCATTTTGTCAGGACGCATCAAAAAGATGGTTGCTGTAATGACTGGTTGAATTACATGAAATCAAGATATGGGTATTAAGAGAGCAGGACTTTGTACAGAATAACCTGAAACGCAATAGAGTTTTGCGTTAATCAAGAGAATCAAATTACTTTTAGAATTAATCAATAATTGTTACAAACAGAAATATATGCTAACAGCAATACATCGAGGAAAAGCGAGTCAATGTTTTAATGGTGAAGAACTTGATTGGAAAGAGTTATTTAGTGGCTCAGAAGACTCCTTAACGGCATCCATTTTTGAACGTTTATTTTACTTACCTACCGATTTGTTTTGGTTTATTTTAAGGAATTCCTGTTATGATAACGATGATCTGCCTAAAGATTGTGGTTCATTAATATCTAAAGAGTTTTGGCCACATTGGGATGCCACAAAAACCAGCAATTCAAATTATATCGAACCCGATATCTTTATACGATTTGAGAAATTTGATCTTATTATAGAGGCCAAAAGATATGATAAAAATCAACAAGACCCCGAACAGTGGAAAAATCAAATAGACGCATACAAAAATATGCATGACAAAAAACTTTACTACATTGCATTAGGAGGCATTAGGTCTGAGAAGAAAGAAAAATGTAACAATGTAATCATTTTCCCATGTCAATGGAATAGAATTCTAAGGGCTGTAAAAAAGGAGTTAAGTAATATAACAAAAGATGTTGATGCTACTGATGCGCCAATTCTATTGCGTCCTATATTTGAGGATTTATTACTTGCGTTTAATATCCACGAATTTGCAGTAGGTGAATGGTTTGAAACCATGCCTCATCTTGATTCATACATAAACAATCAGAGTCTTGTAACCTTATCTGATTTACCATTTAATTAACAAAATAATCATGAACAAAGAAAAAATAGAATCAACATTCCTAGATGTGCGTAAAGCATATCGTTTATTATTTCATTATCAAAAGCGAGTTTTAAATCTTGTCGATTTCATATCTAAAGAGTTTGGATTTGATTATAAAGGAGGGTATCCAATTCACATGGATTCCAGCCCCAATAAAGGGCGTGGAGAATTGTGCAACAGTCCATGGAATTGGCTAAATATGTATGCGTATGAATTCCGAATGAAATCTCAAAAATTCGGAAGAAGAACCGTTGATTTGTCCATATATCTGCAAAGTGACTCTGGGGCTCCATTTAAAACAAATCATGATATGGATGAACTTGACAAATATGACAGTTTAGACAAATCAAAAACAAGGCTCCACTTTCTTTTAACAGACAAAGCACTTAAAGAGGAAGATTATAATTTAATTATTGATGATGGAGATATACCTCATGATAAAGATTGCTCCAAGTTCTTAGAGCACAATGGTGGTAAATTGTTCATAAAGGCTTTCAACTTGAGCGAATTTATTAATGAAGAAAAATCCATTAATATCTTGCTTGAAATAGCTAAAGAGTTTAAATCAAAAACCGATATCGAGCTAAAAATATTAAAAAACAGAGTGGATGACCAAAATAACTGAAAACGACATAGAATTTTGGGACATTGAGGAACTTGAAAACCTTGGTTGGAAGTTAAAATCTGGTTAAACGTATATTATCATGATAGAATACAATATATACTGCGACGAAAGTTGCCATCTGGAGAATGACCCACATAAATCTATGGTATTAGGAGCTGTTTGGTGCGTTAAAGATGATAGGCAGCAAATGTTTAGCCGGATTAAGGATATTAAGCAGAAGCATGGTTTAAAAGCTGATTTTGAGATAAAATGGAATAAAGTTTCTAAATCAAAAATTTCTTTTTACCGGGAATTAATCAATTTCTTTTTTGACACTGACAAATTGAATTTTAGAGCTTTGGTGGTGGCTGATAAAAAGGAGTTAGATCATGAGAAGTTTGGACATACGCACGATACATATTACTACAAAATGTATTTTGATATGCTTAAAATCATTATCTCTCCCTATTCTTCCTACTATATTTATCTTGATATAAAAGACACTCAGGGTTATGAAAAAGTACAAAAGCTGCAGGAAGTAATCTGCAATAATCATTATGATTTTTCAAAAAAAATAGTAAAACGCATACAAGAAGTGCGGTCGGATGAAGTAAGTTTGTTACAACTAACAGATTTACTTATAGGTGCTTTGTCCTATATGCACCGAGGCTTAACCGGTAGTGCTGCCAAACTTGAGTTAATTGAATTAATCAAAAAGAGAAGCGGGTACAGTCTAACTAAAAATACCTTGCCGAATGAAAGAAAGTTTAACTTGTTCATCTGGCATACAGGCTATAGGAGGAGCTAGAGTAATGAATTGTTTTGAATTGCCAGATATAATTGAGTTAAATGAATACAGGGGGAATTTTAGTCTGTTTTTAGAAGCTATTTACAATGTTTTCAAAAAAGATTTTGTTACTTCAAAACCCTCTTTCAAAGGAGTGAGGCTAGGTTTGAAAAAGTTTCCATTGGTTGAGGGAAAGGAGTATACGTTTTATCATATGACCCACAAAGGTGACATTGAAAATGAACGAATACCAGATTTTAGAAGGATGGAACGCATTGCGTGGCCTAGGCCTATGATTGATAATTCCGGGGATGAATGTTTAAAAGTTTGGCGTAATATCCGAAGAGGAAATGGCGGTACAAAAAATCGTATTCTAATATTACATGAAACTGAACGGTATTTAGTTGTGTTGGATGACAGAGGTGATTACATTTTACCGTGGACTGCATTTCTTATAGAAGGGAATAGACAGCTTCAGAAATATTTAAAGGAATATGAAGCGTATAGAACGGCAGAAGCCGCTAAGAAAACTTAACGGCTTCGTTTCTCTTTCAACACTAACACCTTACGGATGGTTGGTGAGATATTTTAATTACGTTTAAACATCATTCTATAATGCAAATATAAGCTAAAAAGATTCATAACGTCAAATAATTATGACCAAAATAACTGAAAACGACATAGAACTTTGGGCCATTGAGGAACTTGAAAACCTTGGATGGCAATATGTGCATGGCTCAGCGATTGCACCGGACGGAGCATCGCCGGAACGAAACGCATTGAGTGATGTCGTATTAAAAGGTCGTTTGCAGGAGGCCATTGCCCGCCATAACCCTCAAATCCCTTTTGAAGCCCGGCAGGAGGCATTAAAAAGCGTAGAGCGTATTGTTTCTCCTGACCTCATGGTTAACAATCAGAACTTTCATGAGCTATTAACAGAGGGTGTGCAGGTTGAATACCGTAAAGACGGCATTCAGCGTGGCGACCGGGTTCAGTTGGTAAATTTCAACAACCCCGGTGAGAACGATTTCCTGGTGGTGAATCAGTTTACAATTATTGAAAACAATAACAATAAACGTCCCGATTTAATCCTGTTTGTAAATGGATTGCCGTTGGTGCTGTTTGAATTGAAAAATGCTGTGGATGAAAATGCCACATTGCATTCAGCATTTAAACAGATTCAAACCTATAAGGAAGCCATCTCAAGTCTGTTTATCTACAACACGTTTTGTGTCATATCCGACGGAGTTGATGCAAAGGCAGGTTCTTTATCGGCCGGTTTCTCTCGTTACCTGGCTTGGAAAACCAGTGATGGCGTTAAAGAAGATTCTCCATTAACAAGTCAGTTAGAGGTGTTGATAAAAGGCTTAACCCATCCGGTTACGTTATTGGATTACATACGCCACTTTATTGTTTTTGAAGAAGATAAGCATATAGATATCAAAGGAATTGCCACAGTAAAATCCATAAAAAAAGTGGCTGCCTATCATCAATACTATGCCGTAAACAAAGCCATAGAATCGGTTAAGATGGCATCGGCTGACCATGGCAGCCGAAAAGGCGGGGTGGTTTGGCACACGCAAGGCAGCGGCAAGTCACTTTCAATGGTTTTCTTTAGCGGTAAATTGGTTTTGCAGCTAAATAATCCGACCATCTTGGTCATCACCGACCGAAATGATTTAGACGACCAACTGTTTGACACCTTTGGTTCATCAAAACAGTTGTTGCGGCAAGTTCCCATACAGGCCGAGAGCAGAGAACACTTAAAAGAGTTGCTGAAAGTGGCTTCCGGAGGCATTGTTTTTGCCACCATTCAGAAGTTTCAGCCCGAGGATGGTTCAAATGTATATGAACAACTCTCGGATCGCACAAACATTGTTGTGGTGGCCGATGAAGCCCATCGCACACAATATGGGTTTAAACCAAAAACAATTGATGTAAAAGATGATAAGGGAAATGTAATTGGCCAGCGTTTGGTGTATGGTTTTGCCAAATACATGCGCGATGCTTTACCCAATGCCACCTACCTTGGTTTTACAGGAACACCTGTTGAATCAACCGATGCCAATACCCCTGCCGTTTTTGGCAATTATGTTGATATTTACGATATAGCACAAGCCGTAGAAGATGGTGCTACCGTTCCTATTTACTACGAAAGCCGATTGGTGAAAATAAATCTCTCAGAAGAAGGCAAACAGCTCATTGAGGAGCTTGATGAAGAGTTGGCTAAGGATGAATTAACCGACACTCAAAAGGCTAAAGCTAAGTGGTCAAAAGTGGAAGCCATTATTGGCAGCGAAGCCCGATTAAAGAAGGTGGCTGAGGATCTGGTTTTTCACTACGAGGAACGTACCAATAGCGGATTAGAAGGCAAGGCAATGATTGTGACCATGAGTCGCCAAATTGCCGTTGATTTGTACAATGAAATCATAAAAATACGCCCCCATTGGCATGATGCTGATTTGGATAAAGGGGTGATTAAAGTGGTTATGACCGCTTCATCTTCAGATGGATCGGGTATGATGAAACATCATACCTCAAAAGAGCAGCGCAGAGCATTGGCCGACCGAATGAAGGATACCACCGACCCTATGAAATTGGTTATTGTCAGGGATATGTGGCTCACTGGTTTTGATGCACCAAGTATGCACACTTTATACATCGACAAACCAATGAGAGGCCACAATCTGATGCAAGCCATCGCCAGGGTAAACCGGGTATATAAAGATAAACCGGGTGGTTTGGTGGTAGATTATTTTGGTATTGCATCCGATTTAAAAAAGGCACTCTCTTTTTATTCCGATAGCGGAGGTAAAGGTGATCCGGCAGAAGCTCAGGAAAAGGCGGTTCAATTGATGTTGGAAAAACTTGAAGTGGTTTCTCAAATGTTTGCTGAAAATGCTGTCTGGCAG
This sequence comes from Natronoflexus pectinivorans, assembly GCF_004345615.1. Lineage (GTDB taxonomy): Bacteria > Bacteroidota > Bacteroidia > Bacteroidales > Marinilabiliaceae > Natronoflexus > Natronoflexus pectinivorans. The sequence continues at coordinate 99,645 of NZ_SLWK01000011.1, forward strand.
CATTCGGGTTATGCCATGGCTGCCGAACCAAAAATTCCTTATGGTAATGGCTTTGCTTATGAGAATTATTTTGATGCATCCGTTAAAGAGAAGTTGGGATTAATCATTTCTGCCGTTGAGCATATTCTCAGTTTGGAAGAGGGTAAAAACAGGTATGTAAGAGAAGTCACAGCTCTGTCAAAAGCCTTTGCGATAGCCTTGCCTCACGACGAAGCCATGGACGCAAAGGATGAAATTGCATTTTTTCAAGCCGTAAAAGCCCGAATTCAAAAGCTCGATATGGGAGCCGTTTCAGGTGGCAAAACCGATTATGAAATTGAAACCGCCATAAAGCAAGTGGTGGATCAAGCCATCGTGTCGGAGCAGGTTATAGATATTTTTGATGCAGCAGGAATTAAAAAGCCGGAATTGTCTGTATTGGATGATGATTTTCTTGAGGAGATGAAAGAGATGAAGCATAAAAATCTGGCTTTGGAAGTCCTCAAAAAACTGCTCAATGATGAAATTAAGATAAGAGCCAGACATAACATCGTTCAAAGTCGCTCGCTCATGCAAATGTTGGAATCGTCCATCAAGCGCTATCAAAACAATCTAATCACCGCAGCCGAAATCATTCAGGAAATGATTGATCTTGCCAAAGAGATTAAAGAGGCGGATAAGCGAGGCGAAAAAATGGGATTATCGAAAGATGAGCTTGCATTTTACGATGCTGTTTCATCAAATAATAGTGCCAAAGATTTACTTGGCGATGAAGTTCTTCTGAAACTTGCAAGGGTGCTTGTTGAGCGCGTTAAGGCCAATGCAACAATTGACTGGACTGTAAAGGAGTCTGTAAAAAAGAAACTGAAAGTCATTGTAAAACGCACCCTTCGGCAATATGGTTATCCTCCTGATTTACAGAAACTCGCAACGGAAATAGTGCTACAACAAGCAGAAGCGCTGGCCGATTTTTGGAATTGATAATTCAAATCGCAATACAATGGCAAAAAGATTTAAAGCCGGGGCTTATAAAACCGTTAATGGTTTTTTGTATGTGATATCTAATGAACCGTTATTAAAGCCCGCAAAAGTAGATGAAGTTATTATTGTGCCGAATGCCGTAATGGATGCATTAAGCCCAAAGTCTTATAAATACATTTACAATGATGCTTTTATTGAGCTGTTTAGAGATTTGAATACCTTCGAAGCTGTAAAATTATTAGTTGAAAAACTGAATGGAGGTGATTTAGAAAAGAAATCTGCTATTGAAATTAATGACTGGACTAAATATCCATTATCAACTACAGGGTCTAAAATAAGATCCTATCTGCAAAGCTTTTTACCAGCTGATTTTTCTGTAATTTTTAAAAATGGAAGTTCCATTGTTATTAAAGATTTGGTTCACCAAACCACTTTAGGTAAAAATGGCTTTATATTGTTTTAGGATATTGATGGGAAAGAATTCTTTAAGTTTCCGAAGGATAGTGTTAATGCTGTTGAGCGATTGCTAAAAAAAAGATTGAAGACATGGATATTAACAAACCTACTCCCATAGAAGAAAGATACTCAGGTGAATTTCAAGATATTTTATTTGAGGGTTTTGGTATTAAAAGATTTTCCGAAGGCCATAAATATTTGGGTGAATTTAAAAATGGAGAATTTAATGGGAAAGGAGCTTTATCTGCACCAAAATATGGAGAAGAATATGAGGGAGAGTTTAAGGATGGTGTTTATCATGGTAAAGGGCAACTAACTCTTTCTACAGGTGCTGTTTATAGGGGTGATTTTGTGGATAATGAATATCATGGTCAAGGTGTTTTGAGTTTTAGTGATGGAAGGCGCTATGAAGGGCAATTTGTTGACAGTGAGTTTAATGGTCATGGCACGTTAATTTTTCCCGATGGGAAAAAATATGTTGGTGAATTTGAAGATGATGAGTTTAATGGCAACGGGGTTTTATCTTATCCGGATGGGCGAATTTATAAGGGCGAATTTAGGGATGGTAAACCAGATGGTTCAGGTGTATTAATTCATACAGACGGATATAAATATGTTGGTCAATTCAAAAAGGGGTTACGATATGGATCAGCAACTATTATTTCACCTGATGGATGCAGGTATGTTGGTGAAGTAACAGCTGGGTATTACCATGGTAAAGGAATATTGCGCCACCCCAATGGATTGGAGTATATAGGAGAATTTGCATATAACAAATACAATGGACGGGGTATATTATCTTGTCCTGAAGGAAGAGTTTTTGATGGTTTTTTTTTAGAAGGGGAATTCCTTAAGGAAGGGCAGAATTCTTCTTTTGAAAGTGATCGTGAGATGGATTGTGACAAAAATAACGAAACATCCCGCGCTGACATTACTTATTTATTTTTTGATGCCGAAACGACAGGATTACCAAAAGATTATAAGGCTTCGGCAACTGATTTAAATAACTGGCCTCGATTAGTACAATTGGCGTATATCGTTTTTAATGCTAGCGGAGAGAAAATTGATGAGGGCGATTTTTTAGTTAAACCTGAAGGATTCTTAATACCTCCAGAGGCAACGAAAGTTCATGGCATCACAACAGAACAGGCTCAAATGGAGGGAGTGGATATTGCCACTGTATTAGATAAATTTCGTTCATTAGTTGAAGACGCTGATTTTCTTGTGGCTCACAATATTTCGTATGATCAGAAAGTTGTTGGTGCAGAATTTCTTCGGCATGGCTATGAGAATGTTTTGAGTAAAAAGAACCAGATTTGCACCATGAATTCTACAATTGAATTTTGTGCGATTAAAAACAAGTATGGTTATAAATGGCCATCATTATCAGAATTGTATTTTAAACTGTTTGAAACTGGCTTTAGTGATGTACACAATGCATCAGCAGATGCATCAGCAACTGCCAAATGTTTTTGGGAATTACGAAGAAGGAATATATTATAGCATGAAAATATATAGAGAGACTCTATTTAAACATTTGCATATTGCTATTATTCAATCACCTCAATTTTCACATATATCAATCCTTTTCTCAGGTTATTGATGGAAGAAAAGGCAGACCGTGAGAGATCAATCACCCGATTATCCACAAATGGTCCCCGGTCGTTGATGGTAACCTCTATGCTGTTTTTTGTTTCCATACAGGTAACCAGCACCCTGGTTCCTAATGGCAGATATTGATGTGCTGCAGTGGGCAAATGATGGTAATATATTTCGCCCGATGCGGTTGGGCGTCCCTGAAAAAGATTGGCGTAATAGGAGGCAATGCCGAACTCAATGTATGGTTCCGTTTCGGGTTCAGTGATTTCAGGCTCGTGCCCGGAGGGCCAAATCAATGCCGCAACTGTCATTATGAGCATTAATATCAGCGCTTTTTGCATAACCGGTGTGCCAAAAACCTTCTCGCGTATGTGCATAAAATCCTTTAGCATTGAGCTGTTTTTGAATTTGTTGTGCACTAAATGTTGACTCTCAAATTTACAAAAAATCTGCGAGGAAGCCCCGGATAAAAGTATCTTGGCGGTGTGGTTCCAAATGAGGGGGCATTGACCAAAACCATGGAGGCATGGTGACGATCAAGAAGGTTCTGAACACCTGTTGAAACTCTTAAATCTTTTATCCATCCGTTTGTATATCGATAGTTTAAAGATAAATCGATGAGTTCATGGCCTGAATAGGATATGGTGTTGGCATCATTCAAATATTGGCGGCTGATGTGTTGAAATGATGTGTTTAGGCTGAGGTTTTTTAATAAGGTATTAGTCATTGAAATATTGAGTGAACTACCGGGTAATCCCGGTAGTTTTTTATTGCGAAAATCTAAATCATCCTGCTCAAAACGTCCGAATTTATTCCGCATCAAGGTATGTGTAACCCTGAGTGAGTGTTCCGGAAAAAGCAAGGGATTGGTGATGTGAACAAATGCAGATGATTCTATGCCGTAATGAGTTGTTTTCCCGGCATTTTCTCCGTAGAAGACATCCTCGGCATCGCGGCGTGTCATCAGTAAGTTTTGGATGTTTATGCGGTAGGCGGTAATATCCAGGTTCAGGCGGTTCGATAATAATGAACTTCTGATGCCTCCTTCGTAATTTATTCCCTCTTCGGGTTGTAAGTCCCGGTTGATGCTGCCATCAGGCAGCAGCGCTTCTTCCGGTGAGGGGGCAGAGAATCCGTGTCCAACTGAAGCAAACAGATAATTCCCTGTCCACAATCTTTGGTTAACGGCCACTCTGGGTGATATAACAGGGGAGTAGCGATGCGTTTCAACCGGTTCGTTTTGGGGAAAGAGAACATTGGTGCGATAAAAGAGTTGATGCAGGTTTACGCCTGCCGTTACTATGGTTCCGGTTTCAAACTCCTTTTCTGCATGTGCAAAGAGGTTGTAATAGTTTCTGCGTTCTCTGCTGTGAAATTCCTGCTCACCTCTTTCCTCTCCAATGGTTTCAAATATTTTCCATTGGTAATTCTCGGTAAAGAGTTCTCCACCAAGAGATAAGGATATGCTGTTTCCTGAATATAGAAGCTGTTGACGAACACCGATGGTTTTGGTCAGTTCATCCAGAGTGTTAAATGGACGCGGTTCATAAGCATCGTTGTAGATGCCGTATATAGCGATTCGGTTGCTGATAAGAGGTGTGAGTTGCGATTGCAGGGATACTCCGGCCTGCCATTTATTGTAGCTTTGATAACCCCTGATGGCCAGCCAGTTTGCAGCGGCACTCCGCGGATTGCTTAAATAGGTTTCACGGTCGATGGAACTGGGAATTTGCGCCATCAGATCCACATGGTTGAGGAAAAAAGTAAGTTTGTGTTGAGATGCCTGAGAGCGATTCAACGAAACTCCTCCTCGCACTATGAAGTTTGACCGCTCATATCGGCTGTTTTGACGATAACCATCCATGGTTGTCCTGTAAAACGCACTACTTAAGTAGGATGCAGAATCTCTGTGGGACAAAGAAATTCCGCCTCGCAAGAGATTAAATGAACCGGTTTCTGTCAGGGCAGTAACATTCCAGCCAAGTGGAATGGGTGCGGATCGGATAACTATGGTTCCACCCAATCCCGGCCCATATAGTGCCGACGAGGGGCCTTTTATCACTTCAACTTTTCCCATCTCGTTAATTTCCAAATCTTCGACAATAGTTGCACCATCGCCGCTCGTAAGCGGGATGTCCTCGTAGTATGCTTTGATGCGATTGGATGCATAGGGCGTTCTGCTTCCGATTCCCCTGATGGTAAGTCTGGCGGTGTTGAGTGCTCCGGCCTGCATCTGAATGCCGGGAATTTGTTCAAGATGAGGTCTTATATCTGTTTGTTGTCCTGTTTGAAGTAGATCCCCTTCCAAAACTGAAATGCTTCCGGGTATGGCCGACCTGATTCGGTGAAATGGGGTCGCTGTCACCAGCACTTCATCCAGTTGGCTTTCAGAAGGGGTTAGAAAAATCGTTTGCCGGTCGGTGACCCCATCAATAAAAATTTCTATGTTTTTGTATGAAATATGAGATAAAACAACAGTTTGACATGAAATATCAGAAGGCAATTCAATTTCTCCATGCAGGTTGCTCACAGCAACCTGCTGTCCGTTACAAAGCAAATAAACAGCCGGTATAGGCTGTTTATTTAATTTATCCTGAACCAAAATTGTCTTTTGTCCCAACGAAGCCGCTGACCAAAACAACAATGCAAAAAACAGTATAATCTTCATCAATTCCATTCATATTTGTCACCTTCGGTGACAGGTTCAATTGTGTTATATTATTTAGTAATGATTTAATTTCCTTGCTATAAGAGAATTCCGGTTTCCCTTCTCCTTATATGCCTTATGTGGTTAAGAATTGCACACCTATGGCGTGCCGTGGTTTATGGTGGTTGTGTATTTTCTATTCATATTTGTCACCTTCGGTGACGCGCACACCCCTTGTTTCTCTAACACCCTTTGACCTATTCCACTAATAACCTAACCACCCAGCACTATCAACTTCAAACCTCTAACTTTAAACTTTAAACTCTAAACTTAAAACTTAAAACCTTCATTCCGCCACCGGCACCAGTCTGAAAATAGCTCCCGGATTTTCAACAGCCACATAAACGTATCCGTCGGGGCCCATCTCTACGTTTCTAACGCGTCCAATTTCGCGAAGCAATATCTCCTCATGCACCACTTCGTTTCCTACTATTTCATTTCTAACCAGGTATCTAAAACTTAACGAGCCGGACAAAATGCTGTTCTCCCAAGCTTTAAATGGCTCTCCGGTTACAAATGCCATTCCGCAAGGAGCTATGGAGGGTGTCCATTCAATCACCGGTTGTTCCATGCCTTCTTTTTCGGTTTTCTCCGTGATGACGCTGCCATCGTAATTGATACCATAAGAAATAACCGGCCATCCGTAATTTAGTCCTTTCTCTATGATGTTGAGTTCATCGCCTCCTTTTGGGCCGTGCTCATGCGACCATAAAACACCCGTTTCTGGGTGTTTTACCAAGCCCTGAGGGTTTCTGTGGCCGTAGGACCAGATGGTTGCCATGGCTCCTGGCTCGTTGACAAATGGATTGTCCTGTGGTATGGTTCCATCATCGGCAATGCGGTGAATTTTTCCGGCGTGATTGGTCAAATCCTGTGCATTGTCCCAGTTGCCCCTGTCACCAATGGAGAAATAGAGGTATCCATCATCTCCGAAAACCATTCGTGAACCAAAATGTACTGCGTTTCGAGTATCCGGCAATCCTTTAAATAACTCTTCCTTGTCCACCAGTCGGTTGTCCTGCAAACGAGCCCGCATGATGGCGGTATTGCCACCTTGTGAAGGGCCTTGTGGTCCGTATGTGGAATAGGCCAGGTATAGCCATCCATTGTTTTCGTAGTCGGGGTGCAGACGAACATCCATTAACCCGCCCTGGCCGTGAACAAAAATGGGAGGGAGGTCTTCAATCATGCTGACAAATACGCCATCTCTAAAACGGAAAAGATGCCCGCTGCGTTCTGCTACCAGCATATCTCCATCTGGAAGCCAGGTAAGTCCCCATGGAACTTCCAGACCGGTTGCAACAGTATCGAGACGGAAGGTTATTTTTTCAGATTCGTGAATTTCACCGATATTGGGACGGTAATCGTGACTCCGGCTAGCTTCCTTCATATCGGTCAGAATGTAAACAGCCATATCGTTGATTTCTCTTGCGCTCAAGGACTGACCAAAGGCAGGCATTCCCGATTCAATATCACCATCCCTGATGATGGCGATCATATCTTCCAGGGGCATGTTGAACATGGCTTCGCGGTCTTCACCGGCAAAGCGCTCCATGTTGAGTCCGTGACAAGAGGCACAGTACCGCTCGTAATTGGAAATGGCCAGTGCTTTATCCGAAATATCCGAGTCGAAGGATATTTTCTTTGAATTGGAACATGTGGACGCCGTAACAAGCCAGAAAATGGCCATGGTTAAAGAAAGAAGCAAAAATGTAAACAGATGTCTGAAATTCATAATGTTGGTTTTAACAGGATTTTGTGATAAACTTTCTACTTTAAACTAATTTATAAGCATAAATTTAAACAGTTGTTAAATATAGATAAATTTACCGGTTCTTTTGATCTATATCAAGTTGTTAACACCAAAATAACATCGTTGTTGGTTAGATTGTTTTAGATTTTCACACTACCGACGGATTAATTTAATATAGATTTCTCGCAATGCTCGAAATGACGAAACTTTCAGGAGGAAAATTTTGACATCTGTTCATCACTGATCAAACTGTCGTTTGATTTTGTTGTTTCAGGAATATAAGTTGGAAGAGTAAAACAGATTTTTGTTCCTTTTTTAGGCTGAGAACATGCCCAGATTGTTCCTCTATGCATTTCCACAAACTCTTTGCATAAAATAAGCCCCAATCCAGTTCCGCCGGCGTCTCCTGATTTTTGAAGGAAGAAGGTCTCTTTTTCAGCGAAAAGACTTTCTAATTGATTGGCCGATATTCCAATGCCCTGGTCTTCAACAGAAATTTCCGCAAAACCAGTTTTAATGTTAATACTTGCTGAAATAGTAATCCTGGTGTTGCCGGCCGAAAACTTGATGGAGTTGGAAATCAGGTTTCGCAATATGGTTTTAAGCATTTGAACATCTGCAAAAACATAAACGTCTGATGGAACTGAAACTTCAAAACTAAGTTGTTTTTGATTGAGCGATACATCTAATAGCTTAACGACCTGATGAACAACCGGTTTTAGTTGAATTTTTTCGGAAGAAAAATGTATGTTCCCCTTCTGGCTGTTAGCCCATGCCAATAAGTTATCCAATAGGTAATAAAGAGATGTTGATGACTCATGACTCATCTTTAAATAGTCCAGTATCTCTTCTTCGGTTTGATGGGGATTAACTGCATAAAATCCGGATAAATCACGCAAACTGCCGATGGGGCCTCTCAGGTCGTGTCCAATAATAGATAGAATACGGTCTTTGGCCAAATTGCTTTGATTGAGCTCGACGTTGATCCTGTGAATCTCCTTATCACGTGCCAGTAATTTGCTGTGCGACTTACGAATACGTTGTTTCTGTCTGAAAAAAGTCACTCCACCAATAAAAAATAGAATAGACAAAATGGCAATGACAAACAATATGATTAAGATGTTTCTGAAGCTGGCTTTTTGGAGTTCATCTTGTGCCTTAAGCAGCTCAATTTGGCGCTGTTGGTTCTCAAACTGGTACTGTTTTTCCAATTCCAAAATATGAGCGGCTTGTTGGTCCTTCCACAGTTCAGAGTTTAGATCAATATATTTATCTAAATATAGCAATGCGGAGTCTGGCTGGTTTAAGTTTATGAATGTTTGTAACAGATTATAATATACGTTACTTAATAGTTCCTCATTGTTCGTGTTTTTAGCAAAATCTGCCACCGAATAGAGATTTTTAATGGCTTCGGAAAAGTTTTTTGTCCTATTATAAATCTGTGCCAGATTGTTTTTAACGTTACTGATACGCGTTGAATCATTAAGTTCAATATAGATCTTCAGACTTTGATTAAGAAAGTCAATTGCTTTATCGTATTCATTGTTTTGAATAAAAATGGAAGCCATGTTAAATGCGGCATGTCCATATTGAATACTAGGTGTTTCAGGGTGCTCAATAATTTTAATGAAATGCTCCTTGGCTATTGAATAATTACTATCCATTAAATGAGCTGCACCAATTGCAAATAGTACGGATAATAATAATTGATTATCATTTGATAATTTGGCATATTCGTAAGCGATATCTAATTGATGCATTGCATGATTTAAGTTCCTTAAACGCAAGTATATTCGAGCCATATGGAGATGTGCTTGCGCCAAACCATGGTGGTTATTCTCTGTCTGATAAATATCTAACAATTTAAGACAAATTTCCTGACTTTTTTCAAGGTTGTTTTGGTTACTATGCAAATGAAAAAGTCTGCGTAATGTATATGTGTGCATTTCTTTTTCAATATCAGGAACGTTTAAAAGTTGGTTGTATTTTTTAATGGCGAGATCTGGATTTAACTTATGCTCGTAATGAATTGCGGTACAGAGAATGAGGAATTCTTTAAATTTAGCATTTTGATTGATGTGATTAAATAAATTAAGGGAATCATTTTTGCTTAAAGGGAAGTAACTGGAAGTGAACTCTGCCAGTTCTATGATTTCTGGAATTGCTTTATTGCTTTGATGCATTAAGAATTGCTGATAAACTGAGTCCGCAGAGAATTCTGTTGCATTTACTATTAAATGCATACAAAACAAAAAATAGGCTAACACAGCTTTTATAAACGGAATCTGATTTTTAATATGTGTAAAGCAGAAATTCATAGTTTAAAATAAACTCTGTCTATGATTCGTCAAGAAAAACTCGTAAATAAAATTGCTCCGAATTAAAACACAACCGGAAATATTATTATTTCCGGTTGAAGCATTATTTATCAGGAATCATCATCATGGCCACTCATATTCAATTACAAGCCCTTTGTTTCCCCCACCTTTTGCCCCTGCTTCTGCTAATTCCAGTTTTATGCCTCTTTCAAGCAGTCCAATATCTTTTCTTTTGATTTTGATACTGAAATCAAACTCTTTCAGGCTCTTTGAGCCTCCGTTATAATCAATGGTTATTTTACGGTAGTATTTGTCGTCACTGATTTTTCCGTCACCACTGATTTTGGTTTTGCTGTCGTCGGGTAACAACGCACTCACATTCAGAATAAACTCCTTTAAATTTCCTGAGTTGTCGTTTTCATACCCGAGGTTTACGTAGGGTACCAGTTTTTCCATTTGATTTTTTTTATGGGTTAAAATATTATTTACCATTGTAAATATATTAAAAAATCAATTTTTTTGGTGATTCGTTCCATCGGTTATTATTGAAAACTTGACCAAATTCAGTTTTTCTTAGACTAAATGATTGATTAGTAGTTTTATTTAATAGTAATCATATAATAGATTTCTCGCTTCGCTCGAAATGACAAGCTGTTGCGTTGTGAGAGGAGAAGGGGTTCTTGCGGCGAAGCCGCAAGAACCCCTTCTCCCGCCTTGACCTCCTGAAAGTTTTGTCATTTCGAGCAGAGCGAGAAATCTAAATTAATTAGCCGGTCAGTAGTGATTTAATACATAATAATGTGTAAAATATCTTGTTTTCACCCCTCCAAACATCCCCCAAGTGGAAGGCTTAAAGTTCCCACTAATGTTTTTTGCTTTATTTATAGGCGTATGCTAAACTTGTTTTTGATAGGTAAAATGTTTTTAATCAAATACATAAACTTGTCTAACATCTTGAATTTTGAAATTCTAACGATCTATTGATGTCTGTTCCTTTCCTTTTATTAAATTTGACAAAAAGACGACAATATATTAACCCATCATTTAAAGTAGTATTTCATGAAGAAGTTTTTGAAAATATTTTTTGGTGTATTGGCGGGAATTTTCCTGCTGTTGTTAATTCTTCCTTTCGTGTTTAAAGGAAAAATTGAAGCTAAGGTTCAGGAGATCATCAACGATGAGATACATGCAACGGTTTCGTGGGACAAGTTCTCCTTATCGCTCATTAGAAATTTTCCCAATCTGCACATGGGATTGGATGGTCTTACCGTTATTAATGATGCCCCTTTTGAAGGTGATACGTTGGTACATGTGGGGAGATTTTCTCTGGCTGTTGACGTAATGAGTGCCATCAGGGGAGATGCCATCGACATCCGTTCGGTATTGGTGGATAAACCCATCATCAATTTAAAGGTAAACAGTGATTCAATTGCCAATTGGGACATTGTTCCCGAATCAGACGCACCTACTCCTGTCGCCGAAGAGGATGCTGCTGAAATGCCATCTTTCAGCATTCAGTTGCAATCTTTCGAGATTCGCGATGCAGCTCTTTCTTACAGCGATGCCACCATGAATTTAAAAACCTCCTTGAAAGGCTTTAACTCCAGAATTCGTGGAGATTTCACCGATACATATACTACGATCAACCTGGTCAGCAATGTGGAGGCCTTCGATCTGGAAATGGACAATATTCGTTATCTGAACCGTGCCACCATTGATTTAAGAGCCGATGTGGGTGCCGATTTAGAGAATATGGTCTTTACTTTTGAGGACAACGAATTGATATTTAGTCGTATTCCTCTGTTTATAGAAGGATATGTTGCCATGCTTGACGAAGGTTATGATATGGATTTACGCATGGCTGCCCGTCAAACGGAATTTCGCACACTTTTGGCACTGGTGCCTGAGGCTTTTATGCAGGATTTGGATGGATTGCGAACTGAAGGTTCGCTTGCTCTGGAAGCCACGGCTAAAGGTAAATATATTGATGAAGATCATCTTCCGGCATTTAACATCCTGTTGGATGTGAAGGACGGAGTGATTCAATATCCAGATTTGCCAAAATCCATCAATAATATCCAGATTTTCTTTCAGGTTGATAATCCCGGAGGATCAATGGATAATACCATCGCCGAAATCCGCACTTTCCACTTTGAGCTGGACAACAATCCGTTTGATGCCAATTTGCACATTTCAACACCCATTTCAAACGCGGTGTTTAAAGGAGCCATGATAGGTTCCATTGATCTGGCTTCGCTGGCCGATGCCATTCCCATGGACAGCATTGACTTAAAGGGATTGATCACGTCCGATTTAACACTGGATGGTGATTACAACATGATTGAGAATGAGCAATATGAAGATATCAAGGCCAATGGAAATGTGACGCTCACTAATTTTGAATTCCGTAGCCCGGATTTCCCAATGGGAGTGATCATAAGTGAGGCCGACCTGTTTTTCTCACCCCGTTACTTAGAGTTGCGTTCTTTTGCCAGCAGGGTAGGAGAGAGCGACTTTGGATTGACCGGCCGACTGGAGAACTACCTGGCATATGCTCTTAAAGATGGAACGCTTAGAGGTCGCCTGGATCATGTAAGCCAGTTTATCAATACAAATGAATTGATGGCTTTGGCTGGTGATGAGCCTGTGGAAGCCGATCAGGAAGCTGAACCATTGCAAAAAGTATTGATTCCCGGTAACATTGAGTTTAACATGAGTACCCGAATTGACCGGATATTGTATGACAGACTGGATTTAACCAATACCACCGGAAATCTTCAAATTAAAGACTCTCGTGTGGTGATGAATGGGTTGAGGACGCACCTTTTAAATGGAAATATGGTGATGAATGGTGAATACAACACCCAGGATACCATTCGTCCTTTCGTGGATTTTGACCTGGCCATAAACTCTTTTGATATCAATATGGCTGCACACTCATTCAGCATGGTGGAATCTTTTTTGCCTGTGGCAAAAAATGCTCAGGGGCAGGTATCTTCTTCCTTCAAGTTTAATACCATCCTTGGTGACGACATGAGTCCGCTTCTCAATACATTTAATGGAGCCGGAAATCTTCGCTCAAATAACATTGAGGTGAGTGGATCAAAAGTTCAGGATGCCATGGCTACCATGTTGCGTGATGAAAGGTATAAGGTTGCCAATGCCCGCAATGTGAGGGTCAACTTTACCATCGAAAATGGAAATCTAACCGTTGAACCTTTTGATGTTGAGGTGTTTGGAAAATCGGTTAATATTGCAGGAACACAGAGCCTCGACCAGCAGATGGACTTTACCATGCGCATGCCGGTGAGCCGAAGTGAAATCAGTAACGTGGCAGGGTTGTTGGGTGGAAATATTTCGTCGTCGGGTGGTGACGTGATGCTGGGTATAAATATTACCGGAACTCCAACCGATCCTAAGCTTTCAATCAATGCAGATGATTTGCAGAGAGCGGTTCGCGATGAGGTGCGTCGTGAAGTGGAACGTGCTGCCGAACGCGCAATAGAACAAGGCGTGGAAGAGATTCTCAAAGATGAGAACGTGCAGGAAAGAATTGAAGATGCCGGGAGAAGATTGAGAGACAGATTTAGATAGAGTGGGTGAATAATAAAAAACCGTCCATCATTTCTGATGGACGGTTTTTTTAATGTGAAAAAAGAAAAAATATTATCCTTAAACTCTTTTCTCTTTAATACGAGCTTTTTTACCGGTAAGTTCACGGAAGTAGTAAATTCTTGCGCGACGAACTTTACCTTTTCTGTTCACCTCAATTTTATCAATAAAAGGTGAGTTGATTGGGAAAATACGCTCAACACCAACGTTGTTTGACATTTTCCTTACAGTAAATCTTTTGCTAACACCGGCTCCTTTTACTTGGATTACAGTGCCACGGAATACCTGAACACGTTCTTTGGCTCCTTCTTTAATTTTGTAGTGAACAGACACAGTATCACCGGCTCCAAATTCGGGAACCTCTACTCCTGTGTTAAAGGCCTCTTCAGCAACTTTCATCAAGTCCATTTTCTTTTGCTTTTGAAGATTAAACTTAACCGTGCAATATTGTCTGACCCCTATGTTCAGCAAGAGATTACACGAATGAGCCGCAAAAGTACACTTTTACTTTTAATTATGGAAGAGAATTTTATTTTATTTTTTGGCAGATCAGGTGAAGAGACTGTTTAAATTTTTATAAATCTGCATTGAATATTTTTGGAACATTAGATGCTGAGTAAAGCGAAGTCCTGCAATGTGGGATATGACATTTAGACTGATAGACAAGATTAAGCAGAAAATAAGATCAATCTAATCTTCTTTCTCAACTACTCTATCTGCCTGATCCCGAAAACCTCGGGATAATAGTCTTCGTGTCTATAACGGTCACATAGGATACGTTGGGATTTGCTGGCGTCATCACGGTCTGCCGTTACAAATGCCGATGCGGGGCAGAAATATTAGTGTAAACACCAAAACCCCAATGTTTTATATCTGATGTTGTAACGCATTTGCTTCTAGGTCATCAAATCATTCAATGAGTAACTATTAAATCTCCTCGTTTTGGTTTTTCTGATTTTTTTAAGTTCGTTTTTTGCTTGTATTTCAATCCAAAGCATTGGGTCATTGTTAAAAATCTTTCCCAAGATTATTGCTAATTCATAATTAATCGGTCGCTCTCCTTTAATTAACTTGTTCAAATTAGAGGGATTTATTTCAATATAGTGAGCAAATTTCTTTTGTGTAATGTCTAATGTTTTCAAGTATTCTTTTAAAAAATCTCCCGGAAGCTTAAGTTCGGTTTCTTCGGATTCCAAATAATCTTGCATTTGAAATTTGATGGACAACAATTCAATCTCCCTTTGTTGTGCTTCTGACCGTTTTTTTGCTTTATTCAACAATTTTGCTTGGAAATCTTTAAATTCATCTGTCCCAGTATCCATTGGGTTTGTTAACATCCCATTTGTTGGTTCTGTGCTGTTATTTCGTTTCATGTGTCTAAAATTTGTTTTTAAGTAATCACATGGAACTCGCCATCATAGTCATGCTTACTTCGACAGGGCTCAGTACTTTGCCTGTGTGAGAAAAGCTTTGACTTCGTCGATCTGGCGATTCTCATGGCTCGTTTCATCGTTTTATTTTTCAAGGTATTCATTAATCAATTTCAGTCCGTTCTCACTATCAATATACATTCGCTGTCCAAGTCCTATTGACGCACCATATTTTTCGGAATACCATTTTATTAGGCTTGTTTTCGCCATAAAGGTTAGAAATCCTTTGTAAGAACTTTTCAATTTAAAACTTTCTTTACAAGCAAAAGCAATTAAACAGCCGGCGACATAATCATATTTCTTATTTTTTCGCCCGATGTTATGCGGTGCTATTTCTAAAACATTCATAATGAGCATTTCATTCTCTGTTTTTAGTTGTAATGCACCTTCAACACTTGGTTTTAGTCCAATTGTTCTTAAAATGAACATTCTGGAATGTTCATCTTTGCTTAATTCTATCCAGTTGAAATTCCAGCCATCTTTTTTTAATGGTATTTCATTTGGTTCAGGGACAACAATTTCTGCTTTTACTAATTGGTCGTTTTGTACGTCTAATATGTAAATCATTTATCTGTTTCTCTTTTAGTAAAGATAATCAAAGTTGTCTAAATTGTGTAATTAAATCTTATCAAATAGTCTTATGGAGTCATTTTTTAATGCGCTACAACATGTTTAAACATTGCTAAAATGTCTTTTGGGTTACAAAAGATATTCCAATCTTACGTTAGATGTCAGGGCTACGCCCCTTGGATTTACAGGATGATGTATTGCTACTAAGATATAAGGGCTACGCCCCTTGGAAAACTTGCCATGTATAGTCTTACGAAGATGCCACATTTACACCCATGTTTATATGTATTTAAATAATTTTTCAGGGGCGCTAGCCCTGTTATCTTCGTAGAAAAAGGATAAATGAATGAAACGGAGGGGCGTTAGCCCTGAAATATAAAAACAACACTAATCTAAAAATCCGATGACTTACATATTCGTAAACCATCGGATCTTCTGAAGCATTATTTTAATAACCTGTTGTCCTTCGCTATCCTTTCTCCTTTCACCGTTCCCCTGGGCTCCATCCCGGGTTATGATATTACACCCCTTTGGGGCTTGTGACAACTTCATTCCTGTAACCCTATTTCCCTGTCACCATTCTTCCTCCGGTCTCCGGTTTCTTGTTAATTCACCCTCACATCATATGTCGCTTCCCGTTCTCTGGCGGCTTCAAGCCATTGTGGGACAACTGTGTTCAGGAATTTCTCTTTGTCAGCCTGGCGTTTTGGAATATCAAGACCAATGTACTCCTGTGCTTTGGCTTTGGTTGAAATATCGGGCATGGGAACAGGTTCGGTGTGTCCAAGTGAAGCTAACAAGCGAGCTAGTTTTACACGTGCATCCTGTGCTTTTGTTTTACCGGTTGATATCATTCTACTGGTTTCAAGTGGATTATGAAATGCGTTTCCATGGCCTGCAGCTGCAAAGTCCCAGCGCCATTGTGCATGACGAATATCCATTAAAATATCGTGCATTTGATCCTCTGTTGCTCCCAAATCCCAGGCAAAAGCCGCTTCGATGTGCGCCTTAACTAATTGATCTTCCAGCTGTGTGCGGATTTCGTAAATTTTGTCTTGACGATCGTACACATTTTGTACTAGTCTGGCAGTCTCTTCACGGTGACAAACCTGACATGAATTGGCCACATTGTTCAGCGGACTCTGGATGTGGTGATCGGTGAATTTCATTCCACCTTCACTTTTGTATGGCATGTGACAATCGGCACACGATACACCACGATCGGCATGAATTCCAGTGGACCAAACTTCATAATCGGGATGCTGAGCCTTTAGCATGGGAGCACGGCTTAGTCCGTGAACCCAATCGGTAAATCCAATTCTGTCAAAGTAGGCCTCAATATCATCAAAATTCATCCCATCATCCCATGGAAAAACAAGATAGCTATTAACTCCCTCAACCACGTTTGAACTGAAATAGTATTCCACATGGCATTGTGCACACACAAGGCTTCGCATCTCCTGGTGTGAGGCTTTGGTAATATCTTTTCCCTGGCGCTCAAAGGCTTCAATCAGTGCAGGACGTGTGATGTGCAGATTCATGGTCTCGGCATCGTGGCAATCGGCGCAACCAATGTGGTTTACCACTTCTTCGCCCAACATTTCCCAAGTGCCTGAGTAGAACTCCGCAATGCCATGCTCCTGCATCAGGCGGGGCACATCGGAACTTTTACAGGTCCAGCAGGTGTTTGGCTGAAAAGATTTTTCTCCATCCATGGGAGAACCAACACGAAGGGTGTTATACACATCTTCAACAGCATAGTAGTGTCCACGTGGTTGGTTGTAGTCCATTGAAAATGCATAGCCACTCCACAAGATTACCATTCGGGGGTTGTCGGCCAACGCATCACGCAAACCGGATGTGTTGTATTTGCTGGAAAAAGTAGTATCTGCCGTATTCATGTACGACTGATATTGGCGAGGGAAATTCTGACCCCAAACCTCGTTACGAGGTTCGTATTTGTCGTGTTTTACCTGCGGAGTATAGGCAAAAACAGCTTCAGCACGCCGTTCAACTACGGTGGCTGCAAATAGCCCGAGTACAAATACAACGATCATGGTGGCAAAGAAAATTAGCCATCCCATCCAGGGCTTCTCTTTTATGATTTCACTGATTGGTCTCATATCAATGGATTTATTTAGGTTGCTATTTAAATTCTAAACGCAGAGGGGCAATGACGCATAATTTTAATAAGATATATTTCGATTGTAATTCTATGTTATTTGCAAAACAACTAATGATTGAAAAAACTTAAAACTCTAAACTCCTAACCCTAAACCCTAAACCCTAAACTTCAAACTCTCTTTTCCCGCTCCCCCTAACCCCCTGAAGGGGGAATCCCATCCGCACAACTCAACCCAAAACTCAATTTCTTTCCCTCCATTTAACCTATCTTCCCCTATTTCGTCAACCCACGTAACCACTCCGGCACCGGGCTGGTGGGTACGGGTACTCTCGCATCGGGAACGCTGGAAATACTATTGACCGTTCCATGCGGCACATCCCTATGGCATTCAATGCAATATCTGTCGCCTATGTTGGGATGAAAATCAGGACGCATGGTATAAAGTTTGGTATCGTGAATCTGCTGGGAATGACAACGGATACAGTTGTTCTGCACCACATCTTTGCCCTCCTGATGGATGGTGATGACCTGTGGCTCAAGACGGAAAGTAAATACATAAGCATGATTCATTCCGGCTTTTGCTTTAAAAAGATAGTGGTTGAAAAGATTGTCATGCGGCATGTGACAATCACTACAAGTTGCCACCTCGCGGTGAGAACTGTGACTCCAGGTGGCATATTGTGGTGCCATGATGTGACAGTTGACACAGGTCTCCGGTGTATCGGCCAAATATGATGGAACTTTTGCCATGTGGATCACGAAAAATCCTAAACCTGCAAATATTCCCAGTAGGATAATTACGGGGAATTTCCACTGATCTGGTGGTACTAGCCACTTGAGAAAGGGAATTCGCATAGTGTTTGGTTTGGTTGTTTATAGAGTAAAGATATTAATAAGTACTTAATTTCTGAATAGGGAAGTGTCTTTTTTTGTTAATTTATATTTAGTCTAATTAGGGTTTTGAAACATATGGAGAGACAGGAAATCGGAGACCGAAGACCGGAATGATCTTTTTTGATGGAAGTTAACTCATAATTAAGTATTTAAAAACACTAATAACAGTGGGAGGTGTCGCCGTAGGTGACAAATGTGGATAGAAAAGAGACAACCATCTGACTCGCGGCACGCTGTAGGTGCGCAATTTTACCACATAAGGTATATAAGGAAACAGGAGACGGGAGAACGGAAACCGGAATTCCTTTATAGCAAGGAAATTAAATCATTACTTAGGGGTTGCTGAAAAACTCTTAAATAATTGATAGTTTGCAATATATATATATATGTTTTCAATCATTAAAGTGCAAGCTTTTTTAATATAACTATTGCATTTCCGTGCATTGAAAAAACTAGAAATAATGGAAACTTCCGCCTTTGAAAAATGCCGTTAAAAATAACAATGTGACAGGCGTAAAAAATATGCGTTGTTTGAGCGTAGCGAGTTCGCAGATTTTAGCCTGACACATTGTTATTTAGGCAATTTTTCAGCAGCGGCGGCATTTTTTGCTTACTTTTTTTTGCTGTTGCGTAGCGAAGCGGATCACGCAATACCTTAAAAAGAAAACACAATATGAGTAAAAAAAGTAAGAGCCCGTCCGGCTTGAGGACAAAAGAAATATAATATTGGTCTGCAGACTTTTTCAGCAGACCCTACTTAATAATTTAACACAATTAGTGGTGTCGCCGTAGGTGACAAATATCGGTAGAACAGACGCAACCGCCATAACCCTCGGCAGGCCGTTTGTGTGTAATTTTTTTAACCATAGAAGACATGTAAGATACCTTAGCATGTCGCCGTAGGTGACAAATGTAGGTAGAAAATCGCAACCACCATCCCCCCCGGCACGCCATAGGTGTGCAACAAAAACAGAACAACCGGCCTTTACAACCAATCTGAACTACATTACAACTAAATCTACCGGCAAAAACAACCTTCACCACTTAATTCGCCATTTTCATCAACATTTTCAATATTTTCCGTATCTATTTAACACTTATTTTCGTAAAAATCATTATAATTACCAGTAATTTTGTAGTTCTTTATTCCTGAGTCCTATACCCGGGAGTATAAGAACTTTTTGTTGTGTTTCAAGGTAAACTTTTATATAAAGTTACAACCTTCTCAAAACGAATAAAGTACTATTATGAAAAATATTTTACTAAAGGCAGGTTTGTTGGCAGTGGCTTTGTTGGTATCTGTGGGAGTGGTGGGGCAGGCACCGGTGGTGGATATATATTCCCCACTACAAGGAGCAACAGAAGTAAGTTTAGATGCTAACTTAGAGTTAACTTTCAACCAAGAGATTACTAAGGGATCAGGAGGTAATTTAAGTATAATCCGTAGTTCAGAT
>NZ_SLWK01000012.1 GCF_004345615.1 Natronoflexus pectinivorans
AAAAAATTAATTCCTATTTTTGAAAAAAATGCAGACCTAAAAAGTGTCCGGATAAATCCGGAATGGGTGTCCGAATAAAACAGAATGTGCAGCAAAGATCAATTCGCAAAACATTCAATTACATTATGATATGGGAAAGGATCGTGGCTATTTTACCACAACCCTTGAAATGTTTAAACCTGACCGATGGGGGAGTACCTTTTTCTTTGTTGACTTCGACTACAATGTAGGAGATGTGGAAGGAGTTTCTTTGGCCTATATGGACGTTTCAAGAGCATTGAGATTCTGGGATTCTCCATGGGCATTACAGGTGGAGTATAACGGAGGATTTGGACAATATGCACCTGGATTAGCATACCAAATTAACGATGCCTGGCTCACTGGTGCTCAATATACCTGGAATAATGCTGATTATTCAAGAATTTTCACCTTGCAGGGTTTGTATAAATATATTCAGGGTAAACATGATGCTTCTTTCCAGATAACGGGAGTGTGGACCATGCATTTTAAAGACAGAAAATTTACTTTTATGGGATTTGCCGATTTTTGGCGTGAAGACCATACTTTTTTTGGTGAGGAGGGCAGTACTAAATTTGTTTTCCTGAGCGAACCACAATTGTGGTATAACGTTAATGAACATTTTTCGTTTGGTGGAGAAGTGGAGTTGGCGACAAATTTTGCAGGTCACAAAGGATTTAAAGCATGTCCAACCATCGCGGTTAAATGGACTTTTTAGACATTAATCTTATATACTTTACACCATGTTGGAGAAGTTTTTTAAACTCAAGGAGAATAAAACCAATATCCGAACCGAATTCATAGCCGGAATCACCACATTTATGACCATGGCCTATATTTTGGCTGTGAACCCGGGTATCCTTTCGGCAACGGGAATGGATGTCAATGCGGTATTTACAGCAACTGCTTTATCAGCAGTTGTAGCAACCTTAGTGATGGCTCTTTGGGCTAAATTGCCTTTTGCGCTTGCTCCCGGAATGGGTCTGAATGCATTTTTTGCTTATACCGTTGTTATAACCATGGGGTATAGCTGGGAATTTGCTTTGACTGCGGTTTTTCTCGAAGGAATTATCTTTTTATTATTGACTGCATTTAATGTGCGGGAGTTAATAGTAAATGCCATTCCCATGAATATTAAACATGCCATTTCAGCCGGAATTGGTTTGTTTATTGCCTTTATTGGAATGCAAAATGCAGGCCTGATCGTGGCTAGTGAAGCAACCATGGTTACCCTTGGGGACATGAGTTCTCATACAATTTGGGTTGCCTTATTTGGTCTTTTACTTATTGGGGTTTTGCTTGCTTTGAAGGTTAAAGGAGCACTGCTTATTGGGATTTTTGCCAGTGCAATTATAGGAATTCCATTGGGAGTAACCACTCTTCCTGAAGGGACATTGGTCTCTCTTCCACCATCGCTGGAGCCTATTGCTTTTAAATTTGACTTTAGTCAAATTTTATCGGTTGATATGTTGATTATATTGCTCACATTCCTTTTTGTGGATTTATTTGACACCGTTGGAACTTTGGTGGGAGTAGCATCCAAAGCCAATATGATTGACAAAAATGGAAAACTTCCAAGGGTAAAGCAGGCTCTATTTGCTGATGCCATCGGAACCACTTTTGGCTCAATGATGGGAACATCGACAGTTACCACTTACGTTGAAAGTGCATCTGGTGTAGCAGAAGGTGGAAGAACAGGACTTACTTCGCTTACAGTGGCAGGAATGTTTACATTGGCCTTGTTTTTTGCTCCATTGTTTTTGATGGTTCCCGGGGCAGCCACTGCGCCTGCTCTGATTCTTGTTGGTTCTTTCATGATGTCGCCAATTCTGAAAATTAATTTTGATGACTATACAGAATCCATCCCTGTATTCCTTACCATTATCATGATGCCATTGAGTTACAGCATTGCAGAAGGTATTGTGTTTGGAATGCTTTCTTATGTAGGTCTGAAATTATTATCAGGTCGCCACAGGGAAATTTCACTGGTAATGTACATTTTAGCACTTCTGTTCTTAGCAAGTTTTTTCTTTTAGAAAAAACTTATCATGTCAGAAAAAAAGTTGTTCTCTGCATTGCAGGGAGCAACTTTTTTTATTTTTGTACAGGCTAGTAGTTTCATTTCAGCCATTATTCACTAACGATTAACACACATCTTTTTAAAATATAAAACCGATGACGCAAACTTCAATCAGCTATTATAAATCCCGAATTATTCTGTTAGAACAGGAAACAGAAAAACTCAAACGACGGTTTAAATTCCTCTTTTTTGCACGCATCGGTTTTTTCCTGATCTCTATAGTCTCTCTTGTATGGTTTACCACTCGTCCTGAATCCGCTTGGTTAATTGCTCTGTCAGTCCTGTCTTTTCTGTTGTTTCTAAGAGCGGTGGTTGTTGACCTGAAATTGGTTAAGCAACAGAAAGTTTTATCTAACAGGTTGCTCGTAAATCAGCGTGAACTTCGATTTTTATCATATGATTTTGATGATATGGATAATGGAGAGGATTTATCGAAGATAAATCCTCATTTGGCGGGAGACTTTGATTTATTTGGTGCTCATTCTCTGTTTCAGTATCTCAATCGTTCAGTTACCAAAGAGGGTCGAAAAAAGCTGGGGACATGTCTTTGCAAATGGTCAAAAAATGAAGAAGAGATTCTGCAAAAACAAAAAGCTGTCAGGGAACTATCAAAGAAGAGTGAATTTTTGGAGAATTTCCAGGCATTTGGCTTGCTTAATAAAGAAGTCGGCAATGAGCAGGATAAGCTGATAAAATGGCTTAATGAGCCTGAGTCAGGCGTAAGAAAACTCAAATGGCTGTTGATGCTCTATCCTTTTTGTGTATTTGCTTGGGTCGCATTGACCATTTTTGCTCTTTTGCCTGCATCTTCATTATGGTTGCTGGTGGGGATTGGATGGTGGTTAACGACCCGAAAATCAAAAGAAGTTCAGAGTGCTCACAATAATCTTGGTAAAAGTGCTTCAATTTTCCGCCTGTATGAGCGGTTGCTCATACAGATAGAAAATGAGAATTTTGATGCTTCATTCCTGAAGCATCAAAAAGAGAATTTAATCAATAATCATAAAAAGGGAGCCTCATTCTCTTTGAAAATCTTTTTCAGATTGCTCGAACGTTTTGATTACCGCTATAATTTGGTTGTAGGCTCTATCTTGAACATCCTGTTTTTGTTTGATTTACAGATATTGTATCGTTTAGAAAAGTGGAAGGAAGCGCATCGGGCATTGGTTCCGAGATGGTTGGAAGCCATGAACACTTTTGATGCGATGATTGGTTTTGCGCGTTTTGATTTTAACAACCAGAGTTATCTGGTTTACCCTGAAATCGCAAATGGTGATTTTAGTATTGATGCTAAAGATGTAGGCCATCCGTTAATTCCCGGTGATGAAAGAGTTTGTAATGATTTGGACATGCAGGGGCAGCCTCGTATCCTGGTGGTGACAGGCGCAAATATGGCCGGAAAGAGTACCTTTTTGCGCACGTTGGCTGTTAATTTAATTCTTGCAATGAATGGTGCTCCTGTCATGGCTCGTTTCATGCGTTTTACTCCGTGCGATATCATGTCGAGCATCAACATCCGTGACTCACTTTCGCATAAGGCGTCCTACTTTTATGCTGAACTAACCCGCATTCGTGAAATCATTGACCATGTTCAGTCTAAACCGAGAACATTGGTGGTTTTAGATGAAATACTGCGAGGCACCAATACGAAGGATAAACAGGCGGGCTCTATCGGGTTACTCGAAAAAATGATGGGACTTAATGCCGTCGTGGTTATTGCAACTCACGATTTGGTGATTGGTGAACTGGAGCAAAAATACCCTTCTGTTGTAATGAATCATTGCTTTGAGGTTGAGCTAAATGGTGACGAACTAGTATTTGATTATAAGTTAAAAACTGGTGTGAGTAAAAAGCTGAATGCATCTTTTTTAATGAAGAAAATGGGAGTGATTTAGTTTTGATTGTTGTTTTATTTGTCTGGAGTCCACTCACCAATGCCAAAGCTGAATATATTACCGATGGTGTAATCGTTTGCCTCCTCTTCGGTAAGAGCTATTACCCATTTTGCTCTGTTGGTTAAATCTGCACCTGGTCCTGTATTGCCATATTCTGCATAGAAGGCTGATTCGTCGCGGTTGGTTCCTGACCAGTTTGACCAGCCTTCAGGAAGAATGTGACTGCCAAGTTCACAATTCATAATTACTGTACGGGCATGGTCGCGCCAGGGGCGACCAAGAAAAACTTTGTCAACATTTTGATTCGCTGTGAGAGTGCAACTTATAAAAACAAACCCGAAAGGGATGTTTTTCGGAGTGCTTGCTGCAGTAATGTATGAGTTACTTTTGCTGTGTATTTGGCACTTGTGAAAAATGGCTGTTCCCTCACCAAAAATATAATCGGTCGTTCCATCAATATAGCATTGATAAAAATAATGTCTGCGACCTTCACCTGCTGAATATACTGTGTCCTGATGACCAAGCAACCGACAGTTGATGAAAGAACAACGGTCGCCTTCAACATGCAGGGCAACTGCTTGTCCAACAGGTCCGGCACTGTTTTCAATGGTCAGGTTTTTGGCCGTAAAATCATTGGCTTCCACTTTAAGCGTGTATGTATGAAAAGTACTGTTACGTCCCAGATTAATTTTATCAAAATAATTATCGTATGTGATAATGGTTTTTTCTGCTGATTCTCCTTTAAGGGTAAGTTTGGTATTCCATGAGTAAACCCGCACTTTTTCATTATAAACACCATTTTTTATGAAAATGGTGACGGGCTCATCAGGAAATGCCTGGGTGGCATTGATGGCTTCCTGAATTGTTAAAAAATCACCTGTCCCATCTTTGGAAACAATAAAGTTATAAGCTGTTTGAGAATTTGCTGTACACGAGAGCAGGATTAATATATATAAAGCGAAAAAGTATCTGGTAAGCATAGCTGTAGCGTTTTAGTTTAGTTTCTATATTTTAGTTGAGCCTGGAAGGTTATCTTCTAAATGACTTACAAAATTAGAAATATTCGCCAATAGTAGTAGCTTCTAAGTTTGTTTGAGATGAACAAACAAAAACAGATGATGTTAAATTAAATAGTTTTAAAACCATTTCAATATGCCTACAGATTATAGCATAACCAATAAATTTGGAGGAAACTTGGCCGGGATTTTGTCTGAAAAGATAAACCTTGTTTTTCCCGAATTTAATGATTCCCATTTTATCCTTAATGTAGAGAAGAAGTGTGTAGGGAAAACCTACACACAAAGGGTTGAATTGTTGGCAGATGAGTTGAAACACTTTTTACCGGATAATTATCAGCAATCGCTATTCATTTTGACGCAAATATTGGGTGAAGAAAACCCCAACGAAACAGGCATGTTCACAAATTATTACTGGATATTGCCAATTGGGAAGTTTGTTGAGAAATACGGGTTGAACCATCTGGAGATTTCACTGAATGCCATAGAAGAAATTACAAAACGCAATACTGGAGAGTATGCCATTCGGCCTTTCATCAGAAAATATCCGGAGGAGTCATTGAAGAGAATGAAGCAATGGGCGCGTTCAGATAGCTTTCATTTGCGAAGGTTGGCCTCAGAAGGACTCAGACCTAAACTGCCCTGGGCACCAAAGTTGGATGTTTTTATTGAAAAACCGGAACCGGTTTTTCAAATTCTGGATTTGTTGAAAGAAGATTCTGTGAAGTTTGTGAAGAAATCTGTCGCCAATCATCTAACCGATTACATAAAGGTGAATCCATCACCAACCAAATCATTGATAAGGCAATGGGCAAAAACTGATAATCCACATACCATGTGGATTATCAAGCATGCCACAAGAAAATTTCCGGAAATATGGGAATAGCCTATCTACTTTTTGTTTCTGAATAAAAACATGGTAATTGGACCAAAAATTCCAACCAATGTGGCCGATATGATGAGGACAATTCCGATGCCTTCAACTTCGGGTGCACCGTGCATTAATCCGCGCATTGCGGTGACAAGCCAGGTTACAGGATTTGCGCTTACAAACGCTTCGAGCCACGACGGCATTGTTTCAGGGTCAACAAAGATGTTGCTGGCAAAGGTCAATGGAAACAGAACAACGAAACTCAGAAAGAATAAAGATTCCTGTGAGCGCGCAATGAAACCGATGGATGTCCATATCCACGAGAGGCTAAATGAGAATACCAACAATAGTGCAACTGCCAGAAAAACCCCAATGAATCCGCCTTCGGGTTTAAATCCAAGAATCATTCCCAGGCTGATAACAATTGACGATGCAATGGTGTATCGGGCAGCATCTCCAAGTAATGCACCTACCAAAACCGAGGGTTGCCACACAGGCAGCGACCGGAAGCGGACAAAAACTCCTTTTCGAATGTCATTATTGACTGCCACTCCTGTGTACATTGTTATCATGGTCACTGTTTGAGCCAGAATGCCGGGTAAAAGAAATTGAAGATACTCCTCGGTGGAACCTGCAATGGCTCCTCCAAACATGTAGGTAAACAACAAAGTAAACATGATGGGGAAGGCGGTTACATCGAACAGTTGTTCGGGTACATGCTTGATTTTAAGCAGTGCGCGCCAGCCAAAAATGAGCGATGCTGTTACCGCATTTATTGGATTGGGGCGTGCTCCATGAGCAAGAAGAGACTGTATGCTTGCGGATTGGTTATTATTGTCCATTTTGTGTAACTTCAGTAAGTTGGTTTATTCTTCATTATTCTCTTCAACCGGTTTCCCGGTTAAGGCAAGAAAAACCTCGTCGAGACTTGGTTGCCCGAGCGAAAATCTGGATATTTCAATGCCTGCCGATGTAATTTCTGTTATAAGATTGGTTGCAGCCGAAACGTTCTCGGTTTGAACTGTTAGTAAATATGGGTCTGAATTGGTTTGTACATCGAGGTTTATTTTTTGTGTGATGATTTGGCGTGCTTTTTCAATTTGAGAGGCATCGTTAACGTTTAACCTCAGTACGTTTGAACCAACCGAAGCTTTTAGCTGAGATGGCGTACCTTCTGCTATGACTTTGCCATGGTCAATTACGGCAATTTTTTCTGCAAGCTGGTCGGCCTCATCCAGGTATTGAGTGGTAAGCAGCACTGTGGTTCCATCTGCAACCAGCGAGCGAATAATGTCCCAAACTTGATTACGGCTGCGGGGGTCAAGTCCTGTGGTCGGCTCGTCCAGGAAAATCAAAGCTGGACGAACCACAATACTTGCTGCGATATCCAAGCGTCTGCGCATTCCGCCGGAGTATGTTTTTACTTGTCGTTTAGCAGCATCCGAAAGTCCGAAACCGCTCAACAACTCCAAAGCTCTCTTTTTTGCGTTTTTTCCTGTGTATCCCAAAAGTTTAGCCAGAAGCAATAGGTTCTCAAGGCCGGTGAGGTCTTCATCTACAGAAGCAAACTGACCGGTAAGACTTACCAGCCGGCGGATGGTTTCTTTTTCCGTCACAATGTCATAACCCATAACTTTTCCACTCCCTGATGTGGGGTTGAGTAATGTTGCGAGCATTCTGATAAGTGTGGTTTTACCAGCTCCGTTGGGTCCGAGAATACCATAAACTCCACCTCTTTCTATTTTTAGGGAGATGCCGTTTACCGCTTTAACATCTTTAAAAAAACGTGTAATATTTTCGGTTTCTATGGCCAGAGGTATTTTGTTCATTTGTCTGTTTTTAACGTTGGGGTATATGATGCAGATTTTTGAGAATGGTTGCTCAGATGGGTTCTTCTTTTTTAGTCCTTTTATTTATAACTTACGTACCGAATTTCCCTGGGATATGTTTTAGGTACGGATTCCAATTTTGGGTATTAGTCCATTTTAATAGAGAAAAAACAGTCAAATTTAAGCAGGTTTATTAAATAGTTCAAGTGATTGAATTAAAAGGCTATTCAATGG
The DNA here is from genome assembly GCF_004345615.1 of Natronoflexus pectinivorans. Lineage (GTDB taxonomy): Bacteria > Bacteroidota > Bacteroidia > Bacteroidales > Marinilabiliaceae > Natronoflexus > Natronoflexus pectinivorans. The sequence continues at coordinate 7,944 of NZ_SLWK01000012.1, forward strand.
CATCAATAAGCGAGGTAAGCGGAACATACTTGTTGCAAAAGTTTTCCGGAAAGGGAGGATGGACTTATTTGGAGGTTCCCGAAGTTGAACCTGATAAACATGCCTGGTTTGGAGAAGTAGAGGTTTCTGGTCGGATAGATAATTTCCGGTTTTCAAACCGGAAATTATTACCCATGGGCAATGGACGTCTTTTCCTGCCTGTGAATTTAAAAATCAGAAACGAAATACAAAAGGAAGCAGGAGAAACGGTTTATCTGGAACTGCAAATACATGCCAATGACGTGGTGACACCCGAGGAAATTCTTGATTGTTTTCAATACGAACCGCCAAATACATACAAGAACTACTTAAATCTCTCTAAAGAAGAGAAAAAAACATATTTAGATTTTATTCTGGAAGCCAAAAGTGATGACGTAAAAGTTCATCGCATCATTAAAATGATGAATGACTTGTCAGAGTAATGATGCTTTAATTCTATGGATAATTGCATAATAAGGTTTATCTTTATTACAACAAGAGTTCATCCATATTTGGGTGAATTGAAATGAAATCTGCTGATTTTTTATTCATCGACTAAATCAAACCAATATGTATAACAAGCTAATCACCGACATCAAACCATTAGGATTTAAATGGGAAACGCAGGACCCTTTTCTTTTTTGTGTTCATCACGATGATGATTATCCAAAAGGGAATGAGGAATTTGGACCGGATGCTTCTTTGGAAGGTCGAAATCTGGGGCAGGATTTTACGACAAAGGATGGATGGCGAATGTACCATGGCGAGAAGGTTCCCGGTTTTCCGGCGCATCCGCACAGAGGTTTTGAAACGGTAACCATTGTACTTACCGGTTATGTTGACCATTCCGATTCACACGGTGCTTCGGGGCGATATGGTGAGGGAGATGTACAATGGATGACAGCCGGTGCAGGGTTACAGCATTCTGAAATGTTTCCATTAATCCATAAAGACAAACCAAACCCCCTGGAACTTTTTCAGGTTTGGCTCAATTTACCCAAAAAGAGCAAATTTGCCGAGCCACACTATAAAATGTTATGGGCCGAGGATATTCCGCTGCATATAGAAAAGGATGAAAACGGGAAAGCCATAGAAGTGACCGTAATTGCAGGTAAAATTGGTAAAGTTGCAGCTCCTTCTCCGGCGCCTGATTCATGGGCTGCTGATTGCGATAATGAGGTTGGCATTTGGCTGATTAAAATGGAGGCAGGAAGCCAATGGACTTTGCCTTCAGCTTCGCTGGAAGTTAACAGGTCGCTCTATTTTTACAAGGGTTCGGAAATAAATATTGCCGGAATTGATGTAAATGCTTATAATTCCATTGATTTATTGGCAGACCAGCCGGTGGTGATTAAAAATGGAGATGCCGATGCATATTTATTATTGCTGCAGGGAATGCCAATCAATGAACCTGCAATTCAACACGGACCTTTTGTTATGAACACAGCAGCCGAAATTCAACAAGCTTTTTCTGATTACCGGAGAACTCAATTTGGTGGTTGGCCATGGAGTAGATACGACAATGTTCATGACAGAAATTCTGGTAGATTTGCCAAATATGCCGATGGAAAGGAGGAATCCCGGTAAAAGCAACTTAAAATCCGATTTCGGCGCCAATGGTAAAACTCCAGTTGTTAATGTCTTTATCGTGGCTGTACGGGCCATATCTGTAATGAATGCCCAACCCGTATTTTAAAATCATTTGGCGAAACAAATTCCCGAAATAGATTCCACTTTCAAAATACCCTTTGTTGAAAGTGTTAACTGTTTCTGAATATTTTGATGCGACATCACTCCAGCCTGCGGAAGTGGAAAGAGTGATTTCAGGCTTAAATCTACCCGGCCGGTTCACACGGGTAGGTATTGTTGCACCAACAAAAACAAGTCCGAATGTGTTGGCTGCAAATTCGTTGGGAGCCATGGTCGCAAATGAGTAACGTGATTCAATACTCAAGCCTCTGTTGTAGGTTCCGAAAGCACTGTATAGATGCGTTGGAGTATGGTTGCCCCACAAATGTGCTCCCGTTAACCGAAAATGCCCTTTGACGACGGGTGAAATTCTGAAGTGATGTTCAACTTGAGCTTCGGTTTTCTGGTAGGAGATGGACGCATCTGAGTTTCCATGACCTGTTGCAAAATTTGCCCAAATTGAAGGCATCTCACCTCCGGTGGAAGTCAAACCAAATCCAGTGTATGCCAACCTGATACGAGGTTGCCATTTCAGCCTGATGCCGGTTTCGTGTGCAGTGAATTCAGGAACAATTTCATCGGTAAACATGTAAGGATAGTGCATGACGGGAGTAACTTCCTTGTATTGATAAACCAGTTCTGTTTTTAGTCGACTGAAAATACGGCTTGTAAAAGCCGTATTGATTTGCCGTGAATGGTCGGCAGTTTCCATGGCCATGTTTTTAAATCGTTCCGAAGAAGTTGGTTCGTATCCATCTAAAAAGCTGAAATTACCGGTTGGTGCAAGACTCTGTTCTGCAGAAATTTTCCAGGATTGTTCATGAATCCGGTTGAACCGAAAACACAAATTTGCACCGTAATTGTTATCCCGCGATTTAAAACTCCGGGTATAAAACCCTCCTGTACTCACGTAGCGCGATACACGGTCGCTGGTTTGAAGTCCAATTCCTGCGATAAGTCCTTCGTACCTGTTGAAATCCAGCAGTTTGGATAGGTTCAGGTTGACATATCCCAACGGAATAAAGCCTTCCATCAGGTTTCTCTGGAAATTTATAAGCCGGTCCAGATTATGAACCCTCCCCAGGCTGTCGAGCAGATGATAGGTTGCCGAATCGCGTGCTGTCAAAGGCCGATATCGGTGCATGTCAATGGGTGGAGCGTTAGTGCTCCCTGATTCATCAATAAGGTACAGATTGCTGAAATCCCTTGAAGTAAACTCCGGTTCTAAATTCACCGCGGTAACCATACTTCTTCCTTCTCCTGTAACAGGAAAAGGGAATGCTTGTCCTAAAGCCGTTTCTCGCATGATTAATCGTGTTTCCAACTGTTCCGGAAACCAATGATGATGATTATACAGCTTATAATTTTGGCGTATTGATAGTTCATAAAGCAACTGGTTCTCATCGGCTGTTGCAGAAACTGTTTGTATTCCCCAGGTTGGTTCATGTATATGCAAAGAGCCTGTCATTCCCCTTATATTTGACCCCTGTCGGGGTTCAAATGAGATGTAAAAAATGGTGTCGCCATTGTTTTGAATCAGGGTGTCTTCAATAAGAAACAGATAACTTCTTAAGCCTCGGTTTGAGACGGGATTGAGAAGGTCAGTATCAAGCAGCCTGATATAGTCATCATAGAATGTGAAAGGTTGAAGCTGGCTTGGCAGAACGGCCAATGCTGGTTGTTGAAATCCGCTCACTCTACCTGATATGACTCTCTCATTGGTTCTGGAAGGCGGCATGTGTTTGCGTTCCGACACGGATTCAATCAGCAAAAGGTCGTTGTCGCGGTTAAATTCCCATAGACGACGGGTTTCTTCGTTGGTGGTTATCAGTGTATCGGGAATTTCCATCCCGAATGTCATTTTATGGTAAACAATGCAACTGTATGGTGTTTTGTTGTCAGGATTATTGTTGTTCCTGTTCTCAACGGCATTTCGAATAATCCTCAGCGCTGGATTTTCATCAGCAAGAATGGTCACCTGCTCCAATTCTATATCCACAGGTTTTATCAGAACGGTTTGTCCATTCTGCATAGTATCGGTATTGATGGTCAGGGGTGCATATCCCAGAGAACTGATTCTGATGATATTGGAAGCCGCTGAATGGGGGATGGTAAAATTTCCGTTTATATCAGATACTGTACCTTGTTGTGAATCTCCAAAAACAATGTTGGCAAAAGAAACCGGTGAATGATTTTTAGCGTTTTTTACAGTAAAGTTTAATGCGTTTTGGGAAAACGCATTAAAAATACCAAAATTTAAGAGAAAGAAACAGATTAAGGCATTTGTTTTAAGCATCATTAAATGTTTAGGTTAGAACATTCCGGCTTTTAGAAATTTTACTTCATCGGGGGTTAGAAATCTCCATTTTCCGCGGGGCAGATTTTTTTTGGTGAGTCCTGCAAACCACACTCTGTCAAGTTTTTCTACATTGTAGCCGAGATGCTCAAAAATCCTGCGTACAATGCGGTTTCTACCCGAGTGTATTTCAATTCCAACCTGTTTTTTGTCTTCCTGGTGTGCGTAACTTACCGCATCAACCTTAATTATTCCGTCTTCCAGTTCAATGCCTTTGGCAATGGCATCAATATGTGCTTTTGAGACCGGCTTGTCTGTAAAAATATGGTATATTTTCTTGATTTCCGAAGATGGATGCGTGAGTTTTTTTGAGAGGTCACCATCGTTGGTAAGCAGCAAAACCCCTGTGGTGTTTTTATCCAATCGGCCAACAGGGTAAACTCTCTCATCGCAAGCCTCTTGAACCAGGTCGAGAACGGTACGCCGGCCTTCCGGGTCTGATGATGTGGTAACCATGTCTTTGGGTTTGTTTATGAGGATGTATACCCTGTGTTCGGGGTTGAGTTTCTTTCCATCATATTTTACAACATCATCTTTACTCACTTTCAACCCAAGTTCTTTCACCACTTTGCCATTTACGGTAATAAGGCCTTTGGATATTAGCTCATCGGCATCCCGGCGGCTGCATACACCGCTGTTGGAAATGTAGCGGTTAAGCCTTATCAAGTCCGAAGTTTCTGGTTCTTCGTACTTTGGCTTTTGTACTCTTTTGGGAAGTTGATTTCGTTTTGAGAAAGGTTTTACCGTTCTGTTTTTATCCTGATTCTGTTTGTTGAAGGTGCGTTTTTGATTTCGCATTATTTTTTTATTTGACTTGTGAACTGTTTTATTTTTTTGCAAAAATGCAAAAAAATAACCGGATAAACTTATTTTTCAATAAGGTAACTAATAAAAGATTCTTCATGTGCGGTAAAAGTAAATGTTGGCATGAGAATTAATTTTATGAAGAATGGGTTGTGCCGCCTACTTTATTTTGATTTATCTTTGAAGTTTGAGATACAATAGATCGTTAGACTTTTAGATTATTAGATACAATTAAGTTTCTTATTATCAACTGATTACACAACACCATGGTGAATTCATAAACGCTTGATAATTAGGTAAATAAAAAAGATTAACGAACTATTAAGATAAAAACAGGATTAAAAATTTAATAATTCATATCGAAAAAATGGCATTAATAAAATCAATTTCAGGAATACGAGGAACCATAGGAGGCAAACCCGGAGAAGGCTTAAGCCCCATAGATGTAGTACGTTTTACTTCGGCTTACGGGATGTGGCTAAAGGAGCGATGCGGTAAGGCACAACCATCAGTAGTGGTTGGTCGTGATGCCCGTATTTCGGGTGAAATGGTAAAAAATCTGGTGATTGGCTCTTTGCAGGGTTTGGGAATCAATGTGATTCACCTTGGTTTGGCTACCACGCCAACCACCGAAGTATCCGTTGTTGAACACAAAGCCGATGGTGGAATCATTCTTACAGCCAGTCACAATCCAAAACAATGGAATGCACTCAAACTATTAAATGAAAAGGGAGAGTTTTTGAATGCAGCCGATGGAGAACGTGTTCTTGCTATTGCAGAACAGGAGGCTTTTGTTTATGCCGATGTGGATGAAATCGGGAACATGGTTGAAGATACCGATTCATTAAAAAAACATATAGAAAGTGTATTGTCTCTGGAATTGGTGGATGTGGAAGCCATTAAAAAGGCCGAATTTAAAGTGGCCGTTGATTGCGTTAATTCAGTGGGAGGTGTTGCAATACCGGCCATGCTAAAAGCGTTGGGAGTGACCGAGGTTCTTGAGTTGTATTGCGAGCCCAACGGACAATTTCCGCACAATCCGGAACCACTCCCTGAGCATCTTACAGATATTTCTGAACTCATAAAAAAAGAGAAAGCCGATGTGGGTTTTGTGGTTGACCCGGATGTTGACCGTTTGGCCATCATCAGCGAAGATGGCTCCATGTTTGGTGAGGAATACACATTGGTTGCCGTGGCCGATTATGTGTTGGCCAATACACCCGGAAATAGTGCTTCAAATTTAAGTTCGAGCAGAGCGCTGCGTGATGTCACTGAAAAGCATGGCGGAAGCTATGCCGCTGCAGCTGTAGGGGAGGTGAACGTGGTTGAAAAGATGCATGAAATAAATGCCGTGATTGGCGGGGAAGGCAATGGGGGAATCATTTATCCTGCCAGCCATTATGGTCGCGATGCATTGGTAGGCGTGGCTCTTTTTCTGACACATCTTGCCAAAACCGGTAAGAAATGCTCTGAATTGCGTAAAGAATATCCTTCCTATTTTATGTCGAAAAATAAAATTGAACTGACTCCGGAAATTGATGTGGATGGCATTCTGTTAAAAGTAAAAGAGAAATTTCAAAATGAAAAGGTTACTGATATTGATGGGGTGAAAATTGATTTTGCCGACCGTTGGGTTCATTTGCGAAAGTCGAATACAGAGCCAATCATTAGAATTTACTCCGAAGCACCTTCAATGAAAGAGGCAGAAAGCATTGCTCTTGAAATCATTGAAGTGATAAAAAGCCTGGCATAAAGTGTAATTGCAGGTTAAGTGTTGATCATAATCTGTATATGGTTGAAACAGTATAGAAAATAGGAGAGTTATAATTTGCAGAGGAGGTTTTGGAGTTAGAGAGCTCTGATGATTCGTCATGCTTTTTTAAAGTCGATTAATCCGACATCCGAGAATGTTATACTCAAATGATTTGAACCTGTTTTAATGTATAAAGGCGAACTTCGCGTCATAAATTATCGTTATGGATAATTCTTGGATGCTAGCAGGTTAGATAAATCACCTTTATAAACGCACTTTTTGATAGGATGCCTTTGTGATTATAAAGAATGACGGTTTGTGAAATTTGATATTTAAATCCTAAAAAAGGTTTTGATTAATATTTGACACGAAGTTTGTCCTTCCATGATTCGGTTAAAGTTGGTTGTGGCGTTTGTCCACATATGCAAGCAGTTATAATGATATTAATTTTGGGTTGATGATGTATTTTATGTTTTATTGATGATTTTTATCAATTAATTTTAAGGTTGGATTTAAACTTTAACTTAAACGTTGTGTCATATAGAAAAATCATATTTGTTATATATAAAGCATGCAAAACAGGAATTCTATTGTCAAGAGAGTAGCCATTGGAGCGGCAGTGGTGATTGTGTTGATTTTTGGTTTTTGGATATTTCGCGGAACAGCACTAACAGGAGATATTTTAATTGAGGCACATGTACAGCGTGGAGCCTTTGTAGCCGAAGTATATTCCACCGGACAATTACAGGCTGAAAATGCTACATTTATTGAGGTTCCCTCTGAGTTATCAAGCCGTCGTATTAATATTTTCGAAATTCAGGTTACCGACCTGGTAGAGGAGGGTACAGTAGTTGAAGAGGGGGACTTTGTAGCTTCGCTTGATCATAGTGCCATTGAGGAGTTACTCAATGACGCCAGAGATGAACTGGAGCGTTCGCTTCAGGCATTGGAGGATGCACGCATTGATACCAATATAAACATGAGTAATCTGAGGGATGGCCTTGTGAATGCTCGTGTAGCTGTTGAAGAGCGTAGATTGGTAATGGAGCAATCCATTTATGAATCACCTGCAGTTCAACGTCAGGCTCAATTGGATTATGATCGTGCTGAACGAAATCTTGCACAAGAATTAAGTAATTACAGTCTCAAGGAACGACAGGCAAGGCATAGTGTTGAGAGAGCTTTGGAAGATGTTCGTCGTAACCGTGAGAGTGTTGAAGATATTGAACGACTGTTCAATGCTCTTGATGTTCGGGCTCCCAAGCCGGGAATGGTGATATACAGTTATGACCGATTAGGAAGTAAAATCAGGGTAGGAAGTACAGTAAGTCGATGGGCTCCAAGAATAGCTGAGCTGCCTGACTTGTCATCCATGATCTCCAATACGTTCATCAATGAATCAGATATTTCCCGTATAAGACCCGGCCAAAAAGTTGTGGTTGGGGTAGATGCTTTTCCGGAAAAGCGTTTTGATGGGGAAGTTATCACTGTGGCAAACATCGGTCAGATTTTGCCCAATAGCGATGCCAGAGTTTTTGAAGTCACCATTCGGCTTTTTGGAACCGATCCAGAACTTCGTCCAGCAATGACTACCAGTAATATTATAACGGTTGATAGGATGGAGGATGTCTTATATATACCGCTTGAGGCAGTTTACAGAACCGATAGTACCAGGTATGTTTTTACTCGAACCAATCAAATAGTTCGTCAGATTATCGATCCCGGAATGGAGAATTCGAACCACGTAGTGGTTCGCAATGGATTGGAAGAAGGTCAGGTGGTATTCTTAAACCCCCCGTCTAATCGAGAAGAATTGCCCCTCCTTGGAGAAGAAATATATAAAGAGATCCTTCAGCGCGAAGAAGAAGCAGCTAAAGATTCTTTGGAGCAGCATATGCAGGAAGAGCCGCGAAGGCGTGGTCCGAGAGATGGTGATGGAGAAAGGCGAAGAAGATCAGATGGTGAGGGAAGACGCAATCCAATGCCTCAATAACATTATTGCGTATTTCTTTCAATACGAAAAACAAGATTTGAGATGAGACAGATTAAGAGACTTTTTACAAGATATATTCATGATGTCATTATAGCTGTTGAAGCCATTTTGGCCAATAAAATGAAATCCATGCTTACTGCATTGGGTATCATGTTTGGAGTAGCAGCAGTAATTAGTATGCTGGCCATTGGTCGGGGTGCTCAGCAAGAAGTGTTGGAGCAAATCAGACTCGTTGGTGTTAACAACATTATAGTGAGTCCTTCCGATATTGTTTTAGGCTCACCTAATGCCGGAGGGAGCGATTCCAGAAGGTTTTCACCGGGATTGACGCTTTTGGATGCCATGGCCATTGAAGAAGCCATTCCTACAGTCTCTCGTTTGAGCCCTGTTATAAGTATGAATTATCATGCCGTACTTGAGGGACGAAGTTATCCTGTGGTACTGGAAGGAGTATCTTCCAACTACTTTGATTTACTCAATATTAATCTGGTTGAAGGCAAAGTTTTTAATCAGGTTCAGAGTGAAGGTGGGTTTCCTGTTGCCATTATCGGGGATAATATCCGAAACCGTTTCTTTAGCACCCAGGATCCCATAGGAAGGTATATTAAATGCGGAAATACATGGTTAAAAGTTATTGGAGTAATAGAGCGCCGTGATTTTACCGCTTCTGCTTCAGATGAGATGGGGATCAGCAGTACCGATAATAAAATATTTATCCCCACCCAAACCATGTTAATGCGTTTCAGAGACAGAGCCAGAGTAAATCCTGAAGTTTTGGAAAGTATTGCACGCGGAGGTGGTAATGCCAATTCCGGAAATAACGGGAATGGCGTTGTAACGGCCAATCATCAATTGGATAAAATCATTGTTCAGGTTGATGAAACAGAGAATTTAAGTGTTACAGCTGATATCATTACCAGGATGCTGTTACGCAGACATTCTGATATTTATGATTTTGAAGTTACAGTGCCAGAGCTTTTATTAAAACAGCAACAAAAAACAAATGATATTTTTAATATTGTTTTAGGCGCTATTGCCAGCATTTCCCTCATTGTAGGAGGAATTGGGATCATGAACATCATGCTGGCATCGGTTTGGGAAAGAATCAGGGAAATTGGAACACGACAGGCCATTGGGGCTTCAAGAAAAGATATAGTTGTTCAGTTTCTGGCTGAATCTACCTTGATAAGTGTTACAGGTGGTATGATCGGAATTGTGTTGGGCGTTATTTTAGCTCGTTTAATTCATGTTATGGCTGATATTCAAACTATTGTGAGCCTATTTTCTGTTTTGGTGGCTTTTGGTGTGTCAGCAACAGTTGGAATTGTTTTTGGTTATATTCCTGCGAAAAGAGCTTCGGAACAGGATCCGGTTGAGTCTTTGCGTCATTAGAATACTAATACATTCACGGAGTTACGTTTTATTTAGAAATTTGAGAGTAATGAGAATAGTTTTTTTTCTGATTTGTTTCGGAATATTAGGAAGTTTGAGCGTGAAGAGCCAGAATGGTGAGGTGATAGAAGTTGATTTAACCTTGGATGAAGTGATTGATTTGGCGCATCAGCAGTCCCTTTTTAGCTTTCGGGCCAGAAATATGTATTTATCCCGGTACTGGGAGTTTCGAAGTTACAGAGCAGATCGTTTACCTAGTTTGGTGCTGAACTCAACACCCATTAATTTTGACCGTTCGGTTGTTGAGAGATGGGATCCGGAGCAGGAGCAGGATCGATTTGTTTCACTCTCTTCATTCTCTTCGAACGCAGCCTTGTCCGTGCGGCAAAATGTTACTTTAACGGGAGGTGTATTCGATGTTACTTCCTCACTGAGTCGACGCGAGGACATTGACAGGGGAATGGTTGAATATGCATCAGTTCCCGTGAGTGTCGGATTCACCCAGTCATTGAACGGTTATAACCGTTTCAGGTGGGAGTCGCGAATAGAGCCACTTAAGTTTGAACAGGCAAAGCTTGATTATTTACAATCCATTGAGCAGTTATCTGTTCAGGCAACCAATCACTTTTTTAATGTCGCAACAGCCGAAATCAATCAAAGAATTGCACGCGTTAATTATGCCAATGCTGACACCTTGTATCGCATTGGTCGCGGACGCTTTGAAATTGGAACTGTTACGCAGGATGAACTTCTGGATTTGGAACTGGGTTTACTTAATGCTGAATTGGCTGTAAGTCGTGCAGAGATTGACGTAAAGCAGGCTCATGCTTCTCTGAACTCATTTTTAGCTCTGGATGATGATATCCGTGTACGCGTTATTGTCCCTGATAATATTCCAGAATTGCAGGTTGATGTGGATTTGGCCTTGCATCTGGCGCTTGAAAACAACCCGGACATTTTGTCCTATCAACGACAAGTGTTGGAAGCTGAACAAAATGTTGCCAGAACCCGTTCTGAAACAGGTTTGAATGCCAATATCAGAGCAAATCTTGGTATAAATAAAAATGCGGGAGACATTGATCTGGCCTATCGCAGTCCTTTTCTGGAACAGCAACAGTTTAGGGTTGGCGTAAGTATGCCAATTGTTGACTGGGGCGTTCACCGAGGAAGGGTTCAAATGGCAAGATCTAACCAGGAGGTTACAGAGGCAACTGTTATGCAGGCACTTCAGGATTTTGAACAGGATGCCATCATCTCTGTATTGGATTTCAACCTTCAGAGAAACCAGGTAGCAATTGCTGCCCGTGCTGATACCATAGCACAAATGGGATACGATGTTACCATGCAACGCTTTATGATAGGTAAAGTGGATGTCATCCGATTGAATTCTGCACGGAATTCACTGGATGCTGCACGTAGAGCCTATATAGATGCTTTGCGAAGATATTGGGTGAGTTATTATGGTATCCGTCGAATGACGCTTTTTGATTTTATTGAAAATCGGGCTTTAATTGACGAACTTGACGAGTTGTTGCAAAGATAAAGTGAAGTTAATCTAAGTTCTGATAACAGACAAAATACAGACAGATGAAGAAAAATATTTGGCAATTGATAGCTCCGTTGGGTCTGGTTGTAGTTACATTGGTGGTTTATGCACTTGCAACCCGCGAATCCGATCGGGAACCTGATGTTGTCAGGGTTGAAAAAGGTACTTTTGAAGTTGTCGTATCAGCATCAGGAGAGTTAGAAGCATTAGAATACGAGCAGATTACTATTCCAGACGTGTTGCTTGACAGAACCATTCGCGTTCGTCACATACAAATTACTGATATGATCCGTGAAGGAACAGTTGTATCAAGAGGAGACTATGTTGCAACACTTGATCCGGGAGAAGTGGAAGATCGTTTACGACAAGCTCAGGATCGACTGGAGATGTATCTTAATAATCTAGAAAACAACAGGATAGATAGTTCTCTTGTTTTAAGCGATGCGAGAGATGCCATTCGTCAGGCACGTGACCAGGTTCTGGACATGCAAATCAGATTGGAGCAATCTGCTTTTGAGTCAGAAGCTGTTCAACGTCAGGCTCAGATTAGTCTAGAGCGGGCAGAGAGAGATTACCAGCAGCGACATCGTAATTATACTCAAACGCGTCGAAGACTTGAACTGCGTATCCGCAGGGCAATGGATAATGTTGAAGATACAGAAAAAGAGATACAGGTAATAGAGCAGTTAAAGCAAGATTTGAGAATTACTGCACCTGCCGACGGAATGGTTGTGTATGCAAGGGGCAATGATGGTCAAAAAATACGTGTTGGATCGCATGTTAGTCGTTGGAATCCTTTAATAGCTACATTGCCTGATCTGTCTACCATCCAATCTGTGGTTGATGTTAAAGAGATTGATATTGCAAAAATTCGTCCCGGTTTGCCTGTAAGGGTCAGAATTGACGCTTTTCCGGATGACCGATTTACTGGTGTTGTGAAACGAGTGGCAAACATCGGTCAGGAGCAAAGTAACGACTTTTTTAATGTTTTCAGAGTCGAAATAGAAGTTAATCCTGAAGGCAGAACACTTCTGCCTGGAATGACCTCTTCTAATAACATCGTGGTGGAGTCAGTGAGAGACGCTATTATTGTTCCACGACTGGCAGTATTTACCGACTCAGATAACATTCGATATGTATTTAAAAGGGAAGGGTTGTCCGTTGTAAAACAGCAGATTAGAACTTCTGGGGAAAATGATAACTTTTTTAAGGTGGTTGATGGAATTGAAGAAGGTGACCGGGTTATGCTGACACCTCCCTCAAATGCAGAAACTCTTAAACTGGTTTCCCTGTAAACATTATTCGGGATATGTCAATTTGTTCTTATGTCTGCTTTATTTTGAATAGAGAAAGGTTCATGAAATTGTAAAATTGATGGTCTAAAAATGAGATCGCAGCCTTGTTATAAATACAAGTTGCGATTTTTTTGTTTTTTATTGGGATTGCATACCTGTGTTTTTTTGTTCTGATGCATTTGTTGTGAGTATATTCGTTTTGCGAATAAGGCTTTGAATCTCTAAATAAGATGTTAAGATTTATGAACTTTATCTCATAATAAACTGTTATCAATCTGGACTTGTTAATTCTTTATAAAATAATGAAGAAATTTTTCTTTAATTGATAGCGGAGTTATATATTTGCGCCTAATTAAACGGAATACAGAATTATTCAGGTGATAAAATAGAGGCATTTAATTGCAGTTTTGATCAATAACTTTTAAAAAATATATACGGATGAAAGTAACAGTTGTAGGAGCAGGAAATGTTGGAGCAACCTGTGCCGATATATTGGCTTACAGGGAGATTGCCAACGAAATAATTTTGATTGATATTAAAGAAGGCGTTGCTGAAGGTAAAGCACTTGATATATGGCAAAAAGCTCCGGTTGATTTATACGATTCCAAAACAATAGGCGTAACCAGTGATTACAGCAAGACAGCAAATTCTGATGTTGTTGTGATTACTTCCGGTTTACCACGAAAACCAGGAATGACTCGTGATGATCTGATTGAAACCAATGCCGGGATTGTTAAATCAGTAACAGAACAAATCATCTCTTTTTCTCCAAATGCCATTATTATAGTAGTTTCTAATCCTTTGGATGTGATGACTTATCAGGCACATATCACCAGTAAACTGCCACGTACAAAAGTAATAGGAATGGCTGGAATTTTGGACACAGCTCGTTATCGCGCTTTCCTTGCTGATGAGTTAAACGTTTCACCTAAGGACATTCAGGCCATTTTAATGGGCGGACATGGGGATACCATGGTTCCTCTTCCTCGTTATACCACCGTTGGGGGAATTCCTGTAACCGAATTGATTGATGCCGATAAACTTGATGCAATCATTGAACGCACGAAATTTGGAGGCGGTGAATTGGTTAAATTAATGGGTACTTCAGCCTGGTATGCTCCCGGTTCTGCTGCAGCTCAAATGGTTGAAGCAATAGCTAGGGATCAGCGCAGAGTTTTCCCTGTATGTGTGAAACTTGAGGGTGAATACGGAATTAAGGACTGTTACCTTGGTGTTCCTGTAATTCTTGGTAAGAATGGCGTTGAGAAAGTCATTGAATTGGATCTGAATAAGGATGAGATGGCATTGTTAAATGAGAGTAGAGACCATGTCCTTGAAGTAATGAGTGTATTGGACAGATTGAAATAATTGCGACAGTTTAAAAATCAATATATGATAAAAGAGTTCGTTTTACGAACTCTTTTTTTTGTCCGATATCGTACATTTTATTTCTCATTATCGAACAAAATGATGAGTCTGGGATTTGTTGGGTGCTTGTGTAAGTAGCAGTAATACAGTTGGATGGAAGTTTTGGCATTGTTTCTGTTTGATGTGTGATAAATCAATCAATGGAGGATTAGTTATGAAAACAAAAGTTAATCAACTAAAAGGCAAGAAACTTAATCTGATGAATAAGTTTCTAGGAGGTGTAGCACTAGCTATCCTTTTGATGGGATGTTCTGCATTGCATAATGGAAATGTTTCTGTGTACGATATAGATACAAAAACTGGTATTTACGATTATACCGATGGTTTGAATATTCCAGAACATCACGACCCTATGCTTGTTTTAGAAGATTGGATGATAAGCCTTGATTGGGCGACACAATATGAGGATGAAATTATCATAGTAGAGGATTGGATGTTGAGTCTCGATCAATGGAATTACACTGGGATTCATTTCAGCAGAATAGAGGAAAATTGTCTGGAAAATTGGATGTTAGACATTAATTTTGCATCAAATATGATTCAAACCGACTACATCGAAGATACCGTTCAGAACGTGAGTCCGTGGATGTTAAGTACAGATGGTTTTTCAACTGAGAATGAAACTCCAGATTCCCTAATGTTTGAATCTATTGTTGCAATGGACGTAATGCTGTTTTAATAAAACAGCATTCGTTTGAATACCAGAGTTAAGATTATCCGATTCAGAATACAATAATTCTATCATGAAACGAGTTTATAATTATATCATTTTAGTGTTCGCAGTCTCATTGTTGTCAGGTTGTGTTATGGACTCCGGAAGCAGCCGGTTTTCTCATCACTCCTTTGATAACAGCGACAAAGTTGAAGTTAGGAGAACCGGAGATTTTACGGCCGTTGACCTGGTTGGTGACTTTGAAATCTTTTTGCAAAATGGAGATGAAAACCGACTGGAGTTGAAAGGTGATAAAAATATGCTCGATCGGGTATTAATCAATCATGATGATGACAGACTTGTCGTGGAGTTGTTAACTGATAATATAAGCAGAAGATCTGCTTCACGTGTAGGGATTAGGCTTACTGTTAGGGAATTAAAACATTTGACTGCTGTTAGCAGAATCAGTTTACATACACCTTCCGAGTTTACATTTGATTCTCTGGTAATGAATTTTGCAGGAGCTGTAAATGTGAATTTAGATTTATCAGGCAAATATTTGGAATTGAATTTCGCAGGAGCCACCTCAGCGGACATAGAAGGAAGCGTTGAGCGGTTGAAAGTAAACATGCCTGGTGCCGGGAAATTAAACGCGTATGATCTGATGGCAGAAAAAGTGGAATTGGTGTTGGCCGGTGCAGGAAGCGCAAATATTTTTGCATCAGAAGAGTTAAAAGTAGAAGTTGCCGGTGCCTGCGTTGTAAATTATAAGGGAAACCCACGAAATTTGTATTCCAATGTAAGTGGAATTGGCCGTGTTCGTGCTGTTGATTAAATTCTAAATGGGCATTTATCAGGGTTTAAGAGCTTTTTGGTAACTATGTTGTTTTTTTTTGTAAATAGGAGTCACTGTTAATTAGTGTAAAATAAATATTTAAATTGTGAAAACATTTCTTGAGTGTTTGCGTTATATTTAATATATTGCGATTATAATACCACGTTGCACCCTGAAAGGTATATGTATTGTAAATGAAGAGATTGGTTCAGATATTTGTTGTGTTGGCAATCCTTGTTGCTGGTTGGTCATGTGAGCGTGACTATCTTTTCCGTGGAGGGAGCGACGGGGTTAAACTATCTGCTGATACCATAATGTTTGATACCATCTTTACAACCATCGGTTCTACTACTCGCCAATTCCGGATTTACAATCCTTATAGCGCCGATATGACTATAGATGATATTAGGTTGGCCGGTGGTGATGATTCAAAGTTCAGAATAAACGTCAGTGGGCTTCCCGGACCTCACATCAGTGATGTTCCTATTCGTTCAGGCGACAGCATATTTGTTTTTGTTGAGGTTACAATTGATCCGGCAGGAACAGATGCCCCTTTTGTCGTAATGGATTCAATAATTATTTTCACCCGTGAACGAATGCAGAGTGTAAAGCTTATTGCATATGGGCAGGATGTGGTATTAATGAAGGGTCAGGTTTTAAATACGCAGACATTTACCAGTAATAAGCCTTACCTGATTTATGATTATATACACGTTGACACCACTGCAACTTTAACAATTGAATCAGGAACACGGCTGCATTTTTACAAAAATGCAAACTTGATCGTATCCGGTTCGTTAAAAGTTCAGGGGACAAAGGAGGAGCCTGTTTTGTTTACAGGTTCAAGGCTTGAGGAATGGTATGCTGATAAACCGGGTCAATGGGGTACCATTTGGTTAATGCCGGGCAGTCGTAATCACGAAATTAATTATGCCATTATAAAAAATGGAACCCGCGGATTAGTAGTAGATTCGGTAGGGATGAACGGAAGTGAACCGGTTTATATCTCAAATTCACGAATCGAACATAAAATGCTTCAGGGATTGTTGGCTCAAAGTTCGTCTCTTGTAGTGAGTAACTCTCTGTTTGCAGACTGTGGAAGTGCATCGGTAGCTCTTACTGTTGGTGGAAATTATGAGTTTTACTTTTCTACCATCGCAAATTATTATCAATGGGCCTTCCGAAATCGTCCTGCTCTTATCGTTTCCAATTATTATCCTGATGGCGCAACCGGGGCTAAAGTTCCTCATGCCCTTGAAAATGCACTTTTCAGTAATTGCATTATATATGGCCAGTTGGAAAATGAAATTGAACTGGATTTTTACGAGGGGGAAGCAGGGGATCCTGAAGATCCAGATTATGTTCCTCCGGTCATCAACTATCAATTTGAGCATTCATTGATTAGAATGCGTTCAATGCCAACTACTTTCAATGATCCTTATAATGATTATCCACATTATAGAAATGTATTGATAAACCGAGATCCTTTTTTCAAAGCTCCAAGGGATTATGACTACCGTTTGGATTCTTTATCGGTTGCCATTGGAGCTGGAGATGTTACTGTGGCCAGACAGTTTCCCGTGGATATCAACGGAAACAACCGCGAAAAGAAACCTGATATTGGTTTTATGCAGAGAGTTAACTCCGAATAAACTCAAACCTAATGAGACCCTCACCCAAAACTCTATTGCCTTTTCTAATTCTTCTTCTATTCTGGTTTAATCAGAGTGTATGTTGTCAGTTTCGAGCATCCGATACCGACACAATTGCTGGTATCATGTTTTATAATGTGGAAAACCTTTTCGATACAAGGAATGATCCGGATAAGCGTGATGATGATTTTACTCCGGATGGCGTTCGAAGGTGGACTTATTCCAGAATGCGGGAAAAGTTCAACAACATCGGTCGTGTAATATTGAATGCCGGAGGATGGAATTTGCCCGTTTTGATTGGGCTATGTGAAGTTGAAAACAGTTGGGTACTAAATGCCATGCTTCGGGAAACCGGATTGGATAACTTGCACTACCGGGTTATTCACTATGAATCTCCCGACCTGCGCGGTATTGATGTGGCTCTATTGTACCGACGGGATCGTTTCAAGGTTTACGAATCCCGACCCATTCCTGTTGATTTTGGCCCGAACGAGCGTCCCTCTCGCGATATTTTATATGTTAAAGGAGTTCTTGACCAGTCAGATACGCTTCACGTTCTTGTCAATCATTGGCCATCAAGATTTGGAGGTGCAGCGGTTACGCAATGGAAGCGTCAGTATGCGGCTCGACTTACGCGACAAATATCCGATTCTATTCGTATGGTCAATCCACAAGCCTTGTTAATTGTTATGGGCGATTTTAATGAACCGCACAAATCTGATCTGTTTCTCAAGGATCTTGAAGTGGGGCTTCTGGAAGATGATGTGTGGCTTATCAGTCCGGCTTTAAAGATACCTCCCGATGTCGGAACGCTTAAGCATCAGCATGCATGGGAAATTTTCGACCAGATCATTATTTCTCGCTCTTTCTTTGATGGCTCTTCACCAATTTATATGAGTGAACCTGAAATGCGAATTATATCGTTACCCTTTTTGCTGGAGAGAGATGAGCAAATGGGAGGAGTGAAGCCGTTTCGTACTTACGTGGGTTTTCGCTATGCCGGAGGATACAGCGACCACTTGCCCGTTTGGATTGATCTGGTGGTTACGCCCCGGTGATGTGCTGCGTTGTCCAATGAAACAGACAGATGGCGGCAGCATGCGAAACATTGAGAGATTTTATTGGACCAGATACCGGAATGTGCAGATGGGTTTTTGCACTACTGAGTAGCCTGGGTGAGATGCCGTTGCGTTCGCTGCCTACAATAAGAGCCATTTTGCGTGGTAAATTGGCCGAAAACAGATTTGTTGAGCCAGGTGAAGTCTCCAGGGCAACAAGGGAATAGGTTTCAGGGATGAGTTGTTGAACTTCATCTTCTTTACAAAATTTCCAGTTGATGACATCTCCTGAAACTTCAGCCACACGTTTTATCTTAGATAGACGAGGCAACTCATCCTCAACAACCACCAGAACCTTTCTGCATCCTGTATTCCCTGCAAGCCGAATAATATGACCAATGTTTTCAGCCGATTTTAACCTGTCTGTAATGATGATTGGACCTGTATCCGGATTTGTTTCAGGATATGTTGTGTTGCTGAAAAACTGGTTGGCATTGTTCCCCGTCATATGACTTTTAATTTAAGGATTTGCCTGAGGTGTTAACCCCATTTCTTTGCCTTTTTTTAGCATGAACTGCCACGCTTCTTCACGATCATTGTGAATGATGCCATCAAGGATGGCATCTTTGATGGCAGACTTTATGACACCAATCTCCTGACAAGGTGGCAGATTGAAAATCTTCATAATCTCTTCTCCCGATACAGGTGGCTGGAAGTTACGGATTTTATCTTTTTCTTCTATTTCTTTCAGTTTGCGGCGTACAATTTTGAAGTTACGTAGGTGCCGGTCAACTCTTTCCCGATTTTTAGATGTGATGTCTGCTTCACATAGAGTCATGAGGTCATCAATGTCATCGGCTGCTTCAAAAAGCAGTCTTCGAACTGCCGAGTCTGAAACTTCCTCCTCAATTAGAGCAATGGGTCGCATATGAAGGAATACCAACTTTTGAACGTACTTCATCTTTTCGTTCAATGGCAACCGGAGTCTTTGGAAAATACCGGGTATCATCTTTTGTCCCACATGGTTGTGAGCGTGGAATGTCCACCCATGAACCGGATCAAATCTTTTTGTGACGGGTTTTGCAATGTCGTGCAACAGCGCCGTCCACCTTAACCACAAATTGTCGGTTTTGGGAGCTATCTGATCCAACACTTCGAGGGTATGATAAAAGTTGTCTTTGTGCGATTTTCCTTGTTTGGTTTCAGTTCCTTTCATGGCCTTTAACTCGGGCAGAATCATGTCGAGCATGCCTGTTACGTCCATCAACTTAAATCCAATGGATGGCCTTGGTGAGGCCATTATTTTATTAAGCTCTTCGGTAATTCTCTCTTTCGATACAATTTCAAGCCTCTCTTTATTGGTGCGGATGGCTTCAAATGTTTTCTCTTCTATTTTGAATTGAAGCTGGGTGGCAAACCTGATGGCACGCATCATTCGCAAAGGGTCATCGGAAAAGGTAATGATGGGATCCAGGGGGGTGCGAATAATCCCATTTGCCAAATCCTCCATTCCATTAAAAGGATCAACGAGTTGTCCAAAAGTTGGTTTGTTCAGGCTGATGGCCATGGCATTGATGGTGAAATCCCTTCGGTTTTGGTCATCTTCAAGCGTGCCGTCCTCCACAATGGGTTTTCTGCTGTTTCGGTTGTATGATTCTTTTCTGGCGCCAACAAATTCGATGTCCATGTTTCGGTAGCGAAACATGGCTGTTCCAAAGCTTTTAAATACGGAAACCTTCATGTTTCCCATGCGGGATGCTACTTTTCGGGCTAAATCTATCCCACTGCCAATGACAAGGATATCAATATCGGTGGTGGGTCTTTCCAAAATTAAATCTCTTACATATCCACCAATTACATATGTTTCAAATCCTTCTAATGAAGCTATTTCAGATACGGTTTTAAAAACCGGATGTGTTAGTTTTTCTTGCATGCGCTTTTTCTTGCCACTGGTTTGGTGTAGTCATCCAGGGGTTTTATTGACCAACAAAAGTACAATTTTTCCCTGTAATTATGGCGTTTTGACTGTCGCCGTTTTTTTGGCACAATGATTGTATTAAAACATGTACAAATATAGATATTTGGATTTTGATAAAAGAGTTTTTATATTTGTACCATCAAAGGATATTAAATGTGAACAAGATTACATTTAAGAGGTTGTACAACAATAGAAGTGATGATAATTTAAAAAACAATAATTTAAAATTTAAAGTTATGGTAGAGCATTTAACAGCAGAAACATTCAAGGAAAAAGTTTTTGACTACGCAAATAATAAGGAGTGGAGTTTTTCGGGCGATAAGCCTTGTGTAATCGATTTTTATGCCGATTGGTGTGGCCCCTGCAAAATGGTTGCTCCTATTTTAGAAGAGTTGGCTCAGGAATACGATGGGAAAATAGATATATATAAGATTAATACCGAAAAGGAACAGGAGCTTGCTTCAGTATTCGGCATACAGAGTATTCCATCGCTTCTTTTTGTGCCAAAAGAAGGACAACCCCAAATGGCTGCAGGCGCATTGCCAAAGGATAGTTTCGAAAAAGCATTTAAAGATGTGTTAAATGTGGAGAAATAGATTGAAGATTAATCTTTTCCCACTATTTTTGAATTCTGATAGAGATTAGAATGCAGCGTTAAATTAATAATCAACGCTGTATTTTAATTCAGATATTGATGAATAGTCAGATGTCATTATTAAAAAGGTCTGATTATTGCACAGATTTTTTTCAGGGCGTTATTCCCTGAGATTTTAAATTTTCCGTTTTCTCTTAGGCACATAAGGTGCAAAACAGAAGTTGACAGCGGGGTAAAGAGAATTATTATGAAGAATGTTTTTTTATCATTACTGGCAGGATTGTTTTTAATCTGGTCAGGAAACTTAGCAGCTGAGGCAAATCCTTCATCGGCACCTGCTGCAAACGCCAACCGCGTTATTGAACTTAACGAAGATTCGTTTATTCAGAAGGTTTTTGATTTTCGAAACAGTGAAACCTGGGAATATAAGGGAGACCGGCCTGCCATTGTTGATTTTTATGCCGTTTGGTGCGGGCCTTGTAAGCAGTTGGCTCCAATTTTGGAAGAGTTGCAGTCTGAATATGGCGAGAAAATTCAGATTTATAAGGTTGATGCTGAGAAGAACAGGGAGCTGGCAGCTGCTTTTGGAGTATCTGCATATCCAACAATGATCTTTATACCAATGGATGCTGATCCCGCCGGTGCCAGAGGTCTGTTGCCTAAGGAAGAACTGGAGCGCATCATTGCAGATTTTCTAAACGTGGAAAAGTAGTTTTTTATTGAATTCGGATTTATACCAAACAGGGGTTGTCTCGTGAGAGACAACCCCTGTTTGGTATAAATGAGAGATGTATTATATATTTCATAAAGAGGCTGTTTAAATTTATTACAAATCTGCATTGAAGATTTGTAGATGTTAGAAATTTAGACTGATAGACAAGATTAAACAGTGAATAAGAACAGTCTAATCATCTTTCTCAACTACTCTATCTGTCTTAAATCTAATTGTCTTCGAGTCTATAACATGTTTTATAAATTAAATTTAACAGATCCGAAGAGTAAGACTGATTTATGAGATCGTAAAAACACACATGAGTAGTATGATTAATTTTATTGAGGTAGATGAATGCTTAAAATATAAATTCTATATTTGCACCGACAATTATTTCTGCATTATAGAGGGTGATAATTGATGTGTCTCTTTTTTTTGGCAGAAATTATTTGAGCTCATGTAATAAATTGTCATATTTTGAACAAATATCAACCCATTGGGTTGATATGATATTGATTTAGTTTCCTACAATGGGGTGCCTTAATACAAAGGGCTGAGATCATACCCTCTGAACCTGACCGGGTAATGCCGGTAAGGGAAAGTATATCTCCTAATATACCTCATTGCAGTTTTACTAATCATTTAAATTTAAACTGCTGACGATGAGAAAAATTGTTTTTATTTTATTACTGATTTGTACCGTTTCATTTTCTATGGCTGGTCAATACCGGTTTGAAGGAAGCGTGGTTGATGAGAACCGGGAGCCTCTGTCAGGAGCTGTTCTCATATTGGATGGACAACGCTCTGCTGTTTCAGGTAACGATGGGCGCTTTACTTTTGGCCGGATTACTGCTGGCAATTATAATCTGTCTGTTTCATTTCTTGGATTTGATACCTATTCGGCTGTCATCAACATCACTGGTGATGTTGATAGAGAGATCCAGCTTAATCCACGATCGCATCTGACTTCTGAGGTGGTGGTTTCAGCCTACCGAGCCGGCTTAAATTCTCCTGTTGCTCATACCAATATTCGCGGTGAGGATTTAAGACGTATTTCGGTAATTGATGATTTGCCATTTCTTTTACAGATGAGTCCTTCGCTTGTGGCAACTTCTGAAACAGGAATAGGGGTTGGTTATACAGGTTTTCGGATTAGAGGTTCGGATCCTACGCGAATCAATGTGACTGTAAATGGTATACCATTGAATGATTCAGAGAGTCAGGGAGTTTTTTGGGTGAACATGCCAGATTTTGCAGGTTCTGTTGAGGAGGTTCAGATACAGCGCGGGGTGGGAACATCTTCGCATGGAGCCGCTGCTTTTGGAGCCACTGTTAACTTCAGAACCACAACTGATGCCTTTGAGCCGTTTGCCGAAGTAGCATCAACCGCCGGATCATATAATACCTTTAGAAATTCTGTGCGTCTTGGAACCGGATTGCTAAATGACAGGTTTTCTTTTGAAGGCCGATATTCAAACCTTCAATCCGATGGATATATTTATAATGCCTTTTCCGACCATGAATCCATTTACCTAAGTGGAACTTATCACATGAATCACAGTTTCTTAAAGTTCAACGTGATTCATGGTGACCAAAAAACAGGAATCAGCTGGTGGGGTGTGCCTCAGGAAATGCTGTCTGTTAATCGTCGATACAATCCTGCCGGAGTATATACTGACTTAGATGGGAACGAGCAGTATTACCGAAATCAAACCGATAATTATATTCAGACGCACTATCAGTTGTTTTACAGCCATGCATTCAGTAACCGCACAGATATGACCGCAGCATTGCATTATACACGCGGTGATGGTTATTATGAGCAGTATCGTCAAAACCAGAGTTTTGCAAATTATGGGCTGCCTAATGTTTTTATTGGTGATGAGGAAATTACCCGTACAGACCTTGTTCGTCAGAAATGGCTGGGTAATGATTTTTACGGAACAGTTTTCTCCATTAATAGTCAATTGTTACCGAATGTTTCTGTTTCGGGGGGAGGAGGTTGGAACCGTTATGATGGAGACCATTTTGGAAACATCATATGGGCAAGGCACGCTACCAATATGGAGAAAGACCATGAGTGGTATTTTAATAACGGAACGAAAACCGATTACAATGTTTTTGGTAAGCTCAACTATCGGATAAACAACCTGAACACCTTTATTGATTTGCAGGTGAGGGGCATTGATTATGAAATGACAGGGATCGATGACAATCTTGATGATTTGTCTCAAAATCATAGCTTTGCATTTTTCAATCCCAAAGCAGGTGTTTTTTATGAAATCAATCCCAATCATCAGTCGTATGTTTCGTTAGGTATCTCTAACAGGGAGCCAACCCGAACAAACTTTAAAGATGCTAATTTGGATCCTGATGCCACTCCACTTCCGGAAAGACTATACAATGTGGAGGCAGGTTATAACTTTTTGACTCCTTCTCTGTCGGCAAATGTCAACTTCTTTTATATGTACTATCAAGATCAGTTGGTCCCAACAGGTGAAAAAAGCAGTGTTGGTTATGACATCATGACCAACGTGGACGAGAGTTATCGTGCAGGTGTTGAAGTGCAATGGGCTTGGAGACCTTTACCTTCTTTTCGTTGGGATGCCAATTTTACTTTGAGCAGGAACATTATCAGAGATTTTGTAGAAACTGCAACTGATTACGATGATGATTGGAATGAAATTGAACGTGTTACTCAACTGGGAGATACTGATATTGCCTACTCGCCATCTGTAATTGCCGGAAGTATATTAACCTGGAATTTCTTCGGAAATGCATCATTGGGTTTGAATTCGAAATATGTAGGAGAGCAATATTTTGATAATACATCAAGTTCCGCCAGGCAATTGGATGCTTACTTGGTACACAACCTCAGTTTAAAATATCAATTAAAGACATCCTGGTCTAAAGGAGTTGAGTTTCAGTTAATGGTTAATAACCTCACGAATTTGAAATATGAAAGCAATGCCTATGGTGGAAATTGGTATGAGCAAGGAGTAGAAAATACCTGGGCTTATTACTATCCCATGGCTCCCCGCCATTTGATGGGGCAGATGGTGATTAGGTTTTAAAAACCGTCATTTAGTATTCAAAAAAAAGAGTTGGTAATTCTCATTGCCAACTCTTTTTTTGCTTGTGTTGTTTAGTTATTTTGGTATAAAATGACTTTCATAGGTTTTGTTTAACCACTCTTCAGGCACATGTATGACACAAATATTCATTGATCGATTATCTTCGGATAGCATAGCTGATTGAATTTGAAACTTAGTGCCACAAGTGCTAAATGTTGGGTGAGGATGATCTCTTGCTGTTGTTTTATGCCCAGTTGAAATCATCATCATTTCTCGGGTTGTGCGGTCAACCAGATATATGCTTCTCGAAAAGTCATCACCCACTGCCCACCTTCCATCTGGCGAGCCATGTACATGCCAAAAGCCACTACCACTATTGGTTTGGGCTTCAATTCGCATTTCACGTGTACGGATATTAACAATGGCTAATCCGGTTGGTTTTTCTCTTGTGCCGGATGGTCCCCAGGCAGCTTCCTGTCCGGGGTTTTCGGGGTCAGAATCAATTTCTTTTAACTCATCACTAATTATAACTGGTCTATGCCCCATAATAGCCATGGCAACTTCATCTTTTGTAATAATAGCTTCGTGAGTAACCCATTCATAATCTGCTTCAGGATATAATGGGCGCAGTCCTGTTCCATCACCTCTTACGGTCCATGTGCGTTGAGGAGATTTTCCTCCGGTTTCCCAACAAAAAACAATTTCTCCTGGTATCCATGGATTGGTTTGGATATGTCCAACTTGAAATGGGACAGATATTACGTGCGCCGACTTACCAGTTAATAGGTTGATTTTTCCAATTCCACCAGGGCCTGCTCCCATATTTCTTGGTCCAAAGTTTTGTTCTACATTTGTCCCCGATGGGAGATGTTTCTCTGCCTCCTCACGACTCGTACGAAAGTATATGTACTCTTCGTTTGCATCCAGAGCCATATCCCCATGAGCGCCAATTTTGGAAGGAATCTGGCCAAGAATCTCTTCATAGTTTTCTTTTGGTTGAATTTGGCCTTTTTCACTATCCCGGAATAACTTGTCAAGATCAATCTTGATGATGTTCATTGCAGTATTCTGACCACGTGATTGTTGTGGAGCAGCTCTTCGCATAACATAGATGTGCATTGAGCTCCAGCCTATAAGAGGAGTTCCGACAAACCCACCTTCGGTTATTTGAACCATATCGCCAGATCTTTCGTTTACCGCAATGAGTTCTCCTCTTACCCTATTGGACATAAAGATCAACCAATTCCCATCTACAGTCCATTGCGGATGAGTGGGATATATTTTACGATCCCCATGTGATGCACTGGTTAAGAAAATTAGTTGATGGCCCGTAACAGGATCGTCAATAACTTTTTTTTCTGATGGGAAACGATTCCCAATCTGACTCTGAAGTTGTCCCATTCCCGTTAGAAAGAATATCAAAGGAATCAGAAATAATTGGCATGGAAGTTTTGCTTTCATGATAATTAGTTGTTTGTCTCTCTAACGGAAGGTGCTGTTTTAAGTTACATTCCCGAACTCTTTCCAAAGGTTATCGTCGGAATGAACGGGGGCTGTAATCATTATGTTTTCTTTGGTGACAGGATGTACAAACTCAATTTTTCGGGCATGAAGAGAGATGCCTCCATTTTTATTGGAGCGTGGATATCCATATTTTAAATCGCCACGAATTGGACACTCAATCTTTGCAAGTTGTGCTCTGATTTGATGATGACGGCCGGTTTCCAGGTTTACCTCCAACAGGTGGTATTTAGCCGAGCTGGATATCATTTTGTAATGCAATATGGCTTCTTTTGCACCGGAGCGCATCTTAGGAAAAGCATAGCTTTTATTCTTTTTACTGTCCTTAAGCATAAAATGCTTAAGAGTGGCCTCATCTTCCTCCGGAAGATTTTGTACAATGGCCCAGTAGGTCTTTTTTACCTCTTTTTCCTGAAACATTTTATTCAATCTACTTAGTGCTTTGCTGGTTCGGGCAAAAAGAACTACACCTGTAACAGGTCTGTCAAGTCGGTGTGCCACGCCAAGATATACTTCGCCGGGTTTGTTATATTTCTTTTTTATATAGGCTTTAACTTTATCTGATAATGGTTCATCACCAGTGTCATCGCCCTGAACCAGATCATGTCCGGTTTTATTTACGGCTATTAAGTGATTGTCTTCGTATAGAATATCTAATTTCATTACTATCTAATTTATGTATATCTTATATGGGACTGAGATTTAAGGCTTGATCAACTAAAAAAGCTAAAACCCATTCCATCTCAGCTTCAAATCTTATTTTTTTAAGAGCACGTTACTATAACCTCTGAACCTTATCACCTTTAACCTTTAGCCCTCATCTAATATTGCTCTCTTTCATTAGGGAAATCGCCAGATTTAACATCGTCTATGTAGTTTCCGACTGCACCGGTAATTTCCGCATAAAGATTGTGGTATCTGCGTAAAAATCTAGGGGAGAACTCCTGATTAATCCCCAGCATGTCATGTAGAACCAGAACCTGTCCATCCACACCGTTTCCTGCACCTATTCCAATAATCGGGATGTGCAGATCAGATGCAACTTGTTTTGCCAATTTTGCCGGTATTTTTTCCAATACAATGGCAAATACTCCTGCTTCCTGTAGCAGGTGTGCATCTTCGATTAGTTTTTTCGCTTCTTCCTCCTGTTTTGCTCTTACCGTGTAGGTTCCGAATTTATGAATCGATTGTGGGGTAAGTCCCAAATGTCCCATAACAGGGATGCCTGCAGATAAAATGCGCTGAATGGATTCAATGACTTCGCTGCCACCTTCAAGTTTTACAGCATCAGCAGCAGATTCTTTCATTATGCGTATGGCCGAGATGTTTGCTTCACGGCTGTTTCCCTGATAGGTGCCAAAGGGAAGGTCAACTACTACCATTGCCTGGTTAACAGCTCTCACAACTGATGCCCCGTGATAAATCATCTGGTCAAGTGTGATCGGAAGCGTGGTTTCCCATCCGGCCATCACATTGGCAGCTGAATCACCCACCAATATGACATCAACTCCAGCCTTGTCAACAATTCTGGCAAGCGAATAATCATAAGAAGTGAGCATACTGATCTTCTCTCCTCTCATTTTCATCTCACTCAATACATGAGTGGTTATTTTTTTTGGTCTCTCTTTTGCTACAGACATGATAAATTGATTTAAACAGCAAAGTTAGTAATTAATGAATCAAAGCCGTTTAGTTAAGTCATTTTTCCTTCCCGCTCCCCTTAATCCCCCAAGTTAAAGTCTTACGCGCGGGTTGGCATCCCCTTGGGGAATAAAAGGGTGAGCGCAGGCGAATATAATTTTTCATTAACTAAACGACATTTATTAATGAATAGGAAAAAGACTTATTGTTCGAACTTTGCTTTGGCATAAGAATGATGGCTTTATTCCTTAAAATGGTAATGCTTTTTTATATCTTCCTTTATATCCCATATACATTTTAAACCTTGACTGAATGTAACAAAATCTCCCTGCTTTAAATGGAAGATTCCTTCATCGGTTTCAACCACGACCTTGCCTTTCAGAATAAGGCACTCTTCCTCTGCTTCGTAGAACCAGTCAAATCTGGATCTCTCTTTCTCCCATATGGGCCAAGTTGATATGTTCCTTTTATTTTGTTCTTCAGAACTGAGTTTCTCAATTTTTACCTTGCTCATGATTCTGTTCTTTTGTTGTGATTGACTTTGTTTTAGAAGTACACCTAAAACTTTGAATTTTCATTTGAAGTTTCAATTAAAAATAACAAAAAATAAGATAGTCCCTTATGATAAATCCTCTAAAACAGAACAAGCACTCCTTAACGCGGAGTGCTTGTTTATACTTCTAAATACATTTATGTTATAGGCTCTCAACGGGAGAACTTAATTTTGCAAGGGTGTTTTTTATTTTGAAGTGTCGCTTATTATACTCAGTTAATGTTGAAATAGCTTGTTTAGTAACTGTTTCACTCCAGTTTTCTTTAAATGAGAATATATCATGGTAATAATTCATCCCATTTTGTAGGTTGGCTAAGTACTCATTCCAAGATTTAATTTGCCTTGCGTCAGGTGATTCAATGCTCTCCATCTCTTCTTCGATGTAATCTAGATACATCGAAAGCTCCTTCATGAATAAGTTTGGGCGATCTGTATTTCCCAGCAGATCGGCTCGACCATAAATGTGATTCACCATCTCTGCAAGTGTTGCTTCCCTGATGAAATATGCCAAATTTGGTCCTGGGCAAATAGAAACTCCGTCACCTTCTTTTTTGGTGTCCATTCCGTGTGAACGCAATGTGGCAACTCCCAGTCCATTACAAATGCAGGATTTTACGGTGAT
The DNA here is from genome assembly GCF_004345615.1 of Natronoflexus pectinivorans. Lineage (GTDB taxonomy): Bacteria > Bacteroidota > Bacteroidia > Bacteroidales > Marinilabiliaceae > Natronoflexus > Natronoflexus pectinivorans. The sequence continues at coordinate 37,111 of NZ_SLWK01000012.1, forward strand.
GTCCTTGTATGCTTTTTCGTACTCTGCTCCTGATTTGTCGCTGTTGTTCAACTCATCGATTTTAATCTTTTGATACTCTTTGGACGCTTTACAAATGGGACGATCAGTATACTCTTTATTAAGCTTTATAAACTGTTTGGTGCAGTTGGCTCCCGGTTTGTTATTCGCAACATTTAACTGTTGTTCTGTGTCACGCGAAGCTCCACGGATATTATTAAACCTTACACCAACCGGTGAAACATGGCTGAGAAAATAATCTTTCTCTGTTCCTTTTGCTAATAGTTCTATGGTATCCTTGTCAATAGAAACTGCTTCGGGTACCAAAAGAAACGGCGATCCCCAACCAATGCTGTCCAGATTGTATTGTTTCATCAGAAACTGATGTTCTTCATGGGTTCCAAGGCCACCCTGGGCTGTTAATTTCATTTCAGGTGCTTCAGAAGGAACCGGCTTTTGTTTTGCCTCCAGTGCTTTGGCATAAATTTCGAATAATTCATCACGAAGATGGTCTCTGTTATTACTGAACTCTTCGAGAATGGGACCCATTAAGTAACCTTGCGTCGCAAATGCGTGTCCTCCACAGTTCAGGCCTGACTCAACACGGAACTCTGAAATCCATAATCCTTTCTTTGCAAATATTTTTCCTTGAACAATAGCTGAACGATAATCAGATACCTTCAAAATGATTTTCTTTTTGCAACGACCATTTTTATTGGGGTAAAAATCATCAAACTGCTCCATGTAAGTATATAGTCGTGCATTCATCCCAGCTGAAAGTACTATAGATGAAGATAAGCTACTGTTAGCAAAACCTCTTAGCGCAGCGTGAGCATCATTGAATTCTGCAGGCAGTTTTTCGCCATTCTTGTAGTTCTCTTTATCCAGTTTCGTCATGATGTTTACATCAATACTTCCCGGATGTAAGTATTTTTCAATGATGCTGTTAATTGAATCAGAACATCTTTTTTGAATGGCTTCTTCAAGTTGAAGCCTTAATTGAGATGAAGTGGGCAGAAGTGCCATGTAATTTCGAAGCTCTTCTTGTTTCCCGATGATTAGTGCCTTGAATTCAGAGAACTTTTGGTTCACTATCGTATTAACTATGTCAAGATAGGCTGTAATGCGTTTTGCCCGGGAATCTTCCTGATTGTGGCTGATGCCTTGGAATGGTAAATTAAACTTAATGCTGTAAAACTGACGCATTCTTTCTGCTAGAATATCGTCAACCAACGATATGGCAGATGAAATTCCCAAATGCGCAACCTTTACAGGTGTGTCAATCGTGAAACCAATTCCCATAACAGGAATGTGAAATGAATGTACTTGCATAAACTAACTAAAATATTTGATTTCTTATTGTGATTTGATAAATACTGATAAGCAGCGAAACTATGATTTATGATTGGATGAGGAGGCTTTTAATAAATTATACAACTTCAAAGATATACCTAAATAAGCACTTTGGATGTTTATTTCTGTTAATAATTGGGAATAAGGGATGAATTTGATGCCAAAGGGGTGATTGACATTAATTTTTCCGGAATAGAAGAATATATTAGTCATTTATTCGTAGAATAAATGAATGTAAATAACGAATTGGTTAATGGATTTAGGTTTTCAAATTTTGAACTGAAGCGATTTGTGTTCCATAGTTCTATTTTAAATTGATGTTTGCCTGATGGCAAACATCACCTTCACACTCATGATGTTTGTTAAATTTAGACTGTCTTTGAAATCTTGAGTTCTATTGTCTTTTTAAATGGTTACTTTTGCAAATGTTTTACCGGATATCATAATCCGGTTATTGAACTGATTATAGAATTTTTAAAAACTGAGAAGTGATATATCCTGATACTTTTGAGGAGAAGTTGAGTTTTGGAAAGATACGTGAACTTTTAGCAGAGCATTGTTTGAGCACGCTAGGCAAAGAATGGGTTGATAGAATGACCTTTTCTGAGAACTTTACACAGGTGCAAACGTGGCTGGGACAGGCAGCCGAGATGTTGCGTATTGAGCAAGAGGATGCGGAGATGCCGGCATCTTGGTTTATTGATTTGCGGGCACCTCTTAAACGCATCCGGGTTGATGGTTTGTTTTTGGAAGAGACAGAATTGTTTGATTTACGCCGTTCCCTTGGAACCATACGTGATCTCATACGTTTTATAAAATCCCGCGAGGCTGAAGAATATCCTCATTTAAATTCGTTGGTTGCCAATGTGATGATTTACCCCGCTGTCATCGATCGGATAGATGCCGTTTTAAATCGACAGGGAAAAATTAAGGACAACGCGTCTCCTGAACTTGCCCGTTTGAGAAGGGAAATCATCAATCAACAGCAAAATGCTACCCGTCGAATGGCTTCAATTCTGCGGGCTGCCCAGAAGGATGGATTGGTTGAGCAGGACATCAGCATCAGCATTCGGGATGGAAGGGCTGTAATTCCTGTTCCATCGGCCAATAAACGCAAACTCCCCGGTATTGTACATGATGAATCGGCAACAGGAAAAACCACCTACATTGAGCCTGCGGCCATTGTTGAAATCAATAATGAAATTCGGGAATTAACCTACGCTGAAAGACGCGAAGTGACAAAAATACTAACCGAAGTATCTGATTTTATTCGGCCATATATTGATGATCTGCTTTTTGCCTACAATTTCCTGGGAATCATTGATTTCATTAGAGCAAAGGCCCGGTTTGCATTAAGGATTGAGGCCATCGTTCCACAGGTTAAAGATGAACGGGCTTTTCACTGGATTGAAGCCCGTCATCCCTTGTTGTACTTGTTACTGAAAGCCCAAAACAAGGCCATCGTACCATTATCTATACAATTTACTCCCGATGAGCGAATTGTGCTTATTTCGGGGCCCAATGCAGGAGGAAAATCTGTTTGCTTACAAACCGTTGGTTTAGTGCAGTACATGTTGCAATGTGGTTTACCGGTTCCGGTGTTAGAAGGGACTTCTATGGGATTTTTTAAAAATATTTTTCTTGATCTTGGAGATGAGCAATCAATTGAGAACGATCTGAGTACCTACAGTTCTCATTTGTTGAATATGAAGAACTTTGTTCGTAACAGCAATGAGCATACGCTCATGCTCATTGACGAATTTGGAACCGGTACCGAGCCCATGCTGGGAGGAGCCATTGCAGAAGCTGTTCTTGAACAGCTTAATCAGCAGGGAGCTTATGGAGTTATCACCACTCACTACACAAATCTTAAGCATTACGCATCGCAAACAGATGGCATTGTGAATGGTGCCATGCAATTTGACACCCATCAACTTCAGCCATTGTTCAGGCTGGAGGTTGGTTCACCGGGGAGTTCCTTCGCTTTTGAGATTGCCAGAAAAATAGGTTTGCCTGAAACCATTCTTGAGGCGGCCAAAGACAGATTGGGAGAGGATCATATCAATTTCGATAAGCATTTACGGGAAATCATACGGGATAAGCGATACTGGGAACAGAAACGGAGAAGCATTAGAGAGAGAGAACGCAAACTGGAAAGCGTGTCTCAGAAATATGAAAAGGAGCTGGAGCAATTAACCCGTGAGCGAAAAGATATTATTGAAAAGGCAAAACAAGAAGCCGCCGGTTTGCTTGCAGGAACTAATAAAGAGATAGAGAAAACCATTAGAACCATCCGTGAAGCACAGGCGGAGAAAGAAAAAACACGGAAAGCACGTGCAGAACTGGATTATTTTAGAGAATCTGCGATTGATGGAGCTGGTGATAATGAGGAGTTGCAAAAGCAGTTGCAGGCCAAAATGAATAAAATCAGGCAACGCAAGGAGAGGAAAAAGAGCCAGAATCAGAATAGTAATGCAGGGGAAATGGAAAAACAGCCTGCAATACCTCCGCAGTCTGTCATCGATGAGATTGTTGAAGGTGATGTGGTTATGCTGGAAGGACAGCCAATTCCGGGAGAAGTGATGGAGGTAAAAGGACGTGATGCGCTGGTGGCTTTTGGTCAGCTCATAACCAAGGTGAAAATTAGTCGTCTGGAAAAAATAAGCAAAGGAGATTACAAAAAGGCCATGCGCACTGAAAGTAAAGTAGCTGCAGGTCTGGCCGAGAGAATCAGGGATAAAAAACTTAATTTTAAACCTGATATAGATGTGCGCGGATTGCGTGCAGAAGAGGCAATTGATCGAATTTCGGTACACCTTGACGAAGCTGTAATGTGCGGAGTAGATCAAGTGAAAATTCTCCATGGAAAAGGTACCGGCGCACTGCGTCTAATGATTCGTGAATATCTCGGAACCGTTCCTTTTGTGAAAAACTTCAGGGATGAACACGTTCAATTTGGAGGTTCAGGGATTACTCTGATTGAAATGGATTGATTTTTTTTATCTATGCAGAACTATTTGGTGCATAATTGCGTTAAAACTATGAGGTTGAAATGGAGATTGATGGTTTGAATCATAATTGTTTGTTGAATAATTGTGGTTGTGAGTTTTGTTAGTCCCATATGATACCAGATGTCTTAAGTTATTTTTATGTCATATGGATAATATAAAACTTTTCTTTAGGAATTCCCTGATTCTGCTTCTACTTATATCTTCAGTTAAAGTATTTGGCGTTGGCGCATACCCATATCCCCAGGATATTGAACAACCCGATGGGAGTATTCTAACCATTCGTCTGCATGGAGACGAGTGGTTTAATTGGGTTTCAACCATGGATGGATATAGGATAACCAGAAACTTAGCCGGTGTTTTTGAATATGCAACGGTTTTAAAATCAGGAGAGGTTACTGCATCCGGAATTGCAGCGTCAAACCCGCAAAATCGTGCTTCAGATGAACTTGATTTTTTATATACCATTGAGACTGGTTCATTGGTCAGTCCTGAACGTATCCAGGAAATCAGGGAGTCTTTTATATCTCCAATGCTTAAAAACAGTAGTCTTGAATCTTATTTCCCGGCTTCAGGTGAACGTAAGCTATTGGTCATTTTAGCCACTTTCCCTGACAAATCGCCTAGTTATAGTCAGGAGGATTTTTATCGTTATATGAATGAGGAGGGATATAACGGTACAGGTAGTTTTCGGGATTACTATCTTGAGAACAGCAACGGAACGTTGGATATTGAATCTACGGTGACTGTGTGGGTAATAGTTCCTTATGAAAAAGATTACTACGGACCTCGTGAAAACTGGGGGGAATTTGCATATCACGCTGTGCAGGCTGCTGCAGCGCAAGGGGTTGATTTTTCTATGTTTGATAACACAGGCAATGGTCTTGTTGAGGGTGTTGCCATTATTCATCAGGGCCCGGGACAAGAGGTGACTGGAAATGAAACTGATATTTGGTCTCATGCCTGGTCTTTGTCTTCAGCAGGTTACTCCCGTAGTGCCAGAACAATTAATGGCGTTGAGGTGGATAGATATACTGTACAGCCTGAGACCCGAAATCTGGCCGGGCATAAGAATACCATCGGAGTAATATGTCACGAATTTGGTCACAATCTTGGTATACCCGATTATTATGACACCAGCGATAACGGTGTTAGAAATCCCGGGACAGGACGATGGGATATTATGGCCTCCGGTACGTTTAATGGAAGTCCATCCGGATCTTCTCCTGCTCATCATAATGCATTTTCAAAAATTGAATTGGGCTGGGTCTCGGAGCTTTCTATTGGGTCTGTTGGCCGATATGAACTTTCTCCGGTTATTTCGTCCCAGAAAGTTTATCGTGTAAACAGTCCGGTGGAGAACGAATATCTTTTGCTTGAAAACCGACGCAGACAGAATTTTGATTCTTTTTTGCCTGGTGAGGATATGGTAGTCTTTCACGTGGATGGAAATAGAATTGCAGAAAAAAGAAATACAAATGATATCAATGCTGGTGACAGGCAGGGTCTTTATGTTATGGCAGCAGGTGGCTCTGTGAATACTTCTTCTGCTACGTTCCCCGGTTCATTGGGTATATCCATGTTAACTGATGAAACCAATCCTGCCACTTTAACCTGGTCGGGAGAACCATTTAACAGAAGTATCACCGGGATTTATGTGGAAAACGAGATTGTGGTTTTTGACTTTATGGCCATTCAGGACGGAAGTCCTTTAAGTATTCAAGCCACAGCCATGTCTCATGACGAAATAGACATACTCTGGACTCCATCAGGCGAAGAACACCCTGTTTTACTCGCTTTTAATACAGACCCGGTGTTTGGTCAACCTCAGGATGGCGGCAATTATAGCCCGGGAGACGCTATCTCGGGAGGTGGAACTGTTCTTTTTGCAGGTGATGATTCCGATCATTTTACCCATGATGAACTAGAACCTTCTACCCGCTATTATTATAGGATTTGGAGCAAAATAGGAGATGAGTGGTCTGGAGCTTTGTCTGCGAATGCTTTGACAAACGCTGCCCCTGTAATTGAATTCCCTTGGGCTGATAATTTTTTAGGCGGGCTGATAAACTGGCGGCAAAAAGTTGTTACTGGCAATTATTCATGGCAAGCCGTCTCTTCAGGCATTCATGGAAATCCAGGTGGACCATGGTCTGAAGATAAATTTGCACGATTCTATGTAAATTCAAGCACTTCCGGTGTCACAAGGATGGTCTCACCTATTTTTCATATGGATGAAAATGAAGATTTTTTACTGGAATTCAGGCATTTTCAAAAACCATGGGACAATGATCAGGATGAATTAAGACTATTGGCCAGAAATAGCGGAGACGAAGAATGGGCGGAGATTGCTTATTTCCAACAACCTGCCGCCGGTTGGGTTCAACGAAGAGTCGCAATACCTTTTTCAGGATTGGTGGAGATCGCTTTTGAAGGCATAGGGAATTACGGCTATGGCATAGGAGTTGATGATGTTGTGGTTAAAACCGGAAGCCATTGCGGAGCTTCGATGGTCGCGGTATCAGATGTTTCAGTTTCGGATGTATCCGAAACTGAAATGCGTATTTCATGGAATAATCCTAATGAAGAGTCCTCGGTTATGGTATTGGCCCGAAGGGGAGGCGTGGTGACAGAAATTCCGTCTGACGGAATTTCTTATCAAGGCAATTCTGTTTACGGAGAAGGTGATGAATTGGGTAATGATGTTTTCGTGGTATACTCCGGTAGCCATGAGGAAGTATTCATTACAGATATGCATCATTCTTCCAACTTCTATTTTTCATTCTTTACCTATAATGATGATTTATGCTATCAGTTTTATTCGGAGGATTATCTCTTTTCAACAGATCAACGGTTTTATACTATGACATTTAATGTGAGTGACTTTTATGGACCTGTTGAGGGAGCGTTAATTAATATAAATGGTCAAAGTGTTGTGTCGAATCATGAAGGTGTTGCTTATTGGGTTCAAGGTTACACTGAGAATTATGTTTCAATTTCAGTTTCTAAATTGGGTTATGAAGAGAGATGGGTTCGAATTGTTCCGGATGATGAAAAAAGCATTGATTTGTTCTTAAATCATTTTGAAATACCTGCCATTACAGGATTATCTCATACCAATGACTATAAGCAAATAGATCTTACCTGGAACCCATTTCTTTATGAAAATTTTGATCGTTTCAGCGCATTTTCGCTTTCTTTACCGGGATGGACATTGTTTGATGGTGATCAGTCACGAACTTGGAGTATAACCGGGATCGATTTTCCAAATCAGGGTTATACCGGATCTTTCATTGTTTTGGATCCTCACTATGAAGGTTTGCTTCAGGCTGATTTTGATTTGATTGCTCCTTCCGGACGTCATGTGTTGGCTGCTTTTAATGCGGTAAACGGCCCGAATGATGATTGGTTGATTTCTCCACCTTTAAATATTAATGAGCAGCATGCATTATCGTTTAAAGCAAAAACGTTATCAGCACTTTACCAGTTGGAGAGAATACGCGTTTTGGTGTTGATAAATGGAGAACAGCATCTTATATCTGAGGGAGATTACGTTGAAGTTCCTCGTGAATGGACGGAATTTTTGTATTCGTTGGAAGAGTTTGCAGGACAAACTGTTCAATTGGCTATTAATTATGTTTCTGATGACGCTTTGGCCATTCTCATTGATCAGTTAAAGTTGGAAACATTAGAGTTGCCCCTTGCTGACACGGCTGGTGCGAAATCCTCCAGGGTTTCTGAAGTTACTGAGGTTCATCGTGAGAAAGACTCGTTTGTTCCAAAGGGAAGCATGAAAGAATCTTTACAAATGGAGGTTTCCGGTTCAGATTCTGACACCAATCTTGTTTATTATGTTTTGCTCGATGGAGATGTTGTTGGTTCTGTTTCAGGAATATTTAATTCAGGGTTTCAGGTAGAGGTGGATCAGTGTAAGGATAACCAATTTGCAGTCTATGCTGAATATCCAATATATGGTGCAGTTTCGCCGTTGTCGGATTTTTATTTTGCAGATGCATGTCATACTGTTACTTTTAGAATTACTGATTCTGAATCTGAACCCTTGAGCAACATTCCGGTTTCATTTAATAATGAAACCGTTGAAACCAACTCATTAGGAAAGGCCGTTTTTTATGGTGTTGATATACTGTCTGATTCTGGTTATATTGTTGATGCTCCTGGCTATATCCCTGTGTCGGGTTCGCTTGATGTAAACAATGACATTGAACACTTACTGGTTTTGACATGGATTAGTACCGATTCAACTCAATTGAATAAAAAACACATCTCATTATATCCAATTCCGGTGTTGAACGATTTGCATATACAAGGCATTACTGAAGGTGAGATTCGTATCGAATTGTATGATTTTAGCGGTAGATTGGTGAAAAGTTTGGATACCAGAGGAGGAAACTCTTTAAAACTTGATATGGGATTTCTTCAGGATGGTGTGTATCTTTTAAGAATGGTGAGAGAAAATTCAGTGCTTACTTATAAAGTTTTGAAGAAGAGCCAATGATGGGAATTGAACCCATGACCTCTTCCTTACCAAGGAAGCGCTCTACCCCTGAGCTACATCGGCTTTTAGATGTTTAAACCACGTGGTGGTTTAAAGTTTCGCGGTGCAAAAATAGAAAAAAAGCGGGGAGAACAAAATCTTTCGGGAAAAGAATAAGAATGGCTCTTGAAAAAATGACAAAAGTGCGCCTCAGCAGAGTTTGTGAATGTTCTTAAACCGGAGAACAGACTGGCGGGATTGGTTTTGAAACACTACTCTGTGAGGCCGACACTTTTAGCGATAAAAACTCCGTTGAGAATTTATTCTGTTGCAAAGTAAATTATTAGTCCGATAAGTTGAATTTAATTGCAGTGCTTTTCAGATAGTTGGGGTGAATGACTTTTTATGTGGGGTGAATTTTTTCATGATGGGGTGAATTGATATTCTCTTTTCTTTCTGTTACTTTTGTGTTCTTGCAAAAAAAAGAAGAGTAATTTTATCTTATTTCAATGGCAATAAAACAAAGGGTAATTGCGGAGTACTTTGTTTCTCCCCGTAACACCATAATACAGATCGTATTTACATCTTTATTTGCTCTCTTTTTTATAAATCTCTACAAGCCATTTGGTGCTAGAGAATGGTACGATGTAAATCCATGGATCTTTTTGTTGGTATCAGGTCTGCTTGTGGTTGCCGGAATGTGTGTGGTGTTTATCAGTCGCTTTACCATGTTGATGATCAAGCGAAAAAGGAAAATTACCATATCCGGGTATTCAGTAATGATTGCTGCAGAAGTTTTATTAATGGGGCTTTTATATGCCATTCTTGAAAGGGTGGTTTTGGGAGATGTGCGACCTTTTAGCGTGCTGGCTTATTTGGCAGTACAAAATACGTCACTTATTTTATTGATTCCCTATCTAATTACTTCACTCTATTTTGCATGGCGTGAAAAGAAGGTGAGTTTTGAACAACTTTTACGACAAATTCGCACCCGCCCTGCTTTTATTCCTTTTAAAGACGAAAATGGAACCTTACGCATAACCGTAAAAGCAACAGATGTATTATATGTTGAGGCGAGCGATAATTATGTGGATATCTACTATAAAAGTGGAGGAAAAACTAAAAGTTATTTGCTCAGAAATACCTTGAAACGCCTTGAAATCTTGTTAAAAGATTATCCGCTCGTTAGATGCCATCGTTCGTTTATGATTAATTTAAATCAAGTAAAAATGTTGCGTCGCGTTAAGGGGCAATTTCAGTTGTTGCTTGATGATGCCGGCGATCTGATTGTGCCGGTTTCACGTAGTTATACGGAAATGGTTGTAGGTTATTTTGATGAATCGACTGAAGATATTGACTAAGTTCATGTTTTTATTGATTAAGAGATGCGTTTCTTTTTACACTATTTTAGTTTTTGTGTCTTTTGTATTCGATTACTTTTGCCATTAATAATTGATTTCTATCTTTAATTTTTCTTTGTTTTACTATGGTTTTGTACGCTACAGTGTGATAACTTTCAATATGTTATGATATTTTAACTGGTTAATTATATTTAATTTACGCACGATCATTTGGTAAACTGGTATTTTTGCATCGCAATCAAATTAATACCAGAATGAAAAAAGTTTATTTTACTTTATTTATGTTGTTTGCTTTTTTGTTTATTCAAAAGGCAGATGCTCAACTTGAAAGGTATCAGAGTACCTTTATTTACAATTTCACCAGACTGGTGCAATGGCCAAACTTGCAGAATGAATTGGTGTTTAAAATTGGTGTTTTAGGCCACAATCACCCGATTATTTCTGAATTGCAGGCTTCTGCTTCAGAGAGAAATGTTGGCGGAAGACCAATCGAAATTGTAGCTCTAAGTGCAAATGATGACCTTACTTCATGTCACATTTTGTTTGTTCCCAACAATCAATTAAGTGTTCTCAGGAGGTCGGCTTCTGCATTAAACAATTCTCCGGTTTTGGTGATTACAGAAAGCCATGGTCGTATGCCGGCTGAAGCAAGCATAAACCTGTATGTTGAAAATGAAAGGATGGTTTATCAGTTGGATGAAGAAGGAACCCGCAGCCGCAATCTAACTTTAAGCCGACAGATAGTCAATTTTGCAAGGTAGGTAAAGCCTGTAAAAATATTTTAGAAAGCCAACAGTAATTATTGCTGTTGGCTTTTTTGTGCTTTAAATGCACCTGCTTCAATTTTTGATTCTTTTTCTAGTTATCTAAATCCACTATACATATTTGCTGTTAAAATACTATTTATTGGATAATGTATAACAATATGATAAAAAGCACGTATAAGCAACATGATGTAAAATATTGCTTTTCCCTCCAAAATTTATTGTTTTAATAAAAAAATGCTATTTTGTAAGTGTTATTTATCCGGCATTATAAGGTTTTTGTGGGTATGTCTGATGACAGAATGTTTTAGTGAGTTGTTTTATAGCGAATTTGAAAAAGAATCATTGTTTAGTTTCACATAAAAATATTATGGTTATGGAAATTTATTCGTCTCCTGTTGTACGAATTGAATTTGATACAACAAAAAAGCTGTTATTACAAAAGTGGATTGGTTTTGCCTCTTCAGTTCAGTTTCGTGAGGCCATTGACAAAACCGTGGAATTTGTTAAAGGCAATCAGGTTAAGTATATGATGTCGGACACTACTGAACAAAAGCCTGTTGGACCCGAAGAATCAAAATATGCTGCCTCAGTGATGCCGCAACTTTTTGGTGGAGGAGTAAAAGCGATGGCTTTTGTAATGCCAAAGAATGTAATCACAAAACTCGCTCTTAGCTCTTTTGCCAAGGAAAAAGGAATGCCCGACAATGTACAATATTTTGACAACGTAGCAGAAGCAGAAACCTGGCTTCTAAAGCACTAGCATAAATCAGTAACCATAGCCCTGCCTGATATTATAAATTCAACCAACCTGTTAAAGAATGCAGACATTTCCGGTACCTACTGTTTATGAAGCCTTGAATCTAGTAATGAAGAATTTCCCTGATAATATTTCTCAGGAAACCCGGGTCGAAGTTGAAACCCTGTTGGATCATTGTCTTGATGGATTGTCCGCATGTTCTGAAAAGTTCTTAACGACACTTTTCATCAAGGCCATCAGAAAACACATCGGCCCGTCCGGTACCGATGAACATATATACCTCAAGAAATTTGAGGTGCCTCAGATTGAACTGTTCAATTTATTAATCGAGCAATTCCCTTTTGTTAAAAAGTGTCATGAAATTATTAATGACACCATTCTTGAAGTGGTTGGTGATGCCTCAAATATCGTAATTATTGATATTGGAACAGGAATGGGAGTTCAAATGAACTCCCTTCTTAAAAAACTCTCCGCAAGTAAAACTCTTCGTAGAGTTACTCTGATCGGGATTGAGCCATTTTCAGAGGCATTGGATCATGCGCAGTCTGTTATTTCAAAAGTCTCGTGTTCCTTTGCACTGAACTTTATTCCCGTTAGGTCGTTTATTGAAGAGGTTGATTTTGAATGGATCGGGGTGATGATTCAGAGGTCTGGAGGAGATCTCGTAATTAACGAATCGTTGGCATTGCATCATATCAAGCAGCAAACCGACAGGCACAGAGTGATTAAAAAACTCCGGGGCTTAAATCCTAAAGCTTTTTTCCTGACAGAGCCAAATGTCGATCATTATGAACCTGATTTTCAAAGACGATTTCAAAACTGTTATCAGCATTTTTATCATGTTTTTCAGGTAATTGATCAGTTACCGGTGGATGAAGTGAAAAGAAACGGTCTCAAGTTGTTTTTTGGCAGGGAGATTGATGATATTATAGGTGGAAATGAAATGGACAGGGTTGAAAAGCATGAACCTGCATTCAGATGGATTGAAAAGCTTCTGGTTAATGGTTTTAAGCCGTTGAACCGTTTTTCAAAGGGGGCTTTTAATTTGGGCTACGGAATTAAACCTGAATTTGATGACTTCAGCGGGAGTCTTGGATTGCGATTTAAGAATGAGACCGTCATAAGTCTGATACATGCCGTTTGTGATGATGAGTTTTTACTTGATTAAATGTAATTGATATAAAGGACTTGAAAATGGAGCTTTACAAGGATCAGAACGTTGTTTTGCGATACGTTGATGAAAGAAAAGAACTCTTACAGGTTTGGAGTGGTTTTGTCCCTGCATCTCTCTTCAGGGTTATCATTGATATTTCCACTGAGTTTATAGCTAAAAACGATGTGGACTCATTAATCTCTGATGTAACCGAGCAAAAAGTAGTAAGTCCGGAAGATGCAGAGTATGCCGCATCTGCACTGCCTGAAATGATGCAGTATGGCTTAAAGGTGATGGCGTTTGTTATTCCTAAAGATGTGTTTACCCGATTGTCGTTGAAAAAGTTTTCAGATTTCGGAAAAGATAAACCAATTGGTTATTTCAACAGCCTTCCAGAGGCAAGGCAATGGATTAAAGTGCTTTTGGATACACCTGTTAATAAAACTTCAGGAAACGATCTATCCTAACCTGCTTAGGGTTTTTATAATTTCCATGCTGTTAATCTGTATGGCCTTTCCGTTTATGGATATGATTTTATCATTTTTAAACTCCGTTAGTGTTCTGATGAAACTCTCTTTGGTGGTACCTGCAAACTGAGCCAGTTCATTTCGAGTCAAAGGAAACTCGAGCGAGTCATGGCTTTCACCACTTTCCAGTTCCAAAAAGTAAAGAATGACATCGGCAACCCGTCCCGGTAATTGCTTATTATTGATGGTCACTAACCGGTTTATCGTTTTTTGTGAACTTAAGCAGCTTTCTGTGATGATTTTGTTGGCAAGATCACTGTTTTCATGCATGATTTGCATGAAAACATCCTTGGGAGTAAACCTGGCTTCAACATCAGTAAGAGCGATTGATGTATAATCGTGTATGGTACTGCTCATCACCGCTAATAATCCCATGTGTTGGCCTTTACCAATTATTTCCAGAATATTTGTACGCCCATTGGCACTCTCTTTTATGGTCTTTACCAATCCTTTATTTACGAAAATGGCATGTGTTGCAGGTGAACTTTGCTTAATAATAAGTTCTCCTTTATTATATTTTATAAACTGACTGTTTTCTTTAATATAGGTATCTGCAGAATCACATGATCCCTTATTCAGGGATGATGTTAAAAAATCATTTTGAGAAGGGGTGTGTGTCATATATAGTTAATCTTTCGGTATTTAAATGTACTGAAAAAATCTCGTTTTTTCAATTTGTCCCAGAAACTCTTTCTTTTGATGTTATTTTTGAGTTGATGTATTTTTTTCGTAAATTCATTTTGAAATAATCGGTTATCATGCTTAATTTAATTCGTTCCGGTTTTTGTCGTTATTAAGTTCAATATATGTATTATGCTTTGCGTGAAGTGCTCTTTTTTGAAAAATGCAATTAATCTTTTTTGCTGATGGAAAGCAAATATCAACCAATTATAGATCAGGCACCATACGGTTGTGTTTTGTTTTCAAAATGTACGTCTAATAGAAAGCATAAATTGGACTACCAGATAAAATATTTTAATCGCGCTTTTCTTCAATTCATATCACTCTCCGAGCCTACAGTTGATCAGGTAAACAGTTTGTTAGAAAGTCGCTTTGGCTTTTTATTTGAGATGATATCCACCCTCAACAAGGTTTCAGCTTCCGGAAAGGCTCTAGAGGTATCTCAATTTAATGATGTGAAAGATATCTGGTGTAAACTCATTTTTCATCCTCTGGATGAAAAATCTATAGTTCTTTACATCACTAAATCTGAAATGCCAGTTTTTGAGCAAGGTAAACAGTCAGAGGTCAACTTGAAAATTCTGGAATTATTGAATCAGATCTCCAATATTGCTCTTCAGGGATTTAACAAAAAAGGAGAGGTTGTATATTGGAATAAAGTTAGTGAGCGAATGTATGGTTATTCCAAACAGGAGGCAATAGGTAAACCCATCATTGATCTGACCATTCCGGATTCACTAAAACTCAAAGTAACTACAGATATTGAAGGCATGCTGATCACCGGAGAACCAATTGCTCCGGAGGAATTGGTATTACACAATAAGAATGGTGAGCCGGTAGCCGTATATAGTAACTATTTTATTTTGCGGAATTCTAGCGGTGGAAAAGACCTTTACAGCATGGATATTGACATCTCTGAGCTGAAGCTTAGGAACACCATGCTCAGTATGCTTTCTGTGGCTACATCGCAAAGTCCGGCTACAATTGTTATTACCGATGCAAATGGCGACATCCAGTATGTTAATGCAAAATTTTGTGATCTAACCGGCTATTCCCTTGATGAGGTAATTGGAAAAAACCCGAGAGTTCTAAAGTCAAATGAGACCGATCCTGAAGTGCATAAACAATTGTGGCTAACAATATCCTCTGGCGAGGAGTGGCATGGTGAGTTTATAAACCGAAAAAAAAGCGGGGAACTCTATTATGAATCGGCTGTAATAGCCCCCATTTTAAATGATTTTGGCAAGATCACAAACTTCATCGCGGTAAAAGAAGATATCACAGGACGCATAATGGCACAACGTGCCATTATGGAACACAGCAATAATTTAGCAGCACTGCTTGAAATCAGTCGCTCCTTTAGTTCAACTCTTGATCAGGAATTTCTATTGCCCATAATTATACAAAAAGGAGTTGAGTTGATTAATTTAGATGGGGGAGCAATATATTTAAAGGATGGTGATTTTATCAGCATAAAATCCATGTGGCCAGCGCCAAATCAACCTCTGCCCGGGTTTGTGGAAAGAGCAAGAATAACTGACCATTATTTTGCTTCTCAATGTATTGAAACAGGAGAGCCTGTAACTATTTCAAAGCAACACTCTAAGCAACTTTCATTTCAAGAACTTGCAATACTTGACCAACTTGGGGTCAATATCATGTTATACATCCCCTTGGTTAGTGCCAATGGTGTATTTGGATTATTGATATTATCAGGAGATGATGAAAACAGAACCTTCACACAATCGGAAATTGAAATCTGTCAGTCGATGGCTGCTCAAGCCTCCCTTGCCATTGAGAATGCCCGGCTTTACAAAGAGTCTGTAAACTATACCAACCAACTTAAACAACACAATGTTGAATTAGAAAATCTCAATAAAGAATTTTTTATTGCTAAGGAGAAAGCAGAACAGAGTGACCGGCTTAAAACAGCTTTCCTTCAAAACATGTCTCACGAAATTCGGACTCCAATGAATGGTATTCTGGGCTTCTCAGAGCTGTTAGGAACCCCCGGTTTGTCAGATCATCGAAAGGACTCCTATGTTCGATACATCTCTGAGTCAACAAATCAGTTGTTAAACATAGTTGATGACATAATAGACATCTCCCGACTTGAAGCAGGAGACCTTGTTCTGGTTCATGATGAGGTTAATTTGGCAGAAATATTGCAGAAAGTATTGATTCAGTACCGCGACAAAACCAATGAGGGTGTGAAGTTAAAAACATTATTCCCGGTAGGTGAAGAAATAAAATTTACCGGCGATACCCAGCATATTGAAAAGGTGATGAAAAAGTTGGTATGTAATGCTGTAAAATTTACTCGTGAAGGTGAAATCGTTTTTGGTTGCAAGAAGAGAGGAGATCAATGGGTGTTATTTGTAGAAGACACAGGAATTGGAGTTGATAAAGAACATAAGGAGTCTATTTTTCAACCATTTCGTCAGGCTGACATGCAGGTTAACCGGGAATTTGGCGGAAACGGACTCGGACTGTCCATAGCTTCAAGAATTGTTGAACTAATGGGAAGTGAGATTATTCTGGAATCTGAGCCAGGTAAGGGTTCTGTCTTCTACTTTGCACTACCTGAAATGCCTGTGTTGAAAGATGATTCTGCTTTAAAGGTAGATATAGGCTCTTTATACACAAAAGAGCATTACAATGTGCTGATCGCAGAAGATGATGAAATCAATTATCAGTTGATCAAGGACGCCCTGACGGGAAGTTTTTATGGGGAAAGATTTGATATATTTTGGGCCAGAAACGGAGTCGAAGCTGTAGAGTTGTTTCGAAGTCATGGATTTATTGATCTGGTTTTGATGGATATTAAAATGCCTCAAATGGATGGCCTGGAAGCCACCAAAATTATAAAAGAAGAGGATCAGGCGGTTCCGGTAATTGCTCAAACAGCTTTTGCAATGGGAGGAGAGCAAAAATGTGTATTTAATGCCGGATGTGATGATTACATTTTTAAACCTATAAACATTAGCTCTCTTTTGGAGAAGGTTTATGGTTTTTTGAAATTGCCATACGATAATCAATAGAAAAATTAACTGATTTGGTTTAAAATGGGAACAAAGTCAAAGATATTAGACCTTCTGCCGATTGGGTACATCTATCATTCCATTGACGAAAATGGTCGTTTAAAACTGGAGTCGATAAATCGTGCGTCTGAAACATTAACCGGGATATGTTTGAGAGGAGACGGTTTGGCTGACTATCAGTCCTACCTGAATCAGTTAATTCCGGAAAATGAAGAAAAACCAGATATTGCGAACCTGATTGAAGATTGCGGGAGAAGCTCCATACGATTTTACAATTCAATTACTTCCAGATGGCTTCGAATGGAGATGGATGTTGATGAAAAGGGATTTGGATTATTGATGACCTTAACCGACATCACCTTGGAAATGACAGAGAACAGTCGGCTAAAGAAATCAAAAGAAGATGCAGAGGCTGCGTCCAGAGCGAAAAGTGAATTTCTCTCTAATATGAGTCATGAAATTCGTACTCCCTTGAATGGTGTGATTGGTTTCTCAGAATTGTTAGTCGGAACAAAACTTTCAGGAATCCAGCGTAAATACATGGAAAACATCCATGTGTCTGCTAAATCTCTGATGGACTTAATAAATAATATTCTTGATTTCTCAAAGATAGAAGCAGGTAAGCTTGAACTCTTTCCTGAAGAGGTGGATCTGTTTCAAGTTCTGGACACTGTCGTAGAAATAGTCCGATTCAATGCGCATAAAAAGGATTTGGAACTTATTCTCAATATTGCTCCGGATTTACCCTTTAGCGTAAAGGCTGACGAACTCAGATTGCGTCAGGTGCTCATTAATTTGATCAGTAATGCCATTAAATTTACCGAAATAGGAGAGGTTGAGTTGCAAGTTAAACTTCTGGAGATAGACAAACCCAATTCAATTGCAAAATTTCGCTTTTTGGTAAGGGATACGGGAGTTGGAGTTTCTGAAATTGATAAACAAAAGCTATTTAAAGCATTTTCTCAGGTAGATAATTCAGCGAGTCGACGTTATGGAGGATCGGGCTTAGGATTGGTTATTTCCAACATGCTCTTGCAGAAAATGAACAGTAAAATTCGGATGGATAGTCATCCGGGAAGAGGAAGCAGGTTCTTTTTCGATCTTGCACTTGAATTAGTCAATCCGGAACCTTTGCCGGTTTTAAATTTAAAAGGATTGAAGAAAGTTTTGGTTGTGGATGATCACCCCGTTACCAGGTCTGTAATTGTGGAAATGCTGAATTACCATAATGTTAAGGTGTCCCAGTCAGAGGACGGAGTTGATGCCATCCGTATGGTATCAGAAGAACACGACAACGATCTGATCATTGTCGATTATCAAATGCCTTACATCAATGGTCTTGATGTGATTAGGAAAATAATGGATATGAGCAGTAAAAACTCTGCACAACAAACTTTTATTTTACTCTGTTCTTCATCTGATGATTTTACAGTATTTGAACAAGATGAGAAACTGAATATTTATGAGAAGCTTATAAAGCCGGTAAAACCCGATGAGTTTTACCGGGTGTTGTCAAAAATAGACGAGCTCTTAACCAATAAATCATCCGCATACATTAAGTTCCCTCACTCTGTTAAAAAGAACATCTATTCTCTGGACTCAGTTACCATTTTGTTGGCCGAAGATGATGATATAAATATGTTACTAACAGCAGAGGTAGTTTTACAGTTGTTTCCCAAAGCAACTTTGGTCAAAGCATACAATGGAAACAGAGCCGTAGAGTTGTATAATGAGAAGAATCCGGATTTGATTCTCATGGATTTGAATATGCCTGGTTTAGGGGGGTTGGAAGCAACACGGGATATACGAAACTTAGAGAGACTGAATGGGAAACAGATTCCCATCATAGCTTTGACTGCTAAAGTACAAGATGATACACTGACCGATTGCAGAGAGGCCGGGATGGATGCTTACGTCACCAAGCCAATTGATTTGGATAAACTATCAAAACTTTTGATGAAGCATATGCCGGCACTTAAATTTAATGAGGTACATAGTCCAATTGTTGATAAAATTTCCCAAAATCATCATTTTAACAGAGACCTCCTGATGGAAAAGATCGGAGGACGTATCGCCACCTATGACAGATTAATAGAAGCTGCAAAAGTAAGTATCCCAGGCTATTTGCAACGCATAAAAAACTCTATTGATCATGGGAGATACGATGAAGCAGCAGATGTTGCCCACAGTTTAAAAGGAGCCGCAGCGACTCTCTGTTTACCGGAACTTGAAAAAATGGCTATGCGTTTTGAGAAACGCAAGCATCGGACTGATGAATTGTTAAAAACGTTTGAAGATATGATATTGGAATGGAAATCTATTGAAGAAATGCTATAAGAGGCTGTTTAAATTTATAATAAATCTGCATTGAAGATTTACTCTTGGTTTTGCTTCTGTCTGTCAACCTTTGTGGCCTGAAGATAGAAGTGTATATAGTAATCAATAAGGTTGTTGTATGCAAAAGGTGATATATATCACCTTGCAGAGGTAATTCAAATCACCAAAATATATGAATCCTGCCTGTTATCTTTGGCGTATTAAGTATAAGTGTGAGCCACACACAAAAGTCCTTAAATGAGTTTGAAAAATTGAATCCAAAACCCTTCAGTTATGAAAATAAACGATGACTATATTCTGATTGTTGATGACTCCCAAACCAATAACGTTTTACTTGAAGCGGTATTGGCTGAGGAGGACTATCCAACACAAACTGCCATGTCCGCTACCGAGGCGTGGAATCTTATATATAAGCAACAACCTGCATTAATTCTTCTTGATCTTTTAATGCCTAAGATTTCAGGGTTTCATCTGTTGGAGCGCTTAAAATCTAAGGAGATTTATGGAAAGATCCCTGTAATCATAGTATCTGCACTCAACGACCCTGATACCATCAGGGTGCTAAAAGAGATGGGAGCAGACGACTTTTTTACCAAACCATTAAATATTCAAGGGTTACTGAAACGAGTGGCTCAGCTTTATCCCCGGCAAGAGACGGTTTAAAACTCTGTAATACATATTGATATATTTAACGTGGTGACGCGAACAGGATTTCTATGCTCTGATGTGAACCACTTAACTTAAATTCTTTACGCTAGAATTAAATCAGATTTTATAATGATACCGAATTTTGAAAATTTCCAGTCCAAGTTTATAGAAGAGGCGCTCGATAGCATCAGTGATTTGGAGCGAGCTCTTCTGGAGCTCGAACTGTCGCCCAATAATAAAGAACTTTTGGAGCAGGTATTCCGCGTAATGCACTCTCTCAAAGGTGGTGGAGCAATGTTTGGATTTGATAAACTGAGTGAGTTTACGCATCGACTTGAGAATATTTATGATATGATCAGGTCGGGAAAATTATTGGTATCGCAGGATTTACTTACGGTTACTTTAAACTCGGTGGATCTTTTGCGGGATTTATTGGATGTTTCGCAGGTGGACGACGTGAATACATTGCAGAAGTATAAAGATTTAGTCTTTGAAATCGATCAGGTATTGCAAAGTGAAACACTCAATATGATCAACTCGGTAAAGAGTTCGGTAGGAAACATCAAAGTCTCGGGTGTTGAAAACGATGATATTAAGCAGATGACGACTTACTACATCCATTTTTATCCCGGACCGATGGTGTTAAAATATGGAACCAATTTATTATATCTGCTTGAAGAGTTGAAATCCCTTGGAGATCTTTTTGCCATTCCCCGAATGGCAAAAGTTCCTGATTTGGAAGCTTTCGATTCTGATAAATCATATGTTTACTGGGATCTGTTTATATCAACAGATATGGGACAGAATGCCATTATTGATGTGTTTATGTTTGTGGAAGATGAAAGTATCATTGAAATCCATTCCATAGGAAAACATGATCTGTTTAAAAACAAACGCTTTAAGAAGCGTTTGGATGAAATCCTGAAAACCAGCGATGAAATTGAGTTGTCAGACTTTACCGGCTTTGCCGGAGAAGAAAGTGTCGCATCTCATTCTCGTGAGAATATGGTTGGAGGAGAAGCTTTGAATGGTGTGAAAGAGAGCAATGGTAAAGGTCGATCCACATCTTCCATCAGGGTTTCAGCTGACAAAATTGATGGACTAATGAGTCTGGTCAGCGAGTTGGTTATTACGCAGGAACGTTTAAACTCAATATCTTCAAAATACCAGATTCCGGAACTGAAAATGGTTACTGAAACAGTACAGAAGCTTACAGGAAACCTACGGGACAGCGCATTCAGTATGAGTTTGATTCCCATTGAAAACATGCTGACACGTTTTCAAAGATTGGTGAGAGATTTAAGCGGACAACTCGGTAAAAAAGTGCGGTTTGTGGCGACGGGTGCCGAGACGGAGCTGGATAAAACAATGATCGACAGTCTGACTGATCCACTGTTACACATCATCCGAAACAGCATTGACCATGGCATTGAGTCTCCTGAGGTTCGCCAGAAGCAGGGTAAATCTCTTGAAGGTGAAATCAGACTTGAAGCAGAGTACTCAGGAGCCAATGTGGTTTTGAGAATTAAAGATGATGGAGCCGGTATTGATCCAAAAAAAATCAGACTAAAAGCCATTCAAAAAGGATTGATTTCCGATGGTCAAATTCTCTCCGATCAGGAATTGCTGAATATGGTGTTTTTAGCCGGATTTTCAACTTCGGATCAAATCACCGAGGTGTCAGGCCGAGGAGTGGGGATGGACGTGGTAAGCCGCAATATTTTGGCAATACGAGGCGAGACAGCCATTGAGTCAACTCCCGGACAAGGGACTACCATTACCATCACTTTGCCTTTGGTGTTATCCATTATTGATGGATTGCTGGTGCGAATTGCTAACACTCAATATGTCATTCCGTTGTCTTTAACCGATCGCATCTATCCCATGGATTCCGAAAAGCTTGATAACAACTTTTTAAATGTGATGACTCTTGATGGCATTCAGTATCCATTCTTCAACTTACGAAAGGAGATGCAGATTAACGGAGAAATTCCCAGACGTTGCCAAATGGTGGTTGTAAACCATTCCGGTTTTAAAATAGCGCTCTCTGTTGATCAGGTTATTGGAAAGATTCAAGCAGTGCTGAAACCTCTGGGGAAACTCTACCACAGCCAAAAAATGATCTCGTCAGCTACCATTATGGGGGATGGAACCATCGCCCTGGTACTTGATGTTAACACTTTTATCCGCGAAGCGATGGAATAGAATTCCGGTAGTTAGCATGCCATATAGTTTTGGTGTGTTTTATTTCAGCACCCGCATGTTATAATCCCTGAATTTAATGAACTAAAATAAATTCTGATTATGAGCAACAACGACGCAAACAAAAACAATTCTTATCTCTCATTTCGATTGGGAGAGGAGATATTTGCACTCCATGTCAGCAAAGTACATAAGATTTTGGAGGTGACAAATATTACTGAAGTGCCCCGGTCTCCTGACTATATGAAAGGAGTCATTAATTTGAGAGGAAACGTTCTTCCGGTAGTGGATGCCAGAGTGAAATTTGGTATGTCGCCAATTGAAAAAACAAAAAGCACAAGCATTTTGGTAACCGAAATCAACGTTGGAGGAGAGGATGTTATGGTAGGTTTGATGGTGGATGGAGTACACTCCGTGTTAAAGCTTGAGAGCGAAGATCTGTTACCTCCACCAAATATTGGAAACCGATACCGTTCGGAATTTATTTCAAATATGGCCCGCGTTAAAGACAAATTTTTTATCGTGCTTAACATGGATGCTGTTTTTTCATCTGAAGATCAGGTTAGTATTAAAGAACTTTCGATGGTTAAGGAGCATGTAATAAATGAAAACGCTACAGTCGAAACCGACCCCGCTTCAATGAAATAGACTTTATACCAAAATTTAACAGGAGGATACAAAGATGAAATTCAGAGATTTAAAAATAGGACAGAAGATCATTACCGGATTTGCCATTGTTTCAGGAGTGGCTCTTATTGTTGGAATTATTGGATTGGTAAGCTTAAGAAATGTCGGCAATTCTTTTCATGAGGTTGCAGACGAAAGAATGCCAGCTGTAGTTTCTCTTCAAGAAGTAGACAACTCAATTGAGTCCTTGATGGTTTCAATGCGCACCATGCTAAACCCTAGCCTGACAGTTGAACAAAGAAATGAACAGATGCGAAATGTGCAGGCGGCAAGACAAAGATATGCCACCGCTATTGAACGTTTTGAAAGTTTGCCGATGGAAGATGATGTATTGTTAGTTTGGGAGCAGCTCAGAATCGCAATTCTTGATTGGCGACAAATAAATGAGCAGTTTGAAGCTGATTTGGATCGCCTGAATCGCTTAGATATACACTATCCGATGGAGTTTCTGAAAGATTTAGAAATGTTCGAAAAGGATCATTATGCTTTACAGGTAAGAGTTGCCAATGCCATTCAAACTATGAGACCTTTCGATGGAGGAGATGATCATACTGCTTGTAACCTGGGAGTATGGATCCCAAACCTTACTACATCAAATAGTGTAATCACCTCCGGAATTACTGCCATGAACGAACATCATAACCGCTTTCACAGATCAGTGGCTGAGATAATGAATCACATTAGGGCAGGTAACCAGAGTTCAGCTCAAAATGTATATATGCAGCAAATGATGCCAGCTGCCGATGAAATATTCAGATATTTCAGCATTTTGAATGACCAAGCAATGATAGCTGTAGAGTTGTTTGCAAATATGGATCAAATTCAAATGGAAGATGGAGCCAGGTATTTGGGGATTGTAAATGGATTGATTGAGCAAATGGTACAAATGAATATTAGAAATTCTGAAATTGCAGTGTCTAATGGCGACCGAATTATAAGAGCCAGCAACTTACTAATGATTTTTACATTGCTTGCAGGTCTGGGATTTGCTTTTTTCCTGGGGTTTATGATTACCAGATTAATTACCGGGGGAATTAACAAAGGAGTGAATTTGGCAACCGAAGTTGCCAATGGAAACTTAACCATTGATGTAGATGGGGATCTGCTTGATCAGAAAGATGAAATTGGACAATTGGCTCGTTCTTTACAACAAATGATTGAACAATTACGTGATATCATTGGGGATATTCTTGGTGGTGCAGACAATATTGCCTCTGCAAGTCAGGAGATGAGCAGTACTTCTCAACAAATGTCCCAGGGAGCCAGCGAGCAGGCTTCATCGGCAGAGGAGGTCTCTTCGTCAATGGAAGAGATGGCTGCCAATATTCAGCAAAATACCGACAATGCCATGGAAACTGAAAAAATTGCAACCATGGCTGTTAACGGAATTAGGAAAGGAGCCGAAAGCACAAGCATCGCTGTGATGTCCATGAAAGATATTGCTAAAAAAGTATCTATCATTGGTGATATTGCATATCAAACCAACATGTTGGCACTAAATGCTGCTGTTGAAGCAGCACGTGCCGGAGAACATGGAAAAGGCTTTGCCGTAGTGGCCGAAGAAGTGCGCAAATTGGCCGAGCGCAGTCAGATTGCTGCCGAAGAAATTGATGAATTGTCTGAAAATGGAGTCAGAATTTCGGATGAGGCAAGCAAACAATTGGCTGATATTGTACCTGAAATTGAAAAAACGGCCAAGCTTGTTCAGGAAATTGCAGCAGCCAGTATGGAACAAAATACTGGAGCCGATCAGGTGAATAATGCCATCCAGCAACTGAACCAAGTAATTCAGCAAAATGCAGCTGCATCGGAAGAGATGGCAAGCAGTTCTGAAGAATTGTCAGGTCAGGCAGAACAAATGAAAGAGGTGGTCTCATTCTTTATTCTTGAAAACAATGATCGCCGCAAACAGCTTAAAAAGAGCAGTAAGAAAAAATCCAATGGTTTTTCTAATCATACATCAGGACAGAAAGCAATTCATGAGCCGTATAAAGAGATTAAAGGTGTGGATCTGAAAATGGCCTCATCTGAAGTGACTGACGATGATTTTCAAAGATTTTAGTTCTTGATATATTAAGTCACTTTTATAATTTGAAATAGCCACAGGGATCACAAAGAAATCACAAAGTTGAATTGAGGTTAAATTTTGATTTATCCTCCTTTGCGAACTAGGTGAAATGCTTTGTGTTCTTTGTGGTATGTTTTTAATGCATATTTTAAACCTCATTGCTTGTTTTTATTGTCGAATCAGATATCTTTAATCAATGCCGTTTAGTTAAGGAATTTTTCCTTCCCGCTCCCCTTAATCCCCCCAAAAAACCTTATGCGCGCGGGTTGGCATCCCCTTGGGGAATAAAAGGGTGAGCGCAGGCGAATATAATTTTTCATTACCTAAACGACATTATATCTTTAATTACTTATATTAGTATATGGCAATAGTTAATCTTAGGGATATATATAAAGCAGAACTGTCTGAGGAGCATTTCGATAAGCTTGC
Organism: Natronoflexus pectinivorans; assembly: GCF_004345615.1. GTDB lineage: Bacteria > Bacteroidota > Bacteroidia > Bacteroidales > Marinilabiliaceae > Natronoflexus > Natronoflexus pectinivorans. The sequence continues at coordinate 62,622 of NZ_SLWK01000012.1, forward strand.
GCGGTTAATTATGAATGAAACAGGAATAAAAATGCCTCCTGTTAAGCGTGTCATGGTTCAATCGCGTTTAAAGAAACGCTTACGTGAACTAAACATGAGTTCTTTCGACGCTTACGTAAAATATGCTTTTAGCGATGAAGGTTTTCAAACTGAAGTCGTTCACATCTTTGATGTGATCAGTACCAATAAAACAGATTTTTTCAGAGAGCCGGTTCATTTTAATTTTTTGAGAGATGCTATTCTGCCTGAGTTTTCATTGAGTCATAATGGAAAGACTTTTAAGGTCTGGAGTGCAGCTTGCTCAAGTGGGGAAGAAGCGGTAACAACCGCGATGGTAATCAATGAGTTTTTAAGCGAATCTCACAAGTTTGACTATACTATTCATGGAACAGACATCTCTACCCATATACTCAGGATGGCCGGAAATGGCGTTTACACTGAAGAACGAGTGAGGCCCGCAGTGCCGGAAAATCTCCTTCGAAAGTACTTTATGAAAAGCAAAGATCCTGCCCGGAAAACCTACAGGGTGGTTCCTGAATTAAGGCAAAAAATAAAATACAGCCGGTTAAATTTCATGGATGATGGTTATAATATGCCTGAAAAATATGACCTGATTTTTTGTCGGAATGTGTTGATTTATTTTGACAGACCAACACAAGAGTCGGTGGTGAATAAACTTTGTCACTATCTAAAGCCGGGAGGTTACATCATTCATGGCCATTCAGAGTCTTTTATTGGAATGCAGCTTCCGTTAAAAGCAATTAGGCCTACAATATTTAAAAAGGTATAAGTAGTTTGGTTAGTTGTTTAATACCATTTAATTGAAACAAGGCAAAAAAATACGGGTGCTGATAGTGGACGATTCAGCGGTTGTGAGGCAAACGCTCGCTTCCATAATTGATTCCAACTCTTCAATGGAAGTAATGGCAACGGCCTCTGATCCGTTTGTGGCTGCGCGCAAAATGCTGGATGAGGTTCCCGATGTCATAACACTTGATGTTGAAATGCCCAGAATGGACGGGCTTACATTTCTTCGTCGGATCATGAGTCAACATCCCATACCGGTTGTCATCATTTCTAGTTTAACTGCCGAAGGCACCGAAACCGGGTTAAAAGCACTGGAATATGGTGCCATTGAGATTATTACGAAACCTAAAATGAACACCAAAGAGTTCATAGAGGAGTCTAAAATAAGAATTTGTGATGCCATTAAGGCTGCTTCGCGCGCAAAGCTTAAACGAAAAACCGGTTTTGCTGTTCCCTCCATTAAGGTTGAACCAAAATTTTCAGCCGATGCTGTTATCCCTTCCCTAAAAGGAAGCAGCATGATACAAACCACCGAGAAAATAATTGCAATGGGTGCTTCTACTGGTGGTACAGAGGCATTGACTGTTTTTTTGCAATCCATGCCTGCCGACAGTCCCGGAATAGTTATTGTTCAGCATATGCCGGAAGAGTTTACCCGTTCGTTTGCCAACAGGTTAAATGAATTATGTGCCATTACTGTTAAAGAAGCCTCTAATAATGATAGTGTGATCAGAGGGCGAGCTCTGATTGCTCCTGGGAACAAACATACCCTTTTAAAAAGAAGCGGAGCCCGTTATTACGTGGAGGTTATTGATGGTCCTCTGGTGAATCGTCACCGCCCAAGTGTGGATGTTTTATTCCGATCTGTTGCCATTAATGCAGGAGCAAATGCGGTTGGGGTTATTATGACTGGTATGGGTGCCGATGGCGCAAAAGGGTTGCTGGAAATGAAAAAAGCCGGTGCTTTCACCATTGCGCAGGATGAAGCAAGTTGTGTTGTTTTTGGCATGCCGCATGAAGCAATTAAACTGGATGCGCATAGTAAAATTTTACCTCTGGATTCGATTGCCAGTGCCGCTCTCAAAGTCGCAAGATAGCAAAGACTCTCCGTGTCATTAAGCTGTTCGTTATACTGACTCATGACATCAAAGCATGTGCTGTCTAATTTTTCTTCTACCCATAAATTATATTTTCTATTACCATAAGGTCTTCATATGAATGCAATGTCATTGATTATAAGTGGATTTTTTCTAGTATAGAAAGAAGTCGGGCTTGTAAGTTATATTGTGAAATATTTGAATAAATGTAGTTAAATATCGAATAAGTATTTCATTTTGAATATAATTGGGATGTTTTAGTTTAAAATATTAATTTTGTCATTGAATGGGTTTGGTCAATTTGTATCAAACATTTCTTTTTAAATTAAAGCCGGTTCGATGTTGGAATATAGCAGAAACCGATTGCCAGAGAATGAATTGCTTGCCATATTTGATAATGCAGCAATTGTTCTGATTCTTGTAGATCGGGAGGGAAGGGTTGTGAGGATTAATCGTGCAGGTAGTGAGTTAGTTGGTGCCGGCAACGAGAAGGTAATGGGATTGCTTGCAGGGGAGGCTCTTAGGTGTGTTAACCTTCATGAAAATATAAATGCTGTATGCGGCTGCACCGAGGAATGCGCCAGATGTGATCTCAGGAATTTGTTTTCCCAGGTTTTTAGCACTTCAATTGATATTGAAAAACAAGAAGGGTCCATTACCGTTGTCCGGGATGGAATTCCATTTACCTATAAATTGCTGATTTCTGCCAATCGGGTTGTAATTGAGCAAAACCCCTATGTTTTGCTCACAATCGACGATATAACAAGACAAAAAGAGCAGGAACAGATGCTCAGAAAACTTGTAGAAACCCGCGATAAACTATTTTCTGTCATTGCTCACGATCTTAAAAGCCCGTTATCTGTAATTATTGGATTTGCCGATTATATGGTGGCAAATTTTGATTCAGTTGATAAGGAGCAGATAAAAACTTTTCTTGAACACATTCAGCAATCTTCGCATGATGCCTACAATCTGCTGGATAACTTGTTTGAATGGACCTCAAACCAGTGGAACAAAACCTCCATGATTCCCAAGGCCGTCAAAGTGGGTGATATGTGTAACGAAGTGCTTGATTTCTGTCGTTCAATGGCAAAAGGTAAGGAAGTACGCGTTGAATTAGCTGATCATTATTCCGGCTTCTGGGTTCTCGATGAGGATATGATTAAAACCACATTACGCAATTTAGTCATCAATTCCATTAAGTTTACCAACCGAGGAGGGGTTGTGCAAATTGAAACCACCAAAAATGGTAACGCTCTTAGGTTTATTGTTTCAGACACCGGTATTGGTATATGTAAGGAAGCTTTAGAGAGCTTGTTTGAAGGAAATGGGAATGGCTCCTCATCAGGAACAGAGTCTGAGAAGGGCAGTGGTTTAGGTCTCTTAATATGTAAGGAATTTGTTGAAAAGCATGGTTCACAATTGGAAGTTGCCAGTGAGGTTGGAAAAGGAACCAGCATCAGTTTCTCCATTCCATCTGCAAAATAATTCAATTCATCCTCTGAACAATTTCTTGATTCTATCGGTTTATAGCAGACTGAACCTTCCTCCGCATGTAGATTTACTTACATTAAATAAATTGTATAAGAATGAAAGCACATAAAATCAGCTTAGTCAATGCGTTTGTACTCATAATTTTCGGTATTTGGGCGTATGTTCAATCCGATAATCCTTCTTTTACTGCTTTGATTCCTGTTTTTCTTGGAGGGTTATTGTTAGCATTTAATCAACAAGTTTACAGAGAAAGCACGAAGTGGCTCACATTTGCTGTGGTTTTAACTTTTCTTGCTTTCACAGGTTTGTTTATGCCATTGATTGGAGCCATCTCCAGATCAGATTCCTTATCCATTTTCAGAGTTGTGACCATGCTCGCAACCTCTTTCATCGCTTTAGTATTTCTGACCCGTCGGTTGATATTGGTTTTAAGAAATAATTAGTAACTGTTTAATTTAGTTTCTAAGGATTTTTATAGATTATAGATCTATAGAATTTAGACAGATAGAATAGTTAAGAAAGATGAAACGAGCCATGAGAACCAATTCTCAAATAGGGGTATGACTATTATGGCGAGTTCCATGTGGCCATTGAAAAACAAATTTTTAGACACATGAATAGACACAACTGGCTTTCTATTTTGGCTTGTCTGTCGGTCTAATCCCGAAACCCTCGGGATAGTATCTAAAAATCTATTAATTTTATTAGATACAAATTTAAACAGTCTCTTAATGACCATTGTAAAGTGGGAGAAGATCCGATTTGAAGTCTTTTAATTCGGTGGGTAGTTTTGGGTTCTCTAATTCAAAAACAACTCTTGATGTGAAATTAATTGATGACAGTATCTCACTGTAATGTTTTTCGAATATCAAGTTTAGTGTCCCATTTTCAGAGATGATCTCCAATCCTCTTTTGACTCTTTCGGCCAGCAGTTTGTTATTTGGATTGATGTAGAACAGCAAAGGGAATGGATAATAAATTATGATGTTGTCCTCAATTTTTAATCCGCTAGTTTTTGCAGCTCTTTCTTGAAATACATCATTCACCTCATTAGCTCCAAATGCAGTATAATCAAATTTTCTGCTTTTTAGATCATCGAATAAGCCATCGAAATCCCCTTCCTCTACCACAGAAAAGCCATTGCTTCTAAAAAGTTCTGCATCAGCCCATGTTAATGGAATTCCATGTCTGAGGTTTTTAAGATTTCTGGCATTTGAAGCCTCGCTGAAAGTGGTCTGATCCTCTTCGTTTATAATTAAAACTCTAAAACCCAATAAGCCTTTCATAATGGGCTTATGTATCACGATTTTCTCTCTGTTTTCAAATTTAACATTCCCGGCAACGGTAACAGTCAAATCATGTTTGAACTCATCAAAAATATTTGATTCTTCAATTTCTGTGTAGTCTTTCGTTGTTTCAACGATTTTCCAAATCCCAAATTCTTCGCGGGTGGCTGTAAGTATGGCAAACAGGACATCTCTTTCGTATGTTTGCCTGGAAGTGGTTCTGTTCCCACTCCATAAATCAATGGTCATTGTGTCAGTTATTTTATAGTTCTCTATTGTTGATATTTGTGTTTCTGATTTGAAATTACATGCAACTGTTAAAATCAAAGATGTTGCGAGAATGAGTATAGATGGTTTCATAAGACTTTTGATAAATATTTTACAATTAAAGATAGTTATTTCCTGATTATGTATTTACCTGTAAACATAAAAATTGCATCTCTGAATCTTTAATGTAAATTAATTTTTGGCATAATTTCTGATGAATAGTAGTTGATGCGAATGTTTTTTGTAATTTTGCATCTCTGACCAACATAACATTGGGGCTGACATGGATTTGACAGCATGACTAAGTGGTATGTAAGCATGTCGAGCAATGGGATACCGGCTCGTAAATCCAGGATCTCAACTTTTTTAACTGGCGAAACTAATTACGCTCTCGCAGCCTAATCGAAGCATAGTAGATTGGCATTATCCCAGGCTCTAGGAGCCGGGACGAGACATCTCCCGGGTGCCAATTCCTGAGGCGGCCCGATCCGGAGGTGTGGGAATTTCGGGAATAGCTGAAACATTGCCTTGGTGTCTCGGTAAAAATTAAAAGGCTAAGGGGTCGTCCGGGTGTCTGTTCCCAAACGGCTCACGAAAACCAATAACCGACTAAACATGTAGAAAGCATATGGCTTGCTTGTTTGGACCGGGGTTCGATTCCCCGCAGCTCCACAATTTATTCATAATCAGAGAGGTAGTTAAATACACCTGGATGGTTGACCTGAAGATTAAACCGGGTATTTGATTTTTTTGATTGCTTCGGCCGGGTTCTCTGATTTAAAAACATAGCTACCTGCAACAAAAACATCTACTCCGGCTTCTGCCAATGCTTTGGCATTGGTATCATCCACGCCACCATCAACTTCAATGAGTGCTTTGCTGTTTCTTTTCAGAATCAGTTCTTTAAGTTTTCGAATTTTTTCGAAAGACCCGGGTATGAATTTTTGTCCTCCAAATCCGGGATTTACAGACATGATCAGCACCAGATCAAGATCTGTAATAATCTCTTCGAGGAGGTGAACCGGGGTGTGCGGATTCAAAGTTACGCCGGCTTTCATTCCTGCATTATGAATGGATTCTATGGTGCGGTGAAGATGAGAACAAGCTTCGTAATGAACATTTAAAAGATGAGCTCCTGCGTTTTTAAAGGTTTCGATGTATCTTTCTGGTTGTACAATCATAAGATGTACATCCAGCGGCTTTTTTGATATGGAGTGAACGGCTTCAACCACGGGGATTCCAAACGAAATGTTCGGAACAAAAACTCCATCCATAATATCCATGTGAAGCCAGTCGGCTTCACTGTTATTAATTATTTCTATGTCCCTTTTTAAATTGGTGAAATCTGCGGCCAATAGAGATGGTGCTACCAATCGTTGCATGTCTGTTATTGATTGTGTTTTTTCTGAGTACTTAATTTATTCTCCCAAATAGGATCTGAGAATTTTACTTCTGTAGGTATGTTTTAAACGTTTAATTGCTTTTTCCTTAATCTGTCTAACACGTTCACGCGTTAGATTAAAAAGTTTGCCAATCTCTTCAAGTGAGTATGGTGGCTCTCCATTTAGTCCATAATAAAGCTTTACAATATCTGCTTCTCGTGGAGAAAGAGTGGATAGTGAGCGCTCAATTTCTCTTCGAAGGGAATCGTCAAGGAGATGTGAGTCTGGGCTTGAAGCCTCAGTAGATAACAATACATCGTAAAGTGTATTTTCCTCATCAGATTTAAGTGGAGCATCCATTGAAACATGCCGGGATGAAACCTTCAGAGCTTCTTTTACCTCCTTTGGAGCCATATCTAAAATATCAGCTATTTCATAGGATGTAGGCTCTCTTTGGAACTCTTGTTCTAATCTTGAAAAGGTATTGTTTACCTTATTGATGCTTCCGATTTTGTTAAGAGGTAGTCTTACAATTCTGGCTTGCTCCGCCAAAGCCTGTAGAATGGATTGCCTAATCCACCATACGGCGTAGGAGATGAATTTAAAACCTCTTGTCTCATCAAATCTTTGTGCTGCTTTTATCAGCCCCAGGTTACCTTCATTAATTAAATCCGGAAGACTTAAACCCTGATTTTGGTACTGTTTTGCCACAGAAACTACGAAACGCAAGTTAGCGTTAATCAGTCTCTCAAGAGCCAACTGATCTCCTTGTTTTATTTTTTTTGCCAGGGTTACTTCTTCTTCTGCTGAAATTAGTTGCACTTTACCAATTTCATGGAGATATTTGTCTAATGAAGGAGCTTCTCTGTTAGTTACTTGTTTTGTTATTTTGAGTTGTCTCATATTCCAGCTAGGTCTTGTTCGGTTATAATAGGCTTTGTAATATTAACAAAAAAAAATAGTTCAGGTTTATTTTTTTCATGTTTTTTTAAGGTACACTTTGTTTATAGTAGTAACTTGTTTTGTAGCAGGCGGTTAGTTGTGTGGCTGATTTCGTTGTTTTTTTATTAGATGTAAAACTATTATTTTAGGTATTTGTTTCATCATTAAAGGCTCTTTTTACAGGCTTTAAACGGAGATTTGCCAATAATCAATATAAATAAGCCGATTTTTTCAATTAAAAAATAATATAAAATTTTGATGGTTAATTCATATTGTTTATGTTTGCAATGAAAATCGATAGGGTTTTCATTGTTCACACTGATATACATTCGTAATCTGATCATAACACATCGAAATATTCCCCTTTCTCTTTCCATTGTATTATTAACATTGCCGGACTGGGGATTTTGTATATCATTTATTTATAGTTCTATAGTTGCTTTCAATGACTTAATACTGTTTCCGTTATTATATTGTGGTTTCCTGCTGAATGATTAATCGGTATTGGAATGCGCATTGATAAGTGGGCAATATGACACACATCTTTAACCTTTGTTGGTAATTGTTTAAACCAATGCATCTGTTTTGCAGAAAATAGTTAATGGGGTTAAGAGTTAACACGAATTCTGAAAACAGATTCAAATTAAAAAATAGATTTTTTACGATTAAATAAAAGTACAAGAACAAGTTATGTATGATATTCTTGAATTGAATAAGAAGTTGCTTATGGATTTGCGCTCCATTGCCAAGGATCTGGGAATTAAGCGTGTAGAATCCTTTAAAAAGCAAGAGTTGATTTATCAGATCCTTGATACACAAGCAATTAAGGCGTCTGAAAAGAAAGCCAAAAGCCCAGGAGCTCCATCAGAAGGTGCACAGGATAATAGAAACCGCAGAACCAGAACTCCCCGTAAGAACAAGGAGAATGAAGGTTCAGAACAGAATGTCCGACAAGATGCTGCTGTTCAAGTGAAAAAACCTGATGTGCGAAATGTATCAGAAAAGCAGACACCTAAGCCGGACGCTGACAAAGGTGCAGAACCAAAGCCGGTGAATATGCCTGCTAAAGCACCTGAAAACGTAAAGAGGGATAAAGCACCTGAAAGTAAGGACGAGGTTGTGAAATCCGACAATGTCGTTGAATCAAAAGAGCCTCAACCTTCTAAGAAGGAGGGTGATGATAATCGTAAACCAGCTAAACGTCAGGACGACCCCTCAGGTCGCAAGTGGAACCGGAATGAGCGCTCCGATGATCGTGCACCACGTCAGGATAATCAGCCGCAAAATAAACGTCAGTCTGATAAACACAATAGGCGCGATGATAAATCCTTCGAGTTTGAAGGGATTATTTCTGCATCAGGTGTTCTTGAAATTATGCCTGATGGTTACGGTTTCCTTCGTTCCAGTGATTATAACTATCTCAACTCACCAGATGATATTTATGTATCCCAATCACAAATAAAACTGTTCGGTTTAAAAACCGGAGATATGGTTTTGGGATCCATTCGTCCACCTAAAGAAGGGGAGAAGTATTTTCCTCTTATTAAAGTGGAGTCTATTAATGGACGCACACCTGATTATGTGCGTGACCGGGTTCCATTTGATCATTTGACACCTATTTTCCCCGATGAGAAATTCAATTTGACAAGCGGTCCAAAGGCCAGTTTCTCATCTCGTATTGTGGATATGTTCTCACCGATTGGAAAAGGACAGCGTGGTTTAATTGTTGCGCAGCCCAAAACAGGAAAGACTGTTCTGTTGAAGGATGTAGCAAATGCGATAGCTTCTAACCATCCGGAAGTTTACATGATGATCCTTCTGATTGATGAAAGGCCTGAAGAGGTTACCGACATGGCTAGAAGTGTAAATGCAGAAGTGATTTCTTCTACCTTTGATGAGCCTGCTGAACGACACGTAAAAGTAGCCAATATAGTACTGGAAAAAGCTAAAAGAATGGTTGAGTGTGGTCACGATGTAGTTATTCTGCTTGACTCCATTACCAGACTTGCACGTGCATATAATACTGTTTCACCTGCTTCCGGAAAAGTTCTGTCCGGTGGAGTTGATGCCAATGCACTTCATAAACCCAAACGTTTCTTTGGAGCTGCTCGTAACATCGAAGGTGGCGGGTCATTGACCATACTTGCAACAGCACTTACCGAAACCGGATCAAAAATGGATGAAGTTATTTTTGAAGAGTTTAAAGGTACTGGTAACATGGAATTGCAGTTGGACAGAAAGCTTTCAAACAAAAGAATTTATCCTGCTGTGGATATCATTGCTTCAAGCACTCGTCGCGAAGATTTGCTGCTTGATAAGGAGTTCATGAATCGCATCTGGATATTACGAAACTACCTTGCCGATATGAACTCTATTGAGGCCATGGAGTTTATTCGTGATAGAATGTCCAAAACAAAATCCAACGAAGAGTTTCTTATTTCGATGAACTCGGAATAAGAAACTTAATATATGCATTTTAAAAAGGCTGCCTGATGGCAGCCTTTTTTATTGACCAATGAACGCTGAACCTTATGACTGTTGGTATATTGTTGAATGTATGTTGCTGGGTTTTGAGATGTTACATTTTCTAATTCAATTGAAACGAAATGTCGAGTTATTGTCCAAATAGGCAATAAGTTTCATTCGATTCCTGTACTTGTATTTTACTTTTCTGAATACCATTATTTTCCCTATATATTGGCATGTAAACTTTTTTGTTTGTAATTTGTTAGTTGTGTAGAGAAAAATCGCAGATTTTATCGTTAATCCCTTAAATTTATCAGATATGAATATTTCAACCAACTACCTTGGACTAAAATTGAAGAACCCAGTCATTGTGGGTGCTTGTAATCTTTCACTCGACATTTCGAAAGCCAAAGAATTAGAAGAGGCAGGAGCTTCTGCCATTGTGTTTAAATCCTTATTTGAGGAGCAGCTTAATCTTGAAGCCGCCCAATTGAGTGAAGATTTACATCAGTATGATGATCGACATGCAGAAATGTTGAATCTTTTTCCTAACATCGAGCATTCAGGACCCAAAGCGCACTTGCTTGCGTTAAAGGAGTTAAAGGAGAATGTTTCAATTCCTGTTATTGCGAGTTTGAATTGTATTTACAAAGAGAGTTGGGAAGAGTATGCATTGCATTTGGCAAATGCTGGCGCAGATGCTTTGGAACTTAATTTCTATGCCACTATAACAGATGCGGATAAGGATCCGCATGAAATTGAGAATTTGCAGGTTGAGGTACTAAAAAAGATAAAAGGTAAAGTGAAAATTCCTGTTTCTGTTAAATTGAGCCCATATTACACAAATCCATTGGCCTTTATTAAACGACTAGAGGAAATTGGAGCTGATGGATATGTGCTTTTTAACAGATTGTTTCAACCTGATATTGATGTATGGGAAGAGGTTCTGCAAATGCCATATAATTTAAGCAAAGATGGTGACAACAGATTGTCACTTAGATACATGGGGTTGTTGTCTGGTCAGGTAAAAGGGTCTTTGGTAGCAAATACCGGAATATTAAAAGGCACAGATGTTGCTGCTTCAATTCTTGCTGGCGCTGATGCGGTTCAAGTTGTAAGTACTTTATATAAGAATGGAACTTCTGCCATTAACACAATTCTTAATGAACTTTCGGATTGGATGAACAAAAAGGGATATTCATCAATTGATGATTTTAAAGGAAAAATGTCGAAAACAAGTTTGAAACAACCATATGCTTATAAACGAGCACAGTATGTTGACTTTTTAATGAAAGCATCTGAATTCGAAAATCATTACCCTGTTAAATAAAGTTGTGAAATTTATTTTCTGTTGGGCTCCAAACAATATAATTGTTTGGAGCTCTTTTTATGAAATTCAATTACACTTTGGTTCAAATCTTTGCTTGTAAACAGTTTTTAAAGTGATTAATGTGTAGTACTCTTTTTTTAAGATAGCTTAATTATTTTTAGCAAAAAGTGTTTGGCACTTTTATCTGTGGATTATTGATTAAGTTGCTCAATTATAGTGTGATTTGGTTAAATCACGATTAACTACAAAAGGTAGTTAAAAAGTGAGAAAAATTCAGTTAATTTGTAGTGCCAAAAAATCGATAATGAAATAATTAAGTAATCAACTCAATATAACCAACAAACAAGAAAAACAGTTATGAGTAAAAAACGTGTTTATACTTTCGGTAACGGACAGGCCGAAGGAAAAGCAGATATGAAGAATCTGCTAGGTGGTAAGGGAGCAAATCTTGCTGAAATGAATTTGATTGGAGTGCCAGTGCCTCCTGGATTCACTATCACAACTGATACTTGTACAGAGTATAACCAATTAGGAAAAGAGAAAGTAATTGCTCTATTAAAAGAAGAGTGTGAAGCTGCAATGGCTTATGTTGAAAAAATAATGGGAACCAAATTTGGAGATAAAGAAAACCCATTATTGATGTCCGTTCGTTCAGGAGCAAGAGTATCAATGCCTGGTATGATGGACACCGTATTGAACCTTGGTCTTAATGATGAGGCTGTTGAAGGTATTGCAAAAAAATCAGGTAACGAGCGTTTTGCTTGGGATTCATATCGCAGATTTGTACAAATGTACGGAGACGTAGTAATGGGAATGAAACCTGAGTCAAAAGAGGATATTGATCCTTTTGAAGAAATCATGGAAGAAATGAAACATTCAAGAGGAATTGAGAATGATACAGATTTAACTGTTGATGACTTAAAAGAATTAGTTTCTAAATTTAAGGTAGCAGTAAAAGCTAAAACGGGACAAGATTTCCCTGTTGATCCATGGGAGCAATTATGGGGGTCTGTTTGTGCAGTATTCGACAGCTGGATGAATCCTCGTGCAAAATATTACCGTGCCATGAACCAATTCTCCGAAGAGTGGGGTACTGCAGTAAACGTTCAGGCAATGGTTTTTGGTAACATGGGCGATAACTCTGCAACAGGAGTTGCTTTTACGCGTGATTCTGCAACAGGAGAGAACATTTTTAACGGAGAGTACTTAATTAATGCTCAGGGAGAAGATGTTGTATCCGGGGTTCGTACACCTCAGGAAATTACTAAAGAAGGTAGTTTAAGATGGGCTAAACTCCAGGGAGTATCGGAAGAAGAGAGACTTGCTAAATTCCCCTCATTAGAAGAGGCGATGCCTGCTGCTTACAAAGAGTTGAATGAAACTCAAAGAAAATTAGAGGAGTACTTCAAAGATATGCAAGATCTTGAGTTTACCATTCAGGATGGTAAACTGTGGATGCTTCAAACTCGTAGCGGAAAGCGTACTGCTGCTGCAATGGTTAAAATTGCAATGGATATGCTTAAAGAGGGCATGATTGATGAAAAAACTGCAATCTTGCGTCAAGATCCCAATAAATTAGATGAGTTATTACACCCTGTATTTGACAAAGAAGCCATAAAAGGAGCTAACGTTATAGCAAAAGGATTACCAGCTTCTCCGGGTGCTGCTACCGGGCAGATTGTTTTCCATGCCGATGAGGCGAAAAAATATCCGGTTTCAATATTGGTACGTATCGAAACTTCTCCTGAAGATTTAGAAGGTATGGATATTGCAAAAGGAATTTTGACTGCAAAGGGAGGTATGACTTCTCACGCTGCTGTAGTAGCTCGAGGAATGGGTAAATGCTGTGTATCTGGTGCAGGTGAATGTGTTATTGATTACAAAGCCAGAACTCTTAAACTAAAAGGTAAGACTTATAATGATGGAGATTGGATTTCTCTAAATGGTTCTACCGGTGAGGTTTATGAAGGAAAGATTGCTACTATTGATGCTGAATTAAGTGGCGATTTTGGCGAAATTATGGATTTATCAGATAAATTCCGTAAGATCGATGTAAGAACAAATGCTGAAACTGAGAGAGAGTGTAAAGTGGCATTGAAATTTGGAGCTGCAGGTATTGGTCTTTGTCGTACTGAGCACATGTTCTTCGAAGGAGAGCGTATTAAGGCTATGCGTGAAATGATTTTGGCTGACGATGAGACCGGAAGAAGAAAAGCTCTTGAGAAACTATTGCCAATTCAGCGCAAAGATTTTTATGATGTATTCAAAGTAATGGCCGGACTACCTGTTACCGTTCGTCTATTAGATCCACCATTGCATGAGTTTGTTCCTCACGAAGAGGCAAACCAGGCTGAAATGGCTAAAGAAATGGGTATTTCGGTTGAAACGGTTAAACAAAAGGTAGAAGACTTACATGAGTTTAACCCAATGTTAGGACATAGAGGTTGTCGTTTAGGTAACACTTATCCTGAAATCACTGAAATGCAAGCTCGTGCTATTATTGAAGCCGCTCTGGATCTTAAGAAGGAAGGAATTTCTACATTACCTGAAATTATGATTCCTCTTATTGGTAACGTTAAAGAGTTGAAATTTCAAGAGAGCATAGTAAGAGAAACCATCGCAAAAGTATTTGCTGAGCGTAACGAATCTATTGATTTCCTTGTAGGTACAATGATTGAAGTTCCTCGCGCTGCTCTTACTGCTGATGAAGTTGCAGAGGTAGCTGAGTTCTTCTCATTTGGAACAAACGATTTAACTCAGATGGCTTTAGGATATTCTCGTGATGATGCAGGTAAATTTTTACCAGAGTACATTGCAAAAGGAATTTTAAAGCACGATCCTTTCCAGGTGTTAGATCAAGAAGGTGTTGGTCAGTTAGTGAAAATGGGTATTGAAAAAGGAAGAAGCAAACGTAATAACCTGAAAATCGGTATTTGCGGTGAACACGGAGGTGAGCCTTCATCGGTTGAGTTCTGTGTAAAAGCAGGAATGAACTACGTTTCTTGTTCTCCTTTCCGTGTGCCTATTGCACGTTTGGCTGCGGCCCAGGCTAATATTAAGCAGTCGTAAGTAGTTATAGAGTTTTTATAACTGAGATAAATCAAAGCCGCCCCCGTTTAAGGGGCGGCTTTTTTGTGTCTGATTCAAAATTCTTCATTCTCCAATATTTTCTGTAATTTTGCACGTTCAATTATTTAAAATTAGGAATTTGGCACGTGTATTGGCCTTTGATGTAGGAAAAAAACGGGTAGGTATTGCAGCCACCGATCCATTGCAAATTATTGCAAATGGGATTACAACATTACAGGTGCATGATGTACTGCCGTTTTTAAAAGAATATCTTTTAAAAGAGGAGGTGGAGTTGTTCGTTGTGGGGTACGCGCGCCAGGCAAACGGTGAAGACTCTGAATCAATGAACTATATTCGCCCCTTTGTGAATAGTTTAAAGAACAAATTCCCGCAAATACCTGTTAAATGGGTAGATGAACGTTATACCAGTCAGTTGGCATTAAAGGCCATGATTGATGGAGGGATGAAAAAAATGGCTCGACGCGATAAAGCGATGGTGGATAAAATAAGCGCCACCATTATTTTGCAGAGTTATCTGGACGGGGGCAGGTAAAGTGAAAGTTTTCGAGCTATGTTTGGATTTAGAGAATGATTGAAGTAATACAAAGTGAAGAGATATTAGGTATGCTGTATGAGAAGGCGGTTTTGTATATGGCAGGTATGTTCTCTAAGTAAAAATTGCTAATCGCACTGTAATTAATATAAATAGCAGATTATATATTAGAAGATGATTTATCCGGTAGTAGTATATGGCCATCCGGTTTTGCGGAAAGTGGCAGAGGAAATTGACAGTGATTATGAAGGTTTATCTCAATTGATTGAAGATATGTGGGAAACCATGTACAAAGCTGATGGGGTAGGACTTGCTGCCCCGCAGATTGGCATCCCAATCCGGTTGTTTGTAATTGATGGTAATGACCTGGCTGAAGATTTCCCTGAGCTGAACGGATTTAAGAAGGTTTTTATTAATGCCGAAATTGTAGAGTTTGAAGGTTCAAAAGTAAATGAAGCCGAAGGATGTTTAAGTCTTCCGGGTATTCGGGAGGAAGTTTCCCGTCCCGGTAAAATCAGGATTCGTTACGACGATGAAAATTTTGTTGAACACGATGAGGTTTACGAAGGTTTTGCGGCTCGCATCATTCAGCACGAATATGATCATATTGAAGGCAAATTATTTGTGGATTATCTTTCGCCCTTAAGAAAGCGACTGATAAAACGACGATTGAATGCCATCTCGGAAGGCAAGGCAGAAACCAGCTATAAGATCAAACTTCCACGTTAAACAGGAACCTGTTTTTCTTTTCTGCGGTTTTTCCTGATTATGCGAATTGTTTTCCTGATAATCTGGTTGTGAATCAGATATTTTGACGAGAATAGTAACAACCATTTAATAAATGGTGATGAAAACCAGGTATAAGTTCCGGGGTAGAATATGGTTTCACCACCAAATCTCATTTTGTAAAATGTTGCGCCAAAACGAACCCTGTTTTTAATTTCCTGATTTATCTCCTGGCCTGATAAAATAGCCTTTGCAGAAACATCATCCAATTGAACCAGGTCATAAAACTCGAATCCGTTTTCCTTTGCCCATAGCATTAACTGCCATGTTATGGCATCTGAGAAATTTGCTGATGAATATTCTCCACTCCAGCCCCAAATTGTGTCGCGAAATGTGTTGCCAAATGTAAAGGCCAAAGATGCAGAAACGACTTCCCCGTTTATCTCTCCAATTAACATAGTCACCCAACCATTAGGATGCATTTTGTCCCATAAGTCGTAAAGATAGTTGATATCGGGGTAGCTGCTTTGAACACCAATTCTTTCGCAGGTTTTATTAACCAAAGCAAACAACAACGGAATATCTTCTCTTTTGCCGGGCTTTAATTGGATGGGATTTTTTAGTCCTTCTTTGACACTTTTTCTTCGATTCTTTTTAAAGCCGGCGAGGATTCCTTCCTCAGTTTGACGCAAATCAATGACCTGTGTGCTTTTTATGTTGGGATTAGGAGGGATATAATCCGGATGTCGTCTGAATCCATTTTTTTTAATAATATCTATAAATCTGGGTAATTTGTAATGTATATCAATGGTTAGATAGCGTAACTTTTGTTTTCTGGCAAACTTCTTAATTTCCTTTAAAAGTATTACAGCCCCATTTACCTGATTACCTGAAAAGCAAGGACCTTGAGAGATGTAACCCACCTTTCCAAAAAGCGGGATGTCCATAGTATATATTTGTGTTCCACAAAGAATTTCATCATCTCTTTTTACAATTAATCTTGTTGCTTTCCAACCATCCCAATGTTTTAAATCACCCCAAAGGGAGGTTTGTTCGTAACTTGCTCCGTCCATTAAACTTGCAAATTGATCCCACTCAGGGCTTGGAGTTGAGGTGCAAATTTCTGTAGATATTTTAAGCTTCTCCTTTTTGTTCATAAATCAGTTTTTATGAGACGCTTTGTTTCTGATTATTCTGATGATTTTTTTTATTAAAGAATTGTTCAACAGGTATTTTGCTGAGACAGTAAACAGCAGTTTTTTGAATTTCGAAGGGAAAAAAGAATAAACTCCAGGATAAAATATTACATCTCCACCAAATCGCATTTTATAAAAGGTTGAACCGTAATGGGGGCGTTCCTTTATTTCTTCTGTTACATGGTTGTTGCCTGCCAAAATAGCTTTGGCAGAGATGGTATCAAGATGAACAAAATCATAATATTTAAAGCCATTTTCTTTAGCCCAACAAATGGTTTTCCAATCGATAACGTCTGAAGCATTCAAATGCACATAGTCACCTGACCAACCCCAGATGCTGTTTCTGAAGGTATCACCAAAAGTGAAACTCAACGATGCGCATACCGGCTGTCCGTCTGTTTCTGCAATGTGCATGACTACCCATTTGTTGGGAGCAAATGTATCCCATAATTTATACAAGAATGAGATGTCCGGGTAGAGTGGCTTTGTATCTCTTCTTTTACAGGTTTGATCTATTAAATCAAAAAGTAGTTCTATATCGTTTCTTGTACCGGTTCTGATTTCCAATCCATGTTTTAATCCGGAGCGGATACTTTTTCGCCTACCCGATTTAAAACCTGCCATTATTGTATCCAATTCCTGAGTAAGATCCAGAATTAAAGTACTTGTAATTGGGGCTTCAGGTGGTAGTCGATCGGGATGTGGTGAGAAATCTTTATCTTCGGTAATTTGTGGTAATTCCTTAAGGTTGTAGGCCATATCAACCGTTGTGAATTGAAGTTTGTTCTTTTTTGTGAATTCTTTGATTTGGTCAATCAATAGTTTAACGGCATCATTCTCGGCGCTTTTTATACATGGACCTTGTTGGATATATCCAAATTGACCGAAAAATGGAATTTCAATGGTGAGTATTTGCGCTCCGCAAACAATCTTATCATTCTCTTTTACTATTACTCTGGCTGAACTCCAACCGGATAACGTCATGGTGTCGGCCCAAACCGATGATTGTTCATGACATACCGATGATATTCCGGATATAAATTGGTCCCATTCGGGGTTCGTCTGATTGGTACATATCTCAAAGGTCAAAGAGTTATTCTGACTCATACTGGAAGTTTTTCATGTTATATTATTATCAAATGTAGAAAGAATATGCTCCATATTCTCTCTTTTTATATCAATGGAATCCTTTTTTTGATTAACAGTGCATATTGTTATTCCAACTTTAAATGTAAACAAGCAATCATCACATTTGATTATGAAAATTGATCAAAGCATTTTATGTTTTGATCAATTAATTCAATTCGTTGGTGGAAGATGATATGAGAATATAGAACTGTTTTCTTAACTTGAAGTTCTCTTTTAAACTACTGTATAATCTCGAAGCGATTATACAGTTATCCTTAAAAATCCATTTTTGGAGTACATTTCTACTCCCCTTTAAATGTTCCTACAGTTCCTATGGTTTTTATATTAAAATCACCATAAATATATTGCTATGATTAAATTTTTTATTTTCATCAACAAAATTTACAAAAAGAATTGGGTGCCAAAACGAATATTCAGGTTTCCGTATAGTCTCCTAGTCGGGATGTGTCTTGGATTGTTTAAGCGCGATGATTTGGCTAAGATTGATCGTATTTTATATGATGAAAGAAAAGAGTACTTTAACGACGAGCACAATAAGCATTTGCATAAATGGGAAAAGCAGTTTGTTAAGAGATATTTTTCCAAAGTAAAAACCATTTATATTACCGCAGTTGGTGGTGGAAGAGAGTTATATGGATTTCATAAACTCGGGTTTAAAGTAGCCGGCTGTGAATACAATAGCCTTTTTAGAAAAAATGGCAATGAATTTTTTAAAAGGGAAAACCTGCCACTTGCCATTGAGCCTGTGGAGAGGGATGATTTTCCCGAACTCAATAAAACCTATGATGCAGTAATTATTGGTTGGGGATCTTACATTCACGTAAAAGGGCGCGATGTACGTGTAAATATGCTGCGTAAGGCCTCAAAGGTACTGGAAAAAGACGGGATTATTGTTGTTTCATATTGGCCTGCAAAATGGATGAGGCTTAACTCTAAACGGCTTGAAAAGGTTGGTAACTTTTTTGCCCGTATACGGGGCAATGAGACTGTGGAAAGGGGGGATTGTTTGGATCCTGAATTTGTGAAATTTTATCATTCCGATGAGATTAAGGAGGAGTTAAATGACGCAGGATTTGACCTTTTTGAGTACCAGGAAGATGAATTCGGAGTGGCGATTGGAAAAAAAAGATAATAGAAATAGGGCATATACATTGGTCACTTAATTCTTACTGTTAGTAAACATGATTTATGGAATCATGTAAAAAAAGTAAATATCTCCCTTTTATGAAGTAATTTCACTCTGTTAAGAATTAAAGTGTATGGAATATAACAGAGAGCAGCTTCCCAATCAAATAATAGTTCAATTTGTAGATGATACCCAATGGAGTTCTGACTTAAATAGTTTTAGATATAGTCTGTTTCTATCTCCCGAATGGGTTAACTCTGTTTGCAACAAGTCGGTTCGTCCCGTCTTTCTGAATTTTTTAATGGATGACACTATCGTTGCAAAACTATCCGGTATACTTATCAATGGCGGAAAAATTAAAGGCGTACAGTTGTATTGCTATGCTTCACCGGCATTAAAATCTGATGATGAGAAACTATATAACTCTGTTCATCTGGCTCTTTTAGAATTTGCAAAACATGAAAGAATTGCAAGAATTGTATTGGGCTCATACGACCAGCAGCATACTATGGAGTGCAATACAGCTGGTTTTTTTAAAACCCGGCGCTTTGAATATGTTGTGAACCTGAATAATGGCGAGAACTTGCATTTCAGCAAAGGTTTTAAGAAGAACGTAAAAAAGGCGTTGAATGCTGGAGTTAAAATATCCAGCAGTAATTCTCTGGAAGTTCTTGAGAAGTTGTTTGAATTACTTGAGAATACACGTCAGGTTCGCATCCAAAAGTATGGAAACGATTACAACCCTTTTTATCTGCAACTCATGAATAAGGGGTCAATAACTCGTTTGGTTCAAAGTAAAGCCGGCATGTTGCATTATGTGGTGGATGAAAATGAAGAAATTCACTGTGTTGTATTAAACATTGAACAGGATGGGCGGGTTTATGGTCTGTTGATGGGTTCAGATGATTTTGCATATCAAAATGGGCTCTCTTCACTGGTTGACCATTCCTTTATTGAAAAGTTTAAAAATGAAGGGTTTAAATATTATAACCCGGGTGGAGGAACTGGAGATGATGGAAATGCAGGGATTGAAAAATATAAAAGTTCAATGGGTGCTGAAAAGATTGAACTCAGTGGTTCTACGACCAATTTTCTTATTTATCCCCAAAAATTTCTGAACCCGTTATTAAATTTAGGACGCAAACTCCCTGCATCAGATAAGGGGGTAATTGGTTTCCTGAAGAGATTTATATAGAAATTATCTTTAAATAAATGTTTTAAAGTCAAAGAACTATGACCATGGTTAGGGTAAAAGATAAAATCAGGGTAAAAGAGGTATCGAAAGAGGAGTATGAATCAGGTTTGTCTGATTATTGTTATAGTCTTTTTTTAACGTCGGCTTTTATGGAATCTGTGG
The DNA here is from genome assembly GCF_004345615.1 of Natronoflexus pectinivorans. Classification (GTDB taxonomy): domain Bacteria; phylum Bacteroidota; class Bacteroidia; order Bacteroidales; family Marinilabiliaceae; genus Natronoflexus; species Natronoflexus pectinivorans. Next base: position 82,869 of record NZ_SLWK01000012.1, read on the forward strand.
CCGATGGGAAGCAGATCATTTACCTGCATTTTGAACGAGGTGGCACTGTGGTAGCTAAAATTGCAGGACTTGTAGAGTACGGTAGCCGCATTACCGGTCGCTATTTTTATTTCTATGCAGGTCCGGCATTAATAGAAAAAAGCGAGGAGTTATACAATGAATGTCTCAGGCCACTATTAAAATTTGCCAAAAGAAAAGGCCTTTCAAAAATTGATATGCTATATTATGACCAGCAGTATCAATGGAAGTGTAAAGCCAAAGGTTTTTTTCATCGTACAAATCGTGAATTTGTGCGATTCCTGGAAAATGAAGAAGAACCGCTGAAGTTTAGCAAATCAATCAAGTACAATTCCAGAAAGGCCGCTAAGCTGGAACCAAAGCTGCATGAGGAGACTTCTCAACGCATTCTGGATAAACTACATGAGCTGTTGTCTGAAACACAGAGGATAAGGAATGAAAAATTTAACGGAAAATACTATCCTTACCCATATAAAAACATGAGTAAAGAAGCGGTAGATAAGCTGTTTGCTGCGGGGTTACTTCGACTTTATTATCTGGAGGTTGATGGAGAAATACACTGTGTAAGATGTGCATTGGTGCGTGACAAGAGGATGTATGGGATTATGATTGCTGCCGACGAGTTTGCCTATGCCAATGGATTGCAGCACTATTTACAGCACCATCTGATAACCCAAATCCATAAAGAAGGATATAAATATTATAATGTTTCCATTGTAGATTTTGGCGAGGATGGATTGGTGAGCTATAAGGAATCTTTAGGATGTAAGCTCCATAAGGTTCATGGAGCTTACACGCATTTTATAACTTTTCCACATGTGCTATTAAATCCGGTTATGAATACAGGCCGTTTCCTGGCAAAGAGTCCTTTATTTGCCAAAGTGGTTAAATTTGGCTCAAAGATAATTGCCGGTCGTGATGATGACTAAAAACGAGCAGTAATAATTGCTCGTGCAGCCATTGTTTCGTTCCAGGCATTAAGAGCCATTGATTCAGGAACCTCAACATCATCAAAAGTGACCATCTGTCCGGGTTCCAGTTTTCGCTTTATATGCACATGTTCCATGAGGCCAATTGGAACCATGGTTTCGTTGCCTTCCAATTCAACTACTTCACCACGCACGAAAAATGAACCAATTCCTTTATCAATAATGGTTCCCGGAGCAATTTCCTTTTTGGCTATGGTGGCAACTCCTGTGGTTGGGTTTTTTCCATTGTCCAGCAATACATTTCGGGTTATATAAAACTGCTTAATGGTTTTGGGAATTTCAAAATAGCACAAATGGATGGGTTTGTAGTGCAGGTAGAAAGGTCCGTCTCCCATTTTGTATGTCTTTAACCCTTTTGCAAGTTCGGGATGATGTGTTGCCACTATAAAAACCCCGGGAGGAGCCTGCGGAGAGATGATGTAATCGCTTAAAACTTTATTCTGTTTGATGGCCTCTGCAGCCAACGCCTTGGCTCCGTCGTCGAGGTTTGATACTCTTTCGCCGATAAGTCCCTGTTTAGCTATTTGAGCATTGAATCCATTGGCTACCAGGCACTGTTCTATTTGCAATTTTGTGCCATCGGTAAAGGATGTTACCGAATTTAGTGTAAATCCTTGTTTTTCGGCCCAGTAAGTCATTTCCTCTACTGGAGGATTCTGATTTAAAAAACCTTTTATATTGCCATACACCAGGGGTGTGAAGCCCATTTCAATAATTTCATTGTGAAGAGCAGCCAAACATCCGGGTTGGTCGCCTTCTGCTTCGGTAATTTGTCCTTTTTGCGATAGCCATGAACCGGACAGAACCTGGGTGTCGGCATCCATGGTCACCACAGGGAGGTTAAATGTAAATGCAATGGTGGCAATTTCGGTGGAGTAGAGTGGGTCTCCGGTGCTGATGACAATGATGTCAGAATTTTCCATGAGTCTCTCAGGCTCGTGGGTTAATAAACTCTGGTCAACTTCCAGACCGGGTATATTTCCTTTTCGCCGCGTCAGTATACCTGCGATTTTCATGTCGTTCCTTTTCGACAACAGAAGTGCCAACCCCCGTCCAATACATCCGGTGCCAACGATACCTACTCTTATAATCGGATATGTAGTCATAAATAATACAGTTTGTGAATTAAATTTTGGACTTTTTCCATTTTGTACTCACAAATTAGCGCCATTTATTTCATAAAAACACCTTGTTTTGATGGTTGGTATAAACAGGGTGATGAACAGCAGGTTTCGAATGATGGAGAGTTGATGTTTTCAAAAACATCAATTGAAACCTTTACGTTTCATATAAAAAATGCATTTTTCATTCATCTTATAAATGTAGTTTTTCGGCATTGATTTACCGTAATTAATCACATTTTAAAAAAAGTTTGTGTTGAGAGTACTAAATTAGTACTCTCAACAGCATTGAAATCGACTGAACACATCCATCTGTAGAATGTGACTCAGGAGGCGGAGCCGTGATGAACGGCGTCGATTTTTAATAAAATGAAACGAGCCATGAGAATCGTCAGATCGACGAAGTCAAAGCTTTTCTCACACAGGTGAAGTACTGAGCCTAGTCGAAGTAAGAATGATTATCTGGCGAGTTCTCCCGAGTACTCGGGAACCTTAAAATACAAATTATAGACACATGAAATTCCTATATTAATGCTTAAACACATAAAAAACACAAGTCAGATTCGCTACTTTCTTTTCTATTATGAAAAATTGGGATGGCGCATTCCTCTTCTATTATTTATGAGCGCCATTGTGGCTTTTTTTGATGGCCTCGGACTGGCTTTGTTTATACCCTTGTTTCAGGTTGCTGAATCGGGAGATGCATCTGCCTCTGATATGGGAAACCTGGATTACTTAATCCGGGTTTTTGATTATCTGGGTATTGATTTAACGGTTGGGGTCATTCTGGTTTTTCTTTTGGGGATGTTTGCTTTTAAAGGGATTATCGGGTTTATCAATATGTATTATTTCACGCGCATACGGGTGAAATTTATGAAGGAGCTCCGCATAAAACTGGTTCAGGGACTATGTAATATTTCTTATCCGGGCTTTGTAAATATTGACCTGGGTCGCATCCAAAATGTGATTACTGCCGAAATTGGAAAGGCCGGTGGTGCACTTTTGGGTTACCTTAGTACATTGCAAGCAGCCATTATGTTGGTGGGATATTTGGCTCTGGCATTTATGGCCAACTTTAAATTTGCTTTGCTTATTACACTTGCTGGTTTATTGTCCAGTTTTATCTATAGATACATCAACAGAAAGGTTGAAACTTCATCTCTGGAGCAATCATATATAGGTAATGGTTTGCAGGGAAAAGTACTGGAATCGGTGTGGAACTACAAGTATTTAAAAGCCACAGACTTAATCTCGAAGTACCGAAGCATGTTAATTGGTCTCATTAACGAAGCCGAAGATTTAACCATGCGCATGGGCAAACTCAATGCCATTTCGGCAGCTTTGCGCGAACCGGTTTCCATTGCTATGGTGGCCGGGGTTATATTCGTTCAGGTGGTTCTGTTCGATGTTTCTATGTTTAGCATAGTGTTAAGTCTGGTGTTTTTCTATCGCTCGTTAACCAGCCTAATGTCAGTTCAGAACTCATGGCAAAGCTTTTTGGTCAGTTCCGGAGGGATTAAAACGGTAAGGGAGCTGTATGAAGAGTTCGACCGCAAAGTTGAAAGCACCCACCACGAGGATTTGGAGCCTTTAAATACTGAAATTCGCTTTGAAGATGTTTACTTCTCATATGGAAAAAATATTTCGCCGGTATTAAACGGCATATCCCTCTCCATTCAAAAAAATCAGACCATTGCATTTGTGGGTGAGAGTGGCTCAGGTAAAACCACCATCGTAAACATGATGGCCGGACTGCTTCTACCTGAAAGAGGAAAGCTATTAATTGACGGAGTGCCTTTAACGCCTGCACGAGTACGCAGCTTCCGGCGCATGGTTGGATACATCACACAGGAGCCGGTGGTGTTTAATGATACGGTGTTTAACAATGTTACCTTTGGTTCTGAAAAGTCGGAGGAGAACATTAAGCGATTCTGGGAAGTGATGGAAAAAACAGCACTTACCGCTACCATTAAAAATATGCCTGAAGTAGAGGACTCCATGTTGGGCGATAACGGTGTATTGATTTCTGGCGGACAAAAGCAGCGCATCTCTATCGCGAGGGAACTCTTCCGTGATTGTTCTCTTTTGTTGATGGATGAGGCCACATCGGCTCTCGATTCTGAAAACGAGGGAATTATTCAGGCTAATATCAATGCACTGAAAGGAAAATATACCATTGTCATCATAGCGCACCGTTTATCAACGGTTCGCAATGCCGATGTGATTTACCTGTTGGATAAGGGGCAGATTGCCGCTTCGGGCACCTTTGCCGAACTTCAGGAAAAATCCCCCCGTTTCCGTAAAATGGTTGAACTACAGGAATTCTAAGTAATTGTTTAAATTTAGGTTCTAAGAATCTAATATCTAAAAATCTATTTAATTGATTCGATATAAAATTTTAAACAGTCTCTAAAACATGGAACAACTGATTGATTTACCCAAGATTCCCGACAAAAGGGGAAATCTCACTTTTCTCGAAAACCAAAAACAATTTCCTTTTAAGGTAAATCGTGTTTATTGGACGTATGATGTTCCAGGTGGAGAGTTACGCGGAGGGCATGCATATCATGCGCAGCAGGAGGTCATCATTGCGCTTTCAGGAAGTTTTGATGTGATTATTAAAGATAAAAACGGACAAGAAAGGAAATACCATCTCAACCGCTCATATAAAGCACTTTATGTGCCGCCACTTACGTGGCGTCACATGGAAAATTTCAGTACCAATGCACTTTCATTGCATATTTCCTCACATCCGTTTTCAGAATCCGATTATATAAGAGATTATGAGTTATTCTGCAAACTTAACCGGTAAAGAGACCCTTCCTTCAGTTTTTGATTGCCACATCTATCAACTGAGGCAAATTTCGGCTGTTTCCGGCAGGATTACGCCTGTTGAGAATGGATTTGATTTGCCTTTTGATGTGCAACGGGTGTTTTATCTATATGATATTCCAGCAGGCGAAAATCGCGGAGCTCATTCGCATATTGCCTGTCACCAGTTTTTAGTGGCGGCAAGTGGTAGTTTCGAAGTCATGGTGGAAGATGGCATTCACCGCAAAACACTTTTTCTGAATCAGCCATTTATGGGGCTGCACATTCCTCCCGGAATATGGGCAAGGGAGCAAAACTTTTCTTCGGGCTCCATTTGTCTTGTGTTAACTTCACACTCTTATGATGAGTCGGACTATATTCGTTCTTATGATGATTATCTGAAATTCCGTGGATTGGAGTAACGGCTATATCATAAATCCCGATGATTTCCGGAACGGTCAGCTTCTGATGTCACCGTTTACAAGTGGTTATCAATTCAGAAATCATAAATTGTGGAGCAATTTTCTGGATGATGGTCTGCCGTATGTGACTGTTGACGACAGAAAATTCTACATCACACCATCAGGTACATCAGCGCTGGAGGCTGTGTTGAATCAAATCAATCCTGCTCCCGAGAATGAGGTGTGGATTGTTACTACCAGCGGAAATCATTATATCAGCGGGTGCGTTACGCGTACCATTGAGAAATTTTGTCGGTGGAGTCGTCAAAAAACTGAAAAAACCAAAGCCATTTTGGTGAATCACGAATTTGGGTTTGTGCATGATGAGGTAGAAAAGCTGACCGCTCACCATCTTCCTTTAATCGAAGATTGTGCCTATTCAATGTATTCAGGCAAAAATGGCAAAAAGGCCGGAACAGTTGGCGATTTTGCCATTTTCAGCATGGCAAAAATGTTTCCGGTTCAGGCCGGAGGTTTGATTGTTTCAAACAGGGGGCTGGAATTCTCCGGAGTTTGTGAAACAAACAGCCGGAAATACTTCAAGGCATGTTTTCATTATTATCAGCAGCAAAGCGAACAAATTATTGATGGGCGGCTGAAAAATTTCAGATTATTCGAAGAAAAATTCGGAAAGGCAGGTCTGGAAACTCGTTTTGAGCCACAAGTTGGAGAAGTTCCCGGTGCATTTCTGTTTAAAGCTCCCGGATGGCCGCTTGACGAGCTGAAAATATTTCTTCAGAAACAAGGCATTGAATGCAGTGTTTTTTATGGTGAAGATGCGTTCTATCTGCCTTGTCATCAAAACATGAATGTTGATCATATAAATTATATTCTGACATTGATTAAATTTTTCAAAAAATGATACTTTCCAACATTTCCTTTGGCGAAAATGTGGTTGTTCATCCATCAACTTCCATCAATAATGTGGCGTTTGGCAATGATGTAAAAATTGCTAAAGAGTGCACCATTCATGGTAGTGAAGAGCATGTCGTTAAAATTGGTTCAGGTACCATTTTCGGAATGTATGTGACTCTTGACGGAACCGAAGCAGATGTTAAATTGGGCAAAAATGTTTCCATTGCTCAGCACAATGTTATTGTTTCTAATTGGGGATTAGCTGAAAAATCTGCCATCAATGTACTTTTTGAAAAGAAATCTGCACCTATTTCAATCGGAGACCATTCATGGATTGGCTCCGGATGCGTTATTGCACCGGGTGTAACCATTGGAAAGTTTTGTATTGTAGCTTCAAACAGTTATGTTGATACTGATGTGCCTGATTATACGATTGTAGGAGGAAACCCCGCGCGTTTTATCAGGAAAGTTGAACTTCCGGAGTTGGATGTAAATAGTTAATGGCATGATTCATTCTAATATTATTACAGGTAAGAATGTTTCTGTTCATCCTTCTGTTTCACTCAACAATGTGAAGTTGGGCGATGACGTAAAGATTGGAAAACGGACCACCATTTTTGGACATCCTTCAAGAATCCTTCAAATAGGAGATGGAACGCGTATTGGCAACAACACCATCATCAACGGGTTTGCAGCGTCTTTATCCATAGGTAAGCGGTGTTCCATCGGAACGTTTTGCCATTTTATTGTGGATACGGGACCTACAGCAAGTCCACAAATGTTAAAGAAATATCCTATAACGGAGGCTCCAATAGCTGTTGGGGATGACTGTTTTATTGGCCACGGCACCATGATAATTGCCGGTGTTACCATCGGTGATGGGGTGATTATCCGTCCTAAAAGTTTTGTAAATCGTGATATTCCATCTTTTTCGGAGGTGGGAGGCTCTCCGGCAAAAATAATCAGGTCGCTGGATATGCTTAAATAACAAGAAGTTTATGCAATTCGATATTGTCAAATATAAAAAGGAGAATCATAAAGCATGGGATGAGTTCATCCAACAATCCTGGAATGGCGTTTTTCTATTTAACCGTTCGTTTATGGATTACCACCAGGAGCGTTTTACCGACCACAGTTTGATGGTTTACAAAGGCAAAAAGCTAAAGGCTGTTTTGCCTGCCAATGAAAGCGATGGCGTGCTCTACTCTCACCAGGGATTGACCTATGGAGGCTGGGTGTTGTCGCCGCGCTTTTCCTCCTCCGATTTGGATACGTTGTTTATTGAGTTGGAAATATACCTACATGAAGCAGGATTGCAAGGGATTGAGTATAAACAAAAACCATATGTGTTTGACAAACATCCAAGCGATACCGATTCATGGGTTTTATGGAAAAATGGTTACGAGTTATGGCGCCGGGACCTCTCTTTCTTTATTGATTTGAGAAACTTTACCGGTTTTGCACGTGATAAGCGATACCGGTTTAATAAGGCTGGCCGTAACGGGTTACGAATTGATGAAAAGGGAGATATACCCACATATATGGCTCTGGTTAATGAAAACCTTTCCAGAAAATATAACACGAATGCAGTTCATTCCACCGATGAGGTTTTGCTGTTGCAAAACCGTTTTCCGAAAAATATTAAGACCATCCTCGTTTACCAGGAAGACCTTTTTTTAGGTGGAACGTGGATGTTTACCGACAATGATTTTATTCACACACAATATCTTCATTTTAACCATACGGGCCGCGATTTATGTGCTGCCGAGTTTTTAATTAACTACCTGATGGAAACTTATGAAGATAAGCGGTATTTAAGTTTTGGAACTTCCACCGAAGAAAATGGCACCGTGCTAAATGAAGGTCTCGCTTCCTTTAAAGAAGGGTTTGGTGCCGCAGGTTTTTGCCACGATTTTTACAAAAAAGAGATATGCAGGTAAAGTTTCTTGATTTGCTAAAGGTTAATGAACCTTATTTTCCTGATTTAATGCGCGCCACCCAAGAATTTCTTGAGGGGGGATGGTATATATTGGGTAACGAGGTAAAGGCTTTTGAACAGGAGTATGCCACTTATTGTGGAACTCCATTCTGTGTTGGAGTTAGCAACGGCTTGGATGCTTTGCGGTTAATTTTTGAAGGATATAAAGTGTTGGGAAAGTTACAGGATGGGGACGAGGTTATTGTTCCGGCCAATACTTATATTGCTTCTATTTTGTCGGTCACACAGAGCCGATTAAAGCCGGTGCTTGTTGAACCGGATTTAGATACCTACAACATCAGTGTTGAAAATGTGCTGAATGCCATTACACCAAAGACCCGTGCGGTGCTTGCCGTTCATCTTTACGGACAGTTGGCCGATATGGAGGCTTTGCAGGAGATTTGCAAAAATCATTCGCTGTTGCTGGTTGAAGATGCGGCGCAGGCACATGGAGCAGCTTGCCGGAATGGCAAGTTAGCAGGGAATTTGTCCCATGCTGCCGGTCACAGTTTTTATCCCGGTAAAAATCTGGGGGCTTTGGGCGATGCCGGAGCCATTACCACCGCTGATGAAGAACTCGTAAACGCTGTTCAGGCGCTTCGGAATTATGGTTCCCACAAAAAGTACTACAATATGTACGAAGGATTTAATATGCGGTTGGACGAAAATCAGGCGGCCTGGTTACGCATTCGGTTAAAGGGTTTGGATGATGAGAATAATCGCCGAAGAGAGTTGGCAAAAATCTATAACGAAAAACTTAACAAGGAGAAATTAATTTTGCCTCAAGAGGCAAAATATGGTAAACATGTTTACCATATTTATCCGGTTCTGCATCCCAATCGCGATAAATTGCAAAAATATTTATTGGAGAATGGCATTCAGACCATGGTTCATTACCCTGTACCTCCTCACAAACAAGAAGTATTTAAAAATTGGCAAGATTTTTCTTTTCCATTAACTGAGAAGATACATGAACAGGAACTGAGTCTTCCAATGAGTCCGGTGCATACCAATGAAGAGATAGAGTATGTTGTTAAGGTGATTAATCAATTTCAGGAGTAAAGAACTATGACAGAAAGATCCCTTCCAAACAGATGTGATGAGCTGGTAACCTTTGTGGCTTTGTGTTACAATCAAAGCCGTTTTTTAAGAAAAACTCTGGACAGCATTATTAACCAGACATGGGCTCCCGGACATTTTTACATCATTGATGATTGTAGTACAGACAATTCGGTATCTGTTATAAAAGAATGGCTGGCTGAAAATAACAACCCGGCCACACTGATTGTGCATGAATCCAATCAGGGTATAACACGAACAATGAATCATGCATTAACGCTATGTAAAACAAAATATTTTCATCCATGGCCTTGTGACGACATTATGATGCCGGATAAGATTGAAAGTCAGGTTTCATATATGGAATCACTGGATTGGCAGCCTGGCTTTTTGTATGGTGATATTCAGTGGATTGACAATGATGACAACCTTTTGCGTGAATCGGTAGTGGCCGATAGAAAGAAACTTTTTTCTGATCATCAAATGCCTTGTGGGTTTATCTTTCCGGAGTTGGTTCAGCATGGCTGTTTTATTCCGACAGCCTCGGGTTTGTATGTAACTAAAGTTTTGAAAGACCTTGGCGGTTTTGATGAGGAGTTGTTTGCTGAAGACTGGGACATGTTCATGCGGATTGCCTTGCATTCCGGAATTGCCTATAAAGAGCAGGTTTTTAGTAAGTACCGAAGGCACAATGGCAGTGCAGAAGTTTCTAAAGGAGAACGTTATTGGCAGGGGCATTTTAAAATATTACCAAAGTATTTGGGTGTAAACCCAAATTATGACACCATTATTTGGGATAAAATTGGACGTGATGCTTTACAGGCAGCACGTGATGGAGCTAAAAACAGCTGGCGATGGTTGTGGCAGTCTATTTTAAGAACCCGCAACTACAAAATGTTATATTCGTTTCTGCGAATAAAAATGAGAGTAGCGGTTGGATTGGTTTTGTAATTTCATGTCAGCAGATAATCTAATGTTATGCCAACCGTCTCGGTAATTGTAACAACATATAACAGACCGAACTATCTAAAAGAAGCGTTAGATAGTGTTTTCAAACAAACGTACAGAGACTTTGAGGTCATTGTGATTGACGATGGTACACCCGGGGTTGAAAACGAGCAGATTTGTGATGCCTATTCCGACATAAAGTACCATAAAATATCCAATTCCGGCAGTCCTATCGTTCCTCGTAATACGGGAATTTCCATGGCTAAAGGCAAATATATTGCCTTCCTGGATGATGATGATATATGGCTGCCTGAAAAACTTGAAGTGCAGGTTGAAATTCTTGATAACAACCCTGATTTTGGTCTGGTGCATGGATATTGTGCTGTTATTGATTCCAAAGGGAATAAAACAGGAGAAATTGAGGGTAGATTAAAAAATCCTTTTCTGAAACACGGTTATGTATTTGACCGCATGGTGGGGAATTTTACCGTGATGATGTCCACTCCTTTAATCAGGCGTGAAGTTTTAGAAAAGACCGGAGGGTTTGATGTTAATATTCCGGCAGCCGGCGAGGATATGGAGTTTTATACTCGTTTGGCATTTTATACACAGTTCTGGTTTTTAGACCAACCATTGGTCTTATATAGGGTTCATGAAGCAGGCATTTCAGTAAATAATTATAATTACAACCATTTACCGGTGGTTCTTTACCGCACGGTAAAAAACCTGAAACAAAAAGAAGGACTTGAAGCAAGGAGATTCAGGTTAATAGTTCGTCGTCTTTTGCTTCAACAGCTAGCCATGGCAAATTCAAACCGGACTTTCCGGACAGCGTTTCTAAATTCTTTTAAAATATCCCCTCTGTTTTGGATTCATCCTATTGTTATTTGGGGGTTAGTTCTACGTCTTCCTAATCTTTTTAAGTTTAAATGAGAATTGGTGTAAACCCTCAGAAATCAAACATTCAGGAGCTTTCACACAAAAGGCACAGAGTGATTTTGCCTTTTTGGATTCCAAATGTTATTGACAGCTATTTTAAGAACCAACCGGAAGTGTTGCACTGGTGCTTAAAAAGTCTTACTGAAACCATCAACCCCGAAACCACAGCCATTACGCTTATAAACAATAACTCATGTGACGAAGCATCTCAGATTGCTGAATCATTTGTTAAGAAAGGAGTGATTGACAAATATGTGGTTTTAAATGAAAATCGGGGGAAATTGGAGGCCATCATTTCGGAGGCACGGGCTTCTTATGAGGAATATATTACCTTTTCAGATGCAGATTTTTTGTTTTACAGTGGATGGGAGGATGCTGTTATTGATGTTTTTAATAATTTTTTACGTGCAGGGGTGGTAACTTGTTATCCTTGTCCTCATTTAACTTTTCACTATAATTCTGCATGGATTTGGAGCCGGAAGCGGCAGTGCGGGAAAGTCGTTGCTGATGAAGACCTGGAAATGGTTGAAATGGGCTTTGGAAACGAAAAAGGGGCAGGAGTCTTTTCCGGATTAGGCATAAAAAGGGATGTGGAATGGAGAGAGATGCAATATTTTCTGAACAATGATGGAAATAACGCATGCGTTGGAGCCACGCATGCTCTGGCTACCATGAAACGAGATATCATTAAGAATTTTCCCGATAAAAAGGTGAAATATGTTTTTAAAAACGGCTACGAACACGATTACATTGATTTTGTTCCAGAGAGGTTAGGCTATTATCGCCTTTCAACCACTCGTTGCCTTGCATATCATTTAGGGAACTCTGTTCCTGATGAGGTGGTTTCCAATCATAAGGTGGCCGAGCGCACACAGAAATCCTTTCCGGAATACAAACCACGTTGCATATTCCTGAACAGGTTGCTTTATTATATATTAAATCCGGCTGTTCGGTTTGTAAGGAAGTATCGGTTGATTTGAATTGTTTTGTGCACTAAACTTGTTCTCTTTGTTCTTAAAATAGATTAAGTCTGAGTGGGCAAATAGGCCGATTAGGAAAATTTTTAAAGCAAAAAATTTCGGTTATCACCAATACGAAAAAACAAATTCATGAAACGAGTTCTACCGAAATATAGGAAGCCATTGAATAACAAATTATAGTATATGAAAATATTACATCGTGAAATAGGTGAGAATTTTAAACCACTGGTTATTGCCGAAATAGGAATTAACCATGAAGGAAGTCTTGCTGTCGCCAAAGAGATGGTGGATGCGGCACATCGTGCAGGAGTGGAGGTTGTTAAGCATCAAACGCACATTGTGGAGGATGAAATGGCTCCGGCTGCAAAAAACGTGATACCTGGAAATGCCGATGTTTCCATTTATGAAATAATGGAGCGTTGCGCACTGAATGAAGCCGATGAAATGGCTCTAAAGGAGTATGTGGAAAGCAAAGGGATGATTTTTATAAGTACTCCTTTTTCCAGGGCTGCTGCCGATAGGTTGATGCGTATGGATGTCCCGGCATTTAAAATCGGTTCAGGTGAGTGTAATAACTATCCATTGCTGGAACATATTGCAGCTTTCGGGAAACCGGTGATTTTGAGTACAGGTATGAACACCATAGAAAGTATCAAAAAGGCGGTAGCCATTTTTGAAAAGTTTAAAATTGATTATGCGTTGCTGCATACCACCAATCTTTATCCTACTCCAAATCACCTTGTGCGTTTGGGAGCCATGACTGAAATGGCCGAACATTTTTCTGTAGTTCCTTTCGGACTTTCTGACCATACATTAACAAATCATGCCTGTTTGGGTGCGGTTGCTTTAGGTGCTTCCATTCTCGAACGCCATTTTACCGACCATAAAGAACGCACAGGGCCTGATATTGTCTGTTCAATGGACGAAAAAGAGTGCAAGGAACTAATCGAAGGTGCAAACATCATTTTTGAACAGCGCGGTGGTAAAAAAGAGCCGGCCAAAGAGGAGCAGGTAACCATCGATTTCGCTTTTGCTACGGTATGCTCAATTAAAGAGATAAAAAAGGGAGAACAGTTCACCATGGAGAATATCTGGGTAAAGCGACCCGGTACGGGCGAAATTCTTGCTGAAAAATTTAAAGATGTTTTGGGAACAACAGCCGCAAGAAACATTGAAGCGGGTGAACAGTTAAGCTATCAGGATATAATAAAATAGAATATCGGATATCAAATGAAGAAAATTTTGTTTTTAACGGGTACCAGAGCTGATTTTGGAAAACTGAAATCGCTGATGTATGCTGTGGAGGAGAAAGAGGGGATGGAGCCGCATATTTTCGTGACGGGTATGCACATGCACCGTAAATATGGTCTGACTGCGATCGAAGTTGAGAAATGTGGCTTCAAAAACATATACCGCTACTATAATTCAACGCAGGAATCTACCATGGATTTAACGCTGGCTAAAACCATTGAGGGCCTTTCCAATTACATTAGGGAGGAACATCCTGACTTAATTGTGGTGCATGGTGACAGGGTAGAGGCATTGGCAGGAGCCATTGCCGGTGCTTTGAACAATATCTTGGTGGCACATGTGGAAGGCGGAGAGGTTTCTGGTACCATCGATGAACTCATCAGGCATTCGGTTTCAAAAATGAGTCATGTTCATTTTGTGTCCAACGAACTGGCCAAGAAAAGATTAATTCAAATGGGAGAGTTGGAGGATGCCATTTTTACCATTGGTTCACCTGATATAGATGTGATGTTTTCTGATAACTTGCCAAAACTGGAGAAAGTGAAGGAGTACTATGAAATTCCGTTCTCTCAATACGGAGTACTTATGTTTCATCCGGTCACTACTGAGTATGAAGCACTGGCTCAATATGCTGATAATTTGGTGAAAGCTGTCATGAAATCCAACATAAATTACGTGGTGGTTTACCCCAATAACGATTGGGGTTCTGACATCATACTCAAAGCTTATGAAACTTTCACAAATCAGCCAAATTTCAGGGTGTTCCCTTCCATCCGGTTTGAATATTTTCTGGTGCTGATAAAAAACGCAAAGTTTTTAATTGGGAACTCAAGTGCAGGAATCAGAGAAGCGCCATACTACGGTTTGCCCAGCATAAACATTGGTACCCGGCAAAATAACCGGGCGTTAAACGATTCAATCATCAATTGCGGTTACGGCCAATCCGACATTGAAAAAGCGATACAAGATGCATTGGTACAGAAACATATTGATTCTTCCTATCAGTTTGGTTCCGGAAACAGTGCGCAACTTTTTATCAATGAGTTGTCAAAAGAGGCTTTTTGGGATATTCCCAAACAGAAATTGTTTCATGACATTGTGCCGGCCATTTAGTACTTCAATCCCAAAAAAATATTACAACATAATGTCAAGTGAAATTATCGGTTTTGTAGCATTTCGGAAAGGTTCAAAAAGACTTCCTCAAAAAAATGGAAAACTTTTGGGAGGGAAGCCATTGTACCAGATTGCTCTGGATAGACTGGTTAGATTAAAGGAGAAGGGCTTAATCCATAAAATTGTGGCTTCAACTGATAGTGAGGAGTGGCAGGAAGCTTGTCGCAATGTTTACGCCGATGAGGTGATTATTCATAAAAGAAATGAAGCCATCAGTGGTGATTTGGTCAATGAAGGAGAAGTCATCCTGGATTTTTTTAGTCAGGCTCCACATTTACGGGGTTCTGCCGTCTTATTAACCTTATGCACTTATCCGTTTTTAAAAACGGAGGTGCTTACAGAAATTGTGGAAAAATACAATGCTGTTTTAGCCAACGTATATGCTATAAAGGAGGCTCACCATATGCCGCAAAAGCTTTTACGGTTAAATGAAAATGGCGAACTTCGTCCATACTTATTTGATTCAATGCAATCCTTCGAGGCCAACACAAAGAAACTTAAAGAGAAGCATCCGGTATCATTTTATTCCACAGGCGCGTTTTTAATTCATAATGCCTGTGAGGCACTGTCAAATGACATGAATTTATGGAACAGCGATAAAATATACGGTGTTAACGACGACAGCTTTCATATTGATGTGGATACACCTGAGGATTTTGAGTTGGCCGAAGTTTACATGGAATATTTATTACGAAAAAAGATAGCTAACTACTAAACGTAGTAACCATCTGCATAGTTTATTAAAGAATGAAGAAAGTTGCAATATTTTTACCTGATGGCGTCGGAATTAGGAATTATCTCTTTTCCCGGTTAATCAGCAATCTTATTGAGCAACAAGCACAAGTTGTGCTTATTGCTTCATTATCAGATAAAGCGATAAAAGAAGCCGAAAGGGTTCACGGACTAAAGTTTGAAGTGGTTCAGATTCCTGAGTATCGCGAAGGAATTCTTGAAAAATTTTGCAGAGAACTTGAAAACATCTCTCGTTTAAGAGTTTTTCAGCGAAAGCTGAAAAATCCAACCATCATCCCCGACCATGAATGGGGGCATCTGACAAAATACAGAGGGATTGTATGGCTTTTCTATTTCTTAATTCGTTTTGTTTCAAATTTTACTGCCAATTACTCCATCATAAAATTCATCAATAATAAGTACTTAAATCGGGTTTCAAAATCACCTTTTATGGCAGGATATAACACGCTTTTAAGTGAAGTTAAACCTGATGTTATTTTGTGTACGCACCAGAGAGCCATCACGGCTTCTCCATTGTTTGTAGCTGCAAGCAAGGCTGGAATTGAAACTGCTACAGCCATTTATTCCTGGGATAATTTACCCAAAGCGCGCATGGCCTTCAGAGCTGGTAAATACCTGGTTTGGTCGCAATATATGAAGGATGAGGTTTTGTTTTATTATCCCGACATCAATCCCGATGATGTTGTGATTACAGGAACTCCCCAATTTGAATTTTACAGGCAGGATGAGCTTTTGATGAGCCGTGAGCAGTTTTGTGAGCAGTATGGTTTTGACCCCGGCCGGCCAATTGTTTGTTATTCGGGTGGCGATCGGCTTACAAGTCCTTACGACCAGGATTATCTGGAGGATTTGGCAGCGGCCGTAAAGGCACTTCCCGAAGAGGAGCGTCCACAGATACTTTTTCGTCGTTGTCCGGTAGATTGGAGTCCACGATTCGACCCTGTAATAGAAAAACACAGTGATGTGATTAAAGCAGTGGACCCGCTTTGGGCTTTTGAAAAAGATGAAGCAGAGAAATGGACTTTAACGTACCCTCTTTTTTCGGATGTTAAATTGTTGGCTAATGTGGCGCGCCACTGCGATTTGGTTTACAACGTTGGTTCCACCATGGCGCATGATTACAGCATGTTTGATAAGCCTGCCTGTTACATTAATTATAACCCTGAGAATGCCAATGGAACTTATTCGGTAGAGAAAATATATAAGTATCAGCATTTCAGGAGTATGCCATCGTCTGAGGCTGTTATTTGGGTGAATTCAAAACAGGAAATTTCAGCTTTGGTAGCCAATGCGGTTCGGAATCCGCAACAGGTTGCCACACAACGCAAAGCGTGGCTTCAAAAAGTTATTTTGCATCCGGTAACAGAAGCATCCGCCAACATTGCGGGTGTTTTATTAAACGGAAAATCTGAGTAGTTCATGCACATCTGTTTTCTTTCTCACGAATACCCAATATGGGCCACCGGCGGAATTGGAACTTTTATCCAAACCACAGGTCGGGCTCTGGTTGCAGCCGGACATCAGGTTTCGGTTGTAGGTATTGGTTTTAAAGATGAAGAGGAGGTTTTTGATGATGAAGGAGTGACCGTTTACAGATTAGCATATCCCCGTTTTTTACAGAAACGGGGAAGGGCAATCAGTCGTGGTTGGGTTATGCGAAAACGGGTATTAAGAATTCATCAACAAACTCCCATTGATATCCTTGAAACTCCCGAAGCAGGTTTGTATTACTGGTTTGGCAGGCAGTCATTTGTGAAAGTTGTACGAATGCACGGTGGCCATCATTTCTTTGCTGAAAGTGAGAACAGGGAAGTTAAGTGGGGACGAGGCATGCTTGAAAAAATATCATTCCGAAACGCAGATGCCTTTATTGCAGTTTCGAAATATGTAAAGAGCCACACTTCGAAGTATCTTTCAACCGGTAAAAAGCCGGTTGAAGTGATAAGACTTTCGATTAATGACAAGTTATTCAGGCAGGCAGACCGTAGTAAATCAATCAAACATCGTTTGGTGTTTGCGGGTACAGTGTGTGAGAAAAAAGGCATCAGGCATTTATTGATAGCTTTGCAACAGGTCATTGTTAAATACCCAAAAGTGCATTTGGATGTTTATGGGCGGGACTGGAGTTATGCGGATGGGACATCATATACCGCAACATTAAGACATTCTTTTAGTGAAGATTTATTGTCACATGTCACATTTCACGGGCCGATAAATCTTTCCGATATTCCTGCGAAGTATGAACAAGCTGAGCTTTGTGTGTTTCCATCTTTGATGGAAACACAGGGATTGGTTGCTCCCGAAGCCATGATGATGGGAAAACCGGTGCTGTTCAGCAATACAGGACCCGGAATGGAGACCATTGAACACATGGTAACCGGATTGCTGTGCAATCCATACGAACCTAAAGATATTGCAAGGCAGATTGTTTTCGCATTGGAAAATCCCGAACGAATGAGCGAAATCGCTAATTCAGGTCAACGTTTTGCTCAAAAAACATTTAATTTGAACGAAGTTACTGAGCGAAATATTGATTTTTATCAAAGGCTTTGTAAATTGCATTAAATATATCGGTTTATGGTTGATTTGATTCATACAAAGAGGGGACACATTTTTCTTATTGGATTTCATTTGATGCTTGGCGTTTTGGTGAAATATATGCCATCGCTTGTGGCGATGGCTTATGTGGGGTTGTTTTTGTGGTTTGTATGGGATGTAGTTTACACTTACGACCGAAACAGCAGAGCCGGTTTTTATGCCATTTACCTGATGGGTTTAGAGATGGTTTACCGAATGGCAGGTGCACAATTTTCGTGGGAGTTAGGGAAATACGTCTGTATCATCATGTTCATTATCGGTTTGATTATTGGCCATCGCAAGTATATCGCCTGGACATTTGTACTTCTTCTCATACTTCTGCTTCCGGCTATGTTTTTGGTGGAAGGGAGCAGTTCAGTTGAAATCAGAAAAAGCATACTTTTTAATATGTCGGGACCCTTAACTTTGGTCATGGCTGGATTGTACTTTTTCCGACGTCCTATTGAGGAGGATTTATTTTATCATCAAATGCGGATGGCGTTTCTACCTGCATTTACAATTATTGCAGCATTATCGGTGATGGCTAATATTTCCCATTTGGAGTTTGCCAGCGTGCAATCCAGTGGTGCTGCTGCCGGAGGTTTTGGACCCAACCAGGTTTCCACTGTATTGGGCTGGTTCATTTTAATGGTGTTGTTGTTTAAGATAAATAAAAGACAAATTACCGTCTGGAATTGGCTTGATTGGGTTATGTTATTCTATTTGGTATTAAGAGCTTTGCTGACTTTTTCGAGAGGAGGGGTGTTTGGTAGTTTGTTGGCGTTCACTGCAGCTGTTATGGTTTTGGTGGTTACATTCCCGAGTTATAGGAAGCAATTACGAAAGGCTGCTCCGTATATTCTGGTAGGAATTCTTTTCTTTATCGGGGTGTTTTTCGTGGCTAACCGCATAACCAATAATTTTCTTCTATATCGGTATCAGGGGTTAACTACAACAGAGGTTCAAACAGGTGTCCGACATGCCAATCGAAGTGTGCTCACAGGTCGGGATGCCATAATTCGTGCCGACGTTCAGATATTTAAGGATAATCCTATGCTGGGGGTGGGGTATGGAATGGCTGAAGGACACCGAGCCCGTTATTACGGGCAGTTTGCAGCTGCGCACACAGAATTTGCACGACTTCTTTCGGAACATGGTATCTCAGGTGTAATTTTTATGTTGTTGGGGATGATTTGGTTGCCCATAACTTTTTTTATGCGGGTGCGTTCTCCAATGACGCGGTTCTATTTTTTGGCATTCTACCTGTTAAGTATGTTCACCATGTTTCACGCTGCCATGCGTTTGGCTTTGCCTGGCGTGCTGTTTGGTGCAGCTTTTATGATGATTAAGATGCAACCAAAAATTGAATCTAAAACGAAGGAAGAGTTTCATCAATTAGAGATGGCTGGCTAGTTTTTTAATTTTTATATGCGATTCTTAATAGTATCTCCCGTTATTCACAAATCTGCATCAAATGGTTTTGCCGGATACACACCCTATATCAGGGAGATGAATTTGTGGTTGAAGCATGTGGACGAAGTTGTTGTAGCAGCTCCATCTATCAAGCAAAATCCAGACCCTCTTGAGTCTTTTTATGACCATCCCCGGTTAAGATTCGTAGAATTGCCGGAGATTGATACAACCTCTTTTTTAAAGCTTCTTAAATCCTTATTAGCAGTTCCTCTTATATTACTCAGGTTGTTTCGTGAGATGTATCGTACCGACCATATTCACTTGCGTTGTCCTTCGAATATGGGTTTGCTTGGCTCTTTTGTTCAGTTGTTCTTTCCAGGAAAACCCAAAACAGTAAAATATGCCAATAACTGGGATTGGCAAAGCGTTCAGCCTTTGACTTATCGTATTCAGCAAAGGATTTTAAGAAACTCTTTGCTGACTCATAACGCAAAAGTTTTGGTATACGGTGACTGGAATGAGCGAAGTAAAAATATCGTTCCTTTTTTTACAGCATCTTATTCGAAGAAAAAGGCTCACCCTGTTGAAATTCGGGAGATAAACAAAGAAGAGCCTATGAAAATGTTGTTTGTCGGCACATTAACATCCAACAAACGACCAATGCTAGCTATTCAGGTTTTGGAGCAACTTCGGAATAGTGGCATTGAGACTCAGTTGATCTTGCTTGGGGATGGCTTTCAAAGAGATGAAGTCGAGGATTATCTTCAAACGAATAAGTTGACGTCTGTTGTTCATATAAAAGGAAAAGTTGCTCCCGATGATGTGATTGAATATTTCAAAGAGAGCCATTTTCTGGTTTTTCTGTCGCAATCGGAAGGGTGGCCTAAAGTTGTGGCTGAAAGTATGTGGTGGGGATGTTTACCGGTAACTACCAACGTTTCGTGTGTTAAGCAGATGATTGGTGATGGAACGAGAGGTGTTTTGGTAGAACCTGAGCAAGAGATGGTGGTAAAATCAATTGAGGAACTCATTAACAATCCTGAAAAGTATAAATCAATGTGTGAAGAGGCGATGACATGGTCGCGACAATACCATCTTGAAAGATTTGAGGAGGAGATTGTTAAATTTTTAAATGCAGCCTCATGAGAGTTCTTTCCATGATTGACTCCCTGATAGCAGCCGGGGCGGAACGTATGGCTGTAAATATTTCCAACGGACTATCAGAGAAAGGCATTGAGAGCCATTTGTGTGCCACTCACGCCGGAGGTCCACTGGAGGAGTTTGTTTCTCCAAAGGTTCCGTTGTTCATTCTTGAGAAAAGAAATGCTTTGGATTTTTCCGCTCTTCGTCGGCTGAAAAAATATATCAGAGAACATCGTATTGACATTATTCATGCACATTCATCATCGGTTTACTGGGCTGTTTTGGCTAAGTGGACGGGCAGCAGGGTAAAAGTAATTTGGCACGACCATTATGGGTTTAGTGAACAGTTGCACGAGCGAAGTTCCTCAGTTTTAAAACTGATGGCTTCATCCATTTCGCATGCATTTGTGGTGAATGATAAACTTCGGAATTATGCCGTGGACAGCTTAATGATGCCCGAAAATCAGGTCTCCTTTTTAGCAAATTTTGCGGATATAAATATTGATGGGAACGTCAATCGAGAAATAAACTTACCGGGATTGGATCAATATCCGAAACTGGTTTGTCTGGCCAATTTGCGTCCCCAGAAGGACCATCATAATTTGTTGGATGCTTTTATTTTGATGAAAAAACAGCATGAAAATGCTGTTTTATACCTTGTAGGTGGTCACTTTTCTGATGATTATTATTTCTCTTTGATTGAACGAACTAAAAGCGATGAGAATTTAAAGGGAAGCGTTCATATTTTAGGTTCAAGAAATGATGTGGCTGAAATCCTAAGTGCCTGCGATATTGGAGTGCTCTCTTCATTGTCGGAAGGTTTGCCGGTTTCACTATTGGAATATGGTTTGGCTGGTTTGCCTGTGGTTTGTACAAATGTTGGGGATTGCAAATTTGTTTTGGATGGCGGAAAACTTGGAAAACTTGTAGAGCCAGCTAATTCAACAGAACTGGCTGAAGCATTGAAGTCTATGTTGGTAAATCCCCAAACGATGAAGGAGTTTGGGAGCGCGTTTAAAAATCATGTTCACAAAGAGTTTTCAAAAGATGGTGCAATGAACAAAATCATTGATGTTTATAAATCTGTTTTGGCTGTATGAAGAAAAAATCGGTTAAAACTTTATTCGTAGGGCCTTTTTCACCGCCTTTTACAGGGGATGGTGTTAAGAATAGTTGCTTGAAAGAGGGTTTTGAATCCCTTGGTGCAAAAGATTTTATCTGGTTCGACTCTATTTGCCGAAAGGGCAACAGGTTTTTACACCTGTTGCAACTTATTCCGCTGATGTGTAAAAGCCGACAAATCATACTCTCACTGAACAGAGAAGGTCGTTTTTTTACCATCTGGCTGTTTTTCCTTATCAGGATTTTTTTCCAAAAAAAAGCGGCACTGTATGTGGTAGGAGGGACGTTCGACCTTCAATTAATGGATATGCCTGTTTTTAACCGTCGTTTATACATCAATGCCATTAATAAGTTGGATGGGATATTTGCTGAATCTGCAGCGTTGAAAAAAGGCCTGGAAAATCTGGGGATTAAAAATGTTGAAATAGTTTATAATCCCCGAAAAGATAGTGGTGATAAATGGCAATTGACCAATGAAAATAGCGGGAAAGTGCTTTTTATCTCCAGAGTGACCGAAGTTAAAGGAGTTACAGTATTAATGGATGCTTTTGAAAGTCTGGCTGGAGATGATTCCGATTTAACTCTGGATATCTATGGTCCGGTTGACGAAGGTTACCACGATTATTTTGTGAAAAGGGTGAATGCCTCAAAAGGAAAAATCAAATACTGTGGCATGATTGACCCCCTAGAGGTGCAATCTGTTTTAGTTAACTATCACTTTTTGGCTCTGCCAACATTTCATTTTGGAGAAGGTTTACCGGGCATCCTGGTGGAGGCTGGAATGGCCGGAACACCTATTGTAATCACTCGATTTAATGCGCTTCCCGAATATTTTGAAGATGAAAAAAGTGCTCTTTTCGTGGAGCCGCAGGATGTTTCTGACTTGCAAAATGCCATGGGGAAATTGTTGAAAAATCCTGATTTGTCAGAAACTCTTAGTGATGGCATACAAAAGGTGGCTGAGCCATTTCGGGTTGAAATGGTAATTGAGCAATCTTTGGATTTATTTAGAGGTTATGGCTGGAACATTATAACAGAGGGAGATGGGTATTGATTTTTTTCGAGTTTTGAAAGTTTTGGGCTTCCCCGTTAGGGAAGCTTGTGATATGTTTTCACAAATCCCCTTCGAGGGGGATTTGCTGCAGTGGCAAAGAGAAAAAGCAGATGAAATATTCAGGTTTCATTATAAAGAAAACGAATTTTATCGAAATTTTGTTGGATTCGAACCAAAAGAGTGGACAAAGATTCCCGTTATAAAAAGAGCTGATTTAAAAGGAGGTTTCAGGGGTAAACTGCCAGCATCGGTTCAAAATCAAAAACTTTATCTAAGCAGCACGTCAGGCTCATCAGGCGACCCGCTTTACTTTGCACGCGACAGGATGTCTCATGCTCTGGTTTGGCTGAATGTGGAGCGACTATATAATCAAGTCGGGTTATCGGTGAATCATCGACAGGCACGGATGTTTGGTATATCCCGGCAGCCTGTTGGAAGGTTAAAAGCCAGACTTAAAGACAACCTCTCTAATCGTTATCGATTCAATGTATTTGATTTGTCAGATGAAGCATTTGAAAAGTGGGTGCAGAAATTCAGAAGGGGCAGGTTCACATATATTTATGGATATACAAATTCATTGGTGGCTTTTGCTCGTTTTCTCAAAAACAGCAACATCACTCTTGCCGATGTTGCAAAGTCATTGAGAGCCTGCATTGTGACATCAGAAGTATGCACAGAAAAAGATGCTCAAACTCTCAGGGAAGCTTTAGGAGTCCCTGTCTACAATGAATATGGTTCGTCTGAATTGGGTGTGATGGGATTTAAGCAAAATGGCTTTTGGTGCGGTTCAGATGGATTGTTATATTTCGAAGTTCTTGATGAAAACGATGAGATTGTTCCGGATGGTGAGACAGGTTATTTAACCTGCACGGCATTGTTTAATCGTGCGACTCCTTTTATCCGTTATAGAATAGGCGATTTGGCAGTTATAAATAGAAGCAGCGGCATCACCAAAATAGAGAAGGTAATGGGTAGTCTGAACGATATGGCTCTTTTGCCTTCAGGCAAAAGAGTTCCCGGAATCTCATTCTATTTCGTAGCAGAGGAGCTATTAGATAAATCGGACATTGTTAAAGAGTTTCTATTCAGACAAACATCTCACGGATTTGTGTTTGAGTATGTGGCTTCAAGAGATTTAAACGGGGTGGAGTTTGATGCTTTAAAGCGTGGCTTTGACGCAATTGTAGGCAAAGGAACTACTCTGATTTTAAAGCGGGTAGAACAACTTCAGAGAGGGTTAAACGGTAAGTTCAAACACTTTATTTCAGAATTATGACGGAGCAGCCTTTTGTTTCAGTGGTTTTGCCCATCAGGAACGAGGAGAAATATATAGCAGCTACTTTAACAACAGTCTTAGAACAGGATTATCCTAAAGAAAAGCTGGAAATCATCATTGCCGATGGCATGTCAACCGACAACACCCGACAGGTGGTTGAGCAGTTCATTTCTGAAAAGAGTGGTTTAAAAATAGAGTTGGTGGACAATCCGGAACTGACTGTCCCTTTCGGTTTGAACCGAAGCATTACCTCCTCAACGGGAGACGTCATTGTGAGAATGGATGCGCATTCTGTATATCCGTCAAACTATATTTCCAGGCTTGTAAAGGCGCTGTTTGCCTTAAATGCTGATAATGTAGGTGGAGTGGTGGATACTGTGCCTGCAAATGATAAAGTAAAGAGTAAAGCAATTGCCATTGCTTTGAGTCACCCTCTGGGAGTTGGAAATTCTTATTTTAGAATTGGTAGTGACAAGATAAAAGAGGTTGACACGGTGCCATTTGGTTGTTTTAGAAGAGAGGTGTTTCAAAAAAATGGCATGTTCGACGAAGACTTGGTTCGAAATCAGGACGATGAGTTTAACGGCCGCATGAAAAATGCCGGAATGAAAATTCTTCTCATTCCCGATGTCGTTGTGAAATATTTTGCCAGAGACTCTTTTTCGAAACTATATAAAATGTATTTTCAGTATGGCCTTTATAAGCCATTGGCAGGATACAAACTTGGCGGAATACCTACGGTGCGTCAGTTGATTCCATTTTTCTTTGTGTTGTTTCTGTTTGGTGGTCTGCTGTTGTCGCTGCTACTAAAGCCATTGTTTTATGTTTATTTCGTTGGTGTTTTGACCTACCTTACCTTGCTGGTTGGAATTTCCATAAAGCTAAGCTTTAAACACAAACAGCCATTGATGTTTCATTTGGTTTGGAGTTTTTTTATACTCCATTTTTCATACGGGGTTGGCTATTTGCGAGGACTAACAGCACTGGTTTTAGGTCAGAAAGGCAGGTTCCGGAAGAGCAGCCTGTCGAGGTGATGGATATAGCTTGGGAAGGTATTGTTTATTCAATCTGAGGGAACTGTTTGTTTTTGCGGTTTGCTGTAAATGAGTCGGTTATTAATTAATTTGCGAAAAATTTAGCATTGCAAAATCAAATTGTATCTTTGTTTCATGTATTATAGAAGAAAGATATTATTGGCATTGCTACGCCAGTTTGGAGGAAAGCTTGATAAGATTAGCCTTCAAAAATTGTTGTTCCTTTTTGTAAGGCAACAAGATAAAAAGTCGTTTTACTTTGTTCCATATCGTTTTGGGTGTTACTCATTTCAGGCAAATGCTGACCTGAAAACACTAACTAAATACAATCAAACGGAAGAGACGGAAAATGATTGGATATTAGTAGATGAAAAAGACTATTGCCAAGAACTTAACACTAAAGATACAGCTGCATTAAGGAATATAAAGGTCGAATTTGGTGATTATGATAGCCGTAAGTTAATTGAATTAACATACAAAAACTTCCCCTTTTTTGCTATTAATAGTACGATTGCAGATAAATTCTTATCAAAGGATGAATTGTTAAAAGTTGAGAGCCAACGAATCCGGAAGACGGAAACAATTTTGTTTACCATTGGATATGAAGGGATAACATTGGAACAGTATATCAATAAGTTGATTGTTAATGATATTAAAGTTCTTTGTGATGTTCGTAAGAATCCAATGAGTATGAAGTTTGGGTTTAGTAAAAGTCAACTTAAAAATGCTTGTCAGGGTGTCGGTATTGAATATAAGCATATTTCAACCGTTGGCATTGAAAATGATAGAAGACAAGAATTAAACACTCAGGCTGATTATGATAAGCTGTTTGTTTTTTATAAGGAGAGTATTTTGCCAACAAGGACAATGGAACAACAAGAATTACTTGATTTATTAATTGATAAAAAACGAATTGCTTTAACCTGTTTTGAAGCCAATGTAAGACAATGCCATAGAAAGCATTTAGCTGATTCTATTTCAGTCATGAAGGGTTTTAATTACGAAATTAAGCATATTTGATGACTCGAAAGAAAGTCCTCATAACTGTAACAACATATCCGTTGCCATCAAGAAGTTATGATGAGTTGGTTTGTACTGCCGGAGTTCTGGAGAATGGTGATTGGATTAGAATTTATCCGGTTCCTTTAAGTTTCTTAATCGACTTGAAAGGAACAGGAACTGTGAAAAATGTAAAATATACATGGATTGAACTTGATTTGATTAAACGGCAAGATGATTTTCGCCCCGAAAGTCACTCGCCTGTAAATTATGATTTCAAAGATATTGTTGTAGGTGATACAATCAAAACCGATGGGAATTGGATATTAAGAAAGGATTATTGTTTAAAGACTATTTTCACTAATAAGAAGAAACTACTCGAAGAATCTAAAGCTCCTAAGAATTTATCCTTAGCTACATTTAAACCCACTAAAGTGATTGGAGTCGAAATTGAAGAGGACGATAGAGAGTGGAAAGATGAGTGGAAGGAACTAAGAAATCAAGGTAGCCTTTTTGAAACAGTAAAGCCAATTGAGGATTTGATACCAAAGCTTCCGTATAAGTTTTTCTATCGATTTATTGACGATGAAGGTGTTGAAAGTAGGTTAATGATTGAGGATTGGGAAATTGGAGCTTTATATTGGAATTGTTTGAGAAGAGCCGATGGAGATAACGGAATTGCATTGAGAAAAGTGAAAGAGCAGTATGAAGATAATTTTATCAGAAATAAGGATTTGTACTTTTTCCTTGGAACAACAAAAGAATGGCACAGAAGAAGAGCCAATAATCCATTTGTTATAATTGGTGTTTTTTATCCGAAGAAAGAATTGCAAGGAAGATTGTTTTAGTTGCAAGATGTGTTTTTTACCACTTAAAAAAACTAGACAGAGTTTAATTTACACTCCCCTAAGAAAACCAGTAAGTCCCACAAATCCAGTTGTATAATCAAGGTTTTGTAAGGGGTGTTTCTGTCCGAATAACCTTTAGCGAATCTTCTTTGTCTTCAATTTGGCCATGTAGCTATAAAGTTTAAAGATAAACTCATAACACTTTGCACTTCCAAAACGTTCAATTTCTAAATTTTTATGCTCAAAAGAATATTTGATTTTCTCCTTTCTCTGTTTTTGTTGTTGATTTTTTCTCCTCTGTTTGTTTTGGTGGCTTTGGCTATCATGCTGACGGATGGCTTACCGCTTTTCTTTATTCAAAAGAGAGCGGGAAAAAACGGGACATTTTTCAGAATGTATAAGTTTCGTACCATGAGTGTGCGAAAAGAAGCAGCTGATGGAAGTTTTGATGCAGGTGATGTCAGTCGGGTGACAACCATTGGCCGGTTGCTGCGGAAAAGCAAGCTTGATGAATTGCCTCAATTGTTTAACGTTCTAAAAGGTGAAATGTCCTTTATTGGACCTCGTCCCGAAGTTGAAAAATGGGTGCAGACTTACCCTGAGCGTTGGTCGGTGGTATTGTCCGTAAAACCCGGGATTACAGATAATGCATCACTTGAGTTCAGAAATGAAGAGGAGATTCTTATGGCTGCCGAAGATAAGGAGGGTACCTATCGCAACGAAATTTTACCCCGGAAACTTGATTTGTATGAAGATTATGTGAGGAATAACAGTTTCTTTGGCGATTTATTGATAATTGTCCGTACTTTTTGGGCCGTACTTTTTAAATAGTTTAATCATAGTTAAATATGCAAACCACCGTTTACGTTGACCGTGCCTGCGACATCCTTTATTCGTCGTATTATATCTATGGACTGAAAAAGATTTTTGGGAAGGTTAAATTTTCAGGGAAATTTTTCAGCCAGTTTAAGCATAATAACACTTTTGTGCCGGTTGTTGTAAAGACCGGCAAAAACCTGACAAAGTTGGTTTTCGATTTTGGCGATAGTTACGTCATTGATGAGGCGGCAATGGATTGGTGTGATGCATACGGGAAAATAAACATCAACCCTGAAAAAACTGATTTGTCGAAATATCCGAAATTGGTTTCCGTTGGTCCCGGGTTTGCTATTCGTTTGTATTCAAAAGCAGGCACAGCTTTAAGAGCCGTTTTTAATTATCTTTTAACCAATAAAAGAGTTCCGGATAAGCGTCGATTTTTTGCCGACTATTATGCGCAAATGAACCGGCAATATTTAAGCTATTATCAGAAAAAAGAGACAACCGGCGATTATATCTTTTTCGCCGGAGCCTTATGGAAAAAGGAGGAGCAAACCAACCAATACCGAGCAAATTACATCAGAGCATGTAAGAATGTTGACGGCGTAAAATTTGAAGGAGGTTTTGCTCCGCGTTCCCGGAATGACATTCCGGGATATGATGATTTAACCATGGAAGAAAAAGTTCCCATGTCTGATTATCTCACAAAAATTAAGGATTCGGCAGTTGTTTTTAATACACCTGTTATATTGGATTGTCATGGATGGAAATTAGGAGAGTTCATGGCTTTGGGAAAGGCCATGATTGCCACTCCCATCAAGAATCTTTTGCCGGTTCCTTTGGAACACGGCAAAAATGTTCATTTTATCAATGGCAATGAAAACGAAGTGTTTGATGCTGTTAAAAAGCTTACATCTGACCATTCATATCGCCATCAAATTGAAAACAACATAAAAGAGTACTTTAACGCCCATGTTACTCCCGAAAGGAGCGTGGAAATTGTATGTGAGAAGGCTGGCGTCAGTTCCGGCAAGTAGTACCAAATTAATGATTTTATACGATGTTGAAAATTCCATTCTCCCGTGTCTCATGCAGTGGCAATGAGTTTAAATATTTAGAGGAAGTAATAAACAGCGGATGGCTCACCACTGCCGGAAAGGCTATGAAGTTTGAAGAGATGTTCAAGGAACGAACCGGTGCAAAGTATGCCTGTTCTGTAAACAGTTGTACTGCTGCGCTTCATTTAGGTTTGGAGGCGTTGGGGGTGCAGCCAGGTGACAAGGTGTTTGCTCCGGATATGACCTTTACAGCTACGGCTGAGGTGATTCGTTATTTAAACGCCGATCCGGTATTTCTGGATGTTGAGTACGAAACTCAGCTGATTACTCCTGAAATTCTTTCGGAAGCCATCAAAAAGCATCCCGATGTAAAATATCTGATTGTGGTTCACTATGGCGGCCATGCTGCCGAGATGCTGAACAGCCGGGGGACAGGGATTCTTGATATTTGTAAAAAACATGGAATCCGGGTGATGGAGGATGCTGCGCATGCTTTTCCGGCATCTTTGAACGGGAAAATGGTTGGGAATATGGCTGATGTAACCTGTTTCAGCTTTTACGCCAATAAAACCATAACAACCGGCGAAGGCGGTATGCTAACCACCAATGATGAGGATATTTACAAGCGGGTTAAAACCATGCGTTTGCATGGTATTAACCGAGATGTTTGGGACAGATTTACATCGGATAAACCGTCATGGGAATATGATGTAGTGGCTCCAGGGTATAAATATAACATGCCTGATATAAATGCGGCTATTGGTATTGCCCAAATGGAATATGCCGAAGAGATGAGATTGGCGCGCCAAAAAGTGGCAGAGATTTATTATCGGGAGTTGAGCGATATGCCAATGATTGACTTGCCTGCATGTAAAGTGCCTCTGGAGAATCATGCCTGGCATCTGTTCCCTGTGGTTTTGAATGAAAAATCACCTGTTTCGCGTAATCAGTTTATTGAGTTAATGTCGGAGGCAGGAATAGGTACTTCTGTCCATTATAAACCCATGCATCGCATGAGTTACTATCAAGATAGATATCAGCTTAAACCGGAAGATTTTCCTGTGGCGGAAAAAATCTGGAAGGGGAATGTATCGTTGCCCATTTATCCGCTTTTAACTGGTGAAGACATTGACACAATTGTGGCAACAGTGAAGAAAATCCTCTCATAAATATCATATCTGAAATGAACCAAACAACAACGGCTGCCTTTTTAGGCAGCCGTTGTTGTTTAGTCATCCCACGAGTCAAGTGGGTTTTTTTCAAACATCCTATCCCTAAAAGGAGAATTGTTATTTGCTTTTTGTGGTGAGGTCTCTTCAAATGCAGATGGAAAAACGGGAGGTCTAGATTCTCCAAGCAAAGTAATGGTAAAATCACAAGGGACTATTGTGATTTTTGGTGAATGATATTCTTTTTTTAATATACAGTCCATTCCAACACCTCCAGCTTATACCGTTCTACCAATTTAAAAGACAATTTTTCTATTCTTCACATTATTCTCCCATATTATTGAAATAATATAAATGCCTCTCTGGGGAAGATTTATATTGTTTTCTGCGTAAGGTTGGAGTGTTCCGGTTGAAATTCTCCTTCCTGTTGAATCATAAAGCAGATAGAAAGGTGATGATTTGGTTTCGGGGTAAACGATAATTCCATTTTCAGAGTTATAAACATGTACGTCATCATTGCTTGGGTTTTGTATCTCTGAATTCAATTCCTCTTCAAACCCGGTGGCGGTTGATTTGGTGATAATGAGTTCGAAACGGTCATCAATGAATGTTGGAGTCAACTCCTCCTTCTCAAATTCAGAATTCTCATCATCATCAATGCTGATTAAAACCCTGTGTATTTGTCCGGAAGTTAATTCGGTAATATTTCCGGTAAGTTTGTCATTGAGAAAAACTATGGTGTTTTCAGGTAATTGATAATCGCCTAATTTTATGATTAGGACTCCGGATTTCCTAATATAAACACCAATTGGGATGGTCATGTTATCCTCAGGTGGCAATGCATTTATTGCTAATTTTCTTGATTGGGATAAACTATAAATTTCTGCCATATCCGGATTACTACCAAATAGTTTCTCGCTGTCAAATCTATCAGAACCGTTTTTGGTTGCTTCAGCAACCAAAGCAATGGCGGCTTCGTCTGTGTAGCCACCAAATAGAGATTGAATTTTCAAATAAGGGTAGTTTAGTATTTCTTCTGTTTTGAGATATGAAAAGGGGTTTTCAGTGATTGCCTCTGGAGTGAATGTGACTGAGCCATTGGTTTGGCCCTGTGTGATTCTTACCCAGATTGCATGGGATGACGGTATAAGATATGGAGGTGAATTTAATCCCACTCCTAATCCTGTATGGTTGTTATAAGCGGCATAAGTTCCTGTTTCATTCTTGTAAATCCAGAAAAGGTCGTCAATATTCTCCTTTTCAAGAAGTCGCCAATCCACCGCTGCTGTGTATGGATTCCCGATGAAATTCCATCCCAGCCCTGCGGAAGTTCTTGTTACAGGAACCATTATTGAACCCGAATTCAGAACTCCTGAGAACAGGATTGGGGAGTTGTTTTTAAAAACCATACCTGTACCCGGAACAAAAGTTGTTTCATCATCCATTATGACAAATGTACCTGTTGGGTTATGATATGTATATGTTGTGCCGGTAATACCTGTAAAAGTTTTTGTTGCCAATGAGCCTGAAACCGGGGAACTCATGGCATAATTGTATCCAGCGTTTGTAATAATTTGCTCAATTTTCACATTTTCAGGCGACACTATCAGACTGCCACCTTTGGCTACATACGAAGCATTTACATCGACAGAAGATTTAAGGCTGAATTTATCTGTTATGGTTAAAACACCGCTGTTGTGAATCAAACTTGCTCCCGCAGCAATGGTTATATTGCTTATGGAAATGTCGTTATTGACGACTGGGAAATTCTGGCTTTGAGCACTAATATAAACGCTCATACCTGGTAGTGGTACTCCGTGACTCCAGTTTCCTGCGTGACTCCAATCCCCGGAAACGGCTCCTGTCCATTCATTTATTATTTCTGAATCGTCATCTGTCTCAACTATTACTGTATAGCTTTTTTGAGTGCCATTTTCAGCAGTTACAGTATAAACTACCGGAATTGAAAAATCCTGTGATTCTCCTGATGCCGGGTTTATGGTGGCGTTTAAAGATACAGATATTTCAGGTGTAAGTGAGTTAATGTTTGTGCCGGGAGGCATCAGCACAAGGATGGTTTCTTCTTCATGATTGATGTTGGAGCTAATCTGACCGGAAATAACGAAAGATGAAATTTGTTTATTATCGCTTGCGACAGTTGACACATAAACTGTATATACTCTTTGGCTATTATTGACTCCTGTTACAGTGTATTCTACAGGATCAGTGAAGTCCTGATTAACTTCAGAAGCCGGTGAAATGATGGTGTTGCTAGTTAACCCAATGGTAGGGCTTAGAGAACTGATGTTGGTGCCAGTCGGCATGGAGATGTGAATGGTGCGATTCGATTCGTTAATAAGAGTGCTGTTTTCCTGTCCCGGAATGGTAAATGATGTGATCATTGGTGCTGGTGGAACTGCCAGGGAGTTTTCCCTATAGGCATGATTAATCAGCCAATTGTCCGGGTCAAACTGTATGCTGGAAACGGGTTTGTTGTGATTGAAATGGTACGATTGCAGTTTATGTGTATTGTAAATACGCTCCCTTACATATGTCCCATCATTAAAGTTTATTTTTAACTCTACTCTATTGTCAAAGATTTCCCGGAATCCATGCCATTCTTTTTGGACTTGATTGAGAGTTACCCCTGTTATCCCGGTAGATGGATTATATTGGAAGTTGTAATCGTAATCTGCAAAACCAACGTCATATACCCATTGATCGAAAAAGTTATATAAGTTCCTCCCGGATAATGTTTCGACGTATTGTCGAAACATTTCGGTATCAACATATTTATACTTAAATAGAGGATCCTGTGCATAGGATTTAATGATGTCGAAAAACATTTCATCACCCAAATAGTGGCGGAGCATATGAAGCACCCATGCGCCTTTTTGATAATAGTAGGTAACAAAAACCTCAGAAGGATTGCCATCATCTTGCAGAAAAAGAGTTTGGGTTTCATTCCACCTTGAATTCATGTCATTCATCCATGAATGATAGGCGTTTTTGCCATTTACATATTCTTCGTAGAGAGCTTCGGCGTAGGTAGCAAATCCTTCATTAAGCCAAATATGTTTCCATGGGGTATTGGTAATAGAGTTTCCAAACCACATATGCGCTAATTCATGAACCACCAGCCACCAGACACCCGGTGCAACGGAGCCCATAACTGAGTTGGTTTGGTTTTCAATAAACCAGTAATGAGCAATTTGGGTCATCCCATAGGTTTCATCTTTAAAGGGATAATCCCCAAAGTAATGGATAAAGGCATCGAACAATTCAGGTACTCCGCTGAAAGTGGATTGAGCGGTGGTGTAGTGTTGCGGGAAAACGTAATATGTAAGGGGAAAATCGTGCCCATTGCGGTTGTATTGTTCTCCAAACACCCGATAGTTTGATACTGAAACTGAAACGTAATATGGAACAATGGGGTAGTTGTGTTCCCATCTGTAAGTACGCTTGCCTCCCGATATTTCATCACTTACCAGCATCCCATTGGAAACTGCCATAAGTGGATAATTGTTGTATGTTTGGTCGGGAACGGTTATGTCAACCTTAATGCTATCTGCTTTGTCGTATGGTCCATCTTTGCATGGAAACCAGTAATGTGACAGGTATGGTGTGCTTAGGGTGGTGACTGATGGTACTGATGATGAATGTTCATCGAATCGAAAGCCTTTGATCGTGCCGGAAGCAACAATCGGAGTCCCATGGTAATGAATCCGCAGTTTAACTGATTCGCCGATTTGGTATGGTCGGTCAAGGGTGATGTTAATGGTGTTGTTGCTTAATCTGTTCCAGGATGCTCCGTCTTCGCCTATGGAGGTAATTGTCATTGAATTGTGCAAATTCAACCGAAGTTGCGATAGATTATTTACCAACGGAAATAATTCTATGTATGTATTTCCAGAAATTGACTTGGCAGAAATATTTACATCAAGCGTAATGTGGTAAAAGGTGATGTCGATATTATCATCTGTGTCAAGGAGGTTTGTTGCCGATTTAAGGGACATGTATGTATCCCATTCCTGTTGCATAAATTCTTTCCTTGCTTTTTGTTCTTCAGATAAACCTGTTTCCGGAAGAGATGGTCTTTGACGCTTTTGTGCTTCCAGGTTGGTAGTAACATAGAAAAGAGCCACAGAAGTAAGGATTAACAGGAGTTTATTGGACGTTCTCATCTCTGTAATTTTGGTCTTATTTTATTCTAAATAAGATGCAAAATACGGCGAGATTCGGATTAAAGCATCTTGTTTTTTATAGATGTATGCTTATTGTAGGCAGTCAGTTCTTTTTTGGTGACGAACGATTATTCCCGATCATTATGATCGGGAATAACATTCCTGAAATCAGGTGATTAAAGGTGTTTTTAGGTTAATTTTTGTTAACGAGGATTCTCAGGATTGAAAGTTGATTGTTAGTTGTAATTACCTTTAATAGGTAAACCCCACTACTGAAATCCGAAAGATTAATTCCAATACTTAGTTCATCGGAATAACTCTGATAAAACATCTGTCGTCCATCAGGAGCTATAATCCTGATCGTTTGAACCGGCAAATTACTTTCCACGTTGATTAAACCATTTGTTGGGTTTGGAAATGCTTTAATGCTTACCGAATTCTCCTCCGAAATAGTAGTCGATATTTCATTTGTGACTGTTACCAGCCATACTTGTTGATCACCACTCTCAGAGGTTACAATATATTCCACACTCTCCGTGAAATCACGAGGTAAACCTGAAGCAGGGGAAATTTCTGCGTTTTCAGAAACCTCTATTTCCGGAGTCAGGTTGTTCAATGCGTATCCCGGAGGCATTTTCAAAGATATCGTAAAGTTTTCAAAATCAATTTCAGTTTCACTAACTTGATCATTGATATAGAAATAAGTTATGTGAGCCTCATCGTTTGGAGCCATGGTGACTGTCACCAAATACTCATTGGTGGTTACTCCATCTTCAGCTGTTACTCTGTAGGTAACAGAATAAGAGAACTCTTGTAAATCTTCCGAAAGTGGTGTGATCGTTGCATTTTCGGAAATGTTTATCTCTGGTGTCAGGTTTGTCAGATCCGTCCCAAATGGCAAGGTTATGCTGATTGTACCTGCGTCATCATCAATTAATCCAGTTTGTCCGGAAATAGAGAAGCTGGTAATGAGCGCTTCATTGTTTGGCGCCAAAGTGACCGTTACCAGGTATTCTTTGGAGGTTGTTTCATCTTCCGCCGTTACAGTATACTCAACAGGGACAGAGAAATTCTGTTCCACTCCGGATTGCGGATTGACGGTTGC
>NZ_SLWK01000013.1 GCF_004345615.1 Natronoflexus pectinivorans
AACTTAAATTGTGACCGTCTATTTTTCATAAGTTTCAGTTTTTGAATTGTTTTAAAAATCGTTCAAAAACGGTCAACCTATTTCAGGACGGCACAGTTCAACAAAACTATCATTGTTGTCAGGTAAAACTTACGAGATTTCTCCCTTTGGTCGAAATGACAAGGCTTTCGTGGATTTTTGCTTTGGATGGAGTTAGTGACGGCAAAGCCGTCACTAACTCCATCCAATTAAAACCTGAGTAGCTGTCATTCCGAACGAAGAGAGGAATCTAAACTTAAATTTTTGGTTAATTCATTTATTACCCGAACACCAAATTCAAAACTTCAAACCTTAAACCTAAAACTTTGAACCTTGAACCTTGAACCTTAAACCTAGAACTTCAAACCTAGAACTTTAAACCTTAAACTTTGAACTTCAAACAAAAATCTATCGCTATGAAAAAAATAATACAAACAGAGAATGCTCCTGCAGCCATTGGGCCATATAGTCAGGCCATAGATAAGAATGGGATCTTGTATATTTCAGGACAAATACCGGTAAATCCGGCCACCGGACAAATAGTGGAAGGAGGAATTACCGAACAAACCACCCAGGTAATGGAAAACATCCGAGCCATTCTGAAAGAGGCGGGGTACGAATTTTCCGATGTAGTAAAATCAACCTGCTTGTTGACTGAAATGGAAGACTTCAAAGCAATGAATGATGTATATGGAAGTTATTACCGTTTGAATCCGCCGGCAAGAGCTGCTTTTGCAGTAAAAGCTCTTCCTATGGGTGCTTTGGTTGAGATAGAGACCATTGCAATAAAATAGTTGATTGCAATAAAAAAGGAACATCCGTGGATGTTCCTTTTTCTGTTTGTTTGAAAAACGTAATTGTTATTACTTTCTGATTATTCAGCAACCACTTCGAATTCGATGGTTACTTTCACATCACGATGCAATTTTACGTTGGCGGTATAAGTTCCCAACTCCTTAACTGCATCTTTAATGCTGATGTTTTTGCGCTCAACTTTAAATCCATCTTTTTCAAGAGCTTCGGCAATCTGAATGTTATTAACAGAACCGAAAATTTTTCCAGTTGAACTGGCTTTTGCCCCTATGGTCAGCTTCAAACCTTCCAGTTTTTCTGCAACAGCTGCAGCTTCCTGTCTAAGTTTCTCTTCCTTGTGAGCTCTTTGTCTTTGGTTTTCAGCGTGAACTTTTAAAGCCGACTCTGTTGCCAAAACAGCAAGTCCCTGGGGAATAAGATAATTTCGGCCGTAACCGGGCTTTACCTTTACAATATCGTCTCTGTGACCCAGGTTGGTCACATCTTCTTTTAAGATTACTTCCATCATGGTCTTTTTCCTCCTTAAATTATTTCATTAAATCGGTTACATAAGGCAACAGGGCCAGATGACGAGCTCTCTTTACTGCCTGGGCAACTTTACGCTGGTACTTTAAAGAAGTACCAGTTAAACGACGTGGTAAAATTTTACCCTGCTCGTTAAGGAACTTTTTCAAAAACTCAGGATCTTTATAATCCACGTATTTGATTTTGTTCTTCTTGAAACGGCAGTACTTCTTCTTCTTAATCTCTACCGACGGAGGTGTAAGATATCTGATTTCACTTTGATTTTGTGCCATGGCCTATTTCTCCTTTTCTTTTTTGTTACTTCTTCTTTTTTCACTGTAAAGCAGCGCATACTTATCAAGTTTAAAAGTTAAAAACCTGATGATACGCTCATCACGACGATAGTTCAATTCTAACTTCTGAATAAATTCAGGTTTAGCCTTGAACTCCAACAGATTGTAAAAACCTGTGGATTTCTTCTGAATAGGATAAGCCAATTTACGAAGGCCCCAATTCTCCTCATGGACAATTTCGCCTCCATCCTCCAGGATCATGTTCCTGAACTTTTCCACCGCTTCCTTCATCTGAACATCAGACAAAACGGGAGTTAAAATGAAAACGGTTTCATAACTGTTTA
The DNA here is from genome assembly GCF_004345615.1 of Natronoflexus pectinivorans. Classification (GTDB taxonomy): domain Bacteria; phylum Bacteroidota; class Bacteroidia; order Bacteroidales; family Marinilabiliaceae; genus Natronoflexus; species Natronoflexus pectinivorans. The sequence continues at coordinate 1,973 of NZ_SLWK01000013.1, forward strand.
ACATAGAAACAAATTTAAATTAAAGATTTACATTAATTGAGCCGCAAAATTATAAAATAAATATTTGAATTCAAATATTTATGAGAGGTTTAATTAATTTCCAATTGATATACAGACAAATAATCTGAAACTTATCAATGCTCGCCAAAGTATTTCATAAACTGAACCCTTTCAAACATCTCAGGGTTGTTTGGCATCATTTTTCTTCCATAAATATGCAGATCATCAATTGTTTCAATCTTGTTTTGATCCATCCATTTTTCGAGTCCGTGCAAGAAATCCATGATATAATCGGGGCCATTTTTATAAATTGCTGAAACCACCTGAACTGCTTTGGCACCGGATATCAACATTTTCAGCATGGTATCAGGGGTGTGAATGCCCGTTGAGCCCACCAGATCACAGTTTAATTTGTCGGATAGGATAGAGATCCACCGAAGCGACCAAACATAGTCAGAAGGAGCAGAATAAACCGATCCGGATACAATCTTATTATTAACCAGATCAATATCCGGGTTATAATAACGGTTAAAAAGAACCAACCCTTCCACTCCGGCATCTTCGAGCTTTTTAGCCATGTGGGCGGTATCGGTGAAAAATGGCGACAGCTTTATGGATACGGGAATCGAAACGTGCGACTTCACTTTTTTTATGATGTTGATATATCTGGCCGAGATGGTTGCAGCATCCTCATCAATTGATACAGGTAGCCTGAATACATTCAATTCGATGGCATCCGCTCCAGCATCCTGCAGCTTGGCTGCATATGAGAACCACTCACCCACCGAGCGGCAATTGATGCTTGCAATGACTTTTATGTCAGATTCCTCTTTTACACTCTTGATCAATTGAGTGGTACGCTCAAGCATATCATTTTTCAATTGATAGTCGTAATAATCAAAAAACTCCAGATTGTTTTCCTGATGTCCCAACTGATTTTTAAATGTATTCTGATATTCAAGTTGTATCTCCTCCTCAAATATGGATTTCAACACAACAGCTGCAGCGCCGTTTTTTGCCAAACGGGCAATGGAATCAGGAGTTGCGGTTAACCCGCAACTTCCAACAATCAATGGATTTTTTAACTCGATACCCAGATATTTAGTAGTGAGATTTGCCATAATGTGTTATTTTTTGGTTTGATTAGTAAGGTACTGATGCATAGATGCAGCAGCTTTGCGTCCATCGCCCATGGCGAGGATCACTGTTGCCCCTCCCCTTACAATGTCTCCTCCTGCAAAAATATCCGGAATGGAACTTTGCAAAGTATCAGGATCCACTTCGATGGTACCCCAACGACTAACCTTTAGCTGGGGTAATGATTGCGGTAAAATTGGATTGGGAGATACACCAACACTCACCACAACGGTGTCGGCATCAATGATGTATTCCGATCCGTCAACAGCCACCGGCGACCGCCGTCCGCTGCTGTCCGGTTCCCCTAGTTCCATTCTCTGAACCCGGATCTGTTTAACCTTACCTTTATCATCACCAATATATTCAACAGGGTTGTTGAGGGTTAAAAACTCCACACCTTCCTCCTGTGCATGTTTCACCTCTTCAACTCTTGCAGGCATCTCTTCAAGCGAACGACGATAGATGATTGAGACCTTTTCAGCTCCAAGGCGAAGAGCGGTTCGAACGGAGTCCATGGCGGTATTTCCGCCACCAATAACGGCTACTTTTTTACCTCTTACAACAGGCGTATCCATCCCTTGAGACGAAGCGCCCATGAGGTTTATCCTGGTGAGGTATTCATTTGAGCTTAATACACCCACCAAATTTTCGCCGGGAATATTCATAAACCGAGGTAATCCGGCACCGCTACCCACGAAAAACCCTTTAAAACCTTCCTCGCGTAAGTCATCAATTGTGGCAGTCTTTCCAACAATAAAGTTGGTCTCAAACTTCACCCCCATTTTTCGTAAACTCTCAATTTCAACATCCACAATGCTGTTTGGAAGACGAAATTCAGGTATTCCATATTTCAGAACTCCACCAATCTCATGTAGTGCTTCCAGAATGACAACTTCGTATCCAAGTTTGGCCATGTCACCAGCGAAAGCCAAACCCGCAGGCCCAGAGCCAATAACGGCCACTTTAATTCCATTTGAGTGAGCGACTTCAGGAATTGATATTTTTCCGCTTTGTTGTTCAAAATCAGCAGCAAAACGCTCCAGATAACCAATCGCTACAGGTTCAGTGCTAAGTTTTAATTGGTAAAAACAGTTGGCCTCGCACTGTTTTTCCTGGGGACATACCCGTCCGCAAACAGCGGGCAACGCATTGGTCTCCTTTAAAACTTTGGCAGCCTCTAAAAATTCTCCTCGTTCAATGTTCTTAACAAATTTTGGTATGTTAATCTCAACTGGACATCCTGAGATACAGGTAGGGTTGGCACAATCAATACAGCGGCTTGCCTCGTTTATGGCCTGCTCCGGGGTTAATCCTGAGTTTACTTCAACATAAGATCGCGCCCGCTCCATAGGAGGAGCTTCAGGCATTTTAACCCTTGCCAATGAGGTTCTCTCTTTATTCTTTTTAGCCTTACGTAAGTCGTCTCTCCAGGCAGCTGCGCGCTCCTGCTTTAAATATTCGCTATTGTTCATGCCTTTCCTTTATTTTTAGAAACACAGAGATATTGCTCGTCTGCCTTGATTTCATCTTCACGATATCCGCTTAACCTCATCAACATCTCATCAAAATCAACTTCATGGGCATCAAATTCAGGTCCGTCCACGCATACGAAACGGGTTTTTCCACCAACCGTTACACGACAAGCTCCGCACATACCGGTACCATCAACCATGATGGTATTCAAACTGGCTATGGATGGGATATTGTGCTTTTTAGTGGTTAATGCTGCAAACTTCATCATGATACCGGGGCCAATGATCACAGCCTGATCTATTTTTTCCCTGTTGATGACCTCTTCCATCCCCTCGGTTATAAGCCCCTTTTTCCCATAAGAGCCATCATCGGTCATTACAATCACCTCATCGGAATGCTGACGAATCTGATCCTCCAGTATAATTAAATCCTTACTACGGGCAGCAATCACTGAAATAACTTTGTTTCCAGCCTTTTTCAACTCTTCTACGATCGGTAACAAAGGCGCTACTCCAACACCTCCTCCACAAGCCAATATGGTTCCAAAATTTTCAACATGAGTGGCCTGTCCAAGAGGTCCAACCAAATCAGTCACCTCATCACCCACCTCCAGTTCAGTAATTTTTCGCGAGGAAACGCCTACTTTCTGGACCACTAAGGTGATTGTTCCCCTTTCAACATTCGCCGTTGAAATGGTCAATGGAATTCTCTCACCGGTATTTCCAACCCGAACCATCACAAAATGTCCGGCACGTCGTGCTTTCGCAATCCGAGGAGCTTCAATTTCCAGACTGACTACATTTTCGGAGTAATAATGCTTACTTATGACTTTGTTCATTTCTATAAAGTTTTCTTTTCAGTGTCAGAACCCTGTTTTCATCAGGATTCAGCCCTACAAACCATGTGGTAGGAGTACTATAATGTAGTTACAAAATATTATTGAAAAATATATTTCCAATGACAATTCGCATAAAAATCATGCAAAATTAGTGAATATTCATTTCTTATACATGAGTTATGCCGGAGATTAAAGTTATTTACAATCATTCTAAATACCACACCTGATTACAGAGACCATTTTTGCCGAAAACCTTTATAGCTTTATGCATTTCGCAATCTGGCCGTTAGCAATAGATAAAGAAAAATCATAAAAAAAGCCTTAAACTCAGTGAATTTAAGGCTTTAAATATGTACTAATAAAATTATCCCCCGGCTTTAACTGCATTATATCCTTTTGATAAGAGCCATGAAAGAATCTTCTCTCTGCAATCGCCTTGAATCAGGATTTCCCCATCCTTTGAACTTCCACCCGCCCCACACAAATTCTTTAAAGATTTCTCCAAATCTTTTAAATCATCAGGATGGCCTGAAAAATTAGTAACCAGGGTAACAACTTTACCTTTTCGCTGCTTTTTATCCAGCCAAACTTTTAGCTTTTGTTGGGACGGAGGAGGTGTTTCTATGTTCTCTTTCTCCTCTTCGTACTCATAATCGGGGTTGGTGCTAAAAATGATCCCACCGGAAAATTTTCGATTTCTTTTGGACATGACTATCTAAATTTTCTTTTCGGCATCGAAATAAAGAGCGGCAGCTCCAAGTACAGCAACATCCTGTTTTTCACTTACGTCTATTCGCAACTTTTCTATGGCTTTATCGAATGGATGTTTTCTTATGGTCTTCCACATATACGGTTCAAAATAGGGGAAAAACCTGGTTATATCGCCCCCTATTATGATACACTCAGGATCAACAGCGAATAAAATGGTTTTAATAAAATTTCCGAAATCATAACCAAACTGTTCTAAAATTGCCAGAGCAATTTTATCCTCCTTTTTTGCTCTTTTGAATAGCGCATTGGGCTTTAAGCCATACTTCAATTCAAAATAACTTTGAGTACAATAGTATTCATAATTATGATCCCGGTAGGAAATATAACCGAATTCTCCTGCGCCGCAGTTAGTGCCGGAATATAACCGATTATCGGCAATGATGCCCACTCCCAGTCCTTCTCCGGCAAAAATGACAGCCAAATTATTATATTTCCATCCTTTACCGTAATATTTTTCGCCAACAGCAAAGCAGTTGGCATCATTGTTCACATAGATCTCTTTCTTAAAATGTGCTTTTAATAAGTCGCCCAAATAAACCTTTCGCCATGATGGGATGTGTTCAACATTGTAAACGATTCCCTGCTCCACATCAACCATACTTGGAACCCCAATACCAATACCGGCAATTTCAGGCGTAAATACCGACTCAATGGTTTTAATCAGTTGGTTAAGAACATCCTCTTCTCCGGCGTAATTATCAATTTCAACTGTTACCATCTCCTCTACAGTATCATTGGAAACCCTCCCGACTTTAAGTATTTTTCCTCCCAGAAAAACACCAACCACAGGCTTATTTGTATGCGACAAATCCCTAAGCATATTTATAGTTGTTTTCTATTAATTGCTGTTTATTAAAATTAAGAGCAGCTGCTCCCAAAATGGCAATTTCCGGCATCTGAGAAGGTTTAATTACAAGTTTCTCAACAACGCCCGAGTACGGAAAAGTTGCCAACTCTTTTTTCATGGCTTTTTCATAATATGAAAAAGATTTGGACACCGATCCTCCAATAATAATGGCAGCAGGATCAATGGCAAATATAATACTTTTAATAGCATTGGCCAGATGTTTTCCATATTCTGCAAAAAGATTAAGCGCCTGTTCATCCCCGCTATCTGCCCTTCTTGCTACCTCAGCTCCATCCAAACCAGCCTTGTTTTTAAAAAACTGGCCACTGCAATAGAATTCATAATTCTCTTCCAAATATGGAATCATGCCAAATTCCCCGGCTCCGCAGTTTTGATCGGGTAAAAGATGTCCCCATTTTATAATTCCGGCGCCTAGTCCAGTTCCGGTTATCAAGCCCACAAAATCATCAAACTCCTTACCTGCCCCATAGAATCGCTCACCAACGGCAAAACAGTTGGCATCGTTATTCACAAAAACAGGCACCTTAAAATGATCTGATAATATGGTACCAACAGCAACCTCTTTCCATGATGGGATGTTTTGAATATCATAAACAACCCCGGTTTTGGAATCAACCACACCAGGCACACCTATTCCAATTCCTTCCACCTCAGTAGAAAAAACATTTGATATAACTTCTATCAATTGATCCATTACCTCTTTCCAGTTTTCCGTTACCGGAACAGGTGAGGCAAAGACCTTCTCAATAATGCCATCATATACCAAACCGGCGCGCATATTAGTGCCACCCAGATCTACTCCAATTAGTTTTTTATCCATCTTTTTATCATTTAGTTATTCCCACAGCCATGATTAAATGCAACTAACTATGAATGTGATGCTTTAATATCCTAAGTTACGAAAAATTTATAAGTTTAAATTTTTCATTCATGGTATCTTTTAATCTATGACTCCATCCTGTTTATTTTTGAGTAAGAAATTGAACGTAAAGAATCATTTATGATTCTTTACGTTCATACCCCTAACCAAAAACTCCCACAAAATTTGCAATCATTTTTCTTGTACAATAATGTTACTTCCCTGTAATGTAACAGTTAGACTATCACTACTAATCCCTTTTGCTCCAACAGAGCCCTTAATAACTCTTTTTTCTCCGGGCAATAAACTAATATAGTTATCATCCCAAAATACTGGTAAAACAGGCTCCATGGTATTTTTATTTACAATTTGATACTCAGCAAAAAAGGCAATTACGTCAGCCTGATTTTCAAGATTAACGGTAAAAATGAACTCATCGCCAGATTTTATTACATCGTAGCTAAAATTGACGTTTGCATGAGGCATGTTTTGGATCTGCGTGAGGTCGGCATGCTGCTTATTAGGAGTCCAATACCATGTTGTACGATCAAAATCCGGAACATCATCCACTGTTGACAACCAGTAAAAATTATTGGCAATTTCATTACCAGCATCATCTTTCAACCTGAGATCCAGGAACCAGGTGGTTGATGGAATATCTAACCCGGGCATTTCAACAACCATTTTTGCTGAATTTGCATCAATATTGGTGGTAAGAGCAGTTTCAAACATTAGGTTTGAATTCAAATCAAAAGCTTTAACCGCAACGCTCAAATTTTCTTGAGATTCCAGAAAATCGTTATTTAGATAGATATTACCGTTGCCATAATTATAAATAAGAGTAAGGGGTGCAGCAGCTTTGCGTGTTCCATAAAATGCACCGGTTGGCATAAGGTAATAGTCGAATAGTTGCCAGTAAAAAGTAGGCCATGCACTGTTAAACATCCATTGAACAACCCCCGTACTGTTATATTTATTTACAGAGAAAGCTTCAAACATCGGACGAATGGCTTCATAGTTTGCAATTTGATTAACAAACAGAAAATCCTCCAGATTATTAAACTCGCCATAGCGGGCATGAAATGCTCCCAAATAACGATCCAGATTTTCGAATTGGTTTCGACCACTGTAGTATAACCAAACATCGTCCACCGGCCATAAATGCTCCTCAGGAATCATTCTCCTGATACTGGAAAGAGGAGGAATTTGAGGACCCGGACCAACTTCGGTATTAAAACCAAAAGCTCCTCCATAACGCTCATCTATGTACCAATAAACCGGTGCAACCCAATCATAAGGCCCCTCCATTTTAACCCCGGTAGGACCACTGATAATACTCTGCCTGGGATCAGAATCTCCCATGAGCATGGCACCACCGCAATAACTTAAAATAGGTCGGGTGGTATCAGCTTTGGCCATTCTTTCATTCAGCATAACTTCCAGAGAAGGGCGAGGCAGTTTGTCACTTCCATAAGTCCAGATTGCGACACTCGGATGACGACGGTGCCACAGCACTTGGTCTCGGTAATTGTTGGCATGCAATGTTTTTGCTTCTTCCCCGCGTATTGAGACATAATCATCATGCGGAATTCCAATATACGATTCCCATTCCCAATGGGCAGTCCATCCCAGCATCAAAAGCAGTCCCAGTTCGTCGGCAGTTTCCATAATGGTTCTGTTTCTGCCCCAGAAACTCTCCAGACGAATTGAGTTCAGATTTACATGTTGCGCATATTTCAACTGATCTATAACTTTCTGATCGCTATCTGCAAGCAAAATATCATCTACCCATCCGGCACTTTTAACAATCAGTTTCTGACCATTCACTTTAAAGCCTCTATATCGGTTCTCATTCCAAAAATCCTCAATCTCCCTAATTCCAAACCGAAATTCGTCCCTGTCGGTCAGCCTATTATCCACTAAAACTTCCAGTTCCAAGTCGTATAAAGCCTGTTCACCCATGTTATTAGGCCACCACAGCCTTGGGTTTTTCATATGCAGTTCCGGAAATTGACCAGACCTAAAAAATATCTCTCTGGTTTCTCCCGGGTTTAACCGAACTTCCTTTTTCAAATTTAGATTATCAAACTTTGCAGTTATTTCAGTTCTTTGCTCAACCCCGGAATGATTGGTAAGATAGGTTGAAATGGTTACCTCAGCCTCATCCAAAGTCTCTTTATTTACTTTGGTAACAACATTTGAGTGGCGCATTGATACAGGACCTGATTGCTTTAAGGTTACATCACGCCAAATACCCATTAAATTATCTGCGGGTTTAGGATTCCAGTCAACAAAACCTTTGCTTACATCTACTCCGAATACCGGAGGGATGATTTCTATGGCCAGATGGTTTTCTCCCTGATTTATTAATTTACTTACATCAAAGTTCCATATCCCGTATGAACCTTGGATTAAATCATCTCCGGCTACTTTTTGTCCATTGAGCCAGACATTGGCCTTAAAGTTGATTCCATTTAATGTGATCTGGAAAAAGTTCTTTCCTGGTTCTTTATCTACATTAAATGTGGTTCTGTACCACCATGGTACCTGATAAGGTACTGTGTCCATTTGCTCCAGTACACCGAATTCAAACAAATCGGGAAACTTTCCGTTTTGCTGCAATCCATGCATCACGGTAGCCGGTAATGTTACCGGATACCCAAACGAACGATCAAAGTCTGCTCCCGATATTTCAGAACCGGTTGCATTCACTTCATCAGAAGAAAAAATTTGCCAGCCTTTGTCAAGGTTTCTTTCAAAAACTTTTTCATTGTAATCTGGAGTACAAGAAAACAGCATAAAAAAACTTGCCGCTGCAATTTGTAAAAAAATAGACTTCTTTTTCATATGTAAAAATTTAGTTTGTTCATTGCCTTCCAGCTAATATCAAGAAATTATCCTGCGTATTAAAAAAGCTATTAAGCATATTCAATATCAATTCTAAATGACCTCTTTTCATGTGTCTAAAATTTGTTTTTAAGTAATCACATGGAACTCGCCATCATAGTCATTCTCCTGTGTGAGAAGATTTTCTCATGGCTCGTTTCATCTGTTTAAAATTTGTTTTTCAGTTGATCCCGATTACTCGGGAGAACTCACCAATCCAGTCATTACTAATTCGACTGGGCTCAGTACATCGCCTGTGTGAGAATTGATTCTCAAGGTTCGTTTCATCCATTCAAATTGTATTCGTACTACAAAAATAGAAAAGAACTTACAAATATGCAAGCGCTTGCACTTTATTAAAAAACAATTTGTAATTGTTAGCTGTTTTCCGGTTAGCGTACTCATATTAAAACATCAATTTAGGAAAGAGTTTTAGGTTACCTGATTTCAAAACGTATTTTTTTGTCGTGCTAAAAACCTGAATGTTTGCACATTATAAAGTCAAAGGATAACTATGAATAACACTTAAATTTTAATAGTGAGACACCCACATTACAAAAACAAAACATCCATGCTGCTAAATATGTGGGCATTACGAAATCAACAAAATAAATCATCCGGAACTCATGATTTATAATTTTTAAATCATTCAGATATTTATGAAGTCCATACAAGAAAAACCTTTATCAATTATATTAATATGCAGACTAAATAGTCGACTCCAATTTATTTTAGTTAAATGTATAGTAGAAGGTCTTTAAAATTATGTGACCACGAAAGAAGCTGTATAATTGAATGTTACATTGCAGAAGATTCGCAAAATTTTTAAACATCGCCCTCTCTGTATTCTCGCAAACGACACAATCTCATGCTATCAGTTCGAGCCCAATAGATTAAGTTGCTTAATTTATTCAAGATCTGTTCGTATGCTCATAGAACAATACAGAAGGTTTAAATTCAAATAACAATATCACTGTTGTCCGACTAAGATTATTTTTTGATAATCATATAATAGATTTCTCGCTTCGCTTATAACGACAAGCTGTTACGTTGTGAGAGGTGAAGGGGTTATTGCGGCGAAGCAGCAATAACCCCCTCACCTGCCTTGACCTCCTGAAAGTTTCGTCATTTCGAGCAGAGCGAGAAATCTAAATTAATTAGCCGGTCAGTAGTGATATCCTAAGAAGAAATATGGTCAAGAATTATAATGGAGGAAAAGCTAACACAATCTGATTTAGGTTAATTACCTAAAAGAACTGCTTCTAATAATAAGTTGAATAGGTTTAATGATGGTTTGAACATCAATTGATTCACCTAGGCACTGTTCAAGAATTAGCTGCATAGCACTCCTACCCATTTCATTTCCAGGCACTTCAATAGACGAAAGTGAAGGTACAATGTACTCATGAGCCGGATCATCTCCAAAAGCAACAAAAGAGATCTCTTCCGGCACTCTTAAACCAGACTCTGTAGCTATTTTAGTTGCTACTAATCCGGTGTGACTATCCGAAGTAAAAATTCCATCAGGAGGTTCTGGCATTGACATCCAAACTTTCATTGCTTCCTGCACATCTCTTGTTGACAAGTCTGTCGACAAATGATATTTTGCATGTATCGGAAGACCTGCCTTTTGCATCGCGTCTAAATATCCTTTAGATCTCTCCTTAAAAACAGGGCATCCCATGGGACCTCCCAAGTGTGCAATGCGTTTGCAGCCGGATCGAACAAGGTGTGAAACAGCCTGAAACGCACCTTCATGGTTATCTACCACAATTTTGGGACAATCTAGTTCATAACTTACCCTATCAATCAGAACCAGAGGAATTCCGTTTTTAAGAATTTTTGAAAAGCGAGTAACATCTGATGTTTCAAGCGACAAACAAGCAATGATACCATCAACTCTGGTTGAGTTGAATAAAGTAAGAATGTCCTTTTCCCTTTCGGCCAGTTCATTTGTTTGTGCAATAATGATGCGGTAGCCCGCATCATAAGCAAGTTCTTCGATACCGCTAACAACCTGACTGAAAAAATGACGATTAACCGAAGGAACCATCACCCCGATGATATTGGTCTGCTTTCTGGAGAGACTGGAAGCCACCATATTAAGATCATATCCTAATTCAGCAGCTTTATCTCTTATCAGATCCTTGGTCTTTTCGCTGATTTTATTACTGTTATTTAATGCACGGGAAACTGTGGATGGAGCCACATTCAATTCCCGTGCAATATCATTTATGGTGATGGTTGTTTTAGCCATTTACTTCATTATCTGAAATTTTCGGTAAAATTATTAATTACGATTTTCAAAGTTAAAAAATTACCGCAAATAAAAATGAAGCACTATTTAAATATATCATCATTACCGGTATACTCAAACCAATGGTAATTAGCACTAATTCCACCTTCAGAACTTTCGGTTGTTTTAGTGTAGAGTCCAAACATGCTTCCGATAAAACCGCCGGCAGTTTCCGTACTTAAAAAACGAGCATCCTGCTCTTCACCTATTTGGAACCATGTGTCCCCATCATAGGAGAAAAAGAACCGGTATACATCAACGTCAGAATCAATTCGAAGATACAATTTTTCAGCTAAAGAGTCAGACAGTGTTTGTGTGGCCAGAACGACCATCTCGTCTTCAATGGCATTTGGTACAGATTTATACAAGCTAATAACAGGTTGATTGTCCTTCAACGATTGAGCAAGATAATAATAACGATGTTCATTTTGCAAAACAGCCAAACCTGCATGCTGCCCCTCACCCTCCGGTTTAAATTCAAGTGATGTGGTTGCCTTACAAACCATATGTTGTTGTCTTCTTCCCAGAAATGAAGGGTTGAAATGTTTTATTGTTGATGCAGGTAAAAGGCTCATATTTAAAACTCCTTTTTCAGGGATTAAATTAAACCATGAAGACTTTGGTGTGCGAATTTGCACCCATTTGAAGCCCAGACTTGGTTGATCAAAATCATCACGCACCGTGAAATTTCCATGTAAAGGTTTGGCGACGCGTTTATCCTTCAAAGCTGCATCAAACTCAAATTGGAAAGGAATCACTTCCGATTCAGGGTTGATAACCGGCCAACCATCTTCGGTCCATTCCACCTTAGACATAAATGTTTCGCGTCCTGTGTTGTAGTGGTTACCATCATAAGGACGACAAGCCAAATAAACGGCCCACCAATTTCCTTTTAAGTCCTGAATCATATCTGCATGGCCTGTGGAAGTTATGGGGTTTGGGCGATTTGGATCCAGATGCATCTGGGTTAAAATCGGATTGTTTTCCCAAGGGATGTATGGCCCCCAAATATCTTCACTTCTAAAAATCACCTGACGATGGTTCACACTAGTTCCACCTTCGGCAGCAGAGAGATAGTAATAATCTCCAACTCGATAAATGTGAGGCCCTTCAATCCAAACCGGTTGCTCGGAAATATCCACGCCTCCATCAACAAGAATCGATTGATCGCCTACCACCTGCATTTTTTCAATATCTATCTCAAACATCCTGATTGTTCTGTGACCCTCATACAGAGGTTGATCATCAGGCGCATCGCTGTTATAAATCATATAAGTTTTACCACTTTCATGAAAGAAAAGTGATGGATCAATTCCTATTACTTCCGGAAAAAAATAGGGGTCAGACCATGGGCCGGCTGGATTTGTGGCAGTCACTACAAAGTTCCCACGTCCATAAACTTCAGTACAAGCAACATAAAATGTTCCGTCATGATATTCAATGGTTGGCGCAAACATTCCAGCACCTGCTAAACTAAGGCTATCAAGTTTCATCTGATCCGGTCTGTGCATTACATGACCAATCTGTTCCCAATTGATCAGATCAGGACTGTAAAAAATTGGTATCCCCGGAAAATATCCAAAAGTTGAATGTACCATGTAATAACCATTAGGGCCTTTACATACGCTGGGATCGGGATAAAACCCAGGTAAAATTGGATTGTTTACCTCAACCGTTTCAAATGGTGATGTACACATTGTAAACGCAATAATAATTAACAATGACGACAAGAATGTTTTAGCTTTCTTAAATATCATAACAAATAGTTTTTAAGTTTCGCAGACGTGAGTAATTCTATATTTTTTTTAGCCCATAAAGTATGATAACGATTTTACGTGCCATGTAATAAGTTTAAAAAAGAAAAAACATTCTTTTTATATTTCAAAAAAGAATGTTTAAAAGAATTTAGAGTTCTATCGAACATTTAAAGTTGTTCTTACCGGCACCGGCATTCCCAATTCCACACTCCGCTCAGTGGGCAAAGCACCACCAATAGCTATTGTATAATCACCGGCATCTATAGTTTCCTTCCCGTAGTCATCAATTAAAACAAGCATATCTTTGTCTATTTCAAATACTACTTCGCGCGACTCTCCAGGCTCAAGAAAGATCTTTTCAAATCCTCTAAGGGAGAACAATGGCGTTCTTGTGACCCTGGAAGGCGGATTTGTTATATAAAGTTGTACAACTTCAGAAGCAGCCATGTTTCCAATGTTTGTAACAGTAGCCCTTACTGTTGTCTTTCCATCACGTCTGATGCGACGGTCCGCAAGGCTAATGTCAGAATATTCAAAACTGGTGTAACTAAGGCCATAACCAAAGGGGTACATAGGTGACTCTTTCATATATCGGTATGTGCGCCCCTCCATTGAATAGTCTTCATAGGGCGGCAGTTGATCCAGGGACATTGGATATGTAACAGGAAGTCTCCCTCCAGGTGCTGCATCGCCAAACAAAACATCGGCAACAGCATTTCCTCCTTCTTGCCCGGGATACCAGACCAACAGAACTGCGTCAGCCAGTTCATGAACCTCTTTAAGGTTCATTGGACTCCCTCCAACAATGACTGCGACGATTTTATTATTCTCATTTCGGGTAAGTCTTCTTAAATAGTCCAACTGATTTTCCGGGATGGAATAGTCCAAACGATCACCGTAATAGGGTGAAGCGATAGCTTCTCCTTCCTCTCCTTCCAGTAAGTTTGTTATACCCAAAACTAATATTGTTACATCACTAACACTTGCACTGCCGGTTGACCAATCAATTGGATTCACATTAGGCCTGTCCAGAAGAATGGCGGGTCGATATTGTACTTGGCTACCGATTTGGACCCTTCCTGCAATGCCTTCCAGAATTGTTACATATCGGTCGTTTACTCCATAATAATTACCTATTAGAGCATGTATACTGCTTGCATTGGGACCTGTGACAAAATAGCGCGATAAATCATCCCTCAAAGGCAAAATGCCATTGTTCTTCAACAAAACCATTGATTCAACTGCGACCTCACGAGACAAAGCCCTGTGGGTTGAAGAATTTAAAACGGTATCAGGGATATTGGCATAAGGGTTGATCTCTTCAGGATCGAACATTCCAAGCCGAAAACGGGTAGATAAAAGCCGTGATAAGGCCACATCAATTTGATCTTCTGTGATTAATCCTCGTTCTACAGCAGTTACTAGATTTGGATTATATACTGACCCACACTCTAAATCGACACCATTTATCAGTGCTAATGCTGCTGCTTCAACAGCATCTTCTGCAACATTTATGCTGGTAAAAAAATCGTTAAGAGACCAACAATCTGTAACAACATGTCCCTTGAACCCCCATTTATCTCTTAATACTTCATTGATTAAATAGTTATGCGCACAACAAGGTTCTCCATTGGTACTGTTATAAGCACACATTATGGCTTCAACTCCAGCATCTACCAAGGTCTTAAAGGCAGGCAGATATGTTTCATACAAATCCTTTGTAGAAGCTATGGCGTTAAATTCCCTTCTTCCATGCTCTGGCCCGCTATGCACAGCGTAATGTTTTGCTCCAGCAGCAGTTTTAAGATATCGGGGATGATCACCCTGTAATCCCTTTACATAAGCAGTCCCAATGAGACCTGTTAAAAAAGGATCTTCTCCATATGTTTCCATACCCCTCCCCCATCTGGGATCTCTGTAAATGTTGATGTTAGGTGCCCAAAAAGTTAAACCGCCATATCTCAAACGAATATCCCGACGAGCCGCAGCGTGATGCAAAACTCGTGCTTCATCGGATACTGCTGTGGCAACTCTTTCTATCAACTCCGGGTTAAAGGTTGCACCCATAGCAATAGACTGTGGAAAAACGGTGGCTATACCGCTTCGAGCAACCCCATGCAATGCTTCGTTCCACCACTCATATTCCTGAATATTAAGATGAGGAATAGCAGGGCTGGTATTTGCCATCTGCGAAACCTTCTCCTCCAGTGTCATTCGTGATAGCAAATCGTTGATTCTTACGTCTATCTCTTGATTGGGATCTAAATACAATGGATTATCTGCAAAAAGGGGAGCAAGCAGAAAAAAAAGGATAATCAGGGAGTAAAAACTTTTCATAACAGAAATGTTTAAAAGGACTGAAGGGGTAAAAACAACATAAAAATAAGAAAACCACGGAGTGAAATAATCTCATTAGCACCTATAAAGAGCATATAAACACAATTTCACACCTAACATTTATATTGAGCTATTTCTCATCCGTGGTTTCACTGTTTAAATATAGTAAATAATACTTTATTAATTATGATGTTTCATATCAAATTTTAACTCCTTAAGCTCATCCAGGTCATGAATGGGTCTTTCAAGTTCAGATGGAATGGGCAAATTAGAGTAAGTCTGGAAATATAAAACACAAGCATCTCTCCACCAAATAGCTTCGGTTGTTTGTAATTTCAATTTAAATTGTATCTCCTTGAATCTTCTATCGTCAATATATCCTTCCAACCGATCCCATATGTTTTGAAATAACCGGGCCTCATCCACACCTTCATAATATTTATATACCATAGCATCCCACAACTTAAGGCCATTCTGCAATCTGTAATTCCATGGCAAGTGGTGGAACCACAACAACAGGTTTTCAGGAACTAAAAGTGGATCGTTGTATATTTTATTTAAAGGACTATGATATTGGGATACCAGATTACTTCCATTAGTTGTTCGGTCAAATCCGATACCAAATTCGCTTGCATTATGATAGTATCTGGGTAACCAATCCTCACGTGCTCCCGGAATGTCAGTCCATGGTTCAGGTCCAAAATGATGGTCCCATCCCATAATATGATGAAGTCCCAGCGGATTCATATAATTAACAACAGCCTCTCGGGATCGCATCATAATGTCCACAACTGGCTCAACAAACTTTTGATCATGTGCAAAGGTCATCTTTACCCACTCTTCGGCAATATCTTCAGAAAGCAAGTCATAATCCCAGGCTAAGCGACCAAAAGCGTACCAGTTAGATTGTCCGAAATGGTGCCCTGTCCAATTAATGTCCCTACCAATATTTGATACAGCAGAGATGGCAGTTAATTCGTGATTAAAAAGAGTTCCGTCTGTTGTCTTCGCGACGGAAGAACCGACACCTTTTGCAAATGTCTCGGCATCAAGAACTTCTTTCCACATAGTTGACAAATAAGCCAGATGATTGGAGTGACCAAGGTACTCCTGTGTTATCTGAAACTCAATCATCACCGGTGATTTTTGCATTCCACCAAACAGAGGACTAAATGACTCACGAGGCATAAAATCGACCGGTCCGTTTTTAACCTGAACAATTACATTATCTTCAAATTCCCCGTCAAACGGCATAAATTCATTATAGGCCTGAACTGAGCGTTCATCATCACCAGGCTCATAAACAAAAGCTCGCCACATAACTATACCATTATGAGCTTGTAACGCTTTAGCCATCATATTCGCTCCATCCTTGTGTGTCCGACCATAATCCATTGGACCTGGCTGTCCTTCAGAATTCGCCTTAACCAAAAATCCGCCAAAGTCGGGTATTGATTGATAAATCTCAGCTGCTTTATCTTTCCACCATTGTTGCACTGCAGGATTAAAAGGATCAGAATTCTCAAGCCCCCCTATTACAGCGGGTGAAGCAAAATTTACAGACATGTAAATTTTCATGTTATACGGTCTGAAAATATCTGCAATTCTTGCATATTTTTCAATATACTCAGCAGTGAGTACATTTGGATCAGCATTAACATTGTTTATCACGGTTCCATTAATTCCTACTGAAGCATTAGCTCTGGCGTAAAACTTATATTGAGCGCTTCTGACCGACCAATCCTCAGGACGGTTAAACCAAATGGAATGACCAGCATAACCACGCTCAACTGTTCCATTTAAATTGTCCCAATGATTAAGTACTCTTATTTTAAAAGCCGGGGACTCGATTACTTCCAGTTTAGCGATGGATTCACCTGTCTGCATTCTTCTGATCAAATCAAAAGTTCCATACAAAACGCCTGCCGATGTATTTGCGGCTATTACAGTCATCTGGCCATTACGCACAGGAACCGTTCTAATGATATAGCCTTCCGGGCCACATTTTTCAAGATCTTTAGAAAGTTCGAGATCCCTAATCAGCCGGTTCTCTGCTGTCCCGATTAGAAGAGCTCCTGCACCGGGTCGATTAACTTTTCTAAGGTCATTGCCGGTTAAACCATTAAAAGCCATTTGAAACTCTTCGGCAGCAGCTGATATAACAGCATCATCTCCTGCCACAATTAAAGACCGGATAGCATTGGTATAATCAACTACTTTAGCATTGTCAAGGGGCAAATACCGCAACCAAAGCTTTTCACCCGATTCAGCCAGGATAACATTTGGCAATAGAAAAAACAGTACTAGCAAACTACAAATCTTTCCACTCATAATTTTTTATTTATAATTGAATGTTAAAATATATTCAAATAGATTATTATAATTATCTTGTAATCAGCGTTTAAATTAAATTATAAAGCCATATAAAAGCGTACAACGAATACAAAAACAGATCTAACCTCATTAAAACAAGTGTCAAGTCAAATCGGAATTGCCTTGACCCTAGTTTTAATATATTGCGATGGAAAATTATCTACAAATAAATTCGCCAAGTACTTCAACTTCACTCATCACAACATTTCCATTTCTCAATGAATTACTGTCGGGTTGTTTACCTCCAACATAAATATGTATTTTGCCAGCAGAAACAACTTTACCATACTCTGGATGAAATAGCCCAATTTGATCGGGAGATATATTAAATTTCACCTCACGCGACTCACCAGCAGGGATAAACACTCTTCTGAATCCTTGAAGCGATCGAAGTGGAGCCATATGATTACCCGGATATGAAACATACAATTGTACGACTTCTTCTCCATCCATATCTCCTGTATTGGAAACTAATACGGATACATCAAAGTTTTCATCTGCCATTACCTGGGTCTCAATATTCAAATCAGAATAATCAAAAGTGGTATAGCTCAACCCATATCCAAATTCGTATAAAGGCTCTCCTTTGAAATAACGATATGTTCGTCCATCCATTGAATAATCAGAAAAATCAGGGATTTGATTAATGCTTTTATAAAAAGTGACTGGTAGTCGTCCGGCAGGGTTGTAATCCCCAAACAAAACATCAGCAATTGCTTGACCGCCTGCTTGTCCCGGATACCAGGCTTCTAAAATGGCAGGAACATTATCAGCTTCCCAGTTAAATGCCAGGGCACTTCCATTCAAAAGAACCAGTACAGTCGGTTTCCCCAGTTCCATGATGGCCTTTACCAACTCTGTCTGTATAGCAGGCAAAACAATATCAGTTCTGTCACCACCAAAGAAACCAGGAATATCAACAGCCATCTCCTCACCTTCTAACAATGGACTTAATCCCATACAGAGAATAACCAAATCTGATTGAGCTGCAAGTTCGATGGCTTCCTGTTTTAAGTTTTGCCCGGGTTTATCCCACAAAAGCCTAACCATAGGATGAGTATTATTATCTTGATAAAACTCCAGAACGATTTTGTACTTTTTCCCAGCTTCCAATTGTATGAATTTAAAATCAGTCATTGAATGGTAAAGACTAAAGTTTTCAACAATCAACTCATCATCTAAATAGAGTCGAAATCCGGAAAATCCTTCAACACCAAGTGCATACTTCCCTGATACATCTGGCACAAGATAACCGCTCCAACGTACTGAAAACTCATCATTTGAAACACCCGGTTTTGGGCTGTCAGTCCACCATTGAAAGTCAATTTTTTGATCGAATCCTGAATATTCAGGATTTCCAAGAAAATCAATGTTGTTAAAATATTCTGATTGCAACCCATTTTCAGACAGGGATTCATCGGTAAAAAGTATGTGCGATGGTATTACGGTCATATACGGAAACTCTTCAGCGTAACGACTACCAAGCGCATATTGTACATTCGCAGATGGAAGTTTCCGGGAAATTCCCTTGTAAGGAGTAATTGGTTCAGAGGGATAACCATTATAGTTTGCCAATAAAGCATCAATATTGTGGGCATTTGGCCCAATTACTGCCACATTGCTTACATTTTTACTGAATGGTAAAGTGTTATTATCATTTTTAAGAAGCACCATAGACTTTCTGGCAGCTTCCAATGCCAATTTTCGGTGCGACTCACTATCTACAACATCATACGGTATATGAGCAAAAGGAACCATTGACGGAGGATCAAACATACCCAACTTCATTCTGGCAAGCATAAGTCTGGAAACACTTACATCAATATCTTCTTCTGTAATATAACCATTTGCAACAGCTTCTAATAAGGCCGGATATGAACTACCACAGTTAAGATCTGTTCCAAATCGTACAGCCAAAGCAGATGCTTGTGCAGCATTGTCAACCACCTCATGATCACCCGGATTGTAAAAGTCGAGTATTGCCCAACAATCAGAAACTACGTAACCTTCAAACCCCCATTCATCTCTTAGTAAACTGTTTAAATACTCACTCCCGCAACAAGGCTCATCGAATAGCCTGTTATATGCACACATAAAAGAATATACACCGGCTTCTTTAACAGCCTTTTTAAAATGAGGATAATAGGTCTCAACTAGGTCTCGTTGCGAAGGATGGACATTAAAACTGTGTCTATCGGGTTCAGGACCACTATGAACAGCAAAATGCTTTGCTGTTGCCACCAGTTTGAGATAATCAGGGTGATCACCCTGAAGGCCACGAATAAAATTTACGGCGAGTTCTCCTGTTAGATACGGACATTCACCATAAGTCTCCATGCCTCTGCCCCATCTGGGATCGCGAAAAATATTAATATTTGGTGTCCAGAAAGTCAATCCCTGATTCATACCGCGTTTTCCCTGTTTAGCAAAATCATGATGCTTAGCTCTTGCTTCATCAGATATTGCATCTGCAATATCAAACATCATTTGATCATCCCACATTGCAGCCATCCCTATGGCCTGTGGAAAAACTGTGGCCAATCCTGCTCTTGCGACTCCATGTAAACACTCGTTCCACCAGTTATATTCCGGAATGCCGAGTCTTTCAATAGCGGGAGCTTCATGTAGCATCTGAAAAACTTTTTCCTCCAGAGTCATTCTGGAAACCAAATCTTTCACGCGTTCTTCATTGTCTAATGAAGTATCCATAAACGCCATTTTTTCTTGATTACAGGAACTTAAAAAAAATATCATCAAAAATGATATGATGATGCAGATTTTCCCCCTGATTTGTCCAATGTTTAAAGAATCGACCATAATTTCTAATAAGGCTATGTTTACATAATAATTCTCACTCAACTTAATACCTTGCCATTACTTTAAAGTTCAAAACGCCATGTTAAAATAAACTGACTCTGCATTTCTAATTTTAATATATCGATTTTTATTATAAAACATGGTTTTGAAGCAATATGAATCAAATGTGCTTAAACTATTTACAAACATTTGGACTGTCTATTTCTATATAATATTAGAAATCCATATCAGGAGTTTCCATCACAGAAATTCTGAATACCTTGTTAAACATAGTTTTGCATAATGTAAAAATAATAAAGTCGACACCCTAAATGGAGTATATTTTTGCAGAAAAGGTGTAATTTTATATCAAAAACAGTAAAAATTCATTGAATTGGATGAATTTTACACTATCATTCAAAAAAACAATCCTGCATTGTTAAAAAAAGTAAACGAGTATGATCAATTTGATGTAGGCAATTGACCCTAATTTACTTTTAAATTATTTCAAGCCTAGCTGAAAAGGCAAATAAACTTCAATTGAGATGAAACGAGCCATGAGAAAGCTTTTCTCACACAGGCGAAGTACTGAGCCCAGTCGAAGTAAGAATGACTGGATTGGCGAGTTCTCCCGAGTACTCGGGATCCTTAAAATACAAATTATAGACACATGAAAGAGCTATGAAAACTACCCATGGATTTCCTTTAAAAAATCGGTTGGTTTCATTCCCATTTCTTTGGAAAAACAGCGACTAAAATACTTGGGATCTGAAAATCCTACCATAAAACTGACCTCAGAAACGGATAGTTTATCCTGACGAAAGATTTGTGCAGCTCTCTTAATGCGCATGGACCGAATGAATTCCACAAGCGATAAGCCAGTTAATGCCCTGACTTTTTTAAGGATAATGGAATGACTCATATGCATTTCGTCAATCAGTGTGGTTACATCAAACATAGGATCAGCCATATTCTTTTCAGTAACCTCAATCAACTTCTTGAGAAACTTTTCGTCCATGGGAGTAATGGACTCTTCGGTTGGTTCAAGAACCATTTTTTTGCTAAATCTCAACTTAAATGCCTTCTGACTGCTCAAAAGAGAGTTCACCTGAGCCTCCAGTACGCTGATACTAAAAGGTTTGGTTATATAACTATCTGCTCCAATGGACAATCCTTCTACAATATTATCTTCACCGGACCGCGCCGTAAGCATTACAATAGGGATGTGGCTGGTCTCTTCCCTGTTTTTGAGTTTTCCAGTCAATTGTACGCCATCCATTCCTGGCAACATGACATCACAAATGACCAAATCAGGCATGATATTAACAATTTCATCAAACGCATCCTTTCCATTCATAAAGAGATGAGTGACAAATTTTTTACTGAAAAATGATTTCAAATAACCTGAAAGATCTAGGTCATCCTCCACCACAACTAAAACGGGCAATTTTGAATCTGAACCTGAATCTGACCCTGAGTCTTTAATCATCAAGGAATCAGAAATAACATCAGCCCCAACTTCTGGCTGATCGAAATCATTTCCTAACAGTGTATCTTTATAAGAATCGATTGCTTCATTCTGACTAACTGGCAGGACAACCTCAAAACAACAACCCTTTTCAGGCAAATTCCATGCAGTTACAGTGCCTTTATGCTGATCAATGAACTCCTTTACGATCGATAAGCCAATGCCAGATCCGCCCATATATTCAAACTGCTGGTTTCTTGATTGATAGAACCGGTTAAAGACATTTTCCAGTTCACCTTCGGGGATTCCGGGACCGGAGTCACATACCCGAAGAATGACTCTCTGCTCACTCAAATCATTAATCTCAGCATTTTCGGAACAATTAATTGAGATCCTTAATTCACCCTTTTGCGGTGTAAACTTTAGAGAATTGGAAAGAAGGTTGTATAAAACCGTCCCAATTAGGCGCTTGTCAGCATGAATAAAAGCTTCATCTCCCTGATCATGATAAACCGTTATCTCTTTTTGTTTAATAATGGATTCAAAATCTAATAAAACCTCCTGGATCAAAACATCAAGAGAAAACCTCGATGGCCTTAACTTGAACTGCCCCTTCTCCATTTTCCTAAGTTCCAGCAACTGATTTACCTGATTCAGAAGCCTTTTGACATTTCTATAAATCATATTAAGCGATTCGGAAACATCAGTAGGCAAAGATTTATTGCCTATCATTTCCTGAAGGGGAGCATTTATTAGCGTTAAAGGGGTTCGTATTTCATGAGAAACATTGGTAAAGAATCTCATTTTTGCCTCGGCAATCTCAGTCTCCTTTTTATTTTCCAGACTCTCAATAATTAGCTGATTCTTCTTTTTTACAGCAATAAGAGAGTATTTTCTGAACACATATAAGAGAAAAAGAAACAGCGCTGCATAAAAAATATAGGCCCACTTGGTTAACCACAAAGGTGGATTAATTATAATGTGTAACTCAGTGAATTCGGGTGCCCATTCTCCATCGTTATTCGTTGCACGAACCTGAAAAACATATTCTCCAAAACTCAAGTTGGTATATGTGGCTCTTCTGTTTTGACTTCCAACATTTTGCCATTCATCATTAAATCCTAAGAGTCGGTAACTGTATCGGATTTTTTCAGGGCTCGAAAAATGCATGGCCGAAAATTCAAAGGAAATCTCATTATCAGAATGTGCCAACCTTAACTGCTTTGTATTCGCAATGTCTTTCTCCAGAATTCTTCGACCTCCAACTCGTTGTTTTGGTTTTACTGAACGATTGTGTAATCGAAAGTCAGTTATTCGTACTTTGGCGTGAAACGGATTAATAGATATACTGTCGGGATTAAAGAGTGTTATACCACCAACTCCACCAAAATACATCAACCCCGAACCTTTATCATAAAATGCACTGTTTTGAAGGAATTGAACGGATGGAAGTCCATCATTCTCCCCATAATTTATAATGCTCTGATCAAATGGAGAATAACGGCTTAAACCGTTATTCGTTCCCAGCCATAAATGATTATTTTCATCTTCTAAAATAGTATAAACCAAGCCACCGGGTAACCCATTCCTTTCACTTATAACAGAAAATTGGGCATCACCTTCCAGCACCATTCTGTGAAAACTCTCAGTTTCGTTCACGTCCAGCCTGTTTAAGCCTCTCCCGGAAGCCAGCCAAATGTTTCCGGCCTCATCTTCAAACACACTGTAAATATCATTATAAGAAATGGATCCTGCAATTTCAGGTATATGACGATAAACTGTAAAGTCAGCAGTTTGATTGATGACATCATCAATATGTGCAACATTTACGCCACCACCTTTAGTGCCGACCCATAAAAAATCATTGGAATCTAAATATATACTAAGGATTTTGTCACTGCTTAAACCCAGTAACTCACCGGATTCTTCATTAAACTGAATAATTTCCCGCGTCGACTTATTAATATATCCCAACCCCTGCCCCCAGGTTCCAAACCAAATGTTTCCACGGTTATCTTCCATTAATGCAAAAACAAAACCCTCTACAATATAGCTTTCAAATCCTTTGGTTTCTGTATAGCGCACCAAACTATTGGTGGCAGAACCAATCCACAATGCTCCTTGTTCGTCTATTGCAAGTGCAAGAATCTCACTTTTCCATTGACCGTGTGACAAAATGATTCTTGGGATATTTATTCTTTTAGTTATATCGCCTCCATTAATATCAAATACATCTATTCCAGCAGAGGAAGTGCCTACCCATAAAACATTATCCTCACCCACAATTGCTGATACAAGATGGTCACTCAAACCTGAATTCGGAGAAACGCCTGGAACTATGGACCTGAACTGTTTGGCGTATAAATCAGAAAAAACAAGTCCTCTACTCTCAGTCCCAATCCACAAAACACCCGTTCGATCAATTAGTAAACAATTGATAATGTTATCGGGAATGGTTCCGGATTCAATCACAGAGTAATTAAAAACCCTTTCAACTTTTGCCTGAGGTGATATCAATACCATACCTGCTCCACGTGTTGCTAACCAGAGATTTCCACGATGATCCTCTCGAATATCTTCTACCCAATCAACCGGCAGACGTCTTTCAATGGGTGCATTGGAATCATATACAACAACCTCATAAAGTGATGGAGTTGGTCGTTTGCTAATTTGTAAAAGACCATCATAAGTTGTTGCCCACAAACGCCCCTTACTGTCTCTTAAAAACCTGGTGACAACTGTAAACCCTATAGTTTGTTGTGAAAGCGATTTAAATTCGTTACGTTCAAGATCATACACAAATAATCCCTCTTCGGCGCCAATCAGCATAAATCCTGGCTCGTGATGATAAATAGCCGTTACAGAAATATTCTTTCGGGTTGGAATGAAGGGCTCATTGGTATCTCTTCTATATATGGCATTCGGTGTAAGGTTTCTGAAAACAATCTGACCGTTAACCTCTTCCTTTAAAAATAGGCCTTCAGAGGTTCCTGCCCATAAATTACCATCATAATCACAATATATATCCCTGATTAGATCATCATATGTCAGATTACTAAAACGCTGTATGATTCCAGTATGCAACTCAAGGCGATTTAAACCTCCGCTCCTGGTCCCAACCCATAAATATCGGTCTCCCTCCATTTCCAAAGCACTAATCTCATTGCTCGACAATGAATTACTGTCATAAGGATCGTATTTATAGCTCACGAATTCGTACCCATCAAATCTGTTCAATCCGTCTTTCGTTCCCACCCACAAAAAACCTGTGCTATCCTGAAGCATGGATAATACAGATGATTGAGATAGTGTATTTGTGGCATTAACTGATCTGAAGCTAATGGAGGTAGCAGAAGTTGCATATGAATGTGTTATACAACTCAATAAAAAAAGAGATAAATAGCGGCAGTAAACAAAGAAACTTATACCCGATATAATGTTCATATTACCAAGTTTCACAAAATGTAGACAAATTTATAAAAAAAAACAATACAAGAATAATTCGCTACATTGCAGCAACCAAATAAGCATATAAGTAATTGTACTGATGTGATTTGTATTTAAACAATTGTTAACTCGCATCCTTTTCAAAATAGAATATAGCTTAACATTATACTAACTGCTATCAACTACTTAGAGGCTCAATTTTACAAATAGACTTCAAAAATATCTTACCGCAATCCTAATTTTGAAGAAATAAACATAGAAAATATTCTTCTCGAAAACACAAAAATCTGAATCTTTCTATTAAAACTATAAATTAAGAGCTGAAATCCTAATAGAAATCAGCTCTTAATTCGTTTATAACTAACTATTTGCTAATTTTTAATTATTTTTTTCACTATAACTTCATCTGGCCATTCTATTTTCACGAAATAAATACCCTGATTGAAACCTGTCATATCAATTGTATGCGATGAACCGCTTCCAATCTGATTTAATAAACGTTGGCCAATGCTATTGTAAACACTTATGCTTACTTGCGATCCGGGCAGTTCTATGGTGAAGCTATCTGCCACAGGATTTGGATAAATATTAACCTTTTTGGCTTCTTGATAATTTACGTTTGTGATATCACAAGCCAATGCTGGAGGACCTTCCCCTGTAGGAGGAGTGCTTCCTGATGTAAGATAGATTTTATCCAGTTTTGCACCATCTTCTCGATATCCGATGGTTAGAATGTTTTGTCCTTCATCCAAATCAAATGTATTAGGGAATTGAAACCAAGTCCAAGAAGAAGAAGGCCCGATATTATTCCAATTAAAAAATGAGCCGTTGTTCATTTTTATCCAAAAAGAGTCTGCGTTTGCATCCGGACATATTAAACGTAGATACATATTGTAAGTACCACTTTCCTCCACATCAAAAGTATAGGTTATTAATCCTCCTGACTCAACTGATGGGACACTATTGAGGGCATTATTTCCTGGTTGTACAGTTACATATTTACCACCAGAAGCATTCTCGTCAGACACGATATTCCACATTGAACCTACAGTTCCACATTCTCCTTCGATCCAAATACCGGATACTTCCTTCACGGTTATAACAACTTCATCACTTGCATAATTTCCTTCTTCATCAAAAACCGTTAGCACTACAACGTATTCACCAGTCGGCATATATAGAGAAGGATTCATGCCTGTTGCAATCTGATCTCCTGAAACACTCCATTCATAAGTTTCAATCTCTCCAAAAGGATTATCGCTCCAGGAACCATCTAAGAAAACATTAGGTTCTTCATTACTATTATCCCATACAGTCTGATTGTTTCCTGCATTGGCTCTTAGTTTAAGGGTTTTATTAATTCTTATTATGTGAAGGTCTCTGGCTCCTGCAATTGCGTTTGTTGAATTTTCCAAACGAAAAGCTACCAATTCATCAAAATCTGCTTCGCCTATAAACTCAATTCCGATTGTTTTAGAAGTTTCACCAGGTGCAAATGTTACTGTTGTAGATTGAATATTAAAATCTATGCCAGGAATACCATCACCAGCAACAGGTACTAATTCTGTTGTTATGGTTTGTGAATGTGCTTTGTTGAGCTTTATGGTTATTTCTAATGTTTCTCCTCTGTTTGCAGTCGAAATAACTCTATCAAAATATACCAATGTGCCTGTTGTTTGTCTGTCAGCCTCCCAACCGAAAAGACTTGGTCCATAATACGCATATGCACCTAAATCCAAACCATTATCTCCGGCTCCTTTTGCAGGGCTTGATGCTTGAAGTCTGAAGTCGGTGGTGCTTACAAAAAGAGGATCCGTAGACAAGCCATTGGTATCTCCCATCGCATCATGGAACGCTTCAGGCGTTACTTGACTACCCGGCGACGTGCTGTTATAGGCAGGCAAGGTTACCAATATCCCATTTTTATCCGTAAATTCTTGCGTTGGGGTAGTTTCAGGGATGTGATCATACAAAACGGAATTAGTTATAGAAGTAGAAAACCACAAGTTGTTTCGAAAGATATCAGGACCATGATCCATTGCAGCACGAGAAAACTGAATATTGTGCCTGGTATTGTTGAAACTAATGTTGTTCCTTAATTCATCTTCCACTGATTTATGAATAACAAAACCATCCCTATTATTGAAGGCCACATTATTGATATATCGTGGGTAATAAGTCCAATTAGTTCCAGAATAATATGAAGACATGTAGCCGGATTGCATTCCAACAGAAATGTTTTCCTGAATAACATTGGCTCTACAACGCGATTCGTTAAATACATTGCCGGCACCACCATTCCCAAAGTTTCGTAGGATGATATTACGACTTCCATCCCTATCTAGCCAAATATGGTTTACAACATCCTCTCCATAATTAAATGCAATAACATTATTCCCATTCGACATGTCTTGAATATCAATAGCCCTAGAAAACAACCAAGTACCACCCCAGCTGCGCTGTTTTCCCTTGAAATCGATAAAAGTATTGTTAATTATCAGGTTGTGTTGCGAGGTTTGTTGGTTAACATTAATACCGTCGCCGGTAATGTTTTTGAAATAGTTATTGGAAACCACATTTCGAGATGAGTGGAACAGTGCCACCATCTGGTTGCCATTCCAAGTGCCTACCTGGCTATTCCCCAGGTTTTCAAATCGATTGTTGATCACCACATTGCCTTGGCCAGACCTGATATAAATACTTGCTCTTCCAAACTGAAAATCTTTAAACTGAAATCCTTCGATCCAGATAAAACTTCTGTTCGTCAATTCGAAAACGGCAGTATTGTCTGTGATGGAAGTTCCAGGGTGCGTGATGATCACATCGCCTGTGCCTGGTTTGGGCTTAAAAACTATCATGGCATTTTCGGTACCCGATGATTTAGGTATAATGTTATGCTCAATGTATGTTCCCTCATTAACAAAAACAGTGTCACCAGGATCGACCATTGATGCTGCTTTTGCTATTGTCAAAAATGGATCATCAATAGCACCTGTTCCATCATCACTCCCTGTAGTTGAAACATAATAGTTTGTTGCATTAATATTTGTTACAAACAACAGAAATACTAATGTAAACGTTAACTTACAACTTGATAAAAATAGATGTTTAATCATAGTTCTAATTTTAATTTAAAAAATCCAGACAGTTTAAGATTAGATCATTCCAATTCACTAATTATTAATAATGTATATAAATCCTAAACACAAGAAGGTGTATTACCCAAAAGGCGTGATAATGATAATTAATTCTCTTTTGGTATTTATCTGATAATCTCTGACAGTCTGGAAATCCGACCTAACAAACTATAAAATAAGTTATTACATGAATTACAAAAAAAGTTTGCCTTTAAGCAAAGGCTTAACCGTTATACAACTGATAATATGCATATTACACACTTATCAACGATAGTTAAACATGTGTTTTACATGTTTAACTATCGTTGAGATTTAGTAGAATGCTTCTTAAACATTTGCACCAAAATATCAATCCATAGAAATAATGCCTGTAATTATTTCGCCAATAAATATCACAAAACGACAACTGCTTATTATACAATTATTTTCATGAAGAAATATTGCTATCAATTAAGTCTATGCAATCATTCTATGCTATAAAATTTTGGTGTTGAATTCTTTCATTTTCCAGACTTTTTTATCCTTCCTAATAAAACAATTTCAGATATTGCTTTTAAGATAAGTAATAAGAAGAAGGGTTCCCATAGAACTCCCTAAAAGTTTTTGCAAAGTAAGTAGGGGAAGAAAAGCCTGTCATTTATGATATTTCTGACATGGAGTATTACTTGTATTTACTCAATAACACTGCTGACCTGATAATTAATTTAGATTTCTCGCTCTGCTCGAAATGACAAAACTTTCAGGAAGTCAAGACAGGTGAAGGGGTTATTGCGGCTTCGCCGCAATAACCCCTTCACCTCACACAACGTAACATCTTGTCATTTCGAGAGAAGCGAGAAATCTATTATATGATTATCATAATGAAAAAAACTCAGTCAGGCAGTAGTTATACTAAACCTCAAAAAACACGTATATTGCAAACACATGCAACTACTCAGTAAGCAAATCATTATTTAATGAGATTTAATTGATAAAAAAACTTTTTACATCAATTTTCATCCATGGCAAAGGTCATCCACCTCATCCAGAATTTTTCCACGTTTATTTCCTTTTAGGCGCAAATTGTCTAACACCTCAGGTTTTTCAAGCAACTGGCGACAAAGCACCACGCCCTGATTCAGTAATTGTGCTTTTTCGGCTTTTGAAAGCTGGGTAATAGCAGTAATGGGGAAAATCCGCATCTCTTCAATCAACTGACGCAAATTTCTTTTCTCAGGAAAATCCCAGCCTAAAAGCTTTAACCCGCTGCATAATCCAAAATCTATGGCATCGGTTGTAAAGCGTGTATTGGTAACCACCCAACCCTGAAAATTGAAACGTTGATATGCAGTATCTTTTTGCCTTTCTCTTACAATATCATCTATACGAGACTTGATATACAGAGGCACCTGTACGCTGGCAAATTTTCCGGGACTGTTGTAAAACTTACATTCGACCAAGTGCTGATGCGTTTGGCTGGTTGCTATCACATCCATTTCGTGCGATACGCAGTGCCCTTTTAAGACCTCTCCAACTCTCACTTCAAAACCCTGATATTTAAAGAGCTGCCCGATAAAATGCTCAAATGGATAACCAGACGGACCTAACTCCATAATGGCTTTCTTAAGGCTATACCTTGCGGCCATGCTTCGCCGCTTTCGCCGAAGCAAAGAAAAGGCACGGTTGTAAATTCGCTTTGTGGTCATTCCTTCCTTCAGCCACGACTCAACATCTTCAACCACTTCCTGAATTAATGCGCCATCGGCTCCTGAACGTTTTAATGATTGCTCCAGTTTCTCAACCGAAAAGGGTTGCATTTCACCTGAAGCTTTTTCTATGAGTAATTTTTTTGACATATAAATTAAGAAAAAAATCTAAGACAAATATGTGAGTTTTTTATGTGTATTAATATACATTAACCAAGCAATCTTTTACAAACTAAAACAAATCTCCTTTACGAATAACTCCCTGCTTCAACAATTCGCGAATGACTATTTCTGTCATATCGCTTTTAAACTGAAACTCGTACCGGATGTCCATCACATAAGCTTTCAGGCGCATTTTGAGGTATGAACGCCTCTCTTTAACTTCGTTAAAAAACACCACTACAATGGGCTTTTCAAGATAGATAAAACGTGAAATCTGGGCGGTTTCAATGGCTATTTTTCGGGCTTTTTGTGTATCCACATCAATGGGAAGATAAATTTCGGCCACCACCTGGCAATTCAGCTCTCCGGAATTGGCATTTGAAACTGATGAATTCATCAGTTCCATATTTGGAACTGATACCACCGAATCATCGGGTGTAACAATTCGAGTGGCTCGCAGGCCAATTTCAATGACTTCACCGTAATATTTTCCAGTTTCTATCTTATCCCCAACCTGAAAAGGTCTGTCGAACAACAACATAATCCCACCAAAAACATTCTTAAGCAAATCTTGTGCAGCCAGACCAATGGCAATGGCTGCAGAGGCCCACATGGCCAGATAGGTTTCCATAGGCGGATTGTAAATGCCTTTAATAATAACAAATACAATAAGCATCCATAGTAAAATTCGCACCACCGGAATGATGCTTTTCAATCCTATTCTTAATTTGCTGCTCTTTTCAGCGATGGCTTCCAGAATTCTTATCACAAACCGTATGATAAGATAGCCAAGCACAATAATCACAAGTGTCCAGAAAATTTTGCTGAAAGAGATAACGTTGATGACCTCTCCCGGGGTTCCCATCTCCTGGAGGACATGCACTCGCTTTTGAGCGGAGTCAGCTGCTGTTTCTGATTTAGATTTCTCCTTCGTAATTAATGATACGGTATCAACTTGGGCTTTACCAATTACCACCGTGAATGTATCGGGAAGTGCAACCTCTAATGTGTCAATATTTGGAAAGCGGGCTGGCAACGTATCAGGTTCAGCTAATATCAGCGAAGCAGACAGAAAGAAAATAATGGATATGATATATTTTGACATTATCGTATATTTTGAATCAACTTATAAAATTTCGGGACTGAAGATGCCTGACAACCGGCCGGTAAACTATGGGATTCACGTTGTATTTTGTTTTTGGCCGGATAAGCAGTCCTTTCTCGAGCATGGGCACTAAAATGTTTCTAGCGGAATTTTCCGATTTACCAGTAACCTGAACATAGTCATGCAACGACAAGCCATCGTGTAACACGATGGTTTGAAGCACAAATAATTCGTCGGCGAACAAATTATTAACAAAGGAAAAATCTATCTCTTTCACTTTTCCCATTTTTATTTCTCGTTCGGTCACCTCGCGGGTAAGTCTTAACCAATAGAGTTGCGCAAGGCTTATGTTTCCATAGCTTAACCGTGTAAGCTTTCTGAAAAAGTTCTTTCTTAGCATCTCCTGACGAGTTTTTGCGTCAGCTTGTTTAAATTGTTTTTGATGAACCACATCATCATCTTCTTCAAAAGATAGTTGGTATCCGCTGATATTATTGCGCCTTGAAATTATCTCTTCCATGGCATCTGGTTGCATATCCTGCAAGTGAACTGTTGAAGTAAAATATCCGGAAATATGAATGGTTTTATCGAGATATTTCCAGGCATGCCGGGTAAATGCACCAATCCATAATACTTTTTTCATGGTGTTCGACATCAGGTCGAACAACATCATCAGGTCATCGAACCCATTTACCTTTTTTAAATAAAAATGGTGTAGGTTTTCAATAACAACTACACTCAGGCTATCTTTATTATTAAGATATTCAATAATTTGTTCATTAGAATCAAAGTGCTCTTTAACTGCGAACAACTCGCTAAAAAAATCTAAATACCGATTTACTGTATGTATTTTTTCGCTTAAAGTAACCCTGTATATATCATTCTCCAGATTCTCCTTTTTCAAAAAACGATTGAGCAAGGAAGTCACCCCACTGCCCTTTTCACCCACCACAGCAATGGTTATAAAACGGTCTTTTCGCCAATGATTAAGGGTTTCAGTTAATTCATTCAGTTCATCCTCCCTGCCAACAAAAAAACGCGACTCATTAACCGGCGTTAACTGGTAAAGCCTTTGGTAGACAAATGGCAGTTTTTTCAAGGCATCAGCTGTCTCATTTATGAATTCAGATAACTCGAAAGCCAGACTTGCCGATTCATGTTTTAACCCTATTTTATACTGAAATTTATCAGCTCCGGATTTGAATTTTGTATAGCTGTTTTTCACATACTCAAAAGCCAGAGGAATAGCTGTTTTAAATCCTTTAAATAATTTTTCCTGAAACTCCTTTGACCTTTCAAGGGCTTTAATACGAGCTATTTTGAGATTGAGTTCAAAAATGGATTCACTGTTGGTGAGTTTCTGAATCTGGTCGTTAAAACGGTTAATGGTGACAGCAAAATCGGCACTAAAAGTTTTCCCGGTATTATTAACAATCCTATGAGATTCGGAAAGCAACTCCAAAGAACGAACCGTGCCTTCCATCGCACTGATTAATGCCTCGCGAGCGGTTCCCTTTTTTTCATTCAGCATCATCGCAACCGACTCCAGATTAAAATCCCATACAGTACCAAGTCCTGTCAATTTTATTCTTGCTTCTTCAAGATTTTGCTCAACGGTGGCCATTATTTTCCCGGCATCGGTAACAAATACCGGCAGTGCTTCAAAGCTTAACAAACCAAGGGGAGATATGGTATTTACATCTTTTTCCTGTATCGGAGCTGCATATTTACGTTCAGAAACAAACGTGCGTTTTTCCGAGACTTTATTTAATTCTGCTTTAAAACTCTGTAATAGTCGCCTGTAGTCGCTTTTAAAACAAATGGCCAATTTTTCAGTTAAGCCTGCAATGTGTTTATCTACAAATTCGCTTTCAGCTAATTTCCTCTCATTTGCCGCCAATTGAAGCACAGTTTTCTTTTGTCCTTCACAATTATCAAAGCGGTTACCGCTTTTGATTATAAATTGTTCTACCACAGCAAAACCGTCTTCAAGTTCCCCATGTATGTAATTATGGGTAACCTTTTCAAATTCAAAATATATATGAAAAACATTCAGATAGAGCAATGAAATCTCAACATCCAGCGTCCAGTCATCCAAAAGTGTGCACCACGACCTGTTCCATCCCCCAAGAATTCGATTACAATGATTATGAACGCGGTTACAATATGCATCAACCTTTCTGTTTTTGTATTTGCCGCCTGAAATATATAAGGTATCCGCTAAATTATACAGTGCATCAATTTGTAAAAATACATCCTTCAAATTCTCTTCAACTGAGCGTTCAAATTTCAGCAAAAGCTCTTTTTTTGTGGTAGCATTAATTATCTCAGGCAGTACCTCTTTAATATCCAACGCAGATTTATCCTCTTTTTTTTTCAAAGTTGCGTTACAGTGCTGGCTCAATGACATATCCTGCTCCCATAGTTCCAAGAAATCATGGGTATAATGAGTCAATAATTCCTCTAACAGCTCTATTTGTTGTTGATACAACCAGCCATAAATGTGATGTGTCAGCATCTGATTAAGAGGAATGCGTCGCACTCTGAAAACGGTATTATCTCTAAGCGGTTTTCGGAATAATTTCCGAAAACCATTATAAATCCCCCTAAACCATTGAAGAATAGATGCTCGGAAATTACAAAAAACTGCAGCCGGATATAAAAACGGATTTTTAAGAAGAGAAAGTTCGTACCAAGTATATGGTTCTCTTACGGTCACTCTTTTAGGAAATTCGGCTATCCATTTCTGAAACTCATTTTCAAAAACTTCTGAAAGCTTATGAATACCATCATTGTTGCAGGTTTTAAGGTGCTCTTCGAGCATCTTAAATATTTCTACCCGGAAGTTTCGTTGTAACTCAACGTACTTAGCACTTTCATCGGGTTCTTTTAGCTCTTTCTTTAAACGATGATAGCTATGGAAGTACTCCTCAACCAACTTTTCCTGCCGCCCGGTTTGAGAATTTACAAAATCTTTAACAACAGGCCAAACTGCTGATATATATGAAGAATAAGCTTCGGCAATTATATCGTTTTTAAAATTCATGTGCTTATTAATTTGTTTATTGAGGTCACATGCAACTCGCCTGAAGAATCATTCTCTGTATAAGCATATTTTACCATGGCTCGTTTCATATCTAAGAGAATCTTTTTCCGAAGTTAAATTAGGTAAAATCTTTCAGATTTTACAACAACCATCTATCGGAATCGTCAAATTGAGAAAAAAGGGGGTTATTTTAATATTCGTTCCCCTGCAAAACTGGTCGCAATGGCGCCTAATGGTGCAGTAACAACGATGGAAAGTACAGCAATGGTCAAAATAACATCTCCTCCCGGAACCCCCATAGCCATTGGAACTGAACCAATTGCTGCCTGTACCGTAGCTTTTGGACTGTATGCTAGAATACAGAAAAACCGTTCCTTAAAACTGAATCCGGTTTTAAAAAGCGATGCCATAACGCCAACTGAACGCGCTAACAAGCCGGCGGTAATGATTAAGAGTCCCGCTACTCCAGCCTCCAAAGCAAGAAAGATATCTACCTCCGCACCTACCAGTGTGAATAGAATAATCTCAGCGAAAATCCAGGATTTATTGAGTTTGGAAGATAAATCGACCGCTGTTTTTTGTTCTTTTTCAAGAATAATAAAGCCAATGACCATTACACCAAGCAAAGATGCCAATGGAATAAGCGACTGAACGGATTCAAGAGTTGTTAACAGAATGGCTGCACCCAATATAATTAAAACCTTCTTCGTATTGCGGGTTTCAAACTTTCTGAAAATCCATAACAATATGAATGCAATCACAATTCCGAGTGTAACTCCGGTAATCACTGCCACGGGAATGGACAAAACCTGCACCGTAATATTAACTTGTTGTCCGCCATAAAAGCCGGCAAATGCAGAGAATATGGTAATGGCAACCACATCGTCCAGTGAAGCTCCTGCCAATATCATGGTTGGAATTCCCTTTTCACTTCCTTTGCCACGGTCAATAAACGATAACATTTTGGGTACAATCACTGCCGGTGAAACGGCTGCAAGAATAAAACCCAGCATACCAGCTTCCACAAAACCCAAATCCCAAAAATACCAGGCAACAAACAGAACCATAAATCCCTCAAAAAGAACAGGTATAAATCCAAGTCGAATGGCCGGAGCACCTACCATTTTCAAGGTTTGCCTGTGTAATCCCATCCCTGCTCTAAGAAGAATAATGATGAGTGCGATTTTTCTTAAATCCTCCGAAGCAATCAATATACTTTCATCAATCCAATTGAGCGCATGCGGACCAATGGCAATACCTAAAAACAGAATCCCCAGAAATCCGGGTAAACGCAGTTTTGTAAAAATATAATGAGCTGTTATACCAAACAAACCTATGATAGCAAAACTTAAAGCCATTTCAGAGTTATAATTATTCACAATTAACCACCCGACCAATAAGAATTCCGCTCACCCGAGGCAAACCTGCCAGATATTCATGCAACGGAACGGGTGTTAATTCTACTTTATTGCTGCGAGTGGAGGCATGCAGCAAATGAACCCTTCCATTATGATGCACGGCAAACCCTGTGTGCGAAACATCAAGTCCTTCGATGGTGGTGACAAAGGCGATGATATCGCCCTTATTGATGTGTGATTCTTTATCCTTAATAATATCTTTGGTGAGGTATTTCATAGAATACCCCGCAATTCTGCCCTCAATTCTCTGCAAAGGGAAAATATACTCCGGGTTTGCCTCCAGCTGACGATAAAACCCGGGGTTTGTAGACATAAAATGCACCTCTGAATTAAACGCTTCATTTCCTATAGAGTCACTGATAAGAATCAGACTCCCTTGTTTTTCTCTCACTTTTAACCATTCGGTAAAGTAGTGAAGCCGCGAAAGGTAACCCTCCGGTTTTCCATGACGGTAGCGGATTAAAGCCAAATTTCTGTAAAAATCGTCAATATCCAAACGTCCGGAAGACTGACAACAGGCCATGGCCAAAACATACTCAACAAAAGTGGTACAATCCAGCTCTCGCAGGTTAACCACCAATCGCTCCTCCCCTTCTAACTCCAGTGTTGAGGCCACATACTCGGTTCCGGCAAAAAACTCAGCCACTGCAATGATGCGGGAAGCACAATTTCCGGATGTGTCCCCGGCCAATCTGAACTCTGCCATCACTTCATTAAAAATCACAGTATCCTGTAAGGTTGAATAAACCTCAAAATCAATCAAGGGTCCTTCTGATTCCGCTGATTTTTGTGCGCATGAAGCGATACAAAATGAACTTATGATAATGAGAAGTAATTTTATTCTAAAATATCCCATTTTGGATTGCTTTATTGGTGATACAGACAATTTCATGTGTCTAAAATTTGTTTTTAAGTAATCACATGGAACTCGCCAATAATCATCCTCCTGTGTGAGAACTTTTTGACTTCGTCGATCTGACGATTCTCATGGCTCGTTTCATAAATGTTTCTCCAAAATTAAGGAAGTATTGGTAAAATATTCGTAATTTATGATGGAAAAATCAGAAAACATTTGATTCCTCAATTAAACAATATGCATTATTTGAAGTTATTTCAATTTATGAATTAATGTCGTTGAGTTAAAATTTTATGAAATATAAATTACTCCGATAGGGGTTATATGTGAATAACCGTGAGTTTCACTCACGGTTAATACACACCCAAGATATTCAACCCCGAATGAGGTTGAACCTTCAGGGTTCTTAATAATATGAAGTTACCCCCCTCCAATTACATCGGAGTTTGTTGGAATTTAAGTACTTCAAGCTTAACAAAACGAGATTAATTGCTGTATCATTAAAAATAACCAACACCATTAAAAGCTGATTATGGCCAATTCAAAAAAGACAACCTCAAATATAAAGAATCATCAATCCAATAAAGCTCTGGCAGAAGAGCTTCTTCAAAACCTAAGAAAACAGAGCCAGGGGGGCTCTGAATCTCTTATGGAAAAGCACATTGCAAGAGGAAAGCTCCCTGCCCGCACCAGAATCGACAGGCTAATTGACCCCGGTACTCCATTCATGGAACTCTCTGCTTTAGCCGCATTTAACCAATACGACAACGAATTCCCCGGAGCCGGAATTATTACCGGCATAGGTCTTATCCACAACCGGGAAGTGATGATTGTGGCCAATGATGCAACCGTTAAAGGAGGTACATATGTGCATGAAACCATCAAAAAGCACCTTAGAGCTCAGGAAATTGCAGAAAAAAACAACATCCCATGCGTATATCTGGTCGATTCAGGAGGAATTTTTCTGCCCGAACAGGCCAATGTGTTTCCAGATAAAGATGATTTTGGAAGAATTTTCTTCAATCAGGCACGCATGTCTGCTGCCGGAATACCACAAATATCCATCGTAATGGGTTCATGTACTGCCGGAGGTGCCTATATTCCTGCCATGAGCGACGAAACCATCATTGTCAGAAACCAGGGAACCATTTTTCTGGCCGGACCTCCACTGGTTAAAGCAGCCACCGGGGAAGAAGTTACCGCCGAAGAACTCGGCGGTGCCGAAGTTCACACTTCAATATCGGGAGTGGCTGACCACATTGCCGAAAACGATGACCATGCATTGCACATTTGCAGAGATATTTTTGCCAATATGCCCAAACCTCAAAAACATAATCTGGATAAAATAGAGTTTTCTGAACCAGATTACTCTCCCGAAGATTTATATCATCTGATTCCGGGACATGGAGAACCATGGCCTGACGTAAGAGAAATTATAAACCGGCTCACCGATGCCGGCGAATTTCAGGAATTCAAGAAGAACTACGGAACAACATTGGTCACAGGCTTTGCCCGGTTACATGGTTACCAGGTAGGAATTTTAGCCAACAACGGCATTCTGTTTTCAGAATCGGCATTAAAAGGGACACATTTCATTGAACTGTGCAACTCAAGAGGGATTCCCATGATTTTTCTTCAGAACATTACCGGGTTCATGGTTGGTAAAGAGTATGAGAACAAAGGAATTGCAAAAGATGGTGCTAAAATGGTACACGCACTGGCAAATTCAGGTGTTCCGTTTTTCACCGTTATCATCGGCGGCTCTTATGGAGCTGGCAACTACGCCATGGGGGGAAGAGCCTACGAACCTCGCTTTTTATTCATGTGGCCCAATGCCCGTATTTCAGTGATGGGTGCTGCACAGGCCGCCGGAGTTTTATGCACCATTAAAGCAGAGCAGAAAAAAGCCAAAGGAGATATTCTGACCGAAAACGAAACAAAAGAGATTGAAAAAAGTATATTTGATAAGTATGAAAACGAGGGGTCACCATGGTACAGCACCTCCAGATTATGGGACGATGGCATCATTGACCCGATTCATACCCGAACGGTTTTAGGAATGGCCATCGAAACCTCGCTAAATGCACCTTTCAGAAAAGCTGAATATGGTGTTTTCAGGATGTAAGTAAATATAGAATCTATGACCCTTATTAAGAAATTTGCCGAAAACATTTGCTATCTGGAGTTAAACCGGCCGGATAAGCGCAATGCACTGAACCGTTCCATGATATTGGAACTGATAGCATTTTTGCAGGATACTGCAGAATCCAAACAATACAAAACACTGGTTTTGTCGGGGAAAAATGGTTTTTTTTCATCCGGTGCCGATTTGGACTGGATGCGTAAAGCCACGGAACAAACCTATGAAGAAAATCTGGAGGACGCACGCCTGTTCAATCAACTGTATCACGAACTGGAAAAATTCCCCAAACCAATCATTGTCAGAGCCGACAAAGGCGCCTACGGCGGCGCCATTGGAATTCTGGCCTGTGCCGATATAACCATTACCTCTCCCGATGCCCTGTTTGCATTCAGTGAGGTTGGTTTGGGATTGGTACCGGCAACTGTTGCCCCATACATCGTTAAAAAAACCGGACTGGCCAATGCACGATATCTATTGCTGAGTGGCATTCCCTTCAATGGAGAAGATGCCTATCGCTTCAATCTGGTTCAACAAATATTCCCGGCCACGCACATTGCTGTAAAAACCAGAGAATTGGCCGTTAAACTGGCACGCAACAGCCCCGAGGCTGTTCAGCAAACCAAACTTCTTTTGAACCGGTTGGGGGATTCACTTGTTTCTGTTGATAAAAACATGCAGGAACTTTGCGCTGAACTCATCTCCAAAGCACGCATATCGGCCGACGGACAAGAAGGGGTTAAAGCGTTTTTTGAAAAGCGAAAACCAAATTGGAATGACAAAAAGTTTTAAACCAAAGCAAATACAGAGAATCTTTATAGCTAACCGTGGTGAAATAGCTTCACGAATAGTCAAAACCGCGCGAAAAATGGGTATCACAACCATCGGTTTAACCACTCAAATGGACAATTGGTGTGATGCAGACGAAAAATCATTTCTTCAAGGCCATACGCTCGCTGAAACATATCTGAATATTGATGCCATCATAGAGTTGGCATCAGCTTTTAAGGCTGATGCCATTCATCCCGGTTATGGCTTTCTTTCGGAAAACCATACGTTTGCCAAAGCCGTGGAGGATGCCGGAATGATTTTCATCGGCCCCTCTCATCAGGCAATTCATCAAATGGGTAACAAATTAAACGCCCGTGGAATTGCTCAAAGACTTAAAATACCGATAACTCCATCCATCTCAGGGAGTGCGAATGAAGTACTGGAAAACATCAGCAAACTTAATTTCCCAATCGTTGTAAAAGCTGCTGCAGGCGGCGGTGGAAAAGGAATGTACAAAGTTAACCAGCCCGAAAAACTGCCTGAAATCATAGCCCGCGCATCGAGAGAGGCCGTTAGCTATTTTGGCAACGAAACCGTTTATGCAGAGCAATATTTGGAAGAGCCCCGTCACATTGAAGTGCAAATTTTAGGTGACCAACACCATAATTATATCCACTTGTTTGAACGTGAGTGCTCCATTCAGCGACGATATCAAAAAATTATTGAGGAAGCACCATCCACATTTCTCACGGAAGAACTCCGAAAAACCCTTACGAACGACGCCATAAAACTCTGTAAAGAAATTGGCTATTACAATGCAGGAACCATTGAGTTTTTGGTTGATAATAAGGGGAATCACTATTTTTTAGAGATGAACACCCGTATTCAGGTGGAGCATCCGGTTACTGAAGAAATTACTGGAGTAGATATTGTAGAACAGCAGATTAGGATAGCTGAAGGTTTGCCGTTGCAGATTAAACAAGATGACATCTCATTCAATGGCCACGCCATTGAATGCCGCATTTATGCCGAAGATGCCGGCAACAACTTCTCCCCCGCCCCGGGACAACTATATGAGGTAAACTGGCCGAAACAGGAATTGGCTCGAACTGATACCTGGATAGAGAAACCTGTGGAAATAAAACCCGATTTTGACCCAATGATGGCGAAAATAATCACCCATGGGAAAAATCGCGAAGAAGCCATTCGAAAAAACATTGCCGCACTTAATAACACAGCTGTTCTTGGTATTACCAACAACATTCACTATCTCTCAGAGGTATTAAAAAGCGAAGCATTTATTAAAGGTGAAACCACAACCGGATTCTGCAACAATTTCTTTTACACCAAGCCCCAATCACCTGATGAAAAAGCAATTGCCGCTGCTGCATTGCTTCACATTCTGCGCCCTAATCAAACGAAAAATCAAAGCACGTGGCAAAAAATCGGATATTTCAGACTGCAACAAAACATCTCATTCTCAATAAATCAACAATTGTATCAAATTCAATGGCAAGATGTAGATGATATATTAAAAATTGAAGTTAACGGACAATCGTCCATTGAGATTCGAGACATTAATGATGACCATAAGAAAATAAGTTTCTTTTCAGATAAAAAACAGCTCCAATTCAATTCAACAGAACTGCCCGATGGCAGTTTTATTCTGCGTTATGAGGCTTCTCAGCTGCATGTCATCCCATCATGGATTCTTCCCAACAAACAGGATTGTGCCCGAAAAAAATCCACAAACCTAAACTTTGGCAACACCCTTACAGCCCCCATCCCCGGAAAAATTACCGACATTAAAGTTGCCGAAGGCGATATGATTAGAGCAGGAGATACACTGGCCATTCTTGAAGCCATGAAAATGGAAAATCTGCTTAAAGCAACACATGACGGAGTTATTGAAAAAATAAGAACACTCCCTGGAACTCAAGTTAAAGCCAATGAAGTAATTATGGAGTTAAAACTTTAAAAAATTTACAATAAGTTCGGAAACTCATTTCATTGCAATTTGGCTGCCGTGTTGTGTTGTGGTCAAGCAAACAATTAGTTCAGTTAACTACCGGATTTTAGCATATTTTAACTTTGCATTCAAACTTTAAATTTAACAACAAGTTTTAAATACTTCAACTAATCAAATTTCCTGCTTAACAGTAACATTCATTTATTTCTGAAACACTGGCAGTTAAATCACACAACACAATCCAGACAATCAGTGGAAAGTTCTAATAATACTACAATAAATTATTTTTTTTGTAACCCTGATGCGATATTGTCGTAATAAAAAGCATTTCATACAGAATTCTGAATTATTATTTAGAAAAATTACAAATTACCATGATTATAATTTTGTTAATGATATATTTCTATTTTTGCGTAACATTTATTTAATAACTAACCAAACTATTATGAACAGAAAAATTGGAATTTTAGTAATTGCTATCCTGGTATCAGTTACCAGCGCATTTTCGCAAAGCGAACTTTACAAGCCATTTAAAGTTGATGTTGGTTTTCTTTATGCAAGCCCAATGGGTGGAGATGACGTAAGTGGAGGTATTGGTTTCTACATTGAACCAAAATACAACTACACCGACAACATTGCCTTAGGTTTAAAATTGGAATGGGCCATTCTTGGTTCAAGTGATGTGGAAGGAATGGATGTGTCTGTATCAGGAATTGGAACATATCAGTTAACAGGTGATTACTATTTCAACACTAACCGAGTACGTCCCTTTGCCGGATTAGGAGTAGGATTGTATTCATTAGGTAGTGTTGATTTCAAAGCCGATGTAAACGATCCAAATGATATTTGGGGAGATGAGTTAGGGATGAGCTTGGATTACGGTACCAAATTTGGTTTTGCACCACGTGTTGGAGTTGTTTTAGGAAGTTTCCGTGTTGGGATGGAATATAATGTAATAACCGGTATTGATTCAGCTCTTGAATCAAGAAACTACCTTTCTTTCAAATTTGGATTTGAAATTGGTGGCGGAAAGAAATAAGCCAAAAATTACCAAAACACTTTATTTTAAAGGGTTGCCGAATGGCAACCCTTTTTTGTTAATATTTTCACCTTTAAAAACTAAACAAGAACCGAAAACTGGTGTTTATCTGATAAAATAAATTCTAATTAATATTTATATAAATAATAAATGAACCCATTTACAGAGAAGCAACACGAAGAGTTGCGTCAAAGAATCAGAAACTTTGCAGAATCAGAAATTGCACCGGAGGCAGAGAAACTTGACAGCGAAGAACGCTTTTCCCCGGAGTTAACCCGAAAAATGGGACAAGAAGGAATATTAGGAATCAATATTCCCAAAAAATACGGTGGTCGCGAACTTGATACTTTATCTTACATCATTGCCGTAGAAGAACTGGCTCGTGTGGATAGTTCACAGGCAGCGACAGTGGCAGCTCATAACAGTCTGGGACTGGTTCCCATTTTGGATTACGGAACCGATACGCAAAAAGAGAAGTATCTGCCAAAATTGACCACGGGAGAGCATCTTTGGGCATTTGGTTTAACTGAGGAGAATGCAGGTTCGGATGCACGAGGAACTGAAACCACTGCAATAATCGAAGGCGAAGAGTGGGTTATCAATGGCAGTAAAAGATATATTACCAACATATCAAACCCTCTTACACTGGGGGTTACGCTTCAGGTAATGACACAAAACGGGGACCAACCATCACAGCTTACTACCATTTTGGTAGAGAAAGGGACACCGGGCTTTGAATCTCAGCGATTGCTGGGAAAAATGATGTGGCGCGCTTCCGACACCGGAAAAGCGTCCTTTACCAATTGCCGTGTACCTTTAGAAAATTTACTGGGTCAGGAAGGACAAGGAGCCCGCTATATGCTAAAGACTTTGGATGGCGGTCGCCTCTCGGTAGCAGCCATGGGACTTGGACTGGCACAGGGAGCTTTTGAAATGGCAGCAAAACATGCCAAAACCAGGAAACAGTTTGGCAAACCCATTAACCGATACCAAGCCATTGCCTTTAAACTGGCCGATATGGATATGAAACTGGAACTGGCACGAAATACTCTGTACAAAGCATGCTGGCTGAAGGATAATAACCAGCCTTATACCCGCGAAGCCGCCATGGCAAAACTATATACTTCAGAAATTGCAAGAGAAATTGCCGATGAAGCTGTTCAAGTTTTTGGTGGTTCAGGGCTTTTCAAGGACAATCCCATAGAGCGATTCTACCGGGACCAACGCCTTCTGCAAATTGGAGAAGGAACTTCAGAAATTCTACGGCTGGTGATTGCGAGGGGGATATGACACGGAAACAGGAGACAGGAAACCGGAAAT
This sequence comes from Natronoflexus pectinivorans, assembly GCF_004345615.1. Lineage (GTDB taxonomy): Bacteria > Bacteroidota > Bacteroidia > Bacteroidales > Marinilabiliaceae > Natronoflexus > Natronoflexus pectinivorans. The sequence goes on from NZ_SLWK01000013.1 coordinate 45,927, forward strand.
CGGAAATCGGAAATCGGAGACAGGAGATAATGCATAGCGGAATTACGCAAGGCGGATTAAGGCTTGTTAGGTTAAGTGACTATTAATTCAATAAACAGAGAAAAACGTACTTCCAATGTTTTAGGAAAATCAGATACAGCCATCGTAAGTGGCAAATGTTGGGAGAATAGAAAATCAATATTCAAATTAAAATTAAACTTAAGAGTTTTAACTAACTAGATCGTTAAACTTTTCCCAAGACATTCGGGATTAGATACAAGACATATGCATATCCTTGAATTTTTGACACTTATACACAACAAGAGTGAATACGTCCACCTAAAAATCAAGTAAATTATAAAGTTTAACGAACTATTTTAATACAAGAATAATCGACAATAGCATTAAAATCTGCATATTTGTCTAAAGAGTGGTGACATGAAACTCGTCCCGAGACCTCGGGAACACCAAAAAACATAAACAGATAAAACTTACTCTTATTGGAGAGTATATCACCATTAAGGCAAAAATAATGTTCAAAACCATCAATTATATTCCCATTTGCTAACTGAAATAAATATGCTTATACTTCTATCACCTGCGAAAACTTTGGATTTTGAACGTAGAATTCCTGATGTAAATACCACGGAAATTCACTTTTCAGCTGAGGCACAGGAGTTGGCAGGTTTGCTAAAAACCAAATCTGTTAAGGATTTGAGGGAGTTGATGCACATCAGTGATAAGTTGGCACAACTCAATGCAGAGAGGTTTTTGCTTTGGCATTGGCCTTTTGACGATTTCAACGTTCGTGCTTCGATATATGCGTTTAAAGGTGAGGTATACAGCGGATTTGAAGTGGATACCATGAAATTTGAAGCAGTGGAGTACGCCCAGAAAAGCGTGAGGATTTTATCAGGGTTATATGGCGTTTTGCGTCCTTTTGATGCCATTATGCCCTATCGGCTCGAAATGGGAACGAAACTGCTGAATTCTAAAGGAAAAGATTTATATTCGTTCTGGGGAGATAAAATAACCAGAGCCATCAATGATGATTTGCAGTCAGAAAATCATCAGGCATTGGTTAATCTTGCCAGTCAGGAGTATTATAAAACCATTGATGAGAAAAAAATAGAGAGAAAAATCATCACACCGGTATTTAAAGAATTCAAAAATGGACAATATAAAGTCATCTCCATCTATGCCAAAAAGGCAAGGGGGTTAATGACCCGTTTCATTGTTGAAAACCGGCTTACAAATCCCGAGGATTTGAAAGCTTTTGATCTGGATGGCTATGTTTTTAATAATGAATTGTCTAAAGGAAAAGAATTGGTTTTTACCCGCAGGTAGCTGAGATAAAAAACTTTGAATGGTTGATTTAGCGTACGATTATGGCTATCTTTCTCAAAAATGAAACAATAAATAAAAACCATATATTATGAGCCCGTCACCTTACATTGAACGTTATGGGAATCTTCTGAAGCAGGAGACTCTCCAGACACTGGATGAGCAGATTATGCCCAACACTTTTGTGTTAGAGGCTCCGGAACCATTTCCGGGATTTTATGATTATTACTCTGACCATCCAATTGACACCAAACCGCTCTACCTTTATTTCGTGTTGAAGCAACTTTACACGGTGGAGCAGGTTACTCGTGCAACACAAAACATCAGAAAGTATTTTCAATCGGAATTTAATGCTGCTGCCGGTGTTGTAAATATTTATAATAAGGAGTTTCACGTAATCAGGGTGCGACACCTTAATGATTACAATCTGATACCCGAGCTTCAAGCGTGTTACATGGATGAAGGCATTGAGTTTCGTAAGAAACCCGGAGGGAAACCTGCCGGGCCGGCAGTTATTCGCATCAAAAAGTTCTTTATCCTCGAAGAGAAGCATCCCGGTGTTTACTTCGATGTAACCGAAAAGGACCATGGTTATTTCACCATTCCAAAGTATTTAACATGGAAATATTTTGAGGATATTACCAAAAAGATCAAGTACAATTGGGAGAAACCGATGTTTGATGCGGCCATTGGACATTTTCATGTAAATTTTGGCATTCAGGACATGATTAGGATTTATAATCCCAAGATGGATTTGGAGTATTTAATGGAAGTCCGAAAAATGTATATGGAGCGAATTAATAAATAAAGTCATAAGACTTTATTTAAAAGCATTAGTGCCCAGTAAGAACTTTTAAAAAGTCCCGTATGCGCTGCGAGTGTTAAGTTATATGACTTTTTTGAAAAGGAGGGCTTGTTTTCCGCCTCAGGAAAAAGGCGTTAAGAAAATCTATGTTTTTTTCGTTAAGAAAACCGTGCTGTTTGAGCGAAGCGAGTTCACGGTTTTTAGAAACGAGTCATTATTGTAATTTGATTCTTTAGTATTGAGACAGCTTATGACGTGTTCAACCGAATGCAATTTAAATCAATTGTGATAATGAGGTTAAAAAGATATCGATTTTTAGCCTTTTTCATGACAGCGATGGCATTTTTTGCTTACTTTTTTTTGCTGTTGCGGAGCGAAGCGGATCACGCAATACCTTAAAAAGAAAACACAAAATGAGTAAAAAAAGTAAGAGCCCGTGCGGCTTGAGCACTTTAAAAATATGAAATTTATTCTCCGTATAATATTGCTTTAAAAGCAAAAAGAAAGCCGGTTTTTCAACCGGCTTTCTCATTTGGACATAAACTGAAACAATAACTTTAAATCTTATTTCTTTGCCTTGCTATATCTTCTGTTCACTTCGTCCCAATTAACAACATTCCAAAAGTTCTGCACGTAATCACCTCTTCTGTTTTGATATTTAAGGTAATACGCATGCTCCCATACATCAAGCCCAAGAATTGGAGTTCCTCTCACTTTTTCAGTATCCATAAGCGGGTTGTCCTGATTGGCTGTGCCTGAAACGGCAAGTGAACCATCTTCTTTCACAAGCAGCCACGACCATCCACTACCAAACTGCGTAAGTGCCGCATTGTTAAACTTCTCTTTAAAGGCATCCATCGTTCCAAAGGTGCGGTTAATGGCATTTTTTAGTTCTTCGGATGGTTCACCTTGTCCACCCGGAGCCATCACTTCCCAGAACAGGTTGTGATTGTATAATCCTCCTCCATTATTGCGAATTGTGGCACTTAGCTTCGACATCTGACTGAAAATAAATTCCAAAGAGGCATTTTCCAACTCGGTACCTTTAATGGCATTGATGAAGTTGTTGTAGTATGCTCTATGGTGCCGGTCGTAATGAATCTCCATGGTTTTCGCATCAATATAAGGCTCCAACGCATCGAAAGCATACGGAAGGTCTGGAAAAACGTGTTCAACTGGTTCTCCAGTGTACTCTTTTAATGGTTTCTCTTTCTCTTTTTCGTTAGATTCTGCTGCAGGTGTTGCACATGCGGCAAAAATCAAAGCCAGTAATAATAGTGCTGCATTTAATTTTTTCATATTCATATGTTTGTAGGGTTTAAAATTTAAAATTATTTTGCTTTATATATACTAATCAACACATTATATTTTATTTTGTTCACGATGATGTGATAAGTATTTATCTCAACTGATGACCTTATGTCATCAGTTGATTGAAGCAAGGGGCTAATTATGTGTCTTGTATGTTTAACTTTTATTTTTGAAACTTTAAGTTGATATATAGCGTATTATGGTTATATTGCAAACTTATTTTAAAACCGGAATATATGCTGAAGAGGTGGATTTTTATTTGTGCGGCTGTTTTTTTTATATTTCCTACCGGATATACTCATCTTTCCGATGAGCAAATTTCATCAGAGACTTCTTTCAATGATACTTATTTCGAAACCTACATCAATTGGTTTTATGATAATCTGGATATTAACTCATTTGACAAACCTGAACGAAAAGTATTTAAAAAAGCACTTACAGGCTTTTTTAAATTAAAAGAAGAATCACAAACTAAGAAAAACCTTCTGGTTGTCATTGACTTCTCACTTTCCTCCAAGCATGAACGCATGTGGGTGATTGATTTGGATAAAATGAAAATCACTGACCAGATGCTTGTCTCTCACGGACAGAACAGCGGTGAGCTGTTCGCTACCCGGTTCAGTAATATCCCATCATCCTATCAGAGCAGTCTCGGGTTTTACGTTACTGGTGACATCTACTATGGCCGACACGGCATGTCACTCTTTTTAAACGGCATGGAACCCGGCATAAATGATAAAGCCCGGGAGCGAGCCATCGTGATGCACAGCGCAGATTACGTGAGCCATGATTTTGTTCGAAGACATGGCCGTTTGGGAAGAAGTCACGGATGCCCGGCCATTCCTATGGAGAATCATGAGGATGTGATTCGCTTATTGGCTCGCGGTACTTGTTTGTTTATCTACCATCCAACAGCAAGCTACACCAAAAAGTCCGCACTGCTAACCTCTGAAAACGCAATGGCCGGAATGATTAAGTTCCTCGAGGAATCTCCTTTATTTACGCGCGATTACACCATGTGGCCATTATTGGCTCAATTGTTACAATAAGGTATTCAAATCTCTTCATCCGATTTTGTACTTTGTCTGAGTGCAATCAGCAATGGTTCGTCTCTGTTGTAAATATCTCGTCTGAAATAGACAATGCCTTCGTCATCGGCCCATGCGGTTAGGTACAACAGATGTACCGGCACAGGTCTTTGCAAATGAACCGTTCTTGACCGTTTTTCAGCCAGTGTTTGATTAATTCTTTGCATATCCCATCCCGGATTTGTGTCCAATAGGATTTCAGCCAATTTCATGGGTTGGTTTATACGAATACATCCCGAACTGAATGACCGTTCGGTTTGCCTGAACAACTCACGCGATGGAGTGTCATGAATGTATACATTGTGATGATTGGGAAACATGAATTTTACCAAACCCAATGCGTTATCCGGTCCCGGATCCTGACGAATCATGTATGGAAAACCACTAGTGGCAGCTCTTTGCCAGTCAATTGCGGATGGGTCAACGTTTTCGCCACTTCTGGTTATTACTCGCATTCTTCGTTGATTCAAATAATTTGGGTTGTTAATGACAGCTGGAATAACATCATTTCGTAAAATGGTTGGGGGGATGGTCCAGTCCGGATTAAACACCAGGTATGTCATTCTGGAACTGAAAACAGGTGTTCTTCTGTATGGCCGGCCGACTATTGCTTCAGTTTTGAAAATGGTTTCACCATTTTCAATAAGTAATAATTCAAAATTGGCAATGTTCACTAAAATGTGTCTGTCGCCCAAATCATCACTCAGCCACCTCCATCTTTCCAAATTGGCTCTGATTGAGGCTACTCTTTCTTCTACAGGAATATTTAAAGCATCAATGGTGCCTCTTCCAACCACGCCATCGGCTGTTAATCCATTGCGCATCTGAAACAGAACGACATGTTGGTGCAACGCTTCGTCAAAATAATTCTCATTGATGCTGTCAAACGTAATATCCCCTTGAGTAACGGATAGTCGTGTGCGCAACAAAGCCACATCCGGATGATTGATGCCTTTTTCGAGTTTTCTTAACGATGTATTAAATGAATCCCAGCCTCCCTTTTCTTCAATGGCCACATATTTTGCGAGTGCTTTTTTAAGGTTCGAATATTCTCTGTGTGAGGGTGTTAAAGATTGTAACGTCTCTTTCACCACTCTGTGCCTTAATGTACTATCCACAAAACTGACCCAGTCAACATCGGGGTTTCGGTGTATAGCATGCCATTGAGGGTCAATGGTTTCTGAATCGGTTTTACCGCTCCCCAAATGAGAAGCCAGAAGCAGATAAGAGTCTGTAAGAAGAAGCTCAAGTTCTGCCAAATCTTCCGTATCTGGGGTTCTACTATCCACTATTTTCTCCATCAACAACTCCAGTTTCGACATATGGTAGTCTTCGGGATTTAGTCCTTCGAGATGAACCTCTCTGAGGAAATCCATCAGTTGGTCTATGTTTTCTCTTTCTCTCCATAAAGGAGAGAACATCTTCCCGCTCTTTCTGTAGAGTTCCGAAATTAAATCAGGCTGATAATAGGCATCAAGCAATTCAATATTTGCAGAGTCTGCTATCAGTTCTATGCGCTCACTCAGAATTCGGGCTAATTCTCTTCTTTGTACCTGTTGTTTACAACCGGTACAAAAAAAAAAGAATCAAAGCCAATAGAAGAATATTCAATTTAATAATCATGCTATAAAGCTTTTTATATATTCAACATGCAATATAATAAAAAGTTTCACTTCTGTCCGACTCAGTATTTTTTATAATGATAATCATGTAATAGATTTCTCGCTTCGCTCGAAATAAAAGGCTGTTGCGATTTGAGAGGGTGATGGCGGCTTCGCCGCCATCACCCATCTTCGCCTCTTTAAAGTTTTGTCATTTCGAGCAGAGCGAGAAATCTGTATTAAATTCGTTGGTTAACAGTAATAAATTTTTCTAAACTGCTCCGTTGATAAGAGTTTTATATAGAATAGGTCTATATTAATGAGTTCCGAACCGAATATAAGACGTTGATTGTTGTGAATTTCCGTAAAAAAGTATTTTTGTAGGCGGAGTAGTTTAAAAGATTGAAATTGTTTTAATAACCTGAAGATATGGAAAAATCAAAGATTGACTTAAAAGCGGAGCAGCAAAGCTCAATTGAAACACCAAGATATAAATATAGTCTGGCAGCAAAATTTTTCTTTTTTTCAATGGATTTGTTAGCTGGAAAAAAAGACACTCTGCCCAAAGCCAAACTATTGGAGATTCTTGCCAGTATTCCCTACCGTGCCTGGGAAGTTCGACATTATACCAAACAAACACGCAAGTATAAAGAGTTGACAAGAGTAAGGGATTATCAGGAAGTGATAGACTGGTCGAGGGATGCACAGGATAATGAGTATATGCATTTGTTGGTTATCCATCAGAAAATGGTGGAAGATGGAATGAAAGATACGTGGTATCTTTCAGCATTTATGAGGTTTTTCATCGTTTTGTCGTATGTTATCATTGCCAAAATAACGGCTTTCTTTAGTCAAAAAGGTGCGTATCTTTTCAATGCTGAATTCGAAAATCATGCAGAACTGGTTTATGCCAATATGGTTAAGGATAATCCGGAGTGGGAAAACCAGCCCATGAACAATGAATTTGTAAAAAAGTATTATATTGAGGTCGAAAACTGGGCAGATGTATTTCGTCGTATAGCTTTGGATGAGCGTGACCATATGAATCACAGTTTCTTTTTGGCAGGAAAAACAGAGCTCATTCATAAATATGATGGGATGCCGGAGTTACATTAGTTGCTGTAGATGATGATCAAACAATAATAAAAATTAAGAGTATGAATACATTTGTGAAATTTAGAATTGTAATAGTTACGCTTACTATTGCTGCGTTTTTTCAATCTTGCACCGAAAAGAAGGAGGAAATTCGTTTTAACAATCCTCTGGTATTGCAAAGAGCCGACCCCTGGGTTCATAAGACCGATGATGGAATCTATTATTTTATAGCAACCTCACCGGAATTTGACAGAATTGAAATCCGTAAATCCGAAACAATTAACGGAATTGCTGATGCAGAAGCACATGTAGTATGGAGCAAGCACGCCAGCGGGCCCATGAGTCATCATATTTGGGCACCTGAACTTCATCGTTTCAACGATACATGGTATATCTATTTTGCAGCAGGAAGATCAGAAGATGTTTGGAGAATTCGAATGTGGGTTTTATCGAATGATTCTGAAGATCCTACCCAAGGCGAGTGGGTTGAAGAAGGACAAATTCACACTCAAAGAGACGCATTTGCCTTGGATGCAACAACATTTGAACATCGTGGTAAGCGCTATTTAATCTGGACTGAAAACGGGCTAAACGATTTTAGAGGTACAGGCTTGTTGATTGCTGAAATGAAGGATCACGTAACAATTGATGAGCGCGAGGTAATCATAACCAAGCCTGAGTATGATTGGGAAATACAAGGGCATTGGGTAAACGAGGGGCCAGCTGTTTTAAAAAGAAACAACAGGATTTTTGTAACCTTCTCAGCTAGTGCCACCGACCATAACTATGCGATAGGATTATTATGGGCCTATAAAGATTCTGATCTACTTGATCCAGCGTCATGGAATAAGTTACCAGAACCCGTATTCTATACGAACCCTGAATTTAACAGGTTTGGGCCAGGGCATAACAGTTTTACTGTTGCCGAGGATGGTAAAACAGACATTATGATATATCATGCCAGAGATTATATGGAATTACAAGGAAATCCATTAAGCGATCCTAATCGTCACACTCGTGCTCGTGTAATCACTTGGACAGAAGATGGCTTCCCGGATTTTGGTCAGGATATTGATGATTGAAGAAAAATGATTTCTAAGAATAATTTGTGTGAGTTATTTGAATACTTTGCTTCGCAAAGTATCACAAGCTGGAACGAGCATTTACAGTAAATACAAAAAGGGGCATTGGGCCCCTTTTTGCTTTCAAAACTTTCCAGAGATCTCAGAAAAAATTAATATAAAAGAAATATTTTGAATGCTCCTATCTGCCTACAAGACTCCATCCTCCAACCACTTCCTAAGCCTTGGCAATTCACTTTTCATCTGCTTTAAAGTGGAATTGTAAAACAATTCCAGCTTTTGTGGATTATTCTCCAATCGTGAGACTAAATTTCCATTGGCAGGACGAATGACAAAAATCCTCCCCTCTACTTCCAAGCGGTCAATCAAATCCAAGGTGGCATTATACTCTTCTGTTCGCTTATGAATGCATTCAATCAGTTTAGGGTAATGGCGATACCTAAAACGCAAAAGCCATGAAGATCGGCTTGGTTTTTTACGATAACCCTTGGGACGGGTCAGAACAACAACTGCCCGATCGTTTCCATCAGCCAGAGCCTTGGCAACAGGAATGGAGTCCGAAAGTCCGCCATCCATATATCGATGACCGTTAATACGGATGGGTTTAGAAATCATCGGCAATGCTGAGGTGGCAGAGAGCCAGTCGCGAAACTCTTCGGGTGAATCTGTGCGCAACTCATAGTATTCAGGAAGTCCGGTTTCTATGTCGGTAACCACCACCTTCAATCGTGAATCTGATTGACTATAAACCTGATAATCAAAGGGAACATATTGAAGAGGAATTTCATGGTATATAAAGCTCCAGTTGAAGTAATTGCCGGTTTTGGCAAAATTGGCCAAACTACAGTATCGGGGGTCATTAACAAAACGATTGACTTCCAAATTCCTCCGGTACTGCCGAGCCACGTATGATACGCTGTAAGCGGCACCGGCAGATACTCCAATCAGATAATTGAAAAACAACTCCGATTCATGAAAAGCATCAAGCACAGCAGCAGTAAAAATCCCTCTGAATCCTCCCCCTTCCAGCACAAGAGCAATGTTATGGGTCATATCACGGTTATTGGTTTTAGAATTCATATCCATATATTGTCGAATAGTCTGCTAAAATTACGAGGATTTGGAGAAAAAAAATGAATATGCCCCAGAAAATTAACAAAAAAAACAACCCCCCAATAAACCAAATAATCTTTACCTTTGAAATTAAAACCAACCATCAAATTGAGATACCAAAATGCAAAAAGTCCTGAATTTTCTAAGAAAAGTAAGCGAAAACAACAACAGAGAGTGGTTCGAGGCGAACAAAGATGAATATCTGGAAGCAAGGGACATCTTTAACAGTTTTGTAGAGAAACTGATAGTCGGTATTGCCGACTTTGACCCATCAATTAAGGGGTTGACGGTTAAGGATTGTACATACCGTTTTTATCGGGACATTCGTTTTTCGGCCAATAAAATGCCATTCAAAACGCATTTTGGAGCTTATATCTGTCCTCATGGGAAAAAATCGGGATACTCAGGTTACTATTTCCACATTGAACCCAAAGGAGAAGGGTTTCTGGGTGGCTCGCAACTTGATACGGGACTTTATCGTCCCGAACAAAAGATAATCAACAGCATTCGGGAGGAAATCTATCTCAATGGCGACCAGTTTGAAGAGACCATCAAAGCAGCCAAAGGTTTTGTGCTTGATGACGATCAGCCTTTGAAACGAATACCACGCGGATATCCTGCCGACTCCCCATACGCTGAATATCTCAAGCTTAAAAACCCCATTCTTTGCAAACAGGTGAATGAAGAGTTCATTCTGGACAAAAAACTTCTGGACAATGCCATTGAAGCATTCAGCAAAACCGTTGCTTTTAACACTTGGTTGAATAAGGCGGTGAAGTATGCATTTGAGGAACAATAATTCCCCCCGGTTTTTAAATCAACCAACACCACATTTCTTTCCTTGGTCAAAATATTATTCCCATTATTTGATTTTGGTGGTAAATTGCCTCTGTGAAGCGCCATGACGAGATTGGATTGGAATTTTGTCGTCTCAATTGGCCAACTAATTATTATTCATCTAAACTATTCTCTATGCAAAAAATAAAGATTGTATCTCTTTTCTGTCTTTTTGGATGGTTTGTATCATTTAGTTCAAATGCGCAAAATGTTGAAGAACTGGTTTCGAAATACACATCAGAAAACGGACAGAAATATATGCAGCCATTTGCGGATGCTTTTTCGGCAAATCTGAACAGCGGTCTTTTTCATAATGCAGGGATAAATAAACTTGGATTTCAGATTTATCTTGGAATTGAAACGCAATTGGCAGTTATTCCTTCTAGTCAGAAATTTATGACCGCTACCACCGAAGGTGACTATTTTCCCTCCACACGGGTGGAAAATGTTCCCACCGTATTTGGACCGTCAGAAGGAAAGAGAATTGAAGATCCAAACACCGGGTTGGTTTACGTTTTCCCCGGAGGTTTGGACATCAACTATGTGCCCATGATTACCCCTCAACTTACTGTAGGATCGGTTTATGGAACTGATTTAACCATACGATTTGCAGGAACCAAAAAAATCGAAGATGTTGGCGATATTTCACTCTTTGGATGGGGACTCAGGCACAGTATTGATCAATATCTTCCCCTTCCTTTCAGCTCCGCCATTGGTTTTTACAATCAGAGATTTAAGTTTGGAGACTACCTGGATGCCTCCTCATCCATTATAAGTCTTCAGGGAAGTTTCTCAATTCAGGTAATTACATTATACGGAGGTCTGGGTTACGAAATGGGAAGCATGAAAATCAGCTATGAATATGAGAACCTTGAAAATGGTCAAACCGAGGAAATCAGGTTTGATCTGACTCCCGGAAACACCATCCGCTTAACCACAGGGTTTGGATTTAATCTTGGTCCGGTAAATTTGCATGCAGAATACAATTTGGCTAAACAAAGTACGATTTCTGCCGGTTTAGGTATTGGATTTGGATATAAGTAACAATTAAAACCAAAACAATATGAAGAAAATAAATTTTATAATAGTTATCACAGCCTTACTTCTTGCTGGCTGTGGAGATAAGGATGTTTTCCTTTATCCTTCATTTACCGAATCAGGTACTGCTTTTGTTTATCATGAAGGTGAGTTTGCAGAATCTGCTGATATTGATGTGAGAGAAATCCAGGATGCCATAAGAGACCTTGAAACCGATGGCGAAATTACGGATGTTATGGTTGAAGGAATTTTTCTGGATGTTGCATTAAATGCAACACCTGAACAACCTGCCAATACTGCTGCAGGAGTTGTTTCTACCATTTATATAACCGGTTGGGATAATACAGAGTACATTCTAGTCGAGAATCTTGAAATCAACCTGAATGCGGCAACACAATCAGTAAACCTTAACCAACATTTGAAAAAACCGGGAGTTGACCAATTGCGAAGCATTCTCAAAGCCATTGCCTACAATAGTGTTCCCCAAGGAAAGAATCAAATCGGCATCAGAATTGAAGGCAACACCATTCCCAATTCAACTTTTATAAATGCAAAAATGGATGTAAGAATAAAAGTTGTAATTGAATACAAAGACGAAGTGAAAGGATTGTAACTTATTACAACCACAATGAGCACAAAGTATTTCACGAAGTTCACAAAGGTTTTTTAATCAAAAAAATGTTGGCTTTGTGCGTTCTTTGTGTTCATTGTGGTTAAGTTTTCTTTTTTTTGAACTTTCTATATCACTGCAACACATTCATCCTTTAAAATCCTTTTGAAGGTAAATTATTGAAATTCTCCTTTTCGCGACCAATTCGATTGATATTTCTTCCCCCGCCAAATTGCCAACGCACATAGAACCAAAGAGGCATTTGTGATAAGGATATATTCCCTGACGCACTGGAGGAAAAATCCATACCATTTATCTCGTGAGCATGATAAATGACGTTTCCAGATAATGGCAGAGCGGTTTTTAATCCGGTTGTCAGGCTATTTCCTATTTTTTGGTCAAGTGTGATAAAATAGAGCGCATCGTGCCAGTTTTTGTTCTGAAACGTGGTTACAGGACTATTGTACTGAAACATGACCGACGCAGAAGTGCTTTTCCCCAACTCAACTGCTGCCGAGAAGGCCGTTTCAACGGCCATATCGGATATTCGGCCATCATTCTTAGTAGGGTGGCTCACATTTTTGTACAACTGAAAATAGGGACTAAAAGATATGCGATTAAAAACATTTAAGGCCGCAACCAACTGAATTCCAAACTGATCAACACCACCAAGATTCATGAAATTCTGCTCCAGCACACCTTGATGATTAAGATCTGTATAACCCCCAATATAGTTTGACAGACGATTATAAAACAGTTGAGAAGAGAAGAATCCTGAACCAAAGCCGAAAGAGTGCTCAAACTGATAACTGTTGATAAAAGATGGTTTCAATGCGGAATTTCCAATGGTTGTGAACAAAGGGTCGTGCATCATCAGTTGAGGATTCATCTGGTAAATGTGTGGACGGTTAATCAAACGGGTATATCGCATTTCCAACCGGTGGCCATTCTCAAAGCTGAAACCGGCTCTGAATGACGGAAAATAATCAATATCCGAATATTCACCTACAGTTTGTTCACTCACTTGTCGCTTTTCCATCCTAATACCGCTGCCAAAGCCAAACCGGCCATATTGACCGGAGATTTCCGAATAAACCCCTGTGAGATTTTCACGATACCGGAAATCATTGTTGTGCAGGTCTTCCATTTCAGTTCTGACATGCCTGAAACCACTTCTTAGAACCAAACTTTCATTAAGCGCTACTTTGTGGTCAATTTTCAGGCTGTAGTTGCTTTGATAAGGATTCACTGAATTGCTGAAATCATCTGCGTCGTCAAACTCAAACCAGGTATGGTTTTTACCTTTAAATCGAAAAAGTGTGGCATCAGCCGATATTTCATGATTAGAATTGAATGAATGACGATAGTAAAGTGAATAAAACGATCGATTATTGCGGTCGTAATCCAACTTGCTCCCTTCATTTATGTAAAGAGTTTCACCATCTTCTTTTAAATGATGTACCACGTTTCCGTTGTGCTCATTGGAAAAAGGGTTGGTGTAGGCATAGAAGTTGAAAAGATTGCGTTCATTCAGATAAAAATCAAAACCATAGTGAAACCTGTGTGAACGATAATCCTGCACCACTTCCTGAACCGAAGAAAAATCTCTCGATACTCCATTGAGCGAAGCCGTATGACGGCTTCGCTCCTCGATGTCGAAGCCACTGAACTCACCATCGTAAGAAGTAAAGAAATTGAATTTTCCTATTGCCACATTCAATCCGTAATTCGGAAAAAGATAATACTCCTTCTGTGAAATTGGAGCTTCAACATGCACATGGCTATTCCACCCGGATTCCCGTTCCTTTAATATGACGTTGATAACTCCATCCGTTGCGGCTTCATAACCGACACCCGGCGCCATATTCACCTCCACTTTCAGAATGCGGGAGGCATCCAACTGACGAAGAAAATTCAAGTCCCTCTCAACATGATTAACCAGCACTTTGATGTTTTGTCTTCCCTGAATGGTCAGATTTTGCATCAAATCAATCTGAACACCGGGAATCAGACTCAAAATATCAACACCTGTTGCCGACACTTTTTCCATCCTGGTATTGACATGATAGGTGGTCATAACTCCGTTTGAACCGGCTCTCCGCCGCTCTGCAACAACCAAAGTCTCACCAATTTCAAGCGCTTGAGAATGCAGATAAATAACTCCCAGATTTAATTCCCGCTCTGATAATTCGATGGGATGTGATAAAGATTGGAAACCTACAAAACCAATTTCCAAAAGATAATTTCCCGGTAAAATACCGGAAATTTTAAACTCTCCATCATAATTGCTGATGACACCTGCCAGCAGCGAAGAGTCTGCCGGACTCAACAACACCACAGTTGCCGATGGCAACGGCTCGGAAAAATCGGCATCATATATTTTTCCAGAAATAAATGAGGTACTTTGTACCGATTGGGTAGCTAATCCTATAAGGATGGCAATGATTAAAATTTTAAATGGCGTTTTCATGGTTTTCAAAGATTAAATTTTGCAATTGAATGACAACCGCAAGTACCGAAATCAATGAAAACCCTCCAATAACAAGGGATACATGACAATAATTTGTGACCGGTAACAAAATTCGTATTTGAAATTGTGACCAATTACAAACTCTTGTGATGAACAGCAAAAATTAAAGATGATACAATAATTCAGGATTGTGATTTGAGAGCCATGAGGCTCTCAAATTTTTCTGCATTTTGACGCGATACCGGAACAACCACATCGGTTCCATCCAAAAACAGGCGATACCCCGAAGAGTTACCCTGGTGCTTTCTTATCCGGTTAAGATTAACGATAAAACCCCTGTGCGAGCGAAAAAGATTTGGATATTTCTCCAGTTGCCACTGAATGTTGTTGATGGAGTTGCGTATGACTTTTTTCACAATCCTGTTATCGCTGAGAATGTGAAAAGCAACATAATTCCCTTCAGATTCAGCAAAGAGAAAATTCGGCAAGGGGAAATTCAGATGCTCTTTCTTGAGTGATGAATGAATCTCTATTTCATCCTCTTGGGATGAAACAGAGTGAGGCGTTGCACCTAGCACAACACGCTGTCCGGGCAATAGCAACTGAAAATTCCTTAGGGACAAAATTCCAAAGGGAACCATCCCTACAACCAAGGTACGAATGACAGAATCGGAAAAAGTTGAAAAATTCCATCGGTTAACCGAAGCGTCCTCAATCAAAAAACCGGTAAAATACACCCCCACTCCGGAAAAAAACAAAATCAGAAAAATTCCTGACACCTCTTTTAAAAGCGTCCAGCGCGCCAGGTCATTAAAAAATGGGATAAGACGCAATAGAATGATTGAAAGATAAACAAACAGAACAACTGCCAGACAGTAAAATGCCATGGTTATTTCGAACCCAAAATGCATGGAAGCCTTTGTACCCAGTGGCCTGTAAATAAGTACAAACAGGTAAGTTATGACTCCAATAATCAGAGAACCGGCTCCCGGCCTGAGGAAGAAATAGTTGGGCGGAAACTTAATGTTCACGATATTTTGGAAGCGTGAGTTCATAACAATAGAACATTAGAATTATAGAATACTAGATAGTAGATTTCAGCAAAGTATCAGGCAAATTCATGTCATTAATCTTAACACATTTAACAACTCACAAGCAAATATTCATTTATTTGTAAATCAACAAAATAAAAATGATTAACGAACTATAATACAGCACAGAAGACATTACCATTTGGTTGATTTCACCCAATCCACCACGAAACGGGCATTCTCGTATGGTATATCAGGAAGAAAACCATGACCTAAATTCAGAATCCATTTCGGGTTGTCCCGGAAAAATGGTTTCAATTTCTCAAGCTCCGATGCAATAACTTCCTGCGATGCATAAAGTAAACGTGGGTCGATGTTTCCTTGCAAACCGACCTCAGGATGAATCATCTCGCGGGCATCATTTAACGGCATTTGCCAGTCGATGCTCACAAAATCACACAAATCGGGGGTGAAGACCTTAAATCCGGTTGAAAACCCTTTCGGGAAAAAGATGAAAGGCGTGCCGGTGGCACGCACTGCCTTTCCAATTTTCTCAACAGCAGGCATAAACAACTCCATGTACATCTCAGTAGGAATCAACCCGGCATGTGTTTCAAACAACTGAAAAACCTCCACCCCATGTTCAATCTGCTTTAGAGCATAATGCACAGAAAAATCGGCAATGGCATCTATCAGTTTTTTTGATTCTGCTTTATTGCTGAAAAGAAATTTCATGGCATCGGGAAAATTGCCATTGCTGCTGACTCCCTGCAACATGTAACACATGGTGGTTAAAGGTGCTCCGCAAAAGCCAATGAGGGGTATATTTTGCGGTCGGCGCCGCAAAATCTCATCTATTACATCATAGATATACTCTAATTTTTGGGGACTTTCCTTAAGATGCTCCACCGGAGATGAAAAATTGCTTAACGGTGTTGGAAACAACGGACCACTATCAGTCCATTTCAACTCCATACCCATGGCATTGGGAATCACCAATATATCAGAAAAAAGGATGGCTGCATCAACTCCCAAATCGGCGATGGGCATCAGCGTTACCTCGGCTGCCAGATTTGGGTCGGCCATCATTTCACGAAAAGTATGGTTTTCCTTAAGCTTGTTGTAATTGGGTAGCACACGACCCGCCTGCCGCATAAACCAAACCGGCGGGCGTGGTGTTGTTTCTCCTTTTAGTGTATCTAAGAGTATTGAATTCATTTGGTTATCTATAAAATAATTAAATAAAGGCCTGAATCACCTTCTCAATGTCATCATCGGTATGAGCATCGGATATAAAAGTACACTCAAAAGCCGAAGGGGCAAAATAAAAACCCTTATCCAACGAGGCGTTAAAATGGCGTGCGTATCTTTCTGTATCAGAAGTCATGGCATCATTGAATCCATTAACTTCCGGCAATTCGGTAAAAAAGAGTGTCATCATAGAGCCAATTCGGTTAATCACACCTGCGGTTCCGGATTTTTTAAGTTGCTCATTTAGTCCCTCTTCCAGACGTGCAGCCTTGCGCTCCAAATCTTTGTATATCGACGGGTTATCATTCAATATCTGAAGCATTCGGCTTCCGGCAGCCATGGCCAGAGGATTTCCACTTAAAGTACCAGCCTGGTAAACCGGACCGCTGGGTGCCAGTAAATCCATGATTTCTTTGCGACCTCCATAAGCTCCAACCGGAAGGCCTCCTCCAATTATTTTCCCCATGGTGGTTAAATCGGGCATAACTCCCAACCGCTCCTGCGCACCACCCGGTGCCAAACGAAAACCTGTTATCACCTCATCAAAAATTAGCAAGGCTTTATGTCGGTTGGTAAGCTCTCTTAAACCTTCAAGGAAACCGGGTTTAGGCAAAACCACACCCATATTTCCCGGCACCGGCTCTACAATTACGGCAGCAATTTCACTGCCAAATTCGTTGAACAAAGCCTCAACAGAGGCCAAATCGTTATATTCAGCAGTGAGCGTGTCGGCAGCAGCGGCCTTTGTTACCCCGGGGCTGTCGGGCAAACTCAATGTCATGGCTCCTGAACCGGCTTTTATTAAAAAACTGTCGGCATGGCCATGAAAACACCCGGCAAATTTCACCACTTTATCCTTGCCGGTGAAACCCCTTGCCAAACGCAATGCACTCATTGTTGCTTCCGTTCCGGAATTCACCATTCGCACCTTCTCAACCGATGGAACCATTGATATAATCAATTCAGCCATCTCATTCTCTGCAAGAGTGGGAGCTCCATAGCTGGTGCCTTTCTCTGCGGCTTTTTGGATGGCCTCAACAATCTCCTCCCGGGCATGTCCCAAAATCATTGGACCCCATGAAGCCACAAAATCCAAATAACTATTGCCATCAATATCCCAAACGGTTGCACCTTTGGCTCTATCAATAAACAGAGGGTTTCCGCCTACGCTCTTAAATGCGCGTACAGGAGAATTGACTCCTCCCGGAAGCAATTCTATAGATTTTTTAAATGCTGAAATGCTTTTATTGGTGTTTCTCATATGTTTATATTTATCCAATTCCAAACTCTTTCGCGTGGTACGTAATGATAACATCGGCTCCTGCTCGTTTTATCGATGTGAGAATCTCTTTAATCATCCGCTTTTCGTCAATCCAGCCGTTGGCACCGGCTGCTTTAACCATGCTGAATTCCCCGCTTACATTATAGGCAACCACCGGAACATTGAATGTTGATTTTACCCGCTGAATGATATCAAGGTAACTCAAGGCGGGTTTAACCATTACCATATCTGCGCCTTCGGCAATATCCTGTTCCACCTCCCTGAGGGCTTCATCGCTGTTGGCGGGATCCATCTGGTAGGTTGAGCGGTCGCCAAATTGAGGGGCACTCTCAGCGGCATCCCGAAAAGGGCCGTAGAATGATGATGCATACTTTGCTGAATAGGCCATGATTGGCGTTTTTATAAAACCACCATCGTCCAAAGCCTTCCGTATGGCAGCCACGCGGCCGTCCATCATATCGCTGGGGGCAATGACATCGGCACCGGCCGCGGCCAACGCCATGGCTTGTCCGGCAAGTGTAACCAAAGTGAGGTCGTTGTCCACATCCCCATCAACAATGGTTCCGCAATGACCATGGGTAGTATATTCACAATTACAAACATCGGCCACAATCAGCACATCACCCACCTCCATTTTTATGGCTCGAATGGCACGACAAACTATTGCATCGTGTTCACATGCCACATCACCGGTTTCATCTTTCTCCTCGGGAATACCGAAAAGCAAAATTTTATGAATACCGGCATGGTTTATCAAATCTTTCACCTCTTCGACCAACAAATCAATGGACCATTGAAAATTACCTGGCATGGATGCAATCGGCTTTTTAATTCCACTCCCGGGACAGACAAAATAGGGCATAATCA
Source organism: Natronoflexus pectinivorans (assembly GCF_004345615.1). GTDB lineage: Bacteria > Bacteroidota > Bacteroidia > Bacteroidales > Marinilabiliaceae > Natronoflexus > Natronoflexus pectinivorans. Next base: position 64,731 of record NZ_SLWK01000013.1, read on the forward strand.
GGTCGTCTCGATTCACTTCGGTTTCGCGCACCATATCCCGCATCATTTTGTTTTGGCGTAATCTTCTTAATCGTGTGATTGGAAATGACATGGTTTTAAGTTTGATGTTTTAAGTTATAAGTTTAAAGTTCGAAGTTATAGGTTTTTATGTTTTTATTGATGGTTTCATTCCGAGAATCGGGAAGGGTTTATAGTTTATAGTTTAGGGTTTAGGGTTTAGGGTTTAGGGTTTAGGGTTTAGGGTTTATAGTTGAAATGATTGTTTGGGCGAGGGCTTCGTAGCTCTGTTCGCTTGCTTCGCCGGAGGGTTCGAGGCCGTATTTTCTGATTTGAGCAGATGTCACTGAACCGATGCTGACAAATCGTAGTGTATTTTTTTTGCCTTTGAGTAACGTCATCAGATTATCGACCGCGGAAGGGCTTGAAACTGCAATATAGCAGTAATTATCGGATTCGATGCACTCAATGGCTTTGTGATTAATAACAGAGGGTTGAGTTGTTTCATATACATTGATTCGGTGAATGAAAAGCTTCCCTTCCAGACTGGTTTCCATAACGTTGGAAGCCAGTTTACCAACAGCCAACAAGACTCTATCCCCTATTGTGGCAACCGCTTTAAACTCCTCCGCAAATCGGGCACCTGAATGGCCACTTCCAATAAAGTCGGCCTGATGGCCATTTTTTTTAAGAGCTTCGGCTGTAGAATCGCCAATTACTGCAATTTTACATCCCGATAGGTTGGCTATTTTTTTAAAAAATGGCATGATGGCATTTTTACTGGTAAAAATAAGCCATTGGTAATGGTCTGGTGGTTGATTCAGTTCAAAATCCAGAGCTTTGGTTTCAATCATGGGTGCATCCACCACGTTTATTCCCCGCTGATTCAATATTTTTAGAAAGACATCATCACCAACGGGTAGAGGAAACGTTCGTATGACCAGTTTTTCATTCATCACTTCTAATGGATTCCATTATCTTATCTGCACCGGCATCAAGCATGGAAAAAGCCATCATGATGGCTTTTTCGGCAGCCTCCTGCGAATCGGCTTCCATGACATCACTGATGATTTCTTTACCATCAAGAGATGCAACCATTGCATTCATCTTGATTTTATCATCAATAAACTCTGAATAACAAGCCACTGGTACCTGACAACCACCCTCCATGGTTCTGAGAAAAGCGCGTTCGGCCATGACCTGGTACCAGGTTGGTAAATGGTTGATGGAATCTACCAGTTGATATACCTCCTCATCCCCTTCACGGATTTCGATGGTAACGGCTCCCTGACTGACTGCCGGCATCATAATGTCCGGCTCCAAATAGTGAGTTATCAGATGTTCCAAACCCAATCGGGTGATTCCTGCGCCAGCCATGATAAGTGCGTCGCAATGGCCGTTGTTCATCTTTTCAATTCGGGAATTTACATTTCCGCGGATATCAACAATATTAAAAGCGGGGTTGTAATGCAACAGTTGCGCCTGGCGGCGCAAACTGGAAGTGGCTATTTTATCATTCGGAGTAAACTCCGACAAAGGTTTTCCATCGCGTGAAATAAAAACATCACGCACTTCACCCCGCTTTAAAACACCTGCAAGCATAAGGTCTTTAGGTAATTCGGTGGGCATATCTTTCAAACTGTGAACGGCCATATGGATGTCACCGTTCAGCAACGCCAATTCTATTTCTTTGGTAAACAGGCCTTTGTCGCCAATTTTAGACAAAGCCACATCCAGAATGATGTCACCTTTGGTTTTAATCACCACAATTTCGGTCTCAATATGAGGATGGGCAATCTGCAGCTCTTTTTCAACCTCCCGTGCCTGCCAGAGTGCCAGTTGACTGCCACGGGTTCCTATTTTAATGGTGCGTTTGTGCATTATTGATTTTTATCGAAAAGTTGATTGATTACACTTACGTATTCAGTGAGTCGGCCATTGTCAGAAACATTTTTCAGTCGGCGGACAATGCGGCTTTTCAGCTTTTTGGACATGTGGGTGTTGAATTTCCTCATTTGTTCGAACTCGTCATCGGAAAACTCTCCCTTGAAAGCATTTAATTCCTTTTCGTAAATGGCATCAATAACTTTGTCGATATTGCGAATCGCAGGCGCAAGATTTTGTCCGTTTAGCCAATTGGTAAACTCTTTCACTTTTTCATCTACAATTGCCTCTGCAACTGCAACGTACTCCTGCTTTCTTTCGGCATTCATAGCAATTACTTCTTCAAGGTCGTCAACGTTATATAAAGTTATAAATGGAATATCTGAAACATTGGAATGGATATTACGGGGTACTCCCAAATCAATCATCAAAACCTTCTCGTGTCCGTTCAGGTGTGGTTGAATTAATTCTGCATTGAAAATAGGTTCCTTGCCTGCAATGGAGGTAATGATTATTTCAGCGGTATGAATCCCATCCATCAGCTGTTCGAACGGCAGCACATTGCAACTATATTCAGAAGCCAGTTTACGTGCAGTCTCTTCTGTACGATTGGTAACACTGATGTTTCTGCAACCTTTTTTGTGAAGGTTTTTTAATACCAGTTCTCCGGTGTCTCCGGTACCAACAAGTAGAATATTCCTATTTTCGAGGTCGCAGAACTGTTCAAAACACTTCTCAACGGCAGCATAGCTTACTGAGCAAGCTCCTCGGTTAAAAGGGGTACTCATCCGAACCTGTTTACTGCACTCCAATGCTTTATTAAAGAACCTGTGAAATAATTTTCCTATGCTACCACGCTCTTCAGCTTCTGCATAGGAATTTTTCACCTGCGCAACTATCTGGTACTCTCCCACAATCATGGAGTCCATTCCGGAAGTCACTCTAAAAAAATGGCGAACAGTATCGTGATGAAATAATTGAAAAAGATAGGTTTGAATGTCTTCAGAAAAATTCTTAACTCCTTGCAATGCCCCATGTATTATTTTGGCTGCACCATTGGTACAAATATTCTCTGCGGAAAAGTATATTTCTGTCCTGTTACAGGTTGATAAAATAACCAGTTCCTTGATATACTCTCCACTCAAAATTCTTCTAGCAAGCAAATCGGCTTCCTCTCGGTCAAAGGCCAGTTGTTCCCGCACCTTTACCGAAGCTGATTTGTGACTAACTCCAATAACTCCAATCATATCCTAAATAAACAATGGCTTGTTTCACCTGGTTAAAAGGGGAATTTTTATCCCGGTAATTTTGAAGCTATAAAATTAAGAATTTTTATACTTGAATCCATCATTTTAATACAAAAATATCCTGTTTAGGGTGTATATCGATGTTTTTCAAGGTGGTTTTATGATTTGGGGACGTTAGTCCTATAATACTAAATATTTATTGATTTTCGAAATTAATCACATGAGCTAAATGAATGTTGCAATTTGGCAGGAGTCCTAATATTATGGAAGTAAGATGCCAGGGCTAACGCCCCTAAAATATTAATTGAATATCCTCTTCCATGGTAGTACTTCTACATTATAGATGGAATCATTTTTTTATATTGTACTCAATATTTATTTGATGTACTTTCGTTGAGGGGCGTAGCCCTGTAATCTTCGTAGAAAGAAGAATCGGAGGATGACAATGGAGGGGCGTTAGCCCTGAAATCTAAAAAAAGCTCATCCAGTTTTTATTAATCGTCAGATAAAAATTCCACCTCAGGCACAAAATTTGCTAATAGAGCAATAAATGATGGAGTTTTGTCCATATTTTTCATAATTTTATAGAAAAATAGTTTGTTGATTCAGACCAATTAAAACTTGGATGAAGAACGCTTATAAGTCTCTGTTTTTCACCAACAATACTCGTTTCCAAATTAAGATATTGTATATATTAAAACCTTTCATGCTTAAATAATGAAGAAGTTTCTATATTTTTTCGGATTATCAATACTTGTCGTATTGATATTTACCGGTTGTGATAAGGACGATGACTTTGATGAAGCTCTTTTGCCAGGAAAATGGCAATCAGGAACTCTATTTGAACGTTATTTTGCAAATGGAACAGGTTACAGATGGAATACTGCAGATGACGTTCAAGAGGACGAAGCGCAGGATTATACATGGACGCTTGTAAAGGACGAATTAACTCAAATCCATATTATGGAAATAGGCGGCAACGTCCCTCGCTACTATACAGTAACAGAATTGACGAGTACCCGGCTCAGATACGAAGGTCACGGACGTACCTTTTCGTTTACGAGAGTAAATGAATAGAACAACATAAAACTTGCTATTTCCTGCCTAAGTTTACAATCTAATTATAACCTGATGAAGAGATATTTAAAACCTGCTATCATAACCGTATTATCGGTGTTGGTTGTTCTGTTTATAATTATCAGCGTTGCTTTATGGCTGGTGTTCACTCCCGAAAGGCTCACTCCCATTGTCAGAAAGCAAGCTGAAAAGCACTTGCCATATCATACTGAAATAGGGGAAGTGGAGCTCACCTTTTTCAGCACCTTTCCGCAATTTGGCTTAAGAATTAATGAACTGACCATTCTTAGTCCATTCAGTGGGGCTAAAAGTGACACACTCCTTCATGCAGGGCAGTTTACAGGTATTATAGACTTCTTAGCATGGTGGAAAAATGACCAGGTGATTATTGAAAAGGTCATTTTAAAAAATGGACTTGTCAACCTGTTTACAGACTCTACCGGCAATTCCAATTTTTCTCTGTTTCTCGACGAAACAGAGAAAACAGAAGATGAGTCCGATGAAAAAGTAAAAACTGATTCGGAATTTCCATTTGACCTCATCAACCTTAAAAGGGCCGACCTCGATAATCTGAACATCTACTATACCGATTTATCTGCAAATATCGTTACAGAAATCACCCAACTAACCACTTCCATTACAGGAAAAATGCAAGGAGACAACATATCGGGCTCCATCAACCTGAAAAATGCCAACTTTATTTTCCTATTGAATGATATGCTAACCGAGGTTGACAACTTAAAAACTTCGGGCAATTTTGATATTGAGGGTGATGAGATAACCGGAAATTTTGATATTAAAGATGGTGATGTTACCTATATCTATGATACCATGGAGGCCTTTGTGAAAAACATTTCAGGTTCGTTGGCAGGCACCATGCTTCCCGACCACATTGAAGGAAACATCAATATTTCTCAATCACAGGTTACATTTGGTTACGATGGCGAAACATACCTGAATAACGCATCCGTTATCATAAACGCTCCTTCGACTACATTCATTCCTTCTCGGGTATGGCTTAACCTAGATGATGCAACAGCTTCGGTAAACCAACTTGCAGCAAACTTATCCGGAACTCTGGAAGTTGATACAGTAGGTATCATTCATACAAACATGGGGTATCAGCTTGAAAATTGGCGAATCAGAGAAATCATAGCCATGGTTCCTCCGGCTTTCCATGAGTATTTGGAAGGAATAGAAATTGATGGTATAATAAGCTCCACCGGAATGATAACAGGCATTTACAGTGATTCGGTGATGCCGTTGATGGATATCAAACTGCAATTAACAAATGGAAGTTTTAACTATGCCGAGTATCCTTTGCCCATGAGAAATATGAACGGTGACGTTCATATTTTTACCGATTTGGCCGATGATGCAAAATCATTTGTGCGAATTAATCGCTTCAATGCCTCAACAGCAAACTCATCTTTTACTACATCTGGAGTAATAAACCGCTTGTTTTCAGACATCCATACCAATTTAAGCACCAGGGCTAATTTATGGATGGAAGAGTTTAATCATCTGATTCCGGAAGAGTTGAATACCAGCATGAAAGGCCGTTTGAACGGACGTGTCCGTTCAAACTTTAGCATGTCGCAAATGGAAAATATGGAACTTGAGAAAATGAGATTTTCAGGTTCTGCCACATTTACGGAATTTGAAATGGTTTACGATACCATTTCTTTAAAAACCAACGGTTCAAAACTGGATTTTACGCTTCCCAATCCAGATAAATCTGACCAAAACCCGGGTTTTGCGCAATTCAGATTCTCGGTATCAGAACTGTTTGCAAGCGTAAATGAAGATATGCATACCACCGTAAAAAACGGAGAACTCTTTCTTGAAACCTCCGATTTCAGAGACTCCACAAGAATTCCACAAGTTATATGCACCTTTAATTTGGAAGAGGTGTATGCCGAAATGGATACCATTCGCCTAACCATTCGCCAGCCAAACGGCAAGTTTTTGCTTGCTCCAATGGCCGGAAATCCTGAACAACCCGATATAGAACTATACTATAAAGGCGATTTCCTGGAACTGTTCGCCGGCGAAAACAACATCGAGATTGGGAAAGTTGATTTAAGAACCGGCATGCAACACGTTGCACCTGCGGAGGAAGATTTTTTCATGCAGTGGCTTATCAATGGATTTTTAGACATGAGCAATGCCAATTTTGCTTTGCATGCACTCTCCTACCCGGTTCAAATACCGGTGGTTAAAATGGACTTCGACCCTGAGAACTTCAATTTTAAAGAAGGGCGAATGATGATTGGAAACTCTGATTTTCATTTGTCCGGAGAGATGCGAAATATCCTATCATGGATAAGAGGTGACTCCATCCTTACCGGTAGATTTAACTTTGATTCAGACATTACGGATGTCACTCAACTCATGAGCCTGACCAGCGGATTGGGAATTGAAGAATCGGTTGAATCATTGAATGTAGAAACCAGTGCTGACCTTGCAGAAGATGGCGAATTTACAGGGCCTTACATGGTACCTCAGGGTGTGGATTTTATTTTGCAAAGCAACATCAGAAAAGCAACCTTTGGTGTTGATACAGCCAGAAATGTATTAGGTGAAGTAATTATAAATGATGGAATTCTGGTACTTCAGGATCTCACTTTTAGCACTTCAGCAGCAGAGATGCAGATGACATCAATTTACCGAACACCACGGAAGAACCATCTCTATCTGGGGCTTGATTTTCACATGTTGGATATTCAAATCAACGAACTGTTAAATTTGATTCCGGACATTGATACAATCATGCCAATGCTACGCTCATTTAAAGGAACCGGAGAATTTCATATAGCCGTAGAAACTTATATGGACTCAACATACACACTGAAAATGTCTACTCTCAGAGGGGCTTCATCGATAGTAGGGAACGATTTGGTTCTAATGGATGGAGAAACTTTTAGCAAAATAGCAAGAAGGCTTTGGTTCAGTAGGAAAGCCGAAAATAAAGTGGATACATTATCTGCTGAATTTACCATTTTTGAAGACCAGGTGGATATCTACCCGTTCCTAATTGTGATGGACAGATACGGTGCAGTTATATCGGGAAACCATAATCTTGATATGACTTTTGATTACCATATATCTTTGGTGAGGTCACCGCTGCCTTTCCGATTGGGATTGGATGTGAAAGGAACCCCTGACAGGATGCGCCGAAGATTGGCATGGCCACAGTACGGAAGATATTACAGACCTTCGTCACAAAGGCTGGTAGCCAACAAGCAACTTGAGTTGAGGGACATCATTCGTCAATCGTTATTACAAAATTTAAGAAGAAGAGAAGAGAGCCAGAATCAGGAATAAACTTTTTTTAGAGTGATTTTTTAAGAGGGGTGTCTGAAAACACCCCTCTTTTGTTGAAAAATGCTATTATGACCGATAAACAGGCAATAATTAACTCTCTTTTTCCTAAATCTTACAATAAAACATAAAATAAAAATCACTAAATATCGAAAACTATCACAAAAAGAGCGCAAAAATCTTCAATTTGTAATTCTCGTTAAATTTTGCGAAATTTGTGCTTCGTAATTAAAAAATGGAGCCGGAGAGAAGATACAAAACAGATTAATCTTTACTTTATCCGGAACCAAAAAACCATAAAAAACCAGGTATTATGAGTAAAATCAGAGTAGCAGTAGTAAGTTACGGAAACATTGGTAAATTTTCAGTAGAAGCCATACAGGCCGCACCCGATATGGAGTTGGCAGGTGTTGTACGTCGTGCAGGTTCTACCGGCAACAATCCTCCGGAGCTCGCTGATATAAAAGTAGTTTCAGATATTTCAGAATTAGGAAAAGTGGATGTGGCCGTTTTGTGCTCTCCAACCCGCAGCATTCCCCAGGTTGCCAAAGCCATTATGGAGAAAGGAATATGCACGGTTGACAGTTTCGATATCCATGGAGATGAGATGTTAAAATTGCGTTCCCTTTTGGATGAAACCGGAAAGAAGCACAATTCAAAGGCCATTATTTCAGCAGGATGGGATCCGGGAAGTGACTCGGTGGTTCGCACCCTACTGTTAGCCATGGCACCTAAAGGGCTTACCTACACCAACTTTGGTCCCGGAATGAGCATGGGACACTCAGTGGTGGCTAAGGGCAAAGATGGCGTAAAAGATGCACTTTCCATGACTATCCCAACCGGCACAGGAATTCACCGTCGCATGGTTTATGTTGAACTGGAAGCCGGTGCTGATGCAGATAAAGTTGCAAAAGACATTAAAGTCGACAGCTATTTCTGTAATGATGAAACACATGTGATTCCTGTCCCCAGTGTAGATGATTTAAAAGACATGGGACATGGCGTATTACTTGAACATAAAGGAGTTTCAGGTAAAACTCAGAATCAACTTTTCGAGTTTAAAATGAAGATAAATAATCCTGCCTTAACAGCTCAGATTCTGATTTCCTGTGCACGTGCCGCATTAAAACAGAAACCCGGAGCATACACCATGCCAGAAATTCCACCCATTGACTATTTGGTTGGAGATAAAGATGCTTTACTGAAGAAACTTGTTTAAACGGAAGAAAGCTTGTTGTGAATAAACCTTAAAAGGCGGCCTCGAAAGAGGCCGCCTTTTTTATGCTCATAATGTTGTAAACCTGAATCAATATCGTTTAGTTAAGACCTGACAGGTTTCGATATTCTTATTAGGACAGGATAATAAAATAAACAATATCAATTAGTTACCGGAAATAAACTGTCAGGTTATTTCGCTTAACTAAACGACATTCAATCCTGAATCACAAAAAAACATTGAAACCTGATTTATGTTTCCGTAAGTTAAACCTTAGGTTAATATCTGAACATAAACTTGAAACCCCTTGATTACCTACATTTTATTTTCAAGTCAGAATCGCAATATAAAGATTGAAACTTTCTATATGTCATGTACGTACCTAATGTTTAAATGAACTTTTTTCAGACAATAAAACGAATTATCATAGCCACTTATGCATAGGTAGAGTTTTTTTTGCGTTTTGTTATGAAATGTTAATTTAATTTCGTATTATTAAACTTGAATACCAGAAATATAATAGCATATGGTACCAATCAGAGTAAATTTGCTCATTTCATTAAAATATAAAAAGTAACATTTATAGAAACTGTAAACAACCTATGCTGCGCATTATTCTAACATACATAATTCTCATATTTTCATCACTTTGTTCCATCGCGCAGAACCAGAACAAACAGTTTATCCAGTTTACCACAGCAACAGGACTCTCCCACAGTCATGTGAGAGCCATTTACCAGGACAGGTTTGGATACATGTGGTTTGGCACGGGTGACGGACTTAACAGATTTGATGGACACAACTTTAGGGTATTTACGGCAGGATTAACACAATATGAAGGTCTCATTCATCCATCAATCAATGATATTTCAAAAAAGAACAAAGATGAGATGTGGATCTGTACATCTCTGGGAGTTTCCATCTATAATCTTAATACTGACGCTATTTATCCTTTCCACTATTTCCAAAATCAAAATATTGAACGCTCATTTACTGACTCAAAAAGCAATGTTTGGTTTGGATCGCAAAACGGCCTTTTTAAATACATCCCTGAAAAAGATACAATAATAACATTTACACATTCTGACTCACCCAAAAGTCTATCGCATAATCAGGTAAGATCTATTTTTGAAGATTCGTCAGGGAATCTATGGATCGGAACAAACAATGGTCTAAATCTTTATTTACCAGAAGAAAAATCATTTAAACGGTACGATACTGATTTTAAAGGAGAAGTCCGTGCAATTGTTGAAGATAAGAATAATAGACTATGGATTGGAGTTAGCAGAGATGGAGTATATGAGTTTAAGAATTACTTAGCATTTCCGGAGAATGGAACTTTCTCAAAACTAACAAATAGCAATGTTAATAAATTAATAATTAGAGATAACCAGTTATGGATTGGAAACAGTTCAGGTGGGAATGTTACAGTTGTTGACCTTAACTCTGTTACGAACAACAGAGAATCAATTAAATTTAGCACTTATGCTCATTATCCTCAAAACATGTGGGGGTTGAGTGATAACAATATTTCAAGCCTGTATAAAGACAGAAATGGAGACATCTGGATTGGAACCTATAGCGGGGGCGTAAATTTGTATAGTGCACGAATAAAGCAATTCAGGAATTACATCGTAAATCCGGTTCCGGGTATGTCAATCAGCAGCCATTTGATAACCTCATTTCTGGACGATGATGATTATTTATGGATTGGTACAGGAGCCGGCCTTGATAGACTAAAAAAGGCAACAGGCGAAATCAAAACATTTTACTCATCCTCCTATTCTTCCGGGACATTAAAAGGCGAAGGAGTTGTAGCTCTTTACCGTGACAGTAGGGAGAATTTTTGGGTAGGGACATGGAATGGTGGATTAAATCTGTTTAACCCCGATACAGAAGCTTTTAAAACATACGCACCATCAGAAAACCCCGGATCAATTTCAAGCCCACATGTATTTGCCATAAAGGAAGATCAAAACAATAATTTGTGGGTAGCAACTATACATGGAGGATTAAACCGGTTTGATTATGAAAATGAAAGCTTTGAGGTATATAGAAATAATCCTGATGATCCTTATTCATTACCCCACAATTCTGTAAATCATTTTTTTGAAGCATCAGATGGAACACTTATGCTAACCTGCTATTCAGCTTTTTCAATTTTTAATAAAGAATCGGGTACTTTCACTAATTTCATACACGATCCATCAGACCCTAAAAGTTTAAGAAGAGGTCAGACATTATTTGTTTTCGAAGACAGCAATAACAACATCTGGGTTGCCGGAAATCTGGGACTAAACTTGTTTAATAAAGAGGATCGTACATTTATCCACTACACCACCTATCATGGTTTGCCGAACAACACCATTCAGGGAATACTGGAAGACGATCATAAAAACCTATGGATAAGCACCAATAAGGGGATTGCGAAATTTATTAACGGTGCAGAAACACCTCAAAAACCCAACTTCAGATTATATGATCAGTTTGACGGACTCGCGGCCGATGATTTCAGACCAAGAGCGGCAAAAAGGGGGACAGATGGATATATGAATTTTGGAACCTCCAGAGGTTTTGTAAGATTTCACCCTGACCACATACATGACAATCCAATTCCACCCGAAATAATCATAACAGATTTTCAGGTTTTTGGAACTGATGAAACTGAGAATATTGAGGAGCAGCTAGGAAAAATTAATGTTAATAATATTGATGAAATCCGTCTCAAATATAGACAAAACAACATAACTATCTTTTATTCGGCCATTAATTATCTGAATCCACAAAAAAACAGATATAAGTATCAACTAGAAGGGTATGAAAGCCAATGGCACGAAGTTGAAAACAGACGCTTTGCAACCTATACAAACCTTAGCCCTGGAAGATATACATTTAAAGTTGCCGGAACAAATAATGATGGGATTTGGAGTCTGGAACCAAAAGAATTGAAAATCGTCATCATACCGCCCTGGTGGCAAACGCCAATATTTAGAATTGCGACAATACTCTTTATTCTGCTGTGTGTATATCTTGGAATCCAGTACAGGTTTAGGGCTATTAGACGCAGAAACATGGAACTGGAAGAGAGTGTGGCAAAACGAACTCAGGAACTCTCTGAAACAAATGCCTTACTGGAAGAGTCAAAAGAAGAGATTACATGCCAGAACTATGAATTAGAACGTCATCGAAACCAACTGGAAGATTTAGTTACCGAAAGAACGAAAGAGCTAATTAAGGCCAAAGAACAAGCTGAAATCTCGGACAAATTAAAAACAGCCTTTCTGGCGAATCTGAGCCATGAATTGCGTACTCCCATGAATGCCATCGTTGGTTTTTCCAATCTTCTGGTTCAGCCTGATCTGGACAATGAAGAGAAAAATTCTTACATCCAGATGATTAACACCAATACAGATACCTTGTTAACTTTAATAAATGACATCCTTGATATTTCTATGATTGAGACCAATCAGTTCAGCCTGACCAAACAATGGTTTTCCGTAAGACAAATAATGGAAGAACTGATTGCCTATTTCAACATGAAGAGTGAAAAGGAGATTGAATTAAAAGTCATTCAGGATAACTCGTCAACTGATTTAGAACTGTTTAACGATCCTATCCGGATAAAACAAGTGCTATCTAATCTGCTTACAAATGCAATTAAATTTACCAATGAAGGTTATGTTCATTTTGGTTGGAAAACAGAAAACAACAGCGTTACATTTTTTGTAAAAGATACCGGAATTGGCATAGAAAAAGAAGAAATACCAAAGATTTTTAAATCGTTTTACAAAATTGAAAAAGACACTTCGGTACTATATCGTGGAACCGGACTCGGACTTGCACTTAGTAATAAAATTCTGAATCAGATGGGCAGCACCATTGAGGTTGAATCTGAACCGGGAAAAGGATCGATGTTTTATTTCTCTTTACCGTTGATGCCTGATAAGGATTCTTAAATAAAATGACCAATATCCATTGATGGTTTTGGAAGAATGATTCAAATTTTCAGCATACAATAAGGAATTATGGTAATCCTCATAATATTTGATTTTGGAAAAGAATCCTCTGATGTTGGTGAATAAACTTATCTGACAATCTTTCAAATTCATTATCTTTGTCATTGTCAGAAGAGTATTCAACCATATCAAGAAAGATTTATGAACACCATATTAATAATCGGGGTTGTTCAGGGTATATTCCTTGCTCTATTAATCCTTACAAAAAAGAAAAAAAACATCTCGGATTATTTGCTTTCATTAAACTTCCTGATATTCGCTACAACCACCTTTCTCAGTTTCATGGAGCTTTACAACCGACAGAATGGTTATCCATATCCGGCTTTTTTAAACAGTTCACCCACCGTGATTTTTCTTCACGGCCCGGTCATCTGGTTTTATGTAAAATCACTAACTACGAAAAACTTCAAGTTTAGTAAAATCGATATTCTTCATTTAATTCCCTTTTTTATTGTTTCAATTCTATTATTCTCAGGTCAATTTTTATATCCCGTTGAAACAAGAATTGAAATCGATATCAACCAGTCTTTTAAAGAAAGATTAATCTATCCGGTAGTTATTGCAGGGATAGCTGTGTCATCACACAGCTATATATTTGTCGCAATATGTAGAATCAAAAAGTATAAAGACGAAATAAAGAGTTATTTTTCAGAAATATCAGGAATTGGTCTGGACTGGTTGAAGTTTCTACTCTATACAGCAGTTGTGCTTTATGCATTTAATAGCCTTACCTACACATTAGATTACATTTGGCATTTATTGCCATACAGTTTTATGCAATCATTGGCACATGCTATGGCATCATTCTATGTGCTTACATTGGCTTTTTTTGGCCTCAGGCAGGAAAATGTTTTCATCAGTATGCCTGTTAAGATGAATTTAGATAAAAGGCAACAATCACCTTCTTTGAATATGAATCCAAATAGCAAAGATTCGACCTTTATAAACGATTTGCTGCATTATATGCAGCAAAACAAACCTCACCTAGATCAAAGCATTACCATTGCCGGATTAAGCGGGCAGCTAAATACTTCTCCTGAGTATTTGTCATCCATATTGAATGTACAATTAAACAAGAGTTTCTTTGATTTTATCAACCACTACCGAATTAAAGAGTTCAAACAAAAGTGTAAAGATCCCCAAAACAAAGATTATACTCTTATCAGCATTGCCCTTGATTGTGGATTCAGTTCTAAAGCTACATTTAATCGCGTGTTTAAAAACATGACGGGTTATACTCCAAGTCAGTATTTACAGAAAGTATCAAAAAACTGAGACCTCATTTTTTGCTGTTTCAGGCAAATTGAGACCTCATTTCGAAAAAATGAGTCTCTCAATTACACACCAATACATTTCTTTGCATGGTAATTATAAAACACACTTTATCATGCTAAAAAAATACTTAAAACTGACATTATTAACAGCACCCTTTTTTCTTGGATGTGCCACTCATCGTGAAACCTCTGCAACAGACCACCAAAAGTTGATATTCCGACTGCAGGCAGGTATCAACAAAGGTGGAATTGTAGAAAATACTCAATTGGATGTAGTTCCCGGTAGTCCTGTCGATGGTTTCTCAGGTGCAACAAACAGAGGCTTCAATGTAGGAGCCAGAATATTAAAACCCATTGGCTATAATGCACTGGAAACAGGGCTCGATTTTATGGTGAACAGTCAGGAATTCAGCTACAGAGATGAGACCAATCAATTCTTCGGCAACAGAGAGGTTTCTCTGGTTCAATATATGGTTCCGGTACTTTGGAATTTTGGAATCGTAAGAAAACACCATGAACAAGGGCTGTTTCAAATAAAAATTGGACCGGTTGTGCAATATAATCTTCTCCACTTCACACATCAGGGGCAACTGCCCGAGTATTCATACAACTCTGTTTCAGCAGGTATATCTCTTGGTGCTTCATCAACCCCCTTTAGATTTCAGAACGGAAACAGTCTGGGGTGGTTTATTGAAGGGTACCGTGGGAGCCAAATCTATGAAGACTTTTATAATCAAAAGTCATTTGATATGCCCGGATCCAGTTATGCCAAATTCGGAATAATTTATCAGTTTAATCCTTTCTAATTATTGGAAATATGAAACGAGTCCCGATACATCGGGACTCGTTCTCCTGAAGTTTTGAGAGTCATTGAAAAACAAATTATAGAGTATATGAAAACCGCAATAATCTATGAATCGAAACACGGAACCACTGCCAATGTGGCTCAAGCAATTTCTGATGGCATTAACGATTCCGTAACTGAGCTCATAAACTTAGCAAAAAATGAGAAAACAGACCTTACACAATATGACCTTATTGTTTTAGGTGCATCTATACATGCCGGTAAAATAGGGAAAAACATGAAGAAGTTTATAAATAAAAACATCATCACACTGCTTGAGAAACCAATAGCCTTGTTTATTTGTTTCATGAATGATATCGAAAAAGAGTTACAATTCGCTAACGCATTTCCGGAATTATTGAGAAATCATGCATTTGCCTCCTGCTATGCAGGAGGTGAATTTAAACTTGAGAAAATGAATTTCATCGAGAAAATCATTATAAAAAGAATAACAGGAATAAGATACTCTGTTTCGAACATAAATTATGATCAAATAGACCAACTCATATCCCGAATTTCAGCTAACATTCTTACAAACTATCACTCATAATCCAAACACTACCAGAGACATGAATACAACCAACCTTTTTTGTGCATTAAGAGTTATGATGCGGATACTTCGTTTATGGTTTTGCTATATATCTTTTAAGATCACAATAGCCTCAAAAAAACTCTGTTTTTTTTCTTAAAAAAGCAGATATATTACCTGGTTTTAGAATATTTTTCTATATTTGCACACCGAAAACGAGACGGTCCGGTAGCTCAGTTGGATAGAGCAACAGCCTTCTAAGCTGTGGGTCACAGGTTCGAATCCTGTCCGGATCACCATTCACAATCCCAAATATATTCAAACCGTTGTAAATCGATTGATTTACAACGGTTTTTGTTTTTAGGGGGTATTCATAATACACCATATTATATCATAATGCTGGTGAACAAATTGGTGAACAATCCAAATTTCTGGGGAGCAATAATAATTAAGGATATCTCATTTCGTTCCATAAAAAAAGACTCTCATTTTCATGAAAGTCTTTTTTGCGGAGAGAGAGGGATTCGAACCCCCGGACCCGTGAAGGTCAACGGTTTTCAAGACCGCCGCATTCGACCACTCTGCCATCTCTCCCTCATTGCGGTTGCAAAAATAGGGGTTTAATTTTATTTGCAAAACAAATTGGGAAAATATTTTCACCAATTTGAGATTTTTTGCCTGAACGGACATTAATTAGTTTATGGTTGTTTGGTTTATGGTTTACGGTTTTCTGGATAAACTATCAACTCTGATCCCAAAACCCAAAACCCTCAACTTGTCAACCCTTAATAAGTTCTTGTGCAATGGTGGTGCCTTGTTTTATTCTGTCTGCCATTCCTATTCCATCTCGGATGTTTCCGGCAAGTATTAAACCCGGGAAACGGGACTCTATTTTTGCTATGGTACTAAGTCTTTCGCCTGTATTAATTTCGTATTGAGGGATGGCGTGGTTGTGGCGGAAAATTTTAAACAGATCCGGTTCATCGTCACTGGGTATAAGCATCATGCACCGAAGTTCTTCCATTACCATCGCTTTTATAATGGAATCGTCGAGATGTAGAATTTCCGGGTTTCTTACTCCTCCCATAAATACCGATAAAAGGGCTCCATCCTCAGGTGCACGTCCTTTCAGGAAGGCGGAAGGGAATAGAATTCCCAGAATTTTTCTGTTTTCTTTGTGAGGAATAAGTCCACCAAAAGCTTTAAGAGGCAATCCTCTCCACTTTTTAAAACCAATGGCCACCTGAATGACTTTGGCGTAATTCAGGTTGTTAATGGATTCCTTCTCTTGCTGGTTGAGGAATGGCAGAAGGCTATCAATTTCGTTTGCGCCTGTGGTTGTAATCACCACGTTATTGTTAATTTGATGGGTTTGACCTTCACGGGCGTATGATATCGAGTATTCGTCTCCTTTAGGATAAATGGTAATTCTACGGCAGTTGAAAACGAAATTTTCAATACCTACCTGTTCGGTGAGTGTGTAAACTAGATTATCTAGTCCTCCTGTTACCGAAAACATTTGCCGGGTAACTTTTTGCTGCTCCGGAGATTTGCGCTCTTTATGCTTTTTTATGCTCCCTTTTATAAAGCTGCCATATTCCTGTTCAAGGTTATAAAGCTTAGGAAAAGCATATCGCGTGACAAGTTGAGCTGGGTCTCCAGCATAAACACCTAAGATGAATGGGTCGATGGCATAATTTAAAAAGGAGTTTCCCATTCGCCGCCTCACTAGTCCTTCAAGCGTTTCGTCCGGGTTCCTGCCTTTTTTTCTGAATGGTTCCAGAAGAATTCTAAATTTGTCGCGCCATTTGAACAGAGGAGTTCTGATTCCCTCTTTTAAACAATGAGGGAGGGCATACCATCTGCATCCTTTCCAGATTAACCTGCGTTTTGCTTCTTCATTGACAGGCTCAAATTTAAAATCCGGTTCAAGGCGGGCAAAAAGATCCGCAACCTCACTGTTTGTAATAATTCCAGTGTTTGGGCCACTTTCGAAAATGAACCCGTTTTCACGGTGGGTTTGTATGGAACCTCCTGTTCTGGCCGACCTCTCAAGTATGGTGACTTGCCATCCGGCTTTTTTCAGATAAAAGGCTGTTGTTAATCCTGTGAGTCCTGCTCCTATGATGACAGCTGACCGGGTACTCATATTGCTGATGTTCTGTTTCAATGTATAAATAATGTCAAAAATGAAGTTAAATGCTTTTGGAAAATTGTCCGGGGCCTGTCTTTAGCTTTGGGTCGAAGGCCGAAGCTATATTACGGGTAAAAAACCGGCCTGCGTCTGTAATTTCCAAGGCATCATCTATATTAATCAACAAATCATCGGCAATAAAAGTTTTAATTTTTTCTTCAGAAAATGCGGTAGCCTTTTTCAGGTCATCAACTTGACAGTTGAGCCTCAATGCAAGTTCTTCCCAGTTGAGGTAGTTATTACACATCAATTCGAGTATGACTTCCCGGGTTAGTTTCTCTTCATCGGTAATGACATATCCTTTTTCTGTAGCAGGAATGCCATTGTTGATGGCTTCCATGTATGCATTTATTTTTTTGGTGTTTTGTGCGTAGGCATTACTTAACTGACTAATGCCTGACATCCCGAAAGCATAAACCTGTCCTGTTGTCGATTTGGTGCAATATCCCTGGAAATTTCGATGTAGTTGATGATTTTTTAATGCCACACTCAGTTCATCATCGGGTTTAGCATAATGGTCGAAACCAATTGGAATGTATCCGTTCTGGGAAATTGTTTCGTAACTGGAAAGGTACATGGCAGTTTTTTCTTCGGGAGATGGAAGTCCGGTTTTTTCCAGTGTTTTTTGATGCGGTTTTACCCACGGAACGTGTGCATAAGAAAAGGTCACCAGTCTGTCGGGTTGCAGTTTTACTGCTTGTTGTATGGTTTTATTAAAGCCTTCTAAGGTTTGCAGCGGCAATCCATAGATAAAATCCAGATTAAGAGGAATTTCTCTCTCCTTAATATATTGAACAATCTCTTCGATGGGAATGGCCGGTGGCATTCGATGAACTGCTTTAAGTACCTCACTGTTAAAATCCTGTATTCCAAGGCTGATTCTGTTGAATCCCATGCTGAAAAGGTTACTGAGATATTCTATATCGATGTGTGCAGGATGACATTCCATGGCGATTTCGGTTTCTTTCGAAACCGAAAATTTTTCATGAATTAATTCCATAATTGATCCCACATCGGCTGTTGACAGCACATTTGGTGTACCGCCTCCCCAATGAATTTGTGTGACCGGCCTTTCTTTGTCGAGCCATTTGCTTACCATTTCAATCTCTTTTTTTAGAGCTTCCAGGTATTGGGTCATCAATTCCTGCTTGTTGGTAATTAATGTGTTGCAGCCGCAGTAGAGACAAAGCCTGGTGCAAAAAGGGATGTGCAGGTACAGCGAAATGGCTCGTGGCTCCTCAAGGTTTGACGCTTCAGCCATTCGAATATAGTCGTTTGGAGTAAAACCATCATGAAACACCGTAGCCGGCGGATAACTTGTATAACGGGGGATGGGTTGATTGTATTTCTCTATGAGGGATTGACTAATCATATTTATCTATTTCAGAAAATTTTCAACAACCGGCAAATTTAAACTATTTAATTCATGTTTATAGTTATATTGTTTGTGGTTTATGGTTTAAAAACTAAACTATAAAACCTAAACTAAAAATAACTCCTTTCACTCTGCCCTGTAAACCGGCACCACTTCCATATTTTTTTCCTGAAAGCGTTCTTTAACTTCGCTGTAGTTTCTGGTAAAGCCGAGAACAAATCCGCCGCCTCCTGAGCCACAAAGTTTTAGAAGGTATTTTTGGGTGCTGATGCCATATATCCATTCCATTTCTACAATTGGAGGAATCATCTCCTTAAAATGTGTGGCCTGAAATTGTGAGAGTTCACTCAGCGATTCGGTGAACTGGTCGAGTTCTCCGTAAATCAGATGTTTGATGCATTTATTGTTCAGGGGAGTGTATTGGTTTTGCATTAAATCCTTAAAATCAGAATTTTCTAATTGCGACATGAAACGCTCAACCAGAGGTGCCGTTTTGCCAGGTTTACCACTGTTAACCAAAAAGATAGCATCTTCGTTTGTTAAATTATAACGCGGAATTCCAATGGGTTTTATGCTGGTGTCGTTATTCAACAGCAACGGGTGTTTCATGTAACAGATTAACGGGTCAATGCCGGAACTGGTTCCATGAAACCATGTTTCCAGGGTTGCAAGCTCCTTTTTCAGTTTTAGCAGCTGATTGTGAGTGGTTGCTCTTCGAGGGTTCTGATTATCGGTTTTATATTTGTGGTACAAAGCAGCCACCAGCGCACCACTGCTGCCAAGTCCGTATCCTTCGGGAATGGTACTTTCAAAATAAAGTCCGTTGGCGATGTCTTTTTTCATGCGCTTGTTGTCAAAGTTATCAGGTAGTGACCCTTTGCTTTCAAGTTTATCAATGTATTCGGAATACTCTGAGAGCAACAGATTGCTGCGCTTTGCAAAGTCCAGATCTGTATATCTGTTTTTGTTGATAAAACCCAATGAACCATTAAAATGCGCATATGGAATGGTCAAGCCCATAGAGCCTAAAATAATGCTGTATTCTCCAAACAACATTATTTTGGAGTGGAAGGTATCGTTGTATCCGTTTGTTTGTGTTGACATGTCAAATCGTGTTATTAATGGATTGGATGTTTATGGGACCATCTCCAACGGAATCATATATGATTTGTTGGTTTTGACAAAGCGGCTTAAGGTTTTCTTCAATCCATGATTCAACCTTCGAAACCTCTGATGCGGGATAAAGAACATGAAGGTTTGGACCTGCATCCATACTGAACCCTATTTTTAGGTTTTCATCTGTGCGTGCTTGTCTGATTAACCGGATGGCTTGCAATGAGTTTGGTTCCATCAATGTGTAGGATGGTGAAGAGTTTAACATCAATCCATGCAGTGTAAGTGCTTCATTTTCGGCAGTTTCAATAAACCCATCCCAGTCGCCTGTTTTAAGAATCTCAAGCAATATTCCGGTGTGGTTAAAAGCTTGTTCAACTCTTGCTTCTCTGTATGGATGTTGATTCATTAACTGATGGCCTTGTGAGCTGCTTACACTTTTGGAGCCGCTGTTGATAATGAGTATGGCGTTTTTTAAGTCCTGAAAAACGGGGGAAACCACGTTTTTCGGAATTGGAACAGCATAGGTATCGGAACTCTCTTTCACTTCATCAAATTTTCCCCACAAACTCCATCCTCCAAAAACAGAGCGGCATGCGCTTCCTGAACCAAATCTGCTCAAACCCGAAGCCATGGTTAAATCAACCGATTCAGGAGATTTTCCAATGGATAAGTTATGCAATGACAAAAGACAAAGCGCAAGGGCACTCATGCTGCTTGCCGATGAGGCTATACCGGATGAGTGTGGGAAAGTGTTGCTGCTTTCTATGGTTAAATGGTGGTTTCTGATAAATGGCAAATGGTGTTGAGCCTGTTTTAGAAATGTTTCAATTTTTGGGTGAAACGCAGGATTGAAAACACCGTTTAACGAAAAAGTAAATCCACCTTTTTCTAAAGGGGTAGCCGTTACACGCGTGATGGTAACGGAGTTTTTCAAAGAAAAACTCACGCTGGGATTAATGGGTTCCTGCACGTTTCGTTTTCCCCAATATTTTACAATGGCCAGATTTGACGGACTTCTCCATTCGGTGGAAGCATTTATTTGAGAAACTTTGGTCATTTAGTTACAGATAAACAGTTTAATCTTTATTGTATGAAGATTAAACAACGATTCGGAACTTTTTGTTTAGTGGAGTTTTTGGTCTGATTTTGTCATGATGTCATTTAACCTGAATGATGTTTGATAACCTTTCCGGGAAAACCATTTAGCCGAAGAGCTAAATGGTTCATCACTAATAAACAAAGCAAAATCGCCTCCCCATGCGCCAAGGGATTTCATGGTCCCGTTGAATTCGGGAAACAAACTCCTTTTTACGGAAGTAAGGCCTGTTACTTTACTGATTATCTCTTCATGGGTGTTAAGCAGTTCGCAGAACTGCTTAATTTCAGACACTTTCACAATCTCTTCCGATATTTTTGAAATCTCTTCAATATCTTTAAATACCGGCACTTGCATTTCCTTGAATCTCACAATTTCTACCGATGAGGTTTGTTTTTTATTGAGCCATACAACACCTATTTGCTCCATGAAAGGTGGTGAGAACTGCACCGGGGAAATTGTTGGTTGATGGTTGGCATCAATCCTAAAAAATAGAGGCTGATGAGAAATGGCACAGGCCAAATCGTACCCCGAACCACCAAAGGTTTGTTGAAGAATTTGGTATGCATCAGTTTCCAACCATTGCGATAAAAGGGAAATGAGCGTGGAGCTGCTTCCCCATCCCCAATCGGGTTGAAACTCAAGTTGCGTGGTGATGCTTTGATTGACTATTTTTTTCTTAGCAGCGGGATTAAGCCTGGTGATGGCTTCAAAAATCGATTTGAGTTTTTCTGCATGCGCAGAACTGGTTGTTTTTATGATGTTCAGATTTTTGTCGAATTCCGATTCAAACCAAAGACCTTCAGGAGTCATGGCTTTCCAGATGAATCCGTTGGATTCATCCTCTTCAATTTTCATGCTTTGTCCCTTTTTTAAAGGTACGGCTAAAGCCTTGGCTCCATTCAACACCAAGTATTCACCGGTAATCAGCAATTTCCCGTTTGCGTGAAAATACATGTTAAGTTCTGTTTAGCAGATTCTTTACGGCGTTAACACTCACCGTGTTATTGGCAAAGTATTCATTGGCAAGCTCTTTTTCTTCTGTGGTGGCATTAAGTGAGTTAAGAATGTTTGAAAGATGCAGTTTCATGTGTCCTTTTTGAATGCCGGTGGTCACCAGTGAAGCCACTGCTGAAAAATTATTGGCTAAGCCTGCAGCGGCAGCCACAGACATTAACTCTTCGGCATTGGGGTGTTGCAGAATTTTCATGGCTTCAGATGCCATGGGGTGGAGGTTGGTCAATCCTCCCACAGTGCCAATGGCCAGAGGGATGGTCAGTTTGAATTGAAAAACCCCGTCGCTGGTGATGTTGCAATGTGACAGAGAACGGTATTGCCCGTCCAAAGACGCAAAGGCATGACCGGCAGCTTCCACTGCACGGAAATCGTTTCCTGTGGCCAGAATAACGGCATCAACGCCATTGTAAATTCCTTTGTTGTGCGTTACGGCTCTGTGCGGATTACAACGAGCAATATCTACCGCCAGTTTGAATTTTTCTGCAAATTCTGCTGCCGGCAGGTTTCCTGCAAATGGTTGTAACTGCTCAGTTTTACACTTTACCGAACAGGTAACCAGGCACTCAGGGGTATGATTTGATAGAATGGCCATGATGATTTCCGGATTTTTCATCTCGTTGGAGATGAAGAAGTTGCAAAGAGGTTCTTTCATCGCTTCCAGGCAAGAATTGATAAAATTGGCTCCCATGCTGTCGGCTGTTTTAAACTGAACCAAAAGCTGGAACACATCCGGGAGTTCAGTTTGCTGAAGGAATTCCATTTTCACTATTCCTCCCCCTCGCTTTTCCATCGAATTTGAAATATGCGACACCGAATCCCTGAGAATTTTATCTGCTGATTGCTGTTTCGATTTCAGGAGTTGATAATCACCCTGCCATTTGAACCAAATGTGCCCTGTTTTTATGGTGTTGTGAATGGTTGTTGTAAAACCCCCGATATCTGCCCAAAATGCTGCAGACCGCGATGCTGCTGCCACCACCGAACTCTCTTCAATCACCATGGGAACCATGTACATGCGATTGTTGATGAGGAAGTTGGGTGCTACGCCAAACGGCAAGTAAAAATTGGTAATGGTGTTTTCCGAAAAATCATCGAACAGCTCCTGTTTCTCGGGATGCCGGAACGATGCCAGTGTTTTCTTAAAATCGGGATTCAGATGGAGTGATTTGGATATTTGGTCTATCTTCTCACTTCTCGATAGTTTTGAAAATCCTTTTATTCGTTCCATACCACAAATCAATAGAATATGAGATTTTTAATAATAAAGATGTTAAACGTAATCATGTTCGAGTGAATATTGACTGATTATCTAACAGCTACTTCAACATAAGGTATTGCTCTGCAATCAGGATACTCTGTTTTATTTGTTGCACATACTGTTTTAGAGAGGAATAGTCTTCGGTTGAATGTTTCAAAAATGCGGAGCCCATACCTAAAACCGCGGGAAGTTTACATTTTTTTGCCAAAAAATGCCCTTGTAAAACATCTGTGATTCCTCCCGAAACAATAATCTGTCTGCATTTTATTTCATGGTTGCTTGCCACAATTTCATCAACGATTTGGGTCATCTCCTCCGCTGTATGTCCCACGTTTTTAAAGGAATCAAAAACCGATACGTCATGGTTCTGATGTCGTAAGAGTTCAAGTTTGGTAAAGTTGGTGCCACCAAGAGCACCAAACTCAATGGCTTCAAGAGGGAGCTTCAGCAATGCCCTGAGACTTTCCGGACCCATTCCCTGCCCCACTTCTTTAACAATCAATCGCACCGAACTGTTTTCCAAAAAAGCCTGTATGGTTTCAATGGGAGGGACTGAAAACCGGTCTCCTTCGGGTTGAAATGCTTCCTGAAGCGGGTTCACGTGTATGATGATGCCATCAGTTCTGAGCATATGTATGAGTTCATCAACCTTATCCAGCGATTTTGAGCTAATGAGATTCTCAACCTGAGCCACACCCAGATTGGCATATAAAGGCGCATCGTCTCCAATGATGTCTCTGATGTCGAAATCAGATAAAAATTTATCATCATCCAGTAATGCGCGACAGGAACCAAGTCCCATACCCATGCCAAACTCTGCACACGCTTTTGCCAGATTCCGGTTGATGATGCCAGCCATGGCGGTTCCTCCAGTCATGCTCGATACCCATACAGGTAATTGCATCGTTTTTCCTGCAAAACCGAACGGTAGCATATTGTCTGACGGATGTGCCGCCAGCAAAGGTTCGTAATTATATGGTTTGTTGGCACCGTCTGGTTCAACACGCGACTGAAATGCCAAATTTATATGGTCTCTTTTTCGTTCTTCCATTTATTTTGATGTTTTTAGGCGGTTCGATTTTATGGTTCTTAGTTTGTAATAGGGTTGATAGTCTATTGTTGATGGTTAATGGTTCTGAGTTTATTGTTGATGGTTTATGGTTTGTCTTTTCATAATAGAGGTTGACAAGATTTTACAAGATCCAACTACCTGTTGAAAACTTTAATTATCTACCTTAATTTTTATTTCAATATTTAC
>NZ_SLWK01000014.1:0-76481 GCF_004345615.1 Natronoflexus pectinivorans
GACAATTTCATGGACTTTTTGTTTTTTGAAATCTTCACTAAAATAACGTCTTGACTTTAACTTAAATTGTGACCGTCTATTTTTCATAAGTTTCAATTTTTGAATTGTTTTAAAAATCGTTCAAAAACGGTCAACCTATTTCAGGACGGCACAGGAGGCGAAGAGTAACGAAGTCCCGCAACGCGGAACCGGAAGAAACCCCATAACCATAAACCTTAAACTCTTTAACCCTTTTAATCTGTAACCTCAAAAACAAACCATCAACAATCAACCCTGTTACCTTGTCACCTTGTCACCCTGTTACCTTACAACCAAAAACCATTCAACCATAAAACCATGTCCACCCCATTCACTGAAACTCTGATTTTAACTGCCAAACTCGCAATTTACACCACTGTAATATTGTTGGTTATTGGTATGCCCATCAGTTATTTCCTGGCATTCTCGCGTTTCAGATTTAAACCAGTTGTTGAAGCGCTGGTGAGCATGCCCCTGGTGTTGCCCCCATCGGTCATTGGATATTACATTTTGGTAGCATACAGCCCAAACTATTGGTTTGGCAGCTTTTTAAGTGATGTGTTTGATGTTCACCTGGCTTTTTCGTTCGAAGGGATACTGATAGCTTCTGTTGTTTTTAGTGTCCCATTTATGGTACAACCTCTTACGAACGGTTTACGGGGAATACCCGTAAACTTGCGGGAAGCATCATACACTCTTGGAAAATCAAAAGCAGAAACATTCTTCAGAGTACTCATCCCAAACATTAAACCATCACTCATTACTGCCATAGCTTTAACATTTGCCCATTGCATTGGCGAATTTGGCATCATACTGATGGTGGGAGGCAATATTCCCGGCGAAACACGTGTGGCCTCCATTGCCATATACGATGAAGTACAGGGATTGAATTTTGATATGGCCAATCGTTATGCCCTCACCCTGTTTCTCATCTCTTTTGTGATTCTGACTTTAATTTACACCATTAACCGGAGGAGTAAAACATGGAAAATGATGTGATTACCATTGATGTGCAAAAAGAACTGATTTCAGCCTCCGGCCGCATGCAATTAAACATCAGCACCGTTGTGCCAATGGGTGAATTGGTTGTGCTATTTGGAGAATCGGGAGCCGGAAAAACCACTTTGCTGCGAATGATTGCCGGATTAACCAAACCCGACAAAGGGTTTATAAAAGTGGGGAATTCTGTCTGGTTCGATTCAAAAAAAGGCATTAATAAATCGCCCCAGGAACGTAACATTGGATTTGTTTTTCAGGATTATGCGCTTTTTCCGAACATGACCATATTTGGCAATGTGGCTTATGGACAAAATCGCAGAGATGAAGCTTTGGTGAATAAACTTCTTGCAAAATTCGGTTTAACCGAATTTGCAGCCAGAAAGCCCGACAAATTATCGGGAGGCCAAAAACAGCGCGTTGCACTGGCAAGAGCCCTTGCCCGGAAACCTGACTTCCTGCTGCTGGATGAACCATTGTCGGCACTGGATTCAAGCATCCGAACATCGCTCCAAAATGAAATATTAAAAGCCCATTCCATTACCAATGCCACAACCCTTTTGGTGAGTCACGACCTCACAGAGGTTTTTCGTTTGGCTCAAAAGGTTATTAAAATAGAAAACGGCAAAATTACCGGAACCGGAAAACCCGACGACATATTTCTGAACAACAGCATAAGCGGCAAAGTACAAATCACCGGGAACATTGTAAAAATTCAAAAACAGGACACCTTTTATCTGCTCACCGTAGTTACAGGCATGAACCAAATAGTAAAGGTAACCGCTTTTGAAAACGAAATCCATGATTTGGCCGAAGGCGACAAAATCATGGTTTTCTCAAAGGCATTTAATCCGCTTATTATGAAAGTTCAGAATTAGTTAAAAAAAACTACACATAGAAGGGGGATAAGGTGACAACCGAAAGACTCAAAAACAGTGAGTTTTATATCAGCCCCACCCCGTCCATAAGGGCAAAACCGCCTTAAAATTAGAAACTCACTCACATTATACGAATCCAACAGTATGTCCTTCCCGATGGGGCTG
Source organism: Natronoflexus pectinivorans (assembly GCF_004345615.1). Lineage (GTDB taxonomy): Bacteria > Bacteroidota > Bacteroidia > Bacteroidales > Marinilabiliaceae > Natronoflexus > Natronoflexus pectinivorans. The sequence continues at coordinate 2,058 of NZ_SLWK01000014.1, forward strand.
GGAGGTGAACACATAAAAAAGCAACTCCCCATTAGCCCATTGCGCTCATTGGGTTTACTTTGAGTCCATTGTGGTTAAAACTTATATGACTTATGTGGTTTAAATTGTACACCTAAAGCGTGCCGCGGTTCAATATGGTTGTTCTTTTTCTATTTTCTATCAACATTTGTCACCTACGGCGACACAAAAAACGCCCCGATTACAAATCGGCGTGAACCAAGTCTGATTCACTATTAAAAATCTCTTCCAAACGAGTACTTAACTCCTCCCCCCTTAAGTCTTCAGCAATAATCACCCCTTCTTTATCCAGAAGATACATCTTAGGAACATATTGGACTTTATAGGTCATTGGGATGTCTCCATCAAAACCTTGCAAATCAGAAAGAGTCCTCCAAGTCATATTGTAGTTTTCAACTGTTCTTTTCCAGCTATCACGATTTCTGTCAAGAAAAACATTAACTATCTCAAATTCCTTTTCCTGAAACTTTTCATAATTCTTAACAAGAGTTGGAATTTCCATTACACAACCGCCACACCCCGAACCCCAGAATCCCAACAACACATATTTACCTCTAAAATCACTAAGGCTATAACTATTTCCATCTAAATCGGGCAAAGTAAAATCAATGGCCGGGTCACCAATTTCCAAATCATGGCTAAGTGTTAAAAACCTCTCGATATTTCTGCCAAACTCTGAATCTTTTACATCAGAACTAAATGAATCGTACAATTCTTCTATCACCTCGTTAGGGTATCCAGCCATATAACTATTTAGCATATATGCTGAATACAGATATGAGGGATTTGAACGAATAAACTCTAAAGATATCTCATTAGTTCTATTATGCAAATCTCGAATCGTTTCAGAGATGGCTGTTCGTTGCTCAACATCATCATAAGGAAGTGAGTCAAATACGTTCCATAAACTATCTATCTTAGCCATATATGGATTTGTATATGAATCTAGTTGAGCCTTCTGATTCTGAATTTCAGACCCCGTGACAAGTGCCTCTCTAAAACGTTCATTTTCAATTACAATTTCAACAGAATTGCCCTCTTTCCAAAAATCAATATATAGAAAATCATTTTGATTTTGAAAGCCATTATGTAACAAAAAAACCTCAGGAGAGGAATTCTCCACTATAAACTGCAGCTTGCCATTTACAATATATCCCGAATCAATGTTTTGCTGAAGGTTTCGGCTGTATAGGTACAAAACGACACCATCGTCTAACCCCTTAGCCAAAATATTAATTTCGTCGTTATTAGAAGGAGAACTGCATGACAACAAAACTCCCAAAGCAAAAGCAATTACTAAATTTCTCATAATAATGAATTAAAGGTTAATGTTAATAAAAACATTAAAAAACGAAAAATATTTTACTTAACCAAAAAACAGCAATTACGGATAAGTAACAAATTAATTTATTCCCATAAATTTGTTTTAAGATAACAATACAGAATGGGAAAAATGAGACCTGAAACCACCAACCATTACCAGCAAAGACTTAACAAAACGGTTGATTACATCAACCGGCATCTCAATCAGACCATTGACCTGGAAACCCTGTCAGCCGTTGCAGGAATCTCCTCTTACCACTTTCACCGTATTTTTAAAGCTTACATTGGAGAAACACCCGGAGGATTCATCTCTCGGCTTCGATTGGAAAAAGCAGCTCAATATCTACAGGTGAGTAAAAAAAACTTAACAGAAATCGCAGAATTAACCGGATATCAAAATCAACATGCCTTATCAAAAGCCTTCAAAAAGCACTTTGGTGTTAATCCTTCGTCCTTTCGTAACATGCATAACTTTTTCACTTCGCATGTTAATTCGGGTAAACATCCTGATGTTGAGCTGCATTCTGAAATCAGGCATGAAAACCATAAACAGTTGCTTTACATCAGAATAATTGACCAGTATGGAGCAAAATCATACAATGCAGCATGGGAAAAATTATTGAAATATGCTTCACAAAACGGTTGCCTGGACGGGACAAACGATTTCATCGGACTCAGTTTTGACGACCCAAACATCACCTCTCACGAAAGATGCAGATTTTATGCTTGTGTATCACTCAAAAAAAAGTTCAAACCGGAAGGAGAGTTTGGAATATACCATCTCAAAGAAGGAAAGTACTGTGTATTTACGCTAAAAGGTAGTTATTCAGGTCTGGCTGATTTATACAATGCCATATACCGGCAATGGTTGCCGTCTGCAAACTTTGAATTACGGGACTCCATGTCGTTCGAAAAATACCTTAATTCGCCTGGTGGTGTTCCTGAAGAAGAGATATTAACAGAAATCTACATTCCAATTCAATAATCAAAACTAAACCAACCATGAAGAAAACTTACAAATTCTGCCAAAGCTGCGGAATGCCAATGAAACAAGACCCCAAAGGAGGCGGGGTAAATGCCGATGGAACCATTAACCACAAATATTGCAGCTATTGCTACGAGGATGGCGACTATACTTTTAACGGAACTGCTGCCGAAATGCAGGAGTTTTGTCAAAATAAAATGCGAGAAATGGGGATGAACAGGTTTTCAGCGTGGCTCTTCACCAGGGGGATTCCAAGATTGGAGAGATGGAACGCTGTTTCTTAGAAGCGTAATTCCTCGCAGAGAACACAAAAAGCACAAATATCTGTTTACATTAAGATGTCAGGGCTAAGCCCTGACACACTCAATAATGAAATAGATATCAAGGGCCATGGCCTTGATATCAAAATCTTCCATCTCATCAAAAATAACATCTTCCTAAAATTATAGATTATGAATTGTCTGATTTTCAAACTCAATAACAATATCAAACAGCCTTTGCCATGTGCCATAATCATTCACATGCCTTAATAACGAGTTGGCGGCATTTGTACCTTCAAACCAACTGACACCAGCAGCCAACAATTGTCTAAACATAACTTCATGGTCAAATTCAATTGTTTTTTTCAAAACAGAGTTCATGTTTATTGAATGCTCAAATTCAGGGTTTAGAAATACCTCTATAAAATTTTCGGGATTGTTACCAAGCACTACCGCTCTCACTATGTTTTGGGGGCGATTTGTAGAAGCAAGCAAATCAAAACGACTCCACCCGGCCATTTGAAGCAAGTCATAAACTTCATTGGTGGCGAAGGAAAACAGTGCGAATGCCAAGCTCTGATTTTGCAAAAAATCAGAGGCTGGTTTTACTCCTGAATTGAGCAAGTCAATGGTTACCGACAAGTTCTTTTTGAGAATAGCCGTATTAAGCAACCTCCAATTGTAGTAGTAATCATCGAACCCATCCAAATTACGAAAAGCATTTAACACGTCCATAGCTTCACAGGAAACAGCATATTGAATGGCTCTTTCAAAACCAGATGCAAAGTAGGGTCCACGGTAATTTAACTGTTCTTCGCGCCACTCTGCCTTGGAGAGTTGATTCAACAAAATCAGTGACAGTTCCACATCATCAAAAAAGATGGCTTTATTCAGAAGGTTGTAGTTGTTGCTTCCATAATCAACGGCAATAGTCCCGGATTCTATCAAATAATGCAAAATCTCTGTACGCTGATTGTTCATGGCCATATCGAACACAGAATAATATCCATGAATATTATCATCCAGATAGAGGTTCTCAAAATCTTCCCCGGCATCAATGAGTGCAGAAACCAACTCCTTGTTTTGGTGCAAAACAGCCCACGTTACCGGGACTTTCCAAACTTCCCATGATGGTTCAACAAAATCAAGCCGATGTCTGTAATAGCGACTCTTGAAAGAAGCACCCTCGCTTAAAAGCCATTGTGCAATTTCTCCTCTATTGTTGAAAGCTGCCCAATTCAAAAGGCTGCATTCATGCCATTGGGTATCAGAGTCAAACTCACTACTGTCAATCAACTCTTTTACCCGATTAATGTCACCATTATAGATGCTGAAGAAGAGCTCCTTTATTTCTTTACAGGCCGTAACATCATAATTCATGAGCAATAAGAATATTTCCGGGGTTCGATATTGAAGAGCCCTTGAATAGTTCCACATCAACTCCAATTCATTACCCTGTTGAGAATGTTTTGAAATAGCATATTTAAGAGCCTTTCGCATTTCAGAGGGAAGGGGCTTATACTCCTTAACAAAATCGAATCTTTCCTTTTCGGCTATTGAATTATTGCCGGAAAATTGTTCTATTATTTTTACAATATTGTACTCGTAAATATTGTGACGATAGTAGGGAACCCGCTGCTCATAATCTCTTTCTTTAGTTGCTTTATGATTAATAAGCAGTTCCACCAACCCCTCCCTATCAACAAGTGCAGCAATATAAACCAAAGTCCCAGGGTTTGGTAACTCATGAGCTCTATTAAACAATTCCTCTATGAATTCAAGGGGTTTTTCCCGAAAAACCCTCTTCATATAGTTACTGTTTTCATGTACATCAAAACTAAACCTGCTAAGCACCGAATGGTCTTTTTCCAAAAGCTGCACAAGAGCTTTCGGAGTGTCACTTTTCATTGCCTGCTCAAGTTCTTCGGTATAATGTCTTATTTCCTGGTTCTCAAAAAACAAACTACTTTCCAATCCTCTTTGGGAGATATAAGTATTTAAACTTGTGTTTGAATTGAAAACCTGAAAAGCATCCATAGCCTCCGAGGGTATTATAAAATCCAAATCGGCACCAAAATGGATTAAAATTCGCGCTGTTTCATAATTTCTTTCAATTATGGCTGCCGCCAATGGCGACAACCCTATGGGTTGCGTTGTGCAATTAACATCTGCACCATGCAACAGAAGATATGCACAAACCACATCATACCCATAACGTGCAGCGTAATTGATGTATGACTCTGAAAATTCTTGTCTTCTGTATGATGAGATAATTATACCGTTTGGATCTACCCCATTCTGTAATTGCTCTTTAATTTCATGAATATTGCCGGATTTAATGGAATTTGCAAGTAATTCAGCTTGAAAATCTAACGGGGATAAAGGTTTGGCAGCTTTGCTTTGAAAAAGCGAAGCAATTTGATCTGCGTCTTGAATAAAAGGTTTCCTCAAAAGAAATAGCTCGTATGCTGTCTGTCCTCTATTATCAGGAATATTTGGATCAAATCCTTTCTCCAGAAGGTAAGTGATTGCCTCTGAATCTCTTTGTTCTACAGCATTATGAAGAAGAGTTTCTCCATCACGATTTCTAAACCCGAAAAATTCCGGGTTTTGATCAAACAAATAGTCCATCAACCATGACCAACTCAAAGGAATTATCCACTCCCCAAAAATAGAGATGGCGAAGGTGACGTCGGTTCTAACAAGTTGCAGATGATTATCAAAAATATAACGGGCAAAATCCTCATTTTTACTCTTTACTGCCAGTTCAAAAAGAGGAGCGTTATACTTATTTTTGAGATGATAAAACGATTTTAGACGATGATCAGTATGCCCCATCCTTAACAACCTTTCATATTCCAGTAACTCAATATGATATTTAAAAATATCATATTGGCTGTGAAGATACCGCAACGACAATGGAGAAAAATCGAAATCCTCGTTCTCTTCAAAATAGCGAATGACCTCACTATTTTCCATTTTCCCAAGAAAACTGCCGGCAAGAACGATTTCCAAGGCCTCTTGACTGCCTGCCTCAAAAAGAAAATAAAGCACATCTTTTAAATCGGGATTTGACTCTTCTTTCATCACATCTTCCGCAATGATTAGTTCAACTAAAAACAAATTATCAAACTTTATTGCTAAAAAAAGTAAATTCACAAGCATTTCCTCATCAACCTCATCCGCAAGTAAACCATACATCTCCGCCACCAAATCATCGGATCCAAAGGCAAAAATCCATCCTGGCAAGGACTCTGCTGCATAAAAAGCCTTTAAAGACCTGTTACTAATACTAAAAGGAGTATATCGATACATCAATCCATCAAAAACAGGAGGATAGAGCATGAGATTTGCACCTAAATCATCTCTGTTGTTTATTAAAAAACTTATGAAATCATCGTTTTCTGCTTTAAGAAGGATGGAAACCGGGAAAGGGGCTTCGCTCACATCATTCAAATCAAAACCTTTTGCCAAAAGCAGATTTAGCAATTCCAAATCTGCATTCCAAAAGGCTACTACCATAAGATCAGAGATTCTATCTGAAAGATTCAATTCGTCCCAATAACCATCTAATGAGATGTTATTGGGATTCATTGCCAAGGCAAATGACTGATTCTCGCTAATTGAAAAACCATCAGACTTATTAATGCTTGCAATGGCCAAATCAATCATGGCATCATTTCCAAAAGCAAGAATTAGGTCAAAAAATGAAACTCCAATCACCCCGGAATTGAAGAGATCATAACCTTGATTAATAAAACGACGCAATCTTCTGGTTTCACTGTTAATAATTGCCAGTGCTATATCAAAGAACAGTTCTTTTTCATTTACTCCACTTCGTGGTATCGTCTTTTTGATAAGTGGAATATAAAATCTTAAGAAATCGACAGGCTCAATATTAAAAGAATAGAGGGCATACAGACTAAATTCAAAATCAACACCTTCAACTGTATCAATTAAACCATGCTCAACCAAGCTCTGCAAAATAGCAGGATTGAAAATATATAAATCGTCGCTTTTTTGTGATACCATTTCATTCCCAATAAAGCTACCCACCAAATAGTCTATAACATTCATTCCTCCGTGGTTGGAAACCACATAAAAAAAACCCTCTGTAAACAACTCCGGTTGACTCTGAAGCAAAAGCTCAACAAATTCCACCCGGTCGAGATAAACAGCCAGACTCACTAAACTCTTTAATTCACCGGAAAAATATATGTTGCTGCTAAAAGCATATTGATTACTGATTGATAAATCTCTGTCATTTTTAACTATTTCCAAAAAATCCAAAACCCGGCTCAATGGTTCAACCATTGCATGCTTATTACCATTAATAATTTGAGTAATCAAATTATTAATATCCTTTTCATACTGCCTCACTAATGGGATTGGAAATGATGTAATCTCTCCATCTGAATAGTGTCGGAGCCATTGCAATAGCTCCGGGTCATTTATCCAATCTTTATCTTCCGAAGAGAAGAGAATGTAAAATTTAGGAAGAATTTCATTCCTTTGGTTTTTAATGGTTCTTAAATCAGGCTCGTGCCCGATATTCATTAACTTATAGATTATTAATGTACTGTAATCAAAATAATCCAAAGCAGGGTGATTTATGAGTTTTTCAATGGTTCCATCTTCGCTGACATAGGTTAAAGGTGGCTCATAGCCATTTTGCAACAAAAAATAGAAAACAGCGTAATTTCCCCTATTCAATGCTTCAAGAATTGCTTCGTGGGACAAACCGGCTTGATAAAGCTCGAAAATAATTGAGTAATAATAATCACTCCCGGCTACATATCCGGGACTAACAAGCTCTCTATAAAGTGCATTCCTCTCTTCCAATGTCATCTCAGAAAGATGTTCTTCGGATTGATTCTCAATAGAGTAAGAAGCTAAAGAAATTAGCACGAAAAACAGTAGGATAGATTGTTTAATCATTCTGTGTTCGGTTAAAGTTTTTTACAATTAAATAATCGTCATTAATAACAGCATCCAACAGCTTATTATTTCAATAATCATCATACAGATTGATATTACTTCCGGCTTTTTTCAAATGTATTTCAATGCTACCAACTGACATGATTGATTTTAAGAGCTCTTCCCCGAAAAATCTAAACAAAAAAAGAAAAAGATAAGGAAGAAAGAAAAAAAAGTCCTTAACATTGCAGAATAGTTAGGGGATTTAAGAATTCTTCGCTAAGATATTAAAAGGTGGCCGATTAACAAAATGAAAATTAAAATACACTCAACACCATTACAAGGGTTCACCGATTTTCGCTTCCGAAACAATTTCCATAGGTTTTTTGGAGGGATTGATGCTTATTATGCACCGTACATCAGATTTCAGGAAGGTTTACAAGTTAAATCATCCTATCATCGTGATTTATTGCCGGAGTACAACATTGTTCCCGAACTGATTCCGCAAATCATGACCAATAGCGCAGAAGAATTTCTTTTTACTGCCAAATATGTGCAGGAAATGGGTTACAAGGAGCTAAACTGGAATCTTGGTTGCCCCTACCCCATGGTTGCCAAACGTGCTTTGGGGTCAGGATTGATAAAAGAGAAAGATAGAGTTGATGAAATCCTTAAAAGGATTTCATCTGAATCCGACATCAATATTTCAATAAAACTTCGTTTGGGATATGAAAACAACAGAGAGATTCTGGATTTACTGCCTGTGCTGAACAAATACCAAACCAAAAACCTCATCATCCATCCCCGCATTGGAAAGCAACTCTACAAAGGGAGTGTCGATTTAGACACTTTTCGGCGATGCACCGAAAACACCAATCACAACATCTGTTTTAACGGAGATATTGATTCGCCCGAAACCTTTTCAAAGCTCCAGGGAGAGTTCCCAAACATCAGAGAATGGGCAATAGGACGAGGAATCATTGCCAACCCGTTTTTACCGGCCATGATTCGAAACAGCGAATCCCACAAGCCCGAAAACTGGAGCGAGGTCTTTGGCAGGTTTCATGATGAACTATTTCGGGAATATGAAGAATCCCTCTCAGGTTCATCGCATATCTTAGTAAAAATGAAAACCTATTGGGAATATTTCTCGCTCATGTTTTCAAATCCGCATAAGGTTTACAAAATCATAAAAAAAGCAGGCAACATAGAGAAATATAAAATCGGAGTCAGTGAAATAATTCAACAATATTCTTAGGCACAAAAACATAAAAGTATAATCAACAAAAATTCAACATCATGTATAAAGTAAACGAGTATTTCGATGGCAAAGTAGCCTCCATTTCACACAACAGCGCCGATGGCAAAGCCACCGTTGGCGTTATGGCAGCAGGGGAATATGAATTTGGAACCTCTTCGGTGGAAATCATGACTATTATTGCGGGAGAGATGAAAATTAAACTGTCTGGAGAGACCGAATGGACTACTTACAAAAAGTTTGACTCATTCAGAGTTGAAAAAGATACATCCTTTCAAGTCAGCGTGACTCACGACACTCCTTACCTTTGTTTGTATCTTTAAGAAAGGTTACCACAAATTACCTGATTGGCAAGAAAGTATGAAATACAAAAATCTCAAGATGTGCTACTTTAGCACTCCTGATTTGATATAATTAATTCTTACTTTTCGGTCTTTTATCTTTACTGACAGAAAAATTGTATATTTGTTCCATCATTGGTTTCCGATTTTGGCAATTTGCTGAATAGGAATTAAAAGGGAATGCCGTGAAAATCGGCAACAGTTCCCGCTGCTGTAAGTCTCTGGTTGCCTGAGCAACCATGTGGCTTCTGAAATTAAACCACTGTTCCAGCAAATTGGAACGGGAAGGATTCAGAAGCCGGGATAAGTCAGAAGACCTGCCTTTGATACATAGATTTTGCAGCCTGCGGTGAACGGGTTAGCTGGTCAAATGATGTTTATCAGGCACTTTCTCTCCTTATTACCATCGTTAGCTGCAAAATCGGTTATTATTTTTAACTCAAAAAACAGCAACGATGGAGAAAACAAAAATCAATCTGCGTTTTGGTGTATTAGCATTAATAAATCAACACCAATTACAGGTATTGATGCTGTTCTTAAAAACACACTTATGAGCAATAATTTACTTGATATGATGTGTCTGGACATTTACCTTTCAGGCTTTGGTCAAAAAGAACATAAAAAAATCAACGAACCAATTGTAAATCCACGCAACATCCCGCCATTGATGTGTTGGGAGTTTTTTTATCCCTCTCACCTTCTCAGAATAAAAAAGTTAAAGATGGAAAAGGATATTGGAGCATTGAGGGTACTTGCCAAAGAATTCAGATGGGAGTTGGATTTACATGACATACTAAGCAGAAATCCTTACGATGCTTTGGTTATCACCCAAAGCGACAAGAAAATTCTTTGGGTAAATGACGGGTTTTCAGAAATGACGGGATATGCCAAATCAGAAGCAATTAAACAAACGCCGACCTTTTTACAAGGTGAATTGACATCCGAAAAAGCAAAAATAAAAATCAAGAACCAAGTGAGCCAACAAATCCCATTCAAAGAGGAGCTTATTAACTACAGGAAAGATAAAACCACTTATAAATGTGAAATAAATGTTTTTCCCCTTAAAGGGAAAAACTGTGTCCATTTTTTAGCTTTAGAGCGAGAGATATCTTACTAATTATCACATTACGAAAAAATAAATAATTAAAATCAAACAACCATTCCGACCTCCATCACTTATTAACACCACGTGTTAATAAGTAAAGTTGGCTTTTCTTTCTCCCAAAGTTAATATTTCGTTATTTTGAATAAGAAAATTACCGGTTCTGATAACTTTAAGCTATCATCAGATTAAAAGGGAATCCTGTGAAAATCAGGAGCTATCCCCGTAGCTGTAAAGTCCGGAGTACTGTTTTGGAGTTCTTATTACCACTGGTAAATCAGTATTCAGTTATCAGTGTTCAGTTACCACTGTTCACAGTTTACTGCTTACTGAAACCGGGAAGGTTTCCAAAAACAGGGACAAGCCAGAAGACCTGCCGGTGATATGTATTTGTAGCTTTCGGGTGAAAGGCGAAGGATAAAGCATCTGTCTGACTTTATTTTTCTACATTTATTCATTAGCTACCATTTTTCCAATTTATTAACCCGTTTCGGGAAGTCTGGAATAATGGGCAGGCACGTTGTATATGTGTAACTAACAAGCTGTGCTTCTGCTGCGCACCATTCAAACTACCGAAACTAAAAACAAAAGTTATGGAATTAAATGGTGCTTTGCAGGAGATAAAACTCCGCAAACGAGACGGACGCATCACCGGTTTTGATGCAGAAAAAATTACCTACGCAATCTTCCGTACTTTACGAGCCTGCGGAAAACCCAACCGACAACTGGCTGAAGACCTCATGCTGGATGTTTTAAAAGCTCTGGCTGTTTTTGAAAACCCCGCACAGGCCATTACAGTGGAACAGGTGCAGGATGAAGTGGAGATGGTACTTTTCAACAACAAACTGTTTGATGTTGCAAAAGCATACATTCTCTATCGAAAACAACATGAAAGTCTGCGCAATTCAAAAGAATTGCTCTCCAACACCAACCTGGTTGACGATTATCTCAACCTAAACGACTGGCGCATCAGGGAAAGCGCTAATTCATCGTATTCGCTTCAAGGGCTAAACCAACACCTGGCTACGGCGCTCAGCTCTCAATACTGGATGGAGCGCATTTATCCAGAAGCAGTTAAAGAAGCCTTTCTGTCAGGAAAAATCCATATACATGATTTGGGATTTTTGAGTGTATATTGCGTAGGATGGGATTTGGAAGACCTCCTTCTGTCGGGGTTTACCGGGGTAACCGGCAAGGTTGAAAGCAAACCTGCAAAGCACTTTCGTACTGCGCTTGGGCAAATCGTCAACTTTTTTTACACCATGCAGGGTGAAGCAGCCGGAGCACAAGCCTTTTCAAACTTTGACACTTACCTGGCTCCTTTTATCCGTTATGATAACCTTTCCTTCCAACAGGTGAAACAAGCACTTCAGGAGTTTATGTTTAACATCAATGTTCCAACCCGGGTAGGTTTTCAAACCCCATTTACCAATATCACCATGGATTTGAAAATCCCTGATTTTCTAAAAAACCAGCCGGTCATCATCGGGGGTAAACCTCAGAATGAGGTTTACGGAGGTTTTCAAAAAGAACTGGATGTTTTTAACCGGGCTTTTGCCTCAGTTATGGCTGAAGGCGATGCCAATGGCCGTGTATTTTCATTTCCAATTCCAACCTATAACATCACGCCCGATTTTGAGTGGGACAACCCCGCTTATGAAAAAATATGGGAAATTACAGCGAAATATGGAATTCCGTATTTCTCCAACTTTGTAAACTCGGATATGAGTCCCGATGATGTACGCAGCATGTGTTGCCGTTTGCGGCTCGACAAAAGAGAACTGCAAAAAAAAGGGGGAGGCCTGTTTGGTGCAAACCCGCTAACCGGAAGCGTGGGTGTGGTTACCATCAACCTTCCCCGCATAGGTTACGAAAGTAAAAGTGAGGAAGAGTTCTTCCAGCGACTGGATAAACTCATGGAACTGGCCAAAGAGAGTCTTGAAATAAAACGTAAGGTCATTGAGAATTTAACCGACAATGGACTCTACCCCTATTCAAAATTCTATCTGCGCCATGTAAAATCCAGAACCGGAAAGTTTTGGACAAACCATTTCTCAACCATTGGCATTGTTGGGATGAATGAATGTTGCCTGAATTTCCTTGGAAATGACCTAACATCTCAATCAGGTTCCGAATTTGCTTTGCGTGTAATGGACATCATGCGGTTAAAACTGGAACTGTTTCAGGAAGAGACCGGTAACATCTACAACCTGGAGGCCACGCCGGCGGAGGGAACCTCTTACCGTTTGGCAAAAATGGACAAACAGCTTTACCCGGAAATTATGGTTGCCAATAATAAAGAGTTGAGCAATGGTGCCAAACCATACTACACCAACTCAACACAGCTGCCCGTTGGTTATACCAACGATATGTTCGAAGCACTCTCCATTCAAGATAAGTTCCAGGTAAAATACACGGGAGGAACGGTGTTCCATACATTCATAGGTGAAAGTCTGTTATCCAATGAGTCGGTAAAAACCATCATAAAAAAAGTGACCCATAATTTCAGGTTGCCTTACATGACCATCTCTCCCACTTTCAGTATTTGCCCATCGCACGGGTACATTTTTGGCGAACACCATCAATGCCCCAAATGTGCTGAAGCGGGAGAATCGTCCACATGTGAAGTCTATTCACGTATTGTTGGATACATCAGACCGGTAAACCAATGGAATGATGGGAAACAGGAAGAATTTAAAGAGCGTAAGCTTTTTCATGCAACAAATGAAGCATGAGAATTGGAGGATTTCTTCCCCAAAGCCTGATTGATTACCCCGGAAAAATTGCAGCCGTGATATTTACTCAGGGCTGCAATTTTCGCTGCGGGTATTGCCACAATCCTGAATTGGTTCTGCCTAAGTGCTTTAACCCAATGCTGGATGAGGATGAAATATTGCACACCATCAGTAAAAGAGCCGGCTGGCTTGATGCCATTGTGGTTACAGGCGGCGAACCAACCATTCACGTTGATTTACCCGATTTTTTAAATCGATTAAAAAACACCGGTTTACTGATTAAACTTGATACCAACGGCAGTAACCCCAAAATGCTTAAAACAATTCTCGATAACCAATTGGTTGATTATGTAGCCATGGACATCAAGAATCTTTTTACACCGTCTGCTTACGGCAAAGTAATTGGTGTAGAAAACTGCGATAAACTCCTGGAGTCAGTCAAACACTCTTTTGAGATGATTAAATCATCTCAAATTGAAACGGAATTCCGCACAACCTACATCCCGGGCATTCATAATCATTTTGTAATAAAGGAGTTAAAAAATGCAACAGAAGGATTCAGGTATACAGTGCAGCAATTCAGGGAGGGGGAAAACGTAAGTTGTTTACATAATCTCTCTGGTCAAAACTGACAAATAGATAAGATTATGATGTCTAAAACTCTCGATAAACCAGAATTTACGATATCCCTTTAACATCACCCTCTCCGAACAATGAGATGATTGACTTAAATCGTTAAGCTCAAAAATAAAATGCAACAATGTTGCATACATGAAAGCAACAATGTATATTTGCAACACTATTGCATTTAAAACATTATTGCACTCATGAAACCTGCTGACATTTTATCGACCCATAATTTAAAACGTACCAGCTGCCGCGAAGGGATAATCAATGCCATCGCATTGAGCGAATCTGCTTTATCGGAACAGGAGATACGCAACCATCTTGAAGGCACTTATGACCGTACAACCTATTTTCGCTCGTTTAAAACCCTTGAGGATTCCGGCATCATTCACAAAATAGTAATTGATAACCAAACCATTAAATACGCACTTGGTTCCATTATCAAGGAAAAGAGAAAACATGCCCATTTTTATTGCAGCAAATGCAAAAAAGTTAAGTGCATGAGCTCTGTATTAACACCAGAAGTCAGATTGCCTGAGGGATACCACATTTCTGAAACAGAACTCATAATAAAAGGAACCTGCAACAATTGTAACTGCCATGATGAATGAGAACAAGAAACCAATTCCGGTGACCATTGTCACCGGATTTTTGGGAGCGGGGAAAACAACATTCCTAAATAAGCTGCTTAAAAAAAATCAGAAAAAAAAGTTCCTAATTATTGAAAATGAAGCCGGAAACATCAACATTGACGGCGGCTTAATTGATAAAAAAGAGAATGTTCTGATTGAATTGACCAACGGATGCATCTGCTGTTCACTCAACTCTGAATTGGGATCTCTGCTAAACAGTCTTATATTATCTAACACATGGTACGACAACATCATAATTGAGGCCACAGGTATGGCCGACCCATCTGAAATTATACAACTTTTTATGGGCAACCGCGCTCAACAATATTTCAGATTGGATGCTGTTATCGGATTGGTTGATGCAGGCTTGTTCTCATCTCAATTTGAAAAATTCACCGAAATACGTCGTCAAATAGCACAAAGCGACATCATTCTTATCAATAAAACCGATTGCGTTGAAGAACAAGTGCTGACTGACCTCACCAATCAAATCCATGCCATCAATCCATTTGCAGAACTCCATAAAACGCAATACGCCGAAACGGGCGAAATAAAAATGATTGACAGCTTTTCATATAAGCCCGGAAAAATTGAGAAAAAAATCTCTGACTTTTCATCATTCAAACCTGCCGTATCAGCAAATAATAGTCACGGCATCAATACATTTGGGTTCTCTATTGAGGGCAAGCTGAACGTGGAAAAGTTTTCTTTCTGGCTCGAAGATTTTATATATACCAATGCAGAAAATCTGCTCAGGATAAAAGGTGTGCTTAATGTTCCCGACATGAAACATAAAATAATTCTACAATCGGTATCAGGGCATTTTCAGGTTCTAAACGGATCGGAGTGGAATAAAACAGAACCTCGCATAAATCAATTGGTTTTTATAGGAACTGATTTAAACAGGGAAGAGATAGAAAAATCGTTATTTGAATTTATTAACTAAATAGTAATTTTTGCCATGGATATTAACAAGTTACCGGTTACAGTGTTGAGTGGGTTTTTGGGTGCAGGGAAAACCACTTTGTTAAATCACATTTTACACAATAGAAATGGACTGAAGGCTGCCGTGATAGTAAACGACATGAGCGAAATAAACGTGGACGCTGCGTTTATTGAAAACCAGGGAGGGTTATCCAGAACCGAAGAAAAACTGGTTGAGATGAGCAACGGCTGCATTTGCTGTACACTGAGAGAAGACCTGGTGAAAGAGGTTGAAGCTCTGGCGCGTCAAAACCGGTTTGACTATTTGCTGATCGAAAGCAGCGGTATTTCAGAACCCATCCCCGTAGCACAAACATTCACCTACGCTTTTGAAGACCTTGATATTGACCTTTCACGATGGGCTAAACTAGACACCATGGTTACGGTAGTTGATGCGGCCAATTTCGAAAGAGATTTTGGAAGTATTGCCACCATTGGAGACTTACAAACCAATGACGACGAGCCTTATGACGACCGCTCCATCGTAAATTTGCTAACGGATCAAATAGAGTTTGCCAATGTGGTAATTATCAACAAGGCTGACTTGGTTTCATCTGCAAAAATTGAAGAACTAAAAGCCATTATCAAAAAATTCAACCCTGAGGCTCGTATTCTGACATCAATAGAAGGACAAATAGATATTAACAAAATTGTTAATACTGGTCTCTTCGATTTTACCAAAGCATCGCTGGCAGCAGGATGGATAAAAGAACTGGAAGGTGAGCACACCCCTGAGACGGAAGAGTATGGAATATCCTCTTTTGTATTTCGGGACAGAAGGCCTTTTCACCCCGCTCGTTTCTGGAAATATGTAAATCAAGATTGGGATGCTTCCATTCTTCGAAGTAAAGGACTCTTTTGGATTGCATCCCGACCGTCTGACGCACTGAACTGGAGTCAGGCCGGAGGCTCGTTAAGAGCCGATAAAGCAGGAGTTTGGTGGGCTTCTCTTGATTTAAAAGAACGAAATCAAAATCCTGTGTTTCAACAAAACGAAGAACTTATATTGCAAAAATGGGACAACGTTTTTGGCGACCGGCTGAACGAATTGGTATTCATTGGCCAAAACATGAATGAACAAGAGATACGAAAAGAGCTGGAAAATTGCTTATGTACAGAAAAAGAAATTCAGGGCATGCAATCGAAAGCTCATGAATTTTTAGACGAGTGGCCTGTTTAGTATTTATTTCCTATTTTTGATTAGACGCAAATCATGATATATACCAACGAACTAAAATTCAAGTATCCGAAAGAGAATACGCTGTCATTTAAAGACATTTCACTGTTGGCCGGACAGCAGACCCTGATAAAAGGAGTTTCCGGCTCAGGAAAAACAACCCTCCTGCACTTGTTATCGGGTGTATTGACACCCGAATCAGGTTCAATCATCATCAATGATATCCATCTGGAGCAGCTTTCTAATCAGCAAAAGGATAGGTTCAGAGCCAAAAACATTGGAATCATATTCCAAAGAAATTTGTTTATAAAATCGCTCAGCATGTTGGAGAACATGCTTCTGGCTCAACGCATTGCCGGCAATAATACTGACAAGGAAATACTTGAAGAGATTCTTCGTGAGCTTGATATCAGCAACCTTTCAGGAAAAATACCACATCACTTGAGTCAGGGAGAACAACAACGCTTCTCAATTGCTCGTGCACTGGTTAACCGACCTAAAGTCATTCTTGCAGATGAGCCAACCTCAAGCCTTGATGATGTCAATTGCGTTAAATTCACAGAACTTCTGAAAGAAGTCTGTGAAAAATTCCGCGTCACTCTTGTAATTGCCACACACGACTCAAGGTTAGAGCAAGCATTTAACCACATCGTTGAATTAAACCATAAAAAATGAATCTCATTAAACTTGCATTGGCGCAACTCACATCAAAACCGCTTCAATCGTCATTAAGCATTGCTCTTTTTGCATTAGGAATGTCGGTTGTTTCTGTTCTGATTCACTTTGAAAGGCAAGTTCAACAGCAATTTCAAAACAATTTGGCCGGAATAGATTTAGTTGTGGGAGCAAAAGGAAGCCCTATGCAACTGATTCTATCATCGGTGCTGCATGCCGACAATCCAACGGGAAACATCCCGTTGCACGAAGCTGAAAAAATAACCAATAACCCTATGGTAAAATCAACCATACCAATAGCGTTGGGCGATAATTTTATGGGTTACAGAATCGTTGGCACAACTTTGGACTATGCCCTACTTTACAGCGCAGAGTTGCAATCCGGACAATGGTATAAACACTCAATGGAAGTTGTGTTAGGCTCCGTTGTTGCAGAGAAAGCAGGACTAAAAACCGGAGATGAATTTACCGGCGTTCATGGCTTTATTGAACACGGGCATAGTCACGATGACCATCCATATACCGTAAAAGGAATTCTCAAACCAACAGGAACCGTCATCGACCGATTAATACTGACCCCTGTTGAAAGCGTATGGGAAGTTCACGACGAAACCCACGACGATTGTGAAAATCATCATTGCGAACATCATCATGACCACCATGATTGTGAACATCATGATTGTGACCACCATCATGACCACCGGCATAACGAACAAAAGAGTGAAATTGAAATCATTCTGGGAAAAGTTGACAGGCAAGAAGAACTATCGGCTCATGAGCTCAATCTTTATAACCGCCACAGGGGAGAACTCAGTATCTCAACCAACACCGGACAAGAAATAACGTCATTACTTGTTTTTTACAACACACCCATGGCTGCCGTAATGCTGCCACGAATGATTAATGATAATACGTCAATGCAGGCAGCTTCTCCGGCTATAGAACTAAATCGGCTAATGGGGCTTTTGGGGTATGGCATGAATTTGATTAGAGGTCTGGCATGGATTATTACGCTGTTTTCAGGTATCAATATTTTAATTCTGCTATGGAGTAGTTTAAGTCGCGAGATTCATGAACTGGCTCTGTTAAGAACTCTTGGGGCAACTAAATCAAAAGCATTTATGCTTTTGATAACCGAGGGTATCGTACTTGCAACTTGCGGATGGACTTTCAATATTATCATTACCAGAATAACAGGCATAATTGTTGCTGCTAATTCTGACTGGATTTCCATAAATTCATTCCCTCCAATTTTAAAGGAAGAGATTTTAATGTTGGTTTATGCTCTTATAATAGGAATATTCGCAGCACTCATTCCTGCTATAAAAGCATACAGAACAGATATTCATTACATGTTGCAAAAGCTATAGATAAATGAAGATTGTCGTTATCACCGTATTATTACTTGCGTTGAATTCGACTGCCACACTTATCCATGGGCAGGATATGGCTTATAAGAAAGAAAATCTTTGGGATTTTTTAATGTATGACGTAAGGGTGAGATACGGTTATGCTGTAAACTATAACGCCTATTTCCCTCGTCCGCGATTTGGCAGAGAATTGAGAACAATGGACGGTGAGTCCGTGACCCTGCAAGGATTTTTCCTGCCTGTTGATGTCACCGGATCAGCTTTCGTTTTATCATACTATCCCATGAACATGTGCTTTTTTTGCGGGGATGCAGGCATTGAAACCATCGTAGAAATCATTCCAAAACAGGATCACGTTAGGCGATTCCAACGGCTCCGTACAGATAATTACATAAAAATCAAGGGAACATTAAAGTTGAACCAGAACAACTATAATCACCTGATTTATATAATTACTGACGCAGAGCTGGTGGAAATTCTCAAACACTGAATTAATTGCTACCCTACCCTACTTTATCTCAACCAGCACTGCTCCCTTTGCCACATTCTCATCTTTTGCAATGTTTATCTTCACTACCTGTCCCGAAACTGTTGATAAAATACTGTTCTGCATTTTCATGGCTTCGAGAATCAACAGAGGTTCTCCCTGCTGAACTTGCTGACCGGGCTCTACAAGGATGTCAAGAACTTTACCGGGCATAGGAGAGGTAATGGGCTCGCTGCCACCACCCGGGTTTAGCGTAGCCAAAAGCTTGTTCCGATTAAGTGAAAATGGCGTTTCAACAGCAAAAGTGTAGCTTACACCGTTTACCAGAACTTCGTAATGATTCTGCCGGCGTGATACGATCTCAACCGGATATCGCACCCCATTGCACGAGAGGATTGTAAAACCATCAGGTTCTTCAATGAGTTCTACAACCAATTTCTCCTTTTTATAATTATACTCGTAACGATTTTTGACTGTAAAGCTGTATCGTTCTTTATTTTTACCTGTTGCAATCAGTCTTTTGGAATTTGTTGTCTTCATTTCCCGTAAAACTATAAGTTTCTAATTCGTTTTTTTAGCACCCATGGATCAATCTGAACTTCGTCAGAAGTTATGGGAGTGGTATTGTGCGTTTGGGCATAAACCGACAACAACGCAGCCAGAAATTCTTCCTGAGGCTCACGGTGCACGGGCGAGTCCATGGCCGTCTCAACAAAAGAGGTATCAAAATATCCCGAACGAAACAACGGATTACTTAAAACAGCTTTGCAAAAAGGAATGGTAGTTTTTACCCCTTTCACATGAAACTGCCGCAAAGCTTTCATGGTCTTTTCAATAACTTCTGCACGCGAGTTGCCATGAACAATGAGTTTGGCCACCATAGAATCAAAAAACGGGGTAATTTCTGAGCCAGGACGCACCCCAGTATCAATGCGAATATTATTTCCCTGCGGCAAACGAATGCCACGGATGATGCCCATAGACGGAACAAATCCTGACTGCACATCCTCAGCATTGATTCGGCATTCGATGGACCACCCTTTAAATTCAACTTCTGACTGTTTCACCGGCAGTTTAGCTCCGGATGCTATCAATATCTGAAACTCAACCAAATCAAGCCCTGTAATCATCTCTGTTACCGGGTGCTCCACCTGCAAACGAGTATTCATCTCCATGAAATAATACTCCCCATTTTTATCAAGCAAAAACTCCACAGTACCAAGACTTTTGTATTTTATCGATTTAGCCAAAGCCACCGCTGCTGAAGTCATTTTTTTTCGCAAGCGACCATCAAGCGCAGGTGATGGCGCTTCTTCAAGCAGCTTTTGATGCTTACGCTGCACCGAACATTCGCGCTCGCCCAAATGAATCACGCTGCCATGATTATCAGCAACAATCTGAACTTCTATATGTTTGGGATTCTCAATGTATTTCTCAATATAAACCGATGAATTTCCAAATGCATTGAGCGCCTCAGAAGTGGCCTGGGAGAACATCAACTGCATATCCTCCGGAGTTGAAACAATTCTCATGCCTCGTCCTCCTCCCCCGGCAGTTGCCTTTATGATAACAGGATAACCAATTTTTTCGGCCAGAACTTTGGCATCATCAACCTTTTCAATAGGTGATTTACTGCCACCAGGCACATTCACGCCACTGTTCATAGCATATGCACGAGCCTTAATTTTGTCACCCATGGCATCAATCACCTCAGCCGGAGGCCCGATGAAAATGACTCCCGACTTTTTACAAGCAGACGCAAAATCTGCGTTTTCAGATAAGAAACCATATCCGGGATGAATGGCTTCAACCCCATTGTCAACGGCCAATTTAACAAGCGCATTAATATCTAAGAATTCAGAAACAGACAATTCTGTATCTGGAAAATCCAGCACAACATCGGCAGCTGTTAAATATAGAGCATCAGGCTCTTTCTTCGTCCTGACGGCATAAACAATAACTCCCATCCGGCGCGCCGTTCGTGCTATGCGAATGGCTATTTCTCCGCGGTTGGCTATTAAAAGTGATTTTATCATATTTTTCAATTAACAGTGAGCAGTTATCAGTGAGCAATTATCAGTGAGCAATTATCAGTGAGCAGTTATCAGTGAGCAGTTATCAGTGAGCAATTATCAGTGAGCAGTTATCAGTGAACAATTACTGGTAACTGACAACTGAACACTGGTAACTGACAACTACAAAGGTGTATTTCCATGTTTACGTCCGGGCAGGCTCACCGACTTCTTCTCCAATATTTTAAGAGCCCTGTAAATTTTTGTGCGCGTTAAAGCCGGATCAATGACTTCATCAATAAAACCTTTCTCGTCGGCTATGTATGGATTGGCAATTTCATCACGATACTTCTTCACCAACTCCTTTTTTAGAGTTACCGGATCCTCCGATTCAGCCAGTTCCTTGCGATTGACTATCGCAATAGCTCCCTCGGGACCCATCACGGCAATTTCTGCCGAAGGCCAGGCAAAATTAAAGTCGCCGCCAATGCCCTTACTATTCATAACAATATAGGCCCCTCCATATGATTTGCGAAGAATAACCGTAATTTTGGGAACCGTAGCCCGAGTGTAAGCATACAGCAGTTTGGCTCCATGACGAATGATGCCATCATGTTCCTGATCGGTACCGGGTAGAAACCCCGGAACATCTTCAAGTGTTATGATGGGGATATTATAGCTGTCGCAAAAATTAATAAACCTGGCGCCTTTAACCGAGGCATCGATATCCAGAGCTCCGGCCAGCACATTGGGTTGGTTGGCCACAAGGGCAACAACAAACCCACCCAGTCGCGCAAAACCAACCACCATGTTTGGTGCGTAGTTTTCAGCCACTTCAAAAAAAGTGTCCTTATCAAAAACAAGATTTACCACATCCCGCACATCATATGGTTTATCCGGGTCGTCGGGTACAATGCTCCTAAGCAACTCTTCGGAACGATCCACGGGATCGTCGGTATTCACAAATGGCGGATTTTCAATATTATTGGATGGAAGGTAAGAGAGTAACATTTTGATACCCGCGATGGTATTCTCATCATCGTTATATACAAAATGTGCCACGCCCGATTTAGATGAATGAACACGTGCACCGCCCAGTTCGTCGGGTGTTACCTGCTCATTAAGAACCTGCTTCACCACATCGGGACCGGTTACAAACATGTAACCGGTTGAGGATGTCATAAAAATAAAATCGGTGAGAGCAGGTGAATAAACGGCTCCACCGGCCGCAGGACCCATTATGGCAGATAATTGCGGCACCACACCCGATGAGAGCACATTTCGTCTAAAAATATGTGCATAACCTGCAAGACTGGCCACCCCTTCCTGAATGCGGGCTCCTCCCGAATCTATCAGCCCGATAACAGGAGTTCCGGTCTTTAAGGCAATATCCTGAATTTTTACAATTTTCGCAGCATGAGCCGAACCAAGCGATCCCCCCAACACATTAAAATCCTGTGCAAATGCACAAACCTGACGACCGTTAATTGTCCCAAACCCGGCAATCACTCCATCACCCATTGATTTTGAAGATTTGCCGAACGACACATTGGCAGGAGGGACAAAAGCATCCATCTCTTCAAAGGAACCTTTATCGAAAAGCAACAGAATTCGCTCCCGCGCCGTTAGCTTTCCTTTTTTGTGTTGCTTATCAAAGTACGTTTTATCATACTGGTTATTAAGCAATTCATTTCTTTCCTGAAATTTATCGAAGGATCTTCCCATATGAAATAAAATAGTTAAAGTAGAATAAGTGAAAAGTGTGTGATTATTGTCTTAAATAAATAGTTTATGGGGAAATGTTGCTCAATCCACTAATTGAGCATAAACAAGAGCAATAATATTGGTGCATTTATAAACTGGCGGACTATCAATAGCCTCGGATATCAAGCCACAGTTTTTCAAATAAGTTAACCCGTTATATTGAGTCAGCATAGAAATGGACATAACCAGATTGACAATTTTAATAGAACATTAAAGAGCATTTTTTGTAAACCAATGAACTGAGAAATTGTTCGCATGAAACAATTCCTTAATCCTTTAAACAGTGAGGAGTGCTGTAGAAGAGATAATCCGAAATTAATTCTGTTTGGATACTTCGGGTTATAACAACCTAGGATTTCTAAACCCAGGATTGAAGCGAAAAAAGCAACAAAACTTTTAAACTTGTAGCGGCTACCAATGCGCGGATAGCCCAAATTGTGTGTTTGCATTTTTAAAACTTTTAAGTGAATTGATTACTTAAAAGTTCTTTGCAGAACTTCACTGATACTCTCAAGAAAAAACAGGAATTCCCAGATAGATAGAAAATGCCAAACAAAAGGCACAAGATAACTTTCTGACATGGCTTTTTTCGCGAAAGCATCGTCAATCCTAATATGGCAGGTCTCCTGGCTTGTGTCATTTTGGCCATCCTTCCCATCCTGCTAAACAGAACAGTGGATATTAACTGGCAAAAACTTTGTGCGACACTTACAGTTGCGCGACAGCCCGTGATTTTCACACGGTTCCCTATTAATCCGGTTATTAAATAGAATCCGGAACCATAAAGGAAAATGAAATATGAAAGAACTTTTGATGGGGGCAAATATAGAAAAATAATAGAGACTATAACCAATAAACATGATTATAATAACACAACACACCTCCATTGCTTTCTCACCAATAAACATTCATATGATAATTAAAATAATAGACGTCCGGTGAAAAATGAACAAAAACATCAAAATAAACACTAAATTTAAACATCCTATACTAAAAGAATCAGCGGAGTTAACCTTGGTTTTGACCCGGCAACAAAGAAGCATCAAATACTCATTTCTTTTGTTGAAATCATATTAATGCATTTCAACAATCAACGCAAAGCCCCAAAACCAAACTAATTAAACATGAAAAACATACTCCTGGATTTAATCGACTTTAAAAAACTGGAAAACCTCCTTGAAGGTTTCAACAAAACTACGGGGTATGTGTCTGCTGTTTTAGACCTTGAAGGCAATATTTTGTCCAAATCTGGCTGGAGGCAAATATGCACTGAATTCCACCGGATTCATCCAGAGACATCTAAAAATTGTGTTATAAGTGACACCGAGCTGGCAATTAGACTAAATACAGGAAAAAATTACTGTTCTTATAAATGTTTAAACGGGTTGATGGATGTGGCAGTACCAATAGTCATCAACGGAGAACACATTGCCAATCTGTTTACCGGACAGTTCTTTTTTGAGGAACCAGATCGTGATTATTTTAAAAAACAGGCTAGCAAGTATGGGTTTGATCAAACAAAATACCTGGAGGCTTTGGAAAAAGTTCCGATTGTTTCCAAAGAAAAAGCTCAGGAAATTGCTGGATTTCTGACAAACATCACCCTGCTTATTAGTGAAATGGCACTCCTAAAACTGGAGCAACCAAAACTCTATAATGAAGTAGAAGAAAGAAAAAATCAATATCTCAACTTGGCAAATTCAGGGAATGCACTTATATGGAAAGCCGGAACCGATAAGCTCTGCAACTACTTTAACGACCCATGGCTTAAGTTCACCGGACGAATACTGGAACAGGAGGTTGGAAATGGATGGACCGAAGGCATTCATCCCGATGACCATAACAGATGCATTGAAACCTATACTAAAGCGTTTGAAAAACAGGAACCCTTTGAAATGCAATACCGCTTGCGCCACGCAAGCGGTGATTACAGAATGGTTCTGCAAATCGGAACTCCAAATTTCGACAGCAAGGGGGAATTTACCGGTTACATAGGTCATTGTACAGACATTACTGAGCGTAAACAAGCCGAAGAAGCACTTTTAAGAAACAACACACAACTTGAGCATTCTCATTACTTAATGGATTATATCATTAAGCACAACAGAAGCGCGGTTGCTGTTCATGACAAAGATCTAAAATACATTTATGTTAGCCAAAGGTACATTGATGACTTCGGAATAAAGGAGTCTGAAATAATAGGCAAACATCATTATGATCTGTTTCCAGACCTGCCTCAGAGGTGGCGGGAGGTTCATCAAAAAGCCCTTTCCGGAGAAGTCCATAGTGCTGAAAGAGACCCTTTTTACCGTAAGGACGGAAGTATTCTCTGGACACGCTGGGAATGTCGTCCATGGTATGAGTCAGATGGTGAAATTGGAGGAATAATAATATATACGGAGGAAATCACTGAGCGTATAAAGGCAGAGGAAGAATTAAAATCCAATTATGATCTGCTACAGATTGCCGGAAAAACAGCCCGTTTTGGTGGGTGGAGCGTTGACCTGGAGAAAATCATCTGCACTTGGTCCGATGCTGTGGCAGAGATTCTCGAAGTGCCACACGGGCATAAACCAACTTTAGAGGAAGGTATGGATTTCTATACTCCTGAATGGCGCCAAAGAATAAAATCTGTATTCTCAACATGTGCCCAAGAAGGCACTCCCTATGATGAGGAGATGGAGATTCTCACAAAGAAAGGAAAGCGTTTGTGGGTGCGATCCATTGGCAAAGCAGTTAAAAACGATAAGGGCAAAATCATAAAAATACATGGTTCCTTGCAGGACATTTCCGAACAAAAAAAATCGGAGGAAGCCCTTAGATATAGTGAAAACCGCTTTCGAAGTTTACTTCAGAATATCCCATCCATATCTGTTCAAGGTTACCAAATGGATGGTACACTTATATATTGGAATGAAGCTTCGGAGAAGCTTTATGGTTACACCAGCGAGGAAGCCATTGGAAAAAACATCCTTGACCTCATTATCCCACATGAAATGCGAAACGAAGTGGCAGCCGAAATAAAAAACATGTCCAAAACCCGAAAAGCCATTCCTCCATCGGAGATGTCTCTTTTAAGAAAAGACGGCTTTCAGGTGCCGGTCTTTTCCAGCCACACCATGCTTAACAGCGATGGAGATAATCCGGAGTTGTTTTGTGTGGATCTGGATCTTACTAAAATTAAAAAAGCAGAGAGTTTAAACAAATTACAATACAATATTGCACATGCAACCATCACCACAAAAAATCTTAAGGAGCTCCTTGAATCTTTAAAAAATGAATTAAATAACATAATTGATGCAAAAAATATTTTTATTGCTTTTTATAATGAAGAGACCGGGATTTTGAGTGCAGATATTGATGAAAATGAAAAAGAAGAAATATCTGAATGGACTGCCAAAAGATCACTCACAGGCTATTTAATTGCACAAAACCGACCGTTACTGTTACGAAAGAAGGATGTTTTGCATTTATACGAAAAGGGAATCATCGATTTATATGGCACAATCGCAGAAGCATGGCTTGGCATTCCCTTGAAGGTAGAAGAAGAAATCTTAGGTGCGATTGTAATTCAAAACTATGAAAATCCTGATATTTATGACCAATCGAGCATAAAAGTAATGGAGTTGGTAGCACATGAACTGAGCTTGTTTATTGACCGGCAGCGTATTGAAGAAAAGTCCAACAAACTCTCAAGAGCGATTGAACAAAGTCCCCTGTCGATAGTGATCACCAACAAAGAGGGGATTATAGAATATGTCAACCCATTTTTTTCAAAATTATCAGGGTATAGTTTTGATGAGGCAAAGGGGAAAAACTCTAATATTTTAAAATCAGGGCATCACTCCTCTGATTTTTACAAAGAGCTTTGGGAAACGATTCTTTCCGGCAAAGATTGGGAAGGAGAAATACTTAACAAAAAGAAAAACGGTAGTTTATACTGGGTAAAATCTATTATTTCAACCATCACAAACAACAAAGGAGATATCACAAATTATATTAGTATCAAGGAAGACATCACCGAAAGAAAGAAGATGCTCGAAGAATTGGTTTCAGCCAAGGAGAAAGCAGAAGAAAGCGACAGCCTGAAAACAAAATTCCTCAACAACATGTCGCACGAAATACGCACTCCAATGAACGGCATTATTGGTTTTTCTGACATGCTGGATGATCCGGGTCTATCTGAAGAAAAAAGAAAGAACTATTCCAAAATCATACAAAACAGCAGTCATCAACTATTACGAATTATTGATGATATACTTGAAATAGCTGCTCTTGAGACAAAAAAAGAAAAAGCACATAAAACTGAATTCAACCTCAACGATTTTTTAATGAACCTGTTTTCAATTTTTAATCTAAAGTCTAAAGAACGAAACATCCCTCTTTACTTAAAAAAGGAATTGCATGATGACCAAAGCTTCATCATTTCAGACAAAACTAAACTAAATATTATTATAAGCAATCTTTTGGAGAATGCATTGAAGTTCACCAATACTGGGTTTATTGAGTTTGGATATTTTATTGAAAACGAAATATTGAAGTTATTTGTTAAGGATACTGGAATTGGTATTGCATCTAAAAATCATCATAAAGTTTTTGAGCGATTTTCACAGGAAGATGAAGAAATATCCAACACACATGGTGGCTTGGGATTGGGACTATCCATATCAAAGGAATACGCAATTCTATTAGGAGGGGATATTACTTTGGATTCGGAAAAAGGCAAAGGCTCCACATTTATTGTATCAATACCGTATATCCCTTTAAGAAAACAAGAGGATTCAAACAACCATTATGTGAGCTCAATCGGAAGTGGCGAACATAACATTCTTGTAGCCGAAGATGAAGAAGTAAATTATTTGTACATACAGGCTTTATTTGAAACAGAAACGGACGGAAATTATAACCTGACACATGCAAAAAACGGTCAGGAAGCCTTGGAGATATGTGTTAAAAACAAGAACATTGATCTTGTCTTAATGGATAAAAAATGCCTGTAATGAACGGACTTCTAGCTACGGAAAAGTTAAAATCCAAATTCCCGGACCTCCCAATTATAGCTCAAACCGCCTACTCAACAGAATCTGACAAGCAATTGGCTTTTAAACATGGTTGCGATGATTTTTTATCAAAACCAATTGATAAGCAAAAATTACTCGGACTAATCAGCAAATATCTCAAAAACAACAAACAACAAAAATCATAATAAATACTGGCTCTTTCGATATTAGTATTTCTATACACCTGTAATCGGTCCTTTTGACTGTAAACTACCTCCACCCTAAATTTGTATAATTACATTTACTACACATCTGTTTACAGCAAAATCTGACAACTTTTTTGTTGCAAGCTCTCCAAGCATTTTATAAAACGCCTCATCCTCTCCAAAAGGAATAAACTCCTGAATGGCATTGGCAAGTGTGAGCTGTGATATTTTGGACACAATTTCAGCACTATAACCACAATCGCGAGCCAGTTGCGATGCAAATGCGGAATTAAATGACGATACGGCACTATGGGTGTTCAAGTGTCCTTCGGCAAGTTTGATGGCCTTGCCGGGCATGATGCCTACGGTTATTTTGGTGATGCCATTTTCAGCCGCAAGTTTTACCGTATCGCCAATAAAATTGCCATGATGAATAAATGCCTGTTGCGGCAAATGGCTAAACAGGTGGTGAATAAGTTTTTCGGTGCGCAATCCGGCAGTAGATACCAACTCATTAATGCCCATACCAGCAACAACTTTAATCTGTTGTTCAATGGATTTAAAAAATGCTGCGTGCGAGAGCGGTTTAACCTCTCCCGACGTGCCTATTATACTTATTCCACCGACAACTCCAACTCGAGGGTTAAAAGTTTTTTGCGCCAAATCTTCCCCCTTAGGCACAAAAGGCGTTACAATAACTCCTCCATGGTAATCGTATAAATGAGATAACTCCTCAATAACACGAATCATCATTTTTCGCGGGATTTCGTTTATGGCCGGTTCGCCGGGCTTTACCTGTAGACCGGGCAGCGTAACAACACCCACTCCAACACCTTTTTCGAACGTAATGCCCGGCTCTTGCGAGAGTTCAACAGTGCATCCCAAAATAGCAGCGTGCGTAACATCGGGGTCGTCGCCGGCATCTTTAATCACGCTACACGATGCCGAATTTTGATTTATATTATCGGGGTATGTAGCTATTTTTAATGTTTTTCCCGATGGAAGGTTAATATCCACATCAGTCGGAAACCTGCCTGTGAGCAATGCCTCAAAAGCTGCTTTGGCAGCAGCCGTTACGCAGGTGCCTGAGGTGTATCCCGATTTAAGGTTATTTTCATCCTTCCATTGCTCCTTGCGTATTTTAAGTATTAATTGATGTAGGTCGCGAACCTCGTCAATACAAAATGAATATCGCGGTAATTCAGGTTTTGACACTACCCAGAACTCTATACCATATCTATCTGCAATTCTTTGTTTCAAACTGAAATATCCACTTTCGCCACTCTCTTTGGTGATGATTATCTTAGGCTTAATTTTATTTATGAGGTTAATTAACGACTCTTCGCTAATATGTGCAGGTGAGGGATGAATAAGTTCTCTATTTATTCCGGTTTGCAATGCTGTTTCTAATGATTGTTCGGTATCTAAAATTCTGAAATGCATGGGCATTTTATCCCACAAAGCTGAAAAGTGTTTGATGGTTTGAACGCCTGTTAAAGCGAGTATTGTTGCGTCAGATGTATGTGTCAGATGTTTTGCCAGCTCTTCGAACGAGGCAAAACGCACTACAGATTCTTCATCTAATGCCGGGAAATTCCGCTCAAACCTAATTGTAGCGACTCCGGTTTTAAGAGATGCTTCGGCAACATTACGGTGCAGTTCAGAGGCAAAAGGATGGGCGGCATCAATTATAAGCTTTACAAAATTCATTTGGTACAACTCAACCATTTGCATGACGGTTAATGCGCCATGTAAATGAAGCCCCTCCACATTTTGAGAAGTTTTTGTCTTAGTGTGGTATATATAGGGCTCGTTAAGGATATCCAGTAAATTTGTCACCAACAATCCTTCTGTGGTTCCGCCAAAAATTAGTATCATTGATAAGTGATGTCGCCCCGTTGGGGCTCTGTTCTATTATTCGTTAAGTCCTGTAACATACTAAATCCTGTGTGTCAAGCCCCAAAAGAGCGCAATCCCCTAACCCGGGGTAAAGCCCGGGCAGAAGAAACCCACCTCTATCTATACAAATGCTTAAACTCAGGAGCATACAATCTCGACAACCCTTCTCTATTATTAATAGCTTTGCCAACAACTATTAAAGTTGTGAGGGTAAGTTTTTTTTGTGCTACAGTTTCCGCCAGATTAATTAAGTCGCAATGCCATAATTTCTCGTCTTTCCATGTTAATTTATGGCAGATAGCTACCGGAGTGTTAGCCGGGTAGTGCTCCAATAATTGTTGCTGTACTTTTTCGGCAAGTGTGGCGCTCAAAAATATGCATAACGTGCTTTGCGACTGAGCCAGTTTATTTAATTGCTCTTTTTCGGGTACAGGAGTTCGACCCTCTCCCCGCGTAAGAATAATGGTTTGCGTTTCATCAGGGATTGTAAACTGCGACTTAAGCGCAGCAGCGGCGGCCTGAAACGAAGAGACCCCCGGTGTTATGCGGTATGGTATTTTATACTTATCAAGTTCTGCCATTTGCTCTTGTATTGCACCATAAATACAGGGATCCCCGGTATGCAACCGAGCTACAAGCAAACCCCGATCGGCAAATGATTTCATAAGCTCAATTTGATGAGGTAGATCCATACCGGCAGAACTTCGAACCGTACATCCTTTTTTTGCGTAATGAGTCAATTCAACCGGCACCAAACTGCCTGCATATAATATTAAATCGGCTGTTTGCAGTATCATTTTACCTCTAACGGTAATTAGCAGCGGGTCGCCAGGCCCGGCTCCCACTATCTCTACAAAACCTTTACGTTCTCTATGGTTGCAAATCGAAAGTGATATGGTTGCAAATTTATCGTTTACTTTTAATGTATGTTTTGTTATTACAGGAAGATTATTGCCGAGTTTAAAAGCCGCCGCCTCCGATACCGATGGAGTTCCGGTAACATCGTTAACAAATTCTGATGGAGAATTACTATCGTAACTTGCAAGTTCTTCGGCAGAAAAAATGGTTAGTTTGGTACCAAATGACTCAGCCAAAAGATTAAGAGCCTTTTCATCCTTTTTTAGCTCTACAGAACCCACCGAAGCTATTGATGATGGCGAAAAACAGTTATCAATTAAAAAACTGTCAACACTACTTTTCAGTACCTCAGAGTTTATATCCTTTTGGCATCCCATGCCCAAATGCAACATCTTTGGGCGATAATAAATAACTTTCTCGCCCAATGGTCGCAGATAGGGTGTTACCGCGATTATAACATCAAATTTTTTAACATCAATATCCTTATAATCGAAAAAACAAGTAACATGCTCCGGTAAGCTCTCCTCCAAAAATAAAGTTCCGTTGTCACGAGCTTCGAGCAACAGAGCCGTGGGCTGCTCGTTTACAAAAGCTGCCATCAGCTTTGTGAGCGATGAGCCTGTCTCCATGACCCAGTTATAACGTTTGGGCAGTAAATCCAACGGCCATAAGTTTACAGTATCGCTAACAGTGGTTATAATAGGTATTGCTCCTAAAAGAGCAGCAATTTCTTCGGCCAATTGGTTTGCACCTCCCCTGTGACCACCGGTTACAGGTTGCACATAGTGACCATTAACATCAATATTTATAATTGCGGGGTCGCTAACCTTATCTTTAAGAAATGGCGCAATTTGCCTCACGCATATTCCCAAAGCCCCTATAAAAACTATTGCATTGCGCAAGTTAAACAACTCTCCAATATTTACCTCTTTCGACGAAAAACAATCGGCCTTTAATCCGTATGAACATAAACGAAGAGCCAGGTCGCTGCCTGCATTAGAAAATGATACTATGGCAATTTTACTTTGCATTGGTTAAACTTTTTGAGCTGTTAGTATATTGATGGTGTTATTATTATCAATCGTAATTTCGGTGACAGATAAATCTTTAAAAGAATTCCGATTTATCCATTCCATAAAATTCGACTTGCTATCGTCTGACACTGCATTAAAAGCAATCACGCCTCCTATTTTCAAATATTTATGGCAATGATTTAGAACTTGTTCCATCTTACCACCGTATCCGCCAACAAATATGGCATCTGGTTGTGCAAGGTTTTGATGATTGCCGGCACAAAAATCGCCCGTAATGAGGCTTATACCCGGAGCACCAAACTTTCTACAGTTAACAGGGATTATATCAACACTTTCAATTCTTATTTCAAAGGCACTAACCTCCATATGAGGCGCTTGCAGTTTTGCTTCAATGGCCATACTTCCCGTGCAGCTACCCACATCCCAAAACACTTCACGCCGGTGCAATTCCATTAAAGCCAGCGTGGTTATGCGAATTGGCATTTTAGTCATCATTTTCGGTCGTTCCTCAAGAATATGAAAAAGATTGTCGGGTATACCCTTTTGTATAAGCCCTTTAGATGTTTTCTCTATTAACAAACAGTTGGGATGATTAAAATCACGACCAATCATATCAGAAACCGGAGCTGAGGTAATTCTTTCGTTTTCACCGCCCAGACACTCACCAACGTGAAAACTGTAATTGTGATACCCGTATTCGCACATTCGTGTGGCTATTGCCGATGGCGTTTTAACTTTATCGGTTAATACGGCCATGTGCGTTTCTCCGTTAATAAGAGATTGGTCGAAAAGATGCCAACTACGACCTGTTAGCGACAAAGTGCGATAAAGCCCATAGTTAACCTGTAGTTTGTTTGCCAACGATTGCAGTGAATTTGCCACCGGAAAGGATTCAATACTTAAGTTAGGAAATCTGCTTTTAATTGTATTCCCGATTCCAAAAAACAGAGGGTCGCCCGATGCAAAAACAACTACATTTTGCGAACAATCTTCAAGCCGAGATAAAAAATCATCCAACGGCACACTAATCATTAACCATTTAGCGTTAGCCGGCAGCAAATGAGCAACCAGACCATAATGCCGGGATGCACCGGCAAAGATGGCAGCTTCCAAAATTATCTCTTTAATTTGATTGGAGAGATCGGGCTTATTGTCGCTAATGCCTATTAATGTAATGTGCATGAATGGATAATGTTAGTGATTACGCCCCTTTGGGGCTTTGATTTCCATTACTCGTTCTTTCCCGGTCCGTTACACCGGGTTAATGGATATCGCTCTTTTGGGAGTTTTATAAAGTCCTGCTAAAACTATACTTCAATAAATACTAAACGTAACTTACATACCCTCGCCGGGGTTCATGTTTTCGGCCTCATCCCAACTTAAAATTGCGTTTATGATTGTCGCAGCAAGGTTGCTTCCTCCGCGTCCTCCTTTAATAATCACTTGCGGAATATTGGGCAAACCATACTTCAGCATGTGTTTACTCTCTTTCACGTTAACAAAACCTACCGGCACACCAATCACACCTGTTGGGCTTGCATGCCCATTCCTGCTCAGGCGAATAAGCTCCATTAATCCGGTAGGAGCATTCCCAAACACAAATATGGCATCGGGGTGCTCTTCTATGGCCACATGAACAGCCGCCTGTGCACGGGTAATGTTCTTTTCATTTGCCAGAGCTAAAGTTTCTTCATGGTTAATATAGCACTTAACCGTTAAGCCAAGCTTATCAATCATACCTTTACGAATACCTTCGGCACCCATGTTCGAATCGGTAATAATAGCAGGTGACTGACTGCTTTTTAATTTGTTGTGCAAAACATCCACACTACCCGGTTTCACATCAATTAAAGATGATATTGAAAAATCGGCACTGGTATGAATGCAATAAAGAGCTACCCACAAATGCTCCGGCGAAAGGTTAGACACATCACCCATTTCATCCAAAATCTGATGAAAACTGCGATGCATTATTTGTCGGCCGGGCTTGATCTCACTCTTATCAACCCCATATTTATTGCTGTATCCGCGAGGCGTAATTAATTTTCCGTTAAACAATTGTGTTTGAGAGTTTCCAATAATAACCATCGACAGCATATCAATTGAAGAAGCATCAAGTTGTTCGAGAGTTGTTACCGATGTTTCCTCTTCAGGGCGCCCCACCTGCCTTGCAATGCCAACAGGTGTATGCGGACTGCGGTGTTGCAGAAAAATCTCTTTCAAACGCATCAATTGCCAAAACCTGTCCTTACTCACCGGGTTATAAACGGCAGTGACAAAGTCTCCCATTGCGGCAGCTAAAGCTCGCTTTTCAATGGTTTCCCATGGCGTAAGCAAATCCGACATAGAAACAGCGCAAAAATCGTGTCCCAACGGTGCCCCCAACAATGCAGCCGCGGCAAACATGCTGCTTATACCCGGAATAACCTCCAGTTCAATGGGCGAGTTATTCTTCATCTTCATCTCCCACAACAAAGATGCCATGCCGTAAACCCCTGCATCACCACTGCTAACCACGGCCACGGATTTCCCTGATTCGGCCAGTCGAAAAGCCTCCTCTGCCCGCTTCGTTTCCTGCTTCATCCCCGATGAAAACGTCTCCTTTCCCTCGGTTAATGGCGCAATCATTTGTAAATACAATTTGTATCCTACAAAAACATCGCACCGGTTTAACGCATTAAACGCCTGTGGCGTTAAATACTTAAGGTCACCGGGACCAATTCCGGTTATAAATATTGTATTGCTCACGATAAGTTTTTTCTCGAACGGTGATTAATTCTTTGATGTAAAAATTATTAAAGAGAAATATGGCATCTCCCGATTTTCTAATTCTGCGGCATTGGTGGTTGTGAACTGTTCCGGTGTTCCAGCCTTTTCGATATAAAAGAATGACCTATTGCAGCTTTTAAGAAATTGAGCCCAATCATCTTTAAGAATACTCATTTTCATAACAACCACCGTGCTGTGCTCTTCTATGGCCTGTTCTACTTGCGAAAACGAATCAGGTCGGGCAATAACAGTCATATCTTCCTGTTCCTCAACCAAAGGCAATTGTCCTATTGATGCAGAATGAATAAACGCAGGTATGCCCGGAATTAACTCACATTTTATAGAATCTTCTTTAAACATCGGCAAAAGATATCCAAAAGTACTGTAAAACAGCAAATCTCCTTCACTTACTACCGCAACTTTCAATCCCTGCAATGCATCTGTCCTGATGGCTTTATATGCGATTTCATAGTATTCAACCCGCCGTTGCGATTTCATAGGAAACAGCATCGGTTTGAGTTGTGCTTTGAGATGATATGTTTCTAAAATTTTTAAAGAATAACTGATAGTTCTACCCTCATTCTTACTTGTGGCCGGATAATAAACCACATCTGCCTGCTGCAAGGCTTTTAAGCCTTTTACAGTAATAAGTTCCGCATCGCCCGGACCTAATCCAACGCCAGTTATGGGAAAATTCTGTTGATTTAACGTACTACTCATTATTTTGCCTTAATTGAAAGAAGATTTAATAACTCACTCATTTTATGCTTCTCACCGCAATAAAGATGCATATAAGAAGCCAAACAATTTTTCTTTTTATAAAAGGGCATATCAACCTAAGCCCCTTGTGCAATTTTTACACTGCAAGGATAGGGTTTGTGCTTTTCTTTTAAAGTTGAGTAATGAAATTCATGACCGGCAATTGAGGCAGCCTCAATTGCCACATGCCTGTAGCCGTATCTTCTCCACCCAAACATCCACTACCTCATCCATCAAACCCAGAGCTGTTTTATTTATCATTACCTCAAAACCTTGAGATTCCAACACAGATTTCCAGCTGTTTTCATTATCGCCGGCCATATCATTCAACACGTGGTCGCCAGCACTGGTAAGAAGAGGCATCAACCAGATACGCCTGAAGCCATTCTTCTGAAGTTGTGGGATGATGTCCTCGATGGTCGGAAACGCCTCGATGGTTCCCACAAAAATGGAGGAATCAATTCTCCTGAAATACTCCTGCAAACCGGCATAACAGATATTGGCCGAATGGTTGGTTCCATGCCCCATTAAAACAAGAGCCTCATCATTATTTTTAAATGATTTGGAAAACCTGTGAATGGCTTCGGAAACTCTTACGTAATCATTATGCTCTGTTAGCAGCGGGCTACCCACTGTCACCTGTTTCAAACCTTTGGGAAGCCCGTTTACTCCTCGGACTATCTGTAATAGATCGTGGAATTCATGTCCCGGAATAACATGCAGGGATTGAACCGAAACATGCGTAAAACCATCGTCGGCCATCTGTGTAAGAGCCGCAGCAGGAGATAAAACAACCCGCCCTCGCTCTGTCAGTTTTTTTCGCACAATGGTTGATGTGTAGGCTCTACGCACCTCAATATCAGGATAGGCGTTTTGAACTTTCTCATGAATAAAATCATAAGCCGTATGTGCGTCAATTACCGATGACCCAAAAGCCACAAGCAGAATCCCGGTTTTCTCAGTTTGTTTTGTCATACATAAAAAGTTAATTCAGGTGTTTATAGTTTAAAATTTTATAGACCAGAAGCCTGCTCCGACTTGTCGGAGTAACTCGTCCCGAAGGCTCGGGACGAGTTACATGATTATAAATACCCCTAATGAAACAAATATCAATCTCTCAGTCTATGACCCCCAAATTCACAAGACCATTTATTGCAATTCTCTGTAAGAACAATAAATCCCGAGGATGTATAAACAAACAAATTAGAAACTATAAAAGAAAATAATTGCATTTTGCTTGAATGTTCACTTCTAATCCCGGAAGTTGTTTATTCGTTTGGTTTAATAATGGCAGGTCTTCTGACTTTCCCGACTTTTAACGCCTTCCCTTGGAATGTTTCCGAAAGTGGCCTGAAGTGTTAAAAGCTTTTTATGCTGAGCATAACGGAATTACAGCAGCGGGTACTGTTGCCGATTCTCACGGCATTCCCTTGCAAACTGATTTGGAACAAAACAGTTTTACCATAATCGAAAAACAAAGATAAGGCTTTTTACGCTGCAATATTTAATCTGCCCTAATATTTCTTTAAACTTTAAGCCCTGAATAATTATTGCTCGAAAAATGTGTAGAAAACACCCTCCCTTGTTTTGTTTCCCCCAAAAAAAACCACCCACACACGAAATTTACTGTATGCAGGTGGTAAAGAAAGGCTAAAAGAAAATAGATAGAAATAATCAATTAAAACAGCTCTTCAAATCGGAAACCCAATTTTCAATCCGGGTGCTTGACATATCACTCTCATTGTCCTCATCAAGCGGGAGGCCGGCAAAGCGGCCATCTATCACTGCTCGTGATTCTGAGAAGTTATAACCATCAACCGGAACCTGACCAACTACCCGGGCTCCATTCTTTACAACTGTCTCATATAAATCACCCATCGCATCAACAAAAGTATCCGGGTAAGCTTCAGCATCTCCAAGACCAAAAAGAGCGATGGTCTTTCCTGTTAAATCCATCTTTTCCAGGTTTGGAAGAAAAATCTCCCAATCATCCTGAATATCGCCATATCCCCACGTTGAAACCCCAAAAATCAGTAAATTAAACCCAGAAACATGCGAAGGTTCTGCATTGGCAATGTCACCAATGTAAACATCATAACCATTAAGTTGTTTAGCAATCGCGTTGGCAGCTGTTTTGGTATTTCCAGTTGAGGAACCATAAAAAATTGCAATTTTATCCATTGTATTGATTTTATAACGATTAAGGTAAATATTGACAAATTCACGAAAAGCATTTCGGGAAATCAGTTCAGCGCTATTCCTTGCTCCACCAGAGTGCTGTTATTTAATAAACCCGGTTTCTTCCTTAAAGACAACAGGTCATTCAATTCTAAAAATTCTGAAGAATTAAGGCAGAAATACATCTTTCGGGCTCCAATATTCAACAACAATTTACGCCTGTTAAACGAATCTTTATTGAGATTCAGGTAATGTTCATGGTCGATAGAACAAACATAACCATGCATCTGCTTCAACTCTTCGTAACTGAGAGTGAGCAACAAATTTCCAAACTCCAAATGAAATAGATTGGCGCATGGGCAAAAAGTAATTTGTCCATTGGATGACTTACAAATGAGTTTCATACATGTAGTTTTTGTTAAGGATGATGTGGTAAAGAATTATGCACTTCGTGCATAATTCGCATATTAACCACCTGATACTATTTAGATTCTTTCTATACAAAGTAAAGCCTAATTGTGAGCATCATCAATCACCTATAGTTGGGATTTTTTTGAACAGTTATAAGGATAAAAAAGACAAAAACACTCCAAAACACTATATTTAGGCCAATTACACATATCCCCAATTATGGGAATAATTGAAATTTAATTCTTTTTGTACAGTCATTTTCTTTTCAGTATCTTTACGGTTTAGTAGCGGAATGTGAAAATTCCTACTCTAGCTTCAGAAAAAATCGAAAAAGATAAATTCATACATTATGAAGATTGATAATCTGCGCGGCTCCATTGTCGCAATAGTAACGCCTTTTAAAGAAAACGGTGATATTGATTTTGAAACTTATGACTCGCTTGTAGAGTGGCACATTGAACAGGGAACCGATGGTCTGGTAGTTTGCGGAACCACCGGCGAAACTCCGGCTCTTTCGGAAGAAGAGGATGCCATGATGATTGAGCGTACGGTAAAAATAGTCAATGGCCGCATACCTGTCATTGCAGGAACAGGAAGCAACTCCACTAAAGATTGTATAAAATATTCAAACACTGCGAAAAAAGCTGGTGTAGATGCTCTTCTTGTAGTTGCCCCATATTACAACAAACCATCTGACAAAGGGATGTATCAACACTTTTCGGGTGTTGCAAAAGCGGTTGACCTGCCAATTATTCTTTACAACGTTCCCGGACGAACCGGCAGCTGCATTTCGGCAAAACTGGCTATTCAATTGGCAAAAGACCATAAAAACATCATAGCCATTAAAGAAGCAGGCGGAAGCATGAGCGTATTTGCTGAATTACTGGCCAACCGTCCGGAAGGATTCAAAGTATACAGCGGCGACGACTTTTTGGCTACTTCGGCAAACCTTTTGGGAGCCGATGGCTGTATCTCAGTAGTGGCAAATTTAGTTCCTAAAGATTTTCATGAACTAATGATTGCTTCTTTGGATGGAGATGTGAAGAAATCGAAAAGCTTATTCTTTAAATACAAGGCTTTAATGGAGCATATGTTTGCAGAATCAAACCCATTGCCTGTAAAAACAGCTCTGGCATTAATGGGAAAGGTGAATGAAACATTCAGGCTTCCGCTTTGCACCATGGAGGATGCCACTAGAAATGCATTGAAAGATGAATTGCAAAAGCTTAAGCTC
The DNA here is from genome assembly GCF_004345615.1 of Natronoflexus pectinivorans. Classification (GTDB taxonomy): domain Bacteria; phylum Bacteroidota; class Bacteroidia; order Bacteroidales; family Marinilabiliaceae; genus Natronoflexus; species Natronoflexus pectinivorans. Next base: position 41,073 of record NZ_SLWK01000014.1, read on the forward strand.
ATTTAAGAATATAACAGACAAAAGGAATAGGCTGTCTCAGAAAGGGGCAGCCTTTTTTTATCCTAAAAAATCCCTGATTGCATTATAGGATTTTATTGAATTGAAGTGATTGCTGTTTTGTTTTTCGTGCCATTTCTGTGCGAGCTCTTTATAAAAACCATCAGCATGTTCCAGTAGCATTTTATTGCTTTTACAAAAACGAGGCATGCCACTGTCGCGAATGTCTTTTATCCTATCTTTTGGACAACCTCCCAAACAATATCTGTACCATGAACACCTCCGGCACTTTTGAGGCAATACTGATTTTAGCTTACCAAACTGCTGTTGCTTTTGTGAGTTCAAAAGATCGATTAAGCGGGAATTCTTTATATTGCCCAATTTCCATTTTGTTTCTACAAAAAAATCGCATGCAAAGACATCACCTTTATGCTCAATTGTGGGGTATGTCCCACATTCTGCCTGCATGTAACATTCAGGAGCCTGCATTCCCACATAGGCAAAAAACAAAGATTCAAATTCACGTATATGAGTGGTAGGCTCACCATTCTCAAAATCACGAGTCCACAAATCGAATAATTCAATTAAAAAGTGTCCATAATCCTCGGCCGTAACCGAAAATTCAGCTGCATAACGGGTTCCATTTCGTGAGGTTTCCACAATTGGAATAAATTGCATCCATTTAAGTTGTTCAGCTTTAAAGAAATTGTAAATTTCTTCGGCAAATTGAGACGAATACGAAGTTAAACAACTCATTGCATTAACCGACACATTATATTCCTTCAACAAAGACAAACTTTGGTACACTCTTTCCCATGAAGGGGCTCCATTAGAGAACTTGCGATAATTGTCGTGTACATGCTTAGGTCCATCGATGGATAAACCAACAAGAAAATTATGATTGTTTAAAAACGCAGCCCACTCCTCATCAACCAACAAACCATTGGTTTGCAATCCATTACCAACAACTTTACCTCTGCCATATTTCTTTTGAAGTTCAATTACATTTTCATAAAACTCAATGCCCATGAGGGTTGGCTCACCACCCTGCCAGGTAAACGATACATGCGAACCCGACTGCTCCATTACTTGTTTTATTAATATCTCAAGTAAATCGAAACTCATACGATGAGTCTTGCTTTCATTGAATAGTTCTGATTTATCGAGATAAAAACAATAAGTACAATTGAGGTTACAATCGGGACCCGCTGGTTTTACCAACACAGAATTTAATGGCTTAAATGATTTCATGTGTCTAAAATTTGATTTTAAGTAACCACACGGAACTCGTCCCGAAGTCTCGGGACTCGATTCATCTTATAATTATTTTCTCTTTCGAAATACAAAACACACATGTAAGTTTAAAAAAACAACAAATATAAAACAAGTGAAATTGCAGATACTATCCATTTTTCTTGCTCAACAAAATCATTCTCTTAACTTTGATGTGCACAGGATGCTAAACCATTTCAGACAGATAAGCATATAATTAAACCATAAAATTGCTGCTATGATATTTAAACCATCTCTACACTCTATAGCCAAAACAAGCAGTTTATTTGGAGCCGGACTGATACTCTTTAGTTGCCAGGAAGCTGTTGACGAAAATTCTGTTTTACCTTTTCGTCCAAATATTCTGGTAATATCGTGCGAGGACATAAGTCCTTTTCTTGGAGTTTATGGCGACCCTGTAGCTCAGACTCCCCGGCTTGACCAACTGGCTGCTGAAGGCATAAAATTTACCAGCATGTATTCCAATAACGGGGTGTGTGCCCCAAGCCGGGCATCGCTCATAACCGGTATGTACCCAACAGCTATTGGAGCCAACCACATGCGAAATTACAGCCCCGATGGAAGTGACTATAAATGGATTCCAGAGAATATAGAGGTATACGAAGTGGTTTTGCCTACAGGGGTTAAATGTTTTACCGAGTTTCTAAGGGAGGAAGGATATTACTGCACCAACAACAGTAAAACCGATTATCAGTTTGCTTCACCCTTAACTGCCTGGGATGAAGATGGGGATCAAGCCCATTGGAGAAATAAACCGAAGGGTAAACCATTTTTCTCAATTTTCAATTTGTTTGTATCACACGAATCACAAGTATGGGCACGTGGCCATTTACCCCTTACAGTTGACCCGGCAGATGTTCCGATTCCACCCTATTTTCCCGATGATTCAATAATCCGCCATGATATTGCAGTGATGTATAGCAATATACATGAAATGGACAGACAGGTCAATCATTTAATAAAGGAGGTAGAGGAAGCCGGGCTATTGGATAGTACAATCATAATTTTCTACTCTGATCATGGAGGGCCTTTACCACGACAAAAACGGAGCATCAAAGAAAGTGGAACACATGTGCCGTTTATAGTCTGGTATCCTAATGGATACAGAGCCGGCGAAGTTGAAAACAGATTAGCTTCATTTGTTGATGTGCCGCCTACAATATTGTCGTTAGCCGGAATAAAACCCCCTGAATACATACATGGCAAATCCTTTTTAGGAAAATATACTGAAGAGCCCCGCGAATATGTATTTGGCGGCAGAAACCGAATGGACGAACAAATTGACAAACAAGGCTTTGTTAGAGATGAACGCTACAGATACATCAGAAATTACTATCCTAATCAGGTGGAATTTATGCCTGTAACATATCGCATGCAAATGCCTATGATGAAAAGGATGATAGAGCTATACGAAAACGATGAATTGAACGAAACACAACGAATTTACTTTGAAAACATTAGAGGGGAGGAAGAATTCTATGATGTGCAGAACGATCCACATGAAATAAGGAATTTAATTGAGCATCCCGATTATCAGGAACATATCTCCCGATTGCGGAATAAATTTGAGAAATGGGATACAGAATACAACGAGATGTGGCATATCCCCGAGGTAGAAACCCGCGAGATGTTTTATCCGCATAATGAACAGCAAGTGGTTAAAAAACCCAGGTTTGAAATGGCAAATGGAAAGCTGCATATAATAGCTGCTACTGAAGGATCTTCAATTGCATATCAAATAAATGGACAGGGACATCATCCCGATCACTGGTTCTTATACACTGAAGCAATTGAGCTCAGCGAAGGCGATTTGGTTTCGGCCATTGGAGTAAGAGCCGGCTTTAAAAATAGCGCTGTTGTATATCATAAATAAAGACCAAAAATTTAGATGAGACATATAATAATTCCAAGTATGCTGGGCAATGCATTGCTGGTTGCTTTACCGCTTCAAGGCAATGCTCAGAATGAAAATACTGAAAAGCCAAATGTGCTGTTTATTGCCATTGATGATTTAAAACCTAAAATGGGAGTATACGGTAACGAGATGATTCAGACTCCTAACATGGATCGCTTGGCCAATATGGGGACAGTATTTTTGGAAAACCATTGTCAGATGGCAATTTGTGCACCATCTCGAGTGAGCATAATGACAGGTAAACGCCCCGATTATACTCAGGTGTGGGATTTAAACACCCAAATGAGAGATAAGCGCCCCGATATTATTACCATACCTCAGCATTTTATGGAAAATGGTTATAAAACCTTGGGAGTAGGTAAGGTTTATGATTTTCGGTCGGTAAATCAACAACAGGACGAACATTCGTGGAGTGAGCCATATTTGAGGACAAGCAACGAATATTATGATAATAATCAGCGCCCAATGCTGTATTGGTATCAAAACCCCGAGAACAGAAAAATTGCTCAAAAATATATTGAAAAGGCAAATGACAAAGGCCTAAGCGGAAACGATGCTATACAATATGCATTACAATACTTCAAACCCTCTGTTGAATCGGCTGAAGTAAAAGACAATGCATACAACGATGGGGCAATGACTTTATTGGCTCTTGAGACTCTTGCTAAACTTGCCACAGACAATGAACCTTTCTTTTTTGCAGTAGGTTATCAATTGCCTCATCTGCCATTTGTTGCTCCTCAAAAATATTGGGATTTATATGATAGAGAGGAGATGCCAATTGCTCCGTTTCAAGAAAAAGCAAAAAACAGCCCGGCCATTGCATATCATAACTCGGGAGAACTACGTTCGTATACCGACATACCCCCTTTGGCAAGTTTTTCGGATCAGCCATACGGAATAGGACTTCCTGAGTATAAACAGAGAGAACTGATACATGGCTATTATGCATCAACATCTTATGTTGATGCTCAAATTGGAAAGTTATTGGATTACCTGGAAGAATCAGGCTTAATTGAAAACACTATAGTTGTTCTTTGGGGTGATCACGGATGGCATTTAGGCGATCATGATTTGTGGTGTAAACACACCAATTTTGAACAAGCTACTCGTTCACCACTCATTATATCTGCCCCCGGATTTCAATCGGGAGTAACAAACAGTGTTTCTGAATTTGTAGATGTGTTTCCTACTCTGTGTGAACTTTCCGGAATTACCTTTCCTGATAATCTGGACGGAGTAAGCCTTGTCCCAGTGTTAAAAAACCCTGAACATCAAGTCAAAGAAATTGCTGTAAGTCAGTATCCCCGAAGAAATGGGGACGTAATGGGGTACAGTATCAGAAACAATAGGTATCGCCTAACTTACTGGATCGGGGATGGTTTCAGAACAACACAACCATATAATGACTCGTTGCTAATTGCTAAAGAAATGTATGACTATAAAAAAGATCCTTTGGAAACCGAAAATGTTGTGGATCTGATTCAGTACAGGCATGCTTACAAAAAAATGACAAATCTAATATTGGATTTCTTCGAAAGCCAAATTGCAAAATAAGTATATAACATCTGTAATTCTATAATTGATTTAAATTCTGCCCATTAAAGATTGTCTTACATAAAGCGAACCATGTCCAACGCTTCAACACACTGGAGCATGAATATAGGTGAGTTCTTCCGAAGCATCAGAAGCAACTTAAAAACAAAAATATAAACAGAGTCCAATTTTGTTGCTACTACCCAACTATTTTATAATTTCGATTAATATTATATCCAAACAATAATACTATGCAGACCATTGACGCATTAAAAGCACACCGCTCCATTAGAAAATACAAAAATCAGAAAGTTGAAGAACAGCTGCTCAACTCCATCCTCGAAGCCGGATGCCGTGCTTCCACCACCGGCAACATGCAGGTTTACAGCATTATTGCTACCACCGCTGAAAAAATTAAAGCAGAATTAGCTCCGGCTCATTTCAATCAGCCGGGAGTATTGCAGGCTCCTGTAATTTTAACATTCTGTGCAGATTTTAACCGGTTTAACAAATGGTGCAAACAGCGAAAGGCAGAACCGGGATACGACAACTTTCTCTCGTTTATGACGGCTGCCATTGATGCGTTGCTGGTGGCTCAAAATGTCTGTATAGCCGCGGAAGCCAAAGGTCTTGGAATTTGCTACTATGGCACCACAACTTACAATGCTCAAAAAATAATAGATGTTCTGAAACTGCCAAAAGGAGTCGTTCCCATCACCACCGTCACACTGGGATATGCTGATGAGCAACCCGAACTCACCGACCGCTTACCACTTGAAGCTGTGATCCACCACGATACCTACAAAGATTACTCTCCGGAGGATATAGACCGGATTTACCAGGAAAAAGAGAACAATCCGAAGTATCAAAATTTTGTAAAAGAGAACAACAAAGAGACATTGGCACAGGTTTTTACTGATGTCAGATACAAAAAATCAGACAATGAGCACTTTTCCAATGAGCTGATGAAAGTGCTTAAAAATCAGGGTTTTTTATAATATATATCCAAAATCAGTTTTCGAAAAACCTGTGAGGTTTTTCGAAAAGAAATCATAAAATTGTATAACCGCCAAAATATTCTCAGTAAATTAGACTACGCATAACTATATATAATTAACAACTGTGGTCGACAAAAAAATAGCGGTAATCGGACTGGGACAGTTGGGTTCCGCAATTGCTAAAACACTGGCAAAAAGAGGAATTGAAGTTTTAGCAATAGATATTAACGAACACTACATTGATGAAATTGCCGACAGCGTGGCTGTCGCCGTTGCACTTGATGCCACTGAGAAAAAAGCACTGCTTTCAGTTGACATCCAATCTTTTGATGCTGTTGTTGTTGCCATTGGCGAAGATTTTGAACAATTGCTGCTCACCACCACCTTGTTGATGGATTTAGGAGTTAAAAGAATCATGGCAAGAGCTCGTGGCAAGAATCAACAACTCATTCTTCAGAAAATTGGAATCAGTGAAGTTTTCCTTCCCGAAGAAGAGGTTGGAATCAACGTGGCTGAACACCTGATAAACCCTTCCATTGTCTCTTTTCTTGACTTGCCGGAAGATTTCTGTATCATGGAAATTCATGCACCTGAAGGAATCATTGGGCAGACTCTTGCTGAAATTAAAATGCGCAGGCTCCATTCAATAAACCTGGTAACCACCATGAAATCAGGCAAAAACTCTCATAAAATAATCTCAGGCATCCCCACTGGAGATACCGTTATTGAAAAAGAGGATGTTCTTGTTCTTTTTGGAAAAAGAACAAACATTGAGCGATTTATTGAAACGAACCAGCTATGAATTTCATGCGTTTTCGTGAAAATGTAACCATTTTCATCTACGACAACAGAGCTATTGCATCACTTGTTATTAACAGGTTAGTGTTGTTATTTTACCTGTTTGGAGCAGCTGTGCTGATTTATTATCATGGGTATTCGCACTCGCTTGAAAAAAACATCATGTTGATGTGGATTTTTAGGCGCAACCTCGATTTCTTTATCATTTCCTTCATATCCAAGCTGTTTTTCTCAATTTCTTACAAAAAAACAGTCCGAAAAAAGATTAACCAATTCCTGATTGTATCATATTTAAGCCTTGAACTCATTTACTATTGGATTTCAGGCTCCAACCTACTATTAGATTTATTTTCCTTTCTTGACATAAAGGATTACTTCTCTCTCCTACAGTTCTTTTTCATCATTCTGTTTTTCAGCACACTTAAAGAAACTTCTGTCAGGTTGCGAGCCATTCCTTTAAATCCGGCAGCGTTGCTGGCCTTTTCATTTTTAACCTTAATAATCATTGGAACGATTCTTTTGCATCTTCCGGAAATGACAACTACAGGCACCATTTCCTGGATAGATGCATTATTCACCTCAACCAGTGCCGCGTGTGTTACAGGACTTACCGTTGTTGATACAGGGACATATTTCTCCTTTAAAGGGCAAGTGGTAATATTATGTCTCATTTTCGCCGGGGGCTTAAACATGCTAACCATTGCCACCTTTATTGGCAGTTTATACCATAAAGCCGGAAGCTTACACGCAGCAGGTGTTATAAAGGGATTTCTTGACACCGACCAAACGGCCAATTTACAAGCAATTCTCAGAAATGTAGTAATATACGCCTGCATCATTCAGTTTGCAGGCATATGGTTGGTTTATTTCTCATGGGGGCAAGAAGTACAATTCGCAAATTTCACCGAAAAGTTTTACTTCTCATTGTTTCATGCCATGTCGGCATTTAACAATGCCGGCTTTTCCTTGTATGCCGACAATCTCTATCATGAAGGTATTCGTCATCAATATTTTATGCACATGGCAGTAGCTCTCCTTATTGTAATTGGCGGATTGGGATTTCTGGTGCTGCAAGATATGTTTGCTAAAAAAAACAGAGAAGACAGAAAACGCCATCCATGGAAAAAATTACTGGTAAACACTCGACTGGTATTATACGTTACTGCAGCATTAATCATCACAGGCACTGTACTGTTTTTTCTATTGGAGCATAACAATGCGCTTAAGGATTACCCATTGCACGGAAAATTGGTTGCCTCACTGTTTCAGTCGGTCACCACACGAACAGCAGGGTTTAACACAGTAGATACCTCAATCCTGTCATCACCATCAATTTTTCTGTTTATGTTGTTGATGTTTATCGGAGCCTCCCCAGGCTCAACGGGAGGCGGAGTTAAAACCACCACCTTTGCAGTCGCACTTAAAGCGGCATGGGCTAACCTCAGAGGCAAAGAGCATGTGGAATTTTTCAACCGGAACATATCATGGGTTTATGTAAATAAAACTTATGCAGTGCTTTTCTCGGCAGTATCATTAATCGTTCTGTTCACCTTTCTGCTTTTAATTGCCGAACCTGATTTCAATTTTAAAGTCATTTTCTTCGAGTTAATTTCTGCTTTTGGAACGGTTGGGCTTTCATTGGGCATAACACCAGAACTTGGCTCAACGGGAAAAACCATCCTGGTTTTTGCCATGTTTGTAGGCCGAATTGGGTCGTTAACACTTGGGCTGGCTCTTACCCGACGGGTAATTTATACCAAATACAGGTATCCCAACGCACGATTAATGATTGGATAAATTTTGAAAGGTTTTTGATTCAGTTACGCAACCTTAAATCTATCCTGCATCTTAAGAAAAACAAACCCGATAAATTCTCTAATTATGAAGACGACCATAGCATTTTCAATGTTGGCATTGCTGCTCACAGGAGCATCCTGCGATAAAAACGATTACGAACCGAAACCCATCAGGGAAAAGGTTGAATTTACCACCAAATCTCTTCAGGTGATAGAAGAGGGCGAAGCTTTTGGATGGAATCTGTTCAGACAACTTAACGACATGGCAGAGGCTGGAGAGAATGTAGTTATTTCTCCACTGAGCATCAATCAGGCCTTTGGAATGGCCATTAACGGTGCAACAGGCGAAAACCTGGAAGAGATGCTTGATGTTCTTGGATACCAAACTTCCAATGAACTAAACGGAGCCTTTAAAAATCTCCGCGAAGCACTGGAAACAGCGGACCCAAAAGTTGAATTAGGCGTAGTCAATTCAGCCTGGTACAGAGATGGCTATGTCATAAAAGATGATTTTTTTCAAAGTTTAAGAGATTACTACAATGCTGAGATAACCGGTTTGAATTTTAACGATGCCACCAATTCCCTTAATATCATAAACAATTGGGTAAAAAATAAAACAAAAGGAAAGATACCTTCCATTGTTGAAGAGATTACTCCTGAACACATCCTGTTTCTCATTAATGCGGTTTACTTTAATGGTGAATGGGCATCACGATTTGATAAAAAACAAACCGCCAATGCACCTTTTTATCTTTCAAATGGAGAAACTGTTTCGGTAAAAATGATGCATCAAAAAGAAAATTTTGAAATTTTCCATCAGGAAAATTTCAGTGGCATCAAATTGCCTTACGGCAACGAAAGCTATTTCATGACCATTTTACTCCCTCATGAAGGAATCTCTACAGATGATATCATATCCGGGCTTAGCAAAGAAACAACAGACTTCTTAAAAAATGATTATGGCAAAATAGAGGTGGAAGTTTTTCTGCCACGCTTCAAAACCGAGAGCAAATTTAAGTTGATTCCAGCTTTGCAGGCCTTAGGAATGGAACGGGCTTTTTATGACGTAACCGGCTTTCACAACATTGCCAACGACAAAATCATCATCAGTGATGTGGTGCATAAAACATTTATAGAGGTAGACGAAAGAGGTACCGAAGCAGCAGCGGCTACCAGTATTGGGTTTATAACTACCAGTATGCCACCTGCGACGCCTCAGTTCAGAGTTGACCGTCCTTTTGTATTTACCATCAACGAAAAATCCAGCGGAGCAGTTCTGTTCGCAGGAAAAATTGAGAACCCGTTGAAATAATTAAAAAGCTGTATTACGTCTTATTATAGCTACTTCAAGCAAAGATGCGCAGCGATGTTTCGCTGCGCATCTTTATTTATATTGACCATTACAAAATGTAACAGTCACCTTTCTGATTATAACTCACAAGATAATGTTTCCATCTCTGAAGACCTAAAGTAGGCAATCACTTCCTTTAAATGGGCTGCCTGGTTGGCAAGTTCTTCAGCACTTGAAGAGAGCTCTTCACTAGAGGCAGCGTTTTGCTGTGAAATATCGTTGAACTGCGCCATCACTTCATTAACCTGGGCAACACCTGAGCTTTGCTCAACACTTGCTGCGCTGATTTCCTGAACCATCTGTGTGGTTTCAAATATTTTCGGAATGGCTTCACCCATGAGACCACCGGCTCCTTGAGCCAACTCAAGACTGATGTTACTTTTTTCAACAATCTGGGTAGCTGCAAGCTTACTTCTCTCCGCCAATTTTCGAACCTCAGTGGCAACAACTGCAAAACCACGACCATTTTCTCCGGCGCGAGCCGCTTCCACAGCTGCATTCAGAGCCAATATATTGGTTTGGAATGCGATGTCATTGATAATGGTGATTCGGTCTGCTATATCGGCACTGGCATCCATGGCCTTTTTAGCGCGTTCAGCCACCTCCGAAATCAGACGACTTGCATCGGACGATACTTTCTCTGTATTTTTGGCATTGTAAGAGTTCTGGTCGATATTTGAAGAAATCTCCTCCATGGTTGAAGAAACCTCCTCCACCGAGGAGGCCTGCTCATTGGCTGCCTGTGAAAGCTGTTCGGAAGAACTGCTTAACTGATGACTGGCAGCTAAAAGCGAAGTAGAGTAACCATCAATCTTCAATACAATCTCTTTTAACTTATCAACCAAAACTGCGATAGAGTTATTCATTTCACCCAACTCATCTTTTCTATCGGTTTTTTCAACTTTTACATCCAGGTCACCCGAAGTTAATGAAACTATTTGACCAATAGCCTTGTCCAAGGGCTTTCGTATGGTTTTATTGATGTCTGCAAATAGTAAAAAGCCTATAATTACATTCACAGGTGTTACAAACATTTCCATCGTATCACTCAGCATGTACTTTACAGAAGAGACGTACCCAACATATATAATAAAAACGACCAACTTAAAACCCATGGAAAACATGATGGATTTTCCAAACAACCAACGCAACAAAAACCAGGCAACAGGAATAACTGCTATGCTTGTCAATCCTTCTTTTAAAAACTCATTCATATCCACACAAATATTTATTTAGAAAACTTATTTAGAAACAGCGATTAGTGTAAAACTAATCGCTGTTTATACGAATACATCTTCACGCCAGTTCCCCAATAAAAAGCAAAAACACTTAAAACATCTAAAATAATAGATATATAGAATTATAAACCTAGCAGGTTTTATATTCTACTCCCTTAATCAAAAATAAATACAATGACAATAGAGCACTTTTCACTATATTTGTAAGTACCTGAGCTTGCTAAACAACCAAAATTCATTGTCATGATAGTTAAAATTTACCCGGAGAATCCCAACCCACGCGAAATTCAAAGAGTAGTGGAGGTTTTAAGAGGTGGTGGACTTGTAATTTATCCCACCGATACAGTGTATGGATTGGGTTGTGACATAAACAACGCCAAGGCTGTTGAGCAAATAGCAAGAATAAAGGGGTTAAACCTGAAAAAAGATCACCTCTCCTTTATTTGTCACGACATGAGTCATCTTTCGGTTTACACCAAAGCCCTGGACACCAATATATTTAAAGCTCTCAAAAAGAATCTGCCTGGTCCATTCACTTTTATTCTTCCGGCCAATAACAACGTACCGAAACTATTCAAAAACAATAAGAAAACCATCGGTTTTCGGATACCTGATAATCCAATCATTTTGGAAATCGTAAAAGAACTTGGCAATCCGGTCTTAAGTACCTCCATCCGCGATGAGGATGAAATTTTGGAATACACCACCGATCCGGAATTGATTCATGAAAAGTATGCCAACCAGGTAGATATTGTTATTGATGGCGGATATGGCGATAACGAAGCATCCACCATTGTGGATTGCACCACCTTCCCTTTTGAAATCATCCGACAGGGAAAAGGCGAACTGCAAGAGTAATTAGTCCTTCACCAGGTAAACTTCAATTAGATGTCGTTGCCGATATCCCCGGCTGCCTTCACTGGGGAGGAAATTTCTATCAAAAGAATCGTAACTCTCAAATTCGCAATCACTAAATTGATTCAAGAACTCAGCCTCATGATCTCTATCCACAAAAACAAGAAACTCCCCATTCTGATTATTTAATTCTTTATTTACAATAGGTAATTTGCTGCCTACTTCCCATATTACCTCCGGACTGATTAAGCCAAAACTATAAACCGGCAGTTTTTTGGGGTTTTGAAACTCACTAACCGAACGGTAATTTTCGTTTCTTGGTAAATAATCGATGGCTCGTAAACCGAAAACGGTGATTAACACATGAATTCCAACTACCAAATAGAATGATTTTACCATTTCACGCTTCCAAATGCTGTATAACAAATATCCTCCCGAAAGCATAAACAGAACAGAGCTCGATAAATACCAAATCCAACTTTCAATAGCCTTAAATTCAACCACAAAAATCAAAAACGGAAAAGCCATGGCAGCGAGAGATGAAATGCCAATCAAGACAAAACTTAACAGGCTTGCATTCTTAATCTCCTTGCTTTTTAACATTTTGATATATGTATGCATAAAAATGGCTGTATTAATTGCCATCGGGATCAAAACCGGAACCAGATATCGTGATTTCTTTTCAGGGATGATTGAGAGCAATACAACTGAGAGTAAATTCCAAATCAGGGAGAACTTATACAAATCGGGATTCTCTGCTTTGTTTTTTATCCACGGATAAAAAACAAGTCCCGCCAAAGCCGGAAGTGCCCACACCCCGGATTGCACAAAGAAACTCCAGTAATAATAAAAAGGACGCACATTATAGGAAGTCCAGTTTCCTGTTTCACGAGCTGCCACAACTATAAAAGGCTCATGATCAACCACACGTACATACAAATACCAACTGCCTCCAAAAACCAGAGCTAAAATGAGAAAAACAAATAATGATACAATTTTGCTCTTTAACAACGGTGCTTTATAGACCCAAAACCACGCAATGATAAAAGGTAAAAACAGAGCGTAAATACCCACCGGACCTTTAGAAAGGATGGATAAGCCGGCTAGTATAGAAGCTCCCAACAGGAGTTCCCATCTGATGTCATTGGATTTTAGAAAAAGGTGAAGGCAAAAAAGACCTCCAAGCAACCAAACATGAGTATGGGTGTCAGATGGCGCTTCGAAGCGAATGGCCAAATAGTAAAATGATGTCGCTAATATAAGTGATGCAAAAAGGGATAGACGAATATTCCCCGTTTCACTTTTTACCCAAAAGTAGAGTATAAAAACTCCTGCTAGTGCCATCACCGAATTTGGAAATCGCATCCAAAACAGACTTTCTCCATCTGAAAGTGCCGCAAATGGCACTGAAAACCAAGCCGGTGCAGGCGGCTTCTCGTAACGTGGAGTTCCATTCAATGTAGTTAACAACCAATTTCCGTCATGAAACATCTCTCTTGTTACCAGAAAATTTCTGGCTTCCATAATGGATATCTGAAGTTGTTCCAGATTAAAAAACATCAGTCCTGCTCCTATAAGGAACAAACTTAGCAACGGATTTTCTTCGATTCTTTTAACCATTCTTTTCTTAGCAACATTAAGTTTCTGATATAAACCACACTCCCGAACAAATGGCCGGCTATTAATACCACATCCTGCCTTAGAATACCATAAATCATGATTAAAAGCGAGCCGGACAAACTGATAAGCCAAAAGCCTAAAGGTAGATGTGAAACTTTTGTAACTTCACAATAAATCCACTGGTAAACAAACCGGAAAGTAAATAATACCTGAGCGGTAATTCCTAAAAAAAACAGAGCCAATGGAATATTTCTTCGGATGGTGATCATATCCATCTCATTGATGGAATTGAAATTAAACCAGGCAATCACCATCAGTGGGAACACCAAAATAAGAGTCCTCAAAAGTTTTGGAAAGAACTTCCATTCTCCCAAAATTTGCAGATTCCTGATATAGATAAAATAAGTAATGGCCTGCCCAAGCATGATGGTGAAATCTTCACGAAAATAACCGTATGCAAAAAGCAGGAACGAAGCAAACAAACTTAATTGCCAAAAATATTTTGGCGCAACCACTTTCTTTTTCCTTTCAGATGCAAACCATTGGTAAAACGTTCTGGCTGAAAATAGAAACTGAGCTGTAAATCCAATAGATATAACTAACCAAACGGGGATCATCCTCTCTTTTTTACCGTGTAATTAATATATTTTTTCTTCATCCACAGGTAGGCAAAGCAATCCTGCAACGGCCCCCACAAGCGATTGAGTAGTCCAAACTTTGCCTGACCTGCAATACGGGGATAATGTCTTACTGGCACCTGTTTAATTTTTCCGTTTTGCAATAAAACCATGGCAGGAAGAAACCTGTGCAACCCATTGAACATAGGAATGCGTTTGGCCACTTCGGATCTGATTATTTTAAGCGGACAACCGGTATCGTCCATTCCATCGTGAGTAAATGCACGGCGAATTTTATTGGCGATGGTTGAACTCATATTTTTCACAAAGGATTCTTTTCTCCCGGTTCTCACACCCGTAACCAAATCAAAATCATCAATATGCTCGAGAAGTAAATCAAAGTCACGCGGATCCGTTTGCAGGTCGGCATCAATATAACCGGCAAGAGAAGTCTCAACATGATCGAAACCGGCCATTATCGCAGCACTTAATCCCCGGTTTTGAGCAAACTCTATATAGTGAAAATCCGGATACTCTTGGCAGAACTTATCAATAAGCGTCTGGCTTTCATCAGAGGAGCCGTCGTTTACAAAAAGAATTTTTACAAGATAATCGGTTGAGTCCTGATAATTTTTAAGAGCCGATGCAATTCTTTCAATGTTTTCCTCTTCATTGTACACCGGGACAATGATGGTTAGTGATTTTTCCATCTTCTTTTAATGCATGAATTTTTGCTGATACCATTGCACCTGTTTCTCAAGTCCCTCCTGCAAAGTGGTGGATGGCATATAATTTAATATTTCTTTGGCCAACTTTATGTTGGCATGCGTCCGGAGTTGATCGCCGCTTCGGGGAGGCATTTTTTTAATCTCTATTTTTTTATGGAGAATCCGCTCAACTGTTTCAATGCCTTCAGCAGTTGACTTCTCCTCTTCGCTTCCAAGGTTGATGATTTTACCATTAACCTGTTTCATATTTTCAATGGCTGCCACCATACCATCCACAATATCGCCAACATAAGTAAAACTTCGCAAATGATTTTCGCTGCCTTCAAAAAGGGGAAACTCCTCCTGCATTAGCCCACAGGCTATCAACCGGGTAAAAAGTTTATCGGGTCGTTCCCGGGGACCATAAACAGAGTATAAACGCAATGAACAGGCATTCAGCCGATTTAATCTGTATTGTGTCATTACCAATTGTTCGGCAGCCAGTTTTGTAACTCCATACCAGGATACCGGCTCAGGAGCTTCATGTTCCTGACGCGTGGCAACAATCCCATACACCGAAGAGGTTGAAACATTGACAAACATCTGCAGATTATCCAAAGACTGAGCAAAATTTATTAAATTTTGCGTAGCTATAACATTATTGCTCAGGTAATCTTCAAAAGCAACAGTTGAAGAAATTCCGGGTTGTGCCGCTAAATGAAAAATACAGTCAATATCCCGTGGAAGCTTCTTAAAATCACCAGGGTTTCTTAAATCACCACGAACAATTGAAATCAAAGGCGATCTTAAATCGTCTTGATTTAATCGTTTTAATGATACCGGATAATATTCTGAAAAATTATCAAACCCCACAACTTCATGATTGTGGGAAATAAGTCTTTCGGCAAGATGAGATCCAATGAATCCTACAATACCTGTAACAAGAATTTTCACAAGAAATTATAGTTAAGTCCTGCTTTTGATTTTACAAATAATTATTGCTTAAACAGACCTTGAATTCAAGATGATAAATTCATCTTAGAAATAATTGATCCATAAAACTGTTGGCAAAATTAAAATTAATATTTGAAAACCTGAATAATAAGTTAAATTGATTTTAGAATAACTACTCTATGTGGAATTACTCTACATACTGTTGAACAGGGCAACAGATAAAGAAAACCACAACAAACCAACAATCCCTTGTTTTAGTGTCACTTAACAACATAAACAGATTATGGCACAATTATTCCAGTATGGTTTATCACACACACAAATAAATCAATAAAGTTTAATTAAAATTAATCGTCATGAGAAAATTTAAAGCTTCATTACTTGTAGGATTACTTAGTTTTTTTGCTGTATCTGTTTTTGCTGCACCAGCAGTTACCATGCAGGACACCGACAAAAGTATAGTATCTGTTGAAGTTACAGAACTTCCTGATGCAGTGCAAGAAACACTTGCTAGCGAAAAAGCTGACTGGACAGTTACCAAAGCCGTACTTGTTTCAAAAGACGGTAAGAGTTATTACAAAATCACCCTTGCCAAAGATGGTGAGACAAAAGAGGTTAAAGTGACTCCCGAAGGAGAATTAAAGCGTAAATAACCTTTAATCTTAACTCTTTCATAATATACCTGTGATACCTGAGATAGCAAGGGGGCTTCGAACGTAGAGGTCCCCTTTCTTATTATTTTATTTTGGGTTCCCATATGAAACCTCAATTTTTTATATCTTTATTCCATAATTTTAAATTATGGAAAACATTCTCATTGTCGAAGACGATATCGCTTTTGCTAAAATGCTCGAAACCTTTTTAACAAAGAAAGGTTACAAAATCACACATACATCCTCCATAAAAAACTCCACTCAGTTATTAAATAATCAGCGTTTTGATCTTTGTTTGCTGGATTACAGGCTACCTGACGGGACTGCTCTTGATTTTCTTCAGGCTCGTCGTGATTTGAAAGCATCTTTACCGGTAATTATAATGACTGCATTTAGTGATGTGCGTACCGTGGTGAAATCAATGAAAATGGGTGCCGCGGAATACATTACCAAGCCCGTGAATCCGGAAGAACTGATGATGGTATTAAAGCAGATATCAGAACAGGAAAAAACACCCTCGAAAACCAAAGAGAAAAAATCTAAATCGGCTCAGTTTGTGCAAGGCAAAAGTCACCATGCTCAAAAGCTTCAGGATTTTATAGATTTGGTGGCTCCAACCGACATCTCCGTGATTATTCAGGGAGAAAGTGGCACCGGAAAAGAGTATGTGGCAATGAAAATTCACCAACAAAGCAAGCGTGCAAAAAAACCTTTCATCCCCATAGACTGTGGAGTTCTCTCTAAGGAACTGGCTGCCGGAGAACTTTTTGGATACGTAAAAGGTGCATTTACCGGCGCTCTGATAAACAGAACCGGCCAATTTGAAAAAGCTTCGGGTGGCACCCTGTTTTTGGATGAGATCGGAAATCTTTCCTACGATGTGCAAATAAAACTTTTAAGGGCTTTGCAGGAAAAAACCATTCAGCCCTTGGGCAGCGACTCCTTAATAGATGTGGATATTCGTCTCATAGTGGCAACAAACGACAGTTTAACCACCTTGGTAAAAAATGGAGTTTTCAGAGAAGATTTATATCACAGGCTTAACGAATTTAAAATCGAAGTACCCCCTTTAAGAGACAGGGTGGAGGATATGGAGCTTTTCATTAATCATTTCATTGACGAAGCAAATAAAGATCTTCAAAGAGATGTACAATCTCTTGCAGAGGAAGCCATGCAGGTTTTTAGAGAGTATGAATGGCCTGGCAACCTCAGAGAACTTCGCAACACCATTCGAAGAATGGTGTTGTTAACGCAAGGAAAAATAGCAGAAGCAGACAAACTCCCATCAGAAATGTTCTCACACATCCGAATTGCATCATCCGCCCCTTCAGGATCAAATTTAAAAGCCATTCAGGCTGAGACAGAAAAAGAACACATCATTAAGGTATTAGAATCGGTACAGGGTAATAAATCGAAAGCTGCACGTATTTTAAACATCGATAGAAAAACACTTTACAACAAGCTTGAAAGATATGATTTAACCTGAGTTAATAACTATCAAACATCGATTCTTGATGTGAAAGAGCTTCCACATGTTCTATGAAATTTTCTATCAGTGAGATAACCTCATCAATCATGGCATAAAACTGGTCAGGATCTGATTCAGCAATACGAACAACCCTCTCCACCTCTCTTAGTCTTGCAGCCAGATTCATTGCGCCGGTCTGTCCTGCACGCCCGGCTAACCGATGAATAACAAGTGCGCTTGCATCCCAATTCTTCTCATTCCGGCAATTTAAAATTTCTGATAAATCCTTTCTGCTCTCTGATGCCACAGCATCCAGAATAGCAATAAGATGCTCCTTCTCATCCCCTGCTATTGCTTTAAGCACATCAATGTTCATGGAAGTTTCATCACTGTTTACCTGAAAATCACCTGACAGATATTGTACAAGATCCTTCTCTCGGAATGGTTTCTTGATTAAATTATCGAAACCGGCGGTTTTGATAATTTCTTGCTCCTCGGGTAAAACTTGTGCAGTAAGAGCATATACATATATGTGCTCCCCGTTTTTGGTCCGTTTACGAATCTTCTGGCACACCTCTGCACCTGATATTCCTGGCATCCGCATATCAATAAAAATAATATTTGGTCGCTCCTTATCAAAAGCTTTGAGCAAACTGTTTCCATCGGGAAATGTGCAAACATTTTCCAGATATTTTTTCAAAATGGTTTCAGCCAAATTAAGAATTAACGGGTCATCATCTGCCACCCAAACTGTTGTTTTTGCCGAATCTTTAATATCAACATCATGGGGAGCATCTTCTTCCATCCCATTTGGAACTTTTTCATAAGGAATGGAAATAATCAACCCTGTACCCTGACCTACCGTGCTTTCCACATCAATTCTACCTCCCTGCATCTCTACAATATGCTTCACGATACTCAATCCTAATCCAGTTCCTCCGTATTTCCTTACAGTTTCAGCTGAAGACTGTGAAAATGCCTTAAATAGCTCTGGCAATTTTTCGGGAGCTATTCCGATTCCGGTATCTTCAACATATATATCCAACCACGGTTTTTCTGACAAAATACGCATATTAGCAGTTATCAGGACATGGCCCGTTTCGGTAAATTTCAGAGCATTGCCAACCAGGTTAAACAAAACCTGTTGCAATCTGAATGGGTCTCCAAGCAAGGTATCATCTTCGAAAAAGCCAAACTCGGTTTCTATTTTCAGGTTCTTTTTGTCAGCCATTGGCCTCATGGCCTTAACAACATTCATTATGGTTTGTTGGGGCGAAAATGATTTCTTTTCGAAAACCATCTTTCCAGAAGTAACTCTTGCATAATCAAGCACTTCATTCACAACACTCAAAAGGTGTTCAGCCGGATAGAAAAGAGTATCAACATCGATGTTGGAATTATTTCCAAGTCTTGCCTGTTCAAGATAACCATATATGGATTGTAGAGGGGTTCGAATTTCGTGACTCATGTTTGAAAGAAACTTCTGCCTTGCATCAGCCTCATTTCGTGCTTCCTCATGAGCCTTCTCCAATTCATTTCGGTACTTGTTGCTTTTAGAAATATCAATGATAATGAGCAATATCAATACAACAAAACCTGCAATGGCCAAAACCGAAACCACATTAAGCACACGTATGGTATTACCAGCAATAGATAACGCGGTCTGAGTCTCAGCATTCATTCTGCCTATCTCTTCCTGTTCCACAGCGTTAATGATGCTGATGATTTCATTTATAAGTCCGGTATTAACATTAACCAATTGCAGTTCCTGACTCTGTAAGCGGGCAGCTTCCTGCAAACGGGCAGTTTCCAAACTATCCAATGACTTTTCCAAGAGTGCAAACAATGAATCGTCTGACCGCTGAATATAGATGGTATCTACCGATACTATGACTTCTTCATCTACCCTGGTTTCAGCCGTAATAATATCATCCACCGAGTCGTGGTCACTTCGGCCAAAAAGTCGACGAAAAAACCCGGAGCGCTCCTCACCCGAAGAACGACTGATGGTATCCGCCACAACTGTTGTGGTGGTTACCCGTTCACGAACTTCTCGGATTTTTGCTGTATCCTGCTCAATCCTTAGTGAAACAGAGTCGGAAAATCCGACCAAAAAAGAGAAGAAATCCTTGTCGACAATGGCTTGTGATTTCATTTCAAGAAACCGTGTAAACAGATCTTCACGCAAATTCAGGAGAGATGAAATTTCATCAATCCTTTCAAGCTGGATGGAATCACCATGGAAAAGAATTCGCAGAGTATCGATGATCTGATTTGCCGACCGGGATTCGCTCAAAAAAGCTACTGAGGGATACGACCGACCACTCACCACCTCTTTTTGTTCCAGATGACTTAATTGTGAAACAGTCCTAAATAAGTGATTGAGTGAATGCAGACGATGGTTTGGATGAGCCATCCGATCTATATTGCTGATGATATCATCAAATGCACGATCGGTGGTTTTATATAGAGCAATTATGGAAATGACCCCTACAACAGTTGCAAGAATAACTTTCCCTTTAAGTGAGGCAATTTTTTGCATAGGATGTTTTTTTGGGTAAAAATTCTACAAAACAGCAATACGATCATAACTCTTATGATCGTAAAACATTCGGATTTAACTGATAAACAGCATCAAACAAAAATGCTTAAGCCTTAAATCACCTGTTCTACTCCAAAATTCATTCCAAATAACACAGTCTATGTACTACAGAAACATTCTCTCCACCTTCTTGATACCTGAAGGAAGAGCGAATACCACCACTCTGTCATCAGGTAAAATTCGCGTGGCTCCATTCGGGATGATGGCCTCGCCGTTCCTGATCACTCCACCAATGTTCATATCCTTTGGCAGATCAAGGTCTTTTAAAGTTGCCTTGGTTATTTTGGAACCTTCCTGTGCAATAAGCTCTAAAACATCGGCATCGGTAGCTGTTAAACACTTCACATACGACACATTGGCTTTAAAGGTGTACCGATAAATATAACTGGCGGCAATCAACTTTTTATTGATAATGGTTCCGATGCCAATGTTTTCGGCCAGATCAATGTAATCCATATTCTCCACCTCAGCAACGGTTTTCTTTACCCCCATTTTTTTTGCAAGCTGGCAAGCCAGAATATTAACTTCAGAGTTATCTGTTACCGCTATAAAAGCATCAGTTTTACCAATTCCCTCGTCCTTCAGCAAGTTTAAGTTACGTCCGTCACCATTAATCACCAAAGTGTTTTCAAGCATATTGGCCAACCGGTTACTCTTATCCCGATCAATCTCTATCAGTTTGATGTAATATTCATGCTCAAGCTCTTTCGCAACCTTCTTCCCTATCCTGCTTCCTCCCAGAATCATTACATTTTTCACTTCGTATTTAATTTTACCGGCATCTTTCAGAAGCTGCTCCGCACCGGATTTGGTGGTAACCACATAAGCAAGATCGTTGTGCTGAAAGGTATCCTTTCCTCGTGGTATGATGGTTTTACCGTCCCTGTTAATGGCCACAGTGAAGTACTCATTGGTTTCATGTAAAGCAGAAGCCTCCGAAAGCGTAAGACCAACAATGGGTGCATTGTTTCTGATTTTTACTGCGTAAAGCAGTAAACGGCCATCACTGAATTCAAACATCTGCCGGATTCCAACTTGTTTGAGCGATGCCATAATCTCTCTTGCTCCAAGGTGTTCAGGAAAAATCACCTCATCAACCCCCAACTGTCTGAAATACTCCTTATTCTCGGATTGGAGGTACTCGAAATTATTGATTCGCGCAATGGTTTTGCCCGCTCCAAGTTTTTTTGCCAACATGGCCGACAAAATACTAACTTCCTCATAGGGAGGAACCGCTATAAAAAGATCACAGGATTTAATCTGTGCATTTTTTAAATCATCAATAGAAGTCCCGGATCCAACCACAGTAATCAAATCAAGGTGATCTTCGGCTTTTCGCAATTTTGCCGGATTTTCATCCATGAGTATCACGTCGTGATCCTCATTGCAAAACAAGGTAGCCAAATGATTACCAACTTCACCCGCACCGGAGATTAAAATTTTCATTTTTAAATAGAACTATAATAATGGACGAAACAACAATTCAAAATAATCAGGTCGGGGTTTAATTAAAACAAGACGGCAAAATAATGTAATAAAAACCAAATGACGAAACATTTTGACCAAATCCGAAAACAATCCATACAATTACAATCGTTTAAACCTATACTTCAATACTTTGCAACATAAGCTCCCTGAGTCCTGACAAAATGAACATATATATTTCTTTCTGCCATATACTCCCCGATCCTCTCAGCCATCCAGCCAGGAACGGAGCCTGTAACAACCACGTTGTTAAAGGTTATACGATCAAACAGTCTGGCAGGTTCGCCAATAATTGTAGCAGCTAACACAACCACATCTGCATCATAACTACCTGAAACCTCCATACTATTAGTAAACCGACCAGATATGATCAAGTATTGCACTCCATTTAAATTAACTGACGTGAACTTCAAAGGAGCTCCTTCATCATTTGCGGCAAAAAGCATGCTATACTCACTATTTCTAACTGAAATCCTGCGCATAAGTGCATCTCTGGCAAAGGATGCTGAGCTCCCATCCAGGTCCGCCTGTTTCAGATTTAACACCTCTCCTGCCGATACAAAATCCACCATCCAGTTTCGTCCCACATCATATACCACGGCAAAATTACCTTTTAATTTGCCCATTTGCTGAACATTTGAAAACAGGAGAATCATAACCAGCGAAACAGTGGTCAAAACCCATTTTGAACCTCGTGGAACCAGATACAACTGATACAGCATGATCACGAATAAGTAAAGCGACACAAGCATAGGCCATGAAATCCATAAATCAGATCTGTATGCTCCCGGAATGCTTTCTATAAAAGAGACCATTTCAATCATAAAAAGGATGAGATCGTTCAAAGCTCCACCTGCCATTTGAGCAATGAAAGGAACCCACGAGAAAATCAGAACAACAAAAGCAAGAATCAACACCGGTGCCACAACGGGCAAAATAAACAAGTTGGCCAGCAAGAAATAAACCGGAAATGCTCCAAATGTATATATTGAAAATGGGAATGTAGTGATTTGTGCTGCAACCGATACTGAGATAATGGACCAAGCCCATCGCCAACCAACAAAACGGAATGTTAACATTCCGTTTATAATGGGATAAAATGCAACAATTCCGGCAACAGCCATGTGACTTAACCAGAATCCGGCATGAAACAAAAACATGGGATTTATCAGCAACAGCAACGTGGCTGAAACACACAACAGATTGTACATATTAACATCCCTGCGAAACAGTTTTCCGGCCTGAAGTATAATAAACATCAAAACAGCCCGGGATACAGAAGGAGAAAAGCCTGTAATAAAAGCATAAGCCACCAAAACAGTGGAAGAAATAATAAACCGTGCAGGATGCACCGGCTTAAAGAAAAGAGAAAGCAAGTAATTCAACATCAAGTATATAATCCCAACATGCAAACCGGAAACGGCAAGTATGTGAACCGCCCCACTTCTCACAAACTTTTCATTCACATCCCGATCCACCCCGGCCCGATCTCCAAGTAGCAGAGCATTTATAATTGAAAGTGCATCATCATCCAGTCCACTTTGGGAAAATGATTTTAAAGCGTAAGCTCTGACCTTTTGAGAGATCAACATCGGAGAGAAACCCGCACGATCGCTGATGTTCAGGACATCATTAGCATCGAGGAACATCTGACCTGAAAATCCATTCCTCCTGAGATATTGACCATAGTTGAAGGCATATGGATTTGTTGATGCCTGTAAAGGCATTAAGGTTCCGGAAACACCGATTACTCCTCCCGCAAAAACGTCCTCATTCAATGGACCATTAACCATTATCATCCATTTATCGCCTCGTGAAAAGTAGGAGAGATCATCAACAATGTCAGGCTTCATAACAATTCGAACCCATTGGTTCGGTCTCTCTTCCAGAGACATCACTCTTCCATTGGCTTGAACATCAACAGAATTTTCTACAACAGAAGGCTGGCTGTTGATGTTAAGAAGCACTCCGGAGTTAAAAACAAAAAGCATTAGAAAAGTTCCGGATAGCCATCGATATTTATAACTTCGGTACCACCAACTATACCATACAACAAAACAAACTGCGAACGCTATAGCAGAAAAGAATAAGAACAATTGATAAAACTGCAAGCCAGGAAAGAACTCACCGGCATAAATCCCCGCTATTAAAGCAATCAACAAACGGGAGAAGGGTTGGTAACGGAAAAGGTTCATAAATATTCAGTATTGAGAATCAACATAAATCAAGTTATGCCAATAATATGATAAATACAAGAAAACGAACAAAAACTATCAAGGACAGACGATATTTGACCAAATTCAATTATCCGTTGATTAAACTATGAATATAAGAGTACTACATTAAATCCAAATTACTAACTTGCACTGTCATTTTGCAGCGAGGAATATTCGTTCTAATTGATGACATAAAAAATGGCAGAATCTGGTTAATTCATTATAAATTTAGATGTACAGATCATATTCTTTGATTAACGATGAAACCTAATGGTTTACAGTAATGTTTAACTATAAGAAGAGTTTCTGAAAAAACAGATGTGTGAAAGTTTAAAGGAAAATCTGACAGAACTTTTTTTTAAGCAAACTCAACCAACTATGCATAGATTTATTAGACCTTTTGTATTTTTAGTGGGAATATTAGCTTTTTTTTCATCTTGCGTTCCCCTTAAGGATTCAATATATTTACAAGGTGATATGGCTGTAAAACTTGAAGACATTGAAGGCCAATACAAAACAGAGAAAGAGGATTATCTGGTAAAACCTCATGATTTACTTTATATAAGGGTTACCAGTCTGGACGAACGTTCTTCTGCTTTTCTTAACAACGATGCAGGCTTTAACCAAATAGCCAACAACCCAATGTCGGCTAGCCTTTTAGGCTACCGGGTAGGTTTGGACGGATCTATAGATTATCCATTTCTTGGTAAGATCTATGTTGCCGGGTTAACACTACCAGAGATAGCCCGCAAGGTTGAACTTGCAGCCAGCAAATATATTGATCAAAGTGGAGCCATTGTAAAACTTCTCAACGACAACATCACCATCATGGGGGAAGTTCGCGGTCCAGGACGATTCCTGTTAAACAGTGAAGAAATTTCCATACTGGAAGCACTGGCTCTTGCAGGAGATGTAACCGACTATGCCAACAGGCGTAGAGTCAGGTTGATCAGAAAAGATGGAGACACTCCCAAAATGCTGATCATTGACACTACCGATGAAAGAATTATGTATTCCCCATTTTACTACGTAAAACCGGGTGATGTTATCTACGTTGAACCCCACCGACTCAAACAATGGAGTTTATCGACCATCCCACTTGGCTTCTCCATGAGCCTTGTTAGTGCATCACTATTGATTTTCTCAATATTCTCAACCAACTAACATCAAATTACTGAAGTCATGAAAAGTTACGAAGAAGTTGATCAAGAGCGGAACATAGACATAAAAAAGCTTTTCTTCAGAGCTTTAAATTATTGGTATCTCTGGCCAATCTTTTTAGGAGTTGCACTCATCATAGCCTATATATCGTGGGAAACCACACCTCCAATGCACCGGGTAAGTGCACGTATTATGATTTCAGACGCTCAGGAAGGTAGCGCACCTCGCGTGGGGATGGGACAAAATATGCTTCCAGGAATATCCTTGGGTAACCAAAGTCACATAGAAAATCAGGCCATCATACTCAGATCCAGAAGACAGATTGAGCGTGCATTGCGACAAGTAGATTTTGGCATTTCTTATTATGAAGTTGGAAGATTCAGAAAACAGGAAATTTACCGATCATCCCCCTTTCGTGTGCTGATTGATTCATCAGAAGTGAGTCCTCCAAATGCAACTTTTCAAGTTGAATTTAAATCATTGGATCGCTTTGTCCTTACCATGGAAAACGATAAATCGTTTTCCAAAGAGGCCGGATTTTATGAAAGAATATCGCATCCCAGATTTTCTTTTTCGATTTTACCGGTTGAAGATAACATGCCGGGATCCAATTACGAGAACAAAACCTACAGCTTTACCATCAACAACATGAGTCGGCTTATTGGTCATTATCAAGCCAATACCCGACTTGAACCGGTTCATTACGGATCAACCATTGTTGATTTATCCATTTTAGAAAACAACCCTCAAAAAGGCGTTGATTTTTTAAATGCACTGTCTAATATTGCAGTAAACTATACGCTTGAGCGAAAAAACCAAGTAGCTTTAAACACCATTCAGTTTATTGAAAGTCAACTTGAAGGAGTTGCCGACTCCCTGAGTGCTGCTGAGAACGTTCTGGAGAACTTCCGCTCTCGCCATGAAATCATGGATGTTTCACATCAGGGACAAATGATCATAACCCGATCACGGGAACTTGAAGATCAGCGATCGGCCATAATGGCCAAATTAGATTATTACTCATATCTGGTTGATTATATTGACAGCAACAGAGATGTAAATGAAATCATAGCACCATCATCAGCAGGAATTGATGACCCCATGCTGAGTCAATTAATCCGACAACTTTCTGACATGAGTGCAGAAAGGTCTGCTATGATGTTCAATGCCACCAGCGAAAACCCAAATATTACCAGAATTAATGCAAGTATAGAAAATCTTAAATCCAACATACAAGAAACTATAAAAAGTGTGGTTGCCACGACAAATCTTACTCTGGAAGATATAAACAGAAGGTTATACAACCTAAGCACACAAATTAGAATGCTTCCTCGTACTGAGCAACGGCTCTTAAATATTGAGAGAAGCCGTCAGATGAACAATGAAACCTACACTTTTCTGTTAAACCGATTGACTGAGGCTCAATTGGCAAAGGCTTCGAATCAGGCCGATAACGAAATTATTGAGGAGGCCATGATCAGAGGGATGGTTCAGCCAAACAGTAAACAATACATGATAATGATACTATTAGGTGGCTTGCTTTTGCCTACTGTTGTTATATTCCTACTTGTTTTCACCAACGATAAAGTGTTAGAAGCAGAGGACATTAAAGATATTTCACCACTGCCAATAATTGGTGAAATACCTTTCAACAAACCTCAGAAAAAGAGGGATATGGTTAAGGAAAAACCGGATAATACACTGTTATCTGAGTCTTTCAGAAGCATCAGAACATCGTTGGGTTATTATAATCACAAAAAGAATAGCAAAACCATTCTCATTACCAGTATCCTGCCGGGTGAAGGAAAAAGTTTCTGTGCCATTAATCTGGCTCGCTCCTTTGCCATGCTTGATAAGAAAACTCTTTTGATTGAGTTTGACATGCGTCGCCCTTCCTTAACCAAGCATTCAGGTTTATCTGTAAACGGAAACGGACTTAGCAAATTCTACACCGGCGATGCCAATACTGAAGAAATCATCCATACAGAAACCAACACACCTAATCTGCACATCATCTTTTCCGGACAAATACCTCCTAACCCTTCTGAGCTCATTGCCAGTGAGTCTACTAAAGAGTTGCTTGACAAGTATCAGGATCAGTACGACATTGTCATACTTGACACTCCACCGTTAGGTTTGGTTGCAGACGCACACCTGCTAACGGAATATGCAGATGCCAACATTTTGGTAGTAAGGCATAATTCCACTCCAAAACCAGTATTAAAGATTAACTTACGTGATGAAAAAGTAAAAAACATACCACACTTAAGTGTATTGATGAATGGAATACCATTCCAAAAGAAAGAGTACAGTTATAAATACGGTTATAATGTAACCAACAATAAGTATTTTGCGAATTAAACATTGATAGAAGTAATTCTGAAAATACCATCACATAGTTCTTAAAGCATTTCGCAGAACTCACAAAGAACACATGTCCACAATGTGTTCTTTGTGCTTTATGTGGTTAATTTCCCGACAGGATATAAAATATTAACACCATTAAGAACTATACTCAAAGTCAAACCGAGATACCTATTCTCCAATACCTAAACATTTATTGTTATACAGGCATATTATAATAAATATAAATAGGTTACTCACAATGCGCAAATTCAACAATTGAAGAAGGGATGTATGGTTTTAGTTATAGTTAGTTGTAACTTCAATTTTCCGCGAAATTGCTTGAGAAATTAAAGAATCGTTAAGAATTATTTGTCGTAGCCAAGCGCACTGAAAGCGAAAGCTAAATTAATTACAAATTGAAGACGGAAACCAAATAGCTGTTTCTTAAAGATGCCCGAAAAATACCAGCCAGGCCACAACACGCGTTTTTGAACTTAATCAAAATTCTCGCGATCCTGATCACTCTCATCATCAACCTTCACCCCGCCTCCCGAGTTCATATTTAAAACAAAATCACGCTTTAAAACTTTGCATTCACTTTTCTGACCAGATTTACCGGACAGAGATATGATGTATACCCCACCAGACAACGATGCCAGATTCAGAATAAGGGTGTTGTCCCCAAACGTTGCACGATACTCCTCATGGTGCATCAATCTTCCTGCTTCATCAAAAACCTCGGCCTTCAAAATATCTCTGGAGGGAGCATAGAAATCAACAGCCAAAATGTCCACAGTTGGGTTAGGATAACACTTCCTGATTTTCATAGGCAAAACTTCGGAAACCTCAGGTCCAGTTGTGTGACTGTCTTTAACCGGAAGAACCAGAAATACGCCAAATTCCGGCAAGGTATGTACTAACTCATCCTTAAAACTATCTTCAAGAAATGGACGTTCGATATCTGACAATCTCATTGGAAGTTGAATTGTACCACCATTGTAAACACCACTCAACACCGGATTTCCTGATAAATTCTGAACATCAAAAATTTGAAACTCTTGATTAATACTCAATACCCGAGATAAATTTACTGATACAAACTCCTGATTTCCCCAATTAAACACGGCAATTTGTCCACGACCTTTCTCATATCTGTTAGCAGATATCTCATAAGCAGAAATTGCAGGTACTCTTGACTGAAAAGTACTGGTCTGATCCTGATTACTTTTATCTTGCCATTCAGAAAAACTTTCAAAGTTTAATGTTCCGGCAAAATATTGATTATTATTAATTACAGGGTTGTTAATTAAAGAGAAATCATCAAATGCAATGAGAGGAGTTTCCGGATTTCTGGCAAAAAAACGATTTCTCACAATTTGAAGGGAATTCCATCCCTTTATTACATGCAATGTCCCGTCAACAATAATATTATCAGAGAATTCAGCATTCCTGTTTTCAACACCATATCCCAGCTGCACACTAGCCTTTGATGAGTATTGCGGACGATTATATATTATGTTGTTACGAATGGATATACGGTCTGCTGGTTGAAGGCCTCCTACAAGAATGTTACGATCTATGGCACGGTTTCCGGGAATGCCGCTGTTAAAAATAATATTCCCCTCCAGAACAAAACCTTCAATGGCTCCCTCCTCGGTATATATTTGAATCCCAATCCCAAATGAATTAAAGAGGACGTTATCTCGTATCAGTTTGGTTCCAGTTTGGTTTTGACCATAAATTCCATGTCCATGACCTCGTCGGGATCCGCGAAACCCGTTATGATAAATAATTGTACCGTAAATCTCGCTGCTGGTTGCGGGACGCCAAAAACCAACACCGTTTCCACCATTGTTATGAATATAACAATTAATCACTTTATTGGAGTGACCAATGAAGTATACTCCATCCCGGTAATAATTCTCCCCGGTTTCATCACTGTTGGTAATTGTTAAACCCCAATACCACGCATGTTGTCCCATAATGTTTAGTACTCCCAACTCATCTCCATCAGAATTGCCGTCAATTACGACTCTCTCTCCGGGAACAGCCCTCAGTATAATTGGAGTTCCCTCTCGGCCTCTCAGATAGGAAGTAAAAACGCCAGAGTAAAGTCCTCCTTTTATCCAGATGGTGTCACCGGGTTGTACATCTTCAGGATGATCCAGGGCTGTTTGCAAGTCCCAGGGGTGTGCCATTGTGCCGATTCCATCAGCAGTTCCATTCTCAGCAACAAAAAAGCTGGTTGCATTTACTAAAGCAACCATCAAAACAAAAACTCCGACACAAACAGCACGCTTCATAAACAGATAAATAGAACGTTAGACGATTAAACATTTTGCACTTATGAAATAATCACATCATCTCAGGTTAACGCAGACTCTTCGTGTATCACACTTTTGAACCGGCCATTTTGCGGAACAAATTCCGGAACCATGGCTTTCATATGCGCAATTAACAACCCCTCACCTTCTCCGTAAAGCAGATCAAGAATGTTTAGCACTTTTGCATTAACCTCTTTATAATTGTATGACTTAACCTTGCCAATCATAATTTTATCATGATGAGTAGGTTTGGTGTTTTCAGCAGAAGCCAGCAACTCTTCAAAAAGTTTTTCACCGGGTCTAAGACCGGTGAAAACAATATCAATATCTTCACCAAGATTCAACCCGGAGAGTTTAACCATTTTTTCTGCCAGATCAACAATTTTAACCGGTTCTCCCATGTCAAACACAAATATTTCCCCTCCATTACCCATAAACGAAGCCTCCAACACAAGCTGACAGGCCTCGGGAATTGTCATGAAAAAACGGGTAATTTCAGGGTGAGTAACCGTGATAGGTCCGCCTTGCTTAATTTGACGCTTAAACAGTGGAACCACTGAACCATTTGAACCCAGAACATTCCCAAAACGAGTGGTTATGAATGCAGTTTTGATACCCGGTACCTGCGACATAGATTGGATATAGATCTCGCAGATTCGTTTAGAAGTTCCCATTACGTTTGTCGGGTTTACTGCTTTATCGGTGCTAACCATAACAAACTTTTCTACTCCAAACTCCACCGATAAATCTGCCAAAATTTTGGTACCTCCAACATTGACCCTAATGGCTTCGTAAGGAGCATCCTCCATCAATGGTACATGTTTATAAGCGGCGGCATTATAAACTACATGGGGACGATGGGTTTCAAAAACCTGCCGCATGGATTTATAATTTGTTATATCCGCTAAAACAATCTTAAACGGTGCATCAAAGTGCCGCAGAATAATCTCTTGTTGCAGATCATACAAAGCTGACTCAGCCTGATCCAGCATAATGATCTGACGAACAGGAAACCGCAATAACTGCCGGACTATTTCAGATCCGATAGACCCGGCAGCACCTGAAACCAGGATTGTTTTATTCTCCAACCCTTCCTGAATTCTAAGAAGATTGAGATGGATTTCATCACGTCCCAGTAAATCCTCAATTCTGACATCCCGTATCTGTCCGGTATTTGAAATACCATTCACCCAATTTCCTACCGAGGGCATTACTTTAAGTTTCCATCCTCTTCTGAGGCATTCATCAGCAATTTTCTGTTTGCGCTTCACGGAAATATCAGAGACTGCAAGAATTACTTCCTCAATATGCTTTTGCTTTCCTACCGATTCCAATAGTTTTTCCCAACTGAAAACAGGTAAGGAGTGTAAAGTCATGTTCCACTTTGAAGGCTCATCATCAACAAATCCTACTACTTCATACGGACTCTCCTTATCGTTTTTAATAGCCTCCAACGTAATAAGTCCCAAATCATCGGTTCCAAAAATCACAACGTGCTCTGTACCTCGTGTATGTGTTAGATATGCGTATGTTTCCCGAACCAGAAGTCTGAACCCAAAGCAAAAGAAAACGGCCAACATAAAGTGCAGCAATATGACCAGCCGTGGAACCAAACCTATATCCAGATTTAATAAACGAAGGATGGTAGCAAATGATAACATGATTCCAGCAGCAACAACAGATGCCAAAACCAGCTTTCGCAATTCAGCAAAGTTGGTATGACGAATTACGCCTTTATGAACCCGAAAAACGTAAAAGATAAAACCATAAACCAGAGTAACATATGCACCTCCCTTGGCAAAATCCCAAACACTGTACGCCGGAAGCAAAACATTCAATCGAACAATATATGAAACAACAAATGCATTGGCAACCAACATAATATCAATGAGAAGAATCCACCACGGTGAAATAATTCTTCCTGTTATAGCTTTAAGCAAAAAATCCTTCATAGCAACTAAAATTTTTCTTCAACAGCACATTTATTCTGTCTCGTCTTCAAGTGATAAGGTTTATAAAAGCTTTGCTATTTAAACAACTTTATGGTTCAAATTTCAGCTAATAAAGGAGCATTTACAATTCATTTTTTACGAATCAATCAGAATCTTACACCAACATACATATACTAACTACAAGCAGTTTTTTAGAGTGTATGGAACACTTTCTCCAAGCAAAAACATTTAAACAAAAAAGACAATTAGCCTATGAGTTGATTTTTTAATGGTGTTTTCTTTCATCAATAAAAACGTTTGATATATCAGAATTAATGTTCAGTCTATAAAAACAGTAAAGACAATGAGCAACAAGTTTAATAACTTGTTGTTGTTTTTAATTGTAAACTTCATAAATTAATTAATATGAGACCTAACAACTACCTGCTGAAAAACCTATTTATAACAATGGCCTTATTAGGCATTGCATTGATCACCTCTGCTCAAAGCCGGCAAAGACCGGCTGAAGTCAACCTCAACAACCAATTAATGCAACTGAGTTCACCGGCTGAAGATTTGCTTGAAACAGATGAAAACATTGATATCAACTTTTATCATTTACACATTGATGTTGATATAGAAAATGAAAAGATATATGGTGATGTTTACATCGAACTTACAGCAGTTAACAACCTGAACCAGGTTGTACTAAACCTCCACAGTGATTTTGAGATCACATCTGTAAATGAAGATGCAACCTCATGGACTTTGGAAAATAATTTGCTCACCCTGGGGCTAAACAGTTCTTTTAATGTAGGAGAAACCGTAAAACTCAGAATTCAGTACAATGGGAACCCTCCATTGGCACCGGGACGCTTTATTAATAAAGGCTTTCGTTTCGACAGGCATTCCAGCCAAACAGTGCCGGCCATAGCCAATTATAGCACGCCATACCTTTCGCATTACTGGTTTCCTTGTAAAGACGGGACAACTGACAAAGCCGACCGTGTTTGGGTGGACATCACAATTCCGGATCAATCGTACAACGGACAACCGCTCATGGCGGTTTCTAATGGAGTTCTTCTGAATGATAATCCTCCAGTAGAAAATGGAAAAAGGACTTTTCAATGGAGACATGAACATCCCATTGCGCCATATTATATACTGGTGGCGGTATCAAACTACGTTCTGGTAGAAGATCAATATGAAAATACTGAAAACGGGAATTCTTTCCCGTTAGAGTTTTATGCATTTCCTCAGGATATTGCTGATGCTCAAAATGCAATGGATAAAATGCATGAAATAATGGATGCCTTCATTCACTACTTTGGTGATTATCCGTTTGCCGATGAAAAATTTGGAATGACGCAGGTGGCCTTAAGCTGGGCAATTGAAAATCAGACCAACCCGATTATCGGGGGTTTTGGAGAAAATTGGACTGATATAATTATTCACGAAACCTCACACATGTGGTTTGGAGCTTCCATTACCAACCAAACATGGCAACATGTTTGGTTGAACGAAGGGTTCGCCACTTATGCAGAAGCACTTTTTAAGGAGTTTTCATCAGGTTTTAATATTGAAGAGTATCATACCCGCATGAGAGCAATGGAGAAAAGATTCAACGACTTTCCCAGTTTGTATCTTAGTAACGACTCTAATTACGATTACATATTTGAAGAGATTTACTACGAAAAAGGAGCCTGGCTTCTGCATATGTTAAGAGGGCAATTGGGTGATGAGCTCTTTTTTGACTGCATCAAATCATATGCGCAAAACCCAAACTTCAGGTATGGCCATGCCACCACTGAGGATTTCAGAGATCATTGCCAAGCCATCAGTGGAAAAGATTTAACAACCTTCTTCCAACAATGGGTGTACGATTTCGCGTTTCCCATTTACAGCTATGACTATGTAACAGATGATGTTACCGGTGAAACAACGTTCACCTTGTTTCAAAGACAAAATGCCATTTGGGGTGACCGTGAAGTTTTTGAAATGGAAGTGGATATCAAATTCCATTTTGATGACGGAACATCTGTCATCGAAAGAGTTGTTAATAACGCTGTTGAACAGCAATTCACATTCAACTTTGAAAAAGAAATTCAACAAATTGAAATAGACCCTGATGAGTGGATCATCAGAGAAATAAGGAGCCATAAAAAAGAGATTTTAGCCTTTAACGTTCCAGACCAAATAAGTTCAGAAATCAATCAGGAAGAGCAGACCATTACCATAACTGTTCCTTTTGGAACAGACTTGTCGCAAATCACCCCAACCATCGAACTGTCTGAAAAAGCATCTGTTACTCCGGAATCCGGAATGCCGGTTGATTTTTCTGAAGGGATCGTTGTTTTTACAGTCAGAGCTGAAGATAGAACCACAAAGGAATATACTGTTATCATTGAAGTGGCTCCTAATAGTGAAAAGAGTATTTTATCATTTACCATTGAGGGGCAAATCGAAGAGACTCTGATTAACGAAGAGACATTTGAAATAATAGTTTTCATGCCTTATGGTACTGATTTAAGCAACCTTTCACCTGCTATTGAAATCTCTGAAGGAGCCTCCGTAAACCCTGAATCGGGATCTTCGGTAGATTTTTCTGAAGTACCAGTAATATTTACCGTTACAGCACAAAACGAAGACACACAGGATTATTCGGTTATAATTAACACCACCTCAGATGACGACCTCAGGATTGTTGGATTCAACATTACAGATCAGGTTGAAGAAACCTTAATCGATCATGATGAATCAACCATTCATGTTACAATG
This sequence comes from Natronoflexus pectinivorans, assembly GCF_004345615.1. Taxonomy (GTDB): domain Bacteria; phylum Bacteroidota; class Bacteroidia; order Bacteroidales; family Marinilabiliaceae; genus Natronoflexus; species Natronoflexus pectinivorans. Next base: position 75,712 of record NZ_SLWK01000014.1, read on the forward strand.
CCAACAGGTCACGACTTAACAGACCTTGCTCCAAAAATAAGTTTAGCTGGTAATACAACTGTAGATCCGGAATCTGAAGTTTCTGTTGATTTCTCAATGGGATCAATAGAGTATACAGTAAAAACAATTGATGAGTCCGAACAAAAAGTTTATACTGTAACAGTTGAAAATCTTTTGAGGGATGGCAATCAAATCTCTGAGTTCACAGTACCTGATCAAATTGGGGAAACAGTTATTGATGACGAAGAGAACACCATTTTGGTGATCATGCCTACAGGAGAGGATATTTCAGAGGTAACTCCGGATATTTCAATTTCCGAAGGTGCATCCATTGTGCCAAGCATTGGTGAGGCGGTTGATTTCTCAGGTGGTCCTGTTACGTTCACCGTGACAGCGGAAAATGGGCAGACAAGAGTGTATGAAGTGACGTTGGATAATACGCTCAATGATCAAAACCTGATTACCGAATTCTCTGTTACTATTCAAATTGGTGAAACAGTTATTGATGACGAAGAGAACACCATTTTGGTGATCATGCCTACGGGAGCTGATATTTCAGGGGTGACTCCGGCAATTTCCATTTCCGAGGGTGCATCCATTGAACCGAACATTGGTGAGGCGGTAGATTTCTCCGGTGGCGCTGTTACTTTCACCGTGACAGCGGAAAATGGGCAGACAAGAGCGTATGAAGTGACGCTGGATAATACCCTCAATGATCAAAACCTGATTACCGAATTCTCTGTTACTATTCAAATCGGTGAAACAGTTAT
>NZ_SLWK01000014.1:76576-82859 GCF_004345615.1 Natronoflexus pectinivorans
AATGATCAAAACCTGATTACCGAATTCTCTGTTACTATTCAAATCGGTGAAACAGTTATTGATGACGAAGAGAACACCATTTTGGTGATCATGCCTACGGGAGCTGATATTTCAGAGGTGACTCCGGCAATTTCCATTTCCGAGGGTGCATCCATTGAACCGAACATTGGTGAGGCGGTAGATTTCTCCGGTGGTTCTGTTACTTTCACCGTGACAGCGGAAAATGGACAGACAAGAGCGTATGAAGTGACGCTGGAAGTAATATTGAGCGATGAAAATGATATCATATCATTCTCTATTGCAGGTCAAGTAGGAGAAAGCGAAATCAACTCCGAAAACAAAACAGTTTCAGTATGGATGGGATTAGGTGCAGACCTGAGCGCACTTACACCAGAAATAACAGTATCGTTGGGTGCAACTATAACACCCGAACCACAGGAAACTGACTTCTCAGAACCCATAACATATACGGTTACCTCCGAAAGTGGAATTGAGCAGGAATGGGTTGTAACAGTTATCCCGGGAATACCAACACAATTGGACATCAGAGGAACAATTGAAATAACAGTGTTCCCCAATCCAACTTTGGATGTGGTAAATGTTTTGAGTAATGAGCCTATAGATTATATTGAAGTTTTTGATTCCAATGGAACAAAAGTTCTGCTGCAAGAAGTCAACGGAAATAAGGAGTTTTCAATTAATCTTGCGGAGTTTAATTCAGGCGTATATATTGTCAGAATAACGACTGTTGGCGGAACCTTCTATACCAACAGAGTTATCCTAAGTAAGTAAACAGAAGCTATTTAAGAAGTAGATAAAGAGAAGCAAAACGTAGTACGTTTTGCTTCTCTTGCTTTTTGCTATTGTTTTCCCTCTCATTTTACAATGATTTTTTAATCATAGAATTCTTAAAGATAATGGACAATATATGGTCATCGGTAAAAAACAGGATGCACTTCCCTTAACAATGAGGTAAATTGCATGTTATAAAATTCTGTTGAAAGAACCGAAAAAGACAAAACATGACATTTTTTTCTCATAAAATTCAAATTTTATTTCCCCTTATATTGATGATTTTTGTCTCCGGACTGGAAGCGCAGCAGCGCTCTGATATTACATCCAAAAAAACATCATCACAAACTCCTGCACCATTATCAACACAAGATGCAGCTCAATCATTGCAGACCGATTTCAATATAGATGTACAGTTTTACCACATTTCTATTGATATTGACATAAACAATAAGACAATTGATGGCAGTGTTGTAGTCGACTTTAAATCCTTAATTAACAACCTAAACCAGATAAAGCTCAATCTGAGAAATGTATTTACCGTAACGAACATTACCATGGATGGAGCACCTGTAACATGGAGTCATTCAAATCATATCCTCAACATTAATCTCAATCAGACATACAGCATAGGTGATGAACCTTCAGTAAAAATCTATTACAATGGCGCACCCGAAAGAGTCCAAAGTGGGGGCATAACCAAAGGTTTCAGGTTTGATACCTATGGGAATAACGACGTCCCTGCCATTGTGAATCTTAGTACGCCTTATCTCTCGCATTATTGGTTTCCTTGTAAGGATGGACCAACGGACAAAGCCGATAACGGGGTTCGCCTTGACATTACGGTTCCAAACACAACATATGGCGGTAGAAATCTAAAGGCAGTATCCAATGGAGTGCTGATTAATGAGGTGGTTAATAACGGCAAACGAACCTACACCTGGCAGCATAATCACGCCATTGCTCCTTACTACATACTGGTGGCTGTTTCCAACTACCAAACCATTGAACGCACCTATAATAAAAATGGTCATAATTTCCCAATAAAATATTATACGTTCCCCAATAACAGCAGTCAGGCTACCAGCATTGCTGACATGTTCGATCAGGCTTTCGATGCCTACATACACTATTTTGGCGACTATCCATACAGAGACGAAGGGTATGCCATGACTGAGATTGTTCCATTTTGGTATATTGAAAAACAGACCAACTCTGTAGTAGCCAATTGGAACTGGACCATATTAATGCCTCACGAATTGGCTCACATGTGGTTTGGCAATTCCATCACCAACCAAACCTGGCAACACATCTGGCTCAACGAAGGTTTCGCAACCTATGCCGAGGCTCTATATTACGAATACACCTCCGGAATAGGAGTCTATCATGATCATATGAGAAGTATGGGATCAAGGCTTAATTGGGAACGAAGGCTTTTTTTAGAAGACGACTCTAAACATTGGGAGGTTTTCGACTACTTCTATTATGAAAAAGGAGCCTGGCTTTTACACATGTTAAGAGGTTATATTGGAGATGATGAAATCTTTTTTGATCTGATAAAGTCCTATGCTCAAGATCCGCAATTTAAACACGGATATATAACCACAGATGAATTCAGGCAATATGTTGAGGCCTTTACAGGCCTCGACCTCTATAACTTCTTTGATCAATGGGTTTATGATATGTCCTTTGCCGATTATGAGTATAACTTCTATTCAGATCTTTCACAAGGTAAAGCGGGGCTGACAATAAATCAGTCCCAATCTGAAGGAATATCAAACGAACGAGAAATATTTGAAATGAATCTGGATGTCAGACTTGAATTCGCAGACGGAACATCCAGAATGGAAAGGGTTTATAACAACCAAAAGCTGCAACATTTCTATTTCGATATAGATAAAGAGGTGATTGACATCATCATAGATCCAGACGAATGGGTTATTCGTTTTGATATTAAATATGACAGTTCTCTCCCGGTGCCTCCAGCACCGATTGCTGAGAACAGAATTTTATCCTTTTCTGTTGAAGAACAAATTGGTGAGACCCAAATTAATCATACTACCGGAACCATTCAATTTGCTGTCTCCGAAAATGAAAACATTAATGCCTTGGCGCCACAAATTGATGTCTCCCCGGGGGCAATAGTTTCTCCTGCATCAGGAGAAACTCAGGATTTTTCTTCACCGATTGTTTATACGGTTATAGCATCAGACAACTCTGTAAAAGAATATACTGTAACCGTTGTAACCCTCAGCAGTGATAGTCAGATCACATCCTTCACCATTGTAGATCAGATTGGTGAAACTGTTATTGATGATGAATCTGAAACCATCAGCATCACCATGCCGTTTGGAACGGATTTGACAAACCTCACTCCGGTCATTGAATTCTCTGAAAATGCGACAGTCGATCCACAATCCGGAGTGGCGCAGGATTTCTCTGATCCTTTTGCCTACACTGTAACGGCGGAAGATGAAACAACCAAAACGTACTTGGTTACAGTAACCAACGCGATGAACTCGGAGGCTAAGATCATCGAGTTTTCAATCGACCAGCAAATTGGAGAAACAAGCATACATCATGAAGATGGAACGGTCAGTATTACCATGCCCTTCGGAACGGATTTAACAAGCCTCACTCCGGTCATTGAACTTTCGGAAAATGCCTCCATCGATCCCGAATCCGGAGTGGCGCAGGATTTCTCTGATCCTTTTGCCTACACTGTAACGGCGGAAGATGAAACAACCAAAACGTACTTGGTTACAGTAACCAACGCGATGAACTCGGAGGCTAAGATCATCGAGTTTTCAATCGACCAGCAAATTGGAGAAACGAGCATACACCATGAAGATGGAACGGTCAGTGTTACCATGCCCTTCGGAACGGATTTAACAAGCCTCACTCCGGTCATTGAACTTTCGGAAAATGCCTCCATCGATCCCGAATCCGGAGTGGCGCAGGATTTCTCTGATCCTTTTGCCTACACTGTAACGGCGGAAGATGAAACAACCAAAACGTACTTGGTTACAGTAACCAACGCGATGAACTCGGAGGCTAAGATCATCGAGTTTTCAATCGACCAGCAAATTGGAGAAACAAGCATACATCATGAAGATGGAACGGTCAGTATTACCATGCCCTTCGGGACAGATCTGACAAACCTCTCCCCGGTCATTGAATTCTCGGAAAATGCGACAGTCGATCCGCAATCCGGTGTGGCGCAGAATTTCTCTGACCCTGTCGAGTATACTGTTACGGCGGAAGATGGAACAACCTCCAAAGAATATCTGGTAACGGTCACTTTGGCACCAAACAATGAAGCGCTCATTACCAGTTTCTCTATTTCTGGTCAAACTGGATTAATTGATGATGACGCAGGAACAATCAGCATAACCTTGCCATTTGGGACAGATTTAACAAACCTCATTCCGGTCATTGAACTTTCTGAAAATGCAACCATTGATCCGCAATCCGGAGTGGCACAGAATTTCTCTGTCCCTGTCGGGTATACTGTAACGGCGGAAGATGAAACGACCTCCAAAGAATATCTGGTAACGGTCACTTTGGCACCAAACAATGAAGCGCTCATTACCAGTTTCTCGATTTCCGGACAAACTGGATTAATTGATGATGACGCAGGTACAATCAGCATCACCATGCCATTTGGGACAGATTTGACAAGTCTCTCTCCGGTGATAGAATTCTCGGAAAATGCGACAGTCGATCCGCAATCCGGTGTGGCTCAGAATTTCTCTGATCCCCTTACCTACACTGTAACGGCGGAAGATGAAACAACCTCCAAAGAATATCTGGTAACGGTCACTTTGGCCCCAAACAATGAAGCGCTCATTACCAGTTTCTCGATTTCCGGACAAACTGGGGTAATTGATAATGACGCAGGAACAATCAGCATCACCATGCCATTTGGAACGGATTTAACAAGCCTCACTCCGGTCATTGAGCTTTCGGAAAATGCCTCCATCGATCCCGAATCCGGAGTGGCCCAGAATTTCTCTGATCCCCTTACCTACACTGTAACGGCGGAAGATGAAACAACCTCCAAAGAATATCTGGTAACGGTCACTTTGGCACCAAACAATGAAGCGCTCATTACCAGTTTCTCTATTTCTGGTCAAACTGGATTAATTGATGATGACGCAGGTACAATCAGCATAACCTTGCCATTTGGGACAGATTTGACAAGTCTCTCTCCGGTGATAGAATTCTCGGAAAATGCGACAGTCGATCCGCAATCCGGTGTGGCTCAGAATTTCTCTGATCCCGTTACCTACACTGTAACGGCGGAAGATGGAACAACCTCCAAAGAATATCTGGTAACGGTCACTTTGGCACCAAACAATGAAGCGCTCATTACCAGTTTCTCTATTTCTGGACAAACTGGATTAATTGATGATGACGCAGGTACAATCAGCATCACCTTGCCATTTGGGACAGATTTAACAAACCTCATTCCGGTCATTGAACTTTCTGAAAATGCAACCATTGATCCGCAATCCGGAGTGGCACAGAATTTCTCTGTCCCTGTCGGGTATACTGTAACGGCGGAAGATGAAACGACCTCCAAAGAATATCTGGTAACGGTCACTTTGGCACCAAACAATGAAGCGCTCATTACCAGTTTCTCGATTTCCGGACAAACTGGAGTAATTGATGATGACGCAGGTACAATCAGCATAACCATGCCATTTGGGACAGATTTAACAAGCCTCACTCCGGTGATTGAGTTCTCGGAAAATGCCTCAATCGATCCGCAATCCGGTGTGGCCCAGAATTTCTCTGATCCCCTTACCTATACTGTTACTGCTGAAGATGGAGAAATCTTCAAAGAATATCTAGTAACGGTCAATATGGCACCAAACAATGAAGCGCTCATTTCCAGTTTCTCGATTTCCGAACAAACTGGATTAATTGATGATGACGCAGGTACTATCAGCATCACCATGCCGTTCGGAACGGATTTAACAAGCCTCACTCCGGTGATTGAATTCTCTGAAAATGCGACAGTCGATCCGCAATCCGGTGTGGCGCAGAATTTCTCTGATCCCGTTACTTATACTGTTAAGGCAGAAGATGAAGAAACCACCAAAATATATGAGGTGACGATATCTGTTGAGCCAAACAATGAAGCGCTCATTACCAGTTTCTCTATTTCCGGACAAACTGGGGTAATTGATGATGAAAATGAGACCATTAGCATAATCATGCCGTTTGGGACTGATTTGACAAATCTCACTCCGGTGATTGAGTTCTCGGAAAATGCGACAGTCGATCCGCAATCCGGTGTGGCTCAGAATTTCTCTGGCCCTGTCGAGTATACTGTAACGGCGGAAGATGAAACAACCTCCAAAGAATATCTGGTAACAGTCAATGTGGCACCAAACAATGAAGCGCTCATTACCAGCTTCTCTATTTCCGGACAAACTGGATTAATTGATGATGACGCAGGTACAATCAGCATAACCTTGCCATT
>NZ_SLWK01000015.1 GCF_004345615.1 Natronoflexus pectinivorans
ACACCTACAAAGAAACTTTACTACTAAGTGAAGAACAAAATCAACTCGCAAAATTATTTGAATTTTAATTTGGGTGTCCCAGTGAGGAACTCAGGAAAAATCTGACTTTAAGGGTTAAAAGAAAACCATGCAACATACGTTGCATGGTTTTATATAAATATCAATTAGTTATTCCTTTTTCAGAATTCCCCAGAAACAGAAATAGCCCGTTACTCTTCCATCTCAATCATGGTAAAAGGAATGTTTATAATCGACTGGTAATCCTCGCCAGCCTCAAACATGTCCTCATCATCCTCCTCGTAATACCAATTTATGTGTACTTTACTTCCTTTTTTGTAAATCAGTTCAAGTTTCTTAAAAATATCAAGAATACACTTTGAAGAACTTGTATTAAAATATTCAAGTTGAACATTCACGCTTGTAGAATCAAAAGGTTGATTTCCATATGAATCAAGCCAATCAATAAGAGGCTTATAAAACTCAACTGAATTCTCGGGAATGGATCGACCTTTGATTTCGATTAATCCTTTTTCTCCATCTAATCGAACATAAGGAGTCTTAGGACTCCCTTCGCGAATAATTGTTTCCATATTGTTCAACCGTGTTATTTAGCTAATATAAACATCTAAGGAAAAAAACAGGTATTCATCGTCATGTGGATAAAGCATATATTCCAATTTGTTTCCGGTTTTTCTAACTATATCCAACATGCCTAACCCTCCTCCTCCTTTCAATGTAATCTCTTCATTTCCTAATATATCTCTGTAAATTGATCTGACTTCTTCGTCTGACAGGGAATTCACCTGGTCAATTCTGTCTTTAATAATACTTATTTTATCTATAAGCACAAAATTTCCGGTTGAAATGCGATAAAAGGAATTATCTCTTGCGAGTATTATCACACCAAACTTCGGAACCGAATCAACTTTTGCAGTGACGGGAGGTACATCTACATGGTGAAATAAATTCTGAATGCACTCAACAAAAACATTGTAAACTTTTTTCCTTGTTTTATTCTTTTCATTCTTCAAATTCAAGTAGGATTCAATGCTATCCAATGCATCCGTTATTTTGTCGGAAGAGACATCCCCTACATATTTAAGGATGACTTCACCTTGCATTTTTTGTGCTATCCATTTATCTAAATCAAACCCCATCACTAGTTTGGTATCCGTTAATCTATTAACAAAGATAAAAATTTTATGTACTTCCGTGCCTTAATTCCCACGTAATATTACTATTTCACTAGGAATTTTTAATCAAAAATCACCATTTTTTTGGCAAAACCAAAAATATAACAGATGAAAAAACAGTTTTCTTTGATAAAAAGTGAATTTATGTTAACAAAAAATCGTCGTATAGAGTCAATTGGTACTAAATTCCATCACCTCCAACAAAGCCTGTCGAACGCCATTTTTCCTGAATAACTTTGCTATTTGGAGGAACATTTGAAGTTATCCATACGTTTCCTCCAATAACGGAGTTGGCACCAATTGTGATTCTTCCAAGAATTGTTGCCTGAGAGTATATTACGACGTTATCTTCAACAATTGGGTGACGTGGAATGCCTTTAATGGGATTTCCATTTTCATCCAAAGGAAAACTTTTAGCACCCAATGTAACCCCTTGGTATATTTTCACGTGATTCCCAATTATAGAAGTAGCGCCAATAACAACCCCGGTACCGTGATCAATTGTAAAACTATGACCAATTTTTGCTCGTGGATGAATATCTATACCGGTTTCAGAATGTGCCATTTCGGATATTGCACGGGGAATTAACGGCACCCCAAGTTCAAGTAAAGCATGTGCAATTCGGTAATTAGTAACAGCTCTGATGGCCGGGTAGCAAAATATCACCTCAGCTCTGCTTTTGGCCGCCGGATCACCCAGATAGGCAGCTTCTACATCAGTAGACATTAAATATCTGATCTCAGGCAATTGAGAGATAAACTGAATGGCCATTTCAGCAGCTTGCTTTTTACCAGCAGCAATTTCAAACCTGTCCGCATCATCACATCCAAAACAGAGGCCGGCAAATATCTGCTGACGCAGTTTCTCATACAGTAACTCAACGTTTACGCCAATGTAGTATTCGATGCTTGCGGGACGCGCCGGAGAACCGCCAAAATAACCGGGAAAAATAATCTCCCTAACCAAATCTACAATTTCTTCCATTACCTGCATGGATGGCATTGGCTGATCGGGATAGTGATGGTGACATACCGATTTATATGAGTTCTCGTTTGATAAAGCTTTTATGGTTGTCCTCAGTGCTTCGGGATAAGTGTTTGTGCTCATTTTATTTGAGGTTTTGTTAAAAAACTGTTTACTATCTTAATTGCGAGATCTTTTCGATCATTACCCTGTCCATATACTTTAAACCATGGAATTTTATAGTATTCCAACGATTCGGCATAACAGTTATAAAAATAATCTCTTCGGGTTCCATTCTCCCTGACTCCATCATCGTTCCACTCGAGATCGGGAGAACATAATAGAACAAGATCAGGTTTCGTTTGCAAAATTTCTTCATGAAGCCAAACGGGACAGCAGCCAAATACATCTTGAAACCAAATCTTTGTTATAATCAGAAAGGTATCAAAAAAAACCGGAAGATTATTCTCTCTATACCTGTTTTGTAATTTTTTATAGATAAAAATTTGTCTGCGCGCAATTGTTTCAACATCACTAAATGTATACTTCCGATTTAGACGACTGACATAATCTCTTGCATACTCGGGAATTGCCAATCCATTAAATGCATCAGCCAATTGATTAGAGAGTGTTGACTTGCCGGACGCTTCCGGACCGGAAATAACAATTGATAACATCTTATTGTTGGGTTTTATTGAATTCACATATTACGTTTCCATTGATAATATCCAACCACTGCCATAATGGTATAAACCAGAAAAAGGAACGAAGTAACATACAGATCCTTATAAATATACATTCCAAAGGATACCGTATTGGCAACAATCCAAATCAACCAGTTCTCAAGAATTTTACGGGCAAGCATCCATGTTGCAACAATTCCCGCAGCAGTTGTAAAAGCATCTGCAACCGGCAATTCCGATTCGGGAATTGCCAACATTTGAGGTAATGTTTTCAATGCGACATATATAATCAGCATTATTACAGCAGTAGCTATAAAAAGTAATACAGCCTGTTTTTCTCCTATCGAGGTTGTTGCCAGGTTTGTTTCAATAGGCTTGTTGCCATTTCTACTCCCCATCCAGTGAAACCAGCCATAAACACTGATAATTAAATAGTAAAATTGCAAACCCATATCGGCATATAAGCGAGATTGGAAAAAAATTATCAGATATAAAAATGAGGTCAGAAACCCAAATAGCCATAGCCAAATATTCTCCCGAATTGACAGATAGAGGTATATCAGAGCAAAGAGCGTGCCTGCAAGTTCCATCCAATGAGTTACGATCCAGTTAACCATTTAATCAGTTTAGGTGTTTCAAATACCCGGTAGGGTTTATTTTTTTAATTCATTTTTTGCAGCGCAAACAAGAGTTTGTTTGATGTTTGCGCTAAAATTAGTAAAACAGTTCTTATTATCTTTCTTTCAAACAGGAATAATAACGATCAATTGCATATGATTATAAATACAAAAAGGTTGCTCGTGGGAGCAACCTTTTCACTGTTTTATAATTAGCTGATAATTCCAATGATATCAATTCAATAATTCAACAAATAAATCGCGGTTTTCAATTAACTTAATGGCCTTATGATACACAGAAATAAGCGGATTTAACACCCTGTAATATTCACTTGTTCCCCATAAATCCCTTGCAATTAATGCTTTAATCTGAGTCCTGATTAATTGACCTGATACATCCATTCCTTCGCTATCATGAGATATTCCTGCATTTTCACCCTCTTCAATTAATTTGCTAATTAATTCATCGGGAATTACAAATGTTTCATTAAACTTATGAAAATCGGGAAATTTATCATTGAATCTCCGGCGGTTATTATCCATGTATTCCATTGTAACTCTGTTGAGCGTGCCACTGGCAACAATACGTCTGTAGTAATCAGAATACATAGTGGTATCCAATGGGACAAACAGGTCGGGAATGATTCCACCACCTCCATACACTACACGACCGCTAACAAGCGTTCTGTAAACCTCTTCACCTTCAAACTGAATGGAATCACCATTGGTCAGTTCCCCGTTTAAATGACGAAGACCAATTTCGGAACGGTACTCCTTTACGCCATTATTGAATGGCTTTTGAATGCTTCTACCAGAAGGGGTATAATAGTTGGCAATGGTTAAACGAATCTCAGAGCCATCGGGCAGACTAAAGGGACGCTGAACCAAACCCTTGCCGAAACTGCGACGACCAATAACCACTCCCCTGTCCCAGTCCTGCACGGCGCCGGCGACAATTTCACTTGCAGAGGCAGAACCTTCATCAATCATGATCAATAATTCACCTTTTCTCCAAAGTCCACCACGGCTGGAATTGTGTTCTCTTCGAGGCACTGAATTTCCTTCAGTGTATAGCAGCATTTTATTTGCATCCAGGAACTCATCGGCTATATCCAGTGCAGCTTTGAGGTATCCTCCTCCATTTCCACGCAAATCAAGTATCAGGTTCTGCATTCCCTGTTGCTTTAATTCCCGCAAAGCTTTAGTAAATTCTTCGTGAGTTGTGGCTGCAAACCTGCTGAGTTTGATGTAACCTGTTTCCGGGGTAGCCATATAAGATGCATCCAGGCTATATATAGGAATTCTGTCGCGCGTAACAGTAAATTCGAGTATGCCGGGTGTGCCTTTTCTGTATATTGAGACGGTAACCCGCGTACCTTTTTGTCCTCTCAACATGGAGAAAACATCAGAATTTTGTAATCCAATGGAAGCCACATTTTTACCATCAATGGCCACAATACGGTCACCGCTTCTTATTCCAACCTCTTCAGATGGCCCCCCTACAATGGGTGTGATCACCACAAGTGTATCGTTCATAATGGAAAACTCAATACCAACTCCTTCAAAATTACCATCTAAAGGCTCATTCATAGCCTTTACTTCGTCGGCTGGAATCAAAACCGAATGAGGATCCAGTTTACGAAGCATGGATTCAATTGCTTCACGAGCAAGCGCGTCACTATCAACTGTATCTACATAGAAATTGGTAATCAATTGCCATGCAATTTGAATATTGTTAAAAGCCGGGTCGTTGCGTTGTGCCGTTAACAGCGTTAACGGTAATAAGAAAATAAACAATAAACGAAACTTCATCATACCTGATTTATTATATTATCCAATTCACAAATCGTTCTCTCTGCATATAGTCAAGCAAAAATTAAACCATAATCATTAATTCATTTAACCCTTTAGAAATAAAAGAGAGTTCCATCAGATAAGGAATTTTATTATGGTTTTAAATAAGAACAGATTATACACCATATGTGTTTACGTTGCATTACCTCTTTCGGTTATGTCAAATATTAAGATGCTTTTATGGTTTCTTCGCTTATCGCGATGGAAAAATTTTATACAAATCTAATACAATGAAAGTTACATACTTCCAAATAGATCGTTCATTTTTATCCGGATGAAAAAAGTTTATTTTTTTTTAACAAAAAACCGGAATCTTAAATTCCGGTTTTCAATAAAATATCATACTAAGATTATTCCCATTCGATGGTAGCCGGTGGTTTTGAACTGATATCATACACGACCCTGTTAACCCCTCTTACTTTGTTGATGATTTCGTTGGATATGCGACTTAAAAACTCATATGGCAAATGAACCCAGTCAGCAGTCATTCCATCTGTGGACTGCACAGCTCTGAGTGCTACCACACTCTCGTACGTTCGCTCATCACCCATAACACCAACCGATTGAACAGGCAACAACATGGCTCCGGCTTGCCACACTTTATCGTACAATCCATTAGACTTTAATCCTTCAATGAATATATGATCCACCTCCTGAAGAAGCGTAACCTTTTCAGGTGTGATATCACCTAAAATACGTATGGCCAAGCCGGGACCCGGGAATGGATGACGTCCAAGTATGGTAGGGGAAATCTTCATTTCGTGGCCAACCCTGCGAACTTCGTCTTTAAATAATAGTCTTAACGGCTCAACTACTTTCAGATTCATTTTCTCGGGCAAACCTCCAACATTATGGTGAGACTTTATGGTGACCGAAGGACCATTGACTGAAACAGACTCAATGACATCAGGGTAAATAGTCCCCTGAGCGAGCCACTTAACATCTTTAATCTTTTTTGCCTCACCATCAAACACCTCGATAAAAAGACGTCCGATGATCTTTCTTTTGGTCTCCGGATCACTCACACCCTTTAACTCTCCAAGGAAAAGGTCTTTTGCATTTACACCAATCACATTCAATCCCATATGTTTATAGGATTCAAGCACATTTTCGTACTCATTTTTGCGCAGCAATCCCTGATCCACAAAAATACAAGTCAAATTGTTGCCTATGGCTCTATGTAACAGAATGGCTGCCACCGAACTGTCAACCCCACCGGAAAGTCCTAAAACTACTTTATCGTTTCCAAGTTGACTTTTCAGCGAATCTATGGTGCTTTCTACAAAAGAAGCAGGACTCCAATCCTGGATACACCCGCAGATATCAATTAAAAAATTATACAAAATCTGAGTCCCCTGGATGGTATGATAAACCTCAGGATGAAATTGTATGCCGTAAATATTTTTTTCAGCAACATGATATCCCGCAACTTTAACATCCTTTGTACTTGCAATGATTTCAAATCCATCGGGCAACTGCATGATGGTATCACCATGTGACATCCAAACCTGACTACTGTCTTCAACTTCTAGAAAAAGTTTACTCTTATTATCTACAAATTCAAGATTGGCACGTCCATACTCCCGTGAATCAGAGGCTTCAACCACTCCGCCGTATGATTGGGCAAGGTATTGTGCACCGTAACAAACACCTAAAACGGGCAGTTTTCCAATGATATGGTTTAACTGGGGAATTGGGGCATTTTCATCGCGAACACTGGATGGACTTCCGGATAATATGACCCCCTTTACCGTTTCATCCAACTCAGGTACATGATGATAAGGATGGATTTCACAATATACGTTATGTTCTCTTACGCGTCGGGCAATCAACTGTGTGTATTGTGATCCGAAATCAAGAATGATGATTTTGTTCTGCATTTGTGTATATCTTAATATTGATTTTTATTTTCTGAATGGTGTCGCAAATATAATGAGAATCAATCAAATTATATGATTCTATAGGTTTGGAATGTACGGAATTTCAAAAACCCTACCCTCTTTTGCAAGTTGAGTATTTGGAAAAACTGATTGTGCTTGTTGCTGAAAGGGATCCAAATCGAAATACCGGGTACTGAAATGACCTATTATTAATTTTTTAACTTCCGCTTTAAGGGCAAGCAGTGCAGCCTGTTTGGCTGTGCTGTGAAAAGTAGATTTAGCAAGAGATTCCTTGTCATCAAGAAAAGTAGCTTCATGATACATTAAATCAACTCCCCTTATCTGGTCAATAATCTTTTCATTATAGGCAGTATCGGAGCAAAAAGCATAGCTTCTGGGTGGAGCAGCAGGTTTGGTGAGCTTTTCATTCGGAACCACTTCACCCTCAATGGTAGTAAAGTCTTCACCTTTTTTAATGAGCGCTATTGATTTTAAAGGTACTTGATAAAAATCAAGCATATCACGGATCACATGTTTGTCGCGCGGCTTTTCCCTGAAAAGAAAGCCACATGTAGGAATGCGGTGTTTCATGGGAATGGTTTCCACACTAATCTTGTCATCATCGTAAATAATTTCCTGTTGATGGGGATCAATGGCATGAAATACCACCTTGAAAGAGATGTCTCTACAGAAATAGTCAATTTGTGGCTTAAATACCTTATGAAGATCAGCGTGACCATAAATATGCAAATCAGGTTTACGTCCAAGAAGGCTGAATGTGGAAATTAATCCAATCAAACCAAAGCAATGATCCCCATGCAGATGAGAAATAAAAATGTGATTGATTCGGTTAAACCGAATCTTGTTTCGTCGCAGTTGAAGTTGTGTGCCTTCGCCACAATCGATTAAAAAAAACCGCTCAGATGCATTGAGCACCTGAGCGGTTGGGAATCTTTCTGATGTGGGTAATGCTGAATTGCTTCCTAAAATTGTTACAGAAAATTGCATCAAAGAATCTCCTTAACTATTTTGACTGCAAAGATTTACGCATTACTTCAATGCCATCTTCAGCAGTGGGAGCAATATTGATGACCGTGTTTAATTGTGAAACGGAAATCAATCTTTCAACGGCAGGCTGCAAACCAGCCAACACAAATACCCCATCACTATTTTTGCATAATCTGTTGGCAACCAATATGGCACTCAAACCGGATGAGTCACAATAAGTACATTTACTTAAATCCAAAAGAATATTCTTTTCATTGTTTCCAGCCAGCAGAACAAGTTCTGACTTCAGGCCGGGGGCAACAGTTGTGTCAAGCTTCTCCTTTTGAACCTTCACCAGGATGAAGTCATCCAGTTTGTCGATCTTAAAATCCATGTTGATTTAACAGTTAATTAAATAATTCTATTCCCGGGGCTTTTTTTCATCAGCTTCCATCTGATCCTTTAAAGCAGCCAGTTCGGAAATATCACCAAGCGTGGTTTTTTCAAGGTTGTCCTTAAGTTTCTTCACGTTTTTCTTGGTGGTTTCAGCAGCTTTTACCTGCTCTTTCTTAGCTGTTTGCTCTTCAGATCTCTTCTCATCTTCGAAAATACGAGAGTGAGATAGAATGATGCGTTTTGCTCCCTTATTAAATTCAATTACCTTAAATTGAAGTTTTTCTTCGGCTTTGGCCTGCGATCCATCTTCTTTAACAAGGTGACGAGGAGTAGCAAATCCTTCCACTCCGTATGGTAATGCAATAACGGCACCTTTATCGAAAATGTCAACTATTGTACCCTCATGAATTGAATCAACAGTGAAAATAGTTTCGAACACATCCCATGGATTCTCTTCCAACTGCTTGTGGCCTAAGCTCAAACGTCTGTTTTCCTTATCAATTTCAAGTACAACTACTTCAATTTCTTCGCCAATGGCAGTGAACTCAGCCGGATGCTTCACTTTCTTCGTCCATGAAAGGTCAGAAATATGAATCAACCCGTCAATTCCTTCTTCAATTTCTACGAAAACTCCGAAGTTAGTGAAGTTACGAACTTTTGCTGAATGTTTGCTACCCATTGGGTATTTTTCTTCAATGTTATCCCATGGATCTGGCTTAAGTTGCTTAATACCAAGCGACATTTTGCGCTCGTCGCGATCCAGGGTTAAAACAGTAGCTTCAACCTCGTCACCCACTTTCAGGAAGTCCTGAGCACTGCGAAGATGCTGTGACCATGACATTTCAGAAACGTGGATAAGACCTTCAACACCTGGAGCAATCTCAACGAAAGCACCATAATCTGCCATTACTACCACTTTACCTTTTACGATGTCACCAACTTTAAGTTCCTGGTTCAATGAATCCCAAGGATGAGAAGTTAGCTGCTTAAGACCAAGTGCGATGCGTTTTTTCTCATCATCAAAGTCGAGAATAACCACATTAAGTTTTTGATCCAACTGTACAATCTCTTCAGGATGAGAAACACGTCCCCATGACAGGTCAGTGATGTGGATAAGTCCATCAACACCACCAAGGTCAATGAATACTCCATAAGAGGTGATGTTCTTAACTGTTCCTTCAAGAACCTGCCCTTTTTCCAGTTTAGAGATAATCTCTTTCTTCTGTTGCTCTAATTCAGCTTCAATCAGAGCCTTGTGCGATACAACCACGTTTTTGAACTCAGGATTGATTTTCACAACCTTGAACTCCATGGTTTTTCCTACAAATACGTCGTAGTCACGAATAGGTTTCACATCGATTTGCGAACCCGGAAGGAAAGCTTCAATTCCAAATACATCTACAATCATACCACCTTTGGTGCGGCACTTGATGTATCCTTTAATTACTTCGTCTTTTTCCAGAGCTTCATTCACGCGATCCCATGAGCGTAATGCTCTTGCTTTTTTGTGCGAAAGAACCAGCTGGCCTTTTTTGTCTTCCTGACTTTCTACATAAACCTCAACCTGATCTCCAACTTTCAGATCGGGGTTGTAACGAAATTCGTTGCGACTTACAATACCGTCAGACTTGAAGCCGATGTTGATGACTACCTCACGCTTGTTCATAGCGATAACTGTACCATCAATCACTTCTTTTTCAGAAATGGTGGAAAGGGTTTCGTCGTAAAGTTTTTCCAGGTCTTCCTTTTTGGCACCTTCCAACGACATGTCGTCGGCTTCAAAACTATCCCAGTCAAAGTTGTCATCTGCACTTTCAGTTGCAACTTTTTCAGCAGCAGGCTGCACCTTCTGCTCTTCTTTAATTTCGGACTGAACCTCTTGGTTCTGGCCGTTTTCTTCTAATTCTGCCATTAAAATTTAATTACAAAACTAATTGGTTAGACAATATGTTATTTATCAAAATTGCTGCAAAAGTACCACTTTTCCTTTGATATATATATTAGATTTCATAAAAATATGCTGTTAAATTCATTAAATTGTGTAAAACCTGATGGTTTTACACCTACTTAACAAATAATAAAAGATAAAATTCTAAATTTTAATTTCATGCTCTTTGAAAAATGGCTATTTTTGGGAAAATTTCAATAATGATTAAAAAGAAATAGACACTAATTAACCCCCAATAACTAATTAAAAATAAGATCAAATGAAGATTTCCATTGTAGGAACAGGTTACGTTGGCTTAGTAACCGGAACCTGTTTCGCAGAAACAGGTATCAACGTAACATGTGTTGATATTGATGAGAATAAAATCAAAAACCTGAAACAGGCAATTATTCCTATATATGAACCGGGTCTGGAAACATTGGTAAAAAAGAACCTGGAAAAACAAAGACTTTCATTCACCACCAGCTTAAAAGATAGCATTGACCAAACAGATGTTGTATTCATCGCAGTAGGAACTCCTCCCGGGGAAGACGGTAGTGCAGACCTGAGCCATGTGCTGAACGTTGCGAGAGAAATCGGGAAAAACATGACCCACCACCTGGTTGTGGTAACAAAAAGCACAGTACCCATAGGGACTTCAGTAAAAGTTAAAGCCGCCATCAGAGATGAACTGGAAAAACGCGGTGCTCAAATTCCTTTTGATGTGGCATCCAATCCTGAATTTTTAAAAGAGGGAAACGCCATTGAGGATTTTCTGAAACCAGACCGTATAGTCGTAGGGGTTGAAAATGAAAAGGCTCAATCTATAATGAGCAAGTTATATAAGCCTTTTGTGCTAAACAACCATCCGATTTTGTTTATGGATATTCCATCGGCTGAGCTTACCAAATATGCAGCAAATGCCATGCTGGCAACAAAAATCAGTTTCATCAACGACATAGCCAATTTATGTGAATTGGTTGGTGCTGATATCAACATGGTTCGAAAAGGTATTGGAACCGATTCAAGAATTGGCAATAAGTTTATTTATGCCGGGGCTGGTTATGGTGGTAGCTGCTTCCCGAAAGATGTGAAAGCCATCATAAAAACTGCAGAAAAGAACAACTACCCGTTGCGGCTTCTCCAGGCAGTTGAAGCCATCAACGATGATCAGAAGAAAGTTTTGGTAAATAAGGTTAAAAATCACTTCAAAGATGATTTAAAAGGTAAAACCTTTGCCATTTGGGGGTTGGCATTTAAGCCCAATACCGACGACATGCGCGAGGCTCCTTCGCGTGTTATCATTCGTCATCTGTTGGATGCAGGTGCTAAGGTAAATGCATACGATCCAGTGGCAACCCATGAAGCTCAAACCATTTTTGGTGATGAAATCACTTATGGAAAAGATCCATACGACGTTCTCATTGAAGCAGATGCTCTTTTACTGGTGACCGAATGGCCTGAGTTCAGAATGCCGAATTTTAAAGTGATGGAGAAACTAATGAAGAGCAAAGTAATATTTGACGGCCGCAATATATATGACCCGATGGAAATAAACGAGAACGGTTTTGACTATTACGGGATTGGCCGAAAGTCAATCAGAGAATAAATTTAAACAATTTCCTGGTGAAAAGAATATTAATAACCGGAGGAGCCGGGTTTATCGGCTCTCATTTGTGTGAACGACTTTTGAAAGAAGGTAATGAAGTGATTTGTCTGGACAATTATTTCACAGGTAGCAAATCCAACATTGTTCATCTTCTGGAAAATCCCTATTTTGAACTGATCAGACATGATGTAACTCATCCCTATTTTGTAGAAGTGGATGAAATTTATAACCTGGCATGTCCTGCCTCTCCGGTTCATTACCAATACAATTCCATCAAAACCATAAAAACATCGGTGATGGGTGCCATTAATATGCTGGGACTTGCCAAACGCATTAAAGCAAGAATTCTTCAGGCCTCAACCAGTGAGGTTTATGGAGACCCACTGGAACATCCCCAACCAGAATCATACTGGGGCAATGTAAATCCAATTGGCGTTCGATCTTGTTATGATGAAGGAAAGAGATGCGCTGAGAGTCTGTTTCTGAATTATCACCGGCAAAACAATGTAGATATTAAAATTGTTAGGATATTTAATACCTACGGCCCCCGCATGCATCCCAACGACGGAAGGGTCGTCTCCAATTTTATTGTGCAAGCTTTAAAGGGTGAATCCATCACCATTTTTGGAGATGGATCACAAACCCGAAGTTTCCAATATGTAGATGATCTCTTGGAAGGAATGATTCGCATGATGAAGAGTAAGAAATCCTTTACAGGGCCTGTGAACCTTGGAAACCCAAATGAATTCTCAATGATTCAGCTGGCTAACGAGATCATTGACATCACCGGATCAAAATCAACCATTAAATATTTGCCTCTTCCTGAAGATGACCCTTCCCAAAGGCAACCGGACATTTCTCTTGCAGAAAAGGAACTAAACAATTGGCAACCGGTTATTCAATTACGCAAAGGATTGGAAAAAACGGTTACATATTTTGATAAACTCTTAACAAAGGAATTGTGAAGTCAGTTTTGAGTAAGATTTAGAAACTAGTAAAATTTTGTTTCTAAAGAATTTTATAATTGCGATGACATATCCCGAGGGATTTGGGATATACAGATAGAATAGATAGTAAAGGTAATTTGAGAAATAGAGCCCGATGGTTTAGATTACCATCTTGTCTATGGGTCTATATATCTAACATCTAAAACTCTATTTAAATTTGTATCAATTAACAATTTAACCAAAACCAAAGAATTATGATGAAGGGAATTATTCTGGCAGGCGGATCAGGAACCAGGCTGTATCCTGCAACAAGAAGTATTTCAAAACAAATTATCCCGGTTTACGATAAACCGATGATATATTATCCCCTTTCGGTTCTAATGCTTTCAGGCATTAGAGAAGTGCTGATTATATCCACTCCGGAAGATTTGCCACTTTACAAGCGTCTTTTTGGCGATGGCGCCAATATGGGATTATCACTTTCCTATGCTGAACAGCCATCACCTGATGGTTTGGCACAGGCTTTCCTAATTGGAGAAGAGTTTATAGGAAATGATCCAGTCTGTCTGATTCTGGGAGATAATATTTTTTACGGTTTTGAATTTGGGAAGATTTTAAGGGAAGCCAATAAACTTAAAGAAGGCGCATTGGTATTTGGTTACTATGTAAATGATCCGGAGAGGTATGGTGTTGCAGAATTTGACAAAACAGGGAAAGTTCTGAGCATTGAGGAAAAACCGGAAAAGCCAAAATCAAACTTTGCTGTTACCGGACTCTATTTTTATGGGTCGGATGTAGTTTCGAAAGCTAAGACCCTAAAACCTAGCAAACGTGGCGAACTGGAAATAACAGACTTAAACAGGTTATACCTTAATGAGGAAAAACTGCACGTAAAACTATTGGGACGAGGAATGGCCTGGTTGGATACAGGAACGCATGACAGTTTATTGCAGGCATCAAACTTTATTTCCACCATTGAGAAGCGTCAGGGATTAAAAATTGCCTGTATAGAAGAAATTGCCTATAAAAAAGGGTGGATTGACAAAAAATGCCTTCTGGAATTGGCCAAACCGTTGGAGAAAAATGAATATGGTCAGTATTTGAAAAAGATTGCAGCAGAAGACATTCAGGAAATAAAAGATGAACTTTAGAGACTGTTTAAATTTAAAATAAATTTGCATTGAAGATTTTTAGTCCCGATTCACTCGGGATGACAGTCTTCAATTCTATAACATATTTTATAAATTAAATTTAAACAGCTACTTAGTATTACCTTTTAAACATATAAGTGGGTAGAATAATATGAAAATAACAAAAACTGAAATTCCGGGATTATTAATCATTGAACCCAAGATATTTGGGGACAGCAGAGGTTGTTTTTTTGAGTTGTTCAATCAAAAAAGCTATCAGGAAAATGACCTTAAAACCAATTATATCCAGGATAATGTCTCCTATTCATCGAAAAATGCTGTTAGAGGGTTGCATTATCAGCTGTCACCATTTGCACAGGCAAAGCTTGTACAAGTTTTGCATGGAAAAGTTTTGGATGTGGCGGTTGACTTGCGAGAAAATTCACCCACGTACGGACAGCATTACGCTATTGAATTATCTGCAGAAAACAACCTTCAGTTCTATATTCCCCGTGGTTTTGCTCATGGATTGAGCGTTTTAAGTGATCATTGTGTTTTCTATTATAAATGTGACAATTTTTACAATAACGAAGCCGAAAGGGGAATAAACTTTAACGATCCTGAACTTGGAATTGACTGGAAAATTCCGGTGGATCAGGCAATTGTTTCCCCGAAAGATGAAGTACTGCCTTCTTTTAAAGAGGCAGAGAAAAATTTCTTTTTTAAAGAGGATTAACCTAAAACCTGACAGGTTTTTCTACTCTAATTTCTGTATACAAATTAAAATGCAAATACTTATAGTTGGCGGCGAGGGACAATTGGGAAGCTCTCTTGAGCAAAGAGTTTCCGGTTCCGGATTTAAATCCGTCACCATTACCAGGCAAGGACAATTAGACATCAGCAGCGAGGAGAGCATAAAGGATTTTTTCAAAACACATAATTTTGATTTCCTGATTAATTGCACTGCCTATACAGCTGTTGATAAGGCTGAAACTGATATGGAGACAGCTCATACAATCAACGCATTGGCACCGGGATGGATGGCTTCATGTGCTGCCGAAAAAAATGCCGGCATCATTCACATATCAACCGATTATGTTTTTGATGGTACATCCAATCTGCCTTTAACACCGGAAATGGATGTGAACCCCACATCTGTTTACGGAAAAACCAAACTGCAAGGTGAAAGAAATGTTCTCTCTGAAAATTCTAAAAGTTTGGTCATACGCACCTCCTGGTTGTATTCAGAATTTGGTCATAATTTCGTGAAAACCATGCTGAAACTGGGACGGGAACGTGATGAACTCCGTGTTGTGTTCGATCAGGTTGGTACCCCAACCTATGCCGGAGATCTGGCTGACACCATCATAAAAATGCTTCATCTGACATCTAGTGATCCAAATAGATTTAAATCGGGGATATATCACTACTCCAATGAAGGGGTTTGTAGTTGGTATGATTTTGCAAAAATGATTTTCTCAATTACGGGAATTGATTGCAAGATGTTACCTGTTCGTTCAGAAGAATTTCCGACAACAGCAAAGCGTCCTGCTTTCTCTGTTATGGATAAATCAAAAATCCGAAAGGATTTTGATATTGAAATCCCGTATTGGACAGATAGTTTGAAGACTTGTCTGAATAACATCATTCATTCATAAATCAGGCCTAACATCTGTTTTAAAGCTCTTTACAAAATGATTTTACCATTGGTCTTCTACAAACTGGAATTTGACAGAAAATCAATTTGTTCAGTGAATAATTAAGAAAGATTAACGTACCATCCTCAGACAAACATTTCAATTTACCATTTAATTGTTAAATTTGAAGTGAAACTAAATTATGAAAAAATGGGAAACAATAACTTGTTAGATACAGTAACAGCCGAAGCTCAAAAATGGCTTGATGGTGCATACGATGAAGAGACAAAAAAAGAAGTGAAAAGAATGTTATCCAACCCGGATAACACAGAATTAATTGATTCCTTTTATAAGAATCTTGAATTTGGAACCGGTGGATTACGTGGAATTATGGGTGCCGGATCTAATAGGGTAAACAAATACACCATTGGAGCTGCTACGCAAGGGTTGGCCAACTATCTGAACCGGGAATTTGCACACCTGCCGGAACTGAAAGTGGCCATTGGCCATGACTGCCGAAATAACAGCAGATATTTTGCAGAGATTGTGGCCGGGGTGTTTGCTGCCAACAACATCATAGCATACCTTTTTGAGGATCTAAGACCTACACCTGAGATTTCCTACACCATCCGAAAGTTAAACTGTCAGAGTGGAGTCATTTTGACCGCATCTCATAATCCCAAGGAATATAACGGATACAAAGCTTATTGGAATGATGGAGCTCAAATCATTGCTCCGCACGATAAAAATATCATTGATGAAGTAAACAAAATTACCTCAGTTGAGGACATTAAATTTGAAGGCAATGCCGACAAAATTAGAATTCTTGGCGAAGAGATGGACAATCTTTTCATTGAAGAGGTGAGTAAAATATCTTTGAATCCTGAAATCATTCAAAAACAAAAAGATTTAAAAATCGTCTACTCCCCCATTCACGGAACAACAGTAAAAATTGTTCCTCAAGCGCTCAGGAAGTTTGGATTTGAAAACATCATCAATGTTCCGGAACAAGATGTGGTGAGTGGAGATTTCCCAACGGTCATCTCACCAAACCCAGAAGAACCTGAAGCATTGAAAATGGCCATTGAAAAGGCCATTGAAACAGATGCGGAATTGGTTGCAGCCTCCGATCCGGACGGTGATCGTTTGGGAATTGCCATCAGGAATGATAAAAATGAGTTCATTCTGGTGAATGGAAATCAGACAGCGTTATTGCTTACCTGGTATATGATCAGTCAGTGGAAAGAACGTGGTCTGTTAACAGGAAAGGAGTTTACCGTAAAAACCATTGTAACCTCGGAGCTAATCAAAAAAATTGCAGACGATTTTAATGTGGAGTGTTTTGATGCATTTACCGGTTTCAAATGGATTGCTGCCATTATTCGGGATCTGGAAGGCAAGAAAAAATATATCTGCGGAGGAGAAGAGAGTTACGGATTTTTGCCGGGCGATTATGTTCGTGATAAAGATTCGGTTGGTGCCATATGTATGATTGCTGAAGTGGCTGCCTGGGCTAAGGAAAATGGCAAAACCCTATTTGAATTGCTCAAGGATATTTATATCGATCATGGATTCTCTTATGAAAGACTTTTGTCCATTGTTAGAAAAGGAAAGTCGGGAGCTGATGAAATTAAAGCCATGATGGAAGGATTCCGCAATAATCCACCTAAAACATTGGGAGGATCAAAAGTGAACCTGGTAAAAGATTACCTGACACTGACATCCAAAAACCCCAACACCGGTGAAACACACTCTCTTGAAATGCCTGCCAATTCAGACGTTCTTCAGTTTTTCACCGAAGACGGATCTAAAATCTCTGTACGCCCGTCGGGAACCGAGCCAAAGATCAAGTTCTATTTTGAGGTACTGGGAGCTATGAAAAGTCGCGATCAGTTTGAAATGGCCACTGCTGAAGCAAACAAGAAGATAGATCTTATTATTAAAGATTTAAAGCTTAACTAAAATTAGTCTTTGACAAAAAATCCATAAACAGATACCATACAGCTTTCATTAAAGCACACAAAGTCAATATGGAAAAATAATGACTTGTGTGCTTTTTTCAATTCATGCCTATAATCTCATCCAAATGGAGTTATCTCAAAAACTCTTTTGGGAAATTAACAAGATATAACCGCTCTGTTGCTCTTGTAACAGCCGTGTATAACCACCTGATAAGTTCTCGTCCCAGGTACTCTTCCGTGAAATATCCGAGATCAATAAAAACAGCTTTCCATTGACCACCCTGCGCCTTGTGACATGTCATGGCATAGGCAAACTTTATTTGGAGTGCATTGTAAAAATCATTTTCACGTGCCAACTCAAACTGCTTACGTCTGGTTGAAACATCGGCATAGTCTTCCATTACGGTAGAAAGAAACTTTTCCTGCTGCTCATACGAAAATCCGGCTCCATCAGAAGATATGCTGTCAAGTATTACACGAACATCAATTTCAACAGCTCTGTAATCAACCAATTCACAAACAACATCGGCAAAGCGGTAACCATACAATTCATAATGCTTTTTAATCCGAACCACACGAGCAATGTCTCCGTTGGCTATAAAACCAGCCTTATCATCTTCTTTAACCCAATGATAATTATTCTTCATTACGAGGATATTGTCTCCCGTTGATAACTCATCCTCCCGAAACAATATGCTGTTTCGGATACCAATGTTGTATTGATTAGCTCTTTTATTTGTACGACAAACAATCAATGTTTCTTCTTCACCATATTGCTCATAGCAATGATTAATTTCTCCCTGAAGCTCGGCTCCGGTTATATTTTTCACATCACCGCCATTTACAATCTCAAGCTTTGGGTAATCATCGCACAAATTATTCATCAACAATTCACGCAAGTAAGTAGCATTTTGCAAAATGCTGCTCAATTCAGTTTGCCTAACCACATCTGTAAGTTCCACCTCATTCAGATCTAAACCATAAGTTTCCAATTCGCCGGTATCCAAAGCCGGACTTACATCCAGGCCAACCGGAGGCAATTGCGCCGAATCACCTATCAGAACCATACGGCACTTCTCAGCCTCATAAACATACTGAATGAGATCATCAAGCAAGCGGCCACTTCCAAAAACTGCTCCGCTTGAGGAATTATTGGCAATCATTGATGCCTCATCTACAATAAAAACAGTATCTTTATGAAGATTTTTACCAAGCAAAAATCCTCCAAAGCCATCTTTCGAAGATTTTTGTCTGTATATTTGTTTATGAATGGTGAAAGCCGGCTGTCCGGCACTGTTGGATAAAACTTTTGCAGCGCGCCCTGTAGGCGCCAAAAGAACACATTTTATCCCCATTTCACCAAGAACATTTACAAAAGCACTTATCAGTGAGGTTTTTCCTGTTCCGGCATAGCCTTTTATTAGTTGTAAAGGCATGCTTTTTGCTGAAACCATAAATGATGCCAACGCATCAATTGCATTATGTTGGGATGGTGTAGGATTATGTTTAAAAGTAGCGGATATTCTGTTTAAAATATGTTCTTTAACCATTTTTATCGGAATTATTCATTTATAAAAATCAGGATTGATTTTTTTTTATAAATTTGTGGAAACTTTCAAAAACGAAAACCATAAAGATAATGAAAACAGCTTTTCAAATTGTATTAAGTATTGCCATAATCGTTTTAGGCTACATGTGCTATGAAAGCATTCAACGACCAGTGCGCTTTGACAGAGAGTTTAACGAAAGACGTGACAAAGTGATTGACCGTCTAAGAGATATCAGATCCGCACAACTTGCATACAGATCAATACACAGAGAATTCACTGGTAGTTTTGATACGCTTATTAACTTCATTGCAAACGATTCTCTTGCACTTGTAAGAATGGAGGGAATGATAACCGACAGTATGCTTGAAGCAGGAATTACAGATAGAATTGCTCTAGAGATGGGACTTATTACGCGTGATACAGTAAGAATAAGCGTGAGAGATTCACTTTTCAGAAGAAAGCCCTGGATCGTTGACTCTATTCGTTTTGTTCCTTATGCCCCGGGTACAGAGTTTGAATTGGGAGCTACTATTCTGGAAACAGCCTCGGGTGTTGATGTTCCTGTATTTGAAGCAAAGGTTCACAACAACGTATTCACAAAAGGATTGAACAGACAGGAAGTAATAAATATTAACCACAGACTAAGGGAGCTTGAACGCTATCCAGGACTTCGAGTTGGTTCTTTGGAAGAAGCAAACAACAGTGCCGGTAACTGGGAATAAACTACATGTATCATGACAAACTTTTCAGTTGTTGACGATACGTTTGACCCTGGTGTTACGTCATCATATTTTTTATCCATCCAGATTTCTCTGGATGGATTTTCTTTTTGCACCCTTGATCCGGTGCGAAATAAATATATTCAGTTTCAACACATTCAATTTGACAAATCCCTACCATTAAATCAACAAGTAGAAGAGAGTTTCCTTAAAAATGAGAAGCTGAATCTACCTTATAAAAAGACTCTGGTCTTGATGCCAACGAACAAGTCGACACTGGTACCCTCAGCACTTTTCGAGCAATCAAAAAGAGAACAATGGCTCAAGTTTTGCCATCAAATGCCTGAAGATCATCTGGTTTTTTACAATAAAATTAAGATGGCAGATGCGTACAATGTTTTTGCCGTTCCTAAGCCTATTCATGATTTATTGTTTCGTCAGTTTCCAGACCCCTTGTTTTTTCATCAATACACGCCTGTCATTGAGAGTAATCTGGCAATAAACATCAGTGGAAGAGAAAAAACCTTACTGTTTATTAATCTGGCTAATAACTACTTTGATTTGTTCGCCTTTAAAAACAATAACCTGAAACTCTGTAACTCATACAGCATAAAAACAGAAAATGATTTCATCTATTTCACGCTGTTTGTTTTTGAACAACTGAAACTTCAGCCTGCTGATACAGAAATCCTCATAAGCGGCTACCATACCAATGGAGATGAAATGATAAGACATTTGAGAAAATACATCAGAAAAGTAAAGCAGGTATCTATTCCGCATCATTTTCAATACAGCCATATGTTCCGCGAAATAAACAATCAACCATTTTACAACCTGCTAAGTTTGCCGGTATGCGTATAGTCAGTGGTTACCTAAAAGGTAGGCGGTTTTCTCCACCCAAAAATTTTCGGGCACGTCCGACAACCGATACAGCGCGGGAAAGTTTATTCAACATTTTGGCCAACATCATAGATTTTGAATCTGTTGATGTTCTGGATCTCTTTTCCGGAACTGGTGCCATCTCATTTGAATTTGCTTCCAGAGGAGCAAATTCAGTTACGCTTGTTGAAAAGAATTACCACCATTACAGTTTTATACGGAAATGTATTGATGAGCTGGAATTAAATGAGGTCATTAAACCAGTAAAAACTGATGTTTTCACTTATCTGGATCACGTGTCAGATCAACAGTATGACATTATTTTTGCGGATCCCCCATTTGATCTTAAGGAATTCGAGAAAATCGTTCCAGCCTTATTGGATAGTAATTTGTTAAAAACTGACGGAATATTTATTCTTGAACATGGTCCCGACAAGAATTTTTCTGGTTTTGCAAATTTTAATCAGCAGAGAAAATACGGAAAAGTTTGTTTTTCTTTTTTTGGTAAGAAGCCTGAAGAATAGTTTTATTGAATCAACCAATATAAGGTACAAAAAAAAGGATAATCATAAAATGATTATCCTTTTTTTGCGGTCTGGACGGGACTCGAACCCGCGACCCTCGGCGTGACAGGCCGATATTCTAACCAACTGAACTACCAGACCAATGGTAATTCCTTAAAAATTCATTAAATGCGGTCTGGACGGGACTCGAACCCGCGACCCTCGGCGTGACAGGCCGATATTCTAACCAACTGAACTACCAGACCAACAAATCCATTCTGTAATCATTTAAAGCGGTCTGGACGGGACTCGAACCCGCGACCCTCGGCGTGACAGGCCGATATTCTAACCAACTGAACTACCAGACCAGAAAGATTTGTTGTTGCCCTTTCTTTTAAAGGCGTTGCAAAGATAATGGTTCTTTTTATTTATGCAATAATCAGGACTCTGTTTTATGTTATTTTTTCACCTTAAAACATGCAGTTATATGGAAATCAGTGATAAAATTTCATATTGAAAATCATTAATGTTCGGTAAAACTTCCGAGATTTCTCCCTTTGGTCGATATGACAAGGCATTCGTGGCTTTTTTGCTTTCGATTAATTCTTTTTTCCCGGATGCCTATGGTTGTAAATTAAAAAGCGACATAGGCATTGCCTTTGTCGCTTTTCAAAAAAAATATGTCTGTCAATTAGTCTATGTACCTGTCAATTTTATTCAGTAATCCATCAACGGTAATGATCTCAAGGTATGTAGTACCTCCACCTATTCCAAAGCTTCCACCCAGATAAGCAATCAGATCATCGTTATCGAGAATACCTTTCTTTTGAAGTTTTAAAAGCGTGTTATGCATAATCTCCGTTTTGGAACTACCAGCCTCAGTTAAACGAGGAAATACACCGTATGATAAAGCCAACTCCCTCCCTACTCTCTTATTATAACATAATGCTACAACAGGCATATTGCCTCTAAAAGCAGCAAGATATCGTGCTGTTTTGCCGGTCAAGCTATCATTCATTACCGCCTTAATGGGCAATTCTTTGGCTGCTTTAACTGCGGTATCACATAAGTAAGCTGTGATGTCGTGTTTTACCAAGTCAACCGGGATATCGTTTCTTGAGTCTTTTGCAGCCTCTACTTCTGCTGCAATTTTAGACATGGTCCGAACTGCTTCAACCGGGTATTTTCCGTATGCAGTTTCACCGCTGAGCATAATTGCATCGGTTCGATAATATATGGCATTTGCCACATCGGTAACCTCGGCACGCGTTGGACGGGGATTTGATATCATGCTATGAAGCATCTGAGTTGCCACAATTACAGGCTTTTTGGCTTCTACACACTTACGAATTAACTGGCGCTGTACCAATGGAATTTTTTCCTGAGGAATCTCAATACCAAGGTCGCCCCTGGCCACCATAACACCGTAAACATTTTCCAAAATCTCATCGATGTTTTCAACACCTTCCTGATTTTCAATTTTAGCAATGATTTTCACCGGGCTATCCTGCGCATCCAATATTTTCTGAATTTCTTTTACATCCTCGGCATTGCGAACAAATGAGTGAGCAATAAAATCAATCTCGTTCTCAATGGCGTAATTGATGAAATCAAGGTCTCTTTCTGTTAATGATGGTAAACTGATTCTAACACCTGGAACGTTTATACTTTTACGACTACCTAGAGTCCCATTATTTAAAACTTCACACACTAAACCTTTATCGGAGGAGTCTACAACAATCAAATCAATTTCACCATCATCGATCAAAATATGACTACCAATCGCAACATCTTCAACAATATTTTTATATGAAACATTGATGCATTCAGCCGTAGTCTCCTTATCGGGGTTACCGTTAATCAAAATGGTATCGCCGGTTTGCAGTTCAATTGGAGCCTGACTTTTTGTCGTTCTGATCTCAGGTCCTTTGGTGTCAATTAAAATGGCTATTTTCTCTGAAACCTGACGAACGTTTGATATGATCCGGGTCAGCCCTTCATAGTCTAAATGAGCTGTATTCATCCGGACAACATTCATTCCGGCTTTATACAGCTGTTTGATAAAATCCACTTCACATCGTTGATCAGATATTGTGGCAACAATCTTTGTGTGTTTGGTCATTTGTAAATTCATCGTATCTTATTATTGTTCTGTTATGCGACTCTGTAATTAAATTTAACTAATTGAAAATGACATCATCATCGAAAGATGAAGATCTGATTCCCAACATAACAACTCCAACAAATCTGAGGTTTTGATGTCAGAGTTTTGAAAGTTCAATTTTAAGGATTATTCTGTCTGTATGTTCCTCTGAAACAAATAAAAATAATTAAATAATTGTAAATTAGACTTGTGGCATAATCTAATCCTGGTTAATGAATGCTTCCAAAGCCAAACGATAGGATTCCATTCCGAATCCTGCTATAACGCCCTTTACTACAGGCGATAAAAAAGAATGGTGCCTAAAGGTTTCCCTTTTATACACATTTGAGATATGGACTTCAATTACAGGTGAATTTATAGCAGCTATTGCATCAGCAATAGCGACAGATGTATGGGTATAAGCACCCGCATTTAAAATAATTCCATCCTGATTAAACCCTTCTTTGTGCAAACAATCTAATAAATCGCCCTCATTGTTGGATTGAAAATAAGATAAATCAACAATGGGGTATAAAGTCTTAAGAGAATCAAAGTATTGATCAAAAGACATGGTACCATAAATACCGGGTTCTCTTTTTCCCAATAGGTTTAAATTGGGGCCATTAATTATCAGGATTTTCATGTTTCTATAATTTGTTTTTCAAAATCACATGGAACTCATCCCGAAGCCTCGGGACTTGTTTCATCTATTTATATTTTGTTTTTACATTGTTCCCGGAACACATGGACTCATATTATGTTATTGTATTATTCCGAATTAGTATCCACAATAAATAATGGATCACAATACTTTATTTGAAGTAGATATAAAATTCAATAATGATAAATTACACATTTTAAATAGTTTCACAATGCAAAATTAAGATAACTGTTTCAAATAAAAAACTTCGTGATTATGAAACTTTTAATAATTTTATTTGGAATTACATAAAAAAAATTCGCAATTTTAGCAAAATATTAATCAGTGCAAATTTTATATTCACTATATTACGAACAAACGGGAAATATTCATTAAATTTTAAATGTATTATGAATTGGGAATCAGAAATTAGTGCATTTAGAAATTATCTGAAATTAGAAAAGGGGTTATCAGATAATTCTATTCATGCGTACATCACAGATCTATATAAGTTGGTTCAATTTTTAAAGGACAAGGGTTATTCATTAGAACCGGAGAAAGTCACACTGAGCCATCTTAAAGAGATGATGGAATGGATCAACAGCAGGGGTATTAGTCCTCGTACACAGGCAAGAATCATCAGTGGAATAAAATCTTTTTATAAGTTTTTACTCATCGAGGAAAAAGTTGAAAAAGATCCCACAGCACTTCTCGAAGCTCCAAAAGTAGGAAGAAAACTGCCTGAAATTCTTTCTGTTGAAGAAATTGACACCATCATTAACACGGTTGACACCAAAAAACCCGAAGGACAGCGAAATAAAGCAATCCTTGAAACGCTATACAGCTGTGGTTTAAGAGTTTCTGAATTGATTGATTTGAGGATTTCCAACTTGTTCTTCGAATCAGGATTCATCAAAATTGAAGGAAAAGGCAGTAAAGAACGTTTGGTGCCAATCAGCACCAAAGCCATTAAAGAAATAAACCTTTACCTCAGTGAATATCGTCGCAACCTGAAAATCCATCCCGAACACGAAGATATCCTCTTTCTGAATCGCAGAGGGAAAAGACTATCGAGAGTAATGATATTCACCATCATTAAAAACATTACCCGGAAATTGAATCTTGAGAAAAACATCAGTCCGCATACTTTCCGTCACTCATTTGCTACACACTTGATTGATGGCGGTGCAAACTTGCGTGCGGTGCAGGAGATGCTTGGTCATGAGTCAATTATAACAACCGAAATCTATACCCATTTGGACAAAGAGTATTTAAAAAATACGATTATACAATATCATCCAAGAACTTAGAGCATTATATATTATATCGAATAGGATTTCCATAGATAATGTAACGCAGATAAATTTTCGGGATATTTAATTTGATAAATTGAAGAGAATTTTCGTGGAAAGAAGATGTTAAAAAAGGTTCCCCATTAGGGAACCTTTTTTATAATAACCATATTTTGAGTTTTATTAACAAAGTTTACTCTAATAATTTGGCCGAAATACTCCCAAACAAAGCGAATAACGACATTATAAGCACAAGCACCGTTACTTCGCATAAGTGTATTATACTCGTTTCATCACACTCTACTTGTTCAACTCTTTACTTAAAGCACGCTCCAACGTTGGAAACGAAAAATCAAAACCATCAGCAAGCAACCGTTGGGGAATCACCTGCTGTCCTTCGATTAGTGCTGAAGCTCCTTCACCAAACAGAAGCTTTAACCCCCAAACCGGAACAGGGAAAATGGCAGGCTTTTTCATAGTTTTTGCCAAAGTGACTGTAAACTGACGATTATTAAGTATTTCAGGTGCTACCAGATTGTAAATACCGGTAGCTTTGGGGATTTTAACCGCTCCGGAAATTGCTCTCACAACATCAGTCAAATGAATCCATGGGAAAAATTGTTCCCCGGAGCCAATGCGGCCGCCAAGACCAATTTTAAACGGTAACAACATTTGTTTTAAAGCTCCGCCTTTTTTAGAAAGCACCACACCCAATCTGAAAATGGTCAAACGAACCCGTTTTGAATCCAACTTTAAAGCTTCACCTTCCCAGTCCTGACATACCTTGGATAAAAAATCTTCGGCATAATTCAATGAAAACTCATCATGAACCGAGACGGCATCATATATGCCAACTGCCGATGCAGAAACAAACTCCTTTGGAGGATTCTCCATTTGATTAACTGCCTGAACAATGGTACGTGTGGTATTTACCCGACTGCTATAAATCTCCTCTTTCCATTTCTTAGTCCATCTCTTTGCAATGGGTGCACCGGCAAGATTAACTACTGCCGAAGTGCCTTCGAGTAGTTTCTTCAGATGCTCGGTTCCTTTGGACAAATCGCTCCTTGTAATGGAAATGACTTCATCGTTCGCAGAACGAAATTCATTGGCAACGGCGTTGCCAATTAGTCCGCTTATACCACATATTGCTATCTTCATAATTTAAACATCTTTTTCAAAACCTGATTTTAAATGCAAATCCCTCTGCGGGAAAGGAATTGTAACATGATGCTCTCTGAATTTTGCATCAATTGCAAACCTTAATTTGCTACGAACACGTTCAACAAAAATGACATCTTCTATCCAGAATAATAATCTGAAATCGAGCGATGAATCCCCAAAATCGGTGAACAGAACAATGGTTTCATCATCACGAATCACATCTTCACACTCCATGGCTGCTTCAAGCAGAAGTCGCTCAACCAGTCTCACATCAGAACCGTAAGCCACTCCTACATCCACCGAAAACCGCGTTCGAGATTCATTATAGCTCCAGTTGATGACCTTATCGCTTACAAATTTGTTGTTGGGAACAATCATGATGATGTTGTCGCGAGTTCTTATTTTTGAGGTTCGCAAACCAACTTCTAAAACCCTTCCAACAACACCCGATTCCAACTCCACAACATCATCAACCTTAATTATTCCTTCAAAAAGGATGACCAAACCCGATACAAAGTCATTGAACAAACCCTGAATACCAAATCCTAAACCAACCAACAAGGCAGCAGACCCGGCAATGAGCATGTTGATGCTGACTCCGATGGAGTCGAGTAACAGCAATACAGCCACCAGCCAAATCAGATATTTTAATATCTGAAACAAACTTTTAGATTGGCCTGAACTCAACCCCTTTCGTTGAGCCTGGCGTGTATAAATGACCTCAATAATTCTTAAGGCGACAGCAATACCATACAACACCAATACCACGTAAAACAATACGCCCGGGGTAATCCTGATATCACCAAATGAAAAGAGCTTCTCTCCGAAGAAGTCAATTAAAAACTCACCTGCAAATTTTAGCCAAATTCCGGCCACAATCAGAAACAGGAAAAACATAAAAAAACGATGAACCTGTTTGCCGGCCTTTGATTCAATATTGATTTTTTTGGTAAATCGATTGATAGAAGTTTTAAGAAATGTATTGGTGAAGATTAAAAAATAAATGCCAACAATCACCGTTACCACTAAAAGTGGTGATATCGGAATTTCATCAAAAATGACCACAACCGGCATGGAGAAAAATTCGACAACAGATAAACCTGCAATGAACAAAACCGAGATGAATGCCAACAGCAAAACAACTAAGCGAAGAATCCAGAGAACAACAGAAGTCCCCTCGTCGTCGTCATTTCCAAAAAAACGACCCGAAAGCAGCCATAACACAATGGTTAAAACAGCTACACCTGCCATTTGAAGATACTGGATTTTGTCTAATTGAAACAACCAGCCTTCGTTTTGTAAAACCGATTCAATCATATTAATTGCAAGTTATAAGCTTAAACCGTTTCCTCTAATAATTTCTCCAACTCCTCCACCGAGATGTTGTATTTCCCCTTTCCCTCGGTAAAAAATGAAATTCTTCCGGTCTCTTCCGATACCACAATGGCACTGGCATCAGTTGACTCCGTTATTCCCATAGCTGCACGGTGTCGCAATCCTATATGCTTGGGAACATCCATATTTTGGGAAACCGGCAATATACATCCGGCTGCTTTAATTTTACTCTGGCTGATGATGACTGCACCATCGTGCATAGGAGCATTTTTAAAAAAGATGGACTTTAGCAACTGACGGGAAATAACAGCGTTTATCAACTCCCCTGTTTGCACAAAATCAATCAGCTCCGATTTCCTGGTTATTACTATTAACGCACCTGTTTTTGTTTTGGCAAACTCTTCGCACGAACGAACCACCGGCTTTATGTAAATGCTCATCATACCTGGTGTTTTGGTGGCAAAAAGGTTATCG
This sequence comes from Natronoflexus pectinivorans, assembly GCF_004345615.1. Classification (GTDB taxonomy): domain Bacteria; phylum Bacteroidota; class Bacteroidia; order Bacteroidales; family Marinilabiliaceae; genus Natronoflexus; species Natronoflexus pectinivorans. The sequence goes on from NZ_SLWK01000015.1 coordinate 28,485, forward strand.
AAAGAGAAACCTGCCAAATTATACCGGCTGCCAAGAAGCAATAAAAAGCGCCTGATTTCCTGCTGAAACACAATGATGATGGCAAGAACACCCACATTTACAAAGTTATCGAGGATGGTAGATGATAACTGCATATTCAAGGCCTTTATCATTAGCCAAAATACGATAAAAGCAAAAATTCCAATGAAAATATTGAGTGCAACAGTCCCTTTTATCAACTTGTAAAGGCGGTACATAAGGTAAGCCACCAGTACAATATCAATTATATCAATGAGTCTAATATCCAGAAAGGTCATAACTATTGCTTCAGTTTTGTAAACAATTTAACACATTCCACGGCCTCTTTTACATCGTGAACCCTCAGAATGGAAGCTCCCTTGTCCAACGCTATGGTGTTAAGCACCGATGTTCCATTCAAGGCACTTTCAACATCGGTTTCAAGGTAACGATAAATCATCGATTTTCGCGACAAACCGACTAAAAGAGGTAATTCAAAAAGCGCCAGTTCTTCCAAACGATTTAATAGAATATAATTCTGGTCCAGTGTTTTCCCAAATCCAAATCCGGGGTCGATAATAACATCGGCCACTCCAATGGTTCTTAATGCATCCACTCTTTTTGCAAGCCACAACGAAACATCGGCCAATACATCTTTATATACCGGTGATTTTTGCATGTTTTGCGGAGTTCCCTGCATGTGCATCAAAATATAAGGCACTTTCACAGAAGCAATGGTCTCAAACATTTTGTCATCCATTTCCCCTCCTGCAATGTCATTAATGATATCAGCTTCGCCTTCCAGTACTGCCTTGCTCGCTACTCCTGAGCGAAAAGTATCTACAGAGATGATAATGTCAGGGAATTTTTTACGAATAATGTTTAATACAGGCATCAGCCTGTTTATCTCCTCTTGTTCAGAAATGTGCTCTGCTCCAGGCCTGGAGGAGTATGCACCCACATCAACCAATTCTCCTCCCTGCAACAGAATCTCTTCTACTCTTTGTAACACCTCCTTTTCGCCGGTGAAACGACTACCGGAATAAAAGGAGTCGGGGGTGGCATTCAAAATGCCCATCACCACCGGGGTAGATAAATCCATCAATTGTCCACGACAATTGATGTACCTTTTGCTTTTTAGAAATGATTCCGTTTCAAGCTGTGCAGTTATATTTTTTGATATGGTATCCATTTATCGTTGTTATCTCTTACAAAAGAAAACAAAATAGCAATAATTTCAAACAAAGAAGAGGATTCGTTCACTTCCAATCGGCCATTTTTTGTATTTTTACCCGTTGAAAAGATATTTTTTCCCAAACGGTTACAATAAAATTCCATGTCGCAAGCAACAGACCAGCAATTTGAGCATGTTATAAAAATATGCCGTGAAGTTTTTGAAAAAAAAATGACCGATTACGGTACAGCATGGCGGGTGTTACGCCCCGAATCGGTTACCGACCAGATTTTTATTAAAGCACAGCGCATTCGGAGTTTGCAGGTAAAGGGAGTTTCAAAGGTGGACGAAGGCATCAGACCCGAATTCATTGGCATTGTTAATTATGCTGTGATGGCATTAATTCAGCTGGAAAAAGGCGTTTCCGATAATCCCGACATGAACCAGGATGAAACCCTTAAACTCTACACCAGGCATTTATACAGTGCAAAAAGTTTGATGGAGAATAAAAATCACGATTACGATGAAGCGTGGCGAAGCATGCGAATCAGTTCGCTGTGCGACCTGATTCTGATGAAACTCTACCGCACCAAACAAATTGAGGACAACAAGGGAAAAACACTGGTTTCGGAAGGAATTGATGCAAATTACATGGACATGATAAATTATGCTGTGTTCGCCCTTATCAAACTGGAGTTTCCTGAGAATTAGAAAAGAGATTATTGAAGATTTTTAAATTTGAGATTTTTAGACAGATAGACTAGAGGCAATCACTTTACTCAACTCTCAATCTAAGATATAACAACATACCAATCCAATTATAGCAACGATAAATTATGACAGCTATCATTAAGTTTTTATGCAGACTAATACCAGCCGTCACCTTTATTTTCTCCGGCTTTGTTAAAGCCGTTGACCCCACCGGCGGTTCAGTGAAATTTCACGACTACTTCGTGGCGTTTAACATGGACTGGCTGATTCCAATTGCCATGCCACTGGCAATTTTACTGGCCATTGTAGAGTTTCTGCTTGGAGCCTATCTTCTGCTGGGTCTTTCGCTTCGAAAAGTCATACCGACAGTTTTGGGTTTTATGAGTTTTTTCACCGTATTAACCCTTTATATAGCCATTTACAACCCGGTAACTGATTGCGGTTGTTTTGGTGACGCATTGAAAATCTCCAATTGGCAAACTTTCTGGAAAAACGTAGTCGTACTTATATTTACACTTGGTGCATGGTATTTTAGAAAAGAATACAGAGCTCCTGCCTCTACTTTACGCAGGATGGCAACATCATTATCTTTAGTAATTTATATATCTGCTGTAATTTGGTATAGTCTTGCCAATTTACCAATTTTTGATTTCAGGCCATTTAAGCCCGGTGCCCATGTTGAATCCCTGATAACCATTCCCGAAGGTGCCGAAATGCCTGAATTTGAAACCATCTTCATTCTTGAGAAGGATGGCCATCGGGAAACCTTCACCGTTGAGAATTATCCTTATGATGATACCACATGGGTGTTTATCGACAGTGAAACACGGATTATAAAAGAAGGCTACGTGCCACCTTTGGAAGCCCTCGCCTTTATCGACGATGAAATGGGTGATATTACGCACGACATTATTTATCACCCCGAGGCTGTGTTTCTGTTGATGTCTCCGGATTTAAACAAAATGGCTTCAAAATCCATTGAACCCCTCTCAAATCTTGCGAGAGCAGCCGAAGAGCATTTTGTGCCTTTCTATTGTGTAACAGCGTCCGATTCGCAAGCCTCTGCCCGCTTTGAGCGGGAACATCACACCGGTTTTCATTATCTTTTTACAGATGCCGTTACCCTGAAAACCATCATTCGCTCCAACCCCGGATTAATCATGATATACGATGGTGTTGTAATTGCCAAATGGCATTACAACAACCTGCCCAATGCTGAAATCATGAAAAATCCCTTATCATACGCACTGACGGAAAAAAACCGCAAAAAAGACAATTTAATACTATGGATGCATATTTTCATCCTGATTTTAATACCAACAGTATTTTTAACAAGTAAAACCATAAATAACAGAAAATGAGACAGAACATTGTAGCAGGAAACTGGAAAATGAACAAAACCCTGCAGGAGGGAATTGAACTGGCAAAAGATGTAAACCAACGTGTAAATGCCATCACACCAAAATGCAAAGTGGTTTTGGGAACTCCATTTATACATATTACCGAAGTTGTAAAAACTGTTGACGGTGATAAAGTGGCTGTAGCTGCTCAAAATTGTGCCGACAAAGTATCAGGTGCTTATACAGGTGAGGTATCAGCTGAAATGATACAATCAACAGGAGCTGCCTATGTCATTTTGGGACACTCCGAGCGTCGTGCGTATTATGGTGAGACCAATGCCATTCTGAAAGAGAAAACCGATTTGGCTTTGGCAAACAATCTTCTTCCAATCTTCTGCATTGGTGAAGTATTGGCAGAAAGAGAAGCCAACACCCATTTTGATGTGGTAAAAAGTCAGGTTGAAGAGGCTCTTTTCCATCTTTCCGCCGATGCATTTGGAAAAATTGTACTTGCATACGAACCGGTATGGGCCATTGGAACAGGAAAAACTGCGAGCCCCGAGCAAGCTCAGGAAATGCACGCCTTTATTCGAAGTTTGGTTGCCGAAAAATATGGTAAAGAAATTGCAGACAACACTTCAATTCTTTACGGTGGAAGCTGTAACCCAAAAAATGCTCAGGAACTATTTGCCAATGCCGATGTGGACGGTGGCTTGATTGGTGGTGCTTCGCTTAAAGCAGAAGACTTTTTGGCCATCATTACTGCATTTTAATTAATCATTCACGAAAATTTTCGTGGACTCAACTTTTCTACCCATATTTTATCTGTTTTGATATGATATGGGTAGATTTTTTAGAAGAATATCTCAATGAACTACATCAAGTTAACGGTTACGCTCCATCCGTTTAATCAGGATGCCTCAGATTTGCTGATGGCAAATCTGGGTGAACAAGGATTTGAAAGCTTCATGGAAAATGAACATGGATTTGAAGCTTACATAGAAGAGACCCAATATTCAGAAGCAATTCCTGACAATCTGGAAACGCCGATTTCCGGCATTTCCATTCATCACACCGTTGAAGTAATAGAAAAAAAGAATTGGAATGAAGAGTGGGAAAAACACTACTTTCAACCCATTGTTGTAGCCGACCAGTGCGTGGTGCGCAGTCCGTTTCATCACGAGTACCCGAAAGTTCTAATTGAAATCGTAATAGAGCCTAAAATGTCCTTCGGCACAGGACATCATGCCACTACGTGCATGATGATGGAATACATTCTGGAGCATGACATGAACGACAAGATTGTTCTGGATATGGGTTGCGGAACAGGTATTTTAGGCATTCTGGCATCGATAAAAGGAGCAAAAAAGGTAACAGCCATCGATATTGACGACTGGTGCACCGAAAACTGCACCGAAAACAACCAAATCAACAACATCCATAACATGGATGTGTTGACAGGTGATGCATCACAACTGCCAAAATCGGAGGTGTTTGATGTGATTCTGGCCAACATCAACCGAAATATTCTTCTCAGCGATATTCCGGCATACAGCCAATGCCTGAAAAAAGGCGGACTACTTTTATTAAGCGGATTTTATACGGAAGACATTGCATCCATCGATGCAATTGCTAAAAAACATCAATTGAAAATAAAATCCTCAAAAGAGAATAACAATTGGGCTTCTGTTGCGTATGAGAAATAAGCCAAATTATATTTGGCTTAATTATCATACATCAATATAACAAACAGTTAGAGCATCATATATGGTTGCAGTTTTACGAATTTTATTTATATCATTCATCCTTTTTCAATATTCCTACAGCGGGGCATATGGCAATGGCCATTTTAGTAAACAGGGAGAATCAGAATACATCAACCAGTTGAGTGAGATATTTAGTGTATCTGCCGACCGTAGAGCTGCACGTGCTTTTGTGAGTGAAGTAGAAGAGTTCTGGGTTTCTCCCGAAACGCCTGAGCATCTGAAGGAACTCATGATGCTGGTATCAGATAAAATCCATGAAAAAAGGGGTCGTCCCTACCCTGATTTTCATAGCTACCTGACCACCATTATGCTCTTTGTAGAATCGCATCATCCGGAAAGAAGTTTTGAAACCTGGCACAAAGGATTGCTGGAGTTGCTCCAAAACCCCAGATATCCGCTTCGACATGCCATTCGATTGTTTGAACACACCACCAACATGCTGAACGATAAAGTGGTTTTTTCCACTGCTGCATTGAATTGGAAAGCACACAACCCCACCTATCACTTTCACTTTTCCGATTCGATGTATATCGTCATAACAAGACCAACCACCATAGTTTGTCAGGCTCGCGAAGACAGCATTATGGTTTATAACACAACCGGTCGGGTAAACCTGATGAGTGGTATCTGGCAAGGAGAAAGTGGACGAATTACCTGGGAACAAAGTGGTTTCGAAAGCAATATGGTTTACGGCACTTTTGGAAATTACCAGGTTGATATGTCTCGTAATCAATTTGAAGTAGAAGATGTTGAATTTTATAATCGTCATTACTTTAACCATTCTTTAAAAGGAAGGGTACATCACCGTTTAATGAACATACGAAATCCGGAAAACACCACATTCCCCCGATTTGAATCATACGAACAACGTTACCAGATAGATAACATTCATAATAATTTCAATTATGAAGGCGGCTTTTCTCAGCATGGTTCAAAATTTTTAGGTTCGGGAACGGCGCACAATCCTGCAATTATTACCATTTTCAGAAACGACAAGCCATTTATTATTGCAAAATCACGATACTTTGCGCTTCGTCAAGACCAAATAGTAAGTAATACCACCGAAATTACCATTCAGCTTGATACCGGCTACATTTATCATCCAGGCTTGCTGTTTAAGTACATGGATCCTGTAAAAGAGATCCATTTAATTAGAGATGGCAATGGCATTTCCCGAAGTCCATTTTTCAATACATACCATAACATCAGTATGGATACGGAGTTGATTAAATGGCAAATGAACCGGGACTTTATGGAGTTGAGAATGGTTGTCGGCGCAGCTGAAAACCATGCATTTTTTGAGTCCATCAGCTACTTTAGAGAGGAGTTCTTCCATCAACTTCAGGGAATGGATGCCATCCACCCCCTACAAGGTTTATTAAACTGTTACAGACATAACAAAGAACAACCATTTACCGCAAGAGATTACGCCCGCTTTATGCGCATACCTGAAAATCAAATCAGGCAACAAATCATTGGACTCTCCTTTCATGGTTTTATTGGATACAATGTGGACACTGATACCATCGAAATAAGAGACAGATTAAAAGATTATCTCCAGTTCAGGGCAGGTTTTAAAGACTATGATGTCATCAGGTTTCGCTCCACCACACCCGGATCAACACCAAATGCAAGGTTTGATTTATTGAATTATGATCTGGAAATGAATGGAGTCTCTGTGGTTACTATAAGCGACCGGCAGAATGTCGTTTTCTTCCCGGAAAATGAAAGATTGGTAATGAAAAAAGATCGGAATTTTAGTTTTGATGGTTCCCTTACTGCGGGGATGATTGATCTTTTTGGAGATGGTTTTACCTTCAATTACCAAAATTTCAGAATCGATTTACATACGATTGATTCAATGGCCATGCGAATAGAAACCGATGGGCAGGACTATATTGGCAGAAGAGCGCAAAGACGCATCAACAGCACCATTGCACAATTGTCAGGGTTTTTAGAAATTGACAGACCGGATAATAAATCTGGAAAAGAAATCTACCCCGAGTATCCCAGACTCACAAGTAATACAAACTCATTTGTTTACTATGACAGGCCTTTCATTCAGAACGGGGCATACGACAGAGAAAGATTTTATTTTGAATTGAATCCATTCGAAATATCCAGCATCAATCGGCTAACTCGAAGAAATGTAGAGTTTACCGGCGTTTTTTCCAGTACTGTGTTTCCTGATATAGAGGAGAAACTGGTAGTACGTCCTGATTATTCGTTGGGTTTCCGAAGATCTACAACGGATGAAGGATATCCTATTTACGACAACAGGGCAAAATACAACAACATAATCGATCTGAGCAACCAAGGGCTACTTGGAAATGGAACCATTAGTTACATTACAACAACAGCATCTTCTGAGCAATTTACATTCTTACCTGAACAAACTCACGGATTGGCACATCAATTCAATATCGAACCAAGAGACAGTGGGGTAGAATTTCCAGATGTACAGGCACGTTTTGTTAACATTGACTATTTGCCGTTTGAGGATAAATTGTTGGCTGAAATACAAGATGAACCATTTACTCTATTCAGTCAGGAAACAAATCTGGAAGGAACATTGAACATAACACCCAACGGATTATCAGGTAACGGTATTTTGCACATGCCAAACGCCAATTTGGTTGCAAAGCACATGGATTTCACACATCATGTGGTAGTTGCTGACTCCTCAGACTTTAATCTGGTATCAGACGATGAGGAATTTGATGTAAGTTTTAAGACCAGCAACCTGCTTTCAACCATTAATTTTAAAGAACGTCAAGGAACATTTACCTCACGTGACGTAGGTAGTAAAGTTGAGTTTACCGAAAACCGTTTTATAGCATACATCAGTGAATTTTCATGGGAAATTGATCGCAACGAAATTCTACTTGGAGCCAGAGGATCAGCCGGAAACAGATTTGTCTCAACACACCGTCGTCAGGATTCACTTGATTTTATTGTGCCGATGGCACAATACGATATTCACAGCAGGAGAATTCATGCGCAAGAAGTTCGAAGTATTAATGTAGCAGATACAGAAATGATACTTCATGACGGATTTGTAACCATAAACAGAAATGCTGTCATTGATCCTCTTGAGTCGGTGAATATTGTTCTGAATGACTCAATACATCGGTTTTATGATGCAATTGTCACCATTGAAGGGAAATTTAACTACCATGCTACAGGAAAGTATGATTTCGTAAATGGAAATAAGGAGATTAAAACAGTTAATTTCAGCCAGATTGGCGTTAACCGCAATAGAACAACAACAGCCGAAGCGGAAATTCAGGAAAGAGAATTATTCACGTTTAACCGTCATTTTGCCTTTAAAGGCAAAACGACTTTGACTGCAGGAAATCCTTTGTTAAGATTTGATGGAGGAGCTCAAATGCTGCATGAATGTTCAACACGTGGTCCGCAGAATTATGTGAGGTTTGATTCTGAGATAAATCCCGATAGTGTTTACATCCCAATACCGGAAAATGTCAGAAACTATGAATTTGAGAATATTTATAACAACTTCTTCCTGAACAGGGACTCAAATATAGTTTATGCAGCATTTCTAGAGGAGCGAAAATTTCACAGTGACGCACCTATTCTTTCGGCCAACGGATATCTCTATTTTGACCCGGCACACAACAGCTTTACCATTGCACAGAGCCAGTTGATACAAAACCCTGACACAACAGGCAACATCATGAGGTTTCATAACGATGGCTGTTTGGTAACGGGACGAGGAAACATCAATATGGGACTTGATTTAGGGAGGGTAAGAACCTTTACCTCGGGAGATATTTCTCACACCCGAAGTGATAGTCTCGCCACACTGAACACCTTGTTTGGCCTTGATTTTATGCTGGACAAAGAGTCCATTGAGCTGATGACTTCAGAGTTTAACAATACAGCCGGCAACGATCCAAATCCTGCAAGTTCGATTTCAATTAACCGACTTGCAGAGTGGATGGGATCTGAAACAGCTGTAAAAGTAAGCGAAGAGATATCAAAAAAAGAGGAACTTGAATCATTACCGGAAGAACACCAGCACTTGTTGGTGATGGACAGCCTTCAATGGCGGTGGGATCCTCCTTCAAGAAGCTACATTGCCGACTCTGAAGTGCTCCTTAAGTATATTAAAAACCAACCGGTTAACAAGAAGGTTCATGTCAAGGCAGTAATAGCATTTAGCCGCGGAGGAAACTCTCTTGATATGCACATTCAGGCTTGTGATACCACATATTTCTTCTTCAGCTATAGAAATAATCAAATGCAGACACGCTCATCCATGGCTGCATACAACACCAACGTTCAAACGCTTGATGCAGATGCAAGAAGAATTCGTGGACGACTAGGTGATGCGGGGTATTCTTTCATTCTAGCTCCGGAAAGCAGGATGCGAAGGCACTTGAGAACCTTTGAAGAAGATGATGAAGGAGATGGGAGTTCCGTAGAGAATGATATTAATGTTAACGAACTCATAGACAATGAAACTATTGAAGCAATCCCAGAGGGTAACGGGTTAGAAAATGACTAGCCATACATATATCAATAACAGTAAAAATCATTAATTTAAAAAAACACTAAAGCCTGTAATTTTTGAATAACAAAGATTATAAAAGCGTATATTTAGGATAGTGATTCAAATTCATTAAACACACATTAAATAAATTAACCTAAGCGCCTATTCATTAATAATACGAAGTTAAATGAAACCAAAAGCATTTTACTTTTTGATATGGTTAATTACTGTATCATTAAGTTACTATTCCTGTAGCAAGTCGGAAAAAGAGATGATTCCTGACGAAAAAGAAGACTCCAAAGATAAAGACAAGGATGGGGATGATACTGGAGACCCGGATCACACCTCATCAATAGTTGTAAACATCTATGGAAGTGATAATATTGATGCTTCAGAAATTCAAATGACATATAAAAAAGACGCATGTCTTATTATAATTAAATCAGACGTACCATATACCATAACCAATAATAGTGAATGGCTATCACTGGCTGACTATTCAGGTGAGGCTGGGGCAAAAGGCATTGTTGTTGGAGTATCAAAAAATGAATCTATTCCCAGGAACTCTCAAATCTCCATTCAGGCAGGAAGTAATCAACACACCATTCATGTAAACCAACAAGGAGCTCCGGTTATTAGATTTTCAGCAGGAGACATCGAGTTTAGAATGGTTCTTGTGGAAGGAGGCAGTTTTATGATGGGGGATTCTGATATTCCTGAAAGCCGGTGGGCTCATAGTGTATCTGTGAACAGTTTTTACATGTGCGAAACAGAAGTCACCAATGGGCTGTGGAGCCAAATTATGGGTTCTCTGCCCTATGATGACCTTGAAGGATATGATGATCATAATGAATATAACAGACCAAATCATCCGGTCAGTGCTGTATCCTGGAACGAGATTAATGACCACTTCTTGCCTGCCATTAGTGACCTCACGGGATTTGAAATGCGCCTACCAACCGAAGCTGAATGGGAGTTTGCGGCCATGGGGGGCAATTTAAGCAAAGGCTATGCCTATGCTGGCAGCAATACGTTAAATGATGTAGCCTGGAACACTTACAACAGCGCAAACAGCAAGCAACCAGTAGCTCAGCTTTTACCCAACGAGTTGGGATTGTATGATATGAGTGGAAATGTAAGTGAGTGGTGCAGCGACTGGTATAAATCTGGGTATAACAGCAGTGATAATAACAATCCTACTGGTCCCGAAACCGGTACCGAAAAGGTAATCCGAGGCGGTGACTACTCTGATATGGTTATGTTTGGCCATGGTGCTTTTTATGTTAAAGCAAGGTGGTATGCAACTCCCGGGTGCTTCAGTAAATGCTGGGGCGATACCGGACATCCTGATGAACCCATCTGTTTCAGATGTCACCGTGTAGGATTTAGATTCGTAATGTCTTTCTGATAAAAAACATCAACATGACCAGACTCGTTTTTATTTCATTGATTCTATTGATGGCATGGTCATCAATGTTAGGCCAAACAGTTGTTCGACTTGCTAAACCACAACAAGCCACGGAGCCTATAGAGGCATATACTCTCTTTGACGAATCCTTGCCGGCAGATATACCAAATGCCATAGGAACAATGGGCTACTATATTAATGGGGGTAGTTTCCCATACTCCTACCAATGGCTGGAAAATGAAACAGTAATAGCGGAGGGAGAGCTTGCCTTAATCGTTCCTTCAATTAATCATTCTTATTACTTAAGAATTCGAGACAGTAACAGCTGTGAAGTACTCATTCCCATCAGCATCTCTCCTTCAATGCCGGGAGAAAAAAGCAGCATGGCTCATTCTGAAACTTATAATTGGAAGTTGACCAGAAATTATCTTTATCTAAATGGCAATCTGTCAACAGAACAATCTGTTAACATCAGGTTATACGATATCAATGGACGGTTAATTCATCATCAATTGATACATGCAGAAACCACCATCCCGGTAAATCTCTCCCCTGGAGTATATCTTATATACTCAAAACTGGGAGATGTAAATAGGGTAGAAAAGGCTATTGTAGAATAGAAATTAAAATGCAACAATAGATCATTTTCTAAACCTCACAATTAAGACCAAAAGCAAAAAGACCTAAACATGAAATCATTTGAAATAAAACAATTATTAGTTTGCCTTCTTACAGGCCTCTTGTGTGTTTCTCACTCCAACGCAGAAATAACTGAAATACAGAAAGCAAGAAAAGAAGCTGCGGCTTTTTTTTCAGGTCATTTAAAGTCAACACACCAAGAAAACCTTCAACTTGTATACAACTCCCCCACAGGTGTTACCACCCCTGTTTATGCATTCCAACGAGCTTCCAAAGGACATGCTGTAGTGGTAAAATCAGGAGATGAGTTCGTGATAGTCGGATATTCAGAATCGGGAAATCTAGATTCAGAGAACTTACCTGATGGCTTTATAGCGCTGCTCCATCTTTTTGAAAATATGGATGAACCCATTGCAAAACCTGACTATTCATTAAAAGGCGGAACTACTGGCGTAGCTCCCTTACTCGCTTCACGCGGAGTTAACCTAAACCAAACCTACCATACCGATGCCGGTGGGTGTCCGTCTGGATGTGCCGCCACAGCCATGACTCAAATCATAGCTTATCATCGTCACCCTCAACAGGGAACTGGTTCTCATTGTTACCAACACCCAACCCAAGGCGAAAAATGTGCCGACTTTACTGAGTTTCCTTTTGATTGGGACAATATAAACCTGACCAATCTTCAACATTACGTTGGTATTGGCATGGAGATGAACTTTTGTGGCAGTGCCTTTGGCAGTTTTCCCATGCGAACCGATTTTTATAATGTTCCCGAGGATTATTTTGGATTTTATGTTCATACCCAAGGGCTAGGAAGGGAGTATTTACTTAATGAACTTAACCATGGTCGTCCATTTTACGCCACAATAATGGGGGAATGGGCTAACCATGCTGTGGTAGTTGACGGATACGACAGTAATGGCTTTTTGCATATCCATTTTGGATGGGGTGGTTTGGGAAATGGATTTTATCAAATAAATGGTGTCCACAAAATTGAGGCAGGAGGAAATAGGTACAATTCAGGATTTCTTGTCAATGCTTTTGTATCCCCTACCCCCTATACCACCAACAAACAAGATTCATTGGCTCTAATAGCTCTGCACAACAGCCTAAACGGTCAAACAGGATGGGACATAACCACACCTGTGGTTAAATGGCCCGGGGTGTTTGTTATCAACGAGAGAGTTGTTCAAATACAACTGGGAAGCTTTTCATCAAATATTTCAGGGTCCATTCCGCCAGAGATTGGTGAACTTACCAAGCTGAAAAGATTTATTCTCAACGCTGACATTGAAGAAATACCCGTAGAGTTTGGAAACTTAACGAACCTAGTTTTTCTTCGTCTCAATGGAAACATCAACGGCATTATTCCCAATTCTATAACCAATTTAAGCAACCTTGAGTATATCGCAATCCATAAGGGAGTTGGCGATCTATCCTGGCACATTCCCAATGATATACACAAGATGAAAAACCTCCAAGAAGTTAACCTGACAAATATCGTCGAAGGAGAGCTGCCACAATCATTGGGTCAATTAAGGCAATTAAAATCACTCAATTTACACAATGGAAAGATTACAGGCTCCTTGCCTTCTTCCATTGGAGAGTTAGAAAATTTAGAGATTCTAAACTTAGATGGTCATCAAATTACCGGAACAATTCCATCATCAATAGAAGAACTTTCCAATCTCAGAGAATTAAACTTGTCTAACAATCAACTCACAGGTTCAATTCCTGTTGGTTTAGGTCAGTTGTCAAAACTTAGAACCATCAGATTAGCAAACAACCAATTATCAGGCTCTTTACCTGAGCAGTTGAACTGGCCTGAACTTATTAGCCTACAATTGTCAGAAAACCATATTGAAGGAAATATACCATCTTCTATAAGCAGTGCAAAAAAACTTCAGGGACTATTTCTAAATTCCAATCAATTTACAGAACTCCCCAAAGAGATAGGAGCACTCAATGCCATTACTCAAATAGATCTGAGCAAAAACAAATTAACAACTATTCCTGAAACAATCTTAAACATACCGGGTATAACTCGTTTTATCGCAGCTAATAATCAAATTAGTACTATTCCTTACAATTTTGGCGCATGGCCCGGTTTAACCGAACTGGATTTGTCACACAATCAACTCACGATTTTTCCCGATGAGATCTGTTTTTTACCCAATCTGAACACCATAAACCTGAGTTATAATCAGATTAAACAATTACCGCCGGCCATTGCCATGTTTGCTCCTAAAGGGTTGTTGAGATTGGAGCACAATGAATTATCGGGTCAACTGCCAAAATCATTTTTAAATGCACCCGCTAGCTATATTGTTATAAGTCAAAACAGGTTCACATTTGAAGATCTTCCGGCTCCTGAAAAATTAAGGCACGGAATTGGCGACCAGAAAACAGCCTTGCTTTCAACCAACCAAGTTAAAGCCGTATACGGTGATACAATTTTTATCGACATCAGGGATTTGGGCAATTTTCATCATCCCGATAACCAATACTACTGGTTCACATACCCCGATCAAATCAGATCAAGATTCTTGAGCGAAATGGGCAACCCTGAGTCCGACCCAATATTAAAGCTCATTGTAAATGAAGAAACCCTATCGAAACAGTTTTACTGTAAAATTCTCAACGACAACGTACCTGTTCACGATGTGACACACATGGGAACCGTTAATACCATACCAGCTCTTCGGTTGGTCAATACCGATACCATCAGCATAGTTCTCTATACCGAACAGGAATTGGTTGAGAAGGCATACCCCGAGAGCTATGTTACCGAGTCAACAAGTCTGCACAACTACGTTGTTTACGATAATCATGTAACTCTGGTCGCTCCTATGGGTATGCGTGGAAATGTTTCATGGGAAGGATCATTGGATGGATATACCTGGCATAAGGTGACTAATGACATGGAGCAACAAAATGTTAAAATCAACGTGGTTGATTTTAATGAGAAAGAACTGATTCTTTCAGCACAATCTCCGGCATGGTTTCGCAGTGTCATCACCGAAAAGAGTTGCGACCCGATCTACTCTGATTCCATCAGAATAAAACCACTTGGCGAAATTCTTTTTGACGACATGGTGAATGTTGCCGAAGAGTCATTTACAGTAAGCGTTGACAGCATTTCAGTCACCCTGCCGATAGGATTAACTTCTGAGGATTTTAGACTTACCATTACCAAGTTAGAGAATCCTCCACCTGCAGATGAAATTTATCGCCTCAGTTCAGTATATGATGTCACCGTGAGTTTTGGAACAGTGTTTGATATTCCGCTGGAAATCAAGCTAAAAAACATCGATTTGTCAGAAATTGATGCCATGGACATACCCAACTTTCGTCCCGTATTCTACGATGACCAAACACAACGATGGGTTGAATACCGGGAAGGAGGAATCAGCTTGGAAGACGATGCAATTGTATTCTACACACCACACCTGACCAAGCTTGGCTGGTATGAAGTGCAACATGGATCCTACACCCATAGATTCACAAAAAACAGGGCTGAAGTAATCTATAAATGGGGAACAGGAACAGGCGAAGACAATAGTTATTTAGGGTATGAATATTATCTCAGAAATTATGATCCAAAACCATGGCACAACACAAATACTGACCCGGATAATGGCGGTACACCTTACATGATTCAGGACGTTGCAGAATATCTGAACCAAGTAATTGATGCTTTTGATGAGAAAGGCTTAAATCTGACTAGATCAAGATTTCTGGTTTATGTTTCAAACACCGGTGGCGGTGCATACGGACACATATCAGCCGCCGGATACGCAAGGGGGTACTTTGTTCTTAACTCACAACTGTTAATAGAAACAGACGATTTGCGAAGAACCATTGCCCACGAGTACATGCATTACATGCAGCAGTTTTATATGTTTGTAATGACTGCCAACACATTTTGGGCCGAAGCCAATGCTCCATTGGCCGGCCGTTTGGTGTGGAATGAGGCTGAGATGAGTAGTGCTGAACCGGAAGTGAATCTGCTACAATCTTACCGCCCGGTGGAAGGTGACAAAAGTATTTTTGATTTGCTAGGCGAGTCATGGGATGCGGCAACCTTTTTACCAGTATTGGAAAAATTTACCGCCAACACGGCCGATGCCAATCTATCCAGCACATTCCTGCACTACATGCATCAATTACGTGATGGGACAAAACTTGATCCGGTTAAAATGATGACCGATTTGCATACTTTAGGAGGCAGGGCATCCATCACCTGGCGGAATTACCTGAACGACCAGATTGTAGCTCAAATGCAATCGACAATTGGACAGGAATACGATGACTATGTACGATATATGCTTGAAGGCAGCAATCCAAAGTTAACCATCCTAAATAAATCCAAAGGCAATCCACTAAGCCATGTCATCAACAATGCCAAAGAGGGCGATATGGGAACTTTTGCCCGCAACATGGTCTATGATTTTCAAAACGATGAAAACGATCCGCAAGTCGATGACATTTCGTTTGCCGTACCTTATCTGGCATCGAAAATGGTGATGATGAATAACAACAGTAAAAAACGTGCGGTGGTGGTCAACTATACCAGAAAACACGATCTAAACCCCGATGGTTTTGTCTATTATGGAAGATATGATTTTGAGAGCGAACAAATGATTTTAAAAGAAATTTCAGATTCCACAAAGTATTCCATGCTGCTAGAGCCAAATTCAGGGTTATCGGCAGATCGTTACCAAAACATAGGTTTTCTGCTTTTTGTTAATCGTAGATGTCCGAGTGTTATTGGAATAATGAATAATTTCAACACCTCTTTTGAATTGGAAGCCATGCCGGTAATAAATATTTATAATCTTGCCGATGCGCGCATATCTGACAGATCAATACACCTATACAGCGATGGACAAAGCCGATCATTTATAATCGATGGTAACATAAATATCCCCAACACCCCAAAAATAAAGCATACTACAACCAATTACGATTCCAGAAAGGAGATGAAGAGTGATTCTGCCTATGTGGTTTATGCATCTTTTATCGAGAGGATTGAAGTAGACAACGGGGCAAACAACCCAGCATCCATAACCACATGGAACAAGGAACAGGAAATTACATATAATTTTGTTAAAGGAACTATTGAAATTGAACAATCCATCATTACCACATACAGATGGGGAGGATACTATTTGCCTCAACCCAATAGTGATATATATGTACCTCCATATGATCATTCGATTGTAAATGAGGTTAAGCGACTTAAAGTTAAAAATGTAAACTCGTTTACTGAAGGACAATATCCGGGGTACTATGGAAATGTTTTGGAATTCAAAACCAGCAATACAACTGAAACTTTAGAAGCTTTAAACAATGTATATCACTCCTTTACAAAAACAGACTATAATTCTGATGGAGATGTGTTGTCCACGTCAAGCGCCCATTATGTAAGCACTGACTATTCAGCTTCTGATATCACCGTGGAGATTAAACTGCACGATGAGAAAACATTTGTAAACGAATAAATTGTGTGGATGAAAGCGGCCATAAAAATGGTCAGTTCGACGAAGTCATAGATTTTATAATACAGGGGATGTACTGAGTCTGACCGAATTAGGAATGACTGGATTGGCGAGTTTCCGATTCTCGGAATTATGCTCTCCCAAGGCTTTGGGAACAACTAAAAAACAAATTATAACCATATGAAACGAGCCATGAGAAAGCTTTTCTCACACAGGGGAATGACTGGATTGGCGAGTTCCATGTGACCTTAAGATACAAATTATAGACACATAAAACGAGTCCCGAGGTTTCGGGACTCGTTTTATTGTTACTTAAAATCAAATTATAGATCCATGAAATAAGATAAAAACCTCAACTTTGAGTTTTTTTAATTTCAAACTTTTGTTACAAAATCCTTTAATTCTTTCCTTACTTTTGGTCTTTTGCTGTAATCATCTTCATCGGAACGGAAACCTACAGTTGCCATTACCACAGCATGCAGTCCCTTATCTTTCAGTCCTAAAATTTCATCAAACCCACTGTTATCAAAACCCTCCATGGGACAGGCATCAATGCCTTCAATGGCAGCAGTGGTGAGCAGGAATCCCAAGGTGATATATGCCTGACGGGCTGCCCAGTTAAATCTTTCTTCAGGTGATTTTCCATCTAGAGAACCCACCATCATGTCACGAAATCCTTTTAAATCTCCCACAGAAACCCCCTGAACTTTCGCAGTGCGAGCCACGTACTCTTCAATATCGGCAACGGTTACGTCTTTTTTAACCGCAAACACAAAAACCTGTGAAGCCTCTGTAACTTGTGGCTGGCCGTAAGCAGATTTACTAAGTTTTTCGCGAACCGAGGAATCTTCAATCACGTAAAGTTCAAATGGCTGCACACCATAGGATGTAGGTGCCATGCGAACGGCCTCGATGAGTAAATCCAATTGCTCTTTACTGAGTTTCTTACTCTTGTCGAATTTTTTGATGGCATAACGCCAATTTAGTTGCTTTAGAATATCCATAACTATCAGTTTTATGATTTTTGTTTAATTTTTATTATTACTAAGATAAACAAAGATGTGAATATTTGGTTCAAATTTGTTTTGAATTCAAATTATAAAGTTGATACTTTTGCCCTTACAGGGCAACTTTTGGTATAATATTATTCCATATTAATATGGCGTTGCCCTATGTTACTGATGGCGCCCCGTTGGGGCTATAAAGCCTTTCAGGCTTTATAACCACGAAGGTGGTTTAATCTGAGTAACCGCTAATAGAATTTGCGGTTAACAGATAGTCAACGCTCTGAGAATCCTGAAAGGATTAAATTTGTTTAAATTATAGCAAATTAGCTATAAATGCAAAACTTGAGTAATTACTTAAAAATGTAAAAGTTCAACTCCGAATCGGAGTTGAGGTATTTATATGTATCCTTCCGCAGGCTAAAACTTACGTATATATAGTGCGATGTCCTTTCATTACATGCAAAACAACTGCCATTATATAAATCAACGAAAACGCCATCATTTAGATGTTGAACCAAAAATATATTTCTATCTTTGCAGCAGCAATAAGACAGTTCGAAACCATCCTGTCTATAAACAAAACTATGGGCCATGAATAAGATACATGCGCAAAAATGTGTTTTACAATGCATGTGGTGCATTGTAAATTACTTTCCAATTGTGCCGGTGATGTTTGGCATCACCGATGATTATCTTTCCTTCGTCTTCCTATAGTTTTTCATTTCAGGATTGTTACAGACATGGTTTTTGTTGCTTCCATGATGTTTTAAACATCATTTGCATAAACTATATTTTTTCTATTTGATGAAACGAGCAGTAATACTATTATCAGGGGGACTAGATTCCGCAGTTACTCTATGGCTTGCCAAAAGCGAGGGGTATGAATTGCACACCTTAAGTTTTGATTATGGACAAAGGCATAAAAGGGAGTTAGAAGCAGCAGCCAAAATTGCCGAAGTGGCCGGAGTTAAAGAACATCGGCTGGTTACCATTAATATGGATCAATGGGGAGGCTCATCGCTTACCGATAAAAACATGGAAGTTGAAGATGGAGATGTAAACCGAACAGATATTCCGGTGACTTATGTTCCTGCAAGAAATATGGTCTTTTTATCCATTGCAGCATCGTACGCAGAAGCCATTGATGCGCAAAACATTTTTATTGGCGTAAGTCAGGTGGACTACTCGGGATATGTTGATTGTAGGGAATCGTTTATTAAAGCCATGGAGAATGCCATTAACCAAGGAACTGTTATGGCTGCAGAAAAGAACCGACCAATTACCATACATGCTCCGTTCATTTATAAAACCAAAACCGAAGAGATTCAAATTGGAGCAAAACTTGGCGTTCCTTTCGGGTTAACCTGGAGTTGTTATCGTGGAGGAGAAAAACCATGCGGTACATGCGACAGTTGCCTTCTACGGGCAAAAGCTTTTCAGGAAGCAGGAGTAGTGGATGAAGGAGGAACGGAAATAGGAAACCGGAAATAGGAAACCGGAGAACGGAAACCGGAAATAGGAGAACGGAAACTGGAGACCGTTTGAAAAAGGAGAAAAGAGGGGCAAATTATGATTCAACAAACAGTTATAAAACATAAATTTTCGGTTTCCGGTCTTCGGACTCCGGTTTCCGAAAAGTTAAAAGCAATGTCAACAAAAATAGTATTAGCCAACGAGGGGGTATTTCCCATCACAAAAGATATTAACGGCGCTGCTTTATCGCAGCTGCCTGCTACCGCCATACCTGTTGCCGGAACCATTCAGGGTGAAGGAAAACTGGCGGGTGTACCCTCTCTGTTTATCAGATTTTCGTCGTGCAATCTGCGATGCATCTGGCAGTTACCTGATGGCAGCTACAGCCGGTGCGATACACCATACGCCTCTTTTGATACACAACAAGTGGTTCATACAACCGTAAAAGAGGTCATCCAATTGGTTAAGAAAAACCTGGGTTCGATTCGCCACGTGGTGATTACCGGTGGTGAACCCCTCATGCAAAAAGATGCTTTAGCTGAACTGGCCTGTGGATTAAAAAATGAATTGAACGTTCATTTAACCATAGAAACCAATGGCAGCATGTTCAATAAAGATGTAGCTGAAAACATCGATTTGTTCAGCATTTCGCCTAAACTGGCTAATTCAGAACCCAATCCTGAAAAACTGAAAGCATTGGGGTTGAATCCATCGGGGCCTCTCTCCTACCATGCACAGCGCCGGTATAACAGTAAAGCTTTACAATCGTACATCAATCTTTGCAATGAGAGCGATAAAGAGATGCAGCTGAAATTTGTGGTAGGTAAACCAGAGGATGAACAGGAAATCATCAATGATTTTCTGAACCAACTTAACGGTTGGAAACCATCTGACATCATGCTGATGCCTTTGGGTGCCAACGAAGAGGAACTCAAACAAACCACTCCGCTAACGCTTGAAATGGCTATCCGAAACGGATGGCGATTCACTCCTCGTGTTCATATTGATATATTTGGATGTAAACCGGGTGTTTAACTTTTAATAATTTTGTAATTACATGCAGCCAATTGAAGCCAAACTACTGGGTCAACAGATAGCTTATCCTCAGAAATATACACCGGAAATTCTGGTGGCTGTTCCTCGTTCTCTCAACAGGGAGATTTACAAAATCGACGACAAACAGCTTCCCTTTATAGGATGTGACATTTGGCACACGTATGAATTAAGCTTCCTTACTTTGAGAGGATTACCGGTGGCAGGCATGCTAAAACTGAGATATTCTTCCGACAGCACTTTTCTTGTGGAGAGTAAATCGCTGAAGCTATATCTCAACAGCTTTAACATGGAGCGGTTTGGTAGTGATGCTGAAACCGGGGTGAAAGAGGTCGTGGAAATCATAAAAAAAGACCTTTCCGATATATTAAAAACAGCAGTTGAAGTGACCTTCTTTAGTGATTCAGATGAGGTAATCACTCATTTTGATTTTCATGGCTACCAGCTACTTGAAACGCTGGATGAAATAAAAAACGTTGATTTTAACACATTCAACGAAACTCCGGAACTTTTAATACCAACCGATAAACTCACTGGTAAAATAACTGTCGCCACTCATTTGTTACGCAGTAATTGCAAAATCACCAATCAGCCCGACTGGGGTTCTGCATTCATTTTATTGAAAGCTGAACAACTACCGGAACTAAAAGGACTGCTTCAATACCTGGTTTCAATTAGAAACGAAAATCATTTTCACGAAGAGATATGTGAAATGATTTACAAGCGCTTATGGGACAAATTCTCACCCGAAGAGTTAATGGTGGCATGTATTTACACTCGCCGTGGCGGAATTGATATTTGCCCCGTTAGGGCAAATAGTGAAGAGCTGTTTCCAAAATTTCTTTGCAATGCAAAGGAATTATCTGCAAAAATGCTCAGGCAATAAAAATTAATCCTTTCTTGGAATAAAATTATTCTCCTGTGTTACGCCTCCATCCACCGGAATAATGGCACCTGAAATCCATGAGGATTCATCCGACATCAAAAAACGAATGATGGACGCGATATCATCTTTACGGCCAACCCGCCGCAGGGGATGTCGTAATCTGGCTTTTTCCACCATCTCTTCGTACTGCTCTTTTGTTTGAACAATATTGTTATCAAAGTGAATATTGGTTTTGACCAGCCCCGGGTTCACTGAATTAACTCTGATGTTATAAGGACCCAAATCTCCGGCTAAAAACCGAGTAAGCATATCCAAACCTGCCTTTGAAACCGAGTAGGCAATGCTGGTTCCGGGTCTTAACCCGGCAATGGATGAAATGTTGACAACAGATGCTCCGTTTGCCTTTCGCAACAAAGGAAGCATGGTTTTTACAAGCATAAAAGGCCCTGTAAGATTTACATCCATCATTTTTTGCCAATCCTCAATGCTCACAGTCTCCAGTGAACCAACAGCAATCACTCCCGCACTGTTGACTATGCCATGTAATAAACCAAATTTCTCATTTATGTAGTGATAAACTTTTTCAACATCCTCCCTATTGGCAACATCGGCCGTAATAAAATCAAGTTTGCCTTTTAAATTGGGTTGTTCGTTAATGGCTCGTTCAACTTTGTCCATACTCCGACTCATTGAAATAACATGGTTTCCCTCGTTGGCAAGCACCTCTCCCGCCGCAAGCCCAATTCCTGAACTTCCTCCGGTAATCAGAAAAACTTTCTTTGTCATGATAAGTTCTTTTGTTACTTTCCTAAATACTCCTTCAATACTACTCTCTTAATTATTTGAATACTTTTCCCTTCTGCTTTAATGGTTCCTTCATTATGCAGTTCGCGTAATGCGCGACTCAATGAAGGCCTTGCCACTCCAAACAACTCCGCCAACTCTTCCTGCGTTTTAGTAAGTGTTACAACCCCTTTCTCATGGCGGTCGAGCTCCAGGAGAAAATGCGCTATTTTACCTCGTAAACTTTGAAATGACAAGAATTTAAGCTTTCCTGATATAAATTGAGCCCTGTTTGAAACAGCATTCATAAAACTGGTAAGAAAACTCGCATTCTTCTGCATTAAATCAATCACCGACTGCTTGGGAAACAACAAATTAACCGTAGGTTCGTTGGCAGTTACAGTCACCGGGTAACGGTTATTGTTTCCAAAAAGAAATGCAATGGCAAGAGGCCGTGGAGGAACAATATCCTCTATTTTAAGGACTTTCCCGTTCAAATCCATCATTTCTCCACGTACACTGCCTTCAATTAAAACTTGCAGCGATTTACATTCATCACCACTAAAGGCAATCACCTCTCCTTCATCATATTTCTTAACCTGATAATGAACAGTACCCAACAGATTCTTTAATTCCTCCTCACTTTCGATTCCCGAAAACAAGGGAGATTGCATTAATGCGGATATATATATCATGTGCTTAAGTTCTATGTGTCTATGCGATAAATATTAATAAGCAAAGGTAACAACCATTAAGCTGACAGGCAAAAACCATAAAAGCCGATTTTTCGAAAAAAAATCTCCTTTTGTAACCTATGTTACAAATTTCAGGCATTGAAGTACCCTATTTTTGTATTGTAAATTTAAACATGTACAATAAAACATATCACCATGCTGAGAGAAGTTGTAAATATAAACGAAGAGCTGTGCGACGGATGTGGCGATTGCGTTCCCGCCTGTCATGAAGGAGCATTGCAAATTATAGATGGAAAAGCCCGCTTAATCAGCGACCTTTTATGCGATGGTCTAGGTGCTTGCCTCGGACATTGCCCCCAGGAAGCCATCACAATTGAAAAACGCGAGGCAGAACCTTACGATGAAGTGAAAGTGATACAACTCATCATCCCGAAAGGAAAAAACACCGTACTGGCTCATCTCAAGCATTTAAGAGACCATCAGGAGTTCGATTTTATGAAGCAAGCCATGCAATACATGCAGGCCAATCGTAACTCTTTACCATTTAATCTGGATGAAATTGTTCGAGAAATGCACAAGCCCAAAGTTGGCGTGATGCACGGACACCAGGGGGGCGGTTGTCCAGGCTCTGCTGAGAGGGCCATTCAAAAGCCGACACCAGATGCTCCTTCAGCCGCCATTTCCGGAGCTTCAGAACTGCGTCAATGGCCGGTGCAGATGCACCTCATCAACCCGGCATCGCCTATGTTTGCCGGAAGCGACATGGTGTTGGCTGCCGATTGCGCTGCCTTTGCCATGGGAGATTTTCACAACAGGGTGTTGAAGGGTAAAACCGTAGGCATCGCTTGTCCTAAACTCGACCAGGGAACAGAATCCTACATGCAAAAACTGATTCGCCTGATTGACGAAGCCAAGATAAACACCTTATCGGTGGTCATTATGGAAGTGCCATGCTGCTCGGGACTCCTTCAAATGGCCAAAATGGCTGTTTCGCAAGCTTCACGAAAAATTCCCCTCAAAATGATGAAAATTTCAATTGCAGGGGAAGTATTAATGGAAGAATGGGTATAAGAAGGGAGACAGGAGAAGGGAAATCGGAGAACGTAATAGGGAGTGAATGTAATGATTGGAATTTAGTTATGGAAATCTCAAATTAGAAAAATCAATTAAGCGAGATTCCAGTCTCCGGTCTCCAAAAACAATATTAACAATTTTAAAAAAAATAGAAACTATGTCAATGTTTTGTTTTCAATGTCAGGAAGCCTCCAAAGGAGTTGGATGTGCCATTAAAGGTGTGTGTGGAAAATCACCAGAAGTATCGAACCTGCAGGATTTGTTGCTCTTTGTTACAAAAGGCGTGGCCTTTTGGAGCCATCAGGCCGATCTAAAAGCAATCAGTAATCCTGAAGCCGAAAAGTACATCATCGATTCCATGTTTATAACCATTACCAATGCGAACTTTGATGCCAATAAAATCACCGAACAAATAGAAAAAGGATTTGCCATACAAAATAACTTAAAAGCAAAAACAGGAACTCCCGAAGCCGAACTGCCGGAATGTGCCACATGGCAAACCACCAATCGTGACGAGATTAATGCTAAGAGCGAAACTGTCAGCATTCTCAACGAAACAAACGAAGATATCCGTTCATTAAAAGAACTGATTATTTATGGATTGAAAGGAGTCGCTGCTTATGCTGAACATGCAGCCAATCTTGGTTACAGCAATCAAGAAGTAAACCTTTTTATGAAAAAAGGTTTATTGGCCACCCTCGACAATTCACATGGCGTTAACGAGCTACTGCCTATTGTTTTGGAAACCGGAAAAAATGGTGTGGACGTAATGGCTCTGTTGGATAAAGCCAATACCGAAAGCTATGGTCATCCCGAAATATCGACCGTAAACCTTGGCGTTGGCAAGAACCCGGGAATTTTGGTCAGCGGTCACGACCTGAAAGATTTTGAAGAGTTGCTCAAACAAACAGAAGGAACCGGAGTGGATATTTACACCCACAGCGAAATGCTTCCGGCCAACTATTATCCTGCTTTCAAGAAATATAAGCACTTTGTAGGTAACTATGGCAATGCATGGTGGGAACAGACTTCTGAATTTGAGAGTTTCAACGGACCGGTGTTATTAACCACCAACTGCCTTGTTCCGCCTAAAGAAAGCTACAAAAACCGCGTATATACAACCGGAGCAGCGGGATTTGACGAATGCCCACACATTGCGGAAAGAGAAAACGGCAAGCCAAAAGATTTCTCAGACATCATTGAGCATGCAAAAAAATGCCCTGCTCCCACCGAAATCGAAACCGGAACTTTAACAGGTGGTTTTGCCCATAACCAGGTGGCCGAATTGGCTGATAAAGTAGTGGATGCTGTAAAATCAGGCGCCATTAAAAAGTTTGTGGTCATGGCCGGTTGCGATGGTCGGATGAATTCCCGTAACTATTACAGCGATTTTGCAGAGGCTTTGCCACAGGATTCGGTCATTTTAACCGCAGGATGTGCTAAATATCGTTACAACAAATTGCCCTTAGGCGATATCGGCGGAATTCCACGGGTATTGGATGCCGGACAATGCAACGACTCCTACTCTCTGGCAGTGACCGCTTTGAAACTAAAAGAAGCTTTCGGGTTAGATGATATCAACGAGCTACCAATTGTTTATAACATTGCCTGGTATGAGCAAAAGGCGGTGATTGTATTATTGGCACTTCTCTCACTTGGTGTGAAAAACATCAACCTTGGACCCACTCTACCTGCTTTCTTGTCGCCAAATGTGACCAATGTTTTGGTTGAGCAATTTGGTATTGGAGCAATTACAACTGTGGAAGAAGACATGGAAAGGTTGATTTTATCATAAATATAAATCAAACAGATGATACCAGAAAGAGCTGCCTATTCGGGCAGCTCTTTCTGGTATAATAGCAAACTTATTCCTTCATCCGTTTTAAAAAAGCATCGCTTTTTAAAACTTTGGGATTTACAATTGGCAGGTCGTTTTGATGGCCATTGAAAAAATTAGAAATCACATCAGCTACATACTGACTCATTTCAGCGCGAGCTTCATGGGTTCCGCTTCCAACATGTGGCGTGAGAACGACATAAGGCGAGTTTTTCAGTTCATCAGGAATAACCGGCTCATTACTGAACACATCCAAACCGGCACCGGCAATTTCTTTGTTTTTCAAAGCTTTAATCAACACCTTTTCATGAATCACTTTACCTCTGGAAGTATTTATGATATATGCAGAATTTTTCATCAGCTTAAACTCCTCCTTTCCAATAAGATGATATGTTTCCTGCGAAAATGGAACATGAATGGATACATAGTCTGATTTTCGTAAAAGTTCTTCTTTAGTGACATAGGTCGCTTCATATTTTGCTTCGACATGGCTCTCCAATTGGGTTCGGTTATGGTAAATCACTCTCATTCCGAAAGCTTTAGCCCTACGGGCTAAAGCCTGACCAATGGCTCCCATCCCAATGATTCCCAGCGTCTTTTTATGCAATGTGGTGCTCAAATTGTTTCTAACGTTCCATTCCGGCAAAGAATTTTCCAATATTCCGTTATGGAGTTTTACAATATTTCTTGCCAGAGCTAACATCAGCGTCATGGTCAGTTCAGCGGTTGGTTCAGTTACAGGACTTGGAGTATTGGTAACTACAATGCCTTGGGAGGTTGCATATTCAACATCTACATTGTCATAGCCCACACCATAATTGGCTATCAATTTTAACTTAGAAGCTTTACTTATCATCTCCTCAGTGACTTTATTTCCAAACACAGATACCATCGCATCAGCGATGGGAAGGTAACTGTCCAGTTCGTCACTAAACGAGTTGGAGGAGTCGGGCACAAGAAGTTCAAAATCAGATGGTAGGTCATTAAATCCGTTTAACGGCAACTTAATGGGCATCAAAACAATGTGTTTCATAACTTTAGGCTTGGAATTAACAGTTAATCATCAAATATACAAATTTCCACAAATAATCTTATACCTTGTCGTGAATAACAAAAAACCACTTTTTTCGTTTAAATTTGTGGATACTATAAATGCTAATGCCAAGAATGAGACGCAAAGTATACGGCCTTTTTGTTACTTCAATTATCTGTTTGTTGATAACCCTGGCAAACCAAATTTCTGCACAAACGGCTTCACCGGTTGAAATATCGGGCTTTATAACCGATCAGACCAGAGAACCTGTTATCAATGCACACTTACGCATTGTATCAACCAATGTCGGAGCTGTTACCGATGTCAATGGCAATTTTACTATTTCTACTGCTCCTTCTTTTCCGTTAGAATTATCCGTTTCGGCCATTGGTTTTCAAAGTAAAACCATCAATATAGCGTCGCTCCCGCCTGAACCTCTCAGAATAATTCTGGAAGAGGATCGCCAAATGCTTCAACAGATTGAGGTGACTGCCAACAGGCTTTCAGGTTTTCACAGTCAGCGCATCGAGCCCATTCATGTCAGGATGCTCCCATCAGCTGCCGGTGCATCTATCGAAGGTTTGGTTCGTTCTCAAATGGGTGTCGCTTCCAACAACGAGTTAAGCAGTCAATACCGCGTCCGTGGTGGAAACTTTGATGAGAATTTGGTTTACGTTAATGGGCAGGAAGTTCACCGACCTTTCTTAATTCACAGCGGTCAGCAGGAAGGGTTGAGTTTTGTGAATCCGGATTTGGTTGAATCGGTTGAATTTTCGGCAGGTGGCTTTAGCGCATCTTATGGCGATAAAATGAGTTCGGTACTCGACATCAGGTATAAAAGGCCAACAGAAACAGCCGGAAGTGTGTCAGCCGGAATGCTTGGAGCAAACGCGCATCTGGAGGGTGCCGCTTTTAATCAAAAAGTATCATGGATAACCGGTGTGAGATACAAAACCAACCGCTATCTTTTAGGCACACTGGATGAAAAAGGCGATTACAGGCCAAATTTTACCGATGCACAGGCCTTTCTAACCTATGAAGCAACTCCCAGGCTATCTTTTGAAATTTTGGGTTACTATTCGCTCAACACGTATGAATTTATACCTCAAACCAGGGAAACCACATTTGGAACCATTTCTGATGTAAAACGCTTAAGAATTTACTTTGCAGGGAAGGAAGAAAACCGTTTTGAAACAGGATATGGTGCATTAAGCACCATATTTAATGTATCAGACAGACAACAATACAAACTCACATTTACAGGTTTCAGAACTTTTGAAGAAGAAACCTACGATATTGCCGGGGCATATTGGCTTCAGGAAATTGATAACCCATTTGATGCAGATGATGAAGGAACGCAAATCGGAGTTGGCCAATATCTTCAGCATGCCAGAAATGACCTTTATGCCAATGTTATATCGGCAAACCTTGAGGGTAAACACAATTCGTCGGGAGGAATTACAAGTTGGGGTATTCAAGTGCGACAGGAATCCTTTCGCGACAGAGTAAACGAATGGGAGATGATTGATTCTGCCGGGTATTCCATCCCTTATCGTGGTGATTTGCTGGAACTGGCCTATACAAAAAATGCACACCACGACATAGTGGCAAACAGAGTTTCCGGATTCCTGAAAAATCAATCTTCCCTGGCAATTGGATCCGGATTTCTCATGATAGATGCAGGAATAAGAGCAAGTTACTACTCGTTTAATGATGAGTACATTATCAGCCCCCGAATTTTACTTAATTACCTTCCAAGCCGAAACTCGAATCACCGATACCGTTTGTCCGGTGGATACTATTACCAGCCGCCGTTTTTTAAGGAGATGCGACGGCCTGACGGAACACTAAATAAAGACATCAAAGCTCAAAAATCAATTCATGTCGTCTCGGGCTTTGATTACTATTTCCATAAAATGGAAAGACCATTTAAATTCACCACAGAACTATACTACAAACATATGAAAAACCTGATTCCTTACCAGGTTGACAATGTAAGGATTATCTATAGTGGAGAAAATGAAGCCAAAGGGTATGCCGTTGGAATCGACTTCAAAATAAATGGTGAGTTGGTGCCGGGTGAAGAATCCTGGGCGACTCTTTCACTCATGAAAACTGAAGAAGATTTACTCAACGACAGATGGATTGATCCTGCCACTCCCGGTGAACCCGGTTATATTCCCCGTCCATCGGATCAGAGATTAAATTTCTCCATGTTTATCCAGGATCACTTGCCCAATAATCCTGATTTTAAAGCTCATCTCAGCTTTTTCTTCGGAACAGGGCTCCCGTTCGGCCCCCCTCGTTCACCAAGGTATATGGCGGTTCATCGACTCCCCTCTTACCGAAGAATAGACATTGGATTTTCCTATGACCTGCTAAAATCCAGATGGATGCAAAACAACCATCTTAATCTTAAAAACATGTGGCTCGGCATTGAGGTCTTTAACCTTCCCAATATAGATAACACAATCTCTCATTATTGGGTTACCGACATCAACAACCGCCAATACGCTGTCCCAAATTACCTTACATCAAGAAGAATAAATCTTAAACTGACAGCAACGTTTTAAGCCAATAGATAAGTACAAAGAGTATAAGATAATTAAATTATTGTATTAACAAAATTGAGTTTAAATCGTTAAATTTGTAGGAAACATGAAAATTATGAGAAATTATAAATTTACAGCAGAAATAATCCGGGACAATGAAGTAAATCAATATATCGGAATTGTTCCGGGATTACCGGGAGCCCACTCCCAAGCCGCAACTCTTGACGAACTATATAAAAACCTACAAGAAGTAGTCCAGTTATGTTTGGAGGAGTTAAGTGAGGATGAGTTAAATAACCTTCCTGATTTTGTAGGATTTCAACAAATATCAGCTGTTTTATGAGTGAAAAACTGCCGATAGTAAAGGTTAAAATCCTGGAAAAATTACTTTTTCATTTAGGTTTTAAAATGAAACGACAGAAGGGAAGTCATGTGTTTTACCGTCATCCCGATGGCAGATATACAACACTATCACACCATGGAAATCAAGAAATTGGAAGACCTTTAATACGTCAGATTCTTAGAGAAATAGATCTTTCCCCAGAGGAATATATTAAGTTGTTAAATCAAATATAGCCCCCGTTCTACGAAACTCACCTCATCAAATTTCAATTCTTCCCAAGCAAATCTACACAAACAAGCTTCAACGCCCGTTCCCCATCTATGATAAAACTCATGCATTAAAGACTGGAATTTTATTGTTTTTGGTTGTAATTTATAGGTGAATAAACATAAAACCTGCCAGTTATGTCAAAGGAATCCAACTCTCTATATTATATTGATCTTGAGGATCAATATGGAGCTAAAAACTACCATCCACTGCCCGTTGTTCTGGAAAAAGGCGAGGGTGTTTTTGTGTGGGATGTAGAAGGCAAACGCTATTACGATTTCCTGGCTGCATACTCAGCAGTGAACCAGGGGCATTGTCACCCAAGATTGGTTAAAACAATTAATGATCAATCTGCAAAACTGGCACTTACCTCACGTGCTTTCTACAACAATCAACTAGGCAAATGGTCCAAAATGATGACAGAGCTATTTGGATACGACCGCATGCTTCCGATGAACAGTGGTGCCGAAGCAGTTGAGACTGCGCTTAAGCTAGCCAGAAAATGGGCATACAAAATCAAAGGAATTGCCCGGGAAGAGGCTAAAATTGTGGTATGTAACGGAAACTTTCATGGGCGAACCATTTCCATCATATCCATGTCATCCGATCCGGATTCATATAACGATTATGGTCCTTATACCCCCGGATTCAATAATATTCCATACGATGATGTTGTTGCTTTGGAACAGGCTTTAAGCCAGCCCAACGTTGCTGCATTTCTGGCCGAGCCCATACAGGCAGAAGCAGGGGTGTTTGTTCCATCAGATGG
Source organism: Natronoflexus pectinivorans (assembly GCF_004345615.1). Taxonomy (GTDB): domain Bacteria; phylum Bacteroidota; class Bacteroidia; order Bacteroidales; family Marinilabiliaceae; genus Natronoflexus; species Natronoflexus pectinivorans. Next base: position 59,312 of record NZ_SLWK01000015.1, read on the forward strand.
ATACTTAAAGGCCGCGAAGGAACTTTGTGAACAATACGACGTGTTATTTATTGCCGATGAAATTCAGACCGGACTTGGAAGAACCGGAAAATGGCTGGCGGTAGATTATGAAGATGTAAAGCCTGATATTCTGGTATTGGGGAAGGCTCTGTCCGGAGGTATGTATCCTGTTTCTTGTGTTTTGGCCAACAACGAAGTCATGTTAACCATAAAAGCAGGCGAGCATGGTTCCACTTACGGTGGAAATCCATTGGCTGCCGCCATTTCCATGGAGGCTGTTAATATTCTGTATGATGAACAACTGGCCGACAATGCATTCCGCATGGGAAAACTATTCCGCAAACGTCTCAGAGCGATGAATTCCCCATTAATAAAAGAAGTCCGTGGAAAAGGTCTGCTCAATGCCATTACCATTCACGCTGAAAGCTCAGCACAGGCAGCGTGGGATTTATGCATATCGATGAAAAACCATGGAGTAATTGCCAAACCAACACATGGAAACATCATCAGGTTTACACCTCCCCTAATCATTGATGAAAGTCAATTGATTGATGCTGTTGAAAGGATTGAAACAGCATTTAAAGACTTGAAATAAAAATCTCAGTAATTGGCCTAATTTCTGGTTTCAAACCCATCACTCAAAATAATTAAATTCAAATTAATAGATGAAGAGAAAGATATTTTCTATTTTTAGATAGAAAATAAAAACATTTATTATGTCATCAGAAATTAGTTCATCATACATTCCAATGCTGGAAGACCGGTTGGAAAAATTGTGGCATCGATCGTTCGACTGGGCAGCCTGGAAAAAAGGCACTCTGCTTGTTTTAAAAAATGCTTTTGGAGAGGAGAGTGCTTACTACAAACAACTCTTCACAACCGATTATGAATACAGCAGCTGGTCTCTGCGCGACACAGCCGGAAGCGGAGATCCGGTAAAATCCTCCTGTGCAGAATTACTGGAGATTTGTATCATGGATTTAAAACAAAAATCGACCAACCAAACGCTTCAAACAGGTGAATTTCTCAAAAAGTTTCTATCGTCAGAAACTCCGGATGAAATTGAAGCCATTATTAAGTCTGACGTGCCGCAATTTGAGAAAGAAGAAAAAATAGAGGAAATTTTGGCCAAACAAAACAGCAAAGCAGTATTGAAAAGTTTCAGTTCATTGCTTGTTGCATTAGGCAACAAACAATGAACTGAATGATTTTTTACATTCTGTCGGGAACTCCGGCTCCCAAAAGCCACATACCTTTTTTAAGAACATCTGCCACAGCTTTACAGAGTGTTAGCCTCATTTCCCGAATGTTCTCGTCGGTTTCAAACAGAATTGGACTATCGTGGTAAAACTGGTTAAACTCTTTTGCCAAATCATATATGTAATTCGATATCAACGCCGGGCTGAATGCTTTTCCGGCCTCCATCACCACGTTTGGAAAATTAGCAACAGTGCGGACAAGATTGTTTTCCTTTTCGCTCAATTCAACATCAGCCGGAGCACTGCCTTTCCATGTGATTCCTTTTTCCTCTGCTTTACGAAATATTGAGCGAATGCGGGCATGGGTGTATTGTATAAACGGGCCGGTATTTCCATTAAAATCGATGGATTCCTTGGGATTAAAAGTCATGTTTTTACGTGGATCCACTTTGAGAATGAAATATTTGAGTGCACCTAAAGCAATCATTCGAATCACCTCTTCAGCAGCCTCTTCACTATATCCGTCAAGTTTACCCAGTTCCCTGGACATTTCCCGACTGGTATTAATCATCTCCTCCATCAAATCATCGGCATCAACCACTGTACCTTCACGCGATTTCATTTTACCTTCGGGCAACTCCACCATTCCGTAACTGAAATGAACTAAATCCTTACCCCACTCAAAGCCCAGTTTATCCAGAACAATGGAGAGAACCTTGAAATGATAATCCTGCTCATTTCCCACAACATATACCATTTTATCAATGGTATAGTCATCAAAACGGAGCTTTGCAGTTCCAATGTCCTGCGTCATATAAACCGATGTACCGTCACTCCTCAGTAATAGTTTCTGATCCAGACCCCTATCTTCCAAATCAGCCCACACACTGTTGTCATCTTTTTTAAAGAAAACCCCATCCTTTAAACCTTTTAAAACCATATCCCGTCCCACAGAATAAGTATCGCTTTCATAGTAGATTTTGTCAAAATCTACTCCAAGGTTTTTGTATGTTACGTCAAATCCGTCATACACCCAATGGTTCATTGTTTTCCAAAGCTCAACAACATCTTTATCTCCCTTTTCCCAATTAAGAAGCATTTCACGGGCTTCAGCCATCAGTTTTGATTGTTTCTCAGCCTCATCTTTACTCACACCGGCTTCTTTCAAGGCAGCTTGCTCTGCTTTGTATTCCTGATCAAATTTTACGTAATAATTTCCAACAAGATGATCGCCCTTCTTTCCTGAAGATTCAGGCGTTTCTCCATTTCCCCATTTTTTCCAGGCCAACATCGATTTACAGATGTGAATTCCCCGGTCGTTTACAATGTTGGTTTTAACGACTCTGTGACCGTTAGCGGCTGCAATCCGTGAAAGTGAATATCCCAAAAGATTGTTACGGATGTGGCCAAGATGCAAAGGTTTATTGGTGTTGGGTGATGAATATTCAATCATCATCAACGGAGACTCCTCTGTTACCGGAATAAAACCAAACTCATCATTATCCTTTATTTCGTTCAATACATCAATCCAGTAGCCATGTGCAAGTACAATGTTCAAAAAGCCTTTAACAACGTTAAAGGCTGAAACTTCATTCATCTTTTCACACAAGTAGTTACCAAGATCTTTCCCGGTCTCCTCGGGTGTTTTTTTTGAGTACCTCAGCAAAGGAAAAACCACTATGGTAAAATCTCCATCCTGATCCTTCCGGGTAAGTTGTACCTGTATGGATTCTTCTGAAATTTCTGCATTGTACAGCTCTTTAAACGCTTCTACAGCCAGTTGTTTAAGTCCGGATTCTATGTTCATTCGAAAAATATTTATTTATATTTTAGTTTACTATATATTTCAACCTTTATTGGAGATTTTAAATTCCGCTTTGCGGAATTTAAAACATACTTCTACCCTTTAGTATTAATCCTAATCAACGACCAATGATCATAAACAATTGGGTTTTCGTCAAATTTTTAATCCTGCAAAGATAAAAAATATACCGGTAAACATCTGAAAACTTTTACTTACGAAAAAAAAAGGTCTCCAATTGTCAAAATTACCTTTCGCAAACACGAAAAATTATCTATTTTTAATATAAAGTAATGATTATTAAAACTCAATTCCGACCATATTTATATAATATATGATTACAAAACAAAGTTGCTATTAAACCAAGCAGTTTTATTTTCTATCAAAGTAACAAAAACAGGTCAACAAAGGTATAATTATGAAAGATTAAGTGTTGGATTCGCTTCTTTGGGAGCTTCTATTTTCGAATAAAAATCAAGTCCTTGTTCTTTCATTGATTGATAACAGATTAGATACTTATACTTGGAAAATTAAAATATGGGAATATCAATACATATATATGACAGCGTGGTAAGCGTTTTCAACTACCCCCTTTTTAACTTTGAAATGTTATCGGGAGTTTTGTTTTTGGATGACACCATGGCTGCCGAGTCATTAAACCAACTTAAACAATCTATAAGTATTGCGCTAATTGTGCTTGGAGTGGCAATGGCTGTTTTTCTGATCATCAATTTCAGAAACAACATGAAGCGAAGAAAAACTCCATCAGGCATTTCTTCTGCTCCACTTATGGAGCCTTCAGGGCAATTTAATCAATTGAATTTTTCTATTCTTGACCATCATCCCACCCCAACTGCTATTTGCCGAAATGACGGAATCATTGAATATGTCAATCAAAATTTTTCCAGGGCATTTGGATCCACGCCAACAAATATGATCAGGCTTTTGCTGTTTAATATACTTCCGGGGCATATTTCCACTGCCTTATCTTACACACTTGAGGAAAACAAATCAACAAGCGGAGAAACAAGCAGTGGGTTTTTTAGTCCTAACACCAAAACAAGGTATAAGGTACGTTGGCAACTATCTGATGCCAAGAAGAATGAAAAAAACCGCCTGATTATAACCCTTGAAGCTGTTCCAAAGGTTGAGTTCATCGACCAGAAAGAAAACGAGGGAATAGGAATCATTAAAGAGATATTGGATAATGCACCCCAGGCCATTTTTATTGAGGATGAGAGCGGAGTAATTCTGGAGGTTAACAATGCTGCCTGTTCACTCCACGGACTATCCAGGGATGAAATGATTGGGCGGGTTATTACTGAGTTGTCACCAGACGATTTCCGAAAAGAGATAACACAAAAGCATCAGTTGTTATCTGAACATGATGGGGTAAAATTTAAAAGTGTGGCATATCCGGGACACGGCGTTCCAAAACCAATAGAAATTCATGTAAACAGGATTAATTATATGGGGAAAAAAGCTCTTCTTTTTATTATTACAGATTTGTCAGAACAAATTGAACGGAAAAAAGAGCTTGACGAATATAAAATAAAAGCAGATGAGAGTGACCGGTTAAAATCATCATTCTTGTCAAATTTATCACACGAAGTGCGTACTCCCATGAACTCAATAATGGGCTTCGCAGAACTGTTAGCGGAACCTGAAATCAATGAGAATGAACGCAAAGAGTTCATTCAACTGATCAGGCAAAGTGGGAAAGAATTATTAAACCAAATCAATAGTATGATCGACTTCGCAAAAATTGAAGCCGGTCTGATACACCTTAAAACCGACATCTGCAATCTTGAAATTTTGTTTCACCATCTGCACGACTATGCGCATGATATTCTTAAAAACAACGATAAGCTAAAGCTCTTTTTTGATTTGCCCCGTGATCTGATAAAAAACAGCATAGCAAGTGATCGTCACCGATTAAAGCAAATTCTGGAAATTCTTCTATCAAACAGTCTCAAGTATACAGATGAAGGGGTAATTGAAGTTGGAGTAAAAATCAAAGCTCCCCAACTATATGAGTTTTATGTTCGTGATAGTGGTCTTGGCATACCGGAGGACAAACACAGACAGATTTTTGAAAATTTTCGTCAGGGCAACGATGGGAATTCAAGAGAATACAGTGGTATGGGAATTGGTTTATCCATCGCCTCAAGACTAATACAATTTATGGGAGGACATCAATGGGTTATTTCTGAACCAGGCAAAGGATCCGAATTCAGATTTGTTATTCCCGATTTGCTTTACCCACAAGGATCTCCCTTCATGCAGGTTTCCTGCGGCCCAACAACCATGTTGAAAAAAGTGATGATAATTGCTCCAACCGAAGAGTTATTTCTGGATCTGTGTAATGATTCAAAACCATTTAACTATCAAATACTTTGGGCACAAAACGCACTTGAGATAAAAGCTATGCTTTTATCGAACAACATCAGGTTTATTCTGATTGATTTGGATCATTTACCTTTTTGGCAAGAGTTGTTGCCAAGAATTAAATCCATTGAAAACAAAGTTCAGATGATTGCCATTACCGATCATCTGGATTACAAACGACGAGAAAGACTCAAATCAATGGGATTTCATGATGCAGTAAAAACCCCGATAAACATCCCCATTTTACTTAGTTTACTTGAGAAGAATGAGCTCTCGGCCATCTATTCATTAACATCATCCATTAATCAAAACTAGATAATTGATCTGGTTTTAATTTCAGATTTTATGGCACTGAGAGAAAATTATTATAGTGAGATAGATTAAAAAAATCAATCTTAATACAATTATCGATTAATAACGGGGCATAATTGTCTAGACTTTTCCCATATCAATCTGAAAGATTGACAAAAATTGCACACTTGAATTTAATCGGTCTTTAATGCAGGTCAAAAAAGATGGTTATTTTGTAGGTACTCTCTACCTTCCTGTTCTGTCTTCGTTCCGGAATCCAGCGCCATTCATCCGGAAACTCTCTTGAAGCTTTCAAAACTGCACTGGTTAAAAAGCGATGGTCTGAGCTACCAACATAACGATGTACAATTTCACCATCCGGTGAAATGACTAGGTATAGATCTACTTTTCCTGATATGCCTTCCTCAAAAGCATCAAGGGGATATCCTACTTTGTTCAACAAAAACACATACGGTACCAAAGGACTTCCCAAAAACAGACACGGAGACTCGAATCTTAAAACAGATTGCCGCTCGTGCCCGGCAATCCGAACAATGGAATCTAAATCATAATTATACTGGAACTCAAAAGCATTACCAAGATTAAAATAGATCCACACTCCTACTTTTTTACCTTTATGATATTGTCCACTTTCAATTAAGTGTGTTTTATAATGTAACCTATAAGTACCATGTTTTATAGAAGTATCTGATGGAAGCACATGATAGTTCTCAATCATTTGTCCACGGTGAAATGTTCGTGTTTTTTGCCCGGATGATACAATAGAAACAGACATAAAAACAAGCACTGCCATGCAATTAAGCATGGCAGCATTCAAATTAACTTTGCAGTATGTTCGGTTAAAAAAGATCATAGGCTTGTTGCATTCAATACTTTGCAGAAATCTACTTATCCTCGGGAGGAGAAACAGACACTTTATCAAGCAATTGCCCAAATTTTGTCACCATATCTTTTCTAATATTATAAAAATAGCTCTTTACCAGTTTTGGGTTATCCTTGCCATCAGGATGGTTTACCCTTGCAATAAACTCCTTTTTAAAATTCAACGCATCAGCAATCAATTGATCTAACTCTTCATCATTGATTTTTTTAAAGATTACTTTACACAGATATGCCTGTGTAACCAGTTCTGAAGCCAGAAAGTTTATGTCCTTTTTTAAATTTCTAACACTCGCCATAGCAATAATTTAGTTTGATTAAATACTTAATTTTAAAAGAATCTGATACGATTCTTTAAGGATAAACTATCCCTGTTTGTTCTACCAAATGTAACCAAAAAAACAATTAAACACTAATTCAGCAGGTTCCATTTCCTGAATGTCTCAATCACATCCTTACGCAGAGAATCAGGGAGGCTCTCTATTCGGGTTAAATGACATCCATTCTCCATTTCTATGTGTATACTGTTCTTTAATTGCGATATGTCCGGAGTTGTTGCACTCCAGGGGTCATTTCCTCCAGTGATCAGCAGCATTCGGGGATCTGATCTGTGTAATTGATTCTTTACGTTGTTAATGGGTTGTGGATGATAAACCGGCTGAAAACCAACATCCGGAATTAAAATATCAGAACTGATGGTGTCTGTATCAATGGTTTTTAAATATGGTTGCAAAGGAGTTGTCAAATAGCCATAATACCCCAACTCTGAGTAGGCCTGTATAAAAAACGGCCCAACTTGTTCAGACTCCTGCTCAGTGAAGTAGCTAAAATCGATGCCTCTGTAAAGATGATCAAAAAGTTCTCGTGAGGACACCGACGGACTTGGAACTAAATCCAAAGGTACACACCATTGCCATAAACTAAACGGATATTCCAGAACTGATAACTCAAATGCTTTTTCAATACCCATGGAAAACGTCCAGCCTTTCTCCTCTGCCATCTCCTCAAACATAGGAATCATCTGATTTCGTCTCTTCAGAACCTCCTTCTGGAACGCCAGTATTCGTCCTCGCTCTTCATGAGTCCCAATCTGATTAAAAAAATCAATCAAGCGCTTGTCATCCCTCTCTAGATTAAATGGAGCTACATAGGTTACAGTAGCATCAACCGACCGTGGAAACATTGCGCGGTGAATAATGGCAGCCTGTCCCCCTTTACTGATTCCGGTTGACACCCATTTCCCTCTGTATAATTTACGGAAAATCTGAATGACGTTTTGATGGTCTCTCGCAGCCTGATCAATGGTTAAGTATTGCCAGTCAATAGAATCCGGTCTGGATTCGCCAAAAAATCGATGCTCAACCACAATCTGATTGGCACCTAACAACTGAGACAGTTCTGATGCATAATTTTGAGGTGCCATGTAACCTTCTGTAACAATTACTACAGGTGCTGCATTGGATACATGATTTACCCAAGCACGTTGTTTAAACGTGCCTGATTCGGGGTTATGATGATCCACAGGTTGCTCAACCCATACCAAAAATGATTGATTGAAACCCGTAAAGGTTTCAATCTGCTCGTAAACAAGATCACGTTCCTTATCATACAGTTCATTCAAAGTTTGATATCTAACCGAACACGAAACCGCTATGAGTAAAAAAAGAGATTTCCAAATGTGATGATATCGAATTCGCATAAAAAAAGTATTAGTTTATTGTAAAAATAGGAATTACCTGATAATTCCTGATTGTTGCGAACATTATTTAATCGTAAATCAATGGTTAATTTACCAAGAAATCAACTTTCAGGCCTTCGCAAAAAAAACAAAATATGAAAAACAGATTTCTCTCTGCAACTAGCCAAATGAAAACCGGGAAACAATTTATTCAAAAAATGATGCAATAATTAGAAATCACTAAGAAATATTTCAGATATTGTAAAAAATAAGAATTTGAGAGTATAAAGCATGAACAACATCAGAAGCAGAAATTTTATATCAGAGATTACATTCATAGCCACCAGAAGCAGTGGACCAGGTGGACAGCATGTAAATAAAGTCAGTTCAAAAATTGAATTAAGATTCTCTATTACTGAATCGTCTCTTCTCACTACAGAAGAGAAGGAGAGAATTCTTTGGCGATTAAAAAATCGTGTTAACAACAAAGGTGAGATTATTATTACTGCTCAGGAAGAACGATCTCAGATAAAAAATAAGATGCTAGCTATTGACAAGTTTTATCAACTAATTGAAGGTGCACTAAAAACCAATAAAGCAAGAAAAACCACTAAACCTACACGATCATCCATTGCAAAACGCATTTTAAACAAAAAAATCACTGGTGAAAAGAAACAATTGAGAAAAAAAGATTTTTTGTAACCAATTAGGAATTAATTGCAAAGTTTATTATTTTAACATAAGCATAACCATAAAACCACATATACATGTTAAAAAAGAGCATTCAACTTGGCACAGGTATCGGCAAATTGAAATTTGGAATGACCAGAGAAGAAGTTGTTTCAATAATCGGCGAACCAAATGAAATAGAAGAGTTTACACCTGACGAAACCAATGATACCGGCAATTCCATTGCCTGGCATTATGATGAACTTGAGCTATCAGCTTCCTTTGATGAGGAAGATAATTGGAGACTTACGTCTTTGGCCGTAAGCTCTCCCGATTATCTGTTTGAAGATATAAACCTGATTGGCCTCAGTCAGGAAGAGGTGATGCAGCAAATTGAAATGATGGATTTAGGTGATATTGAATTAGAAGATCTCTCAGATGAAGATTTGGTTAACCAACAAGTGGGCAGTATTCCCGATGTAAGTCTCAATTTATGGTTTGAAGACGGAATTTTGACAGAAATACAATGGGGACCCTATTGGGATGAAGAAGACGAGTCCTACATATGGCCTTAAGTATGTAAACATATGCAATATAAAAACAATTAGCTGAAGAGATTTATCGATTACCAGAAAACCAATTTTGAACATTTTTAAAACCATACTGTTTATTCTTTAATTTGAGAAACTAAACACATAAATTTATATCACATTAATACAGTATGTTATGAAAACACTTTTAAGCAACGAGAAAGACCTTGCAGCTTTGGTATTGCGAATAGGTTTTGGTTTTTACATGGTTTTTGGATATGGATTGGGTAAACTTCAAATGCTTTTTAGCGGAGAAATTATGTTCCCTGGCATGTTTGGCCTTAGTCCAATGATAAGTCTGATTCTGGCTGTTGGAGCTGAATTTTTTGCAGCACTGTTGGTGCTTTTTGGATTTCAGACCAGACTGGCTTCCATACCTGTAATATTTACCATGGCAGTAGCAGCTTTTGTTGTACATTTCAGTGACCCATGGTTTCAGATGGGCGCCGATGGTGGCTCTAAAGAATTAGCGTTACTATTCATGACAGGATTCCTTGGTACTTTCTTCCTTGGGTCAGGAAAATATTCACTGGATGGCCTTATTTCAAAAAAATAAAGGAAATAAGATCATACCCAGCAGGTTATAAAATCATCATAAACCGGTTGCTTCAAAAAGCAACCGGTTTTTTGTTGGAACGCAATTTTTCATTAATTTAAGAGTGTAAATTAGAAATTTCAAAACCTGATTTTGCAACGCAATCATCAATATAATAACCACATAACACTCATAGTATGAAACTTACCGACATAAAAGGGACTGTTACACTGGCCAATGGTGTAGAGATGCCATATTTTGGTCTTGGTGTTTTTAAAAGTCGCGAAGGCTCCGAGGTAATCAACTCGGTTACATGGGCTTTGGAGGCAGGATACCGGCATATTGATACTGCAACCATATACGAAAACGAAGAAGGAGTTGGTGAAGCCATCAGCAATGCGCATTTAAACCGAGATGAAGTCTTTATCACCAGCAAGGTTTGGAATTCTGATCAGGGCTTTGACAACACTCTCAAGGCATTTGACGAATCGCTAAAAAGACTATCGACCGATTACCTCGACCTCTACCTTGTGCATTGGCCGGTAAAAGGTAAGTACAAAGAAACCTGGAAAGCTCTGGAAAAGCTTTATAAAGATGGTAGAGTGCGGGCAATTGGGGTCAGTAATTTTTTGGCTCATCATCTTGACGACCTCATACAAGATTGTGATGTAAAACCAATGGTCAACCAATTCGAATTTCACCCAAGACTTGTTCAACCAGATTTAGTGAAAAAATGCCTCGAATTGAATATTCGGCCTGAAGCCTGGAGTCCTCTTATGCAAGGCGAGGTTTTTGATATAAAAGAGCTTCAAAAAATGGCCAATAAATACAGTAAAAACGTTGCACAGGTTGTTCTCAGGTGGAACTTGCAAAAAGGAATTATCACCATTCCTAAAAGTGCCAACAAGAATCGAATTGAAAGCAATGCTCAGATTTTTGACTTTGAAATTTCTGAAGATGACATGAAAGCCATAGACAAACTGGATCAAAACAGAAGAGTTGGTGCTGACCCGGATAATTTTAACTTTTGATAAATTCAAATGGCCAATCATACAAGCGGCATTCAGCCGGAAATATTAACAGCGTTAGTCACCATGCGAATGCCTTACGGGAAATACAAAGGTTATATATTAAGTGACATTCCTGAATATTATCTGGTCTGGATGTATCAAAAAGGCTTTCCGCAAGGAAAACTTGGAATGATGTTGCACACTTTATATGAAATAAAATTAAACGGACTTGAATTCCTTTTAAAACCCTTGCGAAAGGAGACCTTTCGTTAATTGAATATTTTATATATTAGGGCTGTTTTTATTATATCGAAAATCATTTCTTAAAACTTAAAGTAAACAAAATGAAATTATTAACTGTAATTCTTGCATCTTTTCTAATGTTATCGTGCAGCAATCAAGCAGAAAACAGCAGCGACAAAGGCCTTAAAGACTATGCCGATTTTCCTATCGGAACGGCAACAAGTCCACGCCAGCTGTTTAACAATGAACAACTAAGAAGCATGATAAAAGCTGATTTTAATAGCATCACACTGGATAACGACATGAAAATGCATCGAATTATGCCAGCAGAAAATGAATTTAATTGGGAAGAGGTGGATAGAGTTGTCGAATTCTGCCAGGAAAATAATTTCCGTCTTCATGGTCATGCTTTTATTTGGCATTCAAGCACTCCAAGGTGGTTACAGGAAAAAAATCCTGACAGCACCTGGCTTGCCCAATTTATGGAGGACTACATTCTAACTTATGGTTCCAGGTACAGAGGCAAAGTTGCTGGCTGGGATGTTGTAAATGAAGCTATAATGGATCATACAGGAGAATTTCGTAGTTCAATATGGTATGACGCTTTTGGTGAAGAATTTATTGCAAGAGCCTTCAGGTTGGCTCACAAAGCCGATCCGGATGCCATTCTCTTTTACAATGATTATAACATTGAACGCGACACCGTTAAATTTAATGCTACTTTACGACTGGTTGAAAGACTACTGGAACAAGGAGTCCCCATTTCAGGAATTGGTTTTCAGATGCACATAAGAATGGATATTGATGAAGAAACCATTGAATACACATTGAGAAGAGCAGCAGAGACAGGACTTCAGATTCACCTTTCGGAAATTGATGTAATTTTCAACAAACATGATGACAATCCTGGTGGTGGCATTCAAATTTATGATGAAGTAACTGAGGAGATGTTAGAGGCACAGGGTAAAAAACATCAATGGCTGGCCGAAGCCTATATTCGAAATGTTCCAGCAGAACAACGATATGGTATGACCTTCTGGGGATTCGTTGACAGCCACTCATGGATTAGGCCATTTTTCCGTTTAAATGATTGGCCTTGTTTATATGATGCGGACTATAATCCAAAACCTGCATACTTTGGCTTTATTGAAGGGCTCAAAAGTAGTCAGAACTAAAATAGATTAAAAAACAGCGCCAAAACTTTTCGGTTTTGGCGCTTTTATTAAAATGCAATTAGCTTTAAGCCATCTCTAGGTTATCATTTTCAACCCAATATCTCTCAACTTATACTTTTGAATTTTACCGCTGGCAGTTTTCGGAAAATCATCCACAAAGAAAACATGCTTAGGTATTTTATAACGTGATATTTTTCCACGACAATATTCTTGTACTTCTTCCTGAGTTAATGCTGCTTCACCTTTTTTCTTAATAAATGCGGCTACAATTTCTCCATATTTTTCGTCAGGAATTCCAACCACCTCTACCATTTCCACCTGAGGTAGTTTGTAAAGAAAATTTTCAATTTCGCGAGGATAAATATTCTCTCCTCCCCTAATTATCATATCCTTTATACGGCCAGTTATGCGATAAAAACCGTCAGCGGTTTTTACTGCCAGATCTCCCGAGTGCAACCACCCATCTTTATCAATGGTTTTGGCGGTGGCATCAGGGTTATTGTAATAACCCTTCATGACATTATATCCACGACAGCAAATCTCACCCTGTTCTTCGGGAGCACACTCTACACCGGTTTCGGGATTCACCACTTTCACCTCCACAAAAGGCAAATTGGTACCAACGGTGGTGGCACGCACTTCTGGAGAGTCAAATACCCTTGTGGCCGTCATTCCCGGCGAAGTTTCGGTCAATCCATAAACAATAATAATATCCTTACAATGCATCCGTGTCATGACCTCCTGCATGGTTTCAATGGGACAAAGTGCACCTGCCATAATTCCGGTTCGCAAAGATGTCAAATCAAACATATCAAACATCGGATGATTCAGTTCGGCAATAAACATGGTAGGAACACCATATATCGCGGTACATTTCTCCTTTTGAATGCCTGCTAGTACGCGTAAAGGATCAAAATCTTCAACAAAGACCATGGTTGCTCCATGCGATACTATGGCACAAACAGCTAATACGCACCCAAAACAGTGAAAAAGAGGTACACATACCAATAGACGATCCTCGTTGGTGTAATTCATGTTTTCACCAACGCAATAGCCATTATTAAGGATGTTATAATGTGTCAGCATCACTCCTTTCGGGAAACCCGTTGTGCCTGATGTATATTGCATATTCACTACATCCTGACAATCAACCTTTGAACTGATATCGGTCAAAACTTTATCGTCCATCTGGCTTCCAAGCAATAGCAATTCAGCGGTATTAAACATTCCTCTGTGCTTCTGGGGCCCAATGAATACTACATTCTTAAGAATAGGAAATTTCTCAGACTTTAAGTGTCCCCTTTGGCAATCTTTCAGCTCCGGAACCAACTCAAATACCATGTTCACATAGTCACTGTCACGATACCCATCAATGATACACAAAGTATTCAGATCTGCATTCTTTATTAAAAATTCCAGCTCAGATAATTTGTAATTTGTATTGATGGTTACCAAAATTGCTCCCATTTTAGCAGTTGCAAACATAAAGGTAAGCCAATCGGGAACGTTGTTGGCCCAAATTCCAACCTTATCGCCAGGCTTTATTCCAATTCCTATTAAGCCTTTGGCCAGGTTATTTGCCCTTTCGTTAAATTCAGCATAAGAAAATCTGAGTCCACGATCGGGGTATACCATAAAATCAGTATCGGGTGTCTCTTTTGCCCACTTTTCGAGCATTCCACCCAACGTTTCATTTAACAATTCCATAAGAAAAATGTATTATACAGGCAAATAAACTACAGCCAACAGCTTAGCTGATTGATCGTTTGCTGAATAAACCTGATGATTTACAATTGAATCAAGATAGATGCTGTCACCTTCATTAAGAATAAACTCCTCTTTTCCGTAAGTAATGGAAACCGAACCGCTTAGTACGTAAATAAACTCCTCTCCTTCGTGAGTTGAGGCCAGAGGATTTGAAGGAACGCCAGGTTTGATATCAATGATAAATGGTTCCATATGACGATCAGCCTTCTCCTTTGCCAGACTAAAGAATGCCAGTTTCTCTGTGGCAGAATTATTGGCACCGGCCAAACGAGGTGTTTCAGATGCATCACCTTTACGGGTGATGACTGCTCCCTGCTTCAACTGGTCATCTAAGAAAGTGCCCAAGCGTACGCCAAGAGCTCTCGATAACTTAATTAAAACTCCCAGGGAAGGAGCTAAATCTCCGGTTTCAATACCTTCTAGTTGTTTTACTTCCAGTTGCACCCGGTCGGCAACTTCATTAAGCTCCAGTTTTTTTTCTTCGCGCAGAGCCTTAATCTTTTCTCCTGGTTTCATTTTCTATAGTTTGTTTTAAGTTATTGGTTAAATAGCATTTATCTTTAAAATAGCTAGCATATAGAAAGCGAACAAATATCTGATGGCGAATTTATTTTATCATTCGCTAAAAGATTTATAGGAATTTGACAAAGATAGTTGCTAAAGTTCTACCTTTTATGCCATAAACTTTTCCCGATGTTCAATGAGCGAAACACAAAAATAGACTAATTTGTAAATAATCATTAATATTGAATTTGATTTTTTACGTAGCATTGGGAGTCGTTTCAGATTCAAACAACGATCAGCACATTAAACACCTGTTTTTATGACTTTTATCACGTTATATGATTAAGCAATCGGAATTAATTTAAATTAATTCCATGTAAATAAATTTGTGCAAAAAAGTAAACCAAATATAAAAAGGTGCCGTATAATCGAAAAATAGAACAATGATCCTGCCAAGTAACAGGATAATTTAATGTTTGATGTTGCAAATCAAAGATGTAAATAAAAAACAGAAAAAAAATTCGCGAAGTTTTCTAATATGATAAAGGTTTCTATATATTTGAAAAAACAAACATCATAAATTAATACCATGAGAAAGAGCTTACTTAATGATGCTT
Source organism: Natronoflexus pectinivorans (assembly GCF_004345615.1). Classification (GTDB taxonomy): domain Bacteria; phylum Bacteroidota; class Bacteroidia; order Bacteroidales; family Marinilabiliaceae; genus Natronoflexus; species Natronoflexus pectinivorans. Next base: position 74,679 of record NZ_SLWK01000015.1, read on the forward strand.
ACATCAAAAGTCATATTGACGATGATGCCGAATTTGATGAAGATTTGGATGAATTCCTGGAAGATGAGGATTACGATTTTGATGAGGATGATCTTCCCGATGAAGACGATCTGGATGACATGGATGAGATCGATATTGATCTTGATGAGGATGATTTCGATGAGGACGATGATTTTGTAGATGATTTTGATGAAGATGACATTGACGCCCTCTTGGATGATGATTTTGATGATGATGATGATTTTTAATTAACATAAAAAAACAGGCACCTAAAAGTGCCTGTTTTCTGTAATTAACAATTGGTTATTGTTTAGAAATTAACCATTCTTTGTTAATAGTTTGTTCATGAAAAAATGAGTAGCATGTCATTATTTCCATCATGTCAAATTAATCCAAGCTACGTTGAATTCTGCGAATCGCATTTTCAATTGGTTGTTCAGGTTCAATCACGTTGTAATCTCCCCAAAAGTTTTCATTAGCAAATCCTTCAACAGCATCCTCCATGATCACATTCATTCTCAATCTGTCCGACGCTCTGAATGGCCTGTCATCAGTCTCTCTCCAATCGGTAACTGCAATCTCCATGGTAGTATGGTAATTCCTGTTAAATAATCTTCGACGCCAATTTACCCGAAATGAAAGTTGTGCCCTTGCATGGCCAAAATACCATCTTCCATCGTGTTCCCGATAATTAACCTGATAATAAGTTTCGGTTGGCCAAACTCTGGCGCCAATAGGTCTCTTACGAATAAATATACGCGCTGCCTCGTCTCTGTCCTCAATATTCATTCGAAATTCAGCGTTTGTAACAGCCAGAGTTTTTGTGTCAATATATAAAGAACCGTAAAACAACGGTATATTCACATCTTTCTTTTGTTCAAAATCCAGAACATACAACAATCGGTCATCTACTTTGGTAAGATTAGCCATCGTAAAATTATAGTATTGCAGCATCTCTTCATCAAACAAAGTGTAAGGATCTTTCATTATATCTAACATTAATGCTGAAAAAGGACCTCCCTGAATACGAAATGCCAATGTATCCATTCTACCATAATCAGTGCTTTTCCGTCCTATCTTAAGACGAACCTGATCCTCTCGGGCTCTGTTGTATGGATGTTTGTAAATCTCCACAACGGCTTCCGTAAGTGAAACATACGACCAACCCCTTCTTACTGATTCGCGGTAGAATGCCGTTTTATGCATTGCCACATCCATATAATTATCAGCTCTTCTGTTCATCACTGCTCGAATCAACAAATCAGGATCAGATGGAAATACAGATACTTCCACTAATGATACAGAGATCATATTCATTTCTATTCGGTTACTGGGGCTTTGTAAGTTTTTTATGGGTATGGATTTCATCTCAAATCCAATATGTGAAAACTCTACATTCCTCTCTAATAATTCATTTGGAACTTTTAGAAGAAATTCCCCTTCTGTGTTACATACTGTGGCTATGTTGCTACCAGCAACAGAAACAGTTGCAAAAATCAGAGGCTCGTTTGATGAAGCGTCAACTATCTTCCCTCTAATGAGAGTCACCCTTTCTTCGGCAATTTCATTGCTCTCAGCCATTACGCTAAGGGGAAGAACCAATAACATCAAAACAAATAACCTGGTTATTTTTTGAGTTATAAAACCTGAATTAAAACGGAAATTTTCCATGACTTTTATTTTTAATTTTATGCAATCTTTTACTTCATGACACAGATATTTGAAAATACCCTTATCCAAAAGAATAAAAAGTAAACATTGCACGTTGAAAAATGTTATTTTGATAAGAACAAAAAAGTATTACGCATGAATACCTCTCAAACATATCTAATTACAGGAGCGAGTTCTGGTTTAGGATTAGCAGTTGCTAAAAACCTGGCATTGAAAAGACAAAAAGTGATTGCCGTGGCTCGCGGTGAAGAAAAACTCATTCAACTGAAATCGTCCCATTCTGATTTTGTTTCAATTCATGTGGGAGATGTTACTGATGACAACTTTCTGATGAATCTGACAGCATCGCTTCCAGAAAAAATTCATGGAGTTTTTATAAATGCAGGTGGACCACCAGCTGGAAGATTTGAAGATTTATCGATCTCCGAATGGGATGATGCATATCAATTGGTTATCAGATGGAAAATACAACTGGTCAAACATCTATTGCCAGTTTTCCTAAAGCAAAATTATGGAAGATTCCTCTTCAGTGAGAGCACATCAGTCACCAGACCTGTCAGCAATCTGGTTTTAAGCAACTCACTAAGAATGGCCATTGTCGGATTAGTAAGGACACTCGTTACAGAATATAAAAGTACAGGAATAACCTTCAATGTATTAGCGCCGGGTTTTCATGAAACCAAAGCAATTGAAAGACTCTATAAAAAACTAAGCGAACAAAAAAACATTTCTTTGACAGAGGCAAAGAAACAACTGGATGAATCCATACCTGTCGGTCACACAGGCGACCCTCAAGATTATGCAGAACTTGCATCATGGCTTCTGAGCGATGCTGCATCATTTGTTACAGGCCAAGTTTTCAATATTGATGGTGGAGTAAGTGTATGATGCATTCTTTAGTCGCATACTCGCAGAAGCCGATCAAACCTATTCGGATTAATTTTAACTGCTACACTAAATCTATAATTACATTTGAATCCATCAGATATCCAATTAGTAGAGAATCCTCAATTTTTATTAGTCCACAAAACCAGGACACCATTTATCTTGGCATGCCCAAATATTTGGAAATGATTATTATTGTCACTTTGAGCTTCTAATCTGCCTAAACCTGATTCGAGAAACTCATCTTGCGGATTAAACAAATAATTTAAAACAACATTGATTTGAATGCTTCGAGGCAATACAGTTACATCAAAAACCCTTTATAATTAACTATTTATGCTGTAAAAGATAATGAAACTTTTGCATCTTGAAATTTCACAATACCGAAATGTGTTAGGATGTTCGCATCAGGAGAAAATCACTTAATTTCCGTCCCAGTTAAAATCATCCTCTTATGGAGGATGTGAGAGTATATAAATTTCGAAATCTCCATCTCACCAAACTCTCAATAACTTAAAATTTCATTTAGCTTATCAGCAATCTCTTTTACCTCAAGCTGATTCAGAGCCCTGGAATGAATATAACAGCTTTCTACAACGCCATCAAAACCACCAATGGAGACATCATTTAACTCCAAACCAATTATATCTAGGGATTGATCCAAAAGGCCATTAATATAAACCCTCAACTCACTCCCATTATATGTGAGCGTTAAAGTAAAAAAATCAAACTTTGTAATTTCATACCAGTGTCCCCCTGTGCCTCTGTTGGCATTTCTCCAGGCATCTGAAGTTCCAAGTACATTTGTACTACTGTACGTAGTATTGGATCGGTATGACAAGTAGGGCTTTATAGACCCCTCGTCTAAAGAATATGATAAATCCCCTATTGTTAAAATAGTCCCTTCGTAGGATTCATGTGAAATATAAGGTGTTACTGTTACAGAAAAAGCACTAAGGTTATCATTGGTTGAAATAATTCCAAAACTGCTTTTTGTTACAACTAAATTCCCGTTTTCAACCGTTGCAGTTCCGGCAATATCGTTTTCAAAATTTTCAAACACAACCAAATCTCTTTCAACATCAACATCTCCAACCCCAAAATCAAAATGGGCATGAATTGCGGTTGGAAAACCTTGTGGACGGGCTGAGCTAACAATCCAGTCATAATAATCGCCATGCATCCATACAAGGTTTAAACTTGTATTTTCCGAAAAGGGAGTATAGAAAGGACGAATGTTGTTTTTTTTAGAGTTAGTTGTTATTTGCTCACTAGTAACGCTCCCATCGCTATTTACAGTATACTTTATTATTTCATAAACTTGTCCGTATACACCATCTACAGGAACCGAACAATAAATTATATTTGGATTGTCGCCATCCAACGCCATTCCACCACTATAACACATTTCTAAACCAGGGGTTTGATGAAAAGCCCCTCCACCATTCGCCAAAAAGGTTTTAACCCAACCAAATCCATCCCATTGGGCATGATAATAATTATGAGATCGCTTATCATTACTAATTCGGACAATAGCCAACACAGGATTTCCTTCAGAATCCTGTGTTACCTCCCATATCCAATTACGAAAATGGCTGTTATCAACAACTGCATTGGGGTTAGAACTGGTGTAATAATTAGTAGCACTTACATGATGAGGACCGTCTACTATGCTAGAAATAATATTGCCCATAACATCAACCAGCTGCATGGTATTAATATCTATATAATGAAAATAAACATAGTTTGGATTTTCATTGTCGGGATGACCAGTGGTGTAGCCCATAAATATTTTATCCTTTCCATTTGAAGAATACTTTGCATAAGGCCTGGCAGCAGTAGATTGTACAATCTGATGTGGCCCCCAAACAAAATCTACATCATCATTTTCATCGGGTAAACTTAGTTTTGCTATCGTAGGATGCCAATTAATCCCTCGCCAAGCAAGATAAATATGGTCTGAGTCGTCGCTCAAAATATAAGGCGACGGATATGTCGTATTATGATTGGTTGCCAACCGTTTTTCGTCCCCCAAAGAAGTAATGTCACCTGGTTTACTTGATATCCTGTAATAAAAAGCGCGCTCATCAGTATGCCTCGAATAAAAAATCATTATTCTATTGTCTGGCAAAACCAAAAACGTTGGGTTGTTATGGTCGTCAGGTTGAAAATATGACCTTACTAAAACCTCTTTGGTTTCTCCACTTGTAAAACTATGTTGTGTAGCCTTAATATTTCCATGAACATCTATGTATCCAATATAGGTATTTTGAATTAGCCCATTATCAAAATGTAAAGCTCTTGGATCCGCAAACCAACACCATGCCCCTTTTTCGGATACAACATGTCCTGAATACGTTTCCTGTGAGGATAAAATACTCCACCAATTACAAATTGCAAGGATAATAATTACTAAGAATCTCATTACAAATAGTTTAACGATTAAAAATCAAAATCAAAGTATGTAAAACTAATAATTAACAACTAATTACGCTTTTAAATAAATAAAAAAGTATAGAAGAAATTCGCTATAACAGATAATCTAAAAAAATGAAATCCATATTTTAACCATATCTAAAGATTATAAAGATGTAATCAGAAAACCCTTTGCGACTTTACGTTTCAGCGTTCAAAATACTCATCTCTGAATCGGCTTCTTTCTAAGGTTGGCGGCGACCGGAATGGAGCGTAGCGCAATCCCGAGCATTCGGGACTCCCACTTTTACGCAAGTACCATCTTTTACCACATAAGGCACAATAAGATATAACCACAATGGGCACCATGTTATCACAATGAACGCAATGGATATAGTAAACTTCGTGTACTCTTTGTAAATGTTGTGGTTGTCTATAACCCTGTACCGCATTACTTTTTTGGACATAAAAAAAGGCCAACAGTATAAAACTGTTGGCCTTTCTAAGGTCGGCGGCGACCTACTCTCCCACTTTTACGCAGTACCATCGGCG
>NZ_SLWK01000016.1 GCF_004345615.1 Natronoflexus pectinivorans
TAAAAAATTAATTCCTATTTTTGAAAAAAATGCAGACCTAAAAAGTGTCCGGATAAATCCGGAATGGGTGTCCGAATAAAACAGAATGTGCAGCACATATCCGAGGCCATAATGTTCAGATTTTCATTGGTTAAGGAGGCATGCATAACCTGGTTGTATAACTCTTTCGGAAACTGTTCTTTGGCAGGAGAGTCTCCAACAGTCATTACTTCCAGCTCTCCATCAAAAATGGATTGATAAAACTTCATTGCTTCGATGCAGTTGTCATTAAAATGCAAATAGGGTTGAATGGCTTGTTTCATAATTTTGATTTTTAATTTGGTCGTTATTTAAGTCGTTCAATTTGTCCTTTTCTTTTCACGATATACTCTAATTTGTTATTACAATGATCACAATTTGTCCCGATTTTTCGGGATAGCCTTCCGATTTGCGGAACAGGTCGTCTTGACTTGTCGGGAAATTTAAATTCCTAGAATCGGAAACTCGCTATTCCACTCATTGGCTAGGCCGATCTTCGATTCTTCTGTGTGAGAAAGCCTTTGACTTCGTCGATCTTTCGATTCTCATGGCTCGTTTCATGAGCAAATAATTTTGTTCGGGTTTTTAATTAAATTTGTTGAAACTTAACAATCAAGAGACCAATATGTTTTTATTGAATGCATAGCAATTTATCGATAGACCGCTTCTAACGGCACATACTTTTCAACTTAAATGAATTATTTCGCATTTGGTATATTAATTGATAAATGAACTTTATAAGACTATCTTTACATCATGACTAAACGTTTCAGAAATATCGCAATTTGCTTGTTTGCAACAATCTATTGCTTTGCAATGGTTGTTGTGCCAAGTTCATTGGCTGCATCTGATTCCTACGATGAGCAAACAGTTAATCAGGAGAGATTTATTTCCGGACTTTCTGTCATTAACTTCAACCACACTTCCCAAACGGATAGTTCTTTAAGTATTTTTACAAATTTATCTATCACCGATTCCCCTATCCCTTTTATTGGATATCATTCCATCGTCGATTTAATCAATCAGCTTTTTAAAGAAAAGCTGATAAAGTCAAGGTTTTTCACTGAAAACGTACTGATAAACCATCGCAAATCGGATATCATTTTTCCATTTCATTACTTCTGGTAAAATCAATTTTTTCTTTCCATGCCATACTGGCATAGTACTCTTTCAGGCTTATCAATATTGATGAGCTCAAATATTTAATACAATAAATTTAATAGCATATGGATACCGGAAGTACCATTATTGGTGCAATCATATTACTTGCTTGCATCGCTCCTTTTTTCCTGATTTATGTTTCCAGGAAAAGAAAAGAGAGCTTGAAACTGCAAATCATAAAAGGGTTTGCACAACAAAATAACTGTGAGATAGATGATTTTGAATTTGATGGAGATTATACCATTGCAATAGACAAAAATCAAAACTACATATTTTTCATCAAGGAGACCAAAAATGGAGTTATCAATCAGTTTGTGGATTTATCCGAAATTCATTTTTGCCGATCTGTTGTAAGCACGAGAAAGGTTCAAAATGGGAATAAATATTATGATGTGATTAATCGGGCTGAACTCTGTTTTGTCCCAAAAGATAAATTCAGAAGTGAAGTGCGATTTAACCTTTTTACAGATGATGAAGACATGCAGATTGATAATGAATTGCAGGTGGCTGAGAAATGGTCTCAGATTATCAACAACCAAATTGAAGTAAAGGCCCATTCTGCCAGAGGGTTTATACCGCCAAGCTGTTAGTTCCATTCAAAATCGTATATTTGATAAGTGATTTATAAAAAATCTTTCTCTTTTATGACGGTACAGTACTGCTCAGATTTGCATCTGGAATTTGCACAAAACGCTTTGTTTCTTCATAAAAATCCCATCAAACCTGTTGGGGAAATTCTTATTCTGGCCGGAGATATTACCTATTGGGGGCAAAAACATTTTAAACATTGGTTTTTCGATTACGTATCTGATCATTGGAAAGCGGTCTATTATGTACCGGGAAACCATGAGTTTTACTCCGGTAAAGACCTGAGGGTGTTGGATCATCCAGTATATGAAAACATCAGGGAGAATGTTTTTATTGTGAATAACAAGGTCGTATCGGTAAATGAATGTGATCTCTTTTTTACGGTATTATGGTCACATATTCCACCAGATAAAAGCCTGATTGTGGAATACGGTGTGAGCGATTTTCATTTAATTAAATATAGAGGGAGAAAACTGAAGAGTAGTGACTTTAATCATCTGCACCAGGAGAGTGTTGAATTTTTACGAGATGGATTGTCCAAATCAAATGCCAAACATAAAATTGTGGTAAGCCACCACGTTCCCAGTCAAATAGTAAATCCACAGATTTACAAAAATTCTGAAATCAACAGCGCATTCGTATCTGAGCAGTCAGATCTGATGTTTGAACTGCAACCCGATTATTGGATTTATGGCCATCACCATGCCAATATACCAGATACATTGTTGGATAACACCAAATTGGTTACCAATCAGCTCTGTTATGTGCATTTAGCAGAGCACTTCAATTATCGGAATGCAGCTGTTATTCTGGATTAATTGCATTAGATTTTAATCTGTGATTAAAGTGAACCATGTTATTGTCTCGAGATGAGAAAGCTGAATCCAGAATAAAAATACATTGACTAGATTTTGCTTGCTTTAATTTTGTGAATGATCCAATATAATTATAATCACCAACTGCTATATGTAAAACAAAACCTACAATAACACAATAGATATAGTTGTTGAGACAAATCGGGAATTTACATTCTCGTCAGCATCTTAATCCAATTTAAAAATCATAGCCATTTGCCTTTTATTGATTACTCTTGGTAAGTATTTTATAGTCGTGTTCCGTATCCATAGGCCAATACGATTTTCCCAATGAGCTATTTTTCCAACTGTCCAGCTCCTATTTACGATTCTGTGGGCTTTATTCCGTCTCAACTGCTCAAATTGCTCAAAAGACTGTTCAATCATAAATCCATCATCAATTAGCTTGCCCAAAACATAAGCGTCTTCAATGGCTTGACAAGCCCCTTGCCCCAGGTTTGGCGTAGTAGCGTGTGCTGCATCTCCTATAAGACATACATTTTCGCTTTGCCATTTGTAGATTGGCTTTAGGTCAATAATCTCATTTGTTATGATTTGATCTTTGGATGTTGATGAAATAATGGAGGGAATGTCCTTATGAAACTCATCAAATAGGTTCACTAAGTTGACTTCATTAGTTGTTACATTTTTTGCATTTGCCAAAGCGTACCAATACACTTTTTTTTCGTTGAGTTTTACAAATCCAAAGCGTTTGCCTCTTCCCCAGGCTTCATTGAGCTCTTTTTGGTAGTTTTCGGGCAGATCAATCTCACATACTCCTCTCCAGCAGATTTGGTTTGCATTTCGCAAGGTGTTTTCTGAGAATAATTGATCTCTTACGATTGATTTAATTCCGTCTGCCCCAATCAGCGTTTTAATCGCAATGGTCGAATCATCTTCAAAAGTCAGTTTGAAAAGCTCCTCCTTTTCAATTTTTATCAATCGCTTTGAAAGTTTTATGTTTTCATAGCCAATTTCTTCAGCAAGCAATCTTTGTAACTCGCCCCTATGAATTGCAATGTTTGCTACTCCATATTTTTGTTCATATTCAGAAAGGTCAACTACAGAAAGTGAATTTAGTTGGCTATCAGTAATTTTTATTTTTGAAATTCTGTTACCTGCCTTTTCTATTTTGGCTTGCATTCCCAGTTTTTGAAAGACCTGCATTGCATTGTTTGCGATAATTATACCTGCTCCAACCGGCTTGATTTCTGAGGAGCTTTCAAATATCTCCACATTAAACCCTTTTTGTTTCAGCATTAATCCAATTGTTAGTCCACCTATTCCTGCACCGATAATGGCTATTTTGTCTTTCATTTGTCAGAAATTTATTTTAATGATCTCCTTTTGTGGTTTTTATTTTTTTCAAAAACATAGTCAGGTGAATAATCCCTTTCTTGCTATGTTTTCCACCATGCAAAATTACATAAGTCCGAAATTAGGCGTTGTATAAACGTCTATTCAAAGATGCGAAAATCTGAAATTGAAAACTATTTCGTGTTCAAACCTACGATTGGTATAGTGGATATGCAACAAATATCGAGAATTCAGACGAAACCATTGGTATATGCTTATAAATATCTTCGAGGAATAGCTATGAGCTATCTGAATATGTTTGTGTATTTAGGAGTTTATTCGAAAGTCCTGAAGAGGCCGAAAAAATTGGGTTCTGAATATTCGAAAAGGCCACTCTCAAAAAAGGTATTTGCCATTTCCAATGCATCGCCATTCGAGTTTTTGTCTGCTCGAATGATATAGTGATGATTTGTAGTATCATGCTTTAATATTTCCACCTTATTTTCTTCTATTAATTCCATCAATTGATCTTGGGTTGAATTGCTCTTTAGTTTGCAGACAAAAACATCTGTAATCCCAAATGTGAAGCTTCCTTTCGTCATGAGGAACTTATTGCAATTACTAACTCTGGAATCCTCCTTGATAGAGTTAAAAAGCTCATCGGTTTCAAAACAATTTTTAGAATCAATGGATATTATAGAATGCCTGCTGCTAGATGGAGATGAAAGAAGTTCAACCTCTGGGTGATTTTCTAGTATTTCATTGATAATATCTGGTGGAAGTGTATCGTAAAATGAAATAGAGCCCATATTAGATATCTCTGTGAGAAAGACTTTCTCAGTTCCATAGTAATAATAGCGAGTTCCACAGTCAATGAATAAATCATTTTCTAAGTTGTTTTTATTACAACCTATAAACATTTGAGCAGTTGCTATAAGAGCAATTAATAATCGTTGCATGATGCTATCATTTAGTTTATGACAGATGATTGTATCATCATTTGGTTGCGTCAAATAATTCAATAGGAGAAGCTTCGTTTTGTAGGCAGTTAAAATCCAAAATTGCTATATTTGTTAGGGAGTAAACCAAATTATTTAAAAACCAGACTCATGAAACGAGAAATGGATAAATCTAACAGGATAAATCGGCGTCAGTTTATGCAAACCGGTGCCACGGTTGCTGCTGGGGCATTATTTGCCACATTGGGTGCTTCAAAATTATTTGGGTGCGCTAATACACCGGCAACAACATCGGTAAAAAATGTATTACTGAACAATGGAGTAAAGATGCCTGTGCTTGGCTTTGGCACTCTTTACTTGGGAGGGAGTGAAGGAGAAAGATGCGTATCCGACGCAATTTCTGTTGGGTACAGGCTTATTGATACAGCCACAATCTACAACAATGAAGATGCTGTAGGTGCCGGAATCAGGCGCAGTGGTATTGAACGTGAGAAACTATTTGTGACTTCAAAAGTTTGGGTTGATGACTCCGGCTATGAAAAAACCAAAAAGGCCTTTGAAACATCATTGAATAAATTGGGATTAGATTATCTGGATTTATACTTGATACATCGTCCGAGAGGCGATGTTAAAGGATCCTGGAAAGCCATGGAAGAACTATACAAAGAGGGCAAAATAAAGGCCATTGGAGTCAGTAATTTTGAACCCCATCAATTAAGAGACTTGATGGAATCAGGCGAAATTATACCGATGGTCAATCAAATTGAGGCACATGCATTTTTTCATCAGCCTGAATCTCTGGAATTCCTGAAACAAAACAACATACAAATGGAAGCCTGGTCGCCTTTTGCACAGGGACGGAATGGGCTTTTTTATAATGATGTTCTTGCCGAAATTGGAAAGAAATACAACAAAACCAATGCGCAGGTAAGCTTAAGATGGCATTATCAGCGGGGAATTGTAACCATTCCCAGAACCTCACAAAAAGCACATATGGTTGAAAATCTGAATATATTCGATTTTGAACTCAGCGATAAAGACATGAATCTGATCTCAAAATTAGATCTCAACACCACACAATTCCCTGAATGGGACTGATGTTTTAATGAAATTAATTTTTAATTTCTCACTCATAGTGTCGCACTCAAAACGTAATGCGTTTTGAGTATGGCATGGGTTGGTAATTTTTTTCTTGACATTAATATTTCTTATTGATAATTTTAATCCCGATATGATCTTAATTAATTAACCCAAAATTCAAGTTATGTTAAAACTTATTTTGTCAGGTGCTTTGGGCAACGATGCCGAAGTAAAAGATGTCGGAGGTAGTAAAGTCATCAATTTTAGTGTTGCCGTTTCTATGGATTACAAGGACAAGGACGGTAAGCGAGTTGAGAAAACAGAGTGGGTAAAAGCCGTTATGTGGCGCGACCAGAGCTCAAAAATCGCCGACTACCTGAAGAAAGGGAAAAAGGTTTTGATTGAAGGGGTACCCGAAAGTGAAGGGTATCAGAGCAAGGATGGTGAGGTTCGTTCTGCTCTTACCGTGAAAGTGAAGGAGGTAGAGTTTTTGAACTAATATAGCTTTGCTTATTGTTAAATGGTTCATTAACATTAACCCTTTAGCCATTAAGAGTGTAAAGCATTTATAAGACGTACAGGGTGTGGAATTTTTTCTTATATCTTTGTCTTAGCTTTATAATCTTAATGGCTTTTTTTTGCCGGATTATATAGAATTGAAAAAATAGCTTTAGCGTCTTTGTGGGTTGACTGTTAAGTGTGTAAGTTGGTTGAAATCAAGGGTGTACTCTTGTCTAAGCTCTGAATTTCTAAGGATCTATTATAAATGATAAACTATCGAGAAATATTAAAAAAGTACTGGGGGTACGATGATTTTCGTCCCATGCAGGAGGATATTATAAAATCGGTAGGCGAAGGAAAAGATACCTTGGGACTGCTGCCAACGGGAGGGGGGAAATCCATTACTTTTCAGGTTCCGGCTATGGCTAAACCCGGTATATGTCTGGTTGTTACACCTCTTATTGCTTTGATGAAAGACCAGGTAGAAAACCTGAAAAAGAAAGGCATCAAAGCCTATGCAGTCCATTCCGGATTAACCGGAATGGAAATTCAGATTGCTTACGATAATTGTATTTACGGGGAAGTGAAATTTCTCTATCTCTCTCCGGAAAGGCTCTCCACACCGGTTTTTCTTGAAAAGCTGCAACATCTGAAGGTGAATTTACTGGCCATTGACGAAGCACACTGTATATCACAATGGGGGTATGATTTTCGTCCCGGTTACCTTAAAATTGCCGATGTAAGGGAGCATTTACCCAATGTGCCTGTGTTGGCACTTACGGCCACAGCCACACCAAAGGTTGTGGACGATATCCAGGAGCAGCTTCGGTTTGAGAAAAAAAATGTCTTTCAAAAGAGCTTTGAGCGATCAAATCTTGCGTACGTGGTTCGCAAATGTGAGGACAAAGAGGGGCAATTGGTTAAAATTCTTGCTTCGGTACCGGGTACGGCGGTTGTTTATGTCCGGAACAGGAAGAAAACCCGCGAATATGCAGAAATTCTTCAAAAAAATGGAATACGGGCTGATTATTTTCACGCCGGGCTGACTCAGAAGGTGAAGGATTTTCGGCAGCAGCAGTGGAAAAGCGGCGCATGTCGGGTGATTGTTTCCACCAATGCATTTGGAATGGGTATTGATAAGTCTGATGTCCGGATTGTGGTGCACATGGATGCTCCTGACTCGCTGGAGGCCTATTTTCAGGAAGCAGGCCGAGCAGGGCGTGATGAGAAAAAAGCATACGCAGTGATGCTTTTTTCGCCTGTCGATAAGATGCAACTCAACAAGAGTGTAACAACGTCCTTTCCCGAAAAGGAGGTTATATTAAAGGTTTACGATTCGTTATGCAATTTTTTCCAGGTGGCTGTTGGACATGGCGAAGGTTTGGTTCTGGATTTTAACATCGGCAAATTTTGTTCTGCTTTCGGATTTAATGTACTCACGGTATTCAACAGCCTGAAAATACTGCAACGTGCCGGTTACCTCTATTATTCCGAAGATTCCGATATTCCGTCGAAAGTTATGATGCAGATGAGCGATTTTGAACTCTACAAATATCAGGTGGCCAATGCAAAACTAGACCCATACATCAAAGTTTTGCTCAGAAGTTATACGGGGTTGTTTACCGATTATGCTTCCATAGATGAAGATGTGTTGGCTCAACGACTAAAGGTCACACGGGACGATGTTTATCAGGCTTTTCTGGCACTTTCCAGAGCTAAGGTTTTGCATTACATTCCGCAGCGACGAACACCGTTGATTACCTTTCTGCAACGACGCGAAGAGCAGCGCCACCTTGTTTTAGCTCCCGAAATATACGAGTATCGACAAAAGGAGTACCGTCAAAGGGTGGATGCAGTGCTTGAGTATGCAACCACAACGCACATTTGCCGAAGCAGGTTGCTGCTTCACTATTTCGGACAGGGCAACAGCAACAACTGCGGACATTGTGATGTTTGTCTCGACAGGAAAAAGCAGAATCTCTCGGATGACGAATTTGCCAAAATTGAAGAGGCCATTTATGATACATTAAAAAAGGAGCCGGTCTCTGCTGAATCGCTCCCCGAAAAACTTTCGTTTGCACAGGATAAAGTGTGGAAAGTAATTCATTGGCTGGAGGATGTGGGGGCGGTTAGCGAAAATCAGGATGGCATGATGGAGTGGATTGGAAAACGATAGATTGTTGTAGTTACGTGCTTTTTTATATCTTTGTGTAATTAAAGAACATAAGATTGGTTTACTCGTGATATTTCAGGTAAATGGAAGATAGTTTTGAACACCCGGTGTATTCACCAAATGTTATTGAATTTGTGACGGTTAGCCGTGAGTTTTGCAATTGGTTGGAGGGCTCAACAGAGCAAACGCCAAAGGAGTTTGTCAATACTGCATTAAAAATACTTCCACTTTTATATCTGAAAGCAAGCATGTTACCCCGGTCAGAAACCATGTTGGACGATTTTGTCGAAAGCTTTGTTTCGGAAGAGGAGTATGAAGCGGTTCTTTTTCAGGTTAAAAGCCTGATGGGGCGTTTTGATGATTACCTGGAGGTGTTCACTGCTGATATGCAAAACAGTGAGCTTCCGCTCACTTCAACCGTTTCAGAGAATTTGGCCGATATTTACCAGGATTTAAAGGATTTCCTGATGAATTATCGTTCTGCGGTGACAGAAATTATGAATGATTCAATGGTTGAAATGACCAATCATTTTGAAAGTTACTGGGGGCAGCGATTGGTGAATGTATTACGGGCTTTGCATCAGGTTTATTATTCCGGCGAGAACCTGGATGCAATTGATGACGAGCCGGAACAAGAACCGGAGCAAAGAAAAACAGACCATTGGTTTATTTCCAGGCGACAAAAGGACTGGAGTGATGGTTCGAAAAAATCCGGAATTAATGAATAAATTCGAATGGATAGCACAATTAGCAAAGAGGCCATAGGAGAATTACCCTTATGTCAGTTCGAGGGTACAATTACCGTAGTGGAAGACCCGCAAAAGGTCGATGAAATTGTTGAAGAACTTCTGTCTGAGAAGGTGATTGGTTTCGATACCGAAACCAAACCATCGTTTAAAAAGGGAGCTCTTAATGAAATATCACTTCTACAGCTTTCTACATCTGACAAAGCATATCTTTTCAGACTCAATAAAACAGGCTTTAACGGTTCTTTGGTTAAACTGTTTGAAAACTCTGCCATCATAAAGGTTGGTGTTGGCATACGTGATGACTTACGTGGCCTAAAACGCCTGGCAAACTTTAAACCGTCCCGGTTTGTTGAAATACAAGAAATGGTGAAATCCTTCGGAATTGACGTGTTTAGTCTGAAAGCTTTGGCCGGATTGATTTTAAGTGTTAGAATATCGAAACGACAGCGATTAAGTAATTGGGAGTCGGATAGTTTAACGCCTGCGCAGATAGATTACGCTGCCACTGACGCCTGGATTGCCTATCGTATTTTTGAGGAGCTGATGCTGATTGAGCCTACCTATAAAGTAAAGAGCCTTCATTTTAAAAATTAGTACCACCGCAATATATGCAGTTACCTGTAGTTTATCTGAAACCCGGGAAGGAGCAAAGCCTGAAGCGATTTCATCCGTGGATTTTTTCAGGAGCCATCAAAAACGTCAATGCCGAACTTGAAGAGGGAGATTTGGTGCGCGTGCACGATTCGCACGATAATTTTCTGGCCATTGGCCATTACCAGATTGGCTCCATTGCCGTTCGTGTGCTCTCGTTTAAGGATGAACCCATCGACGACGCCTTTTGGCAGCGAAAAATTCGTGTTGCATACGGCATTCGCACTGCTATGGGGTTAACATCATCCGAAGTCACCAATGCGTTTCGGCTGGTTCATGGCGAAGGCGACGGGTTACCGGGTTTGATAGTGGATGTGTACGACCAGACTGCCGTAGTACAAATGCACACTGTTGGGATGTACAGGTGCAGAAATATTTTGGCAGATGCGCTTAAAGATGTTATCGGAGATAAATTAACAGCCATATACGATAAATCGGAAGGAACATTGCCTTTTAAGGCCAATGTTCAGCCTGAAAACGGATTTATTTGGGGCAAAAGCAGTTCCCACTTAGCCAAGGAGAACGGATTGCTGTTTCAGGCAGACTGGGAGAAGGGTCAGAAAACCGGCTTTTTTGTCGACCAGCGTGAAAACCGTGCTCTGCTTGAGAAGTACAGTGCAAACCGCACCGTGTTAAACATGTTTTGCTACACCGGGGGGTTTTCGTTCTATGCCATGCGGGGAGGAGCTAAAATGGTTTATTCCGTGGATAGTTCTGAAAGGGCGGTTGAGTTGACAAACCAGAATGTTGAGCTGAATTTTCCGGGCGACAAGCGCCACAGCTCTTTTGCGGTAGATGCATTTAAGTTTATGGAGTCGGCCACTGAGAATTATGACTTAATGGTGCTGGATCCACCGGCTTTTGCAAAACATTTGAAGGTGGTTAAAAATGCACTACAGGGATATAAAAGATTGAACGCGAAAGCCATTGAAATGATTGCTCCGGGTGGAATATTGTTTACGTTCTCCTGTTCGCAGGTGATTTCAAAGGAGGCTTTCAGAACCATGGTGTTTTCTGCCGCTGCACGAAGCGGCAGAAATGTACGGATTTTGCATCAGCTGGATCAGCCGGCTGATCATCCGGTGAGTATTTACCATCCCGAAGGCGAGTACCTGAAGGGATTGGTGCTTTATGTAGAATAGAATCATTCATTAATTTATTACAACTTGAAATTTACAGAGTTTGGATTTAATGCCGAAATCCTGGAGGGATTAGAGGCTATGCGTTTTGAAGAAGCTACTCCTGTTCAGCAGGAGACCATTCCGGTCATCATGACCGGAAATGATATCATTGCATGTGCGCAAACCGGAACCGGGAAAACTGCTGCTTACCTTTTGCCGGTTCTCAATGAACTTATTGAAACTAAGGACACCAACACGACTACGTTAATATTGGTTCCTACTCGGGAACTGGCCATTCAGATTGACCAGCAAATGCAGGGGTTTTCATATTTCGTGCCGGTTACATCGGTCGCCGTTTATGGCGGAAATGATGCCGGATTGTGGGATCAGCAAAAAAAGGCACTGATGACCGGAGCCAATGTGGTTGTGGCTACTCCCGGACGTCTTATTCAGCATCTTACCATGGATTATTTTAAATTTTCCAATTTAAAACATCTTATTTTGGATGAAGCCGACCGGATGCTGGATATGGGATTTCATGATGACATCATGCAGATTGTGAAAACATTGCCACAAAAGCGTCAAACGCTTTTGTTTTCGGCCACCATGCCGCCGAAAATCAGAGAACTTTCACGGAAATTGCTTTCCAACCCAAAAGAGGTGAGCATTGCCATCTCAAAACCGGCCGAAGGAATTCTTCAAGCGGCTTACCTGGTTTATGATACGCAGAAAATTCCCCTCATCAACTCCTTGTTAAAGGACAAAGAGATGAACAGCGTGATTATTTTCTCTTCCACCAAATTAAAGGTGAAGGAGATACATCGGGCGCTGGTTAAGGAGGGTTTTGCAGCTGAAGCCATTCATTCCGATTTGGAGCAGGCTGAACGTGAAAAAGTGATGTTGGGTTTCCGAAACAGGAGGGTAAAGATTCTTGTGGCTACCGACATCATCGCACGGGGAATAGATGTGGATGGTATCGACTTGGTTATTAATTACGATGTACCGGGCGATGCGGAAGATTATGTACACCGTGTGGGGCGAACTGCACGGGCAAAATCAACTGGCGTGGCGCTTACTTTTATTAATGATAAGGAGCAGGAAAAATTCTCCTATATTGAGAAGTTAATTGAAAAGGAGATTTTTAAATCTCCTTTGCCTGATGGTTTCGAGAAAGGACCCGACTATAATCCCGATGCTGCACCGCGCAAACGCTTCTTCAAAAAAGGACATCCTCCCAAAAGAAAATTTAACAAAGGGAAGAGACCTGATAACAGTGTGCAGAAGGGGTAGTTCTAAATTGAGACTTCATATTTTTAAATTAAATAAGAAGAAGTTCCCGTTTTGGGAATTTGTTTTATATCTTTGCATTAATCATCAAAGGTAATGGAAAGGGTTTTTGCGAAAAGCACTTTGAGAGAGTTTTGGGAGAGACATCCTGATTCGGAACAATATCTGAAAACATGGTACAACACGACCATGAACAGTGATTGGAAGAATCCCAATGAATTGAAAGGGAGTTATGCCAATGCCAGTATATTGAAAGAGAGCAGAATTGTATTCAATATCAAAGGAAACTCTTATCGACTAGTCGCAAAATTCAACTTTGAGAAGCAATGGGTTTTTGTCAGATTTATTGGGACTCATGCGGATTATGACAAGATTGACGCAAATACAATTTAATCTATAAAAATGGAACTAAGGCCAATAAAAACAGATGCTGATTTACAAAATGCGCTAAAAAGACTTGAGGAGATTTTTGACGCACCAATCGGTTCTTCTGAAAGTGATGAAGCTGATGTATTGGGGCTCTTAATTGACGAATACGAAAAGAAACATTATCCAATTGAGACTCCGGATCCAATTGAAGCAATCAAGATTCGGATGGAGGAAATGCAACTCAAGCAGGTTGATTTGGTTGCTGAAATTGGAGGAAAAAGCAGGGTCTCAGAAATACTAAGAAAAAAAAGGAAATTGACTTTAGAAATGATTCGAAATCTCACAAGAAAACTAAATCTTTCACCAGAATTGTTGATTTCAGATTACCAGCTTTTACGGTAGGTGGTTTAATTGGCTTTATTAGCTCTAGCTAATGATGTGGCATCAATGACATTCTCAAATTCTGATTCCGAATTATTAATGGCCAATCCCCATATTGATTCCTATGTTAAGTGAGTTGGTATTTGTAATTTAAGAGGTTTGTATTAATGTTAAGGTTCTGTATCGCTGTTGTCCGATAAATCTAAATTAATTAGCCGGTCAGTTGTGGTTCTGTATATGTAATAGTGTGTTTAAATATTAAACTAAATAATCACTTACCATTCCTATGTTTTCAAAATTAATTTCCACCGATTTAAATATTTCTCAACAGCAGGTAACCAATACTTTATCGCTTCTGGATGAAGGAGCCACCATACCATTTATCAGTCGTTACCGCAAGGAGATGACCGGCAGCCTCGATGAAGTTGTTTTGGGTGAAATAAAGGAAAAGTACGAGAAGTATCAGGAAATTGAGAAACGCCGTCAAACCATTTTAAATACCATTGAAGAGCAGGGGCAGTTAACCGATGAGCTTCGCAGACGCATTGAAGCCACATGGGATGCCACTGAGCTGGAGGATGTTTACCTGCCTTATAAGCCAAAACGAAAAACCCGGGCTGTTAAAGCACGGGAGAAGGGTCTTGAGCCTTTTGCGGAGATTCTGATGAACCAGCAGGAGAGGGACGTTGAAAGCAAGGCGGTTGAGTTTTTGAACGATGAGGTTCCCGATGTGGATGAGGCGTTGCAGGGAGCAAGGGATATCATTGCCGAATGGGTGAGTGAGGACATCAGGGCACGTGAAACCATTCGAAATATTTTTGAAAGGCAAGCCGTTATCAGCTCAAAACTGGTAAAAGGTAAAGAAGAGGAAGCGGCTAAATACCGGGACTATTTCGAGTTTTCGGAACCATTAAACCGGTGCCGTTCGCACCGGTTACTGGCCATGCGCCGGGGAGAAAAGGAAGGCTTTCTTAAAGTTTCCATCGCTCCTGAATCGGAAGGCGCCATTGAACGGCTGCAACGAATGTTCGTGAAAGGACGCAACGAAGCTGCTCACCAGGTAGAATTGGCCGTCGAAGACAGCTATAAACGCCTTTTGGCTCCATCCATAGAGAATGAAACCGCTTCACTTTTCAGAGAAAAGGCTGAGGAGGAGGCCATTCAGGTATTTACGGCCAATTTGCGGCAGTTGCTGCTGGCTTCTCCGCTTGGACAGAAACGGGTGCTTGCCATTGACCCGGGATACCGAACCGGTTGTAAGGTGGTTTGTCTGGACGCACAAGGTAATTTGCTGCACAACGAAACCATTTATCCCCATCCTCCCCAAAATGAGCAAAAACAAGCTTACCGCAAAATTGACACTTTGGTTGAGGCTTATAAAATAGAAGCCATTGCCATTGGCAATGGAACAGCATCCCGCGAAACGGAGTCGTTTATTCGCAATATGCGCCTGAAACAGGAGGTTTTGGTTTTTGTTGTAAGTGAAGACGGTGCTTCGGTTTACAGTGCCAGTAAAGTGGCACGGGATGAGTTTCCCGACTATGATGTTACAGTGCGAGGAGCAGTCTCCATTGGACGCAGATTAATGGATCCGTTGGCAGAACTGGTTAAAATTGATCCAAAATCCATTGGCGTGGGACAATATCAGCACGACGTGGATCAAACAAAACTTAAAGGTTCTCTGGATCAGGTGGTGGAATCGTCTGTAAACCTTGTTGGTGTTGAGCTCAATACGGCCAGTCATCACCTGCTGACTTACGTTTCTGGTCTTGGTCCTCAACTGGCTAAGAACATTGTGGATTTCCGCACCGAAAACGGAACTTTTAAATCGCGCAATGAACTCAAAAAAGTTCCCCGGCTTGGTGCCAAGGCATACGAGCAGTGTGCCGGATTTTTAAGAATTGGTGGAGCAGCCAATCCTCTTGATAACTCTGCGGTTCACCCTGAATCGTATGGTGTGGTTGAAAAAATGGCTGCGGATCTTAATTGCAACGTTTCAGATTTAATCAAAGATCCCTCTTTGCGGAAAAAGATTGACCTGAAAAAATATGTAACAGATAAAACCGGAATGCCGACTCTGTCCGATATCATCTCTGAGTTAGAGAAACCGGGACGCGACCCGCGACAGCAAATCAAGGTTTTTGAGTTTTTACCTGATGTAAGAACCATCGAAGACTTGAAACAAGGCATGGAACTGCCGGGAATTGTCACCAACATAACCAATTTTGGAGCATTCGTGGATGTGGGTGTTAAACAAGATGGATTGGTCCATATCAGTCAGTTGGCCGACAAATTTATTTCTGATCCCAATGAAGTGGTATCCCTTCATCAGCACGTTAAAGTTAGGGTGCTTGAAGTTGACACAGCAAGAAAACGGATACAGCTGACCATGAGATTTTAATCTCATGGTTAATGTAAACTGGATATTATTGACTATTTTTTATATTTTGCGGAATGTTTTAATTCCCCCATGGTATTAAAACGGCATTAAGAGGCTTTTCGTTGTATATTGAAATGACTTATTAGAAGTTTAGAGTGAGATTTGCCGAAAGAATATGAAAGTTGGATCTTTTAATATCAGGCAATCTCATCACATCTAATCTATCTGCCTTGTTTCTATACTTCAAAAAGACTGATGCGAATTTATCACTCAATATTATCCTCATTCAAAGTGTAACTGAATGGTTTCATTAAGCGACAGAGAACTTAGTACAGGATTTAAGGAGCATTTAATAGAATTGGTTAACCAAAAGCTTGGTTTAAAACTTGTAATTGGAATTCTAGTCCTTCTTTATTTTGGTTGGTCTGATATTTATGAGCTGAATAACATTCAGGCATTTTATACCCGCTTATTGCCTCTGGGGTTGATGTTGGTTTTGTTGTTTTTCGTTTGGTTAAATCGTCCATCTCACGCAGCTTTTCGAAAGGTTTTGTATAATGTCATGCTTGCATCACTGGCGGTCATGATGTACGCCAAATGTCTGGTTCATTTAAATTGTGATCATCTTGCCGCTCATGCCACGGGAACCATCCTGATTATTTTTTTAATCTCCATGGAGATTAAAACAACCATTATAAAGTCAGCTCTTCTGTATTTTGTGCCTCTTATTGTTTTTACCTGGTTATGGAAAATGGTATTCAGAGCCGGAAGCGATCAGTATTTGATACTTGTTAATATTTATCCCATCGTAATACTGGGATTCATGGTAAATACCATTCAGCAAGAGTTAAGACTAAAAGCCTTTAAATCAAGCATGCTGCTCGAAAAAGAAAAAGAGACCACCGATAAATTGTACCAACAAGCTGAAGTTCGAAACCGACACTTGAATGAAGTCAATGATAAATTGACCCGTTCAGAGGATGAGTTAAAGAGTGTAGTGAGGTTACGGGACAGGTTTTTGTCTATCGTAGCACATGATTTGCGGAGTCCGTTTACTGGATTGATGGGATTGAGCGAAGTTTTGATGAGGGATGGTAATGGTTTCAGCAAAGAGGAAGTTAAAAATTATGCAGGGGAGATTCATGAGTCTTCCAATTCCCTGTTAAGTTTAACGGACAATTTATTGTCTTGGGCAATGAATCAATCCGGAGAAATTAAGGTAAACCCATCGAATGTAGAAGTTAAGGATTCGATCGATAAAGTTTTTAAGGTTTTGCAGGTAAATACCATGCATAAATCTTTGCAGTTGGTCAATGAAGTGGAGGAAGGAGTTTTTGTTTATGCAGATCCCTCAATGTTTTCCATAATTGTTCGCAACCTTGTCTGCAATGCCATGAAGTTTTCTCACCCCAGCGGAACGATTACTGTAAAAAGTGAAGTTTCAGGAGAGAGGATTAAGCTATCTGTTATTGACGAAGGCATCGGCATCAGTGCTTCTAAAATCAGGGTGATTTTTAGCTTCGAGAAGAATCTCTCTTCTCAAGGAACGGCTGAGGAGACTGGTTCAGGTTTGGGATTAGTAGTTTGTAAGGAGTTTGTTGAAAAGAACGGGGGTGACATTGAAATTGAGAGTAAAGTGGGGAAAGGTACCACTGTGAATGTATATTTGCCAATAGAAAAGTCAGAGAATAATAATGACGCAGGAGAAGCTCAGAAGAGAGATCGGGGTTTGGGGGCTTAGTGCCAACCTTATTAACATCATTGTAGGAGCCGGAATATTTGTATTGCCGGCCATTGTAGCAGCCGGATTAGGTGCTGCCAGTATTTTGGCATATCTGTTTTGCGGGGTCTTGATTTTGCTAATTATGCTCTGCTTTGCCGAGGTAGGTAGTAAAGTTACCAACAGTGGTGGTGCTTATACTTATATTGAAGTGGCATTTGGCAAGTATGCCGGTTTTTTAACAGCCATCCTTTTTTTGAGTTCCTGTATTGCTGCCGATGCTGCTGTAGCCAATGCTCTGGTAGGAATATTGGCTTCCGTTTCTCCGTTTTTTGGTGAGGAGATTGTCAGAATTCTGTTTTTTCTGATGGTTTTTGGTGGATTGGCATTTGTTAATGTGCTTGGAGTGAAACAAGGAATTGGGCTCATCAAGTTCATTACCATTGCAAAACTGGCACCATTAATTCTGCTGGTTGTGTTAGGTTGGGGAGAGGTTTCAATGGAAAACCTGAAATGGGAATTTACCCCAGGAATTAGAAGTGTGGGGGAGATGGCTCTCATACTTTTCTTTGCATTTCAAGGTGGAGAATCAGGTTTGGCAGTCAGCGGAGAGGTTAAAAATCCTTCTAAAACCGTTCCCCGTGGCATATTTGTCGGCATATTGGGTGTTCTTCTATTGTATATGCTCATTCAAATGGTATCGCAAGGAGTGTTGGGTTCTGAATTGGTAACAAATCCTGAAACACCGTTGGCTCAGGTTGCATACCAGATTATTGGTCCGTGGGGTTTTACCATCATGACCATCGGTGCTGCAGTTTCCATGTTTGGGAATTTAAGCGGGGAAGTTTTGAGCATGCCAAGGGTATTATTTGGTGCAGCCAAAGACAAGGTCATTCCATCGGGATGGCTTTCCAGAATTCATGCCAGATACTCAACACCACACATTGCCATTGTTGTTTATGCAGCCATTGGTTTTACTTTGGCAGTTCTTGGTGGTTTCCGACAACTGGCGATTATTTCCGGAGCCTCCATATTACTGGTTTACCTGGGAGTTGCTTTATCGGTGATAAAGCTTAGGATGAATAACAATGGAAATTTAAGAAAAGCCAAATTTGTAATCCCCGGCGGATACACGGTGCCGGTTCTGTCTGTGGCCATCATTGTATGGTTTTTATCTAATCTTGATTATAGTGAAAAGGTTGGGATGGTGCTTTTTGTAGTCACATTGACAATCATATACTTTTTATTGCGTTTAGTTAAGAGACCAAATTAAATAAATCAATTTTTGATGACAGAGCCGGAAAATCAAGTTAAGCCATTATTATCTGTTGTTATTGTTTCCTATAATTCAAAACCTTTTATCGGATTAACACTGTCCTCTTTGTTAAGGAAGCCACATTCAGAATGTGAAGTGATTGTTGTGGATAACAACAGTACCGATGGTACTGTTGATTATATCTCCTCTTTTTTTCCGAAAATAAAATTAATCCGGAATCAGCATAATCCCGGTTTTGGCGTGGCATGCAATCAGGGCATGGCTGCCGCAAAGGGAGAGTTTTTTCTGATGCTCAACCCCGATACTGTAGTACCCGAAGATGTGGTGGAGAAGGTTCTTGATTTTATGAAGCTTCATCCCAATTGTGGCGCTATGGGGGTGAAAATGATTGATGGCAATGGGCGATATTTACCTGAATCAAAACGTGGGTTACCCACATTTTCAAGATCTGCATACCGGATGTTGGGTTTGGCTAAATGGTTTCCTGATTCAAAACGATTCGCCGGTTATTATTTGGGACACTTACCGATAGATGCCGTAAATAAAATTGAGATTCTGTCGGGCGCCTTTATGGTACTAAGCAGAGAAGCCATCGAGAAATGCGGAGGGTTTAATGAGCGATTTTTTATGTATGGTGAAGATATCGACCTCTCCTGGCGAATAAAGGAAGCTGGTTTTGATGTCTATTATAACCCTGACATCACCATCATCCATTTTAAGGGTGAAAGTACAGCCCGCGATTCTCGCTATTTACGTGTCTTTTATGAAGCCATGGAAATTTTCTATGATATCCATTTTGGTTCAAAACGCAATCCTTTTTTCAAGGTTTTGGTAAAGCTGCTTATTTTGGGTTCCCGACTTCTATCAACCCTGCGTTTGCTCATTTCGAAACGCCTTGCAAAACAGAAAACCATTTTTCCTTTAAAGGGGAAGTTCATGATTTTCTCAACAACAGAGAATATATCAAGCCTTATTCCGAAACAAATCCTTGCTGAAGACGAACATCAAATTGTTAATGCTCCAACCCAAATGGAAAATAATCTTTCGGGGAATATGTTGTTTGACTTCTCTTCCTATTCAGCAGATTTTGTGATCAGAACCATTGTGAAAAATGAGTATGACAGGGATGTTTTGATGCTGACCCACGATCGCCGCAACTTGCTTTATCCTGTCTCTGCTTCACGAAGAACTTATGTGTTTTCGTTGATCGACTTCAAAGTTGAAAGCTAAATGATAGTTTTTTTGCAATAAAAACTTATTTTTGTTGGAGAAAGAGTACGGGTACTTATAAAATCCAGCTCTTCCCTTATTTGAAATAACAATTCGATATCGTTTAGTTAAGACCTGACAGGTTTCGATATTCTTATTAGGACAGGATGATAAAAGAAATAATATCAATAGTTAACGGAAAAAGCCTGCCAGGTTTTTTCGCTTAACTAAACGACATTGGATAACAATTTTGAATTTTCTGGTTTTATGCAGATAAACCAGAATTTGTTTTTCCCGATTTCGGGAAAACTCCTTTGATGGAGTTCAATTTTATTTGTGTTTGTAGATTTTAGCAAACCTGTTCGTATTATGATTTAATCGATCAATTATGCAAAAACTTAACGACTTTTTATCCATTCTTGATTCCTATATTGGTGGGGGACAATGGTTTGTATTTCTTCTACTTGGTACTGGTCTTTTTTTTACAATATATCTTGTTTTTCCTCAAATTCGTTTTTTCAAATACGCCATTAAAATGGTGAAGGGAAAATTCGACAGGGATGGAGATGAAGGCGACACCAGTCATTTTCAGGCATTAACAACCGCTCTGTCCGGTACCGTTGGTACCGGAAACATCGCTGGGGTTGCACTGGCTGTTCATCTTGGAGGGCCGGCTGCCTTGTTTTGGATGCTTGTGACAGCATTAATCGGGATGACGACCAAATTTGTAGAGGTTACTTTATCACATAAACACCGTGAAAAAGCCGAAGATGGCACCATTGCCGGAGGGCCGATGTATTATATGAAAAAACGGCTAAACATTAAACTTCCTTCGGGAAAATGGCTCAATTTTGGTAAATGGATGGCCATTGTTTTTGCTGTGGCAACTGTATTTTCTTCTTTCGGAACAGGCAGCTTACCCCAAATCAACAGCATATCCAACTCTCTGTGGGAAACTTTCTCTATCCCGCATATGCTTACTGGTGCCGTTTTGGCTGTTTTGCTGGCTTTTGTAATTGTAGGAGGGATTAAAAGAATTGCAAAAGTTACCCAAACTCTGGTTCCGGTAATGGCTATCATCTATTTTCTGGGAGCATTTCTGGTTATTATCTATAATTATGAGAATATTTGGCCATCCATGGTGGCTATTTTTGCCGATCTGTTTACCGGTTCATCAGCAACCGGCGGATTTTTGGGAGCCTCTGTTGCTTTTGCATTTAACCGGGGAGTAAACCGAGGATTATTCTCCAACGAGGCAGGTCAGGGTTCTGCACCCATTGCACATGCTGCCGCACGTGCTCATGAGCCTGTTTCTGAAGGGATGGTGGCTTTGTTGGAACCGTTTATCGATACCATCATCATCTGCATGCTAACCGGAATGACGCTTTTGGCTTCCGGGGTGTGGCAGGAAAAACATGAAAACCTGTTCCAAATGGCCGATTTGGCCGTGGTTGAAGGATTTTATGACGATGGTAATGAATCCGACCGTCAACTACTTGGCGCACATGTTAATGGTAAAAAGTCGTTGCCACTGTTTACAGGAAACTTGAAAGTGACTGAGGGGCAAATTTTTGATGAAGTATCCATTATTCATGCCCGCTCATTGGCTGAAAATGTATTTTTGATTCAGGGCAACATGCCATGGACTGGTGAAGTTCCTGTTGTTAGGGGGCGAATGTCGCCACCTGAAGGCGTCAGGGTATTTGGAGAGTCGCTCATTCATAGTGCACCTCTAACAACCATTGCATTCTCCCGCAGTTGGCTTGGAGAATATGGAAAATACATCGTCTCAATAGGATTGTTGTTGTTTGCTTTTTCTACTGCCATTTCGTGGAGTTATTATGGCGAAAGAGCTATGATATACCTGTTTGGAATGAACTCTGTTATTTGGTATAAACTGGTTTATGTTGTAGGTTTCTTTGTTGCTTCTTTTGTTGATACTTCCATTGTTTGGGTGTTTTCCGGAATAACCATCGCTTTAATGACCATTCCAAACCTAATCGGAATTCTTATATTGCACCGGGAAGTAAAGAGTGAGGTGAAGAGCTTCTGGAAGGAATACGCAGAAAGGTTTCCCGATGAGAAAGCCCCAAAATACTAATGATTGAATTTCATAGCAAGCGAGTCAGATACTGATTCTGTTTCTGTTTCATTGGAGATTATCAATGTCTGGAATACCAATGGATTTCGGTATGAGATATTGGTGATTGCCATGATGGAAGAGTTTTGGGTTGAGGCTTGTTCTTTAATTGATGGAGTTATGTTGTTGTCTGCATTAGCATCTCCATTTTGCTGAAATTTTGCTATCCCGCCTATAATTGCTAAATATGCAAAAAGTTTAATGAACTTGATCATGGTATAAGGTTTTCGTTTATGACTATAACTATACGATGATGGTCATAGCAAAGGTTGCGCCAAATAGTTGTAATCTTTTAAAAAAAACTTTAATTCAATTTTATTTTATGTGTGTTAGTGTATTGATATTATGAGTGTTGTAGTCGTTATCGGGTTGTTTCTTGTTGGGCTGATTGCCGGTCGGTTTTTTAAATCATATTCAGTAGTGAGGAAAAGAGCCTCACTCTTTATGATGTGGGCAGTCTATTTGCTGTTGTTTTTTCTGGGAATCTCTGTGGGAAACAACCCCGATGTTATAGAAAATATTCCACAACTGGGGTTGCAGGCGTTTCTGTTGTCTGTGGGAGCAGTGATCGGAAGTGTGGTGGTTGTTGCATTATTGATGCTTTTATTTCACAAAAACAATCGCCTTTCGTAATTAATAAAAAAAGTTCCTACAAACAAACTATCAACGATATCTGAGGTTACGGTTTACTTAAAGACGAACTATTAATGAGATGAGAAGCAGTATCATCATTCTATCTTTTTTTGCATTGGGAATAATTTTGGCATTATCCGGTTTACTTCCCCGGTGGATGCTTAATGAATCTCTTTCAACTTATGCACTTTATTTACTGATGTTGATTGTTGGAATCAGTGTTGGAAGTGATAAATCCATGAGCGAAATTTTTCGTCGTATGAAACTGGTTCATCTGCTTGTTCCTGTTGGCGTTATTCTTGGGAGTTTAGCAGGTGCAGTAATCGTCTCCCTCTTTATCCATCAAATCAGCCACGGAACAGCCATGGCCATTGGTGCAGGTTTTGGATACTATAGTTTATCTGCAATTCTTATTAGTGGCATTCGTGGCGATGAGGCCGGGGTTGTAGCTCTTTTGGCCAACATCTTTCGAGAGGTATTCACTTTGGTCATGGCTCCTTTTTTGGTGAAACTGTTCGGTCGTTTCTCCATTATTGCTTCCGGAGGTGCCACAGCCATGGACACCACCTTGCCTGTTATTGTTCGTTTTTCGGGGAAGGAGATGACCGTAATAGCCATACTCAGTGGTATTGTATTAAGCCTTTTGGTTCCTGTTTTAGTCCCTTTTTTACTTATTTTCTTTTCATGACTGATGGTTTTTTCTTAAATTGAGGATAAAAATATCAGTTATGGAAAAATATCATCTTGACACACACTTTCAGGTCAAGCCTGGTTCTCGTGTCAAAGTCAGTGACTTTGACACTTCTTATTCAGCAGGATTTTATAATAAATCCGATGCAGAGAGTGAGGTTCTTTCCAATATTCAAACCATGCGGGAGCTACAGGACAAGCTATATGCCGGAAATAAATATTCAGTGTTAATTATTTTTCAGGCCATGGATGCTGCCGGCAAAGATGGTACCATTAAGCATGTCATTTCAGGTGTAAATCCTCAGGGAACCCAGGTTTCAAGTTTTAAATCGCCAACGGAACTCGAATTGAAGCACGATTTTCTATGGCGAATATATAAGAAGTTACCTGCCAAAGGATACATAGGAATCTTTAACCGTTCATACTATGAGGAGGTTCTGGTGGTAAGGGTGCACCCGCAATTTTTGCTCAGACAAAATTTGCCCGGCATTGACCAGGTTGAAGATGTGAACGATCAATTTTGGCAAAATCGCTTCCAACAAATCAATAACCTCGAGAAGCATTTAACTGCTAGCGGGACAATGGTGCTGAAATTTTTTCTTAATGTTTCTAGGGATGAGCAAAAAAAGCGCTTTATGAAGCGCATTGAAGACCCTGCGCGCAACTGGAAATTTTCCATGTCTGATGCTGAAGAACGCAGACACTGGGACAAATATATGCATGCATACTCCGAGATGCTTTCGGCAACTAGTACCAATTACGCTCCATGGTATGTAGTTCCTGCCGACAAAAAATGGTTCATGCGCATGGTGGTGAGCAATATTATTACCAATAAACTGGCTCAACTGCCATTAAAGTATCCTCAAATAGGTGACAAAGAGCGCGCCCGTTTGGAAGAGGCACGTAAGTGCCTGGAAAGAGAAGATTAGACTGTTTATAATGTACCAAGTGCCTGTTGGATGTCATCAATAATATCATTTACATCTTCCAGCCCAACAGAGAGTCGCAGCATGTTGTCATTGATTTTCATCAACGCTTTCTCTATTGCCGGAGTATCCCAGAATATAGTAGAAGCAGGATGTATGATCATCGATTTATTGTCGCAAAAGTTGGTGCCGCGCTTGATCATTTTAAGGTTGTTCATAAACCGGAAACAGTTCTCTTTGCCATCAAGTTCCACATTGATTAAACACCCAGACTTTCCTTTAAGGAATTTTTGGGTTAGATCATGGTATTTAGCACCTTTTAATGCAGGGTAATCCACGTGCTGCACTTTTTCTGACTTGCTAAGGAATTCAGCAGTTCTAAGCGCATTTTCGCATATTCTGTCAATCCTCAGGGTGATGGTTTCCAAACCAAGCAGTTGCAAGAATGCACTGTTGGGAGAGAGGCAGGCTCCGGTATTTCTGTAAATCTCCTTGTGCATACGTTTATAGAATGCCTCCTGACCAAATTTCTCATATTGCTCTGCAAGCTTGGGAACAGATGCCCATTTATCCGATGGGTAGCAAAGTATTGTGCCACCAATGGAAGTGGCTCCACCTGAAACGAATTTAGTGTTTGAAAAAATCTCAATGTCAATCCCGAGATTTTTACTTTCAAAAATATAGGGGGTAAGTACGCTGTTGTCAGCAATCAAAGGGATGTTTTTTTTAGAAGCGATGTCAGAAATTGCCTTAAAGTCGTACACGATCAATTGTGGGTTGGTCAGTACTTCCATAAATATTGCCCGCGTATTGCGGTCAATATTACCTTCTATTTCTTCTGGGTTCTCCAGATTGACGAATCGCACTTCAACGTTGAACTCTTTCAGGGTCTTTGCAAAAAACGACCAGGTATTACCAAAAAGATAAGGAGACGTAATAATATTATCGCCACTGCTACATAACGTCAGGAATACATTTGATACGGCCGCCATTCCAGAACTAACGCAGAGTGCATTGTCTGCGTTACTGAATAGAGCAAGCCTTTTTTCAAGTTCAGTCACGGTGGGATTTCCTATGCGGGAGTATATATATGCGTCACTCTCGCCACGAAAAGCCTTTTCAGCATCTTCTGCCGATTCAAAATCATAGGAAGCTGTCTGATATATTGGAGTTTTCAGACTTCTGTGTTGCTGGTCTTCTTTTCCGGTTGTGCCGTGGATTAGTTTTGATGAAATATGTCTCATGTTTTTATCTAATGTCTTTATTTCTTTCTATACAGGTTGAATCATTCTAAAAGCCGCTAATGGTATAGCTCGCAATAAATTGATTGTAAAGGTATTTATTTTCCTTCATTTTTCAATTTTAAGGACTCTTCAAATCGGATTCTTTTTGTTTTGGAGGTGCTTTATTTTCATTTTGATAGTTGAAATACTCTGCTAAACAGGAAAATAGGTAATAGAATAATAGAATGTGATTATTGTTTATGAGAGAATTTGAATTGTTTAACGTTGTGTTAACATCGAAAGCCGTGTTGCATCGCTGTTTGTTTGTATGAGAGCTGATTATCAATACTTATAAGCGATGACTATTTGTAATCAGTCTAATTTATATAAAAAAAAGTTGCAAAACTATTTGCATGTGTTTATATATTTCATACATTTGTTATACAAAAATAAACCAAAAAAAATCTTCAGCCATGACGACAATTCAATTTAACAACCATTTATTAGGACTACAGGACAAGTTGCGTTATTTCGCATTAAGTTTAACAGCCAACGATGAAGATGCACAGGATTTATTGCAGGAAACCATCTTGAAGGCTTTAACCTATCGGAATCAGTTTACGGCCAATACCAATTTCAAAGCATGGGTGTTTACTATCATGAAAAACACTTTTATAAATAATTACCGCCGTAATCAAAAAACAAAAAACACTTTTGATGGTGGAGACGATGCCAACAGGTTAGCTTACCGTAGTAATTATGCATCTGAAACCCCTGAGATGGTTCACAGTGTTACTGAAATGAATCGCTACATTGACCAGTTGGAAGATGAATTTCGTATTCCTTTCAAAATGCATACAGATGGTTATAAGTATAAAGAAATTGCCGAACAGCTTGATTTACCGATAGGTACAGTGAAAAGCAGAATTTTCTTCACCCGCAAGAAGTTGCAGGAAATGTTAAAAGATCGTGAAGGAAGCTATGTCTATTAATTTTTTTAAAAAATAATTAGGTAATAAAGAACTTAATTCGTTAAATTTGCATAGTTTTGGGTTTAGGTTTAGTAGATGAGTGAACAACCGGTTTTGACAAAGGTCGAAACCGGTTGTTTTTTTATAGTGGTTTATTTGAAAATAAACGAACCTTATTAAACTCCTTCTTCCTTCATTATTCTTCTCAACAGAAGCATGAATTTATCTGTTCTTATCTTATCTTTGGTTATAAGTTTTAAAATTAATAACTCAAGTTTCGCATTATAGCTAATTTGCTGTAAATTAAACAAGTTTAACCCTTTTAGGGTTCTGAACCCGTTGATTATCAGTCAGTCGTAAATTTCTTTATGGTTATTCAAGTTCAACCACATTCGTGGTTTAAAGCCTGAAAGGAGCCATAATAAAGTATTTCTCACACAGGAAAGTGACTGAAAAGCGAGTTCCATGTGGCCAATGAAAAACAAATTATAGACACATGAAAGGCTTAAATGTAAATAGTCGCGGGTGCTAACCCGGGGCTAAAGGTAGATTTTATATTCAGGGGCAACCCTGAAAAAGGTTGAATATAGTGAGAATTACAAGTGCGAAACTTAAATTAATAATAACAACCACATAAATGAGCACTGATAAATCTAAAACAGGGCGATACAATCGCTTGTATGATCAAATAAAAGAATTGGTTTTACCTGTGAACAATCCGGTTTCGCGTATGTCAACCATCACTGCGTTACTGCATCATAAAATGAAAGGTTATTTCTGGACCGGATTTTATTTTCTTGATGCGGGAGAATTGATTGTTGGTCCTTACCAGGGGCCGATTGCTTGCCTCAAACTTAAAAAGAATACTGGGGTTTGCTGGGCCGGCATCAACTCAGGGGAATCGGTCGTTGTTGAGGATGTTCATCAATTTCCAGGTCACATTGCCTGTTCGTCACTGAGCAACTCAGAAATTGTGGTGCCTGTAAGAAACAGCAACAACGAAGTTGTTGCTGTTCTGGATGTGGACAGTCGTGAATTTGCTATGTTTGACGAAACTGATCGCATACATCTTGAAAAAATTGTTGCATTGATTTACATGTAATATATGAGAAAAACAGTTCTGATTACCGGAGGAGCACGAAGGGTAGGAGCCGCTCTTTCACGTTTTTTTGCTCAAAAAGGTTGGAATGTGGTGATTCATTATAATCGCAGCAGTGATGTTGCCAGAGAATTGTCGCAGGAGTTGTCAGGACTGTTTGCTGATCAGCATTTTCCGGTTGTTCAGTGCGATCTGTCTGAGTTCCCTGAAAAACTGATAGAGTTTTTCAATCAATTACCACAAGAACTGAGTTCAATAGATGTAGTGATTAACAACGCATCGGTATTTGATCCGGGATTATTGAGTGAAACAACGCCGGAACTGCTCAAAAGTCAAATGAGCGTCAATTTTGAGGCACCTCTATTTCTGATGCAGAGCTTTGTTAAGTGTTTTAAATCCGGCGTTATTGTTAATGTTATTGATACAAGGGTAACCGATAACAGTTTTTCGCATGCAGCATACAGCATATCGAAAAAAGCACTGATGCACCTGACAAAAATGGCTGCATTGGAATGGGCTCCTGATGTCCGGGTAAATGCTGTTGCTCCGGGGCCGGTTTTGCCTCCACCGGGCAAAACCGATGATTATCTTCATGCAGTAATTAAGGAGACTCCTTTAAAAAAGCAGGTAAAACTTGATAATTTGTTGGAAAGTGTCTATTTTTTGGTTGAAAATGATTCCATTACCGGCCAGATCATCTTTTGTGATTCCGGAACACATTTAACCTGAATGAATGGCACAAATAAAAATCAAAAACTTACTGTTGAGAACTCAGATCGGGTTCAATGATCATGAAATAGGGAAGAAACAGGACTTGTTGCTGAATATAACCATTGATTATGACTTGGCAGGTGAGGAGGTGTCTGATGAACCAAATCAGGCATTGAATTACAGAACCATTTGCAAAGAGGTGATTAGATTGGTTGAAAACGGTCATTTTAACCTGTTGGAGAAAGTGGCTGAAAAAGTTGCGGCATACATCGTTTCAATTGATAGGGTAAAAGGAGTTTCTCTGGAAGTGGATAAGCCGCACGCCCTGCGTTTTGCCGAGAGTGTCTCTTTTTCTTTAACAAAAACTAAGTAGGAGAAGCGCCATGAACAGAATGATCATCAGCATTGGATCCAACATTGAACCATTTCACCATATTAAGGTGGCACTGGGGAAATTGCAGAATCATTTTGAGGTTTTGTCTGTTTCATCATTGCAAACCACCAAGCCCATTGGCATTGTTGATCAGCAAGATTTCATTAATGGTGCTGTTTTGGCTACAACGAATGAGGCTAAGAAGAAGGTGAATATCATTCTTAAAAAGATTGAGAACGAAATGGGGCGCGACCGGACAGTTCCTAAGTTTGGACCACGTAACATTGATTTAGACCTCTTAATCTGGAACGATGAAGTGGTGGACGATGACTATCATACTCGTCCGTTTTTGCAGGAAGCCGTTAAAGAACTTCAGAGTATTTAATCTTCATCAAAGAACAGGTTAACCTGGTGAACACCTTCAATTTTTCTGAGTTTTGAAACCAGTTCACTTCCCTTTTGCTGATCTTTTAAATTCACATAATAGGAGTACTCCATAATTTGGTCGTAATCGTCACCAATGGTTTTAACATTTACCAGTTTATGTGTTTTACAGTATTGCTTAAATGAGTCTCCAAAGGGATTTTCAGGCAGTCCATCGCCTTCGGTAGTGATGTGCATTAAGAATTCTCTTTTCCCCGAAAGGGAAAAGCTAAACTGTGTAACCAGTAAATAAGCTGATCCAACCATAAACGTTCCTAAAAATGCAATGGCATAGAGTTTTACCCCGGCTGCCAGGCCAATCGCCAGCGCAAAAAATATGAACATGATGTCCGATGCGTCTTTAACAGCTGTCCTGAAACGTATGATCGACATGGCTCCAACCATACCAAATGCTCTGGCCAGATTGTTTCCAATTACCATGATGACAATGGCTGTGATCATGGTCAGCATGATGATAGAGATGGTGAATGCCGAAGAATAATTTAATCCTTTATATGTGTGTTTGTATAGTAAGGCAATAATAAAACCACAGGTCATTGCCACCAATACGTTGGCAAATACATCCCGGGCAGTTATACTAAATGTGAAAATCGATTGAATATCTTCCATTCTGATGTTGTTGTTTTAATAGGTAAGCTTGCGATTATACTTGCTTACATCGTATCCAATGGTATATTTTGAAATGGCATCGTTACGGAGTTTGAACTCCTGTACCAGCGAACGTGCCCATATGGGCATTTCGTTGGTGAAATATTTTATTTCAAGAACAAAGTGGTTGTTAAACAGTCTTTTAAGATGCTTGTCTTCGTATAAAGCATCAAGTTTTGGGTAAACCTTGCTTCTGATGTTCTTATCAAATGTAATTCTTACGCCGGCATCTATTTTTCCCTGGTATGCTTCTCTTTCATAGACTATCAGATTACTGGGGCGGTACTGTTTTTTCTTCAAATGGAAGAAAAAACGTTTTGCATCGTCCAGTGCCTCTTTTCTGCTTCCCGTAATGATGTAGTCTTCCAGTCGTGAGTATTTCATCATATCCTCCAAATCTTTATAAAGAAGAGTGGAACGATGCTTTTTTATGCGATTGCCTATTTTTCGTTTAATCTCCAGGATAACTTTACTCTTATCATTGAGCGTGTCATAACCTCTGATGCGCAGTTTACGTCTCAGTTTTATTCCACTGTCCTTTTGCGTATAGCATTCCATGTCCAGAGAGTCCAGATAGATGCTGCGGACAGTATATTGATGTAAGCCATGTTGATTTGGATGAGCATATTTGTCGGGCACTACAAATGGCATCAAACGCTTGCGCAATGCATCCATTTGCTCATTCGGTACCAAATATTTACGCTCGTATCTAAGCATTACAATTAGTTGTGATAAATGTTTTTACTCATTCTGATTAGGTACTGCGCCAGTGAAATATTCCCGTAATCGATCCGTGCATTTACTTTCAGGTTAGGGCGCAGTTCTCCATCTGGATTTTCAAAAATGGCTGTCACAAATACTGCCTGCCGCTGGTTGATATGCTCTATATTATCATCTATATGGATGATATTCCCCGAAATGGAATTTCCTATATTATCAATGATTACTGCCATTCCATCTGTCACATAGTCCAAGTTGTAAACTTCAACAGGCATCAACAAAACCATTTGCTGGTTTTGTATAACTCGCATGAGGGTTTCATTGCTGGTTGTGTTTCTTATTCCTGAAGAAACTGTGCCCGAAATAGGAGAGGTGATGAAAAATGCATCAAGTCTTTGGTTCACATTTTCAATCTGTTCATTGATGGCTCCTATAACGGCTTCTACTCTTTCTACTTCCTCGCGCTTTGCCCCCGATGTAAGCACTTCATAATTGGCTCTGGCTATGTTGATTTGTTGCTTCTTTATGTTGTAGCTGTTTTGAGCCAGTTCATATTCCTGCAGTGCAATGACGTTTTCTTCATAGAGGGATTGTGTCCGTTCCCAGAGTTTTTTCTCTGTTTCGTATTCGGTTTGAGCCAAAATCATTTGCTGATAAGCAGCTGCAATTCTTTCAGGAGTTTCGCCCGTTAGGGTTATTTGCTTCATCCTCATTTGTTCTTCCAGGTTGCCTTTTAACTCCAAAAGCTTGAAATATTCCAGGTGAGAATGAATTTTTCCAATGGTATCGCCGGCAGTAATTTTTCCTCTCTGGTTTATCTCGGGAAACTTCCTGAATTCAACGTGATCGCCACGTTGAAATTCGGTGGCTGAGAATTTTGGGATGGTGTTGGTTCTGTTATCTTTAAGAGTGTTTACAATGGTTCCGTCAAATGATTTCTCCAAACGCCACTCCATTACGGGCAGCAAAACCCCATTTGTATTAATGGTGTACGGTATTTTAATATAAAATGTTACTGGTATTAAAAGTAGAAAAAATACTATAACAATAATTGGTCTCAGACCCTTTCCAATATTCATCCCGTATGTTTGTGGTTTGATTTTAATGAGATGCGAAAATAGTCAAAAATACTCCCTTAAGCAAATATCCATGTATAGATGTTAAGTAATTGTTAAATTTGTATTACATTTTTTTAAATCCATGACCATCCAGAAGAAGAGGGGTCCATTTTTCTTTTAACCTAATAGAACTTAATGTATCGGATTTGATCCCTCGGTAAATAATTAAAAACAAGCCAGGTATCTTGTTACAGCATTGTTGATCCCTTTTTAATCGACCGTAAAATGTAGTTGGTCAAATTGTTCTTCTGTTTCTTGTCTTTATTGTTTACTTTTAATTTGTGATAAATGGAATTGTATCGATAATTGTGCTATGAATAAGTTGACAGTCATGCTAAAATAGCAATAGAGCCCAAAAACTACTAAAAAAGCGGGGCGTACTGAAAAGCTAAATGAGTGTGAATTAAAAAAGGAATAAAATGAAGACAAGAAATAAAATTACAAGTATTTCTATGGTTTTGTGTTTGCTAATAGGCTACAGCATAGAATCAGAAGCTTGTACTAGAGTGGTCTACAAAGGACCAAATAATACGATTTTAACAGGAAGGACTATGGATTTTTCTATAGAAATACCTGCCAACCAATGGATATTTCCCCGTGGAATGAAACGAAACGGTGAAGTTGGTAAAAATTCGATTGAATGGGTATCCAAGTATGGTAGTTTAGGTGTTAGCACATGGGATATCGCCATTGCCGATGGATTGAACGAAAAAGGTTTGGTAGCTAACTTGCTTTGGTTGGTTGAATCAAACTACCCTACATTCGATAAGGAAGGTGAAACAAAAGGAATGGCTATTTCTCTTTGGGCACAATATGTATTGGATAATTTTGCAACCGTTGCTGAAGCCGTTGAAGAATTAAGTAAAGAATCATTTGCTATAGTTTCTGATTTTATCCCCGGCACAGACAAATTCACCACAGTGCATTTATCCATTTCGGATGCCAGTGGCGACAATGCCATTCTTGAATACATCAAAGGGAAATTGGTGATACACCACGACTCATCATACACAGTGATGACCAATGACCCGCCGTATGAACAACAGTTAGCCATAGCTAAATATTGGGAAAATATTCCGGGCAAAACTTTTCTACCAGGATCAGTAACAGCAGCTGACCGTTTCGTTAGAGCTTCTTTTTTTATAAACTCCATCCCACAAACTGATAATACAAGAGTGGCCGTAGCCGGGGTTTTTAGTGTGATTAGAAATGTGTCAGTACCATATGGTTTCGAAATTGAAGGATACCCAAATTTATCTACAACACGTTGGCGCTGTGTCGCAGACCAAAAAGAATTGGTGTATTACTTTGAAACGGCATTAACGCCAAATACATTTTGGGTTGACCTTAAGAAAATTGATTTTAGTGAAAAGGCAGGTGTACGAAAATTGGATTTGTCAGATAATGAAACCTATGCAGGCGAAGTTTCTGCAAAATTTAAAAAGTCCAAACCATTTCAATTTTTAGGATTGTGAACAAAAATTTGGTTAAGAGATTTTAAGTAGGTGTATTCTATTTTCTTTCAGCAATTATTGTTTTGTACATTGCATTAGAGTTGACGAAAACCTAGATAAAGATTTTGATTTAACAAAAATAGACCCCATTGATATTGCACATATTGAAGTTATCAAGAATACTGAAGAAAGCAAGTTATATAATAATGAAAACAGTGGAGTTGTGAAAATCAACACAAAAGAATTTGTTCTCAGTGTACTAATGAGAATGGTTGATTAGAAGTCCAAAGATGAGTTCGTTTTGCGTGATTATAATCAATTAAGGATTATCTTTTGTTCATCAATGAAAAGGAAGTTGACTTTGCAAAACTAATTAGCATTACGACTCCAACAATTGGGAAACAGGAAATTGTAAAATTAAAAGACGAAAAAAGTAAAATAATGATATATTTAAAGTAAATAATATTCAACCTCTTTTTGAGGCTTAAACCGATTTTAGAAATTAATGATTTGAATGATTGCATAAGCAATCATTTTTTTATCTTTGCATAGTGTTACTAAAATAAAAAAACGTAACACTAATTATTCTGCATATTTTATTCGGGAATTATAGAATGCGAATAAGTGAAAAGCTGGATGCACCGTCTGATTGTATGGAATTGAAAGATTTTCGATTTGTATCAGGGATATGAAACTTAGTTTGGCCTTAATCAATGAAAAATTATTCTTTTCAAAATATTGCAACGTTTTGGTTCCCAATTTATCGGGAACCAAATACTTAAACACATTATTTTCAAATGAGAAAATTAGTAAAACAACCGCTCCTTTTCATTTTAATATTACTATTCGGTTTTTTAAATGGTAATGCGCAGACCATAAGAGGCGTGATTACGGACATCGAAACATCTGATCCTCTTCCGGGCGCTAATATTACCATAGCTGGTTCTAGAGAAGGTGTAATAAGTGATTCCGATGGAACCTTTCTGATAAATATCGAGGATTGGAGCAATACAATTTTGAATATTACTTTTATAGGTTATCATAGTAAAGAGATTGACCTGGCTTCTCATAGTTCCGATCATATTTTAAGTATTCAACTGTATCCCAACCACCATACACTGAGTGAAATTACCATTTCCGGAGCTATTTCGAATCCAGTAAGAAGAAATGGGGATGCTCTTTTTACCGGAACCGCACTAACCTCCAAAGGACTCAGTATTGGTGGAGCGCCCGCATCTGCCAGTGTTTATCATGCTCTGGATATTCTTCCCGGAGTTTTAACCGAAGGCATTGATGGTTATGGTT
Organism: Natronoflexus pectinivorans; assembly: GCF_004345615.1. GTDB lineage: Bacteria > Bacteroidota > Bacteroidia > Bacteroidales > Marinilabiliaceae > Natronoflexus > Natronoflexus pectinivorans. The sequence goes on from NZ_SLWK01000016.1 coordinate 34,229, forward strand.
TGTCCGATAAGTCGGTGCGTATTCGGGGCATACGTAGTACTTTTAGCGGGATGACATTAGAAGGTTTTCCTAATTACGGAATTATGCCCATTGGAGCCCGTGACGACATATACGATATGGAAAACATAGAAAGCATCGCTTTGTACAAAGGTGCATCTCCGGCAGATTTAGGAACTGCAACCGGTAGTAAGGGTGGTGCCATTGAATTGAGGTACCGCAGGCCAAATGAGGAGTTTGGAGCAGAAGTGAATCAATCAATTGGGAGTCACAATTTTTATAGGTCATTTGCAAGGGTTGATTTGGGTAAAACTGCATTTGGAACATCGGCATTCGTCTCATTTTCGGCAACCGAGGCGGATAAATGGAAAGGCCCCGGGAAAATGGGTCCCCGATACAATGCAGTAACAGGTATTTCTCAACAATTTAATGAAAAGTTTGAGGCCGAAGTATTTGTTAATTACAATAGCATCAAACGAAATGCTTATAGGAGGTTAAGCTATTCAGAGGCCATTAATTTGAATGAAAATTATACGAAAGATTTTTCATCAGAATTAACAGGGGTTGCGTCGCAAGATTTCAATTATTACGGTTACAATGACGGAACATTTACGAATATGGATTTTATGGGAATCGTTAGATATACTCCCGATGATAATACTTCTGTTTCGATAAAAGGATATGTATCCAATGAAGAGGCTGACTACGATGGTACAGTGCAGCGTGGACCTAATTTCTTCAAGACAACCAGCATGAGAGATATTAGCCGAATGGGAGTAATTCCTGAAATTCAGGGAAGAATGAATCAAATTTCATATTCAGCAGGGTATTGGTTGGAAATATTTGATAATGATGCGCAAGTATATAACACGCGTATTGCTGATCAGGGATTAATTCCCGTTGGTTATGGGTTTTTCTCTGTGAATGAGAAGAAAGGGATAATTCACAGTCCGTATGCTAAATTGGCATACTCACCGGGCAGGTTTAAACTTCAGGCCGGCTTGAAATACTTCCACTTTACAGATCCGGCAACAGAGAGGTATAATTCAGTTTCAGCCACCGAACTATCCGAATTGCCAAATGAGTCGTTATACACAAGAAAAATGACGCACCACGCATTATTGCCTTCATTTGGTATTGGATACTCTCTGAAAGATAATATGCAGTTATACATTAATTATGGAAAAAACTATATGCGCCCTTATATGTATAATCCCATTATATCGTTGTATGTGAACAATATGACTACATTTACTGATGCCGGGATGAATTTACAGGACATTTTTGACCAGTGGAAAATGGAAACCTCACATCATTTTGATTTTGGATTTAGATATGTTTCCAATTACCTGACTTTGTCACCGTCGATCCATTATGCCAGGCACAATAATGTGCTGGCTTCAGCATATGACTCAACTGTTGATCTGGATTATTTTCAAAACGTTGGCGAACAAACAGCCTGGGGTGTTGATACTGAGTTTTATCTACATCCGGTTTCGTGGTTCACTTTGATTCTCAACCCCACCTACACAAACATAAGCTATGATAAAAATCTGGAGCGCCAGGATGGAATAATTGAGATAAAAGGCAACCAATCACCTGCCACCCCCCGTTTCAGCCTGAAATCTGGAGCTCTATTCTCAACGAGCAATATGGACATATCTTTAATTTACAAACGCATTGGCAAAAGATACGGTGATGCCACCAACATCGAAAAGATTGATGCTTACGGACTTTTTGATTTCTCCATAAATTATAGTTTCGAAAACATAAGCTTCATCAGAAACATAACTGCCGGAGTTGACGTTAAGAATGTTTTTGACAAAAAACACATCGGAATTATTAACACATCGGATGACAGCCATCAGGGAAGTGCTACATATTTTGCCGGACCTCCAAGGATTGTTTCAGGAAAAATTAGTTTGAAGTTTTAACGGGTAAAAACATAAGAAGGCAGATTTTTTAAAATTTGCCTTCTATTTATGATGCCATCGAGTTTTTGCGCCTTCATGTGCATTTTATTCCATGGCCATCAAGAACATACTGGGAGGTTGCACTGCAGTCCAGACAAAGGTTCTCATTATTCACTTCAGTGATTCTCGATTTCATCGTGTTTTCTTTACAAACATCACAAACAATGCTTTCCATTATGGGGGCATAGGGAGGTATGCTGGTCTCTTTATCTTCAATTTTGAAAATATCGTTGAAGGGAATGGTTAAAGTTGCAAACGACGCTTTAGAAGCAGCTTTTCGGAATTCTCTTTTAATATTTTCATCATGGTTTTGTTCAATCACCACCTGCTGGAACAGATTACTGAATTCGGGCGACTTTTGATTGATGGTTAGCCTGGAGTCGTTTTTAGCACACACTCTTATTCCTTTGCCATTACGGGTGGTAAGCGTGAAAGCATTCTTTCCAATATCCCGAAAAATAAGAGCGTTGTTGCCAAATGAGCAGCCGGTTATGTACTGAACGCCATCTGCAAAGCAGTTGTTGGTCTCGGTAATGGCCAGAAGGTCTTCCATCCCGTCGGAATGATTTTTAATTTGGTTCATGGCTTTAACGGCAGCTATAACACCCATGGCTAATCCCGGACAGTAATGTCCGTGTATTTGAGCAGCACCAATGAGTAGTTTTTCCAGATTTTCTGATTTTATATCCATGATGATTTCAGCTCTGGGGTTACCCTTTAATCGTTCAACGCGGATTTTATTCTCTGATTTACTGTTTTCGTAAAAACTGTAATCGGCTGGTTTTATATCAAGAATGGGAGTCTCATTCATGGCATCAAGCCCCGTAACTGTGAGTTGATTTCCTTCTACTGAATGCAATTTTACAGTTGTTACTCCAATCCCATTTGGCCGATGCGGACTCCGACTGGCAAATACTCCTTTTATTTCTCCCGTGTAAATGGGGGTTATTAGCTTGTAGTTCTGCGAGCGGTGGAAATTAAATACAACATCAATGGCGGCCAGCTCATTTAAATTTTGCAAACCATCAGCAAATTCAGGTAAAATTTCCAGTACACTTTTCTCTTTTTTCAATACAAACCCGTCTTTAGGATCAATGATCTGATTCTTAACGTATCCTATTGGTTGAAAATGGATATCCATAGTTGTTTATTTTTATTTGATGACGATTGTTATATATTTGTTTTTCAGAATTTGTAGTCAATTGTTAATCCGTTGTTATTAACTTTGTCTCATGTAATCGATAATTAAAGGTTTATAACCCGGGATGTTGGGGGTAAATGTCATATTATATGGTTGTTACTTCGCTGGAACAGGTTAAGGATATCAGGAAAAAGAAACCCAAAGAGGTTTCTTTTGAGATTGTTGGGTATGATAATGATTTTAACAGCGAATGGACTCAACGTTTCAATCATCTTCTGGCAGAATGCGGATGCAGTTCTGGTCAGCAATATATCATGTATGCCTCTCCTCTTTATCTTTTGGCGATAATTGCTATGGCATCGTTCACATCAATTGGTAAACCATTAATTGTTGGTTTATTTCTTGGTGCCATTGTTGTTACCGGCGCTACCGGTAAAATTGCAGGTCTTATTGAAAAAAACAACAAACTTAAAGCTCTTACCGGAGAGTTGTATTCAGTTACCGGTTATATAGACTCATCAAATGGGTAGGATATAGGTCTGGCTACCATGTGATATTTTCTGAACTTCTGTTTCGTACAAGGTTTTTATGTTCTCTTCGTTGATGACCTCTTTCCCCCCGTGGGCAATAATGTGCCCTTTTTTCATAAGAAAAAAATTGCTTGCATACCTGGTTGCCAGATTTAAATCGTGAATGACCGTTACAATGGTTATTTTTTTATTTTCTGAGACCTGTTTTAGTAATTGCATCACTTCAATCTGGTATTTCAAATCGAGGCTTGAGGTGGGTTCATCCAGCAACAGCACAGAAGGTTCCTGTGCCAAAGCGCGAGCAATTTGAACGCGCTGAAGTTCTCCTCCGCTGATTTCATCAATGTTGCGCATGGTTAGATCTGAAAGTCCCAACTCATCAATAATCCGGTAAACCAATTTTCTGTCCTTATTTCCGGGGAGCCATCCCACATGTGGCCTACGGCCAAGCATTACCGTACTGAAAACATCCAATGGAAAAATTATTTTAGATGTCTGAGCCACGTAAGCCACCTTCTTTGCCAGATCTATTTTACGGATTTTATTTATGGAAACCCCATCTAACTCAATCGTCCCGGTATGTGGGTGGAGAATGTTGTCCAAACATTTAATAAGAGTGCTTTTCCCGCATCCATTAGGTCCCACAATGGCATAAAATCCTCCGGATTTTAAGTCTCCTGAAACGCCGTGCAGGACATCCTGATTTCCGTATGCAAATTTTATGTTTTGAAATGATATGGTCATCCTATCTTTTTTTGATGCGGTTAAACAACAGGTAAAGGAAAAATGGTGCACCAATAAAGGAGGTGATAATTCCCACGGGAATTACCACAGGAGCAACAATGGTACGAGCCACAATGTCGCTGGCAAGGAGAAAAAGTGCGCCAAAAATGGCCGATCCGGTTATGACGTAAGTTTCATTAAAACCCACCAACCTGCGGGTTACATGAGGAATTATCAACCCCACAAACGCAATAACCCCGAAAAAGGCAACGGTAACAGCCGTGCAAAGCGAGGCTGTAAGAACGGTTATCATCCTTAATCTGTTCACATTGATTCCAAGACTGGCAGCCACTTCATCGCCGGCATTAAGGGAACTTAAGTTGAACGTATTGTATATAAAATATGCCATGGAGGGAATGATCACGATGAGCAGAAACATGGTATTTTGATTGGTTGCCTTACCTAAATCTCCAAACATCCATGAAACAATGGCGGCAAGTTCCACATCGCTGGAGATATATTGCATCAGTGAAGTGGCGGAGCCAAAAAGTGCCGATAGAATTATTCCTGCCATTATGAGGGTTTCCGGGGTGGCTCCGCGCCATCGTGCAAAACCTGTAATGAGAAAAGTACAGGCCATTCCCCAAATAAAAGCCGATAACGTAATCAGATACGGACTGTTTTTCAATGATTGCGCGATTCCATGTTGTGCTGCGTAACCTAAAAGAACAATGGCCAATGCTGCACCAAACATAGATGCTGCACTTAATCCAAGTGTGTATGGTGATCCGAGGGGGTTGCGAATGACTGTCTGAATAACCGCTCCCGATACCGAAAGAGCAACTCCTGACAGTATGGCAGCCAATACCCGCGGCCATCTGATGTGAAATAGAATTTGTCTGCTTACATCATCTCCTTTTCCAAGGAGAAGCTCCGGGATGTTTAATATGGTGAGGTTAGAGCTTCCAATGGCCAAACCTGCAACTGACAATAGCAACAGGGCAACAAGACCTGTTGCCAAGATAATTATCCGATTTTGTTTTTGTCTTTTTATTGCATGCATGTCCAGCCGTTGTACATTTTTATCAACTCTTCACTTACATCGTTTCCAAGCATATACTCATAAATGGAAGTGCTTTTTTCTTTAAACATTAGCGGAGTTACTGCATCCGGATATAGTATTGAAGCAACATACCATGCGTTGGTCAGAACTGTTTCGAAATTTGTGGAATACCAGTTGTGTGGCATAAGAAAATGAACCTTATTATTCTGAACGGCTTGAAGAGTTGCTTGCAGAGGTGTTCCATTGGCAATTTGAGGCAGAACCAATTCTCGTCCTGCTGCGTCAACAAAAATCCTGTCGGGATTCCAGGTTATAAGTTGTTCTATGTCAATTTCAACAGTAGAGCCAATAGTCAGAGGCAAGTTGCTTCTTTGAGCCAATTCAGCAGCTACGTTTTCAGCATTTACAAATATAAATACATCAAAAAGCGGTATGGTGGAAGTGATGGAGCGTGAGCCGCTGTAGGATATGCCACCGGCATAGACCGTTTCATTTTTTTTGTGGGTTTTGGCTGACACCTTGTTTAGTTCTGCAATTTGATTATCAATAAAATGTATAACGGAATCGGCTCTGGACTCTGTGCCTGTTACAGTGCCAATGGTTTTAAGCGATTTGTTAAAATCGCTTCTTTGGTTTGTTAAGTTACCGGGTTTAATTACAACAACCGGAATTCCCGTTCTTCGTTGAAGGTCATTGGCTTCTCCAATGGTGGCGTTGGTCATAAATATTACATCCGGGGCATTGATGGCTATCAATTCAGCATCGCCTCCATGCATTGGTCCTATTATTGGTTTTTCAGTAAGTTGTGGTTGTGCAAATGCATAAGCACGTCCCGGCCGGCGTTCAATATCTTCAACTCCGGATATTTTTTCGGTTAGTCCCATATAAACCAACATTCGTAAAGCTCCGGATTTTAGGCCAACGATGCTCTCAATATTAACAGGGATTGTAACTTTTCGGTCTGCCATATCGGTTATGGTAACCGTTTCCTGAGCTATGCGCGATTGGGGATTCCCACAACCCACAATAAGGACGAATAGAATTGATAGTATCTGTTTGGCGTTGATCATATATTGGTGCGTGAATTTTTAAAATCAGGCTCTGCTCATGGTCAGTTTACCATGCTGAATCCCTTTTATGGCAATCAGTTTGTCCGACAGCTCGGTTAATAGCTTTGCTTCTCCTTTTACGGCAATAATCTCCATGCAAATGTCGTGGTTCAGGTGAAAGTGCTGCGAAGAGAGTATTTCATGGTGATAATGGTGCTGAATGTCATGAAGTTTATGAACCAACTCCCGTTTGTGGTGGTCGTAAATTAACGTTATGGAGCCAACCACAATATTATTGCACTCCCATTTGGAACGTGCAGTATTCTCAGCAATCAGTTGTCTGATGGCTTGTGAGCGATTGGTGAATCGGTTCTTTTTTACAAATTCATCCAAGTCGTCTAATAACTCCTTTTCAAGGGATACCCCAAAACGAACTACACTCATGGTGGCACAATTTAATAAATTCGTGTTATTATTACAAAAGTATTCTTTTTTACTAACTCATCCAATATTTAGGAAGGAGAGTTTTTTCGATGGGTGTAAGGTTTAGGGATGGAGGGTAGATTGGAAATCGGAAATGAAGCGTAGCGGAATTCCGCAAAGCGGAACCGGAGATCGGAAACTGGAGTTATGGCTGGGGAGTTTTGGGTTGATAGTTTATGGTTTTTTTGCGAAATGGAGTTCCGAAAGGAGGGATGTTGTGGTGCGATAGAAGTCAATAAGTCAATAGACCATTCGGTCAATGAATGAATGAAAACAAGAGACGAAGCGCAGCCGAAGTCCCGCAAAGCTGGATAAAGCATAGTTTAGTTTCACAAGGCGAAATAAATTGAAACGAAAAGCCGAGTATCAATACCCGCACAGCGGAAACGAAGTATAGCTATATCAGAATCCTTTTAGAAAAACCCATTACTCCACCGTAGGCGGCAAATGTTAATATAACATCAATTTAATAGTGATAAAAGCACCTCGCAGGTTTGCGTTATTCTAATCAAAGATTTGTATGTATGGGCTAAAACTCGTGAAAAATGGTAGATATACTTTTACAAAGTAAACTTACGCATGCCCTAAGGCATGCGTATTCTAAAATTAAAGTGTCTCTTCTTTTTTTAATAGCTCGTTAATAAATTTTTAATAACTTAAAAATCAATCATTTACGAATCTATTATGATGTTGTACAATCAGCTGATAATAAGAAATTGACTTGTGTCTAATCCCGATTATCTAAGGAATAACAATCTATTGATAATATAAACCTATTTCTTAATAAATTTAAGAACTTCAGACTCTTCTTGAGTACTCAGTTTTATGTAATATAATCCTTGTTCAAGTTGTGATAAATCTATGGAGGTTTTACTTACAAATTCGCCCTTTAGCATCGTTATGCCTTGTAAATTCAAGATAATAAATGTTGTTACTACATCATCCCTTTCAGTATCAATACTTAGCTGATTTGATGTGGGATTTGGGTAGATGACCGTCTTGTTGACTTTTTGTAATTGATCAACTGTTGTTGCTATTTCAAATGTAGCGGTTAGTTCAATGTCTCCCACTTCAGTGATCCACTCAATATTTCCTTCATCAACCCATAACCCTTGTTCTAAATGGTGAACGGTTAAGATTTGCGATGGAGAAAGTGCATAGTCGTATATTCGCATTAAATCAAGTTTGCCCTGCATTTGATGTTTTTCGTGCCACCCTGTCCAGTTCCAGGCTCCAAACCGGCAAGTTAAATTGTTGTGGAATGAAATGCCTCCGGGTGAATTTCCTGTGCTTTTTAATTCTCCATTGATGTATAGCCTTCTTTCTTTTCCTTTTTCCCAAGTGGCAACCACATGCAGCCAAGTGTTAAGGGGCACGTTTGTTGCGGCTGTAGCTCCGCCGTCTTTTATGCCAAAAACAATTCTTCCACCTTCATGGATATTGCTGCTTATGGCAAAGTCGTTTGCGGTGTTTTCGTTTCCATAGTTTGCTCCCTGAACAACTAAAACCCCTGCCTGGCTGGCCGGCCCGTAACTCTCAAGTTTTGTCCAAAAGCTGAAAGAGAATGCCTCGGTAAAGTTGAAATTTGTGTTGGTATCGATGTACCTCACCCCTCCGTCAAAATAATACGCACTATTTGGTTCATTTGTAATGCCTGTTGTCAAAGTTGCTCCGTTATTGGTGGCATCATGATTTCCGGTTTCATCATTTGCATTCCCGTTAAATTTGTAATATGCCAAATAATCATTTGCCGCATCACGTATCCATCCCTTAAAAGAGAATCCTTGTTTAGAAGCACTGTTTAATTGTATGGGCAGGTCGTAAACAGTAAAAGTGGCGGGATTATCGTGAGTGACTCCTTCAACATTCCTGTAATTAATTTGATATACTATGGCATCGCTCCATTTAGCCCACAACTCAATGTTGTTTGCTTCATTTATGATTTCTACAGATTCTCCTTCAAAAAGTTGGTTATTATACCATCCTTGAAAGTTGTAGCCGGCTTTTTTCGGATTTTTCAATAAAAGGGGTAAATCATCGGCAATAAAGTGTTCTGGGTTTTCCGGATGATTCTCCCCACCATTTAATTGGTAGGTTATAGAAATGGATTCTCCTAAGGCCGGAAAGCATATGAATCCCGTCATTGTTGTTAAAATCACAACAATCAAATTTAGTTTAGTGCTTTTCATCGTTGGTTTAATATTTATTTGGTTGCTAATGGTTTATGATGATTGCAAAATTAGAGATAATTCTTTGTGTTTTTCTGTATTTAAGAATAAAAGTAATCTTTTGAATTCATCTTTTCCCTTAAATTAACTATAGCTCTTTTTTTATGCTGTGAGTTTAATGTAAGATTAAAAGCCGCATAAGAGTGCCTAAATACTCCAAAATTAGATTTTTAGTGACTCTATCCCTATTATTAGGTATTAATTTACACCTCTATTTATAACTTCTTGAAAAATAGGGCTGTGGGATTTTCATTCCTATTATAAAACCCCTATTAATGGGGATTGTAGAGCCGATAGAGCATATATATTTTTGCATATGATTTTATTCAACCGAAACTAAACTAAGCTTTGTCTAATGATCCTTCGATCCGGTAAGATATTTATCCTCTTGTTGCTGTTGTTTTGTAACAGTGTTTATGGAAGCAATTATGGTTTATCTGTAAAGGGAGTGGTGCTGGATGAAAACAATAATCCTGTTCCCGGAGCGAATGTTGTTTACAATGGCGGAACAATGGGGGTTGTTACTGATGGGCAAGGTGTTTTTGAGATCAACAACCTACCGATAGAAAAACAAGAGTTGGTAGCTTCTTCAATGGGATATGAGGCAGTAACTTATGAATTGGATGGTCATAGTGATGAGTCATTTATTACGCTGCGTCTTAAGTCATCTGATTTTATTTTGAATGAGGTTCAGGTGGTGAGTAGTCAGCGTGACAACCGGCGTAGGTCTGAGAGCACCGCTGTTGAAGTAATCAATCAGGATTTTTTATTTAATAATTACTCCGGTTCGTTGATGCAAACCCTGCAGCGCGTTCCGGGTGTTAGTTCAATGGATGTAGGAACAGGAATTTCCAAGCCAGTTATACGTGGTTTAGGATTCTATAGGGTTGTGGTTGCTGAAAATGGGATAAAACACGAAGGGCAACAGTGGAACAGTCACAGTGGTTTATCAATTGATCAACAGGGAATTCATCAAATTGAAATCATAAAAGGCCCGGCATCTTTGCAATACGGATCTGATGCCATCGGGGGTGTTATAAATATTCTGCCTGCCCCGATTCCTCAGAATGGTGAGATCAGCGGAAATGTTTCGCTGACCGGAAAAACTAACACTGCATGGATGGGTGGCTCTGCTTCTGTGAGTGGTCGCAACGGAGATTTCTACTTTCACACCGGGTTTACACATAATAGCTTTGGCGATTTTAAAATCCCTGAAACCGATGAATTCATTCTTCCAGCTCCGGTAAGTGCTGCGGAGGCTTCTCATCGTGTTCCTCTGGGGAACCAGGTTTACAACACCGCAGGTCGTGAAAATGCAGTTTCATTAACCACGGGGTTGGTAAAATCATGGGGAACAAGCTATTTTGATATGAGCTATTACTCCAATAAAACCGGATTCTTTGATTATGTGGGCTTGCAATATGAAGATCAACGTGCCGATCATGCAAAAAATCGCCGGGATATTCGTGTGCCATATCAAAAAGTAGATAATTATTCCTTAAACCACTTTACCAACGTTGCCCTTGGAGAAAATCGATTGCAGATGGCTTTGGGGTATCAGTATAACGAGTCGGCTGAGCATAGTTTCCTGTTCGATCGAACAGGAAACCGTTATGAAGATTTAATCTATTACAGAGAAAAAGATAATCTGGAATTGTTGTTGAAACTTCATAATGTAAGCGCCAACTTTTTGTACTCCATCCGAAGTATCGAAAACCACACCATCGACTTTGTATTGAATTCTCAATATCATTATCATACAACCGATGGATACAATCATATTTTGCCACATTACAACAGGACTTCCATAGGTGCCGGTGTTTTATATAAGTATGAATTTTCGCCGCAATGGCTGTTTAATGCAGGCGCCAGGGCTGATTTTAATCGTTTTGAAATGGAGCAGTCGCTTAACCCTGATCCGGCATACGGTGATGCAGTATTTAATCCCGATTTCAATAAAAATTTCAACGGTTCCTCTTTTTCTGTTGGTGTAAATCATCTGCCGGACAATAATACCATCTGGAAATTGCATGTAGGGAAAAGTTATAGAGTTCCATCGGCCTATGAGTTAGGAGCCTATGGATTGCATCGACATGAGGGACGCTTCGAGAGAGGAGACCTGAACATTTCTCCTGAACAAGCCTGGCAGTTTGACGCCGGACTGGATAAACGTATCGGTGATTTTGAGTTTTCGGTTTCTCCTTTTGTAAATTACTTTACCAATTATTTATTCCTTAATCCAACACCCGAGTTGCGTCCCGAAGGGCAAGTTTATGAGTACCGCCAAACTGAAGCACTGCTTACCGGAGGCGAAATAAGTTTGGATTATATGTGGCGTCGATTCCAGTTTAATGCATCGGCAGAATATGTTTATGCTGTAAATCTGGAGTTGGAACGTCCTTTGCCTTTTACACCACCTTTTTCTGCTATAGTTGGTGTTAATTATCAGTTGAATGATGGCAATGTTTTTAAACGCAGCAGTATTGGGTTGGAAGCATTGACTGTGGCCGACCAGAATATGACTGTCCCAAATGAATTGAATACCCCGGGGTATCGTATTTATAATTTCAATGCCCGCACAACGGTTGCTTTTGGCAGACAAGAAGTTAATATGCGTTTAACTGTGCGAAATTTGCTGGATGAGCAATATTTTAATCACATTAGTTTTTATCGTAGAATGCGCATCCCGGAGCCGGGACGTGATGTTCAGTTATTTGTAAATATACCTTTTTAAAATAATTTATGTTTAACCAAACCCTGCACGGCAGGAATAATTTTTTTAACATTATGAAGTTATCAATTAAATTGTTTGCATTATTATTTGTATCTGTTTTTGTATTTGCATCTTGTAGCGATGACGATGATGATACAACCACACCTCCTGAAATTACCAATTTTAGTGCTGGATTGCATTATGGAGCAGGGAATACCATCGTAAAAGAACCGGGTGCTGAAATTATTGTGGATTTTGATGCCCGTTCCAGGAATGATGGACGTTTAGTTGCGTACCACATTGAAATTCATGATCATCCTGAGAGTGGAGATCCTGATGATGAGTATAAGATTATTGACGATTTGTTTGATAATGATCCAAAATTTATGAATACACGCAATGCTTCAATTCACAAGCATATTGCAATTCCGGCAGATGCTCCTCTTGGCGAGTATCATGTTGAGGTAATTGTTTTTGACGAGTATGGAAATACTTCTGATGTGGATGCCATCATCTTCCTGGTAGCTCCTGCTGACGAGTAAGATTCTATTATTAAATCAATAGATCGTTAGACTTTAAGATGTTAGATTTAAGACATTAGCAAGATTCTTATTGTCAGATAATTTCATTTTTTGCTTGCAAGTTTATATGTGCCTAATAATTAGGTTAATAAAAAAAGATTAACGAACTATTATAAATAAAACATTGATAAATGAAACGCTTGATTTTTGTAAGTTTGATTGTGGTATTGTTTGTTTCTTCTTGTGTGAAAGATTCAGATACAGAGGCCGAAGCACCAAAAGTTGATATTCTGTTGCCTTTTGCTTGTGATACCGTATATTTTGGTGAAGAATTTACCTTTCGTTTAAAATTGACCGATAAAAATGCGTTGGGTAATTTAAGTATGGATGTTCACAACAATTTTAATCACCATAGCCATGGTGATAACGTAACCTGCCAAATGGATGAACGGAAAGAAGCCATTCACCCCTATTCTAATGCCTGGATTCATTCATTACCTAAACAGCGTGAATATATTTTTGAGAAAATTCTGACCTTTCCCAAAGAAACAGAAGAGAATAATATCCATGACCATGGTGATTATCATTTTCATATATACGTAACCAATGAAGATGGCTACCAGGTTTTCACTACTCTGGATATTAAAGTTCTTCACAGGGATGATTTTGATTGATTTTGCTATTTGTTTTAGAGATTTACTTGAAAAATTGGAGCTTTTGGCTCCCATTTTTGCTTTTAACAAAATGCATTCATTGGAGTAGAGTTTATTAATCGCTAAGATAAAATCAAAAAATCTTTATACATTTGACTGAACCCTTCTATTAATAGATTTTATGAATAATAAATATGTTGATTTTATAACCGATGAGCATTTATTGCAGTGTATTGAAAATTTGTACGCTTCATATATAAAGGCAAAGGCGAGAATTTCAAAGAAGAAGTTTTACAATAATAAAATTGATACGATAAAGTTAACTTTCGATGCCAAATTCAATAATCTTGATGAAGAAAGCTTAATTGAAACAGAGGTTCTTCGGCAAATTGATAAATCCATTAACAATTCCATTGGAACTTTTCATGAACAAGTACTTGGTGGAATTGAAGGTTTTGAAATTGGAAATTTGAGTGGTTTTGACATAAAAGCATCTGATAATACATTGTTTGCCGACATTAAAAACAAGCACAATACGATGAATAGCAGTGCATCCGAAGCTCTTTTTCAAAAATTGGCGCGATATGCAGATGATTATAAACAAGCCAAATGTTATTGGGTTCAGATATTAGCAAAAGGAAGTTTTAACGAGCACTGGAAAGGAGATATTAACGGAAAAGAATATAGTCATAGCCGGGTGTGTAAGATATCAGGTGATCAGTTTTATGCACTTCTTACAGGAAAAAAGAATGCTTTTTTTGAATTGTATAAAGCTTTACCTGTTGCCATTGATGATTTCCTGAAAAATATTGAAAAGGAACAAGGTGAGTCGATTAACTCTGCACTTTCTGAGATAAAGAAAGAAACAGAACACTCACGTCGCTCTATCCTCGACCAAATAACATTTGAAAATTACAGTTATTATCTTGGGTTTGATAATTTATAGAACTCATTAAGGAGTTTTACTATTGAATAACCCACTTCTTGTGCGAGATTTACAGGAACTGCATTTCCTATTTGTTTATACTGTTGCGCCAATGAGCCTGCAAATTGCCAATCGTCCGGGAAGGTTTGGATTCTAGCATACTCACGGACTGTGAAAGGTCTGGTTTCATCGGGATGGCATCTCTCTGTCTGTTTTTGTGCCGGGCTGCAAGTTAAAGTTAAAGATGGTTCATCCCAGCCAATTCTTCTTGCCATTCCGGTTTTTCCACCACCGAGATAAAAACTGCCACCCATGTAATCTTTTTGAATTTCTATGGGTAAATCGCGCCAATAGCCTTTAGGCGGTATTAAATCAAGCACTTTCTTCTTATATTCAGGGTACTTTGCCCCTTTTGATTCAGGAACATCACTATCGTATAACTCACCTTTTTTTAAAGCATCTTCTAAATTGTATATTTTTCTGTGTGGCTTTGGGTATTCAAAATTAATGTCAATATCTTTTCTTATACCTACAAGAATCAATCTCTCTCTCTTTTGTGGAACTCTGTAATTAACCGCTTTCAAAATCTGCACAGGAGCTACTTCATATCCAATTTCGTTTAGAATTGAAATCATTCCATTTAGGGTTTTACCTTTTTCATGACTCAGCAGCCCTCTAACATTTTCTCCTATGCATATTGCCGGATTGACTTCCTGAACGACTCTTGCAAACTCGTAAAAAAGTGTTCCTCTTGCATCATTCAATCCCAGTTTTTTCCCCGCATAACTAAACGCCTGACACGGGAAACCTCCTGTAACGACATCTATCTTGTTTTTAAAATTGTGAAAGTTATAATTTTTAATGTCTCCTTCTAAAACATTCCAGTTTGGTCTGTTTTTCCGAAGAGTTTCACAGGCCCATTTATCAATTTCGTTCAGTGCTGCACAGTGTAATCCGGCTTTCTCTAACCCAATGGCTAATCCACCTGCCCCGGCAAACAGCTCTAAAACAGAGTATTTATTCTCAGGTTCAACAAAATTTGTAACATCGTCTTCAATAACTTCGTCAAAAAGACTACCTAATAAAGCTTGAACATCAGCCTTTCTATATACTCTATAGTTAGAAACGGGTTCACGAACAGCATTAAGAATACCTTCTTTATCCCATCTTCGCAATGTTTCCTTACTTTTACCTATAATTTCTGATGCTTCTGATAGTGTTAAATATTCTTGCATATAACCATGTTATTAAACCTTGCACAATGGTTACAAATATATGAATTGTTTTTTAACCAGAAAACAAAATTGAATAAGCATTAAATTAATAGTAGTTTATGTATTTTAGATTAGACTGAAGGGCTTAAATCTTAATAAACTTCGGTGAATCCGGAGGTGGAAAACTCCATAGGAGTTTGAACCCTGAAATGGGTTTGTGTTCCTATTTGATTGAATGTCATGGATTTTAAGTGGTTGTAAGTTTCAATTGCGTTTATTCAGAAATATCAAAAAAGATTCCTAAGTTTATGGTTTGGCTTGGTGATAAGCCAAATTCTTATGATTTTTAATTAGCTCTCACTTATTCCTATGTATAGACTAGTATTACTCCTCTCACTTGCACTGTATTTGTCATTCAGTTGCAGAACTTCAGAGACCATGGTTCATATCGATTTTTCAGAACTATGGCATCATACTGATTCTCTTAATAAGTTAAACAGACCGCAAGCAACCCTTGAGGTAGTGAATGAAATTGTAAAGCAGAGCCGTAATCAACAAAGCACAGAGGATTACATCAAGGCAATTGTTTTAAGATTTCAGTTAAAACAGGAAGTGTTTGATAATGCTCTGGAAGAGACCATATCCGAACTTGAATCGGAAGTACCTGGTTTATGGATGCCTGCCAAACAAATGGTTCATAGTTTTTTGGGAGATTTATATCATAGGTTTTATCTTGAGAACCACTGGAGGTTGCTACAGCAACCTCTAGCTGAAACAGATGCCGAACACCTTATTGAAATGAGCGCATCGGAAATATCTCAATTATCAATCAATCACTACTTGGCATCATTGGAGTGCAGAGAGGAGCTTATTTCTGAGTCATCCGTCAACTATCAAATTTTATTGGAAGGCGGAGCTGATAAGATTCATTTGCGCCCAACGCTTTATGATTTGCTGGCCGGAAGGTTGGTGGAGAAATTGCTTAGTGGTGAGTTGTTTGAGTTCCCTGAAATTGATACTTACCGGTTCTCTGATGATTTTCTGTTGCAGCATCGGGATTTATTTGTCAATGGTGTAATTGAAGAAATTCACTATGATGAATCCGACGTTAAAGCCATCCATATTTTGCAGGATTGGTTGCGTTTCAGAATAAATGTCGGTGATGTAGATGCTCTGGCCGATATAGACCTGTTGAGGTTGGAACTGATGTATGGTAAATATGAAGGTACCGACGGGTTGCAGCTTTTTGAAAAGGCGTTGAAACACCTGGCTTCAGAATCGAAGGATTCTGAAGTATATTCATCTATTCTCTATAGGCATGCCAGCCTGTTGCATAGTCAAACACATTTTGGCAAATTGGATTCCGATAGGAATTATCTTTTGGAAGCCCTTATTTTGGCACGTTCTGCAATGGAGGCATGGCCTGATAGTGAAGGTGCACGTTTATCACGCCAACTTGAGGAAGGTATTTTAAATCCAACCCTTCGGGTAAATGCTGAGTCGGTGGTTGTACCAGGTAGCCCTGTAATGTTTTCTGTAATTTATAGAAATATTGATACGCTCTATACAAGCCTTTTTCTTTTAGATGCCCATGAGTTTGGCCCTGAGCGTTATAATATGGCCGATAGAGCTATGGAACAGGTGGTTCAAAATACACCTGTTTTTTCCCGGGATTATGTTCTCCATGATTTCGGTTATTACCTTGAAAGATCTGCGGAACTGAAGCTTTCGGAGGGAATGGAGCCGGGTTTTTATTGTCTGGTGGTGTCATGTGAGCCAATAGAACCCAAATACCTGAAAGACAATAAACTGTTTTCGGTGCTCCCTTTTCAGGTTTCAAATCTCGTTTACAGCGAACATGTTCGTGAGGAGGGACTTATGATTTCAGTGGTGAACCGTACCAACGGACAGCCGGTTGCCAATGCAACCGTCTCTGTTCAACCCGAGAGAGCTTATGGACGGCCTCATAAAGAAGGGGAGATTTTTTCAACCAATCAGGATGGTCGATTGATGATTGATGACAAGGGTTTGTTTGATAGGGGTTTGCGGTTGATTATAAACAAGGGCGAGGATGTTTTATATTCCTTTGAACAATCTTACTTCTCATCTCCTCGTGAAAGGAGGAGTGCAACTCGTTCCCAGTTTTCATTTTTTACGGACAGGCAAATTTATCGTCCCGGTCAGTTTGTGCATTTCAAGGGAGTTCTGCTTGAAAATAGAGATGGGGAAGTTAAGGCTGTTGCCAATGAACGTGTTCAGGTTTTTATGCGTGATGCGAACGGTCAGGAGGTGGCATCTGAATATTTTGTTACCAACAAATATGGCTCCGTATCAGGCCGCTTTCTTTTGCCACGCAGCTTACTTACCGGCAGTTTTAGCATAGGTTCAGCTCATGGTCACAAGTTTTTTAGTGTAGAAGAGTACAAACGGCCTCGTTTTGAAGTTACATTTAAACCCCACACTGAAATAGCGTTGATTGGCGATACAATTACTGTGACAGCCATGGCTCAGGCGCTCACCGGGATGCCAATAACGAGCGCAGAGGTCAATTGGACAGTTACACGATACAGTTACATCGGATTTAGGTTTCCAAACAGGCACATGAATCAGATTGCATCGGGAACCGGCTTTACTGATGAGAACGGACATGTACCGGTACGTTTTATCGCTTTAGGAGAAAAGGATACAAATCATAATTTCAGAATAGAGTTAAGTGTGACTGATTCCAACGGAGAAACGCAAACTGGTTCGCTATCCGTAATGCTTGGAAAGCATGGGGTTGAGCCCTTTGTTGCAACTTCCAAACCATGGTATCCTGTCTCTGAGCTAAATGATTTTGTCGCCACTTTCGGGGTACATAATTTGTCTGGTGAGCCGGTTGCATCTGAAGTTCTGTATAAGATTGAAAGGTTGAGGGCACCCGAGTTAATACTTCCGGAAAGGATATGGGATGAACCCGACACTATTTTGTATGAAGGTGCTTTTTTTAGTTTTTCTTCAGAAAGAAAAACTAAACAGAGTCCTGATTACGTGGTGACCGAAGGACGTAAAGTCGTTGTTGGGAAAGAAGATACCGACATTAAACTTCCAGCCGGATTAAAATCCGGAAAATATCGGATTTCGATGATGGTACCTGATGTTTCGGGGGATACTTTGCTGACCACCACCGAGTTTATGGTTGTTGATGTCAATAATAAAAATTATAATTCAGACGAACCACTTACATTGTTGAATTTAACAAACCGGATTTTGCAACCCGGTGAAACAGTTTCGTTTTTGGCCGGAACCGGCCTTGAATCAGCAAGGATTCGGGTTTTGGCGGCAGGTGAACAGGGGATTATTCTCGACAGGGAATATGATTTGGACAGGGAGTGGCAGCACGTTTCTTTTAATGTTCCAAACGACCTTACAGGTCATCTGTTGGTTCAGGTTATTATTTTTTATCACAATCGGGTTTATTCAAAGGAGCTTAACCATCATGTGATAACGCCTGATAATAGATTGGAAATTGATTTAATTGAATATAAGGAAGAGATGTCGCCAGGAGAACCCGCAACATGGATGTTGCGGCTTGTGGATGGCAGTGGTCGTCCTGTTCAAACTGAACTTGTTGCTTTAATGTACGATGCCTCATTGGATGCCTATCAGCCAAATTCGTTGAATTTGCATGTGCCTGCAATCCATCGGGTTGTGAGTAAATGGCGCACAAGACCAGTCTCTTTGTCTCCTACGACTGGAAAGATGATGCATCATGGGTATCAAAGAATGGTACAAAAACCTTATCCCCGGTTCTTTTGGGAAACGAAAATAGGTGCGTCTCGGGATGGATTTTTAATGCGAGCAACGGCGGCAGGCTCTCATTTGAAAGAGCAATATGTAGTTTTGAATATTGTTGATGATGATGTAGATCTAGATATAGAAGAAATCGCTCCAATGACTCGACAAGAAGAGGTCATAATTCCTACAGAAGACACCTCTGCTTCATTACAAATTCGCCGCGATTTAAAGGAGACCGCCTTTTTCTTTCCTCACCTCGAAACCAACAGTGAGGGCATTGCAAAGTTCGATTTTACCATGCCGGAATCTCTTACCCGCTGGAGGTTTATGGCGTTGGCGCATAGGGAGGATGGTGTTTATGCAACCACTGAGGCGTTTGCAACTACGGTTCTGGATTTGATGGTGATACCCAATTTGCCACGCCTTGTTACCGAAGGTGATGAATTGGTTCTAAAAGCCAATATTGTGAATAACAGTTCCGAAACCATGCAGGGAACCGCCAATATGGTAGTAACGAATGCCATTTCGGGTGAAAAAATACCTTTGAAATCAGATTCAGAAAACGGGTGGCATCTTGCTCCCGGTCAAACCGTGCCGGTAAGTTGGCGGTTAGGCGTTCCCAAAGGCATAAAAGCTCTTGAAATAACGGTCTCTGCTGTTTCCGGTGAGCTGTCTGACGGAGAAGTACACCTGATTCCCGTAAGACCTGCACGAACGCTTATTACCGAAACCAAACCGGTAGTGCTTATCGGTTCAGGAGAACACAAAATTGAAATGCCTCTGCTAATGGATGCAACGGATCAGGATTTTGAAAGTTTTACCTTCACTTATACTCAGAATGCTGCTTGGGAAATACTGGGAGTTTTACCATGGCTCATGGAGAGGCCAAAGGAGAGTTCCGACCAAATATTTAACCGAATATTTTCTGCGGCTGTTGCCGGAGAGATTTTAAATCAGCATCCTCAAATAAAAAGAGTTCTGACTGCATGGGGAGATGAGTTACCGGGAGATTCAGATGCTTTGCTTTCAGCCATGGAGCGTAATCCGGAACTGAAACCTCTTTTTCTTGAAGCAACTCCCTGGCTGAACCAGGCACAAAGCGACACAGAGCGCCGCCGTTATTTTGCTGCTTTGGTGCGGGATGGTTACTTGGAAACTGAATTAAATGAATCTGTCCAGGCTCTTAAAAAGCAACAACTTCCCAATGGAGCATGGCCTTGGTTCAATGGAATGATGCCATCGGAACAGATCACAGCTACCATAGTGGCTGGATTCGGTTATCTCAAAATGCAAAACATCGATTTGGGTGATGAGGTTATTAACATGATTAAAAGAGCAAATCGATGGTTAATCAATGAATTGAAAGAGCGAAAGGGAAGGGGAGATGAGGCTGAATTTCCCGCTGCTGTTTTGAGCCAAATTTATGCCTTAAGCTATTTTACTGATGCTTTAGAGCATCAGGTTGTTGAATACTGGATCAATCAATTGGCTGAAAATATTCCTCGAGAACCGGTTTCACAAATGGCTTATGCTTCGGTAATTCTAAATCGTGCAGGACATATCAGCGAATCGGAGCAATTGCTCCGTTCCATTGAAGACAGGCTCATCGTTGGTGAAAATGAAACCCTCTTCTTCCGTTTGCCACACGGCCCATATTGGCATCAAGCTCCCATCGAAAGCCATGTTGTAGCTATGGAGGCTCTCAGAGAGGCAAATCCCGAAAATGTTCTGTTGGAAGGCATGGAAAACTGGTTGATTTCCCAAAAGAGAACCCAATCGTGGCAAACAACGCGGGCAACGGTGGCTGCAGTTTATGCTTTGGCCACTTCTTCCCGAAAGTTATTTGATTTGAGTGAGCTGGATCGTATTCAAATGGGAGGAGAAGAATTAAGGCCGTCAGAAATTAGTTCTGGGAGCGGGTTTTTTAGTCATACGGTGAAAGGAGCTGCAATCAATCCGGCATTTGGAACGGTTATTATTGATAAAAAAAGTTCCAATCCATCTTTTGCATCCATGCATTTGAGCTACTTTGAACAGTCAGGAGACGTAAAAGCAGGTGGTTTTTTGGAGGTGGATATTTCTAAGTATCTTCGCAATTTAGAAGAAGGAGTTGAGCAATGGGATTTGATTAAGGAGGAAACGTCATTGAAACCCGGCGACAGGATAATGATGCGGGTTGTGATGGAAACACCTCAGGCGTTGGACTTTGTACACGTGGATGCACCACGTGCATCCAACCTCGAACCTGTTGATTTGCTGTCAGGTTTCAGATATCAATCGGGGTTGGGATACTATATGTCAATTAGAGATGGAGGAAACTCTTTTTTTATTGATCACCTCCCACGAGGACACTATACATTTACATGGGAAGTGACGGTATCGCACAGCGGAGAAGCAGTTCAGGCACCGATCAGAGTTTCATGTTATTACGCTCCCGAATTTTCCGGCCACAGTAAAGGTGGCACGATTCGTGTAGAATATTAGATAAGTAGTAAGGTTGGAAGTGCGGAAGTCTGACTAGTACAAATTTTGCTCAACAACGAACCTGAATTTATTATAAAAAATGATCGAAAGATTAGGTAATCAGTTGATAAGGATGAAGATATTTTTAATAAGTATGTTGCTCTTTGGAGCCCTATTGCACCCGGTTTACAGTCAACTTGGAGGCACTGAATATAAACAACGTGGCTTACAGTTATTGCAAGCAGGTTCAGTAGATTCTGCCATGGTTTATTTGAACCAGGCAACTCTGCTTGGCGTCAATGATGGAGAGGTTCTTGGAGGATTGGCATTGGCCTATATCCTGCAAGGTGATGCGCAGAGAGCGTTGGAAAAAGCAGCCGATGCCCGTCGAGACCGATTGAACCCATCGCCGGATGCTTTTCTGGCCGGATTTTTAGCTCATGAGCAATTGGGAAATGTGCGACAGCGAAATCGTTGGATGGAGCAGGGGTTAGATCTGTTTTCCGGGGATTATCTGTTGTTGTTTCATGCCGGAAGAGTGCTCATCCCTTTTGACAAGGAGGAGGGAGAGCGTCTTTTATTAAAATCCATTCATGCCGAGCCTGCATTTGCTCCGGCGCACCTCTTATTGGGCGAACAAATGCACCGTAGGGGAGAGAATTTAAAAGCAGCATTACCTTTGTTATATTACCTTATGCTGCATCATGACACGCCTGAAAGTGTTGAACTGGTTCGTGTTCTTGAAAGGCTATATGACTCCTGGGGTGCTTCATCGGCAAGTATTTCGCGGCACAGCAATGTGAGCCGCGGTTTTTCAGTCCCTTTTGTACCGGAACTGCCCGAAAAAAGATTAGTCGATGATGCATCCCGTGCCAATTGGTATGTGAACCAGACCAATGCATTACTACAAAGTTTGCAGCTTGCAGATATCACCTCTGAGGATGCTTTGTGGGTTTTTTATTCT
This sequence comes from Natronoflexus pectinivorans, assembly GCF_004345615.1. Lineage (GTDB taxonomy): Bacteria > Bacteroidota > Bacteroidia > Bacteroidales > Marinilabiliaceae > Natronoflexus > Natronoflexus pectinivorans. Next base: position 56,646 of record NZ_SLWK01000016.1, read on the forward strand.
GACTTTTTTGCGCAAGTAGCCCGGCTTAACTTTTCAATGCCACTGGCCATGCATACTGCCTACAGCCGATATCCTTCAGAAGTTATGGTTTGGATGTCGGAAAATGCACGACAGTACGATATGTTGGCCAATTGGTTGCTGATTAAGTGACGACTGTTTTAAAATTTAGTTCAAAGTTCAAAGTTTTTAGTTTATGGTTGATAGTTTTGTAAACCCTAAACTATAAACCCTAAACCCTAAACCATCAACTCTAAACCCTAATGCAACATTTGCAACAAAATCTCCTCCCTGCTTAATTGACCGCCGCCAAGCACCATGGCCGTTTCAATTAAAGCCAGATGAGAGTATGCCTGAGGGAAATTTCCCAGCAGTCGTTTGGTCTCAAAATCAAGATCTTCACTAAAAAGTCCCAGGTGATTAGAGTAAGAGAGAAGTTTCTCAAATTTTTCAATGGCCTCCTCTTTTTTTCCTATCATGTACAAACTTTTGATCAGCCAGAATGAGCAAATAGTGAAAGCTGAAGATGGTTCACCGAAATCATCCTTGTTTTTGTATCGGTACATCAACCCTTTGTGCTCAAGTTCTTTTTGAATGGCCAGTACAGTGCTGACATACTTCGGATCCTGGGGTGACATAAATCCATAAGTTTCCATCAACAGCACCGATGCATCCAGATCTTCATGTCCATAAGCCTGTGTAAAGGATTGTTTCTCTTCCGACCAGGCATTTTCCATGATGTCCGCTTTTATTTTATCTCGCAGTGGAAGCCATTCATCAACTTGTTTGTTTTGTTGAAGAAGCGAGGCAATTTTTACTGCCCTGTCAATGGCCACCCAGCACAACACTTTACTAAAGGTAAAGTGTTTGTTGTTTTGCCGCATTTCCCAAATTCCTTTATCAGGTTTGTGCCAGTTTCTTTGCACAGATCGCACCATGTTTCTGGTGATGGTCCAAAGCTCTTCGCTATGTTCCAGTGTGACCGAAAATAGGTGAAAATGCTGGTAAATCACATCCATCAGGATGCCGTAAATGTCATTTTGTTTTTGTTTGTATGCTGCGTTTCCAATTCTTACCGGTTTGCTGCCACAATATCCTTCCAGATGATCCAGTTCAAATTCTGTCAGCTTTTTTTCACCATTAATCCCATACATTATCTGTATTTTTTCATCTTTCTCGGGCAACAAATGAGTAATGAAGTTCAGATATCGATTGGCCAGTTTGTGGTGATCTAAGCCAGACATGATTTTTATAACCATTGAAGCATCCCTGATCCAGCAAAAGCGGTAATCCCAGTTGCGAACTTCGCCAATGGTTTCCGGTAGAGAAGTTGTTAAAGCCGCGAGAACGGCTCCGGTTTTTTGGTAGCTCAAAAGCTTTAAAACCAGGGCACTTCTGTCTATGATGTCGTTGTATTTTCCAAAATGAGTGGTGCGATTCGCCCATGTTAGCCAGTAGGCCTTTGTTCGCATCAGTTTCATGTAGGAACGCTCCATAGTTTGTTTCAGCAGTTTCTGGTTGTAACTCACCAGAATAAACTCATCACGATAAAGCGTGATGAGCTGCTGACAAGCCACATCTGAATTGTTCATGCTGGTGTAAAGGTACATCGAATCGTAATTACCCTTGGTGGTTTGCGCCTTTACATATTTGTCATAAATCTGAATTTTCGTATCAAACCTGCCATACTCGAGTCTTGGATTAAACTTTATCCGGAACTTTGGGGCTCCTTCAACATGTTTAAAAAATCGAATTAAATCGGGTGGTGTGTAGTATTGGCCACTATCCAACTTGTATCGTGGCATGAAATCGTGTACCTCAAATACTCCATCTTCACAATGAAACCTGGTAATTAAAATGTTCGTGTTCCCATCGTAAGTTTGAATGATGCGGGATTCCGTATCAGTAATTATTTCAAAACTTCCACCATTTTTATCATCAAGAATTTTCCCGAAAACCGAGGCAGAATCAAACTTTGGCAAACACAACCAATCGATACTTCCTTTGTCGGAAACCAAAGCACCACTTCTGCAGTTACCAATAATTCCATAGTTCAGATCCTTATCACACAATTGCTTCATACGCGCTGTCAAAATTTCAGTAATCAATTAAATAACTATTTTCTTTTGTATCTTCAAAAATCAGGAATTTATCTCTGTTTTGAGCAAAAAAGTCCTACTTTTTTTTATCTTTGTTAGAAACCGGATTGATCTGTATAATAAATTAAACAGGATTAACGGTTGAATTGTTAAAAGTAAGACCATTCAAAAATTTTTCAAGAAATTTTTGACTTCACTTTTACTCATTTGTTTTTCTGGCTGCATTGATTATTTGTCCAATAGCAAGCATATATCTCTTTAAACGAATGAGAGCGACTTTTGGGTTTATTAAGAAAACATAAATGATTCAAATCAAACAAAATTGAACCGTTTATAGCAATAAAATCCTTGCGGTTGCATAACTCCGGTTGAAAAACAACCAGAGCTTTTTATAAACAATAATCCTAAATTTTTTTATCACTATGAAGAAACTGCATATTGTATCGAACCGATTGCCTTTTAGTATCAGCTTTGATGATGGAAATCCGACTTTAACGCCCAGTGTTGGCGGTTTAGCCACAGGAATGAATTCAGTTTACAAAGATTTCAGCGGGAACTGGATTGGTTGGCCAGGAGTTGCTTCTGACAGTCAATCGCCCGCAGATTTGGCTCGAATTGATGCTTTATTGGAGAAGGAGGGTTGTGTTTCGGTGCATTTGAGCAATCACGAGGTGGAGGAGTTTTATGAGGGGTTTTGTAATAATACCATCTGGCCTTTATTTCATTATTTTGCTCAATATGTGGACTTTCATGCGGAGTTTTGGGATGCTTATGTGGAGGTAAACCAAAAATTTGCAGATAAAACTCTCGAAGTTATTGAAGACGGAGATTACGTTTGGGTGCACGATTACCAGTTGATGTTGGTGCCTGAAATGATCAAGAGCAAGAAGCCGAACATCACCATCGGTTATTTTTTGCATATTCCATTTCCATCCTATGAAGTATTCAGAATTCTTCCCTGGCGGGATGAATTGCTCAAAGGGTTGTTGGGAGCCGATCTGATCGGATTTCACACCTATGATTATGAGCGACATTTTCTCAGCAGTGTTCGTCGATTATTCGGGTATGAGATTACGTTTAACGAAATTCACATTGATGACCGCATCATTCTTGCCGATGCATTCCCCATGGGAATTGACTATAAGAAATTTGATGATGCTGCCATTAAAATTAACCAAACACCTCTTAAAGAGAGGTCTGAAGTTCATCGCGAACTGGAGAAGTATTTCCTGATGGATCCTGACAGGAAACTGGTTCTCTCCATCGATCGGCTTGATTACTCCAAAGGGATTCCCAACCGCCTGAGGGCTTTTGGTCGTTTTCTGGAAAATCATCCCGAATATCGTGGAAAGGTGACGCTTATAATGCTTTCTGTGCCTTCGCGCAACAATGTGATTCATTACCAACGTCTGCGAAGTGAGGTGGAAGAGTTAGTAGGCAGCATTAACGGCCTTTATGGGAACATTAACTATACGCCTGTTTGGTATTTCTACCGCACCATGCCATTCCAAAACCTGGTAGAACTTTACAGCATGTGTGATGTGGCTCTGATTACCCCGGTTCGTGATGGCATGAATCTGGTAGCCAAAGAGTATGTTGCTTCTCGAATTAACCAGACCGGGGTCATGGTAATAAGTGAAATGGCCGGCGTTGTAAAAGAAATGGGAGAGGCCATTGTTATTAATCCCAATGACGAAAATCAGATGGAAAAAGCCATCCTTCAGGCATTGGAAATGCCTCTGGATGAACAGAAAAAACGGATGGCTACCATGCAGAAACGAATCAGACGTTACGATGTTTTCAAGTGGGCTAAGGAGTTTGTAGGTGCGCTTAATCGTGTGAATAAAATCCAAAAGGATTTTCTTGCTAAAAAAATTACTCCTGAAGTTGGGAAAACCATCATCGATAAATTTGAGAAGGCAGGCAAACGCGCCATCTTTCTGGATTATGATGGCACTCTTACCGGGTTTAAAGCCGATCCGCAAGAGGTTCAGCCCGATGCTGAACTGAAAAAACTAATTGATGAACTAACTGAATCGGAAAAGAATATTGTCACCATTATTAGTGGACGAGACAAAGAGACTCTTTCCAAATGGTTTGAAGGACATAATGTTAATCTGATTTGCGAACATGGGGTGTGGTTGCGCAGGATCGGTGAAGACTGGAATATGCTCACAAACGCATCCAACTCCTGGATGCCCACCATTAGACCAGTTTTGGAAAGTTATGTTGACCGAACACCAGGGTCATTTCTTGAAGAAAAAAACTACTCGCTTGTATGGCATTTCCGTCGAGCGGAAGCTGAGTTGGGTGAACTTCGTGCCAAAGAGTTAAGGGACGAACTAACAGAGTTGGTAGCCAACCACAACCTCGAAATTATGGAAGGAAACAAAGTGGTTGAGGTTAAAACCGGAGGCGTGAACAAAGGTGCAGCAGCCAACAGTTTTCTGCTCAATATGAATGCTGACTTTATTATGGGTGTTGGGGATGATTGGACTGATGAGTTCCTGTTTAAAGAATTACCCGAGACTGCCATTACCGTTAAAGTTGGGATTAAGCATACCAATGCAGCTTATAAACTAGAAACTGTGGAGGCAGTAAGAGCGTTCCTCAAAAAACTTTCAAAGAAAAAGTAATTTAATTTTATACTGATATAATTTATGAATCAACACAGTGAGTTTGATGTTCCTCCTTTTGTGAAGGACATTTTTGGAAACATTCCCCGTTTGGCGGGGATTGTTTTGCTGGCCGTACTGGCCTGGAATATGATATTTCAGATCGCTTCGGAAGAGGTTGGAGTAATCACCCGTTTTGGGAAATTTGAACGTCTAGTAAGCCCCGGACTTAATTTCAAAATGCCGTTTGTGGAGAAATTGGTAAAAGTTCCGGTTGAACGTCAGCAGAAACAGGAGTTTGGGTTTCGAACAGTATCCACAGATGTGCGCTCAGAATACACTAAAAGGGGTACTTCCGATGAATCTCTGATGCTGACAGGTGACCTTAATCTTGCCGATGTGGAGTGGGTAGTACAATACCGGATTCAAGACCCATACAAATATCTTTTCATGGTTAGAAACCCGGAAGGTACGTTAAGAGACATCTCTGAATCATCCATGCGCCAGATTGTGGGTGACAGAACTGTGAATGAAGTGCTTACCGTTGGACGTACCGAAGTTGCTCAAACCGTAAGGGACTTGATTCAGGGCTTGGTGGATGAATACTCTTTGGGTTTACGAATTGAGCAGGTTGTTTTACAGGATGTAAATCCGCCCGATCCGGTTAAGCCTGCTTTTAATGCGGTTAACCAGGCTCAACAGGAGAGGGAGACGCTGATTAATCAAGCCAAAGCGGAATACAACCGGGTCATTCCAAGAGCGCGCGGACAGGCACAGGAGACCATTCAGCGAGCAGAGGGTTATGCAACTGCACGTGTGAATAATGCGCAGGGAGAGGCAGTCCGTTTTAATTTGTTGTTTGATGAATATATGCGAGCACCTGAAATCACTAAACGACGAATTTATCTTGAAACCATGCAAAGGGTGATCCCTCAAATGGGGAATAAGATCATTACCGATCAGGATGGCAACAATGTTTTTCCATTGTTGCAGATGCAATTAAGTCAAGGTCAGAAAAAAGAATCAAATTAATATTTAGAGAACCATGCAAAAGAATTTAATATACTTAATAGTAGCAGCTGTTATCCTGGTGGTGGTTGTATCGCAAAGTGCATATGTGGTTAATGAAACCCAACAGGTGGTTGTTACCCAGTTTGGCCGGCCGGTAGGCGAGGCCATTACTACGCCCGGATTGAAATTTAAAGTCCCATTTATTCAAAAAACAAATTTTATCGAAAAACGGTTTTTGGAATGGGATGGTGATCCAAACCAAATTCCTACTAAGGATAAAAAATTTATTTTCGTTGATACTTATGCCAGATGGCAAATTGTTGATCCACTGAGATACTTCATTCGTTTTACAAATGAACGGAGTGCGATGTCCCGATTAGCCGATATTTTGGATGGTGAAACGAGGGACTTTATCGCCAGTCATAATCTCGAAGAGGCAGTAAGAACCAGTAATCGGGAGCCTGTTTCGTCGGGAATTATTGGTGATATGATTGGTGATTCTTTGATGCATATTGAAGTAGGTAGGGATCGCATTCAGAGGATGATTCGTCAATCGGCCAACGAACAGGCTCGCGAGTTGGGTCTTGAAATCCTCGATTTCAAGATTAAGCGGATCAACTATGTCCCCGAGGTACGCGAGCAGGTCTATAACCGAATGATCAGTGAGCGTTTGCGTATTGCCGATGAATTTCGTTCTGAGGGACAGGGCGAAGCATCGGTTATTAATGGTGAAAAGGAGCGTGAGTTGCAAACCATTCAGTCAGCGGCTTTTCGTCAAGCAGAAGAGATTATGGGTAGAGCAGACGCTGAAGCTGCTGCCATATATACCGCGGCATATAACAGGAATAATGCAGCAAGGGAACTCTATGCTTTCCTTAAGTCATTGGAAACTTTCGAGAAAACACTGGACAAAGAAACACAGGTTATTTTGTCCACCAACAGCGATTTGTATAAGTATCTGAAGAGGATGCATTAATCTGTAGTAAACTATTTTCTTAAGGAACGCCTGATGTGATTGCATCAGGCGTTTTTTATGTGGAAAAGTGTAAAATTCTGTCAATTTGGGCGATGTTTCTCAAGTTTTTATTGAAATCAGGTTGAGAATTAGTAATTTAGTATTGTAGATTCATGACATTTCTTTGCACGAATCAGCCCCATTACCACGCAGCCAAATAAAGTTAAACTTCGCAAATTCAAACTCTATGTATTTCTTTGACTATTTTAAGAGACAAAAACTATCTGCTGTCTTTGTCTCTTCTCTTGCCTTTATCTTGTTGGCTTCATGCACTGAAAAATCTGATAATCAGGTTAGAGAAAGGCTATCCATTAATGACGGGTGGCGTTTTTTTAGATACGATGATGCAACTGATGCCGATGGTTTGATATATGATGTCAGACCTGATGTTGATGAAGATATTGATCAACGAGAAGCAGATGATCAGCCTGTTGAGGGAGAGTGGGTTGAGGGAGAGGAGTCTGTTCTAAAAGCATGGATTCTCCCTTCAGGGAATGATTTTATTAAAGACCCTGCTAAGCGCCATGTCAGACCTGAAGGATATCCCGGATTTGATTTCCCCTTTGTTCAGGCTGGTTTTGATGATGGTAATTGGGAGAAAGTAAACCTGCCTCACGATTGGGGTGCCCGGGAGCCTTTTACATATGAAGTGAGTGGAAGCATGGGGCGATTACCAAGCCACGGAGTGGCTTGGTACAGACGCTCGTTGGATATTCCTTCATCTGATTCCGGAAGGCAAATTTATCTGGAAGTTGAAGGGGCTATGTCTTATGCCATGGTATGGTTAAACGGACATCTTGTTGGAGGTTGGCCTTATGGATATAACTCATGGCAATTGGATTTAACCCCATACATCATACCGGGAGGTGAGAACCAATTGGCCATACGTTTAGATAATCCCCCCATTTCATCACGTTGGTATCCGGGAGGTGGAATTTACCGAAACATGTGGATCATTAAAACGGAGCCCATCCACGTCGGACAATGGGGCACTTTTATAACAACAAGAGATGTTTCAGAAGAGTCAGCAGTGGTTGATCTGGAAGTTACTATTGATAACAAATCCAATGAGAATGCTGATGTTGAAATTGTAACCTTTGTATATGAATTAGACTCAAACGGAAATAGAACTGGAAATAGAGTCATTGAATTTGCACCTCAAAGTGCAAATGTTGCAGCTAAAACAAAAACAACTGTAAACAGCAGTGTTACCATTGCTAATCCACGTTTATGGGGACCACTTCCTACCCAAATTCCTAACAGGTATCTTGCCGTTACTGAAGTTCAGAAAGACGGAAAAGTAGTTGATGTTTTTGAGACTCCATTTGGAATTAGATCCTTGGAGTTTGACCCGGTTAACGGTTTATTTGTAAATAGTGAGCATATTTATATAAAAGGCGTTAACCAGCATCATGATCTGGGCCCAATGGGAACTGCTTTCAACAAAAGAGCAGCAGAACGTCAGCTTGAAATTCTGCGTGAAGCAGGAGTAAACTCCATACGCATGGCTCACAATCCTCCCGCACCAGAATTGTTGGAGTTGACCGACAAAATGGGTTTTTTGGTGGTGAATGAAGTGTTTGATGTTTGGGAAAGAAGAAAAGTGCCGTTCGATTTCCATTTGATTTTTCCCGATTGGTATGAGCAGGATTTACGAGCAATGGTGCGAAGGGATCGCAATCATCCATCGGTCATCATGTGGAGCTACGGAAATGAAGTAGGCGAACAATATACCGGCGATGACGGTGCAGCTCTGTCTCAGAAGCTCAATGATATTTTAAAGGATGAAGATCCAACCCGTCCAACAACGGCTTCCATGAATTTTGCCAAGCCTGATATGCCAATGCCTGCAACCATGGACATCATCAGCTTAAATTACCAGGGAGAAGGTATTCGGATTCATCCGGGATATGAACATTTGCAAGGCATTAGGACACACCCCTTGTACACGGACTTTCACGAGGCATTTCCCAACAAAATGATCATCAGCAGTGAAAATGCAGCAGCATTAAGTATTAGGGGAGAGTATTTGTTTCCCGTTACCCCGAATTCGAGCGCTCCGGTGAGCGATGGAATTGGAGGTGATTCTGAAAATCTGATAGTTTGTGCGTATGAATTATACACTGCAAATTTTGGATCTTCTGTTGACCGGGTGTTTGCAGCTAAGGCTCAACACCCCTTTGTGGCAGGAGGTTTCGTATGGAGTGGTTGGGATTATTTAGGTGAACCAACGCCATATTATGATGCAAGAAGTACTTATTTTGGCATTGTAGATTTGGCAGGATTTAAAAAGAACCGGTTTTACCTGTATCAATCGCATTGGCACCCGGAATTGCCAATGGCTCATATTCTTCCTCACTGGAATTGGCCCGACCGAGTCGGTAAAGTAACGCCGGTGCATGTGTTTACATCGGGTGATGAGGCTGAATTGTTCCTAAACGGTGAGTCGCTTGGAAGAAAGAAGAAAGGTGACTTTGAGTATCGTCTCCGATGGGATGACGTGATTTATGAACCAGGAGAGTTAAAGGTTGTGGCCTACAAAAACGGAGAAGAGTGGGCGCAAAGTGTTGTTAAAACAACTGGTGCTGCCGAATCTCTGAACGCTGAAGCTGATCGTGACAGAATTAAAGCTGATGGAAAAGATCTTTCATTTGTGACTATTTCAGTAACTGATGAGGATGGATTAGTCATACCGGATGCAAAGCACCCACTCCGGTTTAGTATTGAAGGACCGGGTGAGATCGTCGCTACCGATAGTGGTGATCCGCGTGATTTTGTAGCTTTTCCGTCAAATGAACGAAATGCTTTTAATGGATTGAGTCTGGTTATTGTCAGGGGGATTCCCGATAAACCCGGAACCATTCGGGTTCACGCTGAGTCTGATGGGTTGAAAAGTGCCACAGTTGAAGTACAAACCCACCCTTAATTTTGATGAAGCGTGCATGCGTATGTAATTCACAACAAGTAAATAGAAATATATGCTTATGCACGTTTTTCCGAAGCATCGGGTACAATGAATAATTAAAAAACCACGAAAACAGTTTCGTGGTTTTTTAATTTTCATTTTGTATGTCTGGTATTACCTATCTGTTTGCTACCTCCTTACAGGCAGAATATATTCCTTCAAAAAGCGTTGGAACATCTTTTGCCGCAACAGCTGAAAACGCAAGTCTCAGCAGGTTATTGAGACTTATAACGCCAATGCTGTATTTTTCAATCAACAATTGACGAACGGTGTTGGCATCAATGCCTTCTTTAAGTTCAATACACATGAAATAACCCGAGTTATATGGTAATGCTTTAAAGTATTCAGCGTATTTTGAGTCTTTGAGCACTTCTTTAACTGCTTTATAACGGCTTTTCAATATATCGAACTTTTCTTTTTTCTCTTCTTTGTAGGTCGGAGAATCAAAAGCTTCAAGCAGTAATGATTGCGAAAGATTTGATGCATTGGAGATGTTTCCACGAACAGCTCCGGCTGTTTTATTCTCCAACGCACTATAAAGCTCCTCAGTGCCACCCTTAATTCCATAGGTGATAAAACCTACCCTGAACCCCCAAACATAATCTTCTTTGGTTGGCCCATCCACTTTTACGGCCAGTACATTTTCATGAAGCTTTGCCAGCCATGCAAATGGCGATTGGGTTTCAATGCCATCTTCAAACACCAATCCGAAGTAAGCATCATCACAAATTACAACCACCTTTTTCCCGGCATTGGCTGCTTTCTCTACTGATGCAACGATCTCCTTCATTTCATTAACAGTGGGAGAGTATCCTGTGGGGTTGTTAGGGAAATTTAACAGCAATATTTTTTTGTCGCCTTCGCTCATCAGTTCAGAACTCATGGCTTCTATGTCCAGGCCGCTGTCTTTAAAAAGGTTGTATGGTTTTATTTTGGCATCGTATGCGTTGATGAATGTCAGATTGTAATTGCCCCAGAAAAGACTTGGAACAAGAACTTCATCTCCCGCATTTGCAAACATATAACCGGCCATGCTTATTCCGTGAGTCAATGCATTTGTCACCACCGGTAAGCTGATGAGAGAATCACCCAAAGCCGGGTTTTTCTGATGGATCATTCCACTCCAGCGAGCACGGATGTCGGGTCTTCCAAAACTTGGTGCATAAGGAAATGCTTTAGATGCGTCAATGTTCAGATTTTTGCTGATGGATTTCAGGCGCATGGGGGTATTGTCGTCTTCAATGGCTGCCCCGATGGTAGCATTAATGGTTGTGCCTTTGGCCTCAGCACTCTGACCAAGAATCCCTTTTTTGGGAAAGAAAATGGCTTTCCCGCGTTCCGACAACATATCAAATAGAGCCGGATTAACCTCTTGTAGTGTTTTGTTGAGTTCCTCTGCCTGAATGTTCATACTATAAATTATTATTTTAAGTTAAGTGGCTGTAGTTGTGGTGATTGTGTGTGTGGTGATGATGCACACACAACCTTGTACAAAAGTACTCTTTTTTAAGGAGAAAACCTTTTATATTTCTTCCATGTAAAGAGATAAAGTTCAATGAGATGCTGAGAATCAGGGTGTAAAACCCTGATTTTTTTTTCTAAAGAGAGATTTCAGTTGTAGTCAAATCGTCTTATTTTGCTTTTATTTTGATAAAATATTATGAATATTGGTATTATTTCGAAAGTAATCAGGTAGAGGGATAAAAACTTATAAGAGTCACGACTCAATGGATTTTTATGGAGGCTCAATCTCTTTAAAAAATAGTTGAGTTTTCGTATTGAGTCTTTATCAATCATTTTGAATTTCACCAAGCGGCAATTTTTATTATTTTTGACTTTCTATTCTCATCCAATCTCTTAACTTATTATGCCTGAAAGAGCTTATAGTGTAGTTATTGCCGATTCTCAATACCTGATAACGGAATCGTTGAAGAAACTGATTGCCGAATCTGATAAATTCAGGTTGATTGGGGTTATCGGATGTCTGTTTGAGCTAAATGAATTGCTTCGTACGGAAAGCTTTGACCTGTTGATTACCGATTTTGCAACCATGGATTATAACGGTTTTGATTCGATTTCTGAAATGATGAGAACTTACCCCAATATGGGCATTTTAATTTTAACCAATCAGGTTTTAAAACACGATTTTAATGAGCTCAACCAAACTGGAATAAAAAACATCATTTGTAAAACTACCGGCAAGGAGGAATTGTTCATGGCCATGGATGCCACCATTCGACGTCGAAAATTCTATTCGGAAGAGGTATTGGAGATCATCATGGATGAGCCCAAAATCAAACAAAAGAATGAAGAAATTCATCTCACTGCAACAGAAACTGAGATTGTGAAAATGATAGCAGAAGGAATGACTACCAAGGAGATAGCTGCCAATAAAAACATCAGTTTTCATACCGTAATGACCCACCGCAAAAACATTTTCCGTAAACTTAGCGTAAACAGTAGTTCAGAATTGATTATGTATGCCATTCGGGCCGGGTGGATAGATAATATTGAGTATTATATATAGTTAGTGGTGGTGATTCACTGAAGTTTTTTATCTAATTTTTGCTTTATGAATTATAAGTTTTTTGCTGTTTTTATTTTAACAGTTGTTTTTGGCTTTTGTACCTTCGTTAATGCCAATCATCTCAACGTTTTTAATGGAGAAATACCACAAGGCGATCGGGTTTTTTATGTAGCGGTGGATGGTGATAATGGGAACAATGGAACAAAAGAGAGCCCCTTTGCTACACTAAATTACGCAGTTGGCAGAGTTAGCGCAGGAGATGTAATTGTTGTGAGAGGCGGTGTTTATGAGCACAGCGACATCATTCGAATGAATTCCCCCAATGGGACAGCATCAAAGCCGATTGTTGTAACAGCCTATCCAGGTGAAGTGCCGGTTTTTGATTTTAGTTCTCAACCAAAAGAGAATAATTATCATGGAATAAGATTAAATGCCAATTACTGGCATTTAATAGGGTTAACCATTAAAAATGCTTCCCATAATGGTATCCGAATGGATGGAAGTCACAACATTCTTGAGCAGATTACTGCAACAGGGAATCATGACACAGGAATTCACATGGCAGGAAGTGCTTCTCATAATTTGATTAAGAACTGTGATTCTTTTCTGAATTTTAATTATGACACAAACAGAACTCCAAGAATTGGGAATAATGCCGATGGGTTCGGTGTTAAATTTAATAATATTGGACCGGGTAATCGTTTGTATGGCTGCAGGGCATGGGAAAACTCGGATGATGGATATGATTTTTGGAGAGCACTGGAGACCATAATTGTTGAAAACTGTTGGGCATTTGGAAACGGAGATCCGGCTTCTTTCGGCAATCCCGCAAACTTTGAAGGCGGTGGCAATGGATTTAAGCTTGGTGGTAATCATGAACCTGGACCTCACATCATCAGACGCAGCCTTGCATTTGATAATAAAGGTAAGGGTTTTGACCATAACAATAACACGGCACCTTTAACATTGCTTCATAACACGGCCTATAACAACGATCGTAATTTTAGTTTCCCAAATAACCCGAGTACCGGGCAATCTGTTTTTAGAAATAACTTGAGCGCTAAGGCTCGTGTTTTGGCTGAAATGCCTTCAAATGCACTGATTGTTGGAAATAGTTGGCAACAAAGTGTAGCAATCACAGATGGTATGTTTGCTAGCGTTAACACAGCTCTTGCTGTCGGGCCTCGTGAAATAGATGGCTCGTTACCGGAAATTGATTTGTTGAAACCTGTTCCGGGAACGGTTATTATTAATGGTGGTGTTGATTTTGGTGAGCCTTTTTATGGAACAGCTCCTGATATGGGAGCTTATGAGCTTGATATTGATGACGATGCGACTTCCGTTTCCGAAATGAAACAAAATGATAAGATCGTGTTTTCGAACCCTGTTGAGAATGGAGTTTTATGGATTAAGTTTAGCGAGATGGCGAAAGTCTCATTTGTCAGGATTTATGATTTAAGTGGAAATCTTGTCACTGCAAGAAATGTTATGACCGGATCGCAAAGGTTTGAGATAAATTTAAGCATACTCCCAGGTATATACATATTACAGATAGAGAGCAATCAAGGATCTGTCATGGATAAAATTATTGTGAAATAGATCGTTCTGATGGTTATTCAATACTGAAAAAGCCTTTATGCAGCAACGTGCTGCATAAAGGCTTTTTTCATATCTCGTAATTAATGTGAATTTATTATAGTTGTTTGTAAAATTTGTGACATTCATTATCGCGACGTTCTGTTAATTTTGTTTGTAAAAATTGAAATCTGTATAATTATGAAAAATCTTTATCTGACTGCGGTTATATTGGTCTTCTTGTTCTTTCATTATCTGTCAACAAATGCTCAGCAAGCCAATTTGATTGAAGAATCCGAAAGTACAAGCACCAACCTCATCGCTCATCCGGTTCCTGATCGTTCTTTATTCTTTAATCCTTTTGATGCTGGTGTATCAATGCCGATAATTTGGGGGCTAGATTTGGCTTGGCTTAGTGAATCAAATATCAGAAGAGGAGTTGCATTTATGGGAGAGCATAAGGTTGATTTGGTTAGGTCTTCTTTTACTCCAACAGCACCATTAATTGATGGTGAGTTGCAGGCTGAAGAGATGTCAATTCTTAATGAACGGTTACGGATCATTGATCTATTGCCATCCACCACTCAAGTTGTTCTGAATTGTGATCATCCGTCTGTCGATCCATGGTTCAATGGTAATGCAGAGCGTTGGGCTCAGTTGATAGATGTAACTACAAGGCTCCATCAGGAGCATGGACGTACCGTCGTTACCGTTTCTCCTTTTAATGAGCCTGATTATGGATGGGGACAGGGATCAGTTACTGATTTTTATAATATTGCAGGTTTATTGAGAGAAAATCCTCGTTTTGAGAACATCAGAATTTCGGGAGGAAATACCCTTAATGCCGATCAAGCATTGGTTTGGTATAACCAATTAAAGGATAGGTTAGATGAGGGAAATACACACCAATTAGCCGGGAGCTTTAATAATTACGCATTGTTTTTTGAAACAGTTAGAGCAAATGGACATCATGCCACGAATGACGAGTTGCATAATGTGATGGAGGCAATGGTTGGTGTAGAATACGGAATGCAAACAGGGATTTGGTGGGGCACAGCTGAGTATGCGCGTGGAGAGTTTGTAAAGGCAAGTGATGGAGAGCGTTTAAGTTATGCTGAACACCGACCTAATTGGACTGCGGCTTCGGTTTACAGATCTCCGGAAGGTAAAATACAGGCTTTTGGCGGAACTTCAGAAAGACAGGCAGTTACTACTTCTTATCGCTTTGTTTCGAAAGAGATGGATGTTTTTTTTGATGGACACGGGCCTCAACGGGAATACACCATGGTGTTACCGGGTGGAACAGGCTACCAACAAGGACAAACCAATGCAGAGCGAGTTGTTAATATTACTTGGGGTGACGATATTCAGCCGGTTATAGATGGTCAGTATGTAATTGTTAATCGAAACAGTCGCAGAGTGATGGAGGTGGCCGGAGGATCGTCCAATCCCGGATCTAATTTAAGGCAAGGAACGTTTGTAAATGCAGGATACCAGCAGTGGAATGTTACTCCGGCAGACTCAAGGATAGGCGGCGACTTTAGTTATTTTACCATTACCGGTGTCCATAGTGGCTTGGCACCGGATGTACTTAATTGGTCTCTTGAAGATGGAGCGAATATCATTGTTTGGAATGACGTAAAAGGAGGAAATCAACAGTGGTATCTTGAATATGCTGAGGATGGATGGTTTTATATCCGAAGCCGGCATAGTGCAAAGTGTCTTGAAATTGCAAACTCCAGTACAGCAAATGGTGCAAGTATTGTACAAGGAGCTAAAAATGGGAGAGCCAACCAACAATGGCGATTTATTCCTGTTGATGCACCGGTAGAATTCAACGCGCCGGAAGCTCCTCAAAACCTTACAGCCATTGCGAATTCGACTTCTGTGAGGTTGGAATGGTCTCCAAGTGCTGATGCGGATGTTGCAGGCTATACCATTTTAAGATCAGATTCAGAAACGGGACCTTACAATACAATTGCCCGAAATGTTACTACCACTTCTTTTGTTGATAATTCTGTTGACGTTGGCATTCAGTATTATTATGTAGTCCGAGCAAAGGATCTCTCTTTGAATCGCTCCGAAAACTCTAATCAAGTGGTTGCTATTGCTAATTGGGATAATGATCTGGTTGCCCAACTTCTTTTTGACGGAAATACGTTCGATAATACTGCCAATTTAAACCATAGTGCAACTTTTGGAAGTGTATCTTATGTTGAAGGAAATGCAACGAATGAAGCCATCCGGCTTAATGGATCAAATGCCTTTATTCAATTACCTTATACTGTAGCAAATCACCCGGAAATTACCATAGCCACTTGGGTTCATCCCAATAGAAATGCCATGTGGCAGCGTATTTTTGATTTCGGAAACGGAGAGGATGAGTATATGTTTCTTACAACAGAGTCAAATACAAGAGAACTTCGTTTTGCAATTAAAAATCATGGAGAAGAGCAACGTTTAAATGCACCAATGCTGCCACTTGGGGGATGGTCTCATGTTGCGATAACCATAAGTGGCTCAGAAGCTCGTTTGTATGTGAACGGTGAGTTGGTTGACGAATCAGACAACTTTTCGATTAGTCCTATGGATATTAAACCTGTTTTGAACTACATTGGTCGAAGTCAGTTTCCAGACCCTCTGTTTGGGGGAGCAATTAATGATTTTAGAATTTATAATTACGCACTATCCGATTTTGAAGTGAGTTCTATATCTGAAATTGTTCCCAATAGTTTTACTGAATTTGAACAAAACAAGAATCAGACAATAGATGTTTGGCCGATACCTGCAAATGATTTGCTGTTTATTAGAAGCAACGCATTTGACAAAAGCAACATAACATCTGTTAAACTTTATAATATTAGTGGACAGGTGGTTTTGAATAAATTGATTTTGAATATAAATGAGGCGCAAATTGATGTTTCAATTGTGCCCCCTGGAATTTATATTCTGAAATTAGAAAATGATGAAGGTTTCGCCATCCAAAAAATAATTTTAGAGAGGTAGGTGGCTCCTCAATTTTAAAGCCAAACAGAAGTGCTTTTTTAAAATAGATGTATAATTTGCTGATGGGTTTGGGATTATGAGAATCAGAACACCCCGTGAGATGGCTTGCATCTCACGGGCTGTTTTTTACTATAAACTATAACCCTCATTCCATCCAAATTTTTGAAAAAATATTGAGTTAGGCATTCTCTTGCTTTGTTAATTTTATGAAAAACACCACTTGTTTTAAAAGGTCTATTCCCTATTTCAGGTGTTTTTGTTAACTTTGCGGCTCAATTTTCGTAAGAAATTGTAATTTAAACATTGCAAATTAATGATTTAAACCAATCTGAATGAAGGAATTACTGAGTCTGTTTGATTACAGGCAAAAGATTGATTACAAGACAGAGATATTAAGTGGAATTACTGTAGCCACGGCATTGATACCTGAAGCCGTGGCTTTCTCATTAATTGCAGGGTTATCCCCACTTACCGGATTATATGCTGCATTTACTGTAGGTTTAATTACGTCTATTTTTGGAGGTCGTCCCGGAATGATTTCCGGAGCTACAGGTGCCATTGCGGTAGTGATTGTTACATTGGCTCATTCGCATGGTGTTGAATATGTATTTGCTGCAGTTGTATTAGCGGGAGTGCTTCAAATGCTTTTCGGAGTTCTTAAACTTGGGAAGTTTATTCGGCTTGTGCCGCACCCTGTAATGTTTGGTTTTGTAAATGGATTGGCAATCATCATATTTATGTCGCAATTGGATCAATTTAAAGAACGTGGGTTTGATGGGGTGTTGAGTTGGATGAGCGGGGAGCCACTGTTTATAATGTTAGGTTTGGTAGTTCTAACCATGATGATTATTTGGTTATTGCCAAGGTTTACCAAGGCTGTTCCATCATCATTGGTAGCCATTTTAGTGGTGTTTGCAATAGTGGCCGGATTAAATATAGACACAACAACCGTTGGAGATATTGCTTCCATACAGGGAGGTTTTCCTCCATTCAATATTCCCAAAGTACCTTTGACATTTGAAACTCTTCAAATTATTTTTCCTTATGCAGCTATTGTTGCAGGTGTGGGGTTAATTGAGAGTTTGCTCACCTTGAATCTGGTAGATGAAATTACCGGAACAAGGGGGTGGGGTAACCGTGAATCGTTTGCTCAGGGAATGGCCAATTTTACCACCGGATTTTTCTCCGGTATGGGTGGTTGTGCGATGATAGGACAAAGCTTAATTAATACCTCGAATGGCGCCAGAGCTCGGTTGTCCGGGATTGTGGCAGCTGTAATGTTGTTGGTTTTTGTAATGTTTGGTTCGGGTTTGATTGAAAAAGTTCCCATGGCTGCACTTACGGGCTTGATGATTATGGTTGCAATTGGTACCTTTGAATGGGCTAGTCTAAAAGTTTTTGGCCGCATGCCTAAATCAGACATCCTGGTGATGGCGGTGGTGACACTCATAACAGTGTTTTTACATAACCTGGCGTTGGCAGTTTTGATTGGTGTAATCATTTCGGCATTGGTTTTTGCATGGGAAAATGCAAAACGCATTCGTGCCAGAAAACATGTGGACAAAAATGGAGTAAAACATTACGAGATATTTGGCCCTTTATTTTTTGGTTCAGTGATGGCTTTTAATGAAAAGTTTGATGTGATTAATGACCCTGATGATGTGATTATTGATTTTAAAGAGAGCCGCATAACAGATATGAGTGCCATTGAAGCTCTTAACAAATTGACTGAAAAATATACTGCAGTTGGGAAAAAGATACAACTTCGGCATTTGAGTAGGGATTGCTATCAGTTGCTTCAAAATGCAGATAAAATTATTGATATCAATATTATGGACGACCCAACATATAAGGTGGCTCTTAACATTAAGGATAAAAAGAAATTGGACGAAGGCAAATAATGAAAAATTCAACCACCATAACAGCATATAGTCCTGCTGAAGAGAAACTCAACGTTCGCAGTCATGCGGTTGGTGTGTTGTTTGCCATTGTGGCATTTGTGTTGTTAATGATAAGAGCCGCTTCCATTGGCGATGTTTGGCACTGGGTGGCTTACACCATTTATGGTGTAAGCATCTTTACCATTTTTCTGGCATCAACGCTTTATCATAAATCAAAAAAGCCGGCTCAACGACTTCGGCTGAAAGTATTTGACCATGCAGCCATTTATCTTTCCATTGCCGGTACATACACCCCGTTTACTCTGATAACTTTGCGAGGCAGCTGGGGATGGACCATTTTTGGAATTGTTTGGGGCATTGCCATCGCAGGAATTGTCCTGAAAATATTTTTTGCCGGAAGATACAGACTGCTCTCTACCATTGGCTACGTAGCCATGGGTTGGATTGTGGTGATTGCTATCAAACCTTTGATTAACAATCTCTCTTTTGCAGGTCTCATGTGGCTGGCAGCAGGTGGTTTTTTATATACATCGGGAGCAGTCATTTATCAGATAAAACGCATCCCATACAATCATGCCATTTTTCATTTCTTCGTACTGAGTGCCGCTGTTTGTCATTTTATCGCTGTTTACTTATATACAAAATAAGGGAATCGCTGTTATAAGTTCCGATTGCTGAAAAATTGATGTTTAATGAACAAAAAAAAGCACATAAGAAATCAAATATTCCTTATGTGCCTTATGTGGTATAAACTTGTGGTTCTTAAATTTTACCCAGGGCCTGTTCCAAATCCGCCTTAATGTCATCAATGTGCTCAATGCCAGCCGAGAGTCTGAGAACACCCGGAGCTACACCTGATTTGATTTGCTCTTCGGCACTTAACTGTTCGTGTGTGGTTGATGCCGGATGAATAATCAATGTTTTGGCATCGCCGACGTTGGCCAGGTGGCTGATGAGTTCAAGACTGTTGATCACTGTATCTGCTGCGTCTTTTCCGGCTTTTACTTTGAACGAGAGCACTCCGCCAAATCCATTTTTAAGATACTTTTTTGCCAACTCGTGATACGGGCTGGAAGCTAGTCCCGGATAGTAAACTTCTTCAATTTTTGGATGCTTTTCAAGCCATTTGGCCAGTTCCAGGGCATTATCCACAGTTCTTTGAACCCTCAACGAAAGGGTTTCCAATCCCTGAATCAACTGAAAAGCATTGAATGGGCTTAAAGCAGCTCCGTAATCGCGCAATCCTTCCACCCGGGCTCGTATGGCAAAGGCAATGTTGCCAAATGGCCCCTGGTCGCCAAAAACTTCCCAGAATTTTAGGCCGTGATACCCTTCCGATGGTTCGGTGAATTGTGGGAATTTTCCGTTGCCCCAGTTAAAATTCCCTGCATCAACAATCACTCCACCAATGGAGGTTCCATGACCGCCAATCCATTTGGTGGCCGATTCAACTACCACATTGGCGCCGTGCTCAATGGGGCGAAAAAGATAACCGCCTGTACCAAAGGTATTGTCCACAACCAACGGTATGTTATGCTTTTTTGCAATGGCAGCAATGGCATCAAAATCCGGAATGTTGAAACGAGGGTTTCCAATGGTTTCCAGAAAGAGCGCTTTGGTGTTTTCGTCTATCTGTTTTTCAAATTCTTCTGGTTTGTCGCCATCTACAAATTTAACTTTGATGCCCAAGCGTTTAAACTGTACCTTAAACTGGTTGTAGGTTCCTCCGTAAAGATATGAGGTAGAAACAATATTGTCGCCCGCTTCTGCCAGGTTGGTAATGGCCAGAAATTGCGCTGCCTGTCCCGATGAAACCGCTACCGCAGCCACCCCGCCTTCGAGCGCTGCAATGCGTTTTTCAAACACATCGGTGGTGGGGTTCATAATACGGGTGTATATATTGCCGAACTCTTTCAGACCAAAAAGATTGGCTGCATGTTCGGAATTGTTGAATACGTAAGATGTGGTTTGGTAGATGGGCACTGCACGTGAATTGGTAGTAGGGTCAACTTCCTGACCCGCATGCAGTTGTAAAGTTTCAAATTTCATAATTCATTGGTTTTTTAATGTTTATATTTCAATATCGTTTAGTTTCTATGGCAATTTTTCAACCCCGATAGGGGTTATATGTGAATAACCGTGAGCGAAACTCTTGGCTAAAAAATACCTGTAAAATTCAACCCCGAATGGGGTTGAACACTTCTGGGGTCTTACTCCCATGACTTTCTCCCCCTCCGGCTACACCGGAGTCTATTGAGATTTAAGCCCTTCAGGCTTAACTAAAGGCTATTGGTTTAAATTAAAAAGTGTGGGAATCCACACTTTAATTTGTTCTAATATGTTCATTAAATCATCTCGTAACCTATTGACCCATCAACCTCTAATACACAGAAGCAAATTTGCTGAAAGCGATGGACAGAGGTGTGTCAGAACTGCTTAGTTCACCATCAGAAGAACAACGTTCCCTGATGATTTGTTCCCACCGTGACAACTTTTCATCATCAGAATCGGTATAAACCTGAAAGTTGACATCGATGCTTTGGAATTTATGATTTGAGGTCGGTTCATCCTGATTAAAAGAGAAACTCACCTGGCCGGATATCTCTACCGATAATTTGTTGAGTTTAACTCCCAGTTCTTTTGCAGCAATGTGTGCCATCATGTTTAAACAACCAGCTTGGCCGGCTAAAGCCTGTTCAACGGGATTGGTCTGAATGTCAGTTCCTCCAAGATTTACCGGTTCGTCTATCACCAGACTAAAAAGGCGGGCATTGGTGCCGGTTTTTGTTGAAATGGTTGAATGTGTCATGATGAATTGTTTTAAGTTGTTATTTGATATTACAAAGATGGTCGCTTTCTACATTTTGTGAAATCCCACAGATAAGGCATTTTATATACCATAAATGTGGGAGGGAGGGGACGGAGATGGGAGAAGGGAGACCGGAAATCGGAAACCGGAGACGGGGAAAAGGAATGGTGACAGGGTAACATGGAGACAAGGTAACAGGGTGACAAGGTGATAAGGTGGTGGAGTTCGGAGTTTAAAGTTTAAAGTTCTGGATTGAGGGTAATAGAATGTGCCGTCCTGAAATAGGTTGACCGTTTTTGAACGATTTTTAAAACAATTCAAAAACTGAAACTTATGAAAAATAGACGGTCACAATTTAAGTT
>NZ_SLWK01000017.1 GCF_004345615.1 Natronoflexus pectinivorans
CCACTCCCCTTGTCGGAAAGCGGCTGCAAAGATAAACACTTTTATTTCCCTTTTCCAAAATATTATTCAACTTTTTTCAAGTTTTTTTCAGTAACACTGAAAACCAATCAAATAAAATGTGATCAGTTTTCAAATAACCCTACAAACAGTAAAAAAGTTAATTCCTTTATCTCAATATCTCAGATTCCGGCACCTCTTAACCTTCTTAAGAAGCGGCTGCAAAAGTAGAGGTTCTTATTGGGGTTTCCAAATGTTGAACCAATTATTTTTGCACGAAATTCATAAACACCAATAAATGAATAAGAAAAAAACAAAACTCCATCTATACTCCATCTATTTGAGAAAAGGCGGAACTATAAAGATACAACATTCCCCGAATAACATCAAAGAAAAACCAAGAAAAAAATAAACTATGCAACTAATTAAATTGTATCTTCGCAACACTATAGATTCGTATAATATAAAACCTACATCGTGAGTAAAAAAATAGTGCTGATTCCGACCTATAATGAACGAGAAAATATTGAAGCAATTATACGTGCTGTATTTGACCAACCATATCAATTTCATGTTCTGATTATTGATGACAATTCGCCGGATGGCACAGCTTCTATTGTTTCAAAACTACAGAAAGAATTCCCTGATCTCTTGTACCTTCTTGAACGATCTGGAAAATTGGGACTCGGTACTGCTTACATTACCGGATTTAAATGGGCTATTGATAAAGAGTATGACTATATATTTGAGATGGATGCCGACTTTTCACATAATCCTGAGGATTTAAACAAGTTATATGAAGCTTGCAGCGTTCAACATGCTGATATGGCCATTGGTTCCAGATACAAATCGGGAGTAAATGTAGTTAATTGGCCAATGGGAAGAGTTCTGATGTCATATTTTGCATCTGTTTATGTGAGGATTATAACCGGCATGAAAATAATGGATACAACCGCCGGATTTAAATGCTACAAAAGGGAAGTTTTGGAAGCAATAAATCTTGACGCCATAAAATTTAAAGGCTATGCTTTTCAGATTGAGATGAAATTCACTGCATGGAAACTTGGCTTCGACATCATGGAGGTTCCAATCGTTTTTACTGACAGAAAACAAGGAGCATCAAAAATGAGCGGAGGGATATTTAATGAAGCAGTATGGGGAGTAATAAAGATGAAAGCAGGCAGCTGGTTCAAAAAATATCCGAATAAGAAAAAGATAACAACGGAGACCTTATGAGTACAACATTAATAAAAAATGCCATCATTATAAATGAGGGAGAATCTTTTACGGGTTCTGTTTTGATTGATGGTGCACTGATAAAAAAGATTTATAAAGATTCAACGGATTTACCGAAGGCAGAAAAGGAGATAGATGCATCAGGCATGTACCTTGTTCCCGGTGTGATAGATGACCAGGTTCACTTTCGTGAACCCGGACTTATTCACAAAGGCGACATCAGTTCCGAATCAAGAGCTGCCGTTGCCGGTGGTGTAACCTCATTCATGGAAATGCCAAACACATCGCCACAAACCACCACCATTGAAGCTTTGGAGGCAAAATACAGCAGAGCATCGGTTGTTTCAATGGCCAACTACTCATTCTACATGGGTGCCACCAACGATAATTTAGAGGAGGTATTAAAGGTTGATCCATCGAAAGTATGTGGTGTTAAGGTGTTCATGGGTTCATCCACAGGTAATATGCTTGTGGATAACATGGAAACACTCAATCATATATTTAAGGAGATACCCATGCTGATTACCACGCATTGTGAGGATGAAACGACCATTAAAGAAAGAAGTGAAAAATATCGTTCCCTTTACGGGAACGATATGCCTTTCCGATACCATGCAGCCATCCGTAATGATGAGGCATGTTATATTTCATCGTCAAAAGCAGTAGAACTTGCCACGAAACACAACAGCAGGTTACACATTCTGCATCTTTCCACCAAAAAGGAGCTATCTCTACTAAATAATACCATCCCACTAACAGAAAAAAGAATTACCGGAGAGGTTTGTGTTCACCACTTATGGTTTGATGATAGAGATTATGACCTGTTGGGCTCAAGAATTAAATGGAACCCGGCCATTAAATCTGTCACCGATCGCGATGCTCTGCGGGAAGGTCTTGTAAACAATCTGCTGGATGTGGTTGCTACCGACCATGCTCCCCATACTTTGCAAGAGAAACAGAACAGTTATTTCTCTGCTCCATCGGGAGGACCCTTGGTTCAGCATTCATTGCCGGTGATGCTGGAACTGGCAGACCAGGGAATTCTTAGCAAAGAGTTGGTGGTGGAAAAAATGTGTCACGCGCCGGCAATTTTGTTCCGCGTAATCAAACGAGGATACATCAGAGAAGGATACTTTGCCGATTTGGCACTGGTAGATCCCAATGCTAACCAGACAATTACCGACGACGATGTGTTATATAAATGCAAGTGGACTCCCTTCAACAATACGAAACTAAAACACGCCGTAGCTCGTACATGGGTAAACGGGCATCTTGTTTTCGATAATGGAGTAATAGACGAACAAAAAAAAGGGAGCAGATTGCTCTTCGATTATTAATCGTCCCGTTTCTTTTCTGGAAGAAAATAAATCGTGGAAATATGAGAACTTTATCGGTAATTTTTATTGTTTTAATGATTTTTGCAGGCTGCACTAAGGTTGTAAAAGAAACCAACCGAGTAATAATATCAGACCTGGCTTACGATTTGGAACACATCATAGCCGACACCATTATTTACAGTGTTGAAATCATTAACACCGACCCAATGGATGAGTGGGCGGAATATCGTTTAAGGAATGTTCAACATCAAAAACTCATCAATTCCATTTTTGAAAATGTGTACGCTGGCAAAACAACTGCCTTTGATTATTTTACAGAACAGCAATTAGCGATTTCTGATGTTGAAGCTCTGGAGAAAGATCCGGAGTTTTCAAGAGAGAACATTGAAGAGATACAATTTGAAGAGATCTGGCTATTTAATAAATACAACCAGACTTTTCATAAACAAATTCTATCCATGGTTCTGGCTTATGGTATATATTCCGATGAAGGAACCTACCTTGGCCGAAAACCGGCGTTCAGAGTTTCGGTAAATAAAAATGACTAACCTCTGATTACAAACCGGGCAACTTTTCTGGTAATCTGGGAATCCAGAATCTCCTTTCCGCTGGTCATCTCCTCAATGGCAGCAGTGGTGTACTGCCGAATGGTAATTAATTGCACATTCTCGTTATAACGTACTGAGAAATTATTCTTTAATTCACTTAATAACTCATCCATTTCCCTGATTCTGTCGAAACTTGCAGAAAAATTTAATGCAGAATTCTGCATTAAATTCATTTTCACACGAAACTTTTTGAAAATTGAGATGATTTCGATCAATTTATCTTCCATGATGAAGGAAAAATCGAGAGGGGAAATGGTAACAAAAATCTGATTGGTCTTCAGAATAAAGACAGGTACCTGCTCACTAATTCCGGTTCTTTCCAAAATAATAGTTCCTTTTTCCTCCTTATCTACAAAAGATCTCACTTTCAAGGGAATGTTCTTATTTTGTAACGGTTTAAGGGTCTTTGGATGAATAACCTGTGCGCCGTAATAAGAAAGTTCAATGGCCTCCATGTAAGAGAGCTCCTCAATTTTTACGGCGCCGTGATACCACCTGGGGTCAGCATTCAAAACACCGGGAACATCCTTCCAAATGGTCACATCTGAGGCATTCATGACATGCCCAATAATTGCAGCTGTATAATCAGAACCTTCACGCCCCAATGTGGTTGTAAGATTGCTGATGGTTCCACCCAAAAAACCCTGAGTCAAATAAACTTCAGCATCAGCAAAATTAAAAGTCTGCATCATTAGCTGATTCGTCAAAGGCCAATCAACGTTAGAATCACGATACAAATCATCGGTTTTAAGAATGGTGCGGACATCTGTCCAACTGCTTTTAACCCCACCCTGCTCCCAGAAATCTGCGACAATAGAAGTAGATAAAAGTTCCCCAAAACTGACAATCTGGTCATATTCAAAGTCAAAATGCATGGATGGAGATTGCTTCAAACGTGTTTCCAATTGATGCATTTGTTCATTATACCTTTTTGATGCATTATCCTTCCCAAACAAATCGTGAATGATTTGTGCATGATAATCATGCACAAATTTCAAACATTCATCCATCACCTCCTTCTTCTTCCTAAAATATGCAGAAACCAACTCTTCAAAAGCATTTGTCATCTTACCCATGGCCGAAATCACCACCACTAAAGGTGTTTCAGCACCTTTAACAATTGAAGTAACATTACGAACTCCCCCGGCATCTTTTACTGATGCTCCGCCAAATTTATATACTCTCATGGAAAAAAGATTGTTAGATATTAGAATTTTAGATGTTACACAAAGTACAACTTGAATGAAGTGTCAAGTCAAAAATAATACATCCTCAGAATTTATAATCATAAATATCCATAAAACCCCGACCATTAAGGATTCATTTTTACATATTTCATTATTTTTGCCAAAAAAAAGATGAGCCCATCCAGTGCTCCGATACAAAAATATCTTCATCACACATCCATTTCAACGATTAAGGAATGGTTGAAAACACCTAACGGAAATCTTTACTTAAAAGGATTAACCGGAAGTTCGGTATCTTTAATTGCCGCCACTTTAAAAGACAATGCTTCGCACATTATAGTTGCCGATGATAAGGAAAGTGCCGCTTATCTCTATCACGATCTCACACAGTTGTTGGGTGAAACTCCTGTCTTTTTTCTGCCATCATCTTACAAGCGATCGCCGGAATACGGACAGCCCGAAAGCAGCCAGATTATTCTTCGTACAGAAGCTCTTCAAAATCTGAGAAATCAATCAGCAGGTCAATTCTTCGTGACTTATCCTGAAGCATTGATGGAGAAAGTTCCCGATTCTGAGACCATCAGCAACCAAACCATTACCGTAAAGAAAGGTGAAAACACAGACCTTTTCTTCGTGGTTGACTTTTTAAACGAATTGGGATTTCAACGTACAGATTTTGTGTATGAGCCGGGGTATTATTCTGTAAGAGGCTCCATTCTTGATGTTTTTAGCTATTCGCATGAAGAACCATACCGAATTGATTTTTTTGGCGATGAAATTGAGAGCATACGCTCATTTGACATTGAAAATCAGCTTTCAAAAACCACCTTCGAGGAAATTACCATAGTACCCAAATTATCTTCGGCGGCTTCAGATCAATTCATCAGCATAAATGAATACATTCCGCAGGCTGTTAAATTTTGGATGAACTCCCCATCTCTCATTTATAATAAGATGGACGAGATATATCAGAAAGTTAAATCTGCATCTTATAAGGATGAAAACCACGAGGAGAATCGTTATTTACCCGGAGAGAAAGATTTAATCAATGGCAAGCTGTTCATGGAACAGCTTACCGGCAGACCTTTTATCATCTGGGGAAACCCTCAAAAGACTCCAACTGTCAGCACCATTCAATTCAACACCTCACCTCAACCTCTCTTCCATAAAAAGTTCTCCTTGATTGAAGAGAATATGAGAACCATGATTGAAGACGGGTATCGCATCATGGTGCTCTCAGACAATAAAAGACAGTTTGAGCGATTAACGCAAATCTTCAGCGACCGAGGAAGTAATCTGGAGTATGAAGAGATGCATCACGCGCTTCATGAAGGGTTTATTGACCATGATTTAAAACTATGCATATATACCGATCACCAGATTTTTGACCGCTATCACAAATTCACCCTCAAGACCGACAAAACCAGGGCTGCCCGCCAGTCAATCACATTAAAAGAGCTAACCCGGCTGAATCCCGGCGATTATGTTGTTCATGTGGATCATGGCATTGGGAAGTTTGGAGGTTTGGTGACCATGCAGGAAAATGGGAAAAAACAAGAAGCCATCCAACTGATATATCGTGACAACGATGTGCTTTTGGTCAACATACACTCCCTGCACCGCATCAGCAAATATAAAGGACAGGAAGGAGAACCTCCAAGGGTTAACAAACTAGGTACAGCGGCCTGGTCAAAGATGAAGGAGAAGACCAAGAAAAAGGTTAAAGACATTGCCCGTGAATTGATAGCCCTTTATGCCAGAAGAAAATCTGAACCCGGTTACGGGTTTTCGGCCGACTCATTTATGCAGAATGAGCTGGAAGCTTCATTTATTTATGAAGACACACCCGACCAGATTAAAGCGACCCAGGCTGTAAAGCAGGATATGGAAGAGCACAATCCCATGGACAGGTTGGTTTGCGGGGATGTAGGTTTTGGGAAAACAGAAGTGGCCATACGTGCGGCTTTAAAAGCTGTAGCCGACAACAAGCAAGTGGCAGTGTTGGTGCCAACTACCATTTTGGCCTTCCAGCACTATCATACTTTTCGTGACAGGCTAAAAGATTTTCCATGCCGGGTAGAATATATCAGCAGATTAAGAAAAGCATCTGAAACAAAGAGCATCATAAAAGATACATCAGAGGGAAAAGTAGATATTTTAATTGGAACCCACAGACTGGTTGGTAAAGATATAAACTTTAAGGATTTGGGGTTACTCATTATCGATGAGGAACAGCGATTTGGCGTATCGGTAAAAGAAAAACTGAAACGGCTCAAAACAAATGTTGACACCCTCACGCTTACCGCCACTCCCATACCACGTACCTTGCAATTCTCTTTGATGGGAGCAAGAGATTTGTCCATACTCAACACCCCACCGGCCAATCGCCATCCCATCTTCACTGAATTGCATACATTTGATGCTGACATCATAAAAGAGGCCATTCAGCATGAAGTAGAACGAAACGGACAGGTATTTTTTATCAACAACAGGGTTCAGAACATCCATGAAATTGAGCATTTTGTGAACCGGCTACTCCCAAATATAAAGACCGTTGTTGCACACGGACAAATGGAAGGGAGCAAATTGGAAAAAATCATGCTGGAATTTATCGACGGCGAACATGATGTTTTAATTGCTACGACCATCATTGAATCCGGACTGGACATTCCAAATGCAAACACCATCATAATAAATAACGCACACCAGTTTGGTTTGAGCGAGCTCCACCAGTTACGAGGACGAGTTGGCAGATCCAACAAAAAAGCGTTTTGCTACTTGTTGGCACCGCCTGTGACAACACTGACCAATGATGCAAGGCGAAGGCTGAAAATTCTTGAAGAATTTTCAGATTTAGGCAGCGGTTTCCAGATCGCCATGCAGGATTTAGACATTCGTGGTGCAGGAAATCTTTTGGGAGGAGAGCAGAGTGGTTTTATTGCCGACATAGGTTATGAAACCTATCAACGCATTCTGGAAGAAGCCCTTCTGGAACTCAGAGAAACCGAATACCCTGAGACCCTGAAACAATCTGAATCGCTTCAAAAAAACATGAAATATGTAACAGATTGCCAGATTGAAACCGATGCAGACATCAGGTTACCAGAAGAGTACGTTAGCAACATTGCCGAAAGAATGAATCTCTACAGGGAACTGGATAATATTAAGGAGATTGAAAAAATTGAAGCTTTCAGGAAAAATACAGAAGATCGTTTCGGAGAGCTTCCAAAAGAAGCCGAAGGACTTCTTTTGGTGGTTAAGATGCGCATTTTAGCTGAGTCATTAGGAATGGAAAAGATATCTTACAAAAATAATACAGTAAGAGTCAATTTTGTAAGTAATCAATCCTCACCTTTTTATCAGTCAGGCACATTCGGACAAATACTTTTATGGTTGCAAAGCAACCACAAAAAAGCCAAGATGGAAGAAAAGAATGGCAAACTATGGCTGATTGTTTCCAAAGTGGCATCAATAACAGATGCTTACCAGCTGATTGAGGATATTCGCACTACTCAACAATCTTAACTATAAGTTCGCGGTTCTTCTTTTGTGTTTGCCCTATGGCAAACACCATACACTTGTAGCTTTTGTTCATGTATGAAATGGTTGTTTCGTGCTGCTCTTCTGAATTTCCGTTTAGCAAACTCATTAACAACCTCTCATCCATATTAAGATCGTTGATATCTGACCCCTGTTCTAATCTGATTAAACTTTTGAAGCCGGGAGTAACCCCTGAGACTTTTAAGCTTTGATCAAGAATCATAACCCCTTTTCCACCCATAAAAAGCGCATATCTCAACTTCTCACAATCTCTGATGGCTGATTTTTCAGGCGTGATATCCATCATTACGATTTGTAAGGCCTGTTTTCCGTTAAATTCGATCCAGGAACCGGTAATGGCTACATCCAATGGTTTTTTATGCAGCCCCATAAAAACAATATCGTGCCTTTCAGCCACCCTACCTGTCCCCGCATCATTGCTAATAAACTCATTAAATGCACCCTTTGAGCAGTCATCAACAAAATCGACAAGAGGTAGTCCGATCATATCCTCGATATAATGAGTATGAAACAGATCCAGAGCATTCATATTAAGATACTGAATACGTCCGTCATGCACAATTATTACAGCCACCGGCGCCTCAGCAAGATACCGGCGAAAACTCTGTTCCCGTCTTTTTTGATCAATTACAGCCTTATGCTTGTAATATGCCAGATCGATGGTGATGCTCAACTCGTTTTTTTGAACAGGCTTTACAAGATATCCGTATGAATTTGCCACAATAGCTCTTTCCACTACCTGGCTGCTTGTGTCGCTGGTAACAAATATTACCGGTATTTCAAAATCCCGTTGAATCCTTTCTGCCGTTTCAATGCCATCTATTTCACCTTCCAGATGAATATCCATAAGAACAACATCGGGTTTCTCGGACTGACACATTTCCAAAGCCTGAGCACCGGTTTGACACCTTCCTACCAATAAATGACCCAAATCCTTGATAAACAAAGAAAATATAGCAGCTAAAAACTTATCATCTTCAACTATCAGTACTTTTCTCATATGATAATTCTCTTTCAATAGTATAAAAGGATAGGCGAGCAATCCTTACAGACAGGTAATTTCTATCCGAAAAAAGTCACCAGGTTAATATTTATTAAAAAAACACCGAAACAGAAGAGAATAATAAAACAAATGGCTTAAATTATTCCCAGGTATGGTGTAAGTACAATAAATCAATTAAATTTGCAGACTATTTTTCTATAAACTAAACATGATTTACATGTTGAAGTTAGCAATAGATCAGGGAAACAGTGCCATAAAATTTGGGGTTTTTGACCAACAGACATTAATTCACTTTGACAGTATTCCAAACAATGACCAAGGGAAACTGAAAAGTATCATCGGAGAGTACAAACCACAATCAGCAATCATTTGCAGTGTTACCGATACACTTAATATGTCTGTTTTCGATAAAATTGCAGGGAAGGTTGTTATATTAAATCATCAAACGCTCCTCCCCTTTTTTAATCATTATAAAACACCCGAAACCCTGGGGAAAGACAGAATTGCTGCCGTAGCCGGTGCACAGAGCCTCTTCCCTGCCACCAACATATTAGTGATTGATGCAGGAACCGCAATCACTTACGACATTTTGCTGAATGACAAATACATAGGAGGAAGTATTTCTCCGGGAATGGAAACCAGATTTAAAGCCTTGAATCAGTTTACCGGTAAATTACCATTGATATCAAGAAATGAGGACAGCAACATTCCGGGAGAAACAACTAATCAGGCAATTGCATCAGGAGTAATTAATGGAATGATTTTTGAAATAGAAGGCTACCGTGACTTCTGTATGAAAAACTGGGGTTCTCTACACACAATTATTACAGGTGGAGACTCAGATTTTTTTGTCAGAAAGTTAAAAAAGCCCATCTTTGTAAATCAAAATTTAGTTTTGCTAGGACTAAATAGAATACTGGAAAACAATGCATAGACAAATCAAGCTTCTGCTTACAACAATTATTTTATTATCAACAGTCGGCATCTCAACAGCCCAAACCAGAACATATTCACCTACCTCCAGGTATGGCATAGGCGAAATGAACTATCGTGGATTTGGTCGAAATGAAGCCATGGGCGGTACAGGTATCGGCGTTCGAACGTCCCGGCACTTAAACAGCCTAAATCCGGCATCGTACAGTGCCATAGACTCCCTTAATTTCTTTTTTGAGGTTGGTGTTTCAGGCAACAGTAATACCTTGTCGCACAATCATCAGTCTCAAACATTCTCTGATCTTTACTTTGATTATTTTGCGATTGGATTTCCAGTCAGCCCAAGAGTCAGAACCTCATTTGGAGTAAAACCAGTTTCACAAGCAGGATACCAATTTGAGATCATTCAATCACCTCAAGATAATCCGGTACTTCAATCTGCCATTGGAACAGGAAATATCTCTTCCGCATATGGAGGGGTTGGTATTAAAATTAGCGACAATTTAAATCTGGGCGTTCATGCATCGTATTGGTTTGGAAACATCAAACACACCTCATTTAGTGAGTTTCTTGGAGATAACATAAGAGTTCACGGACTACAAAATCATCATCAGATTAACTCATTTATATTTGATTTTGGAGTACAGTATAATGTAAATGAACATTTAACGCTTGGAGCTGTATTCCGTCCAAGAACACCGATGCGGGGTAAAACATCAACCACATTGGCTACAGGTAGACAATATCAACTCGATGGTAGCCTGTTTTTTAATAGCGATACCATATCCAGCAGCACATTACGTTGGAACAACAACGAGTTTGAAATGCCTATGAATCTGGGAGTAGGTGCCTCATACAGATTTAATGAGCGATTTCTGCTAGCGATGGACTACTCTACTCAAAGGTGGAGCAGTGCTAATTTTCCGGACGACATAAGTCAAACAGTAAATACTAATATGCTCTCATTGGGTGCTGAACTTGTTCCAAATGAAAGAACAGCCACAAGGTATTTTCAACGTGTAAGGTATCGTGCAGGACTGCGCTATTACGAAGACTATCTTAAATACAACAACAACCAAATTACAGATTTTGGCATGACATTTGGTTTAGGTTTACCAGTAGGAAGAACTTTTACGTCAATTAATCTAGGATTTGAATATGGCATGAGAGGAACATCTGACAGTAATGATTTATCGGAAACTTATACGAGGTTTACCTTAAACTTTACAATGCAGGAGTTTTGGTTCAGACAAAGAAGGTTTGATTAAATTAGATCAGAATCAACAAACACAAACATAACAGCAAATTAGAGTCCATAATAGAACATTCTGTTCAAGGACTCGGGAAAAGGCAATTTAAAACCACAGGATCATGAAAGCAATAAAACTAATTGCTATTGGGTTGATCATCACATTCACCCAAACTTTAGCACAAACAGGACTAGAGTCCGGCACCAGGTACGGAATAGGCGAAGACAGTATTCGTTGTATCCGTAATCTGTCTCTCTATTCAGAAGATTTTCGTAATAATAACATCAACGATGCATGGAATTCATGGATTCAAGTTTTAGACGAATGTCCGGCAGCACACGTTAATATTTACATTGACGGCATAAACATGGTGCGCCAGAGACTGGGAGAAACAAGAGACCCTGCAAAATTTGAAGAACTTTATCAGCTATTGATGCGAGTGTATGACCAGCGGATGGAACACTTTGGAGATCATCCAAGGGTTCCTACCCCTATTATTAAAGGCAACAAAGCACTTGATATGCTTAGATATAAGAGGAACGACAATCAGGTTCTTCGTGAAGCGTACGTTTTGCTTGACGAGTCGATAAACGAATTAAAGCGGCGCTCGCAAGTTCCTGTATTGGCAACCTACATGAGCAGTTCAGTTCAACTTTATCGAATGGGTGAATTAACTGCCGAAGATCTTGTAAAAAACTATACCACTGTTTCCGAAATAGTAGATTTTCAGTTAAGAGATCAAAGTTTTGCCAGCCAGCATGAAACACTTAACACTGTAAAAGAGAGTGTAGAAAGTTTGTTTGTAAACAGTGGCGCAGCCAATTGTGAGGTAATTGAAAAATTATATGCTCCTCAACTGGAAGAGAATAAATACGACCTAAGCTGGTTAAGAAGAGTAAACCAATTACTAGCCAGAGGTTTGTGTGAGGACTCTGAACTGCTTTATCAGGTCTCTGAATATCAGCACAACATTGAACCATCTGGAGCATCTGCATACGGGTTGGCCAGAATGCATCTGAAAGCCAGAAACTTTGACAGAGCCATTGAATATTTTGGTGAAGCTATAGAACTCACCGAAGATGATAATCAACGAGGAGAATATTTGCACCAATTGGCTCAGATTCACCTGTCAAAAGGAAATTATCCTGCATCCAGAAGATATGCACTTCGTGCCATTGATGCAAGACCCAATTGGGGCGCTCCGTTTATGACCATTGGCAGAGCCTATGCAGCAGCTGCTGATCAGGTAGGAAACGATGATTTTGAAAAGAAAGCCGTATACTGGGCAGCAGTAGATAAATTTATGAGAGCAAAATCTGTTGACTCATCATTTGAATCAGAGGCAAATTCGCAAATCAGAGCTTTCTCCGAGCATTTCCCGGCCACCGAAGAGATATTCTTTAGAGGTCTTGAAGCCGGAGCTACATACACCGTAGGTGGATGGATAAATGAGAGAACCACAGTACGAACCAGATAATAATAGTGCTCATTTGAAAACAGCACCATTATACAGGCTAAAAACCATTGATTTAATTAAGGCAGGTAGCGTTTTTACACTACTTGCCTTAATGGTTTCTGTTTCCTCCTGTAAGCCTAACAGGCCGGAAGAGATACAGGAGCTCACCAACCGGGAAGAACTACCCAGTTTAATCCTTCATGATCTGACAGCCACCATTACCGATTCGGGAAAAATTAAATACCAGTTTATAACCCCCGAAATGCTTCAATTTGATCAACGAAAGGAACCAACTATTGAATTCCCAAAAGGCCTTCACCTTTTCGTTTATAATAACGAGCAAGAGGTTGATGCGCAGATAAAAAGTAACGAAGCCATATATTATCAGGACGACGATTTATGGGAACTGCGCAACGATGTTGAAGCAGTTAATACCGACGGAGATGTAATCAATACTGAGTTGCTTTTTTGGGATGCACAAAAAGAGATCATCTATTCAGATCAGTTTATAAAAATTACCACCGACACAGAAATCATTACCGGATACGGATTTGAGTCAGATGAAAGAATGCAAAACTACATCATTAAAAACATCAGTGGTATTTTGCAGGTTGATGATTTACAAACCGGAACTGCTTCAGAAGATGAGCCGGAAGTTATCGCGCCCGAAAGGAATCAACAACGACCAACAATTTCGGAAGATTAAAAACCATACGGTTTTTAATCTTTAAAGAAATTACTAACTTTAAACCTCATTTAAACTCAGGAAAGAAAACCGCAACCAATGGATCAGGCATCTGTTATTCTGCTTACTTTAATTCTTTCAGCATTCTTCTCAGGAAGTGAGATGGCTTTTCTTTCCTCCAACAAACTTCTGATTGAGCTTAATCGAAAGCGTACACCGCGTTTGAGCAAAATAACCGATCGGTTTCATTCCAATCCGGGGCTATTCATTTCCACCATATTAATAGGAAATAACATCGCGTTGGTGGTATATGGTATATATATGGCCAACCTGATAGAGCCTGAAATAAATCGCTTCTTCGAAAGTGATTTTCCTGTGTTGTTTATCCAAACAATCATAAGTACCATCATCATACTTGTTGTTGCTGAATTTCTCCCCAAAATCCTATTCAGGTTAAACCCCGGGTTTACCTTAAACCTTCTTTCGATTCCCCTTTTCATCTTTTACTCAATATTTTTCCCGTTTTCAAAACTCGTATTAGGTTTTTCCAATTTTTTCATTAGAAAAATATTGAAAGCTCCCGGCATCCCTAAAGATAGCAGCATAGTTATTGGTGCTGTTGATTTGAGTCATCTCATAACCGAACATCAGGAAAAAGCAGATGAAGACGAACCCATGCCGGAAGAGATGAAGTTTTTTAAGAATGCACTTGATTTTTCCAACATAAAAGTAAGAGAATGTCTGATACCCCGAACAGAAATTGCGGCGTGTGATATTGACGAAACACTGGATAATATCAGACAAAAATTTATTGAAACAGGACATTCTAAGATCCTAATTTTCAAAGGAAACATTGACGACATCATTGGGTACGTGCATGTTTCATCCCTGTTTAGAAATCCACAACGATTAAGGAACATCATCAGTCCTTTGTCGGTAGTACCGGAAACAATGGCAGCCAGCAAACTCCTTGAAACCTTTACCAAAGAGCATAAAAGCATCGCACTTGTTGTTGATGAGTTTGGTGGCACAGCAGGAATTGTAACTCTGGAGGATATCCTAGAGGAGATATTCGGAGAAATAGACGATGAACACGACACTTCCGATCTGATTGAGAAACAGATTGACGAATACACCTATCAATTCAGTGGTCGCTTTGAGATAGACTACCTAAACGACAAATACCCTACCTTGCAACTCCCGGTATCGGACAATTATGAAACGCTTGCAGGTCTTATTTTATTTAAAAACGAGGCCATTCCGGCGCCAAATGAAGAGTTAGATTTTGAACATTTCAACATACAGATAATTGAAGCGACAAAATCCAAGGTCGAACTTGTTCAAATCTCTATAAAAGCCTGACATACAAACCACTTATCGCATTAACACAACATAGTGCTTCACATATAAATATATGATTTAATCAGGTTTAGAATCATGTAAAGCATTTTTTTGTATATTCGTAGTCTGTTTTAAAAAGCTAAATATTAAATCTGTATTTCGAATGGCAACTTTAGAAACATTACGTAGAAAAGGAGGTCTTCTTGTAGCCATATTTATTGGCTTTGCCCTGTTTGCATTTATCATGATGGATTTTATGGGGTCTGGAGGTTCTGTATTTTCAGGATCTCAGGATGAAGTCGCAAATATAAACGGCACCTCAGTAAGCATCCAGGAATTCCAGAATAGAGTAACCGAGATGGAAGAGTTCAACAAACTCAACCGTGGAGTATCCTCCCTCTCAGAGGAAGAGGTACACAGGTTAAGAGAAGAGGTCTGGATGCAAATGGTCAATCAGATCCTGCTGGAAGAACAATATGAAGAACTTGGGATTAGGGTTACATCAGAAGAATTGATGGACATGGTAACCGGAAGAAACATTCACCCGGCCATTCGTCAGCATCCCTTATTTGCCAACCCACAAACAGGAGCGTTTGACCAACAACAGGTTGTCAACTTCCTGATGATGAAGAACAGTGACCACATTGCATATTTCTATTGGATGATGATGGAAGAGCAGCTCATGAATGAAAGAGCCTACAACAAATTTTCCACCGCCATCAAAAGAGGGATGTTTGTACCATCTATATGGAAAGATTCTGAAATAAGCTCGCGAAGTCATGCTGTTGACTTTGAGTTTGTTACTGCAAGGTTTACATCCATCGACGATGCTGATGTAATTGTTACCGACAACGAAATCAGAGATTATTACAACAGAAACCGCAACAGATTTAAACAAGAGGCCTCAAGGGCCATAGAGTATGTAACTTTTGTAATTGAGCCAACTGAGGAGGACAGACGTGCTGCTGAGGATTGGATCAACAATATGTATGATCGTTTCTCGGCTGAGGATCTTGACGCTGCTCAATTTGTTAATCTGAACTCTGATGAGCCATTTACAGGTCGAAACTATCGTGCATCAGAATTAAGTTCCAGACTAGAGCAGTTTGTGACCAATGCTTCAGTTGGTGACGTACATGGACCATATCTTGAAAATGAGAGCTACAGATTAACCCGTCTGGTTGCCGTCAATAATATTCCTGATTCTGTACGTGCACGTCACATATTAATTCAGGAAATGACACCGGCAGAGAGCCATGCCGTAGCAGACAGTTTAATGAATTTAATAATAGGCGGTGCAAATTTTGCCACTCTGGCTCGTGAATACTCAACAGATCCCGGATCAGCCGTTAATGGAGGTGATTTGGGCTGGTTCCGCGAAGGAATGATGGTTCAGCCATTCAATGATGCTGCATTTCAGGGAAGCACCGGTGACATTGTAAAAGTTGAAACTCAATTTGGTGTGCATATCATCAACATTCAACAACAAGGCAGACCAACACCTAAATATCAGATTGCAACACTGGCAAGAAACATCAACTACAGCTCAAGAACTTATCAGGATGTATACACTAGGGCAACTCGTTTTGCCGCTGTAAATAATACACCTGAGAAATTTAATCAGGCAATTGAAGAGGAAGGATTAACTAAACGTTTTGGTCGTAACATCAGAGAGAATGACAGATCGGTTGGCGCTCTTCAAAATTCAAGAGAAGTGGTAAGATGGGCATATGAAGCATCAGAAGGAGCTATGTCGCCTGCATTTGAACTTGGCGACCAATTTGTAGTGGCTCATCTCACAACTGTTAACAGAGAAGGAGTAAGACCTTTGGCTGACGTAAGAAGTGAAATTGAGCGCCAATTACGCAATGATAAAAAAGCGGAGATTTTGAAAGCAAGATTCCAGGATAAAGCAGCTACCGGATTAGACATGGAAGCCATCGCAGAAGCACTTGGTGAAACAGTAATGGTAGCTAATGGTGTTACTTTTGGATCTTTTCAGGTTCCAGGCGCCGGCGTTGAACCTGCGTTGGTTTCGTTGGCCGCTCATGCACCACTAAACCAAATTTCTGTTCCTGTAAGAGGAAACAATGGCGTTTATGTGGTACGGGTAACCAATATTGAAGAACGTGAACCTTCTGTTGAGAACATCATGCGGGAAATCAATCAGAATCTGACCATGAAAGTCGACCATCATCTGATTGAAAACATGATAGAGGAAGCTTCAATAGTTGACAGAAGATTAAGGTTTTATTAAAAAATCAGGGATCTGAGCAGTATTATCTTCTGCTCAGATAAGAAATAACAAAAAACGGCTGCTTCACAGAAGCAGCCGTTTTTATATCATACCCTCCTCAGTTAATTTATTATTAGCTCAACAACTTCTTTACCATGGCTGAAATATCCTTCCCATCTGCTTTACCGGCAAGCATAGAAGAAGCAACTCCCATCACCTTACCCATCTCTTTCATGGATGAAGCGCCCGTAGTTACGATGATCTCTTTCACAGCAGATTCAAGCTCTTCAGCGGTTAACTGAACCGGAAGATATCCTGATATCACTTCAGCCTCCTGATTCTCCTGATCGGCCATTTCCTGACGATTTTGGGTAGCATAAATCTCCGCAGAATCACGTCTTTGCTTCACCATTTTCTGCAAAATGCGAACCTCATCAGACTCAGAAACTTCACCACCCGCATTTTTGGCCGTACGTGCCTCAAGCAACTCTTTTTTGATGGATCTGAGTGCGTCTAAACGCACTTTTTCGCGAGCCTTCATGGCTGCCTTAATATCTTCATTTACTTTTTCAAACAAACTCATAATCTTTTACTTTTAATCTACATTATCATGTAAATAACGGTTGTTCGGACTGATTTTTGGTTTACCTCCATTGTCGGTTATGGAAAATCTGGAAACACGCGGCTCATCTTTAACTGATACTGACGAAGATTGGTTTTGCGGTCGCACATTCCTGCGTTTATACGCAGGAACATTTTCAATTTCATCAATTCGTTTTTCATCCAGTAAATCCTCTGGATCTACAGAAACAGATGAATCATTAGACCTCTTATCAATTAAGAGCGGCTCGACGTCATCATCCACGGCAAAAATATCATCCTCATCGCTGGTCTTTCGCTTCTCTTTTTCTGATTTTCCATATAGAAGTTCAATCTTCTTCTCTCTCTCCTTATCCACATCCGAAAACTGAACAACCCTGGGAGGTAAATCATCCATCTCAATCTCATCTTCACAGTCCACAAAAGATGGAGATTCATCACCCACAGGAGAGAGGTTGCCTTCAGAATCCATTTCGAGGCGAGTTACTTTTTTCTCAGGAACGGCCGGTGTAGGCTCAACCATATTGCTGTAGGCAAAACCGGTGGCAATGATGGTAACAGTCACTTCATCATCCAGACTCTCTTCATTTCCGGTTCCCCAGATGATGGAGGCTGAATGACCCACTACATCCTGTACGTAATCGGTAATCTGACCAACCTCGTCCATGGTTATTTCATCCTTGCCGGATGTAATATTCAGAAGAATATTACCTGCTCCTTCAATTTTGTTGTTATTCAACAGTGGCGATTCAAGTGCTGCCTGAATGGCATCAATGGCGCGAAATTCACCAATTCCGGTTCCCGATCCCATGATGGCTACACCACTGTCTTTCATCACGGTTTCTACATCGGCAAAGTCCACGTTGATGTATCCGTGCACCGTGATGATTTCAGCAATTCCCTTGGCAGCAGTTGCCAATACATTATCGGCACGGGAAAACGCATTGCTCAGCTTCAAATCCCCGTACATCTCTCTCAATTTTTCATTATTAATGATCAAAAGAGAGTCCACATGTTTTTCCATTTCAGCAATGCCATCAATGGCCTGAGAAATCCTGACCTTTCCTTCAAACTTAAAAGGAATGGTCACAATCCCAACAGTCAAAATACCCATGTCCTTAGCCGTTTGTGCGACCACGGGAGCTGCTCCGGTTCCGGTTCCTCCACCCATACCTGCTGTAATGAAGACCATTTTTGTATTGTCTCCCAAAACGCGGGTTAAGTCACCAATGCTCTCAATAGCAGCCTGCCGTCCTCTGTCAGGTTTATTTCCGGCTCCCCGGCCTTCAGTTAACGATTCACCCAATTGAACCTTAATTGGAACCGGGCTGTTAACCAAAGCCTGAGCATCGGTATTACACACAACAAAATTGACATCCTTAATGCCAAGGTTGTACATGTAATTTACTGCATTACTTCCTCCTCCCCCAACTCCAATCACTTTTATGATGGAAGAACGGTGACTGGGTATTTCAAAATTCATCAAATCATCTGTCATATGCTACTGATTTGCAAGCTTCTCAAATAAAACAAAAATTACATCTCCACATCTTTTTCATCAAAGATTCCGGCTATGCTCTTTTTCAGGTTCCCAAACAGGTCGCCGGTTATATAACCGGCTTCCTTACTTATTTTGGATTTCACAGATTTGGTTCGTGCGTTTCTCTTCTGTTTGGGGCTTTCCGCTCTATCTTCATCAACAGAAGTATCAAACAGCTTCTGCTCCACAAATTTAGGAGTGGTATACAAACTGCTGCTCAGCAATAATCCTATGGCTGTTGAATAGGTAGCGTTGTCTTCATCGGGTAATACAAC
Source organism: Natronoflexus pectinivorans (assembly GCF_004345615.1). Taxonomy (GTDB): domain Bacteria; phylum Bacteroidota; class Bacteroidia; order Bacteroidales; family Marinilabiliaceae; genus Natronoflexus; species Natronoflexus pectinivorans. Next base: position 19,246 of record NZ_SLWK01000017.1, read on the forward strand.
CTTACTTAAATAAGTGTCGGGCTGTCCAATTCGAACATCAAGGCCTGTTTTAAGTTTTACCAGGTGTGCAATATTTTTAAGTAAAGCACCTCCTCCGGTAATAACAATTCCTGCGCCAAGCTTATCGTAATACCCTGATTTTTCAATATGATAAGCGATGTATTCAATAATCTCTTCCATACGAGCCTGGATGATGTAGGCCAGATTTTGGAAGGAAATCTCTTTGGCTTCCCAACCAGGCATTCCCGGAATGGCAACCACCATATCCTCACGAGTCATGCTGCCGATGGCTGAACCAAATTGCTTTTTAAGAGATTCTGCCTGTTTATGCAAAACGGAACATCCCTCCTTTATATCATTTGTAACTGTATTTCCTCCAAAAGGAATAACGGCAGTATGCCGTATTATTCCATCGTAAAACAGGGCAAAATCAGTGGTTCCGCCGCCAATATCAATCATCACAACACCAGCCTCCATCTCCTCATCTGTTAATACCCCGTGCGATGAAGCCAATGATTCAAGCACAATACCGGCCAGATTTAATCCAGCACGGTGAATGCATTTTTCGATGTCCTTAATAATTGGCATTCGGCCAATTACCACGTGAAAGAACCCTTCCAGCCGATGACCCGACATGCCTACGGGATTTTTCTCCCCGGATTCGTTGTCAACAGTGTAATCCTGTGGAATGACATGCACCACCTTTTCTCCCGGGTCTAGAGATATTCTATAGCTGTCGTTGCGCAACTGGTCAACATCAAATGAAGAAATTTCGCTATTGGGTTCTATGAACTTGTAAGTTCTGTTCGAGAAGCTCTTCATGGCATATCCGGTCATTCCAACATACACATCCGTGATGTGTATGTCCAGACGCGACTCCAGACTTGACACAGCCATTCTTATGGCATTTACCGTTTCGCTGATGTTTGAAATAACTCCGCGCTTAACTCCCGTTGATGGAGTTTTTTCAATGCCAAGTACCTCAATGCCACCATCGGGCAATTTACGACCAACCACGGCAACCACTTTCGTGGTTCCGATGTCAACAGCTGCGATTAATTTAGATTCGGGGTTCATCATATTTCTATTTTTCATTTGGAAGCTAAAACTTCCAGAACAACACAATATTCTATAAATCTCTGTTTCTGGAACAGATGACCTGACTTTCGTATTTTAGATTAATCAATTGATATTCATTCCACTCCAACTGGTCGAGGCCATGTTGATAAAGCGCTTTTAATTTGGCTAGTTTTTGCTCAACCCTTTCGGGTTGACCAAGTAAAATCCAGTGTTCACCGACACGTGGCACCAATATGTATTCATTGTTTCGTCGAATGTAGATTTGTTCCATTTGAGCATTCCAAAACGGGTCGGTAGCAATTATCCGTGATACATTTACCAAATCTGTTTTATCGGCCGGAATATGACCATTTGCCACCAAAACCCTCGCTGTAAAGCGGTTGGAAACGGGAATGCGCTGACCATTTAAATCCAGGTAATAAGTTCCATCGGGGGCAAATACCCGAACAATTGGCTGATGCTGGTTCACCATCACCTGTAAAACCCCGCGGGCTGTATTATAAACCTGGGTGGTACTGATGGCAGTATGCTCATTTACAAAATTCTCCATCTTATAAAAATCAATCTTATTTATGGGCGAACCAAGCAAATCAGGATATTTATCGAGTATGGTCGAACGTATGTCAGCAGCAGAAACAAACCCTGCCTCCATGCTGTCCCGAACCACCACATTAACGTCAATACAAATTGTGGAACGCGAGCTGACTGAAACAAACGAAAGCATCAGGGGAAAATAAATCCCCAAAAACACCCATTTTAGTATGTTTAACGCTCTTTTCATGTGTCTATAATTTGTTATTCAGTTGCCACATGGAACTCGCCAAACCAGTCATACTCCTGTGTGAGAAATAGTTGCTCATGGCTCGTTTCATTAAATCCCGAACTTCCAAAACATTATAATTCGCTTAAATATAAACTTTTTCACACTCTCAATCTTCCTCCCGAACAGTTTATTTATCAACAAATCAAAGAGTTTTATAAACAATTATTTTTCTTTGATAAACTGTTCAATTTTCTCCTTAAAACGATTCACTTCCCTGTCAATATCTCCGGCTCCCATGGATATAACCACTCGTGGAGTGGTTATATTGAGTTTTTCCACAACATCGGTTCTGCTGCAATATATCACAGGGATATTTTTTATTTTTTCACCAATCAACTGCGAATCCACCCCTTCAATGGGGTTTTCCCGAGCAGGATAAATATCCATCAATAAAACCTCATCCAACACAGATAACGAAGCGGCAAACTCTGCTGCAAAATCCCTTGTACGAGTAAAAAGATGAGGCTGAAAAATGCCGGTTACGGGCACTCCCGGGTAAAGATTTTTCACACTCGACAATGTGGCTCGTATCTCTTCGGGATGATGGGCGTAGTCGTCGATATAAACCAATTGTGGGTGATTGATTAAAACATCGAAACGCCTTGCTATACCGGTAAATGTTGGCAATGCCTCCTTTATTTCCTCTTCATCTACTCCATTGAGCAATGCCAACGCCATTGCGCCAATGGCGTTTTCAACATTGACCAAACCGGGAATTCCGCAAGTTAACCCTTCAATTTCGCCAAAAGGTGTGACCATATTAAAACAGTAACGGCCATTTTGAAGCTTCACATCCTTTACATAAAAATCAGCCGTCTGATTCAGTGAATAGGTAAACATCCGAACACCGTTGTTCAATTCCCAGTTGACGTCAATGCCTTTTTTTACCAAAAGATTTCCGTTTTCAGCTATTCTGTTTCCAAATTCCACGAAAGCTTTTTCAACCTCATCCTTATTGCCGTATATGTCCAGATGGTCGGCATCAACAGCCGAAACAAGCGCCGTTTGAGGTGTCAGCCTCAAAAAGGAACGGTCGAACTCATCTGCCTCCAGAATGGTGAATGGAGATTTCTCATCCCACAGAAAATTGGTTCTGTAGTTTCTGGAAATGCCCCCCAAAAAAGCAGTACACCCAACGCTACTCTGTCTGAAAAGGTGCGTAGCCATGGTAGAAATAGTGGTTTTGCCGTGCGTACCGGCCACACAAACAGCGGTGCTGTTTTGTGTAATCAATCCCAATACTTCCGACCGCTTCAACACAGAAAAACCATGCTCCCGAAACCACTTTAACTGCCGGTGAGATGCCTCAACAGCAGGTGTAAAAACCACTAATGTGGTTGATACATCACGAAAATCATCACCGACTTGTTCAACACCATCAGAAAAACAGACTTCCATGCCTTCTGATTCAAGGGCATCAGTAATAACTGATGGCGTACGGTCGTAACCGGCTACCCTCATCCCTTTAAGATGATAATACCGGGCAATGGCACTCATTCCGATGCCTCCGATTCCGATGAACCAAACCTGCTTTATGTTGTCTGTTAAACTCATATATATTAAGGATACTTTTCTTACTTTATCAATTTCAACACTTCTCCTGCGATGACCTCTCCGGCATCGGGCTTGGCGAAAAGTTTAATATTCCCACTTAATTCTGCCAATTTTGATGGATTATTCAGCAACTCGATGGCGGTTGGCAGAAGATTCGATTCAGTTTCAGAATCTTTAACCAAAAATGCACCATCTTTTTCCACCAACGCCATGGCATTTTTGGTTTGATGGTCTTCCGACACATTGGGTGATGGCACCAGTAACGAAGGCTTACCAAGTAACGCCAATTCACTGATGGTTCCGGCTCCGGCTCTTGAAATAACCAAATCGGCTATGCTGTATGCATAGTCCATTCTCTGAACAAAAGCCATTGCTTTTACATTGGGAAGATTTTTGCCACTCATTTGAGCGTCAATCTCTTCAAAATAGAATTTACCGGTTTGCCAAATCAATTGAAGAGGTTGCTCACGCAACTCTTCAATTCTTTTCATAACACCCTTATTGATGCTGCCTGCACCTAGGCTGCCTCCAACAACCAGAATGGTTTTCACCCCCTTTTTCAATCCAAAATGGTCGTATGCTGCATCGGTATCCACGCTTTCCAAAAGTTGCTTTCGGATGGGATTACCTGTAAATATGATTTTATCTGCCGAGAAAAACCGTTCCATTCCGGGGTAAGCAACGCAAATGGCGGAGGCTTTTTTGGCAAGAATCCGGTTGGTAACACCGGGAAAACTGTTTTGCTCCTGAATAAGAGTAGGAATCCCCGCCGAAGATGCTGCACGCAGAACCGGACCGCTGGCATAACCACCCACTCCCACAACCACCTGAGGCTTGAACTGCCTCACAATTTTCCGTGCCTGATACATACTTGCTGCAAGCTTGTAGAAAAAAGTGATATTTTTCCAAGTCAACCGACGCTGAAAACCGGCAACTGGCAATCCAACAATCTCATAACCAGCAGCAGGAACCCGCTCCATCTCCATGCGTCCCTTGGCTCCCACAAAGAGGATTTTACAATCCGGCATTTGCTTTTTAATAGCATCGGCAATGGAAATGGCCGGAAAAATGTGACCTCCCGTTCCTCCTCCGCTGATTATTATATGTGGTTGCTTTAGTGTCATCAGATTTGCTTTAATGTTTATGCCATTTCACCATTGACTGAAACGGCAGATTGTTTTTTGGCCTTCTCCTTCTCTTCCATGTTATGCCTGCTGACGCTCAGAATCATCCCGAATGCCACACAGGTAAACAGAACAGAGGTGGTTCCAAGACTCACAAGCGGCAGCGGTTGACCCGTAACCGGAAAAATACCGACGGCGACTCCCATATTGACAAATGCCTGAGAAACAAGCATCAACCCCAAACCAAGCGATAAAAATGCTGGGAAAGTCCTGGTACTGGCATGCACAATCACCCCAATCCGCGCCAACAGGAAGAGATAACACAGCAAAACCACAAAGGGGCCAAGAAAACCATACTCTTCGGCAATGATGGCAAAAATAAAATCGCTATATGGGTGTGGAATAAAATTGCGCTGCACGCTGTTGCCCGGGCCTTTTCCGAAGAATCCGCCGGAAGCTACAGCAATCTTACTCTGCTCCAGCTGATACATGGATGAACGGTCGGCCTTATCAGGACTAAAAAACTGCTCAACCCTTGAAGACCAGGTTTGGGCTCGCGGTAAAAATGTGACCTTTGGAGCCAATAACAACACAACAACAATAAGTAAAACGCCTGCAAGTCCGGTTCCCAACAGATATTTCAGTGGTACACGGCCAACAAACATCATCGCCATTGCCACCGAAAGCACTAGAAGTGATGTGGAAAGGTTTTCACTAAAAATAAGACCTGCCACTATCATCACATAAAACATGATGGGCTTAAAGGCCTCTCGGGTTGGTTCATCCTCTTTCTGATGCTGAGCCAAAACTCTGGCCACAAAAACAATCAGCGCCAATTTTGCCATCTCGGATGGCTGAAAGGTAATTCCAATAACCGGAATGGTTAACCAGCGACTGGCCATATTGAGATTTACCCCGGCAATTAATGTAATGACCAACAATGCAATGGAGAAATACAAACCAACCAGACTAAAACGGGCAAACCACTTATAGGAAATGTTATGCACCAGAACGATGACCCCAAATCCAACTCCCAACGAAAAAAGCTGGCGAAACATATAATGCGATGTGTTGCCTCCCTGATATTTGTATGCCAAGAATCCGGTCGCACTATACACCGACAACAGGGAGACGATGGACAAAATCACAATGATAACCCAGATAATAGAGTCTCCTTTTAGATATTTTTTCACCAGATTTCCCATGCTCTATCGAGTTTTTTCAACCATTTCCTTAAATAATTTGCCTCGGTGCTCATAGTTTTTAAACAGGTCGAAACTGGCACAAGCCGGAGATAAAAGCACCACATCACCTTCTTCTGCTAATTCCTTGGCAATTTTAACGGCCTCTTCCATACTTTTTGTCTCCACCAATTTTGGCACCATGGTGCCAAAAGCATTAACAAGCGGAGCATTATCCAACCCCATACAAACAAGGGCTTTTACTTTCTCTTTAACCAATCCGTTCAACTCCGAATAATCATTTCCCTTATCTGTTCCACCTGCTATCCAAACAACTGGTTTTTTCATACTGTCCAGAGCATACCATGTGGAGTTTACATTGGTTGCTTTTGAATCATTAATAAACAGCACCCCATTTTTCTCGCCAACCTTTTCCAGGCGGTGCTCAACCCCACCAAACGTTCTCAAACCTTCTTTAATGGCTTCAATCTCAACCCCGGCGTGCATAGCAGCCAACGATGCAGCCATGGCATTGTACAAATTATGTTTCCCCGCGAGAGAAATTTCATTAATTGGCAAGATGAGTTTTCGCTCGTTAATTTCTGCTCTCAACTCCATATTCTCAATCCTTGCGGCGCACTCTTTATCAAGTGAAAAAGGCATTAAATGAGCAGGTGTGATTCCATTTCTCAGATTTCGGTTTATCACATCATCATCCAGACACCAGATAAAGCAGTCGTCGCTGAGTTGGTTTTGGATGATTCGGAATTTGGATGCCACATAATTATCCATCCTGTATTCGTATCGATCCAGATGGTCGGGCGTGATGTTGGTAATCACCGCTGTATTTACCCGAAAGGAAAAAATCCCATCCAGTTGAAAACTGCTCAATTCCATTACAAAATAGTCAGGGTCGCGACTAACCAGCGTTCTGCACGGACTCACTCCCACATTACCCGACAAAACAGCATCAAGTCCGGCCATTTTCATGATGTGATGCAACCACAACGTAGTTGTGGTTTTTCCGTTACTTCCGGTTATTCCAATGATATGAGCCTTGCTGTATCTTCCGGCAAATTCAATATCAGAAATAATAGAAACCCCATTGGATTTCAACTTAACCACAATCGGAGCTGAATCAGGAATACCCGGACTTTTAATCACTTCATTTACTCCGGCAAACTTCTCAAATGAGTGCTGGCCTTCTTCGAAAAGGATATTGTTTTCCTCCAGTTCACGGCGAAAGCCGGGAGCTATTTGTCCCATATCGGAAACAAACACCTTGAATCCTTTGCTTTTAGCTAAAAGAGCGGCACCTGTTCCGCTTTCACCTGCACCCAGAATAACAATTTCCTTTTGCATTTTACCTGATCTTTAATGTAACAATGGTCAGTACTGCTAAAATGATGCTCACAATCCAAAATCGCGTAACGATTTTGGATTCAGTATATCCTTTCATTTGATAATGATGGTGCAAAGGCGCCATTTTAAACACACGACGACCCTCTCCATATTTTCGTTTGGTATATTTAAAATACCCAATCTGAATCATCACAGATAAATTCTCAACCAGAAAAACTCCGCAAAGAATTGGTATCAACAACTCTATCCTGACCAATATTGCAAAAACAGCAATGATGCCTCCAATGGTCAAGCTGCCTGTATCCCCCATAAAAACCTGCGCCGGAAATGAGTTATACCACAAAAAACCGATACAAGCACCTATAAATGCACTCATAAACACCACCAACTCCTGCGAGTGCGGAATAAACATGATGTTTAAATAATCGGCATAAATGACATGGCCTGAGACGTAGGCAAAAATACCGAGTGTGACGCCTATTATGGAGGAGACGCCCGTTGCCAAGCCATCCAACCCGTCGGTCATGTTTGCGCCGTTGGAAACGGCGGTTATTATAAATGTTACCACCAGAACAAATACCACCCACCCCCATGCTTTGGCTTTATCGCCTAAAAACTCAACCAAAGAAGTATAGTTTATCCGGTTGTTTTTGAAGAATGGGACATTTGTTACGGGGGCTTTAATGGTTTCAACCTTTATTTTCTGAACTTTTTCGCCTTCCACAGATTCAACGTACATATCGGGCACAGGCGTTTTAATTCGTGCCACCACATCCTGGTTAAAATAGAGCGTAAGTCCCACAATTAGCCCCAAACCAACCTGTCCGATGATTTTAAATCTTCCGGCCAAGCCTTCTTTGTTCTTCTTAAAAACCTTGATGTAATCGTCAAGAAATCCGATGATCCCCAGCCAAACTGTTGTAACTACCATCAGCAGCACATAAACATTGTCGAGCCGCGCAAATAAAAGCACCGGAATGAGGATGGAGATAATAATTATAATGCCCCCCATGGTAGGCGTTCCAACCTTTTGGTACTGTCCTTCCAGTCCAAGATCGCGAACCACCTCACCGATTTGCTGTTTCTGTAGTTTTCGAATAACCCATTTACCAATAAAAAGGCCTATGAGTAAGGAAAAAATGACAGCCATTCCCGATCGGAAAGAGATGTATTGAAACATCCCGGAACCGGGAAAATCGATGGATTGCAAATATTCAAATAGATAAAAAAGCATTTCTGTTTATTTAAGGGGATACTTGGTTAATCATGTATTTGTGTTTCAAACATTTTTAAAAACAGACTCATCAAAGTTGTTCAAAATATTCACGAATAATTTCTCTATCGTCAAAATGGGAGCGAACACCTTTAACTTCCTGATATGTTTCGTGTCCCTTACCTGCCACCAGAATAACATCGCCTTTCTTAGCCAATGTGCAGGCTGTTTTAATGGCTTCTTTGCGGTTTGTAATACAAATCACTTTTATGCGATCACTAAAGAGAACACCTTCCATCATTTGCTCAATGATGGTTTCCGGGTTTTCGCTTCGCGGATTATCAGAAGTTAAGATGACCCTTGAGCTGCTTTTAACAGCTTCGGCAGCCATAATTGGCCGTTTGGTGGCGTCTCGGTCGCCTCCGGCTCCCACCACCGTTATTAATTCATTTTCGGGTTTGCGAATTTGATTTAATGCTTCCAGCACATTAATCAGTGCATCGGGCGTGTGGGCGTAATCAACCACACCGGTAACCCCGGTTTTCGATCGGATGGTTTCAAACCGTCCATCTACCGACTTTAGGCTGCTTAAAGATCTCAACACCTCCTGCTCATCCCATCCCAACAATCTTGCGGCACCATAAACAGCCAAAAGATTCGAGGCATTAAAACGTCCGATGAAAGGAGTCCACATCTCCTTTCCGTTAAACTCCAACTGCATGCCTTCGAAAAGGCTCTCAATGATTCGTCCACGAAAATCGGCCATTTCCCTTAAGGAGAAAGTGCTATGGCTTGCTTTACAATTCTGGAGCATGACCATTCCGTTTTTGTCATCACAATTTACCAAAGCAAAGGCCTCTTTGTCCATATTGTCGAAGAATGTTTTTTTAGCCTTCAGATATGCATCAAACGTTTTATGATAATCGAGATGGTCGTGTGTAAGGTTGGTGTATATACCTCCTCTGTAGTTGATACCAGCCACCCTTTTTTGATCCAGGGCATGAGAACTCACCTCCATAAAACAATATTCGCAACCCTCATCCACCATTTGGCGCATCAGTCCCTGAAGAGTCACAGCATCAGGAGTGGTGTGAGATGCATCCAGTTTAACATCGTTGATAAAATTAGCAACCGTAGAACACAAACCAACTTTATATCCAAGTTCAAGCGCCAATCTGTAAAGAAGCGTTGCTACGGTTGTTTTTCCATTGGTTCCGGTCACTCCCACTACCTTCATTTTATCAGAAGGAAAATCGAAATGAAAGGCAGCCAATTTTGCCAAGGCTTCGTGAGAATCCCGAACCTGAACAACCATCGCATCATCAGGAATTGCTTCAGGCAATTCCTGACATACCACCGCACGACATCCCGACTCAAAAACCGCAGGAATAAATTTATGGCCATCGGTTACAGTGCCCTTCATGGCAACAAACAGCGATGTGGCATTTACCTTTCTTGAATCAAACACGATGGCATCCAGTTTAGGATTGCCATTCCCAACAACTTTCTTCTCTTCAAGAAATGCGATATAATCAATGAATTGCTTCATACAACAGATTCTTAGAATATTAGGAACAAGATTTTTAGACCTTACTTAAACACTGATTAATTGATTACTAAACTGTTAAAACCACCTCTACCAAAATGACAAAAAGCCATTAAAACTCTATAGACTATATTATATAACTTTTACTCTTTAATAGATCGTTAATCTTTTTTATTTGCCTAATTATCAGGCGTTTATGAATCCATCGTAGTATTATACAATCTACTGATAATAAGAAACTTACTTATATCTAAAAGTCTAACGTTCTATTGACTCTTTAATTCAGTCGAATGTAAATGGTATTTCCACGCCTGAAGGAAGTTCCCGCTGCCAGTGACTGACTCACAACACGCCCAACTCCCTGTATGTGTACATTAAGTCCTGCATTTTCCAACACCGCGATGGCATCTTTTGCTCCCATACCAATTACAGACGGAACCAATCCCGGCGGGATGGTTCTGGGTCGCATTACAATTGCCGAATCGGTTGCCATTGTGGATATCCATTCAGTTTCGGTACTTTTATCATACACCGGCAATCCCAATCTGCTATAAATCTTATTTAACTCATCACGGGTTCCCCCTTTTGAAAAAGGTAAGACAGCGTTCGGGTTCTGTGCTACAATTACCGGCGTAGAAGCCTCGTGAATGGTTGTCGCATAAACTCTGTCGGAAATCTCTCTAAAAACAGTTCCTGCCACCACATTTCCGTAATATACATTGTTTGAGGGGGCGCTTACTACCACTATGCAAGAATATCGAGGATTATCAGCAGGAAAATATCCCACAAAGGATGCCTGGTATTCAACATTTCCCCCTCCCCTGTAACCTTCTGCTCCACGTGCCACCTGTGCTGTACCCGTTTTCCCTGCAATTGTGTACTGACGGTTTCTGATGTTGGTGGCCGTACCTCTCTCAACTACACCCAATAAAAGCTGGTGAGCTGTCTCGATGGTCTCTCGTGAAGCAATAGAAGGGTTTATTACTTCGGATGAAAATCTTTTAACCATACGGCCGTGCCTGCTGTATCCTTTTACAAACTTAGGCTTAACCATTCGTCCCTTGTTGGCTACCGCATTATAGAAAGTAAGCGTTTGCAGCGGCGTTAACTTTACCTCGTAGCCAATAGACATCCAAGGTAACGTGGTACCTGACCATGAGTTATCTCCGGGATATTTGATTAAAGGTCGCCCCTCTCCGTGTATTTCAACACCCAAAGGTTGGTTGAGGTCCATATTATACAATCGATCTACAAATCGCCTTGGATTATCTTTATAGCTATCAAAAATGATTCTGGATATCCCAATATTTGAAGATTTTTCAAAAATTTCGCTTACACTCAACTTTCCAAAACCACTTGGATTACTGTCACGCATCACTTGATCAAAATATCGAAACGCGCCATTCCCGGTATCAATACTGTCAGTAATACGAATTGCACGATCCTCAAGTGCAGCCATTATAACCGGCAACTTAAATGTTGAGCCCGGTTCCGTTGATGCACCAATGGCATAATTAAAATAGTCCTCAATATAAACTCCTTGCCTGATCCTGTGCAAATTGGCGATGGCTTTAATAGCTCCAGTCTGAACCTCCATTAAAATAGCAACACCATGGCTGGCATTGTGTCTCACAAGTTGGTTTCTCAATGCATGTTCGGCCACATCCTGAATAGCAATATCAATGGTGGTAACAATATCCAATCCATCAACAGGTGGAACAACCACTTCCGGCACCCACCTTCCCGAAACACGTTTCATTGCACTGCTTCCAGGTGTTCCACTTAAAACATCATTATAGGCATGCTCCAATCCCACCATACCGCCTTTGGAACTTTCGCCATAAAGTTTTCCAATGGTTCTTGCAGCCAGTGAACCAAAAGGTAGTTCACGACGGTCAAATTGCTCGGGAATAAATCCTCCCCTGTTGCGTCCAAGCCGGAATAATGGAAAATTATTAACCTTTTGCAAATCAGTGTAAGAAATCCTGCGGGGATGAACCATATGATAGCGACGCCCGTTTTGACGTGCCAGCGTCAAATCTCTTTTGTAAGCTGCGGCACTTTTATCTCTGAAAAAATTAGAAAGATGCCAGGCCAGTGAATCAATGTGTGCATTAAACAGTTCGTCGGTCAAACCTTCTGCCAGCAAATCCATATACAACCGGTAGCTGGGAACAGAACAAGCCAGTTTCCGTCCGTTTACATCCAGAATTTCACCACGGTTTGCATCTACAATGTTTCTGTCATTCCCGCTGTGAGAAATGGCTTTCCATTGATCGGCCTCAAAAAGTTTTAACGAAATCAGTTCAAAAATAAGCCAAAAAGAGAGTCCCAAGAAGAAGAGATATATAATCCCCACCCTGAAGATGATGCTTCTTTTTATGGCCATGTGTCTCCCTCCTCCTTATTTTTTATCAACTTTTAATACCCTCGGGGGTGTTTTAAGTACTTCCAGCCCCAACCCTGCTTGCTGTACCCTTCTAACCACCTCCGACTGCCGACTCATTTGCATGAGTTCGGAAGATGTTGTGATTGCCTCATATTTTAAGTGCTGAACCTCTCTTGTAAGTGCCACCTGCTCCTTCAGCAATTTTTCTACACTATAATGGTTATTGATATAAATAAATGCCAAAAAAACCAGAAAAAACAGAAAGGGGCCTTGTTTTGCAACCGATGCACTATTAAAAACCTGTCCATTTAGGAAGTCCTTTAAGGTGTACCCCTTTATATCCTGCATCGCTTCACGACCAGAATCAAATTCATTCATCGAACGCTTCTCTTCTGCCATAACTCCTGATTAATTATATTATCATGCATTTTCTACTCTTTCTGCTATTCGCAGCTTGGCACTTCTGGCTCTGGGATTGAGATTCACTTCCTCCTCTTCGGGGACAATTACCTTTCGGGTTACCACCTTAAAAGGCGTGTTGGCGTGTCCAAAGAGGTCTGTTTCAGGTTGAGATTTTTCAACATCTCCTGTTCGCATAAAATTCTTAACCATCCGGTCTTCCAGTGAATGATATGATATAACAACCAATCGGCCACCAGGCTTCAAAACACTATATGAGCTTTCCAGCATCTCCTTCAGTGCATCCATTTCTCCATTTACCTCAATACGTAGAGCCTGAAATACCTGGCCGTAAAATCTGGCTGCATCCTTTCGGGGTGCTAGTTTTGAAGCCAATTCCTTCAATTCCCAAGTGGTTTTTAATGGCTTTACATTCCGGTAATTCATTATTTCTGAAACCAGACGACGGGAAGATGAGATCTCTCCATAGAGTTTAAAAACAGTTATCAACTGCTTCTCGCTGTATGTATTAAGAATGTCTGCAGCTGTATATGCCTGATTCTTGTTCATACGCATATCCAGTTCGGCATCAAACCGAAAAGAGAAACCCCTGTCGGCTGCATCAAAATGATGCGAGGAAACTCCTAAATCAGCAAGAATCCCATCCACTGGTATTGCCTCAAGGTATTTCAGAAACTGATAAATATAGCGGAAATTATGCCTGACAAATTCAACCCGACTGTCATCAATCCTATTTTCCCAGGCATCTTCGTCCTGATCGAACACTATCAATCTGCCGTTGTCAAGCTTTTCGAGAATTGCACGACTATGCCCACCTCCTCCAAAAGTAAGATCAACATAAGTCCCGTCGGGTCTTATGTTGAGACCATCAATGCTGCTTTGCAACAAAACCGGTATGTGATAGGTGGCATTCATCCCGCTACTCATTATCTTTTTGTGTACTATTGTCTAAATTCCCTAAAATGGATTCCGCTAGTTGTCCCAATTTTTCCGGATCTTCGGCAATTGAGTGATATAGATCCGATGCCCAAAGTTCAATGTGCCTATCCACTCCAACCAACACCACATCACGATCAGCGCCTGCCTGATCCATTAAACGGCGTGGAATCAAAAACCGTCCATTTCCATCCAGTGCAACCTCGGCTGATCCACGAAAGAAATCACGTAAAAACTGTTTATGATTTCTGTTGTATGGATTCAGTTTTTCACGCAAACGATCCAACTCCTCCTCCCAATAATCATAAGGGTACAACACAAGGCAATTTTCAAACAGATCTTTTCGCACAACAAAGCGCATTTCGCCCTGCCCCATCGCTTTTTTAAAAGCGGCAGGCAGCACGATACGCCCTTTTGCATCGGCTCTGCATTCAAAATCACCTATAAATGTGACCATTACACTTTTATCCTTTAGATGGTAAAGGTAAAACTTTTTTACACCACAATCAACCACTTTAACCCACTTTATTTCTATTTTTTTATCAAAAAGCATTCAAAACCCAGATGCTCCGCAGTATTTATATAGTCTATACTAACTAAAACAAACCAACTGAGTGTCGGAAACCAAACCATTTCGCTTTTTTTTCGTATACTTGGGGGTATTTTGAAAATGTTCGTTTGCAAAACAATAAGTGATCAACCTAAAAAATCGAGTTGTGGAAAGAAACAATCAGGATCCTGATTCAGAAAAAGAACTGCTTATTGACATTGAGAGGGTATTTGCAAGTAAAAACCCTGCATTATTGAAGATTATTCCCGGTTTCATCGTCCGATATCTAAAGCGGATCACTCATCAGGATGAAATCAATCAATTCATCCACTCAAACCGGAATAAAAAAGGGCTTGAATTTTCCAAAGCCATATTGGATGGTTTCGGGGTGGCATATAACACACAAGGATTAGATCAAATTCCATCTGGTGGAAGATATCTCTTTGCCTCCAACCACCCCCTTGGTGGGATGGATGGAATTGCTTTCATGACTGCAGTTGGAGAAAAATTCCCCAATCTAAAGTTTCCTGTTAACGACATCCTGATGAATATTAAGGGGCTGGATAATATTTTCCTGCCATTAAATAAACACGGAGCGCATTCCAGAGAGGCAGCCATTGCACTGGAAGAGGCATATTCTTCAGAAGCCCAGATCTTGATGTTCCCTGCCGGACTTGTAAGTCGCAAGCAAAAAGGGGTTATAAGAGATCTGGAGTGGAAAAAGAATTTCGTCAGGAAGGCCATTCAGCATCAACGAGATATAGTTCCGGTACACATAACAGGCAGGAATACAAACTTCTTCTATAAACTTGCTAATATTCGAAAAAGATTGGGCATAAAAGCCAATATTGAGATGCTCTATCTTGCCGATGAATTCTATAAGCAACGAGGAGAAAATCTGACCATCAGATTTGGCACACCTATAAAATGGGAAAGCATTAAAAATGAGGCGAATCCCACACAAAGTGCTGAAAAAATAAAGGAAATGGTCTATGAGTTACCAAAAATCAACTAATTTTGCATCAAATTAAAATACAATCAAATAAATGGATTCCATCAAACCAGTAATACCTCCAGTGCCACGGCACTTGTTGGAAGAAGAGATGACCAAAGATATATTTGTCAGGAAGACCAACAAGGGGGATAACAGAATTTATGACTTCTCGGCAGAGCAGGCACCAAACCTTTTGAAAGAGATTGGAAGACTCCGAGAATTGGCATTTAGAACAGCAGGAGGCGGAACAGGTAAAGAAATTGACCTGGATGATTATGATACATCGGAAGTTCCTTACAGACAATTAATAGTTTGGGATCCCGACGAAAAAGAGATTCTCGGAGGCTATCGCTACATCATGGGCGACCAGGTAAAATCCAATGATAAAGGAGAAGTTGAAATTGCTACATCCAAAATGTTCAATTTTTCTGATGAGTTTATCAAGGATTATCTGCCACACACCATTGAATTGGGTCGATCATTTGTTCAACCGCAATACCAATCCAGCAAAATGGGAGCAAAAAGCCTTTTTGCTCTGGATAATTTATGGGACGGTTTAGGAACGTTAATCGTGAACAATCCACACATGCAATACTTTTTTGGAAAAGTAACCATGTACACCCATTATAACCAGGAAGCCAAAGATCTAATCCGCGCATTTATGGGCGTTTATTTCAGAGATAAAAACAATTTGGTTTATCCGAAAGTACCTGTAAAAACCTCAATTACCGATGATATGGTAAAAGAGATTTTCACCTGCGACTCTTATGCCGATGATTATAAAGTGTTAAGTAAAAAGGTACGCGAATTGGGAGAAAACATTCCTCCTCTGATCAATGCCTACATGAACCTTTCACCATCTATGAGGACTTTCGGTACAGCTGTAAACGAAAGTTTTGGATACGTGGAAGAGACAGGAATCATCATTACCATAAAGGAACTTTATCAAGCCAAAGTAAACAGGCATGTTGAATCCTATAATCCAAATGACACCCACGAATAACGAGAATTATCTAAAAAATAAATGAACCAAAGGTCATGTGGAAAAGTTTAACTTCCGTATGGCCTTTCTCTTTTTTTTATTTAAATTACCAATAAAATTAAGCGATTCATGAAACGAGTCCCGAGTATTCGGTGACCATTGAAAAACAAGTTTTAGACAGATGAAACAATACGATCTCGTCATTATTGGAAGTGGGCCTGCAGGTTTTTCAGCTGCAGTAAGAGGTGTTGATTTTGGAATGAAAGTTTGTCTGATTGAAGGAGGGCATCTTGGGGGCGCTGGTATAATGAACGGTGCACTCACCTCCAAAACCATGTATGAGCTTTCGCTTGATTACTCTGTTGCGGCACGCGTAGACAGAGGCTACAGAGCCAGTGGCTTAACGGTTGATTACAAACAGGTAAGAAACACGGTGATTCAAGCCGCTAAGGAGAAACAATATCAAATGAGGAGCCAGATCGAAACATTTGCAAGGAACAAGCAAATGCAAGGCTCTATAACACTGATTCATGGGATGGCCTCTTTTATTGACCAGCATACACTTTCTGTTAAAACAGAAAGTGGCGAAGAGAATATAAAAGGAGAAAACATACTGATCGCGACGGGGTCTCAACCCAGAAAATATCCCGACCTTGAAGTAGATGGCGAACGAATCATCAATTCAGAAGGCATTCTATCTTTAAAGCACTTCCCTGAAAGAATACTTATTATTGGCTCAGGAATCATCGGTTGTGAGTTTGCCACCATCTTTTCAAATTTCAAGCAGACAGAAGTGCATTTGGTGGACAGAGCCAATCGGGTACTTCCATATGAGGATGATGACGTAAGTGACTATGTGGCAGAAAATTTGACCGGCAACGGCGTAACCATCCATCATACGGCTCAGTTGAGAACCATCGTCAAGCACCCCGGACACCTGGAGGTCATTCTCGACTACGACAACGGGCACAGCAAAGTTTTGGAAGTTGATGTGGCTCTCATATCAATAGGCAGGGTTTCGAACCTGAAATATTTAAAGCCTGAAAACGCAGGATTAACACCTACTGATAAAGGCATATTGGAAATAAACGACAATTGTCAGGTCATTATAAACGGACAGCCTTCCAATATTTATGCCGCCGGCGATGTTACAGGGCATTCTCAATTATATAGTGTGGCCGAACTACAGGGACGCAAAGCGGTTGAAAAAATGGCCGGGAAAGTTGGTTATCCACTGGATTACTCACACATGAGTACACTGATGTTTTTTAAGCCTGAAGTGGCCGCCGTAGGAGCCAATGAAAAGATGCTTCAAAAAGCTGGAATTGCTTATAAAGCGGCTTATTACTCAAACAAACTAATAAACCGTGCCATTGCCATGCGAAGCACCACTGGTTTTATTAAAATACTTGTAAGCGATGACCACGAACAACGAATTTTAGGTATGCGTGCCTCTGGCCCGCAAGCTTCATCATACATTGTTTCTGTGGCGCACCTCATAAATCAGGGTGACAGTCTTGGCGAAGTCCTGAAAATATTTTACCCTCACCCCAGCGTAGCCGAAGGGATACAAGAGTGCCTCAGGACAATTGGGAAACGATCAATATATAAACCCATGGCATTTCCTGATGAGATTTATATCAGGGAATGGAAACCCAGTGATCAAATGGATCAAAGCTGAGCCCACCTGCATTTTGATAATACCCATTAACAATAGATCGTTAGTCCCGAGATATTCGAGATTATATTATTAGATCCAGGCATATTTCTTATTATCAACTAATTGAACATCATGCCTGCTAGCATGTATATATTTAAGATCAGGTAAATAAAAAACATTAACGAACTATTAAGTTTATACTTCGGTTGAAAACACAAAGTGTGATGATTAATTTCTTTAACAGAAATGCAAAAAAAACAATGTTCATTGTTTTTACAACCATGTTGATACTTTCAACATGGTTCATTCTGCCATATTATTTAAAAAGAGCTATTATCCATCAACACCCGGGAATATACGATTACGAAATTTTTCCAAACAGAACAATTGAAACAAACGCCCCCCAACCATGGCCAGCATCATCATTATATGGCATACCGATCTTTTCAGATGAACAAAAAGATTCAGTAGAACTGATGAAAACCACCGCGTTTTTAGTGATAAGTAACGACTCGCTAATATTTGAATATTATGCAGATGATGATGACAAAACCAGCATATCCAACTCGTTCTCTGTCGCCAAAAGCATTATAGGCCTGTTAATCGGTGCAGCCATAGACGATGGTTACATAAAAAATCTTCATCTACCCATAGAAGAGCTTTTACCTGATTACACCAATTTGCACGGACAAGGGCTAACCCTGGAGCATTTACTGACCATGAGTTCGGGAACAGATTGGGATGAAGCATATAGCTCAGCTTTCTCCATTACAACAAAAGCCTATTATGGTAATGATTTGAACGCTCTCATGCACAGAATAACGGTAACTGATTCGCCGGGAAGCACCTTCAATTACAGGAGTGGCGACACCCAGCTTCTTGCAACTATTCTGACGCGAGTAACCGGAATGACTGTTTCGCAATATGCTTCGCAAAAGCTTTGGCAACCCATGGGAGCTGAGACTCCTGCACTATGGTCTATTGACAGAGAGCACGGAATGGAAAAGGCATATTGCTGTTTTAACAGCAATGCCAGAGATTTTGCAAGAATCGGGCAACTAATTTTGAATAACGGAAACTGGAAGGGCAACCAAATCATTCCCGAAAAATACATTCAGAAATCTATAACTCCTGCCTCTCACCTAAAAGACCGGGATGGAAATCTCGTGGATTTTTATGGCTACCAATGGTGGATTATGCAATACAATGGAGAGAAAATTCCATATGCAAGAGGGATTTTAGGCCAGTATATTTTCATTGTACCGTCTATCAACACCATCATTGTTCGGTTGGGACATGAAAGAAGTGAAATAAGAATAGAAGAGCACCCAATTGATGCATATATCTGGTTGAAAACAGGAATAGATTTGCATAAGCAAATCTATTCACAATAGTTCCAATAAAAAACTTCGTTTTAACAACAAGACTGATAAGCCCTTGCATTATTTCCTTCAACGTAATTTATGAAAGCCGAATTCACCACTTTATTTCCACCCGGAGTTGGATAATTTCCCGTAAAATACCAGTCGCCCAAGTCATTGGGACAAGCCTTATTTAAATTCACAACTGATTGAAACAGCACTTCAACATCGGCATCTATATCAACAGGACGAAGCATTTCGGCCACTTTGGCTGAAATTTGTTCATCGGTAAAGGGTCTGTAAATATCCTTTACATAGTTCATCATCTCCTCTTTGGGAAGGTTCATCTGTGATTTACACTTCTCATAAACTTCTGTTATGGTACTCTCTAAGCCGTTTTCTTTTAACAACTCAATGGCTGCTCTAAAAGCACAAAAGTCACCCAAACGAGCCATATCAATACCATAACAATCCGGATATCTGATTTGTGGAGCCGACGAGACAATGATTATTTTCTTGGGATGGAGACGATCTAGAATTTTCAGGATACTCTGTTTGAGAGTGGTTCCTCTTACTATAGAGTCGTCGATAACCACTAATGTATCAACTTTATTCCGAACAATTCCATAGGTCACGTCATAAACGTGAGCCACCATGTCGTCTCTCGAAGAGTCAGCTGTAATAAATGTGCGGAGCTTAACGTCTTTCACGGCTATTTTCTCAACTCTTGGTTCACGGGAAAGAATCTCTTCCATCTTGGTTGTATCAGGATTGACGCCTAATTTACGAACCTCATCAAGTCTCCATTTCACCAGATATTCTCTCACCCCTTCCATCATCCCATAAAATGCGGTTTCAGCCGTATTTGGAATGTATGAGAAAACAGTATCTTCAAGGTTATGGTTAATCTTTTTCAGTATAAGCGGAGCAAGTAATCTTCCTAGTTCTTTGCGCTCAAGATATATTGATTTATCACTACCCCGGGAGAAATAGATTCTTTCGAATGAACATGATTTTCGAGTTTGAGGTACACTGACCATCTCTTCTTTAATTTGTCCATCCTTTTTAATAATTAGAGCATATCCGGGTTTTAATTCCTGCACTTCATTGGCTCTAACGTCTAAAGCAGTCTGAATCACCGGACGCTCAGAAGCAACTACCACAATTTCGTCGTTGTAATAGTAAGATGCAGGACGTATTCCCCATGGATCGCGTGCTACAAAAGCATCTCCATGTCCCAGCAAACCTGCAAGCACATATCCTCCATCCCACTTTTTACTTGATCGTTCGAGAATTTTACGTACATCGAGATCCCTTTCAATGAAGCTGGATATTTCACGATTGCTGTAACCTTCATTCTTAAACTGTCGGAAAAGTAACTGATTCTCCTCGTCCAGAAAATGGCCTACATTTTCGAGAATAGAAACGGTATCGGTGTAGTCCTTTGGGTGTTGGCCTAATTCCACCAAAGCATTGTAGATTTCATCCACATTGGTGAGGTTAAAATTACCCGCCAAAACAAGGTTTCGCGATCTCCAGTTGTTCTCACGCATAACAGGGTGAACATAATCCAGCGAGTCATTTCCAAAAGTGCCATATCTTAAATGCCCCAGATAAAGTTCACCGGCAAATGGGAGGTTCTCCTTTGCCCAAATGGAATCACAAAACTGCTCATGGTTATGATCATCATCGTATTGAAAATGTTTAAATATTCTTGAGAACACATCCTGAATAGGATTACTTAGATTAGACCGCTCCCTAAAGAGATATTTTTTACCTGCAGGCTGATCAATTTTCAGGTTTACAACTCCGGCTCCGTCCTGTCCCCTGTTGTGCTGCTTCTGCATTAACAGGTAGAGTTTATTCAGCCCGTAACGCCATGTTCCATACTTTTCCCGGTAGTAATCCAAAGGTTTTAGCAACCTGATTAGAACCACCCCACACTCATGTTTAACTTGATCGCTCATGTTGAATTATCACAAAAATATTAATGCAAATTTATTCTGTTTTTAATTATAATTCCATTATTAAAACCAGGAAACTTAATCACCAACCAAATACCTTTAAACAAAAAACCGCCGTAATACGGCGGTTTTTCTTATATTAATTCCTGTTAAAATCGTCCAATCTGATGGCCGGTTCTCTGACCACATAGCTGTTTGGAAAAATACCCCTGACATTCTTCAACAGAGGTAATGCTTCATGTTTGTGTCTGAAACTGCCGACCCTGACTCTCCAAAATGGAGCGTTGTACTCAACTAATACACGCTCATCGGGAAACTGACTTAACAGTTTCGTCCTGACTTCCTGCGCCTCCTGTCTGGCTTGCGCACCAGTACCTGAATATAATTGAATACGATACCCTTCAACACCGGGCATGTTTCGGTTATTCCGAACATAGTGTCCCATCATCTGCTCAACCGCTGGTGACTGGCGGATAACAATACGCCCCTCGCCCATTCTCCGACTTTCAACTCGTGCAAAAGGAGAATCTCCGGCTGTCCACCTCCCTTCCTGACCAAATGCCACTTGACACAACAAACTAAATATTGCGATAAGAAGTACCTTCATCATTACGTTATAATTCAACAGTGGTGATTAAAAACTAAAGCTCCTAATCAAGAATTGTACCATCCCACTTTTTTCATGACAAAGATACTGATTTATTCTCTTTCGGGAACGACCAAAAGGGGCAAATCTGAAAGATTGAGTAACTCGTTGGCAAAAGGGTGAAAAATACTATCAAAAGGATTCATTGTTTTTCTAACTGGAAGAGCTATAATGGTTACATCCTTCTCATGTGCATATTTCAACATTTCCTTTGGCCCTTCGGAACCATCTACCTGAATGGCTTCCACATTCAGGAAAGGATCTTTTTTGAGATATTTTTCAACCTGGTGCATGTAAGTGTTAACCCTACCGGACATAAACCACCTGGATTTTTTATTGATTCCTGCGACCAATACAGAAGCATTGGAAAGTCTTGCAAACTGGGCAACCTGAGGAACTATTCTACGGCTCACTTTCTCTGTATCAATTGGAAGTAGAATCTTCTGGTTCTCTTTAAAAACCATCTCTTTTCGAACTGCCAAAACCGGACACGGAGCATTAGCTACCAACCTGTATGCATTGCTACCAAGCCAACGATCTTCGAAACCTGAAACACCGTGGGTACCAATTACGATAAGGTCAGAATCATCATAATGAGCCTGATTGGTAATTTCACGAACTACATTTCCCTCGCGAATTTTAAAGTCTATTTGTCCATTCTCTACCACATAATTGTCACGCACACGTTTCATCAAATAACTCATAAAATCCACATCCATATCTTTTAAAGCTAGATCCGGATTGTTTTTGGCAAATTGCGGATGATACTTCAAACCGGTTCTAACGTGCATCATTCGTAGTTTTGCCTTTATCAGGTTTGCAATATCCAAACCCATATCCACAGCAAAAATGGAGTCTTCAGAGAAATCAACCGGAACTAAAATGCGCTTCATGGATAAAAAATTAGTAATTCAAGGATAACAGCTGCCAAAACCGAATAATCAATCGGTATTTAACTGACTTAATCTCGAATTATGGTTAAAAAATTATTGGCTAAGATGTATTTCATAGAATACTTAAAAACGAATATATAAACGAAAACCCAATTTAACAATTTCTAAGCATTTTTCATTTTTACGACACTCAGAATGAAAGGTTATATCTAATATTGAAAATTATTCAACAATCATATTTTCCGCAATGCGGAAAATATATCCGAACACTGACAAATAGTATATTTTTTTGCAAACCTTTTTTATATTTTTATTTTCTACAAAAAGGGATCATGGAACTTGTCCCGAGGCCTCGAGACAAATTGTAGTTACTTAAAAACAAATTATAGACTTATGAATAAGCAGATAAAAGAATTCAGAGAATACCGTTCAAAGATGAATGAACGCATATTAACCTCCGATAATCTGGTATTAAAAAGATTGTTTAACCTTGACACCAACACCTACGCAGAGGGAGCATTAAGCACCGGAATTAAGGAAATGCTTGGATTGGTTAGTTCAATGGTTCTCAGATGCGACGACTGCATTAAGTACCATTTGGAAAAATGCTATGAACAAAAAGTGACAACAGAAGAGATTATGGAGATATTTTCTGTAGCCAATATTGTGGGTGGAACCATTGTTATTCCACACACCAGAAGAGCCTTGGAGTACTGGGATCTTCTCAACAACTCAGAAAATCAGGAGATTTAGGCATCTACCCGGGAACATCCTTATACCGGCTTTTATTATTGCAATAAATTTCATATATTGAATGTTTAGTGTAATTTTGCACAAAACCATCTAAAAAGAATAATGGTGCACGAACATCTGTTGGACTTTGAATCGATAAGACCATACGAGGATCAGGAGATTCAATCAGTTTTCAATCGTCTAAAAAGTGAAAAATCATTTCTCAGGTTGCTGGGTTTTCTTTATCCGCAATTGCCCCCGGAGCAATTTATGGATAAACTGATGCATCTGAAATCCATTCGGCAATTTCAGGAGCAGGTGATTTCAGCTTATGTAAAGGACGTTATAAAAAAAACCACCAAAGGTGTTACTGTTGACGGTTTGAAGAAACTCAATAAAAAAGATTCTTATCTGTTCATATCAAATCACAGGGATATAGTTCTTGATCCCGCCATTTTAAATGTACTGCTTTTTGAACACGGATTCAATACAACTGAAATTGCCATAGGCGATAATTTATTGATCTATCCCTGGATTACTGACCTGGTAAAACTCAACCGTACTTTTATAGTTAAAAGAAACCTGCCCATCAAGCAAATGATGGAAAGCTCAAGGGTTTTATCATCCTACATTCGTTATACCCTCTCAGAAAAAAAACACAGCATCTGGATTGCTCAAAGAGAAGGCCGCTCTAAAGACGGCAACGACAGAACACAAATAAGCCTTTTAAAGATGCTTAATATAGCAGGCAAAAACTCTTTGGTAGAGAATTTCAAGGAACTAAAGATTGTCCCTGTTTCCATCTCCTATGAATTTGACCCATGTGACTATCTTAAGGCCATGGAGTTTCTGAATAAAAGAGACAATGCCGATTATCAGAAAACAAAGGAAGATGATTTAATGCATATGGCAACAGGGCTGCGAGGCAGGAAAGGAAGAGTCCATTTTGCTTTTGGTCAGCCTTTGACCAAAGAGTTGGACTCGATTGACACATTGACTGTTAAAAACGACCAGTTTTCTGCTCTTGCTGATTTGATTGATCGCCATGTTCATTTGAATTACAAATTATGGCCGGGAAATTATGTTGCTCTTGACATTCTAAACAAAAGTGACGAAAACGCCAAGAACTATACTGGCAAGGAAAAACTGGAATTCTTAGAATATCTGGAAGATCATATCAGCAGAACTAAAGGTGCCGATCGTGGTTTCATATACAACTCCTTATTGGAAATGTATGCCAACCCTGTAGTTAACCAGCGCTCATACAACGTCGAAGCCAACTTATAACAAACAGAATTTCACACATTTTAGTTTGAGACAGCCATTTCACCTGCCAAATAGCCGGTAGAGAATGCAATTTGGAGATTGAATCCCCCTGTATTGGCGTCAAGATCGATTACTTCGCCGGCAAACCAAAGATTTTTCAAAAGTTTAGATTCCATGGTTTTGGAGTTTATCTCCAAAACAGGCACTCCGCCGGCAGTAATAATGGCTTCTTTATAACCGGGATGACCTGTTACCGTAAACCTGAAATCCTTCATCAATATCAATATGCGCTTTCGCTCTTTTGCATTTACCTGGTTGCAGAGTTTCTCACCATCCATTTTCAATAAACTCAAAAATACAGGGATCAACTTGGAGGGTAACCAAAGTTTGAAGATGTTTTCCAACTGTTTTTTGCCATGTTCGTTCAAATCACGTAACAAACGTGCATCCAGCTTTTTATCATCCAATGCAGGCTTCAGATCAATTCCTATTTCAACGTTGCCACCGTCGGTAATTGAATCCACCACATGCCGGCTCAAAGTAAGAATGATGGGACCTGTTAATCCATAGTGGGCAAACATTAACTCACCAAACTCCTCGGTACTTTTTTTCCCGTTAACCCATACCACGGCTTTCACGTTTTTAAGCCCAAGACCTTGAAGTTTCGCTGCCACGTCGCCCTCTGTAACCAGTGGCACCAAGGCCGGTCTCACATTGGTTATGGAGTGTCCTGCCTGACGGGCTAATTCATAGCCATCGCCGGTAGAACCTGTGGCCGGATAAGATTTCCCACCGGTACAAATGATGACATTTCTCCCGAAATAATCCATATTCCCACTTTCTGAAACAGTTCGGATTCCCTTTAATTGGCCATCAACAATTATCAGGGATTCAACACGGGTGCGATAAACGATGTCAATATTCTCCTCTCCCATCCATGCTTTAATGGCTTTTAGAACATCTATGGCTTTGTTGCTGACCGGAAACACTCTATTACCCCGTTCGGTGGTAGTTTCTACACCAAAATCGTGCAGGATTTTCAGAATGTCATCTTTAAAAAAAGTCTTGAATGCATGCTTCAAAAAACGGCCATTGGGAAATATATTTTTGAAATATTCCACTTCTGTTCCATCGTGAGTAATATTGCATCGCCCCTTACCGGTAATAAGAAGTTTACGCCCAGCCTGACGCATTTTTTCAACCAGCAGTACCCGTGCACCCAAATGCGCAGCACGTCCGGCTGCTATAAGCCCGGCAGCCCCGGCACCAATTATTATGACATCGTACTGTTTTTCAGTCATGAACTAAGGGATTATTTGCATTATGCAATAAGAGAATTCGTTCAATTTTAATTGGGAGCAATCATAAAAAGTCAAAGTTATCAGAAGATTCAATTTGCTTCAACGAAACTCCATTTTTGATTTTTTTTGGAGAACTGCTAAAAAAGCTTTATTAGAGTGGTCTAATTTTAGAGTTGCAAGCGTTGATAACAAACTTTTTAACCCAAACACTAACCAATTATAAATCAAGACAATTACCAATTTCCTTTTTCAAAATAGGTAGATGTTTTGAAATAATTGCCCAGATAACAACATCATCTACTTTGTCGTAAGCATGAATTACCCAGTTTCGGGTATCTACAATCTGCCTGGCATTTGTTATGTTCAAATCGGGACATAAATTCAATGCACGGTTCATTGCCTCACCAATAATCTCTAATTCTCTTTCAATCCCCCTGCGCAGCAGTTTGTTATTCTGGTACTCGAAGAAGTCCCTTCGCCCGCCTAAGTATTCATCAATTGAGGTTTTTATATCGTATAAGTATTTTCTAACTTCACGCTTCATAAATCAGGGATTTTGTTTCATTTACACTCTCAATAAAATATGGATTTGAAAGTGAGCGTTCTGTAACAATGTCTATTTCCCGGTTAAAAATCTCTCGAAGCTTATAATGAAGGGTAAAATAATTATCGGCATATTCTTCATGAGAAATATTATCCAAAAAAGAGATAAGGAAGTCGATGTCACTATCTTCTCGGGAATCACCTGATACGACTGACCCAAACGCATAAAGTCGTTTGATTTTAAGCTGCTGACATAAACGAATTATGTCAGATTTTTTATTGTCCAGGATTGCGTTCATAACTCATTTTTAAATCAATCAGATTTTGTTTAACTTATTTTGTTATGTAAGCTCCATGAGTTTCACACAAAAAAAACGTGGTTTTCTTTCTCATGAATATTTCAAATTTAAACAAATTTGAAATAATTATCCCATGCTACTCTGTAGACTTTAATTGAATATATAGCTCCTCTAGTTGATTTTGGTGAATAGGTGAAGGCGAGTCGATCATTACGTCCCTGGCAGCGTTGTTTTTGGGGAATGCAATGACATCGCGAATGGAATCCAGCCCTGCAAAAAGCGAAACCCAGCGGTCGAAACCAAATGCAATTCCTCCGTGAGGTGGTGCACCATATTTAAATGCGTTCATTAAGAATCCGAACTGGTTTCGTGCTTCCTCATCGGTGAATCCAAGAACTTCGAACATTCTCTTTTGCAATTCGCTATTGTGAATCCGGATGGAACCTCCGCCTAATTCCACGCCGTTGATAACAAGGTCATAAGCATCCGCACGAACCTTCCCGGGGTCACTGTTGAGCAATTCCAAATCGGTCTTAACCGGCGATGTGAAGGGGTGATGCATGGCATAAAAACGCTGGGAGTCTTCATCCCATTCAAGCAATGGGAAATCGACTACCCAAAGTGGGGCAAAAACGTTTTTGTCGCGCAAGCCTAACCTGTTACCCATTTCAAGACGCAGTTCACTCAATGCATTGAGTGTTTTTGATTTTGGCCCAGCCAAAATCAAAAGCAAATCTCCGGGTTTGGCCTCAAAGATATCAGCCCATGACTTTAGCTGCTCAGCATCAAAAAACTTATCGACAGAAGACTTCAAAGAACCATCTTCATTATATTTCACATAAACCAATCCCTGCGCTCCTATTTGCGGTTTTCTCACAAAATCGGTCAGTTTATCCAGATCCTTTCTGCTGTAATCGCCGCATCCACCGGCGCAAATACCACCAATGTATTCTGCATCGTCAAACACCTTAAACCCTTTGCCCTGAACCTGAGTTGTCAGATTTTTGAAAGTCATCCCGAAACGAATATCAGGTTTATCCGAACCATAGAACTCTATGGCGTCGGCATAACTCATTCTTGGAAAATCGTCTTCAATATCAATGTTTTTTACTTTACGAAACAAATGTTTCGTAAGTCCTTCGAAAGCGGACAAGACTTCCTCGCGGCCAACAAAAGCCATTTCACAGTCAATCTGTGTAAACTCAGGCTGTCGGTCGGCACGTAAATCCTCGTCCCTGAAACACTTTACAATTTGAAAATAGCGGTCGTAACCGGCCACCATCAATAACTGCTTAAATACCTGTGGCGATTGCGGAAGCGCGTAGAACTGTCCGGGATGAACCCTGGATGGCACAACAAAATCGCGTGCGCCTTCGGGAGTGGACTTGATTAGAAATGGTGTTTCAACATCCAAAAAACCTTTTTCGCTGAGGTAATTTCGGATTTCAATGCCCATTTGATGGCGCAGCTCCAGGTTGCGGCGCACGGGAGTGCGACGCAAATCAAGATAACGATATTTCATTCTGAGTTCGTCGCCGCCATCGGAATCATCTTCAATGGTAAAAGGAGGCAACTCCGATGGGTTCAGAATCTCAATTTCATCAAGAATAATTTCGATTTCTCCGGTAGGTATTTTGTTGTTTTTGCTGCTTCGCTCGGCAACTGTCCCGGTAATCTGAATCACAAACTCGCGACCCAACTCATCAGCTTTTGCAGAGAGTCCGCTTTTTGATTCAGAATTAATAACCAACTGGGTGATGCCATAACGGTCGCGCAAATCGATAAAGGTCATGCCTCCAAGATTACGAACACGCTGCACCCATCCGCTCAGGGTTACGTTTTTGTTTACATCTGCAATTCTGAGTTCACCGCAAGTATGAGTTCTATACATGATTTCTGTTATTTTATAATTCTGTTGAAAGAGAAAAACCCTTCCGACTTCTTTCGTTTTTTACATTTTCAAATATCTTTGCGAAAATAGAAAGAAAAAAAAAGAAACGCACACAATCGTTTATGAGATTTATCTCATAAACGAATATTCCCGACATTAAAGAGATTGATTATGGATAAGATTGATTTTACCGACAGATATTTTATGCAACAGGCATACAAAGAAGCTCGTGAAGCTTTTAGTAAAGATGAAGTCCCTGTTGGAGCAGTAATCGTGAGCAAGGGACAAATCATTGCCCGTGCACATAATCTCACCGAAACGCTAAACGATGTGACAGCCCACGCCGAAATGCTGGCCATTACATCAGCTGCAGAAACATTAGGCGGAAAATATCTAAATAACTGTACGCTTTATGTAACCCTTGAGCCATGTGCCATGTGTGCCGGAGCTTTAAGCTGGTCACAAATAGGCCGAATTGTATTTGCAGCTCCGGATGAGAAAAGAGGCTTCTCCAGATTAACGCCATCTCCTTTGCATCCAAAAACGGAAGTTGTATCAGGAATAATGGCAGAAGAGTGTAGCTTGTTGGTAAAAGAGTTTTTTGGTAAAAAGAGGTAGTTTGCAACCATTTTTGAAAACTTAGACAAATTATCTATCTTTATGTAGAAAAAATCCAGAAATGACAGCAACCACCATAACCTCATCGCCCAATATTGAACTGGCTCGTCAATTCATAGAAAATACAGGAAAAAACCTCTTTTTAACAGGCAAAGCCGGCACGGGAAAAACAACCTTTCTACGACAAATAAAAGCAAACTCCCCGAAAAGGATGGCCATTGTAGCTCCCACAGGAGTAGCAGCCATTAATGCCGGAGGGGTTACCATCCATTCCCTTTTTCAACTTCCGTTTGGCCCACAAATTCCCTACCATTACCTCCCGCAAACGCAACCAACTCCTGAATCGAAATTTCGTTTTAGCAGGGAAAAACTCAACATTTTAAGAAGCATTGACCTATTGGTAATTGATGAAATTAGTATGGTTCGTGCCGATTTACTGGATGCCATAGATGGCGTTTTGCGTCGATACAGATATAGAAACAAACCCTTTGGCGGAGTTCAACTTTTAATGATAGGTGATTTACAACAGCTGGCACCCGTTGTAAAACGTGAAGATTGGGCCATGCTGGAACAGTATTACCCCGGGCCATTCTTTTTCCAAAGCAAAGTTTTGCAGCACCACCCTGTTGAAACCATCGAGCTGACACATATTTTCCGACAAAACGATGAAGTCTTTATTGATTTACTCAATGAAATTCGAGAAAATAAACTATCTACCAAAGGACTGCAGATTCTTCAAAAAAGATACATTCCCGAATTTAAAGCTCCAAAAGGATATATTACGCTCACCTCCCACAACAGGCAAGCCGATGAAATTAATCGAAAGAATCTTGATGCCATAAAAGGGTCGCCATTGGTTTTTAAAGCCCGGTTAGAGGGCGAATTCCCGGAAACCAGCTATCCCAACGACTATGAACTGAAGTTGAAACCAGGGGCACAAGTAATGTTTACAAAAAACGACACATCTTTCGAAAAACTCTATTTTAACGGGAAAATCGGAACCATAGAACGAATAGTTGAGGAAACAGTTTACGTAAGATGTTCTGACCCTGACATGCTTCTTGAGGTTGAGCCCGTGGAGTGGCAAAACTACAAATACACGCTGAACCAGTCCACCAATGAAATTGAAGAAGAAGTGGTTGGAAAATTCATTCAATATCCTTTGCGTCTGGCATGGGCCATCACCATTCATAAAAGTCAAGGGCTTACTTTCGACCATGCCATTATTGATGCCAATGCGGCATTTGCGCATGGGCAAACCTACGTGGCACTGAGTCGCTGCCGCACACTGGAAGGAATGGTTCTTACTTCCCCCATCGACCAGAAGAGCATCATCTCCAGTAGTTCAGTGAACCATTTTATTCATAAATCCACCTCCAATCCGCCCACATCTGAAACAATAAAAAGTTTTCAGCTGGAATATGAACGAGAGCTGATATTTGAACTATTTGATTTTTCACAGCTTAACCGTCGGTTAAGCCGCCTTCATAAAGAGATTTCCCAAAATCACAAGGTGATTTTTGGGAACTTTCCCGATGCAATGAATGAACTTTTGCTGCAATTCAGAGAGAAAATTCAATCCATATCAGAGAAATTCAATCAACAACTCAATTACCTGCTGTCTCTTCAACTTCCGGCAAACGAAAACCAACAATTGCAGGAGCGCATTAAAAAAGCAGCAGAGTATTTTCTGCCTCAATTGGAAGTACTGTTTAGTCCGATTTTGAATGAGCCCGATTTTGAAACAGACAATAAAGAGATTCGAAAGATCATAAACGACCAGATAGAGAACATCCTGAAAAGTTATACCACCCATCATCACTGCCTGGACGCATGCCGGGAGGGATTTTCCATTGCATCCTACCTTGCAGCTAAGTCCGTTAGCAACATTGAGAAGAAGTTGAAAAAAGCGAAGCAGACTTCTAAACAGACGCAAGCTTCGTCGGTATCTGAACGGCCTGATTTATACAACCAGCTTCGTGATTGGAGGAACCAGCAGGCCGAAGAATTAAACCTGCCCCATTACATGATTTTACAAACTAAAACCATGGTAGATTTGGCCAACAGGTTGCCTTCTTCAATTAAAGAACTACATCAGATAAAAGGATTTGGGAAACGAAAAACCGAGCAATTTGGGAAGCAAATACTGGAACTGATTCAAACATATCGTAAAGACCATAACATCGGAGAGGCAGAATTGGATTTCACTCCTCTTCCGGGAAAAACGAAGAAAAAACCCACATGGGAAACCACTCTGGAAATGTTTAAAACAGGAGTACAGCCTGCTAAAATAGCACAAAAACAAGGCCTTGCTGTTTCAACCATTTACGGCCATCTGGCAAAAGCCGTAGGAATGAAAGAGATAGATGCCGAATCAGTATTGAGTAAAGATAAAATTGACATCATCTCTCAATGGGTTGAAAAACATCAAACTTATTCTGTTACCAGTGTATTTAAAGGCCTCAACAGAAAATACACCATGGAGGAAATAAAAATAGGCATGGCAGCAGTCAGGTCCGGCTATTAAATTAAAACCACCTCCAGGCCATTATCATAAACTTCTTCTTATTATCCACCTGACACCAAACCCGACCAATAGCAAAGCTATTCCCGAAATGATTACTTGCAATGGCAAAGCTACCGACATGGCCAGGCATCCAATGAGACCTAGAATCGGAATTGCTTTTCCGTATAGTTGTTCATGTTTGGGTTGTTTAATGGCAGATAAATTTGCTATACTGTAGTAAAGCAATATGGTAAAAGTAGCAGAACGAACAATGAATTCAAAAGTGCCAAACCATGTTAACAACAAAATAACAAAACCGGTAAAGATGATTCCAATATGGGGTACTTTGTATCGGCTGTGAATCTGTTCAAAAAAGGTAGGAAGATCATTCCTCCGCCCCATGGCTAATAACATCCGGCTGATGCCCAAAATCTGACTCAACAAAACTCCCAACATGGCGGTAGATGCTCCAATGGTAACCACCATGTTTATGCCCGGAGCCGATAAGTTTGAAGCTACAACCTGTAATGGAGAAGAACTCCCGGCCATGTTTTCATAACCTATAACACCCACTGCGACAACTGAAATGCCGGCGTATAAAATGATGGCGGAGATAATGGTGATGATAACAGCACGTGGAATTGTTTTTTCAGGCTCTTTAACCTCCTCAGCCAAAGTGGCGATGCGTGCATACCCGGTAAATGCAAAAAACAGCAAAGCAGCAGATTCGGCCACTCCCGGCAAGCCAAAAGGCGCAAAAGGAACAAAATTGTCTTTTTGCACAAATGTAATACCTCCCGCAAAAAGGTATATTAACGACAGGAGCGTTACTGACACAATAATCAGATTTAATTTACCGGCCTTCTGAATTCCAAAATAGTTGGCAAGAGTGAGAAGAACAACAGCTGAGACAGAATAAAACATTGGTGACAACACCGGCACCAATTGGTAAAAATAGCTCCCAAAGCCAATGGCAACAACTCCGGCAGCCGATAGTTTACTCAACAGGAACATCCATCCGGCTGAAAACCCCATGGCTGGTGAAAGTAAACGATAGCCATATTCATAAGTTCCCCCCGATTGAGGATAGACAGCTGCCAATTGAGCCGAACTTAAACCATTAAATGTGGCAATAATCCCGGCTACAACCAACCCTACAAGAAATGCAGCTCCTGAAACTCCGGCAGCCACGCCTGTTACAACAAAAATCCCTGCTCCAATAATTGCACCTAACCCTACACCCACGGCATCTTTCAACGTAAGTGCACGAACCAATTCATGTTTTGTCATTTGCACCTAGCCAATTCGATTACTTAACCTGGTTATCCTTAAACTCATTTATTACAGGAGTTGCAGCATCCATATCTTTCTCCTGAATGAATAAATCAACCGTTTCAGGTGGTCCTCCATAGAAACCTGCGGCTACTCCGGATTTGAAATTATCCTTTATCATGGAAGTAATACCTAATTCCTCAAGACGACCTTTCAGAAGGAGGACTGTGACCTCGCTTGCGGTGAATATTTTTACGATGTTATCGTCAGACATAAGCTTAATGTTTTTTGAGATAAGTAAAACGATTCTTTGATTGTGAAGGTAAGATACAAAATCTCTGTTATTGCGACAACGATTCTTTTTAACAAATGGTTAAATATTTAAAAGCTACGTAAAGTGTACACTTTACGTAGCTTTCTTTTAAATCATTCACCCCATATCAAAACAAAAAGGACTATTCTTTTACATCTCTTTTTTGTGCCGGTGAAGTGCCCTGACTTGGATCATTAATTAGTCGTTTGGTTAGAAAACCCTGAGGATATGAAGTAACATAGTCTTTTCCAAACAATCGGTTGTGTATGGTTACGTTTTTATAAACATCCCAATCGAATTGTCCTCTCGATCTGAATACTAACGTAATGACCGAAGAAGTGATTACAATAAAAGTTGAATAGAGAATGGCAAGCCAGAGCATCTGACTCTGAACAGGCTCATGGAAACTCAATAGAATCACTGCAAATGCCACAGGCCCGTTCTGGATTCCTGTTTCCAAAGAGATGGCTCTTTGAAATAAGGGGTACATGCCAACAGCACGTGAAAACCAATAGCCAAAGAAAAAGCCAATTAAACCCAGGCCTAATGCGCCGATATAAACTTCCACAGGCGTTTTCATAAACAGACTTCCATGCCGGGTAAATGCGGTAAAAACCAGGTAAAGGATGACAATAATACCAACAAAACCGGCAGTATCTTCAGCCGTTTTGGCCCAATCCGGCCATTTTCGTCGAATGATCATTCCTAAAAGAACCGGAATGAGAACCAAAACCAGAGAACTGACGATGTTTCCGGTAGGGATAACAAACGTGCCGGTTCCACTGGCCTGCATCTCTGCATTGATTTGAGCAGTAAATCCTGAAGTATAGAAGCCAAGAAGAATTGGCATCATGATTAATGCCAACAGCGTAGAGGCAATGGTCATGGAAATGCTCAGAGCTACTGAGCCCCTGGCAAAATAAGTGAACATATTTGAGGTTGTTCCACCAGGTAAACATCCAATTAAAATTAATGATATGGCAAATGCAGGATGGAAATTAAAAATTGTAGCAATTGAAAAGGCTATTAAAGGCATTAACCCAAATTGAGATAAGAACCCGATAAAAACGCCTCTCGGACTTCTCGCTACTGCTTTAAAATCATCGATGGTAAGACTGGCTCCCATCCCCAGCATTATAACAAAAATCATTAATGCCAGTAAAATCTGATCGTGAGCGTATAGTAACTGTGTATTGAACTCCATTTTTTAAAATCCTTTTATTGTGTCCGATGCGAATAATTCCTCAATAACATGGTTATACTTCTCTTGTATAACATGGCGTTTAAGCTTGTGCAGATTGGTTAATTCCTCTCCAACCTGAAACCCGTCCGGTAACAATCGGAAATCTTTAATTTGCTGATATCTTACAGATCCATTCGACGTCATACGCCTAATTTCCTCCCTGATAATTTTCTGAACCTCAGGATTAACTATAAGCTCTTTCCCTGAGTTCACAGGAATACCAATTTGGTGAAACTCTGATAAAACCGGCACAATTAGAGCACTAATGAATTTCTTATCCTGACCAACCAGCATACAATGATCAATGTATTGGCTTTGTTGCAACCTCATCTCAATTGGTTCCGGCTCCACATTTTCACCATTTGAAAGAACTATGGTGGCCTTGCATCGTCCCAAAATTTTCAGACAATTGTTATGGGTTATCATGCCCAAATCACCAGTTTTCAGCCATCCATCTTTAATGGTCTGAGCAGACAACTCAGGCTCTTTATAATATCCTTTCATAACCTGAGGCCCTTTTATCCAAATTTCACCTTTTATTCCTCGTCCGGTATATGGAAGACCTTCATTTGGATATAAGGTATCTCCAGAAATAGGATCAACAATTTTGATCTTCGTTTCTGGCAAAGGAGGACCAACAGTTCCTACAACTAAATTATTTGAAGGTCTTACGGAAATTACAGGAGAAGTCTCTGTCATTCCATATCCTTCGAGAACCGGAATCCCCACATTATTAAAGAATTGATCTATCTCAGCTGGCAAAGCACCTCCACCTGAAATCGTCGTTTTTAGTGCTCCTCCCGCTCCAAGTCTGATTCTTTCCAGAACTGCCACATTAAAAAATCCGTACCAAGGTAATACCATTACCCAACGCAAAAGGTGTAGTGGCAGCAAAAACCAATGTTTCCAACTAGGTTGATGCTGCAACTTTAAATATCTGTTGGTAATAAAATATTCAGAAGCCTTAAACTGCTTTGATAAATAGTATGCAATATGAAATAGAATTTGCCGGACAGGATGGGAGGATTTTACTCCTTTTATTATCCGTTCATGCAGCTTTTCCCAAACCCGTGGTGCTGATGCCATAAATGTAGGTTCCACATTTCGCAAGTCCTCTCCAAGGGTCTTGACACTTGAGTAGTAAGTGCAACCGCCAAAACTAATGGTGTACATTTCAATTACCCGTTCAAAAACATGCCAAATTGGTAAGATAGAAAGAACACGATCGTTACAGTTATGAATACCAGGTAAAGTTTTAATCTGGGATATTATATTCGAATGCGTCAACATCACGCCTTTAGGCGTACCTGTTGTTCCTGAAGTATAAATCAATGTAAAAAGATCTTCAGGTTTGATGTCCGCCATTCGAATTTCCGCCTGTCTGTCTCCATCGATTCTCAACCTTGATCCCAGATTAAGCACATCAATTAATTTCCTAACGCCACTTTCTGCATGTCCATTGGGATCCAGAAGAATGATCTCTTTTAGCGATGGCAATTGATCACGTAACTCCAATACTCTCCTCTGAAGGTCAACAGTTTCAACAAAAGCAAAACGGATACCAGCGTGATTGATGATGTATACTAGTTCTGAATCTGTAACATCGGTACCCCTTGGAACGTCAGCAGCTCCGCAAAATTGAACGGCGTAGTCGGCCAACATCCATTCATATCGATTATCTCCAAATAATCCGATATGTTCTCTTGCATTTACACCCAGTTCAATCAAACCTGTTGCCAGATCCATTCCTTGCTCATACAATTCGCTGTATGAAACAGGTTGCCACTCCAGAGCCCTTTTTCGGGTTGCAAAAGCAGGTAAATCACCATAAAATCTGGCGGCTTCCCGATAAAACAATGCAAGATTCTCTGCTATAATTCTTTTACTCATAAACGAGATTAATTTTCCTTTTCGAACAATTTGTTCTACACAACCACCCTTTGCACAGCACTGATCACCAGTTGTTTACTCGAACCGAGCAACAAAAATAATCATTTACATTCAAAAACAACATTTAACGTTGTAAAAAAGTTCAAAAACAGGTGTATGATAAGCATCAAAACGTTGTCTTACTCTGAAAATCAAAACCTTTCATCACAAAGGAAAATGTGGTGAACAAAACAATATTTTACTTGAATGCATAATCAAGCCCTTTGGCGACAATTTTCTCTCTCGAAAATTTTGATGGTATTGGTCTTTTGTGGGGTGAGGTCTGATAAATGAATATTATATGAGTCAGGTTCTTTTTCAGCTCTATTAACCTCAAAATATTCCATCATGCCAGATGGTAGTAATAAGGGATCAATCCAAAATTGGAACAAAAAAAAAGAGAGAATATCTTAACGATAATCTCTCTTTTCTATTTGGTGACTCAGCTGAGGCTCGAACTCAGGACCCCATCCTTAAAAGGGATGTGCTCTACCAACTGAGCTACTGAGTCATCCTTGTGCGCTGTGTATTTTTCTCAAACGCGTTGCAAAAATAGGGTGTTAATTTTAATCTCGCAACAAAACCACCTAAAAAAAATGCTATTTTTCGTTACTAAAACCTCAACGCAATCATAAAACTCATAAATATAAGCCTTTGTAGTTCAAAAAAACTTTGCTTTCAATTCAATATTTCTTAAATTTAGAAATATTGTGCACCTAAATAAGAACAATGGAAGTTAAACGAGTACCTGCTGTTGCGGGGTTGTTCTATGAAGATAACCCTGCTCTATTGCTTGAGCAGATCAAATCTTTATTTGCAGGTACAGAAGTGCCAGTTGGAAAAGACCATGTCAAAGCACTGATTTTACCTCATGCAGGTTACATATTCTCAGGAGAAGTGGCTGCAACCGGAATTAATCGAATAAACCCCGATTCGAGATATGATAATATTTTCCTGATTGGAACCAGTCACAGAATGAGTTTTAATGGAGCCTCTTTATATCAAGGAGATTATTTTATCACCCCACTTGGAGCAATTCCTGTGAATCATGAACTGGTTCAAACTATTTCCTCAGAATCACCCTGTTTTAACTTTAATTCTGATGCCCATATAAAAGAACACTCGCTTGAAGTTCAGTTGCCTTTGCTTCAATACCATCTTCAATATAATTTTAATATTGTCCCAATCCTGATTGGGACAAGGAGCCTCGAGATTTGCGGAGAAATTGCTGCGGTTTTAGAGCCCTATTTTAATCAAAATAATCTATTCATTATTAGTACTGATTTCTCCCATTACCCCAATTATAATGACGCCGTTGAATTAGATACAGAAACAGCTAATGCCATCATAAAAAACAATCCTGAACTGCTTTTAAAAACTTTGGAAAAACATGATAAAGAGAATACACCTGGTTTATCAACATCTCTATGTGGTTGGTCTTCTGTTTTGACTTTAATGAATATGACAGAACACAACACCAACCTTAAGTATGCCCATGTTCAATACAAAAACTCCGGGGATTCACCAATCGGGGACAAGGCTGGGGTAGTTGGTTATCATTCCATTGTTATAACCGAAAGCCAAAATGAGTTCGCATTATTGAAGAGCGAGCAGGAGTGGTTGATTCGGTGTGCTCTTAATGGCATTGAAGATGCCATTAATTCACGATCAACTAACTTACCTGAAAATGAAATACCCGATGGGGTGAAAATATATGCAGGTGCTTTTGTGTCGGTATATTTAAATAACGAACTCAATGGTTGCATAGGTCATATAGGTAGCGATGAACTACTTTGGAAGAATGTTTTAAGATGCGCAAGGGCTGCAGCAACAGAGGACAATCGATTCTCAGCGATTGTGCCAGAAGATTTCAACAAAATCTCAGTGGAAATTTCAGTGTTAACGCCACCCAAGATGATTGATAACATTGATTTGATAATTCCCGGCAAACATGGGATTCTGATCAAGAAAGGCTCACAGCAGGGAACTTTTTTGCCACACGTGGCAAAAAAAATGAATTGGAACACATTGGAGATGCTTGAGCATTGTTCTCGCGATAAGGCGAAAATCGGGAAAGACGGATGGAAAAAATCTGAAATCTATATTTACGAAGCGATTGTTTTTAAAAGCAATCAAGCATGAAGTAAATCATTCTGAACTATAGAATGAATGACAAATACATTGGTCTAATGACTCAATTTCATACGGCGTTATATTGGAAGCCGGGTGCAGATGGCGTTAATTGTTACTTATGCCCTCATCATTGTCAATTAAAAGAGGGTGAAACCGGTTTGTGTCGCACCCGCTTAAATTACAAAAACAGACTGGTAACTTTAGCATGGAATAATCCTTCTGCGATAAATATTGACCCCATTGAGAAAAAACCGTTGTTTCATTTCCTTCCGGGACATCGAACTCTGTCCATAGCAACCAATGGTTGCAATTTGCGGTGTCTTAATTGCCAGAATCATCACATCAGTCAATGCGCACCCGATACAAATACAGGCAAAACTGTTCCATCTTCAGATCTTGTGAATATCGCTCTAAGGCATTCATTGAAATCAATTTCATACACCTACACAGAGCCCGTGGTATATTATGAATATATGCAGGA
Organism: Natronoflexus pectinivorans; assembly: GCF_004345615.1. Lineage (GTDB taxonomy): Bacteria > Bacteroidota > Bacteroidia > Bacteroidales > Marinilabiliaceae > Natronoflexus > Natronoflexus pectinivorans. The sequence goes on from NZ_SLWK01000017.1 coordinate 58,451, forward strand.
TGTGGCCGAAAAAGCAGCGGAGAATGGCCTGAGAAATGTGATGGTATCTTCAGGATATATCAATCCAAAACCACTTAAGAATCTTCTACCTCTTATTGATGCCATTAATATTGACTTGAAAGCATTTGATGAAGATGTTTATCAAAAATTATCAGGGGTGTCCCTTAAATCCGTATTAAAAAGCCTAGAGACCATTCTGAAATCCAATACATGGCTTGAAATAACCTATCTGGTTATTCCGGGTTTTTCAGACAATTTAGAGCATATTGAAAAAATGTGCAGATGGCTAAATGAAAATGGATTTGACAAAACGCCCATTCATTTCTCGAAGTTTTTTCCTGCTCATGAACTAAGTCATCTTCCGCCCACTTCCAACCAATCTATGTTTAATATATTGAATATTTCAAGCACTTGTGGATTAAAATATAATTATATAGGAAACCTGCCAGGTAATAAATTCGAAAACACATATTGCCACAATTGCGGCAATATGGTTATGGAGAGAAGTGGGAATACTATATTAAGCAATTCCTTGTCTTCAGGCTTATGCCAAAACTGCAACTACTATATACCAGTACTTCAATAATATAAAACAATACTATTCTTCTTACTGATCATTCTTCAGAAAAATCAATGATTACTGATGTTTGTCCTAACTTTTTCATCATTGATCAAAAGAATGCTGCTTTTCATCTATTCTTTTTAAGATGTTCGATTTCAAATTTTACTTTTGTCGAGTTAATATTTTACATAACTTATTAATCTTAATCAATTAAAAAGATGAAAAACACCAGATTCCTTTTCGTGCTGATGTTGGCACTTAGTTTTGTATTTAGCAGTTGCGATGATGATATCAGAACCTCTGCTCTAACCATTGATATGCACGAAGAAGCTACCATAACCGCTTATTTCTATGCAGAATTAAACAAGAAGCAATTAGGTCTTGAGTTTGCCCCTGATGGCACTGAGGTGCTTGTTTCAATAAGCTACGGTGATTTAAACCCAGGTGCAGGTTCAGGTAACTGGACAAAGACAACAGCCATTCAGAATGGGAAAATTGAAGTAACTGTCCCCGCAACCACCTCAGGTGTAACTGTGACTTTGCTTCCAGCCGAATTTGAGTATGAGCAGGCTCAGGAGCAGGGTGCTGCCAATGACAGGATCCCAAAGATTTTCAAAGTGACTTCAGGAAACACCATTAGCAATGTGCGTTCTGGTCAAAACAGATACCATCAGGTAATATATAATACTCAGGAGACTTTTAGAAATTTCAGCGAAACCGTAGTTGCCAGAATCAGAGTTCAGGCAATTTTTAATGAGGAAACCTCTGAACTTGTAGATGCTCCAAACACAACCTCAGTTACTGCATTCACTACTGGTGCTGATGGAAAAGGATGGGCTGCGACTGCCACGGTTGGAAGTCAGGGCGTGCTGGAAATTACTGTTCCCAAAGGAGAGCAGGTAAGTTTTGAGTTCATCGCAGATAAACGAGTTACAGATGCGGAAAGCACTACCGGTTACAGCACAAAGAGGTACAAATTTTCTGCTTCAAGAACATTCAACTCTTTTAACCCTGTTGCGGCACCTGTTACTTTTAGTTCTCAGCTTTGGGAGTAAGTAGTTTCAATGTTAAAGTAATAATGAATTTAAAGAACATCGAAAAACAGATCTGATGAGAATAATAATTTCTATAGCACTCCTTTGTCTTATCTTTGCCCCATCATTTGCGCAAATAAATAATGATGGTATTGAACATATTGATAATCAGGAGAATGCAACACAAACCAGACATGCGAGCGAATATTTCCCTGAAGCAGGGGATATTGCGATTGGATTTGATGCCACTCCGTTCCTCAACTACGTTGGGAACATGTTTAACGGAGCTACCACCAACTCTCTAAACCTAGGCGATAATACGTTGCATTTTAGATATTTTTTGACTGATTATACTGCGGCTCGTGTTGCACTAAGAATCAATAGTCACCGATCAATGGATGCGTTTTATTTGGACGACCAGGCAGCTCAGGCTGTTGATCCTTTAAGCCGCAGCCAGGTTGAAGATCGTAGAATAACTTTAAGCAATAATTATCAACTGAAGGTTGGGTATTTAATGTTTAGAGGCGAAAATCGTTTGAGAGGATTCTTTGGCGGAGATGTTTTTGTTGGATATGAAAAACAACGCCGTGAGTTTGAGTATGGGAACCAAATGACAGCTTTAAATCCCAGCCCTCTTACTGTTTCAAACTGGAATAATGGTAATGCAAGTAACAGCTCGTCTAGAGTTCTTGAGAGAACAGGAGGATCATCTCTTAGTCTTGGATTAGGAGCTGTAATAGGTGCAGAATACTATCTGTTGCCTAGAGTTTGCATTGGTGTTGAAACAGGCCTTGTTTATGGTCAGACTTTCTATGGACAGGGAAACCATCAAAGTGAGATTATGGTGGGAAGTACTCTTGTTAAGGAAAATTTTGAGGATTCACCAAAAAGCAGGAATAGAGACGCATTTACCACTTTTCCTTATACTTTCGGGAATATGTTCTTGATGATACATTTTTAGTGATCACAGATGTAATACTGTTTAATCATTATTTAAAGGACTGTCTATATAGACAGTCCTTTTTTATGCGATATCTTAAGTATATATTTGTATTAAAATATATGCATTTGAGAGCCAAATACACATACTTTATATTCGTCTTTATCCTCCTTTTTCCGGTGGTGGTGTTCGGACAGCAGGAATCTGTGGTTAGAAAAGTAAAGTTTAAAGGAAACTATAGCTTTTCTAATAAAGAACTGATGAATGAGATATCCTTTTCGCATGGCAGGTGGATTACCCGGAAGTTGTTGGGGAGAGAAGCTTCATATTATAGCGATGATGCATGGGACATGAATGTTCGAGAGTTAATTCATTTTTACCAATCTCAAGGTTTCATGCATATTAAAGTGCATGAGCCCAATGTAAAGTTAAGCCGTAACCGGCAAAGAGCAAAAGTTACTTTCGTCATTTCAGAAGGAGATCCCGTTATTATTGAATCAGTTGAATTCAGAGGTGAAAATCCTGAAATAAACAAAGAATTAAACGATCAGGCCGAAACACGAAGAAGTGTGCTGGAAGCCCGAAAAGGAGAGCGATTTCAGGATAACAAGATATGGAACGATCGGGATCGTATTACCCGTTTTTTGGTTGAAAAGGGGTATGCATATGCTGAAACAGAGCCGGAAATAAGAGCCGATACAGCGCGAAATAATGCAACTGTAATCTGGCAGCTGTCACCCGGGCCGGTAAGTTATTTTGGCGAGGTTATCATTGAAGGAAATCAGCGCACTCCAACAAATATTGTCGAACGCCAATTGGCTTTTAGCCATGGTGATTTATACAGCAGACAAAAGCTTAATAGGTCTCAACAGCAGGTTTATCAGTTAGGAACGTTCCGTGTTGCCTCTGTCAGAGCCCGGCTCTCCAGGGATTTTCATGATACCATTCCGGTGCATATTTCTATTACAGAAGCACCACAAACCTCCACAAGGGTTGGGGTGGGTTATGGTCGAGAAGATCAGTTCAGAACATTTGTTGATTTTCAGGTGTTGAATTTTACAGGAGGAGCCCGACGCCTAAATCTTTTTGCCAAACATTCGGCGCTGGAACCATACCGCTTTGAAGCAACTCTGACTCAGCCTGCTGCTTTTAGTCCCAACTCAACTTTGGCGCTGTCTCCATCTGTCCGAAGGATGAAAGAACCCGGGTTTGAATTGTTTACCTACGGAGCGAACATCTCTCTTCTTCAAAGAATCAGTGAAAGAGTCAGCGGTTCATTCAATATTTATTACGACAACGTAAACCTTGACACAACGTCAGTGGCATTATTTGAGGATTCTGATTTTTTGGCAAAAACATATTCAAAAAGTGGTGTAGCTACTGGTCTCTTTTATGACAGCAGTTCTCCCCGATTTGACCCCACGCGGGGATGGATGATTGCCTTCAATGCCAGAGCCAATAGTTTTATTTTCACCGGCGATTATCCGTTTTTAAAATATCAGATAGAAGTTAAAAACTATCAACCATTTTTAGAAATTGCTACTTTGGCCACAAAAATAAAGGCAGGGACTGTTCACTCAGTAGGGAACAATACAGCTATCCCGGTTGAGGAACGTTTCTTTTCAGGTGGTAGTCGCTCTGTTCGCGGGTGGGCGCGGCAACAACTCGGACCTACAGATAGCAATGGAATTCCCGTTGGTGGAAAATATTTGTTTGAAATGTCGGTTGAACCGAGAATAAAAATCGTTGGGCCGCTTAGTATTGTAGCTTTTATGGACGCCGGTAATGTTTGGCAAACTTTTGACGATGTAGGCGCTGAAAATATACGATTTTCTGCAGGTGGAGGAATTCGTTTTGCTACACCAATTGGCCCGGTGGGTGCTGATTTAGCTCGTCCGGTTTGGGATACCTCCTCCAGCTGGCAATTTCACATAAATATAGGACACGCGTTTTGATAATATGAAGAGATTTTTCAACATATCGATATGGGTTATTCTTTCACTTTTCTTTTTAGTGATGGGGTCGCTTGTTTTTACCCAGACTGCGCTGTTCCGAAACCTGGTGAAAAATCAAGCCGAAAACATCATCAATAAAAATGTGAATGGCAAGATTAGCATCGGATCTATTCATGGAAACTTCCTTACTCAAATTGAGATTCATGAAATATATGCTTCATTGCCTGATGGAGAACCATTGCTCTCTCTCGATAAAGTAAGCTTAAAATATTCGCCTTGGCATTTGCTTAAAAGCGTCATCAAAATTGATGTCATTTTAATGGAGCGACCTGAGGTTTTTCTTCGACAGGAGAATGATTCGGTATGGAATTTTCATCACTTTCTGCCGCAGCAGGAACATCCAAAGGCTGTTCCTGATTCAACTCAGATTAAACCATTTCCATTTTCAATTCAAATTGGATCCTTTCATCTTTCAAATGGAGATATCCATCTGGCCATGAAAGACACCATAATCCCCGATCGAATTGAAAATCTCGACATCAATCTTAATGGTTCATATAGCGGTGAAATACTAAAAGCCTCATTGAACAACATATCATTTAAAACACAAAACCCCGACCTTGAGTTAAGAACATTGACACTTTTATTTGAAACCAACTTTCAGAAATACAACATTCGTAATTTCTATCTGGAAACAGCACATAACTCCATAAATGCAAATGCTTTGTATGAAGGGATGGATGCTTTCGATGCTGACTTAAACTGGCCTTCGGTTAAAACGGAAGAGTTCGCATTTGCATTGCCGGACATTGTAATTCCGGCAAATCCTGACTTTTTGTTTAATGCCGCCCTCAAGGATGACAGGCTAACATTCAGTTTGGGATTAAAATACCATAAAGAGGAGATTCAGGTTTCAGGGCATGCTGATGGCTTTAGTGCTTTATCGGACAGTAGCCGACGAGAAAATGTCATTGTCAATCTGGACTTGAGAGTTGATAATTTCATTCCGGGGAACTGGATTGAAACAGTTGATTTGCCGCTGTTGCTGAACACCCGGTTAAACATCAGCGGAAACGGACTTACAACCAACAGCCGGCCGATGCGAGTGAGGGGAAGTATTTCGGGGACAAAATGGGAAAACTATCTTCTGGAAACCGGAGATATCGATATCACCTATCTTGCCGGAGATACCAGAGCCATTATTAATATCCTTGGAGATTTTGGGAGTCTGTCAACCATCGCTTCGCTTAACATCAATGATCCAAATGGCCCATTCGTTGCGAATATAAAAACAGACAACCTGGCTATTCACCAGATTTTGCCTGAAGTTGTTGACAGCACATGGGTAACTCTGCAATTAGATGCAGAAGGCGAAGGTGTTGGAACCGATAACATGACAGCCCGTTTTGAAGGATTACTATTAAATTCAATAATCGAAAAAGTGCCTATTGACTCCATGTTTCTTTCAGGTCTGTTTGCAGATGAATTGCTGACACTTGATACGCTGATGATTAAGAATCAGTCTGTGGATGTTAAACTTAAAGCAGATTATTCATTGAGCGGAGATGTTCATGCTGATTTGTTTGCAGAGATTTACAACACCAAGGCCTTTTCGGCCTGGTTTTCCCAACCTGCGGATTGGGAAAAACTCTCGTTGAACCTACAGGCGCATGGTCATACCGACAGTCTGACAGTATCTTTGTCAGGCCAGTCTTCACATCTGAAACTGGACACAACATTTACTGTTAACTCCCTTGAATTTATCGCGTCAGGTCAATTAATAAAAATGAAGCCAGACGTTGAGCTTTCGCTTTTAGCGACCGGAATCATTGCTTCTGGAAATGAAATAGACACACTCACTCTTGCAGCCGAATACGGAGATGCTCATTGGAAAGCACTCGTTACATCCATTTTGCCTGAAAAAATGAAGTTGATTCTGGATGCTTCTGGGAACATAGGAGATGTAATGGAAATTGAATTGCACCAATTGGATTTCGATTCTCCTTACACGGATATAGCCCTGATGGATCCGCCGGGTCGAATCACTTACAGTGATTCAATCATTCAATTGCAAAATTTTGGGTTGTATGATAAAAATAACGAAGATTTTCGTCTGAGAGCTGAAGCCATGTTTCAACATGGAGACTCATTGAGGTTGAGTACATCCATTCAGAATTTTAACCTGGAATTGCTCTCATGGTTTGGAATTTCTCAGACATATATCAAAGGTTTAGCCAACTTGGATATTTCTGTTGAAGGAAACCGTAATGGTTTCCGCATTGATGGTCACTCTTTGCTGGATGATGTAGAGTTGGAGCCACTTGCTGTATCAAGAATCACAACAAACATCCATTACCCCGGCGACACGGTGAAGATTGAAACTACCATATATAACCGATCTGACGAATCCATCAACATCAAAGCCGAAACCCCACTCATCATGAGCCTGAGTGACAGTCTTGTGATTTCCTGGCCACAAACAGTCAGAACTCATCTGTGGGCCAATCAAACCAGACTTAGCGGTTTCTTTCAGAATTTGCCAGGCATTGATCAGCCAAAGGCATTAATGACGATCAACTTAATTGCCGATGGGCACATCGATGATCCTCACGTAAAAGGATCCATTGATATTATAAATGGAGAAGTGCCTTTGCCGCGGTTTGGAATAAATTACAATGACATCCGTTTAAAGCTTTTGGTTGACGGAACCGACATTGTTCTCGACTCCCTTTTTGTAAGGCATTTAAATGGATCGATGCTTGCTCAGGGAAAGGTTGTGATGGACTCCACCTTGTTTTCGGGCAGAGTTAAATCAACCGATGTGTCAATGAGAGCCCGTCAGTTTTACGTTACCCGTCATCGTGATTTTGAAGCGCAGATTAATGCAGATGCCTTTTTCAGGGATGTTGATGACAATCCCCGCTTTGGAGGAAACATAAGGGTATTGCGTTCCAGTTGGAATTTGCCGGCCATTATGCAACTGGCCCATGACGAAACCGAGTTGAACGATCCATTATTGGTGCAAGCTGTTCGGCGAGAACAAATGGCCGAGACAGAAGCCCCCGACACCATTCGAATCAGGGAGGTACGCGAAAGAAGAACTGGATTGATGGATCAGCTCACTGGGACCATTAAATTGAACATCCCGCGGAACACCTGGATTCGTTCACCTGACATGCAAATGGAGCTATTTGGAGATTTAGACATTGTTAAAAACAGTGAAATCTTTGAACTGTTTGGTAATCTGGGAATTCATCGTGGGTTTTATACTCTTTATGGAAAAAGACTGACGATTCGTCAGGGTGAATTAAATTTTACCGGTGGTGATACTTTTGATCCCATTGTGAATCTTCGCGCCGAATATGTATTCAGATCGCGTGACAGAGTCCGGCACGTGCTGACTTTGATTGTGTCGGGAAGAGCTACCGATCCTGAAATTAGGTTTGAGTTAGACGGTAATGATATCACCGAGCAGGATGCCATGGCATATTTATTGTTTGGACAACCCTTTGATGAACTTAGTTTTGGTAACCAGGAAGGCGTTTCAAACGCCGTTCCCTCAAGACTGCTTACCGGTTTGGTTTCAGCACAGCTGACAAGAACCATCGGTTCAACGTTTAATCTTGATATGATTGAGATTGATGCCGGCGACAATTGGCAAAATACGACCTTTATGGTGGGGAAATACATCACCAACAACCTCTTTGTAACCTATCAAAGAAGTTTTGGTGAAGCTGGAAGTGATGCTATAACGCCGGAAACCATTACTTTGGAATATGAAATCAGCCGGCGTCTTTCGTTGAGGCTGATGCAGGGAGATGTAAAGGACTCTGGAGTGGACTTGATTTTAAAATTTGAAAGGTAACAGAATGGACTATTTGGTTATTCGAAAAAACCAGCAAAGAGTAAATGGCCTGATTAACGAAAAAAGGCTTAAGGAAGCCCTTGATTTGCTTTCAGATCTGGTACGTGAAACACATAACAGTGAGACCATTGACAGTCATTACAATCTTGAAATGACTTATAAAAGCCTGTTAAAATATACTGTTGAAGGATTTGCCGATCCTGAACGCCAGAGAATATACAATCATCTGGTTACCGACATCTATAAACTGGCCGATGATACTTTCCTCTCTTTAAACACACGGTTTGGCCAGGGGGTGTTTTACGATTTGCGAAGGAAATATAAGGAGAACCCGGAGTCACTATACATTAATACATTTAACAATGTTTTTGACGAGTTGGATAAGTACAACCTAATGGAGGGTGATGACCAACCGTATGGTGATGAACTCAACCAGGAATTCTTGAAATTGTTTGAGTTGCTCCTCAGCCGGGAAGAGTTATATGCAAAAAAAGATGAGAACGCTGTTGCAAATCTGTTTAAAGGAGAAAAAATGCCCTGGCCGCGCCAGTGCATTTTTGTAAGTGCCGTCACCATTCACCTACTGATGCACTTTAATTATTCTGCACTTGATTTGTTATTTGATCTGCTTAAACATCCTCATCAGGAGGTAAAGCAACGAGCGCTTGCAGGGCTTTTGCTGGTTTTATACAAATACGACAGCAGATTACCACTCTATGGAGAAATAGCTGAAAGGCTGGCTCAGTTGAAGGAGTCTGATGTAACAGAAACAATTTTGCAGACTGCGGTTATTCAGATCATGCGCACCCGAGAAACCGAGAAACTGGCGAGGAAACTTACAGATGAAATACTGCCTGAAGTAGCCCGCATTCATCCAAACCTAAGAAACCGACTTGATTTGGACAACATCATTGGCGACAAATTTAAGGAAGGGAAAAATCCCGATTGGGAAGATATCTTTTCAGATTCTCCGGAACTGATGAATAAACTTGAAGAGTTCTCAAAACTTCAAATGGAGGGTTCAGATCTGTTTCTTTCAACATTCAGAATGCTGAAACATTTCCCGTTTTTTAACCGCATGGACAATTGGTTCCTCCCGTTTTCATACCCAAACCCAATTGTGACTGATATTTTGAAAGATGAATCGGCTCCATTTCAAAATCCCGATCTGTTGAAAGGTATGGCAGAATCTGGAATTTTGTGCAATTCAGATAAGTTTTCGCTTATTTTAAGCATTCCGCAAATGCCATCAGCCCAGAAGGGAATGATGGGACAGATGTTTATGGCTGAAATTGGAGCAATTCGTGAAATTGAGAAGAGCGACCAATTAATAGGGCCAGAAAAACAGGCTCTTTCCATCTCAAATCAATACATACAGGATCTATATCGCTTTTTCAGGGTATATCCTAGAAAAGATGCTTTTGAAGATCCATTTTCATGGAAACTTGATTTTTACAACAAATGGTTTGTACAAACCATTTTTAAGGATGGTGATTTCTATCTAAAACTTGGAGAATATCTTTTTAACAAGGATCGATACCCCGAGGCATTAGAATGTTATAATGCTGCCTCAGATTTCACAAAGCCTACCATGCAGATTTTGCAAAAGCAGGCATTTTGCCATCAGCAAAATGCTCAATATAAGCAAGCTTTGGATCTCTATTTAAAGGCCGATCTGTTTAATGATAAACAGGTTTGGAATCTTAAAAAAATTGCACTCTGTTACCGCCATCTCAATAATCCGGAAAAAGCGCTGGAATACTATCAGAAAGCAGAAAAAGTAAAACCTGACGATCTCCACAACCAATTGAGTATAGGCCACTGTTTATTAGAGTTGAAGGATTTTGAACAAGCTCTGAAATACTATTTTAAAGTAGAATATCTGGCTCCTGATAATAAAAAAGTATGGCGACCTATTGTTTGGTGTGCTTTGGCGCTCGGCAAATTTGATCAAGCCGGGAAGTATTGTGATAAGTTGTTGCAGGACCAGCCTTCGTACCATGATTACATCAATATGGGACACGTTAAGTGGTGTGAAAAGAACCGTGAAGAAGCTCTTCAATGGTACCAAAAGGGAATAAAGCAGCCCGGGTTTTCCATGAAAGAGTTTCTGGATACGCTCCAAAACGACAAAGAGATATTAGCTACACACGGGGTGGATGAAACTGATATACCCATTATGATTGATCAATTAAGGTATTATCTGCAACCTTAGCGACTGTTAAAATTATATCTAACAGATTAATAGATTTTAGATTATTAGACCGATAGACAAGATTAAACCGAAAATAAGATAAATCTAATTATCTTTCTCAACTACTCTATCTGTCTATGATCTAAAAGTCTTCGAGTCTATAATATGTTTTATAAGTTAAGTTTAAGCAGTTACATAACAATAGATCGTTAGACTTTCAGATATTAGATTTAAGATACAACCAAAACTTTTATTATCAGACAATTAGTCTCCATCCAAACATGTCTGTATGTATCTGATAATTAGGTAAATAAAAAAGATTGACGAACTATTAACATAAAATAATGGTTCTTTAATCTTATGAAGAGGTTGGAAAGACTCGCTGACTGTTTGTCTTTGAAGATTCCAATATTACAAGATAAATATTTCAGGAAATATGCCCAAAAAGAAACCTGTTATAGAGCTATACAGTTATGGAATTTATGCACCCTGGGACAGAGAGTCCAAGCAAATTCCAAAATTATTACAGATTACAACTGATATACCCGTTGAACCGGAAATTGAATTTGGTTACGTATTAAAAATCAAGAAAGCCAAAGGTTCTAGCATTACCTTTATAATGAATCACCCACCTTTCAGAGATGATGAGGGCAATGTATCACCTCCTTTTGAAGGAAGCGAATTTGTGAACAGCAATGATTGGTCTTTTTTCCTAGGTGATACTGTTTGGCCTCCTTACGAGGATAAAGCAGGCATATGGGAATTGATTACTTTTCTTGACGGGGAAGAGATTGCCAGGAAAACATTCAAATTATATAGCAGCGAAAACGATTAAGAGAGGGTTATGCTAAACAAGAATGTACCGAAAGCGATTAGTACTAGTACTATAATCACCTCAATAACAGAATAAATGAAAATTTTGCGTTTAAGTTTAGCAATGGTTTCTGTCTCCTTCTCCTCTGTTCGTAAAATATTAAACTTCACTTTTCTTTTTTTTTCAAAACAACATTCTTATTTGACACTCTCGAAGTACAAATAAAAAGATTAAATTTTACTCTTCCAACCACTGCCTCATAGGTTTATGATAATTTAACTCTTTTTCCTGATAAAACAAGGCTTTTCAGGGATGAAAAATTAAAAATTGTTTTCAGACAAAGTGTTCTTTTTACAATTTACCTAAAAATATACGATGCAAGATTGTTTTTACACGTTAAAACGAAAATGCATAATGTCTCCGTCACACACTTTGTATTCCTTCCCTTCAACATTCATTTTTCCTGCTTCTTTACAGGCATGCTCCGAACCATACTTTACAAAGTCGTCGTATTTTATAACTTCTGCGCGAATAAATCCTTTCTCAAAATCAGTGTGGATAACTCCGGCAGCCTGAGGGGCAAGCGCTCCTTTCGGGAAAGTCCAGGCTCTTACTTCTTTTTCTCCGGCAGTAAAGTAAGTTTGCAGTTCAAGAAGTTTATATGCGCTCCTTATCAGTTTTGCCACACCCGACTCTTTAAGCCCAATGTCTTCAAGAAACATTTGTCGCTCCTCGTAAGTCTCCAACTCAGCAATGTCTGCCTCTGTTTGCGCTGCTATAACCAATATCTCGGCACTCTCTTCTTTGATGGCTTCCTTTACAGCTTCAACATGCTGGTTGCCTTCAACCACTGAATTTTCGTCAACATTGCATACATACATCACAGGTTTATTGGTCAAAAGGAATAGTTCACCTGCAACTTTTTCTTCGGGAACGGTTAACTCAACTGTTCGAGCTGATTTTCCCTGAAGTAATGCTTCTCTGTATTTTACGAGTACCTCATAAAGTTTTTTGCTGTCAGGGTCTTTTGCTGTTTTTGCAATTTTTTCAACCTTTGGCAAACGGGTCTCAATCGTCTCCATATCTTTCATCTGAAGTTCAATATCAATGACCTCTTTATCGCGAACCGGATCAACAGATCCGTCAACATGTGTTACATTGTCATCCTCAAAACAACGCAATACATGAATGATTGCATCCGTTTCGCGGATATTGGCCAAAAATTTATTCCCCAGCCCTTCTCCCTTACTGGCACCCTTTACCAATCCTGCTATATCAACAATTTCGACAGTGGTGGGTACAACCCTTTGTGGCTTTACAAGTTTTTCAAGCTCTGTTAATCGGTCGTCAGGCACAGTTATAACTCCAACATTGGGCTCAATTGTACAAAAAGGAAAGTTTGCCGATTGTGCTTTTGCATTCGACAAGCAGTTAAACAGCGTCGATTTCCCAACATTAGGAAGTCCAACTATACCACACTTTAAAGCCATCTCTAATTAAATTCACTCGTGAGTAATTCATAATAATGTCTGTCACTAAGCAATGATTGCAGACAGACGAAAAAATTGACTGCAAAAGTAATCTATTTTTTTCGATATATGTGACGGAGGTAGTTTAATTTTCTCATCAAGGATTAATATGGTCACACTCTGTTCAAAAATCTATGATTTTGAACAGAAATGACATGCCTTTGTCTGGTTTTATAGCTAGAGAAGTTTTTTTGTGTATATATGCCTTTGAGAATGAGATGTTCAAAAACCAAACAGGAAAAATGTATGCTTTACACTAAGAAATTGGTTGTTACTCAAATAAAAGTCTTTATTTGTCAAAACTGATTAACAAAAAATCAGTGAAGTTCATAAAAATAGATACTTTTGCCACGCATTCATCCCTATTCAACATCTACTAAAACAAGACATTATGAAAAATGAATTACGAAATGCATTGATTTTTTTGACTTTTCTTTTGACGCTGAATATCAGCATTCAGGCTCAATCATCAGTATTATTAAATGAGACATTTGAAACAATTGAAAACTTCCCTTCAGAGGGTTGGGATGTGGTTTGGAGTCATGGAGTTGAAATCGAAGATGAGAAGCTTCGAATTTCATCTGGTGGAATAATTCTAAGTCCCGAAGTGCCTATTGATTGGAGTAATACAGACCAGATTAGAGTATCCTTTAGGTACAATAATACAGTAACAGAAGAGCTGGAAAGCAACATCCCAATGACACTTTATTTGTCATTATGGGAATCTCAGGAACGTGATGGGAATTCACCAGCCGAAGGACGAGGACATATTACTAATTTCAAGGTTCTAAATACTACCAAGCAGTTTAAAACAGTAATGTTTTCATTGACAGAGGCAGAGTGGGAACATAGCTCACTGGTTCTTTGTTTTAATTTTGAAGGTGGAACCCACGGCAGCTCAATCTCTTTTTTAGATGATATACTAATAATTTCTTCGAAAGCAACAGCTGAGCCAATACCTGATTTCTCATCTGATTTAAAGACTGCATCAACCAATCAGGCGGTTTCGTTTTTTGATCTTTCCACAGAAGCCCCAACCCATTACACATGGATTTTTGAGCCGGCAGAAGATATTGCTTTTCTTCAAGGCACATCAGCCAACTCCGCAAATCCGATCGTGAGTTTTGGCACTCCCGGTTCGTACTCGGTTACTTTAGTGGTTGAGAATGCATTTGGAAGTGATTTTGTTTCCAAACCAAACTTTTTAACCATCAGCTGTAGTGCTATTTCAAATGATTTTTACAATGGGCATATATCAAGTGTAACGATTAATGACAATGTTAATCATTCACATCGATCTCAATACTCCGATTTTTCATGGATATATAATGAAGTTGATTTATCGGTAATAGATCAGTTAACAATTTCTGCTACCGCAGATAATTGGCAGACATTTAACCCTCAAATGTTCTGGGCATTATATATTGATTGGAATAATGATGGTGTTTTTGATTCAGCACCGTTTATTGAGGTAAACTCCCATGATTCTCCCGGAGTTGTATGGGAAGTTCCTTTGTTGGAAGATATTGAAGAGGGACAGATTAAATTGAGGATAATCCTGGCAAGCAATCTTGAAGATGCAGAAACATCTTGTGGTTCGATATCTTTCGGAGAGATTGAAGATTATTCTGTTTTCTTTGTGAAAGGCGATGACAATGATGCTCCAACGAAAACTTTTCATCTTGAAAATAGCGAAACTCACATTGAAGTGTTTTCATCAGAGAATGGCTTGGATATATATATAGATAACTGCAACTCAGATTTGTATTCTATTCGCTTAATCAGTTTGTGCGGTCAGGTATTGAGAACAATACAGACTCATCAATCTGAATTTACATTAGAATTACCTTCTTATTCGGCTGTATATATTGTAACTGTTGCATCAGCATCCTCTCATTCAGTATTTAAAGTGCTTAATCGTTAGTTATCGTTTCAATCCTATCATTAAATGGTTGTTTCCAACTCTAATGATGGCAAAGCGTAAAAATCAAAATAAAGTATTGTTATGACTAAAAGGATCACCTAAAGAATAGGCATATAATAAAGAGACTGTTTGATTTTGCAGTCTCTTTTTTTGTACCTTCGTACGTCGAAATTTAAAAAGTGAATCAAGAAACGCGGTTAGTCAGCGAAAAATGCACATCTCCGACCAGGAAATATTAGCCATGATGGCGATACCTCAACAGCGCGAAGAAGCTTTTAAGTTACTCGTTGACAAGTTTAGTCAGCGTCTGTATTGGCATTTGCGAAAGATGGTTGTCATACATGAGGATGCTGATGATTTGTTACAAAATACTTTCGTAAAGATTTGGAATAACCTGGATAAATTCAGAGGGGATTCTTCGCTTTTTACCTGGCTATACAGAATTGCTACCAATGAAGCTCTTAATCACCTCAACAAAAAAAGAACAGAGTTACTGAATTCATTTGACGATTTGGAGAATGTTATGTCAGGCAGACTTGACGAAGATCCTCTTTTCTCTGGCGATGAGATTCAAAAGCGGCTTCAAAAAGCGATCCTCTCTCTTCCTGATAAACAAAGACTGGTTTTTAACATGAAGTATTTTGATAATTTGAAATATGAAGAGATGGCTGATATTTTGAACACTTCGGTGGGTGCTCTTAAAGCTTCATATTTTCATGCAGTAAAAAAGATTGAAGCATTGATAGATAATGAACTATTTTAATTTGGTAATTGATTGATTAAACCTTTTAAAGAACCAACAATCAAAGAAATAAACAAACACCTAGCGGGTGTTTGTAGGGAGCGAAATACCGGTTATAATTAATGCCGGAGGTTTATGGTTCCATTTCATTTATAATCCAATGGATAAAAACAAGAAAATATGGAATAGAGAACTTCCTTTCAAAGCCCCTGACGGGTACTTTGAGGAGTTTGAGTCCAAACTTTTTCAAAAAATCAATATAGAAGAAAAAGAAGAGGCTGTTTCAACTGTGAAGAAACTTTCGGTTTTTGCACCCTGGATTGGAATGGCTGCAGCTTTCTTAATCATTGCGCTTGTATATAAGCAGTTGCCTGAACGAATTTTTCCAGACAATTTTATGCAAACCGAATCGGTGCAGTCAATTGAGTTCTATCAGGTAACACCGGCTGACTATTTCAAAGAATATGAACTTTTGGAGTTCATCTCTGAAACCGAAAGCCTTTATATTCTTCCGGACAGCACCTTTTTTGACGCTATTGACGAGGAAGAGTTGATCATGTTGACTTTATTCTATTAAAGTTTTCAGTACAATGCAGATTTTGAGACCAGATTAGTTTGTGAGAATCAAGTTGGGGTTTCTGACTTGGTTTGCAACAATAAATCCATAGATAAATTTTACAGATCATGAATAGAATATTAGCCATCATAATTTTGGGGATGCTTTTTCTCTCTGCTTCCTCTCAGAAGAAATGTTCCAAGGCAGAGCAAATTCAAAGGTTTAAAGATCAAAAGGCATCTTTTATATCTGAAAGAATTGGACTTAACGATGCCGCCTCGAACCGATTTTGGCCTATTTATAATAACTATTCTCATAAAAAGGATAGCCTTATCGCAACCAGAAGTATGGCCAGACGGAATCTTGAAACTAATATGGCAAATTTGACCAACGCAGAAAAAGAGGCATTGGTTGATTTGCAGATTCGCCTAAGATG
>NZ_SLWK01000018.1:0-7606 GCF_004345615.1 Natronoflexus pectinivorans
ATATCTCTAATTGCAGGCGCTCTGTTTGTTGTTGCTTTATTATCTCAGAAAGAGATAAAATTCACAAAAACAGATTTGCTGGTAGTGCTTTTTGCAATATGGTATGTTATAAATGAACTATACAACGTCAATACTTATGCTCCAAAAGGTTTAATAATATTTAACCTTTTGCTATGGGGATTGGTTTACATGTTTGTCAGACAATTATCCGGAAATCCTCTGTTTGTATGGGGCGTAGTCGTGGTATGGATGGTAGTGGTATTGCTGCAATCTGGGTTGGGACTGATGCAATTGTATGGGTTGGAGAGGTCGTACCATGGATTGTTCAGTATTACCGGAACCTTTCACAATCCCGGGCCGTTTTCTGGTTTTGTTGTTAGTGGGGTGCCGTTGGCGTTGGGAGTTATTTGTTACTTGGACAGTTACACTGAGAATCACGGATATAGCACGGAGGAGCACAGAGGTATATATTTAAAGTGGTTCAATGTTAAAATTCCGTTCATTACTATTTTTAGATACTCAATACTGGCATTGGCATGGATAACTCTGATAGCATTATTACTGGTACTTCCGCCGGCCCAATCGAGAGCAGCTTGGATTGCAGGCATTGCCGGAGGTTTATTCGTACTTGCAGGACACCCTGTGCTGTTAGCCTTTAAAGATAATCTGAGAAACAAGTTTTTATCTTTAAGAAAACCCTTACGCATACTGCTATTAACCGCCATTTTGCTGCCCTTAGCCACAGCAGTTTTTGGCCTCTATACTATGAAACAAGGCTCCGCCGACGGTCGCATGCTCATGTGGCAGGTTACCGCCCAACTAATAAAACAACGCCCCATAACCGGACACGGCACAGGTGCCTTCAATGCGCTTTACATGAACGAGCAGGCCAACTGGTTTTCAACGGGCAAAGGCACAGAAGCACAAGCCATGAGAGCCGGAACACCAGAGGCTCCTTTCAACGAACCACTTAAACTCTGGCTTGAAAAAGGTCTTATTGCAATGCTATTGGCCGGAGGAATTCTTTATTTTATTTTCGTTACCAACATCAAAACTTCAAACTTTAAACCTCAAACTTTAAACCCTGAACATAGAAACCCAACCCACCTCTTTCCCCCTAACCCCCTGAAAGGGGAACCCCAAACGCACCCCCTTAAACTCATATCCGATAAATTAAGCATAGAAACATCAAGCCTTGAACTTCGAACCTCAAACCTCGAACCTCAAACATTGAACTTTAAACTTCAAACTTCACACCTTGAACATAAAACCTCAAACATAAAACTTAGAACTTTTTTCGCAGGCGCTTTAATATCCCTACTAACATTCAGCCTCTTCTCCTACCCTTTCGACATCAGTTCATTTATTCTGCAACTGGTCATTCTGGTGGCGTTGTTGGCCGGCACAAACAGACCATTGTTTAAGATAAGGGGAAGAAAAGTCCTGTTTTTAACACTACCTGTTACCATAATTCTAATTGCTGCAACCATTCATTTCATCCCGCTACGCCAGCTTCATTATCAAGCAATGAAAACATGGCAACAGGCAGACCGGTTCTACAGTTTTGGAAGTTACAGTATAGCAGCAGAAGCCTACGAAGAAGCCTACTCTGTTTTGAAAACCAACGGACTGTTCCTTCAAATGTACGGCAAAGCCCTCAGCATGGACGAACAACACCATAAAAGTAACGAAATACTAACAATGGCGCAAAAACGATACAGTAACCAAATCATTCAAAACACCCTTGGCGACAACCACAAAGCCCTGGGCAATTACCCCGAAGCCGAAGCGGCATACACCAAAAGCGCAAACATGATACCATCATTACTATTACCAAAATATTTACTGGCCAAACTCTATAACGAAAGCGGCCAGCACCATAAAGCACAACAAACAGCCGAAGAAATCCTCAACAGCCCGGTAAAAGTGGTGTCGTCGGCGACAAGGGAGATTATTCAGGAAATGAAGAAAATAGTGAATGAATGATAAGTTTAAAGTTTGAAGTTTCAAAGCCGAAACATAGTAAAGTTCCGCAAAGCGGAATAAGAGTTCACATTATATAACCTTGAACATTAAACCTTAAACTTAAAACATATTTTTTTCTGGGAAAAAGAAGAGGAAGCCAAACGCTCGCCAGCTCACGCTTCCTCTTCCGACTCCCCTAACATAAAAAAGAAAGGAGGTAATGTGACAAAGATAAAGTTTTAAAACATATTACGGTATCTGTTCTATTCAGTTACAAAAATGTACCTGCCAGGCAGTGATGCATTTCTATTAAAAGTTTTAATTCAACAAGCTGTTTGTATAAGCAGCTAATCTTTAAACAAGTAATTTTTACAACAATGAAAAAAAAGTTAATTTTTGCAATAGCAACAGTTTTTTTTGCAGTAGCGACTGTGTTTAATATGAATATGGTACAAGGTAATGATGCCGGGGATGTTATGATAGAGAGCATCGCGGTGATGGCAAGAGCACAGTATGAAGGTGCTGTAATACTTGATTTTCGACATAATAGATTCACCGTTTGCGTTAGAGGAGGAGGCAGGTGTATTGTCAGCAATCAAGATCCTTGCCAAGCAGGATATTGCTAAGCAATTGAGTAAAGGTAGCCAGGACAGCTGGCTACCAATTTCCCATTTTATTGTTAAATTTTAAAATATCTTCTATGCTTAAATATAAAACATTTGTAATTTTTACTTTGATTGTTCCGGTTTTGTTATTATGCCTAATGCTATCTTGTACAAAGACTTCTAACATTGAAGACAGAAGCACGATAATTAGATTATCACCTGCTAGCGATAAACAACCGATGTCAAAGTTCATAGATTCGGTTAAATATATAAGATTAGCAGCACCAAGAAATATTTCTATTGGAATGATACAAAGTGTAGTGTTTTTTGATGAACATTATTATGTATTGCACACGCCAACAATGCCCTCTTTAACAGTGTTTGACATAAATGGCAGATTCGTTCGAAATATTGGAAAATTTGGCAGAGGACCGGGAGAATATCTGTTCATAAATGATTTTGCTATAAACCATGATGACAAGATGGTTGTATTAATGGATGATAATGCTCAAAGAATGCATTACTACACATTAGAAGGAGATCATATTGACTCAAAAGTTCTGCCATTAAGCGCTGAATGTATATACTACATGGATGGCAGTTATGTTTTTTGGATGGCAAATTTATATGATAGAGTACTTAATGCAGATGTTAAAAAGAGGTTCAACATATTTGTGTTAGACAGGGATTACAATACAACACATGGATTTCTTGAAGTAAGCAACGAATTCATGGGAGTTATGCATGGGTCTTTACCCAGTAGTTTTTCACCTTATGGAGGTGGCGTGAATGTTGTTGCACCCCTTAGTAATGATATTTACCATTATAAAGACGGAAGTCTTTTTAAAAAGTACTATCTGGATTTTGGACCTTTAAATTGCGATTTTCTAAGTGAATTACGCAAAGACCAAGGGGACAAAGGAACCTTTGTTTTTCGCTTGAGAAATACTGGAGCTACATATTACCCAAATCAATTTTTCGAGTTTAAAAACTATATGTTTTTTACATTTTTATCAGACAACAAAATGTATTCAGTTTTTTATGATAAAAAAAATGAGACATCCCATGTCAGTTTTGAATACCCTGAAGATGATATTCATGATGCAATTTTCGGACGTGCAGTAGGAAAAACAGAAACAAGCCTAATATCAGTAATAGAACCTCTTTTATTGATGGATGAAGAAGAAAACTTTCCTGCGAAACTGGATTTTTTAAACTTAACACCAAACAGCAGGCCTGTTTTAACAATATACAAAATGCGATAAAGCCTGTTTTTTTTACCTAATAGCAACACAATATGCGGTTAAACATAATATTTATAATTGTTGTATATTTATTTACAATATCCTCCTGCACCCAACCCTCCCAAACCGAAAAGGAGCTGAGGGAAGTGTTAAACTCACATCTCAACATTGAGATGTTCGAATCCTTGCTACACAAAGATTCAACAATATCATATAAACAGTTCAGGGAGGCACACAGTTATCTGTCGGTGATATACCTACAAGATGGCTGTAGCCCTTGTTACCCAAAATTTGTGGAGTGGCATCAAAAAATGGAGGAGATGGAAGATGTTCCGGGGCATACCCTCCTGTTTATTATTCAAACTGATGAGTATGACACATTTTTACATAAAGTAAATGAGTTAGATCAGAACATCGATAAAAAATATTACATCATCGTTGATCCCGATCACAAATTATTTATCAGTAACAATCAAATACCCAGCTGGATCATGAACAGCTCCATGCTAATTGATGAAGAAAACAAAATAAAAATGGTGGGAGCTCCGTGGGTTAATGAAGACATGAAAAACCTGTTTTATAAAACAGTGAGCAGTGATTAGGGAACCGGAGACCGGAAATAGGAAATCGGAGACCGGAAACCGGAAATCGGAGATGAAGCGTATCGGAATTCCGCACAGCGCAATAAACCATAAACTATAAACAATAAACCATGAACTATGAACCATAAACAATGAACAATGAACGGTGAGTCAAGAAAAGCAGGTTTGAGTAAGTAGTAATCAAAAAACAACGATGCGAATTAACAGTTTTAATAAAATAGTAATAAACATAAACAGCTTGCTGGTAGCAGTAATTCTATTAAATGGTTGTAACAACCACAACCATTTAAATAAACTTGATTTTAATGCCGATGGTGTTGTAATTCTGAACAATTGGTACATGGTAGGCCCATTTAACTATGACACAACGCAACAAAGTGCCTACCCCCGTTAGCGCGAGTTTGCAACTCGTGCACTCATTAGTCCATAAATATTTTACTTTTTAAAAATCATCAAACAACCCAAAATATCAATGAAACAGCACCTATTCCCATATATACTAATAATCTTGCTAACCTCCTGCTCCCAACCTTCCCAAACCGAGCAGGAGCTAAGAGAAGCACTAAACACAACCCTCAAAATTGATATGTTCGAAACCATACAACACCACGATTCGCTCATCACAATGCAACAGTTGCGTGAGAAATACAGTCATCTGTCGGTGGTCTATTTGCAGGATGGTTGCAGCCCCTGCTACCCTAAATTTGTGGAGTGGCATCAAAAAATGGAGGAGATAAACCATACTCCGGGGCATACCGTCTTATTTGTTATTCAAACAGAAGAGTATAATAGTTTTCTACGTAAAGTCAGGTCATTGGGAGAAACCATCAATGAAAAGTATTACATCATCATCGACCCCGATCATCAGTTTTTTACCAACAATAGCCTCCCAAACTGGATTATGAACAGTTCCCTTTTAATAAATAAAGAGAACAAAATAAAAATGGTGGGCGCCCCGTGGGTGAATGAAGACATGAAAGAGCTATTTTATAAAACTGTTGCCAGTGAGCAGTGAAACGGAAACCGGAAATAGGAGACCGGAGACCGGACACACCTCACCTCAACTATCAACTGTAAACTATAAACTTTGAACTTAAAGCTTAAAACTTATAACTTTAAACTTAAAATTCCCCATAAACTCTAAAAAAAAATGAAACACTTAACACCCATCCTCATCGCTTCTGTTTTATACGCCTGCTCCACCTCCTCCGCCGGTGATGCATCCGAATCTGAGGCCGCAGAAACTGCCCGGTTATCCTATGTAGAACCCACCACTACCCAGGTGGGAACCGTAACTGCCCAAAAGAGCAGTTTCGAGTTGGAGCTGGTGAGCAACGGCCGCCTGGAGGCACAGCGCAAGGCCGTGGTTCCGTTCAGGGTGCAGGAACAAATCAATGCCGTGCATGTCGCCGAAGGAGAGCAAGTCTCTGTGGGACAAGTGCTGGGCAGCGTCGATCCCTTCACCTATCAAAAACGTTTGGACGATGCACAAAACAGGTATTTGCAGGCAGTCATCGATTTGGAAGATCGTCTTTTGGGTTATGGTCATCAGCTCAGCGATAGTTCTAAAATTCCGGATAACATCATGAAAATGGCTCGCATCCGCAGTGGCTACAATGGAGCCGTCATTGCCGTGGAAGAGGCCAAACGCAACCTGGAGCAAACCACCATAAAGGCCCCTGTAAGCGGCGTCGTAACCAATCTGGAGGCGCGCGTGTACAACCCATCCGGAGCTTTTCAAAAATTTTGCGACATACTGGACTTAAACACCATGCATTTGGTATTTCACCTGCTTGAGACAGAACTTTCGGGCATAAAAACCGGGCAAACAGTAGAGCTCACACCCTTTGCCCTGCCGGGAGAAGCATTCAGAGGCATCGTCACCAGCATCAACCCCGCGGTAGATGAGAGAGGCATGGTACGTATCACCGCCACCGTTCCCAATCCCGGTCATCGCCTCATGGACGGCATGAATGCCCGCGTATTGCTAAAAAACTCAGTGCCTGACTGCCTCATCATCCCCAAAGAAGCTGTCCTCTATCGCCAAAACCGCCAAGTCGTCTTCATCTACGAAAACGGCAAAGCCATCTGGAAGTACGTCGAAACCAGCCACGAAAACTCCACCCACGTCACCATCACCGATGGCCTGGAAGAAGGCATGGAAGTGATTGTGGAGAATAATTTGAATCTCGCACACGAAAGCAACGTTACACGGAGATGATTTTGTTACACAGAGAGCACTGAGGAGGCACGGAGCTGCGCAGAGTTTTCTTTTAAATGTTTATCCGTGAACCTGTGTGTAATGATTTCTATCTACGAACAATCGTATAATTTAAAAAAATGATATGAAACATACCCATATTACTGAAAAGATCATAGGTTGTGCTATGGAAGTACACAAAGTCCTCGGGCCAGGATTACTCGAGTCTGCTTATGAAGAGTGTTTGTGCTACGAACTTCAGAATAAAGGGTTAAAAGTTTTCCGCCAATACCCGGTACCCATATCATACAAAGCGATTAAACTGGAATGTGGATACAAATTAGATTTATTAGTTGAAGATAAAGTAGTGGTCGAATTAAAAGTAGTTGAAGAGCTACACGAAGTTCATGAAGCTCAGATTCTGACTTATATGCGATTTGCTGAAAAACAGGTTGGCCTATTGATAAATTTTAATGTGAAATTATTGAAACATGGAATCAAGAGATTTGTGTTATAAAAATTGATGTAACAAAAAAAGTGACACAGAGATACACAGAGAATACACGGAGAGTCACAGAGAAAATAAAATATAAACTCCGTGTCACCTCAGTGTTCTCCGTGTAACAAAAATATAACAAAAGAAGATACACAGAGCCACACAGAGGATATCACTGAGATACACAGAGAAAAAATATAAACTCTGTGAAACTCCGTGCCACCACCGTGTTCTCCGTGTAACAAAAATATAACAAAAGAAGATACACAGAGCCACACAGAGGATATCACTGAGATACACAGAGAAAAAATATAAACTCAGTGAAACTCCGTGTCACCTCAGTGTTCTCCGTGTAACAAAAATATAACAAAAGAAGTGACACAGAGCCACACAGAGGATTTCACAGAGCCACACAGAGAAAAAAATAAACTCCGTGTAACACCGTGCTACCACCGTGCTCTCCGTGTAACAAAAATATAACAAAAGAAGATACA
>NZ_SLWK01000018.1:7704-62994 GCF_004345615.1 Natronoflexus pectinivorans
CACAGAGCCACACAGAGGATATCACAGAGATACACAGAGAAAAAATATAAACTCAGTGAAACTCCGTGTCACCTCAGTGTTCTCCGTGTAACAAAACTATAACAAAAGAAGATACACAGAGCCACACAGAGGATATCACAGAGATACACAGAGAAAAAATATAAACTCAGTGAAACTCCGTGTCACCTCAGTGTTCTCCGTGTAACAAAAATATAACAAAAGAAGTGACACAGAGCCACACAGAGAAAAAATATAAACTCAGTGAAACTCCGTGCCACCACCGTGTTCTCCGTGTAACAAAAATATAACAAAAGAAGTGACACAGAGCCACACAGAGGATTTCACAGAGATACACAGAGAAAAAATATAAACTCAGTGAAACTCCGTGCCACCACCGTGTTCTCCGTGTAACAAAAATATAACAAAAGAAGTGACACAGAGCCACACAGAGGATTTCACAGAGATACACAGAGAAAAAATATAAACTCAGTGAAACTCCGTGCCACCACCGTGTTCTCCGTGTAACAAAAATATAACAAAAGAAGATACACAGAGCCACACAGAGGATATCACAGAGATACACAGAGAAAAAATATAAACTCTGTGCAACTCCGTGTCACCTCAGTGTTCTCCGTGTAACAAAAAAACAACATTAAAAGAAAAAATGAAAAACTCCTTCTCCATAAACATCATCTTCATCCTTCTCACCATCATCGGGTTGGTGCTAATTCCGCAGCTCACTGTTCAGCTTCATCCGCAGCAAAC
Source organism: Natronoflexus pectinivorans (assembly GCF_004345615.1). Classification (GTDB taxonomy): domain Bacteria; phylum Bacteroidota; class Bacteroidia; order Bacteroidales; family Marinilabiliaceae; genus Natronoflexus; species Natronoflexus pectinivorans. The sequence goes on from NZ_SLWK01000018.1 coordinate 8,470, forward strand.
CGGAAATACCATTCATGTGGGCTATAGCTGGCCGGGCATGGGAGCCGAGGTGGTAGATAAAGAGGTGACCTCACCCATAGAGGGAACACTGTCGGCCATGCGTGGTGTCAGTCGTATTACTTCTGAGTCCTATGAAGGACGCGGATCCATCAGGGTATCCTTCAAAAAGGGCACAGATATGGATGCGGCACGTTTTGAGGCGTCAAGTCTTATGCGCAGCATTCATGGCAATTTACCGGAGGGCGTGGCGTTGCCCCGTGTAAGTTATGGTTGGGGAGGATACGAAGACACCCCCCAACTATTAATCTACACCGTAAATGGAGAGGGAAGCAGCCACGCCATCAAGCAGTATGTGGATCGCTATATTGTGCCGCGCATCAGCAATATGTCCGACATCAGCAGTGTATATTCCTACGGCGCAACCTCCCTCGAGTGGGAGCTGGAATACGATAAAAACAAATTGAACGCCGTTGGATTAAACGAAAACCATCTGCGGGATGCCGTTCGCAACCAGCTGGTCAGGCGCGAGTTGGGAACCGCCGCCATTGAAAGGGGCTCTGATACCCGCACCATCAACCTCACCCTGAGTGGAATCCCTTCGGATTCTGTCGATTGGAGCCAATTTATTGTAGGGAATTTCAACAACCGGGTCATCAGGTTAACCGACGTGGCATCGCCGCGGCTAAAAGAGAGTGAATCCCGTTCCTACTACCGGGTTAACGGACTCAGCTCCATTTATCTTGTCATCCATTCCACACGGGAAGCAAACCAGGTGGAACTGGCAGCCCGGGTTAAAGAAGTCATTAAAGAGTTGCAGCCCGGCTTTCCCCCAAACTTCTCCCTGCTTGTGAACTATGATGCATCGGAAGAGATCAGCACCGAGGTGCAAAAAATCAGTTCACGAGCCCTGTTGGCACTCATCATTCTGCTTTTGTTTGTGCTGTTGGTGAGCCGTAAATGGCGATACCTTTTCATCATAGCGTTAAGCCTTGTGGCAAATTTGAGCATCGCCGTCATCTTCTACTATTTTCTCGGGATTGAAATACATCTCTACAGTTTGGCAGGCATCACCGTTTCTTTGGGGATGATTATTGATAACACCATTGTTATGGCCGACCACATTCGGCATTCCGCAAACCGCAAGGCATTTCTGGCCATACTGGCCGCCACACTCACCACCATGGGAGCAATGATTGTTATCTTCTTCCTAAAAGAAGAACAAAGGCTCAATCTCATCGATTTCGCCATTGTGATGCTGGTTAATTTGGGTGTTTCACTGTTCATTGCACTCTTTTTTGTGCCGTCCCTGCTTCACAGGCTTCCAATAAAACGCTCCTTCAGAGGTCGTATTATTCGCCGTAAGCGGCGAATTGTGAAATTTTCACGTTGGTACGAACGCTTTTTGCGTTTCGGATTCCGTTGGCGATGGGCATTTATCCTGGTCATTGTATGGGGTTTCGGATTCCCGGTTTTCTTCCTGCCCGATAAATTAGATGTAAAAGAGGAGCAGAAGCCCCGGTGGTATCATAAAACTTATAATCAAACATTGGGCAATCAAAATTACGTGTCGAATATAAAGCCCTGGGTAAACCGCGTATTGGGAGGCAGCTGGTATTGGTTCACCAACTATTTTTCATCCTCCGGGTTTAACTGGGATTCATCGCGTACACGATTGTATGCCCGTGGCTCCATGCCCGATGGCTCAACCATTCACCAAATGAATGATGTCTTTGTAAGCCTGGAGAATTACCTGGCACAGTTCGATGAAATTGAACTGTTTACCACCCGCATCAACAACATAGACAATCCCACTCTGGAAATATCATTTACACCGGAGGCCGAAAACGGTGCTTTTCCGCACATCCTAAGAAATGAATTAATACGTGAGGCCATACAAATTGGGAGTGCCGACTTTTCAATTTACGGTGTGGGACAAGGATTCAGCAACGCTTTTCATGATGGCATGCGCAATAACCGCATTGAGTTCCACGGTTACAATTATGAACTGATGCTTGAGCAGGCCGGAATTTTCAGAGATTCGCTGCTGTTAAATCCACGCATACAGGAAGTCATCCTTCAAACCGGCAGTTCCTGGAGAGGGAAACCGCGTTACGGTTTCGTGATGGGGTTGAACCCCGATAAATTGGAAGAAGTTGGCAGTTCACTGCGAAATATATATTACGAGTTGCTGTTTCAGTCACCACGGGAAATCCATTCCGGAAATGTCAGGAATAACAAATCCATGATTCCGGTCTATTTAAGAGAAGCTTCTGCCGGTTCCACATCCGTTTGGGACATGAACAACAACATGCTCAGTTCCGGTTCTGCCTCATTCCGCCTTAAAGATGTCGGATTTTTAAACCGTGAACGCACCGGCGATATGATAAGAAAAGAGAACCAGGAGTACCGGCTATTGGTTGAATACGATTTTATAGGCCCCTGGGAACTCAACAGGAGAGTTCGCGACAGGTATGTTGAAATGATAAACGACCAGTTGCCCGTGGGATTTTCGGCCATCGACCAAAGCTCATGGTGGGGATGGAACAGGGAAGAAAAAAGCCAGTACTGGCTTTTGCTCATCGTGGCAGTGGTGGTATTTGTGTTGTGCGCCATCCTATTCGAGTCTTTATTACAGCCATTGGCTGTAATAGCATCCATACCCGTTGCATTCACTGGATTGTTCCTCACATTTTCCATATTCAAAATAAACTTTGACCAGGGAGGATATGCAGCCATGATTCTGCTGTGCGGACTCACCGTAAACGCCGTATTATATATCATAAACGATTATAACAACATGAAAGCAAAAAAGCCCAATTACAACAAGCTGAAATTGTTTTTAAAAGCATTTAACCACAAAATCATCCCCATCATTTTAACAACCCTATCCACCACAGTTGGTCTGCTCCCATTCCTGCTGGCAGGTAAAGACGAAGGCTTCTGGTTCTCATTGTCAGCCGGTGCCATCGGCGGATTGTTGTTCTCACTTTTGGCGGTGGTGGTGTGGTTGCCGTTGATATTGGTTAAGAAGGTTTGATGTTGAAAGTTTGAAGTTCAAGGTTTGATGTTTTGTAATAAAGTATAAATTATGGCGACTATTAATAGGTTTGAAGATATTGAGGCATGGCAATTGGCAAGACAATTATGTGTTGAAGTTTTTAAAATTACGGTATCCGATAATTTTAAAAATGATTTTTCGCTTAAAGATCAAATCAAGCGTTCATCTGGTTCAATTATGGATAACATCGCCGAAGGTTATGGGAGAGATGGCAACAAAGAGTTTATTCAATTTCTATCGTACGCAAAAGGATCAGCCTCTGAAGTTCAATCTCAATTATATAGAGCCCTTGATTTAAAATATATCAATGAAACAACATTTAATGAGGTTTACAACCTTGCAAAAAACATAAAAGGAAAAATCACCAACCTTATGAAATATCTTTCAAATTCAAATTTTCGTGGAACTAAATACCAATAACCTTAAACTTAAAACATAGAACTTAAAACCTTAAACATAGAACCTTAAACTTTAAACCTATCCCGATTCTCGGGACTTCGCTAAGCTGCGAAACCTAAAACTTTAAACCTAGAACTTTAAACTTTAAACCTAAAACATAGAACATAGAACAGAAAAAACATGATTGATTTTTTAATTCGCCGCCCCATTGCCGTCATTATGACATTTTTGGCAATATTAACACTCGGAATTGTGGCATCCCGGTTATTGCCGGTGTCGTTAATGCCGGAGATAGATATTCCCGAGATTACCATACAGTTGAACCGCCCGGGAGAATCGGCCCGTCAAATAGAGGAGGGCATCATTGCGCCCATGCGTTACAACTTAATGCAGGTGCCGCATCTGGAGGAGCTCACTTCCGAAAGCTCTGATGGCAGGGCGGTCATTCGCTTGCGCTTCAGTTTTGGAGCCGATATAAACTATGCTTTTATCGATGTCAATGAAAAAACCGACGAAGCCATGCGTCATCTGCCTGCCGACATGGAACGCCCGGCCATTATAAAAGCCACGGCATCGGATTTGCCCGTCTTCTACATCAATATCTGGATGGATGACAGCGACGAAGTAAAATTCATGGAGTTGAGTGACCTCACCCGTTCGGTCATCATCAAACGTCTGGAGCAACAGCAGGAAGTCGCCATGGTGGATGTTACAGGGCACATGCAACCGGAACTGTACATTGAACCAAATGAACAATTACTGCGGTCGCTGGGTGTTTCGCATCAGGTAATTGTAAATGCACTGGAGCAAAACAACCTCTCCATGGGCTCCATTGAGGTGGCCGACGGCCAATACCGGTTCAACATCCGGTTTGCCAACCGTCTGCGAACGGTGGATGATGTAAAGGATATCCGCTTAAAAATAGGAACCCGCCTCATGCGGATGGAGGAGCTGGCTAAAATCGGGTTGCGACCGAAACAACAGGAAGGAGTTTTCCTGCGAAATGGTGTTCCGGCCATGTCACTAGCCGTAATAAAGCAGTCCGACGCCCGCATGGATGTGCTCAAAGAAAGGGTTGAAGGGCTCCTGTGGCATTTCAGAAACAATTATCAGGGCATCCATTTCGAAATTGTGCGCGACCAAACCGCCATCCTCGATTATTCCATCAGCAACCTGCAAACCAACCTGCTTTTTGGAGGGATGCTGGCCTTTTTAATCCTCTTCTTTTTCCTGAAAGACGCCCGCTCCCCGTGGCTTATTGGAATATCGGTGCCGGCATCGCTCATCATCAGCCTCCTGTTTTTCCATTTGGCCGGCTTGTCCATTAACATCATATCACTTTCTGGGTTAATTCTTGGCATTGGAATGATCATCGACAACTCCATCATTGTCATCGATAACATCACACAATATACCGAAAGAGGGGAAACACTGGCCAATGCATGCATAAAAGGAACCAACGAGGTCATAAGGCCACTCATCTCTTCTGTACTGACCACATGTGCCGTGTTTGTGCCATTGATTTTTATCAGTGGCGTGTCGGGTGCTCTTTTCTATGACCAGGCCATGGCCGTAGGCATTGGCCTGTTGGCATCGCTCATTGTTTCCATTACCCTGATTCCCGTTCTGTTTCATCTTTTTAACCGAAAATCAAAAAACGAAGAACAACTCAGAAAAGGCAGGGTTACCCGATTTTTGGAGAAAATTAATCTTTTCAAAACTGAAACCCTTTATGAAAAGGGTTTCGAAAAGGTCTTTCGCCATCGGATCGCTTTTATCTTGTTATTCCTTGGTCTGATAATACCTGCGTTTTTACTGGCATTTTACATGCCAAAAGAACGTTTTCCCGCCTTTACCCACAACGATGTGTTCCTGGTAATTGACTGGGATGCCAACATCACCCTCAGCGAAAACATTCAGCGGGTAAACAGCATTAAAACAGAGGCCGCGAGGTTGATTCAATTCAGCAACAGTTACACCGGAACCCAGAACTATATGTTGCATAAGGATTTGGACCAGTCCATTTCGGAGGCAAAAGTATATTTAAAATGCAACAATGAAGATGATGTGGAGAAGCTTAAAAAGCATCTCTCCGGGGTTATTGCTTCAACATGGCCCGGCGCCATATTCACTTTTGAAGCGCCGGAAACAATTTTCGAAAAATTATTTCATCAGGACGAAGCCCAGATGGTGTTTCGTGTAAGTGATGAAAGTGAACGGGGAATTCCTGAATTATCAAAAACGACTGAAATTGTTCAGTTTTTGTCCGAAACAATTCCGGGTGCAGAGGTTATGCCTCCTGCATCAGATACGCACATTGAAATAAGAGCCCGCAGCGAAATGATGGCCCTCTACAATGTGGACCACCAGGTTTTGTATAACCGTCTGCTTTCTGCAATGAATGCCTTCCAGGTGGGCGTTTTGCATACCGGAGCCGGTTATGTGCCAATGGTCATCGGAAATTCACCGGTGCCGGTCAACCGCATGTTCAACGAACTCAAAGTGATAAACCGCGAAAACACAGAAATCCCGGTCAGCACATTGATTTCAGTTAATAATCGCAACGACTATAAAGTCTTATACGGGAGTACGCAAGGTGCTTTTGTTCCGCTTAATATTGACAGAATTCCCCGAAGAAACGTTGGCGGATGGCTCGAAACCACCGGGGGAGAGTTAAAGGAAAGGTTTGACGTAAATGTAAACTTTTCAGGAAACTGGTTTGCTGCCAGGCAGATGCTGAAAGAGATGTCTGTGGTGATTCTAATCTCCCTGCTGCTGCTCTATTTCATTCTGGCCGCCCAGTTTGAATCACTGAGACAACCGCTTATTATTCTTCTGGAAGTCCCCATTGATGTGGCAGGAGCCTTATTTCTGCTATGGATTTTCGGGGGAACCATCAACATTATGTCGATGATAGGAATTGTGGTAATGAGCGGAATCATTGTAAACGACTCAATATTAAAAATTGATACCATTAACAGGCTTTACCGTGCAGGCATGCCGTTGGAAAAGGCCATAAAAGAAGGAGGCCGGCGACGGCTAAAACCCATCATCATGACCAGTATCACAACCATTCTGGCACTGACGCCCGTGATGTGGGGCAGCGGCATGGGCAGCGAACTTCAAAAACCCCTGGCACTTACAGTTATTGGCGGAATGGTGCTGGGCACATTTGTGAGTTTGTACTTTATTCCGTTGTGTTATTATTATTTGTGCAAAAAAGGAACATAAAAGGTCACACAGAGATACTCAGAGTATTTCACAGAGATGCACAGAGAAAAAAAAACTCCGTGAATCTTATTGCTTGCTCAGTGTTCTCCGTGACACAAAAAGGTAACAAAAAGGTAATACAGAGAAAAAAACATAAACTCAGTGAGACACCGTGTCTCCACCGTGTTCTCCGTGTAATAAAAACAAAACACCCATGAAACAAAAATCATTCATCCTAATCTTTTTTCTACTGCATCAGATATGTAGTTTTTCGCAGGGCTCCATCCGTCTTACTTTGGACGATGCCTTGGAACTGGCCGGAGAGCAATCGCTGCAAACGTTTTTAAATAAGCACTATTACATGGCCGACTACTGGGCGTATCGAAGTTACAGAGCAGATTACCTGCCGTCTGTAAACTTGCAGGCAACACCATTGAACTATTCCAATGCGTCGCAATTAAGGTATAACTCGTCCAGCAGAACAGATGAATTTATCAGAACTGAGACATTGCGCTCCGATCTCAATTTAAACGTATCCCAGAAAGTAGCACTCACGGGCGGAACATTTTTTGTTCAGTCGGAACTCGGGCGAATTGAGAACTTTGGATTAAACGAATACACACAGTACTCCTCTCGTCCTTTCAGAATTGGTTATAACCAGGAGTTGTTTGGTTTCAATGCCATGAAATGGCAAAGAAAAATTGAGCCTCTGAAATTTGAAAAGGCCAAATTGGAGTATCTCCAGTCAACTGAAAACATGCACCTCACCACAGTCAGGCACTATTTCGGCTTATTAAGTGCTCACGTACAGATGGAAATTGCCCGGGGAAACATCTCCAATACTGAGAATTTATTGCAGGTGGCAAACAGACGTTTCGAACTGGGAACCGTAACCCGTGAAGAACTGTTGGATTTGCGCTTGTCGCACAACAATGCAATAATCGACCTGCAACAGGCAAAGCTCAACCACCGGGAAGCAAAGGAGAACTTGCTCAATTTCCTGATGTTGCCCATTGACGTAGATGTTGAGGTATTTGTGCCTGAGAACATTCCCGTTGAGGAGATTGATGTTCAGAAGGTCTTGGAGAAAGCCCTGGCAAATAATCCGGAAATACTTCAATTGGAACAGAACATTCTGGAAGGTCAGAGAAATGTTGAACAGGCCAACAGGGCAAGGCACTTCAGTGCCGATGTGAATTTATCCTATGGTATTAGCAAAGACGATGGATTTGTAGGACAGAATGGGAGCTTGAGTAACGTTTACAGTCCCGAATTCGACAACTATCAACAGGTGCGTGTGGGGGTTAATATTCCCATCCTGGATTGGGGCAGAAACAGAGGCCAGTACGAAATGGCAAAATCGCGATATCATATTGCCCAGGTTGCTTCGCAGCAGTCGTTGCAGCAATTTAATCAAAATGCTGTAACAAGAGCCATCACATTTAATATTCAGAAGTCGAGACTGGAGTCGGCAGCCCTTTCAGACACCCTTGCCAATGAGAGTTATGAGCTGACCATGACAAGATTTAAAAACGGACAAGTTGACGTATTAAGACTGACATCATCGCAAAGAGCCAAGGACAATGCCCGTCTTCAATACATCAATGCACTTTCCGAATACTGGAACAACTACTTCTACCTCAGAAGGCTTACGCTGTATGATTTTGCCAAAAACGAAGACATTGTGTTCAATGAAGACGAACTCCTCAACATAAGATGAAAAATCGGGAGTAAATTAAAAATTAAAGTGTCTGGTCAACCATGAATTGACGGGTTTGTATTGTGCGTTTGGCGTTCCCCCTTGGGGGTTAGGGGAGAGCGAGCGAGATAATTCAGATTTGACTTGACCATAGATCTGTAAGGGGCGTAGCCCTGAAATCTAATGATTAACATACTGTAGTGAATAAATTAAATAGGGATTGCTGAAAAACTTTTACATAATTAATAATGTGTGACATAGCCTTGTTTTCAGTCATTAAAGTGCAAGCCTTTTTAATATAACTATAGAATTTACGTCCATTGAAAAAGCTAGAAATAATGGAAACTTCCGCCTTTGAAAAATGCCGTTAAGAATAACAATGTGACAGGCGTAAAAATATGCGTTGTTTGAGCGTAGCGAGTTCGCAGATTTTAGCCTGGCAGATTGTTATTTAGGCAATTTTTCAGCAGCGACGGCATTTTTTGCTTACTTTTTTTTGCTGTTGAAAAAAAGTAAGAGTCCGTCCGGCTTGAGGACAAAAGAATTATTATTTTGGTCTGTTGACTTTTTCAGCAGACCCTAAATACGAACCATGCTTAAGTATTATAGGTAGTAAGATGCCAGGGCTAACGCCCCTACTTTGAACGAAAAAATTTGCACACGAAACAAAAAACTCAGTCAATCAGAAACAGATATAAACATAATCACATGAAGATCATCAACATCAACACATGCCCCCAACGCCCGGTTTCGAAAAACCTAAAACTTTAAACTTTAAACTTAAAACACCAAACTCATGAACATCAAACTCATGAACATCAAACTCCTAAACTACATTTTCCCGATGGCCATTTTAATTCATCTCTTCCTTGCAATCTGGTGGATGGCAGTGGGATGGGGAATTGTTTGGCTTCTGTTTTGGGCAGCAACGTCAAAGTTGCCGGTCATTGCAAGGTTTCGAAAGATTTCCTGGTTGATATATCCGTTGGTCATCATTGGATCCGTTTTGGCTGCCGTCACCTTTAAAACACTGTTTTTCGGAGTTTATACAATTCCATCCGGCTCCATGGAGAAAACCATTGTGCCGGGCGATGTGGTGTATGTTAACAATCTGGCTTATGGTCCAAGGTTACCATATTCACCTTATGAAATATCCTGGGTAAATCTACTAGTGTGGTTCTGGGAGGGTAAGAATGCCGACACAGAAAGGCGTTGGTGGAGTTATAATCGCCTAAAAGGCTATTCTGCTCCCAAAAGAGGTGATGTCGCTGTATTTAATCATCCCCATAATGGAAATATCTTTATTAAACGCATCGCCGGTTTACCGGGTGATACCCTTCAAATCATTCATGGGGAATTGTATATTAATGGCAATAAGCAGGAAACACCAAAGAACAGATTGTTTTATTCAAATGTCGGGTTTGAGAGTATGCAGGATGGCTATTTCATTCTCGACAGCCTAAATCTGAAAATGAATCATCTCCATAGAACTTCGGGAAAGAATCAATTTAACGGATATGTTACAAAGCGTGAAATGGATATTTTAAATGCGCATCCGCGTGTGATTTATGCCGGTATAGAACCCAATCGTCCTGATACCGCATGGTCAGTTTTCCCACATTCACATCAGTTGTCATGGAATATTGATAACTATGGCCCTTACATCATTCCCCAAAAAGGATTGGTTATGGAAAGAACCCCTGATAATCTGGCGATTTACGAAGATTTGATGAACTATGATGCGCAGTTTCGTAGCAGCCATATAAATGATGATTGTGGTTATTTCACCTTTTGTTGCAACTATTACTTTTTCATGGGCGACAATTTTCACGACAGTGAGGACTCCCGATATTTTGGCCCCGTAAGGGAAGAATATTTAATTGGCAAGGCCTCTTTTATTATTTTTTCGAGTTCGAAAAATAATAAAGCGATGTCCAGGATATTGAGAAGATTAAGGTGATTCAATGAGCGAGAATAAATGTTAGCATCAAAATGTATTGAAATAGTAATGCGCAAACTGGTTGAAGCCCCAACGGGAATGTAATATGCAACATAGGGGAACACCCTGTGGATGTTGTGTGTAGCATAAAAAATGGCCGTCCTTTGAAGAGAAAATTTTGTTTAGCCCCAACGGGGCGACATCATCAACATAGGGCAACGCCCTATGAGAATGTATATCAATCAAATACAGCCCAGAAAGGGCGTAAGCCATTTAGCACGATACTAATAAATATGAAGAACATCATTTGGAAAACCATCAAATGTGTAAGAGTAAAAAATAGTAGAATTAAAAATTTAAAATGTTATGCTTTTAAAAAACATCTTATTTATTACTTGTTTTGGACTTCTTGTTAGCTTTAATATGAAGTATAATTTAGAAACCGATAAAATTCTTGTAGAGACCTTCAATGACGAAGAACTTAATGACATAATCAAATTAATTGATTATGTTGACAAATTGGTAAAAGCGGAGACTAAATCCGATGATGTAAAGACTGCTTATCCTTTATACTTTGAAAAACTTAAAATAAATATGTTTGAAGGAAATTATATCGTTCCGATTAATAGAGAGACCAAATGCTCAATATTTGAGCGTATTAATGAAAACACTTTCGATGAGTTTTGGTATCTGCAGTGCGCAAACATGAATAAAATCAGTAGTATGGAAACGAGCAGAACGGAGCTATCGATAAACATTAATGGGAAATATGTCGACTACATTCGAAAGATAGGAGAAGCAGATCCTTTATTTCAGGATTTATATGAATTTATAATGAGTACAGGTCATATTTTATCAGCAAGTATGATGATTTTTTTAGCTAGTAATGAGGGTGTTGATTTTAACCTCATTAAGAACAGACTTCTTGCTGTGGTGTGTATCTTCTCCATATCAGAACCAATTGAAAAAAGAGAAGATTAAGAGTGAAAAATATTTATACGTTACTTGTTTTTGTGAGATTTTTTGGGAACAAAATTGTAACATCCTATAAAAATGTCAGAATCAGTTTAAAATAATTACGGAAAATATGTGTAACTCTCATTTACCCATTAAGTATGTTTAACCCATTTATAAATAATCCCTAAAACCAACCTAAATGAAAACAGCTGTTTCAATCTTAAATGTTAGTGGAAAAATTGTCTTCTTCTTGTTTTTATTATCAATAGCCGCCTGTAGTCCCTGGTCCTCCGAAACAAATAAGGCTCTGAAAATGGCCGGAGAAAACAGAGCCGAATTGGAGAAGGTGCTAATTTATTATTCCGAAGTTAATCCCGATCCGCAAAAGCTAAAAGCAGCAGAATTTCTAATCTCTAACATGAAATATCACTACTCATTTTTCGGTTCCGGGGTAGATGGTTTAAACAAGAGCTATGAATATGTTTATGGTGTTTCCAGAGATAATAGAAACTCAGTATATTTATCCGATTCAATCTCCAGGTTAAGAAATGCCCGGAGTGATGTGGAATTCGATTTAAAGAGAATCTCTTCTCAATATTTAATAAGCCAGATTGAGGTTGCTTTTGACACATATCAACGGCATGAATGGAGTCGGCAATATCCCTTTGAATTATTCTGTGAATATATTCTTCCTTATAAAATTGGGTTTTCTGATACAGTCTGCTGGAGAAGTTATGCATATAATAAGTATGGCGATTTTTTGGATTACTCTGCTTTTAAAGGAGCTGAATCTCACTTTGAGGCCGAATTGCATTGCAACTTAGAATCTCTTATGGTTAGAGTAAATGGTGCGTCAGGAGGTTATACACGCCGAATTTGTAATGACAGTTCGCTCATATTTGAGATGGAATTTAATGCCCGGGAAGATGGTCTCCAACTATTTAATTTGCATTATCTGAATGGACACCCCACAGCTGCAAATATCCGCATCATGATCGACAGCCTGGTCGTAGGTGATTTCATATTTCCCTCAACGGGCAATTGGCATACAGTGAATAACGAAGATCCTCCTGTCGAATTTACAGCCAATTTGAATGCAGGTAAGCATACATTAAAAATAGTTTCTCTGGATAAAAGTATTCTGCTTGATTACGTTTATATTCCGGATTATATATTTATGAAGTTTCCTGAGTCGGTTATCTCTGAAGGAAAGTATTATTTCAGCAACTCATACGGCAGAATAACCATTGCGGCAGATTCCCTTATCAACGAGAATAACATCAACATCGAGCCAAACCCGCAAAAGGAATGGCCCATAAGAATTGTAGCAAAAGATGATAACTTATATCAACTGCTATTTGAAGATTCCGGCCTGATAAAGGCCATTGATGCATTCCCTTTCGGAGAGAGCGAATGGCTCATAACCTATAACGATCACGGCTTTCAGAATCAGCTTTGGGCTTTTATCCCTATGAAAAACGGGGGATACCAGGTAAGGAACAGAGAGACAGGCAGAATACTGGCATTTTCTGAGGCCGATGGCATATTGGTTCAATTGCCCGCTGAGCAGATGTGCGACGACTTTATCTGGCACTTAGAAAAAGCTGAAAATATCAATGATGACTTTATTGACAATACCATAAGAGCCGCACAAAAAATAAGTGAGATAACCAATCGCTTTCACTGGTCAGGATCCTATGCCTCTTTTGGAGCCATTAGTCCCATAAAACTATTGGATTATACATATGGTTCGTGCGTGGAACAGACCGCCTTTCAAACCATGGTGTTGAGGTCAATGGGAGTTGCATGTGCTACCGATTTTGTTTTCAATTACCCGGAAAGAGATGCAGGCCATAGCTGGAGTGTAATATTTGACCTGAGGGGAAACACAATTCAAAACAACTGTCACAATCCCGTTGGAGCAGGAACATGGGTGGATGTCTTTGCCAAGGGAAAAGTTTATCGGGAAACATATTCAATCAACAGGAACAGCCTGTTTGTCATTAATAATGGGAAAGAAAGTATTCCAAGTCAATTCAGAAATCCATATTTTAAAGATGTTACGGCCGAGTATTGTGATGTGGTAGATGTGGCAGTTGATATTCATTACGATACTCATGAAGGAAATGCATTTGGCTACCTGATGGTTTTCAATAACAGGGGGTGGGTTGTTACCACATGGGGAGAAAGGTCAAGAAACAATAAAGTTATATTCAAAGACCTAGAGCCAAGAGGCATGTATCTGCCGGCATTTTATGTAAATGGTCGATTTGAAGCGTTTAATGAACCATTTTATTTTGACTCCCTTGGAACAATTCATCATATTCGGGCATCTAAAGATCAAACTCAGGACATTACGCTGTTGAGAAAATTCCCGAACAGATTGGTTGATGAGAGTTACCATCCATTAATTGTGGGAGGAGAGTTTCAGGGCGCAAATAAACGCGATTTTTCTGATGCAAGAACCATAGGCATCATTACACAGGATATGACTGAGCCAATTTTTCACACAATTGATGTTGAACCATCATCAAAATTTAGATACTTAAGATATATCGGTCCCGATGGAGGACATTGTAATATTAATACAATTGTTTTTTATGATGCTAATGGAGAAGTAATTAATGGAAAGGTAATTGGAACAGAAGGAAGCCTTGATAATTCCGGCAGAACAAAGCACATGGTATTTGATGGTAATGTGCTTACTTATTTTGATGCTCCGGAACCCTCGGGAGGATGGGTCGGACTACAACTTTCTGAGCCAAAAGCTGTCAGCAAAATTCATTTCGCAACGCGAAATGATGGCAACATGGTAGAAGTTGGAGATGAATATGAGCTGTTCTATTGGTTCAATAGAGAATGGGCAAGTATGGGACGCCGGATAGCCGACTCAAATGAACTGGTTTATGAAAGTGTCCCGATGGGAGGTTTATTCTGGTTGAGAAACCACACCAAAGGATGGGAGGAGCGCATATTTACGTTGGATGCTAATAATCATCAAATATGGTGGTAGATTTATTTCTGTGTCTGAAATTTGTATTTAACCTGCATTATTCACAAATTATCTATTACGATGCTCAACTACCTACTAAATCTGGACGTCCTCAATAAAATTGATTTGAAAATAATTCATTATTCCCTTCATCAATTATCTTTGCGGTTGTCCATATTTATTGGTATTTGATCATCTCATTACGACAATTCATGAATAATGCAGGTTAAGACAGAAGAGTAAAAAATACAAATTGAGAAGATTTTTCAAAGGGCTTTATGACTAAACTGAAGGGGCATCCATATCAGAATATGACTTTTGTCGTGTTTACAACACGAACAAAAAACTATTTTTATCGGTTTATTGTATCAATGAGTAATTACATCTATTAAATAAACCCCATCAAAATGAATTTCAAAAGTTTAGTTAAAGTAAAAATCATCACTCTGATTATGCTCTCAGCATTTATTTACTCCTGCTCAAATGCACCACAAAAACCGGCTCTTGATCCGGCAAATATGGATATTACAGTTAATCCCGGCGACGACTTTTATCGATTTGTCAACAATGGATGGTTACAAAACAACCCCCTACCCGACGATTACAGCCGTTACGGAGCATTTGAACAGCTTAACGAGGAGAACGAGCAGAAATTATATGATCTGCTAATGGCCATTCGTTCAGACAAAAGCGCGGCACACGGCAGCAACCGACAAAAAATCCGTGATTTTTACAACAGCGCCATGGACACCCTTTTACTGGAAGAGCAGGGCATTAGCCCAATCCGGCCATTTCTCGAGAGAATTGACGCCATTGATTCAAAAGAAGAGCTACAAACGGTTATAGCAGAGCTTCACCAAACCGGAATACGTCCACTGTTTGGGATGGGTGCTTCACAGGACAGGAAAAACACCGATTGGATGATTGCATCAGTTGGGCAAGGTGGTTTAGGCATGTCGGACAGAGACTACTATTTGAAAGATGATGCGCGCTCAACAGAAATTCGTGAAGGATATAAACATTTTATTGCACAAATGTTTTCCCTTGCGGGCTACGATGACCAAGAAGCAGAAAAAGCTGTAGAAGCCATCATGCAAATTGAAACTTCCCTTGCGGAATCTTCAATGGACCGGTTAACCTTGAGAAATCCCTACGCCACTTACCACATCATGACGCTTGACGAACTGAGTAATAATTCGCCAAACATCAACTGGAACAATTATTTCGACATCAGAAACGTGTCAATTGATGATCTGAATGTTGCTCAACCGGAATTCTTTAAAACTGTTTCGGACTTGATGGACACTGTGGAACTTGAAAAATGGAAAACCTATCTGAAATGGAATGTTTTAAACAGTTCTGCATCCTTTTTAAGCAGCGATTTTGACAAAGCAAATTTTGCATTCTATGGCACCGTAATGACCGGTAGCGAAGTACAACGCGAACGTTGGAAACGTGTGCTAGGAGTTTTAAACGGAAGTTTAAGTGAAGCAGTTGGTCAGGAATATGTCTCACTCTATTTCCCACCCGAAGCCAAAGAGCGCATGATTGACCTGGTTGAACACCTGAGAACAGCATTTCATCAGCGCATTAGTAACCTGGAGTGGATGAGCGATGAAACAAAAGAAGAAGCTTATGGCAAATTGGCTGCCATGAACGTTAAAATCGGGTACCCGGACAAATGGATAGATTACTCCGATCTGGAGATTAAAGAGCAGCCATACATTCTCAACATATTAGCTGCAAGAGCTTTTAATATAAAGCGTAATCTTGATGAAATTGGACAGCCGGTTGACCGTGATAAATGGTTCATGAGTCCGCAAACCGTAAATGCCTATTACAGTCCCACAATGAACGAAATTGTTTTCCCCGCTGCCATCTTGCAACCGCCATTTTTCTACCTGCATGCCGATGATGCTATGAATTATGGTGCCATTGGTATGGTCATAGGTCACGAAATGACTCATGGGTTCGATGACCAGGGTCGACAATTTGCCAAAGATGGGAATCTGAGCGACTGGTGGACAGAGGAAGACAGCCAAAGATTTGATGAGCTTTCTCAGGTATTAGTAGATCAGTACAACAACTATGTCATGCTGGATTCCCTCACAATTAACGGGAAACTGAGTCTCGGTGAAAACATTGCCGATTTGGGTGGCTTAAGCATTGCCTACCAGGCGTTGCAAAACAAACTCGAAGAAGATGGTCGCCCGGGAGAAATTGACGGATTCACACCTGAGCAACGATTCTTTGTCAGCTACGCACAAGTTTGGAGAAACCACATGCGCGAACAGCGCCTTCGTCAACAACTGAACGAAGGGCCTCACTCTCCGGGAGAAGCACGGGTAAACGGTATTGTTTATAACATGGAGGAGTTTTACAAAGCGTTTAATCTGGATGAATCGGGTGAAAGATTCATTGCACCGGATGACCGTGCGAAAATTTGGTAAATAAATTGAATAATGAGAAAAAACGAGATGTACTTATTTTAAGTCCATCTCGTTTTTATTTTTCAACCTTGGCTTAAACTGTTCTTCAGAGATCGAGGAGCATTGACTTCTCTACTGTCTCAAAACATAATCCGAGAAATCCAAAGACATAATTTTATCGTCTAGGTTATATTAATCGACATTAAACCCAGCAACTTCAAACCTTAAACTTAGAACTTCCTTTCTGACTTGAATAAATGAAGAAATTATCATTTAAAAATCCATAATTAATATTTATTAACTTTCTACAACAATATTTACCGCCCCCCCGAAAAATTGGATTACAAAACGTAAGTTAATATATTTGTTTAAGAAATCTAAGTTCTTAACTGAATAACCTAGCCAAACCCAAATGGAAGAAAACCTTAAAAATACCCAAATTTCATTTCAACTGCTAATTCTTGTAGCCATGTTTAATACTTTAATCATGGCAATTTCAGGTTCTATTAATATCCGGATTCATTCTAAACAAAATATTCCTCACAACTATCTGCCTTTTTGCAGAAGGTTTGTTGCTACATGCATCAGATCTCAAGTTGCGAGCACTTTTACCACCAAAATACTTAATGGCCAAACTCTATTCGACTGTGGCCAACACCATAAAGCCAAACAAATTTTTCTGGAAATCCACAACAGCCCGGTAAGGGTGGAGCACTGGGCAACAAAGGAGATTATGAATTAAATGAAGAATTTGGTAACACAGAGTGTCACGGAGAATACTCAGAGAAACACGGAGTAATTTTTAGAAAAAAATCCATGAATCTATGTATACCAAGAAAAGAGTAACACTGAGAATGCACTTAGAATGCACGGAGCAACACGAAGAAATAAAAAAAACTCCGTGTAACAAAAAGTAACACAGAGATTCACTAAGACTCACAGAGCCACACAGAGAAAAAACTCCGTGTATCTCCGTGCCACCTCTGTGCTCGCCGTGTAACAAAAAAGGATAACACAGAGTAAATTATTAAACTCCGTGTAACCAAAAAAGATAACACAGAGATACACCGAGAATAAACGGAGAACCACAGAGAAAATTAAAAATCTCCATGAAACTCCGTGTTTCCACCGTGATCTCCGTGTAACCAACTGGGAAAAAGAAGAGGAAGCCCACTGTGCTACCCCGCACACGCCTCCTCTTCCGACTCCCTCCAAACTTAAAAAGAAAGGAGGTAATGTGTTTATGAAAAAAACGTCAGTATTATGCCCTATAATTTAGGTATAACATGACAAAGATAAAGATTTAAAGATAGAATCTGTAGCCAAAAAACTACAGATAAGTGCACCTGCCAGGCTGTGATGCGTTTTATCAAATGTTTTAATACTTAAAGGCTGTAAATTAAACAGTCAATCACTAATTTATTAATTCAATAATAATGAAAAAGAAATTATTTTTTGCAATAGCAGCAGGGATTTTCGCCGTGGCAACAATTACTAGCCTTGATGTCGCAATAGAAAATAGGGAAAGTGATGATTTGGCATATGATGTTTCAGTAATGATGGAAGCTTATGCTAGTTTAAGGCAACGGGTAGATGAAGAGCCTGATATGGAAAGTGGCGGTGGTGGCAGTTTTTGCTATTGGAAAGTAATACAAACGGCATATGACTATTCATGGATTAGAATAAGTTGTAGAGAAAGTCTATACCCTGATTCTAGTAAAGTTAAATGTCCATGTGGAACAAGTGATCAAATAATATAAGTTATTAATTTTAATGAAATATGCTCTGTATTGAACTAGTTTAGGAATAATTAAATATTAGTTTCTATCTAGCTAAATACAGAGCTAATTAATCATCATAATCATGAAAAAAATAATATTAAGCCGTAATTTTCAACTATTAATATCATCAATGCTTATATGTTTTCATATGTTGTCTTATGTTGCTTGCAAAAGTGAAATAGGGAATTGTTCAAAACCTGAATATCTTGACAAACAGGCTGGCCTAACACAGGTTGATTCTATAGTATGCGTGGCTAATGAAAATTCTGTTTTCACGACACTTTTTCCGATTTCACATAAGAATAATAATATAAGTTTTTTTGATTTTAGCACCTATAAAATACTGAAATTTAAAGAAAATAGAGAAAGTAATATTTTTCAAATAAAGCATGTTTTAGATGTGAAAAATGATTTTCAAATGCATCCTGGTTTCCTACCCCGACTGTTTGGAGTAATTAATACTAAATCAAATAAATATGTTTTATTGTCAGAACCATACTCAATATTGACAGATAAAAATCTAAATTTCAACGAGAAGATTGTTAGTAATGTAAACACAAACAAACAACTTTTTCATCGTATTGGAAATATTACACATGTCTTCAATGATACAATTTCTAATAACATTTATTTTCCAGTTTCACCTGATTTGCCAGAGAATCATATTGATTTCTATAATATTGGTCGGATACTGAAAGTTAACTTAGAAACTAATACATCCACCCTTTTGCAACTTGGATTACCAGACGATTATAAACCAAATACAAAATATGGGCTATTCTCCATACCGTTACTTGTTGTTTTAAATGACAACCTTTATTACATATTTCCTGGATCAAACTATTTGTATCAGTATAATTTACGAACAAATAACCTTCATTGTATTCTGATTAGGCCAAAGTATGCTAAAATTGGAACTAAAGAAATTGGAAATGACCCCAACGATATTTTTTTTAGTTTGTTTGAATGCGATATTTTTTATCGTATGATTGTCGTGAATGATAAAATACTATTATTATATTGGAAGGGAAAGCGACAAGAATCAGCTAAGCCAAGGGCAACTTTCAAAGACCTGAATTGCTTTATGATACTATATTGTCCTAAAAAAAATGAAGTGTTGTTTGACAGCTATTTGGATGTTAAAGGGGTAAATAAGAATCCGGTTTATGTTAAAAACGATATTTTGTACTTCCAAAAACTTGATGAACTCAATATGAATGAAATAAAAACAACGTTTTTAAGATATAGAATTTCTATTGAGGATTGAATTGCTTCGGTATCTCAATAGTTGACATATTCTTTAAATATTGGTGGTTAAGTTTCAAACGAATGTATTGAGCGTAATACCAATAATTGCATAACATCAAAAACTGGAAGCATTATGCAAGTCTTGTGGAGCAAGTGTCAAAAATAATATTACAAGTATGAGAGTTAAAATATTAATTATATTAACATGCCTTGCATTGCCTGTTATTTCTCAGGAGTTTAAAGGCAAAATTATTTGTTATAAAAATGGTAAGCCAATTGAATATGTTAATATTGGTGTTATTGGGAAGAATTTGGGAACGGTATCTGATCAACAAGGGTTTTACAATTTAGTTATAAACAAAAATGTAACTCTTGAAGATTCAATTCAGATTTCTACAATCGGATACAAAACCAAAGTTTTCACTCTGGAAAGGTTTAAAAATTTAGATGATTACAATATATTGTTATCTCCAAAGTCTTATTCGATAAGGGAAATGCAGGTAGTAGCCAAAAGACGAAATAGAATAAAAAGATTCGGCACACCTGTTCCTTCAAGCAATCTTGTTTCTTTATTTTACGATAGTTTAAACCGTTTCAGGTTAGGGCAAGAGTTAGGAGTTTTAATAGATGTGAAAAACAATGTTTTAATAAGAACAATAAATATTAATTTTGGAAAATGCTCTATCGATTCTGTTGAAATGAGATTAAACATATACAAATTGTCAAGTAGTCAAGAATTTAGTAATAGTTTACAGGAACCAATATATTTCTCTTTTGAGAAAAGCGACATTGAAAAGGAATTAATTATTGATGTTACAGAATATTCCATAATTGTGAGCGAAAAAGTATTAATCACAGTAGAATATTTTAAGCATTCCGGTGAGGGGACTTTAGGTATCTTTGCTGAATCTCTTCCAATTGGAATGTCTTATTTTAGAGAATCATCACAAGCACAATGGAAAACATCTCCTTTTAATCTTGGAATTTCATTCTATGGGGAACGTATCAAATACATTGAAAGACCATCCCTATTCCCAAACCAAATGAACCCCTGATGAGCATCCTACAGAATACTGTAAACTATACTTAGGGCAAAACCATCCCACCTTGATATTTGTCCTTCAATATTTTATAACCCAGCTAGCGCGAGTTTATAACTCGTGCCATTGTTAACACTTAAACATTTTAATATTTAACACATCAACAACCCAAAGCATCAATGAAAAAACAGCCAAGTGAAGGAGGAGGTGGTGGAACGATATAATGTTATCTTATTCATGTTGGATGGCAGGGTGATGTTCCTTTAGTTCGATGCGGACAAACAGCGTATCATGATCCATCAGGCTCACCTTGTAGCTGTTGGGAAGGAACTAGACCATTATATTAAGATCACTTTACGGTAGTACTGTGCTGAATTTATTACACCATAGTACTACCTTACTTCATAGTTAAAGCTTGACATGTATGAGAGAATTTATTTTTTTAGTAATTGGAATGTTCTTAATCGCTACAGCGTGCCAGCGAAACACTTCCAGTTATGTTTCAAATCATCTAAATAAAGACGTAAACATCGTTTTAAAAGACTCATTGGTTCTGATTGGGGATGACGAGATATTTTCTTCAGGGAATTTCTCAATTATAAGTAAGGAAGAATCAGTCTACAAGATATTTGATCATCTTACCAAAACGATACTGGTGTTAAATACCTCAAAAAAAGAAAGAGCTAGAATTGTAAGTCAAATTGATTTATCGTTACGATATGGGATGAATTCCGGTTTCATTCAGAATTTACTAGGTGTGAAAAAGATTCACAATCAGCAGTTCATTTTAATTTCCTTTCCTTATTCCATTATAGCGGACTCGAATTTTGATTTTGTAGAAAAAATATTGTTTCAACCAGAATCCGCAGATAACATTTTTAACCCGGCAGGGTCAATACAAGATATCTGTTATGATGAACACAACCACTGTTTGTATATTCCTTTTTTCCCAGATATTCCTTATACTCATAATGATCATTTCGATACGGGACGTATTATTGAAGTAAATCTTCTTTGTAAAAGCATAAAAGTTTTACCTGTCGGTTTACCAGCTGATTATGAAAGTGGAAAGAACTATGGTTATTTTAGTCTTCCTTTTGTAACTGTATTTAACAACTCCCTATTCTATATCTTTGGTGGCTCCAACATCCTAAACAGAATGGATTTAGAAACCTTAAAGAATGAAGCCATAATGATCAATCCTCAACATGCCGATATTTCTGCAACTCACTTGAGTGGTAATATTTTAGAACAGATAAGAAAACAGTTAACACATGGCACATTCTATCGAATAATTGAAATCAATGGAATGTTAATGCTTTTCTATCGTGAGGGTATTCAAAATGGAACTTTGAATACCAGCAATAAAGGAACTTTAAACTCCAATCGGTTTGTGATGGGGTATTCAATAGATACAAACGAAATATTATATGATATTCCGCTAAATATTAATAAAACCTCAAATGAACCCGTATTTAGTAAAAACGGCATGATGTATTTCCTGAAAAGCAGTAAAATGATGGAATATGGAGATATAAGCGCTACATTTTATAAATATAGATTTGAAGTACAGGACTATTAATCGTTGAGATATCCTTTTTCTAAAAATCTCAAATACTAAAAAAAGAGAATACTTTTTATGCATGCAGTTTGAGTCAATATGTGGACATCATCTTATAGTCCTTTATAACTGAGCAATAAGACAGATCTGATTCTGAAAAGATGATAATAAAAATAGAAATTTAATTGAGATGCACTTCATTCTTAGTCATAAGCGGGTAGTAAAAAAGATTATTGCATTGCTTATATTGATGCATTGTTTAGCCATAGTTACATTTACCCAACACTTTGAGGGAAAGATTTTTTGCAACCAAACCGGTAAACCTTTGGAATTTGTTAATATCGGACTTATTGAAACAGACATTGGGACAGTATCAGACAGTAGCGGTGTGTTTAACCTTTTTATTGACGATCGATATGACCAGGAATCTCTCAAGTTCTCAATTATTGGATATCAGTCTGTTACTTTTCTAGCAAGGGAGCTTAAAAACCTTCAACAGCATCATATTTACTTAACACCCAAAACTTACCAGATTCATGAAGTGCAAATTACAAATTCGAAACGGAGGCCAAGACGATATGGAACACCGGTGACTACAAATAATCATATGGCGTTTGCCATTAACGAATTAGGAACCTATAAATTATGGCCATTTGAAACAGGAGTTCTGATTGATGCTAAACGACAGGTACTAATCAGATCTGTGCATATAAACATCCATCAACTCACTTTTGACAAAATTCAACTTAAGTTTAACATCTATCAAATAGATGAAAAAACAGGTTCTCACCCAAATAGCATACTTGCAGAGCCAATATTGGTCTCTTTAAAAAAAGAAGATGTTGGCGACACGATCTATTTCGATGTGAGTGAATATGCCATTATTGTCAAAGGACAAATACTTGTAACAATAGAACTTAAATGCTATGAAGGCCAGGGTATCTTTTCAATTCGTACGGAACTATTTAAAGGAGAGCATTTCATACGCCCATCCACAAATCATCCATTTATTCATCAAAACGGGCTCCCGGGAATTTATTTTTACGGGGAAACTGTCAGGTAGGAGAATGGATTTCAGCCTCGTTAGGCTGAAGCCACTTTTTGTTATTTCGCTAAGCTGTAATCTTTAATAATGAAAAAGAAGTTATTTTTTGCAATAGCAGCAGGGATTTTCGTAGCAGCAACAGTGTTTAACATGAACTTACTGCAATCCAACAATAACGAGGAGATTTCTTGGGAAAGTATCTCGATAATGGCTGAGGCAAGTGTTATCAGAGAAAGAGTAGATGTGGAACCGGATATGGAAGGAGGTAGCTTAGGTGTTAAATATTGTTGGACCCAAGTATCTCTTGGAGGAGTTCTCATAGTAACTCCATGTGGCACTTATAATGCTAATACAAGGCCACAATATAAATGTGGAAGACCAATTTTCTTTTCGTGGAACGGTGGTGTTCGAAAGCAATGCAATTAGCAGAGTAAATACTAGAAACAAAAAGTTAAAATTCGATAAAGATTAGTGCGAAAGAGTGCTTTCTGGCTAAATCAATTACCATAAAGCACTCATCATTTGCAATGTACATATTAAATCAAAAAATATAAATTGCACACAATAAAACGTTAATTTAAATCAAATAAATAAAACCATTGCTATTTCCTAAATTACATTTAACTATTTGAATGTTTTATCACAATAACTCTAAAAACATAATTATGAAAACTTTAAGTTTTGCTTTGATTTACCTTATCTTTAATACTTTGATCTTTCATGCCTGTAGTAGACATGAAGAAATGAGTCATACCGATTTCCCGATTGAAAAAAACATTCTCTTCGAAGAACATAAGATTTCAGCACTTCTTGGGACGCCAATGGATATGGTAATCATGAATGATTATGTAATTGTTCTGGACGGAACAACAGACATGTTTTTCCACATTTTCTCAAAAGATAACTTTAATTATTCTGGAAGTATTATAAGAAAAGGTGGAGGGCCAAATGAGGAGTATGTCATTTTTCCATATTTCAAGAAAATTGGGAAAAATATGATTTTATACCAGAGTGCTGATAATTTAAAAATTATAGAAATTAATAGATCCAATGACTTCTTAGATATAGCACCCAATAAAAGATATCATTTACCCACATCTTCCCTTTCTGATGTGGACTTCTTTTTAATCAACGACCAAATTTTCTCTTCAAGCAGTCAACGCATTTCATCAAAGGATTACTCCGTTATAAACAAAGAAACCGGCGACTCATTTGAATGGGGAGGATCAGTTCCCTTATTAAATGAGCGTGTTGATCCCCAATTTATCCCTATGATTAATCAAAAACTGACTACAGTTAACATAGAGAAGAACTTAATAGCATCAGTTTATAACATGCTACCCTTGCTAAGAATTTATTCATTGGACAACGAAATTCCTCTTATTGAATTAAAAATGGCTGATGCCACGATTAACAGGCAAATATTCTTGAAGGATTTAGATTTAGGTGGAAGTAAGCAGCCTATTAATTATTACCATCGAATAAAATCTACCGATGAATACATCTATGCTCTTTACGGGGGATTCTCAGTTTCCGAATATTTTAAAGAAGGTGAGATGCCCCATGTTTTTGATTTTTCTAAGGAAATACATATCTGGGAATGGGATGGAACTCCTGTAATGAAACTCAAGTTGGACAGGCCTGTTTTTTCATTTGACGTCACTCATGACAATAAAAAAATCATTGCCACTTCAGTTGTTGATGTAGAAAAACTATTTGTAACAGAAATCCCTTGGCAGTAAAATATTTCAACTGTGTATAATTTGTATTTCAGTTGTTCTCGATGTCTTAGCAGAACTAGTCCCGAAACATCGGGACTAGTTATAGTGCTAAAACCAAATCCGCAATACTTTTTGATGATCCAGATCGGATGTTTCAATACCCAGTGAGTATGAGTCAAGGGAAATTGTATTCCTTTCAGCATCCATATCAGATGTCTGAAAGCGAACTAAAAAAATATGGATTAACCATTAACTGAGATCCAGTTATTTTAGTTTACAAAATAATTGAATAATAGCTAAAGAAATTTCGATGGGGATCATTTAATCCCCCATCGGAACTTCCATGACAAGGATTTCGGCTCTATCTGATTTAACCAATATCGACACCTCATCACTGTCCCAGACACCAAGTCCGTCGCGCTCATGAAGTTCTATGTTCTCTACCTCAACATCACCACTCAAAACAAAAAGGTAAACACCATTGCCCTGTTTCTTCAATTTATAACTTGAAGAATAATCACCTTTTAGTCGCCCCATGTGAAACCAGGCATCCTGATGGATCCACACGCCGGCATCGTCACTATTGGGTGAAAGAATCTGCATAAGATTATTCTCCATGGCTGCATCATCTAATTTAATTTGATCATAACGAGGAGTCAGACCCTTCTCTCTGGGGAAAATCCATATCTGCAGGAATTTCACAGGACGATCGCTGTTGCTATTGTATTCACTGTGCGTGACACCTGTTCCGGCACTCATCACCTGTATATCGCCCTTTCGGATTACCGAAGTATTGCCCATACTGTCTTTGTGTTCCAAATCTCCTTCCAAAGGGATGGAAATAATCTCCATGTTATTATGTGGATGAGTTCCAAACCCTTTCCCCGGAGCCACATAGTCGTCGTTCAAAACACGAAGCACTCCGAATTGGGTGCGCTCAGGATTGTAATAATCGCCAAAACTAAAAGTATGTTTACTGTGTAACCATCCATGGTTGGCATCACCCCTCGTTTCAGCTCTATGCAATACAGTTTTACTCATCTCTTTTCGTTTTTTTAAGATATAGGTTTTAGGTTTTAAGTTCTAAGTTCTTTTGTATAGCTAATTTTAAACCTTGAACATTAAACATTAAACTTTGAACATCAAACATTAAACTTTGAACATCAAACATTAAACTTTGAACATCAAACATTATCCACCAAATCAACAATTGTCTCCACCCAATCATCGTTGCTATTTAAACAAGGAACCGTATCATAAAGTTCGCCGCCGGACTCAATGAAAGTTTCGCGTCCCTCTTCATGAATTTCTTCCAGGGTTTCAAGGCAATCGCTAACAAAAGCAGGGCTGATAACCAGAAGTTTTTTTACACCTTTCGATGGAAGTTCCTTTAACACATCAGAGGTAGCAGGTGTGAGCCATTTATCGGTACCAAGTCGTGATTGAAATGAAACAAGATAATCCGATTCAGCTAAGTTCAGTTTTTCTGCCACCAACCTGGTGGTTTCCAACACCTGGTGGCGATAGCATTTTTCATGAGCCGGAGATTCAGCAGAGCAGCAATTCTCTGTTTTCAGACAATGCGAACCGGTTGGGTCGGTTTTAAAAATGTGACGCTCAGGAATACCGTGGTAGCTGAAGAGAATTCTGTCATATTTCCCATTTTCCAAATACGGCCTAAGGGTTTCAACCAATGCATCTGTGTATCCATTATGATTGTAATAGGGAGCCACAACATTCAATTTAAAGTCATACTCCCCAATGCTGTGCGCATTTTTCACGTGTTCAACTGCCGTTTCGTAACTGCTCATGGCATAATGCGGATAGAGCGGAAACAGAACCACCTCTTCTACATCGGGATGTTCAGAAATAATTTGCCTAAATGCAGAAGCAGGTGTGGGATTTGCATATCGCATACAAACATAAACCGACAACCCGGATTTTTTCTCTACCTTTTCTGCCAACTCATTGGTGATAACAATTAATGGCGAACCTTCGTCAGTCCAAATTGTTTTATACTTTGCAGCGCTTTTGGGTGCACGAAAAGGGGTAATAATACCTCTTACCAACAATAATCGTCCCAGATATGGAAGATCAATGACCCGTTCGTCCATTAAAAATTCATTCAGATATCGTCGCACATCCTTCACTGATGTTGAATCGGGCGAACCTAAATTGGTTAGTAAAATCACTTTTTTTGCCATATAACAGTTCTATTTTTGCAATATATTTAACATTTCGGCCTCTTTGCTTCCCGATTGGGGAGTGAAACCATAATCCCATCGCACCCGTGGAGGCAAGCTCATCAAAATCGATTCAGTTCTCCCTTTGGTTTTTAAACCAAATAAAGTCCCCTTGTCGTGTAAAAGGTTAAATTCAACATATCTACCCCGTCTGATCTCCTGCCAGTATCTTTCTCTTTCTCCATATTCCATACTTTTTCGCTTCTCAACAATGGGAATGTATGACTTTATAAAAGAATGACCAAGAGCTGTGACTAATTCAAACCAAAACTTGCCGTTTTGTACCCCTTTGGGGCGCAAATAATCATAGAATGTACCTCCCACTCCACGGGTCTCACCTCTGTGTGAATTATAAAAATACTCATCGCAACGTTGACTAAATTTAGCATAGAGGCTGTGGTCAAAACGGTCACAAACCTCTTTCTGAACATGATGAAAATGATCTCGATCTTCCTGAAAAAAATAATAAGGGGTCAGATCGCTACCTCCACCAAACCAAAAATCAACCGGGTTACCTTCTTCATCATATAATTCAAAATATCTATAATTGGCGTGAACTGTTGGCACATAAGGATTTAAAGGATGAAGCACCAGTGATAATCCACATGCAAAAAAACGGCTGTGAGGTGTTTCAAGGTATTTCATCATGTTTTCGGGTAAATGCCCGAAAACAACAGAAGTATTCACGCCTCCTTTTTCAAACACTTTCCCATTGGAAATGATTCGGGTACGACCACCACCGCCTCCTTCCCTCTCCCATCTATCTTCTTGGAAAAGAGAAAGTCCATCGGACTTTTCTACATCCTCACAAATTGAATCCTGCAAATTATGAATAAATTCTATAAACTGTTCCTTAAAAGTTTCCATTTAGTGGTAATGATATAAAATTAAACCCAATTTATTTAATCCTTTCAGAGTTGGGTGGATAATGCCTTACTACCATGGATTTCCCCGTGGTTATTAATATTAAAGCCTTTCAGGCTTTTACTGCATCACAGTTAATGTTTAATAAAACCTTTTTCTAGGGAGGTTGTTTAATAAACAGGACAAATTAATCCAAAAAACACATTGAATTATGGCATTTACATTAGACTTAGGGCAAAAAGCCCCCGAATTTAACCTTCCTGCAACCGATGGACTTACTTATTCACTCAGCAGTTTCGAAGGAACTCCCTGGTTGGTGGTCTTCTTTACTTGCAACCATTGCCCATATGTTGTTGGAAGTGATGAAGTAACCCGCGAAACAGCGCAGAAATTCATCAGCAAAGGAGTAAAATTTGTTGGCATTAATTCCAACAGTAAAAACACATACGAAGAGGACAGTTTTCCAAACATGGTAAAACGAATGGACGAGTTCAAATTTCCATGGATCTACCTTCACGATGAATCGCAGGAAATTGCATTGAAATATGGAGCGCTGCGAACTCCCCATTTTTATATTTTTAATGAAAATCGTGAATTGGTTTACACTGGAAGAGGTGTTGATTCTCCCAGAGATACTTCTAAAATGACTGAAAACACCTTAGAGTTGGTGTTGGGTGCTTTGACATCAGGCAAAAAGCCACCTTATTCTAAAACAAATCCCATTGGCTGTAATGTAAAATGGGACGGACAAGATAAGCATTGGATGCCTGCAGAAGCCTGTGACCTTGTATAGGTCACAGGTTTACAGGCCAATAAAACAAGTTACTACTTCAGGACTTTATGAATTTGAATGTTACCATAAACATCCATCACTTTAACCAGATAATAACCTGAAGGATACTCCGAAAATGAAATTTCAGCTTCAGAGCTATTAAAATCACTGGAGAAATGCTGCACACCGGAAATGGAGTAAACTACTATGCGGGAGATGATCTGATTGCTTCTAACATACAGTCTGTCTCTTACAGGATTTGGATATACGGATTGTAAAGAAGCAGACTCCTCATTGGTACTCGAAGGCAATAGAACCTCCTCCACCTTAACATCACGCAAAACAAATAAGCCAGTATTCCCTCCCAAGTCAAAAGCCATACGTGCTTCGGGATCGGAATCGGCGTTCATGGTAAAGCTATAGGAATAATTTTGCAACTCTGATGTAAACTGAACCCCAAAATGATCGCTGTATGCATCCCACTCAGGCGCATTCCTCCCCATGTAAACCGTTGAATTTCCGGAGAAAGAAGCAGATGCATAAAATGAAAATCGGTATAACTTCCCCTTTTCAAGAGGGATATCGGGTCGAATTAACTGGGCATGCCAGCCTAAAGTACTCCCGTTGGTAATTTCAATCTCAAGTTGATCATTGTCGACATTCATTGTACCCTCAGCAACACCTGCCAACTGAAACAACCAGCCATCTGCTCCCTCTGAAAAGTCACTTTCATAAATAGTGTTACTATTTAATGAAGTTGGTTCTGGCATTGGATTGTTTAACAATGCATCAACCAACTCAGAATAATAGTTCCCGGTATTTCGATTATAAATTCCAAAGCTAGAACTGAACTCCCAATAAGCCCAGCTAAAACCCTGCTCTTCAAACCATCTGGCAACAAAAGTGGTCCAGCGAGCACGGGATGCCATATCAGCTTTACTGTAAACGCCAAACTCTCCTACATGTATGGGCACATCATTATCAATAGAAAACTGAAGAGTATAATTGAATTCGTTAATGATATAATTGCGTTCTTCAATGGTGTCGTACCATTCGGTTCCCAACCATTCATCAGAATCACCCTCAACCCAATCTGCCCCCTGGTGGGTAAATTGAAACGGATTGTAGTAGTGAACAGATAATATTAAATAATCATCTTCGGGTAATTCAATGTGCCTCACTCCACTTAAACCGCCAAACTCGGCAGTTCCCATTAAAACGACACGTGTTGGGTTTGTTTCTCGAATTACTTCCAGAGCATCGGCGAACATGTCATTCCACATTTGTGGAGTAATGGCCTGATGTGGCTCGTTTAGAACCTCAAAAAGCAGAAATTCATCCGGATAATCCTTGAAAAATTCAGCAATTTGTACCCATTGTGCAATAAATCGATCATATTGCTCACTCGGGTTTGCCAACAACAATTCATGATGATGCATATTGATGATGGCTATGAGACCATTCTCGATGGCGTTATCGACCACCTCCTGAATTCTGTTCATAAATGAAGCGGTGATGGTGTATGGATATTCATCCATACTTCTAGCTTCAGTTTCCCATCTGATGGGGATTCGAACATGATCGAATCCTAACTCTGCCATCATCTCAAAATATTCAGGCTGCCAGGGATTGCTCCAAGCCGTTTCTGAGGGAGCTTCAAATGTATTCCCCATGTTCATTCCACGCCCCAGGCGTTCATTCATGTCAAAAGCGGGCTGTCGGGTTTGTGAAAAAACAGCAAGTGATAAACTTGCACAAATAGTAAGTAATAGTAATTTTTGTTTCATAGTGGTTTGGTATTTATTGAATAAATATGTTTTAAAACTCTACATAATATTGTCAGCTATAAATAAATCATCTTTCGCGTCATGCCGCCATCTGCGCGAATCTCTTCACCGTTGATGAAATCATTTTGAGGGTCACATAAAAACAGAACAATATTTGCAACATCCGATGGTCTTCCTATTCGCCCGGAAAAATGTTGTAAATGATCGACATCAGGAAATGAAGCTTTTTCGTTTGTATTAATCCAACCGGGAGAGATACAGTTAACTGTAATTCCAGATCCGGAGAGGGAGGCAGCAAGTGCATGCGTTAATGATACCAATCCTCCTTTGGACGCGCCATATGCTTCGCTATCGGGCTCTGACTGAACAAATCGCGTTGAAGCTATATTAATGATTCGTCCATAACTTATGGCCTTATGCATCTTTGCAAATTCCCGGGAAAAGATGAAAGGTGCCCGTAAATTGGTATTAATCACTTCATCCCAAAAACTGTTATCACACTCCATTAATTTTTTAAAACGACTTATGCCAGCATTGTTTACCAATATATCGGGCTGAACAGATTCATCGCGAAGTTGCTGAAAAAAATCTGATATATGCTCCGGAGCTGAAACATCAAATTGATGAAATTGAACCATTTTGTTCAACTTCATCATTTCCTTTCCCTTTTCCAGGTCAACATCAACGATATGGACAAATGCCCCACTTACAAGAAATTGATTTACAATCTCTTTCCCAATTCCATTACAGCCGCCTGTAACAATCACTTGTTTCTTAGAAAGATCAATTACTGCCATGCTTAGTGTATTTTAAACAATATGAATACAAATATATTAAAATAATCACTGCTGACCGCTAATTAATTTAGATTTCTCGCTCTGATCGAAATGACAAAACCTTCAGGAGGTCAAGGCGGGTGAAGGGTTTATTGCGGCGAAG
Source organism: Natronoflexus pectinivorans (assembly GCF_004345615.1). Classification (GTDB taxonomy): domain Bacteria; phylum Bacteroidota; class Bacteroidia; order Bacteroidales; family Marinilabiliaceae; genus Natronoflexus; species Natronoflexus pectinivorans. Next base: position 40,154 of record NZ_SLWK01000018.1, read on the forward strand.
CCGCAATAAACCCTTCACCTCTCACCACGCAACAGCTTGTCATTTCGAGCGAAGCGAGAAATCTATTATATGAATATCATTTTAAAAAAATCTTAGATGGACAGCAATGTAAAATAATATAGAATATTGCATTGATATAAGTCACAAAAAAAAGAGTTGCCGAATAGCAACTCTTTTTTATTCAAATTTCTAATCTAACTATTAGTTCAAACTAAAACACTTAAGCATCCACTCTTCCACCTCATCTCCGGCTGTCCATTCGTCCAGAGAGAAAAATTCATCATACATCCACTGCTCCAACTTAGGGTAATCGATGGTCTGGATCAACAACTCATCTATCACAAACTGCTCAAATTCAATCATCCAATCAAACAAACCCTCAGTTTCATCAATCATAACATCGAACCCAATTTCCAGCATCCAATCAGAAACCATGTTCAATTCTTCTACAATTTCATTATTCCTCTCGATGTCCAACATCCATGGCTCTAATATAAACTTCATCTCCTGATTTCCGGCAACGAAATTATCATTAATCATCCAATCCTCAAGAAAAGAAAAGTTCTCAATTAAAACTGGTTGGCTATAAGCAGAGCTTATAAGAATACAAATGGTTCCAATGTCAGTTAACTTTTCTTTCTCCTGGGAAATCCCTTGAATGTTAATCAACGCTACCACCAGAAGTCCAGCAAGAAACCTGAATACTAATGTTTTCGTTTTCATGACCGTTCCTCCAGTTAAAATTAAAACTACTTCGAACACAGGGTTCCCGTTCCAGACTATAAAAGTCATAAAGGAGACTGTTTTATGAAGCATTTAACGTTTTAATGTATCATGTGTCATCCTTTATTAAATTGTACGCAACTCAAGAGATTATCGTTTCAAAAAACAGTGCTTTATTTTTAATAAATTTATGATTTTTTAATTCAAAAGGCAATTAAATCAGGTATTATTATCTGCGTTTTTTAATCTTTTTCTTTCCTTTATCAAGATCCTCATCAATCAATGATTTCCAGTCATGTGTAGCTGCAGGAGAAAAATCTATCGATTTTTCATACTCTTCAGGATTCATATTAATTACGGCAATCGGATTTGTTAAAAACTCTTCAATTTGCTCCAAAATTTCACGTTCCTCATCGCTACAAAATGAAACAGCCTTTCCTCGATTTACGCCCCGGCCTGTTCGTCCAACTCTATGAACATAATTCTCCGGAATCTCAGGCAAATCATAATTTACTACAATCTCAACATTAGGGATATCAACCCCTCTGGCACTAACATCGGTAGCTATCAAAACCTTATTAATTCCTTCCCGGAAATTACTCATAGCACTGTTACGGTTCTTCTGATCCTTATCGCTGTGAATGGTTTCAGAGGAGAGTCCAACCCGCTCCATCGCTTTAAGAACACGTTCTGCACGAACTTTTGTACGTACAAAAACCAATATTTTACTATCGGGATGCTCTCTGATGATTCTCTCCAGAAAAAACCGTTTATGATCCATCTCCACATAAGTCACAGCATGATCAATTTTGCCGGAAACCGGATTCTTGGGTGAGATGTGAATTCGCACCGCATGTCTGACTAAACCATATGCCAAATCCTTTATATTTTCATCAATCGTGGCTGAAAAGAACAATGTTTGCTTATTCTTAGGAAGATTTCTGAAAAGTTGACGCATGTCGTTATAAAAACCGAGTTCAAGCATGTGGTCAGCTTCATCAAGAATTAAAATCTCAATCGATTTTAGATCCAGATAACCCTGACTTGACAAATCAAACATACGGCCTGGCGTGGCAACCATGATATCAACACCTTTTTTCAGACGATTAATCTGTGGTGTTTGATCAACCCCTCCAATCAATGGAAGAACCTTAAGTCCGGTTCCTTTTAGCAGGGAATCAAAAACCCCGGCCACCTGCATCGCTAGTTCATGAGTTGGAACCATTACCATGCATCGCACTTCAAAATTAGCCAGACTTCTCTTCCTGTGAATAAGTCTCTCGATTACAGGAATGGCAAAAGCTGCAGTTTTTCCGGTTCCGGTTTGCGCAACCGCCAAAACATCCTCACCTTTTAAAATGGGTGGAATCGATTTATACTGTATATCGGTAGGCTTTTTAAACCCCTGATCAGCTAGGTTTTTAATTAGTTGAGGATGGAAATCGTATTTATCAAATCTCATGATATGAATATATTTTTAAAGTCGGCCTAGAGCAACATGAAAAGAAAGCAAAGATAGCAACAACTTGCTATCTTTACCAATTTACAAACATCATCATTGCATCGGCTAAAGAAATTCATTGATTGCAAAAAATCGATTAGATTGAATAGAGGGTTTAGCAATATATAAGATCACAAATACCTTTGACAAGGCTAATACAAAATAGAGGCTGTTCCATGGGAACAGCCTCTATTTTGCTTCTCATATTTGAGTTTTGTTCTGTTTAAAACAAATAGGTAATATTTACGCATCATCCAGAACCATCAATATAAATAAATAATTTTCAACAATTTAAGGTATAACATAAAAAATCGGGTCACTTCCAAGTTCAGCATCATCATCGTAAAACAGAAATGCACTATCGTTCATTGAAGTTTTCTGCTCTCGATACAACCTAATCATCTCAGCACCAGCAAGCATAACTGGCCCATAACTATGTGCAGCAAAAACATTTACCGGACGAGCATAATAAAAAGCAGGATCAAAAGCCATACCTGTTCCAACACATGTGCCTTCAACCTGTCCCATTGCATTTATTTTGGTCGAAACAGCGTTCCAAGCCAAAGAGACAACAGGTCCGTATGCCAAGCCATCAATCCAACCTTCATTTATTGCTTTAGCCATTGAATAAGTAAATATGGCTGTGGCTGATGTTTCAAGATAACTATCACTTCTATCCAGCAACTGATGCCAGAACCCAAATCCTGATTGCACTTCTGCCAATCCGGCAACATGGGCTTGAAGCAGGTTAACTACGAAATCATACCCAGGGTGAGATGCCGGTAAAACATCGAGCAGCTCTATCTTGGTCATAATTGCCCAGCCGTTTGCACGTGCCCATCTGAATTCAGGGTGAACATCCATACCGGTTACATATCCATGCATGTATAAACCTTTATCCCAGTTGAACATGTAATCCGCAAAGTTCTTCACCTGCAATACTGCATCATCAAAATATTTATCATCGCCTGTGTAAACCCCCATTTGAGCCAGAGCAGGCACGCTCATAAACAAATCATCAAGCCAGAGAGTATATGGCTGCGGTCGGTGTCGCGCCAATGTACCATCTGACAACCTGAGTTGATCATTGGATATGAAATCCACATAATTCCGGATCATCCAATCCAGTCCATCGGTATACCCTCCTCGTACAGCTTTAATCATAGCAGCAGCCATCGCACCTGAATCGTCCAATGAACGAGGTTCAATGACGGTTCTCATGGGGTTACCTTCAACAAACCCATTATCATATAGCTCCTTAAAGTAAGGCAATAATTCTGACAAAAACTCCAATCGGCTTACCGAATAGTTCGTAAATCTCTTATCTCCTGTGATTTCACCAGCCAGCAACATGCCTCCATAGGTTACACCCCATTCGTAACTGATCAAACGGTAATCGCCCCTTGTAAAAATGGTTTCTTTGTCTATCTCAGTATAGTCAGATACCGGCAATAATGAGTTTTTATTAATCAGGGTTTTTGGTGTTGTTCTATCTAAATATTCAAGAACTCTGAATAAAACATCCATGATATCCTCTTCAGCCATTATACCATACGGAACGCCATGGTCGGCCTGCAAAAGATGCAAAGGAGCAGTTGTGTCTGTTAAAACAGGTTGTTTTTCGGTATCTGTTGAGCAACTTACAGCTATCCAAAGACAGAAAGCACTTAAAACAATAGATCTCATAGTCGTATAGGTTTATTGGTTTATATTAATCTCAATGGAGCTCTCTTCCAAACCTTCACCAGACACAGACACAAGAATCTGCCCAACATCAGCGTTAGCTCTCACAATAGCAATGGCTTGTCCTCTGGATGTTCTTCTCACATTGGTCTTAAACGGCTCGTGGCTATCCCGTTGGCCGTTATCTACCGCAATTAGCTCTCCATTTCCTGAAACATTAAAAGTCAATGGCCGATCGAAATTGGGAGAATGAGCGCCATTTTCATCAGTCAGCATAACACGAACGATGGCCACATCATCCCAATCATTTTTCAATGTATTTTTAGACGCTGATAGTGCAATATTAGAAGGAGGCATAGCCGTTTGCATCTCATGGATTGCAACATCTTTTCCATCAATTCGCCCAATTGCTTTTATAGACCCAGGCTGAAAGGTCAGTCGATATCTTATGGGTGAATGATCGGCAGGACGTTTTCTGATACCCTGCGATTCACCATTAAAGATCAATTCCACTTCATCACAATTGGTATAAATTTCGATATGAGCCTCATCATATGTATCAAAATCAGTAGGTGTCCAATCATCCACAAGTCCTCCTTCACCTAAATGTTGTTCACGTCTAAAGATTCTGATCATAGGCTTATCAGACCACCAACTTTCTCTTTCGTAGGTGCGTGGTTTGGTAAAACCAGCGCGATCAAAAAGGCCAAAATCATGCGACACCTCAGGCCAGTCAGCTTCGCCAAGATAATCGAATCCTGTCCATAGAAAGTGTCCGGCGATGGCAGGATTATCTCTCCAAATCAGATATGCCTGTCGGGTATGCCCGTTTTCCGTACCAATTACCTTCCAATGTGGATTATCGATTGATGCTTGAAGCAACTCTTCTTCCCGATAATTTTGTCCTACAATGTCCATCATTTCAGCAAAACCATTCTGATAAACATTGGCCTGATTTGGTCTGAACAAACCCATTGTAACAGGGCGTGTCCCATCTAGTTTATGAATAAGATCATACTGCATCCTAAATGTTTCAAAACCCTGTTCATTATCAAGATTATCCCGTATTTCGTTACCAATGCTAAACATAAATATTGACGGGTGATTGCGATCTCTTAGAACAATGGAACGAGTGTCTTCCTCCCACCATTCATCAAAATGAAGTTGATATCCGTAATCTCCGTGGTTTTTGCGCGCACGCCAAGTATCAAAACTCTCATTCATGACAATAAACCCCATACGATCGCAAAGCTCCAAAAACTCAGGTGCAAAAGGATTATGTGATAATCTTATCGCATTAATGCCTATCGATTGAAGTTGATTTAATCTTTCTTCCCAAATCGCCAGAGGAACAGCTGCACCAACAGCACCTGCATCATGGTGAAGGCATACACCTTTAATTCTGATGTTCTCGTCATTGAGATAGAATCCGGTAGCAGACTCAAAATGAAACGATCTTATTCCGAAATTGGTTACAAGGTCATCCTGCAACTCATTATCTATAGTCACCCGTGAAACACCTGTATAAAGTTGGGGTGAATCAAGAGACCACAGTTGTGGATCCCTAACTTCTATAAAATGTTCAATATCCATAGTTTCACCTGCCGCGAGATCAAAAGCTGTTCCTTTTTCTGAAACAAGTTCCCCTGAAGGATTATGGATCAGCGTATTTAAATGTACTTGTTGGATCCTGTCAGAACTATTTTTCAATGTGGTTAACACTCTCACTGTTGCTGACTCTTCAGATACTTCGGGTGTAGAAAAGAAAGTTCCCCAATTATCAATATACACATCATTCTTCACAATCAGACGGACATTTCGGTAAATTCCGGCACCTGTGTACCATCGTGATGCAGGCTGTTTTGAATTATCCAAACGCACAGCTATGGTATTAGATCGGCCATACCTTAAGTAGTCGGTCAATTCGTACTCCATGCTCACGTAGCCATACGGCCTGTGCCCAAGATGCTCTCCGTTAATATAAACATCACTATTGGCCATAAGGCCATCAAAGTGGACAAAAACTCTTCTCCCTTCAAAGGCTGATGGGATATCAAACGATTTTCTATACCAGCCAATGCCATTTGGCAAATACCCCCCTCCTCTTCCGGTTGGATTATTCTGATCAAACTCTCCTTCTATACTCCAGTCATGAGGAACATTAAGGGCTCTCCAACTTCGGTCATTAAACCTTCTTGCCTGGGCTCCCTCATGGTCTCCTTCCATAAACATCCAATCATTGTTAAATGAAATGGTTATGCGAGAAGATGGATAGTCATGATCATCAACCTTACATCCGCTAATAATAAATATTGAAATCAATAGAAGGGAAAAAAGACTTTTCCATTTTTTGTAGATAATAGTGGTCATGGCACAGATATTAAATTATTATAACTTGTAAAGACGCTAACAACAAAACAAATAATAATGAGTTGGTTAAATTGTGCCCTGCCCCCTAATATGACAAGCCTACACAACAAAAGATTTAAAAACCACAAATATACATGTATTTACAAGATAACACAATTTTTAAGATGGTTTTTAACGCTCTTGAAAACTAATTTCATTGGTTTTCGAAATGGAACTAATGATTTCGCCTACCCAATTTATAAAAAGCTCCCAGGTTGCTGTTTTGTAAATAAACATTAAAATACGATATTTACTTCAGTTTTGACAACTAAAGAGGTTCCTTCTGCATCGAAAAATAATTGAGTGGAGCATCATCATACATGAACATTACTAATTTTTAAGTTTTTGAACATCGAAAACATCTAACCAAAGAGGAAGAGATAGATTTTTTATCAAAAAAATCCACTTTATATTATGCATAAATTAGCATCGCAATTAATTTTAGAATCAATACAATTAATAATTCGTTAAACTTTTAATTTGTAAACAAGAGTATATCTTTGACTTCAATTGCACACTTTAAATTATAAGAAAAATGAAAACTGTATTAAGTCTCATAACCCTTTCATGGATATTGGTTGCTTGTTCAACCTCACCGGGACAAGACTCTCAGCAATCTAACAGCCTCTCTGAAACAGAGCAACAATTCCTCGACAATCTAAAATCCTTTTGCGGCCAATCTTTTGAAGGAAGAGAAACTTACACCAAGGATGGGCGCGACAGTTGGGCACATAAAAGAATGGTCATCTTTTTCACAGTTTGCGAATCAGATGAAGTGCATATTCCGTTCCACATTGACGATGATACCTCACGTACATGGATGTTTATTAATGATAACGGATCATTACGATTCAGGCACGATCACAGACATCCTGATGGGACGCCAGAAGACTTGACTTTATATGGTGGCTATTCGGATGGATCAGGGACTCCATTCAGACAATCATTCCCTGCAGATCAATATACCGACGATCTTCTGGACGATGATCTTGACCGGGTTTGGAACGTTATACTTTCTGATGATTTGTCAACCATGACCTATGAATTAGGCTATTTAGGCGAGATTGTGTTCAGAGCAGAATTTAATTTAAGCAACCCTCTTTAATTCCAAAAAGCAAATCATATGAGAATATGTTGGATCTTTTCACTTGTGACGATGCTGGGATTAACAAATTGCAACTCAAGCTCGCCATCGATGGATGATGTGGTTTATGTGAAAGGAAGACATATTTATACCGCAAACCATGAAAAACTGGTTATGCGGGGAGTCAACGAGATGTTTATTTGGAGTGATGATTTAATTGGAGACACCATCATTCCGGAAATTGTGAAAACCAACTCCAACACTTTAAGAATTGTTTGGCTAACGGATTCAGAAAACATCAATGCTACACCAGAGAATCTGGATAAAATCATTCAAAACACAGCTGATGCCGGCATGTTCCCCATGCCGGAATTGCATGGAGCAACCGGCAAATGGGAAAAACTACAGGAACAAGTAGATTATTGGGTAAGGCCTGAAGTTGTTGAAGTTTTGAAGAAACATGAACGTTACCTGCTACTCAACATTGCCAACGAATGCGGAGGACATGATGTTGATGCAAAAACATTTAGAAAGGGTTACGAATTAGCCATTGATAGAATTCGTGCAACCGGGTTACGATGTCCATTAGTAATTGATGCATCAGGTTGGGGCCAGGATTTGGATATTCTTCTGGAGACAGGTCCCGGCTTATTGAAACATGATCCACTATCAAATTTGATTTTCTCTGTACACATGTGGTGGGTTGCTGAAGATGGCTCAACCCAGCGAATTATTGATGGAATTGAACAATCTGTCGAACTAAACCTTCCTTTAATAGTTGGAGAATTTGCACCGATGGGTGTAAACTGTGCGAGATACATTGATTATGAAACCATCATGGAGCAGTGCCAGAAACGCGACATTGGCTGGCTGGCCTGGTCGTGGGGAGCCGTTGAAAACGGCGACTGTGCTGAAATGGATATGACACGCGGAGAGTTGCGAGGCAAGTTTAAAGGCTTAACCGACTGGGGATTGGAAGTTGCTGTTACACATCCTTATTCAATAAAGAATACCTCCATAAAACCTTCATTGAAGTAATCAGGAATTTGAATTGTAACATCTGTTTCTTTTCTCATAAAAAAGTAGTTATTTCGCACTTTATATTATAAACCTTAAAACATTGGTCAGAAGTGAGAAAATGGCGTATTGAAGATTCTGCTGAACTTTACAACATCAACGGTTGGGGAGTAGATTACTTTTCCATTAACGATAAAGGAAATGTTATAGTAACCCCTAAAAAAGGTCAGGCAGGCGTTGACCTCAAGGAGCTCATGGATGAATTAATGGTTCGGGATGTCCCCAACCCTGTTCTCATCCGATTTCCGGATATTTTGGATAACCGGATTGAAACCATATCCACCTGTTTTAAAAAAGCAGCCGAGGAATACGAGTACAAAGCTCAAAACTTTTTGATTTACCCGATTAAGGTAAATCAAATGCGTCAGGTTGTGGAAGAGATTGTAAGCCACGGAAAGAAATTCAACATAGGTCTTGAAGCAGGATCAAAACCTGAACTTCATGCTGTGTTGGCCATCAATACTGAGACCAATTCGTTAATTATTTGCAACGGATACAAGGACGAAGACTATATTGAACTGGCGCTGTTGGCTCAAAAAATGGGTAAGCGAATATTCATTGTAGTTGAAAAGCTAAATGAACTTAAACTCATTGCGTCCATTTCCAAAAGATTGAAAATTAAGCCAAATATCGGAATCAGAATAAAACTTGCCAGCAGTGGAAGCGGTAAATGGGAAGAATCGGGAGGCGATAAAAGCAAATTTGGTCTCTCTTCAAGTGAATTGCTAGAAGCTTGCGAATTCCTTGAAAAGAACAAAATGGAAGATTGTCTGCGACTAATCCATTTTCATATTGGCAGCCAGGTCACAAAAATTCGCAGAATAAAAACAGCTCTACGTGAAGCTGCTCAATTTTACGTCCAGCTTCATAAACTTGGATTTAAAATTGACTTTGTTGATATTGGTGGAGGTTTGGGCGTTGATTATGATGGAACCCGCTCCTCAATCAGTGAAAGTAGCGTAAACTATACCATACAGGAGTACGTAAACGACTCCATTTCTCATTTCGTTGTTGCCAGTGATAAGGAGGGAATTCCACATCCAAATGTAATCACTGAGTCCGGACGTTCATTAACGGCTCACCACTCTGTTTTGGTATTTGAAGTATTGGAGGCAACCTCTCCCCCTATGTGGAAAGATGACGATGAAGTGGGCGAAGAGGATCACGATTTAGTGAAAGAACTTTATGATTTATGGGATAACCTGAATCAGCCAAGGATGTTGGAGAGTTGGCACGATGCGCTTCAGATTCGTGAGGAGGCACTTGACCGTTATAGTCTCGGGGTTCTTGATTTGGTAACACGAGCCAGAGTTGAACGTTTGTTCTGGTCTATTGCAGGTGAAATTCACCAAATGGCATCTACCATGAAGCATCCCAACGATGAATTCAGAAATCTGTCGAGAATCCTGTCTGACAAGTATTTCTGCAACTTTTCGTTGTTTCAGTCGCTGCCTGATTCCTGGGCCATTGACCAAATTTTCCCCATCATGCCCATTCATCGATTGGACGAAAAACCGTCCCGCGCCGCCACTTTACAAGATATCACATGTGATTCTGATGGTAAAATTGACAACTTTATAGCTACCAGAAATATTTCTCATTACCTGCCCGTTCACCCCCTAAAATCAAAAGAGACCTATTATATAGGAGTTTTTCTTGTGGGTGCTTATCAAGAAATACTGGGCGATTTACACAATCTGTTTGGCGACACCAATGCAGTTCATGTAAGTGTTGATAAAGATGGATACAACATTGAACAAATTATTGACGGAGAAACGGTAGCTGAAGTTTTGGAGTATGTTCAGTTTAATCCAAAAAAACTGGTTAGAACTGTCGAAACCTGGGTAACAAGTTCGGTGAAGACCGGCAAAATTACTGCAGAGGAAGGTAAAGAGTTTTTATCTACATACCGATCAGGATTATATGGATACACCTATTTGGAGTAGGGTTTAGGGTTTAGGGTTTAGGGGCTTAATAACTATAGACTAATCAACTACAAACGATCAACCATAAACTACAAACATTTAACATAGTAATCGAATTAGAAATTGATTGATAACTTAATAAAAGTCATTGGGGAATTATTAACTCTTAAAAAAAACGTCACGTTTTTTTTAATTATCTGGACTTTGTTCTCATCAAATTCGGAGGCAAACAGTGACAGCACTTTCTACTCAATAGAAGCCAGATACCATTACGGAATCATCATACCTCATCACTCAAACATGGCATATTTTATAAGTGATTATGCCAGTGGAGTGGAAATAAATTTAAACAGAAGACGATTTGGCTCTCAAATCTGGGAAAGTAAAATGGGATACCCGGAAACCGGAATCGGTTTCTGGTTCAGCACTCTTGGAGAGCCGAATATCTACGGAAACGGATATGCCATATATCCTTACATCAATTCCAACCTGTTCGACATTGGAAACTTTAATGCCAGATACAGGGTTGCACTTGGGTTGGGGTATGCAGATACCCCTTATGACAAAACGGAAAACTTGTTTAACAACATTTTTGGATCATACCTGAATGCGTATATTGGTCTGGGGCTTTATCTATCCTACCCGGTCAGTGATAGAATTGATCTTCGTTCAACCCTCTCGCTGAACCATATGAGCAATGGCTCTTCACGCAAACCAAATCACGGACTCAATACGGCTGCGATCTCCTTTGGTGCAGTCTATTATTTGTCAGAACAAGATTACCCACGGGTTCTTCCACAAACCTCACCTCGAATCAAAGCTCGTGAAATTGTCGGAACACTGAGTGCAGGACGCAATCAGGCCGCGCCATATCCTCCGGATATACATTGGTCGGGCAGTTTGACTTTTACACATTTGTGGTATCAAACTGAAGCCAAAGCATATGGATTGGGACTGGATTTTATTAGATACGGCGGAGCGCCTTTGGCCTTCATTAAATTAGAGGATATGGATTTTAATGCGGAATATGGATTTTCTGACTATTTTTACACCGGAATTACCGGAACCATGGAATCGCACCTCGGAACTACGGCACTTTATATTACTGCAGGTGCTTATGTGCATTATAAAACAGAACCTCGCCAACCAGTGTATGCACGTTTGGGCATCAGGCAAATGATTTATGAAAACCTACTGGGGCATTTTGGTATAAAGGCCAACTTTTTCACGGCAGAGTTCATCGAATTTGGCTTGGGATATAGATTTAGGTATTAGGTTGGGGAAGGTGAAAAGGTGAAAAGGTGGGAAGGTTAAGAGGGTTTAGGGTTTTTAGTTTATAGTTGCTGGGGGATAATCATTGAAAGGACAAATAACAAACATATATATATCGTGCAAAAAACTGTCATTTCATTCATTCTCTTTACAATACTTATTATTTCGGCCTGTGATTACATCACCGACCTGAAAAGAACAGGAGAAGAAATTACCATGGAAATTCCATGGAATGGATCAGGGCAAATTGAAGTTAACGCCTCATCCTCAATTGTTCTGGTAAACAGCGAAGATTATAAGATCAAAATAACGGGAATGGATTTCATAGCCAGGGGCTATGAAATTGATACATCCGATAACAAACTAAACATCACACATACCAATCCTTTTCGGCTTCAACAGGACAAACTGCCAGATATTTTAATCTATTCACCTGATTTCAGGCGATTAACCATAAATGCTCCGAGCCGACTTGCCAACCGTGACTCGTTGAAATTTGAAAATCTCTACATATCCATTAACGGAAGAGGAACATATACCACTAGTCAATTGAAACTTAAAGGTAACCTTTTTCGATTCAATGTTTATGGACGTGGTACAAAGACGACGCATCAATTAACAGGCGTTGCAAATAAAGCATACTACCACATAGAAGGCGGAACCAACATCAACGCATCCGACCTGAAAACAGGAACAACCAACATACGTCATTTGTCCTTTGGCAACTGTTTTGTAAACTCTACAGAAACACTTGATGTGACCATTTTTTCTTCAGGGAATGTTTACTATTCCGGCAACCCGGAAGTTCAGTTCAAACAGGATGAAACATCAACTTTACGTCCATCCGGAATTGTTGTACAGGTTACTGAATAAAAGTTTAAATAAAATCTCAACAGGATTCAATTTCGATTTAAACAGTCTCTAATCATCTAGAATCTAAAATTCTAGATTCTGGATTTCTCTATTACACATTTGCCACTTTAATGATATCGGCAAACACGCCCGCCGCTGTAACATCTGCACCAGCTCCGTACCCTTTTACCTGCAGGGGATGCTCATTGTAGTTTTCGGACCAAACAAGAATGATGTTGTTGCTGCCTTCCAAGTCGTAAAACGGGTGTTTACTATCTACTTCAATTAATCCCACTTTTGCTTTACCTTCTGACAAGCGCGCAGCGTAGCGGAGGCGCTTTCCTTCAGAAGCCAGCTTTTTCCTCTGGTTTTCAAACACAGGATTTAAATCTTTCACCTTGTCCATAAAAGCATCCAAAGAAGGCAAATCCAGATATTCAGCAGGAACAAAAGGTTCAACTTCCACATCTTCCTGTTCGAGAACATAACCTGATTCGCGTGCAAGGATAAGAAGCTTGCGCACCACATCGGTTCCACTTAAATCAACACGGGGATCGGGTTCGCTAAAGCCTTTGGCTTTAGCTTCTGCGATGACTTCTGAAAGGGGATTTTCCTCCGAAAGGGTATTCACAATGAAATTTAGAGTCCCTGATAAAACTGCTTCTAATCTCTCAATTTTATCACCACTCTTAACCAAATCATTGATTGGGGCAATAACAGGTAATCCCGCTCCCACGTTGGTTTCAAAAAAGAACTTAACGCCTTTTTCGCGCGCTGTGGCCTTTAATTTACTATATGCTGCATAAGAAGATGAACTGGCAATTTTATTGGCAGTTACAACCGATACGTTGGCATCAAGCAGCGACTGGTATACCGATGCGACCTCCTCACTGGCGGTGCAATCTACAAAGACACTGTTTGCCACATTCATTTCGATGATGCGGTCGCGAAAAGACTCAATGGTACATGCTTCTCCAATTTTATCAAGATCTTCAATAACTGTGGCGGCATTAAGACCTTCACGTTCCAAAAGCATATTTCGACTTCCGGCAACTCCAACCAACCGAATCATCAGGTTGTTCTCCTCTTTCAGTTTGCGCGCCTGCGAGACAACTTTATGAAGCAACTTGCTACCAACAGTTCCTTTTCCGGCAAGAAACAGATTCAGACGAGAGTAATCAGAGAGGAAAAACGCCTCGTGAATAACGTTCAATGCCTTACGTATATCCTTCTCTTTGATAACGAAAGATATATTCAACTCAGAGGCACCCTGCGCAATGGCGTAAATATTAACGCCATTTTTACCAACACTGTTAAATAATTGTCCGGCAATCCCGGTGGTGTGTTTCATATTTTCACCAACAATGGCCACAACGGCCATTTTATCATCAATGGTAACCGGACTGATATGATTTTGAGCAATTTCTCTTCTAAATTCATATTCAATTGCCTCACGGGCAATTGAGGCCTGATCGCCGCCTATAACCACGCTGATGCTGTTCTCCGATGATGCCTGAGATATAAGAATAATATTTACATCATTGGCAGCCAACGCCGTAAACATTCGCATAGAAATGCCGGTAACTCCTACCATTCCAATCCCTTGCAGCGTTAACAACGAAACTTCTTTAATGGAGGAGATCCCTTTAATTTGCCGTTCCTTTATGTCGACTTTCTCGTTGTTAATCAAAGTACCCGGTGCACTCGGATTAAATGTGTTCTTAATCCATATGGGAATGCTGTTCTGGAAGGCCGGTATTATGGTTGGCGGATAAATAACTTTAGCACCAAAATGTGAAAGCTCCATGGCCTCGGCATAGCTCAATTTATCTATACAATAAGCACGACTGATAACCCTGGGATCGGCCGTCATAAAGCCATCCACATCAGTCCATATTTGAAGGTTGTCGGCATCAAAAGCAGCAGCCAATAAGGCTGCTGTGTAATCGCTTCCGCCTCGTCCCAATGTGGTATTTTCACTTTTTTGGTTACTGCTGATAAACCCCGGAAAAAGGGAACAATTGCCCATTTCCAGCTTAACTTCTGACAAAAGCTTCTGTGTTTCGTCAATTAGAACCTGATTACGACCAAACTCGTAATTGGTTTTTATATAATGACGACTATCAAACCAATTGGCACCAATATATCGGGCGATGATTTTTGATGATAAGCGCTCCCCCATTCCCGATAAATTCTCGAAACTTTTTCGACTTAACTCACGAATCAGATAAACGCCTTTAATGATTATTTTTAGTTCCTCAATATCAGGTTCAATCAACTTAATTACCTCATCCTTTTCAATTGGTTGAAAAAGTTTATCAATGATTTCAAAATGATCATCTATGATTGACTGAAGATTTTCAAAGCAGGTTCTATCTCCAGATTCTGCCGTTCGCGCCATAGAAATTAACCGATCGGTGATGCCACCAACAGCTGAAACAACTACAACCTTCTGTCCTTGAACAGACGAAACGATCTCTTTTACTTTTTGAATATTTTCAGCACTACCAACTGAAGTTCCTCCAAATTTTAAAACCTGCATATAGAAATATTCGTTAAAAATTCATTATAAAGTTTTGCCGATTACCTATAAATTATACTTTTGCATGTATAAAAAACGGGAATGCGACTTATTAAAAATACAAATAAACCTCTAAAGGTATAATTGACTATTTATGTGACGATACTCTTCACGTCACACAAAAATACACAAAATAATAAACCACACAAGGTTTATTGGGGATTCGCACCGATTTAAATTAACATAATCTTTCGATTTTCAAAAACATTAGAATCGAATTGTTTTTTTATTGAAAAAGTGTAACAATTTAACTGTTAATTAGTATAAATTATTGTTAGTGCAAACTAATTACAATTGCATGCTCATTTATTTTGTCAGAAATATTTAAAATTCAGATAACTAGATTAACATAATAACAAAAAACGTTCTGTTATTTATTAATTTGTTTTAATCAACTATTTAACCTACACCTTATCATTAAAAATATGAATAAGACAATAAAATTCACAGTTCTATTTTTTGTACTTTTATTTCTTATCAACCCAGATATTCTTGGACAGATAGATAAGAGATTCTGGTTTGTTGCACCGGAAACAACCAGAGCACATAACAAAGCCCCGGGTGTGCTCAGAGTAACCGCATTCGAAAATGCGGCAAATGTAACCATTTCAATGCCGACTAACCCTGACTTTCAACCTATACAACTCAACGTTCCGGCAAATTCGCAATTAATGCATGAATTTCATGACGCAGTTATAGTTCGTGACGGCAGAGTAATTTTTGAAGAGATGCTCTGGACCATAGAAAATGGCACTATGGATGCCCTAAGCGGAGAAGGATACTCATTCCCGAATGACTGGCAGGGATGGTCCGCCGGGACACCCTTCAACAAAGGAATTCTTATTGAATCCGACGAATTTATTTCTGTTTATTATGAAGTTGCCAACGGAAGCAATCCTGAAAGATTCAACTTGAAAGGAGGAAATGCGCTGGGAACAGAATTCTTAATACCATCGCAAAACATATATGTCAATCATCAAAACACACCCAATGCCAGAGAAAAAGTTGACATAGTAGCTACCGAAGATAATACTGTAATAACAATTGAGTTAACAGACGACCATGCTATTGAAGGTCACGCAGCCGGATCTACATTCACAATCACCTTAAACAGAGGACAAACATACAGCCTGCGATCAACATCCAGGGACAGAAGACGTCATCTGGGAGGAACATACATCACATCAAACAGACCAATAGCTGTTACAATTTCAGATGATTCAATTGCGCACAGAGATGGAACCAGCAATACAAGGGGAATGGGGCACTATGATCTGGTAGGAGACCAATTGGTTCCAATCAGTATTATTGGTACAGAATACATAGCCATGCATACTGCGTATAACACCTCCACAGTATATGAAAGTACTGATCAGAAAGTTTTCATTTGGGCAGCAACTGATCAACCAGGAGGAACTCAGGTCTCTGTGAACGGAGTCGCTACCGGACCTAGATTAGGACGGGGAGAGTTTGTCATGACTGATATTTCAAACAATGCCATATACATTACAGCAACTGCTCCGGTATATGTTTACCAGTTTGCCAGTTTTCGTTATGAATTAGGAAGTGCCATACTGCCTGCTATTAATTGTACCGGCTCCAGACAGGTGAGTTTTCAAAAAATAAACAATGCAGATTTTTTGGTACAAATCATGACTCAATATAAATACCGTAATGATTTAGTCATGCTACCAAGCGAGACTCACGCACATCTTAATGATCTTAACTGGGTAAGAGTGCCCGGCACAGGCCCTGCCGGACACGAAGACACCTGGTATAGTGCTGTTAAAAACTTCCCACAAAATACCATCAGCACAGAAAGACCATACACCATCATGTTCAATCCTTCTATTCCCGATCACTATGGATTGTTCCACCTCAGTATTCTTGATGCAAACGGAGCCAGTATGAGTTATGGGTATTTTAGTTCATACAATCAATTGCATATTGATGGTCCATCAATGTCTTGTAGAGGAAGTGAAATAACGCTAAGCACTAATCAAGCCGGGGTAGATCTTATGTGGTTTCACGAAAGTAACCCCGGAGCACCATTTGCCACAGCAGAATCCGTTACTGTTACAGAATCTGGTCTTTATTGGGTCGAGATGCAATATTCAGGATGTGTGGCATCGGATCAACTGAATGTTCAATTTGCAGTACCTGAATTCGACTTAGGTGAAGATCAAATACTTTGTCCGGGAGAAGAACTCTCATTTGAATTCAATCAATTCACAAGCGGAGAAACGTTTCAATGGACTCTAAATGGGGAAGATTTTAGTGCAGACAACAATTTTAGTTTAACGATAGAACCATCCACAACATACGTCATTGGTCTAACCGTAACAGATGAAATGGGTTGTTATGATACTCAAACCATTACTGCACGAGGACTGCCTGCACCAATAATAGATTGGAACATTGGAGAAACCAATGATATTTGCTTAGGAGATGAAATCCGGAATCTTTCGCCAAATCATCGTTATGAATGGTCGTTTAATGGTACGGTTTTAAATCCCGGAGAGCCTGAGCAGAATTATATTGAACCTACAGAATCCGGATTGTATAGTTTAACAGTTTGGACGGAAGAAGAGTGCCTTGATACCTATTCACGCCAAATAAATGTCAACCCATTGCCAGTGGTTGAATTGAATGACATTGAAGTTTGCCATGGTGAAACAGGGACTTTTACAATTGACGGGGCTCTCTATGAAACCATCAGGTGGCATAACAATGAAACAGGGAGTTCAATTACTTTGAGCGAGTCAGTACCTGAAGTGAGCGTGACCGTAACCAATGAATATGGTTGTGAAGCAACTGCTACAGCAGAATTCACAGTACATAATCAAATTCCATTTGACTATGAAGATGTGAGAATTTGTGCGGGAGTAGGTTTTGATGTTGAAGTTGACGGAAGTTTGTTTAGCAATATCGTATGGCAATTTAACAGCGAGCCACCCTATACAACGGATCCTGAGAATATTAACTCATTTCTGGGAGAGCTTGATGAAGAGGGAACATATACCATTACCGCCGTTGATAACAATGGATGCGATGTTAGCAGTACTTTTGATGTTGAGATCTATATTGGCAACCCACCTCTAGAAATAGAAAACTTTAATGAGTACGCAGAATCAGGCTTTATGTGTTCTATGGATACCATAAGAATTTCAACACCAGGCCATATGTTTAGTAGCTATAAATGGTCTTTTAGAGAGGTTACTGACCCTGTATTTATGGATATTGGTGATGAGCCATATATAATTGCAACCGTTCCCGGGATATACAGACTTGAAGCAACTGAAACTTTTGGTTGTAGAAATGAGGACGAAATTGAGGTAGAGCTATATCCTCAACCAGAATTTTATTTGTTTGATGTAACACTATGTCCCGGAACCGAAGAGTTCCGATTTGAAATAGATTGGCTTTTTGTTGATGGTTTAGATATTCTGAATGTTCAATGGTTACATGATACTGATGAAGAGGCAACTTCTATTACAGTGCCAAACGTCGGAACATATACCGTAACAGTCTGGGACGAAAGAGGATGTTTCAGAACTGAATCCGCTGCAGCAGAGCATTACATAGTTCCAACCATCAATCTTACAGATATTGAATTTTGTGATAATGAGAGTAGAATCATCTCTCTTTCAGATGTTGTAGACACAGATGATATTCGCAATCACACATGGAGTTGGGCATCGGGGAGCAGCACCGATAATGACATTTCTATCACCGAATCGGGTGAGTATACACTCACTGTTGAGGACAATAATTTACATTTCGACGAGAATTTTGATGAAATTGGTTGTTTTACTTCCGTAACTTTTACAGCCACAATGAATCCGTCTCCTGTTTTCAGCTTGGGAGAGGACAGGGCGGTATGTATTGGCGAAACCATTACCATTGAAATTGATGATACTTATACCAGGTATGAATGGGGAGGCAATGCAGAAGATGATCAACCTGCCTTTTACGTGCTTACCACTCCGGGAGAGAACAGCGTAAATCTACAAGTTTGGAATGAGCATAATTGCTCTTCATCAAGCTCCTTGCAAGTTAATGTAATTGAACACCCTGTTGTTAATCTTCCAGACATCCCCACAAAATGTGCCGGCGAAAGCACTGATTTATCTGTAGGTTTCAATCCCAATAATTATAGCATATATTGGGACACACCAAAAGGGTATATTAGAGATACAAACTCAATTCAGGCAGAAATGGGTAGATATGCAGTTAGTGTTACGGATCAATATGGCTGTCGTTCTGTAGCTGAAACTTTTATTGATTGGATTGAATTACCCCGCGCCTATTTTTCACCTGAGGATGTGGAAGCCTTATGTCCCATCGACCTTCCATTTATTATTGAATTGGGAGGAGACATAGATCAGTTTCAGGAAATAACATGGCACGACAACAGATTCTTCAATGAATACAGAAGGCCTGCAAATATTCTCGATACGGTAAATGTTGCGTACATCAGAGACCTTAACAATTGCCTCTCAATGCTCACACATACGGTACACTTACAACAACCAAACTTTTTTATGGTTGGAGACACAGTTGAAGCTTGTGAACCGGAATTAATCGTTTTAGACGGCGGCGAATTCACATTCCGCGAAGGAAGCGATGACGAAATACGATACGATATAATTGAATACAACTGGTTTTTAAACAGTCGTGAAAACCCCATTGCTGAAGCAGATCAGCAACACCTTGAGATACATGAAAGTGGAAGATACATAGTTGAAGTCTTTGATGGTTGTTGGGTACTAACTGATACTTTTGATGTGTCCTATTACCCATCTCCCATTATTGCTGGATTAGATACCATGTTTTATGCACAGGTTACTGCGTTTGTTGAAGGTGGTACCATGCCATATAGCTATGTATTAAACGATGGAATTCCACAAACAAACCACACCTTTATGAATGTTCCCAACGGGGAACACATAATTTGGGTGGAAGATGCACATGGATGTGAAACGTTTGCTGTTTTCAATCTGGATTCAGATTACGATATTGAAATACCAAACTTCTTCACTCCCAATGGTGATGGAATTAATGATGACTGGATCATTGAAGGATTAGAAAGATTGCCAGAATCAATCGTATATATTTATAACCGATACGGAAAGCTCCTTAGAAAATTCAAAGCTGCAGACCAACCATGGGATGGAACCTATCTGAACAGGCCATTGCCCTCAGACGACTATTGGTACGTCATCCATCTGTTACCGGTTGATAAGTATATAAGAGGAAATGTAACTCTCATCAGGTAGTAAACCTGATGAAGAGGACAAACCAACACAACCAATTAACCTTAAAATGTAACCAAAAACGATTAAAATGAATAAATTAACCATATTACTCATACCACTGATAATATTTACCGCACATTTAAATGGTCAAAGGTATTATGTAACCAACAATTACGTATATGATCTTTTCCTGATGAATCCTGCAGGTGCCGGTTCAAATACAGAGTGTGTAACCATGAACGGCTTCTACCAGCGTCAGTGGTTTGGTATTGATATGGCTCCAACAACTCAACTATTTACCTTACAGGCACCACTTGGAGCCAATGTTGGCTCAGGAACATACCTATATAACGATCAAAACGGAAATAACAAAAAAATCGGCATACAGCAAACCTTCTCAACAGTGGTTACCTTGAGAGAAAACATGAGGGGATATACAACATTGAGATTTGGGTTGTCTGCTCTTGTTGAACAAACCTCTATAAATCAGAGCAATTTTACCCCGGGGATCATGGATCCGGTGCTAGACAATGGTACTTTGAGCGGAACAGGCTTTAATGCAGCATCCGGATTCATTCTGAACCATAATCAACATCACATTGGGGCTTCTGTTACAAATATTTTCCCACAAAATAACCCGATGTATAATTCAGAATTTGAACCAGAACTACCTGCTGATTTGCATTTTCATGTTGGTTCTCTATTTAAAATTCCTAATTACGATATTTACATTGAACCATTGGTTTATTATAGGCGTAATTCTCTCTCAGATACCCGTATGGACATGAACCTGAAAATGAGCATGCCAACACCCGATCCGGATCTGGCTTTCTGGGGCGTACTTGCTCACCGTAGAACTGTTGATCACCAACTCGGCAAAGACCTGGGAATTGCAACAACTTTGGGACTTGTATACAGAGGAATTAACTTTGGAATAGAGTATCAACATGGTTTAACATCAGCACAAACTCATTTAGGAAGTGCTATGCAGCTGGTAGTTGGATATGCATTTTGCAGAAGCGGGCGTCCGAGAACATTGCCTTGTCATGAGCGTGATGAAATGCTGCAATCGCCGGGAGGCGACAACGGAAATGGAAGGAGATTCTCCATTTTCAGAAGGCGCTAAAAAATTCCAAAATAAATTATATTTCCACCTGCTAAGCCAACTTAGGATTACAGGTGGAATTTTATGTATCACCAGATCATTACTCCGGAATCCGGTTCGGAGAGGCAAAATCTAATTGCCTAAGAAATCAATTAAAATAAGTCTCTGGTAATAATTAAGGATATATGGCGTTTATTTATATATTCGCAGTACAAAATACAAAACCAAAAGTTGGTTGATGACAACATTTACCCTCATATCCAATAAAAAACAAATAACAACAGTACTACTTCTGTTTCTATGCTTGCTACTACCCAACTATGGCAGAGCATGCATTGACATGTCAATCAGCGACATCAGCGATTCAATGCTTGAAGAACAAAGCGGAATTCCTGTTATTGCCAACAATGACGTTATTGTTACCAATAAGATGCATCCACACGAGGCCAATGTGAGAATTAACGATTACGGGCTAAGCGCCGGCGTTACAAGTATGACCATAACAGAACCTCCCATTAATGGTACGGCCATTGTTACAGAACGATACACCATCATTTATACGCCTAATCGCTATTTCACCGGGCATGATTATTTTGAATACCGTGTATGTAACACTTATGGAAACTGTGATGAAGCCTCGGTCTTCGTCTCTGTACAAGACTTTGATTTTAAACCAATTGCAGTAAATGACACTGTAACTGTATTTAAAGATAGTAATGCAACCATTGATGTTCTTCAGAACGATAGAAATTTATACGATCTCCCAATCTCTTTATCAATAGTCTCAAATTTCAGAAATGCCCGAGCTGAAGTTTTCAACAATCAAATTTCATTCAGGGTTGATCAGTATTTCTTAGGAATGGACTCCTTGTTTTATGAAGTATGCGACAGGGATGGCGATTGTTCCAGAGCATATCTCTTTATTAAACTGGCTGATGATTCGGATAACAAGATATTTATCCCGCAAGGCTTTTCTCCCGATGGAGATAATATTAATGATACTTTTAATATTCCTGAATTTGACCAATACTCAAATCTTTCTATAACTATTTTTAATCGTCACGGAGTAATGGTTTATGATGATCAACAATATAACAATAACTGGAATGGCATGGCGAACACAGGCCCATTTAATGGAAAACTTTTACCAACAGGAGTCTATTATTATGCCATTAAAATTCCGGGACTAAAAAAACAGATAACGGGATATGTATATTTGAGTAGGTAGTATATTAGTTGAGGGTTGAGGGTTGAGGGTTGAGGGTTGAGAGTTGAGAGTTTGTCTTTCCATGATATAAGTTGACAAGAAAATTGTTAATAACTTTTTAATTGGACAACAAACATGGGAACAAACAGCAATGAAAGAATCCG
>NZ_SLWK01000019.1 GCF_004345615.1 Natronoflexus pectinivorans
CCACCTCTTCCCATTCCGAACAGAGAAGTTAAGCCCTGCAGCGCCGATGGTACTGCGTAAAAGTGGGAGAGTAGGTCGCCGCCGACCTTAGAAAGAAGCCGATTCAGAGATGAGTCGGCTTTTTTGTGTTTATGGTTAAACGCAAAGACGCAGAGTCGCAAAGTTTTTTTATATTTCTTATATGCCTTATATGGTAAAAAAAACTCTGTGCATCTCCGTGTTTTCTCTATGTCCCTCCGTGTAACTATAATTGCTTCTACGTATTTTGTTTCTCTAATTGACAGATATCTTACAACCTCTCGACCCAATAGCCAATTGACCTTATTACCCTCAATTAAAATCTTATGTGCGTTATGTGGTGAAAATTAACCACAAAGTTCACAAAGAGTACACATAGTTCACAATATCCATTGCGTTCATTGTGATAACATGGTGTCCATAGTGGTTAAAACCTTATGTGCCTTATGTGGTTCAAATTGCACACCTACGGAGTGCCGCTCGCCAGAGAGTTGTTATATTTCTATCAACATTTGTCACCTACGGCGACACTCCCAGCGATTTTTATAATGTTTTTAATACCTAATTATGATTAAATTCCATCACGAAAACTCGTTCCGGTTTCCTGTTTCCGATCTCCTGTCTCCCTTTCCCTGCGCCTTTATGTGTCTTATGTGGTGATTTTATGCAGAAACTGCCATCTTTGCAGGAACTACATTCCTTTGCTTTTTAAATTCTTTAAACAAGGCAGCTTTGTTTTTAAATTTCAATGTCTCAACAATCATCTTGTTGGTGTTGACTATTACACCTTGAAATCGCCCCATAGAGCACGAACCGCAGTTTATATATTGTTTTTTGTTTTGCAGATAGTAAGTTTTATAGGCTTCGAGTTTATGCGTGTGACCCATAATTACCATATCATATACTTTCAATAACTTTAGAGCATGTTTAAGATATTTATACGAGTTGTATTTTCTAGGAACTCTGTTGATGGCGTCATCAAATTCCAGAATTTTGAAATAGGTTTTATGAGCCCATTTAAATTTGATGATATGTCTGAGTATGGTATGAAGAAATGTTTGAATTTTGCGCCCTATTCTTGATCCGTTCATGAAATCAACACTGTGGCCGTGCTCTATAAATATGGTTTTGCCATCTTCATTTGTGATGGTTAAATTCTCCCTTGCTTTACCATTTATTGCATCGTGATTTCCCTGTAGCATTACGAATTTGGGATTTTTGAAGTAGGTAATAAGTTTATGCTGAGTCTGACATATTTCTTTATAAGTATACTTGTATAGTTCAAAGATGTCACCATTCAAAACTACCTTATCTATTTTGGCTTTTTTTATCACCAATTCCATGGATTCTATAAACTCATCAGCATTCCAGCCAAATGTTTCAAAAAAGTCGTTGTTGCCTATGTGAAGGTCCGCTATAACCAAAATATTCATTTTGATGTATTGTTAGGTTGTAACTATGAATTTAGATACTTGGGGTGTTCCGTTTCTTAGCGAAGCTTTTTGAATGTTCTGTTTGTAGTAATCCAGTTTCCCGGGATCTCTCAACAAACTTCTGGTTTTTAAGGGAAGTTTGTTAATGTCACGCTCATATATTCCGAGGTTGTTATCTCGTACAAATTCCATATTCCCTTTTTCCTGTTCCCAAATATAATTGTTGATTACGGGAATTTTCCCGCTTAATAATATCTCCATAAAAGTACTTGCGCCGCATTTGGTAACAACTATATCTGCAATGCTAATTAATTCATGCACGAAGTCGATAAACGTATATAGTTTTAGATTCTGAAATTGATGCTTCGCTTTCATCTTTTCTGCTTTTCGGTACAACTCTTTATTGTTGCCACACACAATTGCCACATAGTCATCAGGGTTGTCCTGAAGGAATGATTTTAAAATCTTTTTCCCTTTTGGAATTCCGTCTCCTCCTCCGAGTATAAGAATTATCTTCCTCTCAGGTTCAAAGCCAAGTTCTTGCTTGATTTTGTTTGTTCTCTCACTTGGCATGGGTTGGGTGAATTTCTCATCGAGAATAAAAGGGAAATGTGCTACCCTGCTATTTTCAATACCAATATTCAAGCAATGTTCTTTTAGTCGTTGGGAGAAAACAATAAACTTTGGCGTTTTATCAAGGAACCAGATGGGGTGTGCAGTAAATGGGTCGGTAACAACCACCATAACTGGTATTGAAAGGTTGTTTTTGTTGATGATCTCTAGTATTGGTTTAATGAGAAAGAAATGAAATATGACTATTTTATCTGGATGTTCCTTCATGATTTTTTTTTCGAGGCTCTTTCTGATAAAAAGGGAGACAATAAACGTGGTGAATAAAGCCACAGGCTTTATTTTATTAATGGCGTACAGTAATTCAAATACCCAAACAGCAGAGGATTGAGATATTCTGTAGCCATCTTCAATAAAAAACTTTATCCATTTGCCTGAATTGGCAAACCCGTCAAACAAGTCAATATTTATGTTGTTCTGATATTTTACCTTGATGTATTTTGCAACGGATTTGGCCGGAGCCAGATGTCCACCTCCCGTTTTTAAATAAAGAAAAAGATAGTTTTGCTGCATGGTTTTGTTTGAATAAATGGTTTGTTGAATTCATTATTAAAACCGAACATACATGTTCGGTTATTTTAAGCTGTTATCTTAATATCTGTGTTTCTCAGAATAATCAAACCCTTTATAATTATTCGTACTGCTCATATTATCTACCAATACAAAACTATTTGACAATTATTACTTAATCATTGAGTAAATGTTATGATATTGAAAACTTTAGTGGTGTTCATTATTGTAGTGAATCGTTTGATTCAGGCATCTGTCCGTGTTGTATAAAGTATTCTATATTGTATGTTCCATTTTTTCGTGCTTTGAGAAACCCTGCCCACGCAGCTTCTGCCAAACGTCCTTTGTGTAGCATGTCAGTTAGCCACTGATCGGTATAGACCGGATTCTCCTGTTTAACGCCTGCTTGTATTTCCTGAAGCCACTTTTTATTGAATCTTTCCTGCGAACCAATGGTTGGCGTCATAATTATTGGAATGCCAAGCGCACAATAAAATGAAAGTTCGCTGGGTTTGCTCCATAGAATATCTGTTGTTTGTAGGGCATCGTTCATTTTGTCGAAGTATTCATATATGTTATTGCTGTAAATAACCTTTATGCTTTCTGACTGAATGCTCTCTTTAACTTTTTTGAAATAGTTGGCAACTTCCCGACGAGTTCCGGCCACCAGGTTTAGCTTAATTTCTCCCTTTTTTAGTTTTGCCTTAAGACTGATGGCTATTTGTTCTCCGATTTTTGCCTGCGCACCTGCCCCTCCCACGGCATAGGTAATGGTTAAAACTCTGGAACTTTTGAATTCGCAGTTTTCTTTGCCCAGAAAGTGCTTAACGCTCTTTTTATATAGAGACCAGAACCTTTTGTTGGGATCCAGGTAATGAAGTCGTTGCCCCAAATTCTTTTTCAGAACTGATAATTCTTGATCCCCCAGCAGCTCTTTTGGAAGAGGAAACCCGGTTATATGAATATGATTTTCCGGAACACCGTATGCTTTAAGTCTTCCGGCTGTTCTTCCACATGGAGCAAAATAATTGATGTTGCTTTCCCATGGCTCTTTTCTAACCCAAACCCTGTTCAAATCGGTATCGCAAATAATACAGAAAGTGCGAGAATATCCTGCAATATCAGCGGCTATGGCAGGCGCATAAAAACTGGTGGTCAGAGGCAAACCGGACAGGGAAACTTTTTCTACAATACTTCTGCAAAGGCCATTTTTTATACTGGATTCAAGCATTCTCACCTGAAATGAGCTTTTTGAAAGGTTGCGGTATGGATAGTACGACGGGATCATCAGAAAATAATCCAGTATTTTAAAAATTTGATTCCCGATTACGGGAATCTCACGTGCTCTGGAGAGTAATTCATATATCTTAAGAGTCCTTCTCCACAGTCTTCGCTCCGATGCAGGGGTGTTTTTATTGTTACCGACAGATACGATGTTTCCTTGTCCAATATTTCTCAACGGATAAATTGCCCTCTGATGGCCGTAGCCCATATCTGCTGTTACAAGCCAGGTTGTTTTTTTTGAACTGTTTTGCATTTTGTCGGTTTTCTATATGCTTCTTTTATTTAATTCACTTGCTATTTTTATAGCTGGTGTCAAGTCAACCGTAAAAAGACGGGCTAGTATTGTGCGTTTGGCTTTCCCCCTTGGCTTCGGTGTGAGACTTCGGTGTGAGCTCAGTCGAACACTCAGCCGAACGCTCAGCCGAACGGGGTTAGGGGTGAGCTAGGGAAAAAAATCAGGTTTGACTTGACACTGGTTTGTTGTATTGCCGAAATGTTGATGGCTCAAATCTACCCATTGTTGATAAATAGGTATTTGCATTCATGTTAACTTTTTATTGCGATACTGTTAACGACTGGATGCAATAAAAAAAGGAGATGAATTTCTTCATCTCCTTTCCTTACCAATATTTAATCTCAAATTAATTTGCAGCGTATAAGTTATTCACGTTTACAAAAAGCTCAGGATAATAACAGGCAATAAGGCCTAAAGCTCTTTCCAGCGGAAGTTCTCCGTTGCTTAAACGTGCTTGGTACGAGAGTGCTTCACTGGATAAAAACAGCATGTTGGTTTGTTCTGGAAGCATTGCGTATTGACTGTTTATTCTTTCAGCTCCAAATCCCGTCCTTTTACAAGTGTATTGAACTTCCATTACATTGCTGCGCACAATATAGTCGGTGCATCTTCTGCGCTCATTAACCAGAATGGTGACTGGTGCAGCTCCGTTTTCATACGTCAATTCAAATTTGCGCATGGTGGCATTACCAACTTGCTCCGGCTCAACTTCCACGATGGTGTAGTCACCAAGTATGGATGGAGTTTCTCCTTGTAATTTTAAAGTTTCAGCTGTTGCAAAGTTTACACTCGCGAAAAACATAACCATTGTTATGACTCCAGATAAAATGTTTGCTCGTTTCATATCGTTTTGTTTTTAATTGTTTTTAATTTGTATGTGATAGATTAAAGTCAATCTGTGTGCCAAATATTGTAAGAGTCATAAAATCAGTATAAAAAGGTGTTTTAAATTGAAGTGTGATGTTCGGAAACGGATAATTTGTGTTCGAAAACGAACATTTGGGAACGATGATAGAAAATCTATAATTTGGATTGTTTATATCTCTTTAAGTGCCATATTTAGAGGGTTTATATGGTTGTTTGAGTTGCTTGATTATTATTCGTTTACAGTTGATTATTTTTGAAGACTGATAAAATGTAAGATTTAAGCTCTGAAATTTAGTTGTGATTGAAAAATGTGAGTGTGATGGTGTTTTAAAAGACATAAAAACAAGCAGATAGGGGGTAGTTATAATATGTAAGCTGGGTTGGTTTTGTTCTTGTTTTAAAGCATTGTTTTTATATGGAATGAATGGTGTGTATATTTGCACAAAAATGAACTCATGATTTCTGTTGAAAAAATTGAAGCTGCTCGCCAACAAATAAAGGAGGTTGTGGTGCGCACGCCATTGGTATTCGATCCTGTTTTGTCTGAAAGATACAATGCGAACATATATTTAAAGAGAGAAGATCTACAGGTTGTAAGATCCTACAAAATAAGAGGTGCATATAATAAAATCTCCAGTCTGAACCGGTCTGAACTAAAACATGGAATAGTTTGTGCCAGTGCAGGTAATCATGCACAAGGGTTTGCATACTCTTGCCGGAAACTTGATATCTCCGGAAGAATCTTTATGCCTGCCACTACCCCTAAGCAAAAAATCAGGCAGGTGCGCATGTTTGGGAAAGATCATATTGAAATAATTCTAACCGGCGATACTTACGATGATGCCTATAAGGCAGCAATGGAAGATTGCCGGGAGAAAGGGAGCGTTTTTATTCATCCCTTTGATGATGAAATGGTCATTGCTGGACAAGGGACAGTAGGGTTGGAAATTCTTGAAGATGCAAATTTCGCCTTAGATTATGTTTTAGTTCCAATTGGTGGTGGCGGATTAATATGTGGCCTTGGTTCCTATTTAAGGGAGAAAAGTCCCGAAACAAAAATAATTGGAATTGAACCCGAAGGAGCTCCTGCCATGAAACAGTCTCTTGATAAAGGAGAACGTGTTGTTTTGGAAAATTTTGAAAAATTTGTGGATGGAGCAGCAGTTTCCACTGTAGGTGAAATAAATTTTGCAATGGCCGAAGAGGTCATCGATGAAATGGTGTTGGTTCCCGAAGGAAAAGTTTGTACAACCATTCTTCAGTTATACAATGAGGAAGCAATTGTGGCTGAACCTGCCGGCGCATTAAGCATCGCCGCATTGGAATCCATGCGCCATCAAATTGCGGGAAAAAATGTAGTCTGCATTGTGAGCGGAGGTAATAACGATATAACCAGAACTGAAGAAATTAAAGAGAGGTCACTGTTGTATGAAGGGTTGAAGCATTACTTTATTATTAAGTTTCCTCAAAGAGCAGGTGCATTAAAGGATTTTTTAAATGATGTTCTTGGTCCGGATGATGACATTACCCATTTTGAATACACTAAGAAAAATAGTCGAGATGCAGGACCGGCATTGGTTGGTATAGAAACAAAAACCAAGGATGATTATCAACTTTTATTAGAACGAATGAAGGAGAAGAGAATCAACTTTACACCGGTAAACGACTCCCCGGATCTGTTTCATTTGCTTATTTGATGAATGATTGAAAACTATATGTAAAATTAAACGGGAAGTGCCTGTGGCAACTTCCCGTTTAATTTTTTGTTGGTCATAGTAAACAATAGTTCGCTAATATTTTTTTTATTTGCGTAATTAACCGGCGTTTACGAGTTCGCTGTCAAAATATTCAATTGGTTGATAATAGCTTGTTTGCTCGTGTCTAATATCTAATAATCTAACGTTCTATCGACTATCCTCTATTGTTGAAACTGTCCAATGTTTTCTGCTTCCGCGTTGCGATCAATCTTTTTTATCAACCCCTGAAGAACTTTACCCGGCCCAATTTCAGTAAAATGGGTTGCTCCGTCGGCAATCATGTTTTGTACTGTTTGCGTCCAACGTACAGGTGCTGTCAATTGAGCAATCAAATTTTCTTTAATCTCAGCAGGATCGGTAAAAGGTTTTGCACTTACGTTTTGATAAACCGGACATATAGGCTTAACAATATTGGTCTCTTCAATTGCTTTGGCAAGTTCTGCTCTGGCAGGTTCCATCAGGGGAGAGTGGAATGCTCCGCCAACAGGTAGTTTAAGTGCTCGCTTTGCACCTTTCTCTTTTAAAACTTCACAAGCTTTATCAACTCCTGATATCGATCCGGAAATCACCAATTGTCCGGGACAGTTATAGTTGGCGGCAACCACAACTTCTTCAATCGAGTCACAAACCTCTTCAACCACATTGTCCTCCAGCCCCACAATGGCAGCCATAGTAGATGGTTCTTTTTCACAAGCTTTTTGCATGGCCAATGCCCTTTGAGAAACAAGCTTTAAGCCATCCTCAAACGAAAGAGCTCCGGCTGCAACAAGAGCAGAGAATTCTCCAAGAGAGTGCCCCGCAGTCATTTCAGGTTGAAACGAATCGCCTAATGTTTTGGCCAATATCACAGAATGCAGGAAAATTGCCGGCTGTGTAACCTTTGTTTGTTTCAGATCTTCGTCGCTGCCTTCAAACATCAGTTCAGTAATCCGAAATCCAAGGATTTCGTTCGCTTTCTCAAACATCTCTTTGGCTAAGGGAGATTGCTCGTACAAATCTTTACCCATTCCGGTAAATTGTGCACCCTGACCAGGAAATACATAAGCTTTCATATAAGTATTGTTTTGATGTAATTTGAAATTACTGGTTTTTATTAAGTATCTGATTTTGTTTTTTGTTTCGCTTCTTTCCCTTCATGTATAATTTATGTATGATAATAGTTCGTTAATCTTTTTTATTTGCCTAATTATCAAATATTTATGAATTCGCTGTAATGCCGTGCAATCAGCTGATAATAAGAAACTTACTTGTGTTTAGTATCTAATAATCTAAAAGTCTAACGATCTATTGTATGATGAAGAGATTAAAAAAAACCGGTGCAAAGATAGAATTATTTTTTGACGTCAAAATGAATGTCCATTTTCCCGGTGTTGCATATTAGCGCGTTTTTAGTCCCACAGGCACTAAAAAGATGTTAAATGGATAATTCTCAGCAAAAAAGAAGGTTGGAGTTTTTTTATTTATAATTTAATTTCCTACTTTTGCACCGCTTTTTGTGCCAAGGTGTGAAATTATTTGAAAATCAGCGGGGTTTTTAAATTAAAAAATAATACCTTTGCAACCCGTTTTGAACGAGATTATTATAGTTTAAATTTAAGTATATATGCCAACAATTCAGCAATTAGTAAGAAAAGGACGTAATAAGCTGGTAGAGAAAAGTAAGTCTCCGGCTTTGGATTCATGTCCACAACGCAGGGGTGTATGTGTAAGGGTATATACCACCACTCCAAAGAAACCAAACTCAGCCATGCGTAAAGTTGCAAGGGTACGTTTGACCAATGGAAAAGAGGTAAATGCCTATATTCCCGGAGAAGGTCATAACCTACAGGAGCACTCCATCGTTTTGGTAAGAGGAGGAAGAGTAAAAGATCTGCCAGGTGTACGTTATCACCTTGTACGTGGTGCATTGGATGCATCCGGAGTAGATGGTCGTACCCAGCGTCGCTCAAAGTATGGAACTAAGCGTCCAAAGAAAAAGTAATTAACTGACTGATAGTTTTGTTTATTGGTTTGTGTTTAGGTTGAGTAAATGAAACAAATCATTGAAGAGTCAAATACAGCCAGTAAATTTTGAAAGACTAATAAACAAAAAGAGAAATGAGAAAAAGTAAACCAAAAAAGCGGGTATTGCTGCCCGATCCCAAGTTTAACGATACTTTGGTAACACAATTTGTGAACAACCTGATGTTAGACGGGAAAAAATCCATTGCTTATACCATTTTCTATTCTGCTCTTGATTTGATGAACGACAAAGCAGAAAAAGAGGGTAAACCAGCCCTTGAGATGTGGAAAAAAGCACTTGAAAACATTACCCCTTCTGTTGAGGTAAAAAGTCGCCGTGTTGGTGGTGCCACATTCCAGGTTCCTACCGAAATACGTTCCGAGCGTAAAGTGTCATATAGCATGAAGAATATGATTCTTTTCGCACGTAAAAGAAGCGGAAAGTCTATGGCTGAAAAACTGTCCGCTGAAATTGTTGCTGCATATAATCAGGAAGGTGGCGCTTACAAGAAGAAGGAAGACATGCATAAAATGGCTGAAGCCAACCGCGCTTTTGCTCATTTCAGATTTTAATAATCAGTTGATTGAGATAGACAAATGGCAAGAGATTTAAAATATACAAGAAACATTGGAATTATGGCTCACATTGATGCCGGAAAAACAACCACCACTGAGCGGATTTTGTTTTATACCGGTATCACTCACAAGCTGGGAGAAACCCATGATGGCTCCGCCACCATGGACTGGATGGAGCAGGAGCAGGAGAGAGGAATAACCATTACTTCTGCAGCCATAAGTACCCAATGGAATTACAACAACGAAGAGTATAAAGTCAACATCATTGACACCCCGGGACACGTTGACTTTACTGTAGAGGTTGAGCGTTCACTGAGAATTCTTGATGGTGCTGTTGCTCTTTTTTGTGCTGTAGGAGGTGTTGAACCACAGTCGGAAACTGTTTGGAGACAAGCTAACAAATACGGGGTGCCTCGTATTGGCTTTGTTAACAAGATGGACCGTTCAGGAGCTAATTTCTTTGAAGTTGTGCGTCAGGTGAAGGAAGTATTAGGAGCAAACCCTGTGCCTCTTCAGATTCCAATCGGTGCGGAAGAAACCTTCCGTGGAGTTGTTGACTTGTTAGACAACAAAGCTGTGGTATGGTATGAAGATGATGTACTTGGACAGCGTTATGAGTTGGAAGCAATTCCTGCTGATATGGTTGACGAGGTAAATGAGTGGAGAGGAAAACTGATTGAAGCTGTTGCTGAGTACGATGATCAGCTTATGGAGAAGTTTTTCGATGATCCGGACTCAATTACACCAGAAGAATTAATCAATGTTACCCGCCAGGCTGTTGTGGACATGAAAATTGTTCCAATGCTTTGCGGTTCTGCATTTAAGAATAAAGGAGTTCAGCGTCTGCTGGATGCTGTAATTCGTTACCTGCCTTCACCAAATGATGTAGGCGAAATTGAAGGAACCAATCCTAAAACGGATAAAACAGAATCACGTCCACACGAGGAAGACGCTCCGTTTACTGCATTGGCATTCAAAATTGCTACCGATCCTTTTGTTGGTCGTTTGGCGTTTATGCGTGTTTATTCAGGTAAACTTGAAGCTGGTTCTTATGTATATAACACCAGAAGCGAAAAGAAAGAGCGTATCTCTCGCCTTTATCAGATGAAATCCAATAAGCAGATGCCAATTGAGAGCATTTCTGCAGGAGATATTTGCGCAGGTGTTGGTTTCAAAGATATCCGTACCGGTGATACTTTATGTGATGAGAAACATCCAATTATTTTGGAATCTATGGATTTTCCGGAACCCGTTATTGGTATTTCTGTGGAGCCCAAGAGTCAGAAAGATATGGATAAACTTGGAACCGGTTTGAGCAAATTGGCCGAAGAAGATCCAACCTTTAGAGTTCATACCGACGCCGATAGTGGTCAAACTGTTATCAGCGGTATGGGTGAGCTTCACCTTGAAATCATCATCGACCGTTTGAAACGTGAGTTTAAGGTTGAGTGTAATCAGGGACGTCCTCAGGTTGCATATAAGGAGTCTATTAGCCAGACTGTTGACCACAGAGAAGTTTTCAAAAAGCAAACCGGAGGTCGTGGTAAATTTGCCGATATCATCGTTAAAGTAGGTCCAATTGATGAAGGTAAGGAAGGGCTTCAGTTCAACGATTTGGTTAAGGGTGGTAACATTCCGAAAGAATATGTCCCATCGGTTCAAAAAGGTTTCCAGAACGCTATGCAAAATGGTGTTTTAGCCGGATTCCCTGTTGAAAACCTAAAAGTTGAATTGTTGGATGGTTCATTTCACCCTGTTGACTCTGATCAGCTATCGTTTGAAATATGTGCGCGCCAGGCATTTAAAGCTGCCTGTGCTAAAGCAAAGCCAACCTTGCTTGAACCAATCATGCGAGTGGAAGTAGTAACCCCTGAAGAGTATATGGGTGATATTATTGGCGACTTTAACAAGCGCAGAGGTCAGGTTGAAGGAATGGAATCAAAGGCAGGAGCCCGTGTTGTTAAGGCCAGAGTACCTCTGTCTGAGATGTTCGGTTATGTGACTGCATTGCGAACCATATCTTCAGGTCGTGCAACTTCTTCCATGGAATTTTCTCATTACGAAGAAGTATCCAAGGCTATTGCCACTGAAGTTGTGAAAGAAGCTAAGGGTAAAATCGAATTATTGTAAGAACTCTTTTGCATATACTATTATGAATCAAAAAATAAGAATAAAACTGAAATCATACGATCACAACTTGGTAGATAAATCTGCCGAGAAGATCGTAAAAACGGTAAAGAGCACAGGTGCGGTTGTAAGCGGCCCCATTCCATTGCCAACTCACAAAAGAGTATTTACCGTTTTGCGTGCCACCTTCGTCAATAAAAAGTCAAGAGAACAGTTTCAGTTGTCAAACTATAAACGGCTGATTGACATCTACAGTTCTACTGCTAAAACCATTGACGCTCTCATGAAGTTAGAACTTCCCAGCGGTGTGGAAGTAGAAATAAAAGTGTGATAATTAATTGAAAATCGAAAAGCAATGCCAGGATTAATTGGAAAAAAAATCGGAATGACATCCGTTTTCAGTGCCGATGGAAAAAATGTTCCATGCACTGTTATCGAAGCTGGGCCTTGCGTCGTTACACAGGTTAAAACGGTGGAAACCGATGGTTATGATGCCGTACAATTAGCCTACGACGAAAAAAGAGAGAAGAGTACCACCAAGCCCATGAAAGGGCATTTTCAAAAAGCAGGTACCACTCCAAAGGCCAAACTGGTTGAATTCAAGGATTTCGAGCAAGAGTTCAAACCGGGTGACGTAGTCACCGTTGACATGATATCGGAAGATACGTTTGTGGACGTATGCGGTATCTCTAAAGGGAAAGGTTTTCAAGGCGTTGTAAAACGTCATGGTTTCCGTGGGGTAGGAGATGCTACTCACGGTCAGCATAACCGTTTGAGAGCTCCCGGATCGTTAGGTGCTTCTTCATACCCTTCAAGAGTATTTAAGGGCATGAGAATGGCCGGAAGAACCGGAGGCGACAGGGTTAAAGTTGAAAACCTGCGAGTGTTAAAAGTGATTCCCGAAAGCAATCTGTTATTAATCAAAGGATCTGTGCCGGGCGCGAAAGGGTCATATCTAATTATTGAAGTGTAATGGAACTGAATATATTAAACATCAAAGGAGAAGATACCGGCAGAAAAATTGAGTTGCCTGATTCAGTTTTTGCTATTGAACCCAACGACCACGCCATTTATCTTGATGTAAAACAGTATCTGGCCAACAATCGTCAGGGTACTCATAAAGCCAAAGAGCGTAATGAGATTGCCGGGAGTACCAAAAAGATCAAGAAACAAAAAGGAACAGGTACTGCCCGAGCTGGTAGTATTAAAAGTCCTGTTTTTAGAGGTGGAGGCCGCATTTTTGGGCCCAGACCACGTAACTACAGCTTTAAATTGAATAAAAAGCTAAAAAGATTGGCGCGTTTATCTGCCCTCTCATATAAAGCTAAAAACAATTCAATAGTAGTTGTTGAGGACTTTTCTATGGAAGTTCCAAAAACCAGCGAATTCAATAACATCCGTAAAAATCTGAAACTTGACGGAACACGTTCATTGCTGGTGTTGAAAGAGATGGATCGTAATGTATTTCTTTCTTCGAGGAACATTCAGAGAGCAGAAGTATCTGTTGCTTCAGGACTAAATACTTACAGCATCATGAAAGCCAATTCATTGGTGTTGACTGAAAGTTCTGTAGAGCAAATCGGTAAACTATTTAATGAATAAGGAGATCAGTCATGGATGTTATTGTAAAACCCATAGTCACTGAGAAGATGACCCAACAGGGAGAAGCCCTGAACAGATACGGCTTTATTGTGAAGGATCGCGTAAGCAAGTCCGAAATCAAAAAAGCAGTAGAAGAGATGTACGATGTTACTGTTGCGACTGTAAATACGATGCGTTATAGCGGCAAATTAAAAACCCGTTATACCAAGAGCGGAATTCTTTCCGGACGTACCGCATCATATAAAAAGGCCATAGTAACATTAGCCGAAGGAGATAAAATTGATTTTTATAGCAATATCTAATCAAAATGGCAGTAAGAAAGCTAAAGCCCACAACACCGGGGCAGAGACACAAAATTATTGGTGCATTTGATTCGATTACCTCGAGTGTACCAGAGAAGTCCTTGCTGAGGCCTTTGAAAAAATCCGGCGGTAGAAATAATACCGGAAAAATGACCATGCGTTATTTAGGAGGCGGTCACAAAAGGAAGTACCGGGTAGTCGATTTCAAACGAAATAAAGACGGTGTTCTTGCAACAGTTGATTCAATCCAGTACGATCCTAACAGGAGCGCACGAATCGCTTTGCTGGTATATGCAGATGGTGAAAAACGTTACATCCTTGCGCCAAACGGTTTACAGGTTGGTAGTGAGTTGAATTCAGGAAGCGGAATCGCTCCAGAAATCGGTAATGCTTTGCCTCTGGGCGAGATTCCATTAGGAACCATCGTTCATAACATCGAACTTCAGCCTGGAAAAGGTGGAGCATTGGCACGTAGTGCCGGTACTTTCGCTCAATTGGCTGCTCGTGAAGGAAAATATGTCGTGTTACGATTACCTTCAGGTGAAACGAGAATGGTACTTACAACTTGTCGTGCCACTGTTGGTGCGGTAGGGAACTCAGATCATGCGCTTGAGAAATCAGGAAAAGCTGGTCGTAGCAGATGGCTAGGCCGTCGTCCGAGAGTTCGTGGTGTTGTGATGAACCCGGTTGATCACCCAATGGGTGGTGGAGAAGGACGTTCATCAGGAGGACATCCACGTTCCAGAAAAGGATTGCTTGCTAAAGGGTACAAAACACGTGCTCCTAAAAAAGCATCCAGTAAGTATATTCTCGAAAGAAGAAAAAAGTAACCGCTTAATTATTTGAGATTATGAGCAGATCATTAAAAAAAGGTCCTTTTATCGATTATAAGCTGGAACGTAAGGTTTTAACCATGAACGATTCCGGTAAAAAATCAGTAATTAAGACATGGGCCAGGGCATCAATGATTTCACCTGATTTTGTAGGACATACCATTGCAGTTCATAACGGAAATAAATTTATTCCCGTGTATGTTACTGAAAACATGGTTGGTCATAAATTGGGTGAATTTGCCCCGACACGAACTTATCGTGGTCACTCAGGTAATAAAAAGAAATAATACCTGAAAGTGTTAATATTTTAATGCAAAAACAATGGGTGCAAGAAAAAGAATAAAATCCGAACAACGAAAAGAAGCCAGAAAGACACAGGCTTACGCCCGCTTGCGAAATGTTCCGACGTCACCACGTAAAATGCGCTTGGTGATTGACTTGATTCGCGGGAAAGAGGTGAATCTGGCCCTTGATATTCTAAAGTTTTCTACCAAAGAAGCTTCACGCAAGGTAGAAAAGCTCTTATTGTCCGCTGTTGCCAACTGGAAAGAGAAGAATGAAGGTGTGCGCATCGAAGATGCGAACCTTTATGTAAAAGAGGCTTACGTGGATTCAGCGAGAATTCTGAAAAGATTAAGACCTGCTCCACAAGGACGGGCACACAGAATCCGTAAAAGATCCAACCACGTGACATTACTCGTGGATAGCAAAGTTTCAATCGTAAACCAGGAAAATTAATAGCCAGATGGGACAAAAAGTAAATCCAATAAGCAACAGGTTGGGAATCATCCGCGGATGGGATTCCAACTGGTTTGGCGGAAAGAACTACGGCGATAAATTGCTGGAAGATTCTAAAATCCGTAAATATCTAAATGCTCGTTTGGCTAAAGCCAGTATTTCGCGCATTATTATTGAGAGAACTCTTAAGTTAATTACCATTACAGTTTATACCGCTCGTCCGGGTATCATCATCGGGAAAGGCGGTCAGGAGGTTGATAAGCTGAAGGAAGAGCTTAAGAAAATCACCGACAAAGAAGTTCAGATCAATATCTTTGAAGTAAAACGTCCTGAGTTGGATGCCATGATTGTTGCCAACAACATCGCACGCCAGGTAGAAGGTCGTATCGCTTACCGTCGTGCCGTTAAAATGGCCATTGCATCAACCATGAGAATGGGAGCAGAAGGTATTAAGGTACAAGTTTCCGGACGTTTGAATGGAGCTGAAATGGCTCGTTCAGAAATGTATAAAGAAGGACGTACGCCTTTACATACATTCCGTGCAGATATTGATTATGCCAAAAGTGAAGCACTTACTAAAACCGGACTGATTGGAATCAAAGTCTGGATTTGTAAAGGCGAAATTTATGGCAAGCCGGACTTGTCGCCAAACTTCAACGTCAAAGAAACTGGCGGCGGAGGAAAAAAAGGCGGCCAGGGAGGTGGTTTTAAAAAGAGAAGAAAGTAATCATCCGTTAACTGTTTAATCGACTTAGGAACGATGTTACAACCTAAAAAAGTAAAGTTTAGACGCCAACAAAAGGGAAGAATGAAAGGAATTGCTCAACGTGGGCATGAACTGGCATTCGGGTCTTTTGGAATAAAATCCCTTCAAAGTAAATGGATTACAGGACGTCAGATAGAAGCGGCAAGGGTTGCCGTTACCCGTTATATGCAACGTCAGGGACAAATATGGATCAGAATTTTCCCGGATAAACCAATTACCAAAAAGCCAGCCGAAGTAAGGATGGGTAAAGGTAAAGGTAGCCCGGAAGGATTTGTAGCTCCAGTTACACCCGGA
This sequence comes from Natronoflexus pectinivorans, assembly GCF_004345615.1. GTDB lineage: Bacteria > Bacteroidota > Bacteroidia > Bacteroidales > Marinilabiliaceae > Natronoflexus > Natronoflexus pectinivorans. The sequence goes on from NZ_SLWK01000019.1 coordinate 16,034, forward strand.
CGCATACTCATCGAGTGCGATGGAGTACCTTTTAACGTAGCTAAAGAGGCATTGCGCCTGGCAGCTCAAAAGCTACCCGTTACCACTAAATTTATAGTGAGAAGGGATTTTGTTGAATCTTCAAATGCTTAAACCGATGAAAACTTCTGAAATTGTAGAGATGACCATCAGTGAAATTGAGGAGCGTTTGGATGCCCAAAAAGCAGAGCTGACACGCATGAAACTCAATCACCATATATCTCCATTGGAAAACCCAATGAAGATTAGAGAGACACGTAGGAACATCGCACGTATGCTGACCATTCTGCGTCAGAAACAAGTTAATGAAAAATAATTCAAGCAGATGGAAACAAGAAACTTGAGAAAAGAACGTATTGGCGTTGTGGTGAGCGAAAAAATGGATAAAACCATTGTCGTTAGTGTTGTTGTTCGTGAAAAACACCCGATGTACGGGAAGTTTATGAAGAAAACCAAAAAGTTTTACGCGCACGACGAGCAGAACAACAGCCATGTCGGGGATACTGTTAAAATAATGGAGACCCGCCCGCTTAGTAAAACTAAACGTTGGAGATTAGTTGAAATCCTAGAAAGAGCTAAGTAATCATGATACAGCAAGAATCCAGATTAGGCGTTGCCGATAACAGCGGTGCAAAAGAAGTTTTATGTATTCGTGTTCTTGGAGGAACAGGACGCAGATATGCTTCAGTTGGCGATCGCATAGTGGTAACGGTTAAGAGTGCTGTTCCCTCTTCAGATATGAAAAAGGGAACAATTAGTAAAGCCGTTGTAGTGCGTACAAAAAAAGAGGTTAGAAGAGCTGACGGATCATATATCCGTTTTGACGATAACGCCTGTGTACTGCTAAACAACGTCGGTGAAATGAGAGGAACCCGTATTTTCGGACCTGTTCCCCGTGAATTACGCGAAGGATACATGAAAATTGTATCTCTGGCACCAGAAGTGCTTTAATCTATAAAGATTTAATCAGCAATGGGAAAATTACATATTAAAAAAGGCGATATAGTTGTTGTTAACGCCGGAACAAGTAAAGGGATGGAAGGAAAAGTCCTGGAAGTGTTCCCCGAAAAACAACGTGCTATTGTTGAAGGCGTCAATATGGTGAGTAAACACACCAAACCAAACGCCGAAAACCCACAGGGAGGTATTCTTAAGAAGGAAGCTCCCGTTCATATCTCAAATCTGAATTTGAAAGATCCTTCTTCGGGTAAACCAACCCGCATCGGACGCAGATTAGGAGATGATGGAAAATTGGTTCGTTATTCTAAAAAGTCAGGAGAGGAGATCAAGTAATGAGCTATACACCAAGTTTAAAAACAAAGTTTCATGACGAAATTGTACCATCTCTTCAAAAAGAGTTTGGTTTCAAAAGCGTTATGCAGGTTCCACACCTGGAAAAGATCGTGATCAACCAGGGTGTTGGTGCAGCTGTGGCAGACAAAAAACTTATTGAAACTTCAGTAAATGAACTGACTGCCATCACCGGACAGAAAGCTGTAGCTTGTCTTTCTAAAAAGGACATCTCTAACTTTAAACTAAGAAAGAAGATGCCTATTGGAGCAAAGGTTACTTTGCGCCATAATAAAATGTATGAATTTTTAGAAAGGCTTGTGAAGGTTGCTCTACCTCGTATCAGAGACTTCAAAGGTATTGAAAGTAAGCTCGATGGAAGAGGTAACTATACCTTAGGTATTACCGAGCAAATCATTTTTCCTGAAATAAATATTGATAATGTGAGCAAGATTATGGGTATGAATATTACCTTTGTGACCTCAGGAAAAACTGATGAAGAAGCATTTGCGTTGCTTCGTGAGTTTGGATTGCCTTTTAAAAACCTAAAAAAGAACTAGTTATATGGCAAAGGAATCAATGAAAGCCCGGGAGGTTAAAAGGGCCAAACTTGTTGCCAAATATGCAGATAAGAGAGCAAGGCTAAAAGAAGAGGGAGATTATGAAGGGTTGCAGAAACTTCCTAAAAATGCCTCGCCTGTTAGAATGCATAACAGATGTAAACTGACTGGTCGTCCTAAAGGATATATGAGACAGTTTGGTCTGAGTCGTATCACATTCCGTGAAATGGCTGCAGCAGGTTTAATACCGGGAGTAAAAAAGGCCAGCTGGTAACAGTTGGTAAGTGTTAAATATTGTCCCGGCTTGCCGGGATCAATTTAAACTTAATTTAAAATGACAGATCCAGTAGCGGATTTCCTGACACGAATCAGGAATGCCATCATGGCACGACATAAGGTTGTTGAGGTTCCTGCCTCTAACCTTAAAAGGGAAATGACCAAGATCCTTTATGACAAAGGATACATCCTCAATTACAAATTCCTTGAGGATGGAAAACAGGGAATTATTAAAATCGCTCTTAAGTATGATCCGGTATCCAAAATACCGGCCATCAAACATCTGAGCCGTGTATCATCTCCAGGGTTGCGTAGATATACCGGTTATAAGACTGTTCCCCGAGTACTTAACGGACTAGGAGTAGCGATTCTTTCCACTTCTAAAGGTGTAATGACCGATAAAGAAGCCAGGAATGAGAAAGTAGGTGGTGAAGTATTGTGTTACGTTTATTAAAAAAGGAGGATTGTTATGTCAAGGATAGGAAAAGCACCCATCAGCATACCCGCCGGCGTAAACGTAACGGTGAAGGATAACTTGGTTACTGTTAAAGGACCAAAAGGAGAACTTCAGCAGGAGATTCACCCTGAGATGAAAGTAGAAATCAATGACGGTGTTCTTAGTGTAGAACGTCCTTCTGAGGAGAAAAGTTTTAAATCATTACATGGTTTATATCGCTCACTTATCAACAACATGGTGGTAGGTGTATCAGAAGGTTATCAAAAGAAAATGGAACTAGTAGGTGTTGGTTATCGTGCCGCTTCTACAGGACAAATTCTTGAACTATCACTGGGATATTCACATGCCATTCATATACAGTTGCCTAAAGAAATTAAAGTGGAAGCTGTTACCGACCGGAAAAGTAATCCGATCATAACACTTGAATCCATCGATAAACAACTCTTAGGGCAGGTTTGTGCCAAGATTCGTTCATTGCGTAAGCCAGAGCCTTACAAAGGCAAAGGTATCCGCTTTGTGGGTGAAGTGATTAGGCGTAAGGCCGGAAAGAGTGCAAAAGTTTAATTTGATTAATTTAGTGTTATGGCTTTTTCAAAATTAGATAGGCGATTAAAAATAAAAAGACGCGTCCGCAGCAATGTTAAGGGCACTTCAGACAGACCCCGGATGAGCGTTTTTAGAAGCAATAAAGAGATTTCAGTGCAGATTGTTGATGACCTAAAAGGCAGTACACTTGTAGCTGCATCTTCACTGATCAAAGATATTGCCGAACAAAAAGGAACCAAAACAGATAAGGCAGCTCTGGTTGGAAAACTAATTGCTGAGCGTGCTAAAACCGCAGGCATCGAATCAGTGGTATTCGATCGTAACGGGTATCTGTATCACGGTAGAGTAAAACAATTAGCGGATGCTGCTCGCGAGGCAGGTCTTAAATTCTAAAAATATTATGGCAGGAAATACAAAAAGAGTTCGTACAACTAACGACCTTGAATTGAAAGACAGATTGGTGGCCATTAACAGGGTAACCAAAGTAACTAAAGGGGGTAGAACTTTCAGCTTCTCAGCCATTGTTGTTGTAGGTAACGAAAACGGCATTGTAGGTTGGGGACTTGGTAAAGCCAATGAAGTTACCACCGCCATTGCCAAAGGAGTGGAAGCCGCTAAAAAGAATCTGGTTAAAGTTCCTATTGTTAATGGAACCATACCTCACGAACAGGCTTTTCAATATGGTGGAGCCAGAGTTTTTATGAAACCAGCTTCTCATGGTACCGGACTGGTAGCAGGAGGTGCGATGCGTGCGGTGCTTGAAAGTGCCGGTGTTATTGACGTTCTTGCAAAGTCTAAAGGTTCATCCAACCCTCACAACCTTGTTAAAGCAACAATTGAGGCGTTATGTGAAATGAGAGACGCTCACACTGTGGCTCAACACAGAGGAGTAGCTCTTGATAAAGTGTTTAACGGATAAGTTATTTAGAAATGGCTAAGATAAAAGTAACTCAGGTTAAAAGTAAAATCGGAGCAACCACCCGTCAGAAAAGGACTCTGGAGGCTCTCGGTTTGAAAAAATTAAATAACACCGTAGAACATGATGACACACCTCAAATCATGGGTATGGTGGATAAAGTGAAACACTTATTGAGTGTTGAGAAATAATTGGTTTAACGATACTTTGAAAAACTAAAGATGTTTTTCATGAAACATCTCTTGGTTTTTCGATTTCAAACTATAGAAAAATGAAACTGAACGAATTGAAACCTGCATCCGGATCTACGCACAGCGAACGTCGCATCGGACGTGGTCAGGGTTCCGGATACGGAGGTACCTCCACACGTGGACATAAAGGTGCCAAATCCCGCTCAGGTTATTCCAAAAAAATCGGTTTTGAAGGTGGTCAGATGCCACTTCAGAGAAGGGTTCCTAAATTCGGATTTAAAAACATCAATAGAAAAGAGTACAAATCAATCAATATTGATGTGCTTCAGGGATTGGTAGAGAAAAACGGATGGAGCGTAATTAGCCCTGAAAACCTTATGGAAGCCGGTTTAATCAGCAAGAATGACCTGGTTAAAATCCTTGGAAATGGAAGCATTTCTGCAAAAGTTGAAGTAAAAGCTCATGCTTTTTCTAAAAGTGCAGAAGCTGCCATCGAAGCAGCACAAGGAACTGTTGTGAAACTGTAGAATAATGAAACTGGCCATACATTCAAATTACCATCATGTAATTTGAATGATGGTAAGTTACATTTAGCAAAAGATTCAAAATATATTTTACATGAAGCTATTTGAAACCATCCGTAATATTTGGAAAATCGAGGATCTCAGAAGTCGGATACTGACTACTCTGGGTTTTATCATGATTTACCGTCTGGGTTCTTTTGTTGTACTGCCCGGTATTGATCCCAATCAATTAACCGCACTGGCAGACCAAACCAGTTCTGGTGTTTTAGGATTGTTAAATATGTTTTCCGGAGGAGCATTTGCCAATGCTTCTATTATGGCATTAGGTATTATGCCATATATATCCGCTTCAATTGTAATTCAGTTGATGGGAATTGCCGTTCCCTATTTTCAGCGATTACAGCGTGAAGGTGAAAGCGGACGTAGGAAAATTAACCAGATTACCAGGTATTTAACCGTTGTGATCTTGTTGTTCCAGGCTCCAGGTTATATTGCTAACTTATATGTACAGCTGCCTGAGAGTGCTTTTGTTACTACAGGATGGAGTTTCACAATTACCTCTACCATCATTCTTACAGCAGGTAGTATGTTTGTTATGTGGCTTGGTGAAAGAATAACTGATAAGGGTATTGGTAACGGAATTTCTCTGATCATTATGATTGGTATCATTGCCATGTTGCCTTTCTCACTGTTTGCTGAATTTGTTTCCAGAGTTGAAGAAGGCGGAGGGTTGGTAATGTTGCTGATTGAGTTCGTATTCCTGTTCTTTGTTTTCAAAGGTGCTATTCTGTTGGTACAGGGAACACGTCGTGTTCCTGTTCAGTACGCTAAAAGAATCGTTGGAAATAAGCAATACGGCGGAGTTCGTCAGTATATACCGTTAAAGGTAAATGCTGCCGGTGTTATGCCTATCATTTTTGCCCAGGCAATTATGTTTATTCCTATTGTTTTTGCAGGATATGTAGATAGCGATGCAGCTACCGGATTTGCTGCCACTTTTGGTAATTTTACCGGATTCTGGTACAATTTCGTGTTTGCGACATTGATTATACTCTTTACCTATTTTTACACAGCTGTTACCATTAATCCGACGCAAATGGCAGAGGACATGAAGCGTAACGGTGGTTTTATACCAGGTGTAAAACCAGGTAAGAAAACAGCAGAATTTTTGGACTCAGTTATGTCAAAGATCACTCTACCAGGTTCTTTCTGTCTGGCCTTTATAGCAATTTTGCCAGCATTTGCAATGCTTGCAGGTGTAGATCAGAATTTTGCTCAGTTCTTTGGAGGAACCTCGCTATTGATTTTGGTTGGTGTTGTGTTGGATACTCTGCAACAAATTGAGAGTCATCTGTTGATGAGACACTATGACGGACTACTGAAGACAGGACGAATCAAAGGACGTTCTGGCGGTGGTGGAGCTGTATTGTAGAAATAGAGGTAGTATATAATAAATGGTTTATTTAAAGACTGACGAAGAGATTGAGTTGTTGCGGGAGAGCAATCTTCTGGTAGCAAAAACACTTGGGGAATTGGCAAAGGTCATTAAACCCGGAGTTACTACGCTCCAACTGGATAAAATTGCAGAAACTTTTATCAGGGATCACAAAGGTGTTCCCGGATTCCTTAATTATCAAGGATTTCCGAACACTCTTTGTACTTCTGTTAATGATCAGGTGGTACATGGAATTCCGAACGATAAGCCCTTAAACGATGGTGATATAGTTTCTATTGATTGTGGAGTTTTATTAAACGGCTTTTATGGCGATTGTGCCTATACTTTTGAAGTAGGGCAAGTTGACGAGAAGATTAGAAGACTTTTACAAACAACAAAAGAATCTTTATATAAAGGCATCGAACAGGCTTTTGAAGGAAACAGATTGGGAGATATTGGGCATGCTGTTCAAACCTTGTGTGAATCCAGAGGATATTCTGTTGTACGAGAGATGGTGGGACATGGAATCGGACGTAAACTGCACGAACCCCCTGAAGTACCCAACTACGGACGAAAAGGATCCGGAATTAAGTTGAGAAAAGGGATGGTTATTGCTGTGGAACCAATGATAAATCTTGGTAAAAGAGATATCAAAATGTGGAATGATAACTGGACCATCAGTACTATTGATAAAAGCATTTCTGCACACTATGAGCATACCATTGCCATAGGAAAAAATGAAGCTGATATATTATCTAGTTTCAAATTTGTAGAAGAAGTATTAACTTTGCAGTCTTAAAATCAAAAAAATAAATTGAGCTATGGCTAAACAAGCCTCTATAGAACAAGACGGAACCATCGTAGAAGCACTATCTAATGCCATGTTTCGCGTGGAATTAGAGAACGGACATGTGATCACCGCTCACATTTCCGGTAAAATGCGAATGCATTATATTAAAATTCTACCCGGTGATAAAGTGAAGGTTGAAATGTCACCTTACGATTTAACAAAAGGTAGAATCAGTTACAGATATAAATAATACTCAATACTTATTACAATGAAGGTAAGAGCATCTGTTAAAAAGCGTAGTGCCGACTGTAAAATTGTACGTCGCAAAGGCCGCTTGTATGTGATAAACAAGAAAAATCCAAAGTTTAAACAACGTCAAGGATAAATTTTATAGAATATGGCAAGAATTGCAGGAGTAGACATCCCGGCAAACAAAAGGGGTGAAATTGCATTGACCTATATTTATGGAATCGGACGCAGCAAAGCGAGCACCATTTTGAAAGAAATCGGTGTAGATCCTAATATGAAGGTCAAAGAATGGCAGGATGACCAAATTACTGCTGTTCGTGAGTACATTGGCAACAATGTTAAAACCGAAGGTGAGTTACGTTCTGAAGTACAATTAAATATCAAGCGATTAATGGATATTGGTTGTTACAGAGGAATTCGTCATCGTATTGGATTACCAGTGCGTGGACAATCTACAAAGAACAACGCTCGTACACGTAAGGGTAAAAAGAAAACTGTTGCTAATAAAAAGAAGGCTACTAAATAATCATTAGAAAATGGCAAAAAAGGCAGGATCATCTAAAAAAAGAGTTGTAAAAGTTGATGCACTTGGACAGGCGCACATTCACTCGTCGTTCAATAACATCATTGTTTCTCTTACAAACTCTAACGGCCAGGTTATCTCCTGGTCAAGTGCCGGTAAAATGGGATTCCGCGGATCAAAAAAGAACACCCCATATGCCGCACAAACCGCTGCAGCTGATTGCGCAAAAGTAGCTTATGACTTAGGCTTGCGCAAAGTGAAAGTGTATGTTAAAGGACCGGGTAATGGTCGTGAATCAGCTATTCGTTCTATTAATTCTACCGGAATTGATATTATGGAGATCGTTGACGTAACACCAATGCCTCATAACGGTTGTCGCCCACCAAAAAGAAGAAGGGTATAATTTTAATAATAACTAGTTGTTAACCATAAGTTTTTGTTTTGAATTTTGAATACTGGGTGGTTATTATAACCTTCCTTTCTATCATCTTGCGGCTGTCATATTCAATTTTTAAAATCAAAAATTTAAAATCAAAAATTTAGTAGAATGGCTAGATACATTGGTCCAAAGACTAAAATTTCACGTAAATTCGGAGAACCTATTTATGGTCCCGATAAATATTTTGAAAAGAAGAACTATCCCCCAGGACAACACGGTGCAAACCGTCGCAAAAAAACCAGCGAATACGGGGTTCAGTTAAAGGAAAAACAAAAAGCCAAATATACTTACGGTGTATTGGAGAAGCAATTCCGCAATTTGTTTGAAAAAGCAAACCGATCTAAAGGTATTACCGGTGAGGTATTACTCTCTTTGCTTGAGGCAAGATTAGATAACGTAGTTTATCGTTTGGGAATAGCTCCTACTCGTGCAGCTGCCAGACAGCTTGTTTCACACAGACACATCACCGTAGATGGCTCAGTAGTAAACATCCCATCCTATTCACTTAAACCAGGACAATTGGTTGGTGTACGGGAAAAATCAAAATCATTGGAAGCTATTGCTAATTCATTGGCCAGCTCCAGTGTTCATAAGTTCTCATGGTTAGAGTGGGATTCAGATAAAATGGTTGGTAAGTTTATGAACCTTCCTGAAAGATCTGACATTCCAGAAAACATTAAAGAACAGTTGATCGTTGAATTATATTCTAAATAATTTATTCTTATGGCAATATTAGCGTTCCAAAAACCTGATAAGGTCATCATGCTTGATGCTGATGACAAGTTCGGTCGTTTCGAATTCCGTCCTCTTGAACCAGGATATGGTATTACTGTTGGAAATGCCTTAAGAAGAATTTTGCTCTCTTCTTTAGAGGGCTTTGCGATCACAACTGTTAAGATCGAAGGTGTTGATCATGAGTTTTCCAGTATTCCCGGGGTTGTAGATGATGTTACCGAAATTATTATGAATCTGAAGCAGGTTCGTTTTAAACAAACTGTTGAAGATAATGACAGTGAAAAGGTGACCATCTCAATTTCAGGAAAAGAGGCGTTAACCGCCGGGGAATTGAATAATGTATTATCAAATTTCAAGGTTCTTAACCCTGATTTGATTATTGCAAGAATGAACCCCGAGGTGAATCTTCAAATGACCATTACGATCAATAAAGGAAGAGGTTATGTTCCGGCTGAAGAGAACCGGAATTCTGAAATGGAATTTGGAACCATCGCGGTGGATTCAATTTTTACACCTATTCGTAATGTTCAATACTCCGTTGAAAACTATCGTGTAGAACAAAAAACCGACTACGAAAAATTGTTGGTGGAGATCAGCACCGATGGATCAATTCATCCTAAAGATGCATTAAAGGAAGCTTCTAAGATATTAATTTATCACTTCATGTTATTCTCTGATGAGAAAATTACTCTGGATACAGATGAGAAATCAGGAAATGAGGAGTTTGATGAGGAGGTTCTTCATATGCGTCAACTGTTAAAAACCAAACTTGTAGATCTTGATCTATCTGTACGTGCATTGAATTGCCTGAAAGCTGCAGATGTTGAGACTCTTGGAGAATTGGTTCAATACAACCGGAACGACTTGTTGAAGTTCAGAAATTTCGGAAAGAAATCTCTTACCGAGTTGGATGATCTTTTGGTTAATCTGAATCTGAGTTTCGGTATGGATATAACGAAGTATAAATTAGACAAGGAATAATTAACGATGAGACATAATAAGAAATTTAACCACCTGGGGAGAACCAGTTCGCATAGAAAGGCGATGCTGTCCAATATGGCATCTTCGCTGATCTTGCATAAGCGCATCAAAACCACAGTGGCAAAAGCTAAAGCATTAAGAATGTATGTTGAGCCGTTGATCACCAAATCAAAGGACGATACAACGCATTCTCGCCGTATTGTTTTCAGTCACTTACAAAATAAAGAGGCTGTATCAGAACTGTTTCGTGAGATTTCACAAAAAGTGGCAGATCGCCCGGGAGGATATACGAGAATTCTGAAATTAGGAAACCGATTTGGTGATGCTGCTGCAATGTGCTACATTGAATTAGTTGACTATAACGAGAACATGCTTGTTGGTAAAGAAGGTGCAGCAGACGAAACGAAAAAGACTCGTAGAAGCAGAAGAGGTAGTAAATCTACCGCAAAAACTACTGAGCCTGTAGCTGCCGTAGCAGCAGATGTTGCAGAGGTTGTTGAATCCGGAGAAACTACAGAAGATAAAGTGTCTGAGGTAGAAGCCCCGGAAAGTTCCAAAGACGAAGCTGCTTCAGCAGAGTCTGACGATACTAAGGAAACTAAGGAATAGTTACAGATATGAATGTATCTGTTTAGATATTGTTCTTGAAAAAAGGGATAAAGACTTATTGACTTTATCCTTTTTTTATGAAACACGAGGGAGATTGATAATTATTTCCGGGCAGATGTGGTAAAAGATCTGTTTTGATGGAAGAATACAGTCGCTTTTTTGATTATAGATCATTGGAGTTTAGATAGATAGAATAGTTTAGAATGATTATTATACACAACTGGCTTTCTGTTTTATCTTGTCTATGAGTCTAAAAATCTATTTGATTTATTCAATATAAATTTAGACTGTATCTATACTTCGTTTTAATATGTGTTTCATATTACCTCTGATTTTATTAAATTATATGTTTATTTATCATTAATAGCTATGACTATGGGATTAATTGCAAACATCCACGGCCGTGAAATATTAGACTCTCGCGGCAATCCAACTATTGAAGTTGAAGTAACTCTTGAAAGCGGCATCATTGGCCGCGCTGCTGTTCCTTCAGGAGCATCTACCGGAGAAAACGAAGCTCTTGAGCTTCGCGACGGAGACAAGAAAAGATATCTTGGAAAAGGAGTTATCAAGGCTGTTGATAACGTCAACAAAGTTATTGCTCCTGCATTAATTGGTATGAGCTCCATTGATCAGGTTGCCATTGACAGAAAAATGCTGGAAATGGACGGCACTAAGAATAAGAGCAAATTAGGTGCTAATGCCATGCTGGGAGTTTCTATGGCAGTTGCTAAAGCAGCTGCTGAGTACTCAGGGATGCCTTTGTATCGTTACATTGGTGGAACCAATGCCAAAACGCTTCCTGTTCCTATGATGAACATCATTAACGGTGGATCTCACTCTGATGCTCCTATTGCATTTCAGGAGTTTATGATTCGCCCTGTAGGTGCTGAGAGCTTCCGCGAAGGTTTGCGTATGGGTGCTGAAATTTTCCACGCACTAAAGAAAGTTCTTCACGATCGTAACCTAAGCACTGCAGTTGGTGATGAAGGTGGTTTCGCTCCAGCATTGGATGGTACTGAGGATGCTCTAAATAGCATCATTAAAGCCATTGAAGCTGCAGGTTATAAGCCTGGTCGTTTGGAAGAGGGAGGACAGGTTTCTATCGCATTAGACTGTGCCGCTTCTGAGTTCTACAAAAACGGGATTTATGACTATTCTCTTTTTGAAGGAGAAAAGGGAGTAAAAAGATCTCGCGAAGAGCAAGTGGATTTTCTTGCTGAACTGGTTGCTAAATTCCCCATCGACAGTATTGAAGATGGCTGCGATGAAGGTGACTGGGATGGTTGGGTGCTTCTTAATAAGAAAATTGGCGATAAGTGCCAGTTGGTAGGCGACGACTTGTTCGTTACCAATGTTGAATATCTGCAAAAAGGTATTGAACTTGATGCAGCCAATTCAATTCTTATTAAAGTTAACCAAATTGGTACTTTAACTGAAACTTTGGACGCTATTGAAATGGCTCACCGTGCAGGCTATACTTCAGTTACTTCTCACCGTTCAGGTGAAACTGAAGATGCTACCATTGCCGACATTGCCGTAGCAACCAACAGTGGACAGATCAAAACCGGTTCATTAAGCCGTTCAGACCGTATGGCCAAGTATAACCAATTGCTTCGAATTGAAGAGGAACTTGGAGATGCCGCTATTTACGGATACAAGAAGGTTATTAAAAAATAATCATTTAATATGATTATTTTGATTGCAAAAAGGGGCACGTAAGTCGCCCCTTTTTTGTATATTATAAAGGAAAAGCATTTTAAAGCATTTCTGTAAAATTGATAGGGTAGGAGAACTTTTTTGATATGTTGAGTGTTTTTTATTTACGATAATAAATCATTTTGTCATATCTTAATACCAAAATAAATTTATGAGCTATGGATCAAGTTAAACAAAGGTTAAAAGAAGTAGGTGAATCAAAATCGGAACAACTTAAGGAATTAGTCAGAGAACATGGGAATAAAGTACTTCAGGAAGTAACCATCGGACAGGTATTGTCCGGTATGAAAGGGGTTGTTGCGTTGTTAACTGATACATCAAAACTTGATCCGTCAGAAGGAATTCGATTCAGAGGATATTCTATACCTGAGTTGCGTGCAAAGCTTCCAAAAATTAAAGAAGATGGAGAACCTTTGCCCGAAGGGTTGTTCTACCTGATGCTTATTGGAGAAATTCCAGACAAGGCTACGGTGGATTTTATTTCACAAGAATGGGCCCGTAGAGCCCAGGGAATACCTGATCATGTATTTAAGGTAATAGATTCTTTGCCAATAACTGCACACCCAATGATTCAGTTTAATACTGCAATATTGGCCATGAGTACCGAATCTCATTTCCGAAGAGCCTACATGGCTGGCATGGACAAAAAGGATTACTGGGATCCAATGTACGAAGGAGTAATGGATTTGATAAGCAGGTTGCCGGTAATTACAGCTTATATATATCGCCGTTGTTTTCATGGACAAAAACATATAAAGCCAGATCCTTCACTGGATTGGGCTGGAAATCTTGCTCACATGATGGGGCACTCCTCTGAAGAAGCAAAGCGCCTCATGCGACTTTACATGGTATTGCATGCCGACCATGAAGGTGGAAATGTTTCAGCGCATGCCACCCATCTTGTTGGAACCGCTTTGTCAAATCCGTATTACAGCTTTTCGGCCGGTATGAACGGATTAGCTGGGCCTTTACATGGAATGGCAAACCAGGAGGTTATGCACTGGCTTGAAAAACTGATAAAAGAAATTGGGACAGAAACACCATCGGTTGATCAAATAAAAGATTATGCCATAACAACTTTGGAGCAAGGACGCGTTATACCTGGATACGGACACGCTGTTTTAAGAAAAACAGATCCCAGATTTTCTGAACAACTAGACTTCGCAAAAAAGTACATTCCCGATGCGCCCCTCATCCAGTTGGTAAGTAAGATTTACGAGGTTGTACCTGACGTATTAGCCTCAACAGGGAAAGTAAAAAATCCCTGGCCAAATGTTGATGCCATTTCAGGCAGTTTGTTATCCAGCTATGGGATTAAGGAGTTCCCTATTTATACAGTGCTTTTTGGAGTTTCACGATCATTGGGTGTACTAACATCTCTTATTTGGGACAGAATATACGGAATGCCATTGGAAAGGCCTTCTTCACAAACATTTGATTGGTTTGGAGAACAGGGCAAAAATAAATAAGGTCATTTGCAATGCAATTTGTCAAATCCAACCATCTGCCTAGTTCATTAATATAAAGAATTGCCCGATGGGTTTTTAAAAAGAAGAGTTTGGTGTATGTAAACTTGATGAAAGTATAATCATCCCAGATAGCATATGAAATTAACAAGGACTGTTATTACAGTCCTTGTTTTTTGTGTTCAATTAAGCTGTGTAGGGATTAAATGCATCATATGTTTCCATAATAAATTAGAATCCAAATAAAACATTCGTCACAAAAAAGTCGTATACTAAAGGTTGAGAGAAAATAAAAGTAAGAATTTCATAATGATAAACTTTGTTGCTCTTAGCTATTTTAAGCATATTTGTCTGACTTAAATAAGATCATGAGCTTGATAGAATTGAAATACATCCGGCAATTTCTCGGGCTGCTCTTTTGCCTGCTGCAGCTTCCATTATCTGCAGCTTTATCTTCGATACAGCAATTCACGATCATGGATGGACTTTCAAATAATTCAGTGAACACTATATTTCAGGATAGTCGTGGTTTTTTATGGATTGGTACTGAAGATGGATTAAACAGATACGATGGCTATAGATTTGAAGTCTTTCGATTTATTCCCGGGCAAAATGAATGCCTCACTGGGAACCGAATTGTAGCAATAACAGAAGATTCTCATGGCAATATATGGATTGGGACCCGCAGTCGGGGAATCAGTGTTCTTCAGAAAAAAGACGGACGATTTCGGACATATCAACACGATCTACAAAACCAATATTCCCTGCCTGAAAACGGGGTTTTTGGATTCTTCACTTGCAATTTGGGAGAATTATGGGTAAAAACAGAGAATTATCTCTGCAGATATGATTCATTGACCGATAAGTTTCATGCATTCGGTCACTTTTCCAATGTGTTCAAAAGAATCCATGCGTTTGGGTTTCCGGTTTTTGAAGAATCAGACAGTACATTTCTCATAGGAACAAAAGATGGATTGAATCGCTTCGACCGGGAAAGAAGAGTTTTTCACCGTTTGTACATGGAGCCCGAATCTCAGGAAGGTAATCAACATGGCGTATTTGATATTCTATCACTTAATAATGAACAGGTTTTACTTGGCACTACCGGTGGCCTTAAAATTTTGAATACTAATGAAATAAGTATAGTTCTTATCCCCGGTGAGGACAGACATGCAAAGGTTACAGTAAACTCTTTAATGCGAGATAAAACCGGACGATTATGGGTTGGGACAAATAGTGGGCTGGATATTTTTGATCCTCAGCGATTTCAGCACAGGAGCGCTCCTCTTGGAGGGATTGAGGCTGAACTACTAGATAGAAAGGAAATTACCAGCGTGTTTGAAGATGAATCGGGAATAATATGGGTAGGTACCAGGCATCATGGTATTTTTAAACTCAACTTTCTCCCACCTAAATTTAAGTCGATTGGAAAATCAGATTTAGAACAGTGGCCTGGCCACTCCTTAAATATTCTTTCAGTAATTAATGATAGCCAGGGAAATATTTGGGCTGGGACTTTAACACGTGGATTGTTTAAATTCAACAGAGAAAAAAGAGTCATCAATCATTACATAATTAACAGAGAGTCATACCTTAACAAAAAAGATGCAGTTTGGTCACTACATGAAGATTATCAAGGTCGAATATGGATTGGCACAGAACGTGGGATTTACTACATTGAGCCCTTTAGCAATGTTTTACGAGAATTTAATTACGGATATGATGCTCGTTACGCAACTTTATTAAGGAACAATGTCATCACATCAATAACCAGCAATCATTCAGGCATTTGGTTTGGTACACGCTTTGGCTTATACCAATATGTCAATGGTCGGATTTCCAGTTACTTTAAAGGGCAAGGTTCTATTGATGGACTTAGCTCTGACGAGATTCTTTCATTATCAATTGACCAATCAGAAAGATTATGGATCGGTACCTCCTCGGGAATAAATTATTTTGATGAACTGATGGGAGAAATTAGGGAGGTGAATTTCATCTCTTCCGGATTAGAACCATTGAATCAGGTTTTTTCAATAGCTCATGATCAGACAGGAAATATCTGGTTAGGAACAGGATCAGGATTGCTGCGAATGTATAAAACTGAATCCGATTCCATGCGCACGGAACTATTGCCAAGCCTGTCAAATGAACTCATTGCTTCGGTCATTACAGATAAAAGCCGAAACATTTGGTTTAGTTCAAGCCGAGGTGTTTCATTGTTAACACCTGATGGAGTGATCAGAGATTTTGATACACATGATGGTTTACCCGGGCACCAATTTAATACGGGGAGTGGCTCTTTAGGAGTTGAAGGCGAAATATACTTTGGTGGGGTAAATGGACTTTGTTGGATTCATCCGGACTCCATTCAATACAACCTACACCAGCCAAGGGTCACAGTAACAGGTATAACATTATGTCACAGAGGCGAGTGCACTGAAATTCTAGAAGGCTATCCTGATCAGGTGAAATTTCGTTTCAAACCTGGTATGCTTATGGAAATAAATTATGCAGCCATGGATTTTGCCCAACCACACAAAAACAGTTTTAAAGTAAAGCTGGTTGGATATGATAAAACCTGGCGCCCATTAACCCGAAACAACTCTGTTGTTTTCTCCAATTTGTTACCCGGAAAGTACAAATTCATGGTTTTAGGATCCAATAATGACTTAATTTGGAGTGAAGCTCCATTTGAAATGAAAATTGAAATTACTCCACCCATATGGATGACAAATTATGCTTATGCTTTTTATTTATTAATGATCATCTTTTTAATTCAGATGATCATCAATTACCGCATAAGGCATTACAAGAAAGTGAACCGATCGCTCACTGAGAAAAACGTAGATAAAATTAGGCTGGAACAACAACGGGAAGCTTTAACACGCATCAATCAAAACCTTACAGACAGCATCAATTATGCTACCAGAATTCAATCAGCCATGATTCCTTCAGAAAAGGTGTTTCGTAGTGTGTTTCCGCAATCTTTTATTTATTTCAGGCCACGTGATTTGGTTAGTGGCGATTTTTACTGGATGCACAAAGATGGTCACAAATTATATGTTGCAGTGGTAGATTGTACTGGTCATGGTGTGCCTGGAGCTTTCATGTCCATTATTGGAATGGATTTGTTAAAAAACATCATAACAGGGAAAAAAATAGATAGTCCTGCTCAGGTTCTAAAGCAATTAAGCCTGGAATTAGATGCCACATTGCGAAAAAATGATCAGAGCCTTTTTGGCTCTGAGACCATAAAAGACGGAATGGATATGGGGCTATGTGTGATCGATACTCAAAAACGCGAAATCGAATTTGCAGGTGCAGTAAATGGTTTGTATCTGATCAGAAACAATGAATTACTAACTTATAAAGGAGATCGCTTTGCAATAGGACGCTTTAATGAAGGCAACATTCCTGAATACACCTCTAAGCGTATTGAACTAATGGAAGATGATATCATCTATCTGTTTACTGATGGCTATGTGGATCAGTTTGGAGGTGCAGAAAAGAAAAAGTTTAAATACAGAAGGTTCCGTCATTTGCTCTTAAATATTCACAAACTACATCCGGATGATCAGAAAGCCATTCTTCACCAGAAATTTGAAGAATGGAGAAATGGTGAAGATCAGGTTGATGACATTCTTATTGTAGGTTTGAAGCCCTTAAAGGAAGACGCTCCTGAGTACTAGAAACTGATTCAATTGTTTCTTCAAGCCATAGGGGCATAATGAAGTCCCTTATGATGTGATTTTCCAAAAATGTGGTAATCTGTTCACATCTTATTTGCCCATCTAAATAATTGCGCTCTAAAAATCTGAAATTTCTGTTGTAAGAAAACAAAGCAGATCCTAAATCAAGATATACTAGATGTTACAACATCCATCAAGCTAACCATTGGTTAGCTTGATAAATGTTGTTTTATTTTATCAATCAGTTCCTCAGGTTGAAAAGGCTTACTGATATAATCATCCATTCCTGAAGCCAGGCAGCGCTCTTTATCTTCCGGGAAAGCATTGGCAGTAACTGCAATAATTGGAACACGCGTATTTGTGCTTTTTTCCAGTTCTCTTATTTTAATGGTTGCTTTAAATCCATCAATAATGGGCATTTGAACATCCATCAGTATCAAATCGTATTTAGCCATTCCGAACTTCTCCAGAGCCTCTTTTCCATTAAAGGCAAAATCAATTTTCTTGACCTTATTCCTGATGTATAAATTGATGATTTGCTGATTACTAAAATTGTCTTCAACCAATAGAATGTGTGCATCTTTCATGTCGACAATTGTCTTAAACGTGGTGTTGCTGTTTCGACTTTTATCTGAAGCAGCAATATTGGCGAAGTTAGAAGACGCAGTTGAGAAGGTGGCACCAAATTCAAAAATGGTTTGATCGGGTTGTGGTGTAATATTTAATGAGTGCCCGTCTACTTCAATCATCTTTTGAGTAATCCCCAAATCAAGATAGTTGATGATTTTCCCGGCATTGAGCTTTACCAGATCCTGATAATTGAAAAAACCTTCTTCAGAATGATTATCCTTTTTTGAAGAATATATAAAATCGCTGATGATCCGGAAAATAAGTTCAACCCTGTCGGGCATACTTTCAACTTTAACTACCTCCAGTGTAATATGCTTTTGATCAGCTTTGTTTTCTCTGATAATGCTGTTAATGAGATTCAGTAATATCTGTTTAATTTTTATATTATTACCGGTGAGTTGAGTTGGAATATCGGGGGCAAGAGAAAGATTAAACCTGACTTTGCTTTCTTCGTAAGGAAAAAGTCGGAGGACATTGTTCAAAGTATTGTAGAGGCTGAAATTGGTTATCTCCTGTGAGTCAGCCGGGTTCGATTTAGATGTTAGCACCAGGTTATTGACTACACTTACCAGGTTATTCGCTGAAGCATGAATCGTGTTAATGTAATCTTTTTGCTCATCATTCATTGAAGTTGACTCAAGCATGTCAATTATTCCTGTGATGTTACTTAGAGGGGTTCGAATCTGGTGCGAAAGTTTTGATAATAAATCTTCTTGTGCTTTATTTTTATTCTGGCTATCGAGTATAATCCTCTCCTTTTCCAATAAAACCTCCGAACGAATAAACTGAAAAGCAAAAGCAATGATGATGCTAAAAACAAAAAGAATAAGGTAAAAAATACTGCTTTCAGTCGAATATTGTTGGAAAAAAGGACTAAGGTTTTGAATAAAAAAGAAATGAGCCAGCATGAAGAGAACCAAAATAGCGGTCCATCGGTAACCTGTTCTTCGTCCGCGAATAGCTGTAGTAAAAAAAGGAAAAAACAGAACCCATACAATTCCCAATTCTGTGTTGCCGCCTAACAGAACGAAAAAAACGCAGGCCAGAAAAAGGATGGAAAGCAGAAGGTTCTGATGAATCAATCCTGTGAATTTTCTTAAATAGAGATGACTTATAGCGAGCAAAAAACTCAGGGAGAGGAATGGAATTGCCAGCTCTGCGCGATCTAACACCAGTGCCCAGATCCCCTCGGCAAGCACAATAAGGGAAAATGAAAGACTGGCAATATTTAACAGCAAAGATTTTACTTTTGTATCCATATCCGCCTTTTCATCTTGCTCAGAAATAAAAAGGCCTATAAGACGGTTAAGAAGATTGGTTACCATCGACAAATATGATTTAGAATTCGGATTGTTTTTTTCGCAAAATAGTTAAAAAACATAATTTATTAAAACATCGCGACTTAATTCTACATAATTCGTTGCCTTGCTACCCGAGTGATGCATTAAAGTACATATATCCGGCATGAAACAATCCCTGTTAAATCAGCACTTTGATAGATCATGCAGACAACTGTTCGATAACAGATGTCTGATTTTTTGTTTTGACCAATAAAAAAATATGTATTAACTTGAACATGATAAGTTTAATCTTTCAAATCTCTATTATGTCAAAACTTTCTTACCCCCATTTTCTGCCAAAACACTTCTTTGTTCTCATTTTCGCCTTTTTGCTCATAACTTCATCATGCCGTATTCAGTTGATCGCTGATTATGACGCAAATATATCCGAACAGATAGAAAGAACGGCTATGAAGGTCGAAAGATTTTATCTGACAATGCTCGAAACCACAACTGTTGAAAACAATGGTCGTGCATACGACCATTTTACTGAAGGCTATATTGATATCGAGGTTGAGTTGATATCGTTACTAAACCGAAACCAGGTTCGACCACTGAACGAGAATTCGGTAAGAATTTGTGAAATCACTCTTGAATTGTGGCAAAAATATAAATTGGAGCACAAGGAGGACAACTCTATCAGTGATGGGGTTATCGGGTTGAACAGACTAACCTTCAGTGATCTTTTCTTTGCCATGCAAGTGGCAGAAAGAGCCAAAGAACTAATTGATTAAAACATCTAAACTATGAGTGAATTTAATATTGACACAACCTTGAAAGAAATGGCAGACGCCATAGGTGACACCATTTCAAAAGACAAAGAGAAAATAAAGGAAATTATAGTAGAAATTCTAAACCGCAGAAAGGAGCGAATGAAAATGTTGGTTGAGTTGCGAATTACCGGAGATCTAACGCAACAACGATTCGAATCAAGATTAGAGGATGAGAAAAAAGTACTTGAAGCGGAATTCAATGCCATTGCGGCATTGAATAAAGCAATGGTGCAAAAAGCGGTCAATGCAGCTTTAGATGTATTGACAAAAACGGTTAGAGCCTTACTATAATGCGAAATGTCAATTCAAAATGGCTTCATCCAGTAAATACACAAAAATATTTTTTGTCATGATTATTGAAACCAAATATGCAACATTCATGTATTAATGCAAAGTAACTGATTTAATCAATAATCATCTATAATTCCTATTTATGAAGAAATATGTTGTTGCATTATTAATTCTTGCCTTACCAATTGTAACGTTCTCACAACAGCACGTTCCCGAAGTGGAAGATTACGAGCGCTTTCTAAAGTCTAAAACCATGGTGGTTTTAGATGACGCTTTAATGAGTTTTTACAATTCAAGAATTCAAGAGGTGGTTGAGCGTGCATGGACCATCACTCCCTATGAATTTATCTCTTCACGTGAGTTTGAAGAGAAAAAAAATGATCCCAATCTCTCGTTTTTACTGACAACCATTGTGACTTTTGACCGTGACAAAACCCGAGCGAGGTATAATTTCCTGAGTCTGCTTATGGGACAACCAAATGCTGATGTAAAAACCATGCCAGACTTGTGCTCACTGCCATTATCCTACCTGGATGTTGAAGAAGATAGCTATCTATATAAACTTGAGGCATTTGTTCTATTCATGCAGAGTCATGTTAGAAACGCACTTGAGGACAGCAGATTTATTGGCGATCGAGGATTTCGACGATACAACAGAGAGCGCGGAAGCCTGGAAGGCAAAAAACTTCTCTTAACCAAGGAAGATCTTGCAGCAGATATCTCAACCCGTGCCGCCATTGCCGAAAACTATCCTTACGATTTTGAGATTGTTACCCGCGATGAAATTGAGGCAGCCATTGCCCGTCAGGATCCTGATGTGGTTTTTTTACACAAAGTAGGCCCGGAAGGAACAAGAATTCGTGCAAGAGTATACAAACTTTTGGTTGGCGCTGCCGATTCAAAACTATACTATTGGAATTATCAAATGATTAAACACAGAAGCGATGATGCTTTTCAAAGACGTGATTTAAGAAGACTTCGATAGAATGATTAACATTTGTTTTAAGAACAAACAATCGCCATAACTCCTTCGAGTTATGGCGATTGTTTTTTGTCGTTGTCTCAAATATCTAATTTTAAGACAATTTATCAAACACTTTCAACCAGTTTGTCTATTACATGTTCGTTAATATCTGTATAATATTGTATTATAAAATCAGTCCAATATTCACTTTTCTAAATTTTATAATATGAAAAAATTTACATCTTACATTTTTTTAATGTTGGTTCTATCGTATACTTCATTTGCACAAAATGGAGCCAATGAACCTGAACCATTTTACATTAACTTCAATTCAAATCCTGCTGAGTTTCCCTTTGACTTTACAGAGGGTAATGTAACCGTTACAGTAAATGGAGTAAGGAGTTCCTCTACAAGTGATCCAATATGCGGATTTGATGAAAGCAACACTGTAATTACTCGAAGAAATCAAACAAACTTTTTGGAATTGGAACTAAATGGAATCTCTATGGCAGAATTCCATGTTTCAGGAGCATCAAGTGGAACCGCTCCCCGAACTATTCATACTGTGTATTTATGGAATGAAGCGACATCTGATTGGGATGATATTTCCGGCGACAAAAGTGGCATTTACTCCACATTTACTGATCCTACAACCAGTACCACTTGTCACACTACCGGGATAACTGGACTCGCATTGCCAGATGGATCCAAAATTCGTGTAGAGTTTAATTCTTCAATTGAAAGTGAAGGTTCAATCCAAAATGTTAGAGTTAGTGAGTTGAAAATTATCCCGATGGAAGGTGATCCGGGAAATGGCAATGGTGGTGATGATGTTGAACCTTTCTATATGAACTGGAACTCAAACCCAAGTGCTTTTCCATATGACTACACAGTTGGAGATATTACAGTGAGCATCGACCCTGTTTCAGGTTCAACCAGCACGTCTGCTCCATTATGTGGATTCGATGAAAGCGATGTAGTTATAGAAAGAAGACTCCAAACCAACACATTAATTCTCGAATTAAATGGAATCTCAATGGCTGAATTCCATGTGGCAGGAGGTTCGAGTGGCGCGACATCTACCCGAACAATTCACAGCGTCTTCTTGCTGGATGATCAGGATAATGAAACACTAATCAGCAATCCAGACAATATATATTCGACCATTGATGGTGGTGATTGCGGTTTAACTGGTGTTACCGGGCTATCTGTCGCAGATGGTTCTCGAGTAAAAATTCTGTTCAACACAACCATCAGCAGTAACGTGGATAACCCACAGAATGTTCGTGTTGGTGAGATGAAGATTATACCTATGGCAGATGATGCTCCACCTGTCTTAAGCGATGCTAAAGAGATTCTATCAGCATCGGTAGCCGACATGCTATCAAGTGTTGTTGAAAGCACAACCAAAGAAGTAAACATTGTTCTGCCTCAGGGAGCAGATCTTTCATCAATTGCCCCAGAGTTTACACTTTCTGAAGGCGCATCAATCTCACCGGATGATGCACAAGACTTTTCTCAAGGTCCTGTTGTATATACTGTAACTGCTGAAGATGGATCAACAGCTGAATGGACTGTTTCAATAACCATTGTTGTTTTAAGCGATGCTAAAGAGATTCTGACTGCATCGGTAACCGACATGGTATCCAGCGTTGTGGAAACCTCAACCAACGAAGTAACCATTGTTTTGCCTCAGGGAGCAGATCTTTCATCAATTGCACCAGGGTTTACGCTTTCTGAGGGCGCATCAATCTCGCCGGAAGACGCACAGGATTTTTCTGGAGGATCAGTTGTTTACACTGTCACTGCTGAAGATGGATCAACAGCTGAATGGACTGTCTCAATAACTCTTGAAGATGGTTCTTCAATTCCTGTACACAAAAATGCTGCCGTATGGTATGTTTCCAACAACTCACTTCATCTATCAAATATTTCAGCAGGAAGCATAGTGCAGCAGATTGCATTATCCGGATCTGTTGTAAGTGAAGGTGTTGCTCATGGAAATAGTTATGTGTCGCCTTTGGTTAGCGGAGTTCAGATTATTCGTATCATTTCAAATAATTATGTGGAAGTGATTAAAGTAACAGGCAAATAGTTCTCATAGATAATGATTGAAAAGGGAGGAATTGAAAAGTTCCTCCCTTTTTTTATGGCTATTTTTTTTAAAAAGTAACCACAACTTGTCCCGATTTATCGGGATGGAACTCGCCAATCCAGTCATTCTTACTTCGACTGGGCTCAGTACTTTGCCTGTGTGAGAAAAACTTTCTCATGGCTCGTTTCATTTCGTCGTTTTTGATACATTTGCATTTTGAAACTTGCCAAGAATTTAAAAACAATAATATGTCAGACGATAAGAAGATTATTTTCAGCATGGTGGGTGTAAGCAAGGTGTACCCTCCTCAAAAAAAAGTTTTAAGCAACATCTACCTTTCATTTTTTTATGGTGCTAAAATCGGTGTTATTGGTCTGAATGGCTCCGGGAAATCTACCCTTTTGAAGATCATTGCCGGTTTGGAAAAAAACTACCAGGGAGAAGTGGCATTTTCTCCGGGATATTCAGTTGGATATTTGGCTCAGGAACCAGAACTGGATAACAGCAAAACTGTAAAACAGATTGTTGAAGAGGGAGTACAGGAAATTGTAGACGTATTAAAGGCTTACGAGGCCGTTAACGAACGATTTGGAGATCCTGAAGTGCTGGAAAATCCTGATAAAATGGAAGCCTTAATGGATGAACAGGCAAAACTTCAGGAGAAAATTGATCAGTTTGACGCATGGAATCTGGACAGCCGTCTGGAGCGAGCAATGGATGCCTTGCGCTGCCCGCCTGAAGATCAACTGGTAAGCGAACTGTCTGGAGGAGAGCGTCGTCGTGTGGCATTGTGCCGATTATTACTTCAGGAACCTGATATTTTACTGCTTGATGAGCCAACCAACCATTTGGATGCTGAATCTGTACAGTGGCTTGAAATGCACCTTCAGCAGTATAAAGGAACAGTCATTGCAATCACTCACGACCGTTACTTCCTCGACAATGTGGCGGGATGGATTCTTGAACTGGACAGAGGTGAAGGCATCCCTTGGAAAGGAAATTATTCATCGTGGCTCGACCAGAAATCTAAACGTCTGGAGCAGGAGGAGAAACAGGCATCAAAACGCAGGTTAACTCTGGAGCGTGAGCTCGAATGGGTGCGTATGGCGCCAAAAGCGCGTCAGGCAAAATCCAAAGCGCGTTTAGCAGCCTACGAAAATTTGCTTAAAGAAGATGTAAAACAGAAGGAAGAGAAACTTGAAATCTTCATTCCTAATGGCCCCCGATTGGGAGAGAAGGTTATTGAGGCTCATGGTGTGGCCAAGGCTTTTGGTGAACGTTTATTGTTTGAAGATCTGGAATTCTCTTTGCCGCGCAACGGAATTGTAGGTGTAATCGGCCCCAATGGAGCGGGTAAAACCACCCTGTTCAGGATGATTATGGGACAGCAAGCGGTAGATAAGGGAACATTTGAGGTAGGAGAGACTGTTAAAGTTGGATACGTAGATCAATCCCATACCGATATTGATCCCGAAAAAACAGTTTATCAGGTTGTTTCAGGAGGACAGGAAACCATAAGAATGGGAGGCAGGGAGATTAATGCACGAGCATTTTTGTCGAGGTTTAATTTTGCCGGTGCCGATCAGGAAAAGAAATGCGGAGTTCTTTCAGGGGGAGAGCGAAACAGGCTACATTTGGCCATGACACTGAAAGAAGAGGCCAACGTTTTGCTTCTCGATGAGCCAACCAACGACATTGATGTAAATACTCTGCGAGCTCTGGAGGAAGGCTTGGAAGATTTTGCCGGTTGTGCCGTCATCATCTCTCACGACCGCTGGTTTCTTGACAGGGTAGCCACTCACATCATTGCATTTGAGGGCAACTCAACTGTATATTCTTTTGAAGGTGGATATTCCGATTACGAAGAGAACCGTAAAAAACGTCTGGGAAATGAAGGCCCCAAACGAATCAGATACAGAAAACTGGTTAAAGACAGTTAAAACAAGATTCTATATTGAGGAATAATTAAACGGGCAGGCTGGTAAACCAACTCGGTTTCCCCTGTCTGTTTATTAAAACTTTCGCTGAAAATATTCTTTCTGTTGAATAAATTGGTTATTTCCAAACCCCATTGTTGTGTAATTCTACCTCTGTTTGTTTTTAGGGTAATTGAAAAATCAGTACGTGCATAGTTATTTAGCTTTCTGGAAAAAGCCCTGGTATAATCGAACTCTCTTTCATATTCATTTAGTTCATTATTAAATGAAGCAGTCCACGGAGTAGCACGCATACCCCCGGCATGCGTGGTCTTAAAATCAAAAGCCAGCATTTGCCGTGAATTTGGATTGCTTTTTCTTATTTCAAACTCTTTGCCCACAAGCGCATTTACCACATGATTATTGTTGAAAGCGGTGCTGCTTGAAATTTCATTACTTCCCTTATATGCTGATTCAAACAGCGATGCTGTTATCAGGTAGTAAAAGCCTCTATTGAGAAACCTTTCCAGTGTAAGTTCTACACCGTGGTTCCTGCCCGTTCCTTTACTTTCCATATATTCAGCCAATTTGAACTGAAAAGAAGCACCCTGGTTCAGCACCGACCAGGCATTGCGCTCAGCAGCATCAATTGCGGCACGGGATATATCCTGTCGGTAAATCTCCGTTTTAATGCGTGTAAATGCGTTGATACGAAAATCATATCCTAAAACCAGGTGTCTGCTTCTGATGAAATCCAGATTCCTGTTTGGCATTACAAAATCTCCATTATTATTCACTTGCAGAAAATAGAGAATTGGTGATGGGGTTTGATGATGCATTCCATAACCAAAACTGAATATGTGTCGAGGTAAAGGTTGCCACTTTATTCCCAAACGCGGGTCAAATACATTCTTCCCGTTCAGTGTATTATGCTGATGGTTAATCCCTGTGTTTAAAGTAATTTCATCAATGGGAATGAACTGCCATTGTATATAAGATTGCAATAACGTGAAGTTTCCTTTATGGTTGAACTGTTGTTCCCAGCGTTGTTCATACTTTCGGTGAATGCTGTCCTGAAGGCTGGGAAAAACTATGGTTGATGAAAAGCCGGCTCGCAACAGATGTCGGAAAGAGAAACTTCTATTGAGCATTACCGAAGCAAAAAGTCTGTTGTCAGTCATGTTATCCCGGTAAAATGGTTCAATTGAGTATGTCTCCGGGGTGATTGTGTCGACTTTATTAGTGGCAGATTGCGACATTGCCGCCAGAGTAACTCGCGTATATGTATTTGAGTTGATATGATAAAGTTGATTTAATCCAACAACACCAGTTCGTGCCGAACTGGTTATATCAAACCCATCAATACCATACAAATCGAGCCTCTCATTGATTGTATCCTTACGGCTGTCCCAAATTTCAATAAAACTCTTTCCTCCCAACGCAAATAAAGAAATTCCCCCCAGCCTCGTATTTGGGAAATTGACTTTAAAAGAAATATCCTGATAGTATGGCACCCCAACGGTGCCAAAATCCATCCCAAACCTCTCGAATAAAGCAAGTGTTGAGTAGCGATAATTGATGAGAAATGATGATCCGTTTTCCTCGCTTATAGGACCTTCAGCACCCAATTCAAACCCATTAAAACCTATCTGTCCGAGAAATTCGTTTTGTTCATTATTTCCATTGCGCATTCGCAGATCGAACACCCCTGAAATGGCATTGCCATATTCAGCCGGGAAAGCACCGGTAAAAAAATCAGAATTGCTTAACAATGTGTTGTTGAGCATAGAAACAGGCCCACCTGTGCTTCCCATCATTCCCCAATGATTGGGATTCGGAACATCCACGCCTTCAAGTTTCCAGAGAAGTCCGACTGGAGAATTCCCCCTGATGATGATGTCATTCCGTGAGTCGTCATTCCCCATTACTCCGGCAAAGTTGGCAGCCATTCTTGCCACATCGTTAAACGATCCGGCGTAGCGTTCTGTCTCTTCCACTGTAAAGCTCCTTGCACTTACCGTTGCCAATCTGTTAATTGGTGCTGCCTTATCTACATCAGCAGTAATGGTAACTTCCTCCCCCAATATACCGGATTGATCCAATTCAATATTCAGAACAAGTTCCCTGCCCGATTGTAACTCTAAATTATTGAGAGCAACATTTCGATAACCAATGAAAGATACAGTAATACTGATTCTGCCAACAGGTACATTCTCAAAACGGAAATAACCGTTTTGATTCGTAACGGCTCCCCGTTGAGTATCCAGGCTTGTGATCACAATATTGGCTCCCGGAAGTGTAGTCTGGGTCTGTCGGTCAATCACTGTTCCTCTTAAGGTTTGAGTTAAAGATATTGAATAAAGAGAAAAGTGAAAAACCATCATCAGACAAAGCAGTATAAAGGCTTTTATCATGAATGAGATTAGATTTTAAAAAGTTGTTAATTTGCGTATAAGCAAATTAAACTAAAAAAAGGTATTTTGATAGGGGTGAAATTCGTTAGTTCTGGAAATTTTTGAAACAATCGGCCTGTGCAGATAATACATATTGAGTGAACCTTTCCCTTTAACCTTTCGGGAAATGCGTTTAATCAGTGTATAATAATCCTTAATCAGGTCATAGGTTGATTGTGAGACATTGATTTGCATGGGATTTGAGTATCCCTGCATTCGTGCAGCAGTATTTACAGTGTCTCCAAAAATGTCGTATGACAGGTTGTCTTCGCTGATGATTCCGGCAACAATGTCACCGGAATTCAATCCAATACGAATTTCCCAATCTATTTTGTACTTCTGATTGTGTTCAATAATATACTGCCGCATTCGTTCAGCCATTTTGGCAGCCACAAGTGCGTGGTTCCTATCATTGTTCCACATTCCGCTTACAGCCAGGTAGGCGTCTCCAATTGTTTTAATTCGCGTACAATTAAATTTGCTGGAGATTTTATCAAAGGCAGTAAAGATGGTTTTTAGTTCATCCAACAACCGCTTTGGCGACATCTTTTGTGACTTTGGCGTGAAGTCAACCAA
This sequence comes from Natronoflexus pectinivorans, assembly GCF_004345615.1. Classification (GTDB taxonomy): domain Bacteria; phylum Bacteroidota; class Bacteroidia; order Bacteroidales; family Marinilabiliaceae; genus Natronoflexus; species Natronoflexus pectinivorans. The sequence goes on from NZ_SLWK01000019.1 coordinate 44,485, forward strand.
ATCGGCCATAATAACTGTAACATTCCTGAATCGTTTAGGAGCAATGACATCCGACGTCTTAAGAGATTCAAGTATCTGTGCAGGAAGTAATCCCTTGAGAATATTGTCCGTTTTCACTTTCTCTGATTCGAGTTCACTCTTCTGCAAACGGAGCTCCTTCATCGTTTTTGCCAGAGTGGCTGCAGTTCGCACCCGTGCCAGCAATTCGTCAGGCTCAATTGGTTTTCGAAGATAATCAATGGCTCCGGCCTCCAAGGCCATTCTTACATGATCCGACTTGGTGAAGCCACTAACCATAATAACCGGAATATCTTTGGTCTCTTCATGCTTATTAAGTGTTTGAAGAGCATCCATCCCTGAAAATTCAGGCATTTCCCAGTCCAATAATATTAAATCCGGTTTTTTCCTCATAGCAATAGTAAACACCTCATAACCATTGCGTGCTCTGTAATAGGTAGCATTGTTGCACATGGTATCCAAGTGGCTTTTTATAAACTCCACCAGGTAATCTACATCATCAGCTATAAGAATTTTAGGACTCTCCATTTAGTTGATTAATAAGCTAGCCGTGTCAAAATTAATATTTTTTAGCAGTTTAATACTGTTGTTTAGTAATATTTATTTCGGATGAAATAGTGTAAAATATAAATTGTAAATTGCATTCAAACATCATTTATCTTAACTTGCATTCTTTTATAAAACACCGAAGTTATGACAGAAAAAAATTGGCAATTGTTATGCCATTTATCGGCATTAGCCATGTTCATTATCCCGTTTGGGAATATTATTGGACCATTGATAATATGGCTATTAAAAAAGGATGAATTTCCAATTGTAGATCAAGAAGGAAAAGAATCTTTAAACTTTCAGATCACTGTAAGTATAGCTGCATTTGTGGCAGCGATTCTGACATTTGTTTTGATCGGTATTCCCCTGTTAATTTTGATTGCATTAGCGAATGTCGTACTGGTCGTCATGGCTTCGGTAGAAGCTAATAATGGTCGTCCATACAAATATCCGTTTAATTTAAGGTTAATTAAATGATTCTGATTAACAGGAACCTTTTAGATGAAGTCTCAAGCCAGGCAAAAAGTTCATCCCGTTTAAGAAAGAATTATAATTTTCATACGGTACTTAAAGACCCTATCAACAGAATGCTCAATGCATTTGAGCCTGACACTTACGTCAGGCCTCACATGCATAAAAATCCCGACAAAAGGGAAGTATTCATAGTACTGAGAGGCAAATTGGCCATGTATTTCTTTGGCGAGGATGGGATTGTTGAAAATTATATAACTCTTGATGCTTTGAAAGGAAATTACGGGGTTGAAATTCCCCCCGGAGTTTGGCATACTGTTCTTTGTTTGGAAACAGGAACAGTTGTTTATGAAGTAAAGGATGGCCCTTATAACGTAACCGACGACAAGCATTTTGCTCCGTGGGCTCCCGAAGAAGGGAGCCCGGAAGCATCCAATTATCTTAATGAACTAAAGAAACACCTGCCCAAATAGATTCCTGTTTTTATTTGGGCTCCCAAAAGCATCTCTTAGGGGATACTATTTTTTCTTCTTTCTTAAGTTCTTTCATTGCAGCATCCACGCTGCCTTTGTCCAAACCAGCCAACTCAGCTATTTCCCCTGCTTTAAGAGGTTTAGCCGCTTTCTTCATAGCGTCTAATACTTTTGCAACATTATCCATAACATTCAGTTTTTAGTAGTTAATCTATTCAATTTCGTTTTAAAACATTTCATTGATTTTTCTACAACCTGATCCACCATCACGAACCTCAATGAAGATCCATCAACCATGCATTTTTCTCTTCTACTTCAAGCCATAAATGATCATTTGTTGCCTGAAAATCAGATGAGACATGCACAAAAAGATCCATCCCTGCTTCTGAGCCGGATTGAATACTGCATATAAGCTCAGTGTACTCGCCCATAAAAATACGCTTTTTTACTAAAACCTGGACTGTTCCGCGGCGTTCAGTGGTGTGGACCAAGAACGAATTAGGACGAACCGATATGGAAACGTTCTCTCCAAAATCTTTTCCTTCAGGCAAATTGAACACTCCAATTTCTGATGCAACCTTTCCATTTTCATCGGCATTGCCCTGAAATACATTTGTTTTTCCAAAAAAATGAGCAATGTATTCGTTAGCCGGATGGTTAAATATTTCTTTTGGTGTTCCTTCCTGCATTAACACGCCCTCTTTCATAACTGCTACCCGATCTGCAATTGCAAGAACATCTTTGGTGTCATGAGTTACAAAAACAACTGTTGTTCCGGCCGCCTTTAATATCTCTCTGATCTCCTCTCTGATTTGATTTTTCTTCATAGAGTCGATGTTAGAGAATGGTTCATCCATGAGTAACACTCCGGGATTTGGAGCCAATGCGCGTGCCAATGCGACTCTTTGTCTCTGGCCTCCCGATAATTGATGGGGATACCTCTGTTCGTAACCCTTTAATCCCGTTAAAGAAAGAACTTTCTCAGCAACAGATTGCTGTTCACTTTTTGAAAGTTTATTGAGACCGAAAACGATGTTCTTCCATACTGTTTTATGAGGAAACAGTGCATAATCCTGAAATACAATACCAACACCCCGATCGTTCGGCTCTGTAAAAAGCCGGTCGTTTGCCATTACACGGTTATTAATAATAACCTCCCCCTTTTCAGCGCTTTCGAAGCCTGCTATAATTCTCAAAGCTGTTGTTTTCCCGCAGCCGCTTTCGCCCAATAGAGCTGTTATCTGACCTTTCTCTACGTTCAGATTAAAATTTATCAATGACCGGTATTTGTTTCCCGGATATGTTTTTGTGAGATTTTTTGCGCTAAGGATGATGGACATAACCTTGCTTTTTAAGTGTTTTTCTTAATAAAAGGACGGCCATTAGGCCAACAAAAATAATCACCAATGAAGCAGGAGCAGCTTCAGGTACTCGCTCGTCGGAGGCAAATTCAAATGCACGAATGGCCAGTGTGTCAAAGTTAAATGGACGCAGAATCAGGGTAAGAGGCAATTCCTTTAAAACATCAATAAAAACCAGTAGTGCACCGGCCAGAATTCCGGGATGAATGATTGGAATTAATACCTTAAAGAGAGTGTTTCTGTTTGACATACCAAGAGATCTCGATGCTTCATCCAAGGAGACAGATGTCTTTGTCATAACACTTTCTATGCTGTTATAACCAACAGCCATAAACCTGACTGTATAAGCAAAAACAAGTGTGAACCATGTTCCGGTAATGATGATACCACCGGCACTCCCTGTAATGCGAGCCAGTTGATTGTCAATCCAGATAAAAGGAACCAGCAACCCGACTGCTATAATTGCACCCGGTATGGCATAACCAATAGTAGCAAAACGGGTCATAAAGCGAGCCATTCTTGATGGAAATGTCCTGACTGTAAACCCGATTAAAACGGAAATAGAAATAACCGCCAAAGCAGCCAATGAAGCTAACAGGAAGCTGTTTTTAAGAAGACTTAAAAACCGGTGATCAAAGGCCAGATGGCTTGTTTGAATGCTCCAGTAAATCAGCATCGAAACTGGCAAAACAAACCCCAGTAAAATAGGAAGCATTACTGTAATCATGGCTAGAAAACCATTCAAACGGTTTAATTCTTTTTGTCGCAACGGACGAAACTGACTCCCCACGGAATCATACCGCCTGTTCCCCCTGTCCATGCGTTCAGCCATTAATAGTATCAACACAAATATCATCAGGTATCCACTGAGTTTAATGGCGGAAACGGGACTCCCAAAAGCAAACCAGGCAGAAAAAATGCCAGTGGTGAACGTGTCAACACCAAAATAGTTCACAAGTCCGTAATCGTTTAATACTTCCATTAAAGCCAAAGAAACACCTGCAACCAAAGCTGGGCGCGACAATGGAAGCGCTATTCTAAAGAAAACGGATAACGGCTTGTGTCCCAGTGAGTATCCGGCTTCTAAAATCGAAGCAGATTGCTGCATAAACCAGGTGCGCGCCAGTAAATATACATATGGGTAAAAAGAGAGAGACAAAATGATGATGGCGCCAGGCATCGATAAAATATTAAAAAACAGAAACTGTCCGGTTTCTACCCCAAAATTATTTCTTAAGAAAACATAGGCCGGAGAGGTATAATCCAACATACCAACCCATGTAAAACCTAGAATATATGCAGGAATTGCAATGGGCAGAACCAGTAACCATTGAAATACACGTCTGCCCGGAAATTTGTACATGCTCACCAACCAGGCGGTTGAAACACCAATAAGGGTAACCAATAAAGCGACTCCTCCCATCAAAATCAGTGTGTTGATGGTGTAGGCAGGCAGCAGATTTGTAGTAATATGTTGCCAGGATGAATCTCCTGTTTTAAAAAGATGCCCGAAAATAACCATCAAAGGGAAAGCCACGGCCAGACAAACCAATAACGAGATGCCCATCCAACCGTTAAAATAGTTTCTAATACGAATTGGTGTTGAAAACCCTTTTAGTTTCTTAATCATATATCTGTTTTATTCCCAGCCGGCATTATTGAAAGTAATCATAGCCTGGTGAATAAATTCGCCCAAATTGTGTAATGGTAATGTGTCTGATTTAAACTCTCCCCAACTTTTTAATAGTTCCGGCCATTCAACATTGGGGTTTACCGGGTATTCATAATTCTCGGAAGCAAACACATTCTGTGCCTGGTCGGCCAAAAGGAACTCGGTAAGCAATACAGCATTTTTGTAGTTTGGAGAATTTGCTGTAATTCCAATCCCGCTAATATTGACATGCGTACCCCTGTCATTCTGGTTTGGGAAAAACACCCCCATTTGTGAAGCCACTTCTCGCTCTTCACGATTCACCGAGTTTAACATAAGCCCGATATAATATGTGTTAGTAATGGCAACATCTCCTTCTCCGGCAGCAATCCCCTTAATCTGATCCCTGTCGTTGCCAATGGGATTTCGCGCCATGTTATTTACAATTCCGCGTGCCCAGTTCTCTGCACCTTTCTCTCCATGAGCAGCCAAAACTGAGGCCATCAAAGTTTGGTTATAATGATTCTGAGAAGATCTGACAAGAACTCGGCCGTTCCATTGATCACCAGTAAGGGACTCGTAACTGTCAAGTTCAGAAGGGTTAATTCTCCCTTTGGGATAAATTATTACGCGTGCGCGCTTGGTGAATCCCAGCCAGAAATTTTCGCTATCTCGAAAATGTGAAGGCACCAGCTGTGTTGCCTTTTCTGAATCAATTGACTGCAGTAAACCTTTCTCTTTGGCAATGATTAGTCGCCCGGCATCTGCCGTGATGATGATATCAGCAGGTGACCTTTCACCTTCCATCTCCAACCTGTTAAGCAATTGATCTGAATTGGCTTTTACAAGATTTACCCGGATCCCTGTCTGTTCAGTGAATTCTCTGAACAACCGCTCATCGGCCTGGTAATGCCGACCGGAATAAACATTTACCACCTCGGCGTGACGAGCGCACCCAACCATCAGAACAGCTGCAACAGATACTGCCAGTATACGTTTTAATAACATAGATATCTTTTTTAGTTATTTCTTTTTCCGGATTCTTCAAATCCGAAAACACTCTTTATCCATCCTTCAATCTGCAAATTTAATTAGAATCATTCTAAACAAAAAGACTTAATCGTTTTTTTGAAATCTTTAAACCATTAATGTCCGGTAAATTTTTAGACAAGATGCTATAATGCCTGCTAATTGTTGTGTCCCTAAGGGACACATGGAATTGGGGTTAAATTTTCTCTACCGATATTCATGTGTCTATAATTTGTTATCAGTTGCCACATGGAACTCGCCATTTAGTCATACTTACTTCGACCGGGCTCAGTACATCGCCTGTGTGTCGAAATTATTCTACATGGCTCGTTTCTGTACCTACGGCACAGTCCCGTTAGGGACTAAAGATCGGTAAAACAATTAGTTGAAAAAGAACTATTGCCCCGTTAGGGGCAAAACAACTTTTTACCGGACACTAATGTCTTTAAACAAACACATCATCTCTTTTCTTTGTAGACTGGCTTCAATCCCTGTTTATTCAATTTCAAAATTGAATAAAGATTATTCAACAATTTATTAGAATAAATCATCTCGATTTAAAGATATATTTGCTATCCATTTTTTTACAAAAATGCATCTCATATTTGAACAGTTTGATAATTATTGCAATAAAACCTATAAGGTGGTTTTCGAAATCTCGAATTTCGAAAAGATTATGCGTATCTTTCGGAGCTAATTATGGCTCTGACTCAAATATGTAAATCATGTTATTAAAACTACATATTACACTCATTTTTACACTTTTGGCATGTGCCATAAAGGCGCAGCACATGCCATCACACCGTGATTTTCGTTTTCTTGAGATACGCGGGCATTCCGGAAATCACTTATATACAGGAGAATCACTTTCTGAAGCCCTATCAAACGGATACGGAGCCTTACAGGTACGATATGGCTGGCAAAGCAGCAACCCTGAAGGTTGGCAAAACATGTATCTCTACCCGGCATATGGTTTTGGCTGGTACAGCGGTTTTATTGGCAATCCCGATTTGTTAGGTACTCCAAGTGCAGTATATGGATTTATTTCTTTCCCGCTGTTTCATCATCACCGACATCAAATGGTAATTGATCCTGCTCTTGGTTTGAGTTATGATCTCAAACCATTCGACGAAGAGAAGAATGAGTTGAACGATGCCATTGGCTCCCGATTTAATGTGTATTTCAATCTAAACATTGGAGCCAGGTATCGACTTAACCGGGAATTGGATTTCCTTTATGGGCTGGATATTACCCACTTCAGCAATGGACGGACTTTTCGTCCAAATGCCGGGTTAAACATGTGGGGGTTTAATATGGGGTTAAGGTATCACTTTAATACACAACAAAACAGAATTGACAACTCATCTCATCCAACTACAATACTGGATGTACGACCAGTACTTGAGGTGTTTAAATCTCCCGAGAAAATTCGTCAGGGATCTGTTTGGATTTATGGTGCCGGCGGCTTGGTTCAGAACGATGAAGACAAAGGAACCGGGAAACAATATGGAACCATTACCGCCACCGCAGAGTATCAGTATAAACTGAACAGTAAAAACGGACTTACCGGCGGTCTAAACTTTTTCTATGACAATAGCCTGAAGTCCAGGTATCCGGATAAACGACATGACTTCTATGGAGCCCATGCAGGTTATGATTTCATGTTTTGGCAATTAACCCTAAGAATGCAAGTGGGATCCTATCTACATGCAAGAGGACACGATCTAAAAGGGAACTTCTTTTTCAGACCCGCCATAAAAATAGATGCCGGAGAGCGTTTCTATTTTCAACTGGGATTAAAAACCCAGGCCGGCTTCAAAGCCGACTGGGTAGAATATGGCGTAGGTGTGCGATTATGGCAATGATATTTTGCGATTCTTTTTTAACTTTGCACCCCTAAATTCGCTATCCCATTTAAAAGCTAAGAAAATTTATAAGTCGTAAAAGAGTACATCATGGCACAGAAACCATCCATTCCAAAAGGCACCAGAGATTTTTCACCGTTAGAAATGGTGAGACGCAACTACATTTTTGACACAATAAAGAGTGTTTTCAAGATGTATGGTTATATGCCCATTGAAACTCCTGCCATGGAAAATCTGGATACTCTGCTGGGAAAATATGGAGAGGAAGGCGATAAATTGCTTTTTAAAATTCTGAATTCGGGAGATTTCTTATCGAAAGCAGACAAGACTCTTCTTGAAACAGGAGATTCCGGCCGGGTTACCGGCCAAATCAGCGAGAAGGGTTTGCGTTATGATTTAACCGTACCATTTGCCAGATTTGTTGTACAACATCAGAACGAACTCACTTTCCCTTTCAAAAGATACCAAATACAACCGGTTTGGCGTGCCGACAGGCCTCAAAAGGGAAGATACCGGGAGTTTTTCCAGTGTGATGTAGATGTTATTGGCAGCAATGGCTTGCTGAATGAAGTCGAATTGATTCAAATTGTGGATGAGGTTTACCGACAACTTAACATTAGGGTGGTTGTAAAGCTGAACAATCGTAAGGTTTTGGCTGGCATCGCCGAAATTATTGGGGAACCCGAACGGATGATAGACATCACTGTAGCCATTGATAAACTTGAGAAAATTGGATTGGAGAAAGTTAATCAGGAACTTCTCGAAAAAGGCCTGAGCAACGAGGCCGTATCAAAACTTCAACCAATACTTGCACTTTCAGGTGATAACGAATCAAAGCTTGATGCTTTATCAAATGTGCTTGCAAGTTCAGAAGCAGGATTAAAAGGTGTTGAGGAACTGAAAACAGTTCTCGGGTATATCAACCAACTTGAAATAAGCACTCCTGTTGAAATAGACCTGACCTTGGCTCGCGGGTTAAACTACTATACCGGTGCCATCTTTGAAGTTAAGGCATTGGATGTGGAAATTGGAAGTATAACCGGTGGGGGTAGGTACGATGATCTTACCGGAATATTTGGACTCAAGAATGTTTCGGGAGTAGGTATTTCCTTTGGTGCAGACCGTATTTTTGATGTCATGAATCAGCTGGATATGTACCCAAAAGATGTGACCGCTTCAACACAGCTGCTTTTCGTAAATTTCGGAGAGAAAGAGGCTGCTTGTGCTTTAAAAATTGCCAGCATCATGCGAAAGAATGGTATTCGCACAGAAATATATCCAGATGGTGCCAAAATGAAAAAGCAGATGAATTACGCCGATAAAA
>NZ_SLWK01000020.1 GCF_004345615.1 Natronoflexus pectinivorans
TAATTCAAATGTCAGACAAGGCACTCTTTTTTTTTAGCAAAACTTATGAATATTAATCACTCAAAAAGTCAACCAATATCAGGACGCCTCAACTAATAACTGTTAACTAATAACTGTTAACTGGTAACTGATAACTGATAACTGATAACAGTTAACCGAAACATCACCAACAAAAAAAACCGCAAATCATAGAGTGACTTGCGGATTTTTGATGTCTGATATTTTACCATCTGTTCCAGTGTAAAATGGACTCGTCCCATTTGTCTTTGGGAGTATCAATGCCTGTAGGATAGCCAATGGCTATCACATTAAGCGGAACAATATTATCGGGTAAACCAAGAATCTGTTTAACGGTTTCTTCGCGGTCTTTAACCGGATGCACGCCTGTCCACACAGCACCCAGACCCATGCTTTCGGCTGCAAGGAGGATGTTTTGCGTGGCTGCAGAGCAATCTTGTACCCAGTATGCCTGCTCAATTCCCGAAAGCGCTTTATCTAAGTCGCCACCCACCATAATGGCGCTTGTGGCTTGCTTAAGCATGCGTGCGTAGGGCAATACCTCAGCGAGTTTATCGAGCGTTTGGCGGTCGTCAATGGCTACAAATGCCCACGGACGTTTATCAACAGCTGTTGGAGCTGCCATGCCGCTTCTAACAAGTTCAGTTAGTTGAGATTTGGTGACTTGTTGGTTCGTAAAATTGCGAACGCTCTTACGGTTGTATATGGTTGCAAGGGTGTGGTTAAAACTCGCAGCCCGGGGCTTAAATTCCGGTTCCATATCATCCATGAATACTTTAAAAGCATCACTCTGCTTTCCCAATAAGGGCCCAAAACCATAGTACGCATTACCCTCGTATAAAATGGGTTGCATTTTTTCTACATCTACACTTCCATCTTCTTTTAAAAGGTGTGAATCTATTCTTGTATCAATCACTTTGCCTATGAATTGAACATGCGAACCTAGGTTAATGGTTTGGGTTACTTCGCATTCAATTACAATAGGAAACTCCTGTATGTATGGTGCATTTACGTAATCGCCCTTAACAGGGGTGAGTCCCAATGAGACAAATTTATTCTCATCGCGCCCTGAAATGTTTCCTACGTAATCCATGTGAGCCATATATTTAGCCGACGGCACATTGATGGTAAAACTGCCAGTTTCCATAATATTACTATACGATAATGTTGCCGGACGCAACGATATGCCAACACTTATTGGATGCGAATTGACGATTCCGACCCATGCTGCCGTCATGATATTTGGCTGGCCATCGGCACCATAGGAACCGATTACCAATGCTGGTTTAGGCATAATCCAACCACGGGCACCTACTGATACTTTTTCGGACGACTGAACCGGCTGTTCTGATTCATACGTTGGTACATGAACAAAGGCTGGCGCTGATTCTTCTACAATGTTTTTATCAGTTTTAGTTATCTGAATAACTAAAACTACTATGATGGCTGCAAGTAGCAGATTTAAAAGTGCTGATGTATTCTTCATTATTTTTCGATAACAGGTTTAACAATATCAATGGCGCATCCGGTGGGGCAAAACTGACACCATGGACGATTAAAGAATATGGAGAGTATCATTACAACTCCACCAAAAAGAAGCATAAATGTGGTTGCCACAGAAAATGAAAATGCCATAAAAGGTTCCATACTCGACAGGGGAAGTGAAATTCCCAGCAATATAGCAATCCAAATAAAGGATAAATACACTGTGTTTAAATGTATTACCGATATTTTTATGTTTATGGAACGTTTTTTAATTGGTGATATTTTTGAAACAAGCATTTGCAAGGCTCCCATTGGGCAGAGGTAGTTGCAATAGTACTTTTTGTGTCCCAACAATGCCATAACCAATGCCAATAGCAATATAACAATTAATTCAAAATTGGTTTGCCACGGCAAACCGTTCACCAGCCAAGTATGAAAAGCTCCCACAGACAACATTTGTTTTAACCAAATTCCCATAACCAATACCACGCCAGCTAAATAGTAAAAGTAAAATTGGCGCAATCGTTTACCAATAATTTGCATTAGCGAAATTACGATTAGGGCCAACATTAAAGCAATTTGAATGCCTCTAATCATCGAGAATGGTTGCCTTTGCGAGGCAACAACCAGATAATTGGCAACTGTTTGGTTAAAGGTGCCAATTATGGCAGTGCTGCTTCGTGTTGCCCCCGAAACGGCATCAACCTGTTTTTGTACTACCAGAGTATCTAAAGGCATGCCGCTCCATTCATGTAGGAGTCCTATTTTTCTGATGTGCTCGATATAATGAGATGTTTCGCCATTTGGTAACAGGTAAATACCTGTTATAATTTTATCTTCAGATAATGAAATGACCAGCGGAACCTCACCGGCATAGCCGGAATAACGGGCGTTAAGCTCTTCAGAAACCAAGGCATGTCCCAATAAAACACCTCCGTTGCCGTAAACCGAAAAACTTTGGTCGCTGTTTTTGTTAAACGATTCAGCCAAAGGGAAAGCATGCTTAAAGTCATTCAAAGAGTACTCCTTAGTCTCCTCCGGTTTTAACCACTCAAAAGAAGCGCCTGCCCTTATAGCAATAGCTATTAGAAGCAAAATAACGGTCGAATAATTAATGATGGTTTTAAAAGATAAACTTTTACTCATTGTTTTATTGTTATTGTTTTGGTGTTCCGATTCAATTTTTATGGTAACAATAGAAGCGGAGAGGGCCTTTTTTAGGGCAACCCTTCAAGAAACATCTTGGGCTGATAACGTGAAGTGTTGTTTGGGGGTACAAATGTACATTTTTTTTGCCATACGCATTCCGCTTTCCTGTCTCCTGTCTCCGTTTTCCGTTCTCCGATTTCCATTCCCTTGCTCATTTTGCTAAAATTGATTATATTAGAATCGTAACAAAGATTAATATATAATCAAAATATGATTTCTGATTCTAATTATCAGTTTGATAACCGGCACATTGTTCACATTGATTTGGACACCTTTTTTGTGTCGGTAGAGCGGTTGCAGAACAGTGCCCTTAATGGCGTGCCTGTGATTATTGGCGGCTTGTCCGACCGGGGTGTGGTGGCGGGATGCAGCTACGAAGCACGCCGTTTTGGCGTGCATTCGGCCATGCCCATGCGCATGGCTCGTCAGCTATGTCCGCAGGCAGTTTTTATTCGTGGAGACATGGACACCTACAGTCGTTTTTCTAACCTGGTGACAGAGGTTATTGCCGACCGAGTGCCGCTTTACGAGAAAGCTTCCATCGACGAGCATTACCTTGATTTAACGGGGATGGATCGTTACTTTGGCTGCTATAAATTTACGCACGAGTTGCGGGAAACCATCATCCGTGAAACGGGGCTTCCCATCTCCTTCGGACTGTCGGTAAATAAAACCGTGTCAAAAATAGCTACAGGCGAAGCAAAAAAAGGAACCTCCAGGGAGTTGTACGTTGAAGCTCCACGAGTCAAGCCGTTCTTAAATCCTCTCTCCATTAGTAAAATTCCAATGTTGGGGCCAAAAACTTATCGATTGCTGCGTTCAATGGGGGTGGATAAGATAGAGACGCTGAGCCTCGTCCCTCCCGAAATGATGGAGCGGGTGTTGGGCAAAAATGGCACTGTATTGTGGCAAAAAGCCAATGGCATCGACCCTTCACCGGTGGAGCGATACTATGAACGAAAATCCATTGGCACGGAGCAGACCTTTGAGACAGATACCACCGACTTTAGGTTTTTAAACGATTGGTTGTTGAAGATGGTGGAAAAACTGGCTTTTGAACTGCGGGTGCGTAACAAACTGACGGCTTGTGTGACAGTCAAAATCCGGTACGCGGATTTTGATACCCATACCATACAAAAGCGTATCCCTTACACCTCTTTCGACCATGTTCTTATGCGTGAAGCGCGGGAGTTGTTACAACGGCTTTATAAACGACGGGTTTTGGTTCGATTGCTGGGTGTTCGGTTTACTCACCTGGTCTCAGGCAGTCAGCAACTCAATCTGTTTGAAGATACCCCGGAACAGGTCAATCTTTATCTGGCCATGGACAGGATAAGAAAACGTTTTGGAACAGATGCGGTGGGTAGGGGGATGTTTTTTAAAGTTTAGGGATTAGGGATTATGGTTGGAGGGTGACAAGATAGGATGGGAGATGAAGCGTAGCGGAACCGGAACATTTTTTTGCTGGAAATGAAAGGTTTGGAGTTTTGAGTTTATGGTTTCTCAGCGAAAATATGGAATGATGGAAGGTTATTAGGAAACGTAATTGCAGTGTTTTGTAAACATCAGCCAACGCCGCCGTAGGTGGCAAATGTCGATAGAAAATAGAAAATAGAAAGGAACGTTTCGTTGAGAGAAGGCACGCCGTAGGTGTGCAATGCAAACAGATAAGATTAAAGTTTAAAGTTCAATGTTTAAAGTACAGATGTTCAACCTAGGACTATAAACTTTTAGTTTATGGTTTATAGTTTGAACCCTAAAATAAACCCAAAACTCAAAACTCAAAACCCAAAACTCAAAACCATAAACCTTATCTCCCTCTCACCCTGTTACCTTCCCACCCTTTTTTCCCTTTTTTTTATGTTTCTAAATTGCCACACATATCACAGTCTCCGTTACGGAGTGTTGTCGCCACAGGATTTGGTGCAACGCGCTGCTGCGGCTGGTGCCGAAGTGTTGGTGCTGACCGATATTAACAGTACTACGGGGGTGTTTGATTTTGTTGCAGCCTGCCGGGCGGCGGGAATTACACCTTTGGTGGGGTTGGAATTTCGCGAGAATGGCCGTTTACTTTATACCGGGATTGCACGTAATTTCAGTGGCTTTGGCGAACTTAACCGATTTTTAACTTCCCACAGGTTGTCGCAGCAACCGTTGCCTGATGTTTCTCCCGCTTTTCAGAATGCATTTGTGGTTTACCCGTTTGATGGGTTTATTCCTGCGGTTTTGCGGGAGAACGAATTTGTGGGAATCAGGCACTTTCAATTGAACAGGCTTCTGACTTCACCTTTGTCGCGACAGATGCATAAATTGTTAGTATGGCAGCCGGTGGTGTTTGCTTCCTGTACCGGATTTGAGGTTCACCGCCATTTGCGGGCAGTAGATGGTAACCGGCTTTTGAGCCGGATTACCGAAGATGATATGGCTTCCAGGTATGACTGGCCTGTATCGGCAGAACGACTAAAAGCGGCATTCAATCATTATCCTGTGATATGGAAAAATACCTGTGATTTTTTAAAACAGTGTTCTTTCGATTTTGATTTTAAAACGGTTAAAAACAAACAAAGCTACACAGGCAGCCGCTCCGATGACGAAAAACTTCTGGAGCAACTGGCTTTAGATGGGATGGAATTTCGTTACGGGCGCAATCATTCCGAAGCAAGGGAGCGAATCATGAAGGAGTTGGATATTATTAGTAAACTTGGTTTTGCCGCTTACTTTTTAATCACCTGGGATATTATTCGATATTCCATGTCGCGCGGGTTTTATCATGTTGGCCGTGGCAGCGGTGCCAACAGCGTTGTGGCCTTTTGTCTTAAAATAACCGATGTGGATCCCATTGAACTGAATCTCTATTTCGAAAGGTTCCTGAACCCCAAACGCAGCTCTCCTCCCGATTTTGACATCGACTACTCCTGGCGTGAGCGTGATGATGTGCAACAATACATATTTAAACGATACGGAAGAGAACATGTGGCGTTGCTGGGAGCCATATCTACTTTTCAGGAGCGTTCTGTAATCAGGGAATTGGGTAAGATTTACGGTTTGCCCTCCGAAGAACTGGAGAGAATGACCAGCGCGGGATTTAATCCGGCTGGAGAGGAGTTGCCCGAAAAAATTTTCTCCATCGCTGCTCACCTCAAAGATTTTCCCAACCTGCGAACCATACATGCGGGCGGAATTTTGATATCTGATGCGCCCATTACGGCTTATACTGCGCTCGATTTGCCTCCCAAAGGACTGCCAACCACACAGTTTGATATGTACGTGGCCGAAGATATTGGTTTTGAGAAGCTGGATATTCTGTCGCAACGGGGCATTGGGCACATAAAGGATTGTGTCTCCATTGTGTTGCAAAATCGTGGCGAAAAAGTGGATGTACATCAAGTGGAGTGTTTTAAGCACGATGAGCGTGTAAAGGAGTTGTTGAGAAAAGGAGAGACCAATGGTTGTTTTTATATTGAAAGCCCCGCAACGCGTGGCTTACTGATAAAACTTCGGTGCGATAATTATCTCACTCTCGTGGCTGCCAGTTCCATCATTCGTCCCGGGGTTTCCCGTTCGGGAATGATGCGGGAGTATATTGAGCGTTTTCATAATCCCAATGGATTCAGGTATTTGCACCCCGTGATGGAAGAACAATTAAAGGAGACTTACGGGGTAATGGTTTATCAGGAAGATGTGATAAAAGTTTGTCACCATTTTGTGGGGCTCGATTTGGCCGATTCTGATGTTTTGAGGCGTGCCATGAGCGGTAAATACCGCTCAAGAGCGGCGTTTCAACGAATTGTGGATAAGTTTTTCAGCAATTGTAAAGAGCGTGGCTACCCCGATGCATTGACGGGAGAGGTGTGGCGCCAGATTGAATCCTTTGCAGGCTACTCTTTTTCCAAGGCACATTCGGCTTCTTATGCCGTGGAGAGCTTTCAGAGTTTATATCTGAAGGCATATTTTCCGCTTGAATTTATGGTGGCAGTGATTAATAATTTTGGGGGCTTTTATGCCACATGGGTTTACGTTCACGAAGCTACGCGGTGGGGCGGGAAAGTACATGTTCCTTGTGTGAACAGGAGCAGCTATATGACTTCCATCGATGGAAAAGATATCTTTTTGGGATTTGTGCACATCAGAGATTTGGAGCAGGAATTGGCGCATCGCATTGTTGATGAACGACAGCGGGGAGGGGAGTATTTGAGTTTGCCCGATTTTATTGAGCGCACGGCTTCAGGCCGTGAGCAGATTGTGCTTCTCATTCGTTTGGGAGCACTCCGATTTACCGGGAAAAACAAGCCGCAATTGTTGTGGGAGGCTCATCTTTATCTCACCCGGGAGAAGGTAAAAGAACCCATTCCACGGTTGTTTCCGGCCAAAGAAGCGCAATACAGTCTGCCCCGGCTCATACAACAGCCTCTTGAGGACGCTTATGATGAAATTGAACTTTTGGGTTTTCCTGTTACCATGAACTATTTTGATCTGCTTCAAACCAGTTTCAGGGGTGAGGTGAAGGCACGCCATTTATCCTCTCTTGTGGGGAAAACAGTGAAGATGACCGGGCGTTTGGTGACCATTAAATATGTGCGCACGGTGAGTCGGAAATTGATGCATTTTGCCGCTTTTCTGGACGATGACGGACAGTTTTTCGACACCACTCATTTCCCGCCGGTACTTAAGAAATACCCTTTTCAGGGAAATGGAATTTATTTAATCCAGGGAAAAGTGGCCAGTGAGTTTGGTTTTCCATCAATAGAAGTGGAGAAGATGGCCATATTGCCATTGAAACCCGACCCGCGAAGCTCCTGATTATGCAGAAAAGGCAAGGAACCGTTGTTCCCTGCCTTTTCATTGGGTCCTATGAAACCTAGACTATTTTTTTTCGACCAGTTGATTTAAATACACTTCAATGTTTGTGTATTTTGAACATAAGTCGTATTGGTTATGATCATTGGGATTATTGGGATCCAAACCGTTGGCAATTTCCCATGCATCGGGCATGCCGTCTCCATCAGAATCTAATAATGGTTCTGAATATTGAAATTCAGGCCATCCTCCAACTTCGTTCTGGCTGTTTATGATTCCTCCTTCACCAAAAGTTGTCATGCCATATTTTACCTCTTTAATAATTCTTGAGTCAATAGTATCTCTTACATTACTGACCCCGGCGTATTTCAAAACAGCTTTAAAGGCTGTTTCTGTATCTCTTATTTGGTAATCCGACACAGAAAAGGCTTCATATACAATCAGTTCTTCAAGAGGCCCTCCGCGTTGCGTGCTAACTGCCAAAGTATTATCTTTTGAGGCTTCTTTATTACCGTAAACAATATTTCCTGAAAGATAGAATTTTCCGATGGGAGTGTAGGGTTCAAGTATAATTGATAATTCACTTCTGTTTGTTGCAGGTCCTGGTTTAAAATAGTTATTTATGATGTTATAGTGTCCTTCTTCTCCTCCGTACGCAGCTTTATTTCCCCAGTTGTAAATCACATTGTTTACAAATTCGACCAGTTCCTGCTGACCTTTTTTCAGGCTTCGTCCACCCTGAAACCGAGGGTTTCTGCTGCTGTGATGAGCCAAAAGATTATGATGGAATGTTGCTTTATTTCCACCCCATATACCCCCATATCCATGTTCTCCTTTTGAATGGTGCGAGTCGTTGAGACTTTCGCTGATGATGCACCATTGCACGGTTAAATTCTCAATATTGTATGGAGAAAATACTTCGTCAGTTCCCCAACTCATGCTGCAATGATCTATTATGATGTCTTTATGTCGCATGGTGGTTAGGGCATCTTGTTCAATCGGGTATATATCGCCCGGGCGCATTCTCAGATATCTGAATATCACATTATCTGCGTTGATTCGGAGTCCATGTCCTTTTATACAAATACCCTCACCGGGAGCCGATTGTCCGGCAATTGTCAAATTGCCGTGATTGATATTGAGAGGACTTTTCAGATGGATGTTTCCTGATACGGCAAACACAATAATTCTTGGCTCTTGCAGATTAACACCATATCTAAAACTCCCTGGCCCGTCATCTTCTAAATTTGTAACTACGTACACCATTCCACCTCTTCCGCCGGTTGTGTATTTTCCTGCCCCTTCGGCGCCAGGAAAAGCTGGTGTGTTATTGATTCGTTCACTGTTTGATACAGAGCATGCCGATATAATGATTAAAACAGTTAGGATCAATTTCGTATTTAAATTCATTTCTGCGTGTTTTAACGAGATCAAATAATCAACACAAATCGTGTTGTTATTTTACTCTATTGGTTAATACTACCAGATATAGGAGCCATGTAAATTGATGTATAATTACTACTCTGTCCCGGTTCCACCAAAGCCGATTTTTTCGTAAACGATGCTGTTAAGATAAACTTCGAGGTTTGTGTATTTAGGGCTTAAAATGTATCTTCTTCCGTCGGTTGGATCATTTGGATCCAGTCCGTTTGCAATTTCCCACTCATCGGGTATTCCGTCGCCGTCGGTATCAATAGGTGCATCAGCAGTTGATAATTGTGGCCATCCTCCAACATCTTCTTGTGTGTCAATAATTCCAGAGTTTGAACCCCATGAACCTCCAAAGGTGGCAGTGCCGTTACGCACCTCTTCAATAATGCGGTTATCCACTGCGTCACGCGACAGGCTCATGCCTGCATGTTCCAGTACAAGTTCATACGCTTCTTCTGCCGAACGAATTGTTACGGGATAGATTTCGAAAGGGTTTTCTACTTTCAGGTTGTCAAGTGAACCTCCATGTTTCAGGTCAACGCCTAACCAATTATTTTCTGATACATTGTGATAACCATCCACGTAATTTCCTGATATGTAAAACCGCCCATAATCGGTACCCCGGTACGCTTCAAAAATACGACTGCGATGGCTGTTGGTGGCAGGGCCTGCTTTGTAATAGTTATTTATGATGTTGTATTCACCATCTTCCCCTCCGTAGGCAGAATTATCTCCCCAATTATATATCACATTATTAATCATTTCAGCTCTTTCGCTAAGGATGCCGTCGCGCACTCCATAAAATCTGGGATTTCGGCTTTTATGGTGTGCAAGAAGATTGTTATGAAATGAGGCATTATTTCCACCCCACAAACCGCCGTATCCATGTGCCCCCTTATCGTGAACCGATTCGTTAAGGCTTTCGGCAATCAAGCACCACTGCATGGTAAAGTTTTCGTTGTCATAGAATGAAGCACATTCATCGGTGCTCCAACTCATTGAACAATGATCTATGATTACATTTTTTCTTCTTCTGCCCCAAATGGCATCATCTTCTGTAGCTGTTTCATCACCAAGTCTGAAACGCAAAAAGCGGATGATGACGTTATCGGCATCTACCATTACTGTGTAATCTCTTATGGTAATTCCATCGCCAGGTGCAGTTTGACCAGCGATGGTTAAATTTCCGTTGGTTATTCTGAGGTTGCGGGTTAATTTTATTTCTCCACTTACTGCAAATACAATTGTGCGTGGTTCATTTTGCATAACGGCATGGCGAAGTGTGCCAGCTTCAAAAGTATCTTCCAGAGATGTGACGGTATATACTCTGCCACCTGCACCTCCTGTAGTGTACATGCCACCTCCCTCGGCACCTGGAAAAGCGGGGATGGATGAACGGTCAGGCGTAGGGAAACCAATGATTTCATCATCATTTTTTTCAGACTCTGATTCTTTTGAGCAACTAATAAATATTAATAATAGCGTTGCTGGTAATAAAAAGAACAACTTCTTCATATCCAATCTTTAAATAATGAATAATTGAGGGACAACATGTGTTGTCCCTCAATTTGGTTAATTTGATGGTAATTTATGGAATCCAACGAGGATCGCCGATACGGTAGAAGATCAGGTCTTCATTGGATATCGTAAAGTTACCATTTTCAGGATCTGCAAACCCTGGGTTCAATTCTGTGTAATTCCAACGATCGTATACTGTAATCTCGTCATTGGTCAGATTTGGAGCGTTGAAATAGTTATTTCCATCCATTCCAACAACTGTTGTCGCTGACTGATTAGAGTAGGTTCCGACAATATTTGCAAAAATGTTTTTACGAACATAGATTTCATGATTCGCCAATCTCACATAAAGAATCCTTCTCGTTGATCCCTCCTGTGTGATAACATTATAGAAAGTGTTATTTTCTATGGTGATAATGGCGGTGTTGTCCCCTGAGAAAGCAGCAGCATTGTCCATTCTTATCACATCCCGGTTAACAACACTGTTGTAAACTGTGTTGTTTTTGAAATCAAATACTTTAGTCATACCGTTTCTAAAGTCAATGAAATCTCCACCCTCGGTTACAATGTCTGAATAGATGGTGCCTGTAATTGATACAGATTCAATCAATACAGCATTACTTGCGTAAAAGACTCCTTTGACGTAGTTTTTGATTTCACAACCTTCAATAATTGCATTTCCATAGGTCTCTCCGGCTCCAAGCACCTCGTCATAGATGATGGTTTGGTTACCGTCTGGTGCAGTTTCTCCATCAAGAATAAGGTCTTTTAGTCTAAATCCTGCACCTCCGCTAATTCTGAATACAACACCATTAATCACTGGCTTTTCAAACGGCCTTACAGCAATAATTCCAATGGTTTTACTGATGTGGATGTTCGCATCAACTTGGTATTCGCCTGGCATTAATGCAAATACATCTCCTTCTTCAGCCGCCTCAATGATCTCCTTGAGGTTATCACCGGGCTCAACCAATATTGCATCACCAATATCGATTAAGGTTGTGAAATTATGTGTGCCTCTTGTGCTGCCATTGTTTACCAGACGAAGGAAATACCCTGTTTCGCTGTTCAAACCAGTCAGGGTTATTTCACCTGCTTCAATGTGCTCTTGTGTTACTTCAAAAGTCAACTCATTTGTTCCATCAAACAGTACAACGCTGGTAGCTACTTCTCCTGCAGGCCATCTAAGAATAAATGTTGTAGCACCTATATCGTCCGGTTGAATTGCACTCAGAATTTGTTCTGTGCCGGTTGTAAATAATGCTTCAATCCACTTTGATTCTAAAATGGATTCACCCACAGCCTTTACTCTTACAGAATATGTGGTTTCACCTGCAAAACCGGGAACAGTGTATGGTAGTTGGCTGTATGTTATTCCTTCAACTGTTTTGGTTGGAGAACCGGAAAACTCCGGTTCTTCAATGTCTGAATTTTCATTTTGAAAGAACTCAACGGTATAGCTGGTTGCTTTGTTTACAGCTTTCCAGCTTAATCGTGCAGATGTTTGATTGATAATTCGTACTTCCAGGTCAACCGGAGAGAATAACCGGCTGACATTTATTTCAGTTATTTCGGGATCAATGTCGTCGGAACAACTTCCAAAAGACGCCGTTGCGATTAATCCCAAAAAATATGCGGATAATTTAATTAATCTCTTCATTATTTTTTGATTTTATGGTTCATTTAATTTTTGCTGTTTGCAAATCAAAGTACTTTGTTTTCAACATGTTTTATGATCGGCATCACAGCCACCTTGGTTTTCAACCAAAGCGTAAATATTAGAAATTAAACCCGTCATTGTTAAGCATCCCGTTACTGGTTTCGATAAATACTTGCCATATTGGCCAGTACTGTTGTAAATCGGGGTCGCGTAAAAACAGTGCGTTCCAGAATGTTGATTGTTCCGTTGATGAGGTTATGACCCATGATTTGTTTGATTCAAAGCCAAGGCTTTGTCCAATTTCGTCGGTATCACCATAATTCAAACCATAAATGATAACAGTTTCACCATCTTCAGCAGTTTCATAATAGATTCTTTCTGGTAAGTCGGCATATTTACCTTCACGAGCTTCAAGTTGCATCAGCTTCTCTCTTGCTTCATGAAGTTTGGTGCTTAACATATTCCAACGGATAAGATCTTGTTTACGTAGCATTTCCCCTGCAAACTCAAGAGCTCTTTCGTCAACAATTGCATTAAAGAACGCCTCTTTGCTGGTTGTTACCTGCGACATAAAGTCATCAACCAAATCCGGGTGATCAGGGAAAGCTCGCTCACGTACCTCTCTTAAGTATGGAGCTGCCTCCTGTGGACCGTCAAGGGCGTTGATGGCTTCAGCTGCCATTAAAAGAATGTCAGAATAGCGCATCACTAACCAGTTTAACCCGTCATCGTTAGTTGAAGTTACGCGGCGTCCTGCTTCTTCAAATAACCACTCATAACGATATTTTCCAAACATCCATCGTCCGTTGTTGGTAGGAACTTGTATTCCGTTTGTCCATTCATAAGGTATACATGTTACATCACGACGAACATCATTTACGTCATACTCGTAAAACAGTATTGGATTGGGACCATTGGTTCCACCTCTGGCTTGTGCAGTATATTTGTTCGCATTTGTATGTCTTACTCCATTCTCAAAGATAACACGACCGCGACCCTCACTGAATGGTATTTCCCAAAGGATCTCTCTCCCTGCAACAAAATCCTCACGGTGTAAAGATCTGAATACCCCCTCAAAAGTTTCGAGTTGTGCAGTTCCGCTGTTGATTACGTCAAGACACTCTTTTTTAACGATTTCGTACATTTTATCCGGAGATAGCTCCTGGTATATGCTTCTGCGAATTGTACCATCCATACGTTGGGCATATCCGCCAGCCATTAAAGCAACGCGAGCTCGTAAACCTTTAACAAATGCTTTGTTAATTCTTTCAGTTGTCCGAGTTGCAGCTGTTTCATTTGGCCAGGCTACAAGTTGAGCGGCCTCTTCAAGATCGTCTAATAACTGCATGAAAATGATGTCACGATCTTCACGGGGTAAATAGAGTGTTGCAGTGGATATTGGTTCAAATCTGGCAGGAACATCACCCCAACCCTTTATAAGATCCAAATAAACAAAAGCTCTCAATGTAAGCATCTCTCCCAGTAATTGAGCCATTCTTGGATTCCTCTCAATATCACCATAGTTACGAATCCCATCGATTGCAATATTCGCTCTCTCAATGGCCTGATAGAACATCGCCCAGGCGTTGTTCTCAGTATTCATTTGGCTATTGTTTACGTTGGTGCTGTAATTTGTAAGCCTTACTGCTTCATGTGCAACGTCTCTTAGCCCATTTCGTACTTCTATGTCTGTATTGAGACCATACAACCCAAGGAATCTTCCTCTGTAGGCGTTTGTTTCACCAAAGGAGTGGATTATTGCAGCCATTGCTCCTTCTGTCAAACTGGGATCTGAAAAGATCACTGATGGTTCCAGAGATGATTTTGCCGGAGTGTCCAGTGTATCATCGCAGGAGCTTATCACCAACACAAGTGATAAGATGATTGATATATTAAAAAATAACTTTTTCATTGTATTATTTATTTAAGCGTCAATTGATACTTCAATATTTTTCTATTATATGAATTTCTCCCTTTTGTTGATTTAGAAACTCAGGTTCATCCCGAATACAATTGAACGGCTTCTTGGATAAGCAGAATAATCTACCCCTGGCGTTAATGGCGTTCTCCTTCTGGTTGATACCTCAGGATCAAATCCGGTATAGTTAGTCCAGGTGTATAAGTTATAACCACTTACATAAAACCTTAAATTTTGAACGTTTACTCTGTTTACGATATCTCTTGGAAGAGTGTAGCCTAGTGTCAGGGTATTAAGTCTTAGAAAAGACCCATCTTCTACGGCCCAGTCAGAGAATACGAATCGAGGCATATATGGCGACCACATGGTTGTATTAGCATTCATTGCAGCCAATTCAGCCGGATCATTACTAATCGTTCCGTCGGGTAGTAGATTGGTCCATCTTTTGCCATCTTCCATCATCGTAATCATATTACGTGAATGGTATTTGCTGGTTGAGGTATATTCAACTTTGTTTGCATTATATACATCATTGCCATAGCTCCAGTTGAAAGCTGCTGACAAGTCAAAACCATAAGCTCTTGCATTTAGAGTGATACCACCGGTGTGCAATGGATTGGCATCCCCAATAATGGTTCTGTCATCCAGGTTTACCACGTTGTCTTCATCAGGGTTTAGGTTGAGTAGTTTTTTGGTACCGGGGCGAATTGTGCCTACTACTGAGCTTGCGTTAGGTACACCTTCTCTTAGAACCCATTCACCGTTAAAGTATCCTTCAAAGTCAGAAACTTCATAGCGTCCATCACTGATATATCCGTACATTTTCCCTACGGAACCTCCAACCTGTATCACATAGTCTGCTGGAATTTCAGTAGACGCCCAGCCTGATGACTGTTCAAAGTTCTCCATTAATCCAAGTGACTTGATTTCGTTTTTATTGAAACCAATGTTTCCACTAACTGAAAATCCGTAGTTTGGCCTATCGATAGCAACCCAATTTATGGAGGCTTCAAAACCTCTGTTCTCTGTCTCACCCATATTTCTGTATTGGTCGATATAACCTGTGCCTGGAATCGGGAAACGCATTAACAAATCTTGGGTTGTATTTATATAAGCTTCAAACGAACCGTTGATTCGACCTCTTAACATTGTATAATCTAAACCAAGGTTTCTTGTAATGGTGGTCTCCCATTTTAAATCCGGATTAGCAAGAGTTCTTGAAGGTGCCCAATAACTGTCGTAGTTATTAACCCAGGTGGTTGTACTTACAGCCATAGATTGTACTATTTGCCCGGATGGGATGTTATTGTTTCCGGCTGTACCATAGCTGAATCTGATTTTAAGGTCGTCTAACCAATCTCGTGTGTTTTCGAAAAAGATTTCATCAGAAATCCTCCAGGCAAATGCAGCAGATGGAAAATACCCCCATTTGTTCCCATCTCCGAATTTTGAGGAACCGTCTGCTCTGAAAGTTGCGCTGAATAGGTATCTTCCCATGTAGTCGTAATTAGCTCTACCAAAGAAAGAAAGCAGGATGTCATCAGGTGAGAGATGGTTGGTAATTGAGTTTGCTGATCCCTGTGCAGAGAGCTTTGAAGCTTCTGAAAAACCGAAAGTAGATGGGAATCCATGAACTACGGTATTATGAGACTCTTGTTCGCGGATGATATACTCCTGACCGGCTAGCACATTTACCCTATGATCGCTGGGAAGAATATTCCTGAAATTGTAATTTACAGTATTGGTGTTTCTAAATGTTTGTCGTGATTGTTTATTGAAAACAATCGCTGGCTTGTTTTGATTTTCACCCGACGGAACATTTTTTACATAATAAGTTGACGGGCCATAGAAACGATCGTCTACGCTTCTAAAGTCATCCAATCCTACATCTGATTTAATAGTCAAGTTGTCAATGACTTCCCATGCAACGCTTGCATTCAGATTATATGCAACTCGGTTTTGGTATCTGTCATTGTCTCTGAGTGATTCCATTGGGTGTGTCAACAAGAAATCAGGATCAGTTTCCTCTGCATCAGTCAAACCTGAAACAGGAAATGGAGGATAAATCATGGCAAACTTCAATCGGGAATCTGCTGAAGAAACTTCGTTTTGTTCGTTAGCTCCACCACCATTTATCTCTGTGTTGGCATACCTGAAGGACAGGTCTATCGTTATTCTGTCGTTTGGGCGATTTGTCATATTAAACGAAAGATTGTCCCTGTTGAAATTGGACATTTGCATAATGGCTCTGTCATACATGTGGGCATAACTTAAAGCATATGTCGTTTTTTCAGTACCACCGGTTAAACTAACGTTATGATTAAAAGTAAAGCCTGTTCGTCCAAATATCTGATTCTGATAGTCGTTTGGCTGTACTTCTTGGTAAAGATCTAAGTCTTGAAAGTTTCCGTAAATATTGTTGTATCTACGCATGTCGTTTGCCAGTAAAGCTCTCTCATACTGCCATTTAGTAAAATCATATGGAGAAAGAACATCGAGTGTGTTGGCGATTCTTTTCCAGGCAGTATAGGCATTGTAATTGACAGTCATTCTTCCTTCTCTTCCACGTTTGGTGGTAATAATTATTACACCATTGGCGCCTCTGGAGCCATAAATAGCAGTTGAGGAAGCATCTTTTAGTACATCAACGGACTCAATATCAGCAGATGAGATGTCTGAAATGGATTCGACCGGAAATCCATCAACAATAAAGAGAGGACTGTTGTCGCCTGTAATTGAACCTCCACCTCTAACTCTGATTCTGATTTCTGCATCAGGAGATCCTTCTGTGGCTGCTATTTGCACACCTGCTAATTTTCCGGTGATGGCTTCTGTTATATTACTAACAGGAATAGCCTGCAGAGCATCACCCGAAACAGAAGCAACCGAACCAGTTATGTCTCTTCTCTGAACCGTTCCATAACCTATTGCCACAACTTCATCTAATCCAAAAGAGCTTTCGGCTAGAACTACATTTATTTGACTTTGATTGTTTACTGCTATCTCCCTTTCATCAAAACCAATGAATCGGAATACGAGCACCGCATTTACTGCGTCGGGTACCTGCAATTGGTAGTTTCCGTCAATATCGGTAACCGTGCCGATTGTAGATCCTTTAACTATAATGTTTACTCCAGGTAGCGGAAACCCTTGGCTGTCTTCCACTTTTCCCTGAACCAGAATGCTTCCTTGTGCCATAAGAGCGAGTCCAAAACTCCAAAGGCTCATAACGAATAGCATTTTAATTAAATTTTGCTTTTTCATAGTTATGTTACTAAAATTAAACAGTGAATGGTTTTTTATCGATTTTGTATTATTCTGTTTCTTATGTGTGCAATATTAAATTTAATGAGTTTTTTTCGGATTAATTCTTGTTAACTTTTTGTTTGCAATTTATACACTCTCGTTATTATAGTGGGTAGAAGAATTATCTGAATAACCGTTGCGAATTGACGTTAACATGTGTTGCGATTTGTCAAAGCATTGTAGGATAGATAGATAGGGTGGAATTTGGTGTTGAGAAGTGTGTATTTTCTATAAGGGGAAAGTGAATTTTATAGACATTTTTTACATATGTCTTTTCTATAAGATGTAAGAAGAATGGAATGTTATCAGGAAAATATAGTGAGGATATCAGGAATTAATAGATCAGTCCTCATATTATTTACTTAAAGATATGTGATAAAATGTGGTATGTCTTGCTATTGATTTAACAAACACTGGATTTTCTGATTAAAGATAAGAAATCTTTTTCGATTGAAATGGTGCTAATTAAAAACGTCCGGAGATTATCTAAAATCATTCCGGACGTTTTTAACCAAACTTAACCCTAAACTATGAGAAAACTCAATTAGTCAATATTCAAATAGCATGCCAATTATTTGTTTGAAACGTCCGAAAATTCATGAAACGAGTCCTGATACATCATAACAAAAAGAATCATAAAAAAAGAGGCTTAAACATTAAAATTCAATGTTAAGCCTCTTTTCTTCCTAAACCTAATTAACCTAACCTAAACCTATGAAAAAACTCTCGTTCTTTCAATACAAATATATGATTGAATTTAAGGAATGTCTAACTTTTAATGTTATAAAAAGTTAAAATCGGTTATGTGAAATTGGAAATTTTTTACAAATATTCTGGTTGTTTAAAATTTGATTTTTAAGTGATTATAAAGAATTTTCTCTTACTCCATTTACATCTGTTTATAATTAGTTTTTTATTTGCTCCCGAAATCTCGGTAGAACTCGGCAAATAATCATCCCCTTGTGCGAAAGCTCTTTGACTTCATCGATCTGCCGATTTTCATGGCTCGTTTCATGGAAAGCATTGGTTACTATGTGGATTCTTATTGTTAAATCGGACGCTATCATTTACAGGCGTGCAGGTTACTTCGATCCGGGAGGTTTGCAATTTTCATCGACACACTTAAATCAATGTGATTTATTGAAATATGTTGACGGTAATGTATTGATATTAAAGGCTTAAGCATGTTATGCTTTGTAGTCTTTTAATTGTGTGTACTGATTTTATGGCAGTTTGAAGTTTTGTTTTTATTTTTAGCCGAAATTTTGAACAAAATTAATTTGACCGTGTTAAACGGTTTGAGACTTAGTTGAAATCATCAGTTTTCGTTGATTCAAACCTGGTGTGTTACCTGGCTTATTGAACAAACTAAGTCTTAAAATATTACGGTAGTAAAGGAAATATACAGTATTCAAATGGCCAGATATTCAATCAAAGATCTTGAGAAAATCTCAGGTATAAAAGCTCACACCATCAGAATGTGGGAGAGGCGTTATGGACTAATTGAACCTGAACGAACTCCTACAAATATACGCTATTACTCAGATTGCGACCTCAAGCGTTTATTGAATATATCCATTCTGAACCATCACGGCATAAAAATATCCCATATTGCCGGACTCTCCGATACTGAGATTCGCAGCCGGGTGCTGGATTTGTCTCTGGATGGTCGTACAAATAATGTCCAGATTGAGAGCCTCATGGTGTCCATGCTAGAGTTGGATGAGAAGAAGTTTCTTAATACTCTCTCAGCTTCTGTAATTAAATTCGGTTTTGAGTCTACAGTTGAAAATATCTTGTTCCCTTTTCTTGAAAAGGTGGGAGTGCTATGGCAGGCGGGTACAATTTCCCCTGCTGAAGAGCATTTTATGTCAAATCTTATACGTCAGAAGCTATTTGTTGCCATCGATCATGAGATGCAGAATTCATCTGTTTCAGGCCCCAGAATCATTATGTTTTTGCCAGAAGGAGAGTTACATGAAATTGGTCTGTTGTTTTACAATCTTTTGGCTCGTAAAGAAGGACTGGATGTTATTTACCTGGGGCCTTCAGTTCCTGTGAGCGATTTGTTACAGGTACATCATGTCAGACCCGCTGATGCATTTATGACCTCGTTTATATCTGCTTATACAACAGAAGGATTGGAGGATTTGATGAAATTGTACAGAGAGAAATTTCCGGAGATACCTTTTCTTGTTTCGGGGTATCAAATTAAAGAACTGAACCCATCTCTACCTGATGGCTTTACGGTAATTCCCGGTGTTAAGGGTTTTAAAGATGCCATTAAGCTGGTTAAGTTCTCGGAATAGGAGTATTCTCCACAACTGATTTGCGTTTCCATCGTCCGCTCTTGTAATATATCCAGGTTCCTGCCAGACCAACCATCCAACCTGCGGGTATGCTCCACCAAATTCCGGATTCGCCAAAGTGTTTTGATAAAAACCAGGCAAATGGAATTCTCACAATCCAAAGTGAAATCAGGGTTATAAACATGGGGATTATCGTATCACCGGCTCCTCGCAATGTTCCATGAAGCACGAACATGGAGGAGAATACAATATAAAAAGAGCAAACGATGATAAGATACTCTCTTCCCTGCCGAATGACTTCGGGATCATCATTAAAGAGAGACATCAACTGGTTGCCCCAGAGTAGAACAATCAACATTACGGCTAAACTTATGGTCCAGGCCATTTTTTGAGTAGCCCAAACGCCTTTTCTGATGCGCTCTACTTTTCCTGCGCCAAGATTTTGTCCCACAAAAGCTGACAGAGCCGAGGCCAAAACCATGGCAGGCATGGCTGCAAGGGCATCAATTCTGCTGGCTGCCGTGTAGGCGGCTAGGGTGACCGTGTCAAAATTGTTGATGATTCTGATCAATGCCATTAATCCCAGGGCAACAAAGGTCTGCTGAAATCCTGTTGGCAATCCAATCTGAACACTTTTACGGAAGCTCTCAATATCAAAGGTGAGTGATTTAATGCTGAAATGAATCAAATGATCTCTTTTGTTAAGATAAAATATGGCAGCAATAAATGCTCCCATTTGTGCAATAACCGTAGCCCATGCAGCGCCGGCAACCCCCCATTTAAAAACAACGATAAACACAACATCAAGAACAATATTTACAACCGTTGCAATGGCTAAAAACAAAAGAGGGGTTCTGCTGTCGCCCAAACCTCGCAAAACCGATGATGTGCTGTTGAAGCCGAAAAAGCCAACCATGCCGAGCATATATACATTGAAATATGCCAACGCCTGTGGCATTACATCATCTCCAATTCCCAATAATGTAAATATTTGACGGCTAAATAGAATTCCGACCATTGAAAGTATGATGCCTGCTCCGAACATAAACAAGTATATGGTTCCGATGGCCTGTTTTACCTTTTCATAGTTTTTAGCGCCAAAGTATTGACTGATAACTATGGTGGCTCCACTACCGATGCCAATAAAGAAGGATATCAGCGTGTAAAAAATGGGAAACGAAGCTCCCACTGCTGCCAAGGCTTCGGTCCCCAAGAATTTGCCCACAATGATGCTGTCAACAATATTGTACAATTGTTGAAACAGATTACCGATAACCATTGGAAGTGCAAATCGGAAAATCAACCTGGCTTCATTCCCTGTAGTGAGATCCTTCATCAGTTAGTTTTTCCAGTAGAAACCGGAACTTTGTTCCGGCATACCGACTACAAAACAACGGAATTTTTGGGAGAAAAGAGAATTTATTATTTACAACACGGCCAAATTGGTAAACTTTTTGATTACTGAGGATTTATTAATTCAATAATTTGGAAATATTTGGAAATATTTGGAAATTTTCTATTTTTTGCATAGAGATTTGAATTGAATCCTTTTTTTACTAAAGGTTTTTGATATACTTTTGCAACGATTCAATTCTGATGTTAAAAATTAACTCATCTCATTGAAATAAGATCTTAGCCATTTTTCCAAATATTGAAATCCTTTATTGGTTATTACCGTATTTTAAAGTATTTAAATGCATTTGTATATGTATATGAGGTTTTTATTTGGACTTTTGTTTTTGATTTTTCTGATGCCACATGCGCAAGTGCATGCACAACGCCCTTTTCAGATATATTTTTCTGATTTTGTTTTACCGGAAACCTGGTACGAAAAAGTAGATGCCATGGAGTTTCGGGAACAATATCGTGAAGCACTGGCTAAGCAATCTGCCGGACTGAGGTTTCAAAACTCTTTCATTGCCCATCATCCTTTTCAGTTTATCCTCGAACCTCAAACTGTGCGTTCAAATGTCTCCGCAGGCTTAATTCGTCAGAAAACCGGAACACTTCCTTTGAATGAATACCGTTTCGAATTTATGACCACTCGAATTTCACGCTATAAGGCACATGCTCTTCCGGTTATGTACATAAAGGAGGAGTTGCCTGATTTAACAGAATTTCAGGCAACCGAAAGAAAGACGCCTTTTGAGAAATATCAGCATTTTCTGAATCATCCCGGTGGGAGTGATACTTTGCAAACTCTGATTGCCGGAGAGGTGAAAACTGGTAACGAAATGCGCCGTCATATATATTATAATCACCCATATCTTGTGCAGTATGATTGGCATGAATTGCCTGATCCTCCACGAATTTTCAGAAGCAGCGAAACACTCCAGTCCAGAACTGGAAGGGAAAGTCTTGAGGGACTTTTCAGGCCAAATGATATTCGTCGTCCCGACAGATTAGAGAGGGTTGCATTAAAGAAATCACCATGGACATTTACCGGTTCGGAAAACATTCAGTTTTCTCAGGCTTATTTAAGTAACTGGGCCAGAGGGGGACAAAACTCGGTGGCTTTGTTAAGTGATTTACGTTTGAGCGCCATATATAAGGATGATAACGTGGAATGGGAAAATACGGCTGTCCATAAACTCGGAATTATATCAAGTGAAGGAGCCAAATCACGGGTGAACGATGACTTGATAGAATTGATGAGTAAATACGGGGTGAAATCAACGGAGAAGTGGTACTATAGTTTGTTGTTTAACTTCCGAACTCAGTTTTTCGAGGGATTCCTTGCAAGCGACACAGAAAAGGAGAATCCAATTTCCGCTTTTATGGCTCCTGCCTATTTCTCTCTTGCAGCGGGTATGGATTACAGGGTCAAAGATTTTACCCTGCTGTTATCACCTCTTACATCAAGGATGACTGTTGTTCTGGATACAGCGAAAATTAATCAAACACGCTACAACATCGACGCCGATAAAAAGTCCAATTTCCTAACGGGAGGATCTCTTCAGAATAACTTTAGATGGAAACTGGCTGAAGACATGACTTTTACCTCCAGAATGAACGTTTTTTATGACTACTTCGCAAAAGATGAAAACATCCAGGCCGAATGGGATCTGGTGTTAGATATGCGAATAAACGTGTTTTTGAGTACAAGACTCACCGGTAGTTTCAGATATTATGAAAGTGAATCCAGTAAATTGCAGATCAGGCAGGGGCTTAGTCTTTCATTCCGGTATAACTTCTGACGCGGTTAGTTGATTAATATTATTACTTTTGTATAAAAGATTCTGTTTATGATAAAATCAATGACCGGATTTGGCAAAGCTGTTTGCGATCTCCCTACAAAGAAAGTACATGTTGAGATTAAATCCCTTAATGGAAAGCAATTGGATCTCAACCTCAGAATTCCTGTTTTATACCGAGATAAGGAGCATGAGATCAGAAACCTGATTGCCGGACGACTTCAACGGGGGAAAGTTGATTTAACTATGGTTGTTGAATCTTTGATGCCCGATAACTTGCCGCAAATTAATAAAACTGTTTTTCAGGACTATTACAACCAACTAAGCAGTATTTCAGAAGAGTTAAATATAGGTGGAAGTTCAGATTTTATAAGAACCATCATGATGCTTCCCGATGTTTTGAAAACCGGGCAGGCATCGCTGGACGAAAAGGAGTGGGCAGATATAAAAGACACCATTGAGGCAGCCATCGAGTGCATCGATGGGTATCGTTCTCAAGAGGGGCATGCATTGCAGGAAGATATCACAATTCGTCTTGATAGCATCGAAGATTCCATGAATCAGGTATTGCCCTTCGAAACCCAGCGACTGGAGAGAATAAAAAGCCGCATAAGGGAGAATCTGACGGAGGTGGTTGACAGCAACAAAATTGATGAGAACCGTTTTGAGCAGGAGCTTATTTACTACATTGAGAAACTTGATATTACCGAGGAAAAAGTGAGGTTAAAGAACCATCTGGATTATTTTAAGGAGACCATGGGAGAGGAGCAACCGGTTGGTAAAAAATTGGCATTCATCAGTCAGGAAATTGGCCGGGAAATCAACACTCTTGGCTCCAAGGCCAATGATGCCGATTTGCAACGGTTGGTTATAAAAATGAAGGATGAACTGGAAAAAATAAAGGAACAAACTCTTAACGTATTATAATGCAGAAAGGTAAACTGATCATATTCTCGGCTCCTTCAGGTTCGGGGAAAACCACTATTGTTAAGCACCTTTTGAGCAAAAAACTCAACCTGGCATTTTCAGTTTCGGCCACCAGCCGAAGCCCAAGGATTAATGAGAAAAATGGTGTAGATTACCATTTTTTAAGCAATGAAGAGTTTCAAACAAAAGTGGCAAACGATGAATTTCTGGAGTGGGAAGAGGTATATCAGGGAACGTGCTACGGCACGTTGAAAAGTGAGGTAGAACGTTTGAGGAACCAGGGCAAAAACGTAGTTTTTGATGTGGATGTGGTTGGTGGTGTTAACATCAAGCAATATTATGGCGATGAAGCCCTGGCCATCTTTATTCAACCACCATCTGTTGATGAACTTCGCCGTAGATTGATTGTCAGAAACACCGACGCACCCGAGGTCATTGAAAAACGTGTAGCTAAAGCTGAAAAGGAACTGACTTATTCAAACAGTTTTGATAAAATTGTTGTGAACGACATCCTTGAAAAAGCTTGTGATGAGGTGGAAAGTTTGGTTAAAACGTTCGTTTTAACCAATACTGAGCAATAATAAAGTAGCGATGAGATATATTTCATCTCCTTGATGTTTCCTATTCTAACTCTCAACCATAAACTCTCAACTATAAACTCTCAACTATAAACTAATAACCCTCCAACCCTAAACCCTTTAACCATAGAATAAAAGATACATGATTAATTCGGCCAAAATAAAAACCGGTCTTTTTTTCGGTTCATTTAATCCTGTGCACATCGGGCATATGGCATTGGCCAACTACATTCTGGAATATTCTGATCTTTCTGAAATCTGGTTCATTGTTACGCCGAGTAACCCTTTAAAGAAATCCAAAGACTTGGTTGATGAAAATCTCCGGCTGGAAATGGTGAAAATTGCCATTGCAGATGAGCCTCGATTTTCGGTCAATGATATCGAATTTTTCATGCCCAGACCATCCTACACCATCGATACTCTGTTTGCTTTAAAGGAGAAGAATCCCGAAAGACAATTCTCAATCATCATTGGAAGCGATAACCTGGTTCATTTTGAAAAATGGAAAAATCCTGAAGTCATCATAACTACGTTTGATGTAATCGTTTATCCAAGACCGGGGTTTGACGCCTTATCAGCTAAATATTTTAGAGAAAAGGTATCGCTAATAGATGCACCTCTGTTGGACATCTCTTCTACCTTGATCAGAGATGCAATTGCAGAGAAAAAGAGTATGCGATTTCTGGTTCCATGTGGAGTATATGAGTTTATTCTAAAGCAAGATTTGTACAGTGGTTTATAGGTTTGATTATTATGTATTTGTAATTTGCTTTTCAGTTGACTCCGAAGCCTCGGGACTTGTTTCAGGTCTAGCGCCCCTCTTTTTTCTATACCTGATGATTATATTCTAAGAAGATTACAGCGCTATGCCCCTTAAACACAACAGATCAAGAACCATCGCTTCCCATTATGATATTTCCATCTGCTTATAATTAGTTTTCGGTTCTCAGATAAACTCGCCAATAATTATTTCACTTTTAGTCGTAATTCGAATTGGTTTATCACATCTTTCAAATTAATCAAACTGCTCGTTTTCCAAACTCTTGGCGATGTTTTTATACTCCTTAGCCTTTTTCGTTTCGCCCATTTTTGTGCAGACTTTACTGAGTATTTTATAGGCTTTGGGGTTGCTGTTTCTGAGGTTGACAGCTTCGAGTAAGTCCTGGTAAGCTCCGGAAAGTTTATTGAGTTCCAGCCTGATTTCTCCACGAAGCAGAAGTGCTTTAAAGTGTCGCTGTCTCTGCTTTAGAATGGATGAACAATCGGTTTCGGCTGATTGATAGTCGCCCGTTTTGGTGAGAAGGACAGCACGGCGCAGCAGGGCTTCAATGAAAAGGGGATTCAGTTTTAAAGCTTTGTTCAGGTTGGCAATGGCTGATCTGGTATCGTTAAATTTCACCTCACATTCATTGGCCATGAGGTAGTACTCTCTTGCAAACTCCTCCACATTGTTTCTGTTGGCCTCCAACTGTGCTTCCAAATCTGATATGCGATGTTTGTAATGATTGATGAACTGTAACTCCCGCACGATAAAACGCTGCATTTCTGCTTTGTCCAGGTCGTTCCTATAGCTTACCGCTTTTGAAAAATGTTTTACTGCATCCTGCCAGTTTTGACTTCGGAATGCACCTAAGGCCATCAGGTAGGCACTGTCTGCTTTGGCTTTTCGCAACTCCTCTTCGATGAGTTGCTTATTGTTGGCAGCTTTGGCAAACTGTACCACCTCGTTGTTCACAATGATGTCGCTCTTTATCACCGGTGTTTTAAGAACCATCCCTTCCAGCGAACGGCAGCGGCTTAAAGCAACATAGAGTTGCCCGCCGGCAAAAGCACCGCCGCTGAAATCAATCACCACCTTATCGAATGTGAGTCCCTGACTTTTATGTACAGTTACCGCCCACGCCAATCGAAGCGGAAATTGGTTAAAAGAACCAATTTCTTCTGCAATGATTCGGTTGTTTTTCTCGTCGTATTTATATCTCAGGTTTTCCCATTTCTCTTTGGTAACCAGATGGATGTTGTCATTTTCGAGTCTTACGTAAATCCCATCCTCATCAATTTCTTCCACAATTCCCAGACTGCCATTAAACCAACGCCGCTCAATGTCGTTTTTTACAAACATCACCTGTGCATTTTCCTTTAAAATCAGTCGCTTTAAAGTGGGCAGACTCGATTCGGGAAATTCTCCGGAAATGGTTCCTTCAAAGGAGAATTCCTCACCTTCGAGTTCATTGAGTTTCTGATCGTTGATGTAATCTACCGTATCTCTGCGTGTGGCAAGAGTTATAAATAGTTCGTCTATGGGTGTTTGGAAATGAGGATTGAGCCTTGAGTTGATTGTCTTAAGCTCTACATCAGTGGTACTTTTTACTCTGATTTTATCCAGAATATTTACGAAAACCGGATCGTTTTGCCGGTAAACCTTTTGTAATTCTATTTGAACCAGCGGAATACGGCTGAAAACCTGTGCCGAGAAGAAGTAAGGCGTTCGGTAAAATCGGTTGAGAATTTGCCATTCGTCTCTTTTCACCACAGGCTCAAGCTGAAAGGCATCACCTACCAAAAGCATCTGTTTCCCTCCAAAGGGTGCTGTTTTGTTTCCGGTATAAACCCGCAACACCTGATCTATGAAATCCAGAATATCGCAGCGAACCATGGATATTTCATCGATGATGATGAGTTCCACTTCTCTGATAAGCTGCATTTTTGCCTTATTGTATTTTAGAAAGTCATAAATGCGCCTGTCTTTGGTTGATAAATCCGGATCGTTTGGCAGTATGGGTCGAAAGGGAACCTTAAAGAATGAATGGATGGTAACCCCGCCGGCATTGATGGCTGCAATTCCTGTTGGAGCCAGTACAATGTGTTTTTTATGTGTGTTGTTACATACGTATTTCAAAAAGGTAGACTTTCCTGTTCCTGCACGGCCTGTGAGAAAAACTGAACTGTTGGTATGTTGAATAAGACGCAGGGCATCCTGAAACTCAGGATTGTTGGTGTCAATATTTTGAGGTAACTCACTCATTTTTTATTCTTCCTCTTCCGTCATGGCTCCAGGACCAATCCCGTACCGTTTAATTACATTGTAAGCCTCAAATATTCCAAGTTCTCCGGCTTTGCTTAAATCAAGAGTTCCTTCTATTTCCTGTTCCAGGAAAATTCTGATCAACCCACGATTAAACCAGGCCTCACCAAAATCGGGACTGAGTTCTATGGCTTGGGTGAAGTACTGGAGCGCTTCTTCAAAATTTCGCTGGGTGGCATGAATCATGCCTATGTTATAATGAGCAAAAGCAAAATCGGGGTTTATGGTTTTGATTTTCTGTAAATCAGAAATTATCAGGTCGTAATCCAGTATGCGTCGTTCTCGTTCACTTGGTTGAGTTGGCGATCTTGTTGTAGTGGTTCTCACATCAAGTCTTTGGGGCGATTCAGGTGTTTCTTCATCCAGGGATCGAACCAATTCCACCATTTTAAATCGCGTGTAGGCACGATTTAAGAGTGCCAGATAATTCTCAGGGTTTATTTCAATCACCCGGTTGTAATCATTCATGGCGTTGTTCAAATTCAAAACCGACTGATAGAGAGCGCCCCGCGCCAACAGGTAACGCTCAATGTCCCTGCTGTCTGGATTCTCGTTGATATAAGTGGTTAGTCTGTTGATCTCTTCAAACACCCTGGCGGAAGTCGTTCTTTCCAACTCCTTTTCACGATTGGATATTTGAAGTGGTCTGTCGGTTATTCTCCGTCTGTTAAACCCATCAAGATCAATATTGAAATATCGCAAGCGATGCACGAGGGTATCGCCCGGGTAATATGTAAGACCAAATACCGGTTCAAGGTCAATCACCACGTTGCGGTATTGAATCCTGCCTCTCAGAGAAGTCCCTGCCAGCTCTTCGGGTTGTTCGCTTCCAAAGTCATCGAGAACTGCAATTCTATCATAGTTGCGGATGTCCCGGTCAGACTCCCGTCTGGTGGCTTTACGTTCGCCGGTTTCTTCTTCTTCTGATTCGCTGCTGCTTAAAGCTTCAGCGCGGTCGGAAGCTTGTCTGCGATCCATTTCCAGGCTCATGGCTGTACCATAATCCAGCTCTGCACCACGTCGGTCGCCCAGCAATTGTTTTACCTGCGATCGGTTAAAATAAACCGGGGCAAAATCGGGATGGTTATCTGCGACAATGTCCAAATCTGCCAATGCATTTTCCATCTGCCCGGTTTCCATATATAAAAGAGCCCGGTTGTAAAGGGTCAGCAAGTCGTCGGATCGCAAGGCCAAGACTCTGGAGAAATCATCAATGGCTCTGTTCAGGTCGCCAATCTGTGCCCTGAGGATTCCGCGGTTGTGGTAGGCCAACGCATTACGAGGTTCCAGCTCGATCACTCTGTCAAAATCGTCTACTGTGCCACGCAAATCATCCAATTGGTAGCGGATGATTCCCCTTGTCATGAACAGTCTGCCATCATCGGGACGAAGCCGGATGGCTTCGTTCAGGTCGTCCAGTGATTTTTCAAATTCAGACAACTGATAATTAACAATGGCCCTGAAGGTAAATCCTTCCGGAATATAAGGGTTTATTTCGATGGCTCTTGTAAAATCTGATAATCCTCCAATGGTATCTCCTGCGGACACTTTGGCGTGTCCACGATTCAGCCAGGCATTGACAAGGTTAGGGGCGAGCCGAAGGGCCTGAGAGTAAGTTTCAACCGCTTTTTCGAACTCTTCGGCATTGATGTAAGCAATTCCGATGTTTGTGATCAGATTAACATTTTCGGGGTCGATTTCAAGGCCTCGCCTGAAATCGGCAATGGCTTCATTGGTTCGCCCAAGTCGTTGGCGAATAATCCCCCGAAGATTGTATGCATCTACAAAAAATGGGTTTATATCCAGGGCTAGAGAACAGTCTGCCTCTGCTCCTTTTAAATCGTCGAGGTAATATTTTCCTTGTGCTCTGTAAAAATAGGGTCTGCTCAGATAGGGTTTTGCCCTGATTACCTGATTAAAATATTGTATGGCAAGGATGTAATCCTCGAAAAAGAGAGCATTCCGTCCTATGATGGTCATCCGGTCGGTGTCGATCTGAGCCTTAACCGGAGCTGCCAGCAAAAGCGGGATGAGTAATATGTAAAGTCTTCTTACCATTCGGTGTTTTATAACAAGTACACAAATATAAAATAAATTACAACAGCAGAATGTTCAACAGGTTAATAGATAAAGTCTGTTGATAATCTGGTTTCGTTGCCAACGTTATCGGTGGCAACAATCTCCAGCGTATGGCGCTGGTCTTTGTTGATCCTGAATTTATCAAAAAAACCAATGAGCAAATTGTTTTTGGGATCATACTCAAAAAGTGCCCACTCGCCATTAATGGTGGCTCTGTAGCTGGCAATTCCGCTGAAGTTGTCTCTGATATCAACCCTGATTGCGTCCCTGTTTGAGTAGTTCCGGCCGGCCGGAATGTTTAATATTCTTAGGGTTGGAGGCGTTTCATCCACGACAAGGAAGTAGGTTCCTGCATCGCGTGTGCGAACAACCATCTGATTTCCTCTGCGCGTGCCACCTGCATAAATGAGTGAGCCATTGTTGCCAATTCTGGCGGCTGTAAGCCGCTGGTGGGTAATATATTGATCGGGGATGGGTAAGGTGATTTCAAAAAATTGATGGATGGGAATGTTTTCGTTCAACATCGAAAAGTGTTGACCGATGCCAACACCGGGATTGGGATTTATCTGGAATTCAGCTTCCACACGGGTGTAAAAACTGTTGGCCGGAAAACTTACTGCGAAATCCCCAAATGAGCTGCTCCATGCCCTTGCAGGATGAAGTGTCTCCATTTTAGGTGCTGCTGAAACTTCCGGCATTCTTGGAGGAGTGGTTCCACGGATGTTGAATATGAGTTGCGACAGGTTGCCGGCAGCATCCTTTACCCTATAATGGAATTGGCGGGTTTCTCCGGGAGTCATGGCTACAACACCACGTGTTGCCCCGGTTTGATATATATCAAGTTGATTGTTTTCGTCTAAAAAGCTTTTTTGTATCACCTGGCGGTGGGTGCGTCGTCGTTTAAAATCTATGTGACTGTTGAGGTATCGGGTTTGACTGAAAAGAAATCCATCCAGCCGCGATTTAAACCACGGTTGTTCGTCTACATGCAACTGAATGGAATAGACACCACATTTTCGCCACGAACCTGTAAAATAGTCCAGTGTTTCTATGCCCACTCCAATCTGGCCTGAAGCCTCAATTGCCGGGTTTCCGCGCAGGTGAAACCTGCCGGAATGAAACACCACCGGGAGGTAAAGTGGTTCGTTTTTACCGTTTATCCTGCTCTGTTCATCCAGGGGATATATTACCACTGCTTCGATATGTGGAGGGACATCGTCCTTAACGGGAAAATCAAAAAAATGAACATTGATGGGTTTTTGTGTGTCGGTTTCGCGAATTTCGAAGTGCAAATGCGGACCACCGGAGCTTCCTGAGTTTCCTGAATAGGCTATGAGTTCACCTCTTTTTACCGGAATTTCGCCCGGCGCAAAGCTTTCATCAATGGCAAAGGACTCTTTTTGGTACTGGATGTTTGTCACAATCTCTTCAATTCTTTCAGAAAACCATTCGACATGAGCATACACAGATGAAAACCCGTTGGGATGGTTCACGTATATGGCCTTTCCGAATCCCACCGGCGAAACGGCTATGCGAAAAACATATCCGTCGTCAATGGCAAAAATGGGAAGCCCCGTTTTGCCGTGAGTGGTAAAATCAACCCCCGAATGAAAATGGCTGCCTCTGAGCTCCCCGAAACTTCCACTAACCACCAAATCAATATCAAGCGGCATATGAAAATCCCACTGTGGGTATTGGTACTGAGCCCTGCTTAAAGGCGTTGAAATATAAAGAGCACTAATAATGATCAAAATCAGTCCGGTACACCTTGCCATGTTATTTTGTTATTTTAAAAATTCATTCATCGTTATTCCTAAAAAAAGAAAATGTTTCAGTTCAGCTACGCTTTATCCCGCTTTGCGGGACTTCACTACGCTCCGTCACCTAACCTGTTAGCTTGTCATTTTGTTAGCTTCCAGCCCATTATAGCATTCTGTTTACGTTGCACACCTACGACGTGCCTTCTCTCAACGAAACGTTACTTTCTATCGACATTTGCCACCTTCGGCGGCGTTATTCAAAGTTTTCAAAATGCTGCAATTACGTTTCTCCTTCTAATGACCTATCGACCTCTTGACCTATTAGTCTTATAACTTATATATCAGAATGCTACTCCATCTATGTAACTCCGTTTTGCTAAGAACAAACCATAAACTATCAACTCAAAACTCCAAATCATTGATTTTTAGCCAAAACCTTTCATACCCCGCCTTTCAGAGACTTCATTTTATATCGTTTCCGGTTTACGGTCTGCGATTTTCGTTTTCCGTTTTCCGTTTCACCCTTCCCCGTCGCTAAAATAACCAATGCAATGCAATTTCCAGACCATTTTTTAAAAAGTTTTGGTCTGTTTTGGGATGATTTTTGTATCTAATTAAGCAACCAAACATTTTTTTTTCATCTAAGGTTTGAGTGAGATCATTAAGTTTGATTAATAACAGGAGGATACAAAAGATGAGAAAGTTGATGTTATTTTGGGTTGCAATAATGGCAACCATGTTTCTGTTGCAGGGGTGTTTAAAGGATGATGATAGTTATTCACTTGGAAAGTTTTGGGTAACTACCGGTACCATTGAAAAAGGAGCAATTTCACCCTTTGTTGTTGTCACCGATAACGGCGACAGGTTATTCCCTTCGGCTTCGGCTGTTCCCCATTTCAAAACTAAGGACGGACAACGGGTATGGATCAGTTATACCATATTGGGTGATGCCGAAGGTCAGATTGATCATTTTGTACGAGTGAATGATTTGTCGGAGATTCTGACTAAAGGCATTCTGGAACTCACTCCGGAAAATGCCGACAGCATTGGCCACGACCCGGTAACCATCAGAGATTATTGGTTCACGGGCGATTTTCTCACCATCCGATTTATATACGGAGGTGGAGGGCGCATTCATTTCATCAATCTGGTTCAGGATGTGGACAACCCCGTTAATGACCAGGGTCTGCCGATTTTGGAATTCAGGCATAACCGCAACAATGACCCTTACAACTACAAAATGTATGGTACCGTATCCTTTAATTTGGAAACTTTAAAAATAGAGGAACAGGATGAAATTCAATTTGTTCTGAAGGCTAAATCGAGTGGAGACAGGGATGATTTTGAGAAGGTGTTGACATTTAAGTACGACCATTGATTGAGCCTTGGTGCAATGTGGGACATCCCGTGCGTCTGAAAAAGTTCTGCGCACGGGATGTTGTATTTGTGACCACAATATCCTGTAAATCAAATTTGAATATCGCGTAATATTTTTTTTGTGATTTTTTTATGGAAAATGATTTTTGTATTCGTTCAAAGTTCCTATATTTGCACCGCGTTTGAACGAAACGCTTTTTGATGAATATTGATTCCGTAGCTTAATTGGATAGAGCACCTGGTTACGGCCCAGGAGGTTGGGGGTTCGAGTCCCTCCGGGATCACAAATTAGAATTGAGCAGACCCTTGTAGCATATATGTTACAAGGGTTTTTTCTTTAAATTTTGCGTTCATTCACTCCAAATTACCCCCAATTTACCATCATCCAGCTTTGTACAATTTTATATAT
This sequence comes from Natronoflexus pectinivorans, assembly GCF_004345615.1. Classification (GTDB taxonomy): domain Bacteria; phylum Bacteroidota; class Bacteroidia; order Bacteroidales; family Marinilabiliaceae; genus Natronoflexus; species Natronoflexus pectinivorans. The sequence goes on from NZ_SLWK01000020.1 coordinate 33,061, forward strand.
TTTCTTCTTCTAGGTTGTTTATTCGCAAATCCCTCCATTTTGCACTACTTGTTTTCAATCGGAGGTTTTTTCGGCATTTTTTTATTTTGGTTATATACTATCAATTATGGACTGGAATTATTGAATATTGCCCAGAATATTTCAAATAAATTGAAATAAAACAAAAGACTAATGATGTTTCTATTATCGACATATATGTTAGGTGTTTTTATCACCTTACCACCTTTTCAATTAAATGTATCCTTAATTGTAAAAGGAATTGCGATTTCACTTGGATTTAGCGGATTATTTAGTCTTATATATTTATTTTACAGCATTACAGATGACTATATTTATCGTGTAAAGAACCGAGCACCAAATCTTTTTAATTATTTTATCGTTTTATTTCATTTTGGATTTTTCCCGATTTGATTTTTCCTACTTCATTCACACGTAAGATTAATTATGAGAGATAAAAACATAATAGAGTTTTAGTATTTAACTACCACTCATACATAGCAATTTGAGTGGGGTATAGCCAGTCCTGAAAATCGGAACCTCAGCGATGCTTTGATGACCTCAATAACCATTATTCCCGACTGAAATAATGCCGACAGCATTTATTTATTGTCTCTAAGGAACATTTTAATCAAACGAAAACAAAACCCGCAGAAAATAATATTTAAAACTTGTAGGAAATGACGACACAAAAGCAAAACTCTCGGCAATACTTTCGGTCTGTATCTATCATATACTTTGCGTTATTATTTGGACAGGTAGCATTTGTTACTCTAACATTATATCTCAATCCGGGAATGAATTCTGAACCAGATGATTCGTTAAGAGATGTTTTTATTTATATTGTTCCAATTTTTGTTGTAAACGGTTTTGTTGCTGGTCAAATAATTTTTAAGAGCCGGTTAAAAAAGATAAAAACGTATAATAACCTGAGCTCAAAGATGGTGGCATATCGTGGTGCGATGATTATTCGTCTGGCAATGCTTGAGGGTGCTTCGTTATTTACAATTACGATCTGTTTTTTGACAGCAGATTTAACATTTTTGGCAATCTCAGTATTCATTATTATTTATTTCATTATTCTAAAACCAACCGTTGAAAAAATTGCTGTTGATTTAGAACTTAATCGATCAGAAAAAATAAGAATTGGAAATCCTAATGAGGTGATAGCTGTATTTGAAACCAATCAATGAGAAAGCTGTGACATGGTTTAAATAGAATTTATAGTCATTTTTTTGAACCAGTGTGTTGATAAATAATTCTAACACAGCAAGGGCTTTTCTGGCTAAAGAGATTCCGTAATTTTTACTTTTCGGGTAAAAATTACTTTTATTTTCAGAAATCATTTAATTATTTATTTCATATTTATATATTTGTTCACAGAAACTGGGCTCAAGTTGATTTTTTCTTGATCATTTTGTAAGCAGAAAAGAAGAAATACCATAAAACGAACTCCGGGGTTTCGCAAAAAACAAATTAGAAACAGATAAAACATTAATCAAAGCAATAGCAGTGCCTGAAGCGTTAATAGTTTAAATTATACTTAAAATCTATGAAATCTCAAAAACTTAGTGTTCTGGAAAAAATCGGGTATGGATCCGGTGATGCCGCTGTAAATGTGGTAATCTCCTCCATGTTCCTTATCATCAGCTTTTTTTATACCGATGTTTTTGGTCTCAAACCCAAAGATATGGCGCTCATGTTTTTATTGGTGAGGCTTATTGATGCAATAACCGATCCCTTAATGGGACTCATCACCGATAAATTCAAAACCAGATGGGGACGCTACCGTCACTATTTTTTGTTCTTATCGATTCCTTTTGGCATATCAGTTTTTCTCACCTTTACAACCCCGGAATTTGACTATGCCGGAAAAATGATTTATGCTTACCTTACCTATATCTTCGTAACCATCATGTTTACCTCGGTTACAATTCCTTATATATCGTTGATAGGCGTTTTAACCAGTGACCCGCAAGAGAGATTGTCTGCAAACGGATACAGGCTTTTCTTTGCCAAAGTGGCTGCTTTTGGTGTGTCCATTATTGTCCCCATTCTTTCAAAATATCTGGGTAAGATAGATTGGGCCACTTTTTCTGTAACCATGGAAAGTTTTTCCATAAAGTTTGTTTACGAAACAATAGCAGGAGATCCTGACTTATCGAAGGGGTATCAACTGGCTATGGGGTTGATGGCACTTATTGGAACTTTACTATTTTTATTTTCTTTTGCAACTACTAAAGAGAGAGTGGAGCATGTTGTTGACAAAAAAAAACTTTTTGAACAATTTAAGTTACTCATTAAAAATGGACAATGGACCCTTCTTTTTGGTGTTTGTTTTATTGGAACAGTAGGGTATGTAATACGTAATTCAGTGGCCATTTACTATGCTAAATATTTTTTGGGTGGTGATGCTGAGGTACAGGCTATGTTTATGGCTACGGGAGTTGGGGCTGCTATTCTTGCAATGATAGCATCAACTTATATTACCAAATACTATTGTAAGGTAAAATTGTTTAAATGGTCTCAACTTGCAGTCGGAGTAATTAGTTTAGCTCTGTTTGTTTTGGTGCGTCCGGGAAATATGATGTTGGCCTTTCCGCTCTATTTTATGCTATCTTTTGTCGTGGATTTACATGCTCCTGTTTTCTGGTCAGCCATTGCTGAAGCAGTTGATTATGGTCACGCTAAAACCGGGAAGCGAGTTTCAGGTCTGGCTTTTGGGGGCATCTCTTTTGCTCAGAAGTTGGGAATGGGAATAGCCGGAGCTGCAGTTGGATTGTTGCTCCATACATTTGAATATATTCCGCAAGCTGATGTTCAAAGTAGTTTAACTCTTACCGGGCTTGCTCTTATGCTGACTGTGATTCCAGGCTTGTTTCATACACTTATGGGAATGATGATGTTTCGTTATAAAATCACCGATAAATATTATGAGGGAATCAAAGCCAAACTTAAAATTTAGTTATATGGAAAAATATAATTCAAACAAACCTCTGATTGAGCAAAGAGCCGATCCGTTTATCTATAAACATACCGATGGATTTTATTATTTTACCGGTTCGGTGCCTTCCTATGATCGCATAGAACTTAGAAGAGCAGAAACCATTGAAGGTTTAAAGAATGCAAAAACATTCGATGTCTGGCATAAGCATGATGCAGGCATTATGAGTCAGCACATTTGGGCTCCCGAGATTCATTATTTGGATGGGAAGTGGTACATCTATTTTGCGGCCAGTAAAGTGGACGATATATGGAGGTTAAGGCCTTATGTTCTTGAATGTAAGGGGCAGGACCCTTTAATTGATGAATGGATTGAATTGGGACAGATGCAGGCAGCTGATGGCGATGAAAAATCTTTTATTGATTTTTCATTGGATGGAACTGTCTTTGAAAATAATGGGAAGAGATATTTCAGTTGGGCTGAGAAGACCGGCGGACAATTTGCTGCCTCAAATCTCTATTTGGCCGAAATGGAATCGCCAATCAAGCTAAAAACTCCTCAGTTTATGCTGACCACTCCGGATTATGATTGGGAAAGAATTGGTTTCTGGGTAAATGAAGGACCGGCAGTGATCAAAAACAATGGTAAGATTTTTATCACATTTTCGGCAAGTGCCACCGGTGCATGCTATTGTATGGGCATAATGGAGGCCGATGAAGATTCTGATCTTTTGGATAGGAATTCATGGAAGAAATCCAGGTATCCGGTATTGAAAACTGACTATCAAAAGAAGATTTTCGGGCCTGGCCACAACTCTTTTACAGTGGCAGAAGATGGAACGACTCCCTTATGTGTTTATCATGCCAGAGATTATGAAGAGATTGTTGGTGATCCCTTGTATGATCCCAATCGTCATGCCAGAGTTTTGCCTGTGAGATTTGACGATGTAGGGAGCCCCATTTTTGAATTGTGGTAGTTGCTATGACTAAATTTCCCTGGGGAAATTGCAGTTAATATCTTGAATAGTAGGGAGTTTGTTTTTGAATATTCAAAAACAAACTCCCTACATTTTAATAGAGTATGATCAACTATTCAGCGTTTGTAATTTCAATATTTATAAGTTATTATTGGCTGCTGTCATGATTAGGTAAACTGCGAATCCTACCAAAAAAGTACCACAAATTCCTATCAAAATTCGATAAACCTGATCGGTAAATAGTTTTTTCCCTTTACTTACAGCCGTTGAAATGGCTGTGTACCAGATGTAATCACCTGTAATATGTCCTAAAAAGAAGAAAACAATCCCGGGTAACCCAAATGTTTGTGAATAAAATATGTAACCAATTCCGATGGTTGCCCACCAGATGATCCAGTAAGGGTTGGCAAGGCTCATGAGAGCACCTGTAACAAGTAAATTGCCTTTTCTTTCAGTTCCTTCTTGTGTGTTTACCGATAGGGTAGGCAGAGAGCGAAACATGCCCCAGGCCATCCAAAACATGATAGAGCCCCCTAGTAAAGCACTGATGAGAAAAAACATATCATGTTTGAGCACAGGAGCCAACCCCAGTAAAAGTCCGGTAATCAACAGCAACTCCAAAATGGCATGTCCGGTTATGAGCAGGGGGCCTGCCATGGCTCCACGCTTGCTGCTTTCGCTGATGGTGACGGTGAGCAAAGGACCAGGCATCATGGCACCTGAAAATGCAATGATGAGTGAGGTGAAAAATATTGTTGCCAGAGATGTTAGCATTGTTTTGGTAATTAACTTTGGTTCAACAGATACAAAGCTATTCATTTTAATCAATTCAACAAATTTTCTCTTTTTACTGGTTTTGCTGTAACTATTAGTTTGAATTTTTCGTTAATTAAATAGAGAAAAAAATCTTTAATTGATTTAAAAATGTTAATTTTGGCTTCCGAAAACAGGGCTAAATTTCATTGTTTACAGGTGGTTTGCCTTAGTATTTTATGTTTTGCAACATATCCAGAAATTATTAAAGATATTTTTCTTTAATACAGGTGCTTAAGTTGTAGAAAAACAGGTAGTTGGTGAGATTGGTTTGCTTCTTGATTGTAGGTTGTTAATTATCCTTAAATTGGCCTTATTTATAATTGCTTGATATATTTTTATCATTGAAATCTATTAGAATATTTAACTCGGAGGGTCGATAGATGTATTGTTGTTATGATTGTTTAATCGCCAGATTACCTGTGTTATAAAGTAAATATTAATAACTTATATAATAAAAACCTATGAAAAAGTATCTGATTACCGTGAATGAGAAACAGTACGAAGTTGAAGTTGAAGAGGTGAGAGCTACCACAGCAAGAGCCGTTCAAACATTAAAGTCAGCTCCAAAGTTAAAGACTCCGGTATCTGCCGGAAATGGAAACGGAAATGGAAAAGCTGTTACAGCTGCCTCCGGTGGTCATAAAGTTTCAGCACCAATGCCCGGAAACGTTTTTAAAGTATTGGTAGCGCCTGGTGATGAGGTTAAAAAAGGACAAGTCTTGCTTGTTTTTGAAGCGATGAAAATGGAAAATGACCTGACATCACCTGCTGATGGAGTTGTTCGTGAAATGAATGCTGTAGAAGGCAATGCCATTGCTGTTGGAGAAGTTTTAGTTGTTGTTGAATAGTATTTTATTGTCATATATGCGTAAAGTTGGAATTACAGAAACTGTTTTAAGGGATGCGCACCAGTCGTTGATAGCCACCCGTATGAGAACAGAGGAGATGTTACCCATTGTTGAACAATTGGATGATATTGGATATCATTCACTTGAAGCATGGGGAGGAGCCACTTTTGATGCTTGTTTACGTTTCCTGGATGAAGATCCATGGGATCGTTTACGTAAAATTAAAGCCAAAGCAAAGAAAACACCTTTGCAGATGTTGCTGAGGGGACAAAATTTGTTGGGATATAAGCACTATGCCGATGATGTAGTGGAGTATTTCGTTCAAAAAGCCATTGCCAATGGAATGGATATCATCAGAATTTTTGATGCCATGAACGATCCGCGTAACATCGAAACGGCCATTAAAGCATGTATCAAAGAGGGAGGGCATGCACAAGCGTGCATCAGCTATACAACCAGTCCGGTACATAGTTTGGATCTGTTTGCAAAAGATGCTAAGATTCTTGAAGGAATGGGAGCTCACTCCATATGTATCAAGGACATGGCCGGCTTGTTAAAGCCTTATGATGCATACAACCTGATTAAAGCCATTAAGGAATCGGTAAAAATTCCTGTTCAATTGCATACACATTATACCAGTGGCGTGGCATCAATGACTTACCTTAAAGCCATTGAAGCCGGAGTAGATGTTGTGGATACTGCCATTTCGCCTTTGGCACTTGGAACTTCACAGCCTGCTACTGAACCATTGGTTGCTTCTTTGCAGGATACGGAATACGACACTGGTCTTGACTTAATGAAATTGAGTGATATTGCCGAATATTTCCGTCCTTTCAGAGAGAAATGGATTGAATCAGGTCTGTTGGATCCAAAAATGCTTGGCGTTGATGCCAATGCATTGATTTATCAGGTTCCCGGAGGTATGTTATCCAATCTGGTATCTCAGCTAAAGCAATCCAATGCGGTTGATAAACTGGATGATGTTCTTAAAGAAGTGCCTCGTGTGCGTGAAGATTTTGGTTTTCCTCCATTGGTGACGCCTTCCAGTCAGATTGTTGGAACACAGGCTGTTTTCAATGTGTTGATGGGAGAGCGTTATAAAATGGTTCCCAAAGAATCTCGCGGCGTTGTAAAGGGGGAGTATGGGAAGTCTCCGTCACCTATTTCCGAAGAGATATCTAAAAAGATTTTGGGTGATGAAAAGCCAATCACATGCCGTCCTGCTGATTTGATTGAACCTGAATTGGAGAAAATCAGAGAGGAAATTAAGGATATGATTGAGCAGGAGGAGGATGTACTTTCTTATGCCTTGTTGCCACAGGTTGCTAAAGCGTTCTTTAAGAAAAGAAAAGATGGAACCTTGAATCAGGCTCCTGTTGAGCCTGCTCCAAAAAAGGCTGAACCGGCCAGGGAGCAGTTTGATGAGGAAGATGATGATGAGGTGGTAGCTGTTATTTCTGCTGCGGTTTCTGCAATAGGGAGTCAGTCGGGTACACAATTTGCCATAAATTCTATTCGCCAGGTGAGCCCATGGGTGTTGGCTGGCCGTTTGAACCGATGATTTATAAAGATTTATTACCAATGTTTGAAAGGTTGCCTCAAAAAGGCAACCTTTTGCTTATTTAGTCAGAGATTGTTAAGGGCAGCAACAGTTTTACAATTCAGGTATATCTATTCAAATTATTCATATATCCTCTCCAGAAAGCAAATTCTCCACTTCTTTTATTGATAAAATTTATTATTTTGAATCTGATATGAGGTGTATGAAAAAATGGGACAGTTTGTCCGTTATTTTTTAATGCATTTGCTGGATCTATTTGGCTTTATTTCAGTATTAATAGTTCGTTGATCTTTTTTATTTGACTAATTATCAGACACATACGAATCTATATGCGCAAAATCTAATTATCTGATAATAAGAACCTTGCTTATATCTTATATCTAATATCTGATCCCGAGATATTCGGGACTAACGATCTAATGAGTATAGAAGATTAAATTAAACAGATACTAATACTGTATCCATAATTGACTATTTTACGATATTAAATTTTGAATTTTATGAGAAGTTGTTTGAAGTTGTTGATTTTTACTGGTTTGATTTTTACATTTGGATGTAGTGATGACGATGATCTAAATCCAAATGGTGATGAAACAGAGAAGCAGCAGGAGTTTAGAGGTCCCCGGTATTCTGATGATTATTCAATGATTTCATCATGGTCTTCAAGAAATTCCTGGAATTTGGCAAATGTGCACGATCCCACGGTTGTTAAGGATGGAGATTATTTTTATATGTATCAGACTGATGCGTCATATGGAAATGCCCATGTAGGGCATGGACATTTTCCGGTTCGGCGTTCAAGGGATTTGGTTAACTGGGAATTTTATGGAATGGCCTTTGACCATGCTCCACTATGGGTAAAGGATTCGTTAAATAATATGAGGTCACGAATGGATCCCCCATTACCAGCTATTGAAAATCCCGAATATGGATTTTGGGCTCCCCACATCAGCAAAGTAGGAGATGAATTTCGGATGTATTACAGCATCGTGGTAATCAATCCCATTGTGGGTAACAATTCAAACTACTCCTGGACGGAACGTGCCTTTATTGGATTGGCGGTATCCCGAGATCTGGCTTCAAATATCTGGGAAGATCGTGGCATGGTGGTTTGTTCCGAGCCCGATGGACTTGAAACTTATACTAGAACAGGTTCTCATGATTGGAGCGGATATTTTCAGTTTAATGCCATTGATCCGAGCTTTATTGTGACTCCCGAAGGGGAGCATTGGTTGATATATGGGTCATGGCATACCGGTATCGCAGCTGTTCAATTGGATCCGGAAACCGGAAAACCTTACAGTTGGAGCACGCTTGAAGATTACGGTGTTAGGATTGCTGGTAGAGGGAACTTGGCCACAAACCGATGGCAGGCACTAGAAGCCCCTGAAATCGTTTATAACGAAGAGACTGGCTATTACTATCTATTTTTGGCTTATGATGAGTTGGCTGTTGCATACAATACACGTGTAGCCAGGTCAAAACATATTACCGGTCCATATATTGGCATCGATGGAGGAAATGTAACTGATGGAGCTGAGTGTTGGCCTATGCTAACACATCCCTATGCTTTTGGAGGACATCATGGCTGGGTTGGGTTTGCTCATTGCAGCGTTTTCAGGGATCCGGATACCGGGCAGTGGTTTTATGCATCTCAGGCACGATTACCTGAGAATTTACCCGGTGTGAATGCTTCAAATGCAATAATGATGGGACATGTAAGAGAAATTGAATGGACAAGTGACGGGTGGCCTGTTGTGATGCCGCAAAGATATGCAGCTGTTCCCGAAACTGAAATAAATGATGAGGCTCTTGTTGGTCGGTACGATGTAATTATTAAAAGTTATGATTATCAGAGGATTCAAAATTCTAGAACGGCTGAACTTCATTCCGATGGTAGGGTGACCGGTGCGCTATCTGGAACTTGGATTTTTGATCAGGAAAATATGAGGTTAAATATTGGTAATCTGGAATTGATTGTTAAAGATGCCTGGGACTGGGAAGCATCGCCTCGACAAACAACCATTACTTTTTCCGGACTAACTTCTGATGGACGTCCTGTTTGGGGTAAATTAAGAGAGTAAAAAAAAGCGCCATAGGCGCTTTTTTGTTTTAATTCGTTTACGTAGTCAATGTTATTTATATTGACTTTTTAGTACTTTAGGGATCGATTATTTATATCTTAGAATTTATTTTCAAACAACCCAAAATTAACCCGTTATTTTCTATTTTATGTGTTCAGTAAAAACTTCCCTCAAGAATTATTTTGGTTTTGATGCCTTTCGTCCGGGACAGGAGAAAGTGGTCAATGCTTTGCTTGCAGGCCGTTCATCTGCGGCCATATTTCCAACCGGTTCAGGAAAATCCCTCTGCTATCAATTGGCGGCATTGCATTTGCCAAACTTAACTTTGGTGGTCTCTCCGCTTCTGGCACTCATCAGCGACCAGCTGGAATCCATGGAGGCTTCCGGAATTCCGGCTGCTAGAATTGATTCTACTCTGAACCATAAGCAGATGAATCAAATCAGAGAAGATGTGCGCTCAGGAAAAATCAAGGTGCTGATGGTTTCTGTTGAAAGATTCAAAAATGAATCTTTCAGACGATTTCTCTCAGGCATACCAGTCTCCATGATGGTGGTGGATGAAGCACATTGCATTTCTGAATGGGGACACAATTTCCGTCCCGATTACTTAAAGTTACCGGAGTATAGAATGCAATTCAATGTTTCTCAGGTTTTGCTGTTAACTGCCACGGCTACGCCCAAAGTCATTGAGGATATGTGCAGAAAATTTGACATCGCCAAGGACGATGTGGCCATTACAGGATTTTTCAGGGAAAACTTACATTTATCAGTCATCCCGGCTGAGGAGAGCAAGAAAAAGGATGTTTTGGCCAACCTGTTGGTCAATGAGAAAAGTGATTCGGCCATTGTGTATGTCACTTTGCAAAAAACTGCCGAAGAGGTGGCCGCTTACCTTCGTGAAAAGGATATCGTAGCGGCTGCATATCATGCCGGAATGAATAATGCCGACCGGGAAGCCATTCAAAATGGCTTCATGAATGGCCATATTCCTGTAATAGTTGCCACCATTGCTTTTGGCATGGGCATTGATAAACCCGACATCCGGCATGTGGTTCACTACGATTTGCCAAAGTCCATCGAAAGCTATAGCCAGGAAATTGGCCGTGCAGGTCGCGATGGCCAGGTTTCAAAATGTACCCTGCTCGGAAATCTGGATGGTCTTAACGTTCTGGAGAACTTTGTATATGGTGATACGCCTGAATTATCCGGTATCAAAACACTTCTGGGAGATATACAAAAGGCTGATAACCGATGGGAGGTTCAATCCTTAAAATTATCCGGAGACACCAACATTCGGATGTTGCCGCTGAAAACTTTGCTGGTCTATCTTGAAATGGAAGGAATTATTAAACCTTTGTTCAGCTATTTCAGCACCTATCGTTTTAAAAATGTATTGGATAACGATGCCATTGTCGCAAAGTTCAGCGGTGAACGTGCCGGTTTCATAAAAGCCATTTTTGACCATTCAGAAAAAGCCCGCACCTGGACATCAGTTGATTTTGATGCCATATTGTCTGCCTATCCTGCCGACAGACAGCGCATTGTTTCTGCACTTGATTACTTCAACGAGCAGGGCTTCATACAATTGGAAGCCAAACAGATGATTGAAGTGTTTGAGGTTCTTCAGAGCAATTTTGATGTCGATGTTTTGGCATCGACCATCCACCAAAAGTTTGCAACACGCGAAGCGGCAGAAGTGAAGAGAATCAACGACATGGTTGAGTTTTTCGGAAGTGATGATTGTCTCTCAAAAACTTTATCGACATACTTTGGGGAGCAGACCAACTGGGAAAAATGTGGCACCTGCTCCGTTTGTAAAAAAGGAGCTGCCAAACTTAAGAAGACCATTGTGTTACCTGACCTAAAACCTGAGGACGTAAAGGAACATCTATCTGCTTTCAATGATGCGGTTAAAGGACGTGAATTTTCCCCGGTGGTTTTAACCCGTTTCCTCTGTGGTATTCACACCCCTGTTTTCTCTAAAATTAAGGCTTCATCTATAAAAGGATATGGTACTTTGGAACATCATCGTTTTAGAGAGGTCTTGCAAATGATTAATTAATGTAATAACTTTGTTATTACATCAATTCTTTGCGTATGGAAGTCTCTGTTATTAAAATAGGAAATTCAAAAGGAATCAGGCTCCCCAAATCGTTGTTAGAGCGATATAATATCAAAGACTCAGTAGAACTGGTTTTTGAGAAGGAGCAAATTGTTGTCAGGCCTGTTTCAAATCCACGAAAAGGTTGGGAAGATGCATTCAGGGAGATGCATCAATCTGGTGATGACCGACTGTTGATTGACGATGTGTTTGATGATGAAATCCCGGAGGAATGGAGTTAAAACAATATTCCATCGTGTTGGTAAATTTGGATCCGACTGTGGGAAGTGAGATTCAGAAAACAAGACCGTGCGTGATCATTTCACCCGATGAAATGAACAGATATTTGCATACCATCATTGTTGCTCCAATGACTACTTCTGAAAAGCCTTATCCAACCCGCGTGGCAGTGGTTTATTATAATGTATCCGGACAAATTGTTGTTGACCAGATTCGCACCGTTGACCGACAACGAATTATACGTGTATTGGGGCATCTTCAGAGGAAAGAGGTGTTACTCTTAAAGTCGGTTATTAAGGAAACTCTTGTGGATTAGTATTACCCCATTCTGTTTTTGTAATCATCATAACCAAATTCACGGACGATGTTCAGGCCGTTATTATCGTTCCAGATGGCTAATGCCGGATGGGGTACTCCGTTGAACATGGTTGTTTTTACCATGGTATAGTGTATCATATCTTCAAACACAATTTTGTCACCCGGTTTTAGTGGTTCATCAAAAGACCAGTCGCCAATAAAATCTCCCGACAGGCAGCTGTTTCCACCCATGCGGTAGGTTGGCTTTCCTTTAACTGGTTCGTGGTAAGCACTACGAATCCGGGGCTTGTATGGCATTTCAAGACAATCGGGCATGTGTCCGGTAAAGGATACATTGAGGATGGCTGTTTTAATGCCATGATTCTCCACAATGTCCACCACTTCTGAAACCAATACACCCGTTTCCCAGGCGAAGGCACTTCCGGGTTCCATGATTACCTCTACGTTCCATTTGGCTTTAAAACGTTTGAGGGTCTCTACCAGATGCTCCGTGTTGTATCCTTCACGGGTCATCAGGTGCCCTCCTCCCATGTTGAACCATTTAATTTGATTTAGATATTTGCCAAATTTCAGCTCAATGGCTTCAAGGGTTTTTTCCAGGTTGATGGAGGTTGATTCACAAAGCGTATGGAAATGAATTCCTTCTATTTCGGCAGGTAATTTATCAGGCATTTGGTTGGCTATTACACCCATGCGTGAACCCGGTGCGCATGGATTGTAGAGATCTGTTTCTACTTCACTGTATTCGGGATTGATGCGAATACCTAATGATACTTTGCGTTCAAAGGTTTTTACCATGGGTAAAAACCTTTCGAACTGAGTAAATGAGTTGAAAGTAATATGGCTGCTGTACTTCAGAATTTCAGGAAACTCTTTTTCTGTATATGCCGGAGAATAGGTGTGAGCCAAACTGCCCATCTCTTCATAAGCAAGGCGGGCTTCGTGAATGGAGCTGGCAGTGGAGTAGGGGATGTACTCCCGAACAATGGGAAATGCCGGCCAAAAGGCAAATGCCTTAAAGGCCAGAATAATGTCCACTCCGGCACGTTCTTTCACCGATTTAATGAGTTCAAGGTTTTTTCTGAACAATTGCTCATCCAACACATAACAAGGTGTTGGTATTTGTTGTATATCAATAGCCATTTGGATACGTTGTTTAATTCCTTTTGGCAAAGATAAAAATTTAACGCAACTATTCTTTTCCCTGTTGGTTCAGTTTAGATTTCATGCCGGCTATCATTAAAGATCCACCCATTAGAGACACATCCTTAAGCATATTAATGAGCGCAACCATGCTCTCATTTTTTTCCAATAGTTGAGGGATGTGGATGGTTATAATGAATAGGAAAAGTAATCCGGCAAGCGTTAATGCGGTAAGCTTTACATATTTCCTGACAATCATACTGATTCCCGCTGCTATCATTATTAGTCCCGTGAATATAACTGTGTAGGCTCCAATGATTGGAAGAAACGACTGGAAGTTTTCGCTGTACCACGAATACTGAAAGATATGGTTTAAACCAAACAGAATAAACGGTAGAGCAAATAGAACGCGTCCGATGTGTGTGATGTTTTTCATAAGGTTGGATTTATGAATACTATATATGCAATTTAATACTTTTTTTTAAATGTTTAATCAATAGGGTAGCGGAATAATTTTAATGCGGGGAATAACGTTCACTGAATTAATTATGCAGTAATTCTAGTTTGACAAATTAGGATACCTATTTATAATTGGATTGTGAGTTGCTTTGAGAAATGGCCGTTACTTTTGAAGAGTCAGTTTTGTATAGCCCCAATGGGGCGTCATCAGTAACATGGGGCTACGCCCTATGAAAATGGATCTAAATAGAACTTAGCCCTGAAGGGCGTAAGCAATACATAGCAATTCAAATAGTTAGAAATAATATCGTCAAAGCATCTCTATTTAAAATGAGTCTTATGATGGAGATGTTGTTTTGGATTAGAATTGCTGCCACCCTTTTAGGGCTGTGTTTTTTTTGTTTCACCATCCCGGGGCTGTACCCCGGGTTATTGATTAAACCCTTTCAGGGTTAGTATAACTAGGGGTTGCTGAAAAACTCTTAAATAATTGATAGTTTGCAATATATATATGTTTTCAATCATTAAAGTGCAAGCTTTTTTAATATAACTATTGCATTTCCGTGCATTGAAAAAACTAGAAATAATGGAAACTTCC
>NZ_SLWK01000021.1 GCF_004345615.1 Natronoflexus pectinivorans
GATTTTGAAGCTGGGGAGGAGTATTATGTAACAATCGGGAGTGGTGCTATCGTTGGTTTTAATGGAATTGATAATAGTGAAAGTAATAACTGGCGATTCACAACTGAAAAGAAAAAACCCGGACTGGTAGTTGAAAACCCACTTTCACCTTCTAACGGTGCAACAGGAGTTGCCACCGACGTTGCTTTAACTGTCACCTTTGATCAGAATATTCAATTCGGTTCAGGTGCAGAGGTTTACATATATGAGTATCTTACTGATGATTTAATTGAAACACTTACGCCCGTTTCTGGGCTGTCTATTGTTGATACTCAATTAGAAATTACGCCCTCTCCTTCAATATTGCAAAATGGTACTCAATATTATGTCACTTTATCAGTAGGTGCCATTGAAGCCACTGCAAATGATGAACCTTTTGTTGGTTTAACGGATAAGTCGGAGTGGAATTTTACTACCGTATATTCTACACCGGTAGTTGATGTATATGACCCTGAAGAAGACTCAGATGATGTGCCACTTGATAAGGTGTTTAGTTTGACTTTTAGTGAAGATATCAAATTTAATCCTTCTGGAAGTTTCAATATTGATTTGAGGGATGAAGGAGGTGCCCGCCATGGACGGCTTTCAATTGAAAATGGAAGCGCAGATACCCAAGTTGGGCAGAGTTTATCCATATCAGAAAAATCTCTTTTCATGGATTTTAATTCTGATCTTCAATATGGTGTTACATACTACATCACCATCCCAGCCAACGCCATTCAATCCCTTAACAATGTGAATTTTGGTGGCATAACTGCCAACGAATGGCAATTCACCACCAAAAAGCAAAAACCCCGGTTGGCTGAGATGAACCCACTTTCCCCTGCCAATGGAGCAGTCGGAGTAGAGGTGGATACTGATTTGACAGTAACTTTTGATATCAATGTTCGATTAGGTACAGGAACCATTACAATAGCACAGTATTCAGATGATTTGGTGCTACACACTTACGATGTGAGTACGTCTGGCGGATTGTTATCTGTAATTGAAAATCAGCTCACCATTTCACTTCCGGCAGAAACATCGTTTTTAAATGGTACGGAGTACTATGTTACATTCAGTAGTGGTGCAATAGAATCCATGGAGGGTGCACCTTTTGAGGGATTATCTGCTAAGGGTGACTGGAGTTTTACAACGGTTTTTCTTCCTCCGATAGTCATTGAATATATTCCGGAGGATGATACTCAGGATGTTCCTGTTGATCAGGTATTCTTATTGGAATTTGATCAGGACATTAAATTCAATGAATTAAGTGTAAACGTTGTTTCTTTATACAAAGAGGGTGAAGGAAGCCCAATTAAAACGCTTGCAATTGTTAATGGAATTCCCAACGATGATGGATTGTCTATTATTGATGACCGTATTCTGAGAATTGACTTTAAGTTAACATTAGAGAATGATGAGAATTATTACATAACCATTACCCCGGGAGCTATTGTTTCAGTTGAAACAGACGTGGCTTTTGGAGGTATTGCTGCTGGTGATTGGTCATTTAAAACCGTATTCCCAACACCTCAAGTGGTATCTTTATCCCCCGTAACAACCTCCACCGGAATCGATACCGATACAGAACTTACCATAGAGTTTGATATTCCAATGGAGTTTGGAACAGGAATGATCTCTATTTTTGAATATGATGGAGATGTGCTTTTCCATGAGTATGATGTGACTGCACCTGGAGTTTCTCTTGCATTTGATGTTGAGAATAAAGTTTTGACTATAACACTACCTTCAAACCTTGAAGAATCTACTCAATATTATGTTGTTATTGAAGATGGTGCTTTGCAATCAACAGATTTGATGCCATTCCCGGGATTAGGTGTTGTTGACAAAGACGATTGGGAGTTTACTACTAGGGTTATGCCGCCGGCGGTTGTCTCCACTGATCCTGAATATGAGGAAACGGAGGTTACATTAAATGCTGATTTAAACGTTACATTTGACCGACCTGTTAAATTTCAACCCAGCACATCTACCAGTTATTACATTAGCGTAATGTATAATAATGGTAATGGAGATATTCTCTTTCGGGAGTATGTGGTGCGGGGTACTTTGTCAGATCCAATGCTTACATGGTCAAACGATAATTATACATTAAATATACAGGTTGATAAAACTTTTGAACCGGCTCAGGAATATTATGTAGTGATTGGTGCTGGAGCTTTGTGGTCAGTTGCCGATGATCAACCATTTGAAGGGATTGCTCCCGGTGAATGGACGTTTACTACATTGAGTGACCCAGATCTTCCCATTCTAGTGACTGAAAATCCTTATAATCCAGTTCCAGAAACTGAGGATTTTCCCGTTAATGGCATGATGTCTTTAACATTTCAGCAGGAAATTGTATTTGGCCCTGACGCATCTACACAACTATATATCAGAAGAGTATCTGATGATTTTGCCAGACGAAACTTCAGCAAGAATAGTGAGGAGGTTTCTATCATTGATAATGTTCTATACATAGATCTGACCACTTCGCCTCTTTTCTATGGGGTTGAGTACTATGTTGAAATTGAGCCTGGTTTTATTTCATCAGCTGAGTCGGGTGCTGAATATTCAGGTTTTGCAGATACCCGCTGGAATTTCACAACCCAAACCCAACCACCTGCCTGGAGTGAAGATTATCCAAGAACCGAAAATCAGAATCAATCAGGATTGAATTTAAAAGTTCAGCTTGATCTTGCAGCCGGATTAACCGCAACCACCTATTATGTTATTACAACCAACTCAACACCTCCGTCAGCGGAGCAAATCATTGCAGGTCATAATTCAAGTGGAATTTCTGCAATAAAATCTGGTTCAATTGTTGAAATGGAAAATGGTATTGAAGAATTAAGGGCTATCATATTTGGAACAGATATTCCTTCAGGTCAAATGTATTACATCCATTTGGTAGCAGAGAGCAACAGAGGAGAGAGAAGTGAAAGACGCACATTGGAACTAGACAGACGACCTCCATCTTTGGTTCCTTTGGCATCTAATCCCAGGAATGATTTTAATGCTTTCGACATCAATAGTCCCATAACTTTGGTGTTTAACAAGCCATTGTACGATTTAGATGATGGAGAATTACTTCCATTGACGGATATTTCTGCAAGTGAATATATTTCTCTGGAACTGCAAGGGGGAGGTGAAGTTTTATTTACGTTTGAAATTTCTGCTGAGAGAGATACTGTTATCATCACACCTAATTTTCCACTATTGGAGAACACAGCCTATGTGATTACCATAAACGGACTGAGCGATGAATTCTATAATCAGATTACAGAACCCATCACCCGTAATTTTTCAACAGATATTCTTTTAGAATGGTCTGGTGCTGAAAGTTCTGTATTTAATAACAACGGCAACTGGGTGGGTAATTACATCCCCGAAAAAAGTGTCCGAATTCCGTCTGGTTTGAGTAATTATCCTATAATTTCTACCAATCGCAAAATTCACAACCTCACCATTGAAGCAGGTGCTTCATTAGAGCATACAGGAGGAACATTGGATGTTACCGGCGATTTTGTGTTGGAGTCTTCAGTGAACGGCAATGCTTCCTATCTTCAAAAAGGTGGTGCTCTTAATGTTAATCCGCAACGGGTGCGAATTGAGCAGATTGTAACCTCCGATGAATATAATTACTATACCTCGCCATCTGTAACTGGTGCAACCAAAAGCACCGCAGGTATAACAGGGCAGGCTTTTTATTACAATAATTCATCAAATACCTATTTTGAACTCGATGAAGAATCAACCCTTGAATCAGGACGCGGTCTAATTTTCCGTAGCCAGCCCGGCACTGTTGCGTTTACAGGTGTTCCTTTCAGCGGTACATTACCAATTGACATGAACCGCACACAAAAAGGGCGCGGATGGCATTTATTAGGGAATCCATATCCGGCTGCTATTAATTTTACAAATTTGACACGTGACAACCTTGATGAATCATTTTGGATTTGGTTAAACGATAAAGGAATTTATGGAGTGTATAACGATGCTGTAGGTGTTGGGTTAGGTCTGGATAATTTAGCTGCCAATATAATTCCATCACACCACGCATTTTGGGTGCGCATTCCAATAGGAGAAGATCAGAATGTTGCTACCGGAAGTGGTTCATTAACGTTTACGCCTATGGCCATGGTTGCAAATAGCAATAGTTACCTCAAGAGCAGTAGCGGACCTAATTATCCATTGGTAAAACTACAAAGTAGTTTCAATGGTTATACCGACGAGGCTGCAGTAGCTATTGTTCCCTATGCCTCCGAATCGCCTGAAGATAAATATGATTCTCAGAAAATGCTTGCTGGTAATGAAAACTTCTGTGAACTATTTACACTGGCAAATGGTACCCGATTAGCTGTTAATAGTTTGCCAAAGGAAACAAGCGAGTTGGTTGTTCCATTAGGTTTTTCTGTTAAAAAGGCAGGCTCTGTTACTCTTTCCATAAAATCATCAACATTACCTTACGAGTTTGAAGTAAAACTGATTGATAAACAAGAGGGCACTGTAACTAATTTGCTATATGATGATTACCATTTTGATGTAACATCTGCCAAAATAGACGAAGCCAGATTCGAATTGGTTCTGAAATCTGGCATTACTACTGGCGGAATTGAATCTAAAACTTGTGATATTAGAGAAAACATAATTGTTTACACTTTTGATTCTAAAATTTATGCGTATATTAGCGATTTAAATAGACCTTACTTTTATTTGTATGATGTTCAGGGTCGGTTGATTAATAGTGGAAGGTTAAACAACCATACAAATAACGAAATACCAGTTGAAAACAAAGGTATATTCATATTTGTTATCAGAAGTGCGGAAGGAAAAGCTGATTACAGGCTGGTGTTTTAACCCAATAATATAATATTGCAGATTGTAATGCAACTAAATCAAACCAAAAGAAAATATATATCACCACACCTAATGGTAGTAGAAATTGATAATACCATCTCCATTATAATGGGGTCGGCAGATGAAAATGTGCCACCACCACCACCTTTTGGAGCAAGCAGTAGTGGGTTTGATGAAGATAGACAGGATGAATCTATACAAAAAAGCAGCTTTGACGATAATCCTTTCAGAAGATAGAATTACAACAATAAGATTAAAATAAAAGGGAAATTCACTGAATTTCCCTTTTTATTTTATCTTCTCATCACCACTCCAACCAAATGGTTTTCCGGCACAGCACCCCAGTATCGACTATCGAAGGAGTGGGGGCGGTTATCGCCGTGTACCCAGTAGTAATTCATTTTAAATGTATAACGGCTGATGGGAATGTTGTTGGAAAAGAGGTAGTTTCCTTTAACTTCTATGGGTGTGTTTTCAAATACTTCAATCATTCTGCGGTAAAAATGGATGTTTCCCGGGTTAATCTCAATGGTTTCTCCTGCACGTGGAAGATATACCGGTCCCATATTATCTGAATTCCATCCCAGATTTCGTTTAAAAGGAAACACGTGAGGATCCGGAATTCCTCGTCGCATAACATCTCTGGTTAACAACTCAGCCGGAGCAGCCATCTCTTCCATCTCATTTAACGAGAGCTTAAGAAAGTAGCGGTTATTTCGTGTTATCGGTGTCTGCGCAATATTATTTTGTTCCACAAACCAGTTAAATTCATCGTGTGAACCTCTCCACTGCCAGGATGAGACCGATGTCCCGGCTTCAACGGCAGGACGACTGTTGATGAAGAGTTTTCCCTGAGCAATTAAAATTGTATCTCCCGGAAGACCTTTCAGCCGTTTTAACATCCTCGGCCTTCGGTTCACCTTTAGAGGAATCGTTTCCCCCCAAAACTCTTTCTTCAATGAATCTCTGTAATTAGGATGTTGTCGTTTCAACAGATAATAACTCTCTCCGGGTCTGTTGGCTAAAACCGTATCTGCCTCCGGAAAATTAAACACCACAACTTCATTGTACCTGGGTTCTCTGTTGACTCTCCAGCGACGGTACTTTTCGGGGTTATTACTGAAAAATCTGGGGCCGGGAATGAGTTTGTTAACCAAAACATACTCACCGGCGTATATGGATTTCTCCATGGATGAAGTTGGAATCTCCAATAGCTCAAATCCGTAACGATAAGCTAAATCGGAAATGACCACCCCAACAGCAATCCAAACGATAATTTTAAATATAACCCGCTTTTTCATCAAATTTAAAAGGTTATGGTGTTTATGGTTCCACAGTTTATAGTTTGTGGTTCATAGTTTGTGGTTCAT
The DNA here is from genome assembly GCF_004345615.1 of Natronoflexus pectinivorans. Lineage (GTDB taxonomy): Bacteria > Bacteroidota > Bacteroidia > Bacteroidales > Marinilabiliaceae > Natronoflexus > Natronoflexus pectinivorans. The sequence continues at coordinate 6,252 of NZ_SLWK01000021.1, forward strand.
AGTTCAACTCTAAACTCTAAACTCTAAACTCTAAACTAATAACCCTAAACCCAAAACTAAAAACAACTTAATCCCCCTTCACAACCTTAAAAAAACGGTTCCACCTGATGTTTGATGGGAAGCCTTTGTCTTTGTTAAGTGATAGCCATACCAGAATTGGGCGACCAACGATGTGATCTTCGGGTACAAAGCCCCAATAGCGTGAGTCGGCAGATTTATGACGGTTGTCGCCTAGCATGAAATAGTAATCCATTTCAAAGGTGTATGAATTGGCCGGTTCATTGTTTATAAAAATGGTTCCATCGGCCACATGAAGAGAATTTCCTTCGTATGCGGTAATGATTCTCTCATAAAGCAACAGATTTTCCAGCGTAAGTTCAACTGTTTCACCTTTGGCGGGAATGGTCAGAGGACCGTAATTATCTCTGCTCCAGGGAAAATTTCTGCTGTAAGGGAAGACCTGCTCTATGCCTCGTGTATTTCTATGCTCATCAATACGAATACTTTCAACAAAATTGTAGGTTTCAATGGTCTCCACCATTGATTCTGTTAAAGGCAGAACGTAGTGAGGACCAATGCCTCCATCCCGCACATCGTCCTGCGATATTTCAAGTCGCTCAAAGAAACGCTGGTTCAGTCTGGTTCCGTCTGTTATCACATGATGATTGTGTTGCAAGGTCTCGGGGTTCTCCACCGCTTCGCCATTGATGTATATCTGGTTACTTCGAATTTCAAAAACATCTCCAGGCAAAGCCACGCATCTTTTTACATAATTGTCACGACGATCAACAGGGCGGTATAGAACCTTTCCAAATTCAGAGGGATTATTATATACGATCTTTCTTCCCAAATCATTGATGAACATTCGCAATTCATATTCAGAATCAAACTGTCGTCCTTCCAAAAGAGAAGGGTTCTGATTTATCTGGTTGCGACCCAATTCGTAGATGGTGATGTAATAATCGGGGTTGGTTCGGTAAACGGCAACCGTATCTCCGGTGGGAAAGTTAAAGACGACAATGTCATCACGCTCAACTTTTCCAAATCCTTTCAAGCGCTTATAATCCCATTTTGGCCACTTTGTGAACGAAGGCGAGTTTACAATGGGGAATGTGTTCTGCACCAATGGAAAGGCGATGGGAGTCATGGGCATCCTTGGGCCGTATGAAAGTTTGCTCACAAAAAGATGATCGCCAACTAACATGGTTTTTTCCAACGAAGATGTTGGAATTTTATAGTTTTGAAAAAGAAAGATGTTGATGATATAAACGGCAACCAGTGCAAACACCAGGGCATCGATCCATTCAAGCCAGGCAGCAGGTTTTTTGCCGTCTTTGGTTCTCTTTAAAAAGTCCCAGGGGACTTTTTTCGTGATGTATATATCAAATATCACGGCCAACCCAAAAAGTAGCCAGAAGTTGCCGATCCAAATCACTGTGAGAAGGTACACCACAACTGCTATGGCAAACCTGATTTTACGAGCCAAAGGAATATTTTGCATCATTTTTTTAAGAGTTAGAATTTTAGCATGTCCTTCATGGTGAGAAATCCTTTGTTCTTAGCTGCAAATTCAGCAGCAAGAACAGCACCAAGAGCAAAACCCTGACGGGTTTTTGCGCTGTGGTGAATGATGATTTCATCCACTTCTGATTCATATTTAATGGTGTGTATTCCGGGAACATCACCTTCACGTTCAGCTTTTATTTTGATGGCATCGCTTGATGATTGCAGATCAAGCTCCCATTTCTTTTTTCGGTTGATGTTTTCAATGATATCTTCGGCCAATGAAATGGCGGTACCACTTGGAGCGTCCAGTTTTTGAGTGTGATGCACTTCAGTCATCTCAACCTCGTATCCGTTCTGTGTATTCATGAGCTTGGCCAGATGTCTGTTCAGTTCAAAAAAGATATTAACCCCCACACTAAAGTTGGATGCATAAAAGAATGTCTGTCCTTCATTTTTACATTTCTCTTTGATAGCAGGGAGTTTTTCAAGCCAGCCTGTTGTTCCCGAAACAACAGGAACATGGTGTTTGAAGCATTCCATATAGTTGTTGTATGCTGCGTCGGGCATGGTAAATTCAATGGCCACATCGGCCGTAGGTAATCCCGGTGCCGAAAAATCTTCTCCGCTAAACGGATCAATTCGTGCCACAACTTCGTGTCCTCGTGATTCTGCAATCTTCTCAATGGTTTTACCCATTTTTCCGTATCCAATCAGTGCTATTCGCATATTTTTGTTTTTTGATGATTTCAACAAAGATATAAAAAGTAGAGTAATTATACCGATCGTCCGCCATTCATATTGATCAATATCAGTCGAAATAACGGAATTAGAAATTCTGTTATCCTTTAATTTTTCACCCCTATATCTCGCAAGAACTTTAAGCCTCCCACTAGGGGGAGGTTTGGCGGGGTGAAAACCAGGTTGCTGGCAAATATCAAGTATTGAGAATAATATTATACTTTTGAGTCAGCCTCATCCTTTAATTCAACAATTCCACTGCGCCGAAATGGAATTTTTCTGCCATTCCTCTACAAAATATGTTCATTCATCGAAATTGCTTATTATTTGTTCTCTGATTACAATAAATTTGTCGAAAATTAATTTCATAGGCTTGAGAACAGTGTCTGGATTTTTTATTGGCAGACTATGACAGACAATCCTTTCTATGAACTTCATTTTTATCCTAATTATCTATTACTATCCTGTTAGCCTTGATATCTAATTTATAATCAATGGTCAAGGAGGAATCCTACCACAAAATGCAATGCATGAGAACTATTTTATTGTTAGTGTTTTTTATTTCGGTCACGGTGAGCTCATTTGCCGAATCGGATGATACAGCTTTGGAGCGTCAACCGGTAGTAAGCGGATACATTCGGGATGGAAGTACCGGTGAAACCCTCATAGGTGCTACCATGCAAGTTAAAGGAACCCATCGGGGAGTTGCATCCAATCAATACGGGTTTTACAGCATGATGGTTAACTCAGGGAACAATACTCTGGTATTTAATTATTTGGGATATCAGGTTATTGAGAAGGAGATCAGGATAGAAGCTGATTTGGTGCTCAATGTTGAACTTTTTCCAGCCACAGCCGAGCTGACTGAAGTTGAGGTGATTGGTAACAGCACCAGAACCCGTTTGGATGATCCGGTTATGGGAGTTCAAAAGTTAAACTCAGCCACCATAAAAGAGATTCCTGCCTTCATGGGAGAGGTTGACCCCATAAAGGTTATTCAGTTGATGCCGGGCGTTCAGGCTGCCAGTGAAGGTTCCAGCGGATTTAGTGTGCGTGGGGGAAATCCCGATCAGAACCTGGTATTACTGGATGAGGCTATAGTTTATAACGCAGGCCACCTCATGGGATTCTTTTCTGTATTTAACAACGATGCCATTAAAGAAGTCAACCTTTTCAAGGGTGATATTCCTGCACGTTATGGTGGCCGTTTATCCTCATTGCTCGATGTCAGAATGAAAGATGGTAATAGTCGTCGCTTTTCAGGGACAGGAGGTGTTGGTACCATCTCTTCCAGGTTGATGCTCGAAGGGCCGATTTTATCTGAGAAGACAACCTTTTTGGCAGCAGGGAGAAGAACTTATGCCGATCTGTTTCTCCCTTTTTCAAGTGATGAGGCAGTACGGGATAATCAACTGTTCTTTTATGATTTTAATGCAAAACTAAACCACACTTTCAGCGATACGGACAGGCTTTTTGTGAGCGGTTATTTTGGGCGTGATGTGATGGATAACACGGTAAACCGCATTGAATTTGGCAATAAAACCCTTTCCGTAAGATGGAATCATGTGTATTCGCCGCGTCTGTTCTCAAATTTATCATTCAACTTTAGCAACTACGATTACCTGTTGGGAGCCAGTGAGGACGATACCGATGGGTTTTTATGGACTGCCGATATGGAGAATTTTAATCTGAAGGCCGACTTTAACTATTACCCGGTGTATAATCACTCCATCACTTTTGGGGTCCAGTCGTTGTTTCACAACATCATGCCGGGGCATGTGCGTGGAACAGGTTCCACAACCATGTTCAACGAATTGAGGTTGGCAAGAAACCGTTCCATGGAGCATGCCGTTTATGCTGAAAATACCCAACGTATTGGCGACAGGTTTACCCTCCGATACGGATTGCGATTCTCCCTGTTTCAGAATGTGGGCAAAGGAACTTCATTTGGTTTTGATGAGGATTATGATGTGGTTGACACCACTCATTACAGCAGGGGAGATGTGTTTAATACTTATCACGGTTTTGAACCTCGTGCCGGCTTTACCTGGATGCTTAATCACAACACATCTGTCAAAGGCAGTTATTCAAGAACATATCAGTATCTGCAAATGGCTTCCAACTCCACCGGAACAATGCCTTTAGATATTTGGTTTCCGGCATCCCCAAACATCAAACCACAAATGTCTGACCAGTTTTCTGCCGGATTGTTTCGTCATATTTGGGGCGGATCTTTGGATTTGGGTGCGGAGTTGTTCTATAAAAATATGAAGAACGCCATAGATTTTAAAGATTATGCTGAGCTTCTGCTCAATGAATTACTGGAAGGTGAACTCCGGTTTGGAAAAGCCTATGCTTATGGCTTTGAGCTACTGGCGCAGTTTGATTATGGTCGTTGGAACGGATGGGTTGGTTATACTTACAGCCATACCCGCAGGCAAATTAACGGAATTAATGATGATCTCTGGTATCGTTCTCCTTATGACAGACCTCACGATGCATCTGTGGTCATCATGTTTAGTCCGGGGCAACGAACATCATTGGCTGCCAATTGGGTTTACTTGTCGGGATCACCGGCGACTTTTCCGGTTGGGAGGTTTGAATCCGGTGGCAGCATCATACCCATCTACTCCAGACGAAATGCTGAAAGATTGCCTGATTATCACAGGATGGATTTGTCTTTTACTCTTAAAAACAGACCCAGACCCGATCGAAGATGGCATGGTGAGTGGGTCTTCTCTGTGTATAATGCCTATGCGCGCAAAAATGCATGGGTCATCAATTTTGAAAAAGCAGACGATGATGCCTACACAACCAGGGCTATGAAAACCTATCTGTTTTCGGTCATTCCTGCAGTTACCTATAATTTTAAATTCTAAGTTATGAGATTTCTGAATATATTAACTCCGCTTTTATTCATCATTCTTTTGTTTGCCTCTTGCGAAGAGGAGATCGACCTCAATTTAAAGAGCGATGCTCCCCGGTTGGTGGTGGATGGAATTATAACGACTGATACCATGGCGCATAGGGTGAGGCTGACAACCACCGGCAGTTACTTTGAAAATAAGCCAATGCCTGGGGTTAGTGGTGCTTCTGTATCCATTTCAGATGGATACGAAACCATTTATCTCGAAGAGTCGGCTGATTCTCCCGGCGATTATTTCACACCCGAAAATTATTATGGCCGACAAAATCATTTATACACCCTCACCATAACCAATGCTGAAGTTGATGGTAGAGGAGGGGAGGTGGTTTACACAGCTTCAAGTTTTTTGCCACCAATTGTTCCAATGGATTCTATTAGGGTTGATTATTTTGGCTTATGGGACATATGGCGGGTATTCCTTTATGGTCAGGATCCACCGGATGTGAAGAATTTTTATTGGTTCAGGCTTAAAATAAATGATTGGTGGCACTCTTCCGAATATAAATATTCTGCATTTTCAGACGACACATTTTTTGATGGGAACTATGCCGATGGTGTTTGGTTGTTTTGGTTCGAATCTGAGGATGAGTATAACTTAGTGCCAGGGGATGAGTTGATGGTTGAAGTATGGATGGTTGATGAACCCTTTTTTGAATTCATAAGGGGCGCATACATTGAAACAGAATACCGAAGTCCCATTTTTTCGGGTCCGCCGGCCAATGTCCCCGGAAACATCAGCAATGGTGCGTTGGGAATTTTTTCAGCCAGTTCGGTCGTGAGACTATATACCACCAATACCATTTCGAGGGAATAGCATTATTACTCACAATAAAAAACGCTCTTGAATTTCTTCAAGAGCGTTTTTTTAATTCTTTTGTCAATGGTGTTAAGCCATTGCTCTTTTTACTACAGCTTTAAAAGCATCGGGATGATTCATGGCCAAATCGGCAAGAACCTTACGATTAATACGGATTTCATTCTTATTCATCAATCCGATAAGCTTGCTGTAAGAAATTCCTTCCAGACGGGCTGCAGCATTGATACGCTGAATCCAAAGACTTCTGAAGTGTCCTTTTTTCTTCTTTCTGTCTCTGTATGCATACTGCTGACCTTTTTCCCATGTGTTTTTGGCAACAGTCCACACATTCTTTCTTCTACCAAAGTATCCTTTGGTAAGTTTTAAAATCTTTTTTCTTCTTGCTCTTGAAGCAACAGCATTTACTGATCTTGGCATTTTTTACTGTTTTTCGAATGGTTAGCGTTCCTTTGGCGGGACTCTTTTCAGCTAATTCATTCAGGTTAATAATTCTTTAATCTGATGATTTGACAACTATTTCATTGCCAACATAATCTTCACATTGTTGAGATCTGTTTTGTCAACAAGTGTAGCGTAAGTCAGATTTCTTTTTCTTTTGGTTGCCTTTTTGGTCAAAATGTGACTTTTAAAAGCATGCTTGCGCTTAATTTTTCCGCTTCCAGTGATGGTGAAACGCTTCTTCGCACTGGAATTCGTTTTCATTTTTGGCATTTTCTATATATTTATTTAGTTGATAATAAGCAACTATTTTGATTTTGCCGCCTTTGGAGCTATGAACATGGTCATTCGTTTCCCTTCTAAACGGGGCAACTGTTCCACTTTTCCAAGTTCTTCCAAGTCCTGGGCAAATTTCAATAACAGAATTTCTCCTTTTTCCTTAAACAGAATGCTTCGTCCTTTAAAGAAAACAAAGGCCTTTACTTTAGAGCCTTCTGAAAGGAATTTCTCAGCATGTTTCAATTTAAAGTTGTAATCATGTTCGTCGGTATTGGGTCCAAATCGAATCTCTTTTACAACCACCTGAACAGTTTTCTGCTTAAGTTCTTTCTGCTTTTTCCTTTGTTGATACAGAAATTTCTGATAATCAATAATTCTGCATACGGGCGGATCGGCTTTCGGGGAGATCTCCACCAGGTCTAATTCCATCTGGTCAGCCAGCTTCATCGCCTCAGAGGTAGAGCAAACCCCCGGGTTTTCTATGTTATCGCCTACTAATCGTACCTGAGGTACGCGGATCTGGTTATTGATCCTGTAATTGAATTCATCTTTGGGGTTTTGTCCCGGATTTCTTCTCTGTCTTATAATGCAGTCCTCCTATACTTTAATTAATAATTTGGTTGATTAAGTCTTTGTATATAAATGTTTTAACCGGATTCACCGGTTAAAAATGCTGATTTTGACGTCACAAATATACGCAAACGTGTTTAATTCATGAAAATAGTTATTCCAATTTTTTTTGAAAACTGCCTATTATTCATCAATTTCCTGCAACATTTGATCAACCTGATCATTTATAAACGATGCAAATTGAACTATTTTCATGGCTCCCTGATCTCCCTCTCCCTGCTTTCTAACTGATACTTCATCGTTTTCGGCCTCTTTTTCACCAACAATCAACAGGTAAGGTATCCGTTTTAACTCGTTGTCACGAATTTTTCGGCCAATTTTTTCATTTCTGTCATCCAGAATGGTTCGCACTTCTGAATTCTCAAGTTGTTTCTGAACTTTTTTGGCGTAATCGTTAAATTTTTCACTGATGGGCAGAACCACGGCTTGCTCCGGTGTCAGCCAAAGCGGGAATTTTCCGGCAGTATGCTCAATCAGAACGGCTACAAAACGCTCCATACTTCCAAACGGCGCACGGTGAATCATAATGGGGCGATGGGCTGAGTTGTCTTGTCCAATGTACTCCAGTTCAAAACGTTCGGGCAAATTGTAATCCACCTGGATGGTTCCCAACTGCCATTTTCTTCCCAACGCATCTTTTACCATGAAATCAAGCTTGGGGCCATAAAATGCCGCCTCACCTTTTTCAATCACCGTGTTCAGGCCTCTTTCACTACAAGCTTCAATGATGGCATTTTCTGCCTTTTCCCAATTCTCATCCGAACCAATATATTTCTCGGTATTATCGGGATCGCGAAGCGAAATTTGAGCGATGTAATCTTTAAAGTCCAAAGCTTTAAAGATGTAGAATATGATGTCGATTACTTTTTTAAATTCATCTTTTAACTGGTCGGGGCGGCAGAAAATGTGCGCATCGTCCTGGGTAAATCCGCGCACCCTGGTCAATCCGTGTAATTCACCACTTTGTTCGTAACGATAAACCGTTCCGAACTCGGCAAATCTGATGGGCAGATCGCGATAAGAGCGGGGACGAGCTTTGTATATTTCGCAATGGTGAGGGCAGTTCATTGGTTTCAGCAAGAACTCTTCACCTTCGGCCGGTGTATTGATGGGCTGAAATGAATCGGCACCATATTTGGCATAATGGCCCGATGTGATATACAGTTCTTTCTGACCGATATGTGGTGTGATAACCGGCTCGTAGCCATATTTTACCTGTACTTTTTTCAGAAATGTTTCCAAACGCTCGCGAAGCTTTGCTCCTTTGGGCATCCAAAGGGGCAATCCCTGACCAACTTTCTGACTGAATGTAAACAGGTCAAGCTCTTTTCCAATCTTACGGTGATCACGTTTTTGTGCTTCTTCAAGTCTAATAAGATACTCTTCAAGCATTTTCTGCTTGGGAAATGTGATTCCATAAATTCTGGTCAGCTGTTTGCGTTTTTCGTCTCCTCGCCAGTATGCACCGGCCAGGCTCAAAACCTTAATGGCTTTTATTGGCTCGGTGTTGGGAAGGTGTGGACCGCGGCACAGATCTGTAAATCCTCCTTGTTGGTAAAAGCTGATGGTTCCGTCTTCTAGCTCACCAATAAGCTCTACTTTATATGGATCGTGATTAAAGAAGCTCAACGCTTCATTTTTTGGAACCTCTCGTCTGCTGTATTCATTTTTTTGACGCGCCAGTTCCAGCATTGTCTTCTCTATTTTTGGCAAATCTGCTTCAGTAATAACAGCTCCGTTACCCGGCTCTACGTCATAGTAGAACCCGTTCTCAATGGCTGGGCCAATGCCAAACTTGGTGCCGGGGTATAATTCCTGAAGTGCTTCTGCCAAAAGGTGTGCCGATGAATGCCAAAAAGCATGTTTTCCTTCATCATCTTCCCATTTATGCAGATTAATGTTGGCATCCGAAGTTATGGGACGTGTGATGTCCCATAACTGATCGTTCACAGTTATGCTCAATACCTCCTTGGCCAGCCTGGGGCTGATATCTTTTGCTATTTCGTAACCTGTTATCCCTTCAGGGTATTCACGTACCGATTGATCGGGGAGTGTTATCTTTATCATTGTAAACTATATGGTTTAAAACGTAAACTCTTATAAAAATCACGCAAAGATAGCTATTTTAGCTATGAAGTAAAAGTTTCGATCATCTTTTCATAGATTTCAATAACCTGCGGAGTTACCAGTTGTTGATCGTCCGCATAAATGATGTAATCACTCAATGGAATTCGCTGATCGTCGGTCCATTGGTTTTTGATGCGGATGGTCACTTCTTTTGGGGAAACTCTGTCACGTTTTACAACCCTATCAATGCGCAATTGTTCAGGTGCGATCACCGAAATTATTTTATCCATTTGCTTGTAGCTGCCGGATTCGAAAAGAATGGCGGCTTCGTTTATGACTGCCGCGCTGGTTTGCTCTGCAAACCAGCGGTTAAAATCATTCCGGACAATGGGGTGTACAAGGTTTTGAATTTCAATCAACAGCTGTTTTTCGTTGAAAATTTTATCAGCCACCAGTTTTCTGTTTAGAATGCCATCATTATATACATCTTTACCGAACAATTTTATGTATCCTTCAATAATTTCGGGATGGTTGTGAATCAGATGTATGGCCTGTTGATCCGAATTGTAAACCGGACAGCCGAGGATTTCAAATATTCTGCAAATGGTGCTTTTGCCGCTACCAATGCCGCCTGTTACACCTATTTTAAGTGGTTCTTTTTTGGTCATTTGAATATAAATAGCAAATTACCTTCTTCGTTCTATCAGGTATTCAACAAAAAGGGGCGAGTAGTCCACCGAGTAGACATTCTCAGGGGTTTGTTCCAGGCGCACACGCAATCTTTGCGGACGATCAGGTCTGAGTGCTACGCTGCCATCAACTGTGGCGACAAAATCCGAAAAGTGAATTCTCTCAAATTGGCTGAGTCCTGCTCTAAACGTCACTCTGATTTCAGGTGGAAAGGTTTTAATTCTTAATGTATCGGGCAGGCCGGTTACATGCAGCGGAACGCTCATGGTTTGCTCGGAGAAAGGTTCTACAGGAATGGTTACATTTGTATGCTGAATGTTGTATTGTAGTTGACTTATGGGCTTTAACCCTATTCGCCGACTGGTGGTTTCTCTTAAACGATCTGCATTAAAAGGCTGAGTAGAAACATGGGTCAGGGTGTCGAGAATCTGTTTCGGACCCGATACTTCTACTGAATCCGGATCGAATAATATATTCCCGGCGATTAAAAACTGTTTCTCCAGATCAATTTTCCCATTCATGCGAATGGGAAAATTTTTAGTCACCAATTGATCAAGTTTAATAAAGATAGTATCAGGCTCTATGCTAAGAAGTTCAATTCCCACCAGCAACTGATCCCGTATCATACCTTGTTGTTCACGGGCTAAAATAAAAGCGAACTCTTCTCCACGTCGGTTTGTTCTTCGCAGCTGGGACACATCATAATTCATTGGTACGCGTGTTCCGCTCAGAAATTGTCGCAAGATGGCATAGCCGTTGGCTCTGATTCTGAATACCACTTTTTCGTTGGAGGTTTCGGTGATGATTTTATTCTCAGGAAGGTTTATAAAACGAACCGGGTATGATAATTCCGTGGTGTAATCGTCGCGGAGCGCGTTAAAAAACCAAAAAGCTGTGGAAATAAAAAGAAATATAAGAAAAATCAGGGCATCCTGATTTTTCTGTATCTTCTTTATTGAGGATGGCCATTTCTGTATTTGATGACCAAGCATGGCTTTAATTTTTTCGATACTTTTTAACTTCATTGTTTTGTTTGCTGAGCCAAATTTTTTATATTCTTCTTCCGAATAATGGATTAAATTTTAGCCGTGTATTTCCCATTTATACTTCTCGTAAAGTTGCGAAATCGATTTTGGTTTTCCAATAATCGTGATTACATCTTTTTCTTGCAGCACGGTATTCCCGGTTGGTGCAAAGGTCTCGTTATTACGTTCAACCAGGGCAACAAGCACATTGGACGGAAGGTTTAGCTCTTTTAGTTGTTTTCCAATCATCTCTTGCTGCGCAGTACCATTAATCAATTTTACTGTGATGAACCTTTCATTGTGAAGCAAATACTCTTTTATAGAGCGATGTCCGTCATGTTTCATCATCTCTTTAACAAACCCTTTCCGTTCAATGATGTCAACCAATCGTGATAACATTCTGAGTTGTTGACGTGCCTCTTTTGCAGGGTTTACCAAAAAGAAGAATACTTTTATGTTGTCTTGGGAAGAAACCCTTCCTTTGCTCACCGGTTTATGTATGCCTTGTTCAGTTATGATGATGTTCAATGATGGGTGATCGATCCCGTCGTGCTTAGCATAAAGCAGGGAGACTTCAGGGATTATGAGTGCCGGTTCAATGGGGGAGGTGGCCATGAACTCTCTTATCAGCTCTTGTTTGTGAATGTGCATTTCGGTGGAAAATGTATCGGATACATCCTCAACCAGTTTCTCAAAACTGGTTGGCTTGTGTATGTGAGTTATCCTTGACCGAATGATGGTTTCATCAAATGGATCGCCATGTCGAAGACCTTTTTCTTTCAAAATGGTCATAAACTCGTTTTCAAGTTCCGGGTGCTGGTATTTACCTAATAAAGCAAACCAGTGAAATATGGCACCTTCGCGCTGAACCTTTATTCTCGCATAATATTTATACCATAGTGCCGCCACAAGAATTATAAGGGCGCTGAAAATAATTGCCATCCACCCCATATAGATTATTAATATAAAGGAGATGACGATTCCTGCAATTTGCATGGCAGGATAGAGTGGGGAGTGATAGCCGGGATCGTATGATTCAATTTTGCTTTTTCTGAATACAATAACAGAAAAGTTAATCAGCATAAATATAAACAATTGGAATGTACTGGCCAGTTTGGCAATTCCCTCCTCCGACAAAACCAGAATAAAGAAAAGTATGAGCGATGCGGTGAGCAATATGGCCGGAATTGGGGTTCCTAGTTTACTCACCTTTGAAAATCCACCCGGGAAAAGCTTGTCCCTGCTCATGGCAAATGGATAGCGGGAAGAAGAGAGCAAACCTGCATTTCCTGTTGAAGCAAAGGCGGCCATGGCCGCCGCTGTCATTATGTAGGCGCCGCTATTGTTGGGAAGCCATCTGAACAATTGGCTGGTGGCAGTGGCTGCAGGAGCAAGGTCTCGCGAAAAATCTTCCGGGTTGATCAGTGAAACCATCACAAATACACCTAAAAAGTAAACCAAACCTGTTACAAGAAGGGAGATAAGCATTCCCAACGGAATATTGCGCTCAGGGTTTTTTATCTCTTCGGCAACACTGGCAATTTGAGTCAGTCCAAGATATGACACAAACACAAAACCAACAGTGGTAATGACTCCCTCAAAACCATCACTGAAGAATGGTGTAAAGTGTTCCTTAGTTGGAGCCGGCTTAATGATGTCTGTTAAATAGATGCTGACAATGCCATCTATTATAAATGTACCAACCACCAGAAGAAGAAAAACAACCAGGAAATTTTGCATCCCTGATGTCTTTTTGGCTCCAATCAAATTAAGGATTGTAAAAAAAAGTACGGCCATAACAGCGATGGTACGCACAGGAACATCCCAAAAGAACGAGGCATATGCGCCAATCCCAATGATGGCAAATGCCGTTTTAAACATCAATGCAAAATAGGTTCCAAGTCCTCCAATGGTTCCGAAAAGTGGACCCAGGCCTCTATCCAGAAAGAAATATGCTCCACCGGAACGGGGAAGCGCTGTTGCAATTTCAGCCATACTAAACATGGCGGGCATAATCAGAATGCCTGCTATCAAGTAGGCAACAAAAACCGATGGACCAGTGTATTGAGAGGCAAGTCCGGGGAGGAGAAAAAAACCGGAGCTGAACATCGCTCCTGTACTGATTGTGAATACATCAAATAACCCCAGTTCTTTATTTAGTTTTTTCTTTTCACTCATAAGCTACAGAATGTTCTGTTATCAATCAATTTGAAGCCATCTTGTTTCCGGATCGAGGTTTAGCAATAAATTTTTATAAATTGTTATTCAATAGCTCCCGAAGCCTCGGGAGAACTCGCCATCATAGTCATTCTTACTTCGACTGGACTCAGTACTTCACCTGTGTGTGAAGGTTTGCCTATGGCTTGTTTCATCTTAGTATTTGCTTAACTCAGCAATAAAGTTAATGTTTTTGATGTAAAAGCCTAATCATAATTATCAAGTTCCAGCTTGGTGTGTTGTTGATATGTTTCTATATCTTTTGGCTTTTTATGCAGTATTTCAGAGTTTTATTATTGTAGGATGTTGTTGAGACTGGATTTGTTTTAATTTGGGTTTTATCACATAACAAAGCAGGCTGTTTCATAAGAAACAGCCTGCTTTAAAATCTTACAATGTTGATTTTTCTGATTATATATTAAATATCAAACAAAACCAATTTTGAATGAAATCATGTTACTATTTTCTGACAGCATCAGACATATCCATGATAACCGCTGATTTATCAATTCTGATTTTTACATCATCAGCAATTTCCATGATGATTTGGCTGTCTTTTACCTCAGCAACACGGCCATAAATACCACCGGTGGTAATAATTTTATCGCCTTTTTTAAGAGCCTCACGGTATTTGCGCAACTCCTTTTGTCTTTTCATCTGCGGACGTATCATGAAGAAATAGAAAACCACGATGATTAGTAAAAACGGCAATAAAGACATTAATGGGTTTGGCGCATCGGCCTGGGGTGGTAATGACAAAAATAAACTATACATATTTATCGAATTAAAATTAATTTACTATTTGAATTTTGATTTTTGCAATTTTAGTGACAATAAACGAATTTACAAAGAATTATCTAACATTTGCTCTTATAACCAGAAGGATGGATTCCTCACTGCCATTTGAGTAGACTCGAACTGTTTGTCGCTGATTTCCATGCCTTCCCCGGGTGTCGAAAGTTACTTCAATGGAACCTCTCTCTCCGGGTGGAATCGGGTGTCGTGGATATTTAAGGTTGGTACATCCGCATCCGGCTTTTATATCCTCAATAATTAAAGGGGCATTTCCATTGTTGGTAAATCCAAAAATAGCGGCCACCTCTTCTCCTGAGGTCAAATCGCCAAAATCGTGCTCTGTTTTATCTGGAACCAATATTGTTTTCTCTGCTATTTGGGTACTGTTCTGCGAGTTGTCATCACCAGTAGATAACAACTGACAACCTACAACAAATGGAATCAATACAATAGATGGTAGCAAATAAAGTTTCATCTTGATTTACTGTTTTATTCAATCAAACCGCGTCCTTGCTTTTTTATTTTACCTTCTTCCTTTAAATGGTTGGTAATTTTATCCAGAATACCGTTAATAAACAGACCACTTTTAGGAGTGGAGTAATGTTTTGCGATTTCAATGTATTCGTTTAACGATACTTTAATCGGAATGTTAGGAAATTCCTGAATTTCAGCCAATGCAATCTGCATAAGCACAATATCCATGAATGCAACGCGCTCCAGATCCCAGTTTTGGGCAAACGTTTTGATTAATTCCGTGAATTCCTTCTGATTGAGTAATGTTTTTCTGAAAAGAGTTTTAACAAACTCTTTGTCATCTTCATCCTTAAACTCTTTTTGTAAGTCTTGCTCACTGCCTTTTTCTTCGGAAAACTCTTTCAGAGTTTTTATCACCATACTAACAATGAATTCACATTCATCATTCCAAAAAATACTCTGTTCTTCGAGTGCGGTGTAGAGAGGTTCGTGTTGTGCTATGACTTTTTCTGTGAGCTTTACAATAAACCTTTTTTGGTAGTCGTAGCTATAATCCTTGGCCACCATGTAATCATTATACATGTCGGAATCAATGATTTTAGAGAAGATTCCTTTGATGATTTCCGGATGATTGCTCCATGACAATCCTGTAGTTTCCTGGTATTTTACACGTACCGGATTTTCTATCAGCTGTTTAAGGACAGCATTATCAATAAACCTTGTGTTTGGGTTTAAATCCTGGGGTGAAGGAACTTTTTTGTTCTTTCCTTTTTCAATTCGCAGCTCTGCATAATGATGTAGTTCCGTTAGGAGCATCAGAATGAGATGATATAATTCGTAGGATTTGGATATGCTGTGAAATAACTCTTTTTCCATCTCCTGAATGGAGGCATCGCCTCGTTTGCTATAGGCGTATGCCATTTGTAACACCTTAACTCTTAGCAGTCTTCTACTTAACATTATTGAAAGAACTTTTATTATGACAATCTTTAGTGAACATGGCAAAAATAGCCATTTTTTTAATTTCTACAATTATATATTAATGCAATATATTGAAAATGTTATAATACATTGTTAATTAGTCGTTGGGTCTCACATCAGGGAGGTTTCATTTTAAACATGGACTGCCTGTATGACTGTTTTATACTATTTTGCTTACTGATTGGCACCCGGTAAAATTGAGTTAAACCAATAGTTTGAGTTTAGATTCCTCTCTTCGTTCGGAATGACAGTTGCAAAGGTTTTATTGGATGGTGTTAGTGACGACAATGCCGTCACTAACACCATCCAAAGCAAAAAACAAGAGAGCCATATCATTTCGTCCAAAGGGAGAAATCTAGAGAGTTTTACTGGACAACAATTATTTATTAATTTAATCTTCAGATGGTCTTCATATTCTTGTGGTCACCTACTGATGCAGTATTTCGTATACTTGTTTCTTTGTTGTAAATGGATAAATAATTTAAACATTGAAAAATTTTGTAAACAAAACTTGGGATGTTAAAAAAATTATTCCCATTTTTGACTATCGAAACCAGATGTGTTTTAATTTAATAAAACTTTTATTCGAGATGGAAGGATTCGACAAACAAGAAGATTTTGAAAAGCGAGACAAAGAGGAAATCTTTTCGAAAGCTGTAAGAGCGGGAAAAAGAACCTATTTTTTTGATGTTAAAGCAACCCGGAGAAACGATTACTATCTTACTCTGACCGAAAGTAAAAAGCGTTTTGAGGATGATGGTCGTTTTTATTTTGAGAAACACAAAATATTCCTCTACAAGGAAGATTTTGAGAAGTTTAGCGATGGGCTTCAAGAAGCCATCGATTTCATAAAAAAAGTTAAGGGTGATGAAGTGGTTGAAAAAGAGCCGGATCAGCAGGGAGAGCTTGAAACGGTTGATTCCAGTGGATTTACCAACATTGAATTTGAAGATCTGAATAAGTAGAAAAAAGGCTGTCGTCGACAGCCTTTTTTAGTTTCCTATTACAATCAAATGAAATTCTTGTGCCTCAGGAAATATATTTACCGGTTTTATCTTCAATCAATACAACGTTGTCCCTGCTGCTCTCTATTTTAATAAAGCATATGACTTTATCGGCTCCTGCTGTATAGCAAACCTCCTGCACTTGTTTAACAATTTCCATTAATTGGTTGTAATCTCCTTCCATAACCGTTTCAAATGGGGTTACCTGATATTTTACGCCTGAATTTATGATGACTGAAATAGCCTGATCAACAATTTCGTATAGATCATGATTGGGTGCTACAGGAATGACCTGTACAGCGACATTAACAGATTGATTCATAGTTTATAGATTAAATTTGTTTTAACTTATTAATTGCACCATTTTTTTTGAATATTTATAACGAACTCAGCGATCAACACTAAATTCTAAACTAATAAAAATTAATGTTTTACCGTTAATATGGCACACCTACGGCGTGCGGGGTATAGCATTACTCTAATTTTCTATCAATATTTGCCACCTAAGGCGGCACTCCAATTGTCCTTCAATAATGTTTGGTTTCCATTCTCCTGTTCAGTTTCCGCTTTTGCGGAATTCTATTCACTATGTTTATTCTATTCCGTTTCACATGGTTCCGTTTTGCGGAATTCCGCTACGCTTCCAGTCGCCTTATATGTCTTATATGGTTCAAGCATTGCACACCTGCGGCGCTCGGGGTTGGGCATCACACTATTTTCTATCAATATTTGCCACCTACGGCGGCACCGCAACTGTTTTAAATTGTTTGATTGATATTAGACCTTTTCCGCATTTCGGAATTCTGTTTCGCGTTATCTCCGGTCTCCGGTCTCCGATCTCCGATCTAAATCGACCTCTTAACCTCACCGATAAACCCTCAACTCAAAACTCCACAACTCAATACTTTCCCCCCCTAATCCCAAAACCCCTAAAAATAGGGATTGTTTAATCTGTCATGTTAAACTATTTTTGTCGGTTAAATCGGAAAACGTAAAAACTATGGTATTATCAGAGCTCACCAATGGCCAGGAAGCTATAATAGTAAAGGTTAAAGGATATGGAGCTTTCAGAAGACGAATTCTGGAAATGGGTTTTGTTAAAGGTAAAAAAGTTACCGTCATAAAGAATGCGCCTTTAAAAGATCCAATCGAATATCAAATCCTCGACTATAAAGTGTCTCTGCGTAGAAGCGAAGCGCAACTTATTGAAGTCGTAACAGTTGAAGATGCCTTGCAAGCCAGTGAGGAGTCATATCATGGAACACTGAACGAGGAAATTCTCGAAATTGCTGTTCGTGAAAAGCGTAAAGATATAAACATTGCGCTTGTTGGTAATCCAAATTGCGGTAAAACCACCCTTTTTAACCATGCCAGTGGGAGTTACGAACATGTTGGAAACTACAGTGGGGTAACCGTTGATGTTAAAACCAGTACGTTTAAGCATAACGGATATAATTTCCATCTTTCCGATCTACCCGGAACTTATTCATTATCGGCATACAGTCCTGAGGAGGTTTTTGTGCGCGAGCATATCAGTCAGCATGTGCCGGACATCGTTATTAACGTGGTTGATGCTTCAAACTTAGAGCGAAACTTATATTTAACCACGCAGCTGATACACATGGACGTTAAGGTGGTGATTGCATTAAATATGTATGATGACCTTCAGAAGAAAGGCGATTCGGTGGATTATGATCAACTGGGATTGCTGCTGGGAATGCCGGTTATACCAACGGTCAGTTCAAAGGGGAAAGGGATCAAAAAGCTCTTCGATCGGGTTATAGAAGTTTATGAAGATCGGTTTCCGGAGGCAAGGCCTGTTAAAATTAATTTTGGAGAAACTTTGGAGAGAAGCATCGGGAAAATAGAAGAACACATTAAACTGCATGATGAACTTAAATCCCGAATCAGTCCACGTTTTCTTGCTATTAAATTATTGGAAGGCGATAAGGCCTACAAAAAGATGGTAAGGGGGGGTAGTTATTCAGACATCCTTGTTGAGACGCATAAACAGGTTGATAAAATTGAAGATCTTCTGAAGGAGGATATTGAAACCATTATTACTGATGCACGATACGGATTTATTGCCGGAGCCATGCGTGAAACATATAAGGAAAGTCCTGTAAAACGTCGCAGAAAAACCGATGCCATTGATTCTGTCCTGACTCATAAACTCTGGGGATTTCCCATATTCTTCTTCTTTATGTGGCTGATGTTTCACACCACCTTTACGCTTGGTCATTATCCTATGGAGTGGATTGAAGATGGTGTGGAGTGGCTTTCAGGATGGCTTGGCGGAGTAATGACAGATGGTTCCTTTAAGGATCTGTTGATAGATGGAATTATTGCCGGTGTTGGTGGGGTCATTGTTTTTTTACCCAACATTCTGATTCTCTTCTTTTTTATCTCTTTCATGGAAGATACGGGATACATGGCGCGTGCAGCTTTTATAATGGATAAGGTCATGCATAAAATTGGGTTGCACGGAAAGTCTTTCATACCTATGGTAATGGGATTTGGTTGCAACGTCCCGGCCATAATGGCCACACGAACCATAGAAGATCGCAATAACAGGTTGCTAACCATGTTGATCAATCCTTTCATGTCGTGTAGCGCGCGTTTGCCGGTTTACATTCTGTTTATTGCAGCTTTTTTCCCAAATTATCCGGGTACTGTTTTATTTGTACTCTATGGCAGTGGGATTCTTATGGCGGTTATAGTAGCAAAACTATTTAAGCGATTTGTGTTTACCAAGACTGATGTTCCATTTGTTATGGAACTTCCTCCATATCGCATACCTACACTTAAAAATACCACACGACATATGTGGTTTAAAGGTCGTCAATACCTACAAAAAATGGGGGGGATCATCCTGATTGCCTCCATCATCATCTGGTTTCTGGGTTACTTTCCGAGAGAAGGAAGCAGTGCCGATTCTTTCCGAAATCAGATTGAACAAATTGCTCATAATTACTCTTTAACAGATATAGAAGAACTTGATGCCGAAGCACTGGAACAAATGACGAGTGGCGATTCCGAAGCGATTATTGACCTTAAAGAGAAAAAGCATCGGGAGCAACAGGAGCAGAGTTATATCGGCCGTTTGGGAAAAGCTGTAGAACCAGTCATTCAGCCTCTCGGTTTCGATTGGAAAATGGGGGTGAGTCTTATCAGTGGTATCGCGGCTAAAGAAATTGTTGTGAGCACCATGTCGGTTCTTTATCAGTCGGCCAGAGTAGATGCAGAGGAAGATGCCACCATGTTAATTTCAAACATGAAAGCTGATACATATGAAGATGGAATGCCTGTTTATAATCCGGTGGTGGCTCTTGCTTTTTTGATGTTTATTCTAATCTATTTTCCATGTATTGCCGTAATTGCGGCAATAAAAAAAGAATCAGGATCATGGAAATGGGCCATGTTCACAGTATTCTATACAACAGGATTGGCATGGCTTACCTCATTTGCTGTTTTCCAGATTGGTAGCAGGCTCTTTTTGTAATGGCTTACCATGCTTTTGATTTATATTGTGTCTGAGTTTGACTGATATGGAACTAATTTTAAAGACTTGGGATGTTTTGCACTTAACTTTTAAACGATGATGCAGGATATTTTTACATATACTACAGTAATCATTGCCTTTGCCATTGCGGCAAAGGCAATCTGGAAAACTTTTTTCTCTGAAAATAAAACAACCGCCTGTTCAGGCGGTTGTTCAGGTGGTTGCAATACCAAGAGTGAAATCCTGAAAATGTTGGGATCAAAGTAACTTATAACTGACAAAGGCAAACTTTTTACTACAGGGAGACCAGGATGGAACATTGATGGTTCCTTGTCCTCCGAACAATTCTGTCAGAATGTGCGGTGTACCTCCATTGGCAGGCATAATTCTTAAAACCACATCTTTATTCGCCGGGTGACCTTCAACTCCGGGTTGGTAAGACAAAAATGCAATCCATTGACCGTCGGGAGATGGGTGGGGAAACCAATCAACCCAATCATCATCAGTCATTTGTTCCGGATTGCTGCCATCTCGCCTCATTCTCCACAATTGCATATTTCCCGATCTGTCACTATTAAACCAGATATATTTCCCGCAGGGAGTATAATCAGAGCCATCTTCGTGCGATGGTGAGTTGGTTAGCTGTTTCTCTTCGCCACCATTTACGGAAATGGTATATATATCGTATTGATCATTTCGTAGTCCTATAAAGGCTAGTTCTTTTCCATCGGGTGACCAACCATGAAGGTAAGATGGCCCATTTTCTGTAATCTTTCTGGGTATTCCACCATGAATATCAACGATATAAATGAGTGATTCCCAGTTTTGATCTTCGCAATGATGGCTTATGGCTATTTCTGTACCACCAGGAGATAAAACATGGTCGTTGTTATTATTAACAGCAAAATCCATTTCAATTTTTGTTGGTACACCTCTCGTTATTGGAATGGAATAAATATGGCCATCCTGATTAAAGTAAAGTGTATTGCCATCCGGTGACCAATTTGGTGCTTCAAAATGTGCTGTGTCGCTATAAACAACTGTCCGTTTGGAATCCTCAATATCTACAATTTCAAGGTAGCTTATCATGTTATTAATTTGTTGTGAATATAGTGCGAATTGGAAGCAGAGAATTAAAATGCTTATGGTTATTGCTGATTTCATTGTTTTGTAGGTTTATTGTTCGTATCATATATTAATAGTTCGTTAATCTTTTTTATTCACCTAATTATCAAAGGTTTATGAATTCGCTGTAGTGTTGTACAATCAGCTGATAATAAGAAATTTACTTATGTCTAATCCCGCTGAGCGGGACTTCGCTGTGTTCAGTATCTTACATCTAATAATCTAATCCCGAGAAATACGGGACTAACGATATTGATATATAAATTTAGTGAAAAGCATTTAGTTATTTCACCCGGTAGTTGAAATAATTTAGCATAACCACCGTATTTATAGATTGAAAATTCCCGATTGGGAGGTTCAGCATAATTGAAACCCATTTCTACAATAAAATTTTGGTAAAGAAGTTATGAGGGTCGATATAAAACAAGGGGTTTATTATAAAAAAAAAGCCGTTAGTAAAAAAACTAACGGCTTTTGTGCCCAGAACAGGACTCGAACCTGCACGTACTTGCGTACACTAGTCCCTGAAACTAGCGCGTCTACCAATTTCGCCATCTGGGCCAACCATAAATCAATTCTGATTTATTTGCGGATGCAAATATAAGAACTTATCGGTTTTGCAACAATGATGTTCAAATATTAATTTTTCAAATTTCTTTCAAGAAATTGAAATTTCATGTGATAAAGATGATTTCGTGTATTACCCCCAATCAGACTATGTGCCCGATTGGGATATATGAACATGTCAAACTGTTTATTGGCCTGAACCAACCGATTACTGTATTCCATTATGTTTTGATAATGAACATTATCGTCAGCTGAACCATGTATGAGGAAAAGGCGTCCATGTAAATTATCTGCAAGGTTTAATGGTGAGAAATTAGCATAACCAGATGGATTTTCTCTGGGTGTACGCATATATCTTTCGGTATAAGCTGTGTCGTAGAACTTCCAATCTGTAACGGGTGCCACTGCTATTCCGGTTCTGAAAATCTCACTCCTGCTCATGCTTAATGCAGTGATGTAACCTCCATAACTCCATCCCCATATCCCTATTCTGTCGGCATCAATATATGGTCGTTTGGCCATATATTTTGCAGTTTCAATCTGGTCTTCACTCTCAAACCTGCCAAGTTGCATGTATAGCTGTTTTCTGAAATCTTCTCCTCGGGCACCTGTACCGCGACCATCTACACAAACCACTATATAACCCTGAGTTGCTAAAAAGTATTCCCATCCTGGTTCCCATCTGTCTAATACCCTTTGTGAATTAGGGCCGCTGTATTGTGTTAGTAATAAAGGGTATTGATTTCTCTCTGAAAAATCAAGTGGTCTGATGATATAGCCGTTAAGTTCTACATTTTGAGAATTTTTAAACGAAAAGAACTCTTTGGTTGGTTTGGCATATTCTGCAACACGCAATTTCACAGCTCTGTTGTCTTCTATGGTTCTAATTAACCGGTTATTTCGGGTAAAAACCTGGTAAATCGGAGGCGTTGTTGTATTACTGAATTCATTGATGAAGAAACTGAAATCAATGCTGAACCATGCCATATTGGTTCCTTCGTTTTCGGATAAACGTGTCAACCTGGTACCATCCATTCTAATGGAATATATTTCACGGCGAAGCGGCGAAACAGCCGCGGCCTGGAAATAAAAGAGCCTGTTTCTGTTATCAAATCCCAGGAAATTGGTTACATCCCATTCTCCCTTAGTGACCTGCCTTATGTTTCTACCATCCATCCCAAAAAGATGAATGTGATTAAATCCGTCAAGTTCTCCAACATAAGCAAAATGTCGGCCATCTTCCAAAAAGTGTATGTTGTCAAGTACCGAGTAGTCAACATATCTTTCGTTTCTGTCGGTAAATATGGTTCTTGCAACACCCGAAGAAGGGTTGGCAATGTATAAGTCAAGTTGATTCTGACGTCGGTTTAACGTTACTATGGCAAGTTGATCGGGTTGAGTAGTCCATCGAATTCTTGGAATATAAATGTTATCACCACCAACTTCCATCTCTTTGGTGGTTCTGTTTCTGAGATTAAAAACATGAACGCTCACTTTTGCGTTTCTCTCGCCGGCTTTGGGATATTTATAACGATATTCACCCGGATACAACTCAAATTCCGACTGATTTGGCGATGACCCCATATACAAGGGGAAACTGAATTCTCTTACATGAGACTCGTCGAATCTCATGTAAGCAAGCTCCCGGCTGTCGGGCGACCATTCAAATGCTCTGTTAAAGCTAAATTCTTCTTCATAAACCCAATCCGGAATCCCATTTATTATGTGGTTCTTTTCCCCATCTGAGGTGATGGCTGCTTCTGTGCCAAATCTCAAATTTTTAATGAATATGTTGTTATTTCTGACGAATGCCACCGCATGTCCGTTGGGAGAGAAAGTGGCAGCTTGTTGTGGCCCATTTTCAGATAAAGGTTCGATCTCTCTGCGTGCGATGTCAATGACATAATAGTCCGCTATGAAGGAGTGTCTGTAAATGTTTTCCCGGTTGGTATAGACAAGTATTTTTGTTTCGTCATCGCTGAACTCATAGTCCAGAATGGATTTTATTGGAGTATCCTTCAAGTTTGGGATATAGGCAATCACACCTGTTTTTTCTCCCGTGGCATAAGAATATCTTACAATTTGAGTTCCGTTTGCTTCTAACACGGAATAGGAACTCCCGTCTTTCATCGGACGAAGTCCCTGAACTCTTTCAGCCGCAAATGTTTGAGCTGATACAAAATCGTCAAGACTCAATGCCTTCTTTTGTGCGTTGATATTTAAAATAAACGAAGCAAGTAATGCTAAAATTAAGATTCTCATATTATTAATTTTTTATTTATCGTCTATGTCTAATTATTTTATATTATTATGATGTCAGATGTTTTAACAATAATCCTGCCTTAATTGAATAAAGCAGGTTCGTAAATTCTCACGAATTTACTTTTTCCTGATTAATATTGAAATTTCCACATTGAATTCTTATCGCAAAATGGCATTTTTTTTGCAACATCTTAACTAATTCTTTGCAGTATTCAGGATTATTGTATTTTTGCAGCCTAAATAAATCTATAACTTATGGTAAAAGATATTCTTGCTATTTCCGGATATTCCGGACTTTTTAAGCTGGTTTCTCAAGCAAAGAACAGCGTAATTGTTGAGTCTCTTACAGACGGAAAAAGAATGCCTGCGTACGCAACTTCAAAAATTAGTGCGCTCGAAGACATCTCTATATACACAGAAGATGAAGATGTCAGATTGTCAGATATTTTTGTAACCATTTTTGAGAAAGCCATCGAAGTTGATCCAAAAGCAGACGCAGGATCATTAAAAAAGAAGTTTGAAGAGATTTTACCCGACTATGATAAGGATCGTGTATATGTATCCGATATCAAGAAAGTATACATGTGGTTTAATCTCCTAAAGGAAAAAGGTATTATAACTGAGGAAGCCATCTCAAAATACAAAGAGGAGAAAGATAAGGAGGAAGAATCAACAGATTCTACCGATGAGTCAGAAAATAAATAACCTCATTACCTGATGTTTGTAATTTGTGTTGAAAACCTTTTGCAATTTTATTTGGAATATCGTTTTTAACACTCTACTTTTGCAGCCGCTTCTTAAGAAGGTTAAGGGGCGCCGGAATCTGAGATATTGAGATAAAGGAATTAGCTTTTTTGTTGTTTATAAGGTC
>NZ_SLWK01000022.1 GCF_004345615.1 Natronoflexus pectinivorans
ATAATCCCAACTGTTTAATCAGAATTAAAAAAGGAGAACTTCTCAACGAAGTTCTCCTTACATTCAATATACTTTGCACTTCTTTTTATAACTCCAAATCCACATCGTGTTTTTCAACCCATGGTAAACCATGGATGTTGAGCTGTTCCATAAACGGATCGGGGTTAAACTCCTCAACGTTTAATACTCCCGGTTGTTTCCAGATGCCCTGGAGGTACATCATGGCACCAATCATACATGGCACACCGGTTGTGTAGCTCACAGCCTGTGTTCCGGTCTCTTTGTATGCCATCTCGTGGCTGCAATTGTTGTAAACGTAATAGGTCTTCTCTTTTCCATCCTTAATACCCCGTATGCGGCATCCGATGGAGGTCCATCCTTTGTAGTTCTCACCTAAATCACCCGGATTTGGAAGAACTGCCTTCAAAAACTGTATGGGAACGATTCCAACTCCGTTATACATCACCGGCTCAATGCCTGCCATTCCAATGTTCTGAATCACCCGCAAATGGGTGAGGTATTCCTGGCCAAAGGTCATCCAGAAACGTGCCCGTTTAAGGGTTGGGAAGTTTTTTACCAACGATTCCAACTCTTCATGATAGATGAGGTACGACTCCTTTGGTCCAATCTCTGGGTAATTAAGCGGTTTGTGTATCTCATGTGGCTCTGTGTAAACCCACTGGCCGTTTTCCCAATATTTCCCTTTTTGTGTCACCTCCCGGATATTGATTTCCGGATTGAAGTTGGTGGCAAAAGCTTTTCCGTGATCACCGGCATTGCAATCCACAATGTCAAGATAATGAATCTCGTCGAAGTGGTGCTTTGCTGCATAGGCGGTAAAAACGCTGGTAACACCGGGATCGAAACCGCATCCCAAAATGGCTGTCAGTCCGGCATTTTTGAATTTTTCCTGATAAGCCCATTGCCATTTGTACTCAAACTTGGCTTCGTCTTTTGGTTCGTAGTTGGCGGTATCCAGGTAGGAAACACCGGTTTCCAGACATGCATCCATAATGGTGAGATCCTGATAGGGAAGTGCAACGTTTACCACCAAATCAGGTTTAAAACTGTTGATGAGCTCCACCAGTTCCGGCACATTGTCAGCATCAACCTGTGCTGTTTTAACGCGATTTCCGCCAATTTGAGCGGCTATGTCATCACATTTGCTTTTGGTACGGCTGGCCAACATGATTTCTGAAAACACATCGGGTAAACCTGCCATTTTATGAACCACCACGGTTCCAACGCCTCCGGCGCCAATTACAAGAACTTTACTCATTTTTAATATTCTGTTTTTCCGGTTAATTCAACTTTTTGCAAAGGAATAAAAAATATTGTGATTTAAACAATAGTATATTTGCCTTTTCAAGATACGAAATTCAGGTGAAATATAAAAACCATCTGTTAGTAGTGGACGAAAAGAGCCCTCGTTTCAGGGCTCTTTTATCTAATATTTAATCGATGCTAGTTGTTTATCATTACTTTTTTTACATCGTACCCGTCAATATGCAAAAAGTAAACACCGCTGGCGTTTACAGAGATTTTGGATACACTGTTTGTAAGTGTTTTTTGAGTGATTAAGTGCCCGGATAGATTATAAACCCTTGCGTTTACAGGATTTCCCATTGATTTGTGAATGTAGATGTTTTTCTGATGGGTGTGGACTAAAAACTCACTGGTCTCTTCATTGATGTTTGTTCCTTCTGATACGTGTATGGTATTTGATGATTCGGTACGAATTCCGCTTACTTCACGTGATACATTGTACGAATACTGTTTTTCAGGGTTGAGGTTGACAACTTCGTAGAAGTTGTCAAAAATATCATCCTGCGAAAACAGAAGTTCTGCTTCTCCATTGTCGTGCTCATACACGTGAAGTATATAAAAATCGGTATCCTCCATAGCTTGCCAATTGGCCTGGAAACTTGTCGCCGTAACATCAGTAGCCGGCAGAGCGGTTGGTGGTACAATCTCATCTTCGGCAACACTTTGACCATGAATGTTAACTGTGACGCTACCATTCATACCTCCATCAGAAACAAGGATGGTGGCAGAATGCAATCCTGTGGCTTGGATTGGGGAGTATGTTATCTGGAGTTCATAGCCTTCCGGCCGGTTAGCAAGTGCGGATGATATTTCGTTTATGCTTATGGAGAAATATGCTGAATTGGCACCATACAGGAACAGAGAGAGTGACTCAGAAAGGTTGTTCCCCCTGAAAAAGAGCGAACGGGTAGCGGTTTGTCCTTTTACCACTGTTCCAAATGCTACTTCGGTATTGTTGGTTGGGGTGATTAAAACCGACTGATAATCACTAATATCTATAATCCACTCTTCACTTTTTTTGTTGCCCCAAATGTGTTCTGCAAGTTCCGGAAAATCAATGAATGGATTTCGGTTTCCCTGTATACGGAATACCTCTTCATTTCTCTCAATCTCTTTTACACTCACCGGGTCTTCCCTGTGCCATTGCAGTAACAGATTAATGGCCCACTGCTGATAAACAGGGTAAGTGTTGGTCTGAAGCATGGTGAAATTTCTCCAGCGGTTGACATAATCCTGATAGCGTGTGGCCATATATAAATAAGCTCTTGCAAAGTCACCTTTATATTCGTCATCCGGCTCAAATACCAGCCCTGTGTACCCGGGGAAGATGTTTTGCCCCACTTTTGTCATGCCATTGTAATAGGTGGGATTGGAGCCAACCACACCAAGTGGATGGTTTGATTTTGCCATATTGGCCTCTGCATCGGAGGGAAATATATGATTGATATCGGTATAGGCTGCCAAGGATTCATCCCTAGTGCCATCCCACCAACTTACCGGAAATGAGTGTTCCCTGTTCAAACCTCTGGTTGTGTTCAGAGTTCTGATAACAGGGGAGTACATGTCCCATACAGTTCCGTCTTCGCGTTCATCAGTCTGTCTAAAAATCACCCACAGAGCACTGTAACTTAAGTTGGTGTGGTATTTAATGATTTCGTATAACGCTGATTTTAATTCGGCTTCTTTCTTACCAACTGCATTGTTATAATATCCATGCGGGTTTTGAGAGAGCAGTATGGATACTGTCAGTAAAAAGAAAATGGTGAATTGAAGTCTTAGAAATCTTACCATATATGATTAATTTAAAACAGAGGTTTATGAGATAAACCTCTGTTTTTATACTTTATTTTTTTGAAAAGGTTATTCTTCTATTTCGCCGGTCAATTTGATGTTATCAAGTCTGAATCCCACTAAATTCTTGCCTTCTTCTCCAATGAACTCAATTTTCAAAGGACTTTCAGCTGTGATGGTTTCAGAAATGGTAATGGTGCTGTACGTGTTGCTGGATATATTGACGGAAGGAACAGTTACTTCAGTGTCATTTATCTTTACAATTAAACTGTTGGCATTGGTTGAATTGTTTCCTGTAAAATCATAATGTAACTGCACATTGGTAAATCCTGAAATGTCAATTCCTTCAATAACCAATTCACTATCACCAACAGGCAACCAAACGTGTGCATTCATTGATGCTGTGGATCTGATATCAGCACGCTCCCAACTGTCTGAGAAAGTGACGTCCTGATTGTCAAAATCATCAAAATCATTGATTTTAGGACGTTCTCCAAAAGGATAATCTCCATCTCCAAAAGTTTCAAGGAAGATTACATCACCTGTAGGATCGCCCGGATCGCCCGGATCGCCCGGATCACCTGGATCACCGGGGTCGCCCGGATCAGAACCTTCACCACTTAAAACAAACGGGTCGTCGCTCTCAATGTCTCTTAAGCCTGCTATACCAAAATAATTACGCAGATTGCCGTACACTTTCAATTTCTTGCCTTTGTTTTCCGGATTGTCTGCCAAATTCACCTGTGAACGCAGATCTGTACCTGCCGGTAAATTCACGGCAATGCAGTTGTTGTAGTCCGTTTCATTTGGATCGTCGGCCAATAATACATTGGTGAAACTTGGGAAAGGCGCATTGAATGTAACATCATTACTGGAGTTAACCGTTGACACCTGATTAACTACTCCCACTATGTAACCTTCTACCCATGTGAAAAGGTTGAGATTTTGATTTACCAATGCTTCTGCTATGGAAAGAGGATCATCAAAATTACCATCTCCGTTCCCTGGATCTTGTCCTTCACTTCCCTCTCCGCTGATCACATAGAACTCATTGATTTGCCAGGTTCCTGCTCTAGATGTTGTTGAGAGGTATTTGAACGCAATGTGAATTCCATCCTTGCCGGTGAATTCTGACGGAATATTTAATCGTCCGCTGTTTGCCCAATCGTACCATGAACCACCCGATGAATAATTCTGGATGATGATTTGTGTCCAGCTGGCTGAATTTGGATCCCCACCTGTGTAATCGTCACTAATCCATAATGTGTGATCGCTGTTGTTGTCGCCATATCTGCTTACATGTTCAAAAGTAACATGTGCGGCATGATATTCTGTGAGATCAATAGCAGGAGAGATTAACCAATCTTCGTTTTCGTAGCGGGTTTGCGTAGCATTTACATAACCACTCATGATGGCGTAATTGTATTGGCTGTTTGCCTCCCACTCCTGTGCACCAGTCACGCTATAGGTGGTGAACGGACTCAAAGTAGTACTGAATGGTACGTACAGAATCTCTTCGCCGGTGGAGCCAAATTTATAGTCGGCATCAGATCCGGTGGCTACTTGAACTCCGGCAGCACCTAAAATATTTTGCAGCGAACCCCTTACCTGGACTTCACGACCTAAATTACCTTCATTGTCTCTCAGGTTCAGAACTGAACGCATGGATGAACCTTGTGGTAGATTTACCACCAGCAAGTTCTCCCAGTCTCTTTCTTCAGGCGATTGAGCGATAACAATATAATTCTGTGTAATAAACATTTCGAGATCAGGATCAGGTTCAAACGCAATGTCATCATTACTGGTTACAGGATTTTCATCGTTTATACCGGGTTGAAGTGTTCCGACAATGTACCCTTTTACCCAACCTGTTTTGTTGTTGTCTTGGTTATCAATTGCATAATTTACCGACCAGGGAGAACCTTCAAGTCCCCAACCATCGGGATTTTCTTCAAAATTAACATCATGGATGTCTCTTACCATCAACTGAACTGTGTTGTTAAACACAGTCAATATTCCGGTTACGCTGCCGATTCCAGAGGGAATGGTATCTCCGGCAAAGTTGGCAGCGCTGCTCATTCTGGCCGTCACAGTTTGTGAAGAATTGGACGAGAATCGGATAATTCTGTTCAGTGTTTGAATGTTTCCTTCCTGTGTTGGGAACGAATATCTTTGCCCGGCATCATCAAAATAGACGCCATCCAACCTTACAAGTCTTCCATAGTATTCAGTCCTGATGTTGTTTGGGGTCAGTGACATGGGGACAACGGCTTCCGGATCGGGGTAGTCATCCTTAAACAGATGTTGTCTGGACAATTCCCAAGGAATTTGTCCAATGGAATAGTTTCCGTCGTTATCTCTGGAAAACCTGTATCCCAATTGCTGCATTCCGCCATACTGTCCCATATACAATCCGGACGCTTCGATATAGACGTTTTGTCCAACTCTTAAGTCGTTGTAAATATTGTTGCGGTCAATGGCCACCAATAAACCTCCGGTTTCGTCCTCTATGAAAATTTGTTTGTATAAATTTCCGGAAACATCATTGGCTGTTACAACCCCTGAAATAACCTCATTTCCGGTTACCTCTTCCAGTTGTCCACTATATTTTGCCTTAAACTCCTGGATGGATATGTTTGACTCTCCCTGATATTGAGGTCTGTCATGGGGTGGTGTGTCAAAATTCTCATCCCGGCATCCACTGAAAAGTATCAGGATGATTATAAACAGAGTTGATAGCTGAATGAGTGATTTCATATGTGTGAGATTATGTCTTGAATATGTTTTCATCGTCAAAAATCTATGTTGTTAAAATCTTAAGCCTACATTTAAAAAGAAGTTACGTCCAAAGGAGTAGTAATATTTTCCGGGAAACGCATCAATTGAATAGTCGTTAAAATCGAATCGTCCCTGCTCAAAACCACCGGTTTTGAGGTCGGTCTTATTTAGAATATTATTCACATTAAAATTGATGCTCAAAAAATATCCTCCATCCAAACGGAAAGATCTTCCGATAGAGGCATCCAACGTGCCGCCAGCATCAAATTTTTCCTGGGCTACAATTTCATTGACTCTGGCTGATCGCTCTTCCTGAGAGTAGGCAGGAAATTGTGTTACAGCCTCGGTTCTCCTGATGGGAGTCAGTTGAATGTAGTTTCGGTCGAAATAGTTGTAGCTGACCTCCACAAAAGTAAAGCTGGGGTGTGAATAGTTCAATCCAATTGAGCCCGCTGTTTGTGGGGTTCCACCCACAAAAAAGTTTTTAAGGTAAACAGTTTCTGTTTGGTCTGGCTGACTGGCATTTTCATAAGTGATATAACCTGTTGGCCTGTTTTGGTACCTATACTCAGCAATGGTTCCAAGAACCCTGGCATCCAGATTGGGAGTCAGTTTGATTGAGGCACCCAATTCCACTCCTCTGTGAACTTTCCTGACACCTGTCATCACATAATTTACAAAGGTGCGATAGGCATCGTGGTAAAAGCTGTTCAGTTCACTTTGATCATAAAAATTGGTTTGAAACACAGAAATACGTCCCGATACAGCCGGCATGGCAACAATATAGCTGGCATCTATTCCTGCAATGCGCTCGCTTGACAACTCAGGTATGGCATTGTCTTTGGTTCTTGCCGATAGGTACGAATTAAATGGGAGAGGAGCTTTTGTTTGGTAAATGGCATTGGCTGCAACCATGTGTCGCCCTGTAATTTTGTAATTACCACCGGCTTTAAACCCTTGATCAATAAAATTATGCACTTCTCCTTTGCCATATGAATTCTCCGGTGCTCTACCGTTTCTCATGTTTCCATCTCTGTAAAAACCGGTATATGAGAGTTGTGCTGCATAGAAAAGTTCGGCTCGTGGAAATTCAAACTCATTTTGAAACCAAATGGATGCACTGTTTACGTGCATATCGTAATCGTAACCAAATACATCTCCTTCCCGAACTTGTCGGTTTGGATTGTTCATGTCGTTTTGAATACGTTGCGGATCACCCTGAAAATCTCTTTCGGCAAACTGATCCACATCCAGCCAATACTGAGCACCTAAAAGGTCGTTTACAGTTTTGTAAGACATTCCTTTTGATTTTTTTGCCTCAATGCCTATGTTGATGGTTTGAACATCGTTTACCCGGGTTCTGAAATGAGAATTGAAGGTCATCTCCATTAAATCGTTGTGACGCTCTTCCACCATGTACAAACCGCGATCACGATCGCGGTTTACGTCGTAAAGCCTATCCCAATTCACCTGGCGAACAGAGACGTCTCTTCTCCATTGTTGTCGGTATAATTCCTGAATTTCAGGCATGTTCTGATAGCTTGGAAGATATCGGTAGTAGTCCGGTCGTGGATCGGCCGCGTTATACCAGTTGAGAGCGGTGGTTCCGTATTGGTTATATCTTAAACCAATTCCCGACATCAGTTCTGTGTTTCTGTTAATGGTCCAAACGTGCGATAAAATCACAGCAGGATCATACGACGTTGCAACCCTGGCGTTTCTTTTTTCTCCGTTCTGATATCCCCAGTTGGGATTATAATAGGTGTTGTCCAACAAGTCATAAACCTCATCAAAGGAAGGCCCCTGCATGCCTCTCTGAGTAGGTGCACCAAATGTAGTGAAAGAGAGAGAGTGCTCATTGTTTGTTCCCAACAGTTTTTCCACAGAGAGGAAATAGCCAAAGCTATTGTAAAAAGTACCTTCAACATAACCTTCTCCTGCCCAACGGTATCCGATTGAAGTTGTAATGGCAACATTGTTTTCCATCAGTCCGGTAGAGTAAATACCCATGCCCCGAAGCGTATAGTTTCTGTTTGTGTAGGATGCGGTAACTCTGCCTCCTGGATGATATGAGGTTGAACGTGTGTTGATGTGGTTGAGTCCGCCCAAATCCCCAAATCCATATCGGGAATTGGTAATTCCCATGGTCACGTCCCGGTTTCTTACAGCATCGTTAAGTCCTCCCACCATTCCAAAATTAAATCTGCCACGAATCTGGTCGTTAAAGTTAACCCCGTTGATGTAAGTGCGGGTATACTCATGATCAAATCCTCTCACGGCAAATCGAGTGGCTCCAAATTTAAATGCCGATTGCGAAAGATACAAATCCTGCGAAGCACTTAGCAAGCCAATGATGTTTTGAGATGCCATATCTCCATCTTCATCAACGTCGAAAAAATCCATGGTAGGAATGTCTCCAAAATCTGTGGTGGCTTCCATCATATGAATGTCTCCCAGATTCTGCATCCGCCCGGGTACAGTCCTGATTACACGGATAAACTCTTCGTAATCCGGGTGTGAGAAAGTGATTCGGAACTCTTCTCCACCTGCTAGTTGAAGCGAAAAAGATCCATCTTCGAGTGTTGATGTCCCAACATTGAGGCCCTCAGACTGTATTGAAACATCAGGGATTCCTCTGCCTGTAAAGGTGTCGATAACTCTTCCGCTTATGCCGGTTTCCTGTGCTTTTACCAAAAAGCCAGCCAGAAGAAAAGCTATTAATGTAAATGTAAATTTATTCATGAAAAGTATTACTTGATTTATGGTATTATATG
The DNA here is from genome assembly GCF_004345615.1 of Natronoflexus pectinivorans. Classification (GTDB taxonomy): domain Bacteria; phylum Bacteroidota; class Bacteroidia; order Bacteroidales; family Marinilabiliaceae; genus Natronoflexus; species Natronoflexus pectinivorans. The sequence goes on from NZ_SLWK01000022.1 coordinate 8,670, forward strand.
AACGATTTTAGCAAAACAAACCTGAGACAAAACTGTTCCTTTTTTTTGTGTTTTTAAAGTTGTTGATGTTAAATATTTGTCAACACATTACCCCTGTTGAGATGGTTCGATTCCATTGCGGAAAATAAATAATATATTTGACTGGGTTAGTTTATTTAAGATTAAAATTGGGAAATTGTTTTCAATTAATTGATTGCAATGTTCAAAAAAAACAGTAAAAAGATGGTGATTTTTATCACTTTTGCCTGATAATTATTTTAATATCTTTGAGATGGATGATGGATATAGTTGGCACTATAATTGGAAGTAAGGATTAAATTCAAATATAAGAAAAATTAGGAATATGATTTTACCGAAGAATCGTTGTTTTTTTGTTGTAGTAGCATTGATGTTGCTGTTTGGTGCAACACAATTCAGTTATGCTCAGCAAACGCGTGCCGGGGTTATTGCGTTTTACAATCTGGAAAACCTTTACGATACAATAAACGATCCCAACATCAGAGATGATGATTTTACTCCCGAAGGAGTAAAAAGATGGAATTCTCCAAAGTATTGGGAAAAAATCGATCGATTGGCTGAAGTCATTTCTAAGCTGGGTTCTCATGAAAACATTCCGGGTCCAGCAATTATAGGGTTGTGTGAGTTGGAGAACAGAGCAGTTCTTGAAGATTTGGTTCAAAACGAACGGATACGCCACCTTAATTACCAAATAGTACATCATTACGGACCCGATCGTCGAGGGATGGATGTTGCATTGCTTTATCAGCCACGTTATTTCAGGGTGACCAGTTCCAGATCGGTACCACTGGAATATTACCGGGAAGATGGAAGTCGACTTTACACCCGGGATCAACTTTTGGTTTCAGGAGTTTTTGATGGTGAACCCATGCATTTTATTGTGAATCATTATCCCTCCCGTTGGGGAGGAGAAGAAAGAAGTAGGCCATTGCGCGTAGCAGCGGCTCAACTGTCAAGAGCATTGGTAGATGAAATTCTCGATGATGATCCTGATGCAAAGGTTATTGTTATGGGAGATTTTAATGACGATCCCATCAATGAAAGTATAAAGGTTCACTTAAACGCTCATGGAAATCAACGAAGACTGGAAGAAGGACAACTTTACAATCCTTTTGAGCCGCTGCATCGCAGGGGAGTTGGTACGCTTGCATATAGGGGACAGTGGAACCTGTTTGATCAGATTTTATTAACTCAGAGTTTTCTTAACAGGGATCAGGAAGGATACAGGTACCATTCCGTAAGAGTGTTCAACGAATCTTTTTTAACCAGAGATGAAGGACGGTTTAGGGGGTATCCGTTTCGATCTTATGTGGGGAATCAATACATGGGAGGATACAGCGACCACTTCCCTGTTTACATTGTTTTGGTAAGAACACTGCATTAAGTGCTAGTGTCATGTCGACCGTTAAGTTTCGGGTTAACCTGGTGCGTTTGGCGGTTCCCGCTTGGGAGTCAGGGGTGAGCGAAGGAGAAACTTCAAATTTGACTTGACACTATTTTTGGTCAGAATCAATGGTTAGAACTGGCATTGACCAGTTGTAGCGGATAGAGAGCAATCTAATGGTAATAATAACTCCGACGGTTAATAGTTGGTTAATTCCTGCCTCCAGTCCCAACCATCTCAGAGCCAGATAAACTAATGCTCCGGCAATACATGCCGTGGCATAAATCTCTTTTTTAAAGATCAATGGAACTTCATTGGTCAGGGTGTCGCGAATAACACCGCCCACTACAGCCGATGTTACCCCCATTAAAATTGCTACAGCAGGGTGAACCCCAATCATCAGAGCTTTTTCCAGCCCGATGATGGTGAATACGCCAATCCCAATTGTATCGAATAAAAACATGGTTCGGCGCAATTTATTGAGTGTTTGCCTGAAAATGATGGCCACAACAATCCCTGTCATAATAACAGCCAGGTAGTGCCAGGTACTGAGCCACGTTACGGGAGTTACGCCAATCAGAAGATCTCTTGTTGTTCCTCCACCAATTGCCGTAACAACGCCAATAAACATGGCGCCAAACAGATCCAGTCGTTTTTCGGCAGCTGTAAGTACGCCACTCATGGCAAATACCATGGCTCCAATATAATCAAGGAGTGTGAATATGAACATATTAATTTGCGTTATACCAAAAGGCGAAATTCTTCATTAGAATTTCGCCTTTATCTTTGTTATAATATTAGCCTGCATTATTCACAAATTATCTATTACGATGCTCAACTACCTACTAAATCTGGACGTCCTCAATTAAATTGATTTGAAAATAATTCATTATTCCCTTCATCAATTTTCTTTGCGGTTGTCCATATTTATTGGTATTTGATCATCTCATTAAGACAATTCATAAATAAAGCAGGTTTAGGTTACCCGAGGATTTAGTTTTTCCACTTTCCCCCGTTACGTTTTCCACTGCTTCTTTTTGAAGGCATTACGTCCATAGGTTGCACCATCAGGCTCATCCCTTTGTAACGTGCTCTTCTAAAAGCTTTAATCAAGTGCTTTTCATGCTGACTGTCGGCCTCAAAGAACGAAACTTTTTTCTGAATATCAATCTTGCCAATGGCGATTTTTTTATCAGGTGTTTGTCTGTTGATGATGCTGATCAGTACATCAGGACGCAAATCGTTTTTAGATCCAACGTTGATGGAGTATTTAGCAAATTTTTCACCAACACCTCTTCTGGGACCTCTATTCTCAGTTGTTCTGGCTCTTCTGCCTGTGTCGACATTCAAATCAGCAGTACCCTGATAATCTTTGTGAAGCCTGTTAAAGTTATGAGCAATCAGTTTTTTAATAACTTCTTCTTTGCTTAACCCTTCAAACATCATTTCAACAGACCTCAGATACTGGTCTGCATCAAAACCTTCCGGTTCCGATTGAGAAATTTCTCCCATAAAGTTAATCAATCTTTTTTCGAACACCTCTTTTCCGCTTGGAATGGGCGTGTGAATGAATTTGTGTCCGGCCTGTTTTTCCATAAAAGATAAACGTCTGGCTTCGGCAGGAGCAAGAATCGCAATGGATTTTCCTTTTCTTCCGGCACGACCAGTTCGACCGCTTCGGTGTATGTAATTCTCAGGATCATCCGGCAAGTGATAGTGGATGACGTGGGTCAGATTATCAACATCCAAACCTCTGGCTGCAACATCAGTTGCTACGAGAATCTGAAGATTCCTGTTTCTGAAACGTCCCATGACGTAATCTCTCTGAGCCTGTGATAAATCACCATGAAGTGCATCGGCATTGTAACCGTCACCCATTAGTTTATCAGCAATATCCTTGGTTTCCTGGCGAGTTCTGCAAAAAACAATTCCGTATATATCCGGGTTGATATCAGCAATTCTCCTTAAAGCTTGGTATGTGTTTGGTGGAGATGTAACACAATACTCATGACTGATATCAGTATTGGATGTGTTTTGACGGCTAACCGATATGGTATGCGGATTTTGCATGTGTTTTCCGGCCATTCTGTTAATATCCGGAGGCATGGTTGCCGAAAAAAGCAAGGTCTGTTTTGAATCGGGGGTTTGATCCAGGATGGCATCCATCTCATCTTTAAAACCCATTTTCAGCATCTCATCGGCTTCATCCAGCACTAAGAAGCGAATGCTTGACAAATTGAGTTTTCCACGGTTTACCAAGTCATTAACCCTTCCCGGGGTTCCAACTACAATATCACACTTTTTACGGATGGCAGAAATCTGCTCATAAATAGGTGCTCCACCGTAAACCGGTACGATGGAAATGTTCATGGCCAGTGTAAACGACTTTAAATCATTTGTGATTTGAAGACATAGCTCCCTGGTTGGACATAAAATGATGGATTGTACACCAACCATTTCTGTGTCCAATTTATGAAGAATGGGTAAACCAAAAGCAGCGGTTTTTCCTGTTCCTGTTTGAGCCATGGCAATTAAATCCTGCTCTGAGTTCAATAAAAATGGAATGGTTTGTGATTGAATAGGTGTTGGCTGAGTGAATCCGAGCTTTTCAACTGATTCAAGAATTTCGGGACGTAATCCCGTTTCAATAAATGTTTGCATTAGAAATTTGAAAATAATTAATAGAGCAGTCAGCTATACGTTGTCTGACTGAAGCCCGGTCTCGCCATCTGATATAAAAGTTTCCGGCTGTTGAGAATACCATGACCGGGAAAAGTGGTCTGTAGTTCCGGAAAATCAGGCTGCAAAAGTAGTGAGTATTTAATTATTAATTGCATGAATCACCAGTTAAATGACCTTGTTTTAGGTTTTTTTATGATGTGTGTGAAAAAAAAATGCTTCATCTGATACAAGTTATTGCTAAAAGCTATATCTTTGACCCTACCAGACCAGAACACTATGGCAAAAAAGAAGAAAGTCTTTAAGTTTCAATTAAATACCGGAGAAGATGTACCTAAATTCCGGCAACTGATCGATTCAGTTAATCATGCAATTTCTGAGAACAGACTCAGTGTGGGTGATCATTTGCCATCGGTCAACCAGATTTGTAAGGAGTATAGTTTGAGTCGTGATACGGTATTTAAGGCTTATTCTATTCTTAAGGAACAAGGTGTTATTGATTCAGTGCCTAACAAAGGTTACTTTGTTGCCCGTGAGGTTCGCAGAGTTTTTCTTTTCCTCGATACTTTTAAGGCATACAAGGAGGTTCTATATGACTCCTTTACCAAGAATCTTCCAACAAATGTTATGGCCGATGTGCATTTTCATCACTACAATATAGATGTTTTTCGCCGGCAAATTGAAGAGAGTATAGGGAAGTACTCTAAATACGTTGTTATGCCTTTTGATGCACCTGAAATGCATCAAATCCTTGAAATGATACCATCAGAGAAGTTGCTGATTGTCGATTGGAACATCTATTCCAAACCAACCAGCAACATGTTGTATCAGGATTTTGGGCAGTCTGTTTTTGAAGGCCTTCAAAGCGTTTCGCACTTAATCAAGAAATATCGGGAAGCTGTTTTTCTTTACCCGGACTATACTAATCATCCATACGAATCGGTAGAGTATTTTAGTAAATATTGTATTGAAAATAACATTCCGTATGTAGTTTCCAGAGATCCCGAAACCTTTGAAGTAAGGGATGGCGTCGTTTATTTTAGCGTTAGCGATCGGATGTTGGGAAAATTTCTCGACCAATGTAGGGAGAAAAAACTCGAGCCAGGTGTGAATACCGGAATTATTTCATATAACGAAACACCTATGAAAAAATTTATATATAAAGGCATTACCGTGATTACCACTGATTTTAAATTGATGGGACAAAAGGCTGCTGAGTTTGTTTCAGGAGATACAACGATGCAATATTGTGTGCCAACACGAGTATTGGTGCGCGAATCCTTGTAAAAAAACAATAATATTAAACAGAACAGAACAGACTGAAAAATTATGTATACTTTAGGAATTGATGTAGGAAGCTCTTCAGTGAAAGTTAGTTTATTGAATCTTACAAATGGAAAATGTGTTGCTTCAGCATTTTATCCATCTGAAGAGATGCCAATCCTGGCAGTTAAAGCCGGATGGGCAGAACAGGAGCCATTGCAATGGTGGGAAAATATGAAAAATGCCCTTGCTGATGTGCTGAAAAACGCTGCCATTAATAAAGCTGAAATAAAAGCCATAGGTATATCTTATCAGATGCATGGATTGGTTGCCTTGGATAAGAATGGCGATGTTGTAAGACCTTCGATTATCTGGTGTGACAGCCGTGCTGTTGAGATAGGCGATAAGGCTTTCAAGGAGTTGGGAAGTGACTACTGCTTGAACAGTTGTCTGAATTCTCCCGGTAATTTTACTGCCTCAAAACTAAAATGGGTAAAAGAAAATGAACCGGAATTATACGCCACCATTGATAAAATTATGCTTCCTGGTGACTACATCGCCTATCGCCTTACGGGGGAAAGGCAGACTACTGTCACAGGATTGTCGGAAGGAATTATGTGGGATTTCAAAAAAGAGAGTGTAGCCAATGATTTGTTTGATTACTATGGCTTTTCCTCTGATTTAATTCCGGAAATCGTGCCGGTTTTTTCTGAACAAGCAAAAGTTTCAGATACGATTGCCGCTGAATTAGGTATTCCTGCCGGAATTCCAGTGAGTTATCGCGCAGGTGATCAGCCAAATAACGCATTCTCTTTAAATGTGCTTGAGCCGGGTGAAGTAGCAGCGACCGCTGGTACATCGGGTGTTGTTTATGGCGTAAATGATCGTCTTGCCAGAGATGAGCAATCACGGGTTAACACTTTTGCGCATGTTAATCATAACGATGAACAAAAGCGTTTGGGTGTATTACTCTGTATAAATGGAACTGGGATTCTCAACTCATGGTTAAGAAGGAATGTAGCAGGAGGTATTGATTATCCTGCTATGAATGATGAAGCTATGAAAGTTTCTGCAGGCGCTGATGGATTATTGTTTTATCCATTCGGAAACGGAGCAGAGAGAGTTCTGGGAAATGCCAATCCCGGAGCAGAACTAAAGGGTTTGAGTTTTAATATTCACAATCAATCTCATGTGTTGAGAGCGGCGCAGGAAGGTATTGCTTTTAGTTTCCGTTACGGAGTCGATATCATGGGAGAGATGGGGATTAAAACTTCAGTGGTACGTGCAGGTAAGGCTAATATGTTTTTGAGTCCTTTGTTCCGCCAAACCATGGCAAATGTCTTGGGAGCACAAATAGAGCTATATGACACCGACGGTGCATTAGGTGCTGCACGTGGAGCAGCTTTAGGGGCAGGTTTGTATAAAAATGCTTCCGAAGCATTTGATAACTTGACATGTCTTGAAACCATTCAACCAAACAAGGAAATGAATGCGGTTGAAGATGCCTACAAAAATTGGAGATTTAATTTAAAGTTCTAACAGATTAATTATTTTATACTATGAGCGTTACTTTAGGAAACAAAGAGTATTTTCCCGGAATTGGGGAAATTAAGTTCGAAGGAAAAGAATCAAAAAATCCTTTGGCATTTAAATGGTATAACGCAGACCAAGTGGTTGGCGGTAAAACCATGAAAGAGCATCTGCGCTTTGCAGTTTCATATTGGCATACCTTCTGCGGATTGGGTGGAGACCCATTTGGTCCTGGTACACAAAAGTATCCTTGGTTAGGAGCTGGTGATGCAATCGAAGAGGCTAAAAATAAAATGGACGCCGCATTTGAGTTTTTTACCAAATTAGGTGTACCTTATTACTGCTTTCACGACATTGACTTAGTAAGTGAAGGATCTTCAATTGCTGAGTACGAGAAGAACATGCAATCAATTGTTGACTATGCCAAAGCCAAGCAGGCTGCTTCAGGCGTTAAACTGTTGTGGGGAACTGCCAACGTATTCAGCAATCCTAGATATATGAACGGAGCTTCAACCAATCCTGATTTTGCTGCTTTGGCATACGCCGGAACACAGGTTAAGAATGCCATTGATGCTACCATTGCTTTGGGTGGTGAAGGTTATACTTTCTGGGGTGGTCGTGAAGGTTACATGAGCCTTTTGAATACCAATATGAAACGTGAACTCGAACATATGGGAAGATTCCTTACTATGGCTCGCGATTATGCTCGTAAGCAAGGTTTTAAAGGATGCTTCTATATTGAGCCAAAACCAATGGAGCCAACCAAGCATCAGTATGATTTCGATTCAGCTACTGTTATTGGTTTCCTTCGTCAGTATGGTCTAGAGAAAGATTTCAAAGTTAACATCGAAGTAAACCATGCGACTCTTGCTAGCCATACATTCCAGCATGAATTGCAGGTTGCTGCTGATGCAGGTATGCTTGGTTCTATCGATGCAAACCGCGGTGATTACCAAAACGGATGGGATACCGACCAGTTCCCGATCAATATTTATGAAACTGCTGAAGCCATGCTTGTTATTCTTGAGGCAGGAGGTTTCCAAACTGGTGGTGTAAACTTTGATGCAAAAATCCGTCGTAATTCAACCGATCTTGAGGACATCTTTATTGCTCATGTATCAGCAATGGATGTTTTTGCTCGCTCTCTTGTTATTGCTGATAAAGTTTTTAGCGACTCAGATTACAAAAAGATGCGTGCTGCTCGTTATGCCTCTTATGATAGCGGCAAAGGTGCCGAATTCGAAGCTGGTAAATTAACCCTTGAAGATCTGCGCAATTTTGCAGCTCAAAATGGAGAACCTGCCAGAATCAGTGGAAAGCAAGAGTTGTACGAACAACTTATCAATCTTTATATCTAATTTTTTACGAGATAGCCGGAGTTGTCCGGCTATCTTCATTTGATTCCTTATCATTCTTATTCAGAGTTAGTTAAAACAGATCCCAAATCTTGATTTAAATCTTTTAGAATGCAGAATAATGGTCAGAATAAGTTATATGTTGTTGGTTTAACCCTGGTTGCAACACTTGGTGGGTTGTTGTTTGGTTACGATACAGCAGTGATTTCAGGAGCAGAAGGTTCGCTTCAGGTCTTTTTTGCACATGCCCTCGGATTGAATGATTTTGTCCACGGAATTACGACATCAAGCGCTTTAATTGGATGTGTAATTGGTGGTGCTTTGTCGGGAATTTTCGCAAATCGCTTGGGTAGAAAAAGAGCCCTGCAACTTGCTGCCTTTCTGTTCTTTACATCAGCTATAGGATCCGCTTATCCTGAGATGTTTCTGTTCCCATTCGGGGAGGCATCTGTTGGTTTGCTGGTCACTTTTAATATGTTCCGTGTGCTTGGAGGTATCGGAGTTGGCCTGGCTTCAGCCATTTGTCCAATGTACATAGCTGAGATTGCTCCCGCAAACATCCGAGGACGTTTGGTTTCTCTCAATCAATTTGCCATTATCTTTGGTATGTTGGTTGTTTATTTTGTGAACTGGGGAATTGCTCAGGGGCAGCCTCTCGAATGGATAAACAGCATCGGATGGCGATGGATGTTTGCTTCAGAAGCCATACCTGCAGCCCTTTTTGGTACTTTACTTTTTCTGGTACCTGAAACGCCTCGTTATCTTGCCCTAAACCGGGAAGATGATAAGGCCATGTCTATTCTGACCCGAATCAACGGTCGGGATAGAGCACAGGAAATCATGACGGAGATAAAATCTACCGTTAAAGTCTCGGCAGCTAAAATATTCTCTTATGGCAAACTTGTTGTAATTATCGGTATACTCTTGTCGGTGTTTCAACAATTTGTTGGCATAAATGTAGTACTCTATTATGCACCACGGATATTCCAGACGATGGCTGGTAGTGCAACTGATGTTTCAATGATGCAGACTGTCGTTATGGGAGTGGTGAACATTCTGTTCACAGTGGTGGCTATTATGACAGTAGATAAATTTGGTCGTAAACCTCTTTTGATAATAGGTTCCATAGGTATGGCCATCGGCATGTTTGCCATTGGACTGATGTCCTATTATCAGATTATTGGAATTGGCACCCTGATTTTCATCATTGTTTATAGTGCATCATTTATGATGTCATGGGGACCTATCTGCTGGGTTTTAATTTCTGAAATCTTCCCCAACAACATCAGAGGAAAAGCCGTTGCTATTGCGGTGGCTGCTCAATGGATTGCAAATTTTATGGTGAGTTCTACATTCCCGTTTCTTATTAGTGTAAATGAAGCATTTACTTATGGCTTATATGGAGTGATGAGTGTGATCTCTGCCATATTTGTCTGGAAAATTGTACCCGAAACCAAAGGGAAGACATTGGAGCAAATGGAAACCCTTTGGAAAAAATAGTCCTTTTTTTTCATAGATTTGGTTTGGAACCGGAATTCTTAAAGAAGAGTTCCGGTTCTTTTTTGAGAAAGAATGTTTATTACAATAATTCACAGATTAAAAGTTAGGTTTTGTTTCACTGCTGACCGGCGAATCAATTTAGATTTCTCGCTCTGCTCGAAATGACAAAATTTTCAGGAGGTCAAGATGGGTAAAGGGGTGTTGGCGACTTCGCCGTAATAACCCCTTCATCTCTCAAAACGTAACAGCTTGTCATTGCGAGCGATGCGAGAAATCTATTTTTTCTGGTTGGGTGTGCGACAATTAACCAAATGGTTATTAAGGGCAACCAAATAATCATAAACTTTGATCAAGCTGAACTGCCAATCTAATGGTCGGTATACCCCCATATTCAGTTGTTACTTTTGAAATGGAATAATTAATTCCAATTTTATAAACATTTTACACCCCTTGCACCTTTATGTGCAAGGGGTGTTGTTTATAGTTAAACTGAGAATGCACCAAACCATCAACAATATACTCAGAACCATCAACAATAAACTATTAACCCCTTTACCTCAACCTCAAACCTCAAACCTTGAACTTTAAACCCTAAACTTCCAACTCAGTATTATTATTGCTAAATTTGAATTTTTGACAGGATTTTAAAAACAATCAACAATGCAGGATGTTAATTATATGTTCGTTCCTTTAAAAGGATATGAGCAATTTGAAGCCACTACCCAAATCATCATTGCTGAGATTATTAAACGGGAGTTGCCATTTGAAATCATCGATGAACATAACAACCTGATTTCAGTCAACTACAACAACCGTGAATTCATTATTCATGAAGGAACCATATCGGATGCCAACAGCTTGATTGCCTATTGGATATCTAACGATAAGTGGATGACTAAGCAATTTCTTAAACGTGCAGGTATCTCTTGTGCTCAAGGCGCTGTTTTAAAGAAGGACTATTCAGTAAACGACCTATCCGGTTTGCAGTTTCCGGTTGTGGTAAAACCTGCCAATACTGACCATGGTATTGCAGTAAGCACCAATCTTAAAAGCATGGAGGATGCTGAATCGGCCATTGAATTGGCTTTTGGATATTCCGACAGGGTGATTGTTGAAGAGTTTTTTACAGGCCGTGAATATAGGTTTCTGGTAGTGGATGATGCTGTACGTGCCATTGCTTACCGTGAACCTGCCAATGTTACCGGAGACGGAGTTTCAACCATTGCGCAGCTGATTGAAGTTAAAAACAGCGGACGCGGGGAAGATTACACCCATCCGTTGTTAAAAATAAAATCAGACAGGGAGGTGTTGCGTCATCTTTCTGAGCAAAGTTTGACGCTTAACGATGTTTTGGAAGAGGGACGAAAAGTTTACTTGCGTGAAAACTCCAATCTCAGTACGGGTGGCGACAGCATTGACGTGACCGATGAAATGCCGCAATTTTATATGGAAGTTGCAGTAAATGCAGCCCGCTCTGCGGGACTGCGACTGGCAGGAATTGATATCATCATAGATGATATTAAAGGTAATCCTTCGGCAAAAAGCTATATTGTGGTAGAGTTGAATGCTCCGGCCATGCTAAGTATGCACAATTATCCCTACAAAGGAAAAAACAGGCACGTGGAGAAGTATGTGCTGGATTGTATTCTCAGTGGGAAGTAAGTGTTTATCTCCTTAATCTAATCCATCAGACTGATATTTTATATTCTGAGACTTTTTTAATATGTTTTGAGAGACTGTTTATATGAATTAATAGATTTTTAGATATAAGATTAATAGACCGATAGACAAGAATATAATAAGTATTATACTCTTCTAATTACCTTTTTATCTATTCTATCTGTCTTTAAACTCAATATCTTCACATCTAAATTTTTTAGGAACAAAATTAAACAGACACATTTTTTTTAATAGATACATAAACGTGGAGATAATCGAAAATAAAGACCAGTTAATCCGCTACTTTGAGGCGGGGAGTAAACCTTCCGGTCGATGGGGAATTGGTACGGAACATGAACAATTTCTGTTTTTGAGAGACCCGATGATAAGAGCCACTTACGATGGCTCTTACGGTATTGCTGCCATCATGCAATACATGCAAAAAAACGATGACTGGGAACCGGTTACGGAGTCGGGTAACATCATCGCCCTTAAGAAAAATGGCGCTTCCATTACCATCGAACCGGGCGGACAATTCGAATTGTCCGGCAGCAACTTTAAAACTGTTCATGAAACAAACAGAGAGACCCGTCTTCACTTCGATATGCTTAAGAATATTTGCAGAGATTTTGGAGTTAGCAGTCTCTGTGTCGGATTTGACCCGCGAAGCACCCGTGAGCAGGTGCCATGGATGCCCAAAAAACGCTACGAATACATGCGGAATTACATGCCTACCCGGGGAACTCTCGGTTTGGATATGATGACTCGTACTGCTTGTATTCAGGTTAATCTGGATTACGGGAATGAGCAGGACATGGTGAAAAAAATGCGTGTTGCACAGGCGTTTCAGCCGGTTATTACGGCCATTTTTGCCAATTCGCCATTTACCGAAGGCAAGCCAAATGGTTATTTAAGCTACAGAGCGCGCGTTTGGGACGATACCGACCCCGACCGTTGCGGATTTCTCCCGCTGGTATTTGAAGAAGGATTTGGTTTTGAACGTTGGGTGGATTACTTACTGGATGTGCCAATGTACTTCTTCTATCGCAATGGAGAATACCTCCCTTCCGGCAACATCACTTTCAGGCAGTTTATGAGCGGCGATCACCACCTGAAGCCAACAATGGAAGATTGGGATACTCATGTTTCTACAGTTTTTCCGGATGTGCGGTTGAAAAGATTCATTGAACTGCGCGGTGCCGATGCCGGTTGCATCTCTCACATTGTGGCACTTTCGGCACTTTGGGTGGGACTAATGTACGACGAACAAAGTCTGGATGAAGCCTGGAACATGGCTTCACAATGGAATCTGGAGAACTTAAAAGAGATTCGTAACCAAGTGCCCAAATTGGGACTTAAGTCCCAATCAGGCAATTTGAATATGCTGCAAATAAGTCGTGAAACGGTACGAATGGCATCCGATGGACTTTCCCGAAGAGCGAAACTTCTTGGAATAGAGGATGAAGGTTGTTACCTTCATCCGGTTAAAAGGATTGTTGATTCAGGTATTACCCAGGCTGAACAACTTTTGGAGAAATATCACACAATATGGAAACAGGATGTTTCTGAACTTATAAAGGATTGTCCCGGCACCAATGATAAGTAAACTTCGATTTCTTTTAAAATATGCCCATCAATACAGATGGTGGTACACGGGTGGTATTTTGTTTATGGCAATTACCATTGGTGTTTCTGTAACCATACCCGAATACATTCAGAAAAGCATCGATTTAATTGGGCAAGGCCGGGATGGTAATCAGGGTACGTTTTACAACTATGTTTTAATGATTCTGTTGCTGGCTTTGGTGTTAATCCTTGTCAGAACCATGTCGCGGATTCTCTTTTTTATTCCCGGCAGGCTGATTGAAAAACAGCTGAAAGGAGAGATGTTCAGAAAATTGACATCTTTTGGGAAGCCATATTTTGACAAAAACTCATCCGGAAGCATCATTTCCAGGATTAACAACGACATTAACGGGGTTCGCATGATTATCGGATTTGGACTCATGCAAATGGGGAATGTGATTTTTTCCTTGTCGGTTACTCCTTATAAAATGTGGAATATGTCGCCGGCTCTTACGTTGTACTGCGTTCTTCCGCTCGTGGTGGTTTTTGTCATTGTAAGGGTTGGTATGGCTGTGATGGTGAAAAATACCCGTCGACGCATGGATTCTTTACAGAAATTATCTGGAAAGACGGTGTCATTTTTATCGGGAAATGGGGTTATAAAAAGCTACAACATTCATAAATGGGCAGAGGAGAAAGTGGATGAAGAGAATGTTTCGCTTTTTGATTTTACCATGAATATTGCCCGTGTTCGATCTTTTGTACTTCCATTGCTGGCCAATCTGGAGCAAATTCTGAAAATAGTGATTTTGTTGGCCGGAGGGATGTTCGTGATAAATGGCACTTTTACCATTGGTCAGTTGGCGGAATTTATTGCTTACGCGGCATTGCTCTCTCACCCAATCATGGGATTGGGATGGGTGCTAACAGTTTTCCAGCAGGGTTTTGTAGGAATATCAAGCCTTCAAACCATAATGGATGAAAAAGGAGAGGACGATGAAAAACCGGCTTTGAAACAGAGTGAAGTCAACACCCTGTTTAAACAGGGTGTTTCGGTGCGAAATCTAACTTATCAATATCATAATGGAAATGAAGCGGTTTTAAAAAACATCTCTTTTGATATAAAACCGGGGCAAGTGGTTGGAATTACCGGGAAACTGGGATGTGGCAAAACCACTTTGGTAAACTGTCTCAACGGATATTTAAAACCTAATAAAAACTCTGTTTTTTTCAATGGTTATGATGCGGCGTTGTTAAGGGGACAGGACATTCGAAAGGTGGTAAAAACGGTAAGTCAGGAAGTCTTTCTTTTCTCCGATACCATTGAGAACAACATCACTTTTGGTTCGGGAAACATGCCCGAGAATGAAAAGGTAAATCAAGTTATTTTCAGAAGTGCTCTGGCAGATGAAATTGCACGTTTCCCCGGACAGGAACGTACAATGGTGGGAGAGAAGGGCATAATGTTGTCGGGTGGTCAAAAGCAAAGAATCAGCCTGGCCAGAGCGCTTTATACAAAATCTGATTTGCTGATACTTGACGATGTATTTTCCGCTGTGGATACCGATACGGAACGGTTTTTAATTAAGCACATTTTTGAGAATCGGGTCAACGAAACCATCCTGGTGGTTTCCAACAGAATAAGTGTATTGGAGAAGGCTGATTTTATAATTGTTTTGGAGGATGGTGAAATGGTCGCTTCAGGAACACATAGGGAGTTGATGAAGAAATCATCTTACTACCGTGAAACGTCAGAATTGCAGGATAATAAAGAATAGCAGGTGCAATGGCAGGAATGATTAAACGCATACTAAAAACCAGTGACTGGGGATTAATCAGAAAATTTGCCGGTTATTTTAAGCCTTATAAAAAGTGGGTGGTATTGAGTGTTGCCTCAATTCCAGTTACCACGGCGGCAGGCATCATGTTTTTGTGGCTGGTTGAAAAAATTGTGGATGATTACATTTTACCCGGTGATGCGGAAGGTTTAAAGCTATATGCCATATTACTTGGAGCCGTGTTGGTGGTGAACTATTTGTTTGATGGTATATACAGTTATGCATTTTCAAAGGCCGGAAATATGGCCATAGTTGATATGCGGCGAGAATTATTTGGACGCGCGTTGCGTTTTCCAATGAAATATTTCGATAAAAATCCCATCGGCGTGACTTTGTCACGCCTTACAAGCGATATGGAGTCCATTTCAGAGTCGTTTGCAGCGGGGATTTTGGGACTTCTTGCCGATACCATTAAAACATTGGCGTTGTTAACTTACCTTTTTGTTCTCAATTGGCAGTTAACATTGATTTTATTGGTTGTGGTGCCTCTCATTATAATGGTCATTCGCTATTTGCGACGAAAAATACGCAAGGCCTTTAATGAATCCCGCACCAGTTTGGCTAAATCTGCAGCATATTTGCAAGAATCGTTAAATGGGATTAAAACCATTCAGCTTTATGCCGCCGAAGATGAAACATTTGAGAAATACGACCGGTTGAATCAGCAATATTGCCAGTCGCAGAATCGGTCAAATGTATATGATGCGGCTTTATACTCTACCGTTGAAGGGATTACGTCCATCGCCACTGCGTTGGTAATTTGGTATGGTGCCGTACTAATCTGGAATTTTGATTTTACCATTGGTGTGCTTATAGTTTTTGTAACTACACTTGGCCGACTTTTTATTCCCGTGCGGCAGTTCACACAGCAAATCACCACCATTCAAAGGTCACTGTCGGCACTGGAGCACATCAATGTGCTATTTGAGCAGGAGGAGGAAGAACCCCGCGCAATTTCGGTTGAGCATGAACCTAAGCCCCTGGATTTTGAAGAAATTGAGTTTCGCAATGTGTTTTTCAGCTATGGAGCGGACTCTCCCGATGTTTTAAAGGATGTTTCCTTTAAACTTAGGAAAGGGGAGCGTATTGCACTTGTTGGAACCACCGGTTCCGGAAAATCGACCATTATTCGTTTGTTGAGCAAGGCATACAGCGGATATCGCGGCTCTATTATCATAAACGGACAGGAGTTGCGGGACATTCCCCTAAGCAGAGTGAGAGAAACCATTTCGGTAATGCAGCAGGATATTTTCATGTTTAACGATACAGTCTCCTTTAACATTGGTCTCGGACGGGAAGGTGTTACCTCAGATAAAATTGAAAATGCTGCACAGTTTGTTTATGCTGCGCCGTTCATCGAGAGACTTCCCGGAAAATATGATTTTGTGATTCAGGATAATGGTGATAATTTATCGAAGGGACAAGGCCAACTTATTTCATTTGCCAGAGCCGTGTGTTCCGAAAGTGAGTTGATCATACTCGACGAAGCCACCAGTGCCGTTGATTCATTAACAGAGCAATACATACAGAAAGCCATAGGCAACATTTTTTCATCAAAAACCGTTATTGCTGTTGCACACCGGTTGAGCACCATCCGTCACTCGGATTTAATTCTGGTGATGGAAAACGGTGAGATTGTTGAAAGAGGCAACCACACAGAATTACTTGGAAAAGGTGGAAAATATGCCAGCCTCCTGCATCAGTTGGATGAGAGGAGGGAGTAGTTTTTTTTTTATAGTTTATAGTTGTGGAGTTCATGGTTCATTAACCGTGTCTTTCCATGATATAAGTTGACAAGAAAATTGTTAATAACTTTTTAATTGGACAACAAACATGGGAACAAACAGCAATGAAAGAATCCGTACA
>NZ_SLWK01000023.1 GCF_004345615.1 Natronoflexus pectinivorans
AATAATTCAAATGTCAGACAAGGCACTCTTTTTTTTTAGCAAAACTTATGAATATTAATCACTCAAAAAGTCAACCAATATCAGGACGCCTCAACCATAAACCATAAACCCTCAACCATTAACTATAAACTTAAAACTTAAAACCAGTTCGGATTATCTCTCGGGTGACTTCGTTTCTCATATTTTAGGTCTCTCAGCAGACTGCTGTTAACCGATATGGTAAAGAAGTATGATTTAAATCTTCCTACCGGAACCAGGTTAAAACTCATATTCCAGCAATGGAGATTTCTATTAATCCTTACGTTAGTATGCGAGATTTCTTTCCGGTCAAAATTGTATCCCGATGATACACTGATATCCCATTTGTTGGTCAGCGAAATTCGGCCATTTGCGTTGATGTCAGCCGTAATTCTTTTGTCATAGTCCATCCGTTCCCGGTTAAACTCTCCCTGAACAACCCGCATGCTGTAGTTGAGTGAGATGTTCCATGGCATATCAAATTTTACATATCCATCATCACCCGCCTGCTGCGGATCTGCATGGTGCGGAGCCGATTGTCCTTGCATGTGCTGGTCCATCCCTGGTGGCATCATGGAATCATCGTCGGTAGGGGGCGGAATTCCGTTGTTATTGCCATTTCCGTTACCATTTGCAGTCTGACCACCATCCCGCCAACGCTTAATGGTTTCAGATCCAAAATTTAATCCAAAACTAAGATTGGCTTGCGTCAGTCTGGCAATTCTTCTGTTTACGTCCCACTCTGAACGATGAACAGCTACCGGGCGGCCAGTTGCTGTGGTATCTATTGCATATGGATTAAATGTAGCACCAAAACTGATATTGGTACCAAATATTTTGGTTCGTCCGCTCATGGATATGTTAGACCAGTTGAGCGAATCGGCCATGAAATTATAAGAGGTACTGAAATTAAGAGACTCCAGAATATTTACTTTCTTGAATCCTGTCGTATCTCTATCGCTTCTCATTTTCATTTCCAGGGTGTTTCCCAAACTTAATCCCATAGAACCTGACTTTCCTCTACCCGGAACACCATATAAGGCTCCTTCGTAAATGGAATACTCTTCTCTTACAACCAAATCCCGGCTTTTGTCATAGTATTCAATCCAGTCGTAATATCCAAATCTCTCCTCACCAAAATCAGGCCGGTAACTCATACTTACCGAGGGAGTCATGACGTGGCGAATCGCATCTATTTTATCTCCAAAAATGGCCCTGCTTGGGGTAATGAATGTATATAGTTTAGTTGAAGTTCCAACGCCTACATTGTAATCATATACTCTGTTAAATCCAGGAATGGTATCCGTGGTAACAACTCTTCTCAAATCTTCATCGTAATCTTTACGTATGGAGTTAAAATACCATCTTTCAGTATAGTTTACGTTTGGTGTTACAGTGAAGTATCTAAGAAGTTTCAGGTTTAAAGACACAGGTATGCTGTGTCTTACCCCATTTCGCCAATCATCTCTCAAAGCTTGCGGACTCATGCTGAATTCGCTTTCCTTGGTAGAGATTTCGTTTCTCATATTACCTGTATAACCAACGCTAATGTTTTCGTACCAGGCTTCTTGTCCGCCAATACGATTTTGGTTTTTAAATGGAAAAATCCGACTCATCGTCACTGTCATATCGGGCAATGTCAGATTTATAGTGGTATCCCTACTGTTCTGAGAGTGTAAAGCATTCAACGACATATTGAACGGAGAGTTAGGAAATCGGCGGGAATATGATATGTTTGATCTTTTTTGGTTTTGAGCCAGCACCTCCGGGTTAATCACGCTACCAACATTATTTTGATCAAAGGAACTGGTAGAGAAATTAACACTTGCACCAAATGTACGGTAAGGATGAGCTTTTGCATCTTGTCTGTGCGACCATGTTACCGAAAAATCATTGGTTTTGCGGTAATCTGGCAGATCTCGTTCGCTAAAGACATTGGTAATTCTGTTGGCATTGAAACTACCAGCATAGCGGTATCTTCTGCGATAATTGGACGACGATCTCAAACCCCATGAGCCATTGGCGTACAGATCTCCGGTAAGTGCCAGATCAAAATATTCATTTGCTGCCCAATAGTACCCTCCATCGCGAAGGAAAAATCCCCGGTTGCTCTCCTCACCATATGATGGCATTAAAAATCCTGAACTATAAGTGGTGGTGCTGGGCACAAAGGCAAATGGGATGATGAGGGGATAGATTGGAACATCTTCCAGAACAAGGTAAGCAGGACCGGTAACTATTTTATCTCCCGGTATCACCTTTGCTCTGGTCATATTGATATAAAAGTGGGGGCTATCATGATGATTGCAGGTGGTGTATCGTCCGTCCTTTAAAAAATAGGTATTGTCAGCATTCTTTTTGGCTCTGTCGCTCACTACGAATCCTTCACCCTGTGTGGTAACTACATGAGTAATGATGGCCTTTTCTGTCTTAAAATTATAGCGGATACTTCGCATGGTGTACTCACCGCTGGGATCACGAAATACCGGTAGTCCTGTTTCAACACCAAGCGAGTCAACGGTTCCGGCTGCATAAACCAGGTTACTGTCCAGGTCAAGCTCAATGTAATGAGCAGTCAGATGAACATCCTGATAACTGACAGATGCATTTCCAAACAGGTAGACTCTTCCCCGATCAAACCAGGTTGAATCTTCTGCACTGTATTTTACTTCTGCTTCTATAAAAGGAGATCTTTGTCTTTGTCGTTCTACCGGTTGCTCCGTAACTATTGTGTCATCAGGAGTTGTAGTAGCTTCCTGGTCGGTTGCAAAGGTCTCGTCGGTGATAAATATTTCAGTGGTATCGCTTAATATGGTGTGATACATCCTGGTGAGCTCTTCTGAGAGGTTGGGTAATGAGTCGTTTACAGGTGATTGTAGTTCAATGTTTTGAGCCTTAGGATGCATGTATGTGCCAAGACACAATAATAGTATTAACCATTTGATCGGCATGAAGTTAAAAGGCGTAATTTTATTGGTCTTTACTCTCAAAACAATCCCGTATTTTTAATAGATATGAGCACAAAAATAAATTAAAAATTGGTCTTAATACATTTCTTTTCAATAAAACTTAAAGGAGTTCTGGCACACAGAGAGATATTTATTAAATTTGGCAAAATATATTTGTTTAGCTTATTAATGGTTTAACTTTAATGATGGAACCATTTACCATGGTTGCTTGTCTCACAGATTCTGGAATGAATGTTGTTAATGTTTTTATCTATTGTCTGTGTATTTCTATAAACTAAACGCATAAAGTTTTATTATTCATGAGGTACATATTATTTTTGTTGATATTGTTTGGGGTGATTTTAATTGGTGCGGAGGCTCAAAATCAACGTGAATCCGGATTTCGCACAGTGGTTATAGATCCCGGCCATGGAGGCCGTGATCCCGGAGCCGTGGGAAGAGTTGTGAAGGAGAAGGATATTGTTTTGGCCATCGGACTGAAAGTGGGTGAGTATCTCAATCGTGAAATGCCCGAATTGAATGTTGTTTTCACACGAACTGAAGATGTGTTTGTTCCTTTGAATGAACGGGCTGCCATAGCAAACAATGCCAAAGCAGACCTCTTTGTCTCCATTCATGCCAATTCCATTCATAACCCCCGCATATTCGGAGCGGAGACTTTTGTTTTGGGTCTGCACAGGTCACAGGAAAACCTTGAAGTGGCCAAAAGGGAGAACAGTGTAATTATTCTTGAAGAGGATTACACCACAACCTATCAGGGGTTTGATCCTACCTCGCCCGAGTCATATATTATTTTTGAGTTGATGCAGAACGTTTATCTGGATCAGAGCATCTCAGCCGCATCATTGATTCAGAATCAGTTTGAGAGCAGAGTGGGCAGGCACAACAGAGGTGTAAAACAGGCCGGATTTCTTGTTTTGAGGGAAACTGCCATGCCGGGAGTTTTGGTTGAAGTTGGTTTTCTTAGTAATGCACAAGAGGAGAGATTTCTTGCGTCTGAAGAAGGTCAGGTTTATTTGGCTTCTGCCATATTTAGAGCAATTCGGGATTATAAGAACCGGCATGAAGCCAGAAGCCAGATTGCCTCAGTAAGACCCAATGTTCAGTCCGAAATAGTGCTCCCTGAAACCCCACCAATGGTAGATACACAAAATGAAGTTGTCTTCAGAATTCAGGTTGCCACAACCCGTCAAATGATCAACTCGGGAGAAGGTCCGTATACCCATTTTGATGAAGTGTGGGTATATGAAGAGGGGGGACTTTATAAATATACCACCGGCTATTCAATTTGTTACGATGATATCAGTCACCAACTGACCAATGTCAGGGAGAAAATTCCCGATAGTTTTATTGTTGCTTTTAAAAATGGCGAAAGAGTGCCTGTGTCATCAGTTCGCTAAACTTAACTTATACTCATGCATATAAAAAAGGAAATTAAGCTCGGTCTGCTTGTCATTGTTGCAATGACCCTGCTTATTTGGGGATTCAACTTCCTAAAGGGAAAGGATATATTTGTTTTCGGTACACAGTATTTTGGTGTATACGAAAATGTAAACGGCCTGTCCGATGGAAGTCCGGTAATTTATAAAGGATATCGGATTGGAACAGTGCAGCGAGTGAGATTGCATCCTGAACTACCGGGCAATTTTCTGGTAACTTTATTAATTAGTGAGGATGTAAAAATTCCGAATAACTCAGTTGCTCAGATTCAGAATATGGACATTATGGGCAGTAAGGTGGTTGAAATCTTGATTGGAGACAGCCCTGAAATGATGCAGCCAGGTGACTTTATTAACACTGACGTGGGATCTGACCTGTTTGAACAGGTCAGTGTTGAAATGCAACCCATTAAGCAAAAAACAGAGCGTGTGCTTGTACAGCTTGACACTTTACTAACCCATGTCAACCGCATTTTTTCAAGCGAAATGGAGCAATCCATGCAAAAACTATACAGCACCATCGATCATCTGCAGCAAACTTCTCAACACATCAGCTCTTCTTTTCAGGAAGGAGGACACCTTGCCAACAGCCTTCAAAATGTTGAGATCTTTACCAGCGGACTTAGAGTTCAGGCTCAGAACATGGGAACCACCATGGAAAATCTGGCTGTTTTTTCGCAAGGACTCTCGGAGGTTGATTTAGCTTCAATTGCAGCATCGGCAGACACATTGCTGATTGGATTAAATGAGTTAATGACCATGGCCACAACGGGAGAAGGAACGCTTGGTCTGTTAATGAGCGATGCAGAACTTTATTTAAACATGGCCGATGCAACTGCAAATATGGATCGTTTGTTGGCCGATTTGCGCCATAATCCCGGCCGCTATCTGAATTTCTCTGCTGTTAATTTCGGAAGGCGGGTGTATGTTACACCCTCCGAAAAAATGGCTGAAGAGAATAACATAGTGTTCAAGGTTAAAGTTGCATCTTCAAATGAACCTTTGGACATTCGAAATGATATTGTTATTGATGACATGCCGGTTTTTGAAGATACCGACGGTAGAAACTACATCTATACCGTGGGCGAAACCAGATCCTTTGAAAAGGCCGAGATATTAAGACTTAAATTAATTGACCAGTTTCCAAAAGCTGAGGTCATCTCATTGAGGGATGGGAAACCCATTCGACTAAACAGAGCACTGAGGCAAGTTAATTATAAAAACTAGTTATTTGGTTAAATAGATTTTAGGCTCCTAAATCCCAAAAATATTTTTTGGGATTTTTTTTATCAACAACTTCAAGACTCTTTTACACAATGTATTAAGGACGTTAAGATAAAGTTAAGGTTCGTGTTTAACGTCCAGGCAATCAGATGCATAGGCGTGATTTTTTTAAGCGTTTGAGTATTAATAGTCTAATGCTTTTTGCAAAAAATCAAGGAAGATATGATTTTTTTATTCAATTTTTTTTCACAAATTTTGTCTTAAGCGAACTCAAAATTATAAACATAAAATTAAAGGAAGGCACAGTAAAAATGAAGCTGGATCATCAAAATGTCTGGAACATTTGTATGGATTTAGTCAGTAAATCCATTGACCCATTGGCTTTTCAAACCTGGTTTGAACCGATTGTACCCTTACGTCTGGAAAAGGATGTGCTGACCATCCAGGTTCCAAGCGTCTATTTCTATGAAATTATAGAGGAGCAGTACATTGATCACGTCAGACGAGCCTTACATGATGTTATAGGTAATTCTGCCAAGCTGGAATACAGCGTGGTGATGGATAAAGGACAGAAACGAAACCACAATCCATACACGTTAAATCTTCCAACAGCAAACCGAGCCGATTTGCGAAACCGAGCCGTTTCGCCTGGTTCTAATAACGATCAACCTGCTATTAAGAATCCTTTTGTGATTCCTGGTATCAAAAAACTGAATGTAGATCCCCAGCTAAATGCGGACTATACATTCGAGAACTTTGTTGAAGGAGATTGTAACAGGTTGGCTCGTTCTGCGAGCCAGGCTGTGGCTAAGAACCCCGGTAAAACCGCGTTTAACCCTCTGTTTATATATGGCAATTCCGGTTTGGGAAAGACCCATCTTGCCCAGGCTATAGGAATTGATGTGAAGCAAACTATGCCTGAAAAAACAGTGCTTTATGTCAGTGCCAACAAGTTTCAGACCCAGTATACCGATTCAATCAGAAATAATTCACTGAATGATTTTCTTAACTTCTATCAGATGATAGATGTTTTGATTATGGATGACATACAGGAATTTGCCGGTAAAACAGGAACTCAGAACACATTCTTTCATATTTTCAACCATTTGCAACAATCTGGTAAGCAGCTTATTCTTACATCTGATCAGGCTCCGGCTGATTTGCAAGGAATGGAGGAGAGATTATTGTCCAGATTCAAATGGGGACTTCCTGCTGATTTGCAGGCTCCCGATTTTGAAACAAGAGTGGACATCCTGAAACATAAAATCAGGAAAGATGGTATCAATGTATCACCAGAGGTGGTGCATTATTTGGCAAGTCATATCAATCACAACGTTCGTGAGCTGGAAGGGGCTTTAATTTCATTACTCTTTTTATCTACCATCAATAGAGATGAAATATCACTTGAAACCGCCAAGAGTGTTGTCGATAAGTTGGTAAGAAAATCACAGCGTGAGCTTTCGGTTGATTTTATTCAAAAAACCGTTTGTAAATATTACGGTCTTGATCCGGAATCTTTGCAATCGAAAACCCGCAAGAGAGAGATCGTTCAGGCCAGACAAATTGCTATGTACTTTTCAAAAAATCTGACTAACTCATCTCTATCGGCCATTGGTTCAAAAATTGGAAAAAAGGATCATGCAACGGTTTTGCACGCCTGTAAAACCATTACCAATTTAATTGAAACCGACCGGGATTTTAAAAGCCAAATACGAGAAATTGAAAGTCAATTGAAGTGTTGATTACAAGGTAGTTATTGTATTTTGAATAAAAAACCACAGAAATGCGACGATATGACGTCGCATTTCTGTGGTTTTTTGTATTTTAGCCGTTTATAGAGAATGTATGAAGAGGACAAAGCAGTTTTCAGCAAAATTTGGTACTGTCTTTGCTATAGCTTGTGCGGGAGGTATTTCTGCACATTAAAAATTCTCCTCTTTCCAGTAGTAATATCTTAATCGCTATAGTAGAATGAGCATTAAAGCAATTATTCTGATCATAGGTTTTTCATTGAGTGCCGGGATGTGGCCTGTTTCCATACAGGCACAAACAGAGAATGGCCGGGAATTGCAAAAAATAATCCTGAATAACAGAGAGTACTATCTCCATGTTATTCAAAGAGGAGAGGGGCTTTATCGAATCAGCCAAAAGTATGGTGTTTCCATGCAAGAGATTTTGGATGCCAACGATGATATTTCTGAGAGCTTAAAAGTTGGACAAATTCTCCGAATTCCTGTCATTTCAGGACGTAACCGAACCGATTCGGAGATGGAGAGATCCAGAGAGTTTTTGTATCATACGGTGGAGAAGGGGCAAACTGCATTTTTTGTGTCACGCAAATATAACGTCCCAATTGAAGTTATATACCAGCACAATCCAAATAGCGAAAGAGGTTTGGTTGAAGGGTCTATTCTCCGTATTCCTATGGAAGCGGAGCAAACGGCAACCGTTGATAGAGCGGCAACTACCACCACTGAATCTCAACAACCAACAGAAGATTCTGATTACATCTATCATACAGTTCAACCACGGGAAACCTTGTTTGGATTATCACGTCAGTATTCAGTTTCTGTTGATGAAATCATTGAAGCAAATCCCGCTTTAAGAGGCGGCGTTTTGGGTATTGGAAGTACTGTAAGAATTCCAAGAAAAGAGCATACACCAACTCCCGGAGAGCAACCCTCAAGGATACTTCAAAGTGATGACTACGTCTATCATACCATTCAGGAAGGACAAACCTATTATTCCATCAGCCGACAATATCAGGTTAGTGTTGAAACCCTCAGAAATGCCAATCCCGGTGTTGAGCAGGATGATCTAAAAGTGGGTTATATGCTTCGCATTCCCCGTCCGGAGATAGATCAACAAATTGTGAAAAAGGATGTCGATCAGGACGATCTTTTCATTAGCCACAGAGTCAGGCGTCGTGAAACGCTGTTTGGTATTTCCCGCCAATATCATGTGGATATGGAGACCATAAAAAAGGTAAACCCCGATGTGGACTTCTCAGAATTTCGGCATGGTATTACTTTGCGTATTCCCAAAGACGCATGGTTTGCACGAAGAGCTGCTGATTTACTGCAACCGGAAGTTGTGTATACCGACACAACAGATGGTGATGTGGATATGATTACCCAATTTGGCGATTGTTCAGTTAATCGTGAACTTGGATACCGAACTCCCATTAAAGTTGCTTTAATGTTACCCTTTTCGGCCAATGAAAGTAACCGCTTTTTTTCTGCCGGATCGGATTCTGTTCAAGTGTCCAGAGATATGCGAAACAGGGTAAATCGTTCCCGGATCTTCGCTGAGTTTTACAGCGGAGTCCTTTTGGCTCTGGATACATTAAAAAGGAAAGGAATAAATGTAGAGCTTTCTGTCTATGATATAGCAGCATCCGGTGATGCTTTAAACCAGGCCTTACGTGATCCTTCCCTAAAGGAAACCAACCTGATCATTGGTCCGGGAATGTCTTCTGAATTGCCCAACTTGTCTGCTTTTAGTCGTGAACATAAAATTCCGCTGGTTTTTCCATTGTCGAACACAAACCCCGATATTGCTACCAACCCATACCTGTTTCACGTCAATACACCTGATTCATTGATGTTTGATCAGATGGCTGGTGAAATCATCCGCCAGGCCAATGGGGCTTCTCTTTTGGTGATTTTGCCAAATGAACAGGATCGGCAAGGGAATCGCTTTGTGCAGGTTCTAAAGCGAAAGGCAGCACTTATGGGAGCCGGAAGCCTTAATTATACCGAATACAAATTGGGTGGAGATGATCTGGTAGAGATTCAATCTCTCATCAATCGGGATGGAACCACTTATGTGGTTGTTCCATCTGTGGCTGAGGCAGATGCTTCACGCATCATTCCCATACTATCTGGTGTTAAGGAGAAAACAAGAGCAGATATTCGCCTGTTTGGTATGTCCGATTGGTTGTTTTACCAAACCATCGATCCGGAACATATACATCATCTGGACGGAACCATATTCAGAACTTTCGGACTTGATTACAATGATCCGTTGTCAAACAGCGTTCTGAGAAAATATCGTCAGTGGTACCATATTGAACCTCATGCTGTAGCACCTTACTTCCAGAACAGCTCACCAGCTTCAGCCTATTCAAGATATGGCCTGTGGGGATATGATGTGGCAAGCTATTTTATTTCAGCCATCGCCCAGTTTGGAACTGATTTTGACATCTGCCTGAACAGAGTCACAAATGACCAGGTGCAATTTAATTTTAATTTTAAACGAACTTCAAATTGGGGTGGCTTTTACAATAAAGGATTGTATATGTTGAGATTCAGACCAGATTATTCCACAGAAAGAGTTCCTCTGAGAGAGATGTAGGTTGGTAGATATTAGATGTAAGATTGTTAGACACTAGACTTTAGACACTAGATTTTTAGATATTAGATTATTAGAAGTTAGATGCTCTAGCTTAATTTCTTCGGATCCCGCAAAGCAGAGTAAATTTGAGACAACTTCATTTATCCCAATCATTTAAACATCAGAAACAGTAATGATATCAGTTAATCAGTTAACCGTCGATTTTGGTGGCTTTCGTTTATTCGATGAGGTCTCTTTTCTAATAAATAACCGCGACAGAATTGGGTTGGTAGGTAAAAATGGCGCCGGTAAATCTACTCTTTTAAAAATCATTGCCGATCAACTGGTTCCCAGTGCCGGATCGGTTGCCAAGCCTAAGGAACTTACCATTGGTTATCTGCCCCAGCACATTGACTATTCTGATACTCAAACTGTACGAGAGGAGACGGAACAAGCTTTTTCAGAATTGATTCATTTGGAAAATGAGATTGAAAGATTAACCAAACAAGTGAGTCAGAGAACCGATTACGAATCGGCTGATTATCTGGAACTGATTAACAAACTTACATTGCAAAACGAACGTTTTGCAATGCTGGACGGACATAATTTTCATTCGCAAATTGAGGTTACATTAAAAGGTCTCGGGTTTAAACAGAGCGATCTCGATCGTCCCACCCGTGAGTTCAGCGGAGGATGGCGTATGCGCATCGAACTGGCGAAGATTCTGCTTAAAAAGCCCGATGTGTTTTTATTGGATGAGCCAACCAACCACCTGGATATTGAGTCCATTCAGTGGCTTGAGGACTATTTAAAGTCCTATGCAGGAGCCTTGGTTCTCATCTCCCACGACCGAGCTTTTCTTGACAACATCACCAACAGAACCGTTGAGATATCTCTTGGGAAAATATATGATTACAAGGTTTCGTATTCGCGGTTTGTAGAGTTGCGGCACGAGCGGCGCGAACAGCAAATGGCTGCGTACCGGAATCAACAAAAGAAAATTGAAGACACCGAGGCTTTTATTGAGCGGTTTCGATATAAAGCTACCAAGGCGGTTCAAGTGCAATCACGCATTAAACAACTAGAAAAATTAGAGCGAATTGAGGTTGATGAATTTGATGGAAGTGCTCTTCGCATACAATTCCCGCCTGCGCCTCACTCCGGATCAATCACGGTTAAAGGAAAGGGCATAACGAAATTTTACGATCAGTTGCATGTTCTCGACGACTTGGATTTCATGATTGAAAGAGGAGAGAAAGTCGCTTTCGTAGGAAAAAACGGTGAGGGTAAAACCACCATGGCGCGCATCATCTTGAACGAAATTGAATATGGTGGATCAATCGAGTTGGGACATCAGGTTAAAATAGGCTATTTTGCGCAAAATCAAGCCGATCAGTTGGACAACTCCCAAACGGTTCTGGAGACTGTTGATCGTGTTGCGGTAGGGGATATTCGCACCAAAATTCGCGATTTGCTTGGAGCATTTCTCTTCAGCGGAGAGGATGTGGATAAAAAAGTTTCCGTACTTTCCGGGGGTGAAAGGACGCGTTTGGCTATGGTGTTGCTGTTGTTAGAACCTGTTAATTTGCTTATATTGGATGAGCCAACCAACCACTTGGACATGAGGTCGAAGGAGTTGTTGAAAAAGGCTCTGGCTGATTTTAACGGAACGGTGATTTTGGTTTCACACGACCGTGATTTCCTAAACGGGCTGGTAAATAAAACTTACGAGTTTACCAACAGAAAAATTAAAGAGCACCTGGGGGGCATTTATGAGTTTTTAGAGAAGAAAAAACTGGAATCTCTAAAGGAACTTGAAAGCCGTCCATCTGCTGCAAAAATATCGATAACATCTGAGAAGATTGCTCCCAAAGGAAAACTATCTTTTGAGGAGCGCAAGGATTTGAACCGACGCATTAAAAAAACTGCCACTGATGCTGAACAATCTGAAAATCGGATAGGTGAACTGGAAAATTATCTGGCTGAAATGGACAAGCTTTTACAAAACCCCGACAAAACTGATGATCTTTCGAGCATATACATTGACTATGAAAAAGTAAAGAAAGAACTTGATGAGGAGATGGAGCGATGGGAAAAGCTCAATTATGAACTAGAAAAACTGGAAACAGAAAAATGTGAGTTAGAATGAATGATAAAAACATTATCTACGGTATCCGTAGCGTGATTGAAGCCATCGAGAGTGGCAAAAGTCTGGAAAAAGTATTTGTAAAAAGCGGCTCCACCGGTGAGCTGTTTCAGGAGCTGATGCAATTGATGAGTCAAAAAGGGATCAATTGGCAAAAAGTCCCGGTGGAACGCATCAACCGTTTTACAACCAAAAATCACCAAGGCGTAGTGGCTACCATATCTCCTATTGCTTATCAGGATATAGAGGAATTAGTAAACCTGGCCATTGAAAGCGGCAGTAAACCTTTTATTTTGGTTTTAGATGGGATAACCGATGTACGTAATTTTGGAGCCATTGCACGTACAGCTGAATGCGCAGGTGTTGATGCCATAGTCATTCCAGAGAAAGGAGGAGCCCCTGTCAATGCCGATGCCATTAAAACTTCTGCCGGTGCACTATTCAGAGTTCCGGTATGCCGGGTTTCTAAAATGTGGTACACCATGAAATTTTTGAAAGAAAAAGGCTTCATGCTGGTTGGCGCATCGGAGAAAAGTGAAGTCAATTACAAGGGTGTAAACTACACACAGCCAATAGCTTTGGTGGTTGGTGCTGAAGACAAGGGGATTTCATCGCAAGTATTAAAAATGATGGATCAGGTGGTTTCCATTCCTGTAAAAGGGGAGTCAGGTTCATTGAATGTCTCAGTGGCTACGGGAATTATTGTTTATGAGATAGTTGCAAATAATAGCTAGTTGTTTTTTTAAAACTTATTTGTTTTTATATCTTTTTTTTAGCTAATTTGGGTTGTTTTTGATTGCATTTGTATGAGGTAAGAGTACTATTTATAGTGCTCCTATACTAGTATTTACTTAATACAACATCATGAATAATAGAGATCGAGTTCTTAAATCGCTCAATCACGAACAACCTGATCGGGTTCCTTTTTTTTACTGGGGGGTACCCGGATTTACTGAAAAGATGATGAAACATCTGGGTTTTAGTGATAAGGATCAGTTGTTGGAGCATTTGGATGTGGATTTTCGATGGGTTGAACCCAATTACCGGGGGCCTGAGTTACTTGATATTTCCGGAGAATCAAAAAGAGATATTTGGGGTGTTGAATATAAACTTTGCGGACACGGCGATCTTAAATACTGGGATATCGCAGGTTCTCCGTTGGCTGGTGTCAATGATCCGGCAGTTCTGGCCGATTACCCATGGCCGGATGTATCTCTTTTCGATTTTAATTCATTAAATAGGCAACTCGATAAATACAGTAAATACGCTACCATGTCTGCTCCCGGGTATTCATCTCCCGGTTTGTACAGAATTATTCAGCGTTTGATTGGGCGTGATAACTTTCTTGAGGTGATGATGTATCACCCAAAATTCTTTGGAGTGCTGGTTGAGAAGGTATCTGATTTTTATTGTGATTTCATCAGTTCTTTCTTTGAAGTGGCCGGCGAACGGCTTGATTTTATCCGCATTGCAGATGATTTTGGTGATCAGGGAGGATTGATTGTAAGCAATGATACATGGCAGGATATCATTCGTCCGGTAATGGAGCGCTTTATGGAAGTTCCCCGAAAACATCATGTTAAATTCTACATGCACAGTTGTGGTGCTGTGCGAAAGTTGTTGCCAGAGTTTATCTCAATTGGTGCCGATGTTTTGGATCCAATTCAAACCCGTGCTGCCGGAATGTCTCCAGAAGGATTGAAAAAGGATTTTGGGTCGATGATTACTTTTTGTGGTGCACTGGATGAAGAACTATTACTGAGAAAAGCCACACCTGCAAGAGTTAAAGAGGGTGTAAAGGAACTTCTTGACATCATGGCTCCGGGAGGAGGTTTTTTCCTTGGCCCCTCACATAAATTTAAAGTTGAAACCCCGGTTGAAAACGTGATTGCCATGTATGAGGCAGCTAGGGAGTGGAAGTATTGATGTTTATTAAGTTCGAAGTTTTTTGGTTTATAGTTCATAGTTCTGAACCATAAACGCAGAACTCAAAACCATAAACTCAAAACCATAAACCCAAAACCATCCAACCTTATCACCTTATCACCCTTCCACCTTCTTCCTGTTTCCTGTCTCCTGTCTCCGGTTTCCAATCTCCTTTCAACCTATTTTCCTAACCCCCTATCAATAAAAAACCTATATAGCCCTTCCGTAAGTTCAGTGATTAAACTATGGGGGAGGCTGTAGATGTGCTCATCAATTTTTCTAACTGGGAGGATTCTTAATGAAGTTCCTGATAAAAAGGCTGCATCCATTAAGGGTAAGTCATTTTTATTTATAGCTATATACTTGATTTGGATGTTTAGTTTCAAAGCTGTTTCAATGACTTTCTTTCTCATGACTCCTGCTAATACCATGGTTTCTGGTGCAGTTATCAGCTGATCGTTCTTAAAAAAGAAAATGTTTGAGCGACTTCCCTCTGTAATGATGTTATCTTTGGCCAGAATCGTCTCAAAAACTTTTGTTTTTTCCAATATCTGATTGCTTAAAAGACGTACAGGCGTATTGGCGACTTTAATGGATGGGTTGCTTCTGCTCTCATTTAAAATAGTACATTCAACACCAGATTGGTAAAGATTTGGGGCGGGGTAGAAGTGGGGAATAAAATATATGGCGTAATGACACTCAATTATTTCATGATGCAGAAAGCTGCATTCAATTTTTATGTTGCCTTCAGTGCGCTTTTCCGCTGTTATGAGCTGTTTGATTTTTTGAGCAAGCTCTTCCGCATTCACGGACAGTTGGTGGCCAGATTTTTCAATTCCTTCATACAAGCGGTTCAAGTGGTCTTTTATAAACAGAGGATATCCCTTTTCAATTCTTAAAACATCATAAATAACCAAACACTCCTTATTCTGTGACTTGCAGTTTCCAGATTTAAGATGGCCGTTTTCTATGTAGTATTTAGCGAATGACATTTTGCTTTTTTGCCAAAAATAATGAATTGAAGTTCATTGCAGTAATGTTGACAATCGTAATCTATTCTATCGTTAGTTTTAGTTTCTTTCCGAGTCCTGCTTCAACTATCTTTCTAAATGTAGACATCTCAAGGTCTGTTTTGTCGTTTTCAATTCTCGAAATATAGAATCTTGTTGTCCCACTTTTAATTGCTAATTGCTGTTGTGTCAAGCCTGCTTTTAATCTGGCACTTTTTATCAGTTTGCCATATCTGTATTTTGATGATTCTTTTATTTCTTCACTTAATTCGAAAAGAACATCAGCTCCAATTTCATAGGGAAGTATCAAACTTTCTCCATTTTTTGCTTTTACTTTAATCTCAATATTCGCCCATGATAAAGTGTAGTTCTTAAGTTTGACTTTCTTAAACTCATTTTCGTCAAGTAGTGGATATTCGAAATCATTCTCACTCACACCCCATTGCGTAAAAATCTTTTCAAAGTCAAGCATTCGGCTTTCTCCGTTATTGAACATACATTGGATTTTATGACCCGCTATCTTTTCTATCTTAACTATTCTGGGTATTTTAATCTTCTGTCTCATAGCCTTGGATTTAATTGTTTAAAAATATCCAAAAGGAACTGTTTATTATCACTCGCCCAATCTACCACTTTTTTTCTATGCATTCTGGGTATATTTCCAGCGTATGTCTCAAATGATTCAATTTCTATTAACTCTTCAAATTCAGCAAATTTCGCATGAAAATGGGGTGGGGGATGTTCCCTTGAGTAAATGTCAATTTTAATTGTATCAATTGTTTTAATTGTGGGCATAGAGTGTTGTCTATTTAGATAACAAATTTAAGAGGTTATCTTCTAATTTCCAAGGTTTTTTCAAATCATTTATGATTGCCAACATGATTTATTTCTATTTTCAATGCTGAATAAGTATTGATGCGGTAGTTAAATAAAGTTAAAAGCATTGTGTCTTATTTATTTATAATCTATATTTGAATATATAGTTCAAAAAGTAGAATGAATGCAATGCTGATTGCTTTGTATTAAATCATTTTGTACTTATTAAGTTTTGGTTTTGGATGGCGTAAAGGCAGTGTGCGAAGGCACCTGCCTTTATGTGTTTTTTGGGGGAAGGGGAATTGTAGGGGAAGGGTATCAGGGTGACAGGGACACAGGGTGGAAGGGTTAGAGGGAGGATTTTAGTTTTATGTTTAAGGTTCAATGTTTAAAGTTTAATGTTATAAGTTTATAGTTCATAGTTGATAGTTTATAGTTTATAGTTGATAGTTTATAGTTTATAGTTTGGGGTTGATAGTTGATAGTTGTAGTTTTGGGAGTGTAAATTAAACCCTAAACCCTAAACCCTTCAACCCTGTCACCCTGTCACCTTTCGTTCCAAAACCTTTTCTCCCATATATTTGTTTATATTAGCACATTAAAACTATGACATCATGCGAAATATGGTTATACAATTTGGGGCATTTCTATGGCTGGTTGCCATCTCAATGTCGGCAAGCGCACAATCCGGTTTTTACTCATTTGAAGTAAATACCATTGGAGGAACTCCTTTTAGTTTTTCATCTCTGAAAGGTAAAAAAGTAATGGTGGTAAACACGGCCAGTGAATGTGGTTTGACACCTCAGTACGAACAACTTCAGGCGCTTTGGGAGCAATATGGGGGAGATGATTTTGTGATTATCGGTTTTCCGGCCAATGATTTTTTGAATCAGGAGCCGGGTACTGCAGAGGAAATCATGGAGTTTTGTCAGGTTAATTATGGCGTAACCTTTCCTATGATGGAAAAAATCACTGTAGTAGGTGATGATAAGCACCCTCTTTATCAATGGTTGACACAAAAGAGTCTCAACGGTTTTAAGGACAGTGAAGTACAATGGAATTTTCAAAAATACCTTATCGATGAAAAAGGAAATCTTGCAAAAGTAATTCCTCCCAGGACCAGACCTGATGATCAGGAGATTGTTGACTGGATTAAGCAATGATCAGTTATCAATGATCAGTTATCAGTAATCAATGATCAGTTATCAGTTATCAATGATTAGTTTTTAATGAACAGTTATCAGGTAACAATGATCTTTGCTCACTGCTCACTGCTTACAGACTTCTCACTGCTACCTGACTTACCCCAGTATAGAAATTAACACACCTGCAGCTACCGCTGATCCGATAACACCTGAAATGTTAGAAGCCATGCAATATTGCAGCAGGTGGTTGTTTTGGTCGTGCTCAAGTCCTAAATCGTTAGCCACGCGCGATGCCATTGGTACTGCACTTAAGCCAGTGGCTCCAATGAGCGGGTTGATTTTCTTTTTGGCAAACATATTATAGATTTTTACAGCAGTAATACCTCCTCCAATGGAGATGGCAAAGGCCATGAATCCACCTACAATTATCCCCAGGGTGCGCATATCCAGAAATACATTATGGGTCATGGTTCCACCAACTGCCAATCCTAGAAATATGGTGGCCGTATTCATGATGGGGCCGGTGGCCGCATCAGAGAGTCTTTGTGTTATAGTTCCAACCTCTTTGATAAGATTACCAAACAGCAACATTCCCAACAGTGGCACTGATGAAGGTACAAATAATGCGACTGTCACCCCAAGAATCACTGGAAACAATATCTTGACCAACTTCAAATTTTTGATTTCATATTTTGGCGGATAGAGTTTGTCCTGTTGTTTCATGTTGATGAGAAAATCTTCTTTTGACATTAGCATATTGGCAATAAGCGGGATTATTACCGGCACCAATGCCATGTATGAGTACGCAGCAATGGCGATGGGGCCTAAAAGGTGAGGTGCCAGCATAATAGTCGTATAGATGGCCGTAGGGCCATCGGCTCCACCAATTATTCCTAAGGCGCCAGCTTCTTGCAAAGTAAAGCCCATTGCAATGGCACCAAAAATAACCGAAAATATACCGATTTGAGCGGCCGCTCCAAAAAATGCTAGTCGTAGGTTTCGTAACATTGGTCCAAAATCGGTGAGTGCTCCAACTCCCATGAAAATAATAGGAGGGATAAATCCGGTTTTTAGGAGTGCAAAATAGAGGTAGTTCATTATACCAAATTCACTACCAATCTCAAAGAGATTCATATATCTGTCACCCTCTAGTTCTATTTTTTCCGCAGCGACAACACCCATTCCACCACCAGGTAAATTGGCTAGAATTACACCAAATGCGATTGGAACCAGCAACAGTGGTTCATACTTTTTGGTTATACCTAAATAGAGCAAAACAAAACCTATCAGCAGCATCAGCAACACCCCGGGCTCTTCAGCAATTGCCCCAAAGGCTGTCATATTATAGAGTTCTTCAAGAACGCCCATGTTGTTTTTTGTTATTAGTGTTTAACTTTGTAATGATTACTAGGATATTACGCCCCGTTGCCTCTCAATTCTCCGGTCCCCTGTCTCCTGTCTCCTGTCTCCGGTCTCCGGTCTCCGGTTTCCTGTTCCCGGTCTCCTTTCTCCTTTCCCTAACCCACCGTCACCAGTAAATCATCCTCATCCACATCATCACCATTGGCAATTTCAAATTTTTGGATGGTTCCGCCCTCTTCGAATCGTATGGCATTGTATGTCTTCATTGACTCAATATAGCCAACTATATCGCCGGGTTTTACAAGGTCTCCTTCTTGTAGAGCTTTTTCCCCGGTGTCTTTGGTAAAATAAAATTTACCTTCCAGCGGAGCAAATACTTTGCTAATCTGACCCGTTGATGTTGGTGGGGAAGATGTTTTGGAGGTACTTGAATTATCAGCAGCGGCTGAATTCGAAGCATTTTCATCGTAGGAGACACTGACAGTGAATTGTTCGCCATTCACATTGATTTGCATGGTCGATGGCTGCCAGTTGGCAGGCATCTCTTTAGAGGTTTTCCCGCCCGTTTGTTCCTTTGAAAATTTATCCTCATAGGATTTTATCTCAGCCTCAAAATTCTCCTTGGCTTTACCGGACTTATATAACCTGTATTGTTCAGGATGCATGGCCAACTCCATCAATTCTTCATCATCTTGCCCATAATCCCAATTGTTCTCATCCATCTCTTTTCTAAAGCTATCTAATGCATCGGTGTATGGATCTTGTGGATGACCGGTATAGAACTCACGACCCTCTTCTTTAGCCCGCTGAATTATCTCATCGGACAGTTTACCGGGCAATTTTCCGCTCTTACCGAGAATCATGTCCCAAATGTTATCGGCAATCATACTCCATCGCTCTTTGCCTTTCTCAAGCTGAATAACATTCATTAAGGCAATGTTTTTAACATACTGGCTGAAAGGGGTTACCAATGGAGGAAATCCAAGGCGTGGCCATACGTATTCTACTTCGTCGAAAAGCTTAACGAGCAGATCATCTTCATTAAGCACCGGCTGATTGTTTTTCTCTTTCCACTTGTTGAGACTTTTTAGGTTGTTGGTCAAATCGGCCATCATGCTACCCATCATCCCGCCTGGCAATCCCGGGCCAATCAGGAGGGAATTCATTAGTCGGTTTTTAGGGCTGATGAAATAACCCAGAAAATCGTCAATAAATTCCTGGGTGAGTGACCGCACTTTCATGTATGCCTTCATATTGATATCAGGCACATCAAACCCTGCATCTTTTAGCATGGCTTGTACGGTTAGCAGGTCGGCATGACCAGTTCCCCATGAAAGCGGTTCCATGCCAACATCCACATAATCAACTCCGGCACGCGCCACTTCTAAAATGGTAGCTACCTGGAAGCCAGGGCCTGCATGGCCATGGTAAGTGATGGGGATCTCTTTATGTTTTTCGCGTATTTTTTCTACTATTTTTCCTAAAGAGGCGGGACGGGCAATACCGGCCATGTCTTTAAGACACAATTCATCTGCTCCGGCCTGAATAAACTGATCGGCTAAATCCACATAATACTCAACAGTATGCACCTCGGAATAAGAGAGGCTAAGGGCAGCTTGTGCTATCATGCCACCTTCTTTGGCATATTTGATGGAATCAATCACGTTACGGGGATCATTGAGTCCACAGAATGAACGGGCAATGTCGGTGCCTTGTTTCTTTTTTACTTTAAACATCAGTTTACGAACATCGGCGGGAACCGGCGTCATTCGAATGCCATTCAGCGCCCGCTCCAGCATGTGTGTCTGAATTCCAGCTTCTTGGAATGGCTTAGTCCAGGCTCTAACAGCATGGTTTGGATTTTCTCCAAAGAGCAGATTGATCTGCTCAAATCCGCCGCCATTGGTTTCGACTCTAGAGAAACACCCCATTTCAATAATGTGTGGGGCTACTCGCTCCAACTGATCCAATCGAGGTACATACTTTCCTGATGATTGCCACATATCCCTGTAAAGGAGGGAGAATTTTATTTTTCTCTTCATTATATGATGTTTTTTTATCTCAATAATTCGTTTTTTATTCTGTTTTATTTAGCTCGCAAACTTTTAGTATCATCTTATTTTAAGCGTTTTATGTTTGTGGTCTGCGATATCATAATATGTTGATTTCTATTTCTATCCCCATACAACGGCACTAACGTCCTAACCACAAAACGACCTAATATCCTAACGAACTAACAACCTCTCTTAGTTTGCTTTTTCAATATTGGTTACTCTACCTTTGCCTCTAGTAAGGATTTTAACTGCTGCGACTATGGCAGCTGTTTTGGATGCAGAAACACCGGCTGAAACAACTGCTTGGTTGGCATCTTCCGGAAAGAAACGCTTTACAAACAGAATGATGCCATTACCAAGTAATACCACCGTTAGCAATATTATGAAAACGGTGAGCATTCCTACACCCAGCAGGGTAAATGCTTCTTGAAAATTCTCACTCATTTTAGTTAGTTTTTATATTTAACATTTCCCGAACGGCTTTGTTTATTTAACACCAACAAACTAGTGTCAAGTCAAATATATTTTATGCTACGCTTCACCACTAACTCAGCCAGAGACGGCAACAGTCCCAATTTGATGGGGAACCGCCAAACGCACGAGATAAACATGTCTTGTTGTCTGGTTAACTTGAAACTAGGGTTCGGTAATCTTTAAATTTGTGATATACGTACACGGAAATATAACTGATTGAAATATAATATAATATATCCTTGATTAAATTGATTGTCGTTATTTGCCGTAAAAAAACAACCATCACTTTTACAATATTACCCAATTTCCCCCTTATTTAAAACTATTTAGCCCGATTTTTATTCCGTGTAATTTACAGAAAGCTGATAATTATCACTATTTCACTGATTTATATCAATTAAAGAAATATTTGCGTAATTGGTACGTATTCAGGTTGTTAGGAAAGGAGGACGGAGGACGGAGGAAGGAGACGGGAGACGGGAGACAGGAAAAGGAAAAAAGGGAAGACGGTAACACGGTAACAGGGTGACACGGAGACCGGAGACCGGAGACGGGAAACCGGAAAAGGAAAAGGAAAAAAGGAAAGACGGTAATACGGTAACAGGGTGACACGGTGACATGGAGACCGGAAAAGGAAAAGGAAAAAAGGAAAGACGGTAACACGGTAACAGGGTGACACGGAGACCGGAAACCGGAAAAGGAAAAGGTAACACGGTGATAGGGTGATAGGGCGACTGGAAAGTGGTGACAATGGGTAGGATGGTTTTTTATCATTCATCCGATGAATATAACTGTAATGCAAGATTCATCGGATGAATTATTTTTACCCCTTACCTCCTAAGTTGTGAATACTGTTTTGCAGAGTGGGTTCGTTCAGTTCGGGGCGTTGTATTTTTAATCCTATTTACGGTGTATATGCTAAGACATGGTTATTTGGTTAGATTGCGGAAGTTTGAAGTTTGAAGTTCGATCTTCTATGTTTGAAGTAATGGATTTAACATTTTGAACTACAAACCATAAACCATAAACCATAAACCATAAAAAGAATCACCCTAAACCCAAATTACCCAATCACTGTGCCGTCCTGAAATAGGTTGACCGTTTTTGAACGATTTTTAAAACAATTCAAAAACTGAAACTTATGAAAAATAGACGGTCACAATTTAAG
>NZ_SLWK01000024.1 GCF_004345615.1 Natronoflexus pectinivorans
TCATCAATAATATTTAATACTCGGAATCTACGGCCATAAATCAGGCTGTCACTCATAAAATCCATAGACCAAGTATGATTGATGCCATTGGGTTGCTCCAGTGGTTCTTTTATACGAGCAGGCAACCTTCTTTTTCGTTTTCTGCGTAGGTTTAGCTGTAGCAAGCGATAGACTCTCAATACTCGCTTGCGGTTCCATCTATAGCCTTCTTGGCGAATTCGACCATAATATTCATCAAAGCCACGCGTTGGAAGTTTCTCTGACAGTTCTTCCAACTTGTTGATGACTTCAACATCGTTTCGTTTGCTTTCATAATACCACATGGAGCGATGCAATCCAATCAATCGGCACGCCCTGCCGATGCTGATCAAGTATGTGGAATGCAAGTATTCGGCTCGCTCTTTTTTCTCGCAGGGCTTTAAAACTTTTTTCCAAGCAAATCCTT
This sequence comes from Natronoflexus pectinivorans, assembly GCF_004345615.1. Lineage (GTDB taxonomy): Bacteria > Bacteroidota > Bacteroidia > Bacteroidales > Marinilabiliaceae > Natronoflexus > Natronoflexus pectinivorans. The sequence continues at coordinate 446 of NZ_SLWK01000024.1, forward strand.
TAGCATCAAGTTATCTAAACTCTGATCTGCATACATCTGCTTGAGTTTACGGTTTTCTTCCTCCAGTTCTTTTAAACGTTTTAACTGAGAGGCTTCCATACCAGAATACTTCTTGCGCCAATTATAAAATGTAGCCTTGGCAATGCCATGCTCGCGACATATCGTTTGAGCATCAATGCCACTTTCATACTCCTTTAGAATTTTTACAATTTGGCTTTCTGTGAATCTTGTTTTTTTCATAACTCTGTTTTGACTGCTTAAAATTAATAATTTATCTAATTTTAAACTGTCCGATTTTCAGGGAAGGCTACATAAGAAATATAGATATGGTGAAAATTAAATTTATTAATAGAACGACAAATTCAATCGCATCTATAATTCTAATTTTACTCGTAAGTGCGTTCCTGTATATAGGTTTTAATCAATTTCAGATTCCGACTCTTTTTATATTTACGAAAACAGAACAAACAAGAGCGACAATTACTGAAACTAAAATGATTCCGAGTGTCAAAGGTTATTGGCTTCAATTGGTGGAATATGAATATGTAATTGGTGACAGCATTTACAGAGACAGTTTTAAAGCAGGTCAAAGACAAGGATTGCAGGTTATCGGAGACGAACTATTGCTTAAATATTCTATTTCTAATCCAAGGAGAAATAAAGTAATTGGATTTTACCGACATTCAAAGAAAAATATGAAACCAATTGGAGTATCGAATAAGGACATTGAAAACCAAAACTAGGTACAACATCATATATAAAACATTGGGGTTTAGGTGGTTACTTGAACGTTTCTGCCCCGCTCGAACTTTTGTAACGGCAGACAATGACGATGCCCGCAATCCCCAACATTTCATATATGTGACCGTTGCCAACAAGCTTAAAATGCACGACATCTATGATTGAAGAATGTTAGCTTTTCGGCAAATGTTTCAATCATGATTGAAGAAATATCGATATTAATAAATTTATTCAGTTATAATTGAAGAATTTCCTATATTTGCATGAAGTTTAAAATATAGATGAAATGACTGAATACATCGAAAGACCACTTTACATAGATAGATTAAAACCATTTATTGGTAAATCATTGATAAAGGTATTAATTGGACAGCGGAGAGTTGGGAAAAGCTATCTGTTAATGCAATTGAGAGACCTTATTAAAAAACAAAGCCCTGATACTCAAATAATTTACATCAATAAAGAGCAACATGAATTCTCAAAAATAACAAATTCAGATGACCTCTTTCTCTATTTGAAAGAAAATGTAAAGGGAAACGGCAATGTAGCACTATTTATTGATGAAATACAAGATATTGAATCATTTGAGATAACATTAAGAGACCTTGCAACGAGAGGTAATTACGATATTTATTGCACGGGAAGTAATGCTAATTTACTTTCCAGCGAACTCGCTACATTTTTAAGTGGTAGATATATTGAAATTAAAGTATTTGGTTTAAGCTATACTGAGTTTCTGGTGTTTTATAATTTACAGGATTCAGTTGCAACATTTCAAACCTATCTAAAATTCGGAGGATTACCATACCTAATTAATTTAAATACTGAGATGCAAGTTGCATATGAGTATTTAACAAGCATTTATAATACCATATTGCTCAAAGATGTTGTTACACGATTTAAAATTAGAAATGTAAAGTTTTTAGAAAATTTGGTTGAATTCCTAGCAGATAATATTGGCAGTATAGTATCCTCTAAGAAAATCAGTGAATATCTAAAGTCTCAAAAAATAAACATATCACCTCAAGTTGTTATAGACTATTTGGGATATCTTGAATCATCATTTTTGATTTTCAAAGTAAAACGAACAGGAATAGAGGGAAAAAAAATATTTGAAATAGGTGAAAAGTATTTCTTTGAGGATATTGGTATTCGTAATGCAATTGTTGGATATAAGACAAGTGATATTCATAAAATATTGGAAAACGTTGTTTATCTGCACTTACGAATGGCAGGATATTCTGTAACTGTTGGGCAAGAGGGGAATAAAGAAATTGATTTTATCGCACAAAAAGCTGGAGAAAAAATTTATGTTCAAGTTGCTTATATGTTAACAAATGAGGGAACAATAAATCGAGAATACGGAAATTTACTGGAAATATCGGATAACTTTCCAAAATATGTTGTGACAATGGATGAATTGACTGAAATATCAACATACAAGGGAATCAATCGAATGCATGTTAAAGACTTTTGTTTAAAAATGGTGTGACAGATAATAATTCCTTGAATTATTTGAAGATTTAACCAATTAATACAGACGCTATTGATTCTTGATAAAAAAGCCAGTTGGCAACATTTTGTATATGTCAGTTTTGCAGAAAATTACACGTTTATAGATAATTTCGGGTGTGCAAAACCGCCACATACAAATCACCGTTGCCGGTAATACAATTTTCATCAAGCAAATCGCTTATTTTCAATAGAATAGAAAAATAAAACCGAAAAATTTACCGAAACGAACAAAAAGAATATCCAGAAAATAAATAAAGTGAGTTGCAGGAATTTTTAGCGCCAGAAGTATTGTTTTTTTTCAAATAACGCACTGAGAATCAATGAAAACGGCCTAAACCCCATAAAAATAACGCATTAAGACTAAATCTGTATCGGAAAATTTCGTTGCTCCGCTAAATTGGTTTATAAACCAAAGACAAATTATTACTTCGTAGAAATATTTTGGGAAACTGCGGTTATTGGCGGCGAAGTCAGAATTTTTAACGGAGGAAATTTATTAAACGGCGGAAATTGAAAAATATCGGAAAAATTCACTTTTACACGCAACGGAAGAAAAAACAGAATAATTTGAAATCGGTCAGAAATATTTAAACCAAAAGACTCTGACATCGACCTGAAAATTGGTATGCTTCGCCAAATTGGTTTTTAAGCCAAAGACAAATTATTACTTCGTAGAAATATTTTGGGAAACTACGGTTCTTGGCAGCGAAGTCAGAATTTTTAACGGAAGAAATTTATTTAACGGCGAAAAATTAGAAAATATCGAAAAAATTTATCTCACACGCAACGGAAGAAAAAAAACGTAGAATAATTTGAAATCGGCCAGAAATATTTAAACCAAAAGACTCTGACATCGACCAGAAAATTAGTTTGCTTCGCCAAATTGGTTTATAACAAATTGACAACTTCGTAGAAAATTAGAATGCTACGGTAAAATTCCCGGATTTCGAAATTTATAACGGAGAAAATTAATTGGAAGTCGGAGAAATTATACATCCTGCAAAATCGGTAAGAGAGCGAAGAATTTTAACGATGGAAACCACTGATTTTCAAGAAAAATCCTATTTTTATAGAAATTTATAACGACTTGATTAAGAAATAGTAAATACCGGCAACATCATGTATAAGTAATGGCTGGGTTTGTGGCGTATTGGAGCTTTCTACCTCGCATCAAATCCATTCATACCGTGTAAGAAAGTGCCCCGTATTCCGCCACTACTCATACATGTCACCGTTGTCGGTAAGACGATATTCAATCAAGTAAACACCTTATTTACTGATTAATACAAAACAAAAAACCAAGAAAACTTACTGAAACGAACAGTAAATATATACTGAAAATTAATAGAGCGATTGGAAATTTCTACGTCAGAAGTATTGTTTTTTATAATAACGCACCGAGAATCAATATAAACGGCCTAAATCCAGAAAAACAACGGAATAAGACTAAATCTGTAACGGAAAATATTGAAACCGCACGAAGAATAATCAGATATTCAGAGCAGTTTTTCAAATTCCGTAACGGACTAATAATCAATAACGCAAGAATTTGACATCCAAACTGAAAATTTCGTTGCTCCGCTCAATTAGTTTATAAGCCACAGGCAAATTATTACTTCGGAGAAATATTTGGGATACCACGGTTTTTGGCGGCGAAGTCAGATTTTTTAACGAAAAGAAATTGATTAACGGCGGAAAATTTGAAAATATCGAGAAGTTTTATCTCACACGCAACGGAAGAATAAAACGTGGAATAATTTGAAATCCGCCAAAAATATTTAAGCCAAAAGACTCTGACTTCAACCAGTTAATTAATTTGCTCCGCCAAGTTTGTTTATAAGCCACAGACGAGCCATTACTTCGGAGAAATATTTTGGGAAACTACGGTTATTGACGGCGAAGTCAGATTTTTTAACTGAATAAATTGATTAAACGGCGGAAATTGAAAAAAACGATTAAAGATTTCGAATTCGGCCAATAACACTTAAACTAAACGACTCAGACATCGACCAGAAAATTAATTTGCTTCGCCAAATTGGTTTATAATAAAGTGAAAAGAGTACTTCGATGAGAAATTAGAATACTGCGGCCAAATCAACGGATTTCGGAATTTATAACGGAGAATAATTATTGTAAAGCCGGAAAAAATTTGAAGATTTATGAGCCAAATTTAACGACCTGAGAAAATAGATATTTAACGAAGTTTATTGAAATTCAACTACCTGCAATATCGGTAAGATTGTGAGGATTTTTAACGATATAAACCACTGATTTTCAAGAAAAATTCTATTTTTAGAAAAAGTTTTTAACGACTTGATTAATAAATAGTAAATACCGACAACATCATATATAAAATATTGGGGTTTTGGTGTTTACACGAACCTTTCTGCCCCGCACCGGCTTTTGTAACGGCAGACAAAGACGCACACCGCAGCCCCAACATTTCATATATGTCACCGTTAGCACACATTATGGAAAAATCCTAACCAACAGATTATGAAGGTAAAAAACATAGATGAAGAATTATCGAAAGTTGAAATTGATAGCAAAACAGGCATCAAAGTAACTTTAATGAGTGGCGATTCAAATATCTCAGTTTTTGCTGCAGAAATTGCTCCAAAAACGAAATTAAATCCTCATTACCACAAGATTGGGATAGAGACATATCAAGTATTAGAAGGCTGCGGAATGATGAAAGTTGGCGATTATAAAGATAATAGAATTCATTGGACAGATAGTTTCGAAGTAAAAAAAGGTGATTGCTTTACAATTTCATCTTCATTAGTGCATCAAATTATTAATAATTCAGATAAGATTTTAAAAACTATTTTCACTTGTCCTTCTGACCATCTAGGGCAAGACAGATATTTTGTGGAGGATGTATAATGAAAGAGTATAATTTCAAAAAAATAGACGCTTTTGCTACAAAAAAATCGGATGGAAACCCTGCTGGATATGTTCTTCTGAACTCATTGAATGATATTTCAGAAAACGAAATGTTGCAGATAGCAAAAGAACTAAAAGGATTTGTGAACGAAGTTGGATATGTTGCTAAAGTAGGGGAATGCGAATTTGATTTACGTTATTATTCTTCTGAACGAGAAGTGGATTTTTGTGGTCATGCAACAGTCGCTATTTTATACGACTTGATAAAAGCAAACATTAGTTTAGCTAATGCTCCTACCTTGACGATAAACACGAACAAAGGAACTTTAAAGGTAGAAAACAGATTAATCGAGTCTGATTCTGTTTTTATTATGTCACCTAAACCTGAAACTAAAGATATTTCAATTGACGTAAGTGAATTAGCAGGAAAATTAAAGATTGACAGATTAAAAATTGACATGAATAATCCAATCTCAGTGATAAATGCAGGGTTATCAACCTTGATTGTTCCGATAACTGATTTGGAATCAATTCTAAGTATTACTCCCGCTCTTAATGAATTGAAAGATTATTGTTTTAGACTTGGGATTGATATAATTGAAGTTTTTACATCTGAAGTTTCTGACAAAACGAGTGATTACAGGACAAGAGTTTTCGCTCCGACTTTTGGCTACTTAGAAGACCCTGCAACTGGTTCAGGTAATTCTGCATTTGGCTATTATCTAGCTATTAATAACATGTGGCCAACTGAAACGTTGACTATTGAGCAAAATGGATTAAAAGATAACTTTAATGTAGTAAAACTTCAAAAACAAGTCGATGAAGATAATATTCAACGAGTTTGTTTTGGAGGAGGAGCAATAACTAGAATTGAAGGTAAATATATGATATATAAATAATAACGTGTGCTAACATGCGGTATAAACCATTTCCGCCTTAGCTTCACGATAATTTTGCGTTTTGATAATAAATTACGGACTTTTATCGGGCTGATGTGAAAGCGGAAACGGTTTATACCGCCACCGTTAGCAAACATATCCAAACCCGCAACAATGGCGGAATATAATCTTCTATTTACGTGATTTTTTAACAGAAAACCAGATTAAAGCATCAAAAAAGTGAGATAAATGACAGAATATAGAGATTTGTCTTTGGAAATTAGAGAATATCCTAATTCATTATTTGAAGTGATATTAATATGGTTTATTTTGCTTCTATGGGGATTTGCATTCATAATGTTTTTCATTGAAGTCAATGACAAAATAATTGCAAGAATATCGGTTTTATTAGGTGTTTATATAATGATTATATGGTACTTTTCTAAGTATATATTCCAGACACCAAAGATAATTGGACATATATTTATAAATCAAAACTACATTAATTTTAAAAAAAATAATATTGAGATAAAGCAAATTGAATTTTTAGGAATAAAATGTAATGATTACCGTGGCAAGATAAAAATTAAACGAACTGAATTTCCTTTTCCATCATTAGGAACGAAAAACGAAATAAAAATATTTACAAAAAACGGATTGCTTTTTGAATCTGAATTCTTCATACGTAAAAAAAAAGACATAAAGAGATTTGACAAATTCATTAAACACTGGTCTGAATTGGATATCCGAATTCAATATATAGTTAATAACAAAGCGGTTTATATGTCAAACGGATTTTAACAAATTCTATAGAGATGGAAAATTCTTAATAATTAATTACAGGATGTTTTGTATTTGTTTCAAAGACCAGAAATTGCTGTAAGTTAATACCAAAACAAACGTAAAACATTGAATTTCAATCTTATTTATGGGACAAAAAGGAATGACAAAAAATGAATTGCAACCAAATCAATCTTATATGCTAATGATTGGTGCAGCAGCATTGTTAGCCGTAAGATTTATTAACAAGAATTTAAGTGACTGGGTTAGCATTGATTATTATATTGGAATTGTTTGTGCTGGAACAATAATTTTTTCAATATTGACCTTGATTAAGTTTAAGAAAAAAGTGTAGATTAATAAAATACGTTTGCTAACATCATGTATAAAATATTTGGGGGTTTAGTGGTTACTTGAAACATTCTGCCCCGCATCAGCTTTTGTAACGGCAGACAGGTACGAAGCCCGCATTCCCCAAACATTTCATACATGTCACCGTTGGGCATAATTTTAAGAGTGACCATACTACTTTCATACATAATGAGGAAATTTATAGAATATAGAATTAAAACAATTTAAATGTTTAAAGACAGATTTATTAGATTTAAGAATTTAGAAAATAAAGTGTCAGAGCATTACAATTCTCTTTCCCCCATTGATGATGCTGAAGATTGCGAAGTTTATTTGGAAGCTTTAGAATGGGCTTTAGCAAATAAGCATAAAAATAAAAACATTGCTGTCTCTGGCTCATATGGTTCAGGTAAAAGCAGTATTATAAAAACATTCATTAAACGAACTCAAGCATCAGAAAACTTATGGAATAAATTTTTTCCAAAAAATCGGTTTTTCAATATATCATTAGCAACATTTAAAGATTCTCAACATAAGGACACCGATGACAACAAAGATACTGAACTACAAAGATTAATTGAATTAAGCATAATCCAGCAGTTGTTTTTTCATGAAAAAGACTCAAAGATACCTGATTCCAGATTTAAAAAAATTAAACGACAAAAAAAAATCAAATTATTCGGATATTCTCTTGGAATAATTGTAGTTCTCATTTCATTACTCTTTCTACTAGCGCCAGATTTTCTAGGAAAATTATCTTTATTAAATCCAGACAGAATTTATCCACCTTATTTTAATAAAATTGCATCAGCAATAACTCTATTAGGTTTATTTCTAACAATATATAAGCTTTCAAGGTCTTTATTAGGTTTATCAATAAAAAAACTAAATATTAATACCGCCGAAATCGAAATAGATAATGGCATTAGCAAATCCATTCTAAATAATCACTTAGATGAAATTATATACTTTTTTGAAGCAACAAAATATAATGTAGTTATTATTGAAGACCTTGATAGATTTGAGCAGACAGATGTTTTTACAAAACTTCGAGAAATAAATCTTTTAATAAATAGTTCTGAAAAAGTTAAACGTGATGTAGTATTCATCTATGCAATAAAAGATGACATGTTTCTCGATAAAGATAGAGCTAAGTTTTTTGATTTTATCATCCCAATAATACCAGTTATAAACTTCTCAAATTCAGGGGCGAAACTCCGTAAAATTGTTGGACAAAGCAACTATAATTTGAATGATGATTTATTAGATGATTTATCCATGTTTATTGATGACATGAGATTGTTATATAACATCATGAATGAATTTTACATATATTCAAAAAAGATTAGCAATAGTTTAGATATGAATAAATTATTATCAATTATTGTTTATAAAAATATTTATCCGAATGATTTTACTAAACTAAATGAAAACCAAGGTGACTTATACCTTACTATCAGCAAAAAGAGTGATTACATAAAGACAACAATTGTAGAATTAGATAATCAAATTACAGTATTAAAGACTGAGATTAGCAGAATTGAAGAACACAAAGTAAGTAACCTAAAAGAATTGCGAATTATCTATATTGCAAAGGTATTAGAGAAAATCACTAATGGTTTTGTAGGGTTCAATGTAAACAAAAATCTAGTAAGCATATCCAATTTCACTAGTGAAGAAAACTTCCAAAAAATTAGAAATGGAAGTATAGAATATTTTTTCCACGATTCCTACAGTGGTAGACATAGGAATTCATTTGATTTTAATTTTACAGCAATCGAAAATGAAGTTAACCCTGAAATAAGTTACAGTGAAAGAGAAAAAATTATTCTAACTAAAATAAGAACTAATGAAATAAAAAAGGAGATTGAAAGAATTAATGAGCAAAAAAAACTGATACAGAAAAGTAAATTGAAAGATTTGCTTCAAAGCAAACAAATTGTTATTGAAACAGATTCCCATCGTAGATTTGCCTTAATTAATATTTTATTAAGAAATGGGTATATCGATGAAAACTATCTAGATTATATCTCAGTGTTCCATGAGGGGGCATTGACTAAACCAGATTATCTATTCCTTATTAATATCAAAACCGATAAAGGCAATGCTTTTGACTACAAACTAAATAAGACAGAAGAACTAATTAAGAAAATTAACGAATTTGCTTTTGAAAAAGACTTTGTCCTTAACTATGATTTAGTTGATACCTTGATAAAAGGCAAATATTTTACTCCAAAGAAAAATCTTCTATTTCAGCAATTAAGCAATGAGAAAGAAAAAACTTTTTACTTCATAGACGAGTTTATTGATAGAACAGCATATATTGAAAATTTCATATCCGAATTATGTAAGTTTTGGCCAAATATTTGGAATTTCCTATACTCAAAAACAAGACTTCCTGATGATAGAATTGAAATATACTTTAATTTAATTATTCAATATGCAGAAATAAAAGATATAACTACAATTTTTGAAAATAATAGTGATTACATATGTAACTTCCCTGATTTCTTAAATATTAAAACAAAATCAGATAAGTTAATTGAAATAATAAGAAATCTAAACCTGAAATTTAATTCTATTGAAATAAATTCACCTGAACCCTTGTTAAGTTTCATATTTGAGAACAATCATTATGCAGTGAACTCAGAAATGATTCAATTATATACTTCATTTAAAAATGTTTATGATGCTGAATCATTTCAATTAATGAATTATAGCTTCATTCTAAATACAAAGCTTCAAAATATGATTGATTATATTGAATCAAATATTGAAGAATACATCGAGAATGTCTTTCTTAAACTTCAAAATAATACAGAAGAATATTTGGAAAGCTATGAAAAACTTTTAAATAATGAAGATATATGTATTGAACAGAAAGAAGAAATAATCATTAAGACCAGTACGATAATAGAAGATGTCCATTCTATAATCACTATTGAAGTTAAAAATTTACTGCTAATTCATTCAAAAATTAAAGCAAAATGGCTGAATATCCTAGCAATGTTTGTGGAAAATGGAAATATGTTGAGTGATGATGTTATAAGTTTTATCAACAACCCGCAGAATGCACAAGTACTTTCAAATCTTAGAATGACAACTGATAAAGATGAAAATGGTCTTCAGACATTTAGTAAACTTTGTAGAGCTCTAGTCAATGAAATGAAAATTGACACAAAATCATTAGAATTAATATGCAATTCGATCCCATGGTGGTATGAATCATTTACAACAGATAATTTGTCAAAAGAAAGAATTACTATTTTAATCGAGAGCAAAAAAGTAAATCCAACTCCAATCAGTTTTAAGTATTTAAGAGATAATTTCAAAGGGACTAATATTTTATTGCTTGAGAAACATTTTAGCAATTTTAAAGAATTGATAGATGAACTAATAATTGATAGTGACGATTTGAAACTTATTTTAATGTCAAAAGTTATTGATACAAAATCGAAATTCACCTTTGTAAATAATTTAGATGATTCAATAGTTCTTGAAAATACAGATAATGCAGGAATAATTGTCAAATTATTATTAGATTCAGAATCTTATGATGTTAAAGCCTCCTTGAAATCGATTCTGCTTTTAAACAATGATTTGACTCCTAGAGAAAGAATATCCTTATTTATTAATAGCAAGTCCATAATTAATGATAATCTTATAACTAACTTTCTGCATTCTCTTGGTAATGATTATGAATTAATCGCAGATACTAGCAAAAAAGCTACAATAGAAAACAATACTCTCCATAGTAAGTTATTAAACACCTTAATAGAATTTGAATATATATCAAGTATTTCTGAAATCAAGAATGGATTAAGAGTAAATCACAGGAGATAAGATTAAAAAAAACTATGCCCAACATCATATATAAAATATTGGGGTTTAGGTGTTTACGCGAACCTTTCTGCCCCGCACCAACTTTTGTAACGGCAGACAAAGACGCACACCGCAGCCCCAACATTTCATATATGTGACCGTTGGCATTCATTGTAAGTGCGACACGAGGCTGTCCGAATAACTGTTAAACGCTCTTTGATTATCGAGACTGATTTAACCTCATGTTCCATCATGAGTAACCTACCG
>NZ_SLWK01000025.1 GCF_004345615.1 Natronoflexus pectinivorans
GCGCATCGATTTGTATAACAAGAGCCGGATGAGCTGAGAGGTTCAAGTCCGGTTCCGTGAGAGGCTTAGGGGGAAGTTCCCTTTGCCTACTCGACCATGTCACCGTTGTGGGCAAGTGTAAGTGCGACCACCGAACATTGACAAACAGATTTGAAAATTGAAAAAACAGAAAGATAAAATAGTAGCACTGATTGAAAGATACTGCAAGAAAAAATTAGTTTTTGCCCGCCCGCTTCTGCCCTTCGGGACAGTTGGGGAAGCCCACGCACATTGCACACATTTGCAAATCGCACAGGCTGACGCACAAACCAAAATTTGCAAAAGAGTGCAATTTTAGCCACCGCTCAAATTAGCTGCACGATAATTCTTTTCGACAGTTCAATTTGAGTATTTTTATGGTTTTTATTTGAATATGAAATATGAATATTAGTGAAGCAGATACAAGAGCAAAGTTTATTGACCCGGAGATTCAAAAATCTGGTTGGGAAGACTTTGTTATTCGTGAGCACTATTTTACCGATGGTCGCAAACTACTTGGCGGAAAACGAGGAAAAAGATTATTTGTTGACTATCTGCTAAAATATAAAAATGTCAATCTTGCAATTATTGAAGCTAAACGATTTGACAAACACCCAACAGAAGGACTACAGCAGGCAATTGGATATGCAGAAAAGTTGAAAGTAAACTATGTTTATTCAACGAATGGCAAGAAGATTTATGAGTTTGATTTAACAACTGGAAAAGGCGATTACATTGACTCATTTCCTAAACCAGATGAAATTTATAAACGCTCTTTTGACAATTTAACGCCCGAAAAAGAGAATTTGCTTTCTGTTCCTTTTTATCTGACTGGTGACAAACAACCAAGATACTATCAGGAAAATGCAGTAAACAAAGCTATTGAAGCAATTGCAAATAAAGAAGACAGAATCCTGCTTACATTGGCAACCGGAACAGGAAAAACATTCATTGCTTTTCAGATTGTGTACAAGCTGTTTCAAAAGCGCTGGAACCTTGATAATGCTGAGCGCCGACCGAAAATATTAATTCTTGCCGATAGAAATATTCTTGCCGACCAGGCAATCAATACATTCAACGACCCATTTGAAAAGGATTTAGTCAAAATTGACGGTTCGGAGATTAAGGCAAGGAACGGACAAGTACCAACAAACGCCCATATTTTCTTTGCCATTTATCAGGCAATTAGCGAAAAGGAAAATATTGGCGGTTATTACAAACAATATCCTGCTGACTTTTTCGACTTGGTTATTATTGACGAGTGCCATCGTGGAAGTGCAAACGAAGAAGGCTCGTGGCGTGAAATATTGGACTATTTTGGTTCTACTGTGCATTTGGGATTAACTGCTACGCCTAAACGGAAAGATAATGTTGACACCTATCAATATTTTGGCAAACCTGTTTATGAATATTCGCTGAAAGACGGCATCAACGATGGTTATTTAAGCCCTTACAAAGTCAAGAAAATAAGGACAAACATTGATTCGTACATTTACACGAAAGACGATGTGGTTTTAGAGGGAGAGGTAGAATACAAAAAGGTTTACAAAAAGAAAGATTTCAATAAAACCATTATCATCCCTAAACAGATTGATTTGGTTGCTCAGGCGTTATTGGACAATATTAACCCGATGGAAAAAACAATCGTGTTTTGTGTTGACCAGCCACATGCTTTAAACATACGGGATGCCATTAATAAGCATAAAAAAATAGCTGACCCAAATTACTGTGTGCGTGTAACCAGCGATGAAGGAAAAGAAGGACGGGATTTGCTGGAGCGTTTTCAGGATAATGACAAGGATATTCCAGTTATATTAACTTCTTCGCAAATGCTTACAACAGGAGTTGATGCCCGAAATGTCAGGAATATTGTATTGGTTAGGGAAGTAAATTCAATGGTTGAGTTTAAACAAATTGTTGGACGTGGCACAAGGCTATTTGAAGGGAAAGACTTTTTTACCATCATTGATTTCTCTGAAGAAGCCTCGGAGAAATTTTATGACCCTGAATGGGACGGCTTACCGGAGGAAGAAGAAACCGGAAATACCGGAGGTAATACTGGTGGCGGTGGTGGAAATTCCGGCGGAGATACTGGTGGCGAACCTCCAATTGTTGACCCTCCTCCACGACCCGAAAAAATTGTAATTGAACTTTCGAATGGAAGAAAACTAAAAGTTATTGATGTTGAGACCCGTTACATTGATGAAAACGGTTTGCCATTGACCACCAAACAGTTTTTGGAAAAATTAATTGGTTTTATTCCCGATTTGTACGATAGCGATGCTCAACTGCGAAAACTTTGGTCGAAACCTGAAACCCGTGATGAATTGCTTCAAAAATTAGCTGATTCGGGTATTGATGAAGAACAACTGGAAAGCCTGAAAATATTGTTTGATGCAAAAGAGAGCGATATTTTCGATATTCTCATGCATATTTCGTACACAAACGATATTATTACCCGAAAACAAAGGGCTGAAACAACAAGGGAAAACGAACCATTTTTTGAAGTTTATGAAAACCTGAAAGCCCGTGATTTCCTGAAATTCATTTTGGAACGTTACGAGCAGGACGGTATCAAGGAACTAAAGCGTGAAAAACTGGCAAATCTTGTTGAATTGAATAATTTGGGGACAACCAAAGATGCAGCGAAGGTTTTTGGCGGTCTGCAAAAACTGGTAGATGCTTTTTATAAAATTCAGGAATTACTATACGCTTCGTAACTATGATTATCAGGGGAACAAGTAAAATATTAAAAACGTCAGGAATTAAACCCGTTAAAAACACGGATGAAATCACCTCGGAATTACCGGGAGAATGGTATGCAGGATTAGTTTCAACAGGCAAGCAAGGAAAACTCGCTATTCATTTTTTACATCACCCCACCATGTTATCAGTATTGGTAAATGGCAAATCCTTAAACAAAGCATTACCGATATTTAAAGAGCGTGCTGTAAACCTGATAAAACGTTTGGGCTATGGTAAATTGCTTTTTCAATACCAATTACAAACCGAACCACAAATATTTGCCACAAACAGCCGCAGCATGTTGGCACACATGAACCAATTACGTTACAACATTGAATATCATTTGGTAATGGCCGAAACCATTGAAGATACAAACTGGGATTACATCGAGGAAATACATTATGATTATATCTTTTCCCGAAATAAAAAGTACACAAGGCCAAAAGATATTTTAGATAAGTTAATGATTGATAAATAAATGGAACTACAACAAAAAATAAACAGAATTACCGATATACTTCGCCGTGATGATGGTATTAGCGGGGCAATGCACTATACCGAGCAAATTTCATGGATTTTATTTTTGAAATTCTTAGATGATTTCGAGGAAGAAAAAGAAGGAGAAGCCTTGCTGAATGGAACAGAATACAGCCGGATAATTTCAGAAGAGTTTCAATGGAAAAAATGGGCTTGCCCGAAAGACGGTAACGACAAACTGGATTTGAAAAATGCAAAAACGGGTGATGATTTAACCCTGTTTGTAAACAATCAATTATTCTCCTACCTGAAAAGTTTTAAAGAGAATATTCTTGAACTAAAATCCATGAAATACAAGATTGGAAATGTGTTTGAATATCTCGACAACAAAATAGCAAGCGGACACACTTTGCGTGAAGTTTTGAATATTATTGATACCTTAAATTTCCAGTCGCAGGAAGAATTGTTTGAACTGTCGCATGTGTACGAAAACCTGTTGCAGGGAATGGGCAGCGATGGCGGTAATTCAGGCGAATTTTATACCCCAAGGGCAGTTATTAAAGCCATGGTTGATTGTGTTTCCATTCAACCCGGCGAAACCATTTACGATGGTGCAGCAGGAAGTTGCGGCTTTTTAATTGAAGCTTTTGAAGACATAAAAGAAAACTACAAAGGAAAATTAAGTACCGAACAATGGCGTTTTTTGCACGAAGATGCATTATTTGGCAACGAAAAAACCCCACTGGCTTACATCATGGGCATGATGAACATGATTCTGCATGGCATTGAAAGCCCCAACCTTTTTAAAAAAAACACGCTAACTGTAAACATTCGTGATTTTCAGGAAAGTGACCGTTACAATGTTATCCTGGCAAATCCGCCATTTGGGGGTAAAGAAAAAGCACAAATACAGCAAAATTTCCCCATTGCAAGCAATGCTACCGAATTATTGTTTTTGCAACACTTTATGAAATCGCTCAAACAAGAAGGGAAAGCGGCAGTTGTTGTACCTGAAGGTGTGTTGTTCCAGACAGGCAATTCTTTTGCAAAGGTAAAACAAGAGTTGCTGGAAAATTTCAATTTGCATACCATACTCAGTTTGCCGGCAGGAGTTTTCCTGCCATACAGCGGAGTAAAAACCAACGTCATTTTCTTCGACCGCAAAGGGGCAACATCTGATATTTGGTATTACGAATGCAAACCACCCTACAAACTCACCAAAAATAAGCCTATTCAATTTGAGCATTTGCAGGAGTTTGTAGAGTTGTTCCCCAAACGCACCGAAACACAAAATTCATGGACGGTAAAAGCAGAAACAATCATTGAAAACAATTACGATATTTCAGCCAAGAACCCAAATAACCTAACCGATATTTCTTATTTACCACCAACTGAAATAATTGGTAACATAAAGAAGAATGATGCTGTAATTTCACAATTGATGGCAGAACTCGAATTTATTTTGGAGGAGGGTGCAAATGGATAAGTTGCCAAAAGGTTGGGAAAGCTCAATTGTTGATGATGTAGCTATTAGAATTCACTATGGCTATACGGGTAAAACAATAGAAAATGGGGAATATAAATATCTTAGGATAACAGATATTCAAAACAGTGCTGTTGAATGGGAACAAGTGCCATTTGTGTCTATTGTAGATAAAGAAGTAAAAAAATACTTACTTAATGAAAATGATATTGTTTTTGCAAGAACTGGAGCAACAGCAGGTAAATCATTTCTAATTACTTCATTAAATGTAAAATCTGTTTTTGCATCTTATCTTATCAGAATAATACCTGATTTGTATAAAATTTACCCTCGCTTTTTATATCAATATTTTCAATCACCCGAATATTGGAGTTATATAACATTAAATGTTGAAGGTGCAGCACAGCCTAATTTTAATGGAAAGAAGTTAGCAAATATTCCTATTCCTCTCCCCTCACTTCCCGAGCAAAAGCGCATAGTTTCCAAACTCGATGCCTTATTTGAGCGCATTGATAAAAGCATGGCATTGTTGGAGGAGAATATTAAGCATACGGAAAGTTTGATGGCAAGTGCTTTGGATGAAGTGTTTACCATAACATCCAGGCGTGTATCGATTTCTGAATTAATTGAAAAAACAAAGAATATAAACCCAAAACAAAATCCAAATCAAGAGTTCACTTATATTGATATTACTTCAATAAACAATAAGACACACATTATTGAAGACCCTAAATTTTTAATAGGAGATGATGCTCCTAGCAGGGCTAGAAAGGGAGTTGAATATGGGGATATATTATTTGCAACAACAAGACCTAATCTTAGAAATATTGCTGTAATTAATAAGTCTTATAAAAATCCGGTGGCTTCAACTGGGTTTTGTGTACTTAGAGTAAAAAAAGGTGTTAATAGTGATTTTGTATTTAACTGTTTGTTATCTAATGAGATTCAGAAACAAATTACACCATTCATAAGAGGTGCTCAGTACCCTGCTATTTCAGATAAAAATTTAACTTCTTGTAAAGTTCCTGCTTTGGAGTTTAAAGAGCAGAATGCAATTGCAGAAAAAATAAAATTATTACGAGATAAAGCAATAAAACTTCAAGAAGAACAGCAAGACAAACTCAACAATTTAAAAGCCTTAAAAGAAAGCATATTGGATAAAGCTTTTAAAGGACAGATATAAAATGAACACCCAACCCAGCAAATAAAATGTAATATTATGGATATACCTAAAGCTCTCATAGACCAGATAAAAGAAGGTAATGTTGTACTGTTTTTAGGCTCGGGCGCTTCATTTGGAGCTATCCATCCTGAAAAAATTTCCCCTCCACTTGGCAACCAACTTTCAAATTTGTTGGTAGACAAATTTCTCACAAAGGACTATAAAGACCAATCACTACAATATACTTCTGAAATAGCTGTTTCTGAGTACGATTTACTAACTATTCAGCAATTTATATATGAAATATTTGAGCCTTTTCAGCCAAGCATAGACCATTTAAAAATTTCGAATTACGTTTGGAAATCAATAATAACAACCAATTATGATTTTATTATTGAACGGGCGTATTCACAAAACAAAGCTTCATTACAGAAACTCGCAAAATTCATAAAAAACGGGGAACGTGTTAGAGATAAGTTAAAAACGGTTAATGATTTGCCATATTATAAAATTCACGGGTGTATCTCAGATATTAATGATATAAGCACCCCTTTAATATTGACACCTGACCAATATATAACCCATAGGAAAAACCGGGACAGATTATTTAATAGGATTCAAGAATTAGCCTATGAATATACTTTTCTTTTTGTAGGTTTTAGTTTTGCTGACTATGATATTCGGGCAATTCTTCTTGAATTGAGTAAACTCAAAGACGGTAGGCCAAGGTCTTATATGGTTGGTCCAAATATCAAGGATGAAGAAACTAGAATGTGGGAAGGGAAGAAGATTAGCTCGATAAAATCAACCTTTAGTGATTTCATTCTCCAGCTTGAAAAAGAGATTAGTCCCGAAAAAATAAAGCTTGCATTAGCAAGACCTCTTGATAATGATACACACCCCATTTTTAATAAATCATCTGTTAGTCTAAATGACCTCAGACCTTCCGGTTCATTATTAAATTTCTTGAATTACGATGTTCAATATGTACATTCAAGATTAAAAGATAAAAATACAGACCCCAAAGAATTTTATAAAGGATATTTTGAAAATTGGGACCCTATTTTAAAAGAGTTAGACGCTAGAAGAAATATTTCTGATACAATTTTGTACGAAGTATTTTTAGACGAAGAAAACCACAATAAAAGTGATTTCCAATTTTATCTAGTTATGGGCTATGCAGGTTCAGGTAAATCAGTTTTACTGAAAAGACTTGCTTGGGATGCAAGTATTGAATTTGAACGAGTTTGTTTATTCTACAATAAAAATTCGATAATAAAACATGAACCAATCATTGAACTATGTAATTATATCAAAGAAAGAATTTATCTGTTTATTGACAATGTTTCTGATTCAGACAACGAGATAGTCACATTAATTACTAAAATTAAGAAAGACAATTTACCCGTCACGATTATTGGTGCGGAACGGGTAAATACATGGAATACAGAATGTGATGAGCTATGTAATTATCTTACAGATGACTATCAGTTGAAATATCTAAATGACAAAGAAATTGTTGCTCTACTTGATAAGTTAGAAAAATATGATTCTCTGGGATATTTAAAGACTAAATCAAAAGCAGAACAAATTGATGCACTTTCTTATAAAGCAGGGAGGGAACTTTTAGTTGCATTGTATGAAAGCACTATGGGTAAACCATTTTCTGAGATTGTTGTAGATGAATATAATTCAATTGCAGATGAAACTGCAAAATCTCTTTATTTAACTGTTAGTATTTTGCATAGACTAGGTACAGAAACCAGAGCTGGTCTAATTTCAAGGGTACATAATATCTCCTTTTCTGATTTTAAGGAAAGACTATTTAAGCCACTTGAGTTTATTGTTTTTGATAGTAGAGACTATAGAATTAACGATTTTGTTTACAGAACCCGGCACAAACAAATTGCTGAAATTATTTTTTCAGAGGTTTTATCAGATAAACAAGAAAGATATGATGAATATTTAAGAATTCTTTCATGTTTAGATGTTGATTATGAAAACGATAGAACAGCATTTCTTTCGATGACAAAGGCTCGGAATTTAATGGAAAATTTTTCAGACCCTGCTATGATACGTGAATTGTACAATGTAGCATCAGAGAGTAATGTTAACGACCCTAAACTAATGCAGCAAGAAGCAATTTTTGAAATGAATTTTAGTGGAGGTAACATGAATAAGGCCGAAAACTTACTTTCTGAAGCAATTAAACTTTCGCCCAATGATTCAATTATTCAACATTCCTTTGCAGAAATTGCACTTGCTAAAGCAGAAAAATCAAAACATAAGCTTGAAATTGACAAATATTTATCAGAAGCAGAATCCATCTGTAAAAAATTGATTTCAAAGTATAAAGATAAACCGCATCCGTTTCATACCTTGTTAAAAGTTCATCTTTTCAAAATTAAACGCATTATTGATGACAATGACCCACCTTCAATAGAAAGAGCAATTAAGGATACTGAGAAGAGCTTCTCATTTGCGAGGCAACAATTTCCAGAACAAGAATTTATACTAGAAGCTGAATCTCAATTCAATAAATTATTAAACCACCGTCCCGAAGCAATTGAACTACTAGAAAGAGCATTTGCACTTAATAAAAGAAGTCCATACTTATGTTTGAGGTTAGCTAACCTATATGAACAAAACAGACAAGATGAGAAGGCTAAAATAGTAATGGAGGAAACCTTAAAATTGATACCTAACGACAAAGATGTTAATTATAGGTACGCAATGAATTTGACAAAGAATAAGATACCTGACCTTGATACAATAAAACACCATTTAAAAAGGTCATTTACAAAAGGTGATAGTCGGTATCAATCTCAATTTTGGTATGCAAGAACTATTTATCTTCTTGGAGAAATTGAAGAAGCTAACCAATTTTTTGATACACTGAAGAATATAAGTATTCTGCCAAAACTAAAGAGTAAGCCGAGGGGTAAAGTAAGACAAAATGGAAGTTTAGTTTCATTCAAAGGCAATGTATTTAAAATTGAATCTAAGTATGGTTTTTTGACACGTGATGGCATTGGCGATACAATCTATTTCTATCGATATGAGTTTGCGGCAAATTATGATTCAATTTGGGATAAAATTACAACTGGAACACGAGTCACTTTCAATTTAGCATTTAATTATAGAGGTGCTGTTGCGGTAAATATAAAACTAGAATAGCAGCCCACACAGCCAAGCACAATTGCAATTCGCACATGCCGACACGCAACCAAAAATTGCAATAGAGCTTGTCTGTCTGCCAACGCTATTTTTCCGACCCTAAAAACTAATTTTTTCGGAAACGGCAGTGCTTCGATTGAGAGAATTTTGGATTGGAGAATACTGATAACCAACTGATAATGAACGAACACCAGCCCACAACATCGTGTATAGTGCATTTGGCGGTTAGTGCTAATTTCAAGGCTGTTACATCTAATAAGCTTTGTGGCGGTTTGACAGGTTCGTGCTTCGAATCGCCAAACGACACCATACACGTAACCGTTGCCAACAAGCCTAGAAAAAAATAAACAGCAGCTAATTGAGAAAAATAAGAGTGCCAACCCACAAAACAGCACATTCGCAAGCCCTGACACGCACGCCAATTCTTCTGCTTGCAAAAGAGCTGTTTTTTTAGCTAACGCACCCGCTTCCTAGAAAAGAAAGTAGTAAATTGTGAACTTTAATATTAATATGGCATTAATTTGGACAGAGAAAACGGGAATAGTAAAAAAGAAGTAATGAAAGATTTAACAAACTCAACCGTAGCACGGCAAAATATATTAAACAACACCTATGCGATAGAGGAAATAAAAAACGCTATAGGTATTCAAGGTATTGTATTTGATAGCCAGTTTCGGTTTTTAAAAAGCCAAATTGCAGCCTTCTTTGAAGTAGATGAACGAACAATAGAAAGATACCTTGAAATTAATGAGAAAGAATTAAAGGTTAATGGTTACGAGGTTTTAAGGGGTAAGCGACTGAAAGAGTTTAAGTTACTTGTAAAAGACTTGGGAGTGACCGACATGAATGTCGCTCAGTCAACTGCTAACTTAGGAGTTTTTAATTTTAGAGCCTTTTTAAATCTAGGTATGCTACTGACAGAGAGCGAAAAAGCAAGAACTCTCAGAAGCATTGTACTTGATATTGTACTTGATACTATCAACAAGCGAACAGGTGGTAACACAAAATATATAAACCAAAGAGATGAAGACTTTATTCTTAGTTATTATAAAGAAGAAAGTTATAGAAAAGAGTTTACCGAGGCCTTAAGCAAATGTATTTCAATGGGTAATGCGAAATACGCTATTTACACAAATAAAATCTATCAATCAATTTTCAAAGAACATGCAACTGAATACAGACAAATTTTAAAACTCAGCGAAAAGGACAATGTTCGAGAAACCATGTATAGTGAAGTTATAGACCTCATTTCAAGTTATGAATTTGGGTTAGCAAAATTGATAGAGGAACGATTCAATAAACTTGGTCGAAAACTGACGAGTTTTGAACTCGATAATTTATTTTCAGCATTTGAAGAACTTCCTTTATGGGTTCCGTTGATTGAGAAAGCAAGAAGAAAAATGGCAAGCCGTGATTTAGCATTTAGGGATGTATTACATCAGCAATTAGAAGAATATATTGGAGCTGTTCCAGCAGAGGATTTTGAGCGTTTCTTGGGCGAAAAGAGTAAAGAATTAGCAGAAAGACTAGAAGAAGCAAAAGATGTATTTAAACGCCTAAAAGAAAGAGAATGAAATTGTTTTATATAAACATAGAACAAGCAAAAGAGATTCATCGAAAAACTGTAGAAGTAAGTGGCGGCGGTGATGATGGCATTCTTGACATTGGAAAACTTGAAAGTGTTTTATACCATATTCAAAACGATGATTATTATCCGAACTTTGATGATAAGTTGACACATTTGTTTTTCTGCTCAAATAAATTCCATTGTTTTAGAGATGGAAATAAACGGATTGCGATTGCATTAGGAGCACATTTTTTATTAATAAATGGCTATGTTTTTATTACATCAAGATTTATTCGTGAGATGGAAAACATTAGTTATCATGTAGCTTCGGGAGCAATCGATAAAGATTTGCTATTCGAAATAATTTGTTCGATAATTAATGAACCAGAAATTAATGAAGAAATCAAGTTGAAAATATTTGAAGCAATATCAAAACATGAAAATTAATTAAATATCCCAGCCTTGCACAGCCACACACATCGCCAAGCCGCACAAGCCACTACACAAACCAAAGCTTGTCAATAAGTGTGTCTGCCCAACACACGGAAGACAGAAGCTTAACAATAAGATAACTGAAAAATAATGCCAGTTGGCAACATCATATATAAAATATTGGGGTTTTGATGTTTACACGAATCTTTCTGCCCCGCACCAACTTTAGTAACGGCAGACAAAGACGCACACCGCAGCTGCACATTCTGTTTTATTCGGACACCCATTCCGGATTTATCCGGACACTTTTTAGGTCTGCATTTTTTTCAAAAATAGGAATTAATTTTTTAC
>NZ_SLWK01000026.1 GCF_004345615.1 Natronoflexus pectinivorans
GCTGTTCGTTTCGATAAGTTTTCTTGGTTTTTTGTTTTGTATTAATCTGTAAATAAGGTATTTACTTGATTAAAAATTGTCTTACCGACAACGGTCACATATATGAAATGTTGGGGCTGCGGTGTGCGTCTTTGTCTGCCGTTACAAAAGCTGGTGCGGGGTAAGGCGGTTCGTGTAAACACCAAAACCCCAATATTTTATATATGATGTTGCCACACGTTTTTTCTTCATTCAAAAATATTTGTCTATTCCGAAAATGTCAATTTTTCTGAATTGTACAATTGACATAACATTTTCAATATGTCTTATGTAATAATTATGCGTTATGTGTTAATTCTGAACAACCATAATCAATGAAAGAACTATTGCTTTTATTTTGCGGCAGCTTTTTTTCAATCTACTTGACTACTGACTACACTATATCCGTTTTCTAGTAAGTATTGTCTTAACCATTATGTCATGCAATCCTTGTCGTCTTTTTGTCATATCAATTAGGCTAACTCCTATTACTGAAAATATTGATATAATCTTAAGAAAATTACGAAATAGGGCTTTCACGAATGTGATTCTTTTATATTCATAATCAAGAACTTTAAATCTTAAAAACCATTTTCCAATTGTTCCTTTTAATTTTGAACTTTCCAGAATTGATGAGTATATAATAAAAACAATCAAATATATTGATATGGATATAGATGTAATGTTTTTAAAATCAAGACTAAAGCTATGTGTAAATGGTAATGTGAGTTTTCCAATATATGAAATATCGAATAGAAATGATAATCCCCAAAATAAGAAAGGGATTATAAAAGTTCTAATTATAATATTGTCAATTGTAAACGCTAAGGTTCTCAACCAGAACTGCGTTTCTAGGTCATGATATATAGTTGATTTTTTGAAGTTTATTTTTTTGTCCATTTCCCAATAAGCATAATGTTATTTAGTTTGAATAATAATGTTGTTACACGCAGGATTTATCTTTGTAGGAAAAAAGTCTGGCTGTAAAAGAAAAGAATTTGGCAGCATTTTTCTTAAAATCCCATAGCTTTTTTAATTAATACCATTTCTTCTTCTGAAGTCAACATTTTTAATAATTCAAATGCAACATTTGGGGCTGTTTCAGGACAATAAGACGTAATAATATTATCATCAACTACAATTGGTTCATTCACAACATTCACTCCAAACTCTTTCAGTTGTTTTTGATAATATCCGTTTTTCAAGTGGTATGTAGTTGCTTTCCGATTCTTAAGAACTCCACTTTTCCCTAATGGGAATGCTCCAGAACAAACTGATGCAATGATTTTACCTTTTGCATTAAATTCCTTAATTAATTCTAAAAACCTTTCGTCATAAG
Organism: Natronoflexus pectinivorans; assembly: GCF_004345615.1. Taxonomy (GTDB): domain Bacteria; phylum Bacteroidota; class Bacteroidia; order Bacteroidales; family Marinilabiliaceae; genus Natronoflexus; species Natronoflexus pectinivorans. The sequence goes on from NZ_SLWK01000026.1 coordinate 1,358, forward strand.
CTTCTTCATAAAAACCAAATTCTCCAAAACCACCAGGTATTGCTAAGGCGTCATATTCGTCAACGTTTATTTCTTCAATGGTTTTATCTACTATAATGGGTACATTAAAAGTGCTTATAACTTTATCAGTAAAACCACATGTATCAACGAATATATCATGTCCATAATCAACTCTAGCCCAACCAAGAACATCTATAAAAACACAAAACTCCATCGTTTCAAACGCTTTTGCTAGAAACACTAATACTTTCTTATTATGCATACTTTTTAATATTGTCAAATTGTTTAAATTCTTATTAGTTTTGCTATTCTCGTCTTATCAGTTAACAAAATCTAAAATCATGTCATAGAAATAGTGTGAAATTTGGGTGCTATTTACAGTGAATTTGCTAAAAGCCACGTATTGTGCGTCCTAATGTGTGGCAACGGTTGGCGGTATGGTTAGTTGCCGATTTCGAAGCACTTTCCTATCAAGTTACGATTACTTTTGATACGAGCTGTGCCGCTCGAATACCCACTGCACCGGCAATTAACTATACCGCGTGTTGGCAACTGGTGTTCATTCATATCCGTCTGTTTGTCATTTATTTAGCTTTATTCTATTGTCATTGTTAAACTGCACCAACCTAACCACGAAGCACAAATTTATTTTGTTTTTTTGAGCGTGGGCAATCCTAAAACCGTCCTGAAAGGCGGTTACGTGGGCTGGAGAGGCGGAAGCTCTTTTGCAAGCCTTTGGTTTGAGCGTTGGCTCGTGTGGGCTTGCAAATGTGCTTACGACTGTGGGTTGGCTATTTTTCATATACTGCAATATAATTTTTTAGTGTTAGTAAATGTTTTATTATTGCAATTTTTAAAAACCTCCAATCATAATAAATATCATTTTCGTACAACACAAGTTCCTCAATTAGGAAATCATTAAATTTCGCTTGGCTATCTAGTTTTAATTTGTTTCTATATCTCTCTTTTAAATCTCTCAAAAATGACTGAGCATTCCGTCTTATTTTCCTCGAATATTGATCTTCAATATCAAAAAGCCAATTCCAAGTGTCAGATTTCAACTTATCTCCACCAAGAATAATTTCCAAATTATTTAATATCAAATCTTTATTCTCGTCCAAATCTAAATCGAAAGTGGAATTTATCTCCATTGAATGGGAGTCTGGATTATCTATGAATGGATAGTATGCAATTCGGTCATTTTCGATTGGATTTTTCGCTTTTTTCCTATCAGAGTTACATTTATAGCAAAGTGGAACAAGATTCTTAAAACTAACAGAAGCGAATGGAAATTCTGATTTTGGCAAATAGTGATCATAAGCTTCTCGGACTTCGTTATCATCATCATCTGACTCAAAGTCAATAAGGCCACAGCATGGGCAATATTTGAATTTGTTTTGCTTAATTAGTTTCTTATAATATTTCAACTTATCGCCAGCAACCTTCTGCTTTTCCAATAAATCCTCATAACACCATTTAAAAAGTGGTTTGATGTCATTCGCAACAGTTTCGTGTAAATCGCTAAGAAATAACGGTTTTGTTGATTTATCGCATAATTGCTTAATTTGCTCTGCTTGCTTAAAAGCTTCAATTATTTTTGTTTTTTGAGGTTCATCAATTCCTTTGAAAATGTTATATATTCTTTCAATTTCAGATTTAAAACTTACACCAACTTTACAATTATAAGCAATAATACTCTTTAAATCATCAGACAACTTTTCTTCAAAAGATTTATCATCCGCTTTACACCATACATCACAGACCAATGTTTCAAGTGTTTTATGTAACTTGAAAATATCATCATCTTTTATTGGTTTATAAAGTCTAAGCATCTTATTTTACCATACTATTAAGTTTAGCAAAGACTAAGTCTTTTTCTATCGAAGGACCCATTTTGCTTAAATCATCTTTTATTTTTTCAATTTCTTCATTATTTTTTATTTCATTGAAATCTATGTTTTTGAATTCATTTTTTGCCCAATCTCCGATTGATTGATTATATCCAAAGAGTTCATCTGAAATTATCTCTATTGAAGTACCGTATGTGTTAAAATTTAATTGCTTCGCACTTTTCGCTTCAACTTTATGAATTTCCTTGTTTCGTTTAAAGAAAATTACATTATTGGGTAAACAGTCCGAAATAACAAATGGAGAGTGAGAAGTAATGATTACGTCCTTTAAAAAGTTGTTGGTACCGCCAGCTTTTAAACTATCATTTAAAACTTTAATAAATTTTGCTCTCCAACCAGGATTAAAATGTGTTTCGGGTTCATCCAATAAAAGCAAAGTTCTACGGTCTTTTAACATTAAGCAAATGCCCATAGTATGCAGAAATTGGTGTTCTCCATCAGAAAATTCCCTAAGCAGCAATTCTTTTGGTTTTTCAAGCCCATCAATTTCTTTTAAAATCATATAGTCTAGAAAATGAAACACTCTATCTTCCGGTGCGGCTTCAGGAAGTTTCCCATCTGTGTAAAAGCCGTGAGATTTATAAACCTCATTTTTAGAATAAGAACTTACAATGTTTAAATTCAATTCATACAATATCTGAAATGCTCTAAAAAGCTCAAAAGATGAACTAAAATTATCACGAAAGATTTTTTTTGTAGCATCATCAACAAAAAAGTCGAGAGAAAGCACAGGGAATTTCTTGCCCTCTGAATTGGCAACTTTACTCTCAGATTCGAACCATGAAGTAGAACATCTTTTAAATGAATCAATGATGTGTTCTATTTGGAAGAGAATTGGTGATGAGTTTTTCTTTTCATCGTCCAAATAAAGAGTTTGCATGTTAATGTTTATACGGAAACTTCGAATTCCAACAATACCTAATTCATCTTTTAAAGGTTTTAAAGTTGTTTCTGGATTTTCAAAAAGCATGCAGGCTAGTAAAACTGCCTGACTCATTTCTTCGTCTATATACAGCAGACTTGTTTCTGGTTCATAAAATGGAAGACCTTTTTTTACTGATTCCTTGTATTCATCAAAATGTATTAAACGATTCTTTATAAATGGCAGACTTAATATTTCGTTTTCGCCTGATGAATAACCTACAACCAAATCAGGCAAATATTCTTTACCCGGTGCTCTTTCTTGTGAGCGATCTGACGATTTTAATGATACTTCCCTTGCTTCTCGGTCATTATCTTTACTAAATGGAGCAGGTTCTACAATCATTAAAGGCTCTTGCTCTCTAACTTTAGTAATCGTTACAATATCAGAAAGGAATAAGACATAGTCTTTTTTATTACCGCTACAGGTCAGATATTTTAATGTAAACGCATCTGGAGCACATAAAGCTCTTGAAAAATGCTCTTCAAAATTCTCGGGACGGTACTTTGCTACGCAAATTTCTAAATGATAAAATATTGCAGCAATTGCTTCTAATACATTTGATTTTCCGCTTCCGTTAAGACCTGCAAAACAAAAAGGTTGGAACTCTAACATTGCATCCATGCCTTTATCTGTAAGCCGATGAAAGTTTACCTTAAAACCTGAATGTAAACTACGGAAAGTTTTGTCCTTTCCAGAACTATCCTTGCCTAAATCTCCTATTTCCAAACTCAGTAGCTTCATTTGGCAATCAGTTTAAGACATTTACTTTCCTCATCATATCCTTGAGCAATAAGTTCTTCTTCTTTTAATAATTGAAAAGCAACATGTTTTGCTTTATCATAAAGTTCTTGGCTCTCAAACTCTCGATTATTCAATCTCTTAACTAAATTCAATAAATACCCTTCGTTGGTTACTATACTGAATATATCATTTTCAGGTTTTTGCAAATCGATTTCTTCAAGTAAGGCGTCTAATAAAATGGATACATCAAGGTTAAGCTTGCCGCTAAATGCTTTTTGAAGTACGGAATAAAAAAGGTTTTCTATTTGCTGAAGATTATCTATAACCCGCAATCTGATTTTGTCATATTTTTCAACTATTGCATTAAACTTAATTATAACTTCTTCTGGACAATCTACTATTGGGATGTTAGCAATAATTGTCTTGTTTAAGTTTTTCATTGTAACGCCTTTTGCATTGTGATTCAAATATTCAACCGTTGCTCGGTTTGTAATACAATGCAATAAAAACATTGCTTTTCGAGTATCCTTTGGTCGTAAATAAAGACTCCCTGTACCGCAAAACCATCCATTTTCTTTTTCTGATATAATACCGCACCGCCCCATTTCTCCTCTACGAGCCATTATTATGTCACCTGTTTTTAAATGATAATTTGGCAAGGATACATATTTTGATTTTTTTATTGTTACCTCAAAATCAGGCTCTATTTTATTGTCAATAATATTGATAGGGTTAATAAGGGGGATTTCATTTGATACATAATCAGCTCTATGTAATTGAGAACCAAAGGGTCCTATTTGAACTTTTTCTAAGTAGGTTGAAAGAGTAGTCAATTTATATTTTTCAGAAATTGTTGGATTACCAATCATTTCCAAAAACTGTGCTCTCAATAATTCATCTAGCAAAACCTTTGTTTTCTGCCTCTTCTGAACCAAAGCTCTTGCTTTATCCAAAATAGCGACAATTTTGTTTTGGGTTTGAAAATCGGGAACATCAACTTCAAAATTCTTTAAGTCGTTTACTGATACATTTCGAATTACAGCATGCTTCCCTTTGTTTGCTATTTGTTCAATAACATTGGAAATCTGATAATAAACCCAGTCTTGATTTGTTTCTGGGTTTGCAATAACTTTTACAATTCGTTGATTTAATAGGGCTTCGGGCCCATTCCATTGAAATGTTTTAATAGTGCCTGAAAGACTAACTAATAAATCTCCTTCATAGATTAGAAATTTCTTATCATAATCACCTTTCCAGTATTTAAAATCATTATCATTCGTATTCAAGTTGTTAATACGAATTATTGGAATTCCTTCATCGGTAAATTCTGAGGATTTCCAAGCATTTCCAGAAAGAAACGAACAAATATCACTTAGTTTTTTAATCATCCTATTAGTGCGTTTAATTCATTCATATCCTCTAAAATCTCTTTTTCTAAAGCAATTAATTTGGTCAGGATTTCTTTAGGCGGATCATATTTCTGTTCAATATATTCATACTCTTTATAACGGTTGTAGCTCAAATCCAAATCGTTGTTTTGTATGTCCTTGAGTTCAACAAAAAAGTGGTTTTTTCGGTCTTGGTATTTTATTTTATTCCTTGCCTCAAAGGCAACTTTTACATTTGGTAAAGGATTCTCTTTAAGTTTTCGCCTATTATCGTCTAATGAATATCCGTCATTTTCTATCGAGTAAAACCAGACTTTCTCTGTATGCCAATCCTTGCTGTCTTCTTTTACCTTTGTAAAAACCAATATGGCTGTCTTAACACCAGTATAAGGTTTAAAAGCACCTTGAGGCAATGAGATTACAGCTTCTAGTTGATTGTCCTTGAGTAATATTTCACGGGTTGCTTTTTGAGCACCAGAACTGCCAAACAAAACACCCTCAGGTATTATTATTGCTGCTTTGCCACCTGCCCGAAGCATTTTGGATATACGAACTAGAAATAACAACTCGGTAGAACCGCTGTCGATTCTTAAATCCGGATTAATATCTCCTTTATCTAGTTTACCTGTAAAAGGAGGATTCGCCATAATAATATCATAGCTGGCTTCTTCATTGTATGACTTACTTAGAGTGTCCTTGTAATCAATGCTTGGATTATTAATGCCGTGCATCATTAGATTCATTAATCCCAAACGAACCATTGTTACATCAATATCAAATCCAACTAAACTTTCATCAAGAATCTTTTTATTTGTATGGTCTAATACAGAGGATACAATACCACTTTCAAAGCCATCTTCATCAATGGTAAGTTTGCTTGGCTCGGTCTTTCTCACCAAATCTGTAAGAATATATTGATAAGCACCTAAAAGGAAACCACCAGTACCACAAGCAGGGTCTGCAATTCTATCGCCCAATTTTGGCTCTATAATCTCAGCCATTAATTTGATTATATGTCTAGGCGTGCGGAATTGCCCCATTTTCCCAGCTGTAGCTATTTCACTAAGTAGCATTTCATATACATCACCTTGAATATCTTGAAGTGTTTGTTTGCCGTCTTCTGCATCCTTTTCAATCTCGATATAGATTTCATCAATCTTCTTTATGGCTTCGACTAGAAGTGAAGGCTTTCTTAATTCAAAGTTGGCACTTTCCATGTGTTTTGTGAAAAATGCAGTATCACTATTGAGCTTTTTAATGAATTCGAATACATTTAACCGAACATGGTCAAGCATTGCATCAGCAGACATATTTTTGAAATAGCTCCACCTTAATTCTTCAGATTTTCTGGGTTTTCGGGCTTCCGCCAAAAGTTCTTCAAAAGTTTTTGATTGGTCTTTTGATTTTTTGTATTTCGCTTCCTCTTTTGCGACATCTACAAATGGTGTATATTCACCATTGAACTTTAGTTTATAATCCTTTTCAGTCCAGTAGCCCTCAGAAATATTCCTCTCTGCATTCTTTTCGTTTTCATCCAATTTCTTTATGAACAATAAGTAGGAAATTTGTTCGATTGCAGTTAGAGGATTTGCAATTCCCGAACTCCAAAGTGTGTCCCAAAGACTTACGATGAGTGATTTTAATTTTGCGTTGTTTTGTAACATTATGCTGCTAATAATTTTTCTGTTAATACTAATATTTCGTTAATCTCTTGAGGACTGAAAACACCTCTTATTCCTTGCGGATGAATCATGGTAAAAGGAGATTCAATCAAATTTCGTTTTTGTAATTCTCCTTTCTCCAATATAAAGCTTTTGAGTAAATCCAAAAATTGCAATTGTCGACCAGATAAGTAACTATGGCTTTGTATAAACGAATCAAAAGACTTTGCAACTGTTTCAGGAAAACTCTCCAGAATTTCTATTCCAAGAATGTGACGAATAAACTGAATAAATTGTGCTTTCCGATGATTGTAAACTCTTCTCAACAAATCAATAGTGATATGTGGATTTTCTTCATGTAATTCATTTGCCAATTCATTAGCTTCTGCTTCCGTAATTGCTTGCCCTTGTTGTATTTTCTGCAAAATTGGATTAGTTGAAGTTAGTTCTTTGATTTTTTCTTCAACCATTTCTCGATATTTAGCAATGCTAACAGATTCGTTCTGTGGTCCAAATTCTACAAATTCTTTTTTAGTAGTAAAATCACTAAAATCGAACTTAGCCGGACCTAGTGGCGAAATTCTTGAGTCAATGAATTTCATCAAAGGACTTAGCTTTATTATGAGTTGATCGTATTTTTCTTCTGAAATTGTTGACCAAAATTTATTGCTTTGGGAATCAGTAATTATTTCTCTCTCTCTTGCCACAATATTTACCGATAATGGCAACTCTGATATTTTCTCTATTAAACTATCTTTTAATGTTTCAAATTTGTCTTTATCGTCTGTAAGACCAACCAATGAAATCTCAACTACATCTTTTTCAAATCGCATGGCTTTAAAATCCTCACCTGAAATGGTTCTCATTAAAGGCTTTACAACAGCTCTTAGAAAATCTACCTTTTCATCAGTTAATTTTATCCAAAAATTCTCATCTTCTAATCGCTGCAAGTCATTTTTGGCTTCCATAATAACAATGGAATTTTGTGGAAGGGATTCAATTTGCTTCCGCAACTTTTGAATTTCGGATGAAACGATGTCTTCTTTAACAATTTCTTGGGCTTTTTCTATTTTATCCAATCGTAAACCAAAGAGTTTCACTGGAATTGGAATTTGAGCTTTCAGTTCTTTTCCCTTTGGATTGAGCTTGAAGTATTCAAAGTTATCCCAGCAATCCAAAATCAGAAATACATCTTTTTCGGCACACCAAGTCCGCATTTTAGTTGGTTCTAGTAAACGAGTGCCGCGACCAATCATTTGCCAAAATTTGGTGTATGAAAAAACTGGTTTTGCAAAAACTAGATTAACCAATTCCCTTACATCAATGCCAGTGTCAAGCATGTCAACACTAATGGCAACTCTTGGCATATCGTTGTTCGTAAATTGGTCTAAAAGTCCACCTTTGCCATATACTCTTGGGTCTTCCGATACAAGTACTTTTGCAAGTTCACCATTATATTCAGGATAAAGAGAATCAAATATCTGCTCCATTCTCCTTGCATGTGCTTTACTCGCACAGAAAAAAATTGTCTTTCCAGGAAGAACGCCATTAGGGTCTTTTATGCATTCTTCCATGAATTCTTTCACAATAAGAGCATTAGTGCCTTTATTTGTTACCGTTTTTTCTAATTCTGTTCCCTCGTAATTTATTTCTTCAATTTCCTTGCCTTCAAGTATTAATCTTTTTTGGTCTTCTAAAGAAATAGTACGCTTATTTATTCCCTCCTCTTGAAATCTCGTTTGAATTTTCATTACTTGAAAATTGCACAAATAAGGAGGAATGTTGTTTACTGCTTCTTCGTATGAATATGCAAATGTTGGAACACCATCATCACAGTTAAATAAATTGAAAGTGTTATGGTCTATTACATCAGTTGGTGTCGCTGTTAACCCAAGTATTATTGTATTGAAATAATCTAGTACTTCTTGATAAGTATTATAAATACTTCTGTGACTTTCATCAATTACAATCAGGTCGAAAAAGTGAGGTGATAAACATGTATCGTCATTGCGGATAATGTTCAGCATTGTTGGGTAAGTAGAAATGTAAATTCTTCTATCTTTTGCAATGTTCTTTTCTCCTTGCTTTGGCCACCTTGGTTCGTTAGGCAGATATTCTTTGAATGCCTCAAGAGCTTGATCTCTAAGTGCAATTCTGTCTACAAGAAACAAAACCTTCTCAGCCCAACCTGCTCGCATTAAAGTCTCAACCATAGCTACACAAGTTCTGGTTTTACCGGAACCTGTGGCCATTACTAATAAGAATGTTCTGCGTTTTCTTTCCAAATCTTCCATCACGGCACGGATGGCTCTAATTTGATAATCTCTTCCTGCTATCTTAGTATTAATCAGCTCACCTGATAATGGTTTTCTAGCTTTTCGGATATAACTAAATCTTTCTAAATCTTCTCTAGTAGGAAATCCATGTACTTTTCTAGGTGGATAATTTTCTAAATCCCAAAAGAATATTTCATGTCCATTAGTATAAAAACAGAATGGCAAATCCGCACCAAAATTTGATTGAATGTGATAGCAATATTGTTTAGCTTGTTCTTTTCCAATATTGGCGTCAACACTTGCTTTTTTAGCTTCAACAACGGCTAATGGCTTTCCATCTTTCCCTAGTAAAACATAATCGCTGTATTGATGTCCTGCATATGGAGTTAAAGCTTCTTGAACAAGGTTTTTGTCAACGATAATATCAAATTCTTCAATAACTTGTGAACGGTCACCAACAATCCAACCAGCCTTTTTCAAGCGGTTGTCTATTATTTCTTTTCGTGTTAGTTTCTCGTTCTTCATTTATTTTTAATGCAATCAATTAATGCTCAAATGTAACAAATTAGCAGGGGTGCCTAAGCAAAATTGCAGCTCTTTTGCAAGCTTTGGTTTTGAGCGTTGGCTCGTGGGGCTTGCAAATGTGCTGCAATGTGGGTGGGGTTTCTTTCTTCTTTTTTTGCGGGGGGAAGAAAAAAACAAAATAAATTTCCATCAAATTTGCACTGTCCTGTCAAAAAGCTAAATCCTTTCTATTTTCAATTTATCACTATCGTATCTGTATGGTCGTCTGTCTTTGTCGGGTAACGCAGGCGGATTGCTCCGCCCTTGTCCCCTAAGAACCGTACTTGATAGTTTCCCATCATACGGCTCAAGCTCTCTAAAGGCGGAAT
>NZ_SLWK01000027.1 GCF_004345615.1 Natronoflexus pectinivorans
ACAGAACCTCTCAGCTCACTGAAAAAGCATTTAGAAATATGGTTCAAGAAAAAAAATGTCTATTTTGTAGTTGTCTGATAAAGGGTAAGTCTACACTATCATAATATTTTCAATCTATCAATCATTAGTGCGTCGGCAAAAATTTGGCTCTTTTGCAAGCTGAAGCATCGGCATGTGTGTCAGAGCTTGCAAATGTGCCAAATGTGCGTTGGCCTTTTTAAGCATGAAACACAACGGTGATTTGTATGTGGCGGTTTTGCACAACCGAAACTATCTAGAAACGTGGAAGTTTCTGCAAAACTGACATATACAAAATGTTAGGGGGGCGTTCCATTTTTTTTAATCAAATCGTTAAAAATCTTGCTTAAAAATAGAGATTTTCTTGAATTTCAGGGACTTTCAGCGTAATTATCCGAATAATCTACGTTCTAAATGATTTTCTGCGGCATCGGAATTTTAGTTGATTTCACAAAATGTTAATATAATCAGACCGTTAAGTTTGCCATCGAAATTGTTGATTGTCGCCGTTTTCAATGTGTTTTTTGTTATAAATTTCAAGAGAACATGCAATTAAGTCACACATTTAATTTGCTCCTGAATTTTTTAATTTTCAATATGATAGCAAGTGTCTAAACGATTAATTATTCAAGCGATTAACATTGATTTCAACGTATTATTCGTCCGATATTTCTTGAAAATCCGCTATTTAATTAATCAATTCCATAAACATTCTCGTTTCACCACCGAAATCATTAACGACCTAAATATATCTCCAAAGATTTCAATACTCAATTGCTTATAAACCATCTTAGCGAAGCTGATTAACTATCTGATTAAAAATCAGAGTCTTTCGAAATGATTATTTCTCCATGTCATCAAGTTTTCAACACCTTGATTCTCTTTAGAAATTCCCGATAATCTTAGTATTCATGCCGTTAAATAAACTATTCCGTTAAAAACTCTCGTTTCTCCACCAAAATCATTAACGACCTAAATATATCTCCAAAGAATTCAATACTCAATGGCTTATAAACCATCTTTGCGAAGCTGATTAACTATCTGTTTAAAAATCCGCGTATTTCGGAATAATTTTTCTCCCCATTATCAAATTTTCAAAGCCTAGTTTTTTCTTAATGATTTCCGATAATCTTAATATTCACGCCGTTAAATAAACTATTCCGTTAAATACTCTCGCTTCTCCACCGAAATCATTAACGTCTACAATATTTCTCCGAAGAGTTTGTTCTTCTATGGCATAAACACCTGTTTTGCGAAGCCACGAAATATTCAGTTCGATATCCAAATTTCTCCGTTATGGATTTTTGTCGTTATGCAATATTGTTTTAATGTATTCCGATATGTTTAGTCCAGATATTCAGGTCGATATGTCGTAAAATCAATTTTCTTGACGTTATAAATATTCGAAGTAGTCAGTTTTTCTCTCTGAATTGTTTTTTTTCCTAAATATCTGTGCGAATTGTTTTTTAATTTGCTTTAAATAAGGGATTTGCTTCAAAAAAATGGACTGCCCCCCTAACGGTGATTTGTATGTGGCGGTTTTGCACACTCGAAATTTTCTATAAACGTGAAATTTTCTGCAAAACTGACATATACAAAATGTTGGCGTTTCGTTAATTATTTATTTCCGTCATATTTCCGCCAAAATATGTTTTTATCCGCCATTTATCCGCCAATAGTCAGACACGGATGAGTTTATATTTTGTCCCTTTCTTTTCTCCTACTTTTTCAAACAGACCAATTTCAGTTAAAAATTCTAAATCTCGTGTTGCTGTTCTTTCTGAGGTTTCACTAATTGTTTGATAGATACCATTAGTAATAAAGTCATTTTCTTTACAGTAGATAACAGCTTTAATCTGCCTTTTATTTAAGCCTTTTTCGGTTAAATATTTCTCAGTGTACGGTTTAAAGAGTTTTACAGAAATGCCTCCAAATTCTGACTCAAAAGAAGGTTCTGGAAGTCCTGCTTTAAGACATTCACTAATGATATTGATTGTTCCTCTTCCCCATGCTTCAATTAAACCTCCTTTAAAAAACACACTTGCAATTGTTGGATTGTAAGGTCTTGATGTGTGTTTTTTCTTTAAATCTTCGATTGAAAAGCCTTCTGGAAGTTTACCTTCATTCCATATCATTATCTTGTCGTCATACACACTAATTTGAACTGGAGCTCCAAAATAGTCGCGATGAACTATTGCGTTAATAATCGTCTCTCTTACTGCCTTATATGGATATTCCCATTTTTCGATTCGGTGTAATCCATCATAGGAAATAGGTGAAATCAGGAATTTTTTGTCAAGGATTTCAAGTGTTTTATCAGCAATTTGAAATGCATTTCCTTCAACTACTTCCTGAAAAATCAAATCATCATCTGTTTTCCCGAAACGTCCAATCTTAACGAATGCATTAATGTAAAATTTGCAAGGATTCTTACCAAACAAAACTATTGCTGAGCGTTTTATTAATCCGTTTTCTCTCAATAATAGATTGTCAAGAACTACTTCTGTATTTGTTTCGCTTTCAATAAATGGCATTCTCTTGCTAATCACAGCAGCTTTAATAAATGCCTCAATTGCATTTGGGTCAATATCATCAAGGGTTGCTCTATTCTCTATAACATCATCCCATGTTTTGCCTGATTTCTTTAAGAGAAAGTCATTTAAAGCCTTTCCCTTTAGTTCCTGCTTTGTACTTCCACTTCGATAATGATATTTTCCTTGATATGAGATAGCATTGTCATAAGGTTTTACAACAATCTCAATTATTTCATTAGAGTTTTCTTCAATAAGATTTACATCACAAATTATTCCTAATTGGCTTTGAATTTTGTTTGGGATATCTTCGAGCAGTTTTTTTGAGTTCTCAATGCCAATTGTTCTTCCGTTATCACTTTTTCCAATGATTAATTTTCCACCTTGTGCATTTGCGAACCCACAAATCCATTTCAGATATTCGTCTTTCCATGATTCTTTCCATTCAATATTTTGATTTTCAGTCATAAAATAAGATATGTTGTTGAATATCAAATATAAGGAAAAGAACTATAAATAGAGAGGGGATTCGCATTTTTTGCGCTTAATGAACGCCAACGGTTGGCGGTATGAAATCGTTGGGGATTGCGGGCTACTTTCCTGTCCAGTTGCACCAAACTTGATGCGTGGTAGAATGTTCGAATAACCACCTAACCCCCAATGTTTTATGCCGCGTGTTGCCAGTAGTTTTTTTATCATAAGTATCTTTCTATCAATTCATATCTGGAAGGAGGTAATTCTTTTATAGCCTCAGAAAATATGACCTCATCATCATTAATATTTAATACTAGTGGTTTTATCCATTCTATTTCATCAAATCCAAAACCATATCTCAAAAGCCATATTTCCAATTCATCGTTAGTTCCATATTTTATATAATTTCTTAAAGTTAATGCTCTTATGTCATTATTCTTATTGTAATAAATCTGAAATGCTGCCGCCAAAGGGTCAGATAATGACAATGAAATCACCTTATCTAGGTAATCGTAGGTATCATAAACCAATATATCATAATCAAAGTCGTTTATAGATGTATTTCTTGGAAAAATACCAACAGTTGCTGCACTGGTATTAGGAAGTGGTGTAGCCACAGTAGAGTGCCTAATTTCAATTTTTGCCCTTAAATCTGCCGCTTCCTTTGGGGAAATCTCATTCTTTTTCATTTTAGAAATAATAGACCTTTGCGCATCCTTATCTGTGAGAAAAGCATGTCGTAATGAAACAATTTCTTTAAATGATTTCCCCTGTATTTTCCACAACAATATTGGTATAGAAACACTTAAAACACTGGCTTCACCTCTAGTCAAAACTTGCTTTCTTAAATGACTAATATAAATTGTTTTAAATGCAGCTTTTACTTGACTCCTTGATTCATCATCTAAATTATAATAATCCTTACCTGTAATCGGAATGTTATTTTTTAAGAAGTTATCCAAGATAAATTCTATTGAAACGCTTATTTCAGCATCACTCAACCTTTTAACTTGACTTTCAGTCAAATGTAATTCATTGTCAAAAGTATCATTTTTTATTGCCTCTGAAATATCCTGTAAGTCTACTTCAATTTCGTCAATACTTGAATCCAGTTGAGATGTTTCAGAAAGGGAAGTAGTATGTGTCATTCTATCACAAAATCGACCAACATTTCTAGATTCAATTATTACATAACCAAAATCAAAGTGGTTTTTCCGGACTGAGCTACGACCTGCACGACCAATTAAGTTTTTTAAGTCCAGATTTTTCTTATTCTCATCACCTTGAAATCTAAAATTATTTATCCAAACGACATCAAAAGGCATATTTATTCCTTGTGTCAATGTCGAAGTAGCAAAGCATATTTTAGCAAAACCTTTATTCACAAACTTTTCAATTAATAATCTAGCAAACAATGGCATTGAACCGTGATGAACGACAATGCCACGCACCATCATATCAATCATGTATGAATGTTTTTCGCCCGCTCTTTCAGACGCACCTATAAACTCCCTTAGTTCATCAATTATATCTACAGCTTCTTGTATTTGAATTTTAGGACAAAGGCTTATATATTTTTCAAAATCCACCACATAACTGCCATCATATATTTTGGATTTAGAAATGTAAATAAGTAATGTGCCATTATCCCTAAGTATATCTTCTACTAATTCATAATTTACTGGAATTTGTTCTCTTGGGGTTGTGTCAATAAAAGGAGAGAAGTATTTGAAACTTTTGTTCATTTCAGATAAGAATATTTTACCAACTGAGTTTTGGTCATATCTTGCAGAATCAGAATTTTTAATAAAGCCATGTTTTGTTAATTGAGCTTCAGGATTTTGTACAAAGGGATGTGTAAACACTTTTTTTGAATTTGGTAATAATCTATCAACTCTTCTAACAAAAGAATCAAAACGCATACCTCGAATATGTTCTTCAGAAATCTGAGCTTCATCAAATAAAAATAGTTCAACATTTAAATCATGGATGATTCCAAATAAATCTTCACCTCTCTCGGGTGTAATAATGTAAATTCTCCTATTAGTTCTTGCTTTGTTAATATTTTCAATAAACTGCAGGACTAAAACTGAATTATCATCCTTTAATAAATCTTTAACTCGAAATAGATATTCTGATATTAAAGCCCTCGATGGCACAACTATAACAATGTCACTTAATGCATTTAGAATTAATTCTCTAAACAAGTATGATTTTCCTGAACTTGTTGGTGCTGAAAAAGAAAAATACACCTTTTCATTTATTTTACGATAAGCACTTGCTTGAACTGGAGTAAATCTTCGTCCAGTTTCTGTTTCAATAGTATCCGCAAAAATTGAATAAACTTCTTCTATTAAACTATTAGGCTGGGTAGTTTTATAAAACAACCCAATTAAATGCATTAACTTTCCTTCATATCGGCTAAACATCTGAGGATGAAACTTCTTTATGTATGCCAATTTTTCAAATTCATTTGAATTTATTGGCCCTTCTTTATGTATTCTAGTAATAACCTCCTGAATAGTATCTTCTATATTGTTTCCCGAAATGTATTCTGAAATTTTCATACTTCGACTCCGATTATGTACAATTCAGGAAATCTCAACAATTTTTCAAATCCCTCTGATTCTATCGCAGTTTTAAAAATTCTATCATATTGCTGACCATTTACTGAAAATGCAGCAATATATGCCTTAGAACCTTTTACTGCATTTTCGATTGCAAGGGGAGTGGAAAAGTTTTTTAAATCAACTAATTCCATTGTATCCTTCCCATCAGCAATAAATCCAACTATTTGGTTAATTGCAATAGTATGAGGATTAGAATTACTACTAAATTTTGCTTCACCAAATGAAATTAAGTTTGAAGAGCTTTCAGTGTGAAAATCAAAACCTGGATTTCCTGTTTTTTTTTCTTTCCACATTTCAGCTAAGGGTATATGAGTATGTTTCAAGTGTTTAATTAATGAGTCCTTTGCTGATTCTGAAACAAGATATTCACCAAACTCTTCTGTAACTGTACTTTCAACTTTCTCAAAAATTTCAGAAACTAGTTTTTGAATCGTCTTTTGAGCTCTTGCAGAATATGACAATTGTTCAACAACCCCTAAATTCTTAATCCAGCTATCATTTGATATAGATTGAATAATATCTTTCGCCCGTTTCTCAATATCAAGGATTTTAACATGGATTTTATAAACCACGCCTGTGGAAGTTTTTCCAAAATCCTTCATATCTATGCTCTCAATACATTTTATTTCCATATTTCATTCTCAGCTGTGAGGTTCTTTAAAATTACTGGCAACGGTCACATATATGAAATGTTGGGGGCTTCGGGAGTCAGAATTATCGGCCGACACAGAAATTTATGCGGAGCACAAAAGTCAATGTAAGCACCAAACCCCCAATATTTTATATATGATGTTGGCATTTCGTTGTTTATTTTTTGTCTTTATAAAATCTGTCTCTCAATCTATAAGTCAAATTGTTTATCATTGCTAAATCAGGCTCAGTTGGCAATTCTGACTTTTCAAAAGCTAATTCCATTTCCTCCTGTTTTAAGTCAGCCATTTTTAATAATTCCTCGTATTCGAATTTACCCGATTTAATTTCAAGTAAAAAATCCCGATTTGGTCTTTTTACATTGACTTTTTTCTCTTTCCCGATTTCGATAGCCATTTCTAAAAGTCTGAATACATGCATCATGTTTTTAGCATCGTAATTCTTTCCGTGACTTTTAGTATTTTCATATCTTTTATCGTTTCGCTTATCAACCCAGTCCCAATATTCACGATATTCCTTACAATATGTTGAGTAGCCGTCCCGATTAAAATACAGTAGAGATTCTTGCATAGTTCCTTTTGGTATTGAACTTAAACAAACATCATTTGAGTCTTTACCTTTCATTATTCCACTGAATCCAAGTCGTTCAGAATAGTATAATCCGTAAACATCTTTCATGTATGGGATATTCACTAATCCGCAATTTTCTTGATTCCAGCCCTTAATTTCCAAATATTTTTCAAGTGGTATCGCTCCTTGCTCGTAATTAACAAAACAAAATGCCAATACACTTTTTCGCTCTTTTGCAACAGGATTTACAATCTTCTTTTTTAGTCCTTTCGCTTTTTTAATCTGTGACAATGCAAACTTTCCAAACGTATTATTGCAAAGCTTGGATAAAATCAATTCAGATTTAATTTCAGTCAAATACGGATGTTTATAGATAATTGCATTGTCAGGCGTGTTGAGCAATTCCAAAATATTGGGATTGTTTAGCGAAAGCAACTCCATAAACCGTCCAAGCTCATAAAATACAACATCGTTTGTTTCATTATTCACCTGAGGAATATAGTTCAATCCATAATACTCCGCTTTCGGCAGAATAAAAACGCCTTTAATGTCAGTGTCAGAAGTTGGGGTATCTAATCCGTATGCTTTACTGCCACTAATACATTCAAGTATTATTAGTCCTCTATTTCGTAAATCGTCAATTGTCATAAGTCAAGCCAATGTTTTGAGAAAAAAATCATTCAAATCAGTCATTTTCCCTTTAGAAGCTGGCAAACTTTGTGATTCGTTTTCCGCTCTTTCAATACAGGCTTTCATGAATTCTATCAACACAGTCTCTCCTTTATGTCGGTATGTTTCGCTAATAGTTGACTTTATTTCAATTAGTTCTCCAATCCTTGTTATTAAATTTGCAGGCAAGTCCAGTCCATTTAACATTTTACCAAATTCAATTGGTGGAATTTCCTCCTTTTCTAAAATCCACAAACACGCCACTGACGCACGAAGTGCATAAAAGAATTTTTTAAGTTTATATTCCTCTGCATTTGTTACTTCTTCAAATGCCTTTTTTGCCATGCTTAAATAATGGTGGATTGTAGCAATTCTTGAATAAGTCTTTTGCGCAACTGAATTGATTTCAGTCAGGAATTCTTTGTCAACTTTATAAATTATCGGTGATTGAATTCTTTCGAGCAAAGGGGGATTAGATTTTGCAAGTAACCGAAGGCTTTTTCTTAAATCCCAACCGCTTATATCTATCTCATTGTTCTCTAGGAAATATTCAATTGTGTCTTTTTCTTCGGTCAAGCTTAAATACCAATCTTTGTCATGCTTGTAAATAACACGAACATCAAAATCGCTGTCAGGTGATGGAAATCCCCACGCTCTGGAACCTGTCTCGCAGGCTAGGAGAATTTCAATCCCTTGTTCTTTCTCTAAATCAGATAAATATTTCTTAATCTTTTCTTCCATCAATCGTGTTTAATTTTGTGGAGGATGTCTTTGTCGTCGGGTAACGCAGGCGGATTGCTCCGCCCTTGTCCCCTAAGAACCGTACTTGATAGTTTCCCATCATACGGCTCAAGCTCTCTAAAGGCGGAAT
>NZ_SLWK01000028.1 GCF_004345615.1 Natronoflexus pectinivorans
TGAAGGGTCTTGATTGTAACGTAATGCTCTTTAATTATTTCGTTCTTTTCTTGTAGTGTATTTTGGATTGAGTTTATATAGTCTTTGTTTTCTCTGATTTTACCATTTAATTTCTTTGCAGTTTTAATAAATCTCTCTTGATTTCTTTTCATTTTGTCATTAAAAATCAAAGCCTGAATTCTATTCTCGTTAAGCAGATTAATATTTAAAATCTCGATATCTTGATTTTTCTTCATTAAACAAGAGTTTAAGTTTATAATTCGCAGATTATCTAATCTTAATGACTCAATCTCTTCTTCAAGTTGAAAAAGGAATCTGGTTGAATCAGTGTCAAGTGTGTCAACAAATCGCAAGTTTACTTTAAAATATTTTTTCCCATCTAATTCTATACAGTTCTTGCTGTCCAAATTCCTTAAGTGACGGCTATTTGTACTCTCAATAGGAAAACCAATAAACTTTCTTATTTGAAAGTAAAATCTTTTCAAGTTATTCAATATCGTACTTTTTTGTTTTCATTCTGAATAACGGTAAATTCCTACTATAATAAACTCCTTTCAATCAAATTTCTATCAATTTACCGTTTGCTTAATAGGTTAAAGTCTCTGGGGTAGAGGGGATTACCGCTAACGGTCATTTGTATATGGCGGTTTTGCACATCCGAAATTATCTATAAACGTGAAATTTTCTGCAAAACTGACATATACAAAGTGTTAGGGGGGCGTTCCATTTTTTTTAATCAAATCGTTAAAATTCTTGCTTAAAAATAGGAATTTTCTTGAATTTCAGGGACTTTCAGTGAAATAATTCGAATAATCTTAGTTCTAAATGGTCTTCTACGGCATCGGAATTTTAGTTGATTTCACCAACATCAATATAATCAGACCGTTAAATTAGCCATCGAAACTATTAATTGTCGCCATTTTCAATGTGTTTTCCTGTTATAAATCTCAAGAAAACATGCATTTATGTCAAATGTTTAATTTCTCCGTGAATCTTTAATTTCAATATAATAGTCAGAATCTATGCGGTTAATTATTCAAGCGATTAACATTGTTTTCAACGTATTATTCATCCGATATTTCTTGAAAATCCGCCGTTTAATTAATCTATTCTGTTTCTCCACCGAAATCATTAACGACCTAAATATATCTCCAAAGAATTCAATACTCAATGGCTTATAAACCATCTTTGCGAAGCTGATTAACTATCTGTTTAAAAATCCGAGTCTTTCGGAATGATTATTTCTCCATGTTATCAAGTTTTCAACACCTTTATTTTCTTTAGAAATTCCCGATAATCTTAATATTCATGCCGTTAAATAAACTATTCCGTTAAAAACTCTCGCTTCTCCACCGAAATCATTAACCTCCAAAATATTTCTCCGAAGAGTTTGTTCTTCTATGGGTTAAACACCTATTTTGTGAAGCCACGAAATATTCAGTTCGATATCCAAATTATTCCGTTATGGATTTTTGTCGTTATGCAATATTGTTTTAATGTATTCCGATATGTTTAGTCCAGAAATTCAGGTCGATATGTCGTTAAAATCAATTTTCTTGACGTTATAAAAATTCGAAGTAGTCAGTTTTTCTCTCTGAATTGTATTTTTTTCCTTAATCTCTGTTCGTATTGGTTTTTTAATTTGCTTTAAATAAGGGATTTGCTTCAAAAAAATGGATTGCCCCCCTAACGGTCACATATATGAAATGTTGGGGCTGCGGTGTGCGTCTTTGTCTGCCGTTACAAAAGTTGGTGCGGGGCAGAAAGTCTCGAGTAAACACCTAAACCCCAATATTTTATATATGATGTTGTGGGCAGTGTTTCATTCATTCAAATATAATCAGTTTTGTTATTTTCATCCATTAAATATTTTTGTTCTGTCTTCTTCAGTATTTCAAAAAGTTTGTTTCTGGCTTGTTCACCTTTCTTTACAATTCTAATCCACTTTTTGTCATTGAGAATTGCTTCATCATTATAATCATCATTATCTGGTGCTTCATATTTATCTAATTCGGCATGCCATTCTTTTATGATTTCATATTCCTGTCGAGAAACCCAATAAATGTTAATGTAATGACTGTATTCAAAATCTGATAAAGTGTCGTTAAAATAACTATTCATAAACTCTCCAAATGAACAGTGTGGGTTATCATTCTTTGAGTCAAGCCATTTTATTCTTTGATATTCTATCGAAGAGAGTTCGAAGATTGATTGCAACCATAATTGTCTCCAATATTCTTTTTGCTCAACTTCATTTATCTCTTCATTTTCAGCGCTTTCAATGAATATGCTTTTATCCAAAACTGGTTCGCTTTTATAACTACCAACAAGTTCACGTTTTTGCTGCCATATCACCCGGTAGAAATAAATCAGGGCATAAATCAGGTGAAAAAAGAAAAAGAAAATTCCGGATTTACTATATCTGTCGTTTTTAAAGAAGAAGTAAAGCGTGTAAAAAAACAGGAAAATCCAAAGTGTCGAGAGCATGAATAATATCGCCTGTATTAAAAAATGGGGTTCTGTCTCAATGCCTAAGTGAAATAGAAAAAAAGTCCTGAATGAAACAATTATCTGTAAAACAAACAGCACAATGCTCGCCCAGAAACAAATAATCAGGAAGTTAAGTAGTGGTTTGGAAATTGATGTATTTGTCATTCGTGTTGGTATGTTAATGTTTAATTCTCAACTCACTTTATGGTTTTCAAATTCAGTTGTTTGGACGTGTGTTAACATTCTGATTAATGTAAAATTAAATGTCTGGAATTCAGTGATTTGTATTTTATGGATTTTCTTCTATTTTCATTCACTTTTCTGACCATTCAATTACGTTAGCTTAAGTAGTCAATGTCTCTGGAATAGGGTGAATTGCCCACAACGGATACGTGTATGAGTAGTGGCGGTTTACGGGGCACTTTCCTATCGTGATACGATGAACTTAATGCGAGGTAGAACGCCCGAATACGCTACATCTCCCGCCATTACTTATACACGATGTTGTGCCTAGTTTTTGTCCATTTTTGTATGCTTCTAAATTTACGATTTAATTCATCTCCAAGTGTGTCCAAATCTTGGTAAATCTCGTAAGGACTTAATCTTTGAATTGAATTCAGATATTTTAAATAAAAAAAGATAACATTTTCATTTAAATCAATCTTTATTAATAAATTATCTTTCTTGTTTACTTGTTTATTTAAAGGTTGCTTATCGTTACCAAATACCGTAAAAAAACCTCTTTGCGCTCTAATTCTATCAAAACTAGTTGGAGGATAAATAGGTATGGGTTTGGAGTATTTCCAATTTCTGTTAACTAAAAAGGACTGGTAATAGTCTAAATTATTTTCCCTAACAAAATCAATTATTGAAGACCTCCCTGTCGAATGTTTTGTTAGATTATATGGATTTAGTATCCATATACATGGTTTTTTAAGTGATTTAACATTGTCAAAGAAATTATCGGGTTCTTTTTCATAAACAATTCTATATTCTGATAAGGCAAAGAATAACGCAATATCTAATCTATCTGTCCAATCGAGCAATCTAGTTGGAACTCCATAATGCCTCATTTCAGCTAAAATCTCCCATGATGATAAAGAATGTGTTTTGCCTGACTTAAAAACATAATCATCAAACAAGTCTCTCTCACCAGCAATTGGGGCTTTGAATTGTAAAAGATTATTATATAATTTGTCAAATTCAGCTTGGGTAAAATCAATTTGAGTTTTTATTTCATGATACACTTCGTTTTTTTTATTTAAATCGTCTGTGTTTTGCTTATTAAGATATATTTGACTGATCTCTTTTTTAAGATTCTTTTTTTGATTTAAAAATTCTTTCCAAGTTTTTTTTAACTCCTCAATTTCTTTTTCTTCCCGAGATATTTCTTTAAAATCATCTGCATCACAATAGCCACCATCTCTTAAAATACTTGGCATTAAATCCCAGTCAGTATCCAATTGACCACGAAACCATGCTCCAGATTCAGTAATTTTTAAAATCTGCTTTGATTCTTCAATTTGATTAAGAAATTCTATCCAATGTACGTGATAATCTATCAATTGTATTTAGAGTTTTTGAGCGGGAAAGGGGGATTCGAACCCCCGACCTCCTTAATAAATTAATATTAAGTCGCTCTCGACCAAGTCTGAGCTATATCCCGCATTAAATTATGTCAATATAAAATATTTTTCAATTCGTGTCAAGTTGCACCGTTAAATTAGGCACAACGGTGAGCAATATGGCATGAGGCGGAATGCGGGAGTCGTCATTGTCCGCCGTTACAAAACTTAATGCGGGGCAGAATGGTTCAAAAAGTCACGAAACCCGCCTTTTGCTATATTGCATGTTGCCGTTTCGTTGATTATTCCAATTTCTTTTTATTTTCGATATAGATGTCGTCAGAAATTTTCTTTAATGACTTCATAAAATCTTGTTCGTCAAGTGATTTTAATTGAATTTTCACAATATCTTTCAACTGTTTGAAGCGTTCTGGTTTATCAATTTGATTACGAATTAAAATTGAATTAAAATTCTCAAGGTTTGATAAAACAACAAGTTCATTTATGCTTGCAAAATCACGTATGTTTAATCCTTTCTTCGCTTTCTCAGGGTTTGCTTCACGCCAATCTTTAGCTGCACAATTAAACAATGCAACATTCAACAAATCGGCTTCCTCGGCATATATTAACCATTCTTTATCTTTTTCGTAATTTTTCTCGGGTAGAATGCAGTCTCGAACAGCGTCAGTGTGCAGTAGATAATTTGTTTTCGTTAAAATTCGTTTAACGTTCCATTCAAGATTATACTGATTACTCTCAATTTCCTTTAATCTTTGGTATTCCTTAATCAACATGAGCTTAAACATTGGACTAATCCAAGAGCCAAACTCAAATGCTAAATCTTTATGAGCATAAGTCCCTCCATATCTGCCTGATTTAGAAATTAATCCTATTGCATTAGTTGCCTCAATCCATTTTTTCGGTGTCAAATTGAAACTGTTTAATCCAGCTTGTTTTCTAAAGGTGTCGAATTCGACATGTTTAAAATTCGGATTATTCAAAGTCTCCCATAAGCCAATGAATTCTACAGTATTACGATTTCGCATCCAGTTCCGAATATGGTCTGTACCCTCTTCGTCTCTTACCATATCAGTCAGGCAAATGTAATCTTGCTCGTTTTCTTTAACTATAGAAATGAGCTTGTTTTCAACTTCTATTTGAGATTTACTTGTCATATTTTCCAATCAAGTTACAACTTCTACAAATATACAATTCAATTTCAAATTAAAAGGTTGGTTCTTCGGCTCTTTCAATGAACGGCAACGGTCACATATATGAAATGTTGGGGCTGCGGTGTGCGTCTTTGTCTGCCGTTACAAAAGTTGGTGCGGGGCAGAAAGGTTCGTGTAAACATCTAAACCCCAATATTTTATATATGATGTTGTACACAGGTACGATTTGTAAATCAATTCTTGAAAAAATCAATCTTAAAAATAGAAATTATCTGAAAATCTTATCGTTACTGACCTAAAATTCAATCTAAATATTTTCGATAAATCAGTAAATCAATTAGTTAAAAACAATGCGAAATCCATATTATCATCTAATTAGTCTAAATCTGACCTTTATATAACTAATCAGAGTATCGAATTATCGCTTATCAGTCAATATTCTCCGTTAAACAATCTCGCAATGCATTAGTAGCCGTAAAAATCTTATTTTTTCTCCGACGGATTCATTACTCCGTTCATTATTAATCTAAATGGCGAAGAAAAGTAGTTTTATGATTGATAATCAGTTTTATAGTTATGAATTTTCATTCCGATTTCACGGTTTTATAAATCCAAAATCCAGTCGTTTTATAAAAACAATCCGTTAAGTGCATGCCGTAATCTCCGATGTCAATATTTAATCTATTCTGACAACTTTACAAATCTCTAAAAATCAAATATTTCTCCGAAGAATTCAATAATCAGTACGTTTTCAATGAACTTGGCGAAGCAACGTGATATCCTTGTTGTTTAATAATCTTGTCGTTATAAATTATTTAATCCGTATTCGAAGTTTTAAAAATCAATATTTTATATGTCTATAAACTCAATCTGTTAAAAATCAGTCAATTCATTGGATTATTTCCTATTTCTTTTTTTTTGATGTGAGGAATTTTCGATATACGATTAATCTTACATATCGTTAAAAATCATGTAAATATCCAATCAATCAGTTCGTTGTTTTTACCACTAAATCAAAGACTTAATCTATGAAAATCTGCGGAATTTGCCTTTTTTTGATTTTCAGGTCTTAAAAACCAAAAAAATCATGAAAAAATTACTTTCTCAGATTTTCGCATAAATCAATCCATTATCTCTTCTTTTTTCGGTCTTGAAAATTTCTTTGTTTCATAGAATTTACTTCGAAGTCGACTTGTGTACAACGGTCACATATATGAAATGTTGGGGGCTTCGGGAGTCAGAATTATCGGCCGACACAGAAATTTATGCGGAGCACAAACGTCAATGTAAGCACC
>NZ_SLWK01000029.1 GCF_004345615.1 Natronoflexus pectinivorans
CTATTTTGCGAAGCCACGAAATATTCAGTTCGATATCCAAATTATTCCGTTATTGGATTTTAGTCGTTGTGCGAGTATAAAAATGATTTTCTATTCTGAATCTAAGGATTAATCTTTATTCAATTTTTTTTAATGTATTCTGGTCGTTTTAATATTGATATTCTGGTCGTTATGTTGTTAAAATAAATATTCTGGTCGTTAAATTTTTCAAAGCACTCAGTTTTTCTAATTGAATTGATTTTTTCCCTAATCTCTGTAAGAATTAATTTTAATTTTCTATAAATAAGGGATTTGCTTCAAAAAAATGGAGTGCCCCCCTAACGGTTATTTGTATGTGGCGGTTTTGCACACTCAAAACCATCTATAAACGTGAAAGATTCTGCAAAACTGACATATACAAAATGTTACCGCCTGGCATTTTTCAGTTCGTAATTTGTGCTTCTTCCACCGCTTGCTTCTTTCTGTAAAATATCCTTCTTCATTAAATCTTGAATATCTCGAAGAGCAGTATCCTGTGAGCACTTGTTAATTTTCGCCCATTTCGATGTCGTCAACTTTCCATCAAATCCATCAAGCAGTCTATTTATTATTTTTAGCTGTCTATCGTTGAGAATCGTGGTAGAATGGTTTTTCCAAAATTCTGCTTTGTGAAGTATTTTCGATAAAATTTCTGCGGTGGAGTCAATAGCATTTATTAAACATTGCAAAAACCACAAAATCCATTCTGTAATGTCTGAATTTCCTTTTTGTGTTTTTTCAAGTTTTTCATAATACTGTTTCCTTTCAACTCTAATTTGTGCAGACATACTGTAGAATCGCCTGACACTTTTGTCAGAACGTGCCAATGTCATATCTGTAATTGCTCTTGTAATTCTTCCGTTTCCGTCGTCGAATGGATGAATTGTCACGAACCACAAATGAGCAATAGCTGCCTTAAGAACTAAATCTATTTCATGCTCGTTTTCAAACCAGTCCAAGAATCTGTTCATTTCTGGTTCTATTCTGTCTGAATTTGGAGCTTGATAGTGAACTTTTTCTTTTCCCATAGGTCCTGACACAACTTGCATCGGACCCGTTGTATCTTTTCTCCAGTCGGCAACTGTAATTTTATATAGATTGCTCCATCCTGAAGGGAACAGTGCTGCATGCCAACCAAATAATCTGTCTTTGCTCAAAGGCACATCATATCTTTGAGTAGCGTCAAGCATCATTTCAACTATCCCGTCAATGTGACGTTCCGACTCCACTGCTCCTGCAATGTCAATTCCTAACCGACGTGCAATTGAAGAACGCACTTGTTCAATATCTAAAAATTCACCTTCAATTTCTGATGACTTAATAACATCTAAAGTAAGGGTGTTTAATACCGCTTCATTTTGTAAATCGAAACCAAGCGATTCCATTTTACCCAATAGTCTTCCTTGTAGATTTCTAACTTCACCAAGTTTTATCATCACTTTTTTATTGTCCCAAGTGAAGTCAGTCCAGTTTTCTTTCTCGTGTATATAAATCTTCATTCTACGCATATTGTGCGACAAATATACTGCTTATTCTCCGCAAAAGAAATTTTCTCCGCAATTATTGCATAGATTGCGAAGGTTAATCTCCGCACTATCGTTTTTTTGCTTGGCGGTAACGGTCACATATATGAAATGTTGGGGCTGCGGTGTGCGTCTTTGTCTGCCGTTACAAAAGTTGGTGCGGGGCAGAATGGTTCGTGTAAACATTTAAACCCCAATATTTTATATATGATGTTGTACCCATTTAATTATTTCAATCTTATTATCATTTCATTATCAGTAATATTCTCACAAAGAGATGGAGTCATGATGAAATTTTTAAAATCACCCATTGCATTGCCAAAAGACAAACACGAATCCTTGGTTAATAGCTCAATATAGTTGTCATGGTATGGTAATTCAAACTCAATAGTTGTTTTCTCAATTGGTATGTAAATATTTTCATTATCACATTCTCCATTAATAGGACAATCAAACTCTTTAAGTAATTCTTTATTGTGTAGGATTTTATTTCTGAGCACAATTAATTCTTCAAGTTTCTTAAAGGACGAGTGATTTTCATTCATACGGTATTTACCATTTGATATGATGAAAGGAGACATTAATAGTTTATTTTTAAAACCTAATCCTTTATATGATTCAAAATAAGCTTTGTATCCCTGATTGCCAAATTTGGCAATGCAATAATCAGCAAGAGTATAGTTCAATGAATATTCAAGTGTGGAAGCACATAATATTGTAAAAGCAAAGAATAGGTAATCGCTTTCTTTATCGTTCAATATATCTGTGTATGCAGACCTTAATTTTGAGAAATAAATTTCAGTTCCATTCCATAAATAGTAGCTTTTATTTCCTGTGAGATTAAATAAAATTCTTGCTGACGGTTGCATTTTTAAACTTTTATAGGTTTTGTTTTACTGAAAAATCATTACGTTTCTGAAAATATTTGGTGTCACAATTATTTCGTCAAAATAAATAAGTTCAATAGAATTATTCCTAATGGGATTAAAATAGTCCATGAAATTATCTTCTGAACATTAGTTAGTTCTACACTTCTTTGCATTTGAATTAATGAGATAATTAAAGCAATAGCTAAGAAAGCTCCCAAAATTATTTTAATAGGCTTATCTGTACTTGTAACAAAGATAATCATCACAAATACAGAACATATACCTATTAGATTGTGTCTTAAAGACCTACTCATCGTAAATTTTCATTAATGACAGCTGTGATTTCATTATAATTATCTAGTCTAGAGGGTATAAGAATTTCATGGTTGGTACTTTTTATCAGTAGTCCAGATTTTAATGTTTTTTGCTCCTTTATTTGATTGAAATTGATAATGACGGTTTTATCAGATGGGGTTTTTCTCTCAATACCATTTTCAGTTATTCGATAAACATTCTTCATTAGACTCTTTTTGTTGTTTTTATATCCAATAATTAGTCCAGTAACAACAGCAACAATACATATAATAATTGTCAAAACTAATATCAATGGATTATTAAAAAGAATACCATCATATTGATTATTTGCGATATAAAAGCCACCACTAATCCCAATTAGAAAAATAGGAGTTGAAGTAATCATTTGTGATTTAACTGTTTTTTCAGCATTACTATCAGAAAATCGATACTCTTTCATAATTCTATAGGTATTAGATGTTTTCGTTTTAATTGGGTACAACGGTCACATATATGAAATGTTGGGGTTTGCGGGCGTCATCACTGTCTGCCGTTACAAAAGTGGGTGCGGGGCAGAACGCTTCAAGTAACCACTTGCCCCCCCCCCAATATTTTATATATGATGTTGTACACCGTTATCTGTTTTTAATCATTTTTATATCTCTAGAGACAAGATGGTAACCACTCTCATTTCCAAATAGTTCAAACACGCTTATGTCAATATAGTCTTTATTTAAGTTGTCAATTTTAAGCAATATTTGGTCAATTCGAATAAACACTTTGTTTCCCCTTGTAATAATTTGCCATTCAAATTCATGCTCGTTAAACGTCACAAACTTTTCAGTAAAATTGAGCTTAACATTACCATGACTCCCCTCAAGAATATAATTATTTCCAACCAAAGTGTTTTTTAGTTTTCGTATATTTATTGATTTTTTATTTTCTAATCTTGAAAAACTCATAGGATGGGGCTTGCCAAAAATTAAGGAATCTTTATCTATTTTAGTCACTTCTATCCAATTTAATTCCCCCTCAGCAAGAAAGAAAACCCTACCATCTTTCAATTTCCATTTATCATGTATAAGTCTTGAATTTATAGCATTGTAAAGTATTGAATCATTAGCAAATTCAACTATTTCTGTACCAAGTTCGTTAATCCATTGGCCTGTGAATTTCTTTTTATATTCTTCTGAGTGGCGAATTTTAACAAATGAAAAGTCAAAATCCAAGGTTAAAGTGTCATTCTTAATATTGACCTTATAGCTTTGATTGTCACGCATTAATGTATCATTAGACAACTTCCAATTAACAACTTTTGATGTTTCAAACGGATTAAACCAAGAGATAACTAAACTGTCAGTGCGAAATTCATAGTATAAATAATTACGTGTATTCCTCCATTTCCCATAAAGAGAGGATTCTTCTAGCACTTGTGCATTTAAACCAAATGAAGTCAATAGGATTATTACAAATAGGTTTTTCATTTTCATTTTTTAATTATGACTAATATCAAGTACTATAATTTATAAGCTTCTTAAAATTCGCATGTTTCTTATGAGTTATTCTGCTATCTCTGTGGGTTAGAATGGTGTACAACGGTCACATATATGAAATGTTGGGGCTGCGGTGTGCGTCCTTGTCTGCCGTTACAGAAGCTGGTGCGGGGCAGAAAGGTTCGCGTAAACATCTAAACCCCAATATTTTATATATGATGTTGTACACAGGTACGATTTGTAAATCAATTCTTGAAAAAATCAATCTTAAAAATAGAAATTATCTGAAAATCTTATCGTTACTGACCTAAAATTCAATCTAAAAAATTTCGATTAGTCAGTAAGTCAGTAGGTTATGAACAATGCGAAATCCATATTATTCATCGAATTAGTCTAAATCTGACCTTTAAATAACTAATCTGAGTATCGAATTATCGCATATCAATCAATATTCTCCGTTAAAAATCTGGCAATGCTTTGATAGCCCTAAAAATCTAATTTTTCTCCGACGAACTCATTACTGCGTTCATTATTAATCTAAATGGCGAAGAGAAGTGGTTTTCTTATTGATAATCAGCTTTATAGTTATGAATTTTCATTCCGATTTCACGGTTTTATAAATCCAAAATCCAGTCGTTTTATAAATCAATCCGTTAAGTGTCGTAATCTCCGATGTCAATATTTAATCTATTCTTACCGTTATAAATCTATTCTGACAACTTTACAAAACTATAGAAATCAAATATTTCTCCGAAGAATTTAATAATCAGTACGTTTTCAATGAACTTGGCGAAGCAACGTGATATTCTTGTTGTTTAATAATCTTGTCGTTATAAATTATTTAATCCGTATTCGAAGCCTTAAAAATCAATATTTTAGATGTCTATAAACTCAATCTGTTAAAAATCAGTTAATTCATCGGGTTATTTTCTGTTTCTGCGTTTTTTGATGTCAGTAATTTTCGATATACGGTGAATCTTACATATCGTTAAAAATCAGGTAAATATCCAATCAATCAGTTCGTTGTTTTTACCACTAAATCAAAGACTTAATCTATGAAAATCTGCGCAATTTGTCTTTTTTTGAATTTCAGGTCTTAAAAACCAAAAAAATCATGAAAAAATCACTTTCTCAGATTTTCGCATAAATCAATCCGTTTTCTCTTCTTTTTTCGGTCTTAAAAATTTTCTTTGTTTCATAGAATTTACTTCGAAGTCGACTTGTGTACAACGGTCACATATATGAAATGTTGGGGCTGCGGTGTGCGTCTTTGTCTGTCGTTACAAAAGTTGGTGCGGGGCAGAAAGGTTCGTGTAAACATC
>NZ_SLWK01000030.1 GCF_004345615.1 Natronoflexus pectinivorans
TTTTGTTTTCATTCTGAATAACGGTAAATTCCTACTATAATAAACTCCTTTCAATCAAATTTCTATCAATTTACCGTTTGCTTAATAGGTTAAAGCCTCTGGAGTAGAGGGGATTACCGCTAACGTACCTGTGTATGACCAGTGGCTTTTTTGCGGGCTGCGTCCTTGTCCGCCGTTGCAAAACTTAGCGCGGGGTAGGAGGGTGACTATTTAACCGAACCAAAAGCCATTGGTTATACACACCGTTGTACACTGGCTATTTATTATCTATTTTCACAAATTTTCTAAAATTGCTTCTGTCAATTAAATGAGATTGAGCATTATAAGTCATGATGAACTTTTCTGGAAACTTTACTTTTTTCTTATTCCATTTGAATTCATATGCAGTAATTTCTCCCGCTCTTTCTTCTACAAAATCAATTTCTTGTTGTTGCTGGTTCCTCCAGAAAAACATTTTGGAGTAGCTTTCTTTGTATTTATTTTGTTTTAATCTTTCTGAAACCAAGAAGTTCTCCCAAAGTGCACCTTTATCAACCCTTAATTCTAATGGATTAAAGTTTCCGATAATCATGTTTCGTATTCCATTGTCAAAGAAATAAATCTTTCGGGT
Source organism: Natronoflexus pectinivorans (assembly GCF_004345615.1). Taxonomy (GTDB): domain Bacteria; phylum Bacteroidota; class Bacteroidia; order Bacteroidales; family Marinilabiliaceae; genus Natronoflexus; species Natronoflexus pectinivorans. Next base: position 611 of record NZ_SLWK01000030.1, read on the forward strand.
TTGCTTAATTTCATTTCTGAGATTTCTGCTAAAACTGTTTAGTCTAAATACAATGTATCCTTTTTCAAGAATGTCAATATAATTTTGAACAGTCGTTTTGTTTATTCCAACAGTTTGAGCTAGTTCATTATAATTGACTTCGCTACCCATTTGAAGAGCGAGCGCTTGTAGTAATTTTTCAAGAACTTCGGGTTTTCTAATATCAGAAAATGCTAAAATATCTCTATACAAGTAACTATTTACAAGGTTTTTTAGGGTTTCTTTTTCATTTCCCTGATTGTTAATCACTTCTGGGTAGAACCCATAAAGTAATCTATTTTCAAATTGTTGTTCTGATTTTAGAAACCCAATACTATCTTCATATTCTTCCCATGATATAGGAAAAAGTTCATATTCCCATTTTCTACCAGTCAATGGCTCGTTTAATTCATTTCCTAGGTCAAATGATGATGACCCGCTTACAAGAAGTTGAACCTTTTTAAATTGGTCGGTTATAATCTTTAAAGTCAATCCAATCCCTTGTATTCTTTGAGCTTCATCAAGAAAGATGAGTTTATTATCGCCAATTATAGTTCTAATCTGTTCTGTATTCGGGTTTGAAAGTAGATTTCTTACCGTTGGGTCGTCTCCATCTAAGAATAAATACTCTAAATCATAAAGAATACTCTTTAACAAAGTGGTCTTTCCAACTTGTCTTGCACCAACTAGAACGATAGCTTTTCCAGTATTAATCTTGTTTTTGATAGTTGATTCTAAATGTCTTTTTAGCATTTTTTTATTTCAAATATACGACATTTAGGGAATATAATGGCTCAAAATAACAATAATTAGTCATTACGATAGCTTCATCTTAGTTTTTTTGCTTGTGTACAACGTCCATGTTTATGAGCCGTGCGTCTCAGAATTTTCTTCCATCGGCTCGAAAACTTCCCGCATGGCTTATAAACACTGTTAGGGGGGCGTTCCATTTTTTTTAATCAAATCGTTAAAAATCTTGCTTAAAAATAGGAATTTTCTTGAATTTCAGGGATTTTCAGTGTAATTACCCGAATAATCTACGTTCTAAATGATTTTCTGCGGCATCGGAATTTAGTTGATTTCGCAAAACATCAATATACGCAGTCCGTTAAATTAGCCATCGAAACCATTAGTTGTCGCCGTTTTCAATGTGTTTTCCTGTTATAAATCTCAAGAAAACATGCATTTATGTCAGATGTTTAATTTCTCCATGAATCTTTTAATTTTCAATATAATAATCAGAGTCTATGCTGTTAATTATTCTAGCGATTTACATTGTTTTCAACCTAATATTCATCCTATATTTCTTGAATATCAGACGTTTAATTAATCTTTTCCATAAATATTCTCGTTTCTCCACCAAAATCATTAACGACATAAATATATCTCCAAAGAATTCAATACTCAATGGCTTATAAACCATGTTTGCGAAACTGATTAACTATCTGTTAAAAAATCCGAGTCTTTCGGAATAATTTTTCTCCCTATTATCAAGTTTTCAACGCCTTGATTTTCTTTAGAAATTCCCGATAATCTAAATATTCATGCCGTAAAATAAACAATTCCGTTAAACACTTTCGCTTCTCCATCGAAATCATTAACGTCCAAATATTTCTACGAAGAGTTTGTTCTTCAATGGCATAAACACCTATTTTGCGAAGCCACGAAATATTCAGTTCGATATCCAAATTATTCCGTTATGGATTTTTGTCGCTATGCAATATTGTTTTAATGTATTTCGATGTGTTTAGTCCAGATATTCAGGTCGATATGTCGTTAAAATCAATTTTCTTGACGTTATAAATATTCGAAGTACTCAGTTTTTCTCTCTGAATTGTATTTTTTTCCTAAATATCTGTGCGTATTGTTTTTTAATTTGCTTTAAATAAGGGATTTGCTTCAAAAAAATGGACTGCCCCCCTAACGGTTGGCGGTATGAAAAGTTGCCGATTGCGGGGGAATCACCTGTCAAGTTACACAAAAGTTGAAGTGGGCTACAACCCTTGAATAACCTACTGTCCCGGCAATTTTTTATACCGCGTGTTAGCTGCTGGCATTTTTAATATGTTGTATAGTTTATTAAATTTTGAAGTTTAAAGACTTAGATGCAATGATTTATTCGATTGGAAGACCTTTATGGTACCGATATAGCATTTCTTTACGTACTGAGTCATTTTCTTGAAAGTCTGAATCGTTGTCACTTTCAAACCAATCAAATATTGAGTCATTACGAAGCCGGTCTACCGTTTCAATTATACCTTTAACAAAATGGTCTGCAGCTTCCCAATTTCTGCCTACAGGCAGCAAATAACCCAACGGACCATCATGCCGGATAAAATCAAGTAAGTCAATATATTGAATTTCTACGAATGGGGCATCAGCTACCCCTGGAGTAACTTCATACTTGCTAAAAACGAATTCAATACTATTATCCTTTAGAAAAAAACGAGGAATAAAGCTTCCTTTATTTAATTTATCTTCAAAGTACCCCCCGTGTTTTTCTATTAATTTTTCTCCAATAATTTTCTTTATTTCAATTAATGCGTTTCTTCTTACATCAAAAATGTCATAAAAATCAATTATGCTTTGTGTAATTGGATTAATGTTAATAGTTTTAATGGAAGAATTACCATTCATTGCCATAAAATAGTAATAATATTGCTCCATCTTTATGGAAATAATTTCCCTTTTTTTTAGACCGACTGAATAAGAATACACATATTCAATAAGATGCTCTTCTAAATAAGATATTGCACTTTTCTCAATTTCGCGATTAATTTTATCAATATATTGATTTGGCGCCAATTTCATTATTCTAGGGTAGGAAATTTCAATATATCCATCATATTCTTTATAAGTTCCATTGGTTTTTTTCTCAATCATTTTCTCATTCACTTTTATTTCTTTTATCCAAAATACAGATGAAAAATAATTATTCAATTTGATTGATGTAAAAGAAATTAGTGAAATAGACGCTATAATTATTGCTAAATAAAAGGATAACACTGTAAATTTACTAGGCAAACTCCATTTTTGCCATCTATCTTTTTGTGGAATAAGTTTCATTTTATTTCAACGTTTCGTTTTTCATTTTGCTTGCAGCTAACGGTTGACAATATGAAACGGTTGGGTCTTCGGAGCGCGTCTTTATCCACCGAGGAAAATGTTGATGCGAGAACCAAAGCCCCGCAAACCACTGAACCCCAACTGTTTTATATTGTGTGTTGTGTGCAGAATTTTTTATGTCATATTAAAATATCAAATCTTTCAATTATTTTCCATTTGCCGAATACTTTCTTTATTAATATTGTCTCAGAGTAAAAATCTCCAGGCCACGGTATTATTGTGAAATGAAATATTGCATTTTCCCTTGAATCATCGAATAGTATTTTACTTATTGAGTATATTTTTTGTCGCTTTTTAGTCTGCTCAAATAATTCATCTATTTCAACTTTAGATAAACATTTGAATATTGGCTTTTTGCTGATTACTGTATCATTCTCTAAAAATAATGTATCTATCTTGTTTAAACTCAGTTCATCCCACACAGCGCTAAAGTCTTCATTTTCTTCATTTTTATTCCATTCTGATATAATTTGCGAAGAAACAGTTAATCCAGTCATATTCTCAAACGAAACCGAATCATATTCAAAGTACGTTTTTGTTTTTAAGTTTTTAATTAAGATTGTGTCCTGCTGAAAACTAAACAAGTTGAAGAGTATTTTATTCACTATTTGCTCGTCAGTCTGAGCACTCAAGTTATTGAATGTCAGTAATAAAATCAATATAATTAAATGTTTTCGCATAGGCTGTTAATTTTGCACACAACGTCCATGTTTATGAGCCGTGCGTCTCAGAATTTTCTTCCATCGGCTCGAAAACTTCCCGCATGGCTTATAAACACTGTTAGGGGGCTTTCCATTTTTTTTAATCAAATCGTTAAAAATCTATCTTAAAAATAGGAATTTTCTTGAATTTCATGGATTTTCAGTGTAATAATCCGAATAATCTACGCTCTAAATGGTATAGGCGGTAATGAATTATAGATGAACTTATTAAATATCATCTTTATCAGACCTCTAAATTGACCGCCGAAACTGTTGATTTTCTCAAATTTACATGAATATCCGTCGTTAAAATCTTAAAAAACATGGAATTAATCCGCAATATTTAATTTCTCCGAAAATCTTTTCAATATCATAGTCAGAGTCTTTGCGATTAAATAATTCTAACGGGTTACAATCTTTCCAACATATTATTCATCCGTTAGTCTTTAAAAATCCGTCGTTTAATC
>NZ_SLWK01000031.1:0-2073 GCF_004345615.1 Natronoflexus pectinivorans
TTGCGGAATTAGACTCCAGGCAAGCAAAGGGACGTATTTCAAGGATGACTCCACGAATCCTGGCGGACCCGATTCATAGTCTCCGTCCTATCCTACACATTACTTACCCAAAATCAATGCTAAGTTGCAGTAAAGGTTCACGGGGTCTTTCCGTCCCGTTGCGGGTAAGCGGCATCTTCACCGCTACTACAATTTCACCGAGCTCATGGCTGAGACAGTGCCCAGATCGTTACACCATTCGTGCAGGTCGGAACTTACCCGACAAGGAATTTCGCTACCTTAGGACCGTTATAGTTACGGCCGCCGTTTACTGGGGCTTCAATTCAATGCTTCTCCGAAGATAACATCTCCTCTTAACCTTCCAGCACCGGGCAGGTGTCAGGCCTTATACATCATCTTTCGATTTAGCAAAGCCATGTGTTTTTGATAAACAGTCGCCTGGGCCATTTCTCTGCGCCCTACTCATTTAAGAGCAGGGACCCTTTCTCCCGAAGTTACAGGGTTAATTTGCCTAGTTCCTTAGCCATGAATCACTCGAGCGCCTTAGTATACTCAACCCAACTACGTGTGTCCGTTTACGGTACGAGCTGCCATACTCGCTTTTCTCGGTAGAATCTGCTTACCTTCGCTTCGGCCGTAGCCTAAGCTCAGCGGGCTATTCCGTCAGCCCCCAGGCACCTCGATCCCACGTCACTTTTATTGTATGACAGGTGCAGGAATATTAACCTGCTTTCCATCCACTACCCCTTTCGGGTTCGCGTTAGGCCCCGACTAACCCTGATCCGATTAGCGTTGATCAGGAAACCTTGGTCTTTCGGCGAACGGGTTTCTCACCCGTTTTATCGTTACTTATGCCTACATTTGCTTTTCCAAACACTCCACAATACCTCACGATACTGCTTCTGCGCTGTTTGGAATGCTCCCCTACCACTTGTACCTAAGTACAAATCCATAGCTTCGGTGATATGCTTATGCCCGATTATTATCCATGCACGGCCGCTCGACTAGTGAGCTGTTACGCACTCTTTAAATGAATGGCTGCTTCCAAGCCAACATCCTAGCTGTCTCTGCAGCCATACCGCGTTTTCTTCAACTTAGCATATACTTGGGGACCTTAGCTGATGGTCCGGGTTCTTTCCCTTTCGGACATGGACCTTAGCACCCATGCCCTCACTCCTATAAAACATTTTGCAGCATTCGGAGTTTGTCAGGAGTTGATAGGCGATGAAGCCCTCGCGTCCTATCAGTAGCTCTACCTCTGCAAAACTATTATAAGGCTGCACCTAAATGCATTTCGGGGAGTACGAGCTATTTCCCAGTTTGATTAGCCTTTCACCCCTACCCACAGTTCATCCAAAAACTTTTCAACGTTTACTGGTTCGGTCCTCCACTGTGTGTTACCACAGCTTCAACCTGACCATGGGTAGATCACAAGGTTTCGCGTCTATCCCTACCAACTTAACCGCCCTGTTAAGACTCGCTTTCGCTTCGGCTCCGTGCTTTACAACGCACTTAACCTCGCTGGTAAGGAATAACTCGTAGGCTCATTATGCAAAAGGCACGCCGTCATCCTTCGACTAGCTCAGGACTCCGACCGCTTGTAGGCGCACGGTTTCAGGTACTATTTCACTCCCCTGTTCGGGGTGCTTTTCACCTTTCCCTCACGGTACTGGTTCACTATCGGTCTCTCAGGAGTATTTAGCCTTACCGGATGGTCCCGGCTGATTCACACAGAATTTCTCGTGTTCCGCGCTACTCAGGATACCAACCTTATTATCATACTTGCGTGTACGGGATTGTCACCCTCTGTGATGCAACTTTCCAAATGCTTCCACTTCGTATTAATAATAATTATGTCGGTCCTACAACCCCAATATTGCCGAAACAATATTGGTTTAGGCTGTTCCCTGTTCGCTCGCCGCTACTAAGGGAATCACTTTTGTTTTCTTTTCCTCCGCCTACTTAGATGTTTCAGTTCAGCGGGTTTGCTTCCTATAAATAGGATGACCACTATTGCTAATGGCCGGGTTGCCCCATTCGGAAATTCACGGATCAATGGTTATTTGCACCTAC
>NZ_SLWK01000031.1:2170-3834 GCF_004345615.1 Natronoflexus pectinivorans
TGATGCAATACCGCCAAATCGGGCAGTTAGTTTCGTTTAATTTGGCTGTTTCCTTTTTAGTGAGTCGTTTTTTCAAAACATGCTCCAGAAAGGAGGTGTTCCAGCCACACCTTCCGGTACGGCTACCTTGTTACGACTTAGCCCCAGTCACCAGTTTTACCCTAGGACGCTCCTTGCGGTTACATACTTCAGGTACCCCCGGCTTCCATGGCTTGACGGGCGGTGTGTACAAGGCCCGGGAACGTATTCACCGCGCCATGGCTGATGCGCGATTACTAGCGAATCCAGCTTCACGGAGTCGGGTTGCAGACTCCGATCCGAACTGAGACCGGCTTTTAAGATTCGCATCCTCTCGCGAGGTAGCGGCCCTTTGTACCGGCCATTGTAACACGTGTGTAGCCCTGGATGTAAGGGCCGTGCTGATTTGACGTCATCCCCACCTTCCTCTCGGTTTACACCGGCAGTCTTGCCAGAGTCCCCACCATTACGTGCTGGTAACTGACAATAGGGGTTGCGCTCGTTATGGGACTTAACCCGACACCTCACGGCACGAGCTGACGACAACCATGCAGCACCTTGAAAAGTGTCCGAAGAAAAACCTGTTTCCAAGTCTGTCACTTCCCATTTAAACCCAGGTAAGGTTCCTCGCGTATCATCGAATTAAACCACATGTTCCTCCGCTTGTGCGGGCCCCCGTCAATTCCTTTGAGTTTCATCGTTGCCGACGTACTCCCCAGGTGGATTACTTAATGCTTTCGCTCAGTCACTTGCAATGTATCGCAAACAACCAGTAATCATCGTTTACGGCGTGGACTACCAGGGTATCTAATCCTGTTTGATACCCACGCTTTCGTGCATCAGCGTCAGTTATAGTTTAGTAAGCTGCCTTCGCAATCGGTGTTCTGTGGTATATCTATGCATTTCACCGCTACACACCACATTCCGCCTACCTCATCTATACTCAAGAATAACAGTATCAAAGGCAATTCTACAGTTGAGCTGCAGTATTTCACCCCTGACTTACTATTCCGCCTACGCACCCTTTAAACCCAATAAATCCGGATAACGCTCGCATCCTCCGTATTACCGCGGCTGCTGGCACGGAGTTAGCCGATGCTTATTCCTACGGTACCGGCAAACAACTACACGTAGCTGGTTTTCTTCCCGTAAAAAAGCAGTTTACAACCCATAGGGCAGTCTTCCTGCACGCGACATGGCTGGTTCAGGCTTGCGCCCATTGACCAATATTCCTCACTGCTGCCTCCCGTAGGAGTCTGGTCCGTGTCTCAGTACCAGTGTGGGGGACCTTCCTCTCAGAACCCCTAGACATCGTTGCCTTGGTGGGCCGTTACCCCGCCAACTAGCTAATGTCACGCATGCCCATCTGTAACCTATAAATATTTTACCACGCTACCATGCAGTAGCGTAGTCTTATGCGGTGTTAATTCCCCTTTCAGGGAGCTATCCCCCTGTTACAGGTAGGTTGCATACGCGTTACTCACCCGTGCGCCGGTCGTCAGCGGGCCGAAACCCCTGTTACCCCTCGACTTGCATGTGTTAGGCCTGTCGCTAGCGTTCATCCTGAGCCAGGATCAAACTCTTCGTTGTATAAAAAAGTTGGTGGCTACTTTCATAGCCTAATTTCCTGACATATCTCAAAAAAA
>NZ_SLWK01000032.1 GCF_004345615.1 Natronoflexus pectinivorans
CTATTTTGCGAAGCCACGAAATATTCAGTTCGATATCCAAATTATTCCGTTATTGGATTTTAGTCGTTGTGCGAGTATAAAAATGATTTTCTATTTTGAATCTAAGGATTAATCTTTATTCAATTTTTTTTAATGTATTCTGGTCGTTTAAATATTGATATTCTGGTCGTTATGTTGTTAAAATCAATATTCTGGTCGTTAAATTTTTCAATGCACTCAGTTTTTCTAATTGAATTGATTTTCTCCCTAATCTCTGTAAGAATTGATTTTAATTTTCTATAAATAAGGGATTTGCTTCAAAAAAATGGAGTGCCCCCCTAACGGTTACGTATATGAAACGTTTGGCATTTCGAAGCACTTTCCTGTCAAGTTACAAGTGATTTTGATACGAGCTTAAATGCTCGATAAACCACTGACTGCCAAATGTTTTATATACGATGTTAGCGAGAGTACTTAATTCAAAAATCTCTTTATTTCAAATTTGTAAAAGTCATCAACTGAATCTAAGAATTTATAAAAGTTCTCATTTGCAGTCAAGTTGTTGTAAGAATCAAATGACATATTGCTTAATTGCCCATCTTCTGATAATCTAGAAATCAAACTAATATTTAATCCATATTTTGTTAAAGCAATTTTTTGTTCATCTGTTGTCCCATAAATGTAAAGGTTATATTCGTCCAAATCAATCAGTTTGTAGTCAAATAACATCACAATGAATTTATTCAATTTAAAACTTACAAAATCTTCTTCCATCTTTAATTTTACGACTGCAAGGTTAATTAATTGACTATCATCTTTAACACGCAAGTCAATATATGTTTTATTATAACCCAAATCGTCAAAATCTATCTCGCCATATGAAGAACCAAAATACATTTTTGGATTAGTGCTCTGTGATTTTTTTTTGAAGAATTCAAATTGTGAAATAATATTTTCCTGTAATGATTTTTTGCGTCCGATTAAAATAAAATTCTCATAATAATCCCGAGCTTCTTTATTATTTAAACGACCGATTTCAAAATCAATCAAGGAGTTGATGTCCTTTACAAACATGTAATGTAATTTTTCAAGCATTGTAAATTCATTAAAATTTACGTCTTCGCCTAAAATCTCATTTAACTTTAATCGTCTAATTTTTAATTCAATTGATTGTATCAACTCATTGATGTCAGAATAATGATTTGAAATTCCAGACTCAATAATGTATGACTTTAATTTATCTTGTTCACTTGCATGATTAGCCGAAATGAAATCTTCGTTTTCTTGTATTATTTTTACTTTCAATAAATAATTTGGGTCTGTTTTTTTTGCCTGCTTTTCAAAATCAAATTCTGTTAGAATAGGATTTTCAACTTCGTCTTTAAAACTTCGACTTCTCAATTCTTTAATTTTATTCTCCATATTACTGCTTTTACGATTATAATACTCAGTATTTATAAAATGGATAGGAGGAACAAGTTTTTGAAGGTTTTCTTCTGTATTAAAAATTTGATTTAATCTATTTACTCGTCCAATTAAATTAATCAATTCTTTTCCTTTTAAACCTGTCGTATTATAGACAAATAGGCAATCAATAGGAAGGTTCATGCCTTCAAGAATTACTGAATTAGCAATAATATATTTCAATTCAGATAATGTACGGTATTTTTCTTCAAGGTATTCCTTTATTAAATCTGGTAATTTCCCATGAATATAAATAACACCAAAATTTAGACAATCAACTACATAAAAATCTTTGTGTACTTCTTTACGCAATATTTTTTTCAATTCAGCAATTGCATCAGTAATTTCTATTTCGGGTAGATAATTACAGAATTCTTTAGCAAATTCTTCAATTCTTACAGGTCTATAATTATAAATAAAATTCTTATTGTTCGATTGCGCAATAGTATATTGAAATGGATTATTATTTTTTCCTAATGAGTAAAACTCATCAAGAAATCTATTGTAAAGACGTACTAACCCATTTAATTTAAGTTCAAATAAATCAGGTTCTTTTAGATTATATTCTATTGTGTGGGTTGAAATATGTTGGTCTTCAGATACCCTAACATTATGAATATTTTCAATTAATGGAGATAGGTAAATTACTCGTTGATTATTGTTTATTTTCCTATTCTTTGATATTAACCGAGATAGCAAGATACTCCGTGAATCATCGTTTAAAATATTATGTGCTTCATCAATGAAGAGTACATCATAGGCAATGTTTTTTCGGTTCATTAGTCTTAGTGCTCTTTCTTGGGTGAAAACTGCAATAAATTCTTCTTCATCATCATACATTTCATCGTGCATAATAATTTTTCTTCCAAGATTTGCACTTCTTACCAATTGGTATGTTTGCATTAATAATGACTTTGTAGGAAGAACAATTACAATTTTATGATTTGCCTTTTCTAAATTCTTTATTGAACTTATAATCAAGTTACTTTTTCCAAAGGATGTTGGAGCTAAATAACATTTTTCAAAAGATTCATCATGTAAGAAATCACTAGTTCTATGATTCTGTTCTAAAGTCTCAATATAATTGCTTTCATTCCTAAATTTTGAAATCGAATTATAAATTATTGAATCATCGAAATGTTCAATTGGAAGCAATTCATATTTAATTATATCATTTGCTATTGGGTAAAAACCTAAATTCACAGAAATGTCATACAGTGGCTTATAGTCACCAGTGTTTAAAGAATATTTTAATATCAAGTAATAGGCGAAATCAATATAACTAGTAAACCTTCTGTCAATTTGATAGTGTTTAATTAATAAAATTGACACTCCTAAAAGGTAACTTTTTTCTGAATCATTCAATTCTTGATTTGTTATTAGTTTTCCAACAACTGCGTTGAATTCAGAAATTTTTCCAATATATTTTAGAGTGCGCTTTTCCTTTGAGTCCATAAAATTTTTATTGTGTCATTTGTTCGATGAGTGTGTCAATAGACTTTTTATTCACACAAATGATATTTATTTTCTTATAATCAAAACTTTCAGACATTTGAAATATAGTGTCATGGTCTGGTTTAACTACATTATCATCCCAATTTCCGTTATGGTAAATTGTTGATGCAGGGATTATATTTAGAGTGCTAATGTCAGGGAAAGTTTTGCGTACATAGTTAATGGATAGGGCTTTAATGTTTTTAAGAATATCCGTTGAAGTTCCTGCTACAATTGCATGATTATATGCATTACTCCACGGATTATTTGTTCCTTTCCCATCAATTTTATTTTTTAAATCATCATATGCCTCTTTAATCTTCTTTTTATGTGAAATTCCATTGGTGTCAATACTTCCAGATTTACTTTCCATAATCCATTCTTCGTTCGAAAACGAATAGTACCCGTCAAATCCCTTTTTAATTGAACCTTCTTCAAGATTCTTAAACAAACATTCTTGATTAAAACCACAAACCTTCAAATAAAGATGAGTAATAAACTCTGCGATTGCCCCCTTCTTTATATCATCGCTTTTCGTTGTAAGGAAATTGAAAATCTCAGATTTAACAACGTCAATTGGATTTCCAAAATCACCATCCCAAATTGATGTGATATTTTCCTCTATTAATGTTTGTAATTTTACATCAATATCTTGAATATTAACAAAGTGAATGAAATTCCCATCGCTCGTCTCTTTAATATCAGATGAAAATATGTCAATTTTAAAACTCATAATTGTCAGATTGTTATAGGTCTTTTTGTATTCTCGCTAACGGTCACATATATGAAATGTTGGGGGCTTCGGGAGTCAGAATTATCGGCCGACACAGAAATTTATGCGGAGCACAAACGTCAATGTAAGCACC
>NZ_SLWK01000033.1 GCF_004345615.1 Natronoflexus pectinivorans
CTGTCCGGATAATTCCAGAACGCATGTCCGGATATTACCGGAATGCCTGCCCGGATAATTCCAGAACGGGTGTCCGGATGCCTCCGGATTTTGCAGCAGCCCCAACATTTCATATATGCGACCGTTGTGGGTTATGATAGCTCCGCAAAGTCAAACCTTTATCTAACTGTAAATTTTATTTTAAGACTTCGTTTCGTCCCAAATATTTACTAAATTTGGGACGAATATAAAAAAATGGAAAGACCACAAGTAGAAAATAGAATTGCTGAATCGCTCAAGATATTGCCGAAAGGGAGTGTCCTTTTTGTGGACGATTTTTTAGACTACGGCAGTCCCGAAAGTGTCAAGAAAGCTCTTCTCCGCTTGAAAGAGAAAAATATTCTTGTTCGATTGGCTCACGGAATTTACCTATATCCAAAAATTGATAACGAACTTGGAGTACTCTTTCCATCAACCGAAGAAATTACGAAAGCCATTGCTAGGCGTGATAAAGCTAGAATTATTCCTACAGGAACTCAAGCTTTGAACAAATTGGGTTTAACTACCCAAGTTCCTATGAAAGTTGTTTATTTGACCGATGGAGCAGCCAGAAGTATTAAAGTCGGAAAACGAACAATTACTTTTAAAAAAACAAGTCCGAAAAACCTTATGGTAAAAGGAGAAATCAGTAGTTTAGCTATTCAAGCACTCAAAACTATCGGACAAAAGAAAGTAGATGAAAACACGATAGAAAAAATCCAATCTATATTAAGAAACGAGAAAATAGAGAACATCATTTATGATGCAAAACTAGCTCCAGCTTGGATAAACAAAATACTAATGCAGACGATTAGATGAATACCAATTGGCTAACATTATCAAAAGAAAGACGAATTGAAATCCTGAATCAGGTAACAGAATTAACGGGTTTGCCTGCAATTGCCATTGAAAAAGATTGGTGGGTAACACTATGTTTAAATGCATCATTTAATTTACCATATAGTGAACATCTGTTATTTAAAGGCGGAACTTCATTGAGCAAAGGATGGGAATTGATTGAGAGGTTTTCTGAAGATATAGATTTGGCCATTGACCGCAAGTTTTTTGGTTTTAAAGGAGAAATCAGTAAAACGCAAATCAAAAAGCTTAGGAAACTATCTTGCGAATTCATTTCAACAGAATTTCTCAAAGACTTAATCCAATATTTGACAAAATGGAATGCAATAGGCGAATGTAAATTATTTGCTCAACCAGTTACCGATTCAGATAAAGACCCGCAGGTTATTGAAATTCATTACAACTCCGTTGTGGAGACATCAGAATATTTACCGCAAAGAGTTTTAATTGAAGTAAGTTCACGTTCTTTGATGGAACCAACAGAGAAACGAGAAATCAATTCAATATTAAGTGACAATTTTCCAAAATTAAGTTTTGCATCTGAATCCTTTGCTATTCCAACTGTTCTACCACAAAGAACTTTCTTAGAAAAAATATTTCTACTTCATGAAGAGTTTTCCCAAGAAGCTGGAAAAATCCGCATAGACCGCCTTTCACGACACATGTATGATTTAGTAAGGTTAATGGATACAGAATATGGATTTGCAGCCTTAAAGGACAAGGAACTTTTTGGTAACATAGTTGCTCATAGGGAAAAATTCAATCCCTTGAGAAGTATAGACTATAGCAACCATACACCTGATAAAATCATAATTATACCTCCTGACTCCGTAATTAAGGACTATGAAAAGGATTATGCTGAAATGGCCAAATTTATGATTTATGGAGAGGCTTTGACTTTTTCGGAACTTATAAGTAGAATAATGGAATTACAAGAGCGAATACATAAAATGAAAATATAAAAATCACAACCCACAACATCATATATAAAATATTGGGGTTTAGATGTTTACTTTAACCTTACTGCCCCGCACCAACTTTTGTAACGGCAGACAAAGACGCACACCGCAGCCCCAACATTTCATATATGTCACCGTTGCCGTTCATAGACAAGAGAGAAAACTCCATAATTAAAAAATCATTTTTTCTATCTTTGAATGAAAATGACGAGAAATGGCAGAAAAACAAAATATTGAGTGGAAAGAATCGTGGAGAGATGAATATCTAAAATGGATATGTGGATTTGCCAATGCCTACGGTGGCTCAATATTTATTGGTAAAGATGATAACGGAAATATCGTTGGACTCAAAAATGCTAAAAAGCTGCTTGAAGATATACCAAATAAAGTAAAAGACGTATTGGGAATAATTATTGACGTTAATTTACATGAAACTGAAAATGGCGATTGCTTAGAAATTATTGTAGAAGCTCACCCCTACCCCGTAAACTACAAAGGTCAATACCATTATCGAAGTGGAAGTACTAAGCAAGAATTAAAAGGAAATGCTCTGGATAAATTTTTGCTTCAGAAAAAAGGAAAACGTTGGGACGGAGTACCTATTCCAAAGGTTTCTACAGAAGATTTAAAACCAGATACTTTTGACCTCTTTAGAAAGAAAGCAGTTAAAGCACAAAGAATTGAAGATGACGTCTTAACAGATACAAACTACCACCTATTAGAAAATTTACAACTAATAGAAAACAAATATCTCAAAAGAGCTGCAATTTTACTTTTTCATCCAACTCCTGAAAAATACGTTACTGGCGCATATATAAAAATCGGGTTCTTCCAATCTGATGATATATTAAAATTTCAAGATGAAGTTCATGGGAACATATTTGAACAGGTCGAAAAAACTATGGACTTGCTTATAACAAAATATATTCATTCATCAATAAGCTATGACGGATTAAATAGAGTAGAAAAATACGACTATCCAAAAGAAGCCATTCGTGAAGCCTTACTAAATTCAGTTTCTCACAAAGACTATTCAGAGGGTGTACCTATTCAGATAAGCGTTTATAATGACAAATTAATATTTTGGAATGACGCTCAATTACCAGAAAATTGGACGATTGAAAAACTTCTAACTAAGCATCCATCGAAACCATACAATCCAGATATCGCAAATACTCTTTTTAGGAGTGGATATATTGAAGCATGGGGACGTGGAACTATTAAAATGATTAATGATTGTGTTCAATTTGGGATACCTAAGCCAAAGTATTTTTATGATATGTCAGGGTTTTGGGTAGAATTTAGGAAAGATATATATAGTGATGAATATTTAAAGTCAATTGGATTGAATGACAGACAAGTAAAAGCCATTAATTTCTTAAAGAATAATGAAAAAATTACAAATCGTGAATATCAATCAAACTTCAATGTTTCCAGAAATACAGCAAGTAGAGATTTAACTGAATTGGTTGAGAAAGGGATAATTAAAGCTTCTGACAATAAAGGAGCAGGTTCATTTTATGAATTATAGAATTGCACCATAATTGCACCAATTGCACCATAGAGTAACCGACAATGAATTCAAATAAAAATAGATTACTTGAAGAAAAAGACAACGAAACGGCAACATCATATATAAAATATTGGGTTTTAGATGTTTATGCGAATCGCCCTGCCCCGCACCAACTTTTGTAACGGCAGACAGGTACGAAGCCCGCAATCCCCAAACATTTCATAGTGTGCCGAGAAGCAGAACATCGGCAAAATGTAGTTCTGCATGCTGTAGTTAAGATGGTGGAAACAGTTGTAAGTTGAACCACCGGTGTCGTCTTACAGGAGCGGGCATCAAACCACCTAAAGGTGCTGTGGTAAAGAGCCACGGTGCTGAGCGTTTAGGAAAAGACTATCCACGAGATAGTACAGGTATGGATATAG
>NZ_SLWK01000034.1 GCF_004345615.1 Natronoflexus pectinivorans
TGTCCGGATAATTCCAGAACGCATGTCCGGATATTACCGGAATGCCTGCCCGGATAATTCCAGAACGGGTGTCCGGATGCCTCCGGATTTTGCATTTGCAAAACAAACCATTACAAACAACGCAATTAAAATCCTCTTCATCAGTTTTTTATTGAGTATTTGAAAAATAATTATCGGCAGCAAAAGTAAACAAAAAAGTAATAAACTCTTTTACTGAACACACTCTTGGAATAAAATTTCAATGTATTAATAAAGCCTATCTTAATTCGTTAGGAGAAACAGCAATCTGCAAAATGCATGGCTCCCAAAGTAATAGAGAATAAACAGCAGATTGAACAATCGTCCGTCCAGAATAATTAGTCAGACTAAAACGGCAAACCATAAGGAAAAATAGTCCTTTCGTCAAAAGCGACAACCCATAGTGTAACACAAACAACAGGGATAACGTATCTCATTTATCAAATTAATTTTTACAACCAAAACAAGTATTCCATAATCTAATTAGCAACTATTTTAAATAATCCGATGAAAAAAATCTCACTACTAGTCTTGCTTGCCTTATCCATCATTGGCTTTGAACCAGTTTATTCCCAAAAACAACTAAATCATCCTTCACGATTTCACAAATCCGAAGACGGCAAATTGTATGTAAACCGTAATCAGCCAATGTATCTCTATTTAAGCTCTTCCCCTCAGGTTGGAGGCGAAATGGAAAGACTTGAAAGCGAAAGTTCAGCAAGATACGCCAACCCTTTTTATTTTGATTCGGATGGGTACAATTCCATTCGTACCCCATGGCGCGTTGATACAATTACTAAGCAGGTAGTTTATCCACTGGAAGACGTAATATTTGAAGTATATGCCGATGGAACGCCACCAAAGACCAATGTAAGATTCAACAATGCTCAAAAATTCACTCATGATGGCAAAACATACTACGGAAGTGGCTTAACAATTGATTTGACAGCAAAAGATGCAACATCAGGCGTTTCTCAAACCCTCTACAGCCTCAATGGCGAAAGCTACAAACCCTACAATGGTCCGATACTAATGAATAAGGAGGGAGAGTTCTATCTCCGCTTTTATAGTGTAGATAATGTTGGCAATATTGAAGATGTCTCAATTGAACATTTTTTCGTGGACATTACCCCTCCTGTTGGCACCTGGACCTTGGAAGGTGATGTATATGAGAATATGGCATCGGCTAACTCAAAAATCATCATTCTTGGAACAGACAATTTATCTGGAGTAAATGAGATTCGTTTTCAGATTAATGATAAACCCATTAAAGTTTATAATAGCGGAATAAGCCTGAAAGATCTTCCCTCCAACAATTATACTCTCAATTACTGGATTGAAGATAATGTTGGAAACATCTTTGAAGGTTCCGACGGCAATGTGGAAGTGGTTCAAACTTTCACTGTAGATCGCAGTCCTCCAAGAACCTTCGCTTCCGTTATTGGAGATCACCATCAGGGCGACATCCTCTATATATCAGATAGAAGTAAAATCGAACTTGATGCAAATGATACCATTTCAGGGGTTCGGAATATTATCTACGGATTCAACAACAGTAGAATTCTAAATGAAATTTATATCGATCCAATCAGTCCGCTAAACTCAAATGGAAATCAAACAATATATTTTCAAGCATTCGATATGGTAGCCAACAGATCTGTCGTTGAAGAGTTTTCGTTTTATCTGGATATTGAACCCCCACTCACTTACATAGATTTCTCCGGGCCTCAATTCTTCACCAGAGACACGCTGTTTATTAACAAAAACACTTCAATTAATTTAATCTCGAAAGACAACGCATCAGGAGTGCAGTCTACAGAGTATAAAGTAAACGGTGCTGATTTTGTGAAGGGCTATCAATTTCAGCTTAAAAACAGCGGAATTCACTCCATTGAATTCAGATCTACAGATATGGTAAATAATCAGGAGCAAACAAAGAAAAGTTTTGTTTATGTGGATAATGAACCTCCTGAGATCCATGTAAATTTCAGCATTCAGGCTATTAGAGAAGAATTAATAGATGATGATTTGCTAAAAATTTATCCTCCATATGTCCGAATGTATATTGGAGCAACAGATAAACATTGTGGAACAGAGAATATTTATTTCTCTATAAATGGAGGAGAGAGAATAAAATATGAAGGCATAAATTCTCCAGCAGCCAGAGAATTATTTACAGAAGAGAAGATTTACAATGTTTTAGTATACGCCAACGACAAACTTGGCAATGAAACCACAAAAGAGATTCGATTTAAGATCAGCAATTAATGGGAGTTATTCACCACATAAGGCACATAAGGACACTGGAAAAGGGAGACAGGAGATCGGAGACAGAAAACCGAAACGAGTTTTTATAATGGAAATTAAATCATAAGTACGAAATTTACTAGAGTGTCGCCGTAGGTGACAAATGTTGATAGAAATATAAAACCCATCTGGCGAGCGGCACGCCGTAGGTGTGCAATTTTAACCACATAAGACACATAAGATTTTAATTGAGGGTAATAAGGTCAATTGGCTATTGGGTCGAGGGGTTGTAAGATATCTGTCAATTAGAGAAACAATATACGTAGAAGCAATTATAGTTACACGGAGGGACACAGAGAAAACACGGAGATGCACAGAGTTTTTATTACCATATAAGGCATATAAGAAATATAAAAAAACTTTGCGACTCTGCGTCTTCGCGTTTAGCCATAAACACAAAAAAGCCGACTCATCTCTGAATCGGCTTCTTTCTAAGGTCGGCGGCGACCGGATTGGAGCGTAGCGCAATCCCGAGCATTCGGGACTCCCACTTTTACGCAAGTACCATCTTTTACCACATAAGGCACAATAAGATATAACCACAATGG
>NZ_SLWK01000035.1 GCF_004345615.1 Natronoflexus pectinivorans
GAATTGTTTTTTTTCCCTAAATATCTGTGCGTATTGTTTTTTAATTTGCTTTAAATAAGGGATTTGCTTCAAAAAAATGGAGTGCCCCCCTAACGGTCACATATATGAAATGTTGGGGCTGCGGTGTGCGTCTTTGTCTGCCGTTACAGAAGTTGGTGCGGGGCAGAAAGATTCGTGTAAACACCTAAACCCCAATATTTTATATATGATGTTAGCATTTCGTGTTTTTTATTCTAATTCCATTTCTGTTTTTTGTTTAATCTCTGTTGCAATATCTGGACGACTTATTTTAATTACGTCATTAAACATTTTCTGAATGAAATTTGCTACCCAACATTGAGAGTTTTCTTCAGGAGTTATTCTGACATCCAAACTATCTGAATAATCACTTGACATCATATAATGGTCATTTAGATAAAAAATATATGCAAAATGTTGGATGAAAACTGCTTCTATATCTTTTGCAAACAAATCCAAGTATTTCACTCTATTTGGATTATAAATTTGATTGTCATTTAAAAGTAGATGCCTATAAAAATTATAATGAGTATGGTCATTACACCTATCTCTAATTTTCTTATATCTATCGTCTTTTTTTAAAAGTTCGTTAATTGGTTTAAGTCTTTCGGATTCTTTAATATATCTTGAAATGACTCTGTATTCTGGAATTGTTTCAGTTCCATTTCTCCAATTCTCTATTTGTGTTACAATAAAATTGTTAATATTAAAATGGTCTTGAAGAAATAGATTGGTATAAACATTTATCATTGTTGAATCAAAGAACTTCCTTAGTAGGGCATACGCATCATTTATTCGTCCCTTTTTAAGAATGTCTATTATTGAGTCAATTGTACCTTTTATTGAAGAATATGCATAAGTGTCTAGATTCAAAAAAGCTTTAGTTCCTAGTGAAGCCCAACTCATAATCGAAAATGATAAAGAGTCATAAAACTCAGAATATTTTTTTAGTTGATTGAAAATCAAATGTTCGTTGTATTCTTTTCCGAATTTATCCTCTGGTTTTGAGTCCTCAAATTGCATGAAACTATCTTAAAGTTTAGATTAATAATCAGATGTGTCTTCACCGAAAGGATTTATCATCCATTCTTTTTTAATGATTTTTCTTTCAATTAGCTTATTCACTAAATCTGCACCGTCATCACACAATTCTCTTGCCGAAGTATCTCCATTTTGCTTATGTTCCCACTGTGATGCACTTGAAACAAACACTTCTTCAAATTCGTCAATTGCTTTTTTTATTAATTCTGTTGCAATTCCTTGTCTTTGAAATTCCTTATTCACATATATACCATTAAGCCAATATGATATTTCTCCACTAAATTCATCTTCATCAATCAATATATCTAAAGTCCCAACTTCGTTATTGCCAATATATGCTTGGAAATAAGAATCATCGTCAAATTTTATAATTACTGCCATATTTCTTCATTTTGGTTATTATATGCTCGGTCTTAACATGAATGCTAACGGTTGCGTATATGAAACGTTGGGGTTTGCGGGTGTCATCATTGTCTACCGTTGCAAAAGTTCGAGCGGGGCAGAAGGCTTCTCGTAAGTGCTTAACCCCCAATGTTTTATATACGATGTTAGCGGTTCGGGTTTTTAACTTTTTTTGTAGTTGTGAATCCTATCATTTTCTCCTAAAATTTGTATCCTGCTGAAATAGAAAAAGTAAGGTTGTTTATTCTACTGTCAACTCTATCATTTCCTGTTTCAAAAGAATTCAGAATATTTTTTATTCCCCAATTACATACAGTAGTTACAAACAGATTATTCTGAAAATCATAACCGACAAAACTTGAAATACCTCCGTCAATTCTTTTGATAGATTTATGCCAATAGGGTTCGTTAATATATCTTTCGGCATTAAAACCTACCATGCCATCATTTACAAATGTGCTGTTGTTAAAATTTATCTTGTCTTCTTTGAAAATCTTTTTGCTTCCTGTCCAATATCCATAAGGAGCTGATAACTTTAATTTTGCTTCCATGTTACCACCAATTCCATAAGCAAAAAATGGTCCAATACCAGCAATAATTTTCCTGGATTCACCAAAGTAGAAATAGGTTTTAATATACAATGGGAGTTCGATATAGTAAGATGTTATTTTTGATGTAGCATTTAGCTCTCTCATATTGTATCCTGATGAAGCTGGTCTTTGTTCTGAAATATAACTATTACTCCGCATTCCTTTTATTGATAATGCTATTTCTGGCTGAAATGATAGTTTTTTTGATAAAGCAATTTCCAGAAAATAACCGGCATTGAAACCGGTGTTAAACTTATATTCTGTATAATTCTCTAAATAACCACTGGAGTTATAATCTGATAAAGAAACTAAAACCGTTGAAGTATTCAAACCAACTTTAACACCATGTTCTATTTTAACTTTATTTTCTGCAAGAATTAAAGACGTTATAGAAAACATAATTACGAAAATAAATAATAATTTCCCTAAATAATTCATAGTATGTATTTTAACATTAACACTTAAACTTTAATTGAAGCACTATCTCTTATCACCTGACCGCTAACGGTCACATATATGAAATGTTGGGGGCTTCGGGAGTCAGAATTATCGGCCGACACAGAAATTTATGCGGAGCACAAACGTCAATGTAAG
>NZ_SLWK01000036.1 GCF_004345615.1 Natronoflexus pectinivorans
TGCACATTCTGTTTTATTCGGACACCCATTCCGGATTTATCCGGACACTTTTTAGGTCTGCATTTTTTTCAAAAATAGGAATTAATTTTTTACGATTTAGCAATTAGTTTTCTCATTGATTCACCTTGCATTTCGATGCGGTATGCACCATTATACAAACGATCCATTATTGCATCTGCCACTGTGGGGTCTCCTATCACATCAAACCATTGCTTTATTGGGATTTGAGATGATATAATTGTAGATTTTACTCCATGACGATCATCAATAATTTCCATGAACATGTTTCTTGCAGTCGCATCCAGAGGTTTAAGCCCAAAATCATCAATTATCAGAAGGTCGCATTTGGCTATTTTCTTAATTTCCTTGGGGTAGCTCCCATCAGCTTTAGCGTATACAAGCCTATCAATTAGCTTATTTGCTGTTGTGTATAATGTGCTTAACTCATTGGTGCAAGCGTGGTACCCCAAGGCACACCCGATAAATGATTTTCCGACACCGGTTGGACCCGTAAGTAAAATATCACGACCCTTTTTTATCCAATCACACCTCTGGAGTTTGATCATTAAATTCTTATCAAGATTCCTATGCGCCTGATAATTTATCTGTTCCATTGACGCCTTTTGCTTAAAATTCGCTGTTTTAATATATCTCTGAAGTTTTCTATCAAACCGATCATCATACTCTGCATCTATCAATATGGCAAGTTTTTCATCAAATGTCAGATCCTGATTGCCGTCTGTGTCAAACAGCTGGTTGTAAGCTCTTTCAAGGCCATGCAGCTTCATGTGTTTCACCTTTTCAATTGTCTGGATGTTCATAGTTTTTTAGTTTAAAATGTCAAGTCCTCTTATGTCGTTGTTATCTATTATTCTTCTGATTTCCTCCTCTTTGCTAATGTTAAATGTCTTATTTTCAAGAGTGTTTCTAATGAATTTGCAGGTGTAGTTGTTCATTTCTAGTGCCTTGTTACAGGCTTTGCTAAAATCATCCACTGAGTGCTTTTTGCTTTCCTTAAGGATGCCCAGGCATGCCGAAAATGCCTGCTCAGGATGCGCTTTGCTCTCTATTAGCGCTCTGATAAATGCCTCCGTTTGTGGTGAGATTTTCGCTGCCCAACGAATAAATCGGTCAGCATTCCACTTTGTTACAAATTGGTGTTTAGGAGGCTGATGAGCCGGTTCTGTAGTGTATTTGTACTGACGTGTATCTCGTTGGTGGATAGCGACCCTTAGGTTGTTGTACGTAACCTCTACCACGCGACTATTATAGCTAATTTGCACTCGCTTACCCGTAAGCTGGAAGGGAACGCTATAGTAATGCCGGTCCTCTTTTAGATATATATGGTAATGATATTGGACTGTTACAATGGCAAAATGTCGAACATCATACATTGATATAGGAAGTGGCTGTAATTCTGCCTTTTCCATGGAGTCAAAGAGTTGTTGTCGTGAGTAATCTTTTCCTTGGAATGTGGCGTTATTGTGCTTATCCAGTTCTTCCCACATTGCTTGATTGCACTCTTCAATAGAAAAGAATGGTATGTTACGTAGCGGTGCATAAATTCGTGTATAAGCAGTTCTGACAAAGTTTTCTGCCAGACTCTTGTCTTGGGGATGAAGTGCCCTTGCAGGAAGGATTATCGCATTATAATGAGCGCCAAAATCTTTGAAGGATTCATTTATATGGGGTTCATACTTATTGGCCTTAGTAACGGCTGATTTAAGGCAGTCTGGCACAATGCAACGAGGAGATCCTCCGAAGAAACGTAGCGCGTTCTCATTGGCCTTAATCCAGTCTTCTTTCTTTTGACTTTTAACGGCCTCTATATAGCACAGTTGGCTGCTGCCTAGGACTGCAACAAAAACCTCAAGTTTGGTGGTCCCTCCTGTTTTGGGATCAATAATAGATTGCTTAACACCGGTATAATCGACAAACATCTTTTCTCCTGCCTTATGCTCCATGTGCAAGCTGACTTTTTGCTTTTTTGCCCATTGCTTGTAATGAAAACAAAACTGGGAGTAGCTGTATGCTTGGGGATTGCTTTGAAACAATTCTTGCCAAAGCAGTTGCAGAGTAACACCTGGGCGTTGAAGCTCTTTTTCGATATAAGTAAACCTCGAAACCAATTCTCCATATCGCTCAGTAACATGCTTCCCATTGGGTCCCGTAATGGTGTTAATTAAGTCACTATCAGTCAGTATGTTAAGCTCCGATATGCGCAAGCCGCTCTCTCGGAAGCCTTTAACGTATTCAGCGGCAGTGCTTTTGCTGACCCCGGCAATAATCCCAGCTTGGCGAGTGCTTTCGCCATTGACAAATACCAGATGAAGTAATTCACGTACTTTTTTCATGTCTGTTTTTTTCATCGCTCTTCCATTTTTGAAAAAGCAAGATAAACAGACCTAATTTAGTGTCCGGATGTTTCCGGAATGACTGTCCGGATAATCCCGGATTAGCTGTCCGGATAATTCCAGAACGCATGTCCGGAT
>NZ_SLWK01000037.1 GCF_004345615.1 Natronoflexus pectinivorans
TGCTTACATTGACGTTTGTGCTCCGCATAAATTTCTGTGTCGGCCGATAATTCTGACTCCCGAAGCCCCCAACATTTCATATATGTGACCGTTAGTGGCAAGCATAAAAGAACCACAGTGCAAATAATAAACTATGCCGATAATAATTGATAACATAGAATTAGACGAAACAAATGTTGAATTCAATTATGCTTCTGACTTTGTAAAGCATACAGATAAGCTTGTTTATTTGACTGGTAAAGCAGGTACAGGTAAAACTACTTTTCTAAAATACCTACGAGAGACAACTAAAAAAAATACTGTAATTCTTGCTCCTACAGGAGTAGCAGCAGTAAATGCAGGTGGACAAACAATACATTCTTTTTTTCAAATCAGACCAAGTGTTTATGTTCCAAATGATAAAAGGTTGAGGACTAAAGCAGATTTGAATGACTCTGACCGTAGTACCATATTTGACCATTTTAAATATTTTAAAGAGAAATTGGAGATTATTAGAGGTATGGAACTTCTGATAATTGACGAAATCTCAATGGTTCGGTGTGATTTAATTGATGTGGTAGATAAGTTACTTCGTGTTTTCAGGAGAAAGGAAAATTTACCTTTTGGAGGTGTTCAAGTTATTTTAATTGGAGACACTTTTCAATTAGCACCCATTGCAAGACCTGACGAATGGAACATTCTGAAAGAGTTTTATTCAACTGAATTTTTCTTTGGTTCGAAAATAATTGAGAATAATAAGCCTGTTTACATCGAATTAAAGAAAATCTATCGACAAAATGAGCAAGAATTCATAGACCTTTTAAACAGAGTTCGCGTAAATCAGGTTACCGCAAATGAATTAGGAATTTTAAACTCTAAGTTTAATCCAACGTTCTCGCCTGAAAATGGCTCTAATTACATTACGCTCGCAACTCATAATAAGATAGTAGATAGTACAAACCTTACCAAATTAGCCAAATTAGAAACAGAGTTAAAACTTTTTGAAGCTACAGTTACAGGAACTTTCCCTGAAAACATAATGCCAACTGAAAGAATCTTACAACTCAAGCAAGGCGCTCAAATTATGTTCATCAAGAATGACAGAGCGAAAAGATACTTTAATGGAAAGATTGCAAAAATAAAATCAATAGAAGACAATGCCATAATTGTTGAGTTTTCCGAAGGAAATGAAATAACAGTCGAAAAACAGGAATGGGAAAACATAAGATACAAATGGAATGACGAGGAAAAGAAAATTGAAGAAGAAATAATTGGAACATTTACTCAGTTTCCAATCAAATTAGCCTGGGCGATTACTGTTCATAAAAGCCAAGGACTGACATTTGAAAAAGTCATTGCAGACTTAGGTGCTGCGTTTGCATCAGGGCAAGTTTATGTTGCTTTAAGCCGTTGCACAACTTTTAATGGACTGGTTTTAAAGACTAAAATCCATAACAATGCTATAAAAACTGACCCTAATGTTTTAAGCTTTGCACAAAACGAAACTCCAAGTACATTGATTGTTCAAGAATTAAATGCAGGTAAAGCTGACTTTTATTATAAAAAGTCAAGAGAAGCTGTGCAGAACTATGATTTCAATGCAGCTTACGAAAACTTTATTCAAGCAATAAAATATAGGAATGACGTTGAAACAAGAGGATTTAAAAAATATTTTATCACAATTGCTTCAAGAATTTCTTCATTTAAAAACAAATATCAAGGACTTAAAGACACACATGAAGAATTAGCTAAAATCAAGACGGAAATTGAAAACACAAATAATGAATTGTTAAAGGAAAATTCTGAAAACTTTGCCAAAATTAGCAAGCAGAATGATTCAATAAAACTATTACTTGATAAAACAAAGGAGTTTGAAAAGTTGACGAATCAGCAAGAGGGTGAATTAAAGGATTTAGTTGATAAAGTAAACAACCAAGAAAAGACAATTGAGGACAAAGAATCAATTATTCAACAACAGAAAAAAGCGATTACGGAATTAGAACAAATACTAAGGGTTAAAGAGAATGAAATAATTAGATTAAAGAATTTAAAATGGCATCAAAAATTACTTGGGAAGAAATAATGCCAGCCACTAACATCGTGTATAGTGCATTTGGCGGATAGTGCTAATTTCAAGGGCGTTACATCTGAAAAACTTTGTAACGGTTCGACAGGAAAGTGCTTCGAATCGCCAAACGACACCATACACGTAACCGTTATGCGCAATTGAACCAAAAAAACACGCACATTTGTTCTGATTATTTCCGAACTATTATTATCTTTGTCATTGAATCATCAAAAA
>NZ_SLWK01000038.1 GCF_004345615.1 Natronoflexus pectinivorans
ATTATTTTTTTTGATGATTCAATGACAAAGATAATAATAGTTCGGAAATAATCAGAACAAATGTGCGTGTTTTTTTGGTTCAATTGCGCATAACGTTTGGCAATATGGCATGAGGCGGAATGCGGGAGTCGAAATTATCCACCGTTACAAAAGATGATGCGGGGCAGAATGGTTCAAAAAACCACGAAACCCGCCTTTTGCTATATTGCGTGTTGGCATTTCGTACTTTATTTAAATATTTCTTTTTCAAGTTCCCTATAAATATTAGTTTCCTCTGTAATTAGAGGAGCCATTGTATCTCTTAAAAAAGCACTTTTGTTATTACCACATTGTCTCAAGCCGAGAATACGCTTTAGTTCATTAAAAATATCACCACTTGCTGATTTAATATCATCGCTAGGATTGCCCCGCTCAACACTATTCATCAAAGCATTACATTTTGCTGAAATGCAATCTTGGTAAAGTTCTTGTTTATTAATGCTTTTACATAGTTTTTCTATAATCTCATCATCAAACAAATAACTCTCAACATGCCTCCTAAGAGAAGTTTTTATTCCTTTTTCTTTTAGTTCCTGAACTTCTTGGTCACTCTTATCATCCCTATCAACAAATTTTATTATTTGTGAGGACTTTAAAATATTAGACAACACTCTAATAGATTGGTTTTCAATATTTTCAATTTCTGAGCTAGAACCAATAGAAACAAACCTTGTATTGTGATGTTTGTTTTCGAATATTAAGCTATATATCTGGGCATCAAAATCTTTGTATTTTCTTCCTTGAAATGAGCCTTCGCAAAAAACAATTATTTCAGGAGAGATAAGTTTTGAAAAATCTGAATATGCTAAATCAAAAAACTTGTTCCAGATTGCTTTGCCTATTTTTGCAGGCTTAATTACTTCATTTAAATCAAAATCTCGATTGTCAAAGTCTAAAAATATTACAGTACCCGGATTCTCTTGCTCCAAAGCTTCTGCCTTTTTTAACATCCCGATTGAGTGGGTTGAAATCCATAATTGTGATTCTGCTGGTGTTAGTTTGAATAATTCTTCTAGTACCTTTGCCTGTAAACTTGTGTGAAGGTGGGCTTCAGGCTCATCAATACAAAATACAGAATTCTTAAAATATGATGACTTTATTATTAAGTCTAATATCAAATCAAATACTGATTTTTCTCCTGCAGATAGATTTTTGTAATGAAAATCAATGGCCGTCCCTTTTATAAAATAAAAACTGCCATTCCTTAGCGGGTCTCCAATTGAACTTAAAGTCAAATCTTCAAATACGGATGAAAAAGAATGTTGAATTTTGCCTATTAGTTCATTTCGAAGTTGAGCAACCGTTTTATTGTCATTTAGATTATCATATAGTCCAGCTAGTGATTGCGAAACAAGTCTTTGATAATTCTCTGACACAGTAATATCATTCATCATTAAAGTTTGTAACTTCAATTTATCAACTGGAGAATCTAGTTTTGAAAGGCTTTTCACAGTAAAATCAGGTTCATTTCTATAGGCTGTTCTAAAGTAAAACCTTTCCTTTATTTCCTGTTGATTTAATGACTCATTTCCATAAAAGCTAATTTCGACTTTGTCTTCATACCATTGTTTGGAATTCGAATTACTATTTACTTTTGGAAAGTATTCGGTATTTCCTTCATTAAATAAGCCTCCATAAATATTTCCAAAACCCATAAGCTTGTACCAGTGATTTAATGCCTCAAAAAATGATGTCTTACCTGAACCATTGGGGCCAACTAAAACAATGAGTTTTGCAGATTCTGGTATTTCAGAAACTTTAAGATTTGTAAATCGTTTGAAATTTTTAATCGAAATCTGTTTTATCTTCATTTTAGCAAATTAGTGTTTTGATTGTATGAATGCCAACGGTGATTTGTATATGGCGGTTTTGCACATCCGAAATTATCTATAAACGTGAAAGTTTCTGCAAAACTGACATATACAAAATGTTAGGGGGG
>NZ_SLWK01000039.1 GCF_004345615.1 Natronoflexus pectinivorans
ATTATTTTTTTTGATGATTCAATGACAAAGATAATAATAGTTCGGAAATAATCAGAACAAATGTGCGTGTTTTTTTGGTTCAATTGCGCATAACGGTTACGTATATGAAACGTTTGGCATTTCGAAGCACTTTCTTGTCAAGTTACAAGTGCTTTTGATACGAGCTGAAACGCTCGATAACTCACTGACTGCCAAATGTTTTATATACGATGTTGTACACTGGGCTTTATTGTTTTCTCTCTATGGAAATCCCATTAATTAAAGCATATTTAACTTTTGGGTCACTTATCCTATAACTTACAATCCCACCTTCTTGACTATGCTTAACAATTAAGCCAATCTTTTCCATACCAATTACATAATTATTTGTAGAACCACCTGTACCTGCTTGCTCATTTAGTTGGTTTTTTGTAAAAATATAATCATCAAGTTTCAAAAGATGAGCTGTATAGCTATAAAAATCCATTGAGTTTGCTCTTGCATTCTTTTTCTTCGGATAATACTCAAAATAATTGAAATCAAGAACAAATCTTTCAATTGCTACATTTAAGGCGTTTAATGTGATGTTTTCTGAATTGGAATTTAATGCATGCTGAGTATAAAATAGCTTGTCAAACAAATGCCATAAATCACGAGGATTTGAATTTGATAAATGAAAAATCTGCTCAAATTCAATATCTGTATACTCATTGGAAAATAATGACTTGTAATCAGATATTTTGGAATTTGAGTATGTCTTTAATCTCTCATTTAATGCCTTTTCTAAATCATTTTTATCCCATTGCAATTTAGGACAATAATGCTTTTGTGTCCTTACTTTATCCAATAAGTAATTGAATGGAGTAACCCATAGAGATATGATTAGTTGAAGTTTATCATTTAGCAATAGTTTATTATCAGTTAAGATTGGTTCAACAAAAGATGAAATATATTCTGCATCATTTTCAAGTCTTGAATCTTCATCTAATTTATCCAATAAGCAAATTACTCTATCAAAACCCATTTTATAGATAATCTCCACCAAATCATTTAGCAATTGAAATCCCACCTCGATAGTTTCAAAGTCTTCATCAACTGTTAATGGCAATTCAGGAAAGAAATCCTTAATGTTAATTTCTCTATCAATCGGAGGTAAAGCTTTAAAGTGCTTAGTTAAATACTCCTCAATAAATACACCGCCAGTAGTTGCTCCATAGTTTAATATTGGTCTTGAACGATTAAATAATTTTGTGATAAATCGTTTGTATTTTGGAATTTGAATATTTTCTATTTTGGTTTTTAAAAGTCTTTTTGAAACAACGGGTACAAAGTTTTTAAGTAGATAAGACAACAATACTTTTTCATCGTCTGTAAGTTTATTTATGCGTTTTTGACTTACGGATAATTTTTCAAAGAGAGTTACAGAAATGTTAGTTATTAGAAATTTATAAAATTCTGTTAAGGAGTAGTTTTCTCTTAGTTTCGAATAATCTTCTATTCTACAATACAATGTTTTGGTTAAATCTGTATTTCTAATAAAATCAAGCAAAATTGCAGTCTTACCAGTTCCTCTATCTCCTGTTAATAAAATTGTATTTTTCTCTTTATAATTTTGAATTATAGGAGAATAGCACGATGGTGAAACAAAAAGTTCTTTTTCTTTACCCTTCTCGTTTTCTGTAGTAAATGTAGAAAATGGGTATTCTGTGAATCCCATACTTTTGTAAAAATCTTCAAAACTATTCATATGCAGTATGTTTTTTTAGCCTTGTGTACAACGGTGATTTGTATATGGCGGTTTTGCACATCCGAAATTATCTATAAACGTGAAAGTTTCTGCAAAACTGACATATACAAAATGTTAGGGGG
>NZ_SLWK01000040.1 GCF_004345615.1 Natronoflexus pectinivorans
GGGCATCAAACCACCTAAAGGTGCTGTGGTAAAGAGCCACGGTGCTGAGCGTTTAGGAAAAGACTATCCACGAGATAGTACAGGTATGGATATAGGAGCTGAACGAGAGTGAACCCTTGATGAGGAGTCGAGAAGTTGTACACCCAGTCAAAAGCTACGGAGTATGAAACGGAGTTATAAGTATAGCGGGAGCCTGAATTACTGGCTATACGACTGGCGTCTTTCAGAGGGCAGGAACTATATCCGGGCTTAATTACGGAACTCGGGAACCAGCCGAGCGATGCCAAGGGAGGGGCGCAACGGGATCACCCCGGAGGCCTAAAACCGAAGCGCTCTGTTGGGACGGATTGCCCCGTAGTAGCGAAGAAGCGATTGTAATGAGAGCAGAGCGAAGGGGGCAAGTTATACCGGATCATAACATTTAACAACTCGCAAGAGGATGACTTTATGGAATGAGACAAAATCAGTACCAGTAAGTAAGGACCAAGTATGGCTTGCTTATAAGAAAGTGCGCTCCAATGCAGGTAGTGCAGGAATTGACCAGATCAGTATGGAAGAATACAATGCCAACAGATCTGTTCACCTGTACAAACTGTGGAACCGGATGGCGTCAGGGAGTTATTTCCCACCGCCGTTAAAAGAAGTGGAAATACTCAAGAAAGACGGAAAAGTTCGCAAGCTTGGTGTTCCCACTATCAGCGATCGCGTGGCACAAATGGTAGTGAAAGATTATCTGGAAGAGAGGTTTGAGAAGCTTTTCAGTCCCCATTCTTATGGTTACCGCCCCGGAAAGAATGCCCATCAGGCATTGGCCGAGGTACGGAAGAACATCAGAATTTCGGATTGGGTAATTGACCTTGATATCAAAGGATTCTTTGACAACATAAACCATGCAAAGTTGATGTTGGCATTAAAGAAACATGTAAGCGAAAGATGGTGCCTGATGTACATCGAAAGGTGGCTTGAAACACCCGTGCAAACAAGAACCGGGGAACTGGTAATGAAGCAGGGGAAAGGAACGCCACAAGGAGGTGTAATTAGTCCGTTATTAGCAAACCTGTTCTTACATTATGCCATGGATAAATGGTTGGAGCAAACCCACTCTACAGTCAGATATGTGCGATACGCCGATGACGCAATACTGCACTGCAAGAGTAAATCACAAGCTGATTACGTGATGCGTAATTTGAACAAACGGTTGAAAGAATGTGGGTTGGAACTGCACCCGGAAAAGACGAAGCTTGTTTACTGTAGAGATTACAGGCGACAGGGAACGTTCGAGAACGTGAAGTTCGATTTTCTGAGCTATTCATTCCAACCTCGCACCACAAAGTCGAAGAAGACCAGGGAATTTTTCCTTGGCTATGACTGCGCCATCAGCACGAGTTCAAAGAAACGCATAGTAGCAAAGATGAGAGAGTTGAAGATTGAGACTCTGACACATAACAGCATAGTAGGAGTGGCGCAATTTCTGGAGCCTTATATCCGGGGTTGGATCAACTACTATGGAAAGTTCAGAATATGGGAAATGAATCCTATCTTTCAGCTATTACGGCGGAGGCTTGTGATGTGGGCACGGAAACGGTACAAGCGCTACAAAACGACTATCAACAGCACTTATGCATGGTTGGAAAGAGTGAAAGAACAATATCCGACACTGTTTTACCAATGGAGGTTGGGATTTTCGTAATGAAGCGCATCGATTTGTATAACAAGAGCCGGATGAGCTGAGAGGTTCAAGTCCGGTTCCGTGAGAGGCTTAGGGGGAAGTTCCCTTTGCCTACTCGAC
>NZ_SLWK01000041.1 GCF_004345615.1 Natronoflexus pectinivorans
ATGGGAGGATGGATGAAGCGAAAGCCACCTTGTAATGAGGGGGATAGGGGTTCCGCATTTGCCCCCGGTGAAAACCGTGCAGACTTTCATCTGGTTCTCTGTTGCAAGAAAATTGTAATAAGCCTTTTTATTTAGGAAATGCAAATGAAGCCCGACATAAAGGACTGTGCGCCTAAAGCCAACTACTCAAACTGGAACGCCATTGACTGGAAGAAAGTAGAGCGGTCGGTCAAGTCATTACAACGACGTATTGCAAAGGCAATAAGGGAAGGAAAACACAGCAAGGCCAGAAGCCTGCAATGGATTCTAACCCACTCGTTTCATGCCAAACTTTGGGCGGTAAAACGAGTTACTGAAAACAAAGGAAAACGGACGCCCGGCGTTGATAAGATACGCTGGAAAACCCCAAGCCAAAAACTATTGGCTGCCAAATCTTTAGTCAGGAAGGACTACAAAGCATTGCCCCTGCGCCGTCTTTACATCCTTAAAAAGAACGGTAAGAAAAGACCGTTGGGGATTCCCACCATGAAAGACCGGGCTTTTCAGGCTTTACACCTTCTTGCCCTTGAACCAGTTTCCGAGACACTGGCCGACAAAGGCTCATACGGCTTCCGATTACTTAGAAGCTGCCATGATGCCTTAGAAAGATGTTTCATTCATCTCTCACGGTCGGACAGTGCTACTTGGATACTCGAAGGGGACATCAAGGGTTGTTTCGACAATATCAGCCACCAATGGCTTATCGAGAACATCCCCATGGACAAAAAGATACTGCAACAATGGCTTAAAGCCGGGTTTATGGAAAACAAACAATTATTTCCAACCGAGCAAGGTACTCCGCAGGGGGGAATCATATCCCCTACCCTCGCCAACATGACCCTCGATGGCCTTGAAAATATGCTTGATAAAGCCTTTGGCATCTCAATAAGACCAGATGGCTGCCGCAAAAACAACAAGTATAAAATCCACCTTATTCGTTATGCCGATGACTTCATTGTTACGGCTAACAACAAGGAAATACTGGAAAACAAGGTCAAACCTCTTATTGAGGAATTTCTTGCCACCAGGGGGTTGCAATTATCGCAGGAGAAAACCCAAATTACCCATGTGACAGATGGGTTTGACTTCCTTGGACAGAACATCAGGATGTATGCCAAAAACAAACTCCTAATGCGACCATCCAAAGATAGCATCAAATCTGTTATGGGGAAACTCAAAGGGATTATTGTTAAACACAGGGGTTCACAAGCGGCCGTTTTAATCCGAAATCTAAACCGTGTCATTACCGGGTGGGCTAATTACCACAAACATGCCTGTTCAAAGAGAATATTCTTCAATCTGGACAGGATACTGTGGCGCAACATCTGGAATTGGGCACGCAGGAGACACAACAACCTTGGATACAGAAAGATTGTATCACTTCTGTTTATGACCATTGGCAACAGAAAATGGCAGTTCTTTGGTAAATTTTCCAACGGGAAAACCATTTTGCTTAGAATGTTCGCCCTTTTCAAAATCAGACGCCATAAACTCATTGCAGGGGCGGTCAATCCTTTTGACCCATTTTGGGATAAGTATATCCATAAAAGAAAGTTGTGCAGGGTTTTAGCCTGAATTTTTATATATTGCTGGGTGGTTTATTCCGCCTTTAGAGAGCTTGAGCCGTATGATGGGAAACTATCAAGTACGGTTCTTAGGGGACAAGGGCGGAGCAATCCGCCTGCGTTACCCGAC
>NZ_SLWK01000042.1 GCF_004345615.1 Natronoflexus pectinivorans
ATTTTATATATGATGTTGTCGGTATTTACTATTTATTAATCAAGTCGTTAAAAACTTTTTCTAAAAATAGAATTTTTCTTGAAAATCAGTGGTTTCCATCGTTAAAAAATCTCCACAATCTTACCGATATTGCAGGATGTTGGATTTTAATTAACTTCGTTAAATATCTATTTTCTCAGGTCGTTAAATTTGCCTCAGAAATCTTCGAATTGTCCTGCATCACAATTATTATTCTCCGTTATAAATTCCGAAATCCGTTGATTTGGCCGCAGTTTTCTAATTTCTCATTGAAGTACTCTTTTCACTTTATTATAAACCAATTTGGCGAAGCAAATTAATTTTCTGGTCGATGTCATAGTCGTTTAGTTTAAGTGTTATTGGCCGAATTCGAATTCATTAATCGTTTTTTTCAATTTCCGCCGTTTAATCAATTTATTCAGTTAAAAAATCTGAATTCGCCGTCAATAACCGTAGTTTCCCAAAATATTTCTCCGAAGTAATGGCTCGTCTGTGGCTAATAAACAAACTTGGTGGAGCAAATTAATTATCTGGTTGAAGTCAGAGTCTTTTGGCTTAAATATTTTTTTGGCAGATTTTAAATTACTCCTCGTTTTATTCTACCGTTGGTGTGAGATAAAATTTCTCGATATTTTCAAATTTTCCGCCGTTAATCAATTTCTTTTCGTTAAAAAATCTGACTTCGCCGCCAAAAACCGTGGTATCCCAAATATTTCTCCGAAGTAATAATTTGCCTGTGGCTTATAAACTAATTGAACGGAGCAACGAAATTTTCAGTTTGGATGTCAAATTCTTGCATTATTGATTATTAGTCCGTTACGGAATTTGAAAAACTGCTCTGAATATCTGATTATTCTTCGTGCGGTTTCAATATTTTCCGTTACAGATTTAGTCTTCGTGCGTTATTTTAAAAATAATACTTCTGACGTAAAAACTTCCACTCGCTCTATTAATTTTCAGTAAAAATTTGCTGTCCGTTTCGGTAAGTTTTCTTGGTTTTTTGTTTTGTATTAATCTGGAAATAAGGTATATACTTGATTAAAAATTGTCTTACCGACAACGGTCACATATATGAAATGTTGGGGCTGCGGTGTGCGTCTTTGTCTGCCGTTACAAGAGTTGGTGCGGGGCAGAAAGGTTCGTGTAAACATCAAAACCCCAATATTTTATATATGATGTTGTCGGTATTTACTATTTCTTAATCAAGTCGTTTAAAACTTTTTCTAAAAATAGAATTTTTCTTGAGAATCAGCGGTTTCCATCGTTAAAAATCTCTACAATCTTACCGATATTGCAGGTAGTTGAACTTCAATTAACTTCGTTAAATATCTATTTTCTCAGGTCGTTAAATTTGCCTCAGAAATCGTCGAATTGTCCTGCATCACAATTATTATTCTCCGTTATAAATTCCGAAATCCGTTGATTTGGCCGCAGTTTTCTAATTTCTCATCGAAGTACTCTTTTCACTTTATTATAAACCAATTTGGCGAAGCAAATTAATTTTCTGGTCGATGTCAGAGTCGTTTAGTTTAAGTGTTACTGGCCGAATTCGAAATCATTAATAGTTTTTTTCAATTTCCGCCGTTTAATCAATTTATTCAGTTAAAAAATCTGACTTCGCCGTCAATAACCGTAGTTTCCCAAAATAT
Source organism: Natronoflexus pectinivorans (assembly GCF_004345615.1). Taxonomy (GTDB): domain Bacteria; phylum Bacteroidota; class Bacteroidia; order Bacteroidales; family Marinilabiliaceae; genus Natronoflexus; species Natronoflexus pectinivorans. The sequence continues at coordinate 1,668 of NZ_SLWK01000042.1, forward strand.
TTCTCCGAAG
>NZ_SLWK01000043.1 GCF_004345615.1 Natronoflexus pectinivorans
CCTGAGTTCCTCACTGGGACACCCAAATTAAAATTCAAATAATTTTGCGAGTTGATTTTGTTCTTCACTTAGTAGTAAAGTTTCTTTGTAGGTGTCACCATTATTCGGGTCTGTGAATTCAATCGCATATATTGATTTAGCTATTTCAATGGCCTGTTCGCAACTAATTTTTGTGTTTTTAAGTTTTAATTGTCGCTCAAGCTCTTTATAAACTTTATATGCTACAAAATTGATAGTAATGTGAGCTTCTATTCTTTTCTGTAATCGATGATAAATTGGTCGGATCTTCAGGTCGTGTTTTGAAACTCGAAATGCCTTCTCTATTTTCCAAAGTTGGCCGTAATTACTGATAATATCATCTTTTGATAGTGTTGTATTGGTCAGGTATCCCTTCAATCCATCCCATGCTGCATCTTCAGCAAATCTTTCATGATCAATTGTAATATTGATCTCTCCTTCTAGTTTTAGATATTTATTGTATCCTCGATTGTTAATTGAGGACTTAGTCATTTTACCTGTTTTGACTTTCTGTTCCAGTTTCATCAAACCTCTGTCCCTGTTATGCTTATCTTTTTTTGCCCTTCTGTCTGTGTAACCTACAATTAACCTTGTTCCATCTTCTTTTTTTATAACTGCACTTGTTTTATCATTTAGTTTCAGGGAAAGTATTTCATGTTTTACCGATGAACTTTCATTTTTAATTCGTGCCCCAAGAATAAACTCATAACCTTTTTCTTGAAGATCTTTTACATTTGAAGATGAGAGTAACCCAGAGTCTGCAATTACTACTAGCTTATTCAGTTCGTATTTGGTTTTGAATTCATCAATAATTGGCAACATTGTATGGCCTTCAAACTTATTGCCTTCATGAATCTCATATGCTAAAGGATAGCCCTCCAGACCCACAAGAAGACCTAAAACGATTTGTGGGTTCTGATGCTTTCCTTCCTTCGAAAAGCCTCGTTTTCGAACTTCGTCTTCATCATCTATCTGAAAGTAGATGGTAGTAACATCATAAAAAACAACACTAACCACACCTCCCAAAATCCTCTTGGTATGGTTGTAGCTAATTTGTTGAAGTGTTTCCTTATAGCTTGAATAAATCTTATCAAGGTATCTGTATATGCGGTCTTCATTAATGTTAACTGAAAAGTAGCGCTGTAAATAATGTGTCGTCCTTAATTTGCTAGCTGGATGAGAGAGCCGCACTAAAACCAGTTGTTTGAGAAGATCGTCACAAACTTCATCAAAGCCTATTTCTTTATAAATTTTACCAAGCAAAAGATGAATCCCATCAATGTATATTTTTTGAATACTTTGTTTTATAGTTTGGTTGAAATCCTGTGTGAAAAAATCAAAGGTTTGCTGTCCCTGGTAATGCTTGATGTAATCCAAACCTTGGTTGTAGAGCATGCCAATCTCAGCAGGTACACTAGAACTGCCAATTGTTTTAACCATTTTGTACTTGCCAGAACTTTTATCAACGACTTGAATGCTTACAATTCCGCTTTTATTCTTCTTTTTTCTCACAAACATGGTGCAAATATACTACTGGGACACCCAAAATAGCAACTAAAAAACATCTATTATGTTGACTGCATGTGTTTTAGTGTTTTTGTTCGAAAAAAAGTGCGGAACTCAGGA
>NZ_SLWK01000044.1 GCF_004345615.1 Natronoflexus pectinivorans
TGTCTTTTCATAATAGAGGTTGACAAGATTTTACAAGATCCAACTACCTGTTGAAAACTTTAATTATCTACCTTAATTTTTATTTCAATATTTACATTGTCAAACGAAGCGGAGGAAAGCTCTGCTGAGGAGCAACTTTCTGAGGAATAATTTGACCGAGGAGAATGATTGAAGTCGGCAGACACCAAATCTGCCGGCTTTTTTTCTTCGATTATTCTATTCGTATATGCCTCTAAAAACCTTTGTTCAGGTTTTAGGTCAAAGTTATATAACTCCATTTCTGCATTCTTCCGGTGCGCTTGTTCAAGCGACTTCCTCTCGAACTCTATGGGTGTCAGGTCTCCTAATTCCATATGTGGTCTGACTTCGTTATAGAGTTTCACTACCAACTTGAGTTCTTTGCGCAAGGACTTTAGGTCAGTAGCTCTTTTGCGAGGATATAAGTAATCATTTTTTATAATTCCATTTAACCTCTCTACATATGGGTTTTCAATACTAGTATTCGCCATAGATATCTGTGCATTAATGCCATTTAATATCTGGATATAGGCATTTGAACAGTATTGGCTACCCTTGTCGGAATGATGGATAAGACCGCTCAAGTTAACATTTTTCCTAAGTTTTATGCTGTTGTTCAAAACATCAATATTGTTGCCGTGTAGCATGTTATCACTTACTGAATAGGCCAAGATGCGACGACTATAAACATCCATCATAAAGGTGATGTAGTAAACTGATTCGCCAATCATATAGTAAGTAATATCGCTCGCCCACACTTGGTTTACTCCTGCCAACCTGTGTCCATTGATTAGGTTCCTGTACTTGCGCCACGAATGGTTGCTGTTGGTGGTGATATGCGAACTACGCTTCTGCCGAATGCCCAATCCATTTGCAGATAACAGTTCCTCAAACTTATTTATTCCCATGGTGCCACTAAGCATTAATAATTTAAATAGTTTCCTTGCTCCCATGCGTGGGTGATCTTCTCTAATTTCCTTTGTTAATTCCAATAAACGAGTATCTACTATAACTCTGTTTTGGTTACGTTTGACTTGTTGATGATAGCCCTGACGACTTATTCCAGCATAAACATAGATATCGCCCAACGTAAAGGGATAATCTTTTATGTTTTGCTGGAACCATTTGATAACCTCGATTCGAACTTTTTTTTTAGGTCGATTTTGGTCATATCACTGCTTATATCAATCACCTTATTAAGGTATTCAATCTCAACTTGTTTCCGCCCAAGTATGCCTTCCAGTTCAGCAACCTTCTTTAACAGCTGCTCAGTTTTGTATGATTCTGATTCCTTTTCCACAACTACACGTTCTTTTTTATTATGAAGGTTGCTGTATAGCCTTATCCATTTATAAACAGCTGTGCTGCTTACATTGTAAAAACGAGCTACTTGGCGAACCGTTATTTGTTTGGTTTCAATCTCTTTGACCTTCTCTTGTTTGAATGCAACACTAAATGTACGGATTCTTTCATTGCTGTTTGTTCCCATGTTTGTTGTCCAATTAAAAAGTTATTAACAATTTTCTTGTCAACTTATATCATGGAAAGACA
>NZ_SLWK01000045.1 GCF_004345615.1 Natronoflexus pectinivorans
AACGGTCACATATATGAAATGTTGGGGGCTTCGGGAGTCAGAATTATCGGCCGACACAGAAATTTATGCGGAGCACAAACGTCAATGTAAGCACCAAACCCCCAATATTTTATATATGATGTTATGCGCTTTTGATTTTTAAACCAATTCCGTCTTTCTCAATTTAAGCTTGGGCTTGTTTAATTTCTCAATCGAATCTTTTAATTTATCTCTTGTTTCAGATTGAAGGAAAGTAGGAATTAGGATGTCTAAGTTAATTTTTAGAACCCTGTGGATAATTACCAAATCCTTTAGAGTAAATTGAGAAACTCCATTAATCAATTCGCTCATGTACGATTTTGGATGGTTTAAGATTAAACCTAAATCTTGTTGGGTAATATCGTACTCTTTGAGCCTTTTTCTGATAGTTTCCTTTCGCTTACTGATAAATTTTTGCTCATAATTCACAATCTCTTCCGCTTTATTTGACTCTTCTAGCTGTGAATCAGTGATATTATCAAAATCAGACCATTTTCTATCTTCGTATTCTTTAATCAAATCACGAAGCTTTTTTCGAATTGGTTTTAAATTTGGATTTTCATCTTTCATTAAACGCAATTTACGTTCAAGTAAAGATGCTTTTTCCAAATCATATTCATTCTCTAATCTTACTATGTTTGCAACTTCCTTTATGTCAAAAATGTCTTTCATCATTACAAATTTTAAATCCAATTGTTTTCTCTCAACCACTTTTTAATAACATTCCGATTGTTTTTAAAAGTCTGTTCGTAATCATCATGACTTCCTGCCCAAACAATCGTTGCTTCACCACTTGCTTCAAATTCAATTAGAATCAACGTTCTATGTATATTGATATTGAAGAAATAAAACTCTCCTCCATAAACACAATCAGCATCAGGTCGTTTTTCAGTTAAATCATGAGGAGTTTTCCATTCATTTTCCTCAATATCAGAAATTAATTGATTTACAGATTTCAGTAATTTTGAATTTCCTCGATTTTTCCGAATAAGCTTACCAAGAATATGTTTATTTGTAATTCTCAAATTATTTTTTTTGATGATTCAATGACAAAGATAATAATAGTTCGGAAATAATCAGAACAAATGTGCGTGTTTTTTTGGTTCAATTGCGCATAACG
>NZ_SLWK01000046.1 GCF_004345615.1 Natronoflexus pectinivorans
TGAAACTTATGAAAAATAGACGGTCACAATTTAAGTTAAAGTCAAGACGTTATTTTAGTGAAGATTTCAAAAAACAAAAAGTCCATGAAATTGTCACTAAAAAAACGACAATTCGAGAGGTCTCGATGCTTTATGAAATTAAATCGGCCATTCTTTACCGATGGCTTTATAAATATTCACCAGACCATCCTAAACAAACCAAAATAGTTGTAGAAATGGAAAGCGAATCTCAAAAGGCCCTGTTTTATAAAGAGAAAGTAGCTGAACTAGAACGGCATGTTGGTCAGAAACAAATTCAGCTTGATTTTCTGGAAAAGCTCATTGAGCTTGCATCCGAAGAACTAAAGATGGACTTAAAAAAAAACTTCTCGTCCAAACTGTTGAATGGTTCCGGAAGCACATCCAGGAAAAATCATTCACCATGAATGAGTTGTATTCTATACTTGGAATTACCAGGCAATCTCATTGGAAAATGGTGAAAAAATTCACTAAGAAAAATGAGCTTAAAAGAATACTTATTCAGAACATTATAGGAATTAGAGAAATACATCCAAAAATGGGCGCAAAAAAAATATATAGTATATTGAATCCAGAGGGGATAGGGCGCGATGTATTTATCGATACCTATGTTGAAGGAGGATTTCAGGTTGTTAGCGAACGGAATTATCGAAAAACAACTCATAGCCTACCTCACGCTAAGTATCGAAACCTTGCAAGTGGATTATCATTGAATGATATCAATCAGGTCTGGACAAGTGATATTACTTATTTGCAAATTGGCGAAAAAGAATTTCTGTACATTGTCCTTATCATGGATGTCTATTCACGATGCATCCTTGGATATAACGTAAGCTCCGATCTACGTGCTCAGTCAAATATAAAAGCATTAAAAATGGCCTTAAAAGAACGAAAAATAGAAAGATATGAAAAACTGATTCATCACTCAGACAGAGGAGTTCAATACACATCAAAAGCTTATACTGATTTATTAAAAAGTTACGATATAAAAATCAGCATGTGTGAATCTGTGTATGAAAACATTCATATAGAACGAGTTAATGGTACAATCAAAAATGAATATCTTTGTAATTTCCGTATCAAGAACCTCTCA